>NZ_CP108309.1:4800000-8603417 GCF_045040875.1 Streptomyces sp. NBC_00012 | reverse complement strand
TTCGCAGACACGACGCGGTGCCGCTACGCGGCACTCTCCCGAGTTGCTTCGCAACTCGGGTTGCTGTGCCGCTCCGTGGCACAGGGTCATGGTCGGCGCTCCGCGCCACCCATGACGACCCGCCAAGGCGGATCAGGATCAGCCGCTCCGCGCCTGATCAGGGCCCGCTATGCGGGCGGCTGGCTAGGTGGCGGGGTAGCCTCGGTCGGAACGGAACGTAAGGAACGGGCCGGGCACCCACCCCTCCCCCACCATGCCCACTCAGACAGTGCGTCAAAATCTGACCCCAGATGAGATTGGGAATCAGCACGCACCACCTGAGCCACCTCACACACCCTCAAAAACCCCGCTCCCCCGAACTCACCCACCATCAGAAATGGCAACTCTTGGACACCCGGAAAAGCAACTGAATTCGGCTCCACCAACCAGCAATTCCGCTCCCGAAGGTGCGTCAAAAACCATCACCGATCCCTTTGGGAATCAGCGCCGCTCCCCTCTTCGATTACGTGATTTCACGAGTGCACGTTCAGGGGCACAGCCTGCGACACAGCGCAGGACACGGGAACACAGAACTAGTTACTCAACCAGTCGCGGCGCTTGTGGAGGGCGCCTGACGCCCAGAGCCGCTGTGCGCCGCCAGCGCTCCGGCTCCGCTTCAGAAACGGCCGGGCACCAGGCCCGGCCCGCGCGCGGCCCCGCCGACGCGCGAGAAGGGACTGGCCGGCCACCGATCCCCAAGGCGCTCCCGCCCACCCCGCCCCCACCCCACTGCGAGCCGAGGTCCGGAAGGATCCGGGCTGTGCACGCCCAGGGAGCACCGTGTTTTCGCACCCGCACTCGCCCTGCCCCTCTGGCGCAACGCCGCGCACGGGCGGCACCGGCTCCGCCCCAGAGGCGCTCTGCGGCGTCTCGAACCGGCGACAGCATCACCGTCAGTGCCCCTCGCAGTGGCCCTCAGTCCGTGAGGAAGGCTCCCTCGCGACAAGGGCGGCAGACGAAGACGTAGCCCAGCTGACCGCCGAGTTTCATCGCGGTCTCCCGGGTTATCCCCTCCTCCAGGTGTGCCGCGAACTCCATCGTGCCGGTGCAGGAGGGACACACGGGCAGGCGGTCGTCCTCAAGGTAGGAGGGACTGCCTCCGAGCGACCCGAGCACTTCGCGCTGCTTCCCGAATCCTTCTTCGGGTTCCCACTTCCATCCCGAGCGGGCAAGGTCGTAGGCGCCATCGATCCCTTCCTCGTCGCAGGCATCTTCGGGGTCGATCGTCACGACGTGGGTGCGGATGGCCGAGGTGGCCGGCAGCAGCGTCAATCCCGCCTCGGGTACGGCTACCGGCCGCAGTTCCTCCCGGGGAAACAGATAGACCCTGTTCGCGCTGGAGCTCGCGTCCCAGAACGCACACGCCCCGGGGTTGTTCTGGCACAGGAACACCGACAGGACACCGTCCTCGACGGGGAGATGGGCGAAGAACTGAAGCGGTCCCCCACAGCCGCACAGGGGCCAGGCGAATCCGGCAGGAGCCAGCGGCACGCCCCCGGTACGAGAGACGTCGGAATCGGCCGGTGCGGAGCCGTCGTAGATCATTAGCGCTATCTGCATGGCGAGAGGCTACTGGCCGCCTGTGACAGGCCCTGGGGAAGCGGGCGCCTTGCGCGGGACACCGCGGATCAGCCCTCGTCCTGGTCCTCGTCCGCAGGGTCGGCCTCGTCCGGGTCGCGCAGGGGCCGCAGGCCCTGGGCGGGCCCGCTGGCGGCGATGTTGAACCTGGGATCCCAGGTCGACGATGACGTCCTCCCAGGCGTCGTCCAGGCCCTGCTGGTCGCCGGCCGACCAGGCATCGACGATGCGGTCCCAGCGGCGGACGTTCATCGCGCGGTACTCCACCACCCGCTGGAGCGGACGCGGCACCTGCGACTGGTTCAGCGGATGGATCTCCACCCGCGTCCCGCCGCCGGCGTTCAGGCATCGCAGGAGGTGCCGGGCAACGTGTTCTGGCGGCGGACCTGGCGGTAGACCGCATCGATGCGCTCCAGGTTGGCGTTCGACGGCCGGCGCCGCCCCTCCAGCCACGCCTTCAACGTCCGGTCGGTCACCGTGAGCCCGGCGTCCCGGGCCGCCCGACGGCTGTGGTCGGTCCGGGGCAGGTAATGCAGCCGCGCCATCAGACCGCGCTTCACGGTCACGGGGGTGACGATGCCGTCCGCCAGGTCGTCGAGTTTCCCGCGACCAGCACGAGCATCCCGAACCGTACGCACACCAGACCCGTGACCTGCAGCTTCACGATGCGCAGTGCTCAGTGGTGGTCAAGTCGAAGAGGAAGGGGTAGGGCCCTTACCGACCACAGCTGTCATACGGGTGGAGGGTACGCATGGAAGCGGCTGACCTGGTCGTCGAATGCTCCCACGCCTGGGTCATGCACGCCCGCCGCCATGCCCGCGACTACGAACGGTCATCCAGCACTCGGAATCGCTCATCACCTGGGCCGCGATCACCCTCATGACCAGGCGTATCACCCGCCGGTCCTCTCGCCGCAGCGGACAACCGCCCTCCCGCGAAGGGCAACGGGACTGATCAATCCGGCGGTGGTCCCGGCCACCGCGACCATGAGCTCCGCGGCTCACCAGGGCATAGACCCCGCCCCACTCGGTCGGGAGTCTTCCCGTTTCTGCACCGCAAACGGAGTGGTGTCGGTCCGGACTACTGCTACCAGGGCGACGTCAGTACCAGGTCTGGACTGTACTGCTCTGCAAGATCGTGCTGGCGCTGCCGTTAACGCTGGCGATCGTAAAGTGGTACTTGCCCTTGGGCTGCCGTCCCCAATTCTGTGTGGACGAGTTGGTACAGTGGAAAGTCCTCTTGCCCCGGCTCTGATCAGGCCCGACGCGTTCCTTCGTGAGCACCATGACGACCGTGACACTCGCGGCATGCTTCACCCGGCAGGACGTGAGACGCAACGTAGTCCAGGTCCCGTCAGCATTGTTGTCTGTCCACGTGCGGCTCCTGTTCTGGGCCCACGCGTTGTTCCAGTAGCTCTTGAAATAGCCTTCAGCGTGCGCCTGCGGCACGGCCACGGTAAGCATCGCTACGGCGGCACCGGCAGCAGTGAGGGCGCGGGCTACGAATGAGGTACGCATCCAGAAGTCCTTTCGTTCCCCCTTGAGGATGCCTGCGAAAAGGTGGCGAATGAAGTCCATTTCCAGACGATTCGCTCCGCATGGAGCGGCTCAACGAGGTGCCGTAGGCAGGGCATCTAAAGAAATGTTCCCCGACCGGATACGCAAAGATCTTACTCTGCGCTGACGGCCCTTGATCTGCTGACGGGGGTTCAAAAACAGGCACTATTGATCCGAAACGCTTTGGGTGCAGGCCCGTTGACGGTGTGTGAGTGATCTGGTGGGGGATGCGCGGGCCTGGTCGCCGGACGCGCAGGAGGCCGTGCGGTTGCTGGCAGTGTCCGCGCTGGTGGAGGGCCGGGACCGGGTAGAGGTTGCCGCCCTGTTCAAGGTGTCGGTCAGGGCCGTGGACAACTGGTGGGCGAAGTGGCAGGCCGGCAGGCGGGGCGCACTGCTCTCCCGCGCGCGGGGTCGTCGCGTGGGTGAGCATCAGGTCCTGTCGGAGGCCGAGCAGGCCGCCGTGCGGCAGGCTGTCCTCGATCACATCCCCTCCGACCTGGGGCTTTCGGGTCAACTGCGGACACTGGGGCAGATAGGCGAGCTGATCTTCAAGCTGTACCGGGTCCGCTTCACCGAGCCCGGGGTGGGCAAGTACCTCAAGCGTTGGGGACTGACCTTCCAGCGTCCGGACAAGCGGGCGGTCGAGCAGGATCCGGAAGCGGTCCGCCTCTGGCACGAGGAGACCTGGCCGGCGATCCGGGCCAGGGCGAAGTCGGAGAACGCCGAGGTTCTCTTCGGCGACCAGGTCGGGATCCGCTCGGACCAGGTCACCGGCCGCACCTGGGGTGAGCAGGGGCGGACGCCGGTCGTCCGCCGCACCGGGAACCGGTTCTCCGTGAACGCAATGTCCGCGATCAGCACCCGCGGCCGGATGCACTTCATGGTCTTCACCGAGTCGTTCGACGCGAAGATCATGTGCCGCTTCCTCGCCCGGCTCGTCGGACACTTCGACCACAAGGTCCACCTGATCGTCGACCGGCACTCGGCCCACCGCTCGAAGAGCGTCCGGGCCTGGCTCGCCGGCCACAAGGACCAGATCGAGCTGCACTTCCTGCCTTCGTACTCACCCGAGCTGAACCCCGACGAGCTGGTCAACGCCGACCTCAAACGCAGCCTGCCCCACACCCACCGGGCCAGGAACCAGACCGAACTCGCCGCCGAAACCCGCAGGTTCTTCCATAGACGCCAGCGTCAACCACACATCGTCCGCGGCTACCTCGGCGGCCCGCACGTCCGCTACGTCCTGGACGAGAACCCTTTGAGTTTCTGATCAATAGGACAAACCGGCGCCCCGAGGTCTCCCCGGAGGGGGGATTCTCCCGCTGCGCCCTTTGTCGGGACCCCGCGGACTGGCAGGGCCCGTTCTGGTACGCAGGCCGGTCATCGCTGTCGCTCTACGCGCGCCGCCTGCAGGCCCATCTCACGCCGCGGTCGGTGTACTTCCAGAACGCCGTCCGGATCGCGCTGGCCCTGGCGGCCGGCCGGCTGATCGTGGGCGCGCTCGACCTGTCCCACGGCCTGTGGGCCCTGCTGGCCACTATCACCGTGATGGGGACCAGTGCCTCGGGCACCCGTACGGCGCTGTGGCCGGCGTTCGGCGGCACGCTCGCGGGGGCCGCCGTGACAGCTGTGATGCTGTACTCCGTGGGCGACCACCTGGCACGTGGCCCCGGCGGGCCGCATGGGGCCCACCGGGGAAGGTTCGGGGGCAGTTCGTAACCCGACCGTGTGAGGTGCCCGGTCGAAATACAGCTGCGTTGCGCGCCGGTCTACCCCGCCTACGGCCGAGGGTGCTTTCGTCTGAGGCAGGGTGTGCGACGGCTCCTGGATCTGTCCTGGCGGGCCCGCCGACACCTGGCCTTCCCCAGGAGCGACCATTCCCTGAGGGCGTGCCGTCCGAAACGCCGAGAGGAGAGATCGTGGTGGCAGGAAACTCCGACGAGAACCGTGGGGCGATGTCCGCGCAGCTGCTCAGGGGCCAGAAGGCGCTGGTGACCGGCGCCAACTCGGGTATCGGCAAGGCGACTGCCATTGCTTTGGGCCGGGCCGGAGCGGACGTGGTGGTGAATTACGTCGTCGGTGCGGAAGAGGCCGAGAAGGTCTGTGCGCAGATCGAGGGTTTCGGGGTTCGCGCCTACGCCCACGAGGCCGACGTGTCCAACGAGGACCAGGTGGTCGCCATAGTCGCCCGGATGGTCGAGGAGTTCGGAACCATCGACATCCTGGTGGCCAACGCCGGCCTCCAGCAGGACTCGGCCGTGACGGAGATGACTCTCGCCCAGTGGCAGAAGGTCATCGACGTCAACCTGACCGGGCAGTTCCTCTGTGCTCGGGAGGCCGCCAAGGAGTTCATGCGGCGCGGCGTGGTGGAAGAGGTGTCCCGGTCGGCAGGGAAGATCATCTGCATGAGCTCGGTCCACCAGATCATCCCCTGGTCGGGGCACGTGAACTACGCCTCCTCCAAGGGTGGTGTGGGAATGTTGATGCAGACCCTCGCCCAGGAGCTGGCCCCCCATCGGATCAGGGTCAACGCGGTTGCACCCGGCGCGATCCGCACACCGATCAATCGCGACGCCTGGTCAACCCCCGAGGCCGAGGCCGACCTGCTGCGGCTGATTCCGTACCGCCGCGTGGGCGACCCGGAAGACATCGCCAACGCCGTCGTCGCCGTGTCCTCAGACCTGCTCGACTACGTCGTCGGCAGCACGCTCTACGTCGACGGTGGCATGACTCTCTTCCCCGGCTTCGCCACCGGAGGCTGATCCCCTGTGCAAAACCACGTGACGCACCGGCGGGTGGTGATTTTCGGCCGCGGGTTCGCTGCTCGTGCGCTGCGGCTGTCACCGTCGCGGTGACCGTGGTAGACCGCCGCGCGCTGGCGGTGAGCGAGGGGTTCACCGCGCCGATGCTCGGTAAGAAGCCAAAGGTGCTTCCCGCACAGCCAGAAGTCGACGGCGTGGTGCGCCAGCATCTAGAACAGTATGTCGGGCGAGGCCGCACCGGCCCAGCGTGGCGCCTCGCCGTGGATCTGGTCGGCGTCCGACTTGCCGAGCATCTGGATGCCGCCGAGCGGGAAGTCCCAGTCGTCCGCTCCCAGATACCTGTCGTGCAGCGACCGGTTCTTCTGGAACCTGGTGGAGTTCGGTTCCTTCGACACCGCCATCAGCGCCAGGTTGTTGTGCCGCATGTAGTGGTGTCCCACTACTTCCGGGCTGTTGGCCAGGCCGCCGGGCTGCTTGTCGTTGGCCGAACGGAGCAGAAGGAGAGCCGAGTTGACCGTTCCGCAGGCGACCACGACGATTTCGGCGCTGTATGCCTCGGCCGTCCCCTTCCCGTACTCGGCCACGACGTTTGTGACGGTGCGTCCGGTTGGGTCGGTCTCCAGACGTCGCACATTGGCGCCCGTCACCATCGGCGTTGTCGTGCTTCAGCGCCGGGTCGACGCAGATCACCCGCGCGTCGGACTTGGCGCTCGGCGGCAGCTGAAGCTGCCGTCCTGTCCGGGAGGGGCACACCCCGTGCGCTGGCCGGCCGACCTCGCAGCCGGGTGGAGCGGTTGCTCCGCAGCCTGTGGCCCCGGTGGGGGAACGTGCCGGGCGATCGGGTCGGCAGGAACGTGTCGGGCTTGACCGGGCCGGTGCGGAGCCGCACGCTCCCAACGAGTGGGCCAAGACCGCAGGCCACCAAATTACGCCGCACGTCCGAGGACGTCGGCCGGGCGAACCGAGGAGGCCCCGCGTGCAGGAGAGCCGCACCGGTCGGCAGCTGACCCTGAGCTGCGGCGCGCAACGCGCGGTCGTCGTAGAGCTAGGCGCGGCGCTGCGGTCGTACTCGGTCGGTGAACGCGCCGTGGTCTACGGATTCGCTGCACAGGACCGGATCATCGCCGGGCGCGGCCAGATCCTGGTGCCGTGGCCCAACCGGATCCGGGACGGCCGGTACCGGTGGGACGCGCAGGACCTGCAGTTGCCGCTCACCGAGCCGGCCGGTGGCAACGCCATCCACGGACTGCTCCGGTGGACCTCGTGGCAGGTCGTGGAGGCGAGCAACAGCCGGGTCGTCCTGGACGCTTCGCTGTGGCCGCAGCCGGGCTACCCGTTCCATCTCCACGTCCGGGCCCAGTACGCCCTGGGTGAGGGCGGGCTCGAGGTAACTGTCACCGCGCGCAACCTCGACGAGAGCGCCGCGCCCTACGGCTTCGGCCAGCATCCCTATGTCACGGCGGGCACCGCGGTCGTCGACCAGTCGGTGCTGACCGTCCCCGCCCAGACGTGGCTGCGCACCGATGAACGCGGCCTGCCAGTGGCCGCCGAGCCGGTTGCCGGGACGCCGTACGACCTGCGTACGCCGCAGGCTGTCGGAGCGCGTCGACTGGACACCCCGTTCGCCGACCTCGACCGGGACACGGACGGGCGGGCCGTGGTTCGCCTGGCCCATCCGTCGGGTTCGTTCGGTACGGACGTGTGGCTCGGTGAGGGAGCCGACTACGTGCAGCTCTACACCGGCGACGCCCTCCCACCGGGGGAGCGCCGTCGCGCGATCGCCGTCGAACCGATGACCTGCCCGCCGGACGCCTTCCGCAGCGGCACGGCGCTCGTCAGCCTCAGCCCGGGCGAGCGGCACACCGTCCGGTGGGGGATCACGCCGTGGGGGGAATGACGGCGCAGCCATGGCCCTCGACCTGATACTCATCGGGCTGAGGACCACCTCACCCTTCGACGTGGCCATCGGAGGGACGCCTCACTCTCGTACAGCCCGGGTAGGCCTGATCGCCGCAGCTACGGCCGTCATTCGGTAGTCGCACGTCGTTCGGTAGACCTTCTTGCGGGCCCGCATAGGGGGCATGCTCGGCGGCGACCCGCAATTCCAGGTCCCCGGGAGTGCTTCCTGGATCGCAGTGGACAGCCCCTTCAGCAAGCCACATCCGCCCAGCTCAGAGGCATACTTCTCCTATTGGGTCAGCCCTCGGACGCCGGGGAGTATGGACGTCCGCACGTCCCTTTTTCCGGGGTGCGGACGCCGTGTGCGCGGGATAGGCTTTTGAGGGCAAGGTCAGGTTCTCCGGGTGGTTTTGCAGATGCCCGGTCCGCTTTCGCGGTGATCAATTCTGCCTGCGGAGACCTTTGACGTGCGTGGTGCACTCCTTCGTATTCGCAGGAGTGAGTATCAGCCGATTCCCTTCTTCGGAGGCGTGCCTCGCGCTTTGGGCGCCATGGTGGTGCTGCCTCAGGGTCCGCAGCTTCGTGTCCCTGAAATGGAGTTCGGGATGAGAGTTGTCGTTGATCTTTCCCGGTGTCAGGGGTATGCGCAGTGCGCGTTCCTGGCTCCGGACGCGTTCCGGATGCACGGTGAAGAAGCGCTGATGTACAACCCGAACCCCGACGATGCTCAGCGCGAGCAGGTGCTACGTGCCGCGGCAGCCTGCCCGCTCCAGGCGATTCTGGTCGACCAGTTGGAGGGGCGGGAGGCGCCGGTGGGGACGTCGCAGTCATGACCAGCGCCGATACCCTGAAGGGGTTCAAGCGCGACGGCCGCGTCGTGATCGTCGGGGCGTCGCTGGCGGGACTGCGAGCCGCGGAGGCTCTTCGCGATGAGGGGTTCACCGGATCCTTGACCATGATCGGTGACGAGTTGGGTGAGCCCTATGACCGTCCCCCGCTGTCCAAGCAGGTGCTGACCGGATGGGTGCCGGCCGGGGGCACCACGCTGCCGCGACGTCGTGACATCAATGCGGAATGGCTGCTGGGCGTGCCCGCCGACGGGCTGGACCTGGCAACCAACCATGTGCATCTCGCCGACGGCCGCGAGGTTCCCTTCGACCGAGTTCTGATCTCCACCGGGGTACGGGCCCGGCCTTGGTTCGTCGAGGCTGAGGCGGCCCTGGACGGAGTGTTCGTCGTGCGCACGCGCGAGGACGCCGACGGCCTGCAGCGAGCCCTCGCCGCCGGGCCCTCCCGCGTACTGGTCATCGGCGCGGGCTTCACCGGCTCCGAGATCGCCTCCATCTGCCGCGAGCGGGATATCCCTGTGACTGTCGCCGAGCTCGCGCCGGCCCCGCTGGTCGGGGCGCTCGGCGCCGTGATCGGTGATGTCGCGGCGGACATGCAGCGCGCCCACGGCGTGGACCTGCGCTGCGGTGTCAAGGTCACTCAACTGGAGGGCGACGCGCAGGGGCGCTTTCACCGCGCCCACTTCGACGACGGCAGCACCATCGACGCCGACGTGGCGGTGGTGGCGCTCGGCGGCATCCGCAACACCGAGTGGCTGCGCGACTCGGGACTGGCGGCAGGCCCATGGGGAATCGCCTGCGACACGGGTTGCCGCGCCCTCGATCTCAACGGCCTGATCACCGACGACATCTTCGTCGCCGGAGACGTGGCGCGCTGCCCGAACCCGATCTACGAGTACCGGCTCATCTCGCTGGAGCACTGGGTCAACGCCGTGGAGCAGGCCCAGGTAGCGGCGCACAACATGGTCAGCGCTCAGGCGGACCGCTGGCCGCACCTGTCCATCCCGACGTTCTGGTCGATCCAGTTCGGCGTCAACATCAAGTCCGTCGGTGTACCGACTTTCGCCGACGAGGTCGTCGTCACCCAGGGGTCGGTGCCCGACCACCGCTTCGTCGCCGCATACGGCTACCAGGGCCGCGTCACCGCGGCGGTCAGTTTCAACAACGCGAAGTGGCTGGACCACTACCGGCAGTTGATCGAGACGGCCGCGCCCTTCCCGCCCCCCTGCCCCACGCCCGACGAACCCGTCGACGCGAAGCCGGTGCCTGTCGACTTCCCCGGCCCCACTCTGCTCGCCCAGGGCGCCACGGTGGTCGTCACCGGCCACGACCCGAGCGAGCGGCGCGTCACGGCCGCGTGGCAGCACCGGTAGGAGGGAAAGCGACATGACCACGACCGAGTCGCCCGACATCCTGCGCCGGATCCTCGATTACTCGGCCCGGGCCGACCCGTATCCGCTGTACTCCGAGCTGCGCGAGACGCCGGTGGCCCTGCAGGAGGATGGCAGCTACGTCATCAGTACCTACCGCGAGCTCACCGGCATACTGCACGACCCGCACCTGAGCTCAGATGTCCGTAACCTGTCACGGCCGATGGCCGCGGCCGAGGCACGTACCACGCCGTCGTTCATCAACCTCGACCCGCCCGAGCACGACCGCCTGCGGCGCCTGGCGATGCGCCACTTCGGCCCCCCTCACACCCCTGGTCTGGTGACCGGCATGGAACCGGACCTGACCGCCACCGTCAGCGGCCTGATCGACGACTTCGCGGACAAACAGCAGATCGACATCGTCGACGACTTCGCCTACCCGTTCCCCGTCACCGTGATCTGCCACCTGCTCGGCGTGCCGCGCGAGGACGAACCGCAGTTCCACGTGTGGGTGAATGCCATCATCGACTCGCTCGACTACGACCCCAAGACCGACCCGAAGGAGAAACTGGACAACGGCATGCAGGCCACAACAGACCTGCGCGAGTACCTCGGCGGGCTGCTGGAACAACGTCATGGCCGGCCCGGCGACGACCTGCTGACACGGCTGGCCAACGACGACGGGCCCGACGGGCGGATGACCGACGACGAAATCGTCAGCACCGCGAACCTGCTGCTCATCGCCGGCCACGAGACCACCGTCAATCTCATCACCAACGGCATGCTGACGCTCCTGCGCCACCCGCAGGTGCTGCAACGACTGCGTGACGAACCGGACCTGATCGTGCCCCTGGTCGAGGAACTGCTGCGCTACGAACCTCCCGTGCACATCATTCCCTGGCGGGCGGCGTACAGCGACATCACCGTCGCCGACACCGTCATCCCCAAGGGCTCGCAGATCATGCTCATGCTGGCCTCGGGCAGCCGTGACCCGGACCGCTTCCACGATCCCGACCGCTTCGACCCCGATCGCCAGGACAACCAGCACCTGGGCTTCGGCAGCGGCATCCACCTGTGCTTCGGCGGCCCGCTGGCCCGGTTGGAAACCCAGATCGCACTGACCGAACTGGTACGCCGTCTGAACCGGCCCAGGCTGGTCGCCGACCCTCCACCGTACCGGCCCAGCCCCATCCTGCGAGGTCCCATCCATCTGCACATCGAACAGAGCTGATGGTGAACGCCGCAGCAGAGGGCGGCAGCAAATGCGTGCCGGCACGTCGCTCACCTCAGCGGTGACCTCTACCTGGAGAATTGATCCCTTCCGAGACTTCGGAGCCGCAATGGACCGCTACCCTCCCATCGCCGAGCACGGCCTGGTGGGCGACCTGCAGACCGCCGCGCTCGTCTCGTCGCAGGGCGTCGTCGACTGGTTCGCCGCTCCCAGGTTCGATTCGCCCAGCATCTTCGCGGCCCTGCTCGACCACGACCGCGGCGGGTACATGCGGCTGGCCCCCGAGCATTCCGACGGGACCTGCAAGCAGCTCTACTACCCCGACACCGCCATCCTCGTCACCCGATTCCTGTCGCCGGACGGCGTGGGCGAGGTGGTCGACTTCATGCCCCCGGACCGGACCCGCACCGCCACCGACCGGCACACCCTGGTCCGAGGCGTCCGTGCCGTTCGAGGGACCGTCGACTTCACCCTTGAGTGCCGGCCGCGCTTCGACTACGGCCGCGCCGAGCACGAACTCGAACTCGGAGAGAACAGCGCTCTGTTCCGGGCCCCCGGGATCGACGGGCATCTGCAGGCCACCTTTCCGCTGGAGCGGGATGGCCAGGACGTGCGCGGAAAGGTGACGCTGAGCGCCGGCGAGTCCGGCGGCGCCGTCTTCACCGTCTGCGCATCCGGCGGCGAGGCGCCCGCACCCCCCACGGTCGACGGGCTCAACGGGCAGTTCGCCGAAGTCGCCCTGTTCTGGCGGCACTGGCTGCGCCGGTCCCACTACCGGGGACGGTGGCCCGAGCTGGTGCACCGCTCGGCCATCACCCTCAAACTCCTCACCTACTCCCCCACCGGCGCACTGATCGCGGCGGCCACCACGGGCCTGCCCGAGCAGGTCGGCGGAGAGCGGAACTGGGACTACCGGTTCACCTGGATACGCGACGGCTCGCTGTCCGTGCGGGCCATGCTGGACCTCGGCTTCGTCGAGGAAGCCACCGCCTTCCTCCACTGGCTGACGGACAGGCTGCGTGAGCGCAAGGGGAAGGAGGGCGAGCCGCTCCAGACCATGTACCGGATCGACGGCAGCCCCGACCTGCCGGAAGAGACGCTCGATCACTTCGAGGGCTACCGCGGCTCCTTCCCCGTGCGCATCGGCAACGGCGCCGCAGACCAGCTCCAGCTGGACATCTACGGCGAAGCCCTCTACGCGGTGTCCCAGGGCGCCGAGATCGCGCAGCAGGCCAGCTTCGAGGGATGGCAGGCGCTCACCAGAACGCTGGACTGGTTCGCAGACGCCTGGGACCGGCCGGACGAGGGCATCTGGGAGACCCGCGGCGGTCGCCAGGACTTCACCTACAGCCGGGTGATGTCGTGGGTCGCCTTCGACCACGGGCTGCGCCTGGCCGAGAACTTCCGCAGGCCCGCCGACCTGGAGCGGTGGCGCAAGGCGAGGGACGTCGTATTCGAGCAGATCATGGAACGCGGCTGGAACGAGAAGGAGCACGCCTTCGTCCAGCACTACGACGGCGAGGTCCTGGACGCCTCGCTGCTGCTCATGCCCAGGGTCGGGTTCATCGCTCCCCGGGACCCGGCATGGCTCTCTACGCTCAACGCGATGGACCGCAAGCTTGTCTCCGACAGCCTTGTCTACCGCTACGACCCGGCAGCATCGCCGGACGGTCTCCGCGGCTCGGAGGGCACCTTCAGCCTGTGCACCTTCCTCTACGTCGACGCGCTGGCCCGGGCGGGGCGGCTGGACCAGGCCCGCTACACCTTCGAGAAGATGCAGACCTACGCCAACCACATAGGGCTGTTTGCCGAGGAGATCGGCCCGAGCGGGGAGCAACTGGGCAACTTCCCCCAGGCATTCACCCATCTGTCCCTGATCATGGCCGCGATCACCCTCGACGAGGCGCTCGACGCGGAGAACGGGCGCTGAACCATGGTCATGCACGCCCGGCCGGCAGGACCGCCACAGCTGACCGCGGCCGAGTTCCACGTGCTGTACCGGCGACTGCTCTCGTGGCCCGGGACTTCGCCGCGGCGAGCGGGCATAGGACGAGAAACGGGCCACCTTCAGCAGGCGGCAGAGGAAAGCAACACCGTGGGTGGTCTTCTCCGCCCCGATGAACGTGTACATCGCGTTCACCGATCGCTCTCCTTCGCGAAGAAGACCGCGGCTTTTCGCAGGACTCGATCGTCTTGGCCCGCTCGGCGTTCTGCCTGCGCAGCCGCTTGAGCTCCTCGCGCTCGGCAGTGGTGAGCTCACCCGGGGCTCCCTCGCCCCGGTCCGTCCTGGCCTGGCGGTACCAGCCGCGCAGGGACTTCGAGCTGATGCCGAGCTCCGAAACACCCTCGCCAACCACCCACCGGAAGCTGAGGCCCTGGAGTGACGGCACCCAGCCCGGATGGTGTCGTCGCAGCAGGACGTCGCGTTCGAGGAAGGCCTCGCCACTGCCCCTTCCCGGGGCGGCCGTCCACGGGCATCCGCTGCCGCCCGTGACTGCGGTCTGGGACGGGTACCCGGTCGGGGCCTGGACCAAGAACCAAGACGGGGGCACTGGCGGGATCTGGCCGTCGGGGTGAGCTCCTGACGCCGCCCCGGCACGAGACGGTTCTCGCCGAAAAGGCGCCCAAGACCGGACACCAAACTGAGAACCATCCTGGACACAGAAGCAGGAACTCCCACACGGACGCCTGTGCCACCTCGGTCCTCTCTCGCGAGACGCACGCGATCCCCGCCGGGCCGGACGTGCGTGCAGGCTCCGAACACGTGGAACCCGGCGGTCGACATAACCGGGCTGCGACCGACGCCTCCCCGGTCACGCCGTGACTGCCTCGACCTTGATGCGAGGGCCCACCGCTGTCCACACATAGCGCGCAGCTCCACGTCCCGAGGGGGCGGTTCGCCGTGCGGCACTCCCATGGGCGGACCGTGCCCACTCACGATGTCGTCCCTCATTGCCAAAACACTCGTGGCCCCATCGGTCACGGTCTTCCGGGCTTGGCGGGTTCAGGCGAGGACGTTGACGGCTCGGGCGATGATGAGTCCGAGGATGACCAGGGAGACGAGGGACTGGATGGCCATGACGATCTTGGCCCAAGGGGCCAGAGGCATGACGTCGGTAGGGCTGAACGCAGTGGAATTGGTCAATCCGAGGTAGAGGTAGTCGATGTAGCGGGGACGCCAGTGCGCGGGTTTCACTTCGGGGCTGAGGTGTTGAGGAAAGGCAAGGTCGGGGGTGGTGGGCATGTGATGGGCTCGGGCCGCTGCTCCGCCGCTGTCGAGTTCGAAGTACAGCAGGGAGAACGTGAGGACGCTGGAGATCCACACGCTGCCGCCGGCCTGCAGCAGGGCATCGGCGGAGTTGGTCTCTGTGCCACCGTGGATGAGATCGTCGATCAACTGGGCGGTCGACCAGATGGCGCCGCATGCCAACACGCTGACCAGGGCGATCGATACCGCGCGCATGGCAGCCGAGCGGCGGCTGATCCGAACCGGGTCGCCCGCGATCAACGCCACCAGGAGCAGTCCTTCGGCGAGAGGGAGCGCCCAGCGGGGTCCCAGCCGCAGGTCGTCGGGCAGCAGCAGGGTCAGCACCGCGGCGGCGATGACGGCTCCGGCCATCGGCCAGCGGGCCTCGGCGTACGCCGCCTGCCGCGGCTCCGGCCCGTGCGGACTGCTCGGATCGCCGGGATCGGTGGGATGACGTCCTGTCATGTTCGGCTGCCGCGCGTGGCGCCGTCATGCCCACTGGACAGGGGGCCGTCCGGCATTTCCTCACCCCAGTCTCCTCGGGGGCCGGGCGGCGCGTCCGCCCGCTCCGTCACTGAACGTACCTCGAAGCCAGGCGGGGGTATCTCTTGCCGGGCGCGTGTCCCGTACCCGACCGACGCGGGCCTGTCCGCCCCTGGTCTGGCCACCTCTTCTGGACCGCCCGGCGCACGTGCCGATACCCCGGCCACTCCCAGCTCAGAATGCCGATGTCCTCCCCGCCGACGCGGGGGCGTTCCGTTCCAGGCCGCGCTGACCGTCCATGCCGAGGCGTCACACTCAACTGTCTTTACCCGGGCGTGCCGGGTTGGGGGCGTCAGTAGCCGGTGCCGCGCTTGACCTGCGCCCGCTCGATCTCGGTGGTCGCACCCTTGTGATCCAAGGTGCCGCACGCGTCGGCGATGTCCTGGGTCAGGCGGTCGATCTGGTCGCGGCTCAGGGTCTCCTTGACCAGGGCACGAAGGATCTTCACCCGCTCCGCGTTGGGCGGGAGCGTGTACGCCGGCACCATCCAGCCGCGCTCGGCCGAGAGCTGCCAGGCAATGTCGGACTCGTCGTAGGCGTGCTTGCCGGCGAGGCGGAAGGCGACCAGCGGCAGCTGCTCGATGTCGCTGCCGATCACTTCGAAGCGGCCGCTGCTACGGAGGTTGTCTGCCAGCGCGCGGGCGTTCTCCTGCATCGTCTTCATGACGTAGGTGTAGCCCTGGCGCCCCAGCCTCACGAAGTTGTAGTACTGGGCGAGGACCATCGCCGCGCCGGTCGAGAAGTTCAGCGTGAACGTCGCGTCGGTCTTGCCCAGGTAGTTCTCGTAGAACACGAGGTTCTTGGGCAGGTCGGACTCCTCGCGGAAGACCAGCCAACCGATGCCGGGGTAGACCAGGCCGTACTTGTGTCCCGAGACGTTGATCGAGCGGACCTGCTCGAGCCGGAAGTCCCATTTCGAATCGGGGTACAGGAAGGGCCACACGAAGCCGCCGCTGGCGCCGTCAACGTGGATCGGGATGTCGAGGTCCCGCTCCTTGCGGACCTCCCGCAGGAGCTTGTCGATCCCGACGACGTCGTCCTTGTGGCCGGTGAACGTGGTGCCGACGACGGCGACGACGCCGATCGTGTTCTCGTCGAGGTGGGGCTCCACGTCCTCCGGGCCGATCGTGTACTTGTCCTCGGCAAGCGGCACGATCCGCGGCTCGACGTCGAAGTAGCGGCAGAACTTCTCCCACACGACGTGGACGTCGCCGCCGAAGACCAGGTTGGGCCGGTCGACCGACAGGTTGGCCGCCTGGCGCCGCTCCCGCCACTTCCACTTCAGCGACAGCGCGCCGAGCATGACCGCCTCGGACGAGCCCTGAGTCCGACATCCAATGGTCTTGCCCGGTGCGTGGAAGAGGTCGGCGAGCATGCGCACGCAGCGCTGCTCGATCTCGGCGGAGATGGGGTACTCCGCGTGGTCGATGAAGTTGCGGTGGAGGTTTTCGGCGATGATCCGTTGCGCCTCCGGCTCCATCCAGGTGGTGACGAACGTGGCGAGGTTGCGCTGCGGGTCGCCCTCCATGACGAGGTCCTCATCCAGCAGCCTCATGGCGTCCGTCGCGGTCATGCCCTCGTCGGGGAAGGTCTGCGAGGGAGCTGGCGCGGTCAGGAACCGGTTGCCGAACAGGGCCGCAACGTCTCTCTTGGTCATGCCGACGATTCAAACAGTCCCGGAGTATTCCTCGGCGAAGAACACGCCGCGGAAGGCCAGCCAGTCGCGTCTTCGTCGTATCCATCGTTATTGTCGCGCGGTCATCCCGAGATCAAAGCCCCGGGCGAGGGATTCGTCATAATGGCGGCCAAGAAGAATACCCGCTTGGGGCCGACGGCTATTCGGTCACCCACTGGAAGAGGTGCCGCTTTCAAGGATGCTGACAATGGAATAGAGCGAGAAGCAGATCGCTCCCAGCCCAACGAGCACCCGTGCGGCTATGAACGCGTTTGAGTCGACTACCGCTGCTTGGAACACGAACGCCGCCAGGAAGAGACACGCAAGTGCCGTGAGAATCGGGACCAAGGGCACCCGGTTGGCAAGGCTGAACGTCCGGCGCCACACGAGGGCGAGCAAACCCACCTTGCTGAGAATGCTGAAGCAGACGAGCCCCAAGCCGATCATTACGAAGCCAGGCGTCAAGTAGGACTCGTTGTCAACGGCGAGCACGACGATACCCCAGATCATGCTGAGCGATCCCATGGCGATCACGAGCCAGGGCCATATGATCCGATCCCGTTGATCGTACGTGTTTTGCACCTGGCGGAGGATGGTCAGGACCAAAGCGATCAGGCTCGTGCAGATTGCGGCCAGACCGGCGGTGATGTGGCCTACCGTGAACCGTCCTGGTGTGGTCGACATGGCCAAGTTGCCGATCGAGTAGTACCAAGCGACGATCGCCAGCACGACGGGTATGGCGCTCAGCACCAGCACGGTGGCCTGACGGAAGGCTGTCGGGGGAACCCGGTGTTGTCCTTCGGCTGACTGCGAGTTCTTCGGAATGAGCGAGAACTTGGTGGAGGCCGTTGCGACCGTCGCCACGCAACCGCTGATCAATCCCAGTCCGAAGACGACGTGACCGGCCACGTATCGCTCGTTCAGGCCGTTGCTCGGCGCTCCGATGAAAAGGTACGCGCCGTAGGCGGCCGTCCCTGCCGCCGCCACGTAGCCAATCGTCGGATAGACGACCCGATCAAGAGTGTTGTACCGGCCGATCAATTGACGAATGATGGTCGCTGCGGTGCAGAAGAGGCCTATGCAGATCGCACCAAGAAACGTGACCACCCGACCTGCGACAAAGTTCCCGGACGCCTCTCCTGCAGTCCAAACGTACAGACCAAACCCGACACAGACGGCCATCATGGCAAGGGGGATCGCCCGGAATATGACGCTCACCACGTAGTTCACAGCTCGGCATCCTTCAGCGATTCCATGAATTCACGGTCACGACCATGGGAAAATTTCAATAGATTACCGAGTGTCGATTGTCGGCTTACCGCGAAGACAGTGAAGCGTCGACCATTAAGTGCTCGTGCCGGTAGATTCATGCCTCGCTCCACTCACGGAGAGACTAAATAGCATGAGCCTGGTCAGCCAGGAGGCCGTGTGACGTCCAGTCGACTCATCCACCATTATCTCGCGGTGGTCAGGTTTCGCACTCCGGACGCCGACTCTCTGCAGCGCCGAGCCAACGGAACATCGGGCGTCGACACGTTCGTCGGCGGCACATTCGCGAGCACGAAGAGAATCGCCTTGCCGTTAGTACTCCAGCCGGACTTCTTCATTCGTGCTGGTCAGCGGCTTGGGTGTGGGGAGTGTAGCGGGCTGGAATGGGGGTGGGGCGGTCTTTGCCGGGCCGTCCCACGAAGGCATGGCCGCGCTGCCTGTAGTGGCAACGGCGGGCGCGTGCTTGGTGGCGGCGACGCCAGTGGGACCACGTCATCGCGTGGTCGCGGTCCGGAGCACGGCGGTAGGGTCCAACTGCCAGCAGACGTCGAATCTCGGCCGGTGTGAGGTCCACGAGGTCGGGTGTGTCCCGCTCACTGCCCCCTTTTCTCGTTCCTGGCTGGCCAGGACAGCGAGGAAAGCGTGCGCGAGCATGGCGAGTGTGATGTGCCGGTACCAGCCCACGTAGCGGCGGACTTCGTACTGGTCCAGGCCGCATTCGTTCTTCGCGCTCTGGAAGCATTCCTCGACCTTCCAGCGGCAGCCGGCGATGCGTACGAGGTCGGCGACGGTGGCTTCCAGGGGTGCGCTGGCGAGGTAGTAGGCGAGTTCGTCGGGCTTGGCGATGCTGCGGCGGGCCAGCATCCAGCGTTGCCGGGTGGGTTCGTCGCCGTCGAATTCCCACACAGCGGGCAGGCGGGCTGCGGCCCAGTCGTAGAAGCGCTCGCCCTTCGCGCCGCTTCCTGCGGATAGCCGCTGCCATGCTTCGGGCGGGGCCTGGCTGATGAGGTGGTCGATGCGCGGGCCGTGGACCTGCTGGGACTTCGGAACGGCCACGACGTAGGAGAGCTGGTGGTCTTCCAGGAAGCGGCGGAAGTGGGAGTCCTGGCCGTAGGCGGAGTCCGCGGTGACCCAGCCGACGGGCAGGGGTGAGGCGAGGGCCCGCAGGATGATGGCCCGCGCCAGTTCGCCCTTGGTGGCGAACACGCGGTCGTCGGGGACACGGGCGGCCCGACAGCGTTCGCGGTCCTCGGTCCAGGACTTGGGCAGGTAGAGCTCGCGGTCGACCAGGGTATGGCCGCGGAAGGTGGCGTAGGCGGCGAAGACCCCGATCTGGCAATTCTCGGTGCGGCCTGCGGTGCCGGAATACTGGCGCTGGACCCCGGCGGAAGTGGTGCCCTTCTTCACGAAGCCTGTGTCGTCAATGATCAGCACGCCGTTCTTCGCGCCGAGGTGCTCGGCGACGTAGGCGTGCAGGTCGTCGCGGACCTCGTCGGCCTCCCAGCGGCTCCGGGAGAGCAGGTGCTGCAGCCCGTCGGGGGTGGCGTGGCCGGCGTATTCGGCGAGCTGCCAGCCGTTCTTGCGGCCCACCGGGCCAAGGAGCCCACGGACGTAGTCCCGCATCCGTCGCCGGGATTCCACCCGGGCAAAACGTCCTCCGATCCGCAAGAGCAGCTCAGCAAGTCCCTCTTCCCACAGGCCCGTTGGTACATCACTCATGCGAGCGGCCTGCCCGGAAGGTTGCCACTACAAGCAGCGCGGCCACACGTTCGTGGGGCGACCCGGCAAAGACCGCCCCACCCCCATTCCAGCCCGCTACACTCCCCACACCCAAGCCGCTGACCAGCACGAATGAAGAAGTCCGGCTGGAGTATTAGCCTGCGCGTTTCACCTGCCGGGGCGTCCTGATCTTGATCGGAAAAGCGAAAGTTCCTTCTGAGCTGGGAAAATGAGACCTGTCGAAGATCTCTGTCATACCAGCAGACAGGCACTTTCTGCGTGCACACCCCGCCCTGCGCCCCAAGCTTCGTCTTCTCGTCCGGCGGCCACGGGGTGGTCAGCCACGCCGGGTGCCGTCTGCTGGCCGATTGCGGGGCGTCCGGGCTCACGAGGGTGCGTCGGTAGCTGTGTCGGGTAGCCGCCCTTGGCCGGTCCGGACTGCTCCGAAGAAAAGTCGAAAGCCAAGACCTAGGACGAGGAGATCGAGCAGTATCTGGACGGTGACGATCAGGTGGGCAGCTTCGCTGGTGGCGGTGATGTCGCCGAAGCCGACCGTGGTGAAGGTCGACACCGTGAAGTAGAGGGTGTCGGTGCGGGTGAGGGTGTGGGAACTGAAGTTCGCCGGGTCGTCTTGGGCGAGGATGTAGTACGCCGCAGCGAACAGCAGCAGGAATAGCGGTGTGGTGACCGAGAGTGCCTCGACCGCCCGGACGGCGGGGTAGTCGGCACGGGAGATCGAAAGGACCTGCCAGGCCACGGCTCCGGCAAGGACCAGCAGCGCGACGGACAATGACGCCGAGATCGGGACCGACATCTCCTCGAGTTGGTGCAGCGGGGCGAGGTAGTACAACGCGACCAGGCCCAGCAAGGTAGCCAGGATGCGCACGACCGCCAACAAGGTCAGGCGTCGCCGCTGTGCCGGGGCCAGGGAGCGGAGTGGTTTCGGGATACGCATCTAGCGGCCTCCGGTTCACACGGTCGCGTCCTCGGAGCGGTGTAAGAGGGCGTTTGATCTAGGCAGATTGCCCTTTCTGCCCTAGTAGGTTCCTCGCCAGGTAGGGGTGGCTTCGTCCGTTATGCGTTTGGCGAGGTTGTCGATCGAGGCGATGTGGATCATGGCTTCGGAGCTGGTGGTGAGGGTCTCGTAGTCGCGGGCGAGGCGGCGGTGCATCATGAGCCATCCGATGCTGCGCTCGACCACCCAGCGCCTTTTGACGACGTGGAAGCCGCGTTTCTCTGGGTTGCGGTTGACGACCTCGACGTCGATTCCGAGGGTGGCGCCGTGCTCGATGACGGCGTTCTTGAAGCCGGTGTCGACCCAGCTTTTCGCGATGGTCGGGTACGTCTTCTTGGCCTGGTCGAGGAGACGTATTCCCATGGCGTTCTCCGAGAGGCCGGCACCGGCGACGGTCACGGCGAGAATGAGGCCGATCGTGTCGGTCAGGATGCCGCGCTTTCTCCCGACGATCTTCTTGGCGGCGTCGGTTCCCTGGCTGGTCAGATGCACGTTGGTGGAGGTCTTGATGCTCTGGGTGTCGATTACGGAGGCGGTCGGTTCGGGCTTGCGTCCGTCCTTTACGCGCGCCAGTGCGGTGAGGTCGTAGTTGAGTTGGTTGAAGATTCCCTCGTCGCGCCAGGCGGCGTAGTAGAAGTAGACGGTGCGGTGTCCAGGGAAGTCGTGCGGGAGGTATTTCCAGGGTATTCCGGTGCGGTTGAGATAGAGGATCGCGTTGAACACGTCACGCAAGTCGACTTTCGCGGGCCTTCCGGTGGGTCTGCGTTCGAGTCGGGCATTTCGCCAGGCCGTCAACGTCGGCTCGATCAGGGCCCATCGGGCGTCGGACAGATCGCTCGGGTACGGCTTGCGCTCACTCACGACCCAGCGTGATCACGGCCGAGCCGGAAGGCTCCGTTCCGCAGGAGGTTGGGAGGTTCTGTTGAATTTCTACGTCAGACGGGTTTACGAGAACAGAAGCGGATGAGACGGGCGGCGAGGTTCGTGCCTTGCTGAGTGAAATTTAGCGCCTATAGGGCAAGCCATGCTGAAGTGGGGCACTCGCATAAGACGCATATGGGCCTTGACCTGCATAAACGCCCTCTAAGAGGGCGTTTGATCTAGGCGGATTGCCCTTTCTGCTCTAGTAGGTTCCTTGCCAGGTGGGGGTGGCTTCGTCCGTTATGCGTTTGGCGAGGTTGTC
The DNA here is from genome assembly GCF_045040875.1 of Streptomyces sp. NBC_00012. NCBI lineage: Bacteria > Bacillati > Actinomycetota > Actinomycetes > Kitasatosporales > Streptomycetaceae > Streptomyces > Streptomyces sp. NBC_00012. Next base: position 8,581,483 of record NZ_CP108309.1, on the reverse strand, counting down.
GATCGAGGCGATGTGGATCATGGCTTCGGAGCTGGTGGTGAGGGTCTCGTAGTCGCGGGCGAGGCGGCGGTGCATCATGAGCCATCCGATGCTGCGCTCGACCACCCAGCGCCTTTTGACGACGTGGAAGCCGCGTTTCTCTGGGTTGCGGTTGACGACCTCGACGTCGATTCCGAGGGTGGCGCCGTGCTCGATGACGGCGTTCTTGAAGCCGGTGTCGACCCAGCTTTTCGCGATGGTCGGGTACGTCTTCTTGGCCTGGTCGAGGAGACGTATTCCCATGGCGTTCTCCGAGAGGCCGGCACCGGCGACGGTCACGGCGAGAATGAGGCCGATCGTGTCGGTCAGGATGCCGCGCTTTCTCCCGACGATCTTCTTGGCGGCGTCGGTTCCCTGGCTGGTCAGATGCACGTTGGTGGAGGTCTTGATGCTCTGGGTGTCGATTACGGAGGCGGTCGGTTCGGGCTTGCGTCCGTCCTTTACGCGCGCCAGTGCGGTGAGGTCGTAGTTGAGTTGGTTGAAGATTCCCTCGTCGCGCCAGGCGGCGTAGTAGAAGTAGACGGTGCCGTGTCCAGGGAAGTCGTGCGGGAGGTATTTCCAGGGTATTCCGGTGCGGTTGAGATAGAGGATCGCGTTGAACACGTCACGCAAGTCGACTTTCGCGGGCCTTCCGGTGGGTCTGCGTTCGAGTCGGGCATTTCGCCAGGCCGTCAACGTCGGCTCGATCAGGGCCCATCGGGCGTCGGACAGATCGCTCGGGTACGGCTTGCGCTCACTCACGACCCAGCGTGATCACGGCCGAGCCGGAAGGCTCCGTTCCGCAGGAGGTTGGGAGGTTCTGTTGAATTTCTACGTCAGACGGGTTTACGAGAACAGAAGCGGATGAGACGGGCGGCGAGGTTCGTGCCTTGCTGAGTGAAATTTAGCGCCTATAGGGCAAGCCATGCTGAAGTGGGGCACTCGCATAAGACGCATATGGGCCTTGACCTGCATAAACGCCCTCTAAGAGGGCGGTTCGTGGCCATTTGGATGGTTTTGTGGTCGCCTGGCGGTGTGAGCGAGAGCGGAATCTGCTGGTCCGCTGGCCGTGGTCTGTTGGGGTGGCGTGGTGAGTGAACGCAAGCTGTACCCGTGCGATTTATCGGACGAGCAGTGGTTGTTGATCGAGCCGATGATCAGTGCATGGAAGGACCAGCACCGCTCGGTCAGCGGTCATCAGGGCGCCTACGCCATGCGGGAGATCGTGAACGCGATCCTCTACCAGGGTCGGACCGGCTGTCAGTGGGCCTATCTCCCGCACGACCTCCCGCAGAAGAGCGACGTACTACTACTTCGCGGCCTGGCGGGACGACGGGACCGACCAGTTCATTCATGAACTCCTGCGCTGCCAGGTGAGGGAGCGGGCCCGCCGATTAGAGGACCCGACCCTGGTGGTGCTGGACACGCAGAGTGTCCATGCGGCCGCCGGAGTCCCTGCCGCCACGACCGGCCTCGATCCGGCCAAGCGGGTGCCCGGCCGAAAGCGTGGACTGGCCATAGATGTGCCGGGCCTGGTCATCGCTGTGGTCGTCCTCGCCGCGAACACGCACGACAACGCCGCGGGCATCGCCCTGCTGGATCAGGTGGCCGAGCACGCCGGCGAAAATGTCGAGAAGGCACTGGTCGACCAAGGTTTCAAGAAGCAGGTCGTCGTGCACGGTGCAGCCTGGGCATCGACGTCGAGATCGTCGAACGTAACCCGCAGGACAAGGGCTTCGTGCCGCAGCCGAAGCGGTGGAGGCTCGAGCGGACCTACGGGATCCTAATCCTGCACCGGCGTACGGTCCGCGACTACGAGCACCATCCCTCCTCGTCCGCCTCCCGCGTCTACTGGGCGATGACCCACGTCATGATCCGCCGCCTCACCAGTGCGAACGCTCCCACCTGTCGCGACCGGCAGGCGGTGACCATGTGAGCATCCAACCCCTGCTCGAAGCGCTCGACGCCCAGGAGGACGCCGCCCGAACCCTGGCCGACGACCTCCGCACACAGATCGAGGAACTGCAGAGCCGGCTGAGGGACGCCGAGACCCATCTCGAACACCTCGCGATCGCCCGGAAGACCATCACCGCGCTCGCTGACCGGCTCCCTGCCCAGACCTCCGCGGCCGACCGGCCCGAACACCCGGACTACCCCCGCATTCTCGCCGTCTTCAACGAGGCCACCGGCGGCTCCGGGCCCGCGAAATGGGACTGTAAATCGTTCGGTGTAACTCCCGATCAAGGAGGATGCATCGATGACCAGTGAGAACGTGGCCGAGGCCCAGATAAGCGAGGCGGTAGAGCCGCAGCCGGCGAGGGTGGTGGATGACCGGCTGATCGACGAGCTGGTCTCCCGAGCTCAGGCCGAGGGACTGCAGCTGACCGGCGAGGGCGGACTGCTCCAGCAGCTGACGAAGCGGCTGCTGGAGTCCGCCCTGGAGGGCGAGATCACCGACCATCTCGGCTATGACAAGCACGATCCGGCCGGGAAGAACGGCGGGAACTCCCGCAACGGCACCCGGACGAAGACCGTGCTGACGGACGTCGGTCCGGTGGAGATATCCGTCCCTCGCGACCGGGACGGGGCGTTCGAGCCGAAGATCGTCAAGAAGCGGCAGAAGCGCCTGTCCGGGGTGGACGAGATGGTCATCTCCCTGTCGGCGAAGGGCCTGACCACGGGCGAGGTCCAGGCCCACCTCGCGGAGGTCTATGGCGCCGACGTCTCCCGCCAGACGATCTCCACGATCACCGACAAGGTCCTCGAGGGCATGGCCGAATGGCAGAACCGCCCGCTCGACCCGGTCTGTCCGGTCGTGTTCATCGACGCCATCCACGTGAAGATCCGCGACGGCGCCGTCGCCAACAGGCCGATCTACGTGGCCCTGGCCGTCACCGTCGAGGGCCGGCGCGAGATCCTCGGCTTGTGGGCCGGGGACGGCGGCGAGGGCGCCAAGCACTGGATGCACATCCTCACCGAGATCAAGAACCGCGGCGTCAACGACGTCCTCATGCTCGTCTGCGACGGGCTGAAGGGCCTGCCCGACGCGGTCGAGACCGTCTGGCCGAGGACGATCGTGCAGACCTGCGTGGTCCACCTGCTGCGGAACTCCTTCCGATATGCCGCCCGCCAGGACTGGGACAAGATCGCCAGGGCTCTCAAGCCGGTCTGTACGGCGCCGACCGAGGAGGCCGCGCTCGAACGATTCGCCGAGCTCGCCGACACGTGGGGCAGGAAGTATCCGGCGATCGTCAGACTCTGGGAGAACGCCTGGGAGGAGTTCACCCCGTTCCTCCGATTCGACACCGAGATCCGCCGCATCGTCTGCACGACCAACGCGATCGAATCGGTGAATGCCCGGATCCGGCGGGCGGTCAAGGCCCGCGGCCACTTCCCCAACGAGCAGGCCGCCCTGAAATGCGTCTACATGGCGATCATGTCCCTCGACCCCACCGGCAAGGGGCAAACCCGCTGGACCCTGCGCTGGAAGACCGCGCTGAACGCCTTCGACATCACCTTCGACCGCCGCCTCTCCGCACCCCGTCAGTAACCCCAAACACCCCTGATACACCGTTCGATTGACAGACCCCCGTTCGAAGCAGTGCGAGTGGCCGATGACGGAGAAGCCGCGACGCTCGTACCAGTGTCGTGGCCAGTCCGTCGCATCCGCGGTCAGGAACCGGGTACCGCAGTCCCTATCGGCCGCCAGGCGCAAGGCGGTGGTCAGGACGGCATCGGCGTAGCCGCGCCTGAGGTGGGCCTCTGAGGTGACCAGGTCCTCGATCTGGGCGGTGCCAGTTGCCGGGTCCAGATAGAGGTCGGCCCATGAGGCGACCTCGCCCTCCTCTGTGCGGGCACCGAGGAAATGAACGATGTCGGCCCCGCGGCGGCGAGCCTCACGTCGGTCGACGAGGTGGCGTATGACCTCGTCGACGACATCTGGAAGGAGGCCCCGCCATCGCCGGGCGAGTGGGATACGTATCGCGTCGAGGTCCACCTCCTCCGCAGGCCCGCCGACTGGCACTGGACCTGCGTGCAGCATGACCAGATAGGTGGAGTGGGTGTATCCAGCCCGGATCAGCGGCTCCGCGCACGCCATTCCGACTTCGTCGTGAAGGACGGAGATCAGTCGGTGTGGCAGATGCCCCAGTGCCTCCTCCGCGATGGCGGGCAGTGCCTCGGGATCAACGGCCGTGTCGATGATGACCTGGTTGTTCTCGTGGGAATGTGCGAAGGCGTCGTCATATACGGCGAACCCTCCCGGGAGGTCGACGATGCGCGCGGCCTGGCGGCGGGCGAAGGCCGACAGGAAGGAGTTGATCCGCTGTAGTTCTGAGTTTGGGATGGGGGGAGCGTAGGCAGCCGTGGACCATGGTCGCCTACGAATTACCCCCGGCGGGGCGAGGGTTCTCGGGGACCTTCAGGCCGCCACTTCCGCTTCGGGGCCCGCGTCGGGGTCGAGCTGGGGTGAACGACGTCGAGGTGCACTCTTCGTACCCCCCTCCGACCACCGCGGTGTGGGAGGGGCATCCGATCGGGGTGTGGGCGAAGAACGCGAGGGCGGCAGCCCGTAAGGCCGCGCAGGTCGCGGAGCTGCGCGCGGCCGGCCTCCCCGTCCCCTCGGCGGCCGGGGCGATGACCGAGGCCCGGCAGGATCAGCTGGACGCGATCGATCCGGGGTGGTGCCCTGCCTGGGAGACCGGGTGGCAGCGCTGCTACCGCCTCGTCCAGAACCACATCCAGGCCGGCGGCACACTCCCCACGCTCGACGGCGACGTCGTCGTCCAGGGCGAAGACCTCGGACGCTGGGTCACGGCGCAGCGGTTCGGGTGGGAGCAGCTCCTGCCCGTACAGCAGTGGATCCTGGAGAACACCCTCAAGGTCGCGCCGGCCGGGGAGGACGAACGGCCGGTGAAGCAGACACAGGACACCAAGTGGGCGGCCAACCTCGCCGCGGCACGACAGTTCCACGCCCGTGAAGGACACCTTCGAGTGCCCCGGAAGCACATCGAGCACCTGGAGACGGAGAACGGCCCGACAGGCCGTCAGGGCGGCGTTGATGGGAGTGTGGTGGTCAGGCTCGGCACCTGGCTCGACAACGCCCGCAAACGCGCCGCGAAACTTCCTGAGCAGCGCCGTGCGGATCTCGATGAGCTCAGCATGCGCTGGTAGACGGACACAGAGCGCGGGAAGGGCCCGGATCCCATGGGCCCTTCCCGCGGTCGTCGGCCCTATCGCTGCCAGTCACCCGGAACTGATTCCTGCCCTCGGTGTGGCGCTCGCCGCTTTCATGGCCCTCGCCGCCCTCCTGTTCCTTGTGACCTTCCAATGGGAAACGGGGGCGGAAACGACCGCTTACGCCCCCGGGTACCCATTGCTGCCTAGGGCGCTCCATCCTCACGCAGACGGCGGAACACCGTTCAGGTGTGCGCGGGCCGCCGTGACAAACGCGGGGATCGCGGCCTCGACCTCCCCGTACGCCCGTAGCAGGTGGTTGTTTCGCTCCCTGCGCTCCGCCGGTGTCCGTCCGCAATTGCTCCAGTTCCTGTAGGCGGCCAGTCGGAAAGCCTCCGCGCGTTGCTCGATGGCCTCAGCGAGCGGTACCAAGTGCTCAGGGCCCTCCAGCGACACGACTGCTACCGCATGACGCACAGGTTCCAGGTCCGCCTGGGCCCGGAAGCGCACGATTCGATCCTGCCGTTCGGAATTCGACAACTCCCGGAGGACGCCCTCAAGTCCGAGTTCGCGCGAGGCAGCGTTGTGCTCGGTCCTGCGTACGTACGCGCGCGCCGCGCTGAGCAGACCGGCGTAGGCATCCCTCTGGGCGCTACGACGGACCGAATCCACAGGCCCGCGGAGGGCAGCACGGGCCTGGGCCCCAGGGCCCCGGGGAGAGTCCTGTTCGCCCGGCTTGATCACGCGTCGGTGTGGCCCGGTCAGGTCCGGTTCAGGATCAGAGTTCAGCTGGTGGCAGGCCGAGGTGGTCGTGCAGTGCCCGGCGGCCGGCGGGTGTCACGAGGAGGGCGCGGGTGGTGCCGATGCGCGTCATCCACCCGGTGGCGAGTGCGTGGGCGGACAGGGCGGCGCCCACAGCGCCGGCCAGGTGGGGACGGCGCTCGGTCCAGTCGAGGCATGCGCGCACCGGTGGCCGGCGTGAGCCAGCGGGTACCGTGATGCCGACCTCGGCAAGCCAGAGGGCGCCCTTGCCAGTCAGGCCCGGCTCAGGTCCCCACTCCAGGAGTCCGCGTTCGACCATCGCGTCGGTGATGGCCAGAGCGGTGGTTCCGGCCAAATGGTCGTAGCACAGCCGGGCGCGGGCCAGTGCCTGCTGCCGGCCGGAGGCCGACAGCGAGCGTGGTGGGGCGCTGTGCTTCGGGGCCAGCGCGGCAAGGCTCTCGATCAGTTCGACCACTCTGCGGTCGGCCACCCGTACGTAGCGGTGGCGTCCGTGCCGCTCCTCGACGAGGAGCCCGCCGTTTACGAGCAGGTTCAGGTGCGAGGTCGCAGTGGACGGCGCGACTCCGGCATAGCGCGCGAGCTCGTTCGCCGTCCAGGCCCGGCCGTCGAGCAGCGCGAGGCAGAAGGCGGCCCGGGTGCCGTCGGCCAGCAGTCTGGCCACGCCCGCCAGGTCCACACCCACATCCTGGCCTGCGCGCTGAATGTCCACGGTGCCCATTGTCGCCGACGTCCCTTCGACGTCCGTCGAAGCGTCCCCGTCCTAGCGTCGGCCCGTGCGCCGGGCTCACCGGCCCCGCACCCGCATCCGCTCACGTACTGGAGCAACCATGCCTGCGTCCGACACTGCCGTCACCGTTTCCCGCCAGCCCGCCCCCCAGCCGGACTGCATGCTCACCGACGCCCCCAACCCGGAGGACGCCGCGGCAATCTCCGGCGCGCTGGACCGCTTCAACATCGAACACACGGGAATCGCCGACCGCAGACCTCTGGCTGTCCTGGTCCGTGATCCCGATACCCACCAGGTGGTCGGCGGACTGACCGGGCGTACCTCGCTCGGGCTGTTCTTCCTCGACCTCTTCTACCTGCCGACCCGGCTGCGTGGCAGCGGGCTGGGAACAGAGATCCTCCGGCAGGCCGAGGACGAGGCTCGTGCCCGTGGCTGCCGCACGGCCGTGCTCTACACCATCACCTTCCAGGCCCCCGGCTTCTACCAGAAACACGGGTGGAAGCGGCTGGGAGAGGTGCCCTGCGATCCGCCGGGCACCAGCCGCGTCTTCATGACCAAAGAACTCACCGCATCGACTGGTGAACCAGTCCGGTCCCGGTAAGGTCGCCGTGCTCGTTGCACCATCATCTGTTCCGTCCGCTATGCACCTGCCACAGGCCGCGTCCGGGGCGTCACGGCCCGAGGCGGTGGTGCCGTCCGGTCTGCTCGCCGCACTGTCCCTGGTGCCCGATCCGAGGAATCCGCGCGGCGTGCGGTTCCGGCTGGCAACGCTGCTCGCGGTCGGCGTGTGTGCACTCACCAGCGCCGGACACAACTCCCTGACCGCCATTGCCGAGTGGGTACGCCGCTGCGACCAGGATGTACTGGCCCGGCTGGGCTGCCCCTTCGATCCCTTTACCGGCCGGTTCAAGGCTCCGGGCGAGCGCACCCTGCGCGATGTATTCGCCCGCGTCGACCCCGCGCTACTCACCGCCGCCGGTTTCACCAGACTCACCACACTCCAGGCCCGCCCGGTGACCGCGACCGGCCCGGACGGGATCGTCGAGCGCGAACAGCGCCGCGCCCACCGGATCGCCCAGAACGAGACGGACCCGCCGCAACCGCGTCGTGCGGCCTTCGCCGTGGACGGCAAATGCCTGCGCGGAGCGGTCCGCGCGGACGGCAGCCGTGTCTTCGTCCTGTCCGCAGTGCGCCACCACGATGCGTTGACTGCTGCTCTGCGCGAGATCAGTGCGAAGACGAACGAGATACCCGAGTTCGCTCCGCTGCTGGACACCCTCGATGGTCAGGACCTGACCGGCTCCGTCGTCACCGTCGACGCCCTGCACGCCCAGACGAGCCACGCTCGCTACCTCGTCGAGGACCGACAGGCCCACTACCTGCTGTCGGTGAAGAACAACCAGCCCACCCTGGCCCGTCAGTTGACCAAACTGCCCTGGAAGCAGGTACCGGTCCTCGAGCAGTCCCGCGACCGCGGACACGGCCGTGAGGAGGTCCGCGAGGTGAAGGTGGTGAGCGTGAACGGTCTGCTGTTTCCCCACGCCCGCCAGGTTGTTCGCATCCACCGCAAACGCCGCCGAATCGGCACATCGAAGTGGCAGACCGAGACCGTCTACGCCGTCACCGATCTCGCGGCCCACCAGGCGTCTCCCGCTGAGATCGCTGCCTGGGCGCGCGGCCACTGGATCATCGAGAACACCGTCCACTGGACCAAAGACGTGACCTTCGCCGAAGACGCCAGTCAGATCCGCCGGCATCGCACCCCCGCCGTCATGAGCGCACTGCGCGACCTTGCCCGCGCCACCCTCCACCGCTCCGGATGGGCCAACATCGCCAGCGGCCGACGAGCCCACACGCACCCCGCAGCCACGCTCACCCTCCACGGGATTCCATGATCAAACCGGGCGAACGGGACTCTCCCCGGGGCCCTGGCCTGGGCCCGGCCGGCGAAAAAGGCTGCGCCCCCGGTGACGAGGACGGCAGGAGTGGCCACGAGAGCGGCAAGGACTTCGGCTTCCATCAGACGATCGTGCCTCGCCACTCGCCTGGGGGGGGGACCATTTCCGCCCCCTTGGGGCATGCGCGGACCGATGGGTTTGAGGCATAGCCGAAAAGGCGCTCTTCCACCTAGCGGGAGAACCCTGTTGCATTGAAGAGCTTGACTTGCACATCAAAATCGCCAGGCTCGGCAGCCCAGGGGGATGATCCCGGCATGGTGGTGAACACGACAAGCCGGATGCAACAGGTTCGATACCCGGCAACGCAGCTCATGAACCCACTACAGATAGGTGGAACGCCGTGAGATTGAGTGGTATGCCAGTAGTCACAGGTGTTGTTGGTGTGGTCCTAGCTCTGGGACTCTCCGTTGCCCCTGCACAGGCCGGAGAATCCTCTGCAGAGTCCTATTGTGGCTCTACCGGTGACTGGTCTTCAGACGGGGGGGCTTACGCCACTTTCACTCTGGATTGCTTCGTCGGCAGTGGTGGTCCCAGTACGGCAGGTGTTCTCGTAACCGGCACCCTGCACGACTACGCAAAGGACGGTCTGGGGCCCCGGCTTTACGGACAGGGGCTGACCTCCTCGGGTTCCTGGGGGGCGACTCAGGAAATGGCGAGGAACAGTAACGGCTATGACGGACCGCCGGCCTACTTCTCCTCCAGCATCGGTGCTTACGGGTTCAATGCCCGGTTCAAGGTGTGCAATGGTGGTGTTAACACCAACTGCTCTGGTTGGTTCGGGGGATAACGGACGGCCCCTCACAGAACGATAGGTGTCGTGCCGGACGGCGAGACAGAGCTCCTGTGAGTACGTCGCCAGGCGCCGAGCGGTGTCGGGTGTGTGCGGAGAACACAGTCGCTCCCGACCCGAAGTACGGGCACGCTTAGCCACGTCCGACCCAGACAGCACACGAGGGCGGCCCTGACGAACAGGGCCGCCCTCGACCGTTTCCGCCCCCACCGACCCATCGGACGCGAGACCTGTCGAGTGAGCTTTTCAGTCCAGCGGTTGAGCTATAGGGGCCCCGGGACGGCGAGCGGGTCTCGACTGGGACAAGAATGGTCGCGTACAGGACAAGTTCTGCCCGCTCGCCTTGTGGGTCGCGGTCAAGAACATAGGACCGTCCCCGCGCGTACGGGGTGCACGCTGATCACGAGAGGTGACGCAGCCAGTTGGAGGGACCGTCCCCCGCGCGTACGGGGTACACCGAGCGTGCCGCCCAGATGCAGCGTCGTCGTCAGGACCGTCCCCGCGCGTACGGGGTGCACAGCCCTTGCGTGCGGGGCCGGCACCATCCTCCGGGACCGTCCCCGCGCGTACGGGGTGCACAATACGGGCCGTGCTCTGCTCCTCCCGCCACTGGGACCGTCCCCGCGCGTACGGGGTGCACTCGTCATGCTCCGCTACTCCGTTCCGCCGACTGGGACCGTCCCCGCGCGTACGGGGTGCACCCAAAGCCCGCGCGCTGGTAAGCCGTGCCAGAGGGACCGTCCCCGCGCGTACGGGGTGCACTGCGGGGTCTGCGGGGCGGCCAGCAGGGGGGCTTGGGACCGTCCCCGCGCGTACGGGGTGCACCCTCGTCGACCTGCGTAGTTACCGGCCCGGTGGCAGTCTTTCAACCACTTCCGAGGATCCTGGCATTGCTCGCATATGTACGCGCTATGGATATGTGAGGACGGCTGGGAGGTTGCCCTCCCAGGGTGACCCGAAGGGTCTTCCCGCTTCGTCCTGCTGCCCCGGAGCTCTTGCGAGCTCTGGGGACTTCTGCAGTCCACGGGCGTTACAGCCCCTTTTCCAGGGGACTGGCCCGGCCTAGGGCCGGACAGGTGTCGCGTGGTTCTTGATGTTGCGGGCCGCGTTGGCGACCCGGTCGATGACCACTCGGCGAGCTCGCGGCAGGTGCGTCCGGCAGCCCGTTGATCGCGGAGCCAGTCGAGATCGATCTGACGCCAGCGGGTCGCTTTGCCCTCGCGGCTCATGCCGTACTCGCGGACCAGGACCTTGATGGCCTCCTCGTTCACGTCGACGTGCTTCGCGATCCACTTGAGCGTGCGGTACTCCCGCACCGCGGCCCGGCTCACGACGCGCTCCTCGGGGCGAAGTGCTGCGAAGTGACTGGTGCGGGTGCGGGCCCGGGGTGTGTCGGTGAGGTGGGCGTCGATGCGGACGAGGTTGATCGCGGCGCCGGTGAGCTGGTGCTGGAGGCTGGTCTTCGCGAGGCCGCGGTAGCGGGATCTGCGCAGGCCGCATCGCTGGACGCCCTGAGAGATGGTGCCCTCGACCCCGGCGCGGATCTTGTAACGGTCTTTCCAGGCATCGGTTTGCTGCTCGGCTCGGGCCGCCTGGACAACTTCGTGTTCATCCCGGTGCCGCAGGTTGAGCTCGCGGCGTTCGGCCTTGGGGGAGTTCACGCATGCGCGCAGGTGGGGGCAGCCACGGCAGTCGGCGGGGCTGAAACGGACCCGGATGACGGGTAGACCCTGCTGCGAGTGGCGGTGGTGCCACTGGGTACTGGTGGTCCCGTTCGGGCAGGTCACCTGCTCGCGGTCCCAGTCGATGGTGAACGCGTCCTGCCCGAAGGGGCCGCCGGCCGAAGCGGCGGTGTTGGCGGCCATCGGCCCGTGCAGAACGATCCCGTGGTCCCGGCGGGCGGCGACGACCTGGCCGGCGGTGGGGTATCCGGCATCAACCCAGTGCTCACCAGGCAGGCAGTCCCGTGCGGCCAGCGCGTCATGGATCTCAGGGACCGTCACGCTGTCGTGGACGGTGGCGACGGTGGTGGCCACGTTCGTGATCAGGTTCGGCGTGTCCGACTCGCAGGTCTCGGTCAGATGGACCTTGTATCCGTCCCACAGGGTGTCGCGTTTGACACTGCCGCGGGCCTCGGTGTCATAGGGGGTGACCAGGCGCGTCGCGCCCGGCGGACGGTCTTTTGGGCCCCGCCGCCTCATACGACGACGAGCCCACCGTCAGGGAATGGGCGGCAATCGCCCTGGCGAACCTGGAGATCGACGGAAGCTGTTCAGCTCCGCCTTCACCTACGCAGGAGTGGAGGGTGCGACCAAAACAGATGTCCGCGGGGAAAGCGCTGTTCCTGCGGTGACGGTCTGCCCATCATCACGCACTGGCTGCCCCCGGTCGGGCGCCGCAAAGTGGGTGTGCGCCAGATGTTCGCCTTGTTCGAAATCAGGTCCCGGCACCCACCCTTACGACGGACGAGCTACTTCCGCTGCGCCGCGTCATAACGTTCTCAGGGGTGCTGCGCGCACCGTGATAGGCCTGGCGGATGCTGAATCAGGAATCTCGCGCTGTGAGTGGACCGAAGACCGGGCTGACACGTCGAGGGCTACTGCGGGCATCTGCCGTCACGGGGCTTGTTCCACTTCTGGGAGCAGCTCCTGCACGCTCCCTGGCCACCCAGGGAACCCTTCTGCTGTGTGACCAGCGTTCGCAGTCGGTGATCCTCGTAGAGTCGCAGACGCTGCTGAGCACTCGGGGGCGATCGCTGGATCTGTCGCGGCTGTGGAGTTGGAATCCCGCGTCCGACCCCGGGCTTTCGGACCTCGCCCCGGCGCGGAGCTGGGTGAACGTCAGCGAGGCGACGCAAGCGGTGACGAGCAGGGGGGTGTTCCTCCTCGCCAGTGCGTCGGGGGGGCTGACGGTAGCTGTCAACCGGACCCGGGGCACCACGTACTGGGCGCAGGCCCTTCCGCGCGCCGACAACGTCCACAGCCTCGAGATGCTTCCGGACGGCAACGTCGCCATCGCTGCGAGCACCGGCGGGTACGTCCGTCTCTATGCGGCCTCGCAGGGGCCCCGGGCCAGCCGTTACGTGCAGTACAGGCTGGCCGGCGCTCACGCGGTTTCCTGGAGTGAGAGCCGGAACCTGCTGTGGGTCATCGGCACCAGCGAGCTCCACGGTCTGGCCCTCACCGGAACCGCCGCCCGGCCCGCCCTGACTCTGCGGTACCGCTACACGCTGCCCGCGACGGGGGGCCATGACCTGGCTCCGGTGCCGGGCAGCCCCGGCGACCGCTGGCTCAGTACGAGCAGGAACGTCTACCGTTTCTCGGTCGCCACGGGCACGTTCGCCAGGGCCACTCAGCCGCCCGGTCTCGACAGCTCCGGCGTCAAGAGCATCAGCCAGCATCCGGAGACCGGCCAGATCATCACGGTCAGGCCCGACGGACAGACCAGCTGCACCTGGTGCAGCTCGCAGGTCCGCTTCATCAACCCGGACCGCTACGACTCCCTGCCCTCGACGAGTATTTACAAAGCCCGTTGGTGGGTCTGACACTCCGGCCCGCGGCGGCACCTCCAACAGGCCGCCCTCAGGTGGTGGGTGCCTTGAAGATGTTCGGCGATCGTTCCATGCCGGTCAGGTAGACGGGTACCGCTCGATCGGACCGACGGAGCACATGTCCCTCCCCTCGTAGCGTGGAGTCCGTGATTGCAGGGGAAGTTGAGGTTCATGGGAACCGACAAGCGGACATACGACGCCGAGTTCCGTGAGGGTGCTGTACGCATCGTGATCGAGACGGGGAAGCCGATCCCGCAGGTCGCTGAGGAGCTCGGTGTCCATCCGGGCACGCTGCACAGCTGGGTCTCGCGGCGGCGCCGCAACGGGTCGGCATCGTCCGACCGGCCCGCGGCCGCGGAGAGTGGCGGGCGGGTGCGGGAGAGCGAGCGCGCGGAACTGGAGCGGCTGCGGCGGGAGATGGGCGAGAAGAACAAGCGCATCCGGGAGCTGGAGATGGAGCGTGATGTCTTCAAGCGATGCATGGCCCTCTGGGTGAAATGACCGAGTCCGATCCCGCGGCACTGGCCGCGTTCATCGGTAACCAGAGGGCCGAGCACCACGTCCCGCACCGCCTGGCCTGCCGGGTTCTTGGGGTGTCGGAGTCCTGGTTCTACAAGTGGCGCGGCAAGCCCATGACAACCCGCGAGGTCCGGCGCGGGAAGCTGGCCGAGGCCATCAAGCAGATCTTCGAGGGCTCGGGCGGCACCTATGGCTCACCGAAGGTCTGGATCAGGCTCCTGCGGGAAGGATGGCGCGTCTCGGTGAACACCGTCGCCAAGATCATGGCCGAGCTCGGCCTGGCCGGACGCAAGATCCGTCGGCGCCGCGGGCTGACCAGGCCCGGCAAACGGGCCGCGGCTCCGGACTTCGTGCGCCGGGACTTCACCGCGGACGCACCCGACCAGGTGTGGGCCGGCGACATGACGGAGATCGTCACCGGTGAGGGCAAGCTGTATCTGGCCACCGTGATCGATCTGTTCTCGCGGCGCCTGCTCGGCTATGCGATGGGCGAACGACACGACGCCGAGCTCGTCGTCGCGTCCATGAACATGGCTGCCGCCACCCGCGGTGGCGACGTGAAGGGCGTGCTCTTCCACTCGGATCGCGGCAGCGAATATGTGTCCCGGCGGTTCAAGCGCGCCTGCCGGCGCCTGGGCGTGACGCAGTCCATGGGCCGGGTCGGGTCATGTTTCGACTGTCAGTCTCTTCGTACCGGATCCCGCGAGGATCGGGTAGTCCCGGCCGTGACGGTCTGACTCTTGCTTACGACCGACCCCACGGGTGTCCTGGCGTTGATCTGTCGACCGTCCGGCCGGGCATGCAACAAGCGCTGCCGCCGGACGGACGTGACCTCATAGGAGCCTGGAGCCAACTCGTCAAAGCGTCCCCGTGACAGTCCTGTCCCTCCGGCCGGCGACAGCGTGCACCCCACGCTACCGACCGAAGGGAACGCGGTGGATAACAACGAGCAGCACAGGTCCGGGCACGTCGTGATCGGCGTCGACACACACAAGCATGTGCACGTCGCTGCAGTGATGGACACGATCGGCGGGATCCTGTCGACCTTGACGATCCCCACCGACACCGGCGGATTTCAGCAACTCCTGGACTGGGCAGGCTCATACGGCAGGATTCTGGCCTTCGGAATCGAGGGTACCGGCTCCTACGGCGCCACCCTGGCCTCGTTCCTTCGACGGGCCGGGCACAAGGTGGTCGAGGCCGGCCGCCCGGACCGGCGGCTGCGACGGATGAACGGCAAGTCCGACACCCTGGACGCCGAGAACGCCGCCCGAGCCGTCCTGGCAGGGTTCGCGACGGCCACGCCCAAGAGCGCCGACGGTGAAGCCGAGATGATCCGGCAGCTCAAGATCGCCCATGACCAGGCCGTCGAACAGCGCTCAGCGGCGATGGTCACCATGAAAGCGATGCTTGTCCACGCTCCTGATCTCTTGCGCAACGAGACCGCGGGCAAAACTCAAATCGCTCTGGCCCGGCGCCTGGCGGGCCTGCGTCCTCGACAGCTGGAGGGCCCCGAGGACGCACTGCGTCACGCCCTTCGAACACTGGCCAAACGGTGGCAGTACCTCGACGCCGAGGCCAGGGAACTGACGAAAATGATCGCTGAGCTGGTCCACCGTGCCGCCCCGCAACTACTCGAACCATTCGGCATCGGTGTGGACACCGCCGCGGAGATCCTCGTCGTGGCCGGCGACAACCCCGAACGCATCAAGTCCGAAGCCGCCCTCGCCAAGCTTGCGGGCATCGCTCCTGTGCCCACCGGCTCCGGCATGACCAGCGGCAGGCACCGCATCAACCACGGCGGCCACCGCCAGCTCAACGCCGCGATCTACCGCACCGTCATCGTCCGCATGCGATTCCACCAACCGACGATCGACTACGTCACCCGCCGCACCGCCGAGGGCAAGACGAAACGCGAGATCATCCGCTGCCTCAAACGCTACGTCATCCGCGAGGTCTACCACCTGATCCGACCCGCACCACGGACCGTCCCCACAGCGAGTTGACAACTATAGGAGCGTCAACGCCGATCACGACGTGCCCGGACCTGTGCTGCTCGTTGTTATCCACCGCGTTCCCTTCGGTCGGTAGCGTGGGGTGCACGCTGTCGCCGGCCGGAGGGACAGGACTGTCACGGGGACGCTTTGACGAGTTGGCTCCAGGCTCCTATGAGGTCACGTCCGTCCGGCGGCAGCGCTTGTTGCATGCCCGGCCGGACGGTCGACAGATCAACGCCAGGACACCCGTGGGGTCGGTCGTAAGCAAGAGTCAGACCGTCACGGCCGGGACTACCCGATCCTCGCGGGATCCGGTACGAAGAGACTGACAGTCGTAGGCGTCACCGACCGAGCCGATCGAAGCAGCGATGCCCACGGCGTCCAGATGCTCGGCAAGCCGGAAGCTCGTATATTGCGACCCGGCGTCGGAGTGATGTATCAACTCGCCTGCTGTGTGGGGGAATCCGTCCCGGTCGCGTTGCCACAGAGCCATCTCCAGGGCGTCCAGTACGAGCCTGGTCTCCTTCGATGTGGCGGCGGACCAGCCAACGATCCGGCGGGAGAAGGTGTCCACGACGAAGGCGACGTAGACGACTCCGGACCAAGACCTGACGTAGGTGAAGTCAGCGACCCAGCAGCGGTTCGGCGCCGGCGCGACGAACTTGCGGTCCAGCAGGTCCGGCGCCCGTTCGACTGAGCTGTCCGGGATCGTGGTGATGACCTTCTTTCCGCGGACGGCGCCGGTGATGCCGAGATCGCGCATCAGGCGTTCGACGGTGCACCGGGCTACTTCGTGGCCCTGGCGGTGCAGCTCACGCCAGACCTTCCTGGCGCCATAGACATGGAAGTTGGCCTCGTGGACCTCGTTGATCAGCTCCTTGAGGGCGGCATCCCGCACCTGCCTGGCCGAGGGGGTGACCGCGCGTTTCTCCGCCGCGTAGTAGGTGGACGGGGCGATCTTGAGCTCCGCTGGAAACTGTCCGCGGACTCCAAGGAACGGGCCGCACTGGACAAGCTCGCCACCGGCTCACCGTCGTGAAGTACCGCCTGACCAGTGGGCACGGCATCCTCACCGCATCCGGGTCACGGTGAGGGTGCCGTGCCGGCCGGACCCGGCCAGCACTTCCACGACCAGGTCCGTCTCCACTCGTGTGTACAGCTCGCCCTCCGCCAGACGTCCCCCCGCCACCGCCGCACCGCTCAAGGCCTCACCGACACGAGCCGCGAGGACAGGCTCCAGGCGCGCGGACACCCTGGCCGGCCCGCCCTCGTCCCCACCGCCAGGACCAGATGATGCGGTCTGAGCCGGGGACCGGTGAACCCCAGCACCAGGGTGTTGACCGTGTCCGCGTGCCGAACTTTCAACCTTACTGATTTCGGCGTTTCGGGGTCTGGATTTGTGTCGGGAGGGGTGACGCGGTCCGTTCGGGCTGGTACGCCGGAGGCATGCGGTATCCGGACGGGGGCGGGCTGACCGCCAAGCAGCGCAGGCGCCGGGAAGAGGTACGGATGCGGGCCGTTGACCTCTTCGATGAGGGCGTGGAAGTCCCGTGCATCACCCGGGAGTTACGGGTGAGTGAGAAGTCGGTCTACCAGTGGCGGCGCACCTGGAGGACGGGCGGACGCGAGGCGCTGCGTTCCAGAGGCCCCTGCGGCTACGGCTGTCGGCTCGGCCCACGGCTGCAGACCAAGCTCGCGATGTGGCTTGATGAGGGGCCGGCCGCGCACGGCTGGGCGGACGACCAGGTGTGGACCGCCGCGCGGGTACGCACGCTGATCGGGCGGAAGTTCCACCTCTCCTACAGCGTCTCCGGGGTCACTCGGCTGCTGCACCGCATGGGCTACAGCGTGCAGATGCCCGCCCGGCCCGCCGCCGAACGCGACGAGGACGCGATCACCGCATGGCGGGAGGCGACCTGGCAGGAGGTAAAACCCTCCGGGCGGCGACCGGCGCGTTCATCTGCTTCGAGGACGAAGCGGGCGTGACCGGTCGGCCGCCCAGGGGCCGCACCTGGGGCCGGCGCGGCATCACCCCGAGGGTCAAGGTGTCCGGCCGTAGCCGGGGACGTCTCTCGGTGGCCGGTCTGCTGTGCTTCCGGCCGGGCCTGCCCGCCCGTCTGTGCTACCGGCTGCGTCGGCATACCGGCCGCAAGGGCGAGCGTCGCTCGCTGGGCGAGGCGGACTGCATACGCCTGTTGGATGGCGCCCACCAACTGCGCTCGACCTCAACCCGGTCGAGGGCCTGTGGGCGCACATCAAGCGGAGCCTGGCCAACCTGGCCGCCCGCACCCTCAGCGAGCTGGAGACTCTGCTCCGCAGGCGGCTCAAAGCGCTGCAGTACCGGCACGGCATCCTCGGCGGATTCCTCGCCGGGACGGGCCTCGCTCTCGACAGACCGGACAGACCCTAATACGCCGAAGTCAGTAAGCAGCGATGACCGCAGATCTCAATCAGTAGCCAGAGCGTCCCGGAGGACCAGGTGGCCATTCAACGAAAGCCACAACAACGGCAACCGTGCATCAGCCATGCCTGGTCCTCCCGAACCACCACTAATTCTTAAGGGTGCGGTATGCGCATATCTGGCAAGGTCCGCTCTCAACTCACGGTGCGGTTTGAGGTGTTGTTCCCGCATCTGGACGAGCGGCAGCGCTGTCTGCTGTTGGGGGTCGAGGCCCGGATCCTGGGCCACGGCGGCGTCCGGGCGGTTGCCCGGGCAGCCGGGGTCAGCGAGACCACCATCCGCAAAGGCGTGGACGAGTTGGAGGCGGGGGCGAAGCCGCTGGGCAGGGTCCGCCGTCCCGGTGGCGGGCGCAAGCGGACGGCCGAGGTAGATCTGGGACTGCGGCCCGTGCTGTTGGCGCTGGTCGAGCCGGATGTGCGAGGGGATCCGATGTCGCCGCTGCGATGGACGACAATGTCCACGCGCAGACTCGCCGGCGAGCTCACCAGGCAGGGCCACCGTGTCTCGGCGGATACCGTCGCCGACCTGTTGTGGGAGGAAGGGTTCAGTCTGCAGGCCAACACCAAGACTCTCGAGGGCACTCAGCATCCTGACCGGGATGCTCGGTTTCGCTGCATCAACGACCGGGCCAAGGCACATATGAGTACCGGCGACCCGGGATCAGCGTGGACACCAAGAAGAAGGAGCTGGTCGGCCAGTACAAGAACGGAGGCCACGAGTGGCATCCGAAGGGAGCGCCGGCCCAGGTCAAGACCCATGACTTCCTTGCCCGGCAGGGATCGGGCAAGGCGATCCCGTACAGGATCTACGATGTCGCCGCGAATACCGGAAGGGTCAGGGTCAGACCGGTGCCTATGAGGCATCCGTCGATGCGGTGTGGTCGGCATTGGGTCTGCTCAAGGCTGCGCTTCACGGCGGTGGCGAGCTGGTCGAGGTTCGCGGCGACGAGGTTGCCGATGGTCCGCTTCACCAGGGACCAGATCGTGGGTATCCGCTCGGGCAGTGGATCGCCGAGCAGCGCCACGTCTACGGGGCCGGGGTCCTGGAAGCCGGGCGGGCGGCCGAGCTGGAGCAGTTCGGGATGGTGTGGTCGGAGCAGGAGGCGGCCTGGTCGGACGGGGTGGCCGTCGCCAAGGAGTACGCCGCAGTGCACGGCCACTTCCGGTCCCCGACCACCGCGATCCGGGAGGGGCATCCGATTGGGGTGTGTGGGCGAAGCTTGCGCGGCGGCCCGTACGGCGCGGGAGAACGAGGAACTGCGCGGGGTCGGCCGTCCCGTGCCTTCGGCGACCGGGGCGATGACCGAAGCGCGGCGCGATAAGCTGGACGCGATCGATCTGGGGTGGTGCCCTGCCTGGGGCACCGGGTGGTAGCGCTGCTACCGCCTCGTCCAGGCCGGCGGCCCGCTCCCCACGACCGCGGGCGACGTCGTCGTCCAGGGCGAAGACCTCTGACGCTGGGTCACTGCCCGCCGGTTCGGTTGGGAACAGCTGCTGCCTGTGCAGCAGTGGATCCTGGAGAACACCCTCAAGATCACACCGGCCGAGGAACATGCGCGGCCGGTGAAACGGACGCAGGACGCGAAGTGGGCGGTCAACCTCGCGGCGGCGCGGCAGTTCCACGCCCGGGAAGGACACCTGCGAGTGCCCCGGAAGCACGCTGAGCACCAGGAGTCGGCAGAGGCGCTGTCGGGCCGTCAGAACGGTACTGACGGGGCCGTGGTGGTCACGCTCGGCACCTGACTCGACAGCGCCCGCAACCGCGCCGGGAAACTCCCCGGACAGCACCGGGCCGACCTCGATGCCCTCGGCATGTGCTGGTAAACGCGGGTCTGGGAGGGCAGGTCTGGCCAGCGGCGTGGAGAGCAGTACTGCTAGTGCCGCATCAGGCAACGTTCGCCCGCTCTGTGCGTGTGGGGGCAAATGATGTGCTGGGTAAGGCCGTTGCTGGGTAACCTGCCTGGCTGTGGATATGGGACGCGCTGATCAACAGCTCCACGTGATCGCTGAGGCCGTGGAGGTTGCCAGAGCTCTTGGGATCCCGCTGTGGCTCCGAGGTGGATGGGCCATGGACTTCTTCCTCGGCGAGATCACGCGAGACCATGAGGACATCGACTGGTTCGCCTGGGCGGACGATGCCGGTGATCTGGCAGGAGGATTACTGAAACGCTGCTACGAACCGGTCCCGGGGTCGCCGCCTGACCTGCAGTTCGATTTCGTCAAGGACGGTCTGGAGAGCAGCTTTACGCTCCTGGACAGGGATACGGCCGGCCGTGTGGTGGTTGCCGGGGGCCCCTGGGCCGGTGCGCCCTGGCCCGAAGGAATGCTCGATGCCGGGCCGGGCCGTATCGGTGGTCTGCAGTGCGCGATCGTCAGTCCGCAGGCCCAGATCGAGATCAAACGAATGACGCCCGTCTGGGATCCTTCCCGGCCTCGGCGGGTCAAGGACACCAAAGACATCGCCCGTCTGGAGGCGGCCCTCCGCGCACAGGGCAAAGCGGTCTGAGTGAGGTTCTTGGGCATCGGCCGTCCGTTACCGTCCGACCGTGGCAGAACAAGTACGCGTCCGTGAGATCAACGACGACAAGGGGCGGCGGCTACTGCGGATCATCCGCAGGGGCACCGGGTCGGTGGTGACCTGGCGGCGGGCCCAGATGGTGCTGCTCTCCGCGCAGGGCATGCCGGTGGCGAAGATCGCCGAGGTGTCGTTCACCAGCGACGACCGGGTCCGGGATGTGATCCACAACTTCAACGCCGACGGCTTCGAGTCGCTGTATCCGAAGTACAAGGGCGGCCGCCCCAGGACGTTCACGCTGCCTGAGCGCCGCGAGATCAAGAAGATCGCCACGTCCAAGCCGACCGAACACGACCTGCCGTTCTCCACCTGGAGCCTGACCAAGTTGGCGGACTTCCTGGTCGCCGAGGGGGTGGTCGACGACATCAGCCACGAGGGCCTGCGCATCCTGCTCCGCGAGGAAGGCGTCTCGTTTCAACGCCTGAAGACCTGGAAGACCTCCCGCGATCCGGACTACGCGGCCAAGAAGGCCCGCGTCGAACACCTCTACGCGATCGCCGACGGCGAGGTGACACCCGAGGACGGCGAGCCGGAAGTCATCTTCTGCATGGACGAGTTCGGACCGCTCAATCTGATGCCCCACCCGGGCCGGCAATGGAGCGAGCGCGGCGGCAAGCACAAAGACCCCGACCGCGAGCCACGCCGACGACGGCGGGCGACCTACAACCGCTACGGCGGAGTGCGGCACCTGTTCGCCGCCCTGGACCTGGCCAAGGACAAGCTCTACGGCCACATCAAACCGGTCAAGAAGCGGACGCAGTTCCTGGAGTTCTGCCGCTACCTGCGCCGCCTCCACCCGGACAACGTCCGCATCGCGATCGTCTGCGACAACTTCTCCCCGCACCTGACCACGAAAAGGTGCCAGCGGGTCGGCACCTGGGCGGCCGCGAACAACGTCGAGATCGCCTACACCCCGACCAATAGCTCCTGGCTGAACCGCATCGAGGCCCAGTTCACCGCCCTGCGCTACTTCACCCTCGACGGCACCGACCATACCAACCACAAGGAACAGGGCAGCATGATCCGCCGCTACATCATCTGGCGAAACCGCCATGCCGACGACCGGCGCCTACGCGCCGTCGTCGACAGGGCAAACGTTGCCTGATGCGGCACTAGTTGACACGTCATGGTCACAGGGTGGGGGCGCGTGCTGCGCGTGGATCCGTTCCATGTCAGTACGGCTGTATACCGCCCTCTTCGGCGCCTCCGCGCGCTTCCGCGGTCTTGAGCTGGACGTTCAGAGAAGGGATATTCTTGGGCCGGGGGCCGGACGAGAATCCCGGCCCGATTACGGCGGGCCGGGATTCTCTGGCAAGCGCATCAGGTCGTTGCTGGTTTTAGTAGTCGCCGAATCCGCCGCCCTCGCCCTTCTCGTCGTGGTGGCGCTTGATGACGCGGAAGCTGGCGACGACTCCGTGCTTGACCTTCACTCCGTCATCCATCTTCTCGTGGTGCTTCTTCTCGTGGTGCTCGCCCTTCTCGCCCTTCTCGCAGTCCTCGTCCTCGTCCTCGTCCTCGTCCCTGCTGGGGAGGATGTTGTTGGCGGAGCTGTAGCGGCCGACGGTGGCGATGGGGGCACCGTTGTCGCACACGGCTCCGCGGAAGACCTCGACTTCGTTGCGGCTGTCGTTGCGGATGTTGATGCTCTTGGCGCCCAGGCCGCTGACGACGGTGATGCAGCCGTCGGGGCGGCCGGAGTATTCGCGCTCGTTGATGTGGATCCGGCCCTCCTCGTGATGGCGCTCGCCGCCGCGCTCGTTGCCGCCGCGCTCGTTTCCTTCATTGCCCTTGCCTTCATTGCCCTTGCCCGTGTTGCCACCCTCGCCACCCATGGGGGCCTGGGCGGGGAGGACGACCGGGGCCACCTGGGCCTGGGGGGCGGGGACCGCGGAGGCGTAGGTGATACCGGTCGCGGTCAGTGCCGCGGCGGCCGCGACGGCCGTGGCGATCGCGTGGGAACGGGTCATGATCATGTCGCTTGTTCTCCTTCTCGGACTCAGAGACAGTGCTCACTGTGACAGCCGGTGCGTGATCGAACGTACTAACACCCCCTAGTGCTGTCATATCGAGCAAATCGGGATCCCTGTTTTGGTAGGCCGATCGGGTCTGCAGAGCTCCCTTACGCCGCTCCGACGAGGAACTGATTAACCGTCAAAAATGCTTTGAGCATGGGTGATTGAAAGACAATTAGCCCTTGCAGGTGATCTTCTGACGCCTAGTCACCCGTTGGCAGTGGGAAGTGCCGGCAAGTCGCTGCTTGACATGTGGCTGCCTAGGTTCCAAGGAGGGGCCAGCCCAGAGTCATCTGAAGGAGCTCGTGGCGGCGGCCGTATCCGTTCGGGACCGGCCACGGGATCCCGAGGTCGCGCAGGCCGGTGAAGAGGTCGGTGAGGACATCGCCCGACCAGGCGACGACGGTCTTCCCGTCCAGCGCCGTACTGATCTCCTCGGTGGCCCGGAACGGGGCGACGACATCGTCGGGGATACCCCGGGAGCGGGGCGGGACGAGGCGCGGCCGGGTGTCGATCAGGTTTTCGCCGGTGGGGGCGAGCGCGATCACGTGTGCGGCTGAGGGTGAGCGGCACCGGCCGGAGTCGGTGGTGCCACGGTCGGTATAGGTGATGTGGAGAACGGCAAGGTCCTGGTCCAGGAGCTCCGCGGCCTGACGCTGGACGTGGGCGCGGCGGTCCGCGGCCTGGGGCTGGGCCAAGTCACCTGCCCGCCAACTGCCGATGACGACATGCCCAGCATCGGGTTATCCGATGGGCGTTCGCTGCTTCCGCCAGCGGGCCCGGTGAAAGATCGGCTCGACGGCGACGACGCAGAACGCGTGCATGGGCTGGTCCCTGCCCCTGGGGTCGAAGAAGCCAACCATGTCGCCGAGGAAGCTTTCGCCGTGCTGATGCACGTGGCGGTCTTGAGCGACGCGATCGCCGACGGCGGTGAGCCAGTCGCCAATCCAGAACAGAAGTTCGACACGGGCGGTGATGACGATAGTCGCGGCGTGCTCTGCGAAGCGGGCGGGGCAGCGATCGGCTCGGCGACGGACGTCGTCGGGACGGTCGGGAGACCGTGCCGCTGGGGCCGTCACCCTCAAAGGGGCCGAGGCGCGCCGCATCCTGTGCCGCAGATCCGGCCAGTCGGAAGGCCTCAGCCCCGTGTCCTCACGGGCCAGGAGCATAGGCAGCGGATGGGTGTCGCCGACGGCGGAGGCCATCGGTTGGGCACCCGGCCACTCGACCAGCTAACGGCCCGTGCCCCACACTCCTGTGCTCTTGTCGCTCACACCCGACCAGGTCGTGGCGTACCGCTCACGTGACAGGCGCCTGCTGTGCCACTCGTGCGCTCCGACGCCGGTCAGGTTCCCGACCGAGGCCCTGCCCGTGACCTCCGAGGAACTGGACGAGGGCGGGTTCTGCACCGAGTGCGATGTCGACGTGCTGATCGGCGGGACCAGCACTCGCCCCTGCCCCTCAACCGCAACGGCCGCAGGCCCGGGGGCCACCCGCCACGCGGAGGCAGCGGCCGTTGCCGGGGACGACGGCTGCCCGAGCGGTCAGGTCCAGGTCGAGACGGCAGCTCGCTGGCCAAGGGTGGGAGCGTCAAGGCGCCGAGGTCATGCGTGGTGGTCCGCCATGGGTCAGTTCGTCGGACCTCGCCCGTACGCTTCTGCCATCGCGCGGTCGGGAGATGGGGAGGGGTTCATGACACGGCAAAGGACATATGCACAGCGGCTCGCACTGATCAGTAAGACCCACCGGCAAATGGATCATTTGAGGCGTCGGGTGGTGGGGCGGCCGTCCCAGCGGTAGCGGCTCGTCGAGCGTCGAATGAGCATGCGGAGCGTGACAAGTGCGGCGGCGAGGTAGAGGTAGAGGTCCACGACATCGCCGCTCCTCTCGGTGCAGCGCCGCAGCTTGCCGTAGTCGTTCATCCACGAGTGTGTGCGCTCCACCACCCAGCGCTTGCCGGCCTGGATCGGGGCGGGCACGCCTTTGCGGGCGATCTCGGCCGAGAATCCCAACTCGCCGATCAACACACGTGACTTGGTGCTGTCGTACCCGCGGTCGAGGTTGACGTTGACAGCCTCCGGCATCGCACCAGCCTGCTCTTTGGCCGCTGCCAGGGTGGGGCCGAGCAGCGGCGAGTCGTGCCGGTTCGCCCCGGCGGATACGATCCCGAGTGGAACCCCGCACGCGTCGGAGGCGACCGAGCGCTTCAGTCCTTGCTTGCCCCGGTCGACAGGCGAGCGCCCCGCTTTCTCTCCGCCGCACGGCGCCTTGGTGATGCAGCCGTCGACCGAGATTTCATCGAGGTCAAGGCCGATCATGCGGTCGTACGCCTCCAGGGCGATCCGGTGCAGCGCTTGTGAGATCCCCATCTGAGCCCACAGCTTGACGCGGCGTGGGATCGTGCGGTCGGAGCATCCGGGCGAGGAGATGCGCTCGTATCCGGAGCCGTGGACCAGCGCTTGGACGACGTGGTCGAACACGACGCGGTCCGGTGTACGCCGCCGATGGCAGCCGAGCGGATGGTCGGGGTCAAACTCGGCCCGATCG
Organism: Streptomyces sp. NBC_00012; assembly: GCF_045040875.1. NCBI lineage: Bacteria > Bacillati > Actinomycetota > Actinomycetes > Kitasatosporales > Streptomycetaceae > Streptomyces > Streptomyces sp. NBC_00012. The sequence goes on along the minus strand of NZ_CP108309.1, from coordinate 8,556,372 downwards.
GGCAGCAGGGCCCTGAACTGGTCCCAGGCGGGTTCAAGCAGGCATGATGGCAGCGCGGGCACAGTCGTCCTTCGCGGTCACAGAGCGTAGAGAACTCCATGATCACGCGGGCCTGTGCCCGTTCTGCTGCCACCCCTCATCGCGACCGTGCTCCACCACCTACTGCCGGTCGGTCTAAGTGGAAGAACCCTCCCGGGCCTTCTGAGCAGACCCGCTTGCAGAGGGCCGAGCGCATGGTGAAGGAGGCAGTCAGTCGGCACGAGCCGTTCCAGGGACTCGATATCACGGTCGCGGCGAAGGGCTCCTGCCCGAACAACACCAACGTCCGCGGTGACAGCGACGTGGACATCATGGTGCAGCTGAACGACCCTTTCCACGCCGATGGCGTGGCGACTTGGTGGTTTGGCCAGCCTGCCCGGTACACAGGACCGTGGACCAGGAGCTATCTCCGCAAGGAGGTCCACGTCGCTCCGACCGGCCATTTCGGGTGGGTGGACGCAGAACTGGCCCGTCGATTCGAGCCCGCGGGAGCTCGAATACGCGCTGTCCTACCTCTCGACCAGGATGGTCACCTACCCGGCGTTCGCCCAGCCAGTGATCCTCTTCGACGCCCACATGCGTCGGATCAACAACGCACTGATCTACTCCAGGACCGCCATGGTCGACCAGGCCGACGACAAGCCGATCCTCAGCATCTCCTTGGACGGACGCGGGCTGCGCCGCGCCAACCGGAACGCCCTGGAGATCCTCGCCGTCCTGGAAGCCGATCGCACACCTCTTGGCGCCATCGAAAGACGCGCTGACAACGAGAAGAAGCCCCTCGGCGACGCCAGGGAACGGGCGCAGAAGCCGTCCTTCATGATGCCTGCGCCCGGCATCGTCCGGCCCCTCGTCTCCAAGAAGCGCAGCTCCGCCGTCGGTGACGGGGCGGGCCTGCACCATCTGCGCATGCTCCTGGACCACGTGCAGTCCGTCTTTCAGGATGCCGCCGAGCCCTTCGTCCTCACGTCCGACGGGCACGTCTTCGCCAAGCGCCTCTTCGAAAAGCCCGACGAGGCAGCCGAGTTGGCGAAGAAGACTGCCAAGAGGCTGAAGAAGGAGAAGAAGGACGCGGCCGAATACAAGGCGCTGCCGTTCGTCGACATCTTCGGCCTCCCCTCCCCGCAGAGCGTACGCAACTCACTGAGCGCTGCCGGTTACGCCGGGGTGCGGTTCGTGTGCGGACCCTAAGTTCCAGACCTGGCGCGCCCTGTCCACCCAGCGTTCACCCTCGCAGTACCTCGTCGGTGTCAAGCGCCGCTACAAGAAGAAGGAGCAGCGTCAGGACGGCGAGCCGGCCTACGAGCTCAAGGCCATCAGCACACCGAAGGTGCCGTGGGAGGACCATCCGGTGTTCATGGGGCTGCTCGATCTGCACCGCTCCATCGGCGTCGTCGACGACCGCTTCGAAGAGGCCCTCTACGGCCCACAGGATGCCCGCCCGATCGCCCGCATGGCCTTCTGCGGCATCCACATCCGCAAACAGCAGGCCAACCGGCGCTTCCGTGGACAGCCCAAGCGCATACGCGGTACGGCCCACCGCGGCCGGCAGGTCGTGCGGGTGCCCACCGATGGTCAGCGTTGTCTCCAGGCCGGTCATTTGGAACTGTTTCACCAGCTGGGGGATGTGGTCGAGCCCGGGTGGCGGGGTGGTGTCGTCGTCGCGCAGTGCCTCAAGGGTCGCGCGCAGTTCCCGGCTCGCCTCTCTGCCGGCTTCCTGGATCGCGAGCAGGGCCTGCGACACCTCGCCCCGCCGCCGGGCCACGTGGACGGCGACCTCGGACTGCACTTTGATGACCGAGATCTGGTGGGTGAGCGAGTCGTGCAGCTGCCGCGCGATGCGCAGTCGCTCCTCGTCGGCCCGGCGCCTGGCAATTTCCTCGCGAGTGTGCTCGGCTTCGTCCGCCCTGCGTTCGGCCTGCCGCACCGCCTCGCCGGCGGAGAAGGCCGCGATCAGCCAGGCGATCTTCAGAGTGCTCCGGGCCTGTGTCACGGCCTCGCGCGCGGATCCGTCGTGCGAGACCAGGGCGGAGAGTTGCAGCACAGCCAGCAGGCCCACGGTTACGCCCAGTGTGGCGGAGCGGTGCCCGGCGCGTACGGCGCCGTAGACCGCGACCAGGTAGGAGACGGCGAGCACGTCGAACCCGGCCGCCTGGTAGCCCACCGCGGACAGCCCGCGGCGACGGCCAGGACCGCGAGCGGTGCCCGGCGACGTACGGCCAGCGCCAGCCCACCGACCCCCAGCAGCGCGGAGCCAAGCAGCTCCCGGCCCCCGGACGGATGGGGCCCGGACAGCCCGGAGCCCAGCAGCAGCGCCGCCACGCCCATGGCGATCAGCCAGTCGGTGACCCCGGCCGGAACAGCGAACCGCCCTTTGTCCATGGGCGCACCGTAGCCGGATGCTGCAGTGGGCGAGTCCGGCCCAGGGACGAGAGGTCACCTGCCGCGCGCGTGGTATCCGCGCGCCGCCTACCGCATCCGCAGTAGCCCGATGCCACAGCGGCGGCAGTGGAATGTGCCTGCGCCTGCCGGACGACTGGCAGGGGGCCGGGGCACATGCTCAAGGCGCGTCAGAGACCGCAATCAGCGACGGAGATGAGGGAGAACGGTACGAGTGCTTCAGCAGTACTGATGGCGGCAGCCGAGGGCGGGATCATCGGGGACGGACGGACCGGGTCCAACCTGGCCCTCGGGGCAGGACTGCTCGGCCTGGTGATCGGCTGGCTGGCCCTGACTCGCGCCGGCGGCCGGACCAGCACCGGCAACGTGCGCACCGGCGGTAGAGCGGCTATCGCGGTGGGGACGGCCGGCATGGTCCTTGCGGTGCTGCACCTGGCCACCTCCAATGGAGGTCCCGGGACCGGCAACGGGCTCGTCGGCGCCGTCGTGGCCGTCCCGTTGGGGCTGGGCGGCGTACTCGTCGGCCGTCGGGCACTGACCCGCTCCCGCGGAGCCGGGCAGCCGATCGGATGACCGGCTGGGCGACTCCGGGTCACGGCGTGCGCGCGGCCGCCGCGCGGCGCACGCCGTAGGCGGCGGCACCGACAGCCAGCACTGCGGCCCCGGCGACCGCCAAGGACAGCGGCAGGGCTAAGCGAAGAAGCAGCCTGAGAACCCTCCCCGTCGGGCAGGTCCTCGTCCGGAAGTGAGTCCGGGTTGTGCTGGCGCTGGTTCGGCAGGGCCGGGAAAGGCGCAGGCGAGGTGATTCCGCTCCGGGAAAGCACAAGGGTGTGAGGGGATACGCCGAGCGGCCCCCTGTCCGCGAAGCCGGACGACGCGGGGATCGCACCCACACGCACCACACTCTGTATGCACACCGTCACTCTCGTGTCACCATTGATCCCAAGAGATCAACCATTCAGCAGGGAGAGGACGCAACGGTGAATGCTTCCAAAGGCGACCGGCTCGTCGTACACGGTCGGGTCGTCGGGCAACAGGATCGCGTCGTTGAGATCGTCGAAGTTCTCGGCCCCGATGGAACGCCGCCATACCGCGTGCGCGCCGAGGACGGGCACGAGACCATCATGATGCCCGGACCCGATTCGGTGGTTGACCACCGCAAAGCGACCGACAACGCCTGACGCAGCGCACTCCCGCCTCATCAGGGCCCGCCACGGCGGGCCCTGATGCATGCCCGCGACGGCCACCAGGAGCGGCCCCACGGGCCTGCGGGAGCCGCCAAAGACGGAAGGGCCCCACCGCAACACCACACTCCCGCCAGGAGTGGGCCCAACACCGAACCAGGAGAGCGCCCACGAGCGAGAGGCCAGCAGGTCGACCCGGCAAACGAGCGGGCAGGACCCCACCGCCGAGCAGCCGAGCGGCGACCCGGCCACCGCGACCGGTGACGGACGGTAGAACGCCGCCGCAACGATCGCGCGACTCGAATCGGAACTGTCCACCGCCCGCAAGGACGCCGGGCACTCTCGCATCACCGCGAAGCAACAGGCCACCGACGAGGCGCGTTCGCGCCCCAGTCCCGGTGCGCGGTTCGCAGGACGGCGTGCTGTTGGACTCCGGGCTCGCCCTGCGGGCCAAGGCGCCGGACCAGCGGTGGGTACGGCGGGTCGGTTTTGGGCGTGCCGGGAAGGGCGAGGCGGTTCGGGAGGTGCCGGGGGTGGAGGTCAGTCCGGGTCCCTGATCAGGTATGCGAGTTGGCGCAGGCCGGGTGCGAACGCGGATTCGGGCGTGTTGCCGTATCCCAGGACGAGTCCGTTGTGGGCGGCGTCGGGGATCAGGGAGTGCGGGGACAGGGGCCGGGGGGCCATCCGGTGGCGGCGGGCGGCGCGGGCCAAGGGCTGGTCGGGGGCGTCCGGCGGCAGTCGTACGGTCAGGTGCATCCCGCTGTCCCCGCCGGTCACGGTGTGGGGCACGTCGAAGTGTTCGGTCAGTGCCGTCCTGAGCGCGTCGCGTCGACGGCGGTAGAGGCGGCGCATGCGGGCGAGGTGTCTGCTGTACTGGCCGCTCTCCATGAAGTGCGCGAGGGCGAGTTGTTCGTGGCGGTGCCCGCCGCGCAGCAGCTCGTCCACGACCGGTGCCGCCCGGTCGACCAGTTGCTCGGGCAAGACGAGGAACCCCAGGCGCAGGGAGGGGAAGAGGGTCTTACTGAAGGTGCCGACGTAGAACACGGGTGCGGCGGGTGTCAGGCCCTGCATGCAGGTGAGGGGTTCTCCGCTGTGGCGGAACTCGCTGTCGTAGTCGTCCTCGACGATCCAGGCGCCGTGTTGGCGGCACTTCTCGATCAGGTCGAGGCGTCTGGACGCGGTGAGGACGGCGCCCGTCGGGTACTGGTGCGCGGGGGTGGTGCACACCAGGCGGGGTGAGCGGTCCTCCCAGTCGGACGAGGAGGTCCGCAGGCCCTCCGCGTCGACCGGTACGGGCACCACGACCAGGTCGCCGCAGGCCAGCGCGGTCTGCGCGCCACGGTAGCCCGGGTCCTCGACCCAGGCAGTGTCCCCCGGGTCGGTGACCAGCCGGACGCACAGGGAGAGCGCCTCCTGCGCTCCTTCGGTGATGACGACCTGATCCGGGATGCAACGTATGCCGCGGGCGAGCGCGAGATGGCGCAGGACGGCTGTCCGCAGTTCCGGTTCGCCTTGTGGTGGGCCGTAGCCCAGCAGCTGGGTGCCGCCCTGTTGGAGCACCCGGTCCAAAGAACGGCGCCAGGCCGCCAGGGGGAACTGGGCCAGGGCGGGGACCCCGGGGGCGAAGGCGAAGGAGTCGGCGCCTCCCAGGTCGCGCTTGCGGATCCGCTCGGCGCGCCGGGCCAGCGTGGCCGGGGTCGGGTGCGCGCGGTTCTCCGGCTCGGGGCGGGCCAGCGCGGCGACGCGGGTGCCCTGTCTGCTGGGCTCGATGTAACCCTCCGTGCTCAGCACGTCGTACACGAGCGTCACGGTGTTGCGTGACACCCCGAGGCCCTCGGCCAGGGCGCGCGAGCCCGGCAGCCGGCTGCCCGCCGGGAGCCGGCCGTCGAGGACGGCGGCCCGGAGGCGGTGCAGGAGTTGCTTCTGCAGGGAGTCCCCGCCGCGGGCCCGGGACAGCGGCTCCTGGAGCAGGAAGTCGAACTGTGGCCCGAGGGCTTCGCTGCCAGCCGGCACCGCGCTGCTTTCTCTCACACGCCTATCCTCCATATGTACACGCTCCGTAACTGTGGCTCCATGGAATGACCCTATCGTGGACCTTATCGAGGAGCCACGCGGTGCCTAGCCTAGAAGGAACCGGCACACACCAGGAGAAGAGCATGTCCGCACGTCCCAACGAATACGGCCAGCCCGTCGGCCAGCCCCTGCCCGGTTGGACGGCGCGCCCGGCGCCCGCCCGGGTCGCCCTCGAGGGCCGCTTCTGCCAGGTGGAGCCCCTGGACGCGGACCGCCACGCCGACGACCTGTACGCCGCCTACGCCCTCGCGGCGGACGGCGGGGACTGGACCTACATGACGGCCGGCCCCTTCGAGTCCCCGGCCGACTACCGCGCCTACCTGACGGCGGCGACGCGGGTGGACGACCCTCTGCAGCACGCGGTCGTCGACCCGCGCACCGGCAAGGCCGTGGGCACCCTCGCCCTGATGCGCCAGGACCCGTCCAACGGCGTCGTCGAGGTCGGCAGCGTGGCCTTCTCACCGTTGCTGAAGCGGACCCCGGTGTCCACCGAGGCCCAGTTCCTGCTGATGTCCTACGCCTTCGACGAGCTCGGCTACCGCCGCTACGAGTGGAAGTGCGACAGCCTCAACGCGCCCTCGCGCAAGGCGGCCCTGCGGCTGGGCTTCACCTTCGAGGGGATCTTCCGCCAGGCCGTGGTCTACAAGAGCCGTAGCCGCGACACCGCCTGGTACTCCGTCATCGACTCCGAGTGGCCGCAGGTCGGCAAGGCACTGCGGGCGTGGCTCTCGCCCGACAACTTCGACGGGGAGGGCCGGCAGAAGCGGTCCCTGTCCGCCGTCCGCGCTTCCGAGGAGGAACCGGGACGCTGACGAACCGACACTGACGCGGCGTGTCCGGCGACAGCGGCAGTCAGCTCACCCACCCGGCGGCGCCCTCGCACCGCTGCGACCATGCCCGCATATGCGCTGGCCTCCGGGGCGACGCCCTGGCAGTGTGCCCACAAGGTGCTGGTCAGAGCACTTTTATCCACCCGAACCATTACCGAAGGACTGCATGAACACCCGTTTTGATGCCACGGCCTGGCGCTACGGACCACTGGCAACCCTGTTCTACGAACTCGACAAGCCGGTCGGCACCTCGTTCGGAGACGTCGAGTTCTACGCCGACCGCCTGCGGAACGTATCCGGCCCCGTACTGGAACCCGCCGTGGGCACCGGCCGCATCCTGATCCCCCTGCTCGAACGGGGACTGGCCGTGCGCGGCTACGACACCTCAGCCTCCATGCTGGAACAGTGCCGCGTCAACTGTGCCCGGCGAGGGCTGAAGGCCGATGTCTTCGAAAGCGACATGACCACGCACCGCGAACCCGGCGCCTTCAAAGCGATCGTGATCCCCACCGGTTCCTTCGCCCTGCTTCCCGACCGTGACAGCGCACAGACCGCGCTGTCCGCCATGTACGACTGCCTGGCTCCCGGAGGTCGGCTGATCGTCGACGTCGAACCGCCGTCCCTGGATACGGCCCCCGACACGGGACCGGTTCCGCAGCAGTGGAACGGCAACGAGCTGGTCACCCTCACCACCTGGCGCACGCACGTGGACCCGGTGGCCCAGCGCACCACCCGCTGGCTCCGCTACGAAGCCTGGACGGACGGCGCCCTGACGCGCACCGAACTCCAGATCTTCTCCCTGCTGTGGTTCGGGCTGGCCGAGTTCACCGCCATGCTGCACCAGGCGGGCTTCACCGACGTCACCGTCCACGGCGGCTACCGAGCAGACACCACACCAACAGCCGCAGACAACGTGTGGACCTTCGAGGCCACCCGCACATAGCGCGCCTGCCCTCACCGGAAAGCCGCCCGGGCAAACGTTGCTTGATACGGGGGCCGTGCGGCTTTGCGGCCCGCCGCGATGACCAGCTCCTTCACCGACCGGGCAGGAGTGGGGTACTTCGGCGCCGGCGGCCGTCCGGTCCCGGAGTACGGCTCGCACGTCGGCACCGCGTCGCCTGGCTGGGCCGACATGGTGGTGGAGATTCCCACCACGTAGCGCATGCCGCGGGCGTTCAGGCCGAGCCGGAAGGCCGCGGCGTCGCCGTATCCCGCCTCGCCGAAAGCGACCGCGGCTCGCAAGGTGGATTCAACTGATCGTCGCAACACCTCGACCCTGGAGGTGTTGGATGGGCCGGCCAGCGGGATGGGCCACGCGGCTGACGGGGCGTCCGGCAATGCGGTCGCCGGGGCGGCCCCCAATCCGTCGGGAGGTGGAGCGGGCTTTCTGGATGAAGATCGCCGAGGGGATGACCAGCGAGGCGGCGGCGGTCACGTGCGGCGTATCCCCAGTGGTGGGGTCCCGTTGGTTCCGTGAACGTGGCGGCATGCCGTCGATCCAGCTCAGCACGCCCTCGGGCAGATACCTGTCCTTCACGGAACGCGAAGAAATCGCGCTGCTCAACGCCCAGGGCCTGGGAGTCCGCGAGATTGCACGCCGCCTGGGCAGGGATCCGTCGACCATCTCGCGGGAGCTGCGACGCAACGCGGCCACCCGCGGCGGGCAGCTCGACTACCGGGCCTCGATCGCCCGGTGGAAGGCGGAACTGGCGGCACGGCGTCCGAAGACGCCGAAGCTCGTGGCCGATGAACGGCTGCGTGAGTATGTGCAGGACCGGCTCGCCGGGGATGTACGTCGTCCGGACGGAACACAGGTCACCGGGCCGAAGACGCCTCGGTGGAAGGGACGGAACAAGCCCCGCCGTCAGGACCGGCGGTGGGCGACGGCCTGGAGTCCCGAGCAGATCGCGGGCCGGCTCAGGACGGGTTTCCCCGATGATGAGTCCATGCGCATCTCGCACGAGGCGATCTACCAGGCGCTTTACATCCAAGGACGTGGAGCCCTCAAGCGTGAGCTGGTCGGCTGTCTGCGTACCGGGCGTGCGCTGCGGGTTCCCCGCGCCCGAGCCCGACGGCGGGCGAACGGGCACGTCACCCCCGAGGTGATGATCAGCCAACGACCGGCCGAGGCCGAGGACCGGGCAGTCCCGGGACACTGGGAAGGCGACCTCATCATCGGCACCGGCAAGTCCGCGATCGGCACTCTGGTCGAGCGCACGACCCGGTTTACCATGCTGCTGCACCTGCCCCGGATGGAAGGCTTTGGCACCGGGCCGAGGGTGAAGAACGGGCCGGCGCTGGCCGGTCTGGGTGCCGAGGCCGTCAGGGACGCGATCGCCTCCACGATCACCACGCTGCCCGAGCAGCTGCGTCGCTCGTTGACCTGGGACCGCGGCAAAGAACTGGCACAGCATGCCCGGCTCCGCGTCGACACCGGCCTCGAAATCTACTTCGCGGACCCGCACAGCCCGTGGCAACGCGGCACGAACGAGAATACGAATGGGTTGCTGCGGCAGTACTTTCCGAAGGGCACGGACTTGTCCCGATGGCAGACAGACGACCTCGCAGCCGTTGCACTCGCCCTCAACAGCCGCCCCCGCAAAACCCTCGGATGGAAGACACCCGCTGAAGCCCTCAACGAACACCTACTCTTGACTCAAGAAGCCGGTGTTGCGACAACCGATTGAGTCCGGGATTGAGTCCGGGTTGCGAGCCCGCGTCCGAGTGATGGACCAACTCGCCCGGCAGGGGCGGGTGTTGGTCGCGGTCGCGTTGCCACAGTCCCATGTCCAGGGCGTCCAGGACGAGCCGGGTCTGCTTCGTGGTCGAGGCGGACCAGCCGACGATCCGGCGGGAGAAGGTGTCCACGACGAAGGCGACGTAGACGACGCCGGAGAACGTGGCGACGTGGGTGAAGTCGGCGACCCAGCAGCGGTTCGGCGCGCTGGCGACGAAGTCGCGGTCGACCGGGTCCGGCGCCCTTGGCGAGGAGGGGTCCGGCATCGTGGTGATCACTCTCCTGCCGCGGACGGCGCCGGTGATGCCGAGCTCGCGCATGAGGCGTTCGACGGTGCAGCGGGCCACGGTCTGGCCCTGGCGGTTCAGGTGCCGCCAGATCTTCCTCGCGCCGTAGACACGGTAGTTGGCGTCGTATGCCTCCCGGATCAGGATCTTCAGTTCAGTGTCGCGGACGGTGCGGGCCGCCGGGGCGGCCTGGCGTTTGTGGTGTGCGTAGTAGGTGGACGGGGCGATCTTGCAGTCGTGGTCGGTCAGAACACGGCCCCCGCACCGCACGACGGCGCAGCTCAAGCGGGTACTGGGAAGGACGTGCGATGACTCGATCCTCTCAAATGATCGAGTCCCTACCGAACCCGGAACGGTTCACTTCCCAATCGGCGACCGAGTCGTCGTGGGGAGCCGGGCGGCCAAGCCACCAAAGCCACGGACGGCAGCGGCATGAAAGCCACACCCGGCTCCCCTGGGTGCCACAACCCTACGAATGGCTGGGGCGATCCCAGAAGGAAGGTAGAGCGGCATGACCGCACCGCCCGGCCGAGCTCTGCCTGGCACGGCTGGAGATCCGCCCCTCCGGCCCGCAGCCCTCGCGCCTGCCGATCAAACGACTCGCCGATCACTCATCAACGCGACGAAACGACCAAAGGTCTCGTCCCCGGCGCGACTGCCGCCGAGCTCCGCGCACAGCACAGGGAACTCGGCCCACGCCTCACCAGCGAGGGCCCACCGCACAAAGCTGCTCCGCCCGTCACGGATGCGCACCTCGTCAACCCACTGGTCGAGGCCGTCGCCCATCGAGTAGACGAAGAAGTGCGCGTCCTCCATGGCCGGTGCCAGGAGGTCGATGAGCTGGTGAAGGTTGCGTATGTCGATGTAGCAGATGTCCGCAAGCTGCTCCAGGCAGAGGTAGTCAGCCTCCGGTGGCCCCAGGTCGAATTCCCATCCTCTCCCGTGGACCTTCTGGTTGAGCAGATAGACCGGCCAGGTTTTCTGCCTGGGCACCTCGGTGGCCACCACCGAGAGCGTCTCCTCGACCAAAGACCGCCATCCCGGACGTACTCGAACAAACGTCGTGTACAGGTCGGACCACGGCGACACTTGAGGAAAACGCAACCGGAACCGCCCGTACCAACGATCATCGCGCCAACGATCATCACCTCTGGTGACAAACGTCCCGGATAGCTCGACCGGATGAGGCTCTATCATGGGCTGAGCATACGAGACACCGCCGTTGGCCCCCTGAAGCCCCGCGTCCCGTCGGCATGAGGTCGGCCGCGGCGATGTTCTTGGCGGCGCAGTCGGGGTTGTCCAAGCCGGGGATGAGGACGATGTAGTCCTTCTTCGCCAGCAGCCACGCCAGCGCCAGCTGTGCGAGGGCGGCGCTCTCGCTCTCGGCGAGCTCGGTCACCTTGTCCACGATGGCGACATTGGCGTCGAAGTTCTCCGGCTTCCACCAGGCCAGGTGCTGGCGGAAGTCGTCGGCGGTGTAATGGTTCGCGGGACTTCACCGCCCCGCTGAGAAAGCCGCGGGCGAGCGGGCTGCTACCCCGCGGCCTGGACTCTGTCGGCCTGCATACCCTTCTGCCCCTGGACCGCCTCGAAGGTGACCGCCTGGCCTTCCTTCAAAGACTTGAAGCCATTCCCCTCGATCGCACGGAAGTGGACGAAGAGATCAGGACCGGACTCCGGGGTGATGAAGCCGTAGCCCTTCTCGTCGTTGAACCACTTCACGGTGCCGTTCTGGCGCTCGGCCATATCTCCTCCTGATCGTGTACGGGTGACACGCACCCCAGAATCCTCCCACGCTACGCAACGACATCAATGCGAACAGTGATGATCTACCAGGCGGAACTCCGCGCGAACCGGGAACGCGGCACGGGAACAGGAGGCGGCCGGGTAGTGGCTGCGGGAGACCGGGAACAGTGTGCTGCGGGTGCCGTACACGGTCGTCACGCCCAAGGACTGGGGCGGGGTCGGCGGGTATCCGCTCGGGCAGTGGATCGCCGACCAGCGCCGCGCCTACACAGCCGGAACACTGGAAGCCGGACGGGTCACCGAGCTCGAAAAGCTGGGAATTGTGTGGTCCGAACAGGAAGCGGCCTGGGCGGACAGGGCCGCCGCCGCCCGCGGACACTTCTTTCCCCCTACCACCGCGACGTGGGAGGGGCATCCGATCGAGGTGTGGGCGAAGAACGCCCGCGGCAGCCCGAAAGGCGCGGGAGAACGCGAGCAGAGGCGGCCCCGGCCACCGCGCCCTGTCGTCGTCTACGACGAGTACGGGCCCGTCCGCATGATCCGTACCGCCGAGTGGAAGTACGTCCACCGCTACTCGCACGGTCCGCACGAGCTCTACCACTTGGCCACAGACCCCGGCGAACGCGACAACCTCGCCGCGGACGGTTCCCAGTCGAAGCGGATCGAGGAACTGCGCCGGCTGCTCGACAGCTGGTTCCAGGAGCACGGCGACCCAGCTCGGGACGGCAGCCGCCTGCCGGTCACCGGCGCCGGCCAGCGCGCCGCTCGACAGCGATCCGCTGGGCGCCTTCGACCAGCCCCCGGCGAGGGTGCGGCTGGCTGCTGTGACGCCGAGGTCCGCGTGGATTCGCCAGCCGCGGAACTGGTCCGGGAGTATGCCGAAGGCGTCGGGCGTGGGCGGCGGCGCGGGCCGACCTGGGATCAACAAGGCCCCTCGGAGCGGTCGAGACGGCTACCAGGTCACGAGCAGGTGCCTGGGGCTCCGGGTGAGAGCGCTCATGCGCCACTCAACGGCGTCGACCGGCACGGTCAACCGCAGGTTGGGGAGCCGGGCGGCCAGTCGGTGTAGAGCGAGGCGGAGTTCCGTACGGGCCAGAGAGGCACCCAGGCAGTAGTGCTGTCCACCGCCGAAGGCGAGGGTGGGGTGTTCCAACGGGGCGAACAGGTCGGCGAAGGGGTCACCGGGGAAGGCCGCGGGGTCACGGCTGGCCGCGCCTCGGTCGAGGGTGACGAGGTCTCCGGCCCGGATGGTCACCCCTCCGATCTCCACGTCTTCGGTGGCGCGCAGCGGGTTGAAGTGTTTCGCGGGGTCGTTGAGCGGGATCAGGTGGGTAAGGCGTTCGGCCAGTAAGCCGGCGGCCGTTTCGTCGGCGCCCAGGCGTGCCCAGTCCTCCGGGCATTCGTCCAGGAGGTAGAGAAGGGCGTTGCCCAGCATGGTCATGGTGGTGTCGTAGCCGGCCACCACGAGCGTACTGACGAAGTTCACGAGTTGGGGTTCGGGGATGCCGCCTTCGCGGTCGGCGGACTGTACGAGGGTGCTGATCAGGTCCGGGCCCGGGGTGCTTCGGCGGTCTGTCATGAGGCGGGATGCGAATTCAGTGAAGTCCTGGGTGGCCTTGGCGGTTTCGTTCTCGGGATCCGAGGAGTAGGGGAAGGCGAGTTCGGTCCAGCGCATGAGTCGGGTGTCGTCGACGTCGTGGATCCCCAAGAGCTTGTTCATGACTGTGATGGGCAGGGGCCGGGTGTAGTGGTCGACGAGGTCCATGGGCGGGCCGTGGTCGGCGAGGTTTTCGACCAGTTGGTCGGCGACCTCAGCGACCATGGGCGTAACGCGGTCGATCGCGTGAGGGTTGAAGACGCCCTTGGCGGTGCGGCGCAGCCGCATGTGTCCGGTGCCGTCCTGTTTAGCCATTGCGTCGGGGGTGTCGGTGAGCGGCGAGGTGGCCGTCGCGGGCAGGATGGCGCGGGTGAACCGGTCGTCGGCCAGTACCTGGCGGACGTGGTCGTAGCGGGTGAAGTGCCAGGCAGGGATGCCGCCGGGCAGCGTTGTGTGCCGGGGCCGGCCGGGGTCGGCGAACGTCAGCCGGTGCAGGGGAAGGGACTTCTCGTCGGCGGTCATGGTCCTCCTGGCCCTGGGGTACGCGGACGCCTCATCATCCTGACACCACTCGAACACACAGCGTGCAGATGACTACTGTCAGTGTGTCGCCGGTGCGGAGCGGCACCTCGTGTCCGTGAGTTGCGGCTCCGGTCCGCTTCTCACAACATCCGGAGCGCTGTGCCTGCAAGGCCATCCGGCAGCGTTTCACGGCGCCCAGCCAGGCCATCAGGGTCTGCAGGCGACGAACCGTACTCGAGTGGCAGATATCAGCGGAGCAGCCGTCAGCGCGGTCTCGAACTCTGTGGGCACTTGCCCCGACGCTGCCCGAACCGTTCAGTGCGTAAATACCCACGGATGGACGAGTCAGTGCCGCTAAGATCGTGGCCGTACGCGTGATACACGGCGTGCACGGGCACGGGGCTGCCGGACGCTGATCGAAGTGGTGAGGGTCTCGATCACGGTGTGCTGGTCGTTGTAGAGGCAGAACGCCTCCAGTGGCCACATGGTGCGCGGGACGCCGAACGGAATGATGCCGAGAGAGACAGAAGGCAGCGGCATCACCGCGAGCAGGTGCGCGAGTTGGCCGGCCATCGTGGCGGTGGTATCGATCTGGGTGCACCGGGCCCCCTCTTCGATCAGGACGACGAAGCGGTGGTCGCCCTCGTGGAGGAAGCGGGAACGGGCCAGGCGGGCGGCGACGGCTTCGGGGATGTCGTTGGGGGGCCTTCGGCATGGTGCAGGGTTCGACGCCTGCTTCGACGACAAGTTCAAGAGCCAGTCCCTCACCACGTCCGGCTCGGTCATTCCCAGCAATCTGGCACAGGCCAGCCAAGGCAACCGCATGTTCAGCGCCCAACAGCCCGAACTGTCGCAGGTGGCAGCCTAAGACCGACCGGCAGTAGGTGGTGGAGCACGGTCGCGATGAGGGGTGGCAGCAGAACGGGCACAGGCCCGCGTGATCATGGAGTTCTCTACGCTCTGTGACCGCGAAGGACGACTGTGCCCGCGCTGCCATCATGCCTGCTTGAACCCGCCTGGGACCAGTTCAGGGCCCTGCTGCCCGATCGGGCCGAGTTTGACCCCGACCATCCGCTCGGCTGCCATCGGCGGCGTACACCGGACCACGTCGTCCAAGCGCTGGTCCACGGCTCCGGATACGAGCGCATCTCCTCGCCCGGATGCTCCGACCGCACGATCCCACGCCGCGTCAAGCTGTGGGCTCAGATGGGGATCTCACAAGCGCTGCACCGGATCGCCCTGGAGGCGTACGACCGCATGATCGGCCTTGACCTCGATGAAATCTCGGTCGACGGCTGCATCACCAAGGCGCCGTGCGGCGGAGAGAAAGCGGGGCGCTCGCCTGTCGACCGGGGCAAGCAAGGACTGAAGCGCTCGGTCGCCTCCGACGCGTGCGGGGTTCCACTCGGGATCGTATCCGCCGGGGCGAACCGGCACGACTCGCCGCTGCTCGGCCCCACCCTGGCAGCGGCCAAAGAGCAGGCTGGTGCGATTCCGGAGGCTGTCAACGTCAACCTCGACCGCGGGTACGACAGCACCAAGTCACGTGTGTTGATCGGCGAGTTGGGATTCTCGGCCGAGATCGCCCGCAAAGGCGTGCCCGCCCCGATCCAGGCCGGCAAGCGCTGGGTGGTGGAGCGCACACACTCGTGGATGAACGACTACGGCAAGCTGCGGCGCTGCACCGAGAGGAGCGGCGATGTCGTGGACTTCTACCTCTACCTCGCCGCCGCACTCGTCACGCTCCGCATGCTCATTCGACGCTCGACGAGCCGCTACCGCTGGGACGGCCGCCCCACCACCCGACGCCTCAAATGATCCATTTGCCGGTGGGTCTAAGCCTCAATACCGTTCAGTTAAGTGCTTCTGGGTTATCGTGGGGGATGCCGCGTTCTGGTTGGGTGAAGCCGTCGTCTGATGTCCGGTTGTCGGATTTGGTGTCTGTGGGGTTGCTGACGCGGGTGTTTCCCGCGGATGTGGTTGACGCGGTGATCGAGGAGGCGGGGCGTACCGAGCGGCGTCACCGGTCGTTGCCCGCACGGGTGATGGCGTACTTCTCGATCGGGATGGCGCTGTATTCGGATGGCTCCTACGAGGATGTGTTCGCGCAGCTCACGGACGGGCTGTCGTGGGCGTCGGGGTGGTCGGAGTCGTTCACGCCGCCCTCGAAGTCGGCGATCTTCCAGGCCAGGTCTCGTCTGGGGTTCGAGCCGGTGCGGGATCTCTTCGCTCGGGTTGCGCGTCCGCTGGCGGGGCCTGGCACGCCGGGGTCGTGGCTGGCCGGGCGTCGCCTGGTGGCGATCGACGGGACGTGCCTGGATGTGGCAGACACGGCAGCCAACGCGGAGTTCTTCGGGCGGCCCGCTTCCAGCCGGGGGGAGCGGGCCGCGTTTCCGCAGGCCCGCCTGGTGGCATTGGCGGAATGCGGCACCCATGTGGTCTTCGACGCTGCCACCGGCCCGTGCAGCGTGTCGGAGATCGAGTTGTCCCGGCAGCTCGTCGGGCGGCTGGAGCCGGGCCAGCTGGTCCTGGCAGACCGGGGCTTCTACGGGTTCCGCCTCTGGCAGCAGGCCGCGGCCACGGGTGCGGATCTGCTCTGGCGAGTGAAGACGAACCTGCGGCCCCGGTATCTGGAAACCCTGGCCGATGGGTCCTGGCTGGCCCGGATCGTCCCGACGTCGGGCACGAACCGGGCCACGACGGAGCCGCTCACGGTCAGAGTGATCGACTACACGGTCGATGACGGCCGGGACAACGCCGAGGAGTACCGGCTGTTGACCACGATCCTCGACCCTGCCGAGGCCGGCGCCGAGGACCTCGCAGCCGCCTACGCCCAACGGTGGGAGATCGAGACCACCTTCGACGAGCTGAAAACCCACCAGCGCGGGCCCCGCGCGGTACTGAGCTCGAAAGCCCCCGACCTTGTCCAGCAAGAAATCTGGGGACACCTGTGCTGCCACTACGCCATCCGCACCCTGATGGCCGACACTGCCGCACTCTCCGGCCACGACCCCGACAGAGTTTCCTTCGTCAAAGCCCTCCGCATCGCTCGCCGTTCAGTCGCGCAGAGCGCATTTCCCCCCTCCGGGCGCTGACGCAGCCGACGCGATCTGGCATCACGCCATCCGATGGCTCACCCAACACCTCAACCCAACACGCCGAAAACGCTCACACCCCCGAGTCGTCAAACGCAAAGTCCTGAAATGGGCCGCGAAACGCTCCCACCACACACACTGGCCCCAGCCCAAACACAGCCCCCACATCACCATCCAAGCCACTAACTGAACGGTATTGGTCTAAGCCTGGATCCACCGGCTGTCCCGGGCCCTGTGGATAGAGAAATGAAGAGAGGTGCCTGCTGACCTGCGAAGATGGGAGTTACCACACCACCATCACGCACTATCAGCAAGGCACCTCGTAGATGAAAGTTTCCCATACTCCGGCGGCGGTCTCTGCTGCGTTCGATGACCGGAATCTGATCGCGTATGCGGGGCTGGTCCCGGTGATGCGGCTGGCCGAGCGGTGCGGTCCTTCGCGCCTGGTGGCCGAGAAGGTGAAGCTGCCCGGGGCGGGCAACGGTGCGGGTGCGGCGGCGGACGCCAAGGTCACCAGCATCGTGGGCGGTATGGCTGCAGGCGCGGACAGCATCGACGGCCTTCACCTGCTGCGGCACGGTGCGATGCCGGCCGTGTTCGACGGTATCCGTGCCCCGTCCACGCTGGGCACGTTCCTGCGCGCGTTCACCCACGGGCATGCGCTCCAACTCCACGCCGTGCACCGCAGGTTCCTCGGCGCGCTGGCCGCACACACGCCGCTGCTGCCGGGCGCTGGTGTGGTGGCGTTCATCGATGTCGACTCCATTCAACGGGTTTACGGGCGGGCCAAGCAGGGCGCGGAGTACGGCCGGTTCAAGGGCATCCGCACTCTGCACCCGTTGCTCGCCACGATCAGCACCCCTCACTCCCGGCCGGTGATCGCCGCGGTCCGGATGCGCCGCGGCAAGGCAGCCGACGCCCGCGGCGCCCCGAAACTCGTGAGCGAGGCCCTGGCCACCGCCGTCGAGGCGGGCTGCACCGGCATACGGATCCTGCGGGCGGACTCCCAGTTCTACAACGCCGGTGTGATCGCAGCCTGCCGCAGGGCCGGAGCCCGCTTCTCCATCACCACTGGCATGAACCCGTCCATCAAACGGGCCGTCCTCAGCATCCCCAACGATGCCTGGCAGAAGATCAGTTACCCGAACGCGGTGGAAGATCCAGACACCGGTGATCTCATCTCGGACGCCGAGGTCGCCGAGGTCGCCGAGATACCCGCATACACCGCGTTCGCCAGCCGCAAGAAGAGTGAGCACGTCACGGCCCGGCTGATCGTGCGCCGGGTCCGTGACCTGGCCAGACCCGCAGTCGTGGGAGAACAGGGCGAGCTGTTTCCCGTCTGGCGCTACCACCCCTTCTTCACCGACAACCCCGCCGGGACACTCCAAGCCGAACGGGAACACCGCCACCACGCGGTGGTGGAACAGGTCATCGCGGACAGCAAAGCCGGCGCTCTGGCCCACCTGCCCTCCGGGCACTTCCACGCCAACTCGGCCCGGCTCACCTTGTGGGCGATGGCCTACAACCTGCTGCGGGCCGCCGGAGCACACACCCCGGCCTTCCACGCGAAGGCGACCACCGCCACGATCCGTGCCCACCTGGTCCACGTCCCGGCCCGGATCGCCCGCTCCGCACGGCGCATCACCCTGCACCTGCCTCACAACTGGCCCTGGCAGCACGCCTGGACGCATATGTTCGCCATCACGCACGGCCCACCGGGACTGATCTGCCCCCCCTGTCCACCCCGCCCGCCAGGGCCCGACCGGAACCGAACCCGTGGAAAAGCTGGGCAGACCAGCAGATACCACGTGCCCCAAACCGAGCACCGACCCGGCACCAGCTCAGGAAACCGTTAGAAGATCCTTTTCAATCCAAGGCGGTGGATTCAGGCTTAGTTTGAGCGCATCCCCAAGTTCGTCCGGCACTGCTTCGTCATCGACACCGGGAGAGACACGAACGGATTGTGGGACCGTCGGAAGCCAGGTCAGCAACAGGGTCGCCGCAGCAGACGGGGGCCGCCGAGGAGGTCATGAGGAGAACAGCTGCCCCATGATGTATGGGCCGAAGTCATGGATCTAGGCTTCTCCGACCAGCAGGACAAACAAAAGGCACAGGGTGAAATCCTTGCCAGGGTCCGGGATGAGATGCGGGGCCTACTCGGGCTTCCCGACGACGCGGCATTCAGAATGGGGTTGAGGCGTGGCTGAGGAGCGCAACATCCGGATGGTGGTACGCCCTCCTGCGTGGCGGGAATCCGTGGAAATGGTGACGCGCGCCGGCGAATGGCAGCTCGTCGAGACCAACGAGGGCGAGGTGTCTGCTGCCTACATGGTCTTCAGGACCTGGGCACCGGCACCGGGCCTCTGGCTGAGTCTGGTGGAGGACACGACCACGCAGGCGTGCGTACTGATCGTCTTCGGTAACAACGACGAACAGGTCGCCGACCTCGCGCACCGTATGTCTGTCTTCGTGCCGGTCATGCCGAGAGAAGAGGTGGTGGCCGGACCCGGCACGGCCGAGGACCCGCAGAAGAGAATTCCGGCGGTCCTCCGCGTCGCGCTCGCGGCCGGGCCCGAGTTCGACGCCGAGCTCTTCCAGGTGCTGACCGACACGGCACAGGACCCCGACCCCTTCGTCAGGAACGCCACCGCCTGGTCGACCACCTACCTGGAGTGGCCGCAGTCGCTCGACCTGCTCCGCGACATGACGTCCCGGGATTCCGACGAACATGTACGGCAATCCGCCCGCGACCTGCTCAATGACTTCCAGAGCGGCGGCTCGTGACCCGCTACGCAGACATCCCCACAGCCATCTACTCCGCCCTGGACGCGCACTCCCCCGAGAACGGACGCGTCACCATCCACCCCTCCCCCGGCGCGTCCGCCCCGCCCGCTCTGGCCCAGGGCATCCTGTACGCGCTCGGCAAACGACTCCCGCCCCACGATATGGACGCGCCCCGGCACCGCGCCTTGTGGCAGATGTGGTGGGCCCCGCCTGGACCGCAGCCGCTTCCTGGATCAACGCCCACCGGACCCGACACCTGATCGTCCTGCGCACCCACACCCTCACCCCGACACGATGGGAACAACTCGACGCACTCCGAGCCCGCGCCGGAATCCACCTCACCCTCTTCTGGCACCGCGAACCAGCCACTCGTCTCACCGAACGCGCAGCCAGGCTCAGCACCGGCTACCAGAGGACCGACGACTTCGGCGCCGCCCGACGTACGCAAAGGCGCCCACAAACTCACCGAACAGCGCCGAACCGACCTCGACGCACTCCACATGCGCTGGTAACCGCGGGCGCGGCAGGAGAACGCGCAGGGGGCCGGGCCCGGCCCCGGGCTGGCCGCGGAGGCGGTTACACGCGTACGGGGAGGGTTTTCAGGTGCCAGTTGACAGGGTTGGTACCGCGTTGCAGGTGTTCGGGGTCGGTGGCCAGCCGCAGGTTGGGGACACGATTGAGCAGCGCGGTCAGAGCCACGGCGGTTTCTTCCTGGGCGAGATGCGCGCCCAGACAGCGGTGTGCGCCGTGCCCGAATCCGAGGTGAGGCTCCCTGCTGCTGCGGGTGCGGCCGAGGTCGAGGCGATCGGGGTCGGTGAAGGCGGCCGGGTCGCGGTTGGCCGCAGAAACGATCGGGAGGACGGCTTCCCCGGTATGTACAGGGGTGTTGCCGACAGTGGTGTCGCAGGTGGCGTATCGGGGCAGCGCACGTACGACGGGGCCGCAGTAGCGCATGAGTTCGTTGACGGCGTGTGGCATGAGGCTGGCGTCGTCGCGCAGCAGGGCAAGCTGGTCGGGGTGGGTGAGGAGTGCTGCGGTGCTGTTGGCGATGAGGTTGACGGTGGTGATGTGTCCCGCGACGACTAGGTTGGTGATGAGAGCGACCAACTCGTCGGTGCTCAGCGGGTCATGGTGATGGGGCGCGAGCAGTTCGGAGATGAGGTCGTTGCCGGGGTGGCCGGCATGGTGGTCGACGAGGGCGTGCGCGTCCTCGACCATGCCGGCGAGTGCGGCTCCCAGTTCGTCACCGCAGATACCGGCGGTCAGGGTGGCGCTCCGTGCCCGCCAGCGGTCCCGGTCGGCTTCGGGGACGGCGATGAGCTCACAGATGACGGTGATGGGCAACGGCCGGGCGAAGTGCCCGATGAGGTCGACGACTCCGTTCTCCGCGTGGCCCGGCAGACGGTCGAGCAGTTGGTCGGCGATTGCCTCGATCCTGGGGCGCAAGGCGGCCACACGGCCTGGGGAGAACGCCGCGGTGACCAGGCCTCGGAGACGTCGGTGATCGGCGCCATCCGCATCGAAGATTCCAGCGCGCAGGTATTTCTCGTGCCCCGGGTACATGCCGCGGGCCTGCCAGGTCTGTTCGGTGCGGTGAGCCACCGGCGCGCCGGGGACGGCCGCGGCGTCAATGGTGAAGCAAGAGCCGCTCATGACCATACGGATGTCGTCGTGGCGAGTGGCCACCCACATCGGGTCGACGCCTTGCACGCGCCCCCGCACCATCCGTTCCCGTTCACGGACGGGTGCGTAGGCGGTGAACGGATCACGAACCAACTCCTGATCGGCCAGGTCCAGTGGTTCTCCGTCGGTCTCGGTGCTGGCATGGTCCTGAGCAGTCACTTCGGAGCCTCCGAAGCACGTGATCGTCAGTGACGGCATCATGTGCAAGGACCGCCCTCCGCATTCCCCCAAGGGCACCAAACCCTCTGAACGAACGTAATTGCCGCAAGTGCACCATCTTGATCGACCTCGTCGGTCAGGGCCGCGATGGCCTGACAGCTGAAGTCGGCCGCCGGCCCGGGCAACGGGGTGAGCGAGGCGGCCCGAACCAGCGTCCCGCCGCATCTCACCCAACTCACCCGGCACGTCACCCTGACCCAGGCCCTTCGCTGCGCGCACCTGATGGTCGAGCACAGTGGCCTGCTCCCCGCCGTCGAGGCCGTACTGCCCGCACTCTGCCCGTGCGGCTGCCGCCACGAGCCGGTCTGCGTAAGCGGGTTCGCCGGGCGCTGCTGAACGCGTCCCTTCCCGAAGGCTTCCCTCTCACCGGGGTGATGGCGATCGACTCCACCGACTACGAGACTCGGGCGCGGCGCCGGGCCTGGACCCCAGAGCCCGACCTCGGCGCCGACCACGTTCCGGTCAAGCAACATGTCGCCGGCGCCCGCCGAACGAGCCCCGTTCGCCCCACGCCGAGGTGGAGGCCGGGTTGGCACCGTGGCGCATGACCTCCAGGCGCTCCAGGTGCTCCAGTCCGACGGCGGCGAGGGCAACCGGCCCTGGGACTGCACAACGCGTACGAGCACGACGTGTCCCTGCCCATCGCTCGCCTGACCCGTGGGAGGTCACCCCTGTCCCCGTGGGGAGTCGCCGTGGCAGGGACAGGTTTCCGGCCAGCTCACCGAAGCATCCCGGCCGCCGGAATATTCCGGCGCGACGCGTTCCAGGCCATGGCCCTCCTCAAACGCAAATTAGTTTTATGTTCAACTTTCTCGCAGTAGTGTCACAAATGCCCGATCCAAGGCAGCCCGCGACTCTGTCCATGCAGGTCACGGGGTAGGCAAGGAGGAAGAATCATGGCATTCACGTTTGCGCGTCGCGCTGCCGTCGCAATGACCTCTGTGGCAGTCGCGGTAGCCGGGCTCCTGGTCACCGGCGGTTCCGCCTCAGCCTCAGCCACAACCCCCACGACGGGCGACCGGCCGACCGCCGTCTCCCGCGCGTCGTCGCCCGCCGGCACCCACCACCAGGACGGGCCCGGCCGCTGGGACGAAGGATGGGGCAGGCTCGGCAGCGACCGTCACGCCTACCGCATCCGCCACGACGGCGGACATCACCACTGGGACCGGGACCACGACGACAACCGGTACGGGTACCGGACAAGTGATGACGACCTCCGCCGCCAGTGGGTCCTCGACCAGATCTACTGGATGCGGGACCACGACACCCGTCGCTGACAGGCACACGCACGCGATCCTCGTTCATACCCCGGCCCTGGGGAATCAGCTCCTGCACCGGTCCAACAGTCCGATGCAGGATCCACCGGCCTGGATGATCGCCGGTGGATGATCGGAGTACGGCTGGAGAAGCCGTACTCAACCGCGGGGCGGAATTCGCAGTCGCTTCAAGGGACGGCGGCGACTGGTACACCGGATACCGCCCTGCGGCTCCGACACACGAGGCCACGCGTGCCCCGCCGCAAGGCGTGAAGAACGCGGCACCCGCGCGACGTGCATCCCTCGGTCACTCCGAAGGCGTTCGACGCGCCCCCACCCGTCTCATTGCAGACGAGTGAACGCCGGCCCGCGGTCACGACCGCACGCCGGACAAGGAGCACGACCGTACGCCGGACAAGGAGAAGGACCATGGACCGGACCTCCGCTCACTGGGCGGCCACCACATCATCCGCGACGCAGGGCGGGCGACTGCCTGCGGGCGTCACGGCCTCCGTGATGGTTCCGGCCACCCGCCACGGCAAGGGCACCGCCGTTTCGGGCCACAGGACCGCCGGGCGCTCCTCGACGGGGGGCGCGTCGGCGGCTGCCGGTTCCATGAGGGGCATGTCGTCGTCGTGGATGGAGCGGGAGCCGGGAGCATGACCGCACACGCCCTCGCGCGAGGACAGGCCATCGCCGTGCGGCAGCGGAACGCGAGGCGGACCTGGTGGCTGCTGCGAGCCCTCCGGTCGGCACGGCCCGCAGCGGTACGGACCGCCAAGGCCCTGATCGCGGCCCTCCTGGCCTGGCAGACCGCCTCGTGGTGGCTTCCGGGCGAGCAGCGGTACCTCGCCGTGGCCACCGCGCTGGCCATGGTCAGCGCCCCCAGCGTCTACCGGTCCGTGACGCAGGCACTGCGCAACGTGGCGGCCCGGGCGACCGGACTTTCGGTGGCCGTGGCAGTCGTGTGGCTGCTCGGCCCGGCCGCGGGGAGCGCCGCCGCCATCCCGGCAATCGCACTTGTCGTCGCCGGCCGAAGGGGTTCCGACGGCCGTCTGCAGGTCGCCTCCACGGCAGTGCTCGCCCTGGCTGCGGCGACGGCCGTTCCGGCGGGCCACGTGGTCGCACTGACACTGGCGACGCTGACCGGTGCGGTGGTGGGCATCGTGGTGAACGCCCTCATCCTGCCTCCCGTGCACTTGAGCGCCTCCGACTCCGCGGTGCGCGGTCTCGCCGCGGCCACCGGGGAACTGCTCCTCGGCATGGGCAACGGGCTACGGGAACGGCAGCACGCGGACCGCGCGCAGACCTGGCTGGAGAAGGGCAGGCGTCTGGAGGACCTGGCGATGCGGGCGCACGAGGATGTCCGCGAGAGCCAGGAGAGCCTGCGCTGGAACACCCGGTGCGTCGTCGTCCGCGGACGGCACGAGCTGTCGGGCCATGGCACGGCACTGCACGCCCTGCACCGGATCACCTTCCAGGTTCGCGGCATCGCCCGGACACTGGCCGACACCGTCGACGACCAGGACACCAACCCCCGCCTGGGCCAGACGTTCCTCGACCGGTACGCGGCAACCCTGGAGGCGGCGGCCGAGGCGATGAAGTACTTCGCCGCCGCCGGACCGGCCGACGGCTCCACCGACGACGACGCCCGCCGGCGATTGCACAGGGCAATCGACGACGCTGCCGCGTGGCACACCATGATGACCGGCGATATCAAGCAGGGCACACTGCCCGAGCCGGGCGCGTGGCACGTGTACGGGTCGCTGATGACCGACGCCGAACGCCTGCTCGCCGACCTCGACCGCGCGGCCCGCTCCACCGCGCCCCCGCAGATCCCCCGCCCATAGACGAATGTGGCTCCGGGGCGCCACCGCCCGCTCCGACGAGCAGGCCTCCCCGAGCCGGAACAGTCCGGCGTGGTCCCAGTCGAATGCCGCACTGTTCAGGACGCTGCGACATTTCTGGCGGTCAGAGGCATCACTCGTACGCGCGGCCCGGCCCGAGGCTGCGAGAACACCCACAGTGTGCCGGACGTCCCGCTCCGTCACCGCCCGGGAGGGAGTGGCTACCTGCGCGGCCACCACCGCACCGAAGGGCGAGCCTTTCCTGCCAAAAATGTCTGGCCGTCTCAAGGCAACGGGGCCTCGAAACGGCACCCAGAGGCGCATGCCGCATAGATCCGACATGGTGTAAGGGGGTCTCACTGCGTCCAGGCGGGACAGTCATGAAGGAACCAGAAATCGACTACAGGGCAGTATTCCAGGCCCTTCCAGGAGCGGTCGCCCTCCTGACCCCACAGCTGTTCTTCGAGGACGCCAACGAGGAATGGCTGCACGTGATCAACCGCAGCCGCGAGCACGTGATCGGCCACTACATGCCCCATGACTACGCGGACAGGCCGAACCATCCCAACGCGGCCGTGGCGCGCAACATCGAGGAGTCTCTGCGCCGGGTCGCGAGGACCGGCAGGCCCGAGACCATGGAGTTGCAGCGATTCGATCCGACGGACACCACCGTCCGGCCCCGGGCGACGGAAGAGCGCTTCTGGAGCATGACCAACATCCCTGTCCCGGGCCCGGACGGACGGGTCGCGCTGCTGCTGCACCGGGTGGAGGAGGTCACTGAACTGATCCAGGCCCGTGTCGTCGCGTTGAGCCTGCAGGAGGCGATGCTGCCTGCGCCACGCGCGGTCGGACGCCATCCGGTGGCCGTGCGCTACCGGCCCGCCATCAGCGCACTGGAGGTGGGGGGCGACTGGTACGACCTGGTGGATGTGCCGGGCGACCGCCTCGGGGTCGCCGTGGGCGACGTGGTCGGTCACGGACTGTCCGCAGCCAGCGTCATGGGGCAACTGCGCAGCGCTCTCAGCGCCGCGTCGCGCTCCTGCGGCGGTCCAGCCCGCGCCCTGGAGATCCTGGAGCTGTACGCCCGCTCCGTCGTAGGAGCCGAGAACACGACAGTGGCCAACGCTCTCATCGACTGGAGCACCCACTGCATCACCTACAGCAGCGCCGGCCACCTGCCGCCGGCCCTGTTGCGGAGTGACGGCACCGTCGAGTTCCTGGACCAAGCCACCGATCCGCCACTCGGCGCCCGCCTCGAGCAAGGTCCCTGGTCGCAGGCCACGATGCCCTTCACCGAGGGCGCATTCCTTGTGCTGTACACCGATGGCCTGATCGAACGTCGGAGCGAGGACATCGACACGAGCCTTGCCCGGCTCGCCGACTCCCTGACCCGCCACTGCGGAGCCGAGGCCGAGAATCTCGCCGATGCCCTGCTGACGGAGCTGTTGTCATCGACAGGCATCAGGGATGACACCGCGCTCGTCATCGTGCCGCTGTAGGTGGCCCTCCTCCGCGAGGGGTACCAGGGCCCTTCGTCCAGGTCGTCGACTCCGCAGGCCGTGCACCAGGCTCGACGGCTTGCAGCCTGCGCCCGAAACGGGTTGCCGTCGCGTAGAGCTGGGTGTGTCGTTGGCATTGCCGATGGGGGCCATTCTCGCCACTTCGCTCTGTCCGTGCAGCGCCCGCAGGGGTATCGAGTCCTCTCAGCGGCTGGGCCGCCATCGTTGGACCGTTGAGCGGACGGTGTTGTGGCTGGGTGCCGCCGCCGCTACGAACGCAAGGCGGCTCACTTCCCTTCCCGGCCTCCGCCGGGATCGCCGCGACGCTCATCTGTTTCCGGCGCCCCTCGCGGCAGGTGTGCGGCAGCGGGCTGCCGCTACGAAACGTTCCATGCGGCGATGAAGGGCTGCTCGTCCTCGGTCGCCAGGAAGCTGAGCGTGCCCGGGTGCGGGTGGCCAAGCAGTCGGCTGGCAGACGCGTGGAGGCCGAGCCAGCGCACGGTGAGCACGCGCGCCAGATGACCGTGGGCGACGATGGCGACGTCTCCATCGTCCAACAGCGGCCGGATCCGGTCCAACACCGCGTCCGTGCGCGCGGCCACTTGCTGTAGCTCCTCGCCAGGATGGGCTGCGTCGCCGGGAATCACGCCGTCCCGCCACAGGTCCCAACCTGGCGTCGTCTCCTGGATCTGCGCCGCGGTCAGGCCCTCATACCCTCCGTAGTCCCACTCCATCAGGTCTGGATCGGGCTGGACGTCGGTCAGGCCGGCCAACTCGGCCGTCCGCATGGCGCGGCTCAGCGGGCTGCTGAACACGGCGACCGGATGACGTTGGGCAAGTCTTGGAGCAAGCGACGTGGCTGCGGCCTCGCCCGCGGCAGTCAGCGGGATGTCGGTACGTCCGGCGTGCTGGCCCGACAGGCTCCACTCGGTCTGGCCATGCCTGATCAATATCAGTTCACCCATGGCTGCGCACAGTACGTGATCACGCAAAACCGCCGAACGCTTCCTCGTCGCCATCGGCTGCCCCCTCGTCCACTACAGCCAACTCACCAAATGAGCTTGAGGACGTCTGAGCCCGGCTTCGCCCAAGAAGGGATCAGCCGTGCGGTCTGTCCCCATCACGGCCGCCGTCAGGGCCTTGCAGTGTTTCACTACTCCGTCCCGAAGGGGGAGAGCTGAACCGTCCTCGTACCTGGGACGCCTGGCCTGGGGACCGATGCGAAGAGCGTGGACTGTCGTCAGATCGAGTACTTCACGGCCGTCGTGGAGGCCGGTTCGGTTTCGCGGCTGCCAAGAACCCCAACATGACGCAGCCGCCGGTGAGTCATGCCGTCGCGAAGCTGGAGGGCGAGCTCGGGATTCGCCTCCTCGAACGCACGGCAAACTGCGCGTTGCCAGGCTCAAGCGGGCCGCGCGATTGCGGGTGGCGTGATTGGGGACCACACGCCGAACCACTGCTCGGCGCCCCACGCCTCGAAGCGTTGCACCTCTGTGAACCCCAGCTTCGCCGCGAGGCGCATCGAGCGGTCGTTGGCGGTCTGGGTGCAGAGCGCCACCGGCTCACCGGGAAGCGCGTCGGCGAACCATTCGAGCGCCGCCGCGCACGCCTCGGCGGCGTATCCGTGTCCCCATGCTTCTGGCAGGAGCAGGTAGCCCAGTTCGGCCTCCCCGGCATCCGGACGGACATGACTCCGATGCTCCGCGTCGCGCCGGTTGAGCTCGATGGTGCCGATCGCCGCTCCGTCGAGCTCGATCACGAAGAGGCCGGGGCGCCTCTCGGGCGTCTCGGGCAATGTGCGCTCGAGCTCATGACGTGGTCGAGGACCACCGAGGTAGGTGCCCACCTCGGGCGAGGTGAACAGTTCAATGAGCGCCGCACGGTCCCGGGCCTCGGACTCGCGGAGCACGAGCCGCTCGGTCCGTATCGGGGCAGGTGGCCAAGTGGCGGACCCTGGTTCGGTCATGGCGGGCAAGATATCGCACGCGCGCCGGGTCGGAGCCTCGGACGACCGACAGCGGCAGCGGCTTCCGGCCCCCTGCCGCCTTCTTCGACGCCAGGGGCCCACCGACAGCTGGCCAACTCGTTGAAGACCTACACCCCAGGCCGAACACGCAAGCTGAAAGCCCGGAATACCGCCCATCGCGCATGACACTCCCCTGCCAATCGAGGCCTCGAAGTGGGATGCGGACCGGCGAGAGCCGGTCGAGGCAGGTTGAGGCAAGGCCGCACCGGTCCATTTCGTCCTCACACGCGAATAACCTGTGCGGCCGCACCACATCATGCCCGAGGTGTTCGCCAGCCGATCCGGTCAGGTCAGCTCCTCGGCGAGCAGATCCATGAGCAGTGCGTCCTGCCAGGTGCCCGTCTGGTGGTCGCGCCCGTACGCTCGCATGATCCCCACGGGCTTGAATCCGACCTTGCGGTAACTGCAGATCGCCGCGGTGTTGGCCGCAGCGGGATCAATGGTCAGCCGGTGATAACCGCGTTCGCGCACCAACCACTTGGCCAGCGTGCGCACCGCGTCGGTACCCAGCCCCTTCCCGTGGTGTCGTGCTGTCAGGAAGATGTCGATGCCCGCACGGCGGAACTCCGGGTCGGTCTCTTCCTCGAACTGGACCGCTCCGATGACCTCCCCCTCGCAAACGACGGCGAGCATGCCCTCATAGTCGTCCGGGGGTGACCACCACGCCGCGACTTCCGGCTCTCTCACGATCCTGTCGAGGATCGCATCCTCACCGCTTGTCACGGGTCGCAGTACGACCTTGTCCCCGCTCAGCTCCATGCCCTCATTATCCCTTTGAGACGGAGGCCCTCTCAGAGACAGAACACGCCCGATGGCCGACCAGTTCGTAAGAGTCGTCCCCGCTGTGGATGAGCATGTCGTCGGTCAGGTCTTCATGGCTTCGCGAAGCTGTGCCGCGTTCCATACGTGCGGGGCGTGGTCAAGGTGTAGGTCGAGGCACAAGGTGCAGGACCGTGTTCGGAGTCCTCGTGACGGCACGGCTGCGCACCGGGCCAGGGCGCTGATCCGGGTCACAGGGGGCCTGGGCGCATGGCGTATAACCGGTGATGAACGAACCCAGCCGCGCCACACAGCACCGACTGGCCCTGCGGTCAGCCAGTTCCGGGGAGGTCCCGGTCTTCAGGAAGGTTGAACAGGCGCAGCGCCCGTCGTTTGTTCTCCTGTCGGAGCGCGGTGGTCCAAGGCCAAGGGTCTTCGGGCCTGAGATAGGGGCAGACCGTCCGGTGCGCGATCCGGCACCGGGTACCGGGGAGAGGTTCGGCGTCCCACAGGTTCATGGCGGCTCCGTCCGAGGTGATGATCCAGCGCCGGCGCGGGGGCACGGTATGGGCTGGGACGATGATGCGGGGTTCAAGGAGAACCCAGTGGCCTTCGTAGTGGGTGGAATAGCGGTCCTGCGGGAGGTCGCAGAACGGGCAGTCGGGTGGGGCGGGCGGTCGTGGAGCGGTGGCGCCTTCAAGGAGGGCGTGGAACGCGTTGTCGGTACTGTCCGGACCTGATGTGCTTTCGCTGTCCCCCATGCTTCTCAGGGTCCGGACGGGCCATCAGGGCGGGTAGGGCGCAATCCAGTCGTGCTGGGTGAGGCACAACTGGATCAATGTGATGTGGAGCGCCTTGTGAGGCACATATCGGCCCAGGATTTCCGCGGCGTCAGGCTGAACCGGTGTGCGCATGGGCCGCTGCGGTGAGCGTGCGGGTGACCGACGCGCCTGGTCCCTCTGCCGCTGGGGACCTCGTCCGCGAAGCGCCGTATCCGATGACCAGCTGGTGGGCGCCCTGGTTCCCCTGCTATGATGCGGATCACAACTCAAGCCTTCTCGGTGCGGACTCCGATCCGCCGGGGAGGCTTTTTTCGTGCCTGAGTCCAGCCCCGGCCCGGCACTGGTGGACCCGCTTCGAAGCTACCCACCTGCCAGGTACACGCCTGCCGGGCCACCTGAATCGTCACGACCCACCCGTTACACCTTCCGACCTGCAAGAGGAGATCCGTTTTCATGAGCTCGCAGACGAATACCGCGGCAGCCACGTATACACCTACTTGGCAACTCGGTGACCTGACCGTCAACCGTGTCGGTTTCGGCGCGATGCGCCTCACCGGTACAGCGCCCTTCGACCGCGGCGTGCCACGCGATCGCGAGCGGTCCATCGCCGTGCTCCGGCAGGCGGTCGAGCTCGGTGTCAACCACATCGACACCGCCGCGTTCTACTTCTCGGCGACGCGCTCCGCCAACGAGCTGATCAACCGCGCCCTGGCGCCGTACCCGGACGATCTGGTCATCACCACCAAGGTCTGGCCCGGCCGTGATGCCTCGGGCGCATGGTGGTGGGCCACCCCGGCGCAGTTGCGCGCCCAGGTCGAGGAGAACCTGCGCCAACTCGGTCGCGATCACCTGGATGTGGTGAACCTGCGCGTGCCGCCGAGTCGGCGGACCGGTTCGATCGGCGAGCACTTCGGCGCGTTGGCCGAACTCCGCGAAGCCGGGCTGATCCGCCACCTCGGCATCTCCAACGTCACGTCCGAGCAACTGGCCGAGGCCATGGCCATAGCCCCGGTTGTCTGCGTGCAGAACCCTTACGGGATAGGTGCGTCGAGCGAGGACCAGGCCCTCCTGCGGCACTGCGGTGAACTCGGCCTCGCTTTCGTCCCGTTCTTCGCCATCTCCGGTTCCGGGCGAGAGGTGGGTCCGGCTGCCCGTGACAGCGAGGAGGTGTGTGCCGTCGCCCGCGAGCACGGTGTGTCCGTCGCGCAGGTACGGCTGGCCTGGACCTTGCAGCAGGGGCCGCATGTGCTGGCGATCCCCGGCACCGGTGATCCGGACCACCTCGCGCAGAACGTGGCGGCCGGCAGGCTGCGGTTGTCGGAGGAGGAGATGGCACGCCTCACCTCGCTGGAACCGGCTGTGCGTAGTGGTCCGTCACCGGTCGGAACCGGTTCCACCGAACACCGCTCGGACTGAGGGGCCCGCCTGCCCCCGGCCGTTTGCCGGTTGCCAATGCCTCCTTCCGCATCCGGAACATGAGGAAGATGTTGCAGTCCACGCCGAGTACCACCAGGGACACAAATCCGTACAGCGGCACGGTGGTCGGCGCCACTTCGAGCAGCAGACCCGTCGATGGAGAGACACCGCTGCAGCTGACGGCGCCTGCCGTCCGTGACGCCGTCGCTGCGCGCTCAGGCGTAACCGTCCCCCTGGCAGAGATCTCTGACCGAATCGGCCTCGTGGCCGATTGTGGAACTCCGGTTGAGGGACGGCGTACTCGATGTCAGTGCTCTGCGATAGACACTCCGGCAGTAGCGTGAACGCGACATCGGAAGAGGCACCCCCCATGACAGACAGCGCAATCTCAGAAACCACACTGGGAGAAAACATGACGGATCCGGCGCGCGGGCTGACCGGCCGCATCGGCGTCGTCGGTGGTATCGAGTCGCTGCTCCTCGACGACCGCCGCCTTTGGTTCGGCTTCGATTTCACCTCCGACCAGGTGCTCTCCCCCCTGATCGGCGACGCAGAGGCCATGGCGCGGTACGCCGCACGGCACATGCGGCAGCGCACAGGTGCCCACGACGAGTCCTACTGGGCCCAGCTCGTCCAGGCCGCCGTGGAGAACTCAGATCTGGTGCGGTATGACGAGCAACGCACCTTCACCACGCAATCACTGGAAACAGGGGATGCCGGCCCCGCACAGGGACACCTGCTCTACCTCCTCGACGCGGCGACGGAGGACCCTGCTGACGGCGATCCCGCCCACACCGGAACCGGATCCCAGGAGCCGGTCACGCAGTCCGGCCTCCGGCCCGACAAGGCGACCCCCGATGACGAGGACGGGGAGTTGAGGGCGGCACTGGCCCGGACCACGGTCGGCAACTGGTCGCTGCTGTTCGCACCGTACGCCCGCAGCGCACAAACCACCTGACCCCGGCTCGGACCGCCGTTGGGACGGTCTGCGGACTCCGTAGAGGCAGTTTCGGCGCGCTCGACGCCCCCGTCGACCGTCCGGCGCGAACCCGGCGCGGGGCGGTCCTGCCTCTCAGCGGGCCGATGGCTGGACGGAACGGCCGCCCGGTACGCACCGTATGCCATGCCGGAGCACCCTGAACGCGGGGCCGGCTGCCACCTACCGGCATGCCAAGCCAGCGACTCCGGTCCGGCTCTCACGGTTCGACGCAGTCGACAGCCTGCATCATGCCGAGGTCCTCGTGGTGCGGTTGGTCGCAGTGGGCGATGGCACGACCGGTGAAGTCCTCGTACTTGACCAGGAAGGTGACGGAGTCTTCGGATACCATGTCGCGCCATGCGTTCTGCGGCATCTCGGCTCCGGGCGCATCCATGGCGCGGCGGAATCCTGACAGATCACTCGCAGCTACCCTCACCCGTATGACGACCGATTGGACAGCGGAAGACCAGCGCATGGCCCGGGGGCGGCGCACTGACCAGCTCAGCTGTCCACCCGCGAGGCAGGTCACCTCCCCACCGCCATTGTCCGAAGCGGAGATTTGCGAAGCGGAGGCGGCGCTTGGCATCACGTTCCCGGATCAGTACCGAGAGTATTTGCTCCGGCAGAGCGCCGGCGACGCGGTGAACCAACTATGCCGATCCGCGGCAGGCTGGGGCTGGCGTGGGGACTCGAGCACCAACTACGACCTGCTCACTACCGACTTCCCGCATCCCGACTCCTACCGCACTTACGAGGACGAACTGGACGCGCGCGAGCCGTTGCCACAGAACTTTCCGGACCACAACGCCTACCAAGCGGCATGGGAGCAGTGGGACGCCGAGTACGGAGTGTTTCAGGAACGCAAGACGTCCGGCGCTGTGTTCATCCAGGACAACGGCTGTGGCTTCTCGACCCTGCTCGTTGTCACCGGTCCGCACCGGGGCTCGCTGTGGTTCGACGGCCGGGCCACCTGCGACCAGATCCTTCCTCTGAACCTGGGCGGTCAGCCCGTGTCGTTCACGGACTGGCTCGCTCGCAGATCCATGGATCTGGTCGGCTGGTGAACGCTGCGGGGCCGACACCGGACGGAGCCGGTGCGGAGACGAGCGTCAGTCAGCCCGCGGGACGAAGGGCACCGGCCCCGATGCTCGCTCCTACGAAGACACCCCCGGCCGTCGGTACATCGCGGCCCTCCGCAACGACGCGAACCGGGCCGCTGGGAGGGAGTGGCAGAGCGCCCGGTCAGTACCGTGGAGAGGGCGGTATTCGGGGAGATCGCCGCGCCGCGTCCAGCAGCGTTGGCCGGGGCCCTCCCGCACTCGCTGCTCCGGCCGTCGGCCCGGTCGGTCGCGGACGGTCAGAACCTGCGGTGCACGGAAACGGCGTACTCCTCATCGGTGTAAGGATCTCGGGACCAGGTCGCGTATCTGGCTTCAAGGGTCAGTCCCGCCGCACGACAGTGAGCGTCGTAGTCGTCCAGCGTGTATCCGCGGTCCAGAGAGAACCCCGAAACGAGACGGCCGCGTGGGCGGACGTGGCCTGCCACCCCGGCCACCAGGGCCGGTTCCGTTCCCGGCGGGGTGAACAGGGGGACATTGCCCGCCATCACCACGACATCGAACGACAGCCCCAGATCAAGGCCGACCAGGTCGTGCTGGTGCCAGGAGATCTCCGGCGCCAGCCGCCGGGCGGTCGCGATCATCGACTCGTCGACGTCCACGCCGACCACGGCGATCCCGTAGCGGGCCAACTCGATGGCAACCCGGCCGGTGCCGCAGCCCGCATCGAGGACGGTGGCGGCCTCGAAGGAGCGGACCAGCGCGGCTTCGCCATGAACATCTCCGCCCTCTGCGGCGATGTGGTCGAACCGGGCCTGGTACTCATCACCGTTCCACGTCATGCGATCACCGTGGCACACCCGCCGCTCCGACCGCAGCCCGACATCCGAAGTCTGGCTGCTCCGCAGCGCATGCAGCACCGGTTCGGCCGGGCCAGGTGGGATGCCGGCACCCTGCGCGATGACGTGCGTGAGTACGTGTTGGAGCAGCTGCGCGACGAGGACGTGGTGCCGGCGGTCGACAAGAGCGGAAAGTGTCGTCTTCTCCCAGGGCGCGGCCGTTCGCCCTGACACGAAGGCCCTACCGCGTCACGGCGGGGGAATTCCAAAGCGCTGCGGGCGCACACGAATCGGACCGTCGGCCTTCGGTGGTCCGATTCGGTGGCCGGGTTCCGTGCGGTCAATGAGTGACGAAAGTGATCCGGCCCGGTGCCGGGGGAATGGCGGGGTTGTCGGCCGTCGTGGTCTTGAGTCCGTCGATCAGCGCTTCCAGTTCCGTGATGTCGCCCCCTTCTCGCGTGGTGATCTCGCCGAAGGAGGTGAAGCCATTGCCGCCGTTCGCCAGGAACTCGTTCAGGGCCACCTTGTACGTGGCGTCCCGGTCCACCGGCTGTCCGTTGACCCGCACGGTGTCCGCGAGGAGACGGTTTGCGCCGGTACGGCTCATGTCGACGGAGTAGTTGAGCTCCCGGGAGAGCTGGGAAGCGGGGGCTGTCCGCGTTCACGCCGGTGAACTGCTCCCGGAGCGCGGTAATGAGCTGTGCACCAGTCACCGGCAGGACATAGACCGGGCCTTCGAAGGGCTGGACCCGGTAGGCGTCCGCGTACGTGACGGCACCCCCGTCGTGGAAGGCGAGGTCGGCACGCATACTGCCGGGGTTCATGAGGGCGAGGCCGGCTCCATGGACCTTGCCCGCGGCGACCTGTGCGTCGGTGATAAAGCTGCCCAGCGGTGTCTCGGGCGGGGGTGAGCCACGGCCCGGCATGTCTACCGAGATGTGGCCGACGACCCGATTTGCCCGGTCAACTGCCGGCGGCGTCTGCCGGGCGATGTCCTTGATCCGGCCGCCGAGCCCGGCGCCGGGGGCACCGTCGTCGCGGCCCGCGCCGGCCTGACCGGGGACCGCCTCGCCCTCCCGTGCCTCAGCACCGCTCTTCTGACCTCGGCGTTGCTACTGACCCCCGCCCTGTCCGCCGAAGCCGTGGCGCCTGCCGCGTGCAAGGGGTCTTCGTGCACAGGGAAGAACCCTCAGAGCGAGGGGTGCGGCTCCGGGGCCAAGGTCATCGACCGGGTTCGGCCGGCGGGTGGCGGGCCGGAGGTGCAGTTGCGCAACTCGGCCCGGTGCAGTGCTGCCTGGGCGCGGATCGAAAAGGCGAACAGCTCCTGGCGGTTCAAGATTCAGATCCGGGGTGGTGCGTCGTACACGGCGAACGCCTCCCCCTCCTATGCCGCTTACACGCAGATGGTGGGGTCGAGCAACGCCTACCGTGCGTGCGTGGAGATCTATGACGGTCAAGGGGGCAGCTGGTCCTGTACCGGCTGGCACTGACCCGTAAGCCTCCTCCCCCGGCTTCGTGGCACCCCCATCACCCGCATCGCGGAAGTCTCCGGACCTCGGGGATGTCGTTGAGTGCGCAGCCGCGCCGGTGCGTTCGTTCACGAAGCCAGGATGACGAGACGGTCCTGCCGACCGGCGCACTGCCTTGTCGCACGGTGCCGGTCGGCAGGCCACGCATCCTCTCGCCACAACTCTTTCGGGCGGGCCGAGGAGCAGAGCTCACGCCTCCTCGTCGCGTCAGAGGTCGGGGTTCAGTACCGGGCTCTGCCGGCCCAGGATCATGTCCGTGCGCGAACGCAATGCCGCATCCACCATCTCCGGCTGCGGGAACACCCAGTAGCGTCCTTCGGCGATCTGCTCGAAGCATCGTCGTGCATGCTCCAGCGCCGTGATCCCGGCGGAGTCGGCCCGTGCCTGGAGCTGCGCGTTGAACGCGGCAACCTCCGGCTGGGCTGCCCGGCCGGGAGCGTCGACCCTGAAGATCTCGCTCTGGACGGAGTCCGGGAAGACGACCGATACCTGGATGTCCGACTGCTTCATCTGCAACTCGTATGCGAGCGACTCGGTCAGTGCCAGCGTGCCGAACTTCGTCACGCTGTAGGGCGCCATCAGCGGGCTCGGCAAGAACCCGCCGACGGACGACACGTTCACGACCCACGCCTTCCCACCCTCGGCGAGCATCCGCGGCACGAAGGCCCGGATGCCGTCGACGTAGCCGCCGATATTGATCCGCAGCGCGGCGTCCCACCGCTCGGCGGGGATCTCCCAGGAGTAGCCCATGGTCATGATCCCTGCATTGTTGAGCAACAGATCGACCGTGCCGAAGCGCTCGTACGCCTGCTCTGCGAGTGCCTCCACGGATGCCGGGTCGGCGACGTCGGTGACGACGCCCTCGACCTCGGCGCCGTCGGCGGCAAGTCCCTGCACCACGGCGGCCAGCCGGTCCTCGGCGATGTCGGCGAGGACCAGCTTCATTCCGAGGGAGGCGGCATGCTCGGCAAAGCCGGCGCCGATGCTCGCGGAGGCCCGGGTGATGACGGCTACCTCGCCTTGGAAGATGTCCTGTGAGGTGGTCATGAAAGGTCCTGTCCTGCGCAGAACCGAGGGCCGCGAACCTGCCGGAGCGCACACCCGTGAAAGTGCCGCGACGCCCGGAGCCGCGGCAGCCCCGCGCGAGTCCGGGGCGAGGCCGCGCCGGGGCGGCGGCCCTCAGGACGCATGTTCTGCACGGCCGCGAGTTCCTCGGTGTCCAGATCCCAGGTGATCGCCGCGGCGTTGGCAGCGACCTGCCGGGGTGTGGTGGCGCCGGCGATGACGGAGGCGACGCCGTCCTGTGCCAGGAGCCAGCCGAATGCGAGCTCGATGATGCTCCGCCCGTGTTCGCCCGCGAGCCGTGTCAGCTGTTCGACCTTGCGGTAGTTCTCCTCGGTCGCCACCTCGGCGAAGTACGGGATGAGCGCGAAGCCCGATCCTTCGGGGTAGGGCTTCCCTGCGGCGTACTTGCCTGTGAGCAGGCCGGAGGCGAGCGGGAGTAGGGCACGACGCCCATGCCCGCCGTCCTGGCCGCCGGAACGACACCGCGCCGCGTGAGAGCAGGTTCCACTCGGCCTGCACCCCGGTGAAGCGGGCGAGCCCGAGCTTCTCGGCAGCCCGGCGGGAGCCGTTGATGGTCCGGGTCGACGTTGGAGGTGGCCACGCGCAGCACCTTGCCGGCGCGCACCAGCTCGTCGAGTGTCTCCACAACCTCCTCGACCGGCGCCTCGGGGACCGGGTAGTGCTGGTAGTAGACGTCGATCCGGTCGGTGCCCAGGCGGCGCAGGCTCAACTCGCACGCCTCGCGGATGCGCGCCGCGAGAACGCCCGGCGTGTAGGCCTCGTCGTGGGGCCGCGGAAGGTACTTGGTGGCGATGACGGTCTCGTCGCGGTGCCCCGCGAGGGCGGCGCCGAGGTACTCCTCGGACTTGCCGTCGCCGTACATCTCAGCGGTGTCGAAGTGGGTGACACCCGCGTCCAGGGCGGCGGCTACCACCGCTCGGCTCGCTTCGGCGTCCAGCTTCATCCCGAAGTTGTTGCACCCCAGGCCCAGCACCGACAGCTTCGGGCCTCCGTCGCCGAACTCTGGAGGCCGTGCGCACCGCCTCCGACCCGCTCGAGGCCCTCGCCCGGCTCCGTAGCGAGGACCAGCGCAGCATGAACTGCGTACGTCTGGTCTCCTGGCTGTCGCTGAGCAACCGGACCACCCCTTCCTCGTTCCAGGAACGCTCGTCGGCGCTCGACGCCGTGGTGTCGCTGGGGGCGCGGGACACCACGGAAGTACGTGAGGCCTTTGCCATCGCCATCGCGCAGCTGCTGGGCTGGGAGCTGTTCGGGGCCTTCGCCCTCCGCGCTGCCGGCATCGACGGTGACCCGGCCCACCACCGCGAAGCGGTCCACCGAATCACCGACAACTACATGCGCTCTGCCATGGAGCGCCCCGACGACCGCTCCTGAAACGCCATACCCGCGAAGTCAGCGCTTTGGACGTACTCCAATGCTTTGACGAACTCCGGGTCACCGAGGCGAAGTTCCATCTCCTGAGGGCACGGCTCCGCAGCCGTCGGCCCCGCCCCGTCGGGCACTGCCTAGCGGCGACGTGCCGCAATCACCACTGAACTGTCCGGTGTCGTGAGTACCTCAGTGGCATCCAGGTCCGGATGACTCAGGTAGAACACGCGGAGCCCGTCGACCTCGCCCTCGAAACGAGGCGGCCAGTGGGGCGAGGGGGTGAAGTCGTCCAGGATGAGAATGCCGCCCGGAGCCAGCAGATCGACAACCCCCTGGGGGTCGTCGCGCTTGCCTCCGCCGTCGCAGAAGAAGACGTCGAAGGGGGCATGTTGCTTCAGCAGCCGCCAGTCCCCGGTGAGAACGCTGACGCGCTCGTCATCCGCGAACACACCGGCTGCCCGACGGGCCAGGTCCTCGTCGCGCTCCACCGTGACCAGGCGTGCGCCGTCGCCGAGGCCACTGTGCAGCCAGGCGGTGCCCACCCCCGAGCCGGTGCCGCTCTCCGCGATCGTCCCATGGGGTTTCGTGGCAGCGGTCAGCCTCAGCAGCCTTCCCACCTCAGGGACACAGCTCTTCTTGAACCCCGCCTCGGAGGCGTGACGCTCCGCCGCCACCACACGATCAGGAACAGCACGTTCAGCCATGGATGCACCTTTTCTTCGTCGTGGTCATGACCCTATTCGGGAGCAGAGGTCAGCGCACCGGCTTCCGGCCGACCTTTGGCTCGGGAAGCGCTGCGGGTCGCTCGGCCATCATGACGATCAAGACCTTCTCCCTCGGCGGAGACCTGACCGTCGACCGGTTCGGCTTCGGCGGGCAACACCAGATCAACACCGAGGCCCCGGGCGGTCCCGCCCGTCGCGACGGTGCAGAACCAGCACATCGGTGAGATCGCGCCGCTCGCGGAGTGCGAGGATGCGGGTATCGCGTACGTGCCGTGCATTCCGCTCGGCGGTGGCGGAATCCCACGCGACGCCGAACGGCTCGGCAAGGTCGCGAGGCGCCTGGGCGCGACCACGGCGAGGAGCAGATCGTCATCGCTGCCGGTGACGTCGCGGTCGGTGTCTGTGTCGGCGACATTGGACACCGGTTCTCGACCGGGCTGCGGTTCCCTGGACAACGCGCTTGCACGGGCTTCCGCCGGACGTCTAGCCTCATGTCCATCGGCGTGTAGCTCAGCAGCAGAGCACCGGGCTATGGACCCGGAGGGCGCAGGGGCGGAACCTGCCACGTCGGCCTATGAACGAAGACGCTGAACAGCAGCATTCTGCAGAGTCCAGGAATCCTGTGGCCTATCCCGAGGCCATGCAGGCCCAGGCTTTTCTGACCTGGCTGACCCATGGTGAAGCCGCTACCCGGACCCGTGCGGCGGATCGCGTCGAACGATGGCAGTCCGTGCTCTCGGGTATGGCCGACGGCCGCCTGACCATCGGCTCACGCGCCCCCGTGGCGGGACTGCCCGCCTGGGTGACCCCGGAAGTCGTACGCGGCGGGTACGTCACCTCCGCGGCAGGAGCCGAGGGCCCGCTCCAGCCGTACGAACGCGAGGCCGCGTCCCTGGCGGGGGTACCCGCCGATCGTCGGGCGCTGTTCGCGTACTGCCTCACCGAACCGGGTCTCGCCCGGCTGTACACGCTGCTCGACAGCGGACGTTACGAGATCCTCGTGCCCGAGGAGGCCGCGCTGCTTGTCGTGGCGTGGCTGGCGCGGGCCGGGGACGTGGCCGGTGCACTGGATCTCGTCGAGATCCTGGAGCCGTGGGCCGACCGGCTGCGCTTCCTGCCACGGCCGTCCGACCTACCTGCGCCCGACGTCCGGGCGGTCCACCGGCGCACGGTCGGCGACGTCGGCGCGTCCCTGTCCGCCCGACGACTCAACACCGCGGTGGAGACCCAGCGCGAGGCCCTCACCGTCTGGCTGCCCTTCGGCGACGAACTGCTCACCCATTGGCTGGAGACAGCAGGGACCGGCCGCGTGATGGACCACACGCCCGACGACGCGTGGCAGGAGCGCGGCGAGTTGCTCCTGCGCCGCTACCGCGACCTCGCGGCGGCCCACACACGGTGCACCAAGCACCGTGACCCGAAGGAGAACCTCGGCATCCTGCGCGCCGCCCTGGAGGAAACCGTCGAGGGCCGGCCGCTGGACGCGCGTCGGCTCGGGTTGCTGCGGCACTCGGTGGAGTCGATGGTCCGACGGCGCGGTCGTCCGGGCTCCGGGCAGCACGGCGAGTTGCGTGCCCGTCAGGCGGCGCAGGCTGCCCGTCCCTCGCACCACGCACTGGCCCAACTCGTTCTGCGCCGGCTCTCCGGACTCCCGCAGCAGACCGGTGCGTCCGATGTGGCACCACTGATCTCGGACGTCTCGCCCCGCGAGGCCGCCGAGACCGGGTTGCCGGCGGGGACGGTGGTCCCCGTAACGGTGCGACGTGTCGTGGAGGCGGCTCTGAGTGCCCCTGTCGGCACGCTTGTGGAACGTGGCGTGGTGCCCTCGGCCGAGGTCCTGGCCGAGTTGGTGCCGCAACTGGTCGCCGCAACCGGTTCGCAGGCGTATCAGAACCAGTCGCTGCGCACCCTGATGGCCGCGAACTACCGGGCGTTCCGCAACCGCCGCTCACTGCTGCTGCTCGACCTCGCCCGGCAGGTGCGGACGGAGGAGCTGCCCTGGGTGGGCGCAGTGGCCGGATACCGCGCCGCCGACCAGGAGCAGGAGGAGGTGGCACACACCGCGTTGCGTCAACTCGGCGAGCTGGCCGTGCAGGCCTTCCCCGGCACGCTCCTGCCCAACCCGCTGGTCCGGGAGCTCGGTGTGCTCGCTCGACAGGCCGATACCGGCGCTCCGTTCGTCGAGGAGCTGGCCTCGGACATCTTCATGGGCACCTTCACACCGAAGTTCCTTGCTGCGGCACGCGTCGCCGCCGAGTTGCTCGACGGCACTCTGTACGAGCGTTACTACGACATCGACTACGCGGCGGTCCGCAACCTCGCGATCATCGAGGCGAGCGACTCGCTGCGCCGTACCCGTCGGGCTCACACCTCGCCCGGCTTCGCGACGCTGTGCGCGGCGCGGGCCGGTGAGCCGGACGCCCGGACCTGGTCCGTAGCGGCCAACGGCAAGGTCATCGAACAGGCCCAGATCCTCACCACACACAATCTGGCCACCCTGGTCGGCCGGGTAGGCATCAGGCCCGAACCTGGATGGGCGGACCTGGCCCGGCGCTGCTTCACCACCGTGTGCCAGGCGACCGCCCGGACACAGGGCAATCCGAGGCCATTGTCGATGATCAAGGACGCGGCGTACGCATGGCGTCAGATGGTGTTCCACCTGTCGCTCTGCGGTCCTGCGGAACAGGCGCAGACGATCGCCTGCCTGGACGAGGAGACGGTCCGCCATCCAGCCCATGTCGCGGCCCGGCTCGCTCCGGCACTGACCGGCCTGCGCCAGGCCGCTGCCGGCGGCTCACCGGAAGCGGGCGAGGGACGCCGCCTCCTCGGCTGGACCACGGAGGCCCACTGGCTGGCCCGATGAGAAGCGGGACGGCGACGCCGCACAGGGGCCACCATCACGGGGCGGGCCGGGCAGGCAGGCCGCCGATCCGGTCGATCGGCAGTCGCCAACGTAGGGTGACGATGTGGACCGGCCGGAGGACCAGATGCGGGCTGTCCTGTGAATCTTCGTGGCAAACCGCTCACCTATGCTGAGGCGGCCGCTGTCGGCCTTTTCACCCCTCGAGGAACGACCAGTTGACTCCGCATTCCCTCGCGTTCTACGTCGATGTGATCACATCCGGAACGGTGCTCGGTGCCAAGCCGACGGACAGTCCCGACCGGGTGACCGCGATCCTGGGTTCCGACTTTGCCGAGAACTCCTTCGACGACCAGAGCATGTGGCGCGACTACGGATTGGTCGAGTTCTTCTGGGGTCGGGAATCGCGCGACCACCCGTGGGTGGGACACCACTTCACCCTGCAGGTGCATCGGCTCTCGTCCTGCTCGGGCGCCGGCATGGTCAACCGGACGATTCGCGAGCGGTACGGCCGCTTCGACCGTCATCTCCGGTTCGACAAGCTGGAGCGGCTGCTGGCCAAGCGCGGCGTACGTATGGAGGACGTCCCGGATTCCAACGCTCCGGCCTACACCCTGCACTGGCAACCTGTCTCTCAGGTGTCCGTCATGGCGTTCCGGGCTCATGAGAGGGGCAACCGTCTGCGTGGCGGCCAACGTATCGGCGACGTGCATGCCGTCGCTTCGTCCATGAGTGCCGAGCAGGTGGCCTGGTACAAATCCGTGGCCGGTCGTCGCACACCGTGACGGCGATGGCCGCGAGGGCACAGCAGTTGCTCTCCACCACCGGGCCTCACGCCGGCGGCGGAACGATCGCGAGGATGCGGCAATCGCCCGTGGTCGCGAGACGGGCCTCCTGTTCAGGTCCGGATCCGCGACAGCCTGGTCGATGACGCTCTGTACCGCGGTGAGCATCCCCACATCGATGCCATGACCGGTGGCAGTGTGGATGACGCTGCACCATGTCCCCTCGACGAACCGGGCTCGCCCGGAGACCTCGACCGGTCGTGCTGCGCTGAGCGATTTCAGCGGGGCCGAGTGCGCCCGCGCGGCCTGCCACGCAGGCCCGTTCGCATGGGTCGCCCCGGTGAGCGCACCCGCCTTGCACACCAGGGCCGCCAGACAGTGGGCCAGTCACAGTCGCGGCTGGACCACGGGTCCTGCTTCGGGCAGAAGAGCCGACGTGCACCGGCATCAGGATCCGGCGGTGGACACGTGGCGAACCAACTCGGTGGACAGGCGCCGCATGACCGTACGGTTGGCGCGCCGCATCGTGGCCCGGACGACGGGCGCCAGCAGGCGATCGGTGAGCGGCGCACGCGCCCAGGCGTACATGAACGACACGTGGCTTCCGCCGGTCCGCAGCGGCTCGACGGTATAGGTGCCGTGGGCCAGGCGTCGGCCGGCCGCGCTGACGTTCCGTTCGACGATGCGCCGCGGCGGGTCGGCCTCGACGACCTCGATGGTGACGTCGGTCTTCGTGCCGCCCAGCGCGGCTGTGACCGTGGCGCACGAACCGATGCCGCGCCCGGGACCGCTGTAACTCCATGCGGTCAGGTAGTGGTTGGTGAATCGCTCGTGGTGAGCCATGACATCGAGAAAGTCATAGACC
This sequence comes from Streptomyces sp. NBC_00012, assembly GCF_045040875.1. Classification (NCBI taxonomy): domain Bacteria; kingdom Bacillati; phylum Actinomycetota; class Actinomycetes; order Kitasatosporales; family Streptomycetaceae; genus Streptomyces; species Streptomyces sp. NBC_00012. The sequence goes on along the minus strand of NZ_CP108309.1, from coordinate 8,513,497 downwards.
TGCTCGGGCGTCTGCGGTACCTCGATCGACACGGTGACAGACTTCATGTACCACACGGTACGCAGCGCATGTACCAATTGGTACACTCACGACGTGGTGAATACGGGCGGCTCGCACCCTGAGGGCAAGGCCGCGCCCGGCATGGACGGAGACCGGCGCTCTCAGCTGGTGAACGCGGCCGTCGACCACGTCGCGGCATACGGCTTCGTGGACCTCAGCCTGCGCGTCCTGGGCGCCGCGATCGGCGTCAGCCACCGCATGCTGATCCATTATTTCGGCTCCAAGGAGCAGCTGCTCGTCGAGATCGTCCGGACGTCGGAGCAGCGCCAGCGTGATCTGCTGTCCCGGCTCCGTCCGGAACCCGGTCTCTCGCCCTCCGATGTCGCGAGGCTCCTCTGGCGGCAGCTGACAGATCCTCGACTGGCTGATCAGGAGCGTCTCTTCTTCGAAATCTGCGGGCAGGCGCTACGGGGCCGCCCCGAGGCCGCCCCGGTCCTCGACGGGCTCGTGAACGACTGGCTGGAGCCGCTCATGGCGGCAGAGGTCGCCGCAGGTGCGGACCCCGCCGTGGCCCGGAACCGCGCCAGACTGGGACTCGCCACCGTACGCGGGCTGCTGCTCGACCTGCTCGCCACCGGCGACCGCGCCGGCGTCGACGCGGCAATGGAGGAGTTCCTCCAGTTGTACTACGGCTCGAAGTGACGGCGCCGGTCAGGCCGAGTTCGGGTGGCAGCGCCATTCCCGCCTCGTCATCGGGTGACTTGTTCATGCGGTTGCATGTGCGTGGTGGAGGGCGTCCAGGACGGCCAGTTCGCCCTCGGAAAGGCGCAGCGAGCCTGCCGCCACGTTCTGGGCGAGGTGGTCGAGGTCGCCGGTGCCGGAATGGCCAGGACGTGCGGGCCGCGGTGCAGTGTCCACGCCAGCCGGACCCGGGCCGTGCTCACTCCGCGGACGCGGGCGATGGCGTGCACCTCACTGCTGTCGTCGGCAGGCGCGCCGGCCGTGCGTCCGCTGTCGGCGATCGAAGGAGTTCGCGTTGTCCCTGCGAACAAGGCCGCCGCGCAGATCCGTGACCACCTGGCCGATCCCCCGGCCGTCCCCGATGACGCGCTCGGCGCGACGCAGAAGGACTGGTCTTCCTGAGGTGTCCGTGCGATCGTGCCACCCGTTCCTCGACCGACGGACATCGGAGCACACATGCGTCGCCTCCTCACCGCCGCCGCCGCAACCGCCGCCTTGACCACGGCCCTGCTGGCCGGCCCCGGGACCATCACCCCGGCCCACGCGGACTCCGCGCCCGTCCCCGTCGTCCTCATCCACGGCCGCAACGCGGACTCCGGCGTATGGGACCGACTCAAGGCCTACCTCGTCCAGAACGGAGTCCCACAGAACGAGATCTTCACCTGGGACTACGACACCTCGCTGTCGACCAACGAGGTCCTGGCCGGGGAGCTCGCCGACTACGTGAACTCCATCGGTGCGGCCAAGGTGAACATCGTCGCTCACAGCCTGGGCAGCCTGCCGAGCCGCTGGTACATCAAGTACGGCGGCGGCAGCCAGAAGGTCGCCAAGTGGATTTCCCTCGCAGGCCCCAACAACGGCACCACCCTCGGGTACCTCTGCGCCCTGTGGGATCAAGGCTGCAAGGACATGACACCCAACTCATGGGTCATCAGCCACCTCAACCAGGACACCGCCACCCCGGGACCCACCCGCTACACGACTCTCTGGTCCCCCGACGACGAGCAGATCATCCCGGCCACCAGCACCAGACTGAGCGGCGCCACCAACATTGAGGTCGACGGGCTCAAGCACAACGACTTCCTGTCGAGCACGGTGGTCTTCAAGCAGATCGATGAGATCCTGACCCGCTGAGAGGCCGCTGCGGCTCCGCGCGCCGCCGGGAGCCGCTTGTGCTTCTCGATGATGTCGGCAGGGCTTCGTGGACGACGGCGGACGCCATCGCGCGAGATGCGCCGCCTTCGGCGTGGAGCACCTACGGCCGGTACTCAGGTGTCGCGCATACCGACCACGCAGGTGCCCTGACGTCCGCACCTCCTTCAACGGCACGATGTGGTCGATGCCGGTGCCAGAGGCGGAATCTACGATCCGGCGACCACCGGGGCGCCCGACAGTTCCACGCCCGCCTGCCGGAGCTCTTCGCATGCCTGCCTGATGGTGCCGTGGTTGACGCCGGCGGTCAGGTCCAGCAGGACACGAGTGGTGAAGCCTGCCGCGGCCGCGTCCAGGGCGGTGGCCTTCACACAGTGGTCGGTGGCGACACCCACCACATCCACCGCGGTGACGCCCCGCTCCCGAAGCCACGACGCGGTCCCTGTGCCTCCCTCGTCGGCACCCTCGAAGCCGCTGTAGGCAGCCGCGTAGGCGCCCTTGTAGAAGACCGCATCGACCGCGCCGGCTTCCACCGCGGGGATGAAGTCGGGATGGAAGTCAGAACCTTGGGTACCGGCCACGCAGTGCACCGGCCACGAGGTCTTGAAGTCGGGGGTGTCCGAGAAGTGGTCACCGGGATCGATGTGGTGGTCCCTCGTCGCCACCACATGCGTGTAGCCGGCCTCAGCTGCCCGCTGAACCAGGTCACACACCTTCACAGCGATCTCGGCGCCGCCGGCCACGGCGACACTGCCGCCCTCGCAGAAATCGTTCTGCACGTCTACCACGATCAGCGCATGTCCCATGGCGCTGCCTCCCGTTCCGCTCTCAGTGGGTGCACAGGGAAGAAAATCTGATGCCAGGTCACTCCAGCGATCGGTGACATTCGCACCAATGCGCACCTTACATTTTTCTTCATGGCCTTCCGGGGATCGACCTGCACGCCCGCGGGTCAGAGTGGTGGGGAAACCGGGCGCCCCCCGGCCGGCGGGGCTACGCCGATCGCCTACCTCGGAAGCACGGGCTGGGACACCTCCGCGAGCCAGGACGTCAGCAGGCGGTTGATCTCCTCAGGCCGTTCTTGCTGGAGCCAGTGGCCACAGCCGTCCAGGACGTGCGAGGAAACCAGCGCGGGAAGTGTGGCCGGGTAGGCGTTGATCGCGTCGGCCATCCAGGTCGTGGACGCGTCCAGGGCACCCCCGATGAACAGCGACGGCTGAGTGAGGGGGGAGCCGTTGAATTCGGCGAGGTCCTCCCAGTCGCGGTCCATGTTCCGGTAGCGGTTGAGGGCTCCGGTCATGCCGGTGCGCTCGAATTCTCCGGTGCAGTGGTCGAGGTCGGCTTCGGTGAGCCAGGAAGGCAGTTGACCTTTGGGGAATCGGTCGCGCAGCGTTCCACCGGTGCTGACGAAGTGCGGGTCGGGCTCGCCCTGCGCCGGCATGGTGTCGGCCGAGAGAGCCGCGTAGAAGCCGGAGAGCCAGCCCCGGACGTCGGGCTCGATCTCGGCCTCGGCGCGGCCCGGCTGCTGGAAGTACGAAACGTAGAACTCCTGGCCCCCGCCGTCCCCGCCCATCTGCGCAAAGACGTCGCTGGGGCGCGGTCCGCCGGGCGGGGTGTAGGGAACGCTCAGCAGGCCCACCGCGCGGAAGACCTCGGGGTGGAGCAGGGCAGAGGCAGCCGCGATGTTGGCGCCCCAGTCGTGTCCGATGATCACCGCCGTCTCCTCGCCCAGGGCCTGCACCAGGGCGAGGTTGTCCTCCACGAGGGCGCGCATCCGGTATTCCTGCGGTGCCGACGGCTTGGAGGACCGGCCGTAGCCCCGCACGTCGAAGGCGACTGCCCGGTATCCCGCCGCCGCGAGGGTCGGGAGCTGGTGGCGCCAGGAGTACCAGGACTCGGGGAAACCGTGGACGAGCAGGACCAGCGGCCCGGCTCCTTGCTCGACCAGGTGCAGCCGTCCGGCGGGTGCGTCGATGGTGCGGTGGCGCAGGTCTGCGGACTGTGCGGGCTGGTGCATGGCTTCTCCTCGGATTCCCTGGCTGGCCGCGGTACGCATCGATCATGCGTTGCGGCGGCCGGGGAGGCGACCAGCCTTGGCATTTTGGCAAACTGGCAGGACAGAGGCAGTGCGAGTGGATCTACAGAGGGGGAACGAGGCGAGATGACGGACGAGGGCATTGCCGATGCGCTGGCCGCCATGGGGCCCCGTCTGCGGGCCGTGCGCGAGCGGCACGGAAAATCGCTCACCGACGTCAGCCGGTCAGCCGGCATCTCCCTCAGCACGCTGTCACGGGTCGAGAACGGCCGACGCAAGCCGAACCTCGAGTTGCTGCTGCGCCTGGCCGAGGCATACGGCGCTTCCCTGGACGAGTTGGCCAGAACCACGCCCACAGGTGTCGAGGCACCGCACACCCCTCCTCCGGCCCACCCTCCGGTGGACGAAAAGACGGTGCTGCCTCTCACCCACTACGTCGGAGGCGTGCACGCCCACAAGCATGTCCTGCCCGCGACCGACGCCCCGCCGCCACGGCCACGCCAGGTGTCGCACGACGGGTACGAATGGCTCTGCGTGCTTTCCGGACGGCTCTGGCTGGCGCTCGGTGAGCACGACCTCGTCCTCACCGCCGGGGAAATCGCCGAGTTCGACACCCGTACCCCTCACGGAGTCGCCAACGCAAGCCCTGGCCGACCGGTCGAATACCTGGTCATGTTCGGGCCGCAGGGCGAACGCCTGCGCCACCGCGTCCGACCCACGGCCAACTGAGGCACCCTCACCATCCGGGCCGACTCGTGAAGGCCAGGATCAGCCCTCGCCGTCAGGCAGGTGGAAGTGGACGGTCCCCGACCGCCAGGGTCGGTGTGGCCGTCCATCGTGTACGCGGCGGCCGGATCAGGAGGCCTGCGCCGCGACCCCTGCAAAAGCCGTCACCGGGCGGCCAGTTCGTCGAGCGAGGGCATGCCCTCATCGGCCGCGGGACGCGCGAGATGCAGTGCGGTGTGGAATGGCCCGCCGATTCCTTGCCCGGCGTTGCGATACCCCCGTCCGTGAGGTCCTGGGGTGTCGCCGGCCAGGGTGCGGATCTGGATGCACTCGGGATGCGCCGGCAGAAGCGGGGCAAGGGCGGTTCGAACCCCGCCTAACAAGCACTTTATGTAATCGATCGAATACGCTTTGTGTCGTGCTGATGCGGACGGACCTTCGCGGCCCCCGGCCCGTGCTGTGGCGGCTGGTGCCGGTCATGGTGCTGGCCGGGCTGCTGCATCTGCTCGGTTGTGCCCATGGTGCGCAGGCTGCCGGTGCGCCGCGGGCCGATTCGCTGCCGGTCGTCACTGCCGTCCCCTTCTCACACCTGCGCCCTTCCGCGGCAGGCGTCTCGGCACTGTGCGATCACGGGATCACCGTGGAATGCGCGGCGGACGAACCTGCGGCCGTCGGTCCCCGGACGGATCCGCTCCTGCTCCCTGCGCTCGGCGGTGAGCCCCTCGGGGCCGACGCCGTCCGGGCATCACCGGTGCGAAGCCGAGCTCCGTGCTGCGGCAACTGCGGTGAGGGGCATGCGGAGCACGGTCGTACGCGTGCCGTGCTGGGGGTGTGGCGGACCTGAGCGGACCGTGCCGTCGGCCGCTACCCGCAAGGGCGTGCGACGGCGGCGTCGCGTCCCTCGACAGTTCCGTCCTCTCGAACATCCCGACTCGCCCCACCCTGCTCTGCTCTGCTCTGCTCCGAGCAGGAACGGTGACGGTCGGCAGGAGACCTGTGCGATGAACTCCATTCTCATGCCCTCTTCCGCCCCTGCCCCGGCGCAGCTGCTGAGCGGTGCCAGCCGCCGGGCCCATTGCCCGGCCTCCTTGGTCGGTGACACACCGGTGCTGTGGATCGGTGATCCCTTCGCAGAGGCGGGGCGCGGTTTCTGGGCCAAGCTCGAAGGCCACAATCCCGGCGGGATCAAGGACCGCACCGCTCTGTTCATGGTGGAACGCGCCCGGGAGCGGGGTGATCTGCTGCCCGGGGCGCGGATCGTGGAATCCACCTCCGGCACGCTGGGCCTGGGCCTGGCCCTGGCCGGGATCGTCCACGGGCACCCGGTCACCGTGGTCACCGACCCCGGGATGGAACCTCTGGTGTCGGGTCTGCTCACCGCCTACGGTGCCGATGTGCAGACCGTCGCGGAGCCTCATCCGGTCGGGGGCTGGCAGCAGGCCCGCCGTGACCGTGTCGGCGAACTCCTGTCGGGGCACCCGGGCGCATGGTGCCCGGACCAGTACCACAACCCCGACAATGTGTCCGCCTACGCGGGCCTGGCCCGGGAGCTGGTCGCCCAGCTCGGGCGGATCGACGCCCTGGTGGTCAGCGTGGGCACCGGGGGCCATTCCGCCGGGGTGGCCTCGGTACTACGCGGCTACTTCCCCACGTTGAAGGTGGTGGGTGTCGACACCTGCGGCTCCACCATCTTCGGGCAGAAGGCCACGCCACGGCTGATGCGGGGACTGGGCAGCAGCATCCACCCGCGCAACGTCGACCACGCCCTGTTCGACGAGGTGCACTGGGTCGCGGCCGGTGAGGCGGTGTGGGCGGCACGGGCGCTGGCCCGCGCCCGTTACGCCACCGGCGGGTGGAGCGTGGGAGCCGTTGCCCTGGTCGCCCGGCATCTCGCCGCGACCCTCCCGGCCGAGGCGCGGATCGCGGCCGTGTTCCCCGACGGTCCGCACCGCTACGCCGGCACCGTGTTCGACGACGCCTGGTGCCGGGAACACCGGCTGCTGGGCCGCGAACCAGCCGCCGTCCCCGACGAGATCGCCCACCCCGGGGAGAGGAGCGTCACCCGGTGGACGAAGTGCGAAACCGTCCTGGCCCCCGCCACGGCCGACGCGGGACGGTCCACCGGTGGCACGCGCCTGGCGGGAGCAGCCCTGTGAAGGCATTGCGGACCTCCACCCGGAGCTTTCCTCCGGCGGTGCGGCTGTTGATGGCCAACCAGTTCGCCATCAACCTCGCCTTCTACATGCTCATGCCCTACCTCGCCGCTCATCTCGCCGGTGAGCTCGGTCTGGCCGCGTGGGCGGTCGGCCTGGTCCTGGGCGTGCGCAACTTCTCCCAGCAGGGCATGTTCCTCCTCGGCGGCACGATCGCCGACCGCTACGGCTACAAGGCGCCGATCATGGCCGGATGTCTGCTGCGGACCGTGGGATTCGCCCTGCTGGGCATCGTGGACAGCCTGCCCGTCCTGGTCCTCGCCTCGGCGGCCACCGGATTCGCCGGTGCCCTGTTCAACCCGGCGGTGCGCGCCTACCTGGCCGCCGGGGCCGGGGAGCGGCGGGTGGAGGCGTTCGCAACGTTCAACGTCTACTACCAGGCCGGCATGCTGATCGGGCCGCTGGTCGGGCTGTCGCTGCTCGCTGCCGACTTCCGTCTGGTGTGCCTGGTGGCAGCGGGCATTTTCGCCGCCCTGACCGTCCTGCAGGGCCGAGCGCTGCCCGCCCGCGGGACCGCCGGACGGGAGGCAGAAGGGCGGAACAACGTGGCGGCGCAGTGGCGCACGGTGGTGACCAATCGGCCGTTCGTGCTGTTCTCCCTCGCGATGATCGGCTCGTATGTGCTGACCTTCCAGATCTATCTCGCGCTGCCGCTGGCCGCAGGGGAAGCGTTCGGCCCGGCGGGCACGAAGGCCACCAGCCTGCTGTTCGTACTCTCCGCGGCGGTGGCCGTGGCCGGGCAGTTGCGGCTGACCGGCTGGGCGGAGGCACGCTTCAGCGGCGACCGCGCCCTCATGCGCGGACTGGCCCTGATGGGCCTGGCGTTCGTACCGCTCGCCCTGGTCGCATTGAGCGGCAGGGCCGCACCGGCCGTTGCAGCGCCGGCCGCGCTGGCCATCGCCGTAATCGCTCTTTCGGCCAGCAGCGCGATCGTCTACCCCTTCGAGATGGACACCGTCGTAGCCCTCTCCGGGAACCGACTCATCGCCACCCACTACGGTCTCTACAACACCGTCTCCGGGCTCGGCATCACCCTGGGCAACCTGGCCATCGGCGCCCTGTGGGACTACGCCGCGCAGCACCACGCGCTGTGGCTGGTGTGGGCCGCCCTGGCCCTGACCGGGACCGCCTGCGCCGGGGCGGTGTTCGCGCTGTCCCGCACCGGGCGGCTGCACGCACCGCAGCAGCTGCAACAGCCCGTGATCGCCTGACCGTTCCCGTTCCGGTGGCAGCCGAGCGACCGGACGGCCGAACGGCCAGAATGCCCAGGTGCCCGGGTGCCGATCGTGACGGTCGCGCTCCTCGGCCTGGGCCTGTTGGTGGTCGGCCTCCGCTTCTCCCCGCCCTCACACCCACATCGACAGGGCGGGGAGAGAAGACCGGGGCGAACACTGTCGGCTCGGCCGGCTCTCCCTTTCCCATGCCACCACGGCGCCCCGGTCTCCCCACCACGGCGGCGGCCAGGAGTTGCATGGCCGGCCAAGGCAGGATGCGCCCCGGGAGGAAAGGACCGGGTGCGACCGGACAGGCAAAGGTCAAGCGAGCGCGAGAAAGAGTTTCTCCATCTCGTCCTGCGTCATGGGCGGGGTGTCGGAGTCGCCGGTGAGGCATTGACGCATTCCGCTGGCCACGATCTTGAAGCCGGCCCGGTCCAGAGCCTTGGAGACGGCGGCGAGCTGGGTGACGACGTCCTTGCAGTCCCGGCCGGACTCCACCATCGCGATCACGGCGCCCAGCTGCCCCTGCGCCCGCCTGAGACGGTTCAGGACCGGCTTCATCGATTCTTCGTCCACCTGCACGGAACTCTCCTTCACTCCCCCTGCCAAGAATACCCCAAGGGGTATAAATCACTTCGATGCCACGCTCGGCGAGGCGTATCAGGATCGGGACGGCCAGGACCGGACCGCCGCCAATGCCGCGGCTGACACCGATGAGCGGCGAGGCCTCGACGGCGAGGTGGTCACGGCGCGCTCCGCAGCTCGGCGATCACCGTGTTGATATCGATGCGGGGTCCGCGGTTGTAAGGCAGCTTGGAGAGCAGGACGCCCATGGCGCAGGAGTTGCTGAGCGCCGCGTAGGTCAGGCCCGCGCCGACCGCCGTACCGATGAGGTGTACACCCGGAACCAGGATGCCGATGAGACCGGTGGCGAGCACGATCGACCCGGCAACGAGGCGGACCTGGCGCTCCATGTCCCAGCGCTCGGTGCCCCGCTTCACAGGCGCGTCGGCCGCCTCCCAGGCATTCATGCCGCCGTCCAGTACGCGGAGGTTCGGAAGACCGACCCCCGCGAGCGCCTGTTCGGCCTGGGATGCGCGAGCTCCGGAGCGGCAGACGAGCACGATGTCCTCGTCCAGGTGGGACCGCAGTTCCGCGCAGTGCTCGCGCAGGGTGTGAAGCGGCACGTTGCAGGAGCCGGGGATGTGAGCGGTGCGGAACTCGGCCGGGGTCCGCACGTCGAGCAGGCGTGGGGCGCTTCCTTCGTCGGTGAGCTTGCGCAGTACGGCAGGGGTGATGGACCGAACGGTGTGCTTGGCACTCATGCATGACTCCAAGGCGAGGCATACCCATGGGGGTATAAGTGGGGTTGTGAAGGGCCCTGTCGTGCCCCCGATGGGGGGCGGTCAGGTGGAGACTCGGGGCCGTCGCGGACGAGGCGGTGCGACCCCGTCCAGCGAAGGACGCGGCCCGCAGTGGGCAGCACGGCTCCCGGCCCACCGAGGGCCGGCACTCTGTGGCGGGCGGGCCGTGCGGCTGCTGCCGATCGGCGGTTCGTGGGTGATCAGGCGCGGGTGGATTCCATGGCGAGGGCCCAGGCGGCGTAGCCACCGAGGATGTCGGAGACGTCCTCGGCACCGCGGTGGCGCAGCAGGCTGGCCGCGATGGAGGAACGGTGGCCGCCCGCGCAGTGCAGGACGATCGGCCGGTCCGTGGGGAGTTCGTCCGCCCGCGCGGGGAGTTCACTCAGCGGGATGTGCAGCGCCTCGGGAATGAAGCCGTTGGCCTCGCGCTCGCCGCAGGTGCGGACGTCCACGACGACGGGCGGATTGCTGCCTGCGAGGGCTGCCTTCAGGTGCGCCGCAGTGAGGCGGCTGGCGATGGCGACCTCGTCCTCCATGTCCTTGAGGGCATCCTCGGGGTTGCGCAGGTAGCCCACCACCCGGTCGAAGCCTATGCGGGCGAGACGCGTGACGACCTCCTCCTCACGGTTCTGCGGGGCCATGACGATCAGCTCGTCGGCCGGGTCGAGGACGGTGCCGGCCTGCTCGGCGAACCTGCCATCGGCGGGTACGTTCACCGCACCACGCAGGTGCCCGGCGGCGAACTCCTGCGGGTCACGGGCGTCGACGACGACCGCCTCGCCAGCACGCAGCTCGGCGAACTCGGCGAGCGCCAGCGGCCGGGCCGCAACCGTCGCGTCATAGCGGACGCGATCCTTGCGGTTCAGCTCCGCGTCGTAGGCGAAGTAGCCGGGTGCGGCGGACTGACCGGCGGTGACGAGCGCGACGAACTCCTCACGACTCATCGGCGTGCAGGCGTAGTTGGTGGCCCGCTGTTCACCGATGGTCGACTGCTTCTCGGTGGACAGGTTCTTGCCGCAGGCGGATCCGGCGCCATGCGCGGGGAAGACGCGGACCTCATCGGGCAGGCCCATGAGCCTGTGCTGGACACTGCCGTGGAGCATCGCGCCGAGCTCCTCGGCCGTCACGCCCACCGAGGCGAGCAGGTCGGGGCGGCCGACGTCGCCGATGAACAGGGCGTCCCCGGTGAGCACGCCGTACGGCACGGTGTCATCGGCGTGCCCGTACACGAGGACACTGATCGATTCCGGCGTGTGCCCCGGGGTCTCCATGACCTCCAGGACGACGTCGCCGAGCGCGATGCGCTCGCCGTCCGCGAGCTTGCGGATGGGGTACTCGGTCTCGGCGCGGCGGCCGTACCCGATCCAGGCACCGGTCTCATCGGCCATCTCCAGGTGGCCGGCGACAAAGTCGGCGTGGAAGTGGGTGTTGATCACACCGACGACTGTGAAGCCGTGGGCCCGGGCGTCGGCCAGGTACTCCGAGACGTCCCGGCGCGGGTCGACGACCACCGCCCGCCCGGTCTTCTCGTCGGCGATCATGTACGACGCCTGGGAGAGGCAGTCGAGGTAGTACTGGCTGAAGAACACAGCAGATCCTTTCCTGAGGAACGCACACCCACAGTGGGTGCGAAGGACTGGGTACGGGGCGGTTGTGCGCCCAATGGGTTGAGGCAAGGAGCGACCGGGGCCCGGTCGCTCAGGCGGCCGCGCCGCTCACCAGCGGTCACCGGCGGGCAGCCCGTCGACGACAGAGCTGAACGCGGACAGTGGCGCGCTGTGGACGCCGGGCACGTGGCCGGCCACGTACTCCTCGGGCTCTCGGACGTCGATGACGAACACGCCGACGGCCAAGCCGGAGGTAAGGCCTCCAGGTCTACTTCACGCATCGAGGTATCCCTCATTCTCTCAGGTACCCCCCGGGGTATCGATGCACTCGACGGTAAGCCGACCCCGCACGAGAAGTCAAATACCCCCATGGGTATTAAGCGCCACAGGTCGCGAACCATCCCACGCCTGGCGTCGCATACCGGTGGGGGTATGCTGACCTGTATCTATGCGTGCTCGCGCCGTGCATCCCACCGTGTTCCGCAGGCCGCGCATCCCACTGGCCCACATCACGCGCGGCGCAGCCGCCATGCCGCCGGCCGGCCCACCTCGTCCCAGGCCGTAAGGACACCCGCCCATGAACACCACCACGCACGCCATGCCCGGCCGCAGCTCCACCCGCCCCGTACAACTGGGTCTCAGGGAGAACTGGCTCCAGTTCTCCCTGCTGGTCGTGGTCAACGTGGCCGTGGGCGGTCTGGTAGGTCTGGAACGCACCACCGTGCCGCTCATCGGCTCCGAGACGTTCGGCCTGACCAGCGACCTGGCGGTCTTCTCGTTCATCATCGCCTTCGGCCTCACCAAGGCCCTCACCAACCTGGCCGCCGGGGCGCTGACCGCGCGCTTCCGCCGCAAGCAGCTCCTCGTGGCCGGCTGGCTGATCGGTGTCCCCGTCCCGTTCGCGCTCGCGTACGCGCCGTCGTGGGGCTGGATCGTCGGCGCGAACATCCTGCTCGGTCTCAATCAGGGCCTGACCTGGTCGATGACGGTCAACATGAAGATCGACCTCGTCGGCCCGTCCCGCCGCGGCTTCGCCACCGGCCTCAACGAGGCGGCCGGCTACACCGCCGTCGGCGTCACCGCCCTGCTCACCGGCTACCTCGCCACCGCCCACGGCCTGCGCCCGGCACCTGAACTCATCGGCGTTCTCTTCGTCGTCGCAGGCCTCGCGCTGGCGCTCGTGGTCCGTGACACCGCCGGTCACGTCGCCCTCGAACTGGCCCAGCACCCCAGCCCCCTGCCCGCGGGTAACACCGGTCTGCGGGCCGTCTTCGCCCGCACCTCGTGGCGCGACCGCTCGCTACGGGGCGTCAGTCAGGCCGGCCTGGTCAACAACCTCAATGACGGCCTGACCTGGGGCGTCTTCCCGCTCCTGTTCACCGATCACGGACTCGGACTGGCTGCCGTCGGCCTCATCAAGGGCCTCTACCCGATCCTGTGGGGCATCGGGCAGATCCCCACCGGGCACCTCGCCGACCGCATCGGCCGCAAACCTCTCATCGTCACCGGCATGCTGGTCCAGTCCGCCGGCTTCGTCCTCGCCCTCGCACTCCTCGACCGCCCCCTCCTGGCCGGCGTGCTCTCCGCCGTCGTCCTCGGACTCGGCACCGCGATGGTCTATCCCGCCCTCATCGCCTCCGTCTCCGACCACGCCCACCCCACCTGGCGTGCCAACGCGCTCGGCACGTATCGCTTCTGGCGCGACATCGGCTACGCCGCCGGTGCCCTCGTCGCCGGGGCCCTCGCCGACACCCTCGGCCTCGACGCCACCGTCATCGCCGCCGCCGCCCTGACCGCCGCCTCCGGACTCCTCGCCGCCCGCTGGATCACCGAACCCGCCAAGGCCGGATGACCGCCGGGTACGCGGCTCCCGGCCCCTGCTGACCAGCGAGGCGTCAGCGGGACTCCGAAGTCCGTCAGTTTCTCCGGGGCGCGGTCCCTGGTCTCGCCGACCATACGTCTACCGGATCAACGCGATGTCGGCCCAATACGAGCCGACCGCCGCGGCGCAGCGCGCATCGATGACATGGTCCAGCAAGACTGGCTCCCTCCAGCACGTACACCGGTCATGACCGAGCGGCCTACTGGATGCTCCAGCGATGCGGGTGACCGGGCACTTCAGGACAGGCGAAGATGTTGAGCTCGCCCCAGCGGCCCACGGTGACCCCGGTCGGTGCAGCATGCCGGTGTGCGGGAAGGTCCTGCTCTTCCAGTGGCTTCCACCTGCCGCTGCCCCCGTCCCATTCCGAACTGTCGATGGTGAGCAGGAGGTGCATCGGTGCCGAGCAGGTCCGGCAGTTCATGGGAGACGGGTCGGTGGTGTGCCAAAAGGCGAAACCACCGACGCGCCAGCCCGGCGGGATGGACAGGTCGGACTGGTAGCCGACCATTGCTGAGACATCCTCGTCCGCCGGCTTCTCGGCCTCTTCCTCCAGCGCTTCTTCCCAGACGTCGATCCGGGTGCACAGGTCCTCCGGGAGACGGCCGGCGAACGGGTAGGTGGCCACTTGCTCCGGGTGCAGCACACACGGTTCGGGCACGTACCCCTCGAAGCCGACGACCTGCGGCTGGGGCGGTGAATCCTGTACCTCGGTGACCTCCCACGACCGGCGCCAGCGCAGGTCGAGCAGCATGCCGTATCGGGTTGGGCCGTGCGCGTCGAAGGGCGTCGGCCGCGCGCGTGGCTGTGGGGCTCGGTGCACACCGGCCAGGGTTCGTTCGCCGGCCACAGCAGCGGACCGCCCACGGAACTTGCCGCCACGTCCGGTCGGCCCGGGGCGTGGATGGAGCCGGGTGGTGGTGCCCCGGTAGGCCGACAGGTCCGGGAACAGCGCCTCGACATCGAGCGGGCGCGGCGGTGTGGTCCGCGACATGCAAGTGACCTTGAACAGCCGTCGACCGCCATGACGCAGCGCCCCCATGGCGACCGCTTCACGTCAGTGTTGTCGGAACCCGTGAATTCGGAACCCGTGAATATCGCGATGTGCACGCGGGCGTCGACCGTCTTCCCGAACGGGTGCACAACTACTGCTCGTTCTTGGGCTCCAGCACAGGTTCTGGGAATCATGCAGGGAGTCCGAGTGATCGATGACGTCATGAAGACCTTCGTCGGGTAGCGACTCAGCGCAGAGTGGAGAGCGACGCGTGCCCTGGTGGTGGGGACCGCAGGTGCGCGCGGTCAGGGTAGACGGCGGGCGGGCGACGCGGTGACCGACACGTCCGGTCACCCGCCCGAACACCTCCCCCACCAAAGAGAGTTCGGCCCAGTGGGGCATCCCGACCACATCAACGCGGCATCCGGCACGCCCCTGTTCGAGGCCGCACTCGCCCGCCCCGGCCTCGGCGCCCGGGTCCGACTGCTCACCGGACAGACCTTCTGGCCGCTCCCCGTGTTCCCCGGGATCGGTCTCGACCCGCTCGTGATGCCCGACGGGCCTGGCGGGTGTGCGGGGCGCGACACGGAACGTCTGCACCCCCTCTCTCGCCCTGCCCAATCGGACCGGGCAGGCTGCCACCTGGGACCCGGAGCTCTCGCGCCGGCCACGCACACCTCCCGGAACAGTACGCATAACCCCTGACCTCACCGTTGGCCGTCCCCGCAGCCCGGTGATCACGATCCATTGCATTATGGCGCGCCTGCAACTATTGTTCTTGCATGTAAGACGCTTACGCATCTATCTTCGTCCTGCCCCGCTCATAACAGCGGACCGTCGTGCGTTCAGTGCCACGGCCCCGCCCAGCAGGGCGGGCATCCACAGAGACACCCGATTCCCCTCCCATGTCTCCCCCGCGTCGGGACGCCCCCGAAGCGGAGACATCGATCGAAAAGGCACTCTCATGTCCCTCAAGAACATCCTTCCCGGCCGGCTCGGCTTCGGTACGGCCCCTCTCGGCAACATGTTCCGCGCGATCCCCGACGAGGAGGCCGCCGCCACCGTCGAGGCCGCCTGGGACCAGGCCATCCGCTACTACGACACCGCCCCCTTCTACGGAGCCGGCCTCTCCGAGGAACGTCTGGGCCAGGTGCTCTCCACCAAGCCCCGCGATTCCTACGTGCTCTCGACCAAGGTCGGCCGGGTCATCCTCGACGAGGTGGAGGATGGGGCCCGTGACCTCGGGGAGAAGGGCGGGCTGTTCGAGCACGGCAACCCGAACAAGATGCTCCACGTGTGGACGGCCGAGGCCACCGAACGCTCCATCGAGGACAGCCTGAAGCGCCTGGGCACGGACCGGCTCGACATCGTCTGGGTCCACGACATCGCCCAGGACTTCCACGGCGATGTGTGGCTGAGCAAGTTCGAGGAGGCCCGCACCGGAGCCTTCCGCGTCCTGTCCCGGCTGCGCGACGAGGGCGTCATCAAGGCCTGGGGCCTGGGCGTCAACAAGACCGAACCCATCGAACTGACCCTCGCCCTCGATGAGCCGCAGCCCGACGGTTTCCTCCTCGCCGGCCGCTACACCCTCCTCGACCACGAGCACGCCCTCCAGCGCCTGCTGCCGATGGCCCAGGAACAGAACGTCGACATGGTCGTCGGCGGCCCCTACAGCTCCGGCGTCCTCGCCGGCGGCACCCACTTCGAGTACCAGCAGGCCCCGCCGCAGATCATCGAGCGCGTCGGAAAGCTCAAGGCCCTCGCCGAGAAGCACAACATCAGCATCAAGGCCGCCGCCCTCCAGTTCTCCCTCGCCCACCCGGTCTCCGCCGCCGCCGTCGCAGGCGCCACCCGGCCCAGCCGCATCGCCGAGGACACCGCCGCCCTGAACGAGACGGTCCCGGCCGCGTTCTGGCACGACCTGCGCACCGCCGGCCTGGTCAGCCAGGCCGCCCCGCTCCCCAACGGCGCCTGACCGCACACCCCGAAACCCCCACCACAGCACCAGGATCCAGGAGAAAGATCATGGCCTCCACCTCCGTCAGCCGCACAGTGCCCGCCTCCCCCGACAAGGTCTGGAACCTCATCGGCGGCTTCGACGCCCTGCCCGACTGGCTCCCCTACATCCCCGAGAGCACGCCGCTCGAAGGCGGGCGGGTCCGCCGCCTGAAGAACCCCGAGGGCGAAGTCATCATCGAGCGCCTCGTGGACTTCAACGAGACCGAGCGCCACTACAGCTACGCCATCCTCCAGACCCCGTTCCCCGTCAACGGCTACGTCTCCACCATCCGCGTCCACACCGTCCCCGGCCGCGACGACATCGCCGAGGTCCAGTGGTCCGGCCGCTTCAACCCCCACAACGCCACCGACGACGAAGTCACCGACCTCTTCACCGGCATCTACCGCGACGGCCTCGACGCACTCCACAACACACTCGCAGGCTGACCCGGGGCCACCCGCCGCAGGGCCACCGCGCAGCCCGGGCGCGCGCCCCGCGTGCCCGGACCCGTGGTGCGGAGTCCCGCGTTGCCGGCCGTCCTCACCGTCGGCGCCGACCTCGCGATCAGTCACCCCGCCATCGGTCATCTGTTGGGACCTCGCGTCGGCAGCCGGTCCGGTCCGGCCATGTGAATCCGGACCACCGCTGGTCAGCCGGTGGTCTCCATGGGTGCGCTGCTGCGTCCGTGGCGCCGACCGCTCAACTCGGCGTCGAGTGTTTCCTGAGCCACCCGCATGGCCCCGGCGTACACGGGGTCCTGCAACCGCTTCCACATCTCACCCTCAGGGATGTCCTCAACGCGGCTGACCGCCCACCAGATGTTGCCGAAAGGGTCCTTGATCCGCCCTCCACGCTGGCCGAAGGCGTCATCCGCCAGAGAAGTGACGACCTGACCGCCGGCTGCGACGGCCTGGGAGAACGCCTCGTCCGCATCGGCGACGAACACGCGCAACAGGCTCGGCATGACGGGCCAGTCCGCGTGTCGATCGAAGGCCAGCACGACGGTGTCGCCGACTCGGATCTCGCCATGGCCGATCAAGCCGTCCTCGGTCGGCACCCGGGCGAGCTCCTCACCGCCGAACGACCGGGTGACGAAGTCGAGGAACGCTCCCGTGTCATCGGTGACGACCCACGGCGCAACGGTGGTGTAGCCCTCTGGCGCGGTGTTGATCTGCTCAGGCATCGCGAACCTCTCGTTGCAGTTGCGTGTCGACAACGAAGGCAGGCGCCATACAGGTCTGACTCTGTCCTACTTGACGGCGGGCTCGGACGTGCCCGGCAACGTGCTTGCGAAATCGTCAGAACAGTCCTCGCCGGGCAGCGCGGCTCCTGGAGGCCATCGGCATCGTGCTGCTGCCACCGGAGCAGGAGCGTGACCGACCACCGGGCGTCCGGAGTCAGGCAGATCCCTGCACCGAGCATCGCCGGGGCGATGACGGCGCCGACCGTCAAGTCGGCACGGCAGGTACTCATGTCCGGTACGTCTGTCATCGGGCGTCGAAGTTGCTCCAGGCGGACTCGATCTGTCGATATTCGGGGTGGAAATGGCTCAGGCGGAGGCTATGCGCAGAACAAGGGCGACCACCGAGAGCAGCGTGAGCACGACGACCGGCGCCACGGCGTAGTCCTTCGCGCGCAGGTGGGCGATCACCGCGCCGACGAAGTAGAGGACCAGCCCCACGGCGGCAGCCATGCCGAGTGGCGGGACGACCAGGCCCGCGAGCAGCCCGAGAACGCCTGCCGTCTTCGCCGTCGCGAGCCAGGGCAGCCAGGAGTCGGGCACGCCCAGCTTGGTCGTGCTGCCCGCGACCTGCGGATTGCGGGTGAAGGTCATGAAGGCGGAGGCGGACAGGCCGAGCGCGAGCAGCGCAGCGACGACAGCGTAGCCGATGAACATCGTGAAACTCCAACGATCACAGGTAAACAACCATTGAAGAGTATCAACGATTTGGTGAGCTCCACAATGGAGCCGCTGTTACGGTGGACGACATGGCAGCTGCGCACCCGAACGATCGCCTCGGCTTCCTCCTCTCCTTCCGCGGGGAGCTCACCGGAGCACGCATCCGTGCCGCCCTGGCCGTCGCCGGGTTGCACCCTCGCAGCGCGATGACCCTGATGCGGCTCGCCCCCGGTGCCACCAGTCAGCGCGACCTGGCCACCACGATGGAAGTCGACCCCAGTCAACTGGTCTCGATCCTCAATGAGCTGGAGTCCTCGGGCCTGTGCGAGCGGCGCCGCGACCCGGCCGACCGGCGACGCCACATCGTGGAGATCACCCCGACCGGCCGGGAGGCCCTGGAGCGCATCGACGAAGCGGTGAGCGCGGCCGAGCGCGAGCTCTTCGGCGACCTCACCGAGGCCGAGCAGACCCTGCTTCGAGGTCTGCTCGACCGTGTCGTGGTGGATCCGGCCGCCCACGAGTGCGGCGAGTAGTCGCCACACCCGCCGGCCCACGCCCCGGTACGCCGCCCACTCCCGCACGGCGCCAGAAGCCCCTGGCCGGCCGCCCTGAGAGGCTCCCGCAACGGGGCTGCCAGGGGGACCTCCGACAGCCTCCATGTGTACGGCCTCGCGGCCGGCTCCAACGCCGGATCCCAGGGCTTCTACGCCCTTGCCTCTCAAGGCCCGTGAGCAGGGCTTCACCCAAATCCTGAGTCCGGGTCGTGGGGACGTGCAGCCAACGCGGTGCGGGCACGGCGGAGTCGGTGCGGCCGCAGGAGATCCGGGGGCCGAGCCGGCACGCGGGCGTGGCCGGGCGGTCATTGCCTTGGGCCTGACCAATGACCAGACGCGATTGGAGCAGGGGGCACGACGGTGTACTGACGGGCCGCCGCACCCCTCGGCCCCTCGGAGCGGCGCCGTTCGCGCGCCGACTGCCCGAAGGCCGACGGCAACGGCCGTCAGGTGCAGGCCGCCTCGGCTACGACGATGATCGCCGCCAGGGCCTCAGGGGCGCCATGCCGTCGTCAACCCCCGCCATCGAGCCGTCCCGGGAGAGGCGGAGCCGCCGCGGCAGGGGGTCGTACAGCTTGTGTGGATGAGTTCCTGATGCTCCGTCGAGTCAGCCGGTCCGGGTGTAGTGCTGCAGATAGAGAAAGATCGACTTCCAGCCCGATCCCACGTTGACGATGTGCAACTGCCCGCCGGATGGCCCGAAGTCCCAGGCGGCGATCCCCTGAACCTCGTCTCCGGACTCCACGTCCTGATGGAACTCGTAGGCAACTTGCCCGGAGCTGGTATCGATCGAGTAGACCGACTTCGCCGAGTCGTCCACCGAGGCATAGAGCTTGCCCTGCCACATCGCGGCACCCTGGATCCTGCTCAGGGGCTGCGACAGCGTCATCGTCTTCACCACGGGAAGCGTCGAGCCGGCCGGGAGGTTCAGCAGGTCGTTCAGGCTGTAGGCGACCAGTTTGTTCGTACCCTGCGCGGCATCCTGGTCCCAGGGCGCGGTGTAGACCAAGCCCGCCGCAGCATCCACCGCGACCCACGGCACCCCGCCCGGCATCTGCGCAAGAGGCAGTTGCACATAGCGACCCGTGTAGCTCAGGTCACTCGCGTTGTACAACGCCAGCAGCGGATGCTGGTAGCCACTGCCACCGTCCTCCATCGGTGCGATCACATAGCCGCCGTAGTACTCCACGTCCCCTATGTGATCGCTGCCGTACGTTCCGCTCAGCGCCCAGGGGATCGGGGCCACCGACGATGCGACCTCCGAGTCGTTGGCGACGGTGGCCTTCACCATTCCGCCGGGCCCGGCATAGTAGAAGTACGTCCCGTCCGTCGCCACGCCCTGCCCGCGCTCCAGCGCGTTGAACCCGGTCCACCGCTGATAGTCGGACGTCCGTGTCCAGCTCGCGGCCATTGCGGGAGACGCCGCACTCCCGATGAGTGTGGCGGCCACGAGTGCCGAGACCGCCGAGATCCTGCCCAGCTTCATCTGATTCCACCCTCCCTTTGTTCTGCAATGCAGAACGCTGTCTTTCAGGGGCCAGTGGATTACAGCAGCGGCGGACGGCCAACGTCAATGAGCCCTGGATGAAGGCCAGTTCACCTTCGAAGCGAGGCGGCGGCGGGCCCACCCCCGTCATATTTCGCAGTCCTGCAGCGGAGGCCGACCGGAAGTGTGTCCGGCCGTGGGCTCAGCTGCACATCGTCCGGTCGGCGTCCCACGGCCGCCGTCACGGAAACCGCAGGACCCGCAGAAGGATCCGATTCGCTGCCCCGACCAACACCACGGTCGAGTGGCCTCGGCCGGGACCGGAATGACGCCTGCCGGATGGGCTGACGATCCGCGGCGTCAACTCCACCGCCCCGTCGCGACGGTCGTACGTCCACAGAACGACGGGGCCGGCACTCATGACCTCAGATGCCCTGCCGGAGAATGACGCCGCCCTGGGCCGCACCAAAATTCATGGGAGGCTGCATCGGCCGTATGAACCTTTCCAGGTCTCGCTCCAACCGCTGAGCCACCCCGCGAACATCGGCAGGGACATCGCCCCTCTCCAGGATGAGACGGTTGTAGATCGGAGTCTCTTGAATCACGGGTGAACTCTACTTTCTCGGACTGGGCTGTAGGCGCGGCGGAGACCGTTCCACGGGCCAAGGCGCTGCCGCCATGGCCCGAAGCCGTGGTTGGAGGTTCGTTGCACCGCAGACGGTCCAGGGGCCTCCGCCGTGGCCTGCGGACCGCACTTCACTTGCGAGCGACGAACCCCCACTGGTCGACGGGCTCAGCATCATTTTCGCTCAGAGTCGGACGCCACAGGGAAATGGATCCGAACCCCGGAGCGACCAGCTCCATCCCGTCCGCGCTCGCAAGGATCTCCTCGGGCCGGCGCACCAGGTAGGGCGGAGTGTCCCCCGAGGCATACGCCTCCTGTGCAGCCAGCGTCTGTGGCGTGGCGATCGTGTCGCAGAGCACCAGATAGCTGCCCGCTGCGGTGCCGGCCATGTAACGGCGCATGAGGTCGATGCCGACTCGGGGAGCGACATGTCCCAGTGTGGACAGCACCACAACAGCCACAGGCTGCGTCATGTCCAGGGTGCCTCCGGCCTCCTGGAGTACATGGTCGGCGTCCAGCATGTCCGCGTGCACATAGTTCGTCATGCCGTCCGGTGCGCTCGTCAGGAGGGCGCGGGCATGGGTCAGCACCAATGGGTCGTTGTCCACGTACACGATGCGCGCCCTCGGCTCGACACTCTGGGCGACCTCATGGGTGCTGTTCTGGACGGGGAGACCGGTCCCGATGTCGAGGAACTGGGTGATCCCTGCTTCGCCTGCCAAATACTGCACGGCGCGGGCCTGGAAAGCCCGTGACGCCAACGCGAGCTCTCGCGTCTGCGGATAGGCTGCGATGACCTGGTCTCCCAATTCCTGGTCGACGGGGTAGTGGTCCTTGCCTCCGATCCAGTAGTTCCAGACTCGGGCCGAGTGGGGTACGCCACTGCGGATCCGGGCTTCGAGTTCAGGACTCGTGTTCACGCGAAACCTCGCCTCTTTCATGCGTGTCGCGGATCCGTGTCGGCGCGGGCAGGCCGGGTCATGCGGTGACGTCGGCTCTCTGTCCAGGGCGCCATGCCTGCCTGCGGCTTGGATCCGCACTTCCGGCGCAGGTTACCTCTACAGAATTTCGGTCCAGCGTCGTGGGTGGGCCCCGGCAGCCGCGCAGGCCGTCGGGGTGTCCGACGGGTCCGGGAGTACGGTCGCGGCAGTACCGGTCGAGCGGCGGTACGTTCCGGGCTCTGACGGCCGCCGCCACCTGATCGGACGAGCGGACAACCCCGGTTCCGCGGGGAGGGCTACCGATGCGGGACGCCGATCTTCCCTGGCGATCGAGTCGTACCGGCTGCCGTGCGAGGCCAGCTCCGGCCGTTGTCGCGTGTGCTGGAGGCGTTCGGCGCGGCTAGTGTCGAGTAGCGCGTTCACCACCCGAAGAGGCGTCGCACGTCCGACAGCGGTCATGGGTGCCGGTCCCAGCACAAAGAGGAGCGTGGTCGGTGTGGCCCGGAATCGTCGGCTCATCCTGAGCTCGCCGTCCAGAGTCTGGGACTTGCTGTCCGACGGCCGTCGCTACGGGGAATGGGTTTCCGGCACGCAACAGATCATCGCTGTGGACCCGCACTGGCCGGAAGCGGGGGCCCGTCTGCGAGTCCGTGTCGGCGTCGGCTCGTTGACCCTCGACGACACCTGCGTGGTGCGCATCTGCGAGCCGCGACAGCGCCTGGAGCTGGAAGCGAAGGCAGATCGCTTCGGGGCGGCCCGCATCGCCATGAACTTGATCCCCTGGGGCGAGAACACACTCTTCGTTCTCGAATGGCACCCCCTGCGAGGTCCTGGCACCCGAATGCACGGGCTCCCCGTGGACTACATCGTCTCGATCCGCAACGGCATGATGCTGACGAAGCTGGCCCGGATCGCGCTGCGTGAGTCGACGCCGTCGGCCATGTCCCCAGGCCCCTGACACCGGATCCCGCGTGCAGGATGACGGCGGCCTCGCCGATCCGCTCATCCAGGAACTCCTGACTCCCCGAATCCACTTCGGGGTTCTGGTCCGAGACGTCCGCACCCCGGACGTACACGCGGCTCAACCCCGAGACACACATCCCTGGTGTCGGGCTGCCGCGAGGCCGAGGATCTCCTGAAGCGGAGCAGAACCGGACAGGCCTCCCGGGGACGAACCCGGGAGGCCCGCAACGGCTCGCCCGTTCAGTCATTCAGTCGTTCAGTTCCGCCGGTCGTCGGCGCGGTCCTCGGCTGTGGCCTTCAGTTCGTGCAGCCATGTTTCGAGACCCCGGCGGAGGATCTCCGTCGCGGTCGGCACATTCGCGTCGACCTGGGGACCGGTGTGAGTTTCCTCGGTACTCACACGGACGCCGCCCTTGACCTCGGTGAAGTTCCATACATGGACGCCGTCGATGCGCAGCCCTTCACCGACCGCGGGGCCGGTCCAGCGTATGCACGAGTGGGGCCTGAGCTGCTCGACGGTCGAGGTGATCTCCAGCTCGGTCGCCGGAGTCGCGGGGTTGGGGGGCACCGGGGTCATCCACCGGAACGCCGAGCCCCTCCGGAAGGGGCCGTGGTCGAGGCGTTCCGCGGTCTTGACAGGGGCCTGCCAGGACGGCCAACGCGCCACGTCCGTCTGCAGTTTCCAGACGGTGCGCAGCGGAGCATGAATCAAGGTCTCGGTCCTGTGGCGAACACGCGCGTCGGGATCGACGCCATCCCCGCCGCAGGTGAGGGAAGCCTCGTGGGCGGCGGCTCCGGCGGGTGCGGCAGCGGTGCCGAGGACGGCGAGGACGAGCGGGACGGTGAACAGAGCGGTACGGATGCCGGGCACGGCGTTCTCCTTGTCAGTTGCCGGGCGGGAGCTGTCTGTCGAGTGCGCCCCGACTGCCGGGCGGACGTCTGTCGTCGGACGGTGCGGGCGAGCGGGACGGCCGCATGGCACACCCCGATCCAGCTAGAAGCTTGCATGTTCGTTAGAGGTTATAACTTGCAATGTGACAAGGGGTCAAGACATTGCGCGATAGGCTCTAACTAAATCTTGAGGATGTAGCTGTGCGAGCAGGGAAGGCGGCGGGCCATGGGGGAGCCGGATCCGAAGACCCCGCGGGAGCGCTACCGCGCCCAGGTCCGTGCGGAGATCAAGGAGCACGCCTGGGAACAGATCGCCGCGGCAGGAGTGCCCGCACTCTCCCTCAACGCGGTCGCCAAGCAGATGGGCGTGAGCGGCCCCGCGCTCTACCGTTACTTCGCCGGCCGCGACGAACTGCTCACCGAACTCATCCGGGACGCGTACCAGAGCCTCGCCGACACCTTTCGCACGGCCTTCGCCGCCGGCGCCGACGTGACCGGGCTGGCTCACGTTCTGCGTGACTGGGCCCTGGAGGATCCCCAGCGCTACTTCCTCATCTACGGCACCCCCGTGCCCGGCTATCACGCCCCCGAGGAGACCACCAGGATCTCCTCCCAGATCATGACCACTCTGCTCGACGCCTGTGCGGCCCTCATGCCGGACGGCCCCGCGACACCGTTCGGCACCCACCTGGAAGAACACCGGGACTGGGCCGACGGACACCCCGTCCCACCCGCCGCCCTTCACCTGGCCCTGACCTTCTGGACCAGGCTCCACGGCGTCATCTCCCTTGAACTCGCCGGTCACTTCACCGGAATGCGCCTCGACCCCGCCCTGCTTTTCGCAGCCGAACTCGACGGCCTGCTCGTACAACGGGCTTGATGTCACCCGCTGCTGCCCCGAAACCGGGCTGCGGCAGCGGCACCAGGTCGCCCGCCGTGCCGATGCGAGCGGGGCGGCGCGCGCCGGTGAGCAGCATCAGACCGCAAGCCGGTCGTTTCCGCGTCGTCGGGAAGCGGGTGGCGCAGCAGTCGGGTCCAGGCGTCAGGGGCCGCGTACGGGGAAGGTCCGCGTGCCGAGCGAAGTCGGTGAGAGACACCCGACATCACGGGCCTGGACATGGCCTTCGGTGAGGACCCCGATTCGGACGCGGCTCGCCTCACGTTGAGTCTGCGCATGACCACGACCCCCGCTACCGGCCGCGGACCAGTCGTCGGCGTCCTCGGCCTGGTCTCCGGCCATCAACCGCGGGGCACCGAACCGCGTCGGCTCGCAGAACTCTTCGCCCTCCTTGCCGCCCACGGAGTCCCCCTCGCCGACCCGGCGTTCGCCGACCGCCTCCTCGCCGCCCACGGGCTCCCCCCGCTCGCTCCCGGTCCGGACCGCCCGTAGGCCTCGTGGGAAAGCTTCCGCTCGACGCACGGTTCGGCTTGAGCCGGCCGCCGTTCCCTCTCGTACGGGCGTTCCGCGATGAGGCGGCCGATACGGTCCTCGGTTGTCTCGGAGGCGGCGGTGGCACACGGACGGAGGCCGGTCCGGTGAGCGGATCGCGGGTGGCGAGGCACCGGTGGGGCGACGTCGATCAAATGCTCTCCCGCCGGAGGATCGGCATTCCCCGGGGGCACCGCCGTGGTCACCCAGTGCTTGGTGCGCGTACTCCGCGAGAGGTGCAGGTGTGATCACATCTCCCCGGACCGTCGCCGGATTCTTCAGGGGCCACTGGGGTTCCCGTCGCCGAGTGCCCAGGCCTCGATGTCACGGTAGTGGATCGGTCCGCGGCTGCGGCCGACGTTGCTCCCGACCAGATGCAGACGTCCGGCATCCCATCGACGACCGGTGAATCCGGCGAGCCGCTCGGCGATTTCACCCACCGAGGACCGGTCCCCTCGACGGGCACGGGCCAGCGTCAGATGAGGTCGTAGGGGCCGTTCCTCGAACGCGACACCGCAGTTCCTGACGGCGGTACGCACATCGGCGGCAAGCGCGTACAGCCCGTCGAGGTCTCCGTCGATCCCGCTCCACAACACCCGGTCGTCGAAGTTCCCGTTGCCGCGCAGTGCCAGCCGGAGTGGTCGGTGGTCCGCCGCGAGGCCGGCGAGAGGAGGGCGCAGCAGAGGAACCGTCTCGACCGGGAGCTCCCCGAGGAACGCCAGGGTGATGTGCCAGTCCTCGATACGGTTCCACCGCATCTGAGGATGCGTGCCATAGGCGGGGCGCAGTTCCCGGGCCAGTTCGTCCTTCGCGTCGTCGGGCGGCGCGAGCGCGATGAACAGGCGAACAGTCGCCGGCTGAGTCTGATCGTTCACACCGGACTTCGTACCGCACCCGGTGGCGACCGCGATGACCGGGGTCGGTACAGCAGGAGGGCTCGCGGTCCCGATGCCGAGGAAGCCCGCACCCCCGGTCGGCCCGAGTCGCACGTCGTCGCTCCGCTGTACACCCCGTCGAGGGCGGCGCACGAGCCGTTCAGTGGACCTGCGTCCCCGGACACCGGGCTCTCGCGGTCACGATGTCTGCGAAGCGGTGGGCGACGGTGCGCCAGGTGTCGGTGGCCACCGGCTCGTCCCGCAGTGCCAGAGCGTGCAGGGTCTCCGGGACCGGAGCCCCGTTTCGCTTCAGCCGGTCGCGGTTCCAGCCGCGGATCCGCTCAGCGGTCGTCTCCGGATGAAACTGGACGCCCCATGCCGCGGAGCCGATTCGGAATCCCTGGTAGGGGCAGTGCTCGCTGCGGACCAGCCAGTGGGCGCCGGCGGGAAGCGCGGTGATGGCGTCGACGTGGTTCTCGATGGCCGGAGGGTGTGCCGGCAGCCCGTGAAACAGCGGGTCCCTGGCCGCCTCGGGGCGCAAGCTGAGCCGGGTGCTGCCGAACTCGGGTGGTCCGTGCTTCCCGCGTACTTCCCCGCCTGCGACGTGAGCGAGCATCTGGCCTCCGAGACAGATCCCGAACATCGGCGTCTCTTCGATGACGGCCTGACGTACAAGGGCCCGGGTCGCGGGCAGCCAGGGCGCGCGGGCATCGTCGTCAGGAAGGTAGGCGCCGCCGAGCACGATGAGCGCGGGGTGCTCCAGCCTGTCGGGAAGCGGAGCTCCCTCGTATGCCCTGAGCACGTGCGCCGTCACACCCCGCTCCGCCAGCCAGGCCGTCCAACGGCCCGGTCCCCCTCCGGAATGGTTCTGTACCACCAGTGCCGTAGCCATCACGCCGACGATACTCATTCCTCTGCCCCTTTTCGTCGTCCACGCCCCCAGTCGGCCGCAGCGAGCGCCCGGAGTCGTTGCCACTCGGCTTCTGCGAAATCACACTGCCCCAGGGCAACACCGACCACACCGGCCATGGGGTGACATACATCCGCTGCCGGCTGCCCCACCGGATGCCGGACCTCGCCGACGATCAGATCGAAGCCTCGCCGGTCGGCGAGGGCACGGAGTACGGACGGAGGACCATGAGCGAGTCTTCCAAGGTCGCCACCATGGCAAAGGGGAACCGGTCGAGATCGAGACAGAGTGGGACGTCATCAGGGTGGACTCCTTGGCGCACCCCCTCCGCCAGCTCGGCAGCGGCGCGCGACTCGGCGGCGCGGCGGAGGAACTCAGCTGCATTCGTCGCAGCCTCGGTGGCCCTCCGAGCGATGTACTGAGCGCACGCCAGATCTTCATCGGCCTGCCCGTCTTCGCCGGTGACCACGAACGTGACACTGTCACACTCGCGTGTTCGCAAGAGCCGAGCCGTCGCCTCCGCCACCACGAAGCCGGCGCACAGCACCAGCGACGCCTCCTTGACCGCAAGGGCGCCGACCGTTCCTGCAGTGGTTTTCTGCACAACGGTCCGTCCGCCAAGGTCAACGGACCGCAGCAGGCCCGGCGAGTTGACGGCGTCGAACCCGGGCGCGGACGGACCGTCCTTGAGCGCCACCCAATCCGGGTGGCGAGCCTTGAGCGCCAGGGCTTCGTCCAGCGACTCAGCAAGAACGATCTTTTCCGCCCCCTGGGCGAAGGCCCATGCAGCCACCGTGAAAGCACGCATGACGTCGACCACGACCGCCACGGAGGGGGCTTCTGCCAGCTCGGTGATGCCAAGGAAACGAGCGTCCATCCGGTCATGATCGCTCACGCCCGATCCGAAGCACCCGGATAGTGGCACGCATCACGTCTACGGTCCGGGAATGCAACACGCCCGGCCACCCGGATCGCGAAATCAGTGCGCATCGGCGCTGCTGACTTCCGTGGCGCAGGAACGCCGGACACGGGCCGCGCAGGGCGCGTGAGGATCGGCCCTTGTCTCGCGGTACGCAACCGGGCCCGAACGACGACGCTCCGAGGCACGTCCGCCCGGCATACGGAATATCCGTCCCCACAGGGGCAGTTGTGCTCGGGTATCAGGGTCAGGCAGGCCAGTACTGCACGCGGAAGTACTCGTCCACATCACGCAGGTCCTCCTCGTGCCCCTGGTACGCCCGTTGTATCCGGGCCTGCTCCCTGCGCAGCGGGAAGGGTGCCGTCTCCGGGGAGACGCAGAAGGCCACCCGCAGCCGGTAGGCGCCGGGCCCGGGCAGGGCGAACACGTCCTCTTCGAAGCCCGCTGCGATCACCTCGATACCGAGGACGCCGCTGGGCATCTCCACCTCGGTCACCTCCACCCGGGACCAGACGCCTTCTTGTGGCGGCTCGCTTGCCCAGCTCTCCAACCTCAGCCGAATGAAAGCCACGTTGGAGACCAGGTCGGGGTAGACCATGCCGACATCCGTGCGCAGCCAGGCTCCGGCCTCGGGATCGTCGAGGTTGTACGTACCGCCCGCGCACTCCATGTCGACAAGGCCGAACGTGCCGTAGTCGACCGTGACCTCCAGCGTGGTGGCATCCAGCATCCCCATGGTGAAGCCCCTCCTCGTAGATGCGATGGGCCGTGTCCTGCAGAGTGCTCATCACTTGGCGTGCCTGGTCCACAGGACCTGCGCCAGTGCCTCACCCGACTCGGTGCCGGATCAGGCCCCGTCAGGCGTGGTGCCGGCTCTGGTTGCTGATCACCGACATCAGTAGCCGGTGGGTTTCGTCGTCGGCGGCCACGACGAGGCCGCGGCCTGCCGGTCCGGTCGGGGCGCCGTCGATTCCGGTGACCACGCAGCCGGCTGCCCGGCACAGAGCGATGCCGGCGGCGAAATGGACGCTTCCGGACAGGTCGCCGCCGTCGGTGACGTATGCGGCGCGCTTACCGGCGGCGACCCAGGCCAACGCCAGTGTCGTGGATACGACTCGGGGCCGGAAACGTTCCACGAACCCGGGCCGGGCCAGCAATTCCACGGCCCTGAATCCGGGCGCGCCGGGGAACGGCGGGTCCAGATTGACATCCACGAGTCGGGTGCCGGGCGTGGGCACCAGTTGCGTGTCGACATCGTCGTGCCGCACCCAGGCGGTCTCCCCGTCGGTGAAGAAGACCTCACCGCTGAACGGGTCGGCCACCGCCGCCGCACCGTTTCGCAGCGCCACGTTGACGGCCACCAGCATGTTGCCTACGGCGTAGTTCAGCGTGCCGCACAAGGGATCGACCAACCACTGGCGCGCGGCCTGGGCGGCGCCCTGGTGTCCGCCCTCCTCGCCGAGCAGAGCGTCATCGGGCCGCGCGGCCCGGATGACACCGACAATCGCCTTCTTTCGGCCTCCACATCGGCGGTGGTAGCGAAGTCCCCGGCGCCCTTGTCGATGCGGGTGAGCCGCTGCCCGTACAGGTCGCGCACGACGTCCGCGCCGGCACGTGCCGCTGCTGTCGCAACCCCGGCATCGTCAAGGCTCGCATACGAGTTGATCACGTCACGCATGATATCGGCGGCAATTCGGATCAGCCAACGTTCGCCCTCCGGACACAATCCCCCGTTCTCTCGACTCAGGGCATGGATCGGTGCGTCAGGCACGGGATGCGGCCCCGCGGTGGGATGGCGTCCCGCGCGGAGCCACGTCTCCCTCGGGGGTTGAACGTCGCGGAGACGAGCCGGGTGACGAGCTCGAAGTCGTTGCCGCCGCCGGTGGTGGGGTTGAAGGAGTAGACGAGGCGGCGACGCAGGTCGCGGGTGGTGAACATGCCGTCGGTGTAGCCGAAGGTGCTGCCGGTCTTGCCCCAGACGGTCACTCCGTCGGGAAGGGTGACGCGCATCAGTCCCGCGCTGTAGTAGGCCCGGCCGTGGCCCGGATTCTCTGAATTGCCGCCGAGGTAGAGGACGTTGGGGACCGTGAACAGGTCGGCCATCCGGGAGGGCGGCAGGAGACGTCCTCGGAGGAGGGCGGTCAGGAAGCGGTCCAGGTCGCCCGTCGTGGAGATCATGCCGCCGGCGCCGGGGTTCTGTTCGGTGATGTCGACCAGCCGGGTTCCGCCGCCCGACTGGGGCACGGAGATATAGCCGTGGGAGTGGGGGCCGGGGATCGTGGTGTCGGTCTCCGGAGCGGTGGTGTGGCGCAGGTCCAGCGGGCGCAGGATCCTGTTGGTGATCTCCTGCTGATAGCGGTGGCCGGTGAGCTTCTCGATCAGCATCCCGGCGACGTAGTAACCGGTGGCCCCGTAGACCTGCCGATCGCCAGGGACCGGGAAGAGCCGGTCGTGCCGGACCGCCTTCGCGACCAGTTCGGCGAACGGGTGATCGTCGAAGCGGTGCTCGACGATCCCCTCCGGGGTGGTCGGCAGATCGTCTGCTGTCAGCTCAGGCAGGCTGCTGGTGAAGTCGAGCAGTGACCGTACGGGAATCGGTGGGTAGTCAGCGGGCAGCACGTCCGGGAGGTACCGCTGAACGGGCTCGTCGAGGTCGACCCGCTTCTCAGCAACCAGCTGCAGCACCACCGTGGCGATGAAGGTCTTGGTGACGCTGCCGAGTCGGAACCGGCCGTTCACCGCAACCGGCGCTCCCGTCACCGTGTCGGCGACCCCATATGTTCCGCTCCACTGCCCGGCCGGCCCGCTGACCTGTGCCAGTGCCCCCGTCACCCTGTCGGGCGCACTGGACATCGCACGCCGAAGGGCATCGGGGTCGAGTCCGGGAAGGGAGCTGTCGGCATGCTTGGCGACGACGGCGGTCGGCGCGGGGGAAGCGGCCGCAGCCAGCCCGGCCGTGCCGGTTACCACTGAGGCCACGGTCACGCAGGACAGCGCTATCAGCGTCATCCGCTTGCGACGCAGCCGTACGGCAGCCGAAGTGCGGTCGGAGAAATCGAGCGTGAAAGTCATGTCCTGAAGCCTGTCGCGCGTCGACTCCACGCACATCGGGGAATACCCCGCACGGGCCCCCGAGTGACCCCGACCAGCCCGTCATGGCCAACCCTGAGCCCGTCAGTATCGGGCTGTGGCCCCGGTGTTCACTTGGTGAGTGGGCGGTCGGCTCGGCGGTCGGAACACTCACTGTCGGCGTATCAGATCCGACATCACGGCGGGCGGCAGGGACGGGTTGGCCGCTGCTGCTTCCGCCACGTTCCGGTCCGCGTCGGTGAGCAGTTCCACGATGACCGGTGGCGGGAGGGCTGGGTGGCCGGCGGCCACAGGTCTCGCCCGTTCGTCCGTCAGGCAGACGAGCAGAGCCGAGGCCGTCGCGCCGCGATGCCGGGCAACCTCTCGGAACGCCTTCCGCGCCGCCGGCTCGTGCCGGACCAGATCCTCCAGCAGCGCCGGGGGCGCGTCCGGGTTGGTCGCCACCTTTGCCAGGACGCGGACGCCATGTCGGTCGATCATGGCGCGCAACCGCGCTTCGGTGAGGCCGGGGTGCGGAGCAATCGCCTTGACCACCTTCGCGTCGGCGTCGTCGGCCATCCGATCTCGTATCTCGGGTGCCAGATCGCGTCGTTGGGCCACGAGCATTCGCGCAGCCGGGTGCGGTGACAAGGCCAGCTCTTCGACCTCGGCGGGCGAGGCAGCGGCGATACGGGGCAGGAGAGTGGCGCCGGTCCTGGCATTCCGGGCCAGGTGGGTGAGCACGTCGAGCGGCACGCGGGGATGGCGCGCAAGCCTGCGGCGCACGTCGGGGTCGCGGTCGTCGGCCAGCACCCGGATCAGAACATCGTCGATCGCGGGATTCTCCGCAAGGTCGGCGCGGACACCGGGAACGGGGTCCACCGCCAGCCATGCGCACGCCTGCCGGGGCAGGTCCGTGCGGCCGGCGAGCGCCCAACGCAACAGCATCGACGGATGGTCCACGAAGCCGGCAGCGACTTCGATGGGGGTGGCAGGGTTACGGAGCGCCGCCCGGTGCATGTCGTGGACGGTGGACTCGTGGGAGCCGTCGCAGGAGGCGCCCGGCAGCAGATCGCAGTCGAGCCGCGGGCACCGCGGATCGTGAACGAAGGGGGTCTCCTCGCTGTCACAGACCAGACAGCGCCGCGCGGCGGGCAACCCCTCCCCGGTCACCAACGCTGCCAGTGCGGCAGGGGGTGTCGCCTCGTTGCCCGCCACCGCACGGCGGACCTCGGCGTGGGGATGCCTCGAGAGCCTCGCGGCCATGTCCGTGGTGGTCCACGACGCGAGCTCGGCGACGACGCGTACGTCGGGGTCGGCCGCGAGCGTATCCACCACGTCGGACGGGAGGCCGGGGCAGGCTGCCAGCTTCTGCCGACGCTCACTCACCGGATCCGCAGCGAGGCGACGCGCCCATTCCGGGTGGCCGGCACCCTGATCGAGGAGAGCGAGGGCGGCATCCGGCCGGACAGAGGGGTCGACGTCGGCAGCGGCCAGCCGGCCCTCGTACGCGAGCCGCACCGCGCTCTCGTCGACGCGCTCGGCCAACGCGACGGCCTGTGCGCGGCTGAGGTCCGCGCGGCAGGCAAGGTGCATGGCGATGTTGTCGTCCGCGACGGATATCAGCCGGTCGACCAGCTCGGACAACAGGGCAGGATTGGCGGCGAGCCCGCACAGGATGTGATGCACAGAGGCATCCTGCCCGACGTGTGGATCCCGCAGTTCACCCAGCCGGGACCAGGCAGGGGCGAACCACACCGTCCCCGAGTGCTCCCGGGGGCGCGACGCGGCCGGTCACCGGCACCGTGGCCCGAGGCCGGCCGCGTACGAGGCGTCGGCCTCACCCCCCTTGCCCCGGACACCGGGACAGTGCCAAAGGCCGGGCCGCTTCCGCCGCCCTTGCCGCGTCGAGATCGAAACCGCCCGGGCCGATCACTCCGTGCATCCGCGGTCGGTCGTTGCCGTTCGTCGTCGGTCATCTGCCGGGCGCCGGGACGGGGCCGCCCGGCCGGAACCGTTCCACCCCGACGACGTGCCGCACCTTGACGGGGCGCACGACCACCGCGACCCGCTGTTCCCCCGGCATGGTCCACTCGAAACGCTCGACCCCCAAATACTTGCGGGCCAGCCGGTCCATTCGGTCGTGCGCCTCCTCGCCCTCGATGAAGCGGGCCACCACACCACTGATCTGCACTCGGTCGAAGGGGTCGGCGGCGTCCGCGTGTGAGAGGTAGACGCGGGGGTCGCGGCGCAGGTTCTCCTCCTTCACCCGGCCGACCGACGTGTTGAACGTCAGCTCCGCTTCCCCCTCCAGATCCACCCACATCGGGCTGACCTGCGGTGCTCCGTCGGAGAACACGGTGCCGACGTACCAGATGTTGGGGGCTTGGAGTCGCGCGCGGACGGCTTCGCCGAAAGTTGCGGTCATCCCGGGAGGCTACCAACCGTGACGGGTAGGCGAGTTCGGGGAGACCGTGGAATCCGCCGGGTGAAGGCGATGCCGAGAACCCGTCCCGTCGCCCCGGCCGCCCACCTGACGGGCCTGTACCTGGGCGGCCTGCGGACGGCTCGGCGTCGGGCCCGTTTGCGCCCGGGGGTCAGCCGAGGATGGTTCGCATCTTGTCGCGGAGGTAGTCCCCAGCACGCACACCGCTGTAGGACCTGCGGCCGATGGGTGCCGGCAGCGAGGTGATGTCGGTGTGGGGGGGGGCACAGGCGTGAAAGTACACCAGTGAGGTGAGTTCTTCCTGCGGGGCCTCGGGGGGCGGCGGCAGAACGCGGTGCCGGCCGGAACGCCAGCGGTCTCCGCTCCAGCGAGCCATGAGGTCACCGATGTTGAGCATGTAGGTGCCGGGCTCGTAGGGCGCGTCCTGCCAGCCGGTCTCGTCGTCGTGGATCTGAAGGCCGCCCTTGCCGGGCTGCCGGTTTCAGGAGGGTGATGAGACCGAAGTCGGTGTGCGGTCCGACGCGGAACTGGCCGGGGGCGGCGGTTCCTGTTTCGTGGGCTGCCGGGTACCAGTTGATGGTGAAGTCCCAGTGCGGGCGCGTGGTGTGGCGGGTGAAGAAGTCGGCCGGCTGGCGCAGCGCGGTCGCCATGACTTCGAGGACCGTATCGGCCAGGGTTCGCATCCGGTCGGTATATGCGGTGACGAGCGGGTGCAGTGCGGGGACTTCGTCGGGCCAGTCGCAGGGCACCTGATGTGCATTGCCGGGCCGTGCGGAGGAATCGACCGCACAGGACCAGACCTCCAGCAGGTCCGGCGGCGTCCGGGTGCCTTCGGACCGGGCGCTGGTCACCCGTTCCCGGCCGATCCAGCCGCGCCGGTTCTGGTCGTAGTGCTCCTTGGCCGCCCGGGGCATGTGGAAGAAGTCGTGTGCCGCGGCGCGTACCTGGCCGGGCAGATCCGGTTCGACGCCGTGACCGGCCACCAGCAGGAAGCCGGTGGACTGCAGGGAGTGGTCGACCTGGGCGGTCCTCGAACTCGTCCGGTTGTGCCACCTGTCCGAGGAGCGGATGCGCTCCGGGGAGGCTCCCGGACTCGATCACTACTACGCCGAACCGCCCAGCGAGGACTGGGCCCTGGACTTCATCCGCCGCTCGGCCGATCACCTGACCGCACTCCAGACCGAAGCAACTGCCCCGAAGGAGATCTCTTGACCCCCCGCACCGCCCCACCCCCCGGGTGGTGGGCGGCATCGTACGGTCCCACGGCAAACGGCCCATGGCCTGGGACGAGGCCGCGCTCACCAGGCCCGGAGCCGTCGACTTGATCCAGGTGTGGTGGCCGCGCGGGCACGGCGGCACCGATGTCGACGAGGCCGTACGGGCCGCCGCGCGGCGCGGGGCCGGGCTGGTGATGTCTCCGGCCGATCACACGTACCTGGACATGAAGTACGACGCCGATACCCCGCTCGGTACGGACTGGGCCGGGACGGTGGGGCTGCTCGGCGCCTACGGCTGGGATCCCGCCGCGTATCTGCCCGGGCGTCCTTGGGGTCGAGGCGCCGCTCTGGACGGAGACCATCGCCGATCCTGCCGGTATGCAGCGCATGCTGCTGCCCCGGCTGCCCGCCGTCGCCGAGGTCGGCTGGTCACTCCTGTGCGGTCATGACTGGGATGACTTCGCCCGGCGGATCGCCGGGCACGGTCGGCGGTGGGCCGCAGAAGGAAGAGCGTGGACCGCTGTGGACGAGGTGGCCTGGGGGCTCTCCCCCAGGCCGGTCGATTAGCATTGCCGCAGGTCAAGCACGCAGGCATGCGTTGCCCGCATTCCCACGTGACGCAGGTCCTGACCGAAGCCCGTGTGGCGGGCGCCCTCACGACCCACCTCTCACACGACCAGCTCGGCCTGTTCCTGGTGAACGCATGGGAGGGCTCGGTGCTGCGGGCGAAAGTGACCCGGAGCCGGGCCCCTCTGGACGCCTTCTTCGATGTCTTCGACTCCCTCGTCGCCTGACCCCTGGACGAAGTCGGGACGGAGGGTTGCCATGGTGGATCCTCGGTGCGGGTGGTGCGGGTCGGCACGCTGGACCGTTCCTGGCAGCCCTGGGGCTGCCCGGAACGGTTCGTGGGGCTCGTCAGTTGAGCTGGTCCGGGTGCGGGCCGGTGCGCAGGTCGCGGTCGGTGGCGGCGATCGCGGCCATGTCCTCGTCGGTGAGCTGGAAGTCGGACACGTCGAGGTTCTGGCGGATGCGGGCCGGGGTGACCGACTTGGGGATGACGATGTTGCCGAGCTGAAGGTGCCAGCGAAGGACCACCTGGGCGGGGGACTTGCCGGTGCGCTCGGCGATCGCGGTGATCGCCGGGTCGCTCAGGACGGCGCCCTGGGCGAGCGGGCTCCACGCCTCGGTGGCGATGCCGTGCTCGGCGTGGAAGGCGCGCAGCTCGGCCTGCTGCAGGCCGGGGTGCAGCTCCACCTGGTTGACCGCCGGGACGAGCTCGCTGTTGTCCAGCAGCCGCTGGAGGTGGGCCGGCTGGAAGTTGGAGACGCCTGCCGCCCGGATGCGGCCATCGGCGGCCAGGCGCTCGATGGCCCGCCAGGAGTCCAGGTAGAGGTCGTTGGCCGGTGCGGGCCAGTGGATCAGGTAGAGGTCCGCGTGGTCCAGGCCCAGCTTGGCGAGGCTGGCGTCGAAGGCGCGCAGGGTGGCGTCGTACCCCTGATCGGCGTTCCACAGCTTCGTGGTGACGAACAGGTCCTCACGCGGCAGTCCGGAGGAGGCGAGGGCCCGGCCGACGCCGGCCTCGTTGCCGTAGATCGCCGCGGTGTCGATGCTGCGGTAGCCGGCCTCCAGAGCGGCGGAGACTGCGGCGGTGGTCTCGTCGTCGGGGACCTGGAAGACGCCGAAGCCGAGCTGGGGGATCTCGACGCCGTTGTTCAGCTTCACGGTGGGGATGGTCATGATGGTTCGCTTTCTCAGATGTCGCGGTGGGTGAGGTTGTAGCGGACGGTCTGGACGCTGATCCGGCCGTCACGGAAGACGAAGGTGTCGGTGCCGTCGGTGACCTGCCGGGTCTCGGTGGTGGCACTCCACTGCAGGAACAGGACGTTCCCTTCGAACTGAAGAAGGAGCCGCCAGTCAGCATCCGGGAGGTCGGCCAGCAGCCGGCCGATGACGCGCCGGACCCCGTCGTGTCCATGAAACGCGCCGGCAGGAGTGATCAGGACGGCGTCCTCGGTGTAGCTCTGAACGATCAGGTCGAGGTTCCCGGTGCCCAGACGCTTCCCGTGGTCGGCGAAGACCTTCTGCGGGGAGCGGGGCATCAGCCGAGTTCCTTGAGCGCGGCACCGGCGAAGGTGTGATCCTGCTCGGGCGCGCCGCCGCCGACACCCACGGCGCCGATCAGGCGGCCGTCGCGGTGGACGGGGATACCGCCGGCGATGAACAGCAGCGGCCGGTCGAGGGCGGTCGGCAGGGTGTGGAACGGTCCGTCGGGCTTGACAAGGTCGACCAGGTCGGCGGTCGGGGCGTTGAGCTGCAGCGCGGTGTATGCCTTGCGTGTGCTGGTCTCGCCCGAGATGAGGACGGCGCGGTCGTCGCGGCGGAAGGCGAGCAGGTGCCCGCCCGCGTCCAGAACGGTGGCGCTGACCGGGACCCCGGCCGCCTCGGCGGCGGCGCGGGCGGCCGTGATCAGTGTCTCGGCGTCGGCGGTGGTGAGCGGAGTGACGGTGGTGGTGCTCATGATGGCGCTTCTCCTGAGGGGCGGGGAGCTGGAACGGAGCGAGGTCAGTGGTGGACGGGGACGGGCGCTGCGCCGACGGGCTCACTCGCGGGGGCACGGCGCTCCAGGGCGGCGGACCAGAGGGCGAGGAGGAGAGCCGCGGCGGCGAGCACCGCGCCGACCCAGTTCGGAGCGGTGTATCCGAGGCCGGCGGCGATGACGATCCCACCGAGCCAGGCGGCGAGCGCGTTACCGAGGTTGAACGCGCCGATGTTGACGGCGGAGGCCAGGGTGGGTGCGCCGTGGGCCTGGTCCAGGACGCGCTTCTGGAGCGGCGGGACGGTGGCGAAGCCGAGGGCGCCCACCAGCATGATCGTGACGGCGGCGGCGATCTTGGTGTGTGCCGTCAGCGTGAACAGCGCCAGCACGACAGCCAGGCCGCCGAGGGTGCCGTACAGCATCGGCATCAGCTTTCGGTCGGCGTAGCGGCCGCCGAGCAGGTTGCCGAGGAACATGCCGATGCCGAACAGCACCAGCAGCCAGGTGACCGCGCCGTCGGAGTAGCCGGCGACGTGGGTCATCATCGGGGCGATGTAGGTGATCGCGGCGAAGACACCGCCGAAGCCGAGCACCGTCATAGCCATCGCGAGCAGCACCTGCGGGTTGCGGAACGCGGTCAGCTCGCGGCGCAGGTGGGCGCCCTCCGGGCGGGGCATGGCGGGAACCAGCTTCGCAATGCCGAGCAGGCCCACGACGCCGAGCGCTGCGACCACGACGAAGGTGGTGCGCCAGCCCACGGCCTGGCCGATGAAGGTGCCCAACGGCACGCCGACGATGTTGGCGACGGTGAGTCCGGTGAACATGGTGGCGATCGCGCCGGCCTTCTTGTCGGGAGCGACCAGGTCGGCGGCGACCACGGAGCCGATACCGAAGAACGCGCCGTGGGCCAGCGAGG
The DNA here is from genome assembly GCF_045040875.1 of Streptomyces sp. NBC_00012. Lineage (NCBI taxonomy): Bacteria > Bacillati > Actinomycetota > Actinomycetes > Kitasatosporales > Streptomycetaceae > Streptomyces > Streptomyces sp. NBC_00012. The sequence goes on along the minus strand of NZ_CP108309.1, from coordinate 8,475,893 downwards.
CCACGATGCGGCCCGTGAGCATGACGCCGAAGCTCGGCGCCATCGCGGAGAGCAGGTTGCCGACGGTGAACAGACCCATGAGCAGCATGAGCATTGTCTTGCGGCTGATCTTGGTGCCGAGCACCGTCATCAGCGGTGCGCCGATGACGACGCCTATCGCGTATCCGGTGACGAGCAGTCCGGCGGTGGGGATGGACACGCCGTAGTCGCCGGCGATCTCGGGCAGCAGGCCCATGACCACGAACTCAGTGGTGCCGATCCCAAAGGCCCCGATGGCCAGGGCTAGGAGTGCGAGCGGCATGAAGCAACCCTCCGTGCTAATTGCTGGTGCGCCTTACGGGACCTAACAATAGTTGCACACGCGCTATAAACGCAAGAGCGGGCATTCGTCCATGGCCTTGGACCTTGGTGAGCCCGGTGCCTTCCACTGCCACGACTGCCGAATCCACCGGACGCCGGCGACGAGCAGACGGCCATCGCGCGGCGCCGACCGGACAGCCGGCGCTCCGCCGGCGCGGTTCAGCGAGGGCGGGCGACCGACATCGGGGCGGCATTCGGCGCCCGCCCGGGCCGGCCGTCGGCCCGGGCGGGCGAGCGCCGTGGACCACTATGGGCTCGACGATCTCCAGGTTCGCGCCGTCGGGGTCGCCGAAGCAGGCGCCCTTGACCCCAAGGGCCGCGTCGGGCGTCACCTCGCCCGCGAGGAACGCGCGATCGCCACCGCGGAAGTCGTACGACGATCGACTCCCGTCCGGCGAGCGCCCGGCGGAACGCGACCCGCAATTTACTTGCACGCGCCTCATGCCACCCCTAGCCCATATTTTGATACAGGGCTTATCCTGGGTTCCGTCTCACCCGGAAGGAGACCAGACCTCATGACCGCCACGGACCGCGCGCTCACCGCCCTCGCCAACGGATGGGCCGCCCTGTCCTTCCTGCACGGCAGGATCGAAGCGCACATCGAGCGGGCACTGCAGTCCGAGCACGACCTGAGCGTGCGGGAGTACTCGCTGCTCGACGTGCTCAGCCGCCAGCACGACGGCGAGGGCGGCCACCTGCAGATGAAGCAGGTGGCCGACGCGGTCGTCCTCAGCCAGAGCGCCACCACCCGCCTCGTGACCCGCCTGGAGGACCGCGGCCTGCTGTCCCGCTACCTCTGCCCGACCGACCGCCGAGGCATCTACACCAACGTGTCCGAGGACGGTCTGAAGCTCCTGGAAGAAGCCCGGCCGACCAACGATGCCGCCCTGCGGGAGGCACTCCACGAGGCCGCCAAGAACCCCGAACTCGCACCCCTGGTCAAGGTCGTGGAAGCGGTGAGCCCTCAACCGGCAGTCCAGCAGCCCTGAGCAGCCCTGAGCAGCCCGCGAGAGGACGGCCTGGACCGATCGGGCGAGGACAGGCCGGCCCGCGAAGCCTGAGCGAACTGCTCACGACACGTTCGACGCGACTCCCCCCGCCGTAACACTCGGCCGCGCGACGAGCCCGGGGGCGCCCGGCACGGTCGAACGGTGCGTCACGGGACCACAGCGGTGTCGAAATCTCTGTCGGTGTCGGTGTCGATATCGAGGCCAGCTGTCCGCAGGGCAGCGGCAAGCCGGGGGCCGGGTTCGGACGCCGGCTGGGGCAGCCTGGCCAGAAGCAGGCGCCTCACTTCCTGCGGCCCGCCGCGCACCGGCAGACGCGTACGCCGGGCGGCGCGGCGACAGCCATTGCGCGGGGCACGGTGGTCAGCCCGCATCCCGGGGCACCGCGCCGCAGCGCGACAATGGCGTGCGGCACCACCGTCGTACCGGCGCTCGACACCCAGCCCAGGCGCACGGTGCCGCCCGGCGCGGATTCTTTGCCGAGGCCGGCGTCCTGTTGCTGGTCGCGCACGCGGAATCGGACCTCTGCGAAGCTTCCGGCATCCCGCCTCGACCGGCCCGGGAACCGTTCCCCCGGATCCTGCGTGACCTCTTGACATGTTGTCGGCTGGTGAAGGGGACCGAATGAAGGCGCGGACGATCGTGAGCGTGGCGGTATCGGCCTGTGTGGCGCTGGTGGCGTGCGCGTGTGGTCCGGAGAAATCAAAGGTGGACGCGGAAGCGAAGTCTTCGCAGCCGTCCGCGACCTCGCGGGCCGAAGATCCGTCGGCCACGCCGTCCGTGTCAGCCGGGAGTAAGAAGCCGTCTGCCGAACCGGCCGACGGCCGGTCCATGCCCCGGACGAAGGAGGGTGCGATCCAGCGGTACGAGCAGTTCCTCCACGCCGTGGGCCGTGAGGACCTCGACACGGTCTGCGAAGTGGCCGGGCCGGCCGCGAAGAAGGCACAGGACGAGGGACTCGGCCCCTGCACGTCGACGTTCGTCGTCACGTTCCAGATGATCTCGCCCGCGCAGAAGAAGGCCCTGCAAACCGCGACGGTCGACCCGCAGCGCGTCGCCGTGCGTACACCCGCCAAGGTCGAGGTGCCGACCGAGGCGGTCAGGGCCTCCGCCTCCTTCTCCGAGGACGAACTCGGTAGCGGCACCCTGGAGTACCTCAAGGACAACTGGTACATCACAGACTGAGCCTGACGCACCATGCGCGCGGAGCCGCCCGGCGGACGGCCCCGCGCGCACGCCGACCGCGGTCGGCCGGGAGGACGGTGATCACCGGTCGTCGAGCAGAGATCGGTCGCGCGGCCGGACAGTTGGAACAGGCCATGAGGTTGTCAGGTTCCAGACATGCCGGTTTCAGACAGTGAACGACCGGTCCTGCTTCCGTAGTTGGGCCTACACACTGAGCGTCGCCCTTGGATGCCCCTACCGGGCACCCTCGAAAGGAGACCTCGTGAAGAAGACCCTGTCCGTGGTAGCGAGCCTGGCAATCGCCGCGACCTGCGGCCTCGGCATGGCGCTTCCCGCGCACGCCGCTGACGCAACCGGCGCCACGACCACGGCGAGCCGGTCGCTGCAGTCCTCCATCGATGCCTCTTCCATGGACCCGCAGCACCAGGCCGTCGTCGACCGGATCCTGGCCGAGCTGCCCGCCGACTGGGAGCCACGCCTCGACGCAGCCAAGGCCAAGTACGGTCTGAAGGGCGGGGAATGGCAGCAGATCCGCGACAGCGCGATCGACCCCGGCGACTACCAGTGCCAGACGACCGATCTGTCGCAGTACGCCAACTCCCTCCTCGACGGCGCCCAGGACCCGTGGACCATCTTCATCCTTTCGCTCTTCGGTGGTTTCGACATGCCCACCTACGACGCGCTCATCTACGGCAAGGAGTCGTCGTCGAACACGTTCGGCGTGACGGGTGAATACACCCAGCAGCTCAACTCCGAGATGAAGAACCTCAAGCGCTTCTGGGACATCGACTCGGCGCGCATCGAACTGATCCCCATGCACGGCGCGGACGTCTTCACCAGCCCGGACCGGCTCTCCCGCACGCTCTCCGTGCTGTATGGCGGCACGCCCGAGGAGAACCTCGACCTGGCCGGCATGCTCATCGAACTGGTCGACTCGGAGCCGGTCCTCCAGAGCGGCGCCAACCCGATCTTCACCTTCAACGCATTCGCCTACAGCGAGAAGGACGACCCGGCGCCGCTCGGCATCACGGACCGGATCATCATGGGTGACGGCATTCTGCAGGGCATGAACGCGGTGAACCTCGGCGACGTCGCGCCACGCGGCATCCTGGGCCACGAGTTCGGCCATCACGTCCAGTACCAGAAGAACCTCTTCGAGAGCGATCTGACCGGCCCGGAAGCCACCCGCCGCACCGAACTCATGGCGGACGCGTTCGGCACGTACTACCTGACCCACTCCCGTGGAGAGTCGCTGAACGCCGCCCGTGTCCTCAAGTCCGAGAAGTCCTTCTACCAGGTCGGCGACTGCAGCTTCACCAGCTCCGGCCACCACGGCACGCCCGACCAGCGGCTCAACTCGGCCACCTGGGCGGCGGGCGTGGCCAACGAGGCGCCGAACCAGGGTCACATACTGCCCGCCCTCACGTTCGACAAGCTCTTCGAAGCCAAACTGCCCGACCTGGTCAAGCCGGACAGCGAGTAACAGTCACCGTCGCACCGCGGGGCGATGAACGCCCGAGCGGCTGAGGACCCGCGGGGGCGGACCGGATCACACACCGGCCCGCCCCCGCGCCCACGCCGCGAGCCCGGCTGCGGCCCGGCGTCACAGCCAGCCGCGACGGCTGGCCTGGACGCCGAGCTGGAACCGGGTCTTGGCGCCGAGCATCTCCTGGAGGCGGGCGATGCGCCGGGCGACGGTGCGCTCGCTCACTCCGAGCTCACGGGCGATCGACTCGTCGGTCAGCCCCGTGCTGAGGTAGCTCAGAAGTTGCCGCCCCTCGGGAGTCGCCTCGCTCTTGACGGCATCACCGGCCGGCGGGAGCGGAACGGCGATCTGCCAGTACGACTCGAAGACGCCGATCAGCCCGTCCAGGAGCCCCGACGGCTGCACGACGACGCTGTGGTGTCCCGTACGGTTCGGGGCGGCGACCGAGACCACGGCGAAACGGTCGTCACAGACCAGTACGTTCAACGCGACATCGGGGAAGACCCGGGCCTGTTCTCCCCGGGCAACGCATTCGTACGCCACTTCCAGCGCCTTGGGGTCCTGCAGGATGTTGGCGCTGTACACCACCTGGTAGGCGATCCCACGGTCCAGTGCGTCCAGCGTGCCAGGGCCGACCTCCGGCATCCGGTCGCCCCCGCCCACCGGGCCGATCGACAGCGCGCGCACCTGGGAAACGGCCCCGTTGTGCACCCGCGACTGAATCTCCCCGCGCCGTTCCGAGGTGTCGACGACCTCGACGTAGCTCGCTCCTGCGGTGTGGTCGAGCCAGTACTGCGACAGGACCGTGGCACTCTCGTAGGCGATCCGGGCCTGACGCGCGCGCCGCTCGGCGACCGCCTCCAGCACCGCGCGGGGCGGCTGGGCGGTCAGCCTGCCGTCCGTACGGGACACCAGGCCGATGTCGTCGAGTTCGGCGACGGCTTCCTTGAGGCTGTCGGGCGGCGACCCGACCAGCGCCGGCCCGCCGGTGAGTTCGGTCAGGGTCTGCGGACCCCGTTCCACGAGCGCGAGGTAGGCGGTCTCCGCCGTCGCGGAGAGACCGAGAGCCTGCAACGGGCGCAGCGTGCGCATGTCCCCCCAACCCGGCGGCGCCGCACGGCACCACCCACCGGCCCCATCCCTGCGGTGGCTGTCATTCCGCCGGAGATCGTCAGCTTAACAGCGGCTTGATCATGCGGACCAGGACCGGACGGCGTGACAGCCGACGCTGGTGAAGCCCTGGTGAAAACGCTGGTGAAAGCGTCGGTGAGAGTGCCGACGGAGGCGCCGGGCCAGCGCCGGCAGTCGGTCCGCCCCTGTGCACGGAAGCCGGCGGACGTCCGGCTCGGCTGCGCCCGGCTGCCCGTGGTCGCGGAAGAGAGCATCGCCAGGCCTCGCGGACCGTGGTCGGCTCTGCCTCCAGACGGTTCGGCAGAGATCGCCTGCGGAACCAGAGAGGGGCACAGATGCGTGATGCATACGGGAACTGTCCTCAACTGCGGTGCGCCCCAAGGGAATTGACGCACCCGGAGAGCAGGTGCTGATCGGCCGCTCGTCAGGGCCGCCCCGGTGGACCCTGACGACGGACTGGCTGCGGCCGTACGGCTGACCGTCCGGGCTCGACGACGACATCCCGGGCAAATTGTTGTGGGCGCCTCGCTGGACGGCCGCTCACCATCGTCCAGGTCCACAGGGAGCGAGTCCTTCACCCCCTCTTTCAGGGCCCGCATGTTCACCCCGTTGAGCACGTCGGTACGGCGGGCCGGGCGGGCCCGGGCGCCTCGGCCTGGCGGTGATAGGCCTTGTTGGCGATGCGCCAGCTGTCGTCGACGCGAACCAGCAGAAAGATGTCGGTGAACGTGTCCACACCGTGCGAGAGCGTCATGGTTCGCGGTCGCGATGGTGCCGTGCACATCGGTGGCGTCGATGCGGCGGGAACGCTTCGGCTCGTCCGGGGCCGGCCGGCCGGGGAAGAGAGCGCAGTACTCCTCCACGCTCCACGAGACGAATGCGCCCTCGCGGAGTCCCTCGATGTGGGCGGTGAGAAGGAACGCGTCGCGGAAGTGGGCGGGTTCGCCGGTGGCATGTCCGCGGATGTAGGCGCGGAGCGGTTCGATCACGGCGTCCTCCACCGCGGGAACCCTGGCGGCGACGGCGATGTCCGCTTCAAGACCGGCAGGGGTGGCGGCCAGGCCCGCTGCGCTGCGCAGGGGGGGTGTGGGAGGCGGCGGCCAGCAGAGCCATGTCCTTGGCCAGCGCACCGATCGTGAATTCGGCTGAGGCCGCGCTCGGCCGATCGGCGAGGAAACGGCGTTTGCGGGTCACGAGGCCACCGAGCTGACCGAGTTCGAGGACGTCGAGTACCTGGGCACGGGGCAGGTCCAGTGCGTCGGCCTGCCGTAGTGAGTCGCGCAGCGCAAGGACGGCACCGGTGCGGCTGTGGTTGGCGATCAGCTTGAGCGCGGCGGCTGTGGGGACGTCATCGATGTGCCGGACGGTGCCCAGCGCTTCCAGAACGGGCCGCGCCCGGTGGAGCGCATCCTGATCCGCGAAGGCGAGGAATCTGCAGGGCTCCGGCGGCGGCGGCCGGTACAGAGCCGAGCACGGGCGCGTGGATGTAGGAGGGGCCGAGTTGCCGGGACAGCCTCGACGCTTCGGCGGGGGCGATGGTGCTGGTGTTCAGCACGATCGTGTCCGTGCGCAGCGAGTCGTGGATGTCGTCGAGGACCTGCCGGCGGGCCGGGCCGTCGAACAACGCCAGGAGCACGGGGTCGGCCCCGGCCACGGCGTCGTTCGGATCGCCGGTCGCCCTGACGGCGCCCGATGCACGCCCGGAGCGTGTCCAGCCGACGACGTCCCAGCCCTGGCAGGTCAGTCGTGTCGCGATCGTCTCGCCCATACGTCCGAGGCCGAGGACGGCAATCGTGTGCGGTGTGGTCATGCGCGCAAGAGTGGTCCACCGCAAGGGCTGCGACAAGCGCAGATTCCGCATGCCTGCCCTGCGGTACCCGCATACCGGAAGGGCATACTGGCGCCATGGAACAGGAACTCCCCTGCCTTCGTGGGCACGGAGATGGCTGCTGGCCCCGGTCCCACGTCGGCTGACCGGTTGCTGCTGCCCGCGACGGCTCAGCCTGCGTCCGCTGTGAAAGTCAGCTCCGCTGTGTCGACGGTCCCCGCGTGGCGTCCGGGTGCGCTCTGCCACTGCCAGTACAGGTTGGTGTGCGCAACCACCTGGCCCGGGGCCGGCGCACCGTACTTTGTGAGGTCCTGCGTCGTATGCGCGTCGCCGACCAGTGTCACGTCGTACCCACGGACGAAGGCCCCGTGAAGAGTCGAGCGGATGCACACATCGCTCTGGGCACCCGTCACGACCAGGCGCCCCACCCCGCGCTCGGCGAGCAGCGCCTCCAGAGCGGTGTCCTCGAACGAGTCGCCGTAGGTCTTGTGGACGAGGGGCTCCGCATCCCGGCGCACCAGTTCCGGCACATACCGCCAGGGCTCGCTGTCTCGCTCGAGATCCTCGTCGGAGTGCTGCACCCAGATCACGGGTACGTCCTCGACACGCGCCTTGCCCACCAGGGTGTTGATGTTCGCGATCACAGCGTCGCGTTCATGGGCGCCTGCCACCACCCCGTTCTGGACGTCGATGACGAGCAGCGCGGTGTTCGGCCGATCGGGCAGAGTCGTCAAGGGAAACTCCTGTTCATCGTCTTCATTGCCACGGTTCCGGTGTCGCTCCCTACAGTAGGCCGGGCCACTGACAGGCGTACCGGTCCCGGCAGACCCGCCAGATCCCCCAACATCCCGCTCGTACCGGCAGAAATCGCATCCGGAGAAGACGGAAGCGGACGCCACCGGACATCTGGCGCTCGAACGTTGATCCGGCGGCGTGTCTCTCGTCCTCAGCCCGCGGCCCTGGCCTTGGTGAGCGGGGCATCCCGCGTCAACTCCCGGAACCCGACGCCGTAGTACAACCCACGCGCCTGGGAATGCCCCGGCGCCCCCAGGCAGGCGACCGTCGTGTGAGGGGTCCCGGCCGCCCGCGCCAGATGCATCCCGTGCAGAAGCATCGCCCTCGCCAGCCCCAGACGCCGGTAGCGCGGATGCGTCCCGACCGGCTCGAACTCGGCCGTCCTGTTCGCTTCGTCGAGCCACATGATCGTCGAGCATGCCATCGTGCCGTCCGGCGCCTGCACCAGGATGTGCAGGTCATCGCGGTACGGCGCCGTCTGCCGTACACCTTGTAGCCCTCGGCCGTGTACGTCGAAGGAGCTCAGGCGTCCAGATGAGCCTGGACCGCGGCCTGCGGCCCGGCCTCGTCGGCGTTGCGGAACCGGAATCCGTCCGGCAGCACCGGCTGTTCCACATCCGTGAGATCCCGCTCGTTGAGCTGGGTCCAGAACCCGGTGTCGCCGAACGAGGCCGAGTCGGTCTCATAGCCGTGCGCCGCCCACCGCCGCAGGGCGAACGCATCGGAGGCACTCGGCATCACCGTACGCTCGATGCCCACCGCCGTGCCGTCGTACCAGTCGATCACTTCGTCGACCAGCCCGGCGTGGTCGGGATGGACCTGCTACGCGAGATAGGCGCCGGTAGCGTCCTTCACCGACCCGTCGCTCCGCCTCACTCGGTGCGGAAGCTGCGCCCAGCCCCAGGCCACCAACTCACCGCCCGAGAACCACAGGATCCCGCGAAGCCGTCGAGCCGTTTTCGCCACTCGACCCAACGCCTGGCGCGTAGTGATCCGGACCAGGCATGTTCGCCGGTATGTCGAGCAGGCCGACAGGCGAAACGCGGCCCGTCCCGGGGGCGAAGGCCACCGTCATGGCGGCGATCCGTCCGTCCTGCCCTCAGCGGAGGTTTCCTGTGAGCCAGGCCAGGAGTCGCGGCTTGTCCTCGCACCTTCGGGGCAGGTCGGCCGCCAAGTAGTTGCTGTAGCGCACGGGCTTCATCGGAGCCTCGCACTCCGGGAGCCGGACGGGTTGTCCCAGATACCAGCCGGATGCGAATACGGCAGCCAGGACGGCGGCGGCTCTCACTCTACGCGGGTTGATCCATGCGAATCTCGGTACGGGCATGGCCGACGAGTCTACCGGCCGGTCGACAGGAGGGGTCGGCCGAGGCTGACGAGGTCGACTGAGACAGAGCGCGACGGGGATGTCAGTGGTGATGGCGGCGTGGATGACGCGCGGTGGCTGTTGCTGCGATCAGACGAGGGAAGGCGTCGACTTCAGTCGTCCAGTTCAGTCGTCCAGGGCTGAACAATCAGCTCTCTTCTGCCACCCGGAAGGCCAGACAGACAACAACGGTGTGATCGTCGACCGGAGTGCCCGCACGGTCCCAGAAGCGCCGGTGCACATCGCACCAGGCCTCAAGGGACGCATCGCCCTCGCCCTCGGCCCTTGCATGTTCCCAGGTGACATCGCCGAAGGGCTTCACTTCCACGCTGATGAACTCCAGGGTGGCGACGCACCGGCCCTCGTTGTCCAGGAGAGCCTGCCGCTCACCGACATACTCCAGGCCTTCGGCCTCTTCGGCGTACTCGTCGAGCAGACAGGTAGTGGCGGTCTTGGCGCCTGTCAGAACCAAGGAATTGAGCTCGTCCCGCATGTCGCCGGGGAAGCCCAGTTCCAGCGCACGCATACCGTTGACTCGCGGCCACATCGTCCCGTCATCTCTCTCGGCGCAGCCCTTCGGTCCACAGGCGGCGTATATGTGATTGTCCACCATCGGTTCCGGGAGGACAGCCGTCGGCGGTCGGCCGACCTTGGCGGTTGCCTCGGCTCGGGCTTGATAGGGCCTCTGGGTGCCTGCACTGGCGGTCATATAAGGCACAGTGGCTGAGGTGGCAACTCCTTCCGCCCGGAGCTGCTGCGTTGCCGATGTTGCATTGCCGATGTTGCGTTGTGGAGAGCACTGGTGGACCGGACCATGTATGCCGAGAACTTCGACGAGCACCGTGACGGTGAGACGTCGGGGACGCTGCGGTGGCTTCCTGAAATGTACAGGGCCGCCGCGGCGCGGCTGGAGAAACTGGAGCGGAAGGCAGAGCAGAGGTATCCGGGGATCTTCGAGCGCCTGAACACGGAACGCGTGGCAGCCGGGGCTGCTATCCCCTCGTGGTGCTGGCTGCCGGTGGCCCGGGTTCAAGAGGTACTGGCACACCACTACACAAGTATCGGGTCGGGCATCGAAAACACCTCCCCGACAGCACAGAGGTCCGTCGATGCCGCGCGGCTGGCGTCGATCGGGGCGTGGCGGGCCGCAGGGCGGCACATGGTCCACCCGGACGACGGCCTCATCCCCTGGCCGCAGGAGGCGGAGTGCGAAGCGAGCGACGAACTGCCTGTCGACCTGCCCGGACGATGGCCGCTCTTCGGCCTGTACGTGGTCTTTCTGTCCCCGGACCCGACCGTCCAGGCCGAGGGAGGCTTTCTGCACCTGGAGTGGGACGAGCGGGAGCAGCGGGCCGCATTGCGCATCGCACCCGACACGGAGCCGATTGCCGACCTGGAGCGGCTGGATGTCCAGCGGCTCCACCTGGTGGGCGAGACGATCCTTGAGGCGGCCCGCGAGACTGTGCGCGCCATCCCGTCGGACACGGCCCCTGCTACGTCCTCGGGCAGTGACCCGGATTGGTCAGCGGTGCTACTGGCCGGCCAGTACCGGTTCTGGGTACGGGCAGCAGACAGGCTGACCTCACCACAGGTCGCCTTCGTGGACGCGGCACAGGTCCTGGGACGCGCCCCAGGGGCCCTGTGGCCCCCCGAGCAGCCGGACACGAAAGGCCGGGCGCCTTTGCTGTGGCTGGCGATGCCGCGATGCCGTACCGCTACGTCTCTGTGACGGTGCGAACGTCGGGTTCGCCCCAGGTGTCCGGCTGACCGAAGACGAACTCGCCGCCGTGCTCGGGTGGTTGACCGCCTTTCGGGTCGTAGGTCCTCGGCGGCGCGGGGCAGCGCATCACCGGGTCCGACCGCAGCCTGCCCGGCAGCTGGACCGGTAGGTCCGCCAGGAGACTCGGCTCCTCCGCATTCGCTACGGTCACGTGCGCTCCTCGGTGGGAGCACAGGATCGGGCGAAGGCCACCCGCATGTCCGCTGAACTGCGAAGACACGGCTCACGTTCGAGGGTCGATCGACACCGGGGCGATGGACGACAAGCCACGGGCTGCCCCGCAATCCCTGGTGGGCGTGGATCATGGTCGATGCTGGTGGTCTGGAAGAGGAGGAACAGTTGACGCAGAGGAACAAGGGTTCGCGTCTCAGCAACTGGTGCGAGGCCACGAGATGACGTTCGGCCTCGTCTTCACAGGTCTTGTCCTGGCCATCCCGGCAGGACTTGTCATGCTGCGCCGTGGCGCGAAACGGCCGCCACCGTGGCACAAGCAGTCTGTCGCACTGTTCGGTGCCGCTCTGATCTCCGCGAGTCTCGCGGCAATGGTGTGGGGCTTCGGCATCTTCTCAGGCGGTCTGGACGTTCAGGAAACCTGCGAGCTCACCCTCCACACCGCCTATGACCAGGCGTGGCGGGACCGTACAGGTGCGGATGGCACGTCGTACTTCCCGTTGTCCGACGCGTGCAACGAGCACGTCAGCCTCGTGCCCACATGGGTGAACCCAACGATCCTCATTCTCGCTGTCCTCGCCATCAGCGCTCTTGCTCTTGCCCTCTTCCGGATCGCTTCGGCGATCCTCCACAGAAGGGAGCTGGTCTCCTCGTGAGAGGTATGACCAGCCGAGGAGTCTGCGACATCGGGTACAGCCGTGGCGATTCAACCGATGCTCTACCCCCTGGGCGGTACGGCCGCCAATGGCCCGAGCGGGCCGGCGGTGACGGTGGTGGAGGACATCGTCGTGGCCGACCGGCTGCCGCTTGCTCGACCCCCGCTTCGGGCGGCCTCCAGGCGATTTCTGTGGACGTCGGTGGCCGCAGTGGCTACGATCCGCGAATGATCACGGCACTGGACGACCTGACTGTGGACCTGGTGCCCCACGCCCAGTCGGTCGCACGTGAGAGTTGGACGGGCGAAGAGTCGGCGCGCCCACTGAGCCCACAGGGCCTGAGCCAGGCCGACTCCCTGTCCGCGGTCATGCGGGACAACATCGATGCGATCTATTCCAGCCCGGCGAAACGGTGTGTGCAGACGGTTGAGCCGCTGGCCCGGTCCTTCGGCCTGAGCATTGCGACCGCTCCGGGCCTGGCTACCCCCGATGGCACCTACCAGCCGCGGGAATGGACCGAAGGGTTCTTCTCCCCGTTCCAGCGGGAGCTGGGCGGAGCCTGGATGGCCGGGGCAGCCCTTGCGGTACTGATCGCGATGAGCAACGCCCACCCCGGTGGCCACGTGGTGGCTTGCTCGCACGGTGACGTCATCCCTGTGCTTGTGGCCCAGGCGCTGGCCCTCTATGGCCGTGCGTCACCGCCCCCCGTCGTGGACCGGGGCGGCTGGCACCGGATGCGGTTCGGCACCGATGCGCTGACCGTCGAGTCCCACGGTCCCGTGGTGTCACTGCCGGACACGTGAGCTCATTCATGAACCTCAGCCCGTGGTCAGCCTGTGGTTGATCACGGGTCTTGACGTTCTGCCGAAGCCGCCTCAGGCGCCGGCCACCAATGGCCGCCCGCCCAAGCACGGGCCGGAGTTGACCCTGACCAGGGTCGGCCGTGGGTTCCGGAACATCCGCCCGGCGACCGCCCTGTCCGCTGGTGCACCCCAACCCGGCAGGCCCGGCCCCGGACACCCACCAGGCTCCAAGAACCGCAGGCCCGCAGCCCGCCACGACGTCGGAAAGACCGCCTAACGCGGCGTCACCCTGACCGACCATCAAGATCGGAAATGTTGAAGAACAAGCTGAAGGGATGTTCCGTAATCCGGCCCGCCAGGGATTACGGGGCAGCCCTCCCTTCAGGCGGATTCCTCGCCCGGCACCTCGGCGAGCTGCACACCGCGCAAGTTGAGCAGCACCAACGCAACGCATCCGCAGGCGAGCGCGATGTCGGCGACGTTACCCACGAACGGGCCGTAGTCGATGAAGTCCACAACATGCCCGCGGGCGGGCCCGGGCTCGCGGAAGAGTCGGTCGCCCAAGTGCGACACCGCACCGCCGAGCAGAGCTCCCAGCACGAGCGCCCAGCCCGATGAGGCGAGTCGGCGCGCGGTGTAGAGGATGCCCATCACCGCCGCTGCCGCCGCCAAGGTGAACACCCATGTCGCCCCGGTGCCCATGGAGAAAGCAGCGCCCGGGTTGTAGAGCAGTCGGAAGTGGATCAGAGGGGGGATCACGGCGACGCGCTCGCTGTCGTACAGTGCGGAGACCGCCCACAATTTGGTGAGCTGGTCCGCGAGCAGGACCACTGCCGCCAGCATGAGCATCAGGCCGTACAGCCGACTTGAACTCCGCTCCAACCGCATCATCGTGGCCTCCGTGCGTAGTCCGAACCAGGATTCCCCGAGCCTATCGGCCTCCCCCGACGCGTCGTCCCGTGCTCCGGACGTAGGTGGTCTGTGCGCTCTGCACGTGGCCACTGGACGAACTGGTGATGCCGGACCAGGACATGCGGAAGACATCACCCCGACGAGCGGCAGTCCGCGTCAGAACGGCGAGACGTCCGCTTGCCGAATGCGCGCTGACGCTGCCGGCTGCTCAACCATGTGGCCACATCCGCGACGACCGCTCCGTCGACGTGCTGGGGTGCCGCGTAGCCGGCGGGCGTCGACGGCCCGGTCCCGGGGAAGAAGAGGTGGTCGTCGGATTCGTGGACCTGGATGGTGACGTCCGGATGCCCGGTCAGTCCCGCCCGCCAGAGGGACAAGTCATGCTCGACGGTGACCTGGTAGTCGCGGCCACCCTGGAGGATCAGCAGCGGCTTGTCCAGGACGGCGGCAGTGGCAACCGGGTCGTAGGAGCGCAGGTCCAGCCAGTACGAGGCGGGGAGGCCGAAGGGCAGGTCTTCCCGGGGCGTACGGGGTGACAAGGCGGTCTCGACGATCGCGGCCTGGCGGGTGATCTCCGCAAGCGCTGCCTCGTAGTGCGGGCCGGGATCGAGGGCGGCCAGGTGGCCCACGACCCGGACCGCCGCCCGGTGCATGGGTTCGGCGTCACCCGCCAGGATCACGACACCCGCCACGGACGACTCGGCCTCTGCGACCCGTGGGGCGACCTTGCCTCCCATGCTGTGCCCGGCAACGAACACCCGGCCGGCATCGACGCACGGTTCTTCCTGGAGGAGACGCACAGCGGCCACGGCAAGAGGCACGTACTCACATGTCATCGTGAAGTCGTCCGCGGCCACCGTCTTCGCCGCGTGGGCGAAGGTCACCTTGTCGTGGCGCAGCACCGCCACGCCACGGCTGGCCAAACCCCAGGCGAGGTCCTTCAGGGGCTTGTTGGGCCCGCTGGTCGCGTCCCGGTCGAAAGGCCCTCCGCCGCTCAGCAGCACGACCCCGGGCCACGGTCCGTGACCGCGCGGAACGGTGACGGTGCCGGCCACCGCGAGGGCGCCGGATCCGACCGTGACCTCGTGCTCCTCAAAGGCCTCCGTATCCGCGTAGGAGGGCGCCACCCATGGTTCGCGGGCAGAGGCCGCGAGGCGTAGCCCGTTCAGCAGACCGGCGGAGTCGACCGACATGACAGCGGTGAACTCTCCCCGCTCGCAGACCACGGGAACGCTGACACGGACGAGGCCGGGCCTCAGGGACTCGCTCGACAGTTCGCCCAGTCCCGTGAACGGACCGGTGCCGGAGGTCTCGGCGAGCCAGGCGGCCTGGAGCGCCTCGGCGGTCAGCGCAGCGCGCAACGGCGGGGCGAACAGTACGGCGATCTCCTTGAAGCGGCCCTCGCGTGCCCACTCGACCACCAACACGGCGGTCCCCTCCGCGCTCTGCATGCTTTCACCTTTCTTAGATTTGAGAAAGGTAGCATGTATGAGAAAGTTGGGTCATGGACACCTTGGAACTCCTGGCGCACCCTGTCCGCCTACGTGTGGTCCACGCACTGCGCGGCGGACGGGTCCTGACCACCGGACAGCTGTGCGCTCTGATCCCGGACGCGTCCAAGGCGACCGTCTACCGGCACGTCGATCTCCTTGCCGAGGGCGGCATCCTCGACGTCGCCGACGAGCAGCGAGTCCGGGGCGCCGTCGAACGCCGCTACCGGCTGCGCCAGGAACGCGCGGGCATCGACGCGGAAACCGCACGTGCGCTCACCCCTCAGCACCACGAGCGGGCATTCGCTGCCGCCATGGCCGCCCTGGTCGCGGAGTTCGACGCCTACCTGAGGCGCCAGGACAGCGACCCCGTGGACGACCTCGTCGGCTATCGGCAGCACGCGATCTGGCTCGACAGGGACGAACTCGTAGCGCTGATCGGCGCGATGCAGGCCGCCATCGCCCCCCTTCTCGCCAACGAACCTTCGCCGGAACGCACCCGCTATGTCCTCAGCCCCATCCTGTTCCCCGCCGAGCAGGCCGAAGAGTCCGAACAGCAGGACCCTCTGTAGCGGGAATCGCCTGCGCCAGGTGCGGTCCGCGCCCGGAGGGGCCTTGAGGCGGCGCGGCACGTCCGTGATCGAGTGACCCTCGGCGCACTCCAGCGCAAGCCGCGACCGCGAGACCGGCCCCTGGCCGTCGACCGTCGACGCTCCGTCAAACACAGCCCGCCGTGGCCCCAGGCCGGCGCATGGACATCCTCGCCCGGAACCCCAGCGGCCGGCGAATACCGGCCGCGGGCACGGCCCTTGCGCAAGCGGCGGGCGACGGGCGGTGGCCGTGCGTACCGCCGCCCCGGCCGATCGACAAATCCGACCTCCCGCTCCCACGTGGCGCTCTGTCCGACGAGTGGTCCCGCAAGCGAAGGCGCGAATGGCTTCGCGTCACGTCGGGTAGGGATAGCTGCGGCGCTGCCGGTTGCTTCATTCGGTGACCTTGGCGATGAACGCGGCGAGGTTCGTGGTGGTCCGCTGGATCTTCTCCTCCAGGGTGAGCGACTCGTGGAGCCGCCCGCCGACGCCCGCGTCCTTCTCCCCCCGCACGTACAGCGGGCAGGCGAGGTCGCTGCATATGTAGGCACCCACCGAGTTGCCGTGCCGCCCGGCTCTGCCCGCCTTCGCGGCGACCATCAGAGAGACGCCGCCGGTGTGGGTCGTGATGCACATCGAGCACATGCTGCGCCGTGTCTGCCAGGAAGCGGCGGAGGGGCAGCGCAGCGCGAGCGCCACCAGGCGGCCGTCCAGTTCGGTGGCGAGGGGGTCCCGCAAGCCGAAGAAGTCCAGGTCGCCCCAGGAGCGTTCGCCCAGGTCATGGGGAACGAAGAGGCGCTTGGCCTCGCCCTTGGTGCAGTTCACGAACGCGGTACGGATCTCTTGCCGGTCGGTGGCTTCATGAACGGCAGGCCAATTTGCCTAAATCTATTAGGCAAATGCATAATGATTATCGCCGAACAGGAGGAAGGTTATGGTTCGAGTAGGCCTGACAACGGAGCGTCTGACCCGTGCGGGGGCGGAACTGGCCGACGAGGTCGGCTTCGACCAGGTGACCGTCTCGGCGCTCGCCCGGAGGTTCGACGTCAAGGTCGCAAGTCTGTATTCGCACCTGAAGAGCTCCCAGGACCTCAAGACCAGGATCGCCCTGTTCGCACTGGAAGAACTCGCCGATCGGGTCGCCGCCGCGCTGGCCGGGCGGGCCGGCAAGGACGCCCTGGCCGCCTTTGCGGATGCCTACCGCGATTACGCCCAGGAGCATCCCGGCCGCTACGACGCCGCCCGCCTCAGGCTCGACCCCGAGACCGCGGCCGCCAGCGCCGGCGTGCGGCACGCGCAGATGACGCGGGCGATCCTGCGCGGCTACGACCTGACGGAGCCGGACCAGACACACGCGGTCCGGATGCTGGGCAGTGTCTTCCACGGCTATGTCAGCCTGGAGATGGCCGGAGGCTTCAGCCACACCGCCGTCGACTCGCAGGAATCCTGGGCCTGGATCCTGGACTCGCTCGACGCTCTGCTGCGGAACCGGACCAGGCCTTGACCAGCGGGGCCGCGGCGCCGGAGGCGGCCCGCCGCACACCGGCGTACCCGAACAATCCGAAAAGCTTGATCAAAAGGCTGGGACAGTGAACACCGGACACGACTTGATCACCACACCTGTCACCGCGAACATCCTGCGCGGTTTCCTCGACCTGGAACCGACCGCGCACGGCCTGCTGCCGCATCGGCTGCCGGCTCGGGCTCGTCAGCAGATCCCTGACAACCAACTGGCCGTAGCCGA
Source organism: Streptomyces sp. NBC_00012 (assembly GCF_045040875.1). Taxonomy (NCBI): domain Bacteria; kingdom Bacillati; phylum Actinomycetota; class Actinomycetes; order Kitasatosporales; family Streptomycetaceae; genus Streptomyces; species Streptomyces sp. NBC_00012. The sequence goes on along the minus strand of NZ_CP108309.1, from coordinate 8,458,589 downwards.
GGCCCAGCCCTCCGGCGTGCGGCTGGCCTTCCGTACCCGGGCCACCACCATCGAACTGGACACGCTGCCGACCAAGCGGGTCTACCGCGGTTTCCCGGCCCCGGCGGACGGCGTCTACGACCTGCTGGTCGACGGCCGGCTCGCTGCCCAGACCACCGTGGCCGGCGGCAATGTCCGCACGATCACCGACATGGTCACCCAGTCCGCCGAACTGCGTGAAGGGCCCGCCGGTACCGCCCGGTTCACCGATCTGCCGGCACATGACAAGGACATCGAGATCTGGCTTCCGCATACGGAGATCACCGAGCTCATCGCTCTGCGTACCGATGCCCCGGTCGAGCCGACGCCGGACAGCGGACGCAGGGTGTGGCTGCATCACGGCAGTTCCATCAGCCACGGCTCGAACGCCACCCACCCGACCGCGACCTGGCCTGCCCTGGCCGCGGCCCAGGGCGAAGTGGAGCTGGTCAACCTGGGGTTCAGCGGCAGCGCGCTGCTCGACCCGTTCACCGCTCGCGCGATGCGAAACACGCCTGCGGACCTGATCAGCGTCAAGATCGGCATCAATGTCGTCAACGCCGACGTGATGCGCCTGCGCGCCTTCACCCCCGCGGTCCACGGCTTCCTCGACACCATCCGCGAGGGGCACCCGACCACACCGTTGCTGGTCGTGTCCCCCGTCCTGTGCCCGGTCCAGGAGGACACTCCCGGCCCTCTCGCGCCCGACTTCGACGGCGGGACCTTGCGATTCAAAGCCACGGGCGATCCTGCCGAACGTGCTGCCGGGCGCCTGACGCTCAACGTCATCCGCGACGAACTCGCCCGGATCGTCGGACAGCGGGCGGCCGACGACCCGAACCTGCACCACCTCGACGGCCGTGACCTCTACGGCGAGAAGGACTACGCCGAGTTCCCGCTGCCCGACGAGGTCCATCCTGATCCCGCAGGGCACCGCCGCATCGGCGAGAACTTCGCACGGCTCGTGTTCGGCGACGGCGGCCCCTTCGCCACCGAGACCGGCTGACCGGCTGACCGGCTGACCGCGTCACGGTCGCGCGGGTCCTCACGGCAGCGGGCGACATCGAGGCCTGGTCGCTGGGCGACGGCGCGCCGCAGCGACTGCGCACGCTGGCCGCCCCGACCGGTACACAGGGCGTGTTGTGGGGCGCTGACAACGTGATCGTCGCGGCGGGCGAGACAGTCCTGCGGTTCCTGCGGGCCGACAGCGACGAAATCGTGGGCGACTATACATTTCTCCGGAAAGCGGACGCTGAGCTGCCGCTCCACCCGGAGGTCGTCTACGACCACTTCGACGGCAGAATCCTCGCACTCGACGAACACACCTGGTGCCTGCCCGTCGAACCGGACATGGCGATCGCGCCGCCCGAGCGCCGCGCCGACGTCGAAGCGCACTTGGCCTGGATCGTCGACCGGCGCTTCGCCCGGCCGCTTGGCTGGGGCCGGTTCGACCTCTGGCCGGACTCGGCAACCGCGGTCGCTCATCTCCGGACGACGTCACCGGACATCAAGGAACTGCAAAAAGTCATCAGGTGGGCGGAGGGATAAGAACTTCACAGCGCGCGCAGGCCTGTACGGGACGATCCAGTTGGCCAACTGGCGGAGGCCGACGGGGATGTCGATGAGCGGAGTGATGCACATCGCCCGAGCCAGCCCGGCGTCGGCGCACACATGGCTCCGGGTCAGCGCCCGTAACGCTTGCAACTCAGGTATTTCGGCGGGACCGACAGGGCGCCGTCGTCGAGGCAGATAGCCGTGGCCCCCGACAGTTCCCCGCGTGGGGGTTCTGATCAACCGGAAGGCCCGGCTGACTGCGTCGGCGTCGCCCCGTCGCCAGGAGGCAACCTGGTGCCCTGTGCCGTCGTCCTCAACGGCGGGTCGTCTCAAGGAGGTCATGCGGTGGGTAAGCACGCCGACATCGTCAAACCACTCCCGGAACTGCTCGGGCAGCACGCCCGGCGCCTCGGGGACAAGGTCTGTTTCGAGGACCGGCTGAGGCGTGTGACCTACCTGGAGCTGGAACGGAGGACCGCGCGGCTGGCCGGTCACCTGGCGGGACTCGGTCTGGAGCGCGGTGACCGGGTGGCCGTACTGCTCGGCAACCGCGTCGAGGCGGTCGAGAGCCTGCTCGCCGTCACCCGGGCGAGCGGTGTGGGCGTGCCCCTGGACCCCGGGAACTCGGAGGAGGAACTGACCCGCTTGCTGGACGACAGCGGGGCACGGGTGCTCATCACCGATGACGCCGGCCTGGCGCGGCGGCGGACGCCGCCGTTGCGACCCGGGTTGGTCGTGGTGGTGGCCGAAGGCGGTGCCGAGGACGAGTCCGGAGACCCGGCGTCGGGCGCGGAACACACCGAGCGGGCGGACCAGGCCGGGGGCCGTCCCGCCGGAGTGGCGGGCGCGGGCGGCGTTCTGCGGTTCGAGGAGTTGGCGGTCACGGAACCGCGGATGCCGGCCCGGGACGATCTCGCACTGGACGAAGTGGCCTGGCTGCTCTACACCTCGGGCTCCTCCGGCGCGCCCAAGGGCGTGCTGTCCACCCAGCGCAGCCGCCTCTCGCCGGTCGCGACCGGTCTGGCCGGTGTGCTGGGCCTGTCCGAACGGGACCGGGTGCTCTGGCCGTTGCCCCTCCATCACGCGATGAGTCAGATCGTGTGCTTCCTCGGGGTGACCGCGATGGGGGCGAGCGCGGTGCTGCTTCCCCGGTTCACAGTGGCGGGGGTGCTCGGCGAACTGCGCCGCCCGGATGCCTCGTTCACCTTGCTCGGCGGTGTTCCGACCACGTTCTCGGCGCTGCTCGACGCGGTCCGGGCCGAGGCGAACGGTAGCGACGGCGGCGGTCTGGGCGGCCCCGCGCTGCGGGGTTGCGTCAGTGGTGGGGCCGCGGCGGGGCCCGGGTTCCGCGAGTCCTTCGAGGCGATCTGCCGTGTGCCGTACCTGGAGCACTACGGAAGCACGGAGGCGGGCCCGGTCACCATGCCGGCGCCCGGCGGGGCGACGACGTCCGAGGGGTGCGGCCGGGTGCTGCCCGGCACCCGGGTCCGGGTCGGCGGGGGCCCCGACGGCCGGGACGCGGGCGAGGGCGAGTTGTGGGTCAGCGGGCCCGGGGTGATGGCCGGATACCACGGCAGGGCTGAAGCCACTGCGGAGGTACTGCGCGAAGGCTGGTTCCGCACGGGCGACCTGGCCAGGATCGATGGCTTCGGTGCACTGGCGATCACGGGCCGGGCGAGTGATCTGATCGTCCGGGGCGGGGTGAACATCCACCCTTCGGAAGTGGAGGCGGTGCTGCGGCGGTTGCCGGGGGTGTCGGACGCCGCCGTGGCCGGGCGTCCGCATCCCTCCTTCGGCGAGGTGCCGGTCGGCTATCTGGTTGCCGAGCCCGGCGGCGTGCTGGACCGGGGGCGCATCCTCGCCGCCTGCCGTACGGAACTGTCCGGCTTCAAGGTGCCCGTCGAGCTGTTCGAGGTGGCGGACCTTCCCCGTACCTCCTCCGGGAAGACCCTGCGGCGGAACCTCGCCGGCCTGCCCGCACGGGCGCTGGGCGCGGAAGGCACCGATAACGGAAAGCCGTCGCAGGACCTGCTCGCCCTGGTGCGCGGCGAGGTGGCGGCCGTGCTCGGCTGCACGGCTCAGGCGGTGGAGCCGAGCACGGCGTTGCGGGACCTGGGCATGGACTCCCTGACCGCGACGGTGCTGCGGGAGCGGTTGTCGGCGCTGACCGGCCTGCCGCTCTCCGAGGCCGTCGCCTTCGACTTCCCCACGGCCGCGGCACTCGCCGCCCACCTCGGCGAGCGGAACGCCGTCGCGCCGGCCGGCGCCGGGCCCGCGGACCGGAGTGCGGCCCGGTCGGACGACGATCCCGTGGTCATCGTGGGGATGGCTTGCCGCTATCCCGGAGACGTGACCTCTCCCGAGGAGCTGTGGCGGCTGGTGGCCGACGGCAGGGATGCCATCGGTCCCTTCCCCACCGACCGGGGCTGGGACGTCCATGCGCTGTACGACCCGAACCCCGGGCGGCCCGGAAGGACGTATGTGCGTGAGGGAGGTTTCCTCTCCGGTGCGGACCGCTTCGACCCCGGTTTCTTCGGCATCTCGCCCCGCGAGGCACTGGCCATGGACCCGCAGCACCGGCTGCTGCTCGAAGTGGCGTGGGAGGCGTTCGAGTACGCCGGTCTCGTCCCCGGCACTCTGCGCGGCTCGGCGACCGGGGTGTACGTCGGGCTGATGTACAGCGACTACGCGCGCCGCCTGGCAAGGACGCCCGAGCAGGTCGAGGGCTATCTCGGCCTCGGCAACGCCGGAAGCGTCGCATCCGGCCGTATCGCGTACGCCTTCGGCCTCGAGGGCCCGGCCATCACCGTGGACACGGCGTGTTCCTCGTCCCTGGTGGCCCTGCACCTGGCGGCCCAGGCCCTGCGCCGGGGTGAGTGCGCTTTCGCGCTGGCCGGTGGCGCCACGGTGATGTCGGGGCCCTCCTCGTTCGTGGAGTTCAGTCGGCAGCGGGCGCTGGCGCCGGACGGTCGCTGCAAGGCGTTCGGTGCGTCCGCCGACGGCACGGGGTGGGCCGAGGGCGCCGGAATGCTGCTGCTGAGCCGACTGTCCGAGGCACGCCGCGCCGGGCTTCCGGTGCTGGCCGTGGTGCGCGGCTCTGCGGTGAACCAGGACGGCGCGAGCAATGGGCTGACCGCACCGCACGGGCCCGCGCAGCAGCGGGTGATCCGGCAGGCGCTCGCCGACGCGGGGCTGAATCCCGGGGACATCGACGCGGTGGAGGCGCACGGCACCGGCACCCGGCTGGGGGACGTCATCGAGGCGGAGGCCTTCTTCGCCACGTATGGGCGGCAGGCTCGGGAGCGTCCCCTCCGATTGGGCTCGGTGAAGTCGAACATCGGTCACACCCAGGCCGCTGCCGGAGTGGCCGCTGTGATCAAGATGGTCCAGTCGATGCGGAACGATGTGCTGCCGCGTACATTGCACGCCGACGAACCGACGCCCCGTGTCGACTGGTCGTCGGGGCGGATCGCGCTGCTGACCCGGTCGGTGGAGTGGCCTGCGACGGACCGTCGGCGCCGGGTGGGGGTGTCGTCGTTCGGGATCAGTGGCACAAACGCCCATGTGGTGCTCGAAGAGCCTCCGGGCGACGGGGAGTTGTCCGCACCCCCGTGTGCCGTGGCGGACGGCGGGGCCGGGACGGGGCCGGGGTGTGCGACGGGTCCGGGTCGGACCACGGTGGCCCTTTTGGTGTCGGCGAGGAGCGTGCCGGGGCTGCGGGCCCAGGCACGACGGCTGCACGACCATGTGGCCGCCACTCCTGACGCGTCCCTGGTCGACATCGGGTACTCGCTCGCCACCACGCGTGCGGCCCTGGAGCACCGGGCCGTGGTGGTCGCGCGGGACCGTGCGGAGCTGCTCGGCTCCCTGCGGGCCGTGGCCGAGGGCGACGGCCGATCCGGAGTGCACACGGGTACGTCCCGCCGCCACGGCTCGCCGGCCTTCCTGTTCACCGGTCAGGGCAGTCAGCGCGTCGGCATGGGCCGTGAGCTGTACGAGTCGCGGGATCTGCATCCGGCCTTCGCCGGTGCGTTGGACGAGTGCTGTGCCCTGCTCGACCCGCTGCTGCCGGTGCCTCTGCGGGACGTCATGTTCGCCGGGCCCGGTACGGGGACGGGCGCGTTGCTGGACACGACCCGGTTCGCGCAGCCGGCGCTCTTCGCTCTGGAGACGGCGCTGTTCCGGCAGTTCGAGGCGTGGGGCGTACGCCCCGGACGGGTTGCCGGGCACTCGGTGGGCGAGGTGGCGGCGGCGCACGCCGCCGGGGTGTTGTCCCTCGCGGACGCATGCACTTTGGTGGCGGCCCGGGGCCGCCTGATGGACGCACTGCCTCCGGGCGGCGCGATGGCGGCTGTGGCCGCGGGCGCCGACGAGGTGGCGGCGCATCTCGCCGGGACCGGGTGCGCGGTGGAGATCGCCGCGGTCAACGGGCCTGCCTCGGTGGTTGTCTCCGGCGACGAATCGGCGGTGCGGGAGGTGGCCGCGTACTTCCGGGAGCGCGGCAGTTCGGTGACGCCGCTGCGGGTCGGTCATGCCTTCCATTCCGCTCGGATGGAGCCCGTGCTGGCCGAGTTCGCGGATGTGGTCCGGCGTCTGTCCTTCGCCTCGCCACGGCTTCCTCTGATCACCGCGGTGCAGGGCCGGGTGGCCACCACCGAGGAGGTGTGCACGCCGGAGTTCTGGGTGGACCATGTCCGCCGTCCGGTCCGCTTCGCCGATTCGGTGGCGTACCTCGACAAGCAGAGCGCGGCACACTACGTGGAACTGGGGCCGGACGGCGTGCTCACCGGCCTGGTGCGTGATTGCCTCGCCGCGTCCGGGCCGGACACGGACAACCAGGACACCGGCGAGGCGGACGGCGGCGAGCGGGGCCCGGTACCCCTCGTTCTGCCGACACTGCGCAAGGCGCGGCCGGAGGCGGACGCCTTGCTCGGCACGCTGGCCGCACTGCATGCCCACGGCGTTCCCGTCGACTGGCGTGCCGTATTCGCCGGGGGCGGGCGGCGCGTCGCACTGCCCACGTACGCCTTCCAGCGCCGCCGGTACTGGCTGGAGCCCGCCCCGGAGCTTCCGCCCGCGTCCCCGACGGCCGAAACCTCCCATCCGTTCCTGCGGTCGGGCACCCGCACGGCCGACGACGACGGGTTGCTGCTGAGCGGGTTGTTGTCGGTGCTGGACCAGCCGTGGCTTGCCGACCATGTGGTGGCCGGTGAGATCTTGCTGCCCGCGACCGCCTTCGTCGAAATGACTCTCCATGCCGGTGCGTTGACGGGTGCTGCCGTCCTGGACGAACTCGTTCTGACCGCGCCGCTGCCGTTGCCCCCGGAAGGTGCTGTCGACTTGCAGGTGAGGGTGGCGGGGGCCGACGAAGCGGGGCGGCGGACTGTGCTCTTCCACTCCCGGCCGCACACTCCGCCGGGCGACGGTCCCTGGCTCCGGAACGCCGTCGGCACTCTGTCGCCGACGCAGCCGCCCACGGACCGGGCAGCGGCCGCGGGCGAGACCGGCGACCTGCCCCTGCAGGACACGTCCTGGCCGCCGGAGGCGGCATCACCTCTGCATTCCGACGGCCCGGGGACGGGACCGTATGAGCGGCTGGCCGTCGACGGGCTGTGTTACGGCCCCGCTTTCCGGGGCATGCGCACCGCCTGGCGGCACGGGACGCAGTTGTACGCGGACGTCTCGCTGCCCGAATCGGCCCGGACTGCGCGCCGGGAAGCGGACGGACCGGAGTTCCTCCTGCATCCCGCGCTGCTCGACGCGGCGCTCCACGCCCTGGCCCTGGACGGCCTGGTCGCGAACGGTGCCGGGGCAGCCGGTCCGGCGGCCGACGCGTTGTCCTTGCCGTTCGCCTTCAGCGGGGTGCGCGTGCACACCGCCGGTGTGCAGCGTCTGCGGGTACGGGTGGTTCCGGGGCCGGACGGCCGGCCCGGAGTGGAGCTGGCCGACGAGGCGGGCTCACCGGTGGCGACGGTCCGTTCGCTGACGCTCCGGCCTCTTCCGCGTGCCGGCACCGACACCGGCTCAGCAGCTACGGATGCGGTCACCGGGGCTCTCCACCGGACGGACTGGGTGGCGATGACCGAGCCGCCCCGGCCCGTGGCGCCGCCCCGCTGGGCAGTTCTTGGCGCGGCGGGCACACAACTGGTGGATGCTCTCGCGCCACCCGGGTCCGGCGTCCCGGTGCACCCCGACCCGGCGGCGTGCGACGCGTCGGCGGATGTCGTCGTGGCACCGTGCCCGCTGCCGGACACGGACGGCGCCGGGCAGGACCGGGCTGCCAGTCTGCTGCGGGCGGCGGACCAGGCGCTGCGGCTCGTGCAGGAGTGGCTCGCCGAGCCGCGCCTGTCCCGCTCCCGTCTCGTCCTCGTGACGTCCGGTGCCGTCGCCTCGGCAGATGACGTTCTCCCCACGGACGATGCCGCCGGTCGCGGCGGTGACGGCCGGTCCGGCGGGACGGTGTCCGTACCGCTGCACGCCCCGGTGTGGGGTCTGGTCCGCTCGGCTCTGCGGGAGAATCCGGGCCGCTTCGCTCTGATCGACGTGGACGGACACCCCGAATCCTGGAGCGCCCTCCCCACCGTGCTGGCCACCTCGGCGCCGGAGACGGCCGTACGCCGGGGGACGGTGTACGTGCCGAAGCTGGTGCCACTGGCCGAGGCGGCACCGAGGCCACGGAAGAGGCGGACGCTCGACCCGGAGGGCACCGTACTGGTCACCGGCGGCACCGGTTCCCTGGGCATGCTGGTGGCGCGGCATCTGGTCACCACTCACGGCGTCCGGCATCTGCTGCTCGCCGGCCGACGCGGGCCGGACGCTCCGGGGGCGCGTGAACTCGTCGCGGAACTGTGCGAGACGGGCGCCCGGGTGACCGTTCACGCCTGTGACGTCGCGAACCGGACCGCGCTCGCGGCCCTGCTCGACGCGGTGCCTGCGGCCCACCCGCTGACCGGAGTCGTGCACACCGCGGGAGTGCTGGACGACGGTGTCGTCGCGGCGCTCACCACCGACCGGGTGAGGCGGGTGATGCGCCCCAAGGCGGACGCCGCTCTCGCTCTGCACGAGCTGACCGGGGATCACGACTTGGCGGTGTTCGCGCTGTTCTCCTCGGTGGCGGGAACCTTCGGCTCCGCGGGCCAGGCCAACTACGCCGCGGCCAATTGTGTGCTGGACGCACTGGCGCGGCACCGCGGGCGGCTCGGACTGCCCGGCACGTCGATCGTCTGGGGCCCCTGGCAGCAGAACAACGGCATGATGGCGCACCTCGGCGACGCGGACCGGCAGCGGATGGCCCGCTCCGGGTTCGGCCCGCTCGGGCCGGAGGAGGGCCTGGCTCTCTTCGACGCGGCCGTGGCCGGTGACGAACCCGTGGTGGTGGCGGCCCGCCTCGCCCCGGCCGCTCTCCGCAGCGGTGGCACGGCGGCGAACCGGCTCCGCACCGCTGCCCCGGACCTGGGCGACGAAGGAAGGGACCGACTCCGCCGGTTGCCGGCGGCTGCTTCCCCTGCCGAGACGGGCGGGGTGCTGCTCACGAAGGTCCGGACGCTGGCGGCCCGTGTCCTGGGCCATCGGGAGGAGGCGAGCGAGATCGCCGAGGACGTCCTGCTGGCGGATCTGGGGCTGGATTCCCTGGCCGCGGTCGATCTGCGCAATGAGCTCGCGGCGTGGACGGGGCTCGCACTGCCGTCCACGCTGCTGTTCGACTTCCCGACACCGCGCGCGCTCGCCGTCGAGCTGACGCGGCGGTATGCCGCCGAGGCGCCTTCCGCGGGTGCCGCGCCCGACGGCCGGACACGGCCTGAGGCCGTCGGCTCTCCGGGCTCCCCGGGCCGGACGGCGGACGACGCTCCGGGAAGCGGTCCGGGGGCGGGCGCTCCGCCGGACGTCCGGGAGGTCGCCGAAGCACCGCACACCGGGGAATCCCCGGACTCCCTGGGCGCGCTCTTCCGTACCGCATGCGCCCGGGGCCGGAGCTGGGACGGCATGGTGCTCCTCACCGTCGCGGCTCGCCTGCGCCCGGTCTTCGACAGGGCCGGAGCTCCCGGCGCGACACACGAGCCCGTCATGCTCGCGGCCGGCGGCACAGGTGCCCGGCTGGTCTGCTCCCCCGCGCTCAGCGCACTGTCCGGACCACAGGAGTACGCGCGCCTCGGTGCCGGCCTGCGAGGACTGCGGCCGGTTTCCGCAGTGCGCCACCCGGGGTTCGAGCCGCGAGAGGAGCTGCCCGCCACGCTCGACGCCCTCGTCACGGCTCACGTCGCCGCTGTGCGCGCGGCCGCCGTCGAAGGCCCCCCGGTACTGCTGGGGCGGTCGGCCGGTGGCTGGGTGGCCCATGCCGTGGCCGAGCGTCTGGAGTCCGAGGGTGCCGCCCCGGCGGCCGTCGTCCTGGTGGACACCTATCCCCCCGGTCACGGAGACCGGGGGGAGGCGCTCTCCGCGATGACGTCTGACATGCTGCGCCGGGCGGCGGAGTTCGCCTCCGCCAGTCCCGATCGGCTCACCGCCATGGCCGGATACTTCGAGCTCTTCAGCGACTGGAAACCCGCGCCGCTCGCCTGTCCCACCCTCTACGTGCGAGCCCGGGACCTCCTGCCCGGCGCCGCCCCCGCCCCGGGCTGGAGCCTGCCCCACACCGAGATCACCGTGCCCGGCGACCACTTCACCATGCTGGAGGAGCACGCCCGTACCACCGCGCTCGCCATCCACGAGTGGCTGGGCAGCCGGTTCTGAGGACGTCCCGGGACGGGCGGCGGATGCGGGAAGAACGCGACCATCCACCTGGCAGAACCATGTCTCAAAGGGGATTTCGCCCCTGCCCGAAACTCCTGGATGTCAATTTCGACGGCCCTTTAGTTTGAGTTGGTCAGCTCGTCAGGGGCTGCGCAGCTCACACCGGAGGAAAAAGTAATGGGAATCTCGAGAACGTCCGCGCTCAAGTGCGTCAGGGCCGCGGCTGTCGCGGCGGCCATGGCAGGCGTCGTATCGGTGGCAGGACCCGCGTCCACCGCCAGCGCAGGCGCGTCGTGCAACAACGGCTGCTCCCAGACCTGGAACGACTCCGGAACCGGGTTCTACGCCCTGAAGAACTGGTGCAAGTCGGGTGGGGGCAATGGGAGTTGGACAACCAAGAAGCCGACCTGCGGCCCCGACCAGAAGAGGGATTACCTCTACCCCGGCGATCGGACAAAGGGCACGCAGGACTGGGACGTGTTCCAGGTGGACGGCGGATTCTGCTACGACGTGGATTTCGAAGTCACTCCCCCGTGGGGGAATGACTTTCACAAGGCATTCGACCGCAGGGGCAAGTCGACCATCTGGGTCAAGGTCGCCAACAGCGGGTTCGCAAAGGTCAGGGATGTGAGTTCGAAGCACTGCTGAGGCTCACACCGGAACCACGGGTAGTCCCGTAGCCGGAATCCCGGGAGACAGTACGGTGCACGGGCGTGCGCCTCTACCGAAGGGCGGAGGCTCCGATCGGCCTCCAGGCGGACGCCCCCGCCGTCGCCCCGTACACCGCGGCCCGGCAGTGCGCCATCGCCCGGCACTGCACCGTACTGCTCCTGGAGGGCAGCGCCACGCCACTGTCGGCTGTGCGGTGTCCGCCCCGCACTCCGGGATCGATCTCCACCCCTTCGGCTTCGCCCTCGGACAGCCTTACCCGAAGGGTCACGTCGGCCGATGCCGCGTCCCCCGCGGGACGGCACATGCCCGGATCCGGTCCGTCACGAGCCGGTGGATCTCAGGGACATCCCCCAGGTCGACGCGATATGCTGATGCAGATAGTGCAAGCCATTTGCAAAATGAGGAGGGTCATGGCTACGCGGGCGACCGATGCCGGGACGAACCAGAGCGTCGAACGAGCGGTCTCGGTACTGCGCGCACTCGACGCCGGCCGCGCCGAACTACGCGTCTCCGACGTCGCCGAACTGACCGGGCTGGGATCTTCCACCACCTCTCGGCTACTGTCCACCCTCGAACGCCTCGACATGGTCGAACGCGACCCGGTCAGCAACCTCTACCGCCTCAGCCTCGGGATTCTCCCGCTCGCCGCCACCGCGACCAACCGCCACCCCGTCCACCGCGCGGCCCGCATGGTCCTCCAGGACCTCGCGACCCGCACCGGGCTGGGCGCCAATGTCGCCGTCCGCCGGGGCACCGAGCTGATGTTCCTGTGCAATTTCGAGGGGACCCGCGCCCCGAAGTCCTACACACAGGCAGGGCACACGGCTCCGCTGCACGCCACCAGCATCGGCAAATGCCTTCTCAGCGGCCTCACGCCCAAGGAGCGCCGCAAGCTGCTTCCGGAGCCGCTCGCGGCACACACCGACTACACGACCACCAGCCACGACCTCCTCGACACCGAGATCGACACGGTCCGCCGCACCGGCTACGCGATCGAAGCCGAGGAACGCGCCCTGGGCCGGGCGTCGCTCGCCGCGCCCGTCCGCGACGCCTCGGGGGACGTCGTGGCCGCCATTTCCGTGTGGGGACCGGCCTCCCTCCTCGGCAGCCACACCGAGGCCGACGGCCAGCGGCTCGCCCTCACCCGTGAGGTCATCGAGGCCGCCGACGCCATCAGCCAGGCACTCGGCGTCCTCTGAATCTCGCGGGTAGGGGCCCGGCCGAATCACACCGCGAAGGGGCCCGGTGAAGGTCGAACAACCTTCACCGGGCCCCTTCGCGGTGTCTCTACGCGCCGTACGCCTTGAACGCGATCACGTGCGCGTGTCGCGCCCCGTGCGTCGCATCCACCACGAGCCGCAGCGCATCGGTGCGCAGGGGCCCGCCGTCCGCACCGTTCAGCGGGTGCACTCGGTGACGGCGGCGGTTGCCCTCCACCGTGAGCAGCGTGCGCCAGCTGCCGTCGGACTCGCGGCTCTGGATGCGGTAGTCGCGGACCAGTTCCGGCATGACCTCGAACGGGGTGCGGTGGCGGTGCAGGTTGTTGAGGTACTCGTCGACGTCGTCGTCGAACACCACGCGCGTTTCGGTGAGCGGCTGCTCCTCGTCCCAGTCGAGGCGCAGCCACTGCTCGGCCCGGTCCGGGTCGGGCAGCAGCTCTGACGACCACATCTGCGGGCCGCCGTAGGCGCGCTGGAATCCGCCGACGGCCCGCTCGGGCAGGAAGGCGCCGGTGTCCGGGGTCGCACGGAAGCCGAAGGTCTGGCGGCGCAGGCCGCGGGCCTGCCATTCCAGGACCAGCTGGCCTTCCTCCTCCGGGATGTCGTGGTCGACGGCCGCGTCTCCTTCGACCCTGCTGCGCAGCGCGAGGACGCCGTCGGTGCGCTCGGGGACGAGGACCAGCGAGGCACCCGGGCAGGCGCGCACGATCAGGACGACGTTCTCCGGGGCGTCCGGGCGGTGGTCGAGGCGGGCCGTGACCCAGTGGGGGCCGTCGGCCGGAACGGTCACCGTGGTGGTGAGCAGGTGGTCGACGGGGACCGCGTTCTCGGGGCGGCCGGTGCTCCAGAGTTCCACGGTGAGTTCGCCCGCCGGCTCACCCGGGGCACCGTGGACGAGCAGGTCGACCGTGTCGAGGGCAGGGTCCGCCGGCAGCAGCAGTGCCAGGTCGCGGTCGAGCGGGTACGGCTCGCCGGGTGCGGCGGGCGTGGGCTCGGCGGCCAGGCGGCTCAGGTGCGAGGAGGCGCTGACGCGGGCCGTGCGCGCCAGGTTGCCGGGGTCGTCGTCGTACAGGCCGATGACCGAGGCGTCCTGCCGCAGCAGGGTCCGGCGCACCAGGTCGGGGTGGTCGGCGGCGAGTTCGCGCGGGGTGAGGTCCTCGGCGACGCACAGCGCGGCGGCCGTGCCCGCGGCCTCGCCGAGCGTGGCGCAGGTGGCCATGACACGGGTCGCGCCGAAGGCGATGTGGGTGGCAGAGATGTTGCGCCCGGCGAACAGGAGGTTCTTGACGTTCACCGAGTACAGCGAGCGCAGCGGGATGTGGAAGATGCCGTCCGCGTAGCGCTGGCGGGCACCGGGCTCGTCGGCGTACATGCCCTGCACCGGGTGGAGGTCGACGGACCAGCCGCCGAAGGCGACGCGGTCGGCGAACTGGCGCTGTTCGAGGATGTCCTGCTGGGTCAGCATGTGGTCGCCGAGGAATCGGCGGTACTCGCGCTTGCCCGGGAGGCTGCCGACCCATTCCAGGGTCAGGTTCGCGGCGTCCGGGAACTCGCCGGAGTTCTTGATGTGGTCCCAGATGCCCATGATCACGGCCTGGAGCTCGTCGCGGATACGCTCGTTGTCGTGGACGGTGTCGAGCTCGCCGCCCCACTCGATCCACCAGTAGTCACAGCCGTTGTCGCCGGTGCGCAGGACGCGGTTGCGCAGGATGGGCGTGGTGGTGAGGTCGCGGGCACTGGCGGGCGGCACGAACTTCACCGGCCGGCCCGTGTCCTTGGTGTGGAACAGGATCGTCGATCCGAGCAGCGCCTCGTCCTCCTCCTCGGGCGCCCAGGGCTCGCCGAACTCCGCGCGCGCCTCGCGGCCGATGCGGTGGATGGCGCCGGCGAGGTAGCCGAGCAGGCCGTCGCCGGTGCAGTCGAGGAACTGCCGCGCGTGGAAGGTGATGCGCCGCTCGGAGCCCATCATCCAGCCGGTGCAGGAGTGCACCTCGCGTGCGTCGTCCGGGCCGCTCGCCTCGACCTCCCGTACGTCGGTGTTGAGGTACAGGTCGATGTTCGGCTCGGCCCGGACGGCGTCGAGGACCACCTGGTCCCAGTAGTACGGGTTGCCTTCGGGGTTGCGGAACTGGTTCTCGGTGTACAGCTCGCCCATGATGCCGGTCTCCCGGGCCCAGCGGTGCACGCCGTGGGCCGTGGCGCCGCAGACCCAGACACGGACCTCGCTGCTGGCATTGCCGCCCAGGACGGGCCGGTTGTTGACCAGCGCGACGCGCCGGCCGAGCCGTGCTGCGGCGATGGCCGCACAGGTCCCCGCCAGGCCACCGCCGATGACGGCGATGTCGTAATGGACCTCTTCTTCCCGCACGGTGCGGCCTCCTTGGTGTGAAGCTCGGATTCTCTCCGTATCAACGGAGCGGCCTTGAACGTACATCACATCCATATTGTGCAACCACTGTTCAGTCAGTGGGATGTGTTGTAAGTTTCCAGCGCAGCCGACGACACCGTCGCCGCGGGCCGACAGCCCAGCTCATGTGCAAGTGCGGCGACTCCGCCGGTCCGGCACACAACCGGCGTCACTCACCAACAGGGTTGACGCCGTCGCAAGATATGGAGAACGATCCCGCATGCTGCAACTTGCGTTCAATGGAGCATGCAATGGCATTCACACAGGGCCTCGGGCGAGGCAGGAGGCGGGACGGCCCACCACTCGCACCCGGCCGCGTCGCATCCGGCCGCCGGTACACGGCCTTCCGTGCCACGCCCTGCAACACCGCTCCCGCCCCGTTTGAGAGGACACACCCATGAGTACGGCCGCACCTCCCCAGAAGGCCGCTCCACGCCGTGAGCGGGCCGGCGGGCGGCTCTCCAACGGCGCGTTCGCACTGCTGCTGACCGCCCCGGGGCTCGCCCTGTTCGCGACGATCATCATCTATCCGCTGGTCTCGGCGCTCTTCACCGGCTTCTTCAAGCAGGACCTGAGGCTGCCCGGCCGGGAATTCGTCGGCCTGGAGAACTTCGCCTACTGGCTGGACGGCGACTTCCTCACGATCCTCAAGCAGACGCTGGTCTTCACCGTCGGTGCGACGATCGTCCCCTTCGTGATCGGTTTCGCGCTCGCGCTCGCGCTCAACTCGGGCCTGAAGGGCAGCGGCTTCCTGCGCGGCCTGTTCCTCTTCCCGTGGGTGATCCCGGGCGTGGTCATCTCCTTCCTGTGGATGTGGATCTTCAACGCGAACTACGGCGTGCTGAACGGCATCCTCATGAAGGCCGGAATCATCGAGGAGTCCATCTCCTGGCTCGGCCAGCCCGGCACCGCCATGCTCGCCGTCATCATCACCAAGACCTGGGCGAGCTTCCCGTGGATGATGGTGATGCTGCTGGCCGGTCTGCAGACCGTGCCCAAGGAACTGCACGAGGCGGCCTCGATGGACGGGGCGGGCTCGATCCGGCGCTTCTTCGCCGTCACCTGGCCGCAGGTCCGCGGTGTCGCCTCGATCGTGCTGCTCCTGGAGTTCATCTGGAACTTCCAGCACTTCGACACCATCTACGTGCTCACCGGAGGCGGCCCGGCCGGCTCCACCGAGACCTTCGCGACCGCCGTGTACCAGACCGCCTTCAAGGGCTTCGACATCGGCCGGGCGACCGCGCTGGGCGGACTGTGGATGCTGCTCCTGCTCGTCCTCGTCGCCGTATACCTCAGGATCACCGAGCGGAAGGGCGACGCCCGATGACCTCCACGACCTCCACCCCGCTGTCCGGCACCGAGCGGCTGAGGCCGCGGACCGCGTCCGCCGGGCGCACCTCGCGGCGCCGCATGCGCAAGGACCTGCTGCGCTCGCGGATCGCCGCCTGGACCGCGGTGCTGGTGATCGGCGCCTTCGGAATGCTGCCGATCTACTGGCTGCTGGCCACCGCCCTGAGCAGTCCCGAGCAGACTTTCCAGTTCCCGCCGAAGCTCATCCCCACCGAGATCACCTTCAGCAACTTCACGGCCCTCGCCGAGAACGACCAGCTGATCAAGTACCTGGTCAACTCCCTCATCGTGGCCTCGATCACCGCAGTGCTGAGCGTGGTCGTCGCCACGTACATGGGCTACTCGTTCTCCAAGTTCCGCTACCGCGGGCGTCGCTCGCTGATGCACCTGGTGCTGGCCTCCCAGATGTTCCCCCAGGCGGTCCTGCTGGTGACGCTGTACGCCGTCTTCTCCAGCTTCGGTCTGCTGAACACGTACACCGCGCTGGTGCTGTCCTTCACCACGTTCACGATGCCGCTGTGCGTCTGGATGCTGAAGGGCATCTTCGACACCATCCCGGACGCCCTGCTGGAGGCCGCGTCCATCGACGGTGCGTCCCGGTGGCGGACGCTGCACTCCATCGTGGCGCCGCTGGCCGCGCCCGGAATGATCGCGGCCGGCCTGTTCGCCTTCGTCCGCGGCTGGAACGACTTCATCTTCGCGGTGACGCTGGCCGACAAGGAGAAGCAGACCCTGCCCCCCGGCCTCGTCTCCACCTACATCGGCGAGTTCCAGACCGCCTGGCCCGAGCTGATGGCGGCCTCGCTCATCGTGTCCGTCCCCGTGGTCATCGCCTTCATGTTCCTGCAGCGCTACCTGGTCGGCGGCATGACCGCCGGGTCGGTCAAGAGCTGAGCCCGCGGGAACCTCCCGCGCCCTCCCCCACACTCCTTCCCTTCCGCCCACTTCCCCATGGAGAGACCATGACCACCTCTGGCATCAGCCGTCGCGGCGCGCTGCGCATGTTCGGCATAGGCGCGCTCGGTGTGGCCGGCGCCGGTGCGCTGGGCGCCTGCGCTCCGTCCGGCGCCAGCACCTCCTCCAACGGAGGCGACACGAAGTCCAAGGACTTCGACTTCACCTCCTGGTCGCTCAACGAGGAAGCCGCCAAGCCCTCGATCGAGAAGATCATCAAGGCGTGGGAGAAGGCCGAGGGCTCCAAGATCCGCGCGGTCTCGTACCCGTACAACGAGTACCTGAGCCAGCTCACCCTCAAGCTCGGCGGCGGTGAGACGACCGGCGCGATTCACCTCGACATCGCCTGGCTCGCCGCCGTGGCGCAGATGGGCAAGCTCGCCGAACTCGACACCGTGGCCGTGAAGGGCGGCTACACGAACGTGGCGCTGGACAGCGGCATGTACGACGGCAAGCAGTACGGCCTGCCGTGGAACACCGGCTCGATCGGCGTGATCGCCAACTCCAAGCTCCTGGAGAAGGCCGGCATCAAGAAGCACCCCACGACCATCGAGGAGTTCGAGGGCGCGCTGCGGGAGCTGAAGGGGCTCGGCAACGGGATCGTGCCCTACGCCGCGGCCACCAAGGTCGCGCAGCTCAAGGACATCTTCCCGTGGATGCAGACCTTCGGCTGCAAGCTCATGGACGGCGAGAAGGTGACCATCGGCGACGACGCCTCCGTCGACGCGGTCACCTGGTACAAGAAGCTGCACGACGCGAAGCTGATCGCCGCGGACGTGGACCGCTTCGACGCGCGAGCCCTGTTCGGGCAGGGCAAGGCCGCCTTCTACGACGACGCCATCATCGGCAAGGGCGTGACCTCGGCGCAGTCCAAGGACAAGACGCTGGCCGACGCGATGCAGCCGATGAAGCGTCCGGTGCTGCGCTCCGGAGACACGCCGCAGGCGCTGCTGTGGGGCGGCGTGATCGCGATCGTCAAGGGCAAGGGGCAGGACGCGGCGACGCAGTTCGCGCTGCACGCCACTTCCGACCGCGACACCACCACCGAGTACTTCGCCGCCCGCGCCCTGCCGCCGTCCACCACGGCGGGTCTGGCCGACCCGAAGGTCGCCCAGGACACCTTCACCACCGAGTGGACCGAGAAGATCACCGACACGGCGACCGGCAGCCCGTTCTGGCAGTTCGCGCAGAACGCCCAGATCGAGGAGGCCGTGGCCAAGCAGGTCCAGGCGGTCCTGGTCGGCAAGTCGAAGCCGAAGGACGCGATGAAGAAGGCCGGCGAGGAGGTCACCGCCCTCATCAAGCGCTGATCCGGCGCGCGGCGCTCCGGGCCCGGTGAAGGTCGAAACGGCCATCACCGGGCCCTTTGCCATGCCGCACATGCCTTCCCTAGGACGTATCTCGGTTCCGCATTGTGCAACCTCTATTCATGATCTGGGAACTCATGTAAGTTCCGGGCGCAGCGGACGGGATGCACCGACCTGCGGGCCGCTCCCGTTCGCCTCACCTCCACACCCACGAAGGAGTTCACCTTGCGACGTCCCACGGCACGCGCGTACGCCGCCTCTGCCGCGGCCCTGGCCGCCCTGCTCACGCTCGTCCCGGCCGCCCAGGCCGACGGCACGGACGGTGCGGCAGCCGCGGCTGCCGCGGCGACGGTGATCGAGAAGGTCCCGTACGCGATGGACTCGTCGAACCAGGCCGCCTGGTGGACGCCGGTCGCCACGTACAAGGGGCGCGGTCAGTACACGTACTTCGCCTTCAACGAGCCCGGCTCGACGGCCGCCACGCACCGCCCGGCCATCGCGCGGCGCGACCCGGACGGGGTCTGGAGCCGTCTGCCGCTGCTCGACAAGAGCGGGCAGCAGGCCGAGTTCGCCGACGACAACGGTCACAACCAGTCGTCCGTCGCGCGCGACGGCAGCGGCCGTCTGCATGTGTTCGCCTCCATGCACGCCAACCCCTGGCGCTACTTCCGCACCGAAGCCGCCGGCGGGGACGTCACGGACCACGCGGCCGAACTGCCGGACCAGGGTGTGGGCATCACCTACCCGGTCGTGACCACCGCACCCAACGGCGATCTGTACCTGGCCGCCCGCGTCGGCTCCGGCTCCGACCAGCGCCCCGGCAAGCTGTACCGGTGGGACAACGCCGCCGCACGCTGGAGCGTGGTCGCCACCTTCGCCGGCGCGCTGAACCGCTCCGTGTACCCCGACGACCTGACGGTGGACGCCGCCGGCCGCGTACACCTCCTGTACGAGTGGGCCAAGGCCCCGGCGACCGGGTTCCGGCACCAGCTCTCCTACCTGCGCTACGACCCGTCGACCGGCGCCTTCGCGGACAGCGCGGGCGCGGCGGTCACCACCCCGGTGACGCCCGACACCTCCGACGTGATCCAGGAGTTGACCGCGGGCGAGGAGTGGAGCATCGACAACGCGTACACCGGTCCGGCGGTGCAGAGCGCCAAGCTCACCCTCGACGGCTCCACCCCGAAGGTCGCCTACCGCTACCGCTCGGCCGACAGCGGCGGCAACTTCCGCGTGTACTACGCGTATCCGAGCGGCACCGACTGGGTCAGCAAGACCGTGTACGCCGGTGGCCAGACCACCGCGGCCCTCGGCATCACCTGGGACGAGACGGACACCAAGCGGATCTACTACGTCACCGGCTCCGGCACCGACCGCGTCTTCGCCGCGACGCAGTCGGCGGACGGGACATGGACCGCACAGTCTGCCGCACCGGGCGTGAGCGCGGACCGGCTCGCGGTGCGACGGGACTCGGACGGCAACGACGTGCTGTACCTGCCGGACACGACACACAACTCGCTCTACTACGGAATTCGTTGAGGCCTTGAACCGTCGGCTGTCCCGGCGGCGGGGGTGAGAGGTGGCGGGCCGCAGTTCGCCCGCCACCCCTCCCCTCTGCTCAGCCCTGCGGATCGCGCCGCGCCCAGGCGTCCAGAGGCCATCTCATTTGGTTCCGCGGGCCCTCGAAACGAACAGGGCAAGTTGATGCAAGCTGGTAGTACCGACGGCCTGACGGGTCGCTGATCTGCGGAATCACTCGGTCCAGGTCTTCGACGCAGGTCTGCAAGATGCGTCTGCGCTCTGGATCGAGGGCGCCGCCGTTGTTGATCCACGTGTAGGTGCAGCCTGCGGTGTCTACATCGAGCCTCACCATGTCGATGTCTTCGCAGATGAGGGTGCAGGCGATGCTCGTGAAGGCGAGGAAGTGCTCAGCCTTGCGTTCGTAGCGGCGGTGGAGCCGGCGGCAGCCGGCGAGCCAGACCATGGTCCGTTCGACGGTCCAACGGTGTCGGCCAAGTCGCTGCGTGGTCTCGACGCAGGTAGCTGCTGCCACGTGCAGCCGGTCCCCTTGCATGCGAGTTGGCAGGTGGCAGGTGGCAGGTCTGTGATCTGCGGGGCTGCCGGGTAGCTCAAGAATCCATCTTGTACGTGAACCGTACCGGGGTGCAGTGGCGCTACCTGCCGCACGACTTCCCGATGCGGGTGATGGTCTCGGCCCGTGCTGGTGATCAGTAGGCTGGCAGTCTCATCCGCCGCACTGCGACGAGGATCAGCCCATGCGCAGCAGCACCGAGATCCGCCTGATCGAGCCCGCCGACGCCGCCTCGATCGCCGCGCATCGGGTGCGGGACTTCGAGGCTTTCCGGCCGTGGGAACCGGCCCAGCCGGCCAGGTTCTTCACCCCGGAGGGCCAGGCGGAGCGGATCGACGGCCTGCTGGCCGGACACCGGGCCGGCACGGTCTGGCCGGGCGTGGTGCTCGCCGACGACCAGGTGATCGGACAGGTCACCGTCACAGGCATCCTGCCGCAGCCGCACCTGCGCCGCGGCTCCCTCGGATACTGGATCACGGGCATCGCCCAGAACCAAGGGCACGCCGGGCGCGCCGTCGGGCTCGCACTCCGGGTGATGACCGACGAACTCGGGCTGCACCGCGCCGAAGCATCCACCAACCCCGAGAACCTGCCCTCGCAACGGGTGCTGCGCCGCAACGGGTTCAGCCCGTACGGCGTCGCGCACTCCTCGATCTTTCTCGACGGGAGCTGGCGGGACGGGCTGCTGTGGGAACGGACCCTCGACGACTAACCTCGCCGTTCCGGTCGAGATGAGGCCGGAAGCGGGGAGAGAATACGAAAGTGCCTTCTGAGCCGGGACGATGAACCTTGCCGAAGGGTTCTGCCGGCCCAAGCGGAAGGCACCTTCTGCGTGCAGGGCATCGCTTCTCGTCCCAAGCTCCATGTCTCCACCGACGGGTCCGGGGGGCCGGGCACACGAACGGTCTCCCAACTCCGCGACGCCTCCGGCTTCGTCGTCGCGCGGGTGGCTTTCGCAGGCGCAAGTACACCCTTCACCGATGAGAGGCCGCAGTCCGTTGCCAGCGGCCCGGTCATCGAGTCCGCACAGTTGCCGGGTCTGCTGCGAGCGAGGGGGTCTCAGCGCAGTCGGCGCGCGCGCAGCACCAGGTCGTCGGTATGGTGCGCGCCGGCACCGCTGTCGGGTGCCACCCGTGGCCGTTGTTCGTTCACCTCCACCTCCCAGTCGTCGTTGAGCAGGGCGACGACCATCGAGGGCCAGACGTAGTCGGCCGGGTCGAAGCCGCCGTCGTCGGCCTGCTGGGTGTCCATCCCCGCGTGGTGTACGAGCAGCAGTACGCCGCCGGGCGCGACGGCCGCGAGGAGTGCTCGCTCGGCCGCGGAGTCGGCGGTGCGCAACAGAGCCGGGTACTGCGCGGAGACCAGGTCGAAGGAGGCCGGCGGGAGCATCGCCTCCGTCAGTGCGGCGTGTACCCAGCGAACGGCGAGGCCGGCGTCCCGCGCGTGCCCGGCCGCCCGCTCCAGCGCCACGCCCGAGACCTCGAGCGCGGTCACGTCCCAGCCGTTGCGCGCGAGCCAGACGGCGTCCGCGCCCTCGCCGCAGCCGACATCGAGCACCCGCCCGGGGGTGAGCCCGGCGCTCTCGGCCACGAGTGCACCGTTGGGCCGGCCGCTCCACAGCTGTTGTCGGTCGGCGTACCGGCTGTCCCACTCCGCCCGCACTGCGGGGTCTCCGACGTATCCGTCGACGGGCGAGGGGGTGTCGGACATGGGCGATCCTGCTGCGATGTTGTCGGTCATGGGCCCACCGTTGTCCATCGCGTTCGGGTCACGCCACTCCTGTTGCCGGTCCGGCAAAACGGCCGAGGGACGGCCGACCTGTCGCAGCCAGCGCTGAGCACTTCTCATTGAAGGCCGAGTATCGACCGGGGCGTTGGCTCCCGAGGCGGAGGTGCGCTCAGAGGGGGCGAGCGGTACGAGCGGGCTGGGTTTGTTCCCGGTACACCGGAGCTGTGACTGTGATCAGGGGCGCCCGTAGCGCTTGCACAGCAGGGCTTTCGTGCCGTCGTCGAGGCAGATCCGCACAACCGCGGCCCCGCCGGGAACGCCTGTGGACGCGGGCCTTCGTCGGTGGCGGGGTCGGCCGGGCTGCCGAGATCGACGGGGGTCGGCTGTCCTGGCAGCTTCGCGGTGCGTTCCGGGCAGGCGGTGTCGTGGTGGCGCACGGCGGTCTGTTCGCTGGTACCGAAGATCCCCACAGCCCTTGCTCTCGGCCTGGTGACAAATGGCTTACGCCGACCCAAGAATGCGGGGAGTCGTTGATGGCGGGGACACAGGGGGAACAGAACGTGCCTCAGGCAGGGGATGTACTGGACGGGCGTTACAGGCTGGACTCCCAGCTGGGTGCCGGGGGGTTCGGCACCGTCTGGCAGGGCCGCGATCTGCGTATGAACCGCGACGTCGCGGTGAAGACCGGGGTTCCCGACACCGTCGAGGACGCGCGCCGGTTCGTACGGGAGGCGGAACTCGCCGGTTCTCTCGCACATCCCAACATCGTGACCGTGCACGACTTCGCCCACATCCACTGGGAGGGGAGGGAACTCGTCTATCTGGTGATGGAGCTGGTACGAGGAGAAAGTCTCGGAGAGGTTCTCCGGCGCGGCCTCCCCGACTTCCACGACTCCGTCCTCTGGGCAGGGCGGATCTGCTCGGCGCTGGAGGCGGCCCATTCGGCGGGGATCGTGCACCGCGACATCAAACCCGCGAACGTGATCATCGGAACGGCGGACACCCTCAAGGTCCTCGACTTCGGCATCGCTCGGCACCAGCTCTCCCGAACCGATCTCACCGGGAACGGTGTCATCGGCACCGCTCTGTACATGGCTCCGGAACGCTTCCGGGGCGCGGTGGACGCACGCTCGGACCTCTACTCGCTCGGCTGCCTGCTGATGGAGCTGTGGACCGGCCGGCTGCCGTTCCCGGGGACGTCGTGGCAGGAGTTGTACGCCCAGCACATGGGCGCACCGCCACCCCTGCCCAGCGCGTTCGCCCCCTCGCTCTCCGCCACCGCCGACCGGCTCGTCCTCGACCTCCTGGCCAAGGACGCGACCGGTCGGCCACCCCACGCGGCCGCTGTCGCGCAACGCCTGACATTGCTGGCGCAGGAGGCCGAGCACGCCGCACCGCGGCCGAGCACGCCGCCGCTGCCCCCCGCGTACACGCCCACGGTCCTCGACGAGGGTGCGGAGCCCGTGCGTGCCGCGCTGCGTCGTCGACTGGGCCAGATCACGGCGCTGCCCGATGATTCCGACATCGGCGAGCTCCAGGAGTTGCTGGGTGCGCTGATCCCCGAGGCCCAGCGGGAACTGGGCCCGGACGACCCACTGACCACGGAGGCCGTCCTCGTTCGTGCGCGGCGATTGTGGCACCGGGACCCGACCGACACTGCTCTGGCCCGAACCGTCCCGAAGCTGCGGAGAGTCTTCGGCGAACAGGACCGTCGGACGATCGAGGCACGGGCGCTGCTCCTCGGGCACCAGGTTCAGTCGGAGCACGCGGGCACGACGGCGGCGACGGCCGAACTCCGCGAGGTCATCAAAGCGGCACAGCACGTTCTGGGCCCCTTCGACCCGGTCACCCTGCACGCCCGCGCCGAGCTGGCCACGGGCCTGTGCAAGGGGCTGTCGCGGGACAGGTTCGAGGATGTGAAACGGCGAAGGACCATTCTGGAGCGCTTGCTGCCCGACCTCATCCGCGGGCTGCCTGCCGAGGACGGCCATCGCCGTCGCATCCACCTGACCGTGGCCGACGACGCCTACCTCATGAAGGATTACGCGACGGCAGGGCGGTACTACGACGAACTGGCGGCCCCCGGTCGTGGCGACGACCGGGAATGGCCCGCGAAGACCGTCTTCGCCCACGCCCACAGCCTCGGTGAGTCAGGCGAGTTCGAGCGCGCGGCTGCCATGATGGCGCAGCTGAGAAACACACTGACCGAAGAACCGGGAAACGCCAGGAGCTACCTTGCGGCCGAGGCGCGCCGACTGGAGTCCCGCTACAGGCGACGACTGCGGCGCCAGACGCATCAGCCCCGCGGCTGGTTCACGCGCGGCTGAGACGCCGTCGAACGGCCCGCCGAACGTGCTGCTCCCCTCGCTCCTCTCCCGGTCGACGTGCGGGAAGCCGGGAGACGGCGCCCCGGGCGGGGAGGCGTCCGTAGCCCGCGGCCTCCCGCCGCGGTTCGCTCGAAGCCTCCTGTGCCGTCCGGCAGTTCAAAGCGTCGTGGGCCGCGACACCACCGGTCCGCACGTCGAGCGACGGCCACGGCGACTCCTCGGCCGACAGGGCCTGGGGAAGCACGTGTCCCAGGTCGCCGTCCAGGCCGCCGGAGGCGTTCCATAGGATCCCAACGTGACGACGGGGACAGGGACGACGGAGACAGGGGCGCCGTACGCGGGCTGGGCGCCGCCGCCCGAGACGGAACGGCTGCTCCACGAGACGGTGACGGCCGGCAGCCGGGAGGCGTTGCTGGACGTCCTGGCCGGGAGCAGGCTCTTCGTGCTCGTCGCCCGGCTGCACGCGGACACTCCCGGCTTCACTCCGCCACTTGTCGCACAGCCGGACCCCGCGTCGGGCCGGACGTGTGTCACGGTGCTGACATCCGGCGCACTGCCGCCCTGGCACCCCGACTGGGTGTTCGAGGCGACGGGTCTCGACGAGCTCGTGCGCCGCTGGCCGGACGGAGTGCGGTGGCTGGGAATCAATCCGGGCACACCGTACGCCGTTGCTCTCGAGGCCGGTCCGGGACGTCGCCGGGCGTGGCTGAAGGCCCACGAGCGGTCGGGCGGTCCGCGGGCCGGCCTGCTGGTGGCCCATCGGGCCGGCCCGCTGCACGGGCCGGTCGCACACGGACTGGCTCTCGGAGCCCATCTTGCCGTGCACAACGGCCTCGTCTGGAACGATCTGGGCGCCGCCTACGAGGGGTACACCACGGATCGCGCCAGGCTCCGCAACCCCTGGTGCGTACAGGACCGCGCCGCCTACCGGGAGACTCTCGAAGCGCTGCTGGCCACCCGGCTCGTCGGCCGTACCTATGAGTCGGTGCTCGGGATCCGTCGCGCCCTCGCCGGGCGTCTGGGCCGCACCCCCACGGTCCCGGAGTGGTCCGCGGCGCTCACCGATGCGCTGGCGCGCCGCAGGTCCACACCCTCCGAGACGAACGAGGCACATGAGGCGCTGCGGCTGGCCGTCACGTACGAGGACAGGTTCCGCGCGGACGGCGCCCTCGGCACCGGCGAACGGGTCGACACCCTGGCAGCCTTCGACTACGGGCGGGCGGTCAACGTCGTACGGCTCGCGCTCGGTGCCCGCCTCTGCGACCCGCGCGAGGCCGAACAGGCCGTGCAGCGGATCCGCGCCCTGGCCGGGCAGGCGTACGGCTCCTGGGCACAGTTCTCCCTCGGCTATTCGCTGGCCCGTGTGATGCACTTCGGTGAGGACGATTCGTCCGGAGTGAAATACGGGCAGTCGCTCGCCCAGCACCGCGTCCTGACACAGGACCCCAACAGCCCCTACCGGAACATCGCCTGGTCATGAATTCACTGCCCCCGTACTCCAGCACCCCTGCCCTTGGCGTCCCCTGGGCCCCGCCGTCGATAACGGAGCACCTGCTGTACGAAGCGGGAGTACGCGGCGACACGGAGGCCCAACTGCGCGTACTGGCCGGCGAGGAGCTGTTCATCGCCGCCCCGAGGACCGAGGTGGACGCGGCTCCCGACATGGTCACCTGGCGCTCGTACCTGGACCAGGGCGGACGGAGCTGCCGTTCGGTGCTCACCCGGGGGATGCTGCCGCCCTGGCATCCCGAGTGGGTGTTCCACGCCGTCTCCCTCAAGTGGGTGGCGGAGTTCGACTGGCGCGACCCGTATCAGCTGCTGGCCGTCAACGCCGGCACTCCCGCCCAGGCGGCCTTCCCGGCCACTCCTGCGCATCGCGCGATGTGGATGCGCTACCACGCGGAGAACGACCGTCCCAGGAACGACCGGCTGATCGCGTTGCGGCACGGGGCGCTGCACGGTCCACTGGCCTACGGGCTGGCGTGCGGGGCGCACCTGGCGGTCGGCAACGGCGTGCCCTGGAACGAGGTGGGCACCGCCTACCACGACTACTCGCGCGAGCTGGAGCTGCTCCGCGACTCTTGGGGCATCACGGAACCGGCCGACTGGCGAAGGCAGTTGGACATTCTGCTGGACGCGCGCAACAGTCCGCCCGAGCCCGATTTCGTACTCCGGGTACGTGACCAGCTCGGGGCCGGGCTCGGCGAGCAGCCCTCCGCGGAGCTGTGGCGCGAGACGGCCGCCGGGCACGCGCAGGACATCGGGGCGGACCACGGCACGGTCAAGGACATCGAGGAGTTGGTGAGGCGCATCGTCAGGTACGAGGCCCGGTTCCGCGCCGACGGGCTGCTGCCGCCGGACGGCCGGATCACCACTACGGTCGCCTACGACTACGGGCGTGCCGTGAACATGGCGAGGTGGGGGCTGTCCGCCCGTTTCTGCGCCCCGCACGAGGCGGAGCAGGCCATCGTGCACGCCGGTGCGCTGAGCAGATCGGCCTACCGCTCCTGGGAGGAGTTCTCGGCGGGATACGCGCTGGGCCGTGTGCTGCGGTTCGACGGCGAGGAATACGGCGACTACTACAAGAGCAATGTCACGGCGCACCGGCTGCTGACGGAGAGCGAGGGCAGCCCGTGGCGGAACCTTTCCTGGCGCTGAACCCTGCCGCGCCGCTCTGGCGGGGCACGCGGTGCCTTCGGTGACTCGGAGGGGACGCAACGCGCATGGCTTGTATGATCACCAGCGGGACGGGGCCGTAGCGCAGAGGTTGTCGCGCCTTCACCGCGTGTGGGAGGACGCCGGTTCGAATCCGGTCAGCCCCGTCCCACCTCTCGTCGTCGCGCAAAGTCGCCTCGTCGCAGAGTGGCCACATCACAGCAGCCGACGACCGGCACGGCACCGTCGAGGCCGGGGAACCGACTGCTTCGTCGTCCCGCCGGGGATTGCGGGACAGCCCTTGGCTCAAAGGCTCAGCACTATGCCGGCGCCGATGCCGCCCACGAACAGCGCGAAAGCGGCTTCCGGCCAGCCGCCCCCACCCCAGCGGAACGGTCTGTCGAGGGCGAACCGGCCGGGTCCGATGGCAGCGACGGCCAGCGCCACGACCGCAATACACACATTGAACTCGACGCCGCCCTGCGATTCCCACAGACCATTTGCCGCGGTGACGGTCGCCATGGCGTTGATCATCACGCCGATCAGGGCAGCCGATGCCAGTGGGGTGAACAGCCCCAGGGCCAGCCCCAGGCCACCCAGGAACTCGGAACCACCGCCGATGACGGCGAAGACCGCTCCCGGGCGGTATCCCAGAGCGGCGAAACCCCTGCCCGTCGCGTCGAGACCTTCACCACCGAATATGCCGAAGAGCTTCTGGGACCCGTGCCCGGCCATCAGGAGGCCGAAGGTGATCCTGACAAGGAGCAGACCGCAGTCGCCGGCGGAGAACGCCGACTCTCCCGGCAGTCGGATCGCCCGCTGGGGCGGGGCACGCAATTTCTCATCGACGAATTTCATTGGAGGCTCCTTCGGCTGGACTGCCGCCCCTGAATCGAGCCGCCGCCCGCTCTCGCATCGAAGTGCGTGAGACCTGATTGCCTTTCCATCGTTACCCCTCCCCCGGCCGGTATCGACCCCGGAGCGGTGGAGTGCGCGCGGTATCAGCAGGTGGAGGCCGGTCGTCCGCCCTCTCGCTGCCCGGGCGATCGTCGTCGCAACCGTCACGCTCGTGACCGGTCTCCTCACCTCACGGCGCTTGGTAGGGTCCGCGGATGCGTTTTGACTGGGCCGGACTCGAAGCGGCGATACGGGAACAAGTCGTCGGTTTCGTCCGCCGCATGTGTGCCGGGCATCCCGACGAGCACGTCTACGGCGCGGCTGTCCATGAGTTCTACGCCGAGTCCGGCGGCACCATCGCCTGGACGCTCGTCGGCGTGGCGAGCGAGGAGAGGCTCGCAGCGGCCGCGTCCGACCCGATCGATGCTCAGGCCTTGCGATGGAGCCCGGCGGACTGGCCATGGCAACTCGACCCGGGAACGGCCGAGGAGGAGTGGGCCTGCCGACTGGAGGCAGCCGCGACGGCCGGTGACGGCCGGCACTGGGAAGCGGTCCACCAGCGCTATCTGCGTACCGCCGTCAAGGCCTGCGCGGCAGCGCGGAAGCAGTTGGTGGCCGACGGGGTCGTGGGCAAGGACTTCGTCGTCGTCGCGATGGACGAGGCGTGGGAGCTCGTACCTTTGAGTCTGTCGCGGGCGCAGGTACGTCAGCACTTCCCCGAGCTGGAAGCCGAGCTGCGCGAGGCGGACCGGCTGGCCGCCCTGCCTCCGGAACAGCGGGTGAACGAGCTCGTCGCCATCGTCGAGTCGCACGATTCGCCGTTGCCCTCCGAGCAGGCAGTGGAGTCGCTTCGGGCACTCGGTGCGCTCACCGAGCGCTCGCCGCACTGACTTCGGCTCTGCCCGTCGTACGGCGCCACGCGCTCGTCGTGCTGTTCGACGCACCGCTGAACGCGGAACAGTGTGAGCGCTACGGCACACGGCTGAGGCAGCTCGGTGACGACGATCCGGATCCGTTGGTACGCGACGCCGCGGCCACTCTCGGCGGGTGACCGAGCACGGTTGCCGCGCGACTCGGTCACCCGACGACCGGGCCCGTTCCGTCCGTCGTACCCGGGTGGAGCACCGCACCCGGGACGTTCGCCGCACATCGCGCGCACGTCAGCTTCTTCGTGAGCGGTGTCGACGCGGACTGCGCGCGGCAGTCCTCAGGACTCAGGACGCGCGAAGAGAACAGCTCCTGGAATGCTCTCGTCGAGATCGAGCAGCCATTGGGCCTCGACAGTGAATCCGGCATCGCGGAGCCAGTCCACCATTCGGGCGGGCCGGCGGCGATGGACATGGACGTTCATCGGGTGGCCGCCGTAGCCCTGGGTCTTCAGTCGCGACTCGTCGCCGACGTGAAAGCCGATCAGCAACGGTCCACCGGGGCGCATCACCCGTCGGAAGTTGCCGAGGACTGTGGGGATCTCGTCATCGGGAACATGGATCAGCGACCAGAAGGCGAGCAGAGCGGTGACGGACGCATCGTCGAGGCTGAGGTTCGTCATCGAACCCACCTCGAACCGCAGGCCGGGGTGGTCGCGCCGGGCCACGTCGATCATCGCGGGTGAAAGGTCGATCCCGAATGCGTCGACACCCAACCCATGCAGGTGAGCGGTGACATGCCCCGGCCCACAGCCCACGTCCGCCACCGGCCCGCCACCGGCCGCATGCACCATGTCGGCGAACAACGCCAGTGCTGCCCGAAGGTACGGCAACCCTCCGAGGGCCTCGCGCAGTTGGTCCGCGTAACTGACCGCGACCGTGTCGTAGGAACTCCGGGTGTCTGCCAACCAGCCGTCCACATTCATGTTCCGACACCGTAGTCGACGAGCTGCCCGATGTTGTTCCCGACGGCCTCCAAAGCGCGCAGCCCGACTGTTCTCGACCTCGCCGGGCCCTACCGGCATCACCGCAGTCACCGCTCCGCCGGAAGGGAAACCAGTGGATCGGGTGGGTCAAGCCGCACGGGCGAGGCCGACGAGGTGCCGGGCTGTCCCCGCGGGATCCACGATCTGATGGAGGTGCGCACCGGGCAGATGCGCCACGCGCCAGCCGCGTTCGCGCGCATCGGCGGCGCATTCCTCGTACGGAGGACCGAACAGCAAGTAGGAGCACGGGTGGTCGTCCCAGCCGGCGGAGACCGGAATGTGCTGCTCGTAGTAGGACAGCGGAAGGGACGGTTGCTCCTCGATGACCGCTTGTCTCACCGTCGGATCGGAGAACATGGGGGCGACGTCCGCCTCGTCCCACCAGTCCGTCCAGCGCGGCAGTCTGCCGTTCACCGCCATCGGGCGGAGGAACTCCAGAAATTCGGGGGAGGCGACCGGGGTCGGTCCGGTCCGGGCCGGCAGCGCGGCATCGACGAAGATGGAACCGGTCACCGGATGGCCGAGGCCCGAACGGATCGCCGGGAGGAACAAGCCCGCGTTGCTGTGTGCCACCAACGTGACAGGGCTGCCCACCGGAGCCTGCCGGAGGTCGTCGCGGACAGCGTCGGAAATCCGGGGCCAGAAGGGCGGAGCACCGGCACCGATGTGCAACAGGGACGGCACCCGCACCTGGTACCCCGCCGCCGTCAGGTGCTCTGCCACGGGGCTCCATGTCGACGGGCCCACGGACGGGCTGTGTACGAGAACGAAGATCGGCCGCATGTGACGATCCTGTCGCTCTTGCCCGCGGCGGCGCGACCGCGTCAGCCAACAGCGGAACGGACGTCGAGATGTCCCGGAGAACGTACGGTTGACGGCGAACGTCTTCAGGCCGGCACCACAGCAGACCCGTTCGAGCTCACCTCACCCTCGTTCCGCAGCCGCCCCGCCTCCCGCGGCCACAGCAAATCCGAATGGCGGCCGCCCTCCACGGACGTCGAGCCGGGATCCCGCCACCGAGCTCATCGCTCTGCTCGCCGCACCGCAAATCCCGGCTCGGCAGACCTCGGCGGCGGTCGGAGTCCGGCGCGTCGTAGCACGGGGACAGCCAGGCCGAGCATCGCGGCGAACAGGCAGATCGCACCGCATCCGGCGAAGAACACCTTTGCTCCCCACAGGGACACCGTGACACCAACGGCCGGGAAGAGCACGGGTGCGAGGCCCAGTGTGCACAGGGTCGTGACCGAGTTGACCCGGCCGAGGTATCGCGGATCGGTCTCCGTCTGGATCAGGGCGCTGGTCACGACCGTGGTCAGCCCGCTGGACAGGCCGATCAGGGCGCCGCACACCACGGCGGCGGGCAACGACGGCGCCTGTCCCAGCGCGACCGCGCCCGCAGCTGTCACGAGCAACGCCGCTGACATCGCCGGCCCGGCACGCGGAGTCCGGGGCGCCACGGTGAGCAACAACCCCGCGGCAGCACCTCCGAGGCTGAACGCGCCGGCGATCCAGCCCATGCCCGAAGCGCCCCAGCCGCGTTCGTCCGCCAGGAGCACCAGGCCGGTGGCCACCGGGCCGCTGAAGCACATCTCGCTCAGCCCGATCACCGTGACCAGGGGAGCGAGCAACCGGTGGCGGCGGACGTATCGCAACCCGTCGACCAACTCACGTCAGGCGGAGACGCGCTGAGGTGCCTCGGCCGGGGCCTCGGTCCACACGGTGAGCAGAACGGCGAGGGAGCCGGCAAAGAGAACCCCTGCGGCCGTGAACGCACCGGCCGCACCGCCGATCGCCAGCACCGCCCCCGCCAGGAGCGGGCCGACCGCGTTGCTAAGCCGGATCGACAGCCCTCGCATCCCCTGGACCCTGGCGAGTTGCTCGGGGGCTGTGATGCGTGGCGGCAGCGCACCCACCGCCGGCATGAACACCGCGTCCACCACGCCGAAGACCACCGCCACCACGACCAGCAGCCACACGTTCGGCGACACCGACATGACTGCCGCGGCCATGGCGAGGATCACCACGCAGCGGACCGCATCGCTGACCACGGCGACCCGACGCGGCCCGAACCGGTCGGCCACCACTCCCCCCGCCGAGCATGAACACCGCCCGGGGAAGTACCCCGGCCGCGACCACCAGGCCCGCCTGCGACGGCCCACCTGCTCGGGTGGCAGCCCAGGACATGGCGAGGAAGTACACGACGTCGCCCGTCACCGAGGCTGTGTACGCGGCAAGCCAGCGAAGGACATTGACGTCCCGGTGAGCGGGCCGTGCGGATGCGGCCGTGCCGGGCGCGCTCACCCGTCACCGGTCGGCGGCAGGGCCGCGGCACCCACCGGAAACGCCTGCACTTGCAGCACCACCGGAGCGGAGCCTTCGGGCGCTTCGCCCGCTCCGTGGCGGTAGCGGGCGATCACCTCGAAGAGTTCGGCCCTCATCCGGTGCCCACTCGAACGACATCCTCGGGTCGCTCGACGGGGATGTCAGCCGCCTCTCCGGTATGCACCAGCCCCACGAAGCCGTCCCCGGGTCCTCGATGCGGACGAAGATCCCGAACGGCACGATGTTCGTCACCGGCCCGGTTACCACTTGCCCGATCCGCTGCGCCACCTGCGGCCACGGGTCCTCCTGCACCGCTCTGAGCGACAGCGCACCTCGTTCCCGGACCATGTCGACGTCGAGCACTTCGGCGGTGATCTCCTGTCCGACTCCGACGACGTCGGAGGGATGGTTGACGCGACGCCAAGCGCTGCAAGGCAGCGGAGAGCGAGCCTCACGTGATCTCTCCCGGTGTCAGCTGTTCATTCAAGGGCCACGTACTCGGCCGACGACACCGCCAGCTCGGGACGCTCCACCGTGTACCGGTCTCCATGAATGGCCAGCATCGCCCAGTGCCACGCCTCGTCATGGAATATGAGCCCGCGGTACGGCGCATCGCTCGGCTCATAGGGGTAGCGGTCCAAGGCCGCCGCCCAGGCTTCTGCCGGTGCCAGATCGCCGTGCCGCCGCATCACCCACGCGTAGGAACGCCGCTCGGCCTGCAGGTACTCGACGTACTCCGTCTCCATCTCGCTCCAGGCCATCCAGCGACCATAACCGAGGCTGCGGGGACCGGGCTCACGGGTCCGTGGCCATGACCAGAGCTTCGCGTCTTCGGGCATTCCTTGCTCTATGGCAGGCACGCGGTGATCATGGAGACTCCAGGCGCTCGGCCGTACGGCTCGGTCCCCTTCGCACCGCTCGCCGATCGCCACTGTCATTCGGTCAACGGAAGGTCGTCCATGCGCAAGCTCGTGTATTACATCGCATCCACTCTCGACGGTTTCATCGCAGGACCGGACGGTTCCGACCCCACCGGTCCGGACGGCTTCTGGCCGATCCCCGAGGACTACATCCAGCACCTCGTCACCGAGTACCCGGAGACCCTCCCCGGCCCGGGCCGTGCCGCGCTCTCCGTCACAGCCGACGGTACGCATTTCGACACCGTCGTCGAAGGCCGGCGCTCCTACGAGATCGGCCTCAAGGCCGGGCTGGCGAACGCCTACCCGCACCTTCGCCATCTGGTGTTCTCCCGGACGCTGACCGAGAGCCCGGACCCGGACGTGGAACTGGTCGCCGATGATCCTGCTGCGACAGTACGGCAGTTGAAGCAGCAGGACGGCAAGGACATCTGGTTGGTCGGCGGTGCCGAGCTGGCCGGAGCTCTGTATTCCGAGATAGACAGGCTGATCATCAAATTGAGCCCCATGACCATCGGTTCGGGGATTCCGCTCTTCTCCCACAAGGCGGTGTTCGACCCCCGCGCCTGGGAACTCACCGACCACACCGTTCTGAAGTCCGGGGCAGCATTCCTCACCTACGCCCGCAAAAACCCCACCGCGTAACGGCGGGTCACGACGGCTCGAACGCAGGTACATCCCTGGCCCGCCCCACTTGAGGACCAGCTGATGACCGGCCCGCCGCACCTGCACGCTCAGGGGCGAGCGGCGCACCACTGCGCAGTCAGGCTCCGCAGAACGGCATGGTTCGGACGTAGCCGCCGAGGTTCTCGTCATCGGTGCCCAGGAGAGTGCCGGAGGAGCCGGGCAGGCATTCCACTGCCTCGATCTTGTACCGCGGGAACGTCCCCAGCACGGTCGGGTGCGTCGCGAGCACGACCCGTACCAGGCCGGTGGCCGACACGGTCACCCGGCCCGCGTCGCTCACCGCAGAGTCGAACGGGCCGTCGTCACCGGCGTCCGTCGCCGAGCTCACGATGATCCGGCCGGAGCCGGTCACCGAAATATCGGAGATGTGCCGAGTCCCCTCCCCGGTCGGGTACGCCGCCACGTAGGACCGACGCGTCACGGCACCGAACTGCGGCTGCCCCCACGGAGCGAACGACAGCGGCGACACGTTCAGCGTGGCGGGACGAGCCGCACCGGCTCCCCGGTCCGCCCACAGGGCGGCAAGCTTCCCGCCCCTGGCGACAAGCGCGAAGCTCTCGAAATCATCACCCTCGCCGATCCCGGGCAGTGGCGTGTAGTCGACGACTTCCGCCGCGGAGCCGGTGACCTTCAAGCGGTAGACAATGCCACGGCTGGCGAGCGCCAGGTACTCCCCGGGCATTTGGGGGATGGCCTCGATGGCCTCCAGGTCGACGGGTTCCGGCCCGTGCCAGGTGATCGGGGAGACGTCGTCGTACTCCTCCCGGTGGGTGATCCGGGACAGGCGCTGCTCGCCGGTCCGCTTGTTGTCGTGCACAGCCAGCGCGAACACCCCTTCTCCGTCCGCGGCTCGGCCTTCGTACGCGAGACCGCTGACTCCGCTACGGGCGTCATCTCCGACCTTCTGCCAGTCGCCACCGTCCGCACCGGCCGCGGCAGTACCGAGCGCCGTCAGCAGCGCGGCCGCCGCGGTGACACAAGCCATGCGCTGCAACATCGGGAGTTCCATCGGGAATCGCTCGCCTTCTCTGTCCGACCGGCGCGAGGTCACGCGCCGGGCGTCAGGTTATTGATCATCAAAGGCGCGGCCCAACGACGGTTACGCCATTTGCCGGAGCGCGCTTTCCGGCTTGTGCGGCAGGGCCCGCCGGAGTACGGAAACGACGTGGCCGACCGACTTGCCGTGCGGGTATCGTCCGTTCCCACGACCAGCCGTTCCGGCGGCCGCCGAACCCCCGGAGAGCGATTCCCATGACCAGCCGGCAGGCAACGACGACCTTGTGGCGCCCGACCGGCCCCAAGGAGCTGGATCTGGTACGGGAGTTGAACTGGCGTGCGTGGCCGCCCCGGCTTCCCGAGCAGCCCATCTTCTACCCGGTTCTCAACGAGGACTATGCGATCCGGATCGCCAGGGACTGGAACGTGAAGCATGACGGAGCGGGGTTCGTCACGCGTTTCGATGTGGAGTCGGAGTTCCTGCGCCGCTACCCCGTACAGCAGGCCGGCGGGCGGACGATCCTCGAATTGTGGGTCCCTGCCGAGGAACTCGACGAACTCAACACCCATATCGTCGGCAAGATCCGACTCGTCCACGAATTCCGCTAGCGCGTCGGCCCCAAAGCGCCTCCGGGGCTGGGCGGGCGGGTCGCAGGCGGCGGACGGCGTGGCATGCGGGCGGCGGGTGCGCTGCGCCCGTTGTGCGCGCGGTCCGCCCGCCCGCTGCGAGGCCCGACGTCCATGTCGGATTCTCGCCAGAAGGCGGGCGACATCCGCTGTTTGATTGCGGCCATGACCATCGCACAGCAGGACAGGGCACAGCTCTTCCGTTCCTTGCACACTCCGCCCGCACCCCTCGCCCTCGCCAACGCCTGGGACGTGGCGAGCTCCCGTGTCGTCGAAGCCGCCGGCGCCCCCGCGATCGCCACCACCAGTGCCGGTGTCGCCTGGTCGCTGGGGGCTCCGGACGGCGACGTCCTCGCTCGCGAACAGGCCCTGGATCTCATCGCCCGCATCGTCGCTGCCGTCGACGTTCCGGTCACCGCCGATATCGAGGGCGGGTACGGGAAGGACGCCGCCGACGTCGCCGGGACCGTCGCCGGAGTGATCGCGGCGGGCGCCGTCGGCATCAACATCGAGGACGGCACCCGTCCCCCGGCGGAGCTCGCGGCGCGGCTGGCCGCAGCCCGGCAAGCCACCGTCCGGGCAGGCGCGGGGCTGTTCCTCAACGCCCGTATCGACACCTTCCTGTTCGGGCTCGGCACCCCGGACACCCGGCTCGAGGAAACTCTTGCCCGGGCACGCCTGTACGTCGATGCGGGCGCGGACGGCATCTTCGTCCCCGGTGTCACCGACACCGCCACCATCGCTGCGCTGGCAGAGGGCATCTCCGTGCCGCTGAACGTCATGGCCGGCCCCGGCGCCCCGACCGTCGCCGAATTCGGCGCCCTCGGAGTGGCCCGCGTCAGCCTCGGCTCGGGCGTGGCGCAGGCCGCCTACGCTGTCGCCCGCCGCGCCGCGCAGGAACTCTTCGGCTCAGGCGACTACGGCGCCCTCGCCGACGGCATCGATTTCCCCGAGATCAACACACTGCTCGCCGGGCACCACTGACCGATCCACCGGCCGGGAGCGGGGCCGGGTGTCCGCGCCGGGGCTCGCCACGGTCCGGTTTAACCCCGGTGCGAGGATTGCAGCATGAACGATCTGTGCTTCCGCCTCGCCGACGACACCGACGCCCCCGCCCTCGTCCGCCTGCGCGACGACGCCGCTCGCTGGATGCTCGCCGAGGGCATCAACGGCCAGTGGCAGCCCGGCGAGCTGGACGAGGACCACTTCCGCCGGATCATGGCGAGTGGTGAGGTCTGGATCGCCGAGGCCGACGGCCGTGCGGCCGGGGCCTGGGAGTTGTGGTGGGAGGACGAGGTCGCCTGGGGTCGGCAGCCGCCGGTGGCCGGCTACGTGCACCGGCTGATGGTGAATCGCGGCAGTGCGCGTCCGGGTACGGGGCGACTGCTGCTCCGGGCCGCGGAGCAGCGGGTGGCCGAGGCGGGACGGGCGTTCGTCCGTCTGGACTGCCTGGCCGGGAATGCCCGGCTGGGCGCCTATTACGTGAACGACGGCTACCGGATCGTCGGCCACAAGGAAGGCAAGCAGCAGCCGGGCGGCGTTCCCAAGTCGTTCACGCTTCTCGAGAAGGCCCTGCAGGCCGGCCCCGCGCCCTCCGGGCAGCCGGGTCCTACCCGCTGAGGACGACCTTGGCGGGCACCGCCGGAACGTGGTCGGCGCCGGGACGACTGCTTGCGACAGGCGGGCAACCGCCCGGCCGATCACCTCGTCCACGAGCCGGTCAGCGGCGCAGGACATAGCGAGTGAGGCGGGAGCGTGCGGTCCGCCGGCTGACGCCGAGCGCCTGGGCCACGGTGTCCCACTCCGGCCCGTCCACGGTGGCGAGGTTGTACACGGCATCCGCCGCAACGCGTTGGGTCATGCGTTCCAGGGGGGCGGCCGCCCGGATCGCGGCCAGTGGTTCGTCGGCGATCAGGGTGGTGAGACGTGTCTCGACCTGGTCGAGGAGCGCGGTGAGGTCCACCGGCAGGGAAACGGTGCGGGACGGCGTGCCATGCTCCCCTGAGGGGCTCGTCCGAATCGCGGCCGGTCATTGCTGCCGCAGTCGGCCGGTGCCAACGCAGTCGGTCGGTGCTGTTGAAGGATGCTGCCGGGGATGAGAATGGGGATGAGCATGGGGATTGCTGTCGAGATAGACCTGCCGCTCGGTGAGAACGCCGTTGCCGATGCCCATGCCGCCCGGCTCGCCTCCGAGCTCACCGAACTGGGCAACGAACGCTTCCTGCAGGCGGCACTGCCCGGCACGGCACGCTTCCACCACCGCAGCACCGACCGGCTCGTGGGTTGGCCGACGACCGCTCCGGAGGCCGGTGAACCCGCCTCCAGCCTCCTGTTGCGCGCCATCCACCTTTGTTTCACGGCCCACTTGCCGCTGAGCCTGTCACCCGACGTGCTCTGGTACGCCGTCGTGCACGAGACGGCCGTGCACATCCGCCTGAACTCCCGTACGTACGAGGGCGTTTTCACCGACACGCCGGGGAAGCAGCAGCTCATCACGGTTCGCGACGACCTGGCGGCGCTGGACTGGGAGAGCTCGATCAACCTGGTCCAGCAGCCGCTGCGGGCCCGGATCGGCGACGACGTGGCCGATCTGTTCCAGCCCACGTTCTCCACCACCACTCCCGGCGACGCCACGGCCGCACTGGTGGCGCTGATGGACGTGGTCAGCCCGTACTACCGCTACCAGTGGGTCTCGCTCTGCGGGATCCCCCGGATCAGGCTGGAGGGCTCAGGCCGGGACTGGCGCCTTCTGGCCGCCCGCGTACGTGAACTGGAGGGGTGGTTCGAAGGTCTGCGACCGTGGTTCAAAGCCCTGCACCCCGTGCTGGACGCGATCTGCGCGACAGCCTCGGGGTGGGGAGCGGACCGGGACTTCTGGCGTTCGCTGTACAAGTGGGAGTCGGCGTCCGGCGGCGATCGCGTCACGGGGTGGATCACCACCTTCTTCGCCCACCGGTACACCGACGACGGCCCCGTTCCCAAGAAGTCGTTCGGCCCGGGGACCAGTGCGGAGGAGGATTTTCCGGCACATCTCTCACACGTCCCGTTCCGCTGGGAGACTCCGGCCGGCGAATTCCGGATGGCCTTTCTGGGGGGCGTACTCGGCATCACCCGCGACGGCGAGTGGATCCGCCCCCGGCTCGGTCATGCCGTGGTGGAACTGACCACCGATCACGCGGTGTGAC
This sequence comes from Streptomyces sp. NBC_00012, assembly GCF_045040875.1. NCBI lineage: Bacteria > Bacillati > Actinomycetota > Actinomycetes > Kitasatosporales > Streptomycetaceae > Streptomyces > Streptomyces sp. NBC_00012. The sequence continues at coordinate 8,420,032 of NZ_CP108309.1, read as the reverse complement.
CCGGCGTACGGTTCACTGCCGGCCGAGGGTGAGGTTCTCCCGTACCCGCAGCGGCCGCTGGGCGAAGATCTGCGGGACCAGCCCTGTGTGCCGCCGGACGGAGACCGGGTCGGCCTCGGCGAGATCCGTTCCGTTCCAGGTCGCTCCGCCCTTGTCGGGCAGGTTGATCCCGGTGAGCAACGGAGCGTGCCGGATGCGCCGACCGTTGCTGTGTACGGGGGCGGCCCGGAGCAATGCCGGCCGAAACGCCGTCGACCTCTGCAAGAGCCCGGGGAAAGTGATGTCACACTCATCATGACAGGCCAGAAGGTGTTTTCGTAGGACGAACGGCACAGGTGACCGGCCTTGTTCGGCCCTCTCGGTGGCACCCAGAATCTCCGCTATGAATCACTCGGGGAAAGTCGATCAGGACGACATCGTTCGGGCGCGGAATATCCTGCTCGCTTCGGGACTCCGTACTCCTCGCGAGGAAGTGGACGCCTACCGGGTTCTCGCCCGGGTCAGCCCCGCCTCGTATCTGCCGCTCCTGGCCAGGTCGCTGCAACGCCTGGCCTACGACCCCGGTTCCGGCGGGAAGCATGTGGATTCTCTCGCGCTGTGCGAAGAGGCGGTGGCCGTGGCACGGTCCATCGATCCGGCCGAAACCGCCCGCGCGAAGGTTCTGTACGGGGCCCTCGACAGGTGCCAGAAGGAGTTCTACTTCCTGGGTCGGCGCACCGAAGGTCTCGCCATGCGTGCCGAGATGCTCGCCATCAGCCGTGCACAAGCAGAACTGTCCGGAGACCCCGTGGTCAAGGGGCTGCGTGAGTGGGCCGCCGGTCTTTCCGAGGAAGGCCGGTACGACGAGGCGGCCGACGCCATGACCGAGTTGATCACGGCGATCCTGCCCGACGGGCCGCGAGGCGGCACTCTCGCCCGGTCACTCCTGAAGTGGATCGCCGCCCTCCAGGACGCCGGCCGGTCCGGCGAGGCCCTCGCCGCGTTCGAGACGCTCGTCGCCATGGAAGCGTCCGAGGCCGCGAACGACCGCGGCCCGATGGCCTGCCATCTCTACGCGCTCCTCGGGTACGCACAGATGCTCGACACCCACGGCCGGGAGGAGCAGGCGGCCGCCGTGCGGCAGGAGGCGCTCGCCCTGCTGACGGAATTGGCCGATACCGGCGAGCGGAAAAGCTGGAGCGGCTATCAGGCGTCGTTCTGGGCGGCGCTGCTGTCCTTCTCCGACGCCGAGAGCGACCGGCTCGCGTCCGGTGGACCACGTACTCCATCGGGGGCGGCACCCGTCCAGCGGTCACCCGACGCCGGGCGGAGCCACTTCGACAGCAGCGCTCATGCCCTCCGTGAAGCGGTGGACGCCCTTGCTCCCCGAGCCGCCGAGGATCCGGACCGTCATCTGGCCGAACTGGCCCGGCTGCACCGGGTCCTCACCGTCCGCTCCGTCGTACACTGGGAACACCGCACCCACCTGTTCGCGGAACGGGTGCGCTCCCTGTTCGACGACGGGGTGGTCCTGGCCCATCGGCTGTCCCGGCACGACCCGGCGGACGGAACACGAACACTGACCAGGGCCCTGATCGACAGATCGACCTTCCACACCGCCGCCCGCGAGTACGGGCCCGCCCTCGACGACTTCCGTCAGGCCCTTAGCCACCTGGGAGAGGCCTGCTGATCCGAGCCGGCCGGCCCTGCGCGCCGCGGCGCCTCCCCGCGACCACGCGGTCCCGGTCCTCCTCGCCGACCGCGTGGTCACCGCCGTGGCCGCACCTCTTCCCCGGTCCGCCGCGGTGGACGACACTCGTCGCAAGATCACAGCACTCTGCGACGGGGGAGATCGGGGTGGGCACATGCGGGGTCTCGTGCTGCGGCTGGCCGGGCTCAATGCCGGGGCGGAGAGCGCCATGCGGCTCATACGCTTCTTCGACACGCTCGTCGAGCAACGGCTCGGCCTCGACGGGGTACTGGGCATGGCGGCCCGGGTCGCCGAGTGTCCGGTCGGTCTGTCCGGGCCCGGTCGCGACGGCCTGACGGCCGGTCCGGACGGCAGTACCCGGCCGGGCGGGCCTCCCCCTGGTGCGACCGTACGGGAGCTGCGCGGCGGGCAGTACGTCTGGCTGGTGCGCGAGGGCGGAGCGCAGCCCTTCGACGAACTGCTGCTGGAGCGGCTGGCCCTGGCCTGCGACGCCGTGCTGAGCCGTCGTGGCAGCGAGGCGGTACCGCTCGACCCCGCGCTGCTGGAGACCGTCATCAGTTCCACCGCCCCGCTCCCCGAACGGGCGCGCGCACTGCGGCTGCTGGGCTTCGCCCCCTCGGCCCCGCTCACCCTCCTGGCCGTCGACGGCGGGCGGGGCCCGCAGGGGATGGCGCCGGTCCTCGAACGGCTCCCTCCCGCCCCGGCGGGCCGACGCCGGACGGCCGCGCTCGGCTCGGTGCACGCGGTGGCCGTGGCGGGCCCGCTGCCCGAGCGGCTGCTCGCCCCGGCGGGCTTCCGAATCGGGGTCGGTCCCGAGGTCACCGCGACCGAGGCGCCGCGCTCCTGGGAGGGTGCGGTGCGGGCGCTGCGGTTCGCGGGGACGTCCCGCTCGGATGTGGGACTGGCCCCGGTCGCGGAGGAGCCCGCGATCTACCACTCCTCGCTCGGAGCCTTCGAGGTGCTCGCCAGGGAACTGTCCGGCCCGGCCATCGCCGGCATCGGCGACCTCGACGTCCTGGACGCGCTCGCGGCGGAGCCGGGCAGCGGCACGGAGATGCTGACCACACTCGAAGTCCTGGTGCAGGCGGGTTCGCTGCGCGCGGCGGCGCGGGAGCTGCACCTGCACCACAACTCGGTGGCGGTGCGGGTCGCGCGGGCGGAGGCGGCGCTGGGCTACGAACTCGGCGAGACGGTGGGCCGTTTCCGGCTCGCGCTCGCCCTTGCCCTGCGCCGCCTGCGGGACAACCCGGCGTGACACCGGCTGCACGCACGGCGGCGCGGGCGGGCCGCGCAGGGGGCGAGGGGCGCTGCCGAACGGACAGGGCCCTCTTCTCCCGCGTCCGCCGGACGAGTCACGCCCTGTCCCCTCCGCAGGCGGGGCGCAAGCCGCCAACCGGCGCGGACGGGGGCCGATCGCGCGCCACCCGGCTCATGACCCGGTCGGGGGCGCGGACACAGACTGACGACGTCAGCAGCGGTTCTCCCGGGCGGACTTGTTCCGTCCGTGGCCGCTCCGTGTCGTCCGCCGGAGGCCCACGTGCCCCTTCCCCTGCCCGTCGATCCCGAACTCTCCCCGTGGCTGGCCCTGTTGCCGGCCCTCGATGTCGGTGACGCCGCCGCCGCGCGGGCCACCGTCGAGGCGATGGGCGCCGCCGCGCCGCCCTTCGTTCTCCCCGAGGGCGTCGAGTCCGGCGAGCACCTCGTTCCGGGGGCCCCGGGCGCCCCCGAGGTTCCGGTGGCGGTCTTCCGTCCGGCGGGGGCCGGGACCGCGCTGCCCGCCGTGATGTACGTGCACGGCGGGGGGTTCATCCTGGAGGAGGGGGACGGGGACCGGGCCCTCGCCGCGCGCTGGGCGGCCGGACTCGGCGCCGTCGTGGTCTCCGTGCGATACCGGCTGGCCCCCGAGCACCCGTACCCGGCCGCCACCGACGACTGCTACGCGGCCCTGGAGTGGCTGGCGGCGAACGCCGACGGCCTGGGGGTGGACCCGGCCCGGATCGCCGTCGCCGGGATCAGTGCCGGGGGCGGCCTCGCCGCCGCGCTCGCCCTGCTGGCAAGGGACCGCGGCGGACCGGCGTTGTGCTTCCAGCTGCTCGACATACCGGAGCTGGACGACCGCCTGGACACCCCCTCGATGCGGGAGTTCACCGACACGCCGGTGTGGAACCGCCCCAACGCCGTACACAGCTGGCGGGCCTACCTCGGGGCGGACCGCGACCCCGCCGCCCCGGTGCCCGCCTATGCCGCGCCCGCCCGCGCCGAAGACCTGTCGGGGCTGCCGCCCGCGTACGTCGCCGTGAGCGACCTCGACCCGCTGCGCGACGAGGGCCTCGAATACGCCCAGCGCCTCGTACGGGCCGGTGTCCCCACCGAACTGCACCTGTTTCCCGGCACCTTCCACGGCGCGGCGGGCTTCGTGCCCGACACGGCCGTGACCCGCCGCATGACCGGGGGCGCGCTGGACGCGCTGCGCCGCGGCCTCGCCGTCTGAAGAAACCCACTCCCCCGCAAGGAGCCGCACATGACCGACTCAGCAACCTCCGTCCCGGAGTACGACGCACTCGTCGTCGGCGCCGGGTTCGGAGGCCTCTACGCCCTGCACCAGCTGCGCGCGCAGGGGTTCAGCTGTCATGCCTTCGAGACGGGCGACGACGTCGGCGGCACGTGGTACTGGAACCGCTATCCCGGAGCCCGCTGCGACGTCGAGAGCCTGGACTACTGCTACTCGTTCTCTTCCGAGCTGCACGCCGAATGGGACTGGTCCGAGCGCTTCGCCACTCAGCCCGAGATCCTGCGCTATGCCGGACACGTCGCGGACCGCTTCGACCTGCGGCCGATGATCTCCTTCGGGACACGGGTGGTCTCGGCCGTCTGGGAGGAGGAGGGCAGGACATGGCTCCTGACCACCGATGACGGCCGTCGCGCCCGCGCACGGTTCCTCGTCACCGCCGTGGGCTGCCTGTCCGCGTCCCGCGTTCCCGACCTGCCCGGTCTCGGCGCCTTCCGCGGCGAGGTGCACCACACCGGCCGCTGGCCGCACGGGGGTGTGGACCTGGCCGGCAAACGCGTCGCCGTCATCGGCACCGGCTCCTCGGGCATCCAGGCGGTACCGGAACTCGCCACCCGGGCACGTCACTTGACGGTCTTTCAGCGAACTCCCAATTACAGCCTGCCGGCCCGCAACCGGCCACTTTCGGGCCGGGAGAGCTGGCGGGCCAAGACGGAGCTGGAGGAGCTGCGTACGTACGCCCGTACGGGATTCTCCGGCTTCTACGTCGCCTCCACCGGCCGTTCGGCCCACGACGTGGGCGAGGAGGAGCGCCGGGCCGCGTTCGAGCGCAAGTGGGCCATCGGCGGGACCGAGATCATGTCGGTCTTCAACGACATACTCACGGACGGGAAGGCCAACGAGCACCTCGCCGAGTTCGTCCGCGAGAAGATCCGGGACGCCGTGGAGGACCCTGAGACGGCGCGCAAGCTCGTCCCGCTGGACTACCCCATCGGCACCAAACGCATCTGTGTCGACACGGGCTACTTCTCCACGTACAACCGAGGGAACGTCGATCTCGTCGACCTGAGGGCCGAGCCGCTCGTCGAGATCACCGAGGACGGCATCCGCACCGAGGCCGGCACGTACCCGGCCGAGGTCCTGGTGCTGGCCACCGGCTACGACGCCATGACCGGTCCGCTGACCCGTATCGACATCCGCGGGACGGGCGGCCGGGCCCTGAAGGAGCAGTGGGCCTCGGGACCGCGCAGCTACCTGGGTCTCGCGGTGGCCGGCTTCCCCAACCTGCTGACGGTCACCGGGCCGGGCAGCCCCTCGGTGCTGGTCAACATGGTGCGCGCGGTCGAGCAGCACGTCGACTGGATCGTGGACTGCCTGCGGCAGCTGCGCGAGGACGGGGTGGAGCGGATCGAGGCGCGGCCCGAGGCACAGGACTCCTGGGCCGCCCATGTGAACGAGGTCGCCGACACGACTCTCTACCCGCGCGCCAACTCCTGGTACGTGGGTGCCAACGTGGAAGGAAAGGCACCGGTGTTCATGCCGTACGCGGGCGGGCTCAACCACTACCGGGAGCGGTGCGAAGAGGTGGCCCGGTCCGGCTACCGGGGATTCGCACTGGGTACGGAGGCGTCGGCATGAGGCGGGACACACTGAGGCTGGACGGGCGCTGCGTCGTCGTCACCGGCGCGGGCCGCGGCCTCGGCCGGGCCTATGCCCTGGACCTCGCCGCGCGGGGCGCCCGTGTCGTCGTCAACGACCTGGGGACGGCCACTGACAGTAGCGGGAGCGAGGACTGGGGCCCGGCGGCGCGGGTCGTCGAGGAGATCCGGGCGGCGGGCGGGACGGCGGTCGCGAGCACCGCGGACGCGAGCGGCATCGAGGGGACGCAGTCCCTGATCGCTCTGGCGTGCGCCGAGTTCGGCTCCATCGACGGGATCGTGGCGAACGCCGGGATCTACCGGCCGGGGCTGGACTTCACCGACATCGACGAGGCGCTGCTGGAGCGGATGACGGCCATTCACTCCCTCGGTGCCTGGCGGCTGGTACGGGCCGCCTGGCCCCGCTTCACCGAGTGCGGACGGGGCCGGGTCGTCCTGGTCACCTCGGCGGCCGGTCTGTACGGAATGGCCGGGAACGCCGCGTACTCCCTGCTCAAGGCCGGGATCGTCGGGCTGACGCGGACGCTGGCCGCCGAGGGCGCCCCACACGGCATCCGTGTCAACGCGGTGGCTCCGGTGGCCTGGTCGCGGATGTCGGCGGCGACCGAGGGTGTGCCGCCGGAGGTGCTGGAGAAGATGCGGGAGGAGGCACCGCCCGGGGCGGTCGCGCCGGTGGTGGCCGCGCTCCTCGCGGATGATGTGCCGGTCACGGGCGAGGTGCTGAGCGCGGGGCGCGGCCGCGTGGGGCGGGTGCTGACGGGTGAGGCACCGGGCATCCGCTCGGCGGACGGCGGACCGCTGCTCGCTCAGGACCTCGCCGAGCGGATCGACGAGCTCCTCTCCGTGGACGGGATGGTGTACCCGGCCTCGGCTCACGAGACCCCCTGAGCGGAGTTCCGGGACGGGAGTGAGCGGCAGGGGTTGTCTCGTCCCCCGGGCGGCGGCGGGGGTGCCCCCGCCGCCGCCCCTGCCCGCTCCCGGCCTCCGCCGCCCGGTGGACGACGGGGATCCGGCCGCTTCCGCGAAGGTGCGGTCGGACCGGCCCCGTCGCCCGTGGAAGCGGCCGAGGTCATCGGGCGTGGCCTTCGGCCCGTCGTCCGTCTCAAGCCTCCGTGGTGAGGAACGTGCGGGCACCACGCAGTGTCGTACGAAGCCTCTCCTGGGTGGCGCGGCTGTCGAGGCGGATGTCGAGTCCGCCGGGAAGTGCGCTGTGGGCCCGCAGACCCGCGGGCAGGCGGGAGGCGTCGAGCCCGTCGCGCCGGGCGACGAGGATGCCGAGCTCGTGACGGCTCACGGCGTCGGCCCCCGCCAGGTGGTGAACGCCCTTCGAGTCGCCGGACGCGAGTTCCAGCGGGGCGGCGGCCAGGTCGAAGACGTGCACCGGGCATCGGATGTCGTCGGTGAACAGGACTCCGTCGCGGGTTCCGGCCGCGAGGCCGTGCACCGCTCGCACGTGCTCGGACCGTCGGCCGTCACCGATGATCAGCGAGGTACGGGCGATGACGGCATCCGTGTGCACGAGACGGACGCCCGTCTCCGCTGCGGCTTTCGCCGCACCGTAGGGAGTGAGCGGGTCGGGGAGGCAGGATTCGTCGTAGTGGACACGGGCACCGGAGAAGACCGCGTCACTCGACACCTGGATCAGGCGGCTTCCGTACTTCACCGCGGCCATCGCCAGCCGGACAGGGCCCTCTGCCGTGACCGCCCAGTCGGATCTGCTGCTCGTCGCGTTGATCATCACGCGCGGTCCCACCTCGGCCACGACCGCGTCGATGCGATCGGGGGCATGCAGGTCAAGGGCGTGCCAGGTGGCCCCCGCGACGCGGCCGGGCCCGGTTGCGAAGGTCGCGGCTGTCGCGTGCCCCGCCGCCACCGCCCGGCGGACCAGCTCGGCACCCAGGAATCCGCTGCCGCCGATGACCAGGAGTGTCATGACCCGACACGGTAGAGGATCCGTCCGCCGGCCGTGACACCCGGATTCCGCCTGCTGCCGGCTCGGCCGGTGGCGTTCCGCGCGTCGTCCGTCGCGATCCGGCTGCCGGGCACACGTCCGGGCGTGCGAACGCCCGAGAATAATTTTGCGCTGCACGCAAACTTGCATAGCATGCACTTCATGAGTGTCCACAATGCCAACAGCGCCGACGACACGGCTCTCGGGCTGCGCGAGCGCAAGAAGCGCGCGACGCGCAACGCACTCGCGGACGCGGCGCTGCACATGGCCGCGGACCGCGGGATCGAGAACGTGACCGTGGAAGCGGTCACCGGTGCGGTCGGCGTCTCCGTGCGGACCTTCTTCAATTATTTCCCGTGCCTCGAGGACGCGATCACCCGCCCCAACCACGACAACGCCGAGCGGACCCGTCGCGCGGTGCTCAACGCACCGCAGGAACTCACGGCACTCGACGCCCTGCGCGAGGCCATCGGCCAGGAACTCGCCCACATCGAGGAGGACCACGACCGCTGGGAGCTCCAGATGGCCGTGCTCAGGAAGAGTCCCGCGCTGCTGTCCGGATTCCTGGCCGCCCGGGGCGCGGACGAACGCGCCCTGGTTGCCGCCGTGGCCGAACGCCTCGGCCGGGACCCCGACACCGATCTCCACCCCCGGCTCCTCGCGCACGTGACGATCGCCGCTGTGCGCGCCGCCGTCGAGCTCTGGGTGGCCTCCGGCCGTACCCGCACGTTCCAGAGCATCTATCGCGAGGCTTTCACCTCGCTGGCCACCGGCCTGACCGACTGAGGCACATCCGAAGGCCCCGCCCGGGGCCGCTTCGCCCGAGAAACCAGAAAATGAGGAACGCCAGCCGATGAGCGCTGCCGTCACACCCGAAGCCGGCACGGCCGGTGCGCCCGAGGGGGCCGCACCAGCCATGACGCGTCGTCAGATACTCCAGGCCATGTCGGGCCTGATGGCCGGCATGTTCGTGGCCATCCTGGCCTCCACCGTGGTCTCCAACGCACTTCCCAGGATCATCGCCGACCTGCACGGCACCCAGTCCTCGTACACCTGGGTGGTCACCGCAGAGCTTCTGGCGATGACGGCGACCGTTCCGATCTGGGGCAAGCTGTCCGACCTCTACGACAAGAAGCTGCTCATCCAGCTTTCCCTGTCGATGTTCATCGTCGGCTCACTCGTCGCCGGCTTCTCGCACAGCGTCGGCCTGCTCATCCTGAGCCGTGTGGTGCAGGGCATCGGCGCGGGCGGTCTCACGGCGCTCGCCCAGGTCGTGATGGCGGCGATCATTCCGCCGCGTGAACTCGGCCGCTACTCCGGCATCTTCGGTGCCGTGTTCGCCGTCGGCACCGTCGCGGGACCGCTCATCGGCGGTGTGCTCGTGGACACCTCCTGGCTGGGCTGGCGCTGGTGCTTCTTCATCGGCGTGCCGTTCGCACTGCTCGCGATCGTGCTGCTCCAGCTCACCCTGAAGCTGCCCACGGTCCGCAGGCAGGTGAAGATCGACTATCTCGGTGCCGTCCTCATCATGAGCGGGGTCAGCGCGCTGCTGCTGTGGGTGACCCTCGCGGGCAACCGGTTCGACTGGGCTTCGTGGCAGACCGCCGCCCTGGTCACCGCCGGTGTGGTCCTGCTGGGTGTCGCGGTACTGGTCGAATCCAAGGTCCAGGAACCAATCATCCCGCTGGACATCTTCCGCAACCGCACCGTGACGCTCACGACCGTGGCGAGCCTGCTGGTGGGCGTGGCCATGTTCGGTGGCACGGTGTTCCTCTCCCAGTACTTCCAGATCTCGCTCGGCAAGACGCCGACCGTCGCGGGCCTGATGAGCCTGCCGATGATCCTCGGCCTGATGATCTCCACGACCGTCGCCGGGCAGATCATCTCCGCCCGGGGCAAGTGGAAGGGCTTCCTGATCGCGGGCGGCATCATCATGACCGCGGGCATGGGCCTGCTGTCCACGATCAGCGCGGACTCCTCGTTCGGGCTGCTCAGCGTCTACATGGTGGTGCTCGGCGTGGGCGTCGGCATGCTGATGCAGAACCTGGTGCTGGCGGCACAGAACGACGTACCCGCGTCGGAGCTGGGTGCGGCGACCTCGGTGCTGTCGTTCTTCCGCAGTCTGGGCGGGGCGATCGGCACGAGCGCGCTGGGTGCCGTGCTCAGCCACCGGGTGGCGAGCGAGATGGCGAAGGGCTTCGGCGGGGCAGCGGACAACGGGGGCGCCGGCCATGGCGTTCCCGACCTCTCCAAGCTGCCCGAACCGGCCCGGGAGGTCGTCGAGCACGCGTACGGGGTCGCGACTGCGGATGTCTTCCTGATCGGAGCGCCCTTCGCGTTCCTCGCTCTGATCGCGGTGCTGTTCATCAAGGAGAAGCCGCTCAAGACACAGAGCGGCATGGAACGGCTCGCACAGGAGAACGCCGACGGAGCAAAGTCGCCGGCTGCCCCGGCGCACTGATCCGAGCAAGGCACTGGGACAACCGGCCACGTCGATCAGCCGATCGGCGTGGCCGGTGGTCTCTGCGGAATCAGCCGGCGGGAGGAGCGGGCCGGGCGCCCGGCTGCACTGGGCGGTGCGGTTTCTTCCCGGCCGAGCGGTTGCTGATGATCTCCTGCCGGATCCGCGCGGCGGTCGCCCGTGCGTGTTCCGAGGTGGAGATCGCCTCGGCTGTGGCGGGAACGAAGCGGTGGACCGGCTGCCGGCAGTACGGGCAGGGCGCTCCGTCGACGAGAAGATAGCCGTCCTCGCATGCCCGGTTCGAGCAGTTGGTGGAGCACACGAGAGCCTCGGCGATCTCCTGGGGAGCCCAACGGCGACGGTTCTCCTCGTCGCGTTCATGGATCGCGTGGGACCAGCGGTTGCTCCAGCGCCTCTCGATGCGGTCGAGGAGCTGGGCAGCCGTCCGGTGCTCGAGCTCCTCGAACAGGATGTCGTGCAGGGTGCGCGGGACCCGGTGCCCGAGTGCCTGGAGCAGTGGCTGGGGAAAGCCCTGCATGATGAAGCGGATCGGGTCCTTGCCCGGACTCTGCTTCCACTGCTGACAGTGACAGACACCCGCGTTGGGCAGCGGATCGTGGCAGCGGGTGCAGAGCCCGCGGCAGTCCACGCAGATGCCGTCGTTCAGCCCGTCCAGATGCGGCGCGGGCGCCCGGCCGCATTCACGGCAGCAGGCCGCGCACAGCCCGCACAACCGCTCGTTGCCCTGCTGAGTCGTCCAGTTCCGCTGCTGGCAGCGGCAGCACAGGCTGGTGTTGCAGTAGTCGCTGTGCTCGCCGTTGTGCCGGCCGAGGGGAGCGAAGGACATGGTGCTTCCTCTTTTCGTGCCCGCGCACGGTCTTGCTCCGTACAGCGTAAGGGCTGCCCCATGGTGCCCGGTGGACAAGGTCCGAACCGGACGGCACGACTCGTGGGCCCCCATGGCCACACCGGCAGAGGCACACAGGCCGCCCGCTCTCAGTCGTTCTCCTCGGACGCCGCCCGGGACACCGCGAGCTCGGTAATCGCCCTGCTGGCAGGCGCCTTCATGCTCGCCCGCGCGGCCCACGACACAGCACCCGTTCTCGCCGCGGCCCGAGCATCCGCCGCAATCGTCCGTGACGCACTGGGGTCGGTCCCATAGCCATCGACGGCCCACGTGCCGGGGCGGCCTCCCTGCGATGAAGTCGGCATGTGGCACAGCGACGTCCGATTTCCGCCAGCCCCGGGACGGGCGTCCACGGATGCTGGAGCCATGACCACGACTTACGAGGTGCGGGCCATCGACCCCGCCGTGCTGAAGCAGCTGCGCGAACGGGACGACGCCGGCCGGACCCGGAGACCCGTCACCGATCCGGAGGGCGGCGCTCCGCTGCGCTGCTGTCTGCGGCACAGCGAGGCGGGTGAGCGGATCGTCCTCGTCTCCTACGCACCGTTGCGCCGCTGGGCGGTGGCGACGGACGCCGAGCCCGGTCCGTACGACGAGTGCGGGCCGATCTTCGTTCACGCCGAGGAGTGCGACGGTCCGGCTTCCGGCCCCGGCTACCCGGTCGAGCTGCACGGTGCTCGCCGGGTCCTGCGGGCCTATGACGGCCAGGGGCACATTCTCGGCGGGCGGCTGATCGAGATCCCGAAGGAGCGGGCCGCCGAGGTGGACGACGCGCTGCTTGAGGTCTTCGCCGATCCGGCAGTGGCCCTCGTACACGTCCGCGCAGTGGAGTTCGGCTGTTTCATGGTCGAGGCGCGCCGCCGGTAGACGAGGCGGAGGGCCGTCCGTTCAGCGGTTCGGCGGACCGGGGCTTCGGGAGCGTCGGGGGTTCGGGGGTTCGGGGGTTCGGGGGTTCGGAGGTTCGGAGGTTCGGAGGTTCGGAGGTTCGGAGGTTCGGAGGTTCGGAGGTTCGGGGCGAGAAACCACGTGCCGGTCTGAACGTGCTCCCCGCCGGATTGTCGGCGTCAGCCGCCGGAATCATGCGCCTCTGCACCGCCGACGGCGCGGGCACACGTTTCCGGCGCCTCCAGGGAGGTGGGAGCACTCGGGTCTGCGACAGCCTCATCCGCCGATGCTGCGCAGTAACTCCACCTCCCCGGCGGCACGCCCAGCCTGCCGCACCGCACGGTGCCGTGGCGAGCGTTGAATCGCAGGTCAGTACACGTATCTGTGCCATCGGACCGGTCTCACCCCGTTGGCGTCGGCATACGTACCGGTGACGGGACGGGCCTACGTACAGCTGCTGGGCAGCCGGCCTCGGGGTGGGACGCCGCCACCGACCGGCAAGGGCAATACAGCCAGGGCCTCTCGTTTGGATCATGCCGGGATCGCGGGGCCCGGCACGCACTCCCCCAAGGCCTCAAGGGCCAGGGGGGACCCCCTCCGCGCTGTCGTCGGTCGCCAGGACTCCGCCCTGACTCCCTCCCCCGCCTTGCGATCGCACGCACCAGACCCCGCTCCCTGATCCGGCCTGATCCGAACGAAAGACCCTAGGAATCCAGCACCGACGCGATCTCTGTGCGTGAATCGATCGCGAGTTTGGTGAGAATGCGCTCGACATGTGTGTCCGCAGTCCGCTTCGAGATCACGAGCTGCTCGGCGACCTCCCGGTTGGACAGTCCTCGCGCGACCAGCGTGGCGACTTCCCGTTCCCGCGGGGTGAGCACGTCGGCTGCCGTGGACCCCTGCCGACTGCGAGGCAGGCGCCCCACGCACAGCGGGCTTTCGGTGTCCGCCCGTACCGCGTCCAGGATCTCGGTACCCGACAGCCGTGCCCCCACACCGTGCCAGCGCTCGTACTCCGTGTGCCCCAGCGCTTCCCGCAGGGCATTGCGGGTTGCCTCCTGCTGGTCCAGCACGGACGGCAGCATGGCCACGGGGTCGCCGCTGAGCCCCCGCGCGCCTTCCGCGTAACCCAGCAGCCACGCCGCCCTGACGTAGCGGTCCTGCCCTGCGGCGTGCCAGGCCAGGCCCAGGCAGCAGAGCGCGGCGACCAGCACGTCACCGATCTCGCTCATGGCGTCCAGGGCCTGCCGCAGCGCCTCGGCACTCTCCTCGTGGCGTCCCGCCAGCCAGAGGATGAGACCCTCCGCCATGAGCGTGGATCCGTGGAACTGTCGATCACCCGTGCCGTGCAGATGGGCCAGCCCCACCTCGCACAGCTCCAGGGCCCCGTCGGTGTCCCCGAGCACCGCGCGCAGCAGCGCGCCTTCGTAGTGGACCATGCTGACGCCCAGCAAGTCGCCGACGGCGACGATCCGCCGACGCCCCTGTTCCAGCTCGGCCAGTCCTTCTTCGAACTCGCCGCAGAGCGCTCTCATGGCGCCGATGTACGGCTCCGTGAACAGTGCCACGCGCTGTTCGTCGCAGTTCAGCGCGGCCTCCCGTGCCTGCCGGAAGAAGGTCGGCGCCTCCGCGAGGTCGGCGGTCCAGGTGGCGAACACTCCGGCCATGAACAGGCCCCAGGCCCGCTCCGTACAGTCCTCGGGCACCAGACGGAGCCCCTTGTCGATCCAGTACCTCCCCTCCGACAGGGTGCCGGTCGCCCTCCAGTGCGGGGCGAGCTGCACGGCGAGGCTCAGCCCTTCCGTTGCGCGGCCGGGGGCCGTGAAGGCGTACTTCATCGCGGCGCGGATGTCGGCGATCTGGGCGCGCACCGCTTGATGGAGCTCGGCCTGGGCCGGGGTGATGAGTTCGTCCCACAGGCGCCCGGCCGTGTCGCGGTGGTGCTCGAAGTGCCGCCCGCGCACGGCGGCCGCGTTGCTCTCCTCGTCGAGGCACTCGGCACCGTACTCACGGATCGTGTCCAGGAGCCGGTAGCGCACCCCGTCCTCGCCGACGCGCTGCACGACCGACTTGTCCACGAGGCCGAACAGCGCCTCCAGCACGGCATCGGACGGGAGCCCGTCGCCCCCGCCCACCCGTTCCGCGGCCGACAGTTCGAAGGGCCCGGCGAAGACGGACAGGCGCGCCCACAGCAGCCGCTCCGCCGGGGTGCAGAGCTCATGGGACCAGTCGATGGTCTTACGCAGTGTCTGGTGCCGGGCGACCGCGCGCTGCCCGCCGGTGAACACCTCGAAGCGGCGATCCAGCCGGGCCACCAGCTCGGCAAGGGACGCGACCCGCAGACGCACGGCGGCCAGTTCGACGGCGAGCGGGATTCTGTCGAGCCGTTCGACGAGCGCCAGCGTCTGTGTCCGGTTGGCCTCGGTGACGGTCCAGCCCGGCAGGACGCGGGCGGCCCGCTGCGTGAACAGCTCCACGGCGTCGTCCACGCCGAGTGGGGCGATCGGCATCGTCCGCTCGTCGGCCACGTCGAGGGGCTGCCGGCTGGTGGCCAGTACGCACACCTCGGTGGCCTCACGCAGGAGGACGTCGCAGAGCACGGCGCAGGCGTCGACCATGTGCTCGCAGGTGTCGAGCACGATGAGCAGCTGCCTGCCCTTGAGATGAGCGACGACCGCGTCCAGAGGTTCCATCCCGGCCTGGTCCGGGACCCCCAGCACGGTGGCCAGCGTCGCGGGTACCAGTTCGGGGTCGGACAGGGCCGACAGCTCGGCCAGCCACACCCCGTCCGGGAACCGTTCCCGAAGCCCCTCCGCCGCGCGCAGGGCGGTGCGGCTCTTGCCGACACCGCCGGGGCCCACCAGGGTGACGAGCCGTGATTCGTGGAATGCCTCCTGGATCAGCGAGATCTCCTCGGCACGTCCGACGAAGCTGGTCCGCTCAGCCGGGGGCTGCCCGCTGCGCCGCTGCCCGAAGCCGAATCCCATGGCGCCCCCGTGATGCTCAAGTCCCGCGCCTTCGCGAGAAGTCAGCACAGTGTAAATGTGTGACTCCTCAGCGTGGTCACCGTTCGAATGGGCACGCGGCGGCTGCGAGGGGACGGGGGCGGGAGGGCGTTCCGGGGCGCGGGCGGAGGCGGGGAGACGCGGCCGTCTCCCGCCCCATCCCCCTACCCGCCCCGACGCACTCACTCAGTCACTCACTCAGTCAGTCAGTCAGTCAGTCAGCGTTCCGGTCCTCCTGCCCCCCGACCACCAGGACGATCTTCCCCGTGGTCCGCTCGTTCTCGAGCTTTACGTGCGCTTCGGCGGCCTTCGCCAGCGGGAACGTCGCGTGGATCCGCGGCCTCAGCGCGCCGGAGGCCGCCAGGTCCGCGATGGCGTTCATCCCGGCGTGGTCCGCCTGGACTCCGATCATCCGGACACGACCTCCCTGACCGGCCTCGCGCTCCGCAGCGTCGGCCGCGCCGTTGGGTACGGTCGTGACCATCGTGCCGTCTGGGCGCAGTATCGACAGCGAGCGGGAGCGGATGTCCCCGGAGAGCGTGTCGAGGACGAAGTCGACATCGCCGACGGTCGCGACGAAGTCGGTGGTGGCGTTGTCGATCGCTTCGTCCGCGCCGAGGCCGCGTACGAACTCCTGGCGGTCCTTCCCGAGCACCGTGCCGATGACGTGGGCGCCGCGCGCCTTGGCGATCTGGACCGCGAGGTGGCCGACACCGCCGGACGCCGCGTGGATGAGGGCCCGCTGTCCGGGGCGCAGCCCGGCCGTGTCGACGATGCCACCCGTCAGTGGGCGCTGGAGCGGCTGCACGAGCCGCTGGCCCTCACCGACCTCGCCGCCCATGCCCGGATGAGCCGCCGCACCTCCGCGCGGCGCTCCCAGAACGAGGCAGGGGTCAGCCCGGGCCGCTGGCTCACCCAGCAGCACGTCGCCCGGGCACGGCACCTCCTGGAATCCACCGACCTTCCCGTGGACGAAGTCGCCGCACAGACCGGATTCAGCAGCGACACCTCGCTGCGCCAGCATCTGCACGCGGCCATCGGTGTTCCCCCGCTCACCTATCGAAGGACATTCCGCGGAGCGGCCACGGCCGGAAACAACAGCTGACGGCCGGAACCACCGACTGGCGGCCGGGAACCAGCAACCGGTTCCCGGCTCCCGGCGAAACGAGCGGGCTCGGCGCGTTCCGGGGAGGAAGGCTCTCCGTATGACAGTCGGCGGCACGGCTCACCGGCTCCGTCATCGGTCCGTGGGCCGCGCCCCGGAATTCAGCAACCCGACGCCGGAATTCCCGGAGGCCGGAGCCCCCGGGTGAAGGTGGTTCACAAAACCCCGGACTCGGCGATGTGCCCGCGGTCCATGGTGAGCCGGGCCCCGGCGAACCGGGATCGCATCCGGCGGTCGTGGGTGACCACGACCACGGCACCCCGAAACTCCACCAGCGCCTGCTCCAGCTCCTCTACGAGCACCGGGGTGAGGTGGTTGGTGGGCTCGTCCAGCAGCAGCAGGTCCATCGGGTCGCTGACCAGCCGCGCGATCTCGATCCGGCGCCGCTGTCCGTACGACAGGTCCTTCACCCGTCGCCGCAGGTCGGACGGGCTGAACAGGCCCAGGGAGAGGAGTTTCCCGGCGTGGTCCTCCAAGTAGCCGACCCGGCCGAGGGCGAAGGCCCGCAGCACGGTCAGCTCCGGTGGCCAGGGCGCCTCGTCCTGTCGCAGGTGCCCGACCCGGCAGCCGACGCGCACCGAGCCGCTGTCCGGTGCCAACTCCCCGGAGAGCACCCGAAGCAGGGTGGACTTGCCCGCACCGTTGGGACCGGTGACCAGCAGCCGCTCGCCCGGCCGGATCCTCAGCGAGGCGACGGACAGCCGGTCAGCGACTCGCACGTCGGTGAGCTCGGCCACCGCCTCCACCGCCTCCGCCTCCGGGCCCGCGGTGTCGATGCGGGCGGCGAAGGAGAGCGGGTCCACCGGGGCCTGGGCCGGGTTCTCGGTCAGCTGGGCCACCCGTTGCTTGGCGTTGCGGATCCGCACCATCGCACCGTGGTCGCGTCCGCGCCTGCGGTACGCACCGTGCCCGAACACGGAGAGGGGCGTCTTGCGCGGGATGTTGTCCATCCGTGCCACGTTGGAGGCGATCAGCCCCTGGTTACGGTCGAGTTCGGCGCGCCACTCCTCGTACTCCCGCAGTCGCCGCGCGCGTTCCACGGCCTTGGCCGTCAGATAGCCCTCGTAGCCGTCGCCGTAGCGGGTTACGCGGCCGGAGCCGACCTCCAGGATCGTGGTGGTCAGCCGGTCGAGGAACACCCGGTCGTGGGTGACCGCGATCACCGTGCCGCGATGGCTCCGCAAGTGGTCCTCCAGCCACTCCATCGCCCTGTCGTCGAGGTCGTTGGCCGGCTCGTCGAGCAGCAGCAGTTCCGGTGCGGAGGCCAGGGTCGCCGCGAGTGTCAGCCGGGAGCGCTCGCCGCCGGAGAGGGTCCTGAGCTTCCGGTCGCGGTCCAGGCCCGGCAGTCCGAGGCCGTGCAGCGCGACCTCCACCCGTACATCGGCCTCGTAGCCGCCACGCGCCTGGTACTGCTCGATGAGGCCGGAGTAGCGCCGGAGGGTGGCGGTCAGCTCCGGTTCGGGGCCGCCCGCGTCGTGCTCGGCCAGTTCCGCCTCGGCCCGGCGCATCGCCTCTTCGAGCTCGCGCAGGTCGGACAGGGCCAGGTCGACGGCATCCTGGACGGTGGCGTCGAGCGGCAGCTCCAGTGTCTGTGCCAGGTAGCCGATGCCGCCGGGGGCGACCACGGTGAGCAGGCCGTTGTCGGGCTGCTCACGCCCGGCGAGGACCTTGAGCAGTGTGGACTTGCCTGATCCGTTGTCGCCGATCACACCGACCTTCTCGCCCGGCTTGATGCTGAAGCCGACCCGGTCGAGCACGACGCAGTCGTGGTAACGCTTGGTGATGTCTTGGAGGGCGAATTGCGCAATCGACACGCGTGTGTCTCCTGATTCCAGATGAGGATGGGTGAATGCGTGAGCGCGCTGAGCGGTACGGCCGGCAGAAGCGGCACATCCGGAGAAGACCGACACACAGTCTTCCGCAGCCGTCAGACCCGGTGCGGTGGTGTGTCAGCAGCACGCTGCCGGATGCGGCGACGGAGTCCAGCTCAACGCCGCGCATCCTCATCTGTCACAGAGTTCCCATGGAGGGAACCATAGGCGGGGGCCGGTGGCCCTGCAAGGGATTTCGGGCCCGCCGGCCGAGGACGCTTCGGCGGTGGTGATGCGAGGAGGGCTGCCGTCATGGGCCGGACACGGTGAAGAGCGCCCCATCCGGGTCGCGGATGACGAACGCGTCCTTCGATGGGTCGTCGAGTGCGGGAACCAAGGACGATTCACCGCCGGCGTCGATGGCGGCGGCTGCGGCGCGTGCGCCGTCCTCGACGTGGAAGTCGACGATCCAACGAGGCCGGATCCGGGGATCCGCAGCGGCTTCGATGCCTCCGCCGCGCAGGGTGGCGACGGTTCGGCCTTCGAGCCTGACGCGGACGTGATCCTCCGCGTAATCGACCGTGCAGCCGCCTGGCGGTTCGGCCCAGTCGAAGATCCCGGCGTAGAAGATGGCCGCCTCGAAGGCGTGGCGAGTCTGCAGGTCCAGCCGCGCGGGAGCGCTGTCCTGCCCCACCGACCAGACAAGGGCCGTGCCTTCCCAGAGGCCGAAGACGGCCCCGTCGCGGTCGGCGGCGATCGCCGCCCGGCCATCGGCCACTCTCACCGGCCCGACGGCGAGTGTGGCGCCGCGCTCCCTGACCCGGTCCGCGATCTCGTCGGCGTCGTCCACGGCGAAGTACGGGGTCCAGACAGCGGGTGGACTGGCGGCGGGAGCACAGCATCCGATCCCGGCAACGGGCCGGCCGTGCGCCATGGCCACGGAGAAGTTGCTGCCGAGGGTGCTGGCCACGAAGTCCCAGCCCATGACGTCGGTGTAGAAGCCCTGGGCCACGGGCAGGTCGTGAGATATCAGGCTGACCCAGCAGGGAGCGCCGTTCACGTGCCTGATCCTTCCGAGGGCCGGCATTCGATGCTCCTTCGGGTTTCTCGTCGCTGCCGATGGTCCACGGGCTGCGCCTCGGTCGGTGGGAGCAATTCCTCCACGTCACGATGGTCCGCCGTAAGTTCCGCGATCGACCGCCTCCCATACCAAGGGCCCGGCGCTGCCTCCGTGGCCGAACGCCGTACGGGGTTGGCCGGTCGGTGACGGACGTGCTGGCGATCGGCAGGCCGAGTTCGTGATCTAACCGTGTACCTCAGGCGGCTACGCCGCACCTCAGCACTCCCGCTCCCGCGCCCGATCCCGCACCGCCGGCCGGCGCGGCAGCACGGCACCGGCAGCAACGCGGTATGGATCCACTCACTCCGCGGACGTGCGCGGACGGTGCTCGGGCAGCCAGCCCTCGGCGTACGCGACGGCCTCGGCCAAGTCGAACAGTCGGGCCTGCGCACCGCCCACCCTGCCTCGTATCACCGGGCGCACCTTCTCGAAGTCCGCACCGAGTTCATCGAAGCGGTCCGAAGTGAACGAGGTGTCACGCACGGTTGCCCATTCACGGCCCCGCGGAGTCATCACGGCGAAGGAGTTGTCCACCTGCGACGAAGGGACCCGGTACTCGGCCAGATGGAACGCCGTGCAGGAATCGAAGCCCGCTCCCAGGAGAAGAACTCGCGCCCCGGCTTCCTCCAGCCGGGCGAGCGGGCTGTGCTCGCCGAGCCGGCAGTCGAGCGCGTGGGCGTCCACGATCGCCGACGCCCGTGGACCCACGGCCGCGAAGGAGGTCTGAGGGTGACAACTGCGGACGGCGCCCGGCCAGTTACGTACGGTCTCCGGGATGGCACCGACGCCGAGGGTGGGAGTGGTCCGTGTGTCGAAGGCCGGCATCGAGGCACGGATGTCCGCCCACCAGGCCTCGGGCACGGGCGGGTTCTGCCAGTACGCCGGATCCGAATTGTCACCGGAGTGGGTGGGCACCACCAGGGTCCCGCTGTCGCCGAGCGAGTCGAGCAACGCCATGACGACGACGCCGGGACCGCCGCAGACCCAGCCGAGCGAGCTGAGCGAGGAATGCACGAGGAGGACCTCACCGGCGCGCAGGCCCATGGCGCGGAAGTCGGAGGCGAGCGAATCACGGGTGCACATCGGGCCGGAGGAAGGCTTGATAGGCATAAGCGGTCAGTGTCCAGGCCCTGATCCGCCCGGACCACCGATTTTCGGCACATGCGAAGCACATACCGAAAGAGACCCGGCCATCAACGAGTGGCTGTCACTGCGTCAGGACGGCGCCGCGTAACGCCCGACATCACTATCGGCGCTCCGTCGGGCGGGGGGTTCGGTCTCCTGTCAGGCACCTCGGAGCTCTCGTTGTTCACTCCGGAACGGAAGCACCGGCCACAGAACCACAACCAGTCACTTTCGATGCAGGGCCAAGGGGGAAGAGCTCGTCATGGAAGGCCCCCAGGGTGGTCAGGGTGCGGTCCGCGCGCGGTGTCGACGTACCGCGTCGCGGTTGGCGCACCGCTGGGTGCAGTAGCGCTGCCGCCCGGTACGGGAGGTGTCGGCGAAGATCACGGCACACTCGGTGACGGCACACCGCCGGAGCCGCCGCATGCCCCGCCCCGCCAGGTGCAGCGCGGTGCCGACGGAGATCAGCGAGAACAGCAGCGGGCCGAGCGACTGCCGGTCGTCCCTGTAGTGCAGGTGCCAGCCGTCCTCGGCGTGGTCGGTCAGCCTCGGGTGGGCGGCGGCCGCCGCCAGCATCCGGTTGAGCGACTCGGCACGCTCGTGTTCCTCGTCGGCATCGACGACCTTCTCCCACGCGTCCAGCACTTCAAGGGTGCGGTCGAGGTCATGTGGCGTGACCGGAAGCTCCACCACCAGGCCGGCGGCGCGGCAGCGGTCCGCGAGCTCCTCGGCGCTCGCGGGGCGCCGGTTGGCCAGATCCGCAGCCAGCGTCACGACATCCTCGCCGTAAGGGTTGAGGTGCATAAGGCCATTACATCAGTGTGGTCGGCATGAGACAACGCACTGAGAACAACGCCGCTGTACGGCAGGCGGTGGAGGACGACATCGCAGAACTCCAGCGCCTGCGGGCGATGCTGTTCGACGACCTCGGCGGCGACTTCTTCGACCCCGCGTCGGGAGGCGACGACTGGCTGGGAGCTCTGGCCGTAGTACTCAAGGAGCAGTTGTCCGCGAACTCAGGCACCGACGCCGTACGCATCCTTGTCGTGGACGGCGGCAGCGGCCTCGCCGCCTGTGGCATCGGCACGATCGAGCAACGACTGCCCGGCCCGCACCTGAGCAACGGCCGGATCGGGCAGGTGATCGGCGTGGTCACCGATCCTGGGTACCGTCGGCTCGGTCACAGCCGCTCGATCATGCAGGAACTGCTCGGCTGGTTCCGGGAACGTGACGTCGCCCGGGTCGACCTGTACGCCTCCTGCGAGGGCGAGCCGCTCTATCGTGAGCTCGGTTTCACCGACCACCCCGACCCGTCGCTGTACTGGCGTCCGTGACCGCAGAACGCATATGCCCTCCCACCGTGTTCGCGGGACTTGTCGGTAGGGTTACGGCCATGAGCGTCGAGGTGGAGGTCGTCCGTGGGGCGACCGATGAAGTGGTGGAAGCAATCGCTCGCCTGCTGCCCCAGCTTTCGAGTACTGCCGGTGTACCCGACCGGGAGTCGGTGGCCCAGCTGTTGCGCAGTGACGCCAACACCCTGCTGGTGGCCAGGATCGAAGGCCGAGCCGTCGGCATGCTGACTCTGATCACGTTCCCGTTGCCGACGGGGCTGCGGGGCCGCATCGAGGATGTCGTGGTCGACGAGGCGGCGCGAGGTCACGGGGTGGGATCGGCGCTGACGGAGGAGGCGCTGCGTCTGGCCGAGGCGGCCGGAGCCCGGACGGTCGACCTCACCTCGCGTCCGTCCCGCCAAGCAGCGAATCGGCTGTACGAACGCCTGGGATTCCGGGCCCGCGATTCCAGGGTCTACCGGTTCGTCGTGCGACCGTAGGCTCGGCCGTACGGCTGTGCTGCTCGACACCCCGAGCAGCACAGCCGTGTCCCGGCGCCCGGCGCGAGGCCGGCCCTGTCGGCCGTCACAACTGTCGTGTCCGGTACTGGTCCCGCTGTCCGTGGACCGGCACCGGACACTCCGGCCCGCGGCGGATCCGCTGCGTGGGTTCACACCGGCGCGGTCACGCTCCGGCCAGCAGCACCTCCAGCGCGGCGGCCGTCTCCGGATGGCGGCCGGTCAGTACCGCGCCTGCCGGGCGGCCGGCCTCCGCCGTCTGCCACGTGCCCTCGCAGCCCAGCAGGTTCGCCACGGCATCGCACGTCGCGGGGTGCTCGGCCAGCAGTGCGCAGCCGTGGGCTCCGTCCGTTGCGGTCGCCGGACGCATGGTTACGGGCTCCGGCTGCGCCCGCCACGGTGGCACCCATGTGTCCAGCGCCGCGAGCCGGCCGGGGAAGGTCCGCCCGGCTTCACGGATCAGCAGCGGAGCCAGCTCCGAGCCGCTGGATCGCAGAGTGGTGATCAGGGTCGGCAGCCAGGGCAGGAGCACTCGATCCGGCAGCCGTCCGAACGCGTTCGACACCGCCTCCACCACGAAGTCCGTGAGACCCGGGACGGGCTCCAGGGCGTGTACGAAGCCGCTGAGGTAGCGCGGATAGGCGGGCACCACCAAGGGGTTGCCCAGCAGTTCGTCACAGTTCGCCCGAAGGTCCGTGCGGGAGAGGTGCCCGAGCTGCACCTGGGCCGCCCACAACAACGCCGTCTTCGAAGCCTCCTCGGGATGCGACTGGACCACGGCCAGTTCGAGTTGGGTCCGGTCGCAGCCCAGCGACAGTGCCAGGCTCTCCATGCTGAACAGGAAGCCCAGCATCGCGGCCACCTGGCGGACGGTGGCGTCCTCGTCGGTGAACGCTGTCGGCAGCAGGGTGCAGTAGTGGGCGTATCCGGTCTTGGCGAAGGATTCGATCCAGGGCGGCAGTACCGGTTCGCTGGTGCGGTAGTACGCCAGCAGTCGCCGTACCCGGCGCAGTACCTCCGGTGCACCGTCGACGCTGCGTTCGGCTGACAGCACCTGCAGGGCGTGTGTGCCCAGTTCGTCGGCGAGGCGGCGGCTGCGCAGGTACAGCGTCGCGTCCTCGACGGCTTCCAGGACGGTCGCGGTGGTGGCGCGCCGGTCATACGCCGTGCGGCGCAGGCGCTGCTCCAGCACCTGTTCGATGCTGACGCCCTCGTAGCCGAGCTCGATGAGCGCACGCTGGTACGTGCCGAGCGCGAGGTCCCATGATTCCTGGATCGGCCGCTCCCCCAGCTTCCGGTCACCCATGATCGGGCGGGCGGCACCCTGCGGCAGCAGCCGGCGCAGCATCCACAACGCGTCGGAGCACCGCTCCAGTTCCGGCTGGGAGACGATGTCCAGCAAGGCGCGTTGTACACCACTCTGCTGGAGCTTCAGGCCCAGCGGCGCGAGCCGGTCGTGCACGTCGCGGGCCAGGGGCGGCAGCGCGGCGTAGCCGACCTGGCCGACCCGGTCGCCGCCCATCATGATCTCCACGAGGCGCCGCACATCGCGCCGGCCGGGCACGGTGTCCTTCTCGATGCAGGTGACGGCCGCGTCCTGGAAGTCGTACGGCGTGGGCTTGGCCCGGTCGCGCATTCCGGCCAGCAGGATCGACGTCTCGAAGACCGCGATGGCGTCGGCGGTGGAGGCGAGGTAGCCGTTCCGGCGCGCGGCGCGCACGATCTCGACCGACCAGCCGAGCAGCTCCGCCTCGTCGAGCCGGTCGAGTGCGGGCGGGCTCTGCAGGAATCCGGTCAGTCTGTCCGAGGGCGGGACGACCAGGGCGGGCCCCACCGCCGCCGCGGTCACGGCCTTCTTGGCCTTGGCCTTCGACTTCTTCGCGCCCGCCTGTCCGGCCAGGCGGAAGGGCTCCACGCGGGTGCGTCGGACATTCTTCGCCCATACGGTCGCGGCGATCGACACCGATCCTGCGGCGAGGCCGAACTGCGCCTCGATCGCCGCGTGGCTGGACGGAATCAGGCCGTGCTGCCATGTGGTGGCACTGGGCGGGCTGATTTCGAAGGTGTCCGCGCCGTGGACACCGAACTCGGCGACGCGGCTGGCCGCGTGGAAGGCCCCGCAGACGTAGAGGCAGTCCGCGGGGTCGGTGCCGGTGGCGGCCAGGTGTTCGCGCATCCTGGTCCACATGTAGCGTTCCCGGTCCTCGTCCACCCTGAGCCGGTGGGAGTCGCCGGGAGCGAGCCGACGGAAGAGGCTTCCGATCAGGAGCATGACCTGGCGGTAGGTGTCATGGTCGCTGTCGCCGAGCGGCAGCTCGACGTACTGGTGCCACCACTCCGACCAGTGCCGCACCTTGCCGTGGCGCAGCAGGTGCTCCTCCAGTTCGGCGAAGCGCGGGCGCAGGTCGCCGATCTCCACGCCGACCGCGTCGCCGTGCAGTGCGGCTTCTTCCTCGACGGGAGGTGCGTCCGGCCCGGCCGGTTCGGCGGACTCCGTCGCACGCGCGTCCCACTGGAAGACGTGGTCCGAGGAGCGGTCGACGAGGACCAGCTCCACACCCGGCGTGTCCAGTGCGTAGGCGATCGCCTGGTACTCGGCGGAGGCCTCGGTGATCGGTGCGACCACCGAGAGCGGGGACCACTCGACCGGGAAGCCGTCGACCTCGGCCGCGAACGACTGGACCGCCACCGGGAGCTTGCAGTTGCGCAGCTCCGTCAGCAGTGGCGCCATGTCCTCGCACAGTTCGAGGTAGATGACCTTGGGCTGCTTCTCCCGCAGGCGCCGGGCCATCGCGATCGCCGAGGCGGGCGAGTGATGACAGACGGGGAAGATCTCGAGCGGCTCGCGGACCGCGTGGTCGACGTCGTCGACGATGCCGAGGAGGATGCCCTCCAGTGCGTCGGGTCCGTCGGCGAACGTCGCGGCGGCCTCCTGCAGCTGAGCACGCAGTCCTTCGAAGGTCCCCTCGTGGGTGCTGGTCATGACAGGGTGGCGATCGCGTCGCGGCCGCCCTCCAGGAACTCCGGCCAGGAGCCGCCCTCTTCCTTGCTGCGCGGTTCGACGACACCGTGCAGGTACTTGTTGAGGATGGCCAGGTCCTCGGGCTCGCGCCGGGCCAGTGAACCGACGAGCGACGAGGCCAGCGTGCGGGCGGTGAGTGCGCGATCGCCGAAGAAGTTGCTGTGCAGCACAGCATCCTCCAGCACACCGATCTGTTCCGCGGTGGACAGGGCGGACTCCAGCTTCTCGTCGTCGCTGCCGGCCGCGGCTGCCGAAGCACGCAGGTCGGCGAAGCTCTGCAGCAGCACGTCGAGCAGGGTCGGCGGCACTTCCAGCTCGATCTGATGGCGGCGCAGCAGCTCCTCGGTGCGGAAGCGGACGATCTCCACTTCGCTCTTCTTGTTCGTCACCACCGGAATGCGGACGAAGTTGAAGCGTCGCTTGAGCGCCGAGGACAGGTCGTTGACGCCTCGATCGCGGCTGTTCGCGGTGGCGATGACCGAGAAGCCGGGCTTGGCGAAGACGATGCTGTCGCTGTCGAGTTCGGGTACCGAGATGTACTTCTCGGACAGGATCGAGATCAGCGCGTCCTGCACGTCGCTGGTGGAACGGGTGAGTTCCTCGAACCGGCCGATAGCGCCGGATTCCATCGCGGTCATGATCGGCGAGGGGATCATCGATTCCCGCGACTGGCCCTTGGCGATGACCATCGACACGTTCCAGGAGTACTTGATGTGGTCCTCGGTGGTACCGGCCGTGCCCTGCACCACCAGCGTGGAGTTGCGGCAGATCGCGGCGGACAGCAGCTCGGCCAGCCAGCTCTTGCCCGTGCCGGGGTCACCTATGAGCAGCAGGCCGCGGTCGGAGGCCAGTGTGACGATGGAACGCTCGACGAAACTGCGGTCGCCGTACCACTTCTGCGAGATCTCCCGGTCCAGGCCGTCGGAGCGCTCGGAGCCCAGGATGAACAGGCGGACCATCTTCGGGGACAGCCGCCAGGAGAAGGGCTTGGGATTGTCGTCGATGGACTCGAGCCACTCCAGTTCCTCGGCGTACTTGATCTCGGCAGGGGCGCGCAACAGGTCGGACATGACAGGGCCTTTCTAGGCGAGGAACGTCTTGAGCTCGTTGACGAGCTTGCGGATGTGGCCGGAGAGCACCGGCGTACCGAGGTCTTTGAAGCGCTCACGGAACCACGGGTTGACACTGCCGCGGCCGGAGCTGGTGACCGAGCCGACCGGGATGAACTTGGCTCCCGAACGGTGAATGGCGACCATGCTCTGGAACAGTGGCTCGGTCTGCCACTCGTAGAAGTCGGAGATCCACACCACGACGGTGTTGCGTGGCTCCGCGATCTTCGGCTGGGCCAGTGCCATGGCCACCGTGCCGTCGGTTCCGCCCCCGAGGTTGGTGCGCAACAGGGTCTCGAAGGGGTCGTGCACCCATGGTGTGAGGTCGAGCGCCTGTGTGTCGTACGCGATCAGGTGGACGTCCACCTTCGGCAGCCCGGCGAAGATCGAGGCCAGGATGGTGCAGTTCACCATGGAGTCGACCATCGAGCCCGACTGGTCCACGACGACGATCAGCCGCTGCGGGGTCGTCCTGCGGACCGTGTGCCGGTAGTAGAGACGGTCGACGTAGAGCCGTTCCTCCTCCGGGCTCCAGTTGGTGAGGTTCTTCCAGATCGTCCGGTCGAGGTCGAGGTTCCGGAACACCCGCTTGGGCGGGACTGAGCGGTCCAGTGTGCCCACCGTGGCCTTTTCGACCTGGGTGCGCAGTACTTCGGCGACCTCTTCGACGAAACGGCGGATCAGGTCCTTGGCGTTGGCCAGGGCCACACCCGAGAGGTTGTTCTTGTCCCGCAACAGCTGCTCGATCAGCGACATGCTCGGGGTGAGCTGCGAGGCGAGCCCGGAATCGGCGAGCACCTCGCGCAGGTGCATCCGTTTGACGAGGTCGGCCTCGATGGTGGCCAGCTCCGGGCCGATCTCCGGAATCAGCCGGCCGAGGTCGGGCGACGGGCGCCGACCGCCGGTGCCGGTCGGGCTGACACCCTGCCCTGCTGTCCCTCCCCCGGGACGGCCGCCGCGCAGCTCGCCGGGCCGGCAGCCGAGCACACGCTCGAGCCAGCCCGCGTCGGACTGCCAGCGCGCCAGCTCTCCGGCGGTGACGGTGCCCGAGCCGGAGGCGAAGACATTGAGCAGCACCTTCGACACCAGTGCCGCCCGTCGTACTTCGGCGGCCCGGTCACGTGCGTCGGCGGCCTCGGATTCGAGGTCGGGGTCCGGTGTCATCAGGCCGTCGAACTCGGCGGCCAGCTCCGGGTGTCGCTGCACGATCGAGTCGACGGAAGCCTGTGGGTCCAGCAGTGCGGAGGGCAGGCCCATGTCCTCGACCACGGCGAGGCTCGCGGATTCCAGCGTGCCCTGCTCCTCGGGGTCGAAGAGCCGGGCGAGGAGCCGCCAGTACAGCACCTGGCGGCGGTTGTCCTGGGGATCCGCCTCCGGCGTCCGCGTGACCGGAGGAGACTGAAGGGCCTGGGGTGTGTGCGGCGTCCGGAGGGCCGGAGAAGCCCCGGGGGCCGGAGGAGGCATGTTGTCGGCGGTCTGCTCCGTCGTGTGGTCCGTCATTTCCGCAGCAGCCTCCCCGCACGCTCCCGCAGCACGGCCACGGCGTCGGTGGCGGCCTTCTCGGCCTTGACTCCGGCCTTGTCGGTCGTGCCCCCCGCCCATCCCCCGGCGTGGATCGCGACGGCCTTCTTCCGTACGGTCGTCTCGACGGCCAGGGGCTGCACGCGATACGTACCGGCGTCCCAGCGGAGCAGTCCGATGCACGCTCCGGACACCGCGACGGCCTCGGGAGTGAGCGGTCCGGCGGTCGGAATGCGGTCGGTGTCGACGACGAGGGGGCCTCCGGCGAGGGTGAACGTGACCGTGTCGTCGTCCTTGTGTGCGGCGTAGCCCTCCAGGAACACGGGGACTGCGATGCGTGCCGGGTGCCGGTCCAAAGGTGCCGTCGTCGTGTCCGTGGCAGTGGGCAGGGCGACGCGGGCGGTGGCGAAGGCGTCAGCGGGCTCGCCCCGGCGTGCGTGCTCGTCGCTCCAGATCAGGTCGCCCTCCGCGGTGACGGGCATGTCGGTGAGCTCCATCGAGCGGCCTTCGCCGATGGCGGCCAGCAGCGACATGTGCGGGCGGAGCAGCTGCCAGAGCCCTGCTCCGACGACCGTGTCGGGTTTCGGCACCGCTGTCCCGGCGCGTACCAGGCGGGGTGCGGTGCCGTCGGCGGGCTCGAACACCGCGTGGACCTGGGCCTGTACGGCAGTCGCGTGTTCATGGACGTCGATACCGAGGGGCAGGAGACGGCCGGTGACCGTACCGGTCACGGGCGCGTCGGCCGCGCCGGGCACCGTCAGCAGCAGGGCACGTGACCACAGATCGGCCCAGCGGCGTGCCGGGATCCGTTCCATGGACGAGCCGGGGCAGGACGCGGCGAGTTCGGCGGCGAAGCCGTCGAGGAGCGTCGCCAGGCGGCGCAGCGCGGGATCCGGAAGCATCGCGGAGACGACCGGCGCCGCACCGGCGACCACCTCGTGGTCGATGCCCTGCCACCCGGAGCGGGCCAGATCGGACAGCCAGGAGCGGGCGGCGGTGAGCAGGTTCGCCCCCTGCTGCGCGGTGGGAGCGGGGAGCGTCGCCTCGGCGCGGGTCCGGCCGGTCGCCTCCTCGATGCGGGTCATCAGTGCGTCGTGGACGGAGCCGAGGAGTGCGGTGCGGGCGGCGGCGAGGGCGACGAAGTGGTCCTCGCTCGCGGCTCCGCCCGCCGCCTTCTCGGCCGCCTCGGCGACCCTTGCCGCCAGCGGCGTGCCGGCGACCGCGTACGCGAGTCCGGTCAGACCGGCGCTCTGGGCAGGCTGCGGACGCAGCAGGCCGGCGACGAGAGCCCGGTCGAAGCCGTCGACGGCCTCCAGGGCCTCGTCGAGTCCGGTGATGTCCTCGGCGAAGAGGTCGGCACGCATCACGCCACCGCCCTGGTCGGCGGGAACCACTGCATCTCCGGCAACGGCGTTGTGGTCGGGGTGAGTTCCAGGTAGGCGAGGTGACGCAGGAACCGGCTGAAGACGGGGGCGGCGGCCTTGGTGTCCCCCTGCGGTGGACGTGCGGCGCTCATGCCGTCGGCGACGGTCTGCGCGCTCGGCTCCCCCTCCGCGGACTCGACCCTCAGGTAGCGGGCGACGCGCTCGGCTCCGTACTGGAGCACCGCCTCGTTGATCAGGGCCCTGATGTGATTGCAGAACGACCCCCGCGCGCCGCCGCAGGGCCGGTTGTTGTTGGTGCTGCAGGCGAACGTGTACGTAGCCGCGGCGACCGAGGACACGTAGACGCGCCCGATGTCGGAGCCGCTGGACACCACACCCTGCAGGCGTCCGTCGGCCAGCTCGACGAACGGAACTTTGGCCAGCTTGCGCGGTCGCGCGGGTGCTGTGACCCGTGCCGTGCTCGACCTCTCCCAGTCTGACAACGCACCACTCCTATGTGCACCAAGGCGACTTCCTCGCCACAACGGCAGGACACGACCGAACATACCTACGACCACTGACAACGCCCCGGTCGCAGCCGCGGCGTCGCCTCGCGCACTGGCCTCAGCGCCGTGAACACGGCTGCGGCACGAGGCCGATGCCCGCCGGACGTATGTCGGTTCGCTGCCGGTGCAGCGGGTGCCTCGGTGCTGCCGCCGCTCGACGCGGACGCTCGGGGCGTCGCCGTCCTTGATCTCGCCCGGCCATCGGCGCGCCCCGCTGCGCGGACGCGGTCATCGAAAACGCGACCGCACAGCGGGACTCCGGTGTTTCGGCGCCGGATTTGGACGATCACTCGCACACGACAGGATGCAGCGGGGGGCCGTTTCCCCCTGGCGGCATCAGAGGGTGTGCGCAGAACCCTCGGAGGCCATGGCTTCTCCACCCGACGGCAAGGGGTAGAACGGGATGGCCACGAGGTCGTACTGAGGGCACGGGGTCGTGAAGCACTGCTTGGGCGACAGCACACAGAAGTGCCCGGCAGGCGCGACGACGGTGGCACACGGACTCGCCTGTGACGCAGGGGAACCCGTCGGCGAAGCGAGCGAACCCGTCTGTGGAGCAGGGGAACCCGAATGTGGGGCGATCGAGCTCGCCCGTGGTGCGACGGAGCTTTCTCCGGCGTGCGCCGGGCTCGCCATGGTGAGGGGCAGGGCGGTGAGAGCGACCGCCGTGGCGGTACGCAGCAGGTTCTGAATCATAAGGAGCAGAGTTAGCCGCACCCCGGCGCGTCGTCGCACCCCGGAGGGGTCAATCACCCTTACGGGTTGAGAGGTTCACCCCCTGAACATATTTACCACTGGTCTCGCGTCTTGCCGCCACCGTCCGGACTCTCGTTGGGCGGTGTCGGGCCAGACTGGCCGGAATGGGCCGTCACACAACGGGATGCTCTGCCGTTCACTTCTCGGAAGCAGCGCGACGGATGAGGGGCGTTCACAGTGCGGCGAACTCTGCGATCCTTGTTGCTCGTCGTCGGGGGCGGCCTTGCGGGGCTCGCGACACTGGCTGTGCACCGGGCCGGTCTGCCGCTCGGCCTCGTCGTGTATGCCGACACCGCCATCGTGCTGTGCTGGCTCGTCGTCACCGTCCTGCTCTTTCGCGGGCGCCGGATACCGGACTCCCCCGTGGACGACACCGGCGGCCGGCACCACCAGGCAGTGCGCTACTCCACCGACGGCGAACCCCGTGCCCGCTCCCATCGGGGCACCCGCCACCGTCCCTGATCCGGCCAAAGTCCCCGCGCTCCGGGCCCGCGCGGCCGCGCTCTGCGATTATGACCGGCGACCACCCCAGCCGAGCAGCCGAGGAGTGCCGTGTGACCGAGGTACACGTGAGTTCGGCCGTCATGACCCACCCCGTGCGCCTCACCCAGGCCCAGGACCTCGCCGCCCGGCTGCGGCTCGACGGTCTCGCCCTCGACCCCGACCCCGAGGGGCCGCCCTCCGCCCTGCGAACCGCCCTGGTCGCGTGGGCGGCCGTGGCCCCGGAGGCCAGCCATCATCTCGTCGTCCAGGACGATGTCGACGCCCCCGCCGAGCTCATGGAGATCGTCGGGCGGGCCGCCGCCCGGTTTCCCGACGAGGCGCTGGTCTTCTACACCAACTGGCACGCCCGCAACGGCGCCGCCGTTCGGCTCGCCGCCCTCGCCGGAGCCTGTTGGGTGCGGGCCGTGCCCGATGAGTTCACGCCGTCGCTGGGGGTCTGCCTGCCGACCGGGACCGCCGCCGACTTTCGCGAGTACGCCCGAGAAAGCGCCGAACGCCACGACGACGAACTGCTCTCCGTCTTCTTCCGCGGCCGCGGCCGCGGCCGGATGAGCTTGCTCGCCGTGCCGAACATCGTCGAGCACATCGGCACCAGCAGCATCAACGGCCATGCGGCCCAAGGCATCCGCCTCGCCGTCTGCCCCACCTCCGCCGCCGACGCCGCGCCCCTGCTCGCCCGGGGCCGCGTCCTGGAGGAGCCGGGGTGGATCCCGTACATGCGGTACGGAGAGGGGTACATCCGTCGAGCCGGCCAGGAACGAGGCGCCGACGGCGGGCGCGGCCACCACCGGTGGCGCGATGCGCTGTCCTCGACCGGACTCACCGAGGAGACGGTCCGGGAGGCACGGACCACGCACATGCCGGATGACCTCGCGGCGGATGTGGCCCGGAGATTCGGCAGGGCTTTCGCGGAGGAGCTGTGGATCCACTGCCTGCTGCTCGGACGGCAGGCCGCCCGAGCAGCCCGGCACCTGGCCCCCTCGCCGGACGGTGTGCCCCCGGACGCGCTCGACCGCATGAGGCGCTCCGCCGTCGCCACCGCCGGACCCGCCGGACTCCCGCCCGAACGCCGCCCGGAGGCGGGCCCGGACGAGGTCCGTACGATGGCCGCGTTGGCATGGACCGCCGTCCGCGCGGGCGAGCGGCTCTGACGGGGTGGCCTCCGGCACCTGCCGGCCCTTCGCGGCGTAGCGACCGCCGGACGGACCGACCGGACCGTCACGCAGGCCCAGGGCCGTCCGCGACCCGGTGCGTGATCCACACCCCGGGCTCCCAGTAGGCTCCCAGGTCCCGGGCCCGGGTGATCCGGAGCGGCGCGAGACCGCCCGGGAAGACGTACTCGCCGTCCTCCGGGAAGGCGAAACCCGTCCAGCTCTCCCACTCGGCGACCGTGCCCGTGATCCGCGAGGACCGGTCCGACGCCGCCGCGACCGTGCCGCCCGCGCCCACCTGGGTTCGGATCCATGGGTCGAACGGGGCCCCGTCGTCCCGGGTCCATGCCGCGTACCGCTCGATCGGCACCAGCGGGTAGCGGTCCTTCCAGGTGGGCCGCACCGGCACCAGGACCGTCCCGAGCCCGGCACGGCGCGCCGTGTCCGACATCGTGTCCAGCAGCACCTTGGACAGACCCCGGCCCTGGTGGTCCTCGGCCACCTCGATGCCCAGCGCGCACAGGGCGCCGGGCGCTCGCCCGGCATCGCGGTCCGCGAAGGCCCGCGCGATCGAGTCGTCCAGGCCCGGACCCAGATCGGCCGCGGTGCCGTCCCAGGCACGGGGCAGCGAACGGCCCGCGCCGACGATCTCCTCGTGCTCCTCGTCGTAAAGGACGAACTGAAACTCCGGAAAGTCCTCGAACAGCCGGTTCCAGTAGTCGCCGTTGATGTCACCGTGCAGGTTGTATTCGGGCACCACACCGGCGAACCGCTCGGGAATGCGGTCCCACAGCTCGGGCCGTTCCGCATGGCGTACCACTACCAGGGCCATGGAGCCCCCCTTTCAGGACAGCCCTCAGGCAGGGACTTCGACATCCCAGACGACGACGATCGGCAAACCGTCCCAGGCGGCGCGGGCCGCGTCCGCGATGAACTCCTCGTAGCCGCCCGGCGCGAGCCGCCCGTTGAACAGCGGCTCGTGGCAGCCGCGCACCCGCAGCCCGGCCCGGCCGAACGCGTCGAGGTAGCGGCTCGGCAGATGCAGGTGGTTGCGTACGAACGCCAGCTCGTCGGCGCCTCGCACGAAGTGGCACTGACCCTGCAGCGCGATGACGAACGGGTGCATGTCGGAGACCACGATCCGCCCACCCGGCCGGACCACCCGCGCCAGCTCCGCCACACCCGTGGCGAGCTCCGGAAGGTGCGTCATGGCCAGTGAGCAGACCGCTAGGTCGACGGAGTCGTCGTCGAGCGGCAGCCGCTCCAGCCGCCCCACGCGGAACTCGGCGTCCGGGGCGTGCTCGCGGGCCTTCGCCATCATCTGCGGCGACTGGTCCACGCCGATCGTGCGGTGGCCGCGCTCGGTCAGTGCCCGGGTCTGCCGCCCGGTGCCGCAGGCGGCGTCGAGCGCCACACCCGTCTCCAGGCCGTCAAGGATCGAGTGGACGACCGGCTCCTCCACCTCGATGTACGAGCTGGGCAGTGAGTCGTACACCGCCGACCAGATCGCGTACCCTTCCGCCGCGTCGAGCTCGCTGACCGTGGCCCCGCCGTCCGGCACCTTCTCCTCGTCGAGGACGAAGCGGCGCATTTCCGTCATCCGCTCCTGGAGGAACGTCTCGTCGCCGTCCCCGGCATGGCGCAGCAGCGCAAGACCCTCGATCCCCAGCACCATTTCTCGTACGCGGAATTCACCGCTCATTCGAGCCCCTCACCGATCGGCGGACGGTCGCATGTCCTGTCTGACTTCCGCCCTACCCGCGTCGCCCGACACGGAGTCGAAAAGTACCCGCCGTGTCCAAAAAAGTGGCTCGAATGGCCGGTTCACGACACTGTTGTCGTCCGCCCGGTCGCTACTTAGCATGTCCGGCATGATTGAAGGATATCTTGGTCGTGAAAGTGTCATCGTCGGTGGAGAAATGACGCTGCACATCTCTACGGACGCCCCTCGATTCCGTCTCAGGTTTTACCGGCTGGGACAGGAACTCATACCGGTTGGGGAATCCGATACGTACCGGGGAACCCTGCATTCCCCGCCCGAAC
This sequence comes from Streptomyces sp. NBC_00012, assembly GCF_045040875.1. Classification (NCBI taxonomy): domain Bacteria; kingdom Bacillati; phylum Actinomycetota; class Actinomycetes; order Kitasatosporales; family Streptomycetaceae; genus Streptomyces; species Streptomyces sp. NBC_00012. The sequence goes on along the minus strand of NZ_CP108309.1, from coordinate 8,385,860 downwards.
ATCCTGACGGAATACCCGGCCTCGCCTCACCGTCCGACGACTGGAACTGGCCGCCGATCACCCTTCCCGTACCGGAGGACTGGCAGCCCGGAATCTACCTGGCAGAATTCATCGAATGCGCCGAGCACGGTCCGGACCGTACAGGGAATCCGCCCCTGCTCGACGCGGAGCACCTCGAGGGGCACGAGCGGGAGTTCTTCGTCGTACGCCCCCGCGTGCCCGGCGGTCACTCCCGCATCCTCTACAAGAAGTCCACCTTCACGCGACACGCCTACAACCGCTCCGACCGGCCCGGTCTGGAACGCGCGGTCAGCCTCTACGACCACCCCGTCCACCGCACCGGTGGCGACGGCACCCTCCGGGGCCACAAGGTCAGCCTCCACCGCCCGGGCGGCGTCATCGATCTCGCCTACTGGGACGCGCCCTTCGTCGCCTGGCTGGAACGCCACGGCTATCCCGTCGAGTTCTGCACCGACCTCGATCTGCACGAGGACCCCGCCCTGCTCTCCTCGTACGATCTCCTCCTCAGCGTCGGCCATGACGAATACTGGAGCATCGCGATGCGCACCCACGCGGAGCGATTCGTCCGTGAGGGCGGAAACATCGCATTTCTCAGCGCCAACACCTGCTGGTGGCGTGTGCATCCGACGGACGACAACACTGCTTTTGTGTCCGATACCGACCACCACGTCGGCGACGAATACCCTCATTCGCCTGCCACCGACCAATGGTGGACACCCGCCCCCGACGGCGTCGGAAACCCGGAGAACTCGCTCACCGGTGTGAGTTTTCGCAATGGTGGAATGTGGCCCGCCACGGAATGGCCCGGCGACCGCCCCCGCGACGGGTACACGGTGCAGCACGCCGACCACTGGATCTACGAGGGCACCGGACTGCGTGACGGATCCGGCGGGGAAACGCCGGACCGGCTCGGATCGGGAACGCCCCTCATCGGATACGAATGCGACGGTGCCGCATACATCCACGACGAGTTCGGAATCGCCCATGCCACCGGCGAGGACGGGACTCCGGACTCCTTCCTGATTCTTGGAATTCACGTTCTGGAACCGGTGCACGAGGATTTCCACCATTTCAAGTGGGGCCACTGGAACGGCCCCGTGCGCGAAGCGGCCATCAACAGCCCCCGCGCCGCCACGATGGGTGTCTACACCGCGGGCGGCACCGTCTTCACCGCAGGCACCACCGACTGGTCCGTGGTGTGCGGGCACGAACAGGACCCGGCCGTCGTCCGCGTCACCCGGAACATCCTCGACCGCCTTCGCCACCGGACCCCGCTCCCGGGGTGAGCAGTTCCCGCAGTCCGGAGATCCGCGCCGCCCGCTCCGGCAGGGGCGGCGCGATGCCCTCCACCGCACGGTCGGGACGCCACAGATGCACCGCCCGCATCCCGGCCGCCAGCGGACCGAGCACGTCGGGCACCCACATGTCGCCGACGAACAGCACCCGCCCGCCCGGCAGCGAACACCGTTCCACCAGCGCGCGGTAGATCAGCGGATGGGGCTTGCGCGCCCCGGCCCGCGCGGAGCCGACGACCACGTCCACGGCCCCGCCCAGCCCCACCGCCTCGACGCATTCCTCCAGGTTCCAGAACCAGTTGGAGCACACCCCGACGAGCAGCCCCCGCTCCCGCAGCGCCGCGAGCACTCCGGGCACGTCCGCGAAGAGCTCAAGCCGCACCGCCTTCATCGCCCGGTCGAGCTCGGCGACCAGACCGTCCAGCTCACCCTCCGGCACTCCGCAGGCACGCGCCCGCCGCCGCAGTCGGTCCCGCTCCCACCCCGTGTACGCCGCCTCATCGGCCGAGTGCTCCGCATGCTCCTCGCCCTCGCAGGGGCCCACCGACCACTGGTCCCCCCAGAGTTCGCCCTGGGCCGCCAGGCCCCGGCGCGCGAAGATCCCGCGATGGTCCGGCGGCAGCGGCTCCACCATCCGCACCAGCGTCCCGTAGAAGTCGAAGACGACCGCGCCGACACCGTCCGGCACCATCACAGGACCGCGCTCCATTCCTAGAACCGGCCGTACCTGTGCGGGAAGTAGTCCTCCAGTGTGCCCTCCCGCTCGATGTCGACCGTCGCGCAGTGCAACCCGCCGCCGAACGGTCCGACCGCCCGGAACGGCACCGGCACGATCTCGAAGCCGTACGACGACAGCTGCTCCGCGAGCCGCACCTCCTTCTCCTCGACGCACAGTGTGTTCGCGTCGAGGTTCAGCATGTTCCCGGCGAGCCACGGACTGCAGAAGGACAGCTTCGGCGGATGATCCCAGCTCGCCGGCTGCACGGCCTCGACGATCTCCCAGTCATTGAGCTTGAAGAACTCCATCAGCTCGGCGTCCGCGAGCCGCTCCCCGCAGTGCAGCACCAATCCGGGCCGCAGCGGCACCCAGGTCGCGTCGATGTGCAGCGGATGGGTGTTGGTCGAGGTCACCGCGTGCACCCGGTGGTCGGGGTAGTGGCGCCGCAGCCACTCGTACCCGCTCTTGTTGGTGACGAACGACAGCTGCACGAACAGGTCCTTGCCGAACCGTGCCACGTCCGCGGCGTCGAACAGCGGCTCGGCCTCGGTGAGCACCAGGTCGTAGTCGCGGACCCGAGCCAGCTGCTCCTCGGTCGACAGCTCGTTGTACGTGTCCCAGAACCCCGTCCGGTACGAGGCATCCGTCAGCCGCGGTTTGGGCGCGGCCTCCCAGCGCATCCGGTCGTCGGCGTCGAACAGGCTCTGCAGCACCGGCCGGTAGCACAGGTACTCGAACCAGCGGCTGCGGTACGACATGGTCGCTTCCAGGACCTCGTTGCCGACCGTCAGCAGCAAGTCCCGGGGCGGCATGCAGCCGAACATCGACTCGTGCGTCCACTCCGGCGTACCCACCTGCTGGGTGAAGTCGAACGGGGTGGGGCGGTCCACCCTGATGCCGCGCCGCCGCAGCATGTCCGCGAAGTCGTCGAGCTGCTGCTCGGCCTCGGCCACCATGTCCGCGGGCATGGGGCCGTACGTCCCCATGGGGAAGCCGTCGTCGGGGTAGTCCCGGCGCACCGCGTGCTCGGGGGCCTGCACCACGGTGCCCTCCGCCCGGCCGACGATCACATGCCGCAGCGGGTCCCAGCCGTTCCAGGAGTTGACTCGCACGGGGCGCGCGGAGATGTCGGAGGCGGTTGTTCTCTGCTCGGTCACGTACAAGCCCTTCGATCGGGGTCGTGGAGTGCCGCAGGCCAAACTGCGGGCACTGTCACGTCACCGTCAAGAGCCACCCCGCTACCCACCGTGCCGATCGCGTCAGCGTGGCCTGAGTACGGCCCCACCGCCGCGGCGCCTTTCGGCATCCACACTGCACAGCGACGGAACGCTGGGCTTTTCGTGGGAAGCACACCGTCGTGTTCCGGCCGAAACTCCGTGCCGCTGCGGAGAGTCGCGGCCCGCGGGGTAGTGAAAGGACCGTCGCCGAAGCCCCGTACGTCTCAATGACCCCGCGCGGAGGAACCCATGGCACTGCGCCCGCACCGCCGATCCATGATCCTGGGAGCCCTCCTTCTGCTCACGGCGGCGGGCTGTAGTGCGGGCGACCGCGACGCGCCGGGCGAACGGGCCGGGGGCGGCGACGGACTGACGGTGTGGCTGACGGTCGACTCCCGGGAAAGCTGGCCGGAGCTGGTCGCCTCCGCCAACGCCCGGTTCGCGAAGAAGCACCCCGGGGTCGAGGTCGACGTCCAGTACCAGCAGTGGACGACCAAGAACCAGAAACTCGACGCGGTCCTCGCGGGCCGGAACGTGCCCGACGTGGTCGAGATGGGCAACAGCGAGACCACCAACTACATCGTCAACGGCGCCTTCGCGCCGCTCGACCCGAAGAGCTTCGACCGCTCCGGGCAGTGGCTGCCCGCGCTCGCCGACGCCTGCCGCGACGAGGGCCGGACGTACTGCGTGCCGTACTACGCGGGAGCCCGCGTCGGCGTCTACCGCACCGACTACTTCCAGCGTGCCGGTCTCACCCACGCGCCGCGCACGTACCCCGAACTGATCTCCTCCCTGGACCGGCTCAAGAAGCAGTACGGTGCCAAGGACCCCGGTTTCTCGGCCTTCTACATGCCCGGCCGCTACTGGTCCGCCGCCATGGGCTTCGTCAAGGACGCCGGCGGTGAGATGGCGGTCGAGAAGGACGGCCGCTGGCAGGGCGCGCTCTCCTCGCCGAAGTCCGTCGCCGGGCTCACCACCTGGAAGAAGCTCCTGGACGACTACTACGTCGGCGACCGGGCGAAGGACAACGGGGACCAGCCTGCTGTGGTCGGGCAGGGCAAGGTCGGCGTCTTCTACGGCAACACCTGGGAGGCGGCGGCCGCAGCCGACGTCCGCTCCGGCGGCGACCCACGGCTCAAGGGCAAGTTCGCCACCTTCGCCTTCCCCGGCCCGTCCGGACAGCTCCTCCCGCCGTTCCTCGGCGGCTCCACTCTTGCCGTGCCCGTCAAGTCGAAGAACCAGGACCTCGCGAACGACTGGATCCGCCTCTTCACCGACCGGGAGTCGCAGAAGCAGCTGGTCGCCGCCAACACCCTGCCCAACAACACCGTCCAGCTCGCGGAAGTCGCGGCCGGAGGCATAAACGGCCCGGCCGCCCAGGCCGCCACGCGCGGCTGGGTCACTCCCCTCGCCCCCGGCTGGACCTCGGTGGAGAAGTCCAACGTCCTGCCCGAGATGCTGGAGCGCATCGCCACCGGCAAGGCGTCCGTGACGGACGCCGCGCGGGACGCGGACCGCAGGATCGACGCCGTGATCAATGAGCACTGATCCGGCCGGGCGCAGGCTTCGCCCCTTCCTGCCCTACCTGTTGATCGCCCCGGCCCTCCTCGCCCTCCTGGTGGTGCTCGGCTATCCGCTGGTCGACATGGTGACCCTGGCCTTCCAGGACATGACCCGCAAGGAGCTGTTCAGCGGAACGGCACCGCCCTGGGCCGGGCTCGGGCAGTTCCGGACGATCCTGAGCGACGGGTTCTTCTGGACGGTGACGGCTCGCACGGCACTGTTCACCCTCGTCTGCGTCACGCTCACCATGGTGCTCGGCCTGCTCACCGCCCTTCTGATGCGCCTGGTGTCCCCATGGGTCCGCGCCGTCCTCGCCGGGATTCTCGTCGCTGTCTGGGCGATGCCCGTGATGGTCGCGGCGGCCATCTTCCGCTGGCTCTTCGACGCGGACTACGGCGTCGTCAACTGGCTGCTCTCGACACTGCCCGGACTCGACCTGGCCCGGCACAACTGGTTCACCGACCCGTTGCAGGGCTTCGCCGTGATCACCGCCGTCGTCGTCTGGGGCGCGCTGCCGTTCGCCGCGATCAGCCTGCACGCGGCGCTCGCCCAGATCCCGCCGGAGCTGGAGGAGGCCGCCCTCATCGACGGCGCCCGCCCGTCCCAGGTATTCCGGTACGTCACCTTCCCGGCGATCAAACCGCTGTTCGTGATGGTCACCACCCTGATGTCGATCTGGGACTTCGGCGTCTTCAACCAGATCTGGCTGATGCGCGGCGGCCAGCCCGAGCGCGAGTACTACCTGCTCGGCGTGTACTCCTTCATCGAGTCCTTCGCCGTCAACCGCTACAGCGCCGGAGCCGCGATCGCCCTGGTCACCGTCGTGCTGCTGCTCGCCGGGGCCGTGCTCTACCTGCGGCAGATGCTGAGACTGGGGGAAGTCGAATGAGCGGGGCACGGAAGCGGCCGGGGCCGGGCAAGGGACTGCGTCGCGGGACCCGGCGCCGCTACGACGTCCTCGGCCTCCTCGTGGCCGCCGCCGTCGGCTTCCCCGTCTACTGGATGCTCATCACCGCGTTCCGGCCCGCGACCGAGATCCTCAGCCTGCCGCCCGAGTTCTGGCCGGCCAACCCCACCCTCGCCAACTTCGCCCGCGCGATGCGCACGGAGACCTTCTGGTCCAACGTCCGTTCCAGCGCAGTCATCGGCCTCGGCACCGTCCTGGTCTCACTCCTGGTCGGCACCCTCGCCGCGTTCGCCCTCTCCCGCTTCCGCTTCGCCGGCCGCAAGGCGTTCGTCGTGGTGATCCTCACCGTCCAGATGATCCCGCTCGCCGCCCTCGTCATCCCCGTCTACCTGCTTCTCAACGAGGCGGGTCTCACCGACAGCCTCGGCGGGGTGATCCTCGTCTACCTCGTCTTCACGCTGCCGTTCACCGTGTGGATGCTGCACGGCTTCATCTCGGCCATCCCGGTCGAGCTCGAAGAGGCGGCGATGGTCGACGGCTGCGGCCGCTTCGGCGCCTTCGTCCGCGTCGTCCTGCCACTGCTCGCCCCCGGACTGGTCGCCACCTCCGTCTTCGCCATGGTGCAGGCGTGGAACGAGTACGTCCTCGTCTACGTCCTGCTGTCCACTCCGGAGAAGCAGACCCTCAGCATCTGGCTGGTCTCCTTCCAGACCAGTTTCGGCACCGACTACGGCGGGCTGATGGCGGGCGCCACGCTCACGGCCCTGCCCGTCGTCGTGTTCTTCCTGGCCGTCCAGCGCAAGATCGCCGCGGGGCTGGCCACCGGAGCGGTCAAGGGCTGAGCGCCCGGTCAGGACCGGCACGGCCCCCGACGACGCCCCTGTTCACCACGCATAGGAGAACCCTGTGACGCACGACCGTCTCGACCTCGTCTCCAAGCTCTACCAGCCCTCGGGCTGGCCCCGGATACTCCAGGCCGCCTCCGGCTCGCCCTCCCGCGCCCCGCTCGTCGTGGATTTCGACCCGACCACGTTCTGCGACCTGGCCTGCCCCGAGTGCATCAGCGGGAAGCTCCTCAACCAGGGCAGGTTCACCCCGGACCGGCTCGCCGCCCTCGCCGAGGAACTCGTCGCGATGTCCGTCCGGGCCGTCGTCCTCATCGGCGGCGGGGAACCCCTCGCCCATCGCGGCACACGCCGGGTCTTACGCATCCTAGGCGAGGCGGGCCTGGCCGTCGGAGTCGTCACCAATGGCACGATGATCAAGCAGAACCTCGCCGAACTCGCCCAGTACGCCACCTGGGTCCGCGTCTCCGTCGACGCCGGCACCGCCGAGACGTACGGCCTGTTCCGGCCGGACCGCAAGGGCCGCAGCGTCTTCGACAAGGTGATCGAGAACATGCGGCTGCTCGCCGCCGAGAAGGCCGGAGCCCTCGGCTATTCCTTCCTCGTCATGTCGCGCCGGGAACCGGACGGGCGGATCGTCGCCAATCATCACGAGGTGCTGCGCGCTGCCGAACTCGCCCACGACATCGGCTGCGACTACTTCGAGACCAAGGCCATGTTCGACGACGACCACCACGTCGTGCAGGTCCCCGAGGAGATGCTGGAATCGGTCGACCGCCAGCTCGCCGAGGCCGCCCGGCTGGAGAGCGACCGCTTCCAGCTCGTCAACTCCTCCACTCTCACCTCCCTGCGCAGTCATGTCGGCCCCGTCCAGCCCAAGGAGTACGACCGCTGCCGGGTCGCCGAACTCCGCACCCTCATCACCCCCTCCGGGGTGTACGTGTGCGCCTACCACCGGGGCAACCCGCTCGCCCGAATAGGTGACGCCGTCACCGACGACCTCGCCACCATCTGGCAGGACTCCGACCGCGGGATCGTCGACCCGAGCCGGGACTGCCGGTTCCACTGCGCACGCCACGGCTCCAACCTGGAACTGGAGCGCATCGCCCGCGGAACCGGCGAGCCCCCGCTCGCGGAGGACTACGACCCCTTCCTTTAGGGCCTCTCGGCCGGCACCGGGTCCCGGCGGGTGCCCGGGGCCGCCGTGGCGGGGAGGACCCGGGCCCCCGGATGGGAGACGCGCAGCGCCCGCTCGAGGCGGCCCACACGCTCCGCGGTCTCCTCCAGGCGGCAGACGCCGACCAGGGCGCCGCCTCCGCCGGCCCCGCTCAGCTTCAGCGGCAGGCCGGCGGAGCGTAGCGCGACCCTTCGCAGCTCCTCCAGGAGCGGCGTCGACATCCGCTGGTGGTCGCGCATGGCCTCGTGGGCGTGGGCCATCGCGGCTCCGAGCCCTGCCAGGTCCCTGCCGTGCAGCGCCTCCCACACCCGGCCCGATGCCTCGTCGGCGGCGCGCCGGTACGCAGCGAGCGCCGGGTCGCCGGCGGCGAGCTGCGCCCGCACATCCCGGATGTGGTGTTTCGTGTCCTTGTGGGTGCCGGAATCCACGACGACCACCTGCCACTCGGCCGGGAGGTCGAGCCGTTCCCGTACGGCCGGAAGCCCTTGCTCGCGGCCGTCGAGAAGGAGTGCGCCGCCCTCGACGACCGCGAGGTGGTCCATGCCGCCGCCGTGGAAGACGGCGAACTCGAACTCGTACGCCCACTGCGCGATCGTGGAGTCGGGGATGCTCCGGCCGGAGAGCGACGCGTCCGTGAAGGCCCGGAACAGCGCCACGATCCGCGCCGTCGACGACGAGAGACCGCTCGCCGCGGGAGCCTCGCTGCGCACGGTGACGGCGGGTGGATGTGCGGCGAGGCCGGGCAGCCGCTCGCGCAGGAACGTCCACACCCCCTGCTGCCAGCTGTCCTCGTCCTCCCCGCGGGGAACGGGGTTGGGCACGACCTCCACGGTCGTCATCAGACCGAGCGCTAGACTCACCGAGCGGCCCCCGCCGAGCCAGTCCAGGTCCTCGCCGGACAGGCAGGCCCGGCAGGGAACCACCGCGCGTATCGGATGTGTGGGATTCACCGTGCCTGGAACCTTCCCTCCGTGCGGAACCTCTCGTACATGGACAGCACCACCTCCGTCGGCGGGTGCAGTGGCCGGGGCGGGGCGCCGAGCGGCCGGAACAGTGCCTGGCGCACCTCGTCGGCGCCGGGCGTCAGCGTCCCCGACCAGCGCCGGACGCAGAAGCACAGCGCGAAGCAGTGCGTCACATCCCCGTTCGGGTAGGTGAGGGTGTGCACCTGCGGGTCGGAGAGCGATCCGAACGCCACCAGATCATCGCGTTCCACCCGCAGACCGGTCTCCTCGGCGACCTCCCGCACGGCTGCGTCGGCGAAGTCGCCACCCTCCTCGCAAGCACCGGCCGGCAGTTCCCAGACCCCGTTGTCCACGCGCTGCTGGAAGAGCCCGCGCCCCTCGGCATCGAGCACAAGCACCTGCGCACCGGGCACGAGGAGAGTCCTGGAGCCGACTTCTTGACGCAACGACCAGATGTAGGAACCGGCATAGCTCATGTCGTACGTGTCGCCTCCGTCGCCGTCCCCGCGGGCTCGTCGTGACGCAGCGTCTCATGCCCTGCCGCCTCGTCGGCCAGCCAGCGCGGCGTGGCGTCCGGCGTGCTGAGCAACCACCGCACGTACCGCTCCACGCCCTGGCGGACGTCGATTCCCGCCTGCCAGCGCAGCAGTTCCCGGCAGTGTTCGACCGAGGCGTAGCCGCCGAGCGGGTCCCCCTCGGGGCGTGGAGTGGTGATCCGCCGGGCGCCGGGGAAGTACGGAGCGATCAGATCGGCCACCTCCTTGACCGACGTCGGCCTGCCCGTACCTACGTTGACGGTCTGTCCGGCCATCCGCTCCTCGGTCAGGGCGAGTGCGGTGGCCTCGGCGACGTCGTCGACATGGATGAGGTCGCGGACCTGGATCCCGCCGCCGTTGAGGCGCATCGGCCGGCCGAGGTGGGCCTGTAGGGAGAGCCAGGGAACCATCCAGGAGTGGCTGCCCGGCTTGGGGATCTGGGGCTCGCCGTAGACGGAGAAGTAGCGCACCACCGCGTACTCGGAACCGCTGGAGGCGCCGAGCATCAGCCGGGTCTGGTGCTCGGCCCAGAGCTTGCAGTTCGCGTACACGGATACCGGGTGCAGCGGCATGTCCTCGTGGAAGACCTGCGGTCCCTCGATGCCGGGCACGCCGTCGCCGTACACGGAGGCGGAGGAGACCAGTACGAGCCTGCGCACCGGGAAGCGGGCGGCCTGCTCCAGGACGACCTGGGTGCCCTCGACGTTGGCACGGAAGGCGATGTCGGGGCGCCGGGTGCAGGCGGCGACATCCGCGTAGGCGGCCGCGTGCACCACGAAGTCGGCTTCGCGCAGCAGCCCGCCGACCACGGCGGCGTCGCGGACGTCGCCCACGACGAGGCGCGCGCCGCTGCGCGCCACCCCGAAGGTCGCATGGCCGGACTCGGGGTAGGCGTCCATACGGTCCAGGACGGTGACGACGGCTCCGGCGCTCCGCAGCAGCGCGACCAGCCGGCTGCCGACAAGTCCGCCGCCGCCGGTCACCACGACGCGGGCGCCACGGAGCCTTTCGAGCCGGGAGCGGACGGTCTCCTGATTGGCGGTGGAGCCCTCGCCGACGGTCAAGGAGGGTAACGCGGGCATGGAAGCCTCTTTCCGGCGTCAGGGGGTGTAGGTGTTTCTCGGAGTGCGAGCGCAAGCATCGTTGGGCCCGTCGTCTGCCCGCCAGAGGGCGATTTCGGCACTCTTGCGGGCCGTGTGCACCATCCGTACTGTCCGGATCTGGCTGGCGGACAAGGGTGCCGGGCAGGCCCGGACAGAGGGAGAACGTATGGCGCGTCAACGGCTCAGTGCAGTGGTCATGACCCATCCCAAGCGCCGCGCGGCGGCCGAGAAACTGGCGTTGAGCGCCCCGTCCGGGCTTCTGCGGGTCGTCATGGACCCCGACCCCACCGGGACTCCGTCGGTGCTGCGCACCGCGCTGGCCGCGTGGTCGGCGATCGAGGACGGGGCCACGCATCAACTGGTGATCCAGGACGACATGTTGTTGTCCGATTCCTTCTTCGACCGGGTCCGGTGCGCGATCGAGGAGTTACCCGACTCGGCGCTCGCCCTGTTCGCCCTCTGGGACTCCCGCAACGGGGCGGCCGTGCGGTTCGGGGCGATGGCGGGTGCCCGCTGGGTCGGCTCCGTCAACGAGTACTTCCCCTGTGTGGCGATCGTTCTGCCGCGCCGGGTCGCCGAGGGTTTCGTCGCGTACGGGAGGGAACGGCTCGGCGGCTGGCCCGACGACATCCTGATGTACCGCTATCTGTGTGCCAACGGTGTATCGCGCCATGTCGCCGTGCCGAACCTCGCCGAGCACGAGGACCGCGGCTCGATCTCCGGGAACGCGTTCCGCGGCCCGCGCCGCTCGGTCTGCTACCTGCCGGGGGACGGGGTCGGGGACGAGGGCCGGACCCTGTCCGGCCTGACGGTGATCCCGTTCTTCAAGTACGGCGTCGCCAAGTGCGCGGTACGGGCCGACGGCCCCGGCCCGGAACGGTGGCTGCATCTGGACGCCGAGCAGTACCTGCGCGGCACCGGTCTCTCCCCCGCGCTGCTCCGTCCGCCCGGCGGCGGCGCGGGGGAGGCCGATGTACGAGGGACCTGGCTCACGGCTCTCGCGCTGGGGTTCGAGTCGGCCCGCGCCGGATTCGACGTGCTGCCCACGGCATCCGAGGCCTACGCGGAGGCGGTGGCGACGATCGGGCCGGGCGGCATCAGCAACACCAGTACGGAGGAGCACATCGCCCGGCGCCGGAAGCCCCTGGCCGAGGTGGCGCAGCTGGCGCTCCAGGCCGGGCACGAGGCGGCCACCGGGCACCGGGCACGCCCCCGGCGGCCGGGCGGACTCGTGTGGCGCGGGGCGGCGAACCCGCTCGGCGAACACCTCGCACGCAGGCTGGCGGACCGGCGGGAGCGGTCCGCAGCCGTGATCGACCTCACGCGGCTCCACTGTGCCGAGCCGGAGGTGACGATCCGCCCTCAGGGCGACCCAGTCCCGTACCGCCTGAGCGTGGGTGAGGTGTACGGCCCCGGCTGCTCGCACCTCGGCGCCGTAGGTCGCATGGTGTGGCAGGCACTGCGAAGCCGCCCCGTCATGATCGAGGGTGATCCGGACGCCGAAGTGCATCCCGTGTACGTGAACGATCTCGCCGACGCGATCGAGGCCGTGCTGCGGCTCCGGCCGGAACAGCACGTACTCACGGTCGCGCCCAGGAAGCCGTGCACGGCGGCCGAGTTGGCACAGGCCGTGCACGAAGCCGTACGGCCCGTGCCGGTGCGGAGGGGCACCGGGTCGGGGAAAACGCGTCCTGTCGCGGCGGACGCAGTACGACCGCCCGGGTGGGCGCCCGTGACGGGCCTGGCACGCGGCCTGCACGCCTTCGCCCAGTGGCTCGCCTACGAGGGCGTCCTGCACACCGAGGAGTGATCCGGCGAGACGCCGCCGGGCGCCTGACGGGGCTTGCCGCGCAGCTCCTGGGGCTTGCGCGAAGCCGTGGGGTCATTGCCGGGCAGAGAGGAAGGACGTGCCGTGGAATCCGCGGCGGCTGGGCCTACTCGGCCGCGCCGGCCTTGCTCCCGCCCTCCGGCCCCGGCTCCCCCGCAGCCGCTGCGGAGGTCTCCGGGTGGCGGATCGAGCAGACCAGCGCGTTGTCCTTCACGTCGGCGACGATCGTGTCGCCGGGCTCCGCTTCGCCGCTCAGCAGCAGGGAGGCGATGCGGTTGTCGAGTTCGGTCTGGATCGTGCGGCGCAGCGGGCGGGCACCGAACTCCGGCTGGTGGCCATGTGCGACGAGGAGTTTCTTCGCGGCCTCGGTGATCTCCAGCTCCATGTCCTGGGCCCGCACGCGGCGTTTGCTGCCGTCCAGCATGAGGTCGACGATGTGGCCGAGGTCGTCCTTGTCGAGGCCGTGGAAGATGATCGTCTCGTCGACACGGTTGAGGAACTCCGGCGGGAAGTGGCCTCGCAGGTCTCCCATGAGGTCGTCGCGGATCTCGGACACATCGCCCTTGTGGGCGAGGATGCGCTGGGCACCGATGTTGGACGTCATGATGACGACGGTGTGACGGAAGTCCACCGTCCGTCCCTGTGCGTCGGTCAGACGCCCGTCGTCGAGGACCTGCAGCAGCGTGTTGAAGACGTCGGGGTGGGCCTTTTCCACCTCGTCGAACAGGAGCACGCTGTACGGCTGGCGGCGTACCTTCTCCGTCAGTTGGCCGGCCTCCTCGTGGCCGACGTACCCGGGAGGTGCGCCGACGAGCCGCGAGACGGTGTGCTTCTCCTGGAACTCGCTCATGTCGAAGCGGGCCATGCGGTTCTCGTCGCCGAACAGCAACTCGGCCAGCACCTTGGCGAGTTCGGTCTTTCCCACGCCGGTGGGCCCGAGGAAGAGGAAGGAGCCGACGGGCCGGCCGGGGTCGCCCATTCCGGCCCGGTTGCGGCGCACCGCCTGGGCGATCGCGGTGACCGCCTCGTCCTGGCCGACCACCCGGGAGTGCAGTGCGTCCTCCAGCTTGAGGAGCTTCTCCTTCTCGCTGGCGGTGAGCTGTGTGACCGGGATGCCGGTGCGGCGGGAGACGACATCGGCGATGTCGGCGGTGGTGACATCCATGACGCCCTCGCGGCGTTCCTCGATGCCCGCGAGTTCGGCTTCGGTCTCCGCGATCCGCGCCTTCAGCCCGGAGGCCTTCTCGAAGTCCTCGGACGCGACCGCCTCGTCCTTCTCCCGCTTCAGTTTGGCGAGCTCGTCCTCGCGGGAGACGACTTCGGTGGACCTGCCGAGCGACCGCAGCCGTACCCGGGCGCCCGCCTGGTCCATGAGGTCGATGGCCTTGTCCGGCAGGAAGCGGTCGCTGATGTAGCGGTCGGACAGCTCGGCAGCTGCCACCAGGGCGTCGTCGGCGAAGCGGACCTGGTGGTGGGCCTCGTAGGAGTCCCGAAGGCCCTCCAGGATCTGGATGGTCTCCTCGACCGTCGGCTCGGGCACCATGACGGGCTGGAAGCGGCGCTCCAGGGCGGCGTCCTTCTCGATGTGCTTGCGGTACTCGTCGATGGTCGTCGCTCCGACGACGTGCAGCTCACCACGGGCCAGCGCGGGTTTGAGCATGTTGCCCGCGTCCATCGCGCCCTCGCCCGACGCCCCGGCGCCGACCACGGTGTGCAGCTCGTCGATGAACAGGATCGTCGAGTCCGCGGCGGCGCTGACTTCCTCGATGACGTTCTTGAGCCGTTCCTCGAACTGGCCGCGGTACTGGGAACCCGCCACCAGACCGGAGAGGTCCAAGGCGATCACCCGCTTGTCCTTGAGGGTTCGGGGGACGTCCCCGGCCACGATGCGCTGGGCGATTCCCTCCACGATCGCGGTCTTGCCGACGCCGGGCTCACCGATCAGCACGGGGTTGTTCTTGGAGCGCCGGGAGAGGACCTCCACGGTCTGCTCGATCTCCTCGGCCCTGCCGACCACGGGGTCGAGCTTCCCGGCCTTCGCCTCTTCGGTCAGGTCGCGTCCGTACTGGTCGAGTGTGGGCGTGTCGCTGGTTCCGCCCGCCGGGGTGCCGTCGGCCCGTGTCGCGTTCTCCGGCTCGCGCCGCAGTCTGCCGGTGTCCGTGCCGTAGGCGCCGAGCAGTTTGGCCGCGCCCGACTCCGGTGTGTCCAGCAGCGCGCCGAGGATGTGCTCCGGGCCGATGTAGGAGACGCCGGCTGCCTGGGAACGCTCGTATGCCTGTAGCAGTACGCGCTTGGCGGCGGGCGTCAGGCTCGGCTCCGCGGACGGTGTGGGGCTCTTTCCCGGCAGCACTTCCGCGATCCGTTTGCCCAGCTCGTCAGGGTTCGCCCCGGCCTGTTCGAGCAGGGTGCGTGCCGGGCCCACCTGGGTGGACGCCCACAGCAGATGCTCGGTGTCCAGGTCCCGGCTGCCGTCTTCGGTCGCGCGCGTGGTCGCCCGGCCTATGAGCTCACGTGCCGACTCGGTCAGCAGCCGCCCGATGGGTACCCGCTGCACCTGTGGCGGTGAGGACGCCGGGGACATCCCGAAGAACCGGTTGAGCAGTTCGTTGAACGGGTCCGGGCCGCCGAAGGAGCCGAAGGAGGACATCGTCATGGTCACCGTCCAGTGAGTGCGGGTGAGGGGGAGAGCACGAGCCGGGTGCCTGCCGGGATCGCCCTGCGCCCGGCACGGACGTGGGCCGCCCGGGGCCCACGGATCACCGCGGTCGCCTCGTGGCCCCATCCACGGGGCAACCCTTGGGCAGGTGATTTCACTAGACCAACGCCCACTCCGTCCCGCAACGGCGCGGACGATCACGTATCGCCCGCCACCGTGGCTCGACACGTCGTCGCGGAGTTCCCGGCCCGGTGACGGACCGGCCGGGAATCCGCCGTTCGGGTGACGCCCGGGCCGCCCCTGCCGCACCACGAGGACGAAGGTCCCGGCAGGTCGCCTCGCCGACCGTCCGGACGCCGCCAAGACTTGCGCCATGAGCGGCAACGTGAAGTCGGAGGATCTCAAGGGCGGCCCCGGCCACATCATCCTGCTGGCGGTCGTCTTCGCCGTGCCCGTCCTCAAGCTGGCCTGGACGCTCGGCGGCGGAGGCGCGGCGAGCGAGGCGCTGGTCGCCATGGAGCCGTCCAACTGGCCGGACGTCCTGATCGGCATGCTCCTCGACACCGCGCTGCTCGCCTCGGTGCTGTCGTGGTCTCGCGCACCACGTACGCGTACTTCGCCGCCAAGGGCGGAGCCAGGCTGCACACGGACACCTCCGTGGCGCACACGGCGGCCGCGGCCGCCGTCGTCCCGCTCACCTTCGCTCTGGTGGTCGGCGCGTTCCACGGACGGTGGTGGGGGGCGCGGTGACCCTCGCCTCGTGCGCGCTGCGTCTCGGCGTGGTCGTGGAGTACCGCACCGGGCGTCGCGAGCGCGACAGCGGGAGGCGTGCCCGTACCTCACCCTCCGGGTGGCTCGAACACGCGGCGGACGCCGCGGCCGCGGCCGCCCTGCTGCTGGCCGGGGTGGTGCTCCCGGTGGTCGCGCTGACGGGAGCGGTGGACGGCCGCGCCTGGACGAGTGTTGTGGAATGCGATGTGAACACGGGGCAGGGGAACGAACGCGCACGTCTCGTGGAGTTGGGGCGCGAGGGCAACGGTGTCGTGGGCTGGGACATCAAGCGGGACGAGGTCGTCAACGGCCTGAACCGCCGGGTCACCGAGGATGACGTGGTGCGTGCGCCGTGGTGGCGCTCCTGAGGGCGGGGTCCGGCCCGGCCTCGGTGGGTGACGGCCGCCAGGGGACCGGGCACGTTGACTTGCGGCGTCCAGTTTCGGACATGCGGAGGGTGGTCCTGCTCCGCGCCGAAGGCAGCGCGTTCACGAATCCGCGCCCGGCGGCCGCATCCTTCCCTCGGTGTGTTCGCCGGCGCGGCGGTCTCCTGTGGGCCGCGCCTGCTGACCACTGCCGTACGGAGCGGGCCGCCGGCCCCCGACTGACGCACCGTCATAATTGCTGCCCCGCTCCCCCTCGGACCTGGCGCGTTCTATTTCCGGATTTCTACGTTCTTGTCGGTGCCATACGCCACGCTGGACACATACCGCCCAACACCGGCTTGGAGGCCAGTAGTGGACGCCCAGGACCTCGCGCAGCTCGCCGACAAAGAGTTCGAGCAGATTCTCACCTCGAACATTCACCCGCCCACCCGCGATGCCAGAACGTGGGCGGCGATCACCCACCCCGACAATCTGCCGCGCGCCCGGAAGATCCTCACGCATGTCCACGAACGCACCGCGAGCGTGCTGCGCCGTCGGAAGACCGAGCGCGAGGAGTTCCGCATCGAGTGCTTCGCGCGGGGTGAGGCCGGCAAGCGGGAATGGTTCGCCACCCGGGCAGAGTTCGAGTCGCTGCGGCGCCGCACCGCGAACTTTCACCAGCGTGTCCAGCGAGCCATCTCCGAGCTCGGCCAGGAGCAGCGGAACGTGAACCGCGCGCAGAGCCTCAACTCCGGTCAGCAGAGCCGGGAGACGCTCCGTGAGCTGGCGGTTGCCGTGCAACGCCACCAGGCGGTCCACGCCCGCGACGGCGGCGGCGCCGAGCCCGCGGACCACGAGCTGTGGCGGCATCTGGACCGGCTGACCGTGCCCACCGGTCCCGGGCAGGATCCGACGACTCTCCGCACGATGCTCAGTATCTACTGGACCGACACGCACCCGCTCGATGACGATCCGGAGCGCCGGACGCCGACCGAGCACATCGCCCACGGCGCTCCCGCGGCCCCCTCGCCGGCGCACTGCTGTGTTCCGCACGCCCGGCGCGTTCACGACCGGGACGACCGCACGAAGTGACCGTCGGGCCTCCGCATCCTCGCTGTGCCCGCACGGGGCGGACCGGGGATCGTCCGTTCCGCCCCCTGCCGGGCTCTGCCTGGAAACGTCCCGGTCAGGAGGCCTTGTACAGACCCAGCTTCGCCACGTGCGGGTTGGCGCGGGCACCGAGGACGCGCAGTCGGACCTCGGACGCGGTGACGGGCGCGCCGAGGTGCTCCTTGCTGCCGCCGTAGCCCTTGGCGCCCAGGGCCGTGGGAGTGCCGTCGCTGCGGATCCAGCCGCTGAGTTCGCACACCGTGTCGGGTTCGAGTCCCGAGACGGTCTGCTCGGCGGCGCCGAGCGCCGGTGACGCGGTGTGCAGCCTCAGTCCGTCGGGGAGTGCGCCGGTGCGGTGGGTGAACCGGGGGTCGGCGGTGGATCCGCCCGGGTTGCCGGGGGCGCTGCGGACGTTGACGAGGGTGTTGTGGTTGAGGGTGACGCCGCCGCTCTTCAGGTTGAAGGAGGCGGTGCCGGAGCCTTCCTTGACCACGATGTTGTTCGTGAAGGAGATTTCGTGCCTGCCGGTGGTGTTCTCGTTCACGACGGTCTGGCTGACGCCTTTGCCGATGTAGATCGTGTGGTTGTGGAAGCGGACGTCGTCGAAGGAGCCGCGGCAGGTCTCGATGGAGCGGAAGTGGTCGTTGCGGCGGAGGCCATCGCGAAAGACTTTGCTCGGATGTCTTGGCCTTCTTGCAGGATTATGCAGCCGTGATCATGAATTGCGTCGGCGACTGCAACGAGGTTGACTGCCGACGGCAAGTTGGCACGCTTCAAGGATCCGATGAATCCTCCGGCCCGGGGCACTCGTCCCGGCGCAGGGGCATGCGGCCGCAGGAGCTGTCCACCCGGCGATACACCCATGACAGCGCGCCGAAGCCCGCACGGTAGTGGGGGGCTTCGGCGCACCGCCGGCCAAGCTCTTCGGTCAGCCGACGTTCACATCGATACAGGCGTAGAAGGCGTTTGCGGTGTCCGCGATGTTCCACACCGCGAGGACCTTCTGCCTGCCCGTCAGGCCGCCGAAGTCGACCTGATGGGTGACGGTGGCGCCGGGCTGCGCGCCGTTGTCGTTGAACTCCGCGATCTTCCGGCCGCCGGCGAAGTACTGCCAGGTGCTCGTTGCGTGCCGGGCGGTCAGGACCCACTGGAACGACGTGCTCCGGCCGACCGGGGTGACTCGCCACCCCTTGGAGTCGTTGTCGAGTTCGGCGAACCGGCTGTTGCCTCCGCTGCAACTGGTCAGCCCCTTGGGGCCTTCCACGCTCTGCGGCTCGTACTTGATCTCCCCGCAGCTCACGGTCCCGGCGGCGCACTGGGCCTGGCGGCTCGGGGGCGACGAGATGTATCCGTGAGCACTGGCGGAGCCGGCCGGAAGGCTCAGAGCCAGTACGGGGGCGAGTAAGGCACCGACGACTGCGGCTGTCTTCCTTTTCGCGTGCATGCTTCTCCTTCACATGAGGCGTCGCCGCACACGAGCGGGCTGTGGGGGCCCGGTAGTGGCAGACCGGCCTCTCCGGTGTGGGGGCCAAAAGGCGCGAAGGGCACTGCAGGAACCACTGCCGCGTACGCCCGGACGCGCGACGTCCGACAGGGCACTGCACTTGGACTAGACCATACCCATCGACGCGTCCACGTCAAGATGTCGGTGCCTCGCCGCCGACCGGACCCACGGCATAGCCTCGGGGGCGGGCACGGACCGTGCCCGCCCCCGACGAGCAGGAAATGCCATGCCCTCCCACGCCACTCCCCCGCCCGGCCCGTCCGGTTCCGCCGGCCACGACGCCTTCCATCCCGACCTGCCCGGCCACGACGAGAGCGGTGACGACGCGGCCGGCCACGGACTCCCGCTGCACGCCCGGCTCCACCACATCCGCGCCGACGCGCTCGACGGCGACACCGCGCAGACGGACGGCATGCGGCGGTTCGCCGCGATCAGCGGCAACACGGTCGGGTCGCGGCGCATCTGGATGGGCCAGACCCACGTGGCGGCGCGAACCGCCTCGTCCAACCATCACCACGGCGAGTCCGAGACGGCGATCCATGTGGTCGAGGGACACCCGGAGTTCGTCTTCCTCGACGATTCGAGCGGGGCGGCCGAGGAAGTCCGGATCCGTACCTCCCCCGGTGACTACATCTTCGTACCGCCGTTCGTACCGCACCGCGAGGAGAATCCCAGCGCCGACGAAGAGGCGGTCGTGGTGATCGCCCGCAGC
Organism: Streptomyces sp. NBC_00012; assembly: GCF_045040875.1. Taxonomy (NCBI): domain Bacteria; kingdom Bacillati; phylum Actinomycetota; class Actinomycetes; order Kitasatosporales; family Streptomycetaceae; genus Streptomyces; species Streptomyces sp. NBC_00012. The sequence continues at coordinate 8,366,567 of NZ_CP108309.1, read as the reverse complement.
ACCCAGGAGGCGGTCGTCGTCAATCTGCCGGAGCTGTACGTGCTGGGTGACGAGCCCGACGCCGGTTGACGGGCCGGTGGGCCCGGCACGGCTGCGCACGTCCTTCAGACACACTCAGCCGCGCCGAGCCCCGCTGAGCGGGGCGTCACCAGCCCGTCACACCGTCGACACCCTCGCGCACCAGGTCCGCGTGGCCGGTGTGGCGCGCGTACTCACCGATCATGTGCAGATGGATCAGCCGGAGCGAGTACTCCTCGCCACCATGGACGAAGGTGTCGTCCAGCGAGGCATTGGCGACGATCTCGTCCGCGAGCCTGCACTCCTCGACCAGACGGGCATAGTCCTCGGCCGCCCGGGACGGGTCCAGGTCCTCGAAGTCCGCGTCCTTGCCCTTCTCCGGGTCATACATGGAGTCGAACGACTGACCGGCGAACCGCTCCCGGAACCAGACGCGTTCGACCTTCGCCATATGGCGGATCAGTCCCAGCAGGGTGAGATTCGACGGCTGTACGGTCTGTTCGGCGAGTTGCTCCCCGGTCAGGCCCGTGCACTTGTGCAGCAGGCAGCTGCGGAACCATGCGAGATAGCCCGTGAGCATCTCCCGCTCACCGGCAACGAGTGAGCCCGGCACTCGCGTTACCTCAGGCGTTTTCCATGTCATGGCGTGATCACGCCTCGTCCGCGGCGGCACCGGACAGGGTTTTTCACATGCTGTCGGTGGGCTCGTTCGACCAGGTGGTCGTGGTGGAGGTGGTGATGGAGGTGGCCAACCCGAGCACCAGGAACAGGACGAGCAGCCCCTTCCCCGCACCGCTCATGACGAGGGGCCGCGTGGCGGAACGTGCCTGCTGCTGCGGTACGGAGAGGTCGTCGTCGCCGAAGAAGCCCTTGGGATAGGCCGGGGTGAGCATCATGGCGTAGGCCCCGAAGCGCATTTCGTAGCGGAGCGCGGCGGCCGTGGCCTCGAAGAGGGGGCGGGGCATTCGTCCCAGGATCAAGGTGATCAGCCACCAGATGATCGCGACCGCCCACCAGCCGGACATGACGAGACCCTGCACGACGGCCGCCGGGATCATCAGGATCAGGCGGAAGAAGACGGCCAGGCGGTTGAGAGCGGTGGGCCGGACCTCGATCCGGACCGGACAGTCCGGCGGCGGGTCGAGGGCGAACGGCGGATAGCGGTCCACGAGCAGCATGCTGCTCGCGCCGACCCGTATCTGGTAGCCGAGGCATCCGGCGAGGAACCGGAAGACCGGTTCGGGCAGCCGCCCCAGGAACAGCGCGGCGAACCACCCCACGATGACGGTCAGCGCGGCCGCGATGTACAGGAAGAACAGCACGATGAAGTGCGGGATCAGGAGAATTAGCCGCACCAGCACGGTGAGCCGGCGCTGCCGGGGCGGCTCGACGACGTCCAGCACGGGCAGCCACTCGGCGGCGGTCCATGCCCTCGGGCCCGGACTCCACTGGGCGTCGGCCATGTCTCTCCTCGTCGGCGGGCGGGTCGTACGCCGTCGGCGCGCACGACGTCCCCCCACGCTGGGCCGGGTGGGCGCGCCCCGCAAGCGGCCACGGGCCGAACGGGTGCCCCTGGCCGTTCGCAGCGCGCGAGCGGCCGGAGGGAAGCGGAAGGGCGCGTCAGCGTCGCGGTGCAACGGGCTCGAACCGAGAATGCAGGAGTGTCCACTCCCACCCGCCCTTCCGCCCCCCGCCGCGTCGAGCCCGGCCCCTGGGGCGAATGGGCCCTGCTGCTCCTGTCGGCCGCTTCCGGGGCGGCCGACGCGTTTGTCTTCATCTGCGTCGGCCAGGTCTTCGCCGGGGTGATGACCGGGAATCTGGTGCTGCTGGGCGCTTCTGTCGCCGGTGGCGGAGAGCAGGGGGTGGCGCTGCGGGTGGTCACCGCTCTGGCCGCCTACGCCGTCGGCGTCGGCTGCGGTGCACGGATGAGTGACCGGCTGCGGTGGTCACTGCCGGTGATGCTGCTGGTGGAGGTGACTCTGCTGGCGGCCGGGGCCGTGCTCTGGGCGCTGGAGCTGATCAGTTCGGACGGGGACCGGTTGGGGCTGCTGGTGCTCATCGCCGTGGCCATGGGCATCCAGGGCCGGATCCGCTCGACACCCACCAACTATTTCACCGGCACGCTCACCGCCCTCGTCGGCCGGGCTGCTCTGCGGTCATGGGAGCAGGGCGACCGCTGGGTGGCCGGCCGGCTGATCGCGGTCGTGGCGGGCGCGGGCGTGACCGCGCTGACCGTACGCCTGTGGCCTGACGCGGCAGCCGTGGTGGCGGTGGTTCCGGCGGCGGGCGCACTGCTGGCCGAGCGGGCGCGCGGAGCGGCGCCCAAGGGCTGACCTGCGACGATGCCCGAGAAAGAGGAAAGCCCCGGCCGGATCGGGGGAATCCAGCCGGGGCGGCTCAATGGTGGGCGCGGTGCGCGACATCCACATATAGGTGAACGATAAACCACCGCATCCCGTTCCCGGAAACGCGCACCCCGCACTGTGATCCACAGCACGGAACGCGGCCCTCCGGCGGCTTCGCGGTCAGCGCTCCTCACGGAAGAGCACATGCTGCCCCACCACGGGGTCGAACTTGCGCAGCACCAGCCGGTCGGGGTTGTTCCGGCGGCTCTTGCGGGTCACATAGCTCTGCCCCGTTCCAGCCGTCGACCGGAGCGTGACGACGGGACGGACCTCACTGCGGGCCATGGGTGCCTCCAGGCTTTCACGCCGACCCCACCCTCTCGTGACGAGAATGGGTGTCATTTTCGTTCTGGTGACGTAACATGGCGGACCGCCGCCGCATTCCCACCACGCGGCCGACGACGCCTCGCATATGCCCCCCGATCAGGCCGGGCGCGCGACGTCGAACCGACGCACCCGGTCGCACAACCGTCCAAACACGCCGGATGACTTGCGTCAACATCCGCCGATGGCAAGGGCGTTCGACGGATCAGCGCCATGCGCAGCCTGTGACATATGCCAGAAGCAACAACGTCTCGAGTGTTGCCAAATCCCTTACGGCCTCCCGCGGGCTGTGCGACAGTCGTCTTCGGTCCACCTTTCAGACCTGGTCGTGCCGCGCCTGTATCGGAGTACGAGATGCCGTCCCATCTGTCTGCGGACCGCCCCGCCCCACAGCCACCCGAACGCGACGCCGTCGATGCGCTGATCAACCGGACCCTTCGGCTCCGTGGCGATGTGGACGCCGTGCGGCGGGACACGGTGCTGACCGACGAGGAGGATCCGCAGCTGCGCTGGCAGCGGGCGCTCTGCGATCTGGCGGTCCACCATCTCGACGACCTCGGCGCGCATCTGGGACAGCTCAGGGAGGGCCTGCCGACCCGGACCTCACAGCACCTCGCGGAGCCCTCGGTCCCGGAGGACGCGCAGGGCGCGCCGGAGAGAAGCGCGTGGGAGCGTTACGACGAGCCGAAGCCGGGATCGCTGATCGGCCGGGTGGGCAGCGCGGAGTGGAATCTGCTCACCGACGACGTCAGCTGGTCCGAGGAACTGTTCCAGATCTTCGGCCGCCCCCTCGCCGCCGGACCGCTCTCGCTCGACGAGCTCCCCTCCATGCTTCTTCCCGAGGACCAGCCCCTGCTCACCGCCCTGGTGACCGACTGCCTGGTGGACGGCAAGCCGATAGACGGCGAGTTCCGCATCATGCGGACCGACGGCCGGATTCGCACTCTCCACATGATGGGCGAGCCCGTCCTCGACCCGAACGGGTGCACCGCCTCCATGTGGGCGGTCCTGCGCGATGTCAGCGAGCTGCGGCGCAGCCAGCAGGCGGTGCGCCGGAGCCATGACTCGCTGCGCGGCCGGGAGCACCGGGCGCAGACCGAGCACCGCCTGGCGGTCGAGCTCCAGGAGGCCGTGCTCCCCCCGTGGCGTGGCTCCCTGCGGCTGCCCTCGCAGGGGCCCGGCGCACTGGACATCGCGGCGCACTACCTTCCGTCGGAGTCGAGTTCACTCATCGGCGGCGACTGGTACGACGCGCTGGAAATGCCGGACGGAAGGACCGTGCTCACGGTCGGTGATCTGACCGGCCACGGCATCCAGGCCACCTCGGCCATGGCGATGCTGCTGGGCGCACTGCGCGGAATGGCTGTGGCCGGCATCGAGCCGGATGCCCTGATGGGGCACCTCAATCAGCTACTGGAGTCCTCCGTCCAACCCGCTCTCGGCAGCGCGGTGTGCTGCCGTCTGGATCCGTCCACCGGCACCCTCACCTGGGCGCAGGCCGGACACCCCGCGCCGTTGCTGTTCCGCGACGGAGTGGGGTGTCCGTTGCCCGCGCCGGACGGAGTCCTGCTCGGCGCGGCCTCGGGGGTCGCGTACGAACAGGACGAGGTGCACCTGCTGCCCGGCGATGTGCTGGTACTGCACACCGACGGACTGAACCGTCACAGCGACCGGGGTGCGGGCCCGGACGCGCTGCTGGCTCTGGCCCCGCGGTTCGCGCAGGCCCGTTCGGCACAGGAGTGCCTGCGGACCGTCGTCGCGGAGTTCGGCGGCACCGAACGCCTGGACGACGCCTGTGTGCTGGTCGCCCGCGTCGGGGCGTAGCGCACGGCGGCACGCGTACAGGGCACGGACCAACGCGGAACGTCGGACACGGCGCAGTGCACGGGAGTGCGAGCGCGTATGCGGGTGCGGTGCCCGGACGGCGGGTAGCAGGAAGGCCGGTGATCGGACGGTCTGTGCTCGGCGCCCCTTCGTCGCGGCGCCCTCATGTCAGATCTCCGACGACCGCCTGCGCTGCTTGATGATGGAGCTCTGCGGCAGGGAGAGCTTGATCTCCTCCCTCAGGTCCTCGATCTTCGCGTAGCCCGCGAACTGGCCCGTGAGCCGGTACATTTCGCGCAGCCGGTCCCAGGTGCGGTGCGAAGAGGTCTCGCCCATCGTCACCAGGGCGAGTCGCGCGTACCGGTCGGCCTGCTCGGGATCGTCGGCGATGAAACAGGCCGAGGCGAGCGAGATGTAGTCGAAGATCTTGGACCGCTGGCGCCCGTTGGCCCGCAGCTCCAGCGCCAGTTTGGCGTGGCGCTGGGCCACGATCGCGGCCGACGGATCGTGTTCGGCGAGCGTGCGGAACGCCAGGGCCTGCATGCCGTGCATGTCCGCCTCGTCGAACATCTGCATCCAACTGGGCGGCGGCACATCGCTCTTGTCCGCGGTGAAGAGTTCCTCGGCCTTGCCCAGGGTGCGCCGCATCGCCTGGCCGCGGCCCATGGCTGCGTGTGCCCAGGCCTCGATGGTGTGCAGCATCGCCTGGGTCCGGGGCAGAACCATGTCCCCGGAGCCGGACTTGGCGAGCTTCATCAGGTCCAGGGCGTCGTCGGGACGGCCCAGATGCACCATCTGACGGGCCGCCCTGGAGAGCGCCTCACCCGCGCGGGGACGGTCGCCGCCCTCGCGCGCCGCGTGTGCCGCGATGATGAAGTACTTCTGGGCGGTCGGTTCGAGGCCGATGTCGTGGGACATCCATCCCGCGAGTACGGCTAGGTTGGCCGCGACGCCCCAGAGCCGTCGCTGGAGATGTTCGGGGTGGCGGTAGGCGAGCATGCCGCCCACCTCGTTGAGCTGGCCCACCACGGCCTTGCGCTGGAGTCCGCCGCCCCGTGAGGCGTCCCAGGCGCGGAACACCTCGACGGACCGCTCCAGCGCCTCGATCTCGTCCGACCCGATGGGTGCGGCCTCGTACCGGTCGAAACCGGCGGGGTCCGCGTGCAGCGGGTCCTCGATCCGTGGCGCGTCGGCCGCCAGTACGGGGTCGGAGTGCAGCCAGTCGTGCATGGGGCCGGTGATGGTCGATCCTGCGGCGAGCGCGGCGCCCGCGCTCACCAAGCCGCGTCGGTTGAGCATGAGGTCCATTCCCGTGAATTCGGTGAGGACCGCTGCCGTCCGCTCGGGCGCCCACGGCAGTCCGTCGGGATTGTCCTGCGTCCCGGCCTCTCGCCGTTTCCCCACACGCCCGCGTCGGCCGAACCCGAGGTCCTCGATGGTCACGACACGACCGAGTCGCTCGGTGAACAGGGCAGCCAGCACCTTGGGCACGGGATCGCGGGGGGACTCCCCCATGTCGATCCAACGCCTCACCCGCGAAGTGTCGGTGGCCAGTTGCGGGTGGCCCATGGCCGCCGCCTTTCTGTTCACCATTCTCGCGAGTTCGCCCTTGGACCAGCCGGCGAGGCCGAACAGGTCGGACAGGCGGGTGTTGGGTTCTCCGGTCACGTCAAGCCCCCAGGTTCTCGGCTGTGTTGACAGTAACCCCCTGTCAGAGGCCTTGCGACAATTCGCCAGGGTTCGCCAGGGTCCGCCAGTTGGTCTGCCACCCGTCTGCCGGTGTCAGGTAGGAAAGCGCCACCCCGCCCGGCAGCCCTAGGTACTCCCCAGGGTGCCGAACGGCCGCCGGCCGGGGCGGTGTACGCAACTTGTCGGCGCGCGAAGGGATCTGTCTCGCCCATGTACACAGCATCGTCCTCCGTGACCGCCCCGCCCCGGCCGCTCCGTCCCCTGGGGGCGGGCGGCGGTCCGTATCTGTCTCCGCACGCCGCTCCCCCGGCGCCCGGCACGGTCCGGCCGCGTCGGCCGGCCGGGATGGTCGGCCCGCCGCTCAGCGGCCGGCTGGACCTGTCCGGCGCGCAGGGGGCGCAGCTGAGAATGGCGATCGCCTCGGTGCACCGGATCTGCCCCGAGTTCAACCCGGTCCAGGTGCTGCGCCGCAGCGGCCGTTCGGTGCTGCTGGTCGGCACCACCGGCCGAGCGACCGCGGTCGCCAAGTGTTTACTGGACCACTCCCCCGCATGGTCGGAGCGGTTCCGCCATGAAATAGCTGCATATCGTGCGTTCGTCCGGCACCGTCCGCCGGTGCGCGTGCCGCGTCTGATCGCGGCCGATCCGGAGAACTGCACCCTGGTGATCGAGCGGATGCCGGGCCGGGTGGCCGCGTTGACCAGACACCCCTCGGAGGCTCCGCCCCGGGCCGATATCCGGGCCGCGCTGGGCGCGATCAGCCGGGTCAACGCCTGGCGGCCGGCGCCGGGGCTGTTCGACGCTCCGCTCGACTACGCCTCGCGGATCGCGCGCTATCACGAGCTGGGGCTCTTCACGGACCGGGATCTGGGCGATCTGCAGAAGCTGCTGCACGGTCTGGCGCACGCGGGCGGCCGTCAGGGCATGGGGCAGTTCTGTCACGGTGACGCGCTGCTCTCCAACATCCTGCTGTCGCCCACAGGTCCGGTGCTGGTCGACTGGGAGCACGCGGGCTGGTATCTGCCCGGCTACGACCTGGCGACGCTCTGGACGGTTCTGGGGGACGCACCGTCGGCGCGACGTCAGATCAGCCAGCTGGCGCAGGCAGCCGGACCGGATTCCAGGGACGCCTTCCTGGTGAACCTGATGCTGGTGCTGACCCGCGAGATCCGTACCTATGAGACGGCCGTCCAGCGGGCCATGCGCGAGTCGACGGGCTCGGGGGCCGGCCAGGAGCGCCCGGGTGCGCTGTCGTCGGGCGAGGAGCAGCGGCTGTTGCTGCGCCGACTGCACGACGACTGCGCGATGGCCCGCAGGGCGGTGCGTGCCGCGGTCGGCACCCGCTGACCCTGCCAGGGGGATGCGTGCTGCGGGTCCGATGCCGACACACCGGACCCGCAGCACGCCGAAGTGCGGTCAGGGACTCTTGAAGTCCACCGCGTCCACGTCGAACGAGTTGTCCTGCGGGGACGTGAAGACGAGGTACAGCTTGTGAGTTCCCTTCAGTTCCTGGACCGGCACGGGCGGCGTCGCCTGGTAGTTGTCCCAGCCACCCGTGTTGGGCACCGGGGTGGTGGCGAGCAGCGGGCCGTCGGCGGCGTCCGCTCGGAGTTCGATCGCGCCGACCCCGTTGGGTGAGGACAGCCGGTAGCTGACCGTGCCGATGCCTTCGACGCTCATCGGGTCGAAGGCGACCCAGTCGCCGTCGGAGACGTCTCCGATCCGCTTGCCGTTCTCGGCTCCTTCCTGGGCGACGATCCGGGTGCCGGACTGGGCGTCGTAGTACTCCGCCTGCTTGTGCTTGGGCTGGAGCACGGCGCGGCCGTAGCCGGTCAGGGCGGAGACGCCGTCGCCGCCCTTGTCGGTGTACTTGGCGTTGAGTACGTAGGTGAGGTCCGCGCCTTCGGGGTGGCCGCCCAGATCACCGGTTTCCACGGTCCCCTCGCAGCCGGGGATGTCGGTGGTGGGATGCTCGTGGTCGTCGTGGCCCAGGGCGGGGTTGATGGTGACCTTGGAGCAGTCGACCGGGCCGTCCTCGGGGTCGGTGACCGTGACCTTGTACGGGATCTTGTCGCCGAACTCGATGAGTTTGCCGCTGACCGGGAATTCGATGGTCACCTTCGGTGCCGTATTGCCCGCCGTGACGGGGATGTTGGCGTAGCCGGACTTGCCGGTGGAGTCGGTGACCTTCAGCTGGGCGGCGAAGTCGCCCCTGGCCGTGTAGGTGTGGCTGGGGGACGCCTCGGTGGAGTCATAGGTGCCGTCGCCGTCGAAGTCCCAGGCGTAGCCGAGCGCGTCTCCGTCCGGGTCGCTGCTGCCCTCGCTGGAGAAGTCGACCTTCAGCGGCACGGGGCCGTCAGTGGCGGAGGCGGCGGCCTTGGCCACCGGTGCGCGCCGGCCCTGTGCGTAGTCGACGCGGTAGAGCCCGGAGTCGTTGTTGCCGCCGCCGAACGAGCTGCCCCATTCGAGGACGTAGAGCGAGCCGTCGGGCCCGAACGTCATGTCCATCGGCTTGTTGAACTTCTGGGAGGAGAGGAAGTCATTGATCTTCAGGACCTTCTGGTCCTTGTCGAAGCGGACTTCCTTGACGTAGTTGCGCGACCACTCGTAGAAGAAGCTTGCGCCCTCGAAGTAGGCGGGGAACTTCGTGGTGGACGGGTTCTTTCCGTCGTAGTGGTAGACCGGTCCGCTCATCGGGGCGGAGCCGCCGCTGCCGACCTCGGGGAACTCCTCGGATGCGCCGTAGCCGTACCAGATCTCCGGCTGCTGGACGGTCGGGAGTTCGGTCAGACCGGTGTTGTTGGGCGAGGGGTTGACCGGGTTGGCGCAGTCGAACTTGGGGCCGACTTCCTTGGTGTCGGGGTTGTACGGTGCGTATGCCTGGTTGTTGCCGTGGCAGAACGGCCAGCCGAAGTTGCCCGCCTTCTTGATGACGTTGTACTCGACGAGGCCCTCGGGTCCCCGGTCGGTGGTGGGCAGTCCGCGGTCCGGGCCGTAGTCGGAGGCGTGGACGTAGCCCGTCCTGGGGTCGACGGTGAAGCGGAACGAGTTGCGGAAGCCCATCGCGTAGATCTCGGGTCGGGTCCTGGCCGTGCCGGGGGCGAAGAGGTTGCCCTTGGGAATGGTGTAGCCGCCGGAGTCCTTCGGCTTGATGCGCAGGATCTTGCCGCGCAGGTCGTTCGTGTTGCCCGCGGTGCGGGCGGCGTCCAGCATCTGCTTGCCCTCGCGCCAGTCGAGCGGGGCGTATCCCTGCCAGTTCGGGTCGAGGTTGGGCGGGGTGTCGTCGCCGACGCCGAGGTAGAGCGTGCGGCCGGGGCCGAATTCGACGGCGCCTCCGGTGTGGCCGGGCTCGGGGAAGCTGCGGTCGCGGTAGGCGGGGACGTCGAGGAGCTTCTTCTCGCTGGCGGGGTCGAGGGTGTTGCCCTTGACCGTGAAGCGGGAGAGCCGGTTGACGTCCTCGGAGGCGCCCGCGGGGGCGTAGTAGAGGTAGATCCAGTGGTTCTTCGTGAAGTCCGGGTCGAGCTCCATGCCGACCAGGCCGTCCTCGCCGCCGGTGTAGATGTCGAGCTTTCCGGCGGTGGTGGTGGCGTGGGTCGCCGGGTCGTAGATGTTGATCTCGCCGCTGCGCTGGACGTAGAAGACCCGTCCGTCCTTGGCGACGTCGAGTTCCATCGGGTCCGCGGTGTTGTCGTCGAGGGTGACCTTCTCGTAGCCGCTCCAGACGGTGCCGCCGCAGTCGCCGGGCTTGTTGCCCGCGGCCCACTCGAGGCCGCCCATCACATGGGTACGGAAGGCGGCTTCGCTGTACGAGGCGGTGTCGTGGCCCATGGCGGTCGCCCAGACCCGGCCGCCCTCGGTGTTGCGGCACCAGGAGATCGGGTGGTCGGCGCCCATGGCGGAGCCGCCGGGGTTGTACGTGGTCTCGTCGGCGGTGACCAGCACATGGACGTCACCGCGGGGGTTCCGGTCGAAGTTGTACCACTCCTCGGGGCGCTCCCAGCGTTCGGGGAGTCCCGCGGTGGAGGGGTGGACGCGGTCGGCGACCTTGGCGGTGCCCTGGAGGACACCGGGTGAGTGGGCGGGCATGTGGACGCCGCCGTTGATGGCCTCGTCCCACCAGGGGAAGCTGTCCTCGATGCCCATGTCGAGGGTGTTGTGGAGGGCGACGACGCCGCCACCGCCACGTACGTAGGTCTGCATCGCTTCGCGCTGGGCGTCGGTGTCCCAGACCATGCCGGAGTTCTGCAGCATGACGATGACGTCGAAGTCCTTGAGCTTCGCCGGGTCGAAGACCGCGGGGTCGGCGGTCTCGACGAGCTCGAAGCCGCCTGCCGCCGCCTCCTGCTCGAACATCTGGATCCCGGCCGGGATGGAGGCGTGCACATAGCCGACGGCGCGGGTGAAGAGCAGAGCGCGGAAGGCGGGGGCCTTGCCGGTGGTGGCTGCGGTGGCGGGCAGTGCGGTCAGCGCGAGGAGCAGTGCTCCCACCAGCGCGATGAACGTACGCCGCATGTCGCGGACATGACAGAGCAATCGTTGACGGCTCACGAGCGGGTCCTCTCTCTGCGGATTGCGGACGGGCGGAGTTACGGGACAGTGCTCAGGGCGTGGCGCAGGAAGGCCAGGCCGTCGGTGGCGATGCTGTCCTGGGTGCCGGCGAGCGGCCGCCAGACCGAGGCGGCGACCGCGATGGTGTCGTTGTGCGCGGTGAAGGACTCGATACAGAGCGGGCCCCAGTACCCGCACGTGGTGAGCGCGGCAAGGAAGCCGGGCCAGTCGAGGGAGTCGGCGCCGGGAGTGCCCCGGTCGTTGGCGCACACCTGGACGTGGACGATGCGGCCCGCCGCGCGGTGTATGGCGCCGGGCAGCGAGCGTTCCTCGATGTTCTGGTGGTACACGTCGAGCGCGAGGCCGATCGTGTTCTCGGGGAGCCCGGTCAGCGCTTCCAGGGTCTGGTCCACGGTGTTGAGCAGGCTCGTCTCGTACCGGTTGAGGGGTTCCACGGCGAGCCGCACCCCCGCCATGCGGGCGTGCTCGACGACGGGGGCGAGGTTCTCCCGCAACTCCTCGTACGCGGCGGCACGTTCGGCGCGGTCCATCCGCCAGGTGCGGCCCACCGCCGCATACATGGGTCCGGCGACGGTCGGGGCGCCGAGGGCCCGGGCGGCGTCGACGCACCGGTACAGGTAGTCCTGGGTGACCCGGACGATCTGCGGGTCGGTGCGGACGAGGTCGCGGCCGGGCGGCATGACGGCAATCACCGCGGCGGGGGCGAGCCCGGAGGCGTCGAGGAGCTTGGCCACGGATGCGGGCGCCCAGTCCCGTTCGTTCTCCAGCGGGATCTCGACGCAGTCGAAGCCCCACGCGGACAGCTTCGGCAGCACGTCGCCCAGCGTTTCGTACGTCACCGGCGAGTGCCAGATCCACGGGTTGGCACCGAGCGGGAAGGCGGCGGTCACTTCTTGCCTCCCCATTTCTCCGGGAATCCGGGGAGGTTCTCGCATCCGCACATGGCGTAGTGCAGCGGCGGCATGCCGGGCTTGTAGTACCGGTCCAGGGTGTCCTGGGTGACGGTGGGCTGCGGGAGCTTCCACTCCTTGGGGACCTGCTGCCCCTTGAGGATCCTCAGCGCGGCGATGATCGGCGTGCGCCACTGGAAGGTGGGGTACGAGGGGGCGATCGCGGTGAGCTTCTTCTCCTTCCATGCCTGGAGGAAGTCCTGCTGATCCTCGCCGGTGATGGGCGGTACGTCCTTGCCCGCGTCCTCGAACGCCTCGACGGCGGCGACGGAGGTCGCTCCGGAGTCCATCCAGACTCCGTCGATGTCGCCGTTGCGGGTGAGTGCGTCGGTGACGATCGCCTTGGTCTTCGCCGGGTCGCCGTCGGTGAACTTCACGTCCACGACGTCGAGTCCGCTCCTGTCGAACGCGAGCTTCGCCGCGGACCAGCGGGTCTCCAGCACATCGACGCCAGGGGAGATCCGCAGTGCGAGAATCTTCCCCTTGGGCTTCACCTTCGCGACGAGGAAGTCGGCGGCGACCGCCCCGTATCCGTAGCCGCCGATCGGATTGATGAAGGTGACGGCGCAGTCGGTCACGACGCCCCGGTCGAAGACGATCACGGGCACCTTTCCGCAGGCCTGCTCGACGGCGGGAGTGAGGGTGGCCGTGGTGTTCGGGGAGACGATCAGGGCGTCGCAGTCCTGGCCGGCGAGCTCCTGGATGTCGGAGATCTGCTTGTCGTCCTTGCCCTGCGCGTCGAGAACGGTGAACTCGGCGATCTCCTTGTGGAGCGCGGCCTCGGCCCGCATGTTCTTGAGGCCGACCTGACGCCAGGGGTTGAAGACCCCGGCGTTGGAGAAGCAGAGCCGGATTCCGCCGGAGCCCTTCCTCCTGTACTGGGCGGTGTCGACGAGCTCCGGGCGGAGCATCTGCTCCCACGGCCTTCCGGCGGGCCCCTGCGGGGTCACCCCGGCGAGGCCGAGCTGACGGTCGTACTCGGCCCGGTCGAAGAACTCCGACTGCTTGCCGGTGCCCGGGTCGCCCGTGCTGCCGCTCGCTCCGGCGGCGGGCGCGTCGGGCGGTGCGTCGCTGGTGCAGCCCGCGAGCAGGGCCGCGCCGAGCAGGGCGGCGACCGGCGCGAGGAAGTGTCCGAGCTTTCGCGTACTCATGAGGTTTTCGCTCCCGGGGGTTCGTTGCCGCGGCGGCGCAGCCGGGACCAGTCGGCTGCGCCGAGGGCGACGGCTGCGATGACGATGACGCCTTGCACGGTCGACTCCAGTGCGCCGGAGACGCCCTGGAGGTTGAGCAGGGTGAACAGTGCCTGGAGCGAGAACGCCCCGGCCATCGCCGCGAGGACGGAGCCCCGGCCGCCGCCGAGCACCACACCGCCCAGGACGACAGCGGTGATCGCCTCGAACTCGTAGCCCCGGCCCGCCTGCGCCGACACTCCGGAGAAGCCGCCGACGAGTACCGCCGCGAGCGCGGCCGCGACGCCGGAGAGGACGAAGGCGATGGTCCGGGCCCGTACGACCCGTACTCCGGCGAGCGCCGCGGCGCGTTCGCTGTCGCCGGTGGCGAGGAGCGTACGGCCGAAGTCGGATCGCATCAGGCGTACGGCCAGGAGGCCCGCGACGACGCAGGCGAGTACGGCCCACGGCAGCCAGCCGAACACGGTGCCGCGCCCGAGCCTGCGGAACTCCGCGGGCAGCGCGCCGTGCGGTGAACCCCCGGTCCAGAAGAAGACGGCACCTTCGAGGATCAGCATCATGCCGAGCGTGGTGATGAAGGAAGGCACGCGCAGCAGGGTGGTGATCAGTCCGCTGACGAGTCCGGCGAGGGCTCCGGCGAGCAGCAGGACCGCGGTGACGAGCAGCCAGGGTGCGGCCGGGAACGAGCCGTACAGTTCGGCGGCGACGACCACCCCGGCGGTGACGATCGCCCCGACGGAGAGGTCGAACTCGCCGCAGACGATGACCAGGTACTGGCCGGCCGCGAGGATCACGAGGGGTGCGGCGCGCTTGACGAAGGAGAGGAAGCGGTCGGGTTCGTAGAAGCCCGGGTCGGTCAGGGCGAGTGCGGCCAGGAGCACCGCGAGCAGGAGGTAGACGGGGGTGCCGGTGGTGAGGGCGCGCAGGACACGGCGGCCGGCGGGCGCCCGGGCGACGGTGGTCATGCGGTCCTCCCCTGCGGGGTGCGGCGGCCCCGCGCGTAGAGGGCGACGGCCGCGATGATGACGACTCCCCGGACGACGTTCTTGAAGAAGGGGTCCACGGACAGCTGGTTGAAGACGCTGTCGAGCACGGCGAGGACGAGTACTCCGCCGAGGGTGCCCGCCACTCCGCCGCGCCCGCCGGCGAGCGCGGTGCCGCCGAGGACGACGGCGGCGATGGACTCCAGGTCGTAGCGGGCCTCGGTGCCCGCCCAGGGAGCTCCGGCGCCGAGCCGTGCGGCGAGGAAGAGCGCCGCGGCACCGACACACAGCGAGCACAGGAGGTGTGCGGTGACGACGGTGCGCCGGGTGCGTACGCCGGAGAGCCGGGCGGCGTGCTCGTCGCCGCCGGTCGCGTACATGTGGTGACCGAGCCGGGTGCGGCGGGTGATCAGCCAGAGGGTGACGGCGACTGCGAGGAGGAGGAAGAGGGAGACGGGGACCGGCCCGATCCGGTCGTAGCCGAGGTGCTGGAAGGAGGCGGGGACCTTGCCCGCGGGGCCGGTGTAGTTGTCCTCGATCCAGCCGCGCAGGATGAAGGCCGTGCCGAGGGTGGCGATGAAGGCGTTGACCTTGAGGCCGGTGACGATCAGCCCGTTGGCCAGGCCGACGGCGGCGCTGAGGGCGAGGACGGCGATCACCGCGACGAGCACGCTGCCGCTCTCCATCGTCTCCGCGGCGACGAGGGTGCCCAGGCTGATGAGGTAGGCGACGGAGAGGTCGAGCGATCCGGTGAGGATGACGACGGACTGGCCGACGGCCACGAGGCCGAGGGCGACGCAGTTCTGGAGGATCGTCACCACGTTGGTCACGGTCAGGAAGTCCCCGCCGCGGGCCGCGACGACGATCCAGCCGAGCACGGTGACGGCGAAGGCGGCGAGCCAGACCCCGGCCACCGGGCCGGTGAGGCGCGGGCGGGCCGTCCGCAGCGGGTCGGTGCGGGGCCGGGTGCCCAGGTCGGGGCGGAGTGCGGTCATGCTGCTCCCTCCGTGGCACGGTCGCCGCCGGTGGCGACGCGCATGACCGCCTCTTCCGTGGCTCCGGCGGGCAGTTCGCCGACGAGGCGGCCTTCGGACATGACGAGAATGCGGTCGCTCATGCCGATCAGCTCGGGCAGTTCGGAGGAGATGATCAGTACGGCGAGGCCCTCGCGTGCCAGTTCCCGTACCAGGGTGTGGATGGCCGCCTTGGCTCCGACGTCGACGCCGCGGGTCGGTTCGTCGAAGAGCAGCACCCGGGGGCCGGCGGCGAGCCATTTGGCGATGACGACCTTCTGCTGGTTGCCGCCGGACAGGTACTGGACCTGCTGGTCCTCGCCGTGGGCATGGAGGCGTACGCGCTCCAGCAGCGCGGTCACCTCGCGGCGGGCGGCCGGTCCGCCGCGCGCGGGGACGGCGCGGGTCACGAGCAGCGCGTTGTCGGCCACGGACTGGTGCAGTGCGAGGCCCTCCCCCTTGCGGTCCTCGGTGACCAGCGCGATCCCGGCCCGGACGGCTTCGCGGGGGTTCGCCGGGCGCAGTGGCTGCCCTCCGACGGTCATGGTGCCCGTGGTGAAGGGGGCGGCGCCGAACAGCGCGCGGGCGAGGGAGGTCCGGCCGGAGCCCTGGAGACCGGCGACGCCGACGACCTCGCCGGCCCGCAGGGTCAGATCGATGCCACCGATCCTGGAGTTGCCGCCGCCGCGCACCGTGAGCCGCTCCTCGCCCGGCTCTCCCGGGCCGGCCCGGGGCGGGTAGTAGGCGCCGAGTTCCCGTCCGACCATGGCGCGTACCACCGTGCCGGCGTCGGTGTCCCGGGTGTCGAGAGTGGTGACGCGGCGGCCGTCCTTGAGGACGGTGATGCGCTGCGAGAGGTCGAAGACCTCGCGGAGCCGGTGCGAGATGTACAGGATGCCGATTCCGCGGGCGGTGAGACGCCGTACGAGGGCACCGAGTCGCTCGACCTCGTGGTCGGCGAGTGCGGCGGTGGGCTCGTCCATCACCAGGATGCGGACGTCCGATGCAAGGGCCTTGACGATCTCCACGGTCTGCCGGCGTGCGACCGACAGCTCATGGACGGGGGTCCGCGGGGTGATGCCGGTCTCGTCGAGTTCGGCGAGGAGTTCGGCGGTGCGCCGCTCCATGGCGCGCCGGTCGACCAGTCCGTACCTGGTCGGTTCGCGGCCGAGGAAGACGTTCTCGGCGACCGTGCGGTGCGTCAGGAGTGCGAACTCCTGGTGGATGATGCCGACCCCGGCGGCCTGGGCCTCGGCCGGGTGGCTGAAGGAGTGGACGGTGCCGTCGATGGTGAGGGTCCCCTCGTCGGGTAAGTGCTCGCCCGCGAGGATCTTCATCAGGGTGGACTTTCCGGCGCCGTTCTCCCCTACCAGGGCATGCACTTCTCCGGCTTCGAGGTCGAGCCCCACCCCTTCGAGCACACGCAGCCCGAGGAAGCTCTTGGACACACCCTGCATCGTCAGCATCGAACTGCTCCTCGCTCAGTGGTCTGCAGAGCAGAGTCGTGACAGGCATTGGGAGTGTCAAGAGCTCAAGCACCTTTGTTTTGTGGTCACTTGGACCGTACTTATGCCGATGACCGAACACTGGATGCCTTGTGAGCAGCGGAAGTCGTCCCTAGGGTGACTGACATGTCTTCGCCGTCGGATCGCAATTCCGCTGCCGCATCGCACTCGCCCGGCGAGGTGCTCGCACTGATCGGTTCGGGGGCGGTCGCGACCCGTGCCGACATCGCCCGGGTCACCAAAATGGCTCGCTCGACGGTCTCCCAGCGGGTGGACGCGCTGATCGCGCACGGCCTCGTGGACGAGGACGTCGACGGCGGTTCCACGGGCGGCCGGCCGCCTCGGCGGCTGGCGCTGCGCACGCGCGAGCACGCGGTGGCCGGGGTGGACCTGGGGGCCTCGCACTGCCGGGTGGCGCTGATGGACATCGGTGGGACCACACTCGCTTCGCACGAGGAACCGCTGTCGATCGGGGACGGCCCCGATTCCGTGCTGCGGCACGTGGAACGCACCGTGCGCGCTCTGCTGGAGGAGACCCGCCGGGAGCCGAGGACGCTGCGGTCCATCGGCGTCGGGGTGCCGGGTCCGGTGGAGTTCTCCACCGGCCGTCCGGTCGATCCGCCGATCATGCCGGGCTGGCACCAGTACCCGATCCCGGAGTTCTTCGCCTCCCGCTTCGGGGTGCGGGCGCTGGTCGACAACGATGTGAACGTGATGGCGCTGGGCGAGCAGCGGCGCGCGTTCCCGGACTGCCGCTATCTGCTGTACATCAAGGTAGGTACGGGGATCGGCTGCGGAATCGTCGCCGACGGAAAGCTGCACCGGGGTGCGCAGGGGTGCGCGGGCGACATCGGCCATATTCGGGTCGGGGATCTCGACGATCCCTGCCGGTGCGGCAACTCGGGCTGCCTGGAGGCCGTCGCGGGCGGTGCGTCACTGGCGGCGAAGCTGGTCGCTCTGGGGCTGGACGCGACGTCGGGCAGTGACGTCGTACGTCTGGTGCGGTCCGGGAACCGGGACGCCGTGCGGATGGTCCGGGAGGCCGGGCGAGCGGTCGGTGAGGTCCTCGCCGGTCTGGTGAACTTCTTCAATCCGGACACGGTGGTGATGGGCGGCGCCCTGGCCGCCGTGCACGACCAGTTGCTCGCGGGGGTCCGGGAGGCGGTGTACCGGCGCTCGCATCCGCTGGCCACCCAGCTGCTGCGGATCGAGCCGAGCCGTACGGGTGAGAACGCGGCGGCGGTGGGGGCGGGGATACTCGCGATCGAGCACGCGCTTTCTCCCGCGCAGGTGAACCGGCTGGTCGCGGGGTGAGCGCAAGTGCCCCTCCGGGTACGGACTGCGTGCGCGGAGGGGCACTGATGACGCGTCAGGTGGTCATGCCGGAGCCATCAGGTCCCACCGGGCCTCGAACAGTACGCACCGGTACTGCGCCCAGCTCCCGTCGGCGACGCCCGCGTCCCCGGCCGCGACGCACTCCTGCTGGGTGTCGAACGAGCCGGAGACGTCCCAGCCCTGCGCCCCGGTCTCGGAAGCGGCGGCGGCCGAGGCCGTCGCGACGGTGACGGCGGCTGAGGCGGCGGTGAGTGCGAGCGCCATGGCGACTCCCGCGGCCGTGGTGGCGGCGGTCCTGGTCAGCTTGTGCATGAAGGCCTCCTTCTCGGCTGTACGGCTTCCCGGCGTTCCGTCGCGGCTGCGACGGCTCCGGCACGTTCTCAGCGGGTGCGCACGATGTCCACGTCGGACGCCTTCACGAAGGCGACCCGGTGGCCGATCTGCACCGTCACGTACTTCTCCTTGCCACGGAAGTACGCGTGGTCGAGCGGGTACGAGGAGTCGATCGTCGGTGCGTAGAAGAATCCCGTCGGCGCCTCGCCGCCACCGGGGTAGGACTGGCCGGCCTTGATCGTGTACTGGAGCGGCGCTCCCGCCCTCTTGTCCGCGAAGTCCGCCGGGTACTCGGACTTCTCCGGGTACGCGACCCCGTACACCGGCACGTCCGTACGGCCGGCCTTCGGCCTGACGACGTAGCCGGAGGTGGGCATGGTGTTGCGGCTGCGGGCCGGGGTCTGGAACCAGGCCTTCTGGCCGTACCACCAGATCGCGGTCCAGCCGGGGGCCCGGTCCGCGACGACGGCCTGCTGGGTGGCGCTGATCTTGCTGCCCCAGTCGGCGACGCAGTTCGTTCCGGGCGAGCCGTCGGTGTGGAGGCCGGGGTCGGAGAAGAGGGGCGCGTCGGCGGACGGAGCGGTGTGCAGCGGGACGGCGCTGGAGCCCTGGACCGGCAGGTCGACGCCCTTCTCGCAGTCACGGAAGGCCTGCTGGTTCTTCTTGAAGTCCGGGCTGACGGTGATCAGTTCGCTGCTCCTGGGGGCGCTCGGCACGGTGGGTTTGCCGAGCAGCGCCATGAAACGGTTCCAGTCCCAGTACGTGCCCGGGTCCCAGTGCATGTTCTTGGTGCCGGACGCGCTGGTGGGCGGCACTCCGTCGTGGCCGATGATGTGCTGGCGGTCGAGCGGTATGTCGTACTTGGCGGCGAGGTAGCGCACCAGCTCGGCGGTCGAGCGGTACATCTCGGGGGTGTACCACTTGGCACCCTCGACGGCGACGCCCTCCTGCTCGATGCCGATGGAGTGGCTGTTGACGTACCAGTTGCCGGCCTGCCAGGCGACGTCCTTGCCCTTGACCATCTGCGTGACATGGCCGTCGCCCGAGCGCACCACATAGTGGGCGGAGGTCTGCTTCAGCGGGTTCTGGAAGATCTTCAGGGTGGTGTCGAAGTCTTCCTCGGTGTCGTGCAGAACGATGAATCTGACCTTGTTGGTGTGCGGCCGGTCCGCGGTGTCGTAATTCCCGTACGTCTCCTTGTCGGCCGGGTCACCCGTCTGCTGGTAGGCCGCCGGTACCCAGTCGCACGAGAGGCTGCGCGGGCATTCCGGTCGCACCCCGTCCGCACCGGCCTGTGCCACGGGGCTGAGCAGCGCCATGCTCAGTGCGCCGACACCTGTCAGCGCGAGTGCGAGTCCGGTCCTCTGCTTGGACGTCATGACAACCCTTCTTGGAGCCGTGCGTGTTGGAGCCGTGCCTGAGCCGATCTCACTGATCCGCTGTGCGCGCACACTCTCCGACCTGAGATGACAGCGCGTCAAGGGATCCGTGGAGGTCGTGGGTCGAGCCAGTGGACCAGACCACTGACGGGGTGTCTGACCTGCAAGGGAAAGATTCAACCGGTGGCCCTCGACGGCCTGTTGCCCCGGTTCCGGGAGGCGTCCGGGCGACCGGCCGGGCACACCCGAGCCTCACTCCTGCGCATGCCTTTTATCTGACTAATCCCGAATGTGCGTGCCTCGAACGGCCGAAGGGTAGTGCTCGCGCCGACACGATCACGCCCGCGCGAACTTCGCGCGGCGATCCAGGAGAGGCCGTACGCACATGGCTCAGCCCTTCACCCTGCCGGACTTCTACGTTCCGTATCCGGCGCGGCTCAACGTCCATGTCGAGGAGGCCCGGGTACACACCAAGGAGTGGGCGCGCAGCATAGGGATGGTGGAGGGTTCGGGCATCTGGGAGGAGAAGGACATCGACTCCCACGACTACGCGCTGCTGTGTGCGTACACCCACCCCGACTGCTCGGCCGAGGCGCTCTCGCTGGTGACCGACTGGTACGTGTGGGTCTTCTTCTTCGACGACCACTTCCTGGAGCTCTTCAAGCGCAACCCCGACCGTGAGGGCGCCAAGCGCTATCTGGACCGGTTGCCTGCGTTCATGCCGATGGACCGCGGGGCCCCGATGCCGGAGCCGGCCAATCCGGTCGAGGCGGGGCTGGCCGATCTGTGGACGCGTACGGTGCCGAGCATGTCCGACGCCTGGCGGGCGAGGTTCGCCGTGGCGACGGAGAACCTGCTCAACGAGTCGCTGTGGGAGCTCTCCAACATCGACGGGGGACGCATCGCCAATCCCGTCGAGTACATCGAGATGCGCCGCAAGGTGGGCGGCGCCCCGTGGTCGGCGAGTCTCGTGGAGTACGCGGCGGATGCCGAGGTCCCCGAGGCGGTGGCCGGCGAGCGTGCGCTGCGGGTGCTGCGCGACGCCTTCTCCGACGCGGTGCATCTGCGTAACGACCTCTTCTCGTACCAGCGCGAGGTGGAGGACGAGGGCGAGAACAGCAACGGTGTGCTGGTCCTGGAGCACTTCCTCGGCTGCACCACGCAGCAGGCCGCCGACGCGGTGAACGATCTGCTGACGTCCCGTCTCCAGCAGTTCGAGAACACCGCGCTCACCGAACTCGGTCCGCTCTGCGCGGAGAAGGGGCTCGGCCCGGCGCGGACCGCGGCGGTGCTCGCGTACGTGAAGGGCTTGCAGGACTGGCAGTCCGGCGGCCATGAGTGGCACATGCGCTCCAGCCGCTACATGAACGACGGCGCGGTCGAAGCGGCCACCACCGGCTTCGGGATGACCGCGGCGTCGATCCGGTTCACCTCACGCTCGGAGGCGGCCCGGCTGCGCAGCCACACCCATGTGCCCTACCAGCGCGTCGGCCCGTCGCTGCTGCCCGACATCGAGCTGCCCTTCGGGACGACGCTCAGCCCGCATCTGGACGGGGCGCGGGTGCGCATCGTCGACTGGTCGCGCCGGATGGGCATTCTGGAGGCACAGCCGGGGGTGCCCGGTTCGCACATCTGGGACGAGCAGCGGCTCCTCGCGACCGATCTGCCGCTGTGCGCTGCGGGCCTGCACCCTGACGCGACACCGCAGGAGTTGGACCTCTCCTCGCAGTGGCTGACCTGGGGGACGTACGGCGACGACTGGTTCCCGGTGGTGCACGGACGGGCCCGCGATCTGGCGGGGGCCGAGCTCGCCAACGAGCGGCTCTCGCTGTTCATGCCCCTGGACGGGTCCGGGACGCCCGAGCCGGTCAACGCCCTGGAGCGGGGGCTCGGTGATCTCTGGGCGCGGACCTCGGCCCCGATGGACGCGAGCGGGCGCCGCGCGTTCCGCAAGTCGGTCGAGGACATGACCGCGAGCTGGGTGTGGGAGCTGGCGAACCAGGTGCAGAACCGTATCCCGGACCCGGTGGACTACGTCGAGATGCGGCGCATGACGTTCGGCTCCGACCTCACGATGAGCCTGTGCCGGCTGGGTCACGGCAGGAAGGTCCCGCCGGAGGTCTACCACAGCGGACCGCTGCGCTCCCTGGAGAACGCGGCGGCGGACTACGCGTGCCTGCTCAACGACCTGTTCTCGTACCAGAAGGAGATCGAGTTCGAGGGTGAGGTGCACAACGGCGTCCTGGTCGTGCAGAACTTCTTCGGGGTGGACTACCCGACCGGGGTGGCGATCGTCCACGACCTGATGAAGTCGCGGCTGAGGGAGTTCCTGCACGTCGCCGAGCAGGAACTCCCGGTGCTCTACGACGACTTCGGGCTGGACGCGGAGGCTCGGAAGATCCTGGCCGGGTACGTGCTGGAGCTGAAGCACTGGATCGCGGGCATCCTGATCTGGCACCGGGACTGCCGGCGCTACCAGGAGCAGGATCTGCTGCGCGGCACCGGCACCCCGTGGCACATCAGCGGCCCCACGGGGCTCGGTGTTTCGGCGGCGCGGGTGACCGCGCTGTTCGCTCAGCCCTCGGCGATCAGTGTGTAGCGGTTGCCGGCGCGTGCCTTGAAGACCTTCTCTCCGCCCGCGAACAGCGAGCTGCGGACGGTCACTTCGCGGGTGCGGCTCGCCGCGATCACCACACGGCGGGCCTGCCCGGCGGCCCATTCGATGTCGACGGTGAAGCCTCCTCGGGCCCGTAGTCCGCGCACCGATCCGTCCGGCCAGCCCGAGGGCAGGGCGGGCAGGATGTCGACGGTGTCGTGCTGGCTCTGCAGCAGCATCTCGGCGATGCCCGAGGTCGCGCCGAAGTTGCCGTCGATCTGGAACGGCGGGTGGGTGTCCCAGAGATTGGGCAGGGTGGAGCTCTTCAGCTGTTCGGCGAGCATGCGGTGGGCGTGATCACCGTCGCGCAGCCGCGCCCAGAAGTTGATCTTCCACGCCTTCGACCAGCCGGTGCCGCCGTCACCGCGCGCCCCGAGGGAGACCTCGGCCGCCCGTGCCCACGCGCTGCCGGGTTCGATCTGGCGGCCGGGGTGGAGGGCGAAGAGGTGCGAGACATGGCGGTGGGTGTCGGCCGGGTCGTCCCGGTCGGTCTTCCACTCCTGGAGCTGCCCCCACGACCCGATCCGCAGTCCGGGGTCGAGCCGTTCGAGGGCCGTCTCCAGCCGGCCCCGGAAGGCCGGTGTGTCGCCGAGGGTGCGGGCGGCCTCCAGGGTGTTGGTGAGCAGGTCGTGCACGATCTGCTGGGACATCGCGGCACCGGCGGTGAAGTCGCCGTGCTCGGGTGAGTAGCTGGGGGTGACGACGAGCAGTCCGTCGCGCGGGTCGGTGCGCAGATTGGCCAGCCAGAATTCGGCCGCCTCCTTCATCGCCGGGTAGGCGGTGGAGCGCAGGTAGTCGGTGGATCCACTGAACCGGTAGTGCTCGTACATCTGCTGGGTGAGCCAGGCGGCCGCCTCCGGGAACCAGAAGGCGGTGGACCAGTCGTGGACTCCGGTGAAGCCGTACGGGTTGGTCTCGTTGTGCACCACCCAGCCGACCGTCCCGAACATCTCCTTCGCCGTCCTGCGGCCGGGGGCGCGCATCGCCTCGATGCAGCGGTCGTACGGTGCGGTGGTCTCGGCGAGGTTGGTGACCTCGGCGAGCCAGTAGTTCATCTGCAGGTTGATGTTGCTGTGGTAGTCGGCCGACCAGGGCGGGGTGGTCGAGTTGTTCCACACGCCCTGGAGGTTGGCGGGAAGCGAACCGGCCCGTGAGGAGGCGATCAGCAGGTAGCGTCCGTACTGGAAGAACAGCGCCTCCAGGGCCCGGTCGGCCGGGCTCGTTCCGCCCGTGTAGGCGGTGAGCAGCCGGTCGGTCGGCAGGTCGGGCAGTTCCTGGCCGATGTCGAGTGCGACCCGGTCGAAGAGGGCGCGGTGGTCGCGTACATGGGCGTCGCGGACCTTCTCGTAGGAGGTCCGGGCGGCGAGGTCCACGGCGGTGGTGACCTCGGTGTGCGGGTCGTCGCCACGGTAGGCGGGGTAGCTGTCGGCGTAGTCGGTGCCCGCGGCGAGGAAGAACCAGGCGCTGTCCGCGCCGGTGACGGTGAGGGTGCCGTCCGCGCCCGCGGTGACGGTGCCGCCACTGGTCCGGACGCGGATCTGGGCCTCGAAGCGCAGACCGTTGTCCGTCAGGGCGCCACGTACGGTGAGCCTGTCCCGGTCGGCGGTGACGGTGCAGTCGCTGCGGGGCGAGGTGTAGCGCAGGGTGAAGGAGACCCGCCCCGGACGGTCTGCGCCGAGGCGGCCCGCGATGACCCTGCCCGGATGGGAGACGAAGAACTCCCGCCTGTGCCTGGCCTCTTGGTGGGTGTAGGTCACGGCGGCAAGAGCGTTGCGCAGGTCGAGGGTGCGGCGGTAGGAGGCGTCGGGGGCGGCCGGGGCGTCCGGCAGGTCCAGTCTCAGGTCGCCGAAGACCTGGTAGGCGCCATAGCCGCGCCGGGGCTGCCCGAGTTCGGCGGCGACGGCGTCCGGACCGAGAGCGCCCTGGCTGTCGAGGCGTTGCTGTACGCCGGCGAGTGCGCCGGGCCTGGGAGCGGTCCAGTTCCCGAAGTCGTAGCCCTGGGCGGAGCCTGGGCCGCCGGTCCACAGGGTCTTCTCGTTGAAGGTGAGCCGCTCGGAGGCGAGTGTCCCGAACACACTGGCGCCAAGGGCACCGCCGCCGATGGGCAGCGACTCGCGCTCCCAGTCGGCGGCCGGCGCGTCGTACCGGAGCATCGGCTCCGCCTGTTTCTTCGAGTGGGTGGCGCCCACCGATTCATCGGAGGTACCGGCAGCAGCAGCCGTGCCGGAAAGGGAAGGAATTCCCAGTGCCAGCACACCGGTTGTCCCTATCGCAGTCTTCACGGTGGTACGTCGCGTGATCCCGGATGTCATGCGGCCGACGGTAAAGGTCCGACGACTAGCTCGACAAGGAGCATGACAAAGCGGCCTCTTGGACGGAGGCCGCGAGCACTTGGACGGATGTCGAGTTGTGCGCCCCGCCGGCCGCCCGCTTCGTGCGGACGGCCGGCGGTGGGGCGAATCTCAGCCCTGCTGGAACAGCTCGGCGGGCAGGGGCTTGAGCAGGGTGTACAGATCGTCGGTGATCGGCCGGTCCCAGCTGGCGATGGTGACGAGCACGCCGTCACTGCGGTCGAACTGGACGCAGGAGATCCGGCTCTCGGAGAGCTTCACGCGGCGCACGATCAGCAGGTTGTCGCCCTGCATCACGGGCATGTCCTCCGTGCCGGTGACCTCGACCGGCTCGTCGTTCTCCAGCGCGAGCAGCAGCTGGGCGACCTCGAACGGGACCTGGCCCTCCTCGGTCTCGCGGGCGGGCGAGCCCTCCGGGAGGTTGCCGATGATCATCGCGGGGCCGCGGCCGCCGAACAGGTCGTAGC
This sequence comes from Streptomyces sp. NBC_00012, assembly GCF_045040875.1. NCBI lineage: Bacteria > Bacillati > Actinomycetota > Actinomycetes > Kitasatosporales > Streptomycetaceae > Streptomyces > Streptomyces sp. NBC_00012. Next base: position 8,341,576 of record NZ_CP108309.1, on the reverse strand, counting down.
GCAGGAAGACGCCCTGGCAGCTTCCGTCGGGCGCGGGCAGCAGACCGGCGCCGAGGTTTCCGGGCCAGTCCCCCGGGTCCATGGCCAGGACGTCGAAGTCGGGGCCCGCGGGTGTGGCGGCGCTACGGCGGCGGAGGAAGGACATGCAGACATGTTACGTGTCCGGGCTCACCTCGCGGAGCCGGGTCGGCGCAGGCCGGGGCACCGACGGGTACACGGGCCGGGTTCAGACCGGTCCGCGGCCCGGCTCCGGGGAGGATTCCGCGGCCAGCGCTTCCAGCACGCGGACGGCCTCCGCGGCCCGGCCGTACGGGACGAACAGGTGGTCGTGATGGAATCCGGCCACCACATTGCAGCTCAGCCCCGCGTCGGTGAGCGCCAGGGACACCGCGGCGGTGAGCCCGACCGCGTCCGGCGCGGAGTGGACACGGAGGGTGATCCACGCCGCCGCGAAGTCGTGGGGCAGCCCCGCCGCGATCGCTTCCTTCTCCGGGAGGACCAGTGTCAGCCCTTCGGCCTCGGTGACCGTGACGACGGGCCCGACGCCGGCCGGCAGGGCACTGCCGGGCACGGTCGTGAAGACATAGCGGCCGGGGTTCAGCTCCGGTCGCAGTCCGCTCAGCAGGGTTCGGAGATCACGCTCACCACTCACAGCGACCACGCTACCCACGGTGTGCGGTCCGCACCGGCGGCGTTCGGCACCGCCGTACCGCCGATCGGGTGGTCATGGGCGGCGGGTCACGGTCCGGCACGCCCGCGCCCGGAGCCGCGTCACGGCGCGGCGCGCCCTCGGGTGAGGTCGAACTCGCCTTCGCGGGCGTTCACCCCGAAGGCGCGCCATTCCGCCGGGGTGAAGACGAGCGACGGGCTGCCGGGTTTCCCCGCGTTGCGCATCGCGATGAATCCCTCGACGAAGGCGATCCGGATGTCCCCGCGCCCTGACTGCCCGACCACCACTGCGCGTTGCCGAGATCGAGACCCGGCTTCTCCCAGCCCGCGAAGGGCTGCTGGGCCGTGGTGCGCTCCGCCACGTCGGCTCCTCCCGCTTTTGTCGTCCCGGGCCAAAGGGCAGTCACCCCCGACAGTCCCGGACAGGGCGCGAAGGGGGCTTCCGCCGGCCCGGGACCGGCCGTGTCAGCTGCTGGGCGGCCCGGGACCGACCGTGTCAGCTGCTGGGCGGCTCGGCTCCGACCAGCCACATGGAGAAGAACTGCGCCCCGCCCCCGTAGGCGTGGCCGAGCGCCTTCCGGGCCCCCGCCACCTGGTGTTCGCCCGCCTGTCCCCGTACCTGCAACGCGGCTTCGGCGAAGCGGATCATGCCGGAGGCGCCGATGGGATTGGTGGAGAGCACTCCGCCCGACGGGTTCACCGGCAGGTCGCCGTCGAGTTCGGTGACGCCGGACTCGGTGAGCTTCCAGCCCTCTCCCTCGTCGGCGAAGCCCAGGTTCTCCAGCCACATCGGCTCGTACCAGGAGAAGGGCACGTACATCTCCACGGCGTCGATCTCCCGCCGCGGGTCGCTGATGCCCGCCTGCCGGTACACATCGGCGGCGCAGTCCCGGCCCGCCCGCGGCGAGACGAAGTCCTTTCCCGCGAAGAGTGTCGGTTCGCTGCGCATCGCGCCGCCGTGCACCCAGGCGGGCGGATGCGGCGAACGGGCCGCTCCGGCACGGTCGGTGAGGACCATCGCGCAGGCCCCGTCGGAGGACGGACAGGTCTCCGAGTAGCGGATCGGGTCCCAGAGCATCGGTGCCGACCGGACCTTCTCCAGGGTGATGTCCGGGTCGTGGATGTGTGCGTACGGATTCTTCAGCGCGTTGCGGCGGTCCTTGTACGCGACGAGGGAGCCGACCGTGTCCGGCGCCCCGGTCCGGCGCATGTACGCCCGCACGTGCGGGGCGAAGAAGCCGCCCGCTCCGGCCAGCAGCGGCTGCTGGAACGGGATGGGCAGCGAGAGCCCCCACATGGCGTTGGACTCGGACTGTTTCTCGAAGGCGAGGGTGAGGACGGTGTGGTGCACCCGCGCGGAGACCAGATTGGCGGCGACGAGTGCGGTGGAGCCGCCGACCGAGCCCGCCGTGTGCACCCGGAGCATCGGTTTGCCGACCGCGCCGAGGGCGTCGGCGAGATAGAGCTCCGGCATCATCAGGCCCTCGAAGAAGTCGGGTGCCTTGCCGATGACGACGGCGTCGATGTCCGCCCAGGTCAGTGCCGCGTCCTCCAGCGCGCGGACGGCGGCCTCGCGGACGAGTCCGGCGATGGAGACGTCCCGGCGCGCGGACACGTGCTTCGTCTGGCCGATGCCTACGACGGCCACGGGCTCCTCAGGCATGAGCGCTCTCCCCTTCGAGGACGGCGACCAGGTTCTGCTGGAGGCAGGGCCCGGAGGTGGCGTGGGCGAGTGCCCGGTCGGACTCGCCTCGGTGGATGCGGGCGGCGGCCTCGCCGAGGCGGATCAGCCCGGCGGCCATGACGGGATTGGCGGCGAGCGCGCCGCCGGACGGGTTGACGTCGACGCTATCGTCGAGCCGGAGCACCTTGCGCAGCACCACCTCCTGGGAGGTGAACGGGGCGTGCAACTCGGCGGTGTCCACCGGGCGTTCGAAGACCCCGGCGCGGGTCGCCGCGAGCCGGGTGGACGGAGAGTCGGTCAGCTCCCGCACGCCGAGGGAGTGGGCCTCGATGCGGTGGTCGATGCCACGGATCCAGGCGGGGCGGGGGCACAGGGCCCGTGCGGTGTCACCGGCGGCGAGGATGACGGCGGCGGCGCCGTCGCCGATCGGTGGGCAGTCACCGGTGCGCAGCGGCTGCACGACGTAGTCGCCGGCCGGGACCGGTCCCTTGAGCTGGGCGTGCGGGTTGTCCGCCGCGGCGGCGCGGCTGCGGTGGGCGATCGCGGCGAGGGCGGCCTCGTCCGTGTCGCCCGCGTCGATCAGTGCCCGGGCCTGCAGGGCGGCGAGCGCCACGGAGTCCGGCCAGAGCGGACCGACGTAGTAGGGGTCGAGCTGGCGGGTGAGGACGTCGCGTACCTCGCCGGGCGAGGACTTTCCGTAGGAGTAGACGAGCGCGGTGTCCGCCTGGCCCGTCTGGATCTTCACCCAGGCCTCGTACAGCGCCCAGGCTCCGTCCATCTCCACATGGGACTCGGAGATCGGCGGGTGGGCGCCGACACCGTCGAGCGCCATGGTGAAGGAGAAGGCCCGGCCCGCGAGGTAGTCGCTGGAGCCGGAGCAGGTGAAGCCGATGTCGCTCGCCCTGAGCCCGGTCGCGTCGAGGACCTGGTGGAGGACGGGCATCAGCATCTCGACTTCGGAGAGTTCGTCGGTCTGGCGCCGATGGTCGGTCTGTGCGAAGGCGACGATCGCCACGTCTCGCATCTAGAGCAGCTCCTTGTACGCGTCGTAGTCGGCGTCCGGCTCGCCGGTCGGCCGGTAGTGATCGGGATGCCGCCCGCCCTCGGTCCACACGGGTTCGACGCGCAGGCCCATGCGCACCTGGTCGTACGGGATGCCGCCGATCCGGGCGTGCAGCGCGAGATCCGCGCCGTCGAGCGCGATGTGCGCGTAGACGTAGGGGACTTCGATGTCCAGATTCTTGGCCTTGATGTTGACGATGCAGAACGTGGTGACGGTGCCGCGCGGGCCGACCTCGACCTGTTCGGTGGTGGCGACACCGCAGGTGGGGCAGGCGCCGCGGGGTGGTACGTACACCTTGTGGCAGGACGGGCAGCGCTCGCCGACGATGTGCTGCCGGGACAGTGCGTCGAGGTAGGCGCTCTGGGCGCGGCCGGGGGTGTACCGGTAGTCGAGCCGGGCCGGGGTGACGATGCCGGTGACCGGGTCGGTGAACTCGCCGTCGTGCGGGGCGAATTGCCCGTTGTCCTCACCGTCGTACGGCTCGAAGCAGGCGATGTCGGTGATCGCGCCGGTGCGTTCGGCGGCCCAGCGGATCCGTACCCGCATGCCGGTGCGTACGGCGTCGGGGCCGGGGGCGTCGAGGGCGTGCAGCAGTGCGGTGTCGGCGCCGTCGAGCCGGACCAGGGCCCAGGCGAAGGGGGTGGCGAGGGGCTGCGCGGGTCGGGGGGCGGGGTTCCAGGCCCAGGTGGTGACGGTGCCGGTGGCGGCGACCTCGGTCAGTTCATGGAGTTCTTGTGCGGTGACGGGGTCGTACTCGACGGGCGGGACCAGGACCTTTCCCCCGGCGGTGGTCACGCCGAGGACGGTGCGTTCACGCAGTCCGGTGAGGAAGGCGCTCTGGACGGGCCCCAGGGAGCGGGTGAAGGGGAACTCGACCACCAGCGGTGCGCTGAGGGCTTCGGGCACGGTTGCCTCCTGGGCTCAGGTGCGCCGGTAGACGGGCGGGCGCTTCTCGGCGAAGGCGCGGGCGCCTTCCTTGGCGTCGTCGGTCGCGAACACCGGCCAGCCGCGCTTGAGTTCGGCGGCCAGCCCTTCGGTCTCGGTCATCTCGGCGGTCTCGTACACGGATGCCTTGACGGCTTCGACGGCGAGGGGTCCGCAGGCGTTGATCCGTTCGGCGACGGCGAGGGCCTCGTCCAGTGCCGTGCCGTCGGGGACGACCCGTCCGATCAGTCCGATGCCGGCCGCTTCCGCGGCGCTGTACGGACGTCCGGTGAGGAGCATTTCGAGCGCGTGCGTCCGGGCGATCTGGCGCGGCAGCCGGACCGTCGACCCGCCAATGGGGAAGAGACCGCGCTGCACCTCGAACAGCCCGAAGGTGGCGCCCGCGCCGGCGATCCTGATGTCGGTGCCCTGGAGGATCTCCGTGCCGCCCGCGACGCAGTGGCCCTCCACGGCGGCGATGACCGGTTTGCGCGGGCGGTGGTGGCGCAGCATCGCCTTCCAGTGCAGATCGGGGTCGGCGGTCATCCGGTCCCGGTACTGCTCACCCTCCATTCCCTTGCCCGCCAGGGCCTTGAGGTCCATGCCGGCGCAGAAGCAGCCGCCCGCGCCGGTGAGAATCACCGAGCGGACGGTGTCGTCCTCGTCCGCCGCCAGCCAGCCGTCGTAGAGCCCGACCAGCATCGGCAGCGAGAGGGCGTTCTTCGCCTCCGGCCTGTTCAGGGTGAGCACCAGTGTGGCGCCCTCGCGCCGCACGGCGAGGTGTTCCGTACCACCCATTGTCCGCCTCCCGTCTAAAGACCTAGAACAGGTTGCAGTAGGTGGTGGCCCAGTTCAATAGTTTTCTGACAGCTAGTCAGATTTCCTTGCGGCACCCCTTCCCAGTTACGCCTCCCGGCGCTCTAATGACCGCCGAGCCAGTCAGCTTCCGGGGTCAGGAGGAACGGTGGAGTACAACCTTGCCGACCTGTTCGAGTCGGTCGTCGACGCGGTCCCGGAACGCGAGGCGCTCGTCTACGTCGACCATCCCGGCACGGGCGCGGAGCGCCGGCTGACGTATGCGGAGCTGGACGCGGCGGCCAACCGTCTGGCCCACCATCTGATCGAGGCGGGCATCACTCCGGGCGAGCATCTGGGGCTGCACCTCTACAACGGGGTGGAGTACGTCCAGACGGTGCTGGCCTGCCTGAAGGCCCGCATCGTCCCCGTCAATGTGAACTACCGCTACGTGGAAGAGGAGTTGATCTACCTCTACCGTGACGCGGATCTGGCCGCGCTGGTCTTCGACGCCGAGTTCGACGAGCGGGCCGCGGCCGCCGCGCCGAAGGCCCCGGGCCTGCGTCATCTGGTGCGGGTGGGCGCGCCGGAGGCGGGGGCCCGGGGCCCCGAGGCCGTCGCGTTCACCGACGCCGAGGCGGCCGGGAGCCCGGAGCGCGGCTTCCCGCCGCGGTCCGCCGACGACCAGTTCATCATCTACACGGGCGGCACCACCGGAATGCCCAAGGGGGTGATGTGGCGCCAGGAGGACCTCTTCTTCTCCGGTCTCGGCGGGGGCGCGCCCACCGGTGAGCCGGTGAAATCTCCGCAGGAGCTGGCCGAGCGGGTCGCCGCGGGCGGTGACGGGATCACCTTCTTCCCCACTCCCCCGCTGATGCACGGCACCTCGACGCTCACCGCCTTCATCGGTTTCAACTTCGGGCAGCGGGTCGTGGTCCACCGCAAGTTCGTGCCGCAGGAAGTGCTCCGTACGATCGAGAAGGAGAAGGTCACCAGTGTGTCGCTGGTGGGCGACGCGATGCTGCGGCCGCTGATCGACGCCCTGAAGGGCCCACTGAAGGGCACCGACTGCTCGTCACTGTTCTCGGTGTCGAGTTCGGGCGCGATCATGTCGGACTCGGTGCGCGCCGAGCTCCAGGAACTGGTGCCGACGGTGATGCTGCTGAACAACTTCGGTTCGTCGGAGTCCGGGTTCAACGGCACGGCGACGGCCGACTCGGGTCCGGAGAAGGGATTCCGGCTCCGGGTCAACTCCCGTACGGCGGTGGTCGATCCGGCGACGTACGAGCCGGTGGCTCCGGGTGAGCCGGGGCGGATCGCCCAGCGCGGGCACGTGCCGCTCGGCTACTACAACGACCCGCGGAAGACCGCGGAGACCTTCTTCAGGCGGGGCGACGAGCGATGGGTCCTGCTCGGGGACATGGCGACGGTCGACGAGGAGGGCATCGTCACGGTCCTCGGCCGCGGCTCGCAGTGCATCAACACCGGGGGCGAGAAGGTGTACCCCGAGGAGGTCGAGCAGGCGCTGAAGGCCCACCCGGACGTGTACGACGTGCTGGTCGCCGCGGCGCCCGACGAACGGTGGGGCAATCGTGTCGCGGCGGTGGTGCAGCTGCGCGAGGGGGCGGCCGAGCCCTCCCTCGACGATCTCCAGGCCCACTGCCGGACCCGTCTGGCGGGCTACAAGATCCCCCGCCGGCTGGTGATCACCCGCCGGATCCAGCGCTCGCCGAGCGGGAAGGCCGACTACCGGTGGGCTCGCTCGGTCGTCGCGCCCCGGCGCGAACCCGGGGAGTGAGAGCCGGGGGCACCCGCGCGCCGGCCCGACCACCTGGCGGCGCAGCCCGCTTAACCCATTCGCGCACGCTGCGAACCCATCCGCTCACCCTATGTGGCAATGGGTGGAGATCGCCCATAGCTTCGGCTCATGAAGAAACGAACCATCAAGGTCCTTGCCCCGGTCGCGATCCTCTCGGCCGCGGGGTGCGGAATGTCCTCCGCCTCGGCCACGGACTCGTACGAGGTCCGTCCGGGCGAGTCGATCCAGAAGGCGGTGGACGCCGCCCAGCCGGGTGACACGATCGTCCTGCTGCCCGGCACGTACCGGGAGAGCGTCCTGGTCACCAAGGCCGACCTGACCCTGCGCGGCTCCGGCAGCAAGACCGTGATCCGGCCGGCCGAGCCGGGCACGAAGGCCGCCGACGCCTGCGCTAAGGCCGGCAGCGGAATCTGCGTCCAGGGCCGGTCGGGCAGAACCGTGGACGGCGTCCGCGTCGAATCGCTGACCCTCTCCGGGTTCAAGCAGAACGGCGTCTGGGCCTCCTGGACCGACCGGCTGACCGTCCGCCGGGTCACCTCCGAGCACAACGGTGTCTGGGGCATCGCCCAGGAGCGCTCCACCCGCGGCGCATTCATCGGCAACACCGCCCGTGCCAACGGCGACGCCGGCATCTTCGTCGCGAACACCGTCGACAAGGAGGGCGGCGCCACCGACACCCGGGGCACCGAGGTCCGGGACAACGCGCTGAAGGACAACCGGATCGGATTCACCGCCAGGCGAGTCCGGAACCTGTCGGTCCACGACAACAGCGTCTCCGGCAACTGCACCGGTGTGTTCGTCGTGGGCGACGAAGGAAAGCCGCAGGCCGGCGCCATGACGATCGAGTCCAACAAGATCACCGGCAACAACAAGTTCTGCTCCGCGACGGAACGGCTTTCGGCCCTCCAGGGCTCCGGCATCGTGCTCACCGGCGCCGCGGACACCAAGGTGCGCTCGAACACCATCCGCGACAACTCCGGCGCCACCCCGATGTCCGGCGGTGTCGTCCTGTTCAAGAGCTTCGTGGGCACGAAGAACACCGGCAACGCCATCAGCGGCAATGTCGTGCTCGGCAACAAGCCGGCCGACCTCGCCAATGGGGACACCGGCAAGGGCAACACCTTCACCGACAACGTCTGCGCCAAGTCCGCACCGGCCGGCATGTGCTGAGCGGTGCACCCCCGCACGAGGAGAAGCGAAACAGCATGACCACTGTGAGCCCCACCCCGACTCCCACTCCCTCCCCCGTACACGCCGCCCTGCCGCACCCCGTCACTCCCCCGCAGCCGGCCATGCAGCTGCGTGAGCTGGTCTTCGGCGCGGCCAGGGCCGCCGCCGTGCGCGCCGCCGCCCGCCTGGGCGTCGCCGACGCGCTGGGCGAGACGCCCGCCACGGCGCAGGAGCTCGCGGCGCTGGTGAAGGCCGAGCCGGCGCCGCTGCGGCGGCTGCTGCGCGCCCTGTCCTGCTACGGGATCTTCACCGAGACCCCGGACGGGCAGTTCGCCCACACGGAGATGTCACGCCTGCTGCGCGAGGACGACCCCAACAGCCTGCGCTACATCTCGTTGTGGTGCACCGAGCCCTGGACCTGGGACGTCTGGCCGCGTCTCGACGACGCGGTGCGCACCGGCGAGAGCGTCTTCGCGGACGTGCACGGCAAGGGGTTCTTCGACTACCTCCACCAGGACGCGCACGAGTCCGCGCAGATCTTCAACCGCGCGATGACCACCTCCAGTATGCAGTCCGCGCTGGACGTCGCCGAGCTCCTCGACCTCTCCGGGGTGACCTCGGTCGCCGACATCGGAGGCGGCCAGGGGCACGTACTGGCGAGCCTCCTGGAGAAGGATCCGGCACTCCACGGCACCCTGATGGACCTGCCGGGCGTGGTGGCGCGGGCGGACGCCCGGCTGCGGGACGAGGGCGCGCTCGTCGACCGGACCCGGATCGTCGCCGGGGACTGCCGCGAGGCCATCCCCGTCCAGGCCGACCTCTACATCATCAAGAACATCCTGGAGTGGGACGACGACAGCACCCGCCGGACGCTGCGCAATGTCGTCTCGGCGGCCCGCCCGGGAGCCAGGGTCGTCGTCATCGAGAACCTCGTCGACGACACCCCCTCGATGCGGTTCACCACCGCGATGGACCTGCTGCTGCTCCTGAACGTCGGCGGCGCGAAGCACACCAGGGAGAGCCTGGTCACCCGGATCTCGGACGCCGGGCTGCTGATCGGCGACGTCGTCGCGGTCAACCCCTACCTGCACGCGTTCGAGTGCGTGGTCCCCGACTGACCGCTCCTCCCCCGGGCACGCAGATCGCCCCGGGTCCGGCCCTCTCGGCCGGACCCGGGGCGATCGTCCGTCTCAGGCGGGGGTGCCGCGCTCCCACGTGTAGAACTCGTGGGCCATGGCGTCCTTGGGACCCCGCCAGGTCTGCGGGTCGTACGCGCTGACGTAGGCGGTGAGCTTCTCGCTGATGTCCTTGAACTCGGGATGCTCGGTCACCTTCGCGATCTCGGGGCCCGGCGGCTGCTCCGACTCGATGAGATGCAGATACACGTCGCCGAACTGGAAGAGCTTGCGCCTGGTCACGCCTACGAGGTGGGGCAGTTCGCCGCTGTCGGAGGCCGCGAACAGTTCGGCGATGTCCGGCGCCGAACCCGGTGCCATCCGGGCGACGATCAGAGCGTGGTGCATCGGGAGATGCCTTTCTGGTCTTGGCCCGGCACCCGGCTCTGGAGCCGGGTGCCGGGCCGTGGGCGGACGGCGGGTCAGTTGGACCCGACAGAGGCGGTGCGGCGCTCCCGGTCGCGCTGCTCGATCTTGTCCCGGATCAGCTCCATCTGGACCTTGGAGTTGCGGTTGATGTTGGCGGTCATCCAGTCGTCGTCGACGGGTGCGTCGGGACGCATCGCGAAGTCCTGGGTCCAGTGCATCTTGGTGCCGCCGGGCACCTCCGAGTACTCCCACCGGATGTTCATGTGCTGGAACGGACCGGGCTCGACACGTCGGGCGCGGACCGTGCGCTCGGCACGGTTCACGGTCCGCTCGGAGACCCAGCTCCACACCTTGTCGTTCTCGTCGGGGTGCATCGTCAGACGGAAGGTGGTGCTGTCGCCGTCCCTCTCGGTGATCTCGACCGCGGCGTACTCGCTGAACAGCTGCGGCCAGTTCTCCAGATCGTTCGTCACGTCCCAGACCAGGTCCAGGGGGGCGGCGATGGTGATCTCGTTCTCGGTGTGTCCGGGCACTTCAGGCTCCTGTCATGAGGCTGTTGTTGACGAGGTCGAGGAATTCCTGGGGGGTCTTGCAGCGGTCGGCGTCGGCCGGCAGCGGCCGGCCGTGCCGGTTCTCCAGCACACCGACGATGCCGAGGAGGCCCAGCGAGTCCAGGCCGTATTCGTCGAAGGCCGAACCGGGGCGCTGCTCCATGTCGTGCGGGTCGACGGTGACTCCGGCCCCCTTCTTCATCAGGACGGCGAGTTCCGTGTAGGTCAGTCGGTCGGTCATGAGGACTTCTCCTTCTCACGTTCGGGGGTCGGTGGAGCACCGCAGCACGATCGCGGCGTTCGAGCCCATGAGCCCGCGGCTGAGCACCAGCGCCGTCCGCAGTTCGGCGGGCCGGGCGCAGCCGGTGACGACGTCGAGGTCGTGGCACACCTCGAAGACGTTCGGCGTGGGCGGTATGAGCGCGTTCTCCATGGAGAGCACCGCGGCGGCCGCGTCCAGCACCGGTGCACCGCAGTAGGCGCGCCCGATCCCGGTCTTGGGCGCCGTCACCGGGACCCGCTTGCCGTGCGCACCGAGGGCGTCGGCGATAGCCAGCGCCTCGGCGCGGTCGGCCGCGGGTACGCCGAGGGCGTCCGCGAAGACGACGTCGATCTCGTCCGGCGCGCAGTCGGCCTCCCGCAGGGCGCCGATTATCGCCTGGGCGAGACCCTCCCGGGACTCCTCCCACCTGGCCGCTCCGGTGAACGTGGCGGCGTGACCGGCGAGTTCGGCCCGGACCTTGGCGCCGCGCCGGCGCGCCGACTGCTCCTCCTCGACCACCAGCATGGCGCCGCCCTCGGCCGGCACGAAGCCGCAGGCCTCCGAGGTGAACGGCCGGTAGGCACGGGTGGGGTCCTCGACGGTGCTCAGGTCCTCGTACCCGAGCTGGCAGACGACCGAGTAGGGCGCCAATGGGGCCTCGGCCGCGCCGACCACCACCGCTTCGGTGCCGCCGCGAATGGAACGGGCCGCGTGCGCCAGCGCGTCCAGACCACCGGCCTCGTCGCTGGCCACGACCGCGCACGGTCCCTTGAAGCCGCCGCGGATCGAGATCTGGCCGGTGCTGGCCGCGTAGAACCAGGCGATGGACTGGTAGGGGCCCACGTAGGTGGAGCCCTGCCCCCACAGTCGCTGGAGTTCACGCTGGCCGAACTCACCGCCGCCGGACCCGGCCGCGGTGACCACACCGACGTCGAAGGGTGAGTCCTCGTAGTCGGCACGGCCGAGCCGGGCGTCGTCCAGCGCGATGTCCGCGGCGGCCATCGCGAAGTGCGTGAACTTGTCGGTCTGGACGAGGAAACGCTCCTCGATGAGCTCGACCGCCTCGAATCCCCGCACCTCGCCCGCGACCCGCAGGGGCAGGTGTTCGCAGCCCTCGCGGGTGACCCGGTCCAGGACGCTCATTCCTTCGTGCGTCCGCTTCCAGAAGGCTTCTGTGTTGGTGCCGTTGGGGGCGACCACACCGATGCCGGTGACGACGGTGCGCCGGGCTTTGCGGGTTCTCATGGTGTCCTCCCACCTGTTCGGGTCAGGGCCACCGCGGACTGGAAACCGCCGAACCCACTGCCCACCGAGAGGACGCTGCGCAGCTTCATCGGGCGTGCGGTGCGGGGCACGTAGTCGAGGTCGCACTCGGGGTCGGGGGTCTCGTAGTTAGCCGTGGGCGGCACCGTCTGGTGCACCAGGGCGAGTACGCAGGCCGCGATTTCTATCGCGCCGATCGCCCCCAGCGAGTGACCGACCATGGATTTGATCGAACTCATGGGGATGTCGAAGGCGTGCGCGCCCAGTGCCCGCTTCACGGCGGCCGTCTCGTGCCGGTCGTTCTGCTTGGTGCCCGAGCCGTGCGCGTTGACGTAGTCGATCTGCGAGCCGTCCATGCGGGCGTGCCCCAGTGCCCGGTTGATCGCCTCGGCCATCTCCAGGCCCTCGGGGGTCAGTCCGGTCATGTGGTACGCGTTGCCGAAGGTGGCGTAGCCCGCGATCTCGCAGTACACGGTGGCACCGCGGGCATGGGCGTGTTCCAGCTCCTCCAGGACGAGGACCGCGCCGCCCTCGCCCATGACGAAGCCGTCGCGGTGTGCGTCGAACGGCCGGGAGGCGTGCTCCGCGTCGTCGTTGTTCGCCGAGGTGGCCTTGATCGCGTCGAAGCACGCCACGGTGATCGGGGTGATCGGTGAGTCGGACGCCCCGGCGATGCAGACATCGACACGGCCCTCCTCGATGGACTGGAAGGCGTACCCGATCGCGTCGAGGCCGGAGGTGCAGCCCGTGGAGACGGTCTGCACCGGGCCGTGCGCACCGACCTGCTCGGCGACCGCCGAGGCGAGCGAACTGGGTGAGAAGGCCCGCTCCAGGTGCTTGCCGGCCGGCCGGTGGTCGACGTCCCAGCGCGCACCGCTCTCGCTGACCGCGACGTAGTCGTGCTCCAGTCGGGTGGTGCCGCCGACCGCGGTGCCCAGCGACACCCCCATGCGCCAGGGGTCCACCTTCTCCGGGTCGAGGCCCGCGTCGCCGAGGGCCTCCCTGGCCGCCACCATCGCGAACTGGATGTAGCGGTCCGACCGGTCGAGGGTGTCGGCGTCCAGTCCGTGCGCCGCCGGATCGAAGTCGCACTCGGCGGCGATCCGGGACCGGAAGCCGGCCGGGTCGAAGAGCGTGATGCCCCGGGTCGCGGTGCGTCCGTTCGCGAGGAGGTCCCAGAAGGCCGGTGCGCCGATGCCGCCCGGGGCGACGACACCGACGCCGGTGACCGCCACGCGGCGGGTCATGAAGGGGCCTCCGTTCGTTCCGGAGGTGCGACGCGGTCGGCGGATTGGGTGTGCTCGGTGTCGACGTGGCCCAGTTCGGGACGCGGGGCGAGCGGGCCGAGGTGGAAGACCATGCGGGCCTCGACATCGCCCACGTTGCGGAAGCGGTGGCGTACGTGGGGAGGGATCAGCAGGCCCTGGTCGGGACGCATCCGGTGCGGCTCACCGTCCAGGTCCACTTCCAGCAGCCCGTTCACGACGTACACGAACTCCTCGGAGTACGGGTGGTAGTGCTCGCCGATGCGGTCGCCGGGCTGAACGATCGCCAGCCCCATGAAGCCGCTGGTGGCCCCCACCGCTGTCGGCGTGAGCATGGCGCGAAGGTCTCCCCCGCGCCTCTGGTTGGGCTGCGTCTCACTGAGATCCACGATGCGTGGCCGGTGCGTGGTCATGACTGCTTTCCTCCTGGCGCGTTGCGCGTTGTAATGACGGGTTGAGCGAGAACCCCCCAGGGGGCGGATGCGCGGTTCAGGACTCCATGGCCCGCCGATCCGTGATCAGGGTCATCTCGGACCGCTTCAGGAAGCGCGGGATGCCCTGCTCGTCCGTGGGCACGGCGTTGTCTCCGCCGTCGAGGAGACGCCCGAGCCTGGCCACCTTGCCGGCGCCGTCGATGCCCACTGCCTGGGCGGGCTGTGCGTCGATGGGTTCGACCGCTTCGAGGAGGCGGACGACGACATCGTCGCGCTGGAAGATGGTGCTGCTGTCGATGATGCTCGCCGGGTCGTCGGCCGCCTCCTCGTCGTGCTCGGCCAGGAGCCGGGCCAGTGCCATGCCGCAGCCCTCCTTGGCCTGGTAGAAGAGGGCGTGCCGGCGGATGTCCTCCGCCTTGTGCCGGCCGGCGGTCACGTGGTGGACGGTGGGGAGCGCCGCCCGGGTGAAGAACATCCGGGCGGAGTCCGGGTCGCTGAGGTCCCGGTCCTGCTCCAGATACGGGTTGATGGCCTCTTCGACGGCCCTGACCTCGGGCTGCCGGGCGACGTGGCGCAGGGCGGCGAGCAGGTCGCCCTCGACCTCGACGGCCCGCACGACGCGGTTCCCGTGCATGAAGAGCGAGGTGCGGCGCAGTCGGGTGTCCTCGTCGACCCGGGCGTTCGGGGAGTCGTAGTCGGCCAGGATCTTCGCCACGATGTCCTCGGTGCCCGGCTTGACGGTGAAGGTGAGCGCGTGGCGCACCACGCCGTCGCCCAGGCGCGGGGACGCCTGGAGCCGGCCCTTGACGGTCTCGGGCGCCATCTCGAAGGCCTTGCCGGTCTCCCGCAGGACGCTGAAGCGCAGTGACCGGGTGTCGCGCACGCAGTTGTGCAGCGGCTGGACCGTGGCGACGTGCTCCTCGCTGTTCACCCAGTCGAGGAAGGGGGGCGCACTGTCCCATTCACTGGTGATCAGCCATTGGGAGGGGTTCTCGATGGACTGGCACAGCTGGTCGCTGAGGTGTCCGGGAACGGACGCGACCTGGTTCCGCATGTGCTCGTACGCCTCCAGGAACTCCTTCTGGGCCCCGTCGTAGAGGTCCAGCAGCAGCACGACACGCAGCCGGGAACCGTCGAATGCGGACTGGGAGATCCGTTCCGAGAGGGTGGTTGTCATCTTTCGATCTCCTTCGAGACGGTTTCGTGGCCGAGCCGGGTGGCACGCCGTCAACCGTCGGTTGGCGAGTGGATTCGGAGCGGGGACTCTCCCGGCGGATGTGATCGGCAGGCTCCGAGCCGCGGGCGTCGTCTCCGTGACCGATCGTGAAACGCTGGTCCGGGCGGCGCGAGATTTATGAACCGTTCAGGTGAGCAGCGGTCCGAACCGTTCTCACCAGGGCATTGAACATTGCATCCGAACGGCGTCCGAGCTGGAGCAACTGATGAACGAGAACGTCGACATTCGCGTACCGGTCCTCATCGTGGGCGGCTCCCTGGTGGGCCTGTCCGCCTCGCTGTTCCTCGGCCGGCTCGGGATCGAGCACCTGCTGGTCGAGAAGCACCGGTCCACCTCGACACACCCGCGCGGCCGCGGCAACAACGTCCGCACGATGGAGGTGTTCCGTACGGCGGGCGCCGAGGCGGGCATCCGCCGGGCGGCCTCGGTCCTCGCCGACAACCACGGCATCCTGCAAGCCGGTTCGCTCACCGGGGAGGACCAGGAGTGGCTGTTCAAGGAGATCGACCCGGGGGGTGGGATCGCCCGGTTCAGCCCGACCGGCTGGTGCCTGTGCAGCCAGAACGACCTGGAGCCGGTGCTGGTGGAACAGGCCCGGGAACAGGGTGGTGACCTGCGGTTCTCCACCGAGATGCAGAGCTTCGACCAGGACCCGTCAGGGGTGGACGCGGCGCTGAAGAACCGGGAGACCGGCGAGCACATCAGTGTGCGCGCGGACTACCTCATCGCGGCCGACGGCCCGCGCAGCCCCATCCGTGACCAGCTGCGCATCGGCCGTACGGGCCCCGGCGACCTGTTCCACAACATCAGCATCACCTTCCGTTCCCGGCAGCTCGCCGATGTGCTGGGCGACCGGCGGTTCATCGTCTGCTATCTGACCAACCCCGCAGCGGACGGTGCTCTGTTGCCGGTCGACAACAAGAAGGACTGGGTCTTCCACGCTCCGTGGCAGCCCCAACTCGGTGAAACCATGGAGGACTTCACCGACGAGCGGTGTGCCGCGCACATCCGTACCGCGGTCGGCGCTCCGGGCATCGACATCGAGATCACCGGCAAGGCGCCGTGGCACGCGGCGGAGCGGGTCGCCGAGCGTTACTCCTCGGGCCGGGTCTTCCTCGCCGGCGACTCGGCGCACGAAATGTCCCCCACCGGGGCGTTCGGTTCCAACACCGGTATCCAGGACGCGCACAACCTGGCCTGGAAGCTCGCCGCCGTACTGAAGGGCGAGGCGGGCCCCGGCCTGCTCGACACGTACGAGGCGGAGCGGCTGCCGGTGGCGCGGGCGACGAGCGCACGGGCCTCGGCGCGCTCCGGTGAGCACAGCCACCCGGGGTACTCGGCGGCGCCGGGTGCGGGCGGCGGGAAGCAGGGCGGCATGCTCAGCGTGGCGCTGGGCTACCGCTATGTCCGCGGCGCGGTGCTGGGCGCCGACCCCGAGCAGCCGGTGGTGCCGCAGGGCATGCGGTTGAACGGTGAACCGGGTAGTCGCGCGCCACATCTGTGGGTCCATCAGGACGGTGAGCGCAAGTCCACACTGGATCTGTACGAACACACGCTCGTACTGCTCACCGACGGTGCGGACCTGGCATGGCGGCGGGCTGCGGCCCGGGTCGCCGACCGGCTCTCGGTGCGGCTCCAGGCGTACGGCATCGGCGCGGGCGCCGATCTGGAGCCGGAGAACGGCGCGGACTGGGCCGAGCTCCACGGCACGACGGCGGAGGGTGCCGTGCTGGTGCGTCCGGACGGTTTCGTGGCCTGGCGGTCGACGGGCCCCGTGGCGGATGCCGAGAGCACCCTCCACGAGGCCCTGACCACCCTGCTGCACCGTTCCTGACCGGGGCGGCGGCGCCCGCGACGGCTCAGGACAGGCCGAACGCCCGTAGCGCCGCGAGGAATTGTTCCGGCCGGTCGGTATGGACGTGGTGTCCGGCATCGATGGTCACGAACCGGCCGTCCGGCATCCGCTCCGCCAGCCGGATCAGCCTCTCCTGGGCGATCCGGCTGGTGGGGCCGCCGCCGATGACGAGGGTGGGGGCGGTGATCCCGCCGAGCAGTTCCGGCCAGGCGGGATCCGGTTCGTTCAGCTGGGCGTCGGTCGACGGCACCAGGGCCCAGTCGAAGTCGAGTTCGCCCTCGGGCCGTTCGGCCGGCGGGCGCGGCGGATCGAGCGGGAACGGTGGCGGCATCTCCTCCAGGACGAGCCGGCCGATCAGCCCGGGTTCCCGCCCGGCGAGCAGACAGGCGGCAGCGGCTCCCATGGAGTGCCCGATCACGGTGGCCCCGGCCAGATTGCGTGCCTCCAGGAAGGCGTGCAGGTCGTCCCGGAACAGCTCGAAGGAGTAGCGGCCGGGCCAGTCACTGAGTCCGTGACCGCGGAAGTCGAAGGCGTACACCCGGTGTTCGGCCGCGAGGTGTTCGGCGACCACGGTCCAGGACCTGCTGTTGTCACAGCGGCCGTGGGCGAGCACGACGGGTGGCGCCGACGGGTCTCCCCACACCCGGTGGGCGAGCCGGGTGCCACCGGCGTGCACGCTGTGCACCTCCGGGTCGAGGAACGCCTCCACCGTACGGACGAAAGTGCCCGGGTCGTCCAGCCACGGGAAGTGCGCCGCGCCGCGCTGCACGACGAACTCGGCACCGGGGAGGAGCGCGACCAGTTCGGCGGCGCGGTCCGGGGTCGGTCCTGCGTCGTACTCCCCCGCGAGGACGAGAACCGGTGCGGTGACCGCCGCCAGCGCGGCGTCGGTGGTGGCCGGGTCGAAGACGCCGTCCTGGTAATAGAACGATGCGGCCTCGGAGTTGGTCTGTCCGGGCTCCGCCGCGGCATGGGCCCGGGCGGCATCGTCCCAGCGCCCGTAGGCGAACGGTGCGACCGCGGCGCGGATCCGGCCGGAGGCACGGCCCGCGAGGAAGTCCTCCAGGGCGGCCCGTGCCTGCGCGTACCAGGGTTCGTCGCGCCGCAGTTCACTCGCCTCGCGCCAGTCCTGGTCGGTGACGTCGATGCCGACCGCCCGGGTGCCGGGGGTGACGAGCGTGAGCGTACGGAGCCGCTCGGGGTACCTGGCGGCGTAGAGCGCGGCCAGGTTGGCGGCGGCGGAGTGGGCGAGCAGGTCGACGCGCTCCTCGCCGAGGTGTTCGCGCAGTGCCTCGACGTCGTCGACCAGCCGGTCGCAGCGGTAGGACGACGGGTCGTCCGGCACCGCGGAGTCCCCGGTGCCGCGCAGATCCGGCACCACGAGCCGGCGTCGGGCGGCGAGTCCGCCGAGGTCCCCCAGGTACGCACCGGCCCGCATCGGTCCGCCTGGCAGGCAGATCAGCGGTGTGCCCTTCCCGAGAAGGCGGTAGGCGAGTTCGGTCCCGTCATATGCGTGGAAGATCGGCATGCCCGCCATCCAAACAGCGCGCGACGGGTGGCGCAGCCGTGTTCGGTATCAGCGAAGCCGCGATGTGGATCAGCCGCGTCGCACCTCTTGCCATCGGGCGGAACATACTGAATTACTGCTACCGAAAGATCGACCGAATGATCGGTCGCCTGCTCGGAAGAGGGAGATCCCGATGACGTCTCTGCTGGACCCGGCGGAACGACTGGGCCGGGACGAGCTGGAGGCACTCCAGCTGGAGCGGCTGCGGGCCACGCTGCACCACGCGTACGAGAACATCGGCCACTACCGGGCCGCGTTCGACAGGGCCGGGCTGCGCCCGGACGACTGCCGTACGCTCGCCGATCTCGCCCGCTTCCCCTTCACCACCAAGGCCGACCTGCGGGACAACTACCCCTTCGGCATGTTCGCCGTGCCCGAGGAACAGGTACGCCGGATCCACGCGTCCAGCGGGACGACGGGCCGTCCGACCGTCGTCGGCTACACCCAGCGGGACCTGGACACCTGGGCCGACGTGGTCGCCCGCTCCATCCGGGCCGCCGGCGGGCGCCCCGGGCACAAGGTCCATGTGGCCTACGGATACGGGCTGTTCACCGGCGGGCTCGGCGCCCACTACGGGGCGGAACGGCTCGGCTGCACGGTCATTCCCGCCTCGGGGGGCATGACCGCCCGCCAGGTCCGGCTGATCCAGGACTTCCGCCCCGAGATCATCATGGTCACCCCGTCGTACATGCTGACCCTCCTCGACGAGTTCGAACGGCAGGGCATCGATCCGCGGTCGACCTCCCTGAAGGTCGGGATCTTCGGCGCCGAGCCGTGGACGCAGGAGATGCGGCGCGAGATCGAGGAGCGGTTCGACATCGACGCGGTCGACATCTACGGGCTCTCGGAGGTGATGGGGCCGGGTGTGGCGCAGGAGTGCGTCGAGACGAAGGACGGGCTGCACATCTGGGAGGACCACTTCTATCCCGAGATCGTCGACCCGTTCACCGGTGAGGTGCTGCCCGAGGGCGAGGAGGGCGAGCTGGTCTTCACCTCGCTCACCAAGGAGGCCATGCCGGTGATCCGCTACCGGACACGGGACCTGACCCGGCTGCTGCCGGGCACGGCCCGGGTGTTCCGGCGGATGGAGAAGGTGACCGGGCGCAGCGACGATCTGGTGATCCTGCGCGGTGTGAACCTCTTCCCGACGCAGATCGAGGAGATCGTGCTGCGCACCCCGGGGGTGGCGCCGCACTTCCAGTTGCGGCTGACCCGGGACGGCCGTCTCGACGCGCTGACCGTGCGGGCCGAGGCACGGGCCGGGGCCACCCCGGAGCAGCGGACGGCGGCCGCGGCGTCGATCACGGCGGCCGTCAAGGACGGGATCGGGGTGTCGGTCGGGGTGGAGATCGTCGATCCCGAGACGCTGGAGCGGTCGGTCGGCAAGTTCCGGCGGATCGTGGACGAGCGCGGCGGGGACGGGGCCGCGAGGTGACGGGCTGACCGGCCCTGCCCGGTCGCGATGGGGTGGGACGGGCGGACGGCGGTGCCCGGCGAGGGCGTGGTGGTTCCGGGTACGGGTGGTCTCCGGGTACGGGCGTCGGTGACTGAGCCGCCGCCCCGGCACACGGGTGTTCCCGCAGCAGGCTCGGGGCCCTCACGGCTGCTTTCGGCCCCAGCCGAAACTCCTGGGGCGCCCTCTCCCCACGCCCCTACGGTGGGCCTGTCCGGCTCGTCAGGGGCCGGTGAACCACGCATCAAGGGGGAAGACATGGGTATTTCAAGGCTTTCCGCGGCCAAGCGGGCCAGGACCGCGGCGGTCCTGGTGGCGATCGCGACCGCTGCGACGCTGGCAGGTCCCGCGCCCACAGCCAGCGCGGGCGGCTCCTGCACTCCCGGCCTCTGCTCGCAGACCTGGAACAACAGTGGGACCGGCTTCTACGCCCTGAAGACCTGGTGCAGGTCGGGCGACGGCAACGGCGCCTCCACAACCACCCGGCCGACCTGCGGCACGCAGAAGAGGGACTACCTCTACCCCGGTGATCGAACCGCCGGCACCAAGGACTGGGACGTCTTCCAGGTCGACGCTGGATTCTGCTACAAGGTGTACTTCGAGGTCGACGCGGGTTGGGACTTCCCGAGGACGTACGACCGGAGGGGGAAGTCGACCCTCTGGGTCAAGGTCGCCAACAACGGGTTCGCCATTGTCAACAGTGTGCGTTCGAGCACCTGCTGAAGCAGGAGATCCGGGCGTGCGGAGCGGTTCTCCGCACGCCCGCCTTCACCCCTGTCCCCTTCTGCGAGGGGACAGGGGCGAAGGCGGGTTCGCGTCCTACGCGAACCGGTCGCGCAGCTCCCGCTTGAGGATCTTCCCGCTGGCGTTGCGCGGCAGTTCGTCCACGAAGAGGATCCTCTTCGGAGCCTTGAAGTGGGCGAGCCGCTCACGGGCGTGGTCGATGAGTTCGTCCGCCGTCGCGTCGCCGCGCAGCACCACGACGGCGGTGACGGCCTCGATCCAGCGCTCGTCGGGCAGTCCGACGACCGCGGCCTCGGCGACGGCGGGGTGGGTGTACAGGGCGTCCTCGACCTGCCGGGAGGCGACGAGGACGCCGCCGGAGTTGATGACGTCCTTCACCCGGTCGACGACGGTGAGGAAGCCCTCGGCGTCGCGCACCGCGAGGTCGCCGGAGTGGAACCAGCCGTCACGGAAGGCTTCGGCGGTCTCCTCGGGCTTGTCCCAGTAGCCCTCGCACAACTGGGGTGACCGGTAGACCACTTCGCCGGCCGTGCCGTCGGGGACCTCCTTGCCGTCCTCGTCGACGACCCGGGCCTCGACGAAGAGGACGGGCCTGCCGCAGGAGTCCATCCGGCCCTCGTGCTCGTCCGGTCCGAGGACGGTGGCGAGCGGGCCGATCTCGCTCTGCCCGAAGCAGTTGTAGAAGGCGAGCGCGGGCAGCCGTTCGCG
Organism: Streptomyces sp. NBC_00012; assembly: GCF_045040875.1. NCBI lineage: Bacteria > Bacillati > Actinomycetota > Actinomycetes > Kitasatosporales > Streptomycetaceae > Streptomyces > Streptomyces sp. NBC_00012. The sequence goes on along the minus strand of NZ_CP108309.1, from coordinate 8,320,569 downwards.
GAGCCGTTCCAGTACGGGTACGGGCATGATCGACGCGCCGTAGTACGCCTTGCGCAGGCCGCCGAGTTCGCGGGTGGCGAAGCCGGGGTGCCGGGAGATGCCGATCCAGACGGTCGGCGGGGCGAAGACGCTGTCGGCCTGCCCCGTCTCGACGAGGTCGAAGATCCGGTCCGCGTCGGGTGCGTCGAGGATGGTGTTCTGCGCTCCGACCGCGAGGTAGGGCAGCAGGAAGACATGCATCTGCGCGGAGTGGTAGAGCGGCAGCGAGTGGACGGGCCGGTCGGTGGGCCGCAGGTCGAGCGCCGTGATGGCGCTGACGTACTCGTGCACGAGTGCGCCGTGGGTCATCATCGCGCCCTTGGGCAGCGCGGTGGTGCCCGATGTGTAGAGCAGCTGGACGAGGTCTCCCGCGGCCGGTTCACGTTCCGGGACGAAGGGGCGCGGGGTCGCGGTCGCCGCCAGCAGGGAGTCCGGTGCGTCGCGCAGCGGGCGTACGGGGAACGCGGCCGGAATCCGGCCGGCGAGGTCCGGGTCGGCGAGGACGAGGGCGCTGCCGGACTGTTCGAGGATGTACAGGAGGTCGTCGCCGGTGAGGTTCTGGTTGACCGGTACGTGGACCAGGCCCGCGCGGGCGCAGCCGAGGTAGCCGATCAGATACGCGTCGGAGTTGTGCGCGTAACAGGCGACCCGGTCACCGGGGCGCAGTCCGTGCTCGCCGGCGAGGACGGCTGCGGCGGTACCGACGGCCGCGTCGAGCTCCGCGTACGTCCATGACCTGTCCGCGTACCGCAGTGCGGTGCGCTCCGGGGTGCGCCGGGCGCTCCGTGCCAGGACTCCGTCGACTGTGCTGCTCCGTACACCTGTCATGGCGTGATCCTGTGCGGCCGGAACCCGGGGGTCAAGGGTCCGGATAGCGGTGGGGATGTTGACAGGGGTGCGCAGGTGCTGGCTGAGTTGCGCGTGGCGGCTCGAACCCTCGGGCAACCGCCTTTCGCACCCGCACAGTTGGGAGGACCGTTGCCTCTCCGCAACCGTCTGAGACTTCTTGCGATATCCGGCCTCGCGCTGTTCACCGTTTCGGCGTCGTTGCCGCCCGCCGCGGCCGACGGCCCGCGCTCCCAGCGTCCGTCGGGCGGCGGGCTGTCCGCCACGATCCGGTACACCGAGTACGGCATTCCGCACATCGTGGCGAAGGACTACGCGAACCTGGGCTTCGGCAACGGCTGGGCCCAGGCCGCCGACCAGGTGTGCACCCTCGCCGACGGCTTCGTGACACTGCGCGGCGAACGGTCCCGGTACTTCGGGCCGGACGCGGCTCCGGACGGATCGCTGTCCGCCGCGACGAAGAACCTCTCCAGCGATCTGTACTTCCGCCGGATCCGCGAGGCCCGCACTCTGGAGAAGCTGCTGAAGCAGCCGGCTCCGGCGGGTCAGAGCCGTGATGTCAGGGAGCTGGAGCGCGGCTGGGCGGCCGGTTACAACGCCTGGCTGGCGCAGAACCGGACCAACGACCCGGCCTGCCGGGGCGCCGACTGGGTGCGGCCGGTGACGACGCTGGACGTGGTGGCGCGCGGCTACGCGCTCTCGGTGCTCGGCGGTCAGGGGCGCGGCATCGACGGCATCACGAGTGCTCAGCCGCCGACCGGGGCGGCGGGGACGCCCCCGGTCCCGTCGCCGGGCGACGCGGCCGACGCGGCCCGGCGGCTGCTGTCGACGCAGAACGCGGACATGGGCTCCAACGCGGTCGCGTTCCGCGGCGACACGACGGCGAACGGGCGGGGCCTGCTGCTGGGCAATCCGCACTACCCGTGGCAGGGCGGACGGCGGTTCTGGCAGTCCCAGCAGACGATTCCCGGCGAGCTGAACGTGGCGGGCGGTTCGCTGCTCGGCGCGCCGATCGTCTCGATCGGGCACAACGCGAACATCGCGTGGAGCCACACCGTCGCCACCGGTGTCCCGGTCAACCTCCATCAGCTCACCCTCGATCCGGCCGATCCGACCGTGTACCTGGTGGACGGCAAGCCCGAGCGGATGACGAAGCGCACGGTCTCGGTCGCGGTGAAGGACGGCGGTGCGGTGACCCGCACCCAGTGGTCGACCCGGTACGGGCCGGTCATCACCTCGCTCGGTGCCGGGCTGCCGCTGCCCTGGACGGGGACGACCGCGTACGCGCTCAATGACCCCAATGCCGTGAATCTCCGTTTCTCGGACGCCGGTCTCGGTTTCAGCCGGGCACACAGCACCGCGGACATCCAGGCGGCGCTGCGCCGTACCCAGGGGCTGCCGTGGGTGAACACCATCGCCGCCGATTCGTCCGGGCATTCGTTCTTCTCGCAGTCGCAGGTGCTGCCGAGGATCACGGACGAGCTCGCGGGGCGGTGTTCCACGGCGCTGGGCAAGGCGACGTATCCGTCATCCGGGCTGGCGGTGCTGGACGGCTCCAGGAGCGACTGCGCGCTCGGGTCGGACCCGGACGCCGTGCAGCCGGGGATCTTCGGGCCGGGCCGGATGCCCACGGTGAAGGACGCCCCGTACGTGGAGAACTCCAACGACAGTGCCTGGCTGACCAACGCGGATGCGCCGCTGACCGGGTACGAGCGGGTGTTCGGCACGGTCGGCACGCCCCGCTCGATGCGGACCCGGGGCGCGGTCGAGGACGTTTCCGCGATGGCGGCGAAGGGCCGGCTGACCGTGGCCGATCTGCAGGGTCAGCAGTTCGCGAACCGGGCACCGGCCGGTGATCTGGTCGCCGGGGATCTTGCGGCGGCGTGCGCGGCACTGCCCGGCGGCTCCGCGGTCGGCAGCGACGGCAAGGCGGTCGACGTGTCGGCGGCGTGCGAGGTGCTGCGTCGTTGGGACCGGAAGGTCGACACCGGCAGCCGGGGCGCGCTGCTCTTCGACCGGATCTGGCGCAGGGCGACGGCCTCGGTCCCGCAGACCGAGCTGTGGAAGGTGCCCTTCTCCCCCGCCGATCCGGTCGGTACGCCGAACACGCTGAACACCTCGGCACCCGGCGTCGCCAGGGCTCTCGCCGACACGGTGGCCGAACTGCGGGCGGCCGGGATCGCGCTGGACGCCCCGCTGGGCCTTCACCAGTGGGTGGAACGGAACGGGAAGCGCATCCCGATCGGCGGCGGTACGGAATCGCTCGGCATCTGGAACAAGACGGAGCCGGTGTGGGACGCGGCGGCCGGCGGCTACCGGGAGGTGTCGGCCGGTTCCAGCTACATCCAGGCGGTCGGCTGGGACGGCAGCAAGTGCCCGGTGGCGCGCACCCTGCTCACGTACTCGCAGTCCTCCGACCCTGGCTCGGCGCACTACAGCGACCAGACCGGGCTGTACTCGGGTGAGCGGTGGGTGACGTCCCGGTTCTGCGAGAAGGACATCCTGCGCTCGCCCGCGCTGCGGGTCGTGCGGGTCCACGAACGCCGGTAGTTCCTCGTGATGCGGTCGGCCCCGGTACGCCCGGTACGCGGTCAGGGGCTGATCGCGAGGAAGACGAACGCGGCGAAGACCGACAGATGGACACCGCCCTGGAGCAGGGTGGCCCGTCCCGGTACGACGGTCAGCGCGCCGACCACCACGGTGAGGGCGAGCAGCACCATATGGGTGGCGCCGAGGCCGAGATGGAGCGGTCCGTCGAGCCAGATCGAGGCGAGGGCGATGGCCGGGATGGTCAGCCCGATGCTCGCCATCGCCGAGCCGAGGGCGAGATTGAGGCTGGTCTGTACGCGTTCGCGGCGGGCGGCCCGTACCGCCGCCAGGGTCTCCGGCAGCAGCACCAGCAGCGCGATGACGACACCGACCACCGCCTGGGGCATCCCGGCCGCCTCCACCCCCGACTCGATGGTCGGCGAGACGGACTTGGCGTCACCGACGACCGCGACCAGGGCGATCAGCAGCATCACCACGCTCAGCGCGGTGGCGCCCCGGCCGGGCAGCAGCGTGTGCTGCTCGTCCGGCTTGAGCGCGCCCTCGGGTGTGAGCGGCAGGAAGTATTCGCGGTGCCGCACCGTCTGCACCGCGACGAACAGCCCGTACAGGAAGAGTGAGGCGACGGCGGCGAAGGTCAGCTGGGCGGTGGAGAACTCGGGGCCCGGTTTGCCGACGGTGAACGTCGGCAGCACCAGGCTGAGCGTGGCGAGTGTGGCGACGGTCGCGAGGGCGGCCCCGGAGCCTTCGGCGTTGAAGACGGCGACACGGGAACGGACGGCACCGACGAGCAGCGACAGGCCGACGATGCCGTTGCAGGTGATCATCACGGCGGCGAAGACGGTGTCGCGGGCGAGCGCGGAAGTCTTGGGGCCGCCGTCCACCATCAGCGTGACGATGAGGGCCACTTCGATCACGGTGACGGCGACGGCCAGGACGAGCGAGCCGAACGGTTCGCCGACCCGGTGCGCGATGACCTCGGCGTGGTGCACGGCGGCCAGGACGGCGCCCGCGAGACAGAGCGCGACCACGGCGACGGCGAACGCCGGCAGCTCCCGGCCCCAGCTGAAGACCAGGGCGAGCGCGGCGACGACCGGCACGACCACCGTCCACCGGGTCGCCAGTGTCCGGATCGTCGCGAGCGCGTTCATGGGCCACACCCTGCCAGAGCGGTTGCGCGGGCGCTCGTCGGACGGCGGCCGGACGGCGGCTCACAGGGCCCGTGAGTGGCCTTCCCAGTACGGGTCGCGCAGCCGCCGCTTGTAGAGCTTGCCGTTGGGGTCGCGGGGCATCACGTCGATGAAGTCGATGCTTCTGGGGCGCTTGTATCCGGCGAGTTGCTGTTCGCAGTGGCGCAGGATCGCGGCGGCGAGCTCCTCCCCCGCCTCGTGCCCCTCGGCCGGTTCGATCACCGCCTTGACCTCCTCGCCCCAGTCGGGATGCGGGATGCCGAAGACGGCCACGTCGGCGACCGCGGGATGGCCGAGGAGCGCACCCTCGATCTCGGCGGGGTAGATGTTGACCCCGCCGGAGATGATCATGTCGATCTTGCGGTCGCGGAGGAAGAGATAGCCGTCCTCGTCCAGGATGCCGAGGTCGCCGACGGTGAAGAAGTCGCCGATGCGGTTCTTCCGCGTCTTTGTCTCGTCCTTGTGGTAGCTGAAGCCGCCGGTGTTCATCTTCAGGTAGACGGTGCCGAGCTCGCCGGGCGGCAGCCGCTTGCCGTCGTCGTCGAAGACGGCGAGTTCGCTGATCGGCCAGGCTTTGCCGACCGTGCCCGGTTTCTTCAGCCAGTCCTCGGCGGTGGCGAAGGCGCCACCGCCCTCACTGGCCGCGTAGTACTCCTCGACACACCTCCCCCACCAGTCGATCATGGCGCGCTTCACATGGTCGGGGCAGGGCGCGGCACCGTGGATGGCGTGCCGCATGGCCGTGACGTCGTAGCGCCGTTTCACCTCGTCGGGGAGGGCGAGCAGGCGGTGGAACTGAGTCGGGACCATGTGCGTGTGGGTGCAGCGGTGGGTGTCGACGAGCCGCAGCATCTCCTCGGGCGTCCACCGGTCCATCAGGACCAGCGGGTGTCCGATGTGCAGGGACGCGCCCGCGAACTGCAGCACGGCGGTGTGGTAGAGCGGCGAGCAGACCAGGTGGACGTTGCCGTCGAACGGTTTGATGCCGAAGATGCCGAGGAAACCGCCGAGGTGGCTCTCCTCGGGGAGCTTGCCGGAGAGCGGACGGCGGATGCCGCGCGGGCGGCCCGTGGTGCCCGACGTGTAGTTCATGACCCAGCCCAGGGTGCGCTCCTGCGGGGCGTCGTCGGGCTGTCCTTCGAGCAGTTCGGCGTACGGGCGGAAGCCGTCGACCGTGCCCACGGCGAAGCGGTGGCTCGCCGGCAGTTCCGCCTCGTCGGCGGCCTCGGTCGCGGCCTGCGCGAACCGCTCGTGGGCGATGAGCACCTTGGAGCCGGAGTCGGCGACGATCCAGGCGATCTCGGGGCCGACGAAGTGGTGGTTGACCGGTACGAGGTAGAGGCCGGCCTGCGAGGCGGCGAGGTAGGCGGTGAAGAACTCGACGCCGTTGGGCAGCACCACCGCGAACGCGTCGCCGCGCCGCAGCCCGGCCGCGCGCAGTCCGTGGACGAGGCGGTTGGCGGCGGCGTGCAGCCGGCCTGCCGTCCAATTCTCGCCGTCGGGTGCGGTCAGGACCGTGCGGTCGGGGTCGGCGGTGGCCTGGGCCCAGAAGCCGTTGGGCAGCTGCCTCATGAGGCGCTCCGTCCGGCGATGCGGTTGATCCGGTCCACGGCCCGCTCGAAGCCGCGGGTCAGGTCGTCGAAGACGGCCTGCACACTGCGTTCGCTGTTCATCCGGCCGACGATCTGGCCGACGGGGGTGCCGAGCAGCGCGCCGGTCTCGTACTTCTGGATGCGCGAGACCGCCTCGGCCACCAGCAGCCCCTGGAGCGGCATGGGCAGAGCGCCGGGCCCGGACGGGTCGTCCCAGGCGTCGGTCCATTCGGTACGGAGCTGGCGGGCAGGCTTGCCGGTGAGCGCGCGGGAGCGGACCGTGTCGCCGGAGCCGGCGGCGAGGAGCTTTCGGGTCAGGGCGCGGGAGTGGAGGTCGGCCTCCTCGGTGGTCAGCCAGAGGGAGCCGAGCCAGACGCCCTGGGCGCCGAGGGCCAGTCCGGCGGCGACCTGCTCGCCACTGCCGATCCCGCCGGCGGCGAGGACGGGCAGCGGTCCGACGGCGTCGACCACGTCCGGGACCAGGACCATGGAGGCGATCTCGCCGGTGTGGCCGCCCGCCTCGTACCCCTGGGCGACGACGATGTCGATGCCCGCGTCGGCGTGGTGGCGTGCGTGTTTGGCGCTCCCGGCGAGGGCGGCGACGAGTACGCCACGGTCGTGGGCGCGCTGGACGACGTCGGGGGGCGGGGAGCCGAGGGCATTGGCGAGGAGCCGGATGGGGTAGTCGAAGGCGACGTCGAGCTGGTTGCGGGCGACCTCCTCCATCCAGCCGGTGATGCGCCAGCCGGACACTTCGCCCTCGGGGAGTTCGGGGACAACGTGCTTGGCGAGGGTGTCCTGGACGAACTGCCGGTGGCCGGCCGGGATCATCGCCTCGACATCCGCCTCGGTAACCCCCTCCACCTTCTTCGCGGGCATGACGACATCGAGGCCGTACGGCTTGCCGTCGGTGTGTTCCTGCATCCAGTCGAGGTCGCGTGCGAGGTCGTCGGGGGCGGTGTAGCGGACCGCGCCGAGTACGCCGAATCCGCCGGCCCGGGTGATGGCCGCGGCCACCTCGGGGAACGGCGTGAAGCCGAAGATGGCGTGCTCGACTCCCAGTTTCTTGCTCAGCTCCGTCTCCATGGGGCGCAGGATGCCGCAGCCGGTCACCCGAGGGAAGAGATTTTCTGATGCAGTGTCAGATTCTTTGTGACGCAGGGGGCATCCGTGGCGGCGGGGGTGACAGTAATCTCTGCGGCGGCAGGAAGTTTCATTGTCGGACGAATTTTCGAAAGTTACTTTCGCGCAGTGAGAAGGGGTTCCGGATGACCGAGGACGCGGCGGACAGAGGGATCAGCCGACGGAGGCTGGGCAGTGGGATGCTGGCCCTGGGCGGGGCACTCGCCCTGGCGCCGATTCCGTTCGCGGAGCGGGCGTCGGCCATGGAGTCGGGGGCGGGGTCGTCGGGTATGCGCACAGGGGTCGCCGGGAGCACAGCGCCGGGGCACGGCAGGCCGACACTGCGGCGCGGTCCGGCCGAGCGCGCCGGGCTGCTTCGGGAACCCCTGGACCAACTGGTCGCCGACGCGGAGAAGTTCCTCGCCGCCTCCCCGAAGCACCCCTGGTACGCGGGGGCGGTACTGCTCGCCGGGCGGGGCGGCACGGTGGCCCTGCACCGGCCGATCGGCAAGGCCGTGCGCTATGCGGCGTACGACGAGAAGTCCGACACCGGGGTGGAGTTCCCGCCCGATCAGCAGATCCCCATGGCCGAGGACACCGTCTTCGACCTGGCTTCGGTGTCGAAGCTGTTCACCTCGATCCTGGCAGTGCAGCAGATCGAGCGCGGGACGCTGGCCCTGGAGGCGAAGGTCGCCTCGTACCTGCCCGATTTCGCGGGCGGCGGCAAGCAGGACATCACGATCCGTCAACTGCTCACGCACACCTCCGGCTTCCGTGCCTGGATCCCGCTGTACAAGGCGCCGACGCGGGAGGGGAAGCTGCGACTGCTGTGGGACGAGGTGCCCGCCAACCCGCCCGGCACGGTGTACCTCTACTCCGACCTGAACCTGATCTCGCTGCAACTGGTCCTGGAGAAGATCACCGGCCACACGCAGGACGTGCTGCTCCGTGAGCAGATCACCGCCCCGCTCGGGATGCACCGCACCCGGTACAACCCACCAGCCTCCTGGAAGCCGAAGATCGCCGCGACCGAGGACGCCAGGCTGCCCTGGTCCGGCCTGGACCGCGGACTGGTCTGGGGCGAGGTGCACGACGAGAACGCGTACAGCCTGGACGGGGTCGCGGGCCATGCCGGAGTCTTCTCCTGCGCCTGGGACCTGGCGATCCTCGCCCGCACGCTGCTCAACGGCGGGGTGTACGGACGCGCACGGATCCTCTCCGCCGAATCGGTCGACCTGCTGTTCACTGATTTCAACACCGCGTTCCCCGGCGACGCGCACGGTCTCGGTTTCGAGCTCTACCAGCACTGGTACATGGGGGCGATGGCCACCCCGCGCACCGCGGGCCACACCGGCTTCACCGGTACCAGTCTCGTACTGGACCCGACGACCGACTCGTTCCTGATCGTCCTCGGCAACTCGGTTCACCCGGTACGCAGTTGGCGCTCCGGAAGCGCACCGCGCGTCGCCGCGGCCAATCAGATGGCGCGCGCCGTCGCGGTCCGTCCCGCCCGTGGCCGTACGGCGTGGTTCTCCGGAATGGCGAGCGCCGCCTCGGCCACGCTCACACTGCCGCCGCTGCGGGTCGCCTCCTCGCAGGCCCGGCTGAGCTCGGCCCTGTGGTGGGACACCGAGCCCGGTTCCGACTTCCTCTTCCTGGAGGCGTCGGCGGACGCCGGGGCGACCTGGGAGCCGGTCCCGTTCACCACCGTCCCGGCCTCGGAGAAACCCCGCCCCGAACCCGAGCCGCATCCCACCGGCGCGGTCTCCGGCTGGTCCGGCCGGGTATGGCACCGCCTCGACGCGGACCTCGCCGCCTGGCGCGGCAAGGAGGTCCGGCTGAGGTGGCGGTACACGACCGACCAGCTGTACGTCGGACGCGGGGCGTATGTGGACGCCCTCCGGGTCGAGGACGGCAACCGGACGCTCTTCGACGAGAGCCGGCCCGGCGACGCCGCGCGCATCGAGGCGCTGGGCTGGACGGTGTCGGCGGACTGAGCCGCGCCGGGCCGCACCGGACAATGTCCCGATGAACACATCAGCACCACAGCACTGGGTGCGCGCCGAGCGCCTGGACGCCGACCGGACGGCAGCAGCCGTGCACGCCCTGACCGGTGTGCGGCTGGTGGTGGAGGGACCCTGTCCGGGCGGTGAGGTCGGTGCCGCGTACGTGCGGTGGCCCGACGGCCGCCGTTCGGTCCTCAAGTCGCGGCCGGGCGCCCGGATCGAGGAGCTGCGAGCGGGTCCACTGGCGGTGTGCGAGGTGCTGGGCGCTCACGGGTATCCCTGCCCCGCGACGGAGCTGGCGCTCCAGGTGGACGGTGCGGTGGTCCTGGTCCAGGAACTTCTGCCGGGCACACCGGTGGAGTTCCTGGACCACCACGGGCTGGACCGGGCACTCGCCCTCAACGCGCAGCAGGCGGGGCTGCTGACCGAGCACCCGCAGGTCCCGTCGATGAACCTGTATCTGCTCGACGACGGCCCCGGCCACTGCCTCCACGAACCGCTGCGTCGGCACGGCCCGCGCGGCGCCGCCCTGGAGCGGCGGATCAGGTCGGTCGGCGCCGGTCACCCTCGCCGGCTAGCGGGACACGACGTCGTGCACATGGACTTCCACCACGGCAACCTGCTCGCCGTGGACGGCACGGTCACGGGGGTCATCGACTGGGACGGCGCCGGACGCGGAGACCACCGGTTCGACCTGGTCACCCTGCGCTTCGGACTGCACGCGAAGGAGCAGCCGCCGGGCGTCGTCCGTCGCCTCGACGACATCCTGGACGCCCTGCCCGAAGACATCCTGCGCCCCTGCTGGGCCCATATGAGTCTGCGCATGACCGACTGGGCGATCCGGCACTTCGCCCCGGGCGAGGTCGAGCACTGGCTGGATCTGGCCGAACAGCGCCTTTGACGGACCCGGTTGGGCAGGACGCGCTGTAGATTCCCGTGATGATCACCGACTGGCAGAACGACCGGACAGGCAGTGCCCTGCGGGGCGAGAACCCGACCGTCATGCGCCGCCTGAGTGCGGGATTCGCCGCGATCGGAGACGTGCAGTTCCTCCCGGGCTACTCGGTGCTCCTGGTCGACGAACCAGGGGTGGAGCGCCTGTCCGAACTCCCAAGAACCAGGCGGCTGGCCTTCCTGTCCGACATGGACCGGCTCGGCGAAGCCGTCGAACGGGCCTGCCGCCGTGCGGACCCCGCGTTCCGCCGGGTGAACCTGGAGATCCTCGGCAACACCGACGGCTTCCTGCACGCCCACGTGTGGCCCCGCTACGAGTGGGAGCCGGACGATCTGGTGCGCATGCCCGTCTGGCTGTACCCCCAGGACAGGTGGAGCAGCAGACGCTTCGCGCTCGGCCCGCAGCACGACGCGCTGCGAACGGCGATCGGCGAGGAGCTGGACGGAGCGCCGACGGTGAGCTGACGGCCCGGCTCCGCGCCACTGGCAGAAGCCACCGCCGCGACACCCACGACAGGAGAATCATGGAGTCCGCCGTCGAGGCGTCCGCGACCCGTCCGGCGCCCTTGCGGGTTCCGGCCTTCCGGCGGTTCGCGCTCGCCACTCTCGTCTCGGCGACCGGCTCCGCGATGGCGCCCCTCGCACTCGCCTACGCGGTGATCGGCCAGGGGGGCGGAGCAGGGTCGCTCGGTGTGGTGCTGGCGACCAATTCGGTGCCCACGATCGTCTTCACCGTCGTGGGCGGTGTTCTCGCGGACCGTCTGTCACGCAGCCGGATCCTGTTCCTGAGCAACCTGCTGGCCGCAGCCGGGCAGGGCGTGCTCGCGGCACTCGTGGCCACCGGCCATGCGACAACCGCTTCGATCGCCGGGTGCGGCTTCGTCTCCGGGATCGCCACGGCGTTCACGGCTCCGGCCGCGACGGGTGTCGTGGCGCAGATCGTCGCGGCCGAGCATCTGCAACGGGCCAACGCGCTGCTCCGGCTTCCGAGCAATGCGGTCAAGGTGCTCGGCCCTGTTGCCGGAGGGGTGATCGTCGCGGTCGGCGGGCCGGCCTGGGCCCTGTCCTGGGACGCGCTCAGCTTTCTCGTCGCGGCGCTCCTGTTGCTCGGCCTGCGGCTGAGCGCCCCGATCACGACGAGCAGCGCCCTGGCCGATCTGCGGGCCGGGTGGTCCGGATTCCGGTCGTGCACCTGGCTGTGGACGTACACCGCCGCCGGCACGGTGGTGGTCGCCGCGTGGCTGGCCGGGTTTCAGCTGCTCGGTCCGCTGACCGCGGCCGAGAGCTACGCGGGAGCGCGCTCCTGGGGGCTCGTCCAGGGCGCATTCGCGTTCGGGCTGTTCGCGGGGACGGTGGTGTGCCTGCGCTGGAAGCCGTACCGGCTGCTGGCCGTCGCCGTGATCACCGGCGCCGGACTCTGTCTGCCACCGGCGGCACTCGGCCTCGGTCTGGCCCTGCCCTGGGTGCTGCTCGCCGCCGTGCTCGCGGGCGTCGGGCTGGATGTCGCCATCGTGTCGTGGAACACCGCGCTCCAACAGCACGTGCCGCAGGAGGAACTGGGCCGGATGAGCTCGTTCAACGGTGTCGGTGAGCGGATCGCCATCCCCCTCGGCTACCTCGTCACCGCCCTCGCCGCACATGCCTGGGCCGACCGGACCGTACTCCTGGTCTGTGCCGGTGCCATCGTGGCCACCACAGTCCTCAACCTCTGCGTACGGGACGTGTACCGCGTCAATCGCGCCTGAGCGTGCGGGCAGGCGCGTACTGAAAAGCGCGACCGCCTTCTCAGGCCGGCCCGGAGTCGTCCGGCTGGATGCCTGCCCGGCGGGACACGTCCTCGCTGTGCTCCAGGTGGCTGCGCCCCTCTTCGCCGAGCTGCCCGATCACCCCGGCGAGCACCGTCTCGACAGTGGCCAGCGTCGGGACCATGCTGTCGTACGGCGAAGGCTCGGCGACATGACTGGGCAGGACGACGTCGGCGAGGCCGGTCACCGGCGAGAGCCAGGCGTCGGTGAACAGGACGACCTTGCTTCCGCACTGCGCGGCCATCCCCGCGATGACGATCTTGTCCGGTTCGTAGCGCCGGTAGTCGAAGACCACGAGGACGTCCTGCCGCCCGAGACCCGCCAGGACGGCGGTCCGCTCCACGTCGCGGTCCGGCAGGATGACCACGTCCCCGCGCAGCTGCATGAGGTGCAGCCCCAGGTACTGCGCCAGCAGATGCGTGAACCGGCCGCCGACCAGGATGATGCGACGCTTGGGGTGACAGAGCAGAGAGATCGCCGCCTGCACATCGTGGGGTGGCAGTTCCCGCAGCGTGCGGGCGACCTCGGAGCTGAACACGTCCGGTCCGCCCTCGGGGTGCGCCGTGTCCCGCCCCTCCTCGTCCGGAGCGCCGGGTGACGCGGCTCCGTATCCCCGTGTGCTGTAGAGCTGCAGAGGTGAGGCTCTGCGTTCCTCCAGTTCCCCCCGCAGCGCCGCCTGGAAGTCGGGAAACCCCTTGTAGCCGAGCCGGTTGACGAATCGGATCACCGTGGGCGCGCTCACCGTGGCGCGTTCGGCGAGCGTGGCCACCGTCTCGAAACCGGCCGACGGGTAGCCGGCGAGCAGCACCCGGGCCACCTTGCGTTCGGCGGGGCTGAGGTCACCGAACCGTTGCCGGATCTCTTCGGCGAGTGAGGACATGGGCCGGGCGCCACCTTTCTGAAGGGGTTCAGGTTACGCGGACCGGCGTGCTCCGGGCATCCGGGTCGGCTGTCGTCGTGGATCCGAGAGCCGTGATCAGTGCCGCGAGCAGGGCGACCCGGTGCGGGACCGTCGTCATGTCCAGCCATTCCTCCGGGCTGTGGTCACCACCGCCGACCGGGCCGAGGCCGTCGAGCGTCGGCACCCCGGCTCCGGCGATGGTGTTGGCGTCGCCTACGCCACCGGTGGCAGCGGCCCCCAGGTCCAGGCCGAGCTCCGCCCCGGCTTCCCGGGCGCGGGCGAACACGGCGCGGGCCGCCGGGGTGTCCTCCATGGCCGGGCATGCCTCCGTCTGCCGCACGGTGGCGCTGGTGCCCGGTACGGACAACTGGGCGGCGGCCACGACGATGGCCTGCCTGGCGTGCCGGATGCCCGATTCGGTCGAGGAGCGTACCTCCACGTGCAACTCGGCCTCGGGACAGACGATGTTGATACGGCTGCCGGCCCGGATCATCCCCACATTGACCGTGACGTCGCCCCACCGTCCGTTCATCTCCTGGCAGGCGATGAGCAGATGAGCAGCGGCCAGTGCGGCGTTGGCTCCGCGTTCCGGTTCGATGCCGGCGTGTGCGGCCCGTCCCTCGACGCTGATCAGGAAGTCCGCCACGCCCTTGCGGGCGATGACGAGGTCGCCGTTCTCCCGGGCACACTCCAGGCCCAGCCCGTAGTCGACGGCCCCGGCGAGCTCCGCGGTCACCCGGCGGCTGGCCGGGGAGCCGATCTCCTCGTCGGGGGTGGCCAGGAAGACGATCTCCGCGAAGTCCGTCAGTCCGCGGCGCAGCAGGATCTCCACGGCGGTGAGGCCGGCCAGCAGGCCTCCCTTGTCGTCGCTGACTCCGGGGCCGTGGGCGAGCGGGCCGTCACGGGTGAAGGGGCGCCGCGCCGCCGTCCCGTCGTCGAAGACGGTGTCCAGGTGTCCGGCGAGGAGGATGCGCCGTCCGCCCTGCTCGGCAGGGATCCGGCCGGGCAGCCGCCCCACCACCAGGTCACCGAAGCGCATGTCCCGGCCCGGGACCGTGACGGGCGTCCGGTCCACCTCGAACCCCAGGCCGGTCAGGCGCCGCCCGGTCCAGGTCGCGATGCGGTTGACTCCTTCGGGGCTGTACGAGCCGGAGTCGATGGACACGAGATGTTCCAGGTCCGCCAGGTAGCGGGGCTGGAGGGCGAGGGCGTCGGACAGCAGCAGGGCCGCCTCGCCCCGCTGCCGTGCTTCGGGCATCACAGGACCTTCGACAGGAAGGTGCGGGTGCGTTCCTGCCGGGGATCGCCGAGTACCTGCCGGGGGTCACCGGCCTCGACCACGACACCGTCGTCCATGAAGACGGCCGTGTCCGCGACCTCCCGGGCGAATCCGATCTCGTGCGTGACGACGACCATCGTCATCCCTTCCGCGGCCAACTGCCGCATCACGTCGAGCACTTCCCCGACAAGTTCCGGGTCCAGGGCCGACGTCGGTTCGTCGAAGAGCATCAGTTCGGGCTTCATCGCGAGCGCTCTGGCGATCGCGACGCGTTGCTGCTGGCCGCCGGACAGCTGGGCCGGATAGCGCTCGGCACGGTCGGCGAGGCCGACCCGGTCCAGCAGCCGCAGGGCGTCGGTACGTGCCTCGGCCCTGGTGACGCCCGCGACCTTCACGGGCGCCTCCGTGACGTTCTCCAGCGCCGTCATGTGCGGGAAGAGATTGAACCGCTGGAACACCATCCCGATGTCGCGGCGGGCGCGGGCGATCTCGCGTTCCTTCAGCTCGTACAGCCGGTCGCCCTGCTGCCGGTAGCCGACCGGGGCGCCGTCGACGGAGAGGCGGCCTCCGTCGATCTTCTCCAGATGGTTGATGCAGCGCAGGAACGTGGACTTCCCCGAGCCGGAGGGGCCCAGCAGGCAGCAGACGCGCCCACGTTCGACAGTCAGGTCGATGCCCCGGAGCACGGAGACCTTCCCGAAGTGTTTGCGCACGCCCTCGGCGTGCACCATCGGCGTTTCCACGGTCATCCCTTCGTGTCGGTCGATGCGGCGGGGGCGGTCCGGGAGATCCGGAGTACAGCGCCCGTGACGAGGCGTCGCAGCGGCCCGGCGGCAGGGGTGGCGGGTGAGGTGCCACGGCCGTAGCGGCGCTCCAGCCAGGACTGCGGCAGGCCCAGTGCCGTGACGAGGATCAGGTACCAGATGCCGGCGACCACGAGCATGGGGACGACCTGGTAGTTCTGCGCGTACACGTCCTGGATGTTGGACATCAGGTCGTGGGCGGAGATCACCGAGACCAGAGCGGTCATCTTGAGCATGTTGATCGCCTCGTTCCCCAGCGGCGGGATGATGACCCGCATGGCCTGGGGCAGCACGATGCGCCGAGTGGTGAGCGCCGGTCGCATGCCGAGCGACTGGGCGGCCTCCGCCTGTCCCGGGTCGACGGACTGGATACCCGCGCGAACGATCTCGCTCGCGTACGCCGCCTCGTTCAGCCCCAGCGCCAGGAGTGCGGCGACGGCGGGGGTGAGGACCGTATTGGTGTCCAGGTCCAGGAACGTGATGTGGGTGAACGGGATGCCGATCAGGATGTGTTTGTAGAGGGCACCCGCGTATCCCCAGAAGATGATCTGGACCAGGAGCGGGGTGCCGCGGAAGACCGAGACGAACGCGTTGGCCAGGACCCGGAGCACCGGGTTGGACGACAGGCGCATCACGGCCACGAGAATGCCCAGCCCGAGGCCGACGGCCATGGCTGCCGCGGTGAGCCACAGGGTGGTGGCCAGGCCGTCGAAGACGAGGCCGGCGAAGACGTAGCGCCCGACGATGTCCCAGTGCAGGTTCTCGTTCCCGGCGAGGGAGCCGATCAGGCCGACGAGGGCGGTGAGGGCTGCCGCGGCGGCCAGCCATCGGCCCCAGTGCCGGATCGGTACGACGGTGAGACTCTTCTCGGCAACCGGTGCGGTGGCCTGGGCGCCGCGTACGGACCCGGCAGGTGTGAGGGCGGCCATGTCAGGACACCGCCGCGTTCCTGGTGGCCTGCTTCACGGCGATGGAGGCGGCGCCGTACTTGTCGCAGATCTTGTCGAGTGTGCCGTCGTCGATGAGTGCCTGCAGGGCTTTCCGGATCGCTTCGGTCAACCCGGGAAGCTGTTTGCTGACACCGATGCCGTTGGGTGTCGCCTCGTAGCCACCGCCCGCGGCGGGATCCTCGACCACTTCGAAGGCACGGCCGCCGTCGGCGGTCTTCGCCGTCCAGCCGGCGCCGGGCTTCGTCACCAGATCGGCGACCACCTTCCCCGAGCGCAGGGCGAGTTGGGCGTCGGAATCCTTCGGGAACGTCTGGATGGAGACGGCGTCCCTGCCCGCTTCGGCGCACTTGGACTGATGCGCCTTCAGCACTTCCAGCTGGTGGCTGGCCGCCTGGGTGCCGACCGACTTGCCGCAGAGATCGTCGAGCCGTGCGATCCGGTCCGGATTGCCCTTGACCACGAGGATTCCCGAGCCCGATACGGAGTAGTCCACGAAGTCCAGGACCCGCTGGCGCTCCCTGGTGTCGGTCATGGCCGACATGACCGCGTCGAACTTGCCGGCCTGGACGGCGGGCACGATGCCGTCGAACTTCTGGGCCGTGAAGGCGAATCGCACCCCCAGCTTGGCACCGAGCGCCTGGCCGAGGTCGAAATCGAGCCCGGTGAGCTCGGGCCGCCCCTCGGCCTTGAACATGACGAACGGCGCATACGGTACGTCGGTCGCCACCCGGACCGTACCGCTGGACCTGATGGCCGAGGGCAGAGAAGCGTGGAGTTTCGCGTCGCGAGTGACGTGCACACCCGCGACGGCGACATCGCCGGTGGGAGCGGCGGCGTCATCGACGGCGCCATCTTTTCCGCATGCGGACAGCGCCGTGGACGATGCGATCAGCAGTGCGGTGGCCGCTACTGCGCGGCGGGCTGGGCGGGTAGGCAAGACGGACCCCTCTCGCGGAACTGCCGTGCGGCTGGGTTCAACCGCCGACCAGATGCCCGCACGTTACACTCAAGGTCTATTTTGGCCACACTGTAATGTCCGTAACAGGTCGATAACAGTCGACCCCGATGATGAAACGACCCACCATCGACGGATTCTCCACCTCCCGACGCGATCCTCGCGTCACACCTCGCACCGAAGACTCGTTTCAGAATGTCGATCACCAGGCGCATGTGTAACGCGTTCGACATGCGACACCCCGTAGCCGCCCGGCCGGGTCAGTACGCGTGGTCGGCGGTGACGTCGGCGGAGAGCCGGAGGGTCTGTTCCGCCGTGGTCGCGCGAAGGGTGAGGAGGGTCTGCGTGAGCGCGTCGACCGTGACGAGGTGGGCGATCCGGCTGGCCGTGGTCTCCAGTCCGAAGACGAGATCCTGCCCCCCGGCGACGAGAGTGTGCGTGCAGGTCTCACTCAGGGGCGACTGTGCGTAGCTGGTGAGGCCGATGACCTCGGCGCCCGCGCCGCGGGCACGGCGAGCGGTGTCGACGGTACTGCGGGTGGCGCCGGTGTGGCTGATGGCCAGACAGACCGCACCCGAGGGCAGTTGGGCGGCGGCGAGCTGGGCGGTGAGGGGGTCGGCGGGGGCGTCGACGACGCACCCGAGGGCACGCAGGCGGTAGGCGGCATCGACGGCCACGGCGGCGGAGAGGCCGGCCGCCGCGACCACGATGCGGGGCGCGGCGTTCAGCGCGGCGGCCGCGGCGAGCAGCCGGTCGGCGGTCAGCGTGGTGGCGAGGTCGCCGAGGGCTTCACGGGAGGCATGGATCGTGTCGGCCAGGGCGCGGGCGGCCGGGTCACCCTGGGGGTCCGGCGCCGGTGCGCGGGTGGGACTCTGGCGCGCTGCCGCGATCTTCAGTTCCTGGTAGCCACGGAAGCCGAGGCGTTGGCAGGCGCGGACGACCGATGACGGCGCCGTGCCGGCCAGGGCGGCGACGTCGCTGACGCTGAGCCGGACGAGGTCGGCCCCCTGGTCGAGGATCACCTGCGCGACGCGGGCCTCGGTCTCGCGGAGCTCCGGCAGCTTGGCCCGTACGTGAGCGCCGAGCCGGTACTCATCGGCGGAATTCTGTTCCATGTGATTAGAGTAGCGCGGAATCCCATTCCAGATAGTCTGCTGCCGCCTGGAGCCCTTTCGTCATGCCCTCGTTTCTCCCGGCGGGCACAGCCGTGCCCGCAGCCGTGCTCACCGCCGCCGTTCTGCATGCCCTGTGGAACGCGATGGCCCACCGCATCACCGACAAACTCGTCGGTTTCACCCTCATCAATCTCGCGTACACCGGCTGCGCGGCGGTCATGGTCTGTTTCACACCGATACCCGAGGCCGGGGCCTGGCCGTTCATCCTGGTTTCCGCCGCGCTGGAGGTGCTCTCCCAGCTCTTCCTGCTGCGCGCCTACCAGCTCGGGGACTTCGGCCAGATGTACCCCATCGCCCGAGGCACCGCCCCGCTGCTCGTGGCCGTCGCCTCCGTGACCGTGCTGGGCCAACCGCTCACCGTCGCCGAAATGGCGGGGGTGCTGGTGATTTCCGCAGGCCTGGCCGGCCTGGCCTTCGCGGACGGGTGGCCCGGGCGCGCCCAACTGCCCGCGCTCGCCGCGGCGGTGGCCACCGGAGTCGTCATCGCCGGCTACACAGTCGTCGACGGCACGGGCGTCCACCGCTCCCAGACCGTGATCGGCTACATCGCGTGGCTCTTCCTGTGCCAGGGCCCCGTCCTGCCGCTGCTGGCACTGGCCCGACGCGGCCGCCCCCTGTTCGCACAGCTCAAGCCGGTCTGCGGGATCGGCCTTACGGGCGGTGCCGTCTCCTTGCTCGCCTACGGCCTCGTCATCTGGGCGCAGGCCCACGGCGACCTGGCGACCGTCGCCGCCCTGCGTGAAACCAGCATCCTCATCGCGGCGCTGATCGCCACGCTGCTCTTCCGCGAACGGTTCGGGCGGCTGCGCCTCACCGCCGGCGCCGCCGTCCTCGCCGGCATCGTCGTACTCGAACTCGCCCATCCCTGAGCCGCCGGATACGCCCCTGCTACGCCGTCCGGCCCGCGACCGGCTGCTCCGCGCCGGCCGGTGCGGGGATCACGGCGGCAGCACCGGCCGGCGCCGGGGCCGTCGACTCCCGTACGACCAGCCTCGGCCGGATGAGCAGCGACCGTCCTGCCGCCGGGGCAGAGTCGATCCGGGCCCGCAGCTGCTGGAAGGTCTCAGCGGCCATCTCCGGCAGCGGCTGGCGGACCGTGGTGAGCGGCGGTTCGAAGAGGTCGGCGAGGAGGATGTCGTCGAAGCCGACCACGGAGACGTCCTGTCCGGCGCTGCGCCCGGCATCCTTGGCCCCCCGGCAGATCCCGATCGCGCACATGTCGTTGATGGCGACGAACGCGGTGGGCGGGCGCGGGCCGCCGAGGAGCTCCCTGGCGGCGTTCCGCCCCAGTTCGGCCGCGTCCTTGTCGCCGAACTCGGTGGCGTCCGCGCCGGGCCAGACGATCGCGTCGGCCGGGTCGAGACCGGCCGCCTCCAGCGCGGCCCGGAATCCGCGCAGTCGTTCGCGGCGGTTGACGCTGTTGACCGAGCCGGAGACGAACGCCAGTCGGCGGTGGCCGAGTTCGATCAGATGGCGGGTGGCGATCTCGGCACCCATCGCGTTGTCGACGCTGATCGAGGCGAGCGACGGCGGATCCCCCGCCTGCGCGGTGCGGTCGAAGGCGATCATCTTCAGCCCTCGGCTCAGCAGCGGTGTCATATGGTCGAGCGAGGGCAGCGAGGAGCAGAGCACCACTCCGCTCACCCCGTCCGCGAGCAGTTCCTCGCCGTACTTGAGCTCACGGGCCGCATCGCGCTCGCTGTTGCAGAGCAGTACGTGGTACCCCTCGGCGAGGGCGATGGCCTCCAGCTCGCGGGCGAGCGCCCCCCAGAAGGGGTTGGCCACCGACGGCACGATGAGACCGATGACCTTGATGCGGCCGGTGCGCAGCATCCGGGCAGCACGGTTCGGCCGGTAGCTGAGCTGCTCGATCACCTGCTCCACGCGGGCCAGCGTGGCCGCCTGCATACGGTCCGTCCGCCCGTTGAGGACGTTGGAGACCGTGCTCGCGGAGACCCCCGCGGCCTCCGCGACCTGATGGATCGTTACCCCGCTCATGCCACCTCCGGTTCGGAACCCGATGAACCATACCAGTGTATCGATTTACTGAACTTCGTTTACCGGTACACCCGTTAACACTCCCGAAAATTCATGTGCATCAGCTGTTGACGTCCCTCTGACGACGTTCCTAGCATCAGTGCATCGATTTACCAGCGCTTCTCAGCCATGGCCGGGATGCCATCGCTGGATCGATCCACAATCTCCACCTCAAAAGGGGTGTCCCATGGAACTCAAAAGACGGTCGCTGCTTGCTGCCATCGGCGCCGGCACCGCTGCCGCCGCCCTCAGTGCGTGCGGCACCGGCACTTCGGCGGGCGGCTCCGCCGACGGCCCCGCCGAGGGTGAGATCACTCTGCTCACCCCGATCTACGAAGGCGCCGACGGCAAGACGCTGTTGGAGAAGGAGATACTCGGCGGCTTCCGGAAGAAGTACCCGGACGTCAAGGTGAACGTGGACTACACCACGTACGACCAGCTCAACGAGAAGATCACCACAGGGCTCGCGGGCGGTCTGCTGCCCGACGTGCTGATGATGGGCGTGGGCTGGATCCCGCCGTTCGCCGCGAAGAAGGCGATCGCGGAGCTGCCCGAGAAGTTCGCCACCGCGCACGACTACGAGAAGCGGGTGCTTGAGCCGTCCCGGTACGACGGCAAGCTGTACGCGCTGCCGGTCGTCCTCGACACCCGCATCGTCGTCTACCGCAAGGACCACTTCGCCGAGGCCGGCATCAAGAAGACCCCGGCGAACTGGGCCGAACTGCGCGCCGTGGCCAAGCAGCTGACCAAGAACGGCCGGTTCGGATTCGACCCGTTCTCCATCCATCTGCGCCAGTGCTGGGAGACCTTCCTCTTCGCCAACGGCGGCCAGCTGTTCAGCGCGGACGGCAAGAAGGTGCTGTTCACCGACGCCCGCGGGGTCGAGGCGCTGCAGTTCTTCAAGGACCTGATCAAGGACGGCTCCGCCGACTACGCCAAGAAGACGGACCTCGGGGCCCCGACCAACGTACAGACCGGCAAGGCGTCGATGATGATGACGAGCAGTGCCCTGTGGAAGCAGGTCGGAGAACAGAATCCGGAACTCCTCAAGGACGACAAGCTCGGCGCGTTCGTCCTCGCCAACCGCAAGCCCGCGATGCTCCAGGGCGGCACGCTCGTCACCCAGTCCGCCACTTCCAAGCACCCCGCGGCGGCCCGTGCGCTCGTCGAGTACCTCGCGACGCCCGAGTCGATCCTCGGTGCGGCCAAGCAGCGAGGATCGGTTCCCGGGCTGAAGGATCTCAGCGACTCCAGCTATGTGAAGGAGAACAAGTTCGTCGATCTCTCCCTGCAGAGCATGGGTGACGCGTGTTCGGAGGGCGGCACCGCTGCCTGGATGGAGATCCGCGAAAAGATCAAGCCCACGCTGGAGCCCGCCATCGTGGGCAACCAGTCGGCGAAGGACGCCATCGCGGAACTCGGCCGGCTAGCCGAGGCCGCCATCGGCCGGATGTAAGGACCCGTCACTGTGGGAGCGACATCCGTATTGAAGGCGAGGCCCGCGCGGCCGCCTTCCCCGACCGAGCACACGGTCGCGAAGAAGCGCACCGGCCGGGCACCCACCGGCCCGGGGCGCCGCAGGCAACGCGCCGGCATGCTGATGGTGGCGCCCGCGCTGCTGCACGCCTCGCTCTGGATCGGCCTGCCGGTCGTCGCGTCGGTGGTTCTGGCCTTCACGAAGTACGACGTGCTGACGGCGCCGCAGTTCGTGGGCCTGGACAACTTCCGGGACATGCTGGACGACGCGGTGTTCCGCAAGTCCATCGTCAACACCGTCATCTACACCTTCTTCACCGTTCCGTTCGGCATGATGCTGGGGCTGCTCGTGGCCCTGGCGCTGCACACCGGGCTGAAGGCGCGGGGCATCTTCCGTACCGCGGTCTTCATTCCCCAGGTGACGGCGACCGTCGCGATCGCCCTGGTCTGGCTGTGGATCTACAACCCGGGCAACGGGCTGCTGAACACACTCCTGTCGTTCCTCGGCATCCAAGGCCCGGCCTGGCTGTCGTCGACCTCGTGGGCGATGCCGTCGGTGATCCTGGTCGGCATCTGGCAGGGCATCGGCATGAAGATGCTCATCTACTTGGCCGCGCTGCAGTCCCTGCCGAAGGAACTGTACGAGGCGGCTTCGGTGGACGGCGCGTCCAAGGTGCGCCAGTTCTTCTCGATCACTCTGCCGCTGCTGAAACCCGCGACGTTCTTCGTCCTCATCACGTCGATGATCAGCGCGTTCCAGTCCTTCGACCAGATCTACATCCTGACCGACGGCGGCCCGGGCAACAGCACCACGATGATGACGTTCGAGATCTACAAGTCCGCCTTCCGGGAGTTCCGCATCGGGTACGCCTCCGCCCAGTCACTTGTGCTGTTCGTGCTGCTGATGGGCTTCACCCTGGTCAACCGGCGGATCATGGGAGGCACCCGTGGCCACAACTGAGCTGCACGCGCCGGGGGCCGCAACCAAGTCCCGGCCGGTGAAGAACGGCAAGCCGCTCACCGCCGGCCGGATCGCGCTCTACGTGACCCTCACCGTCGTCTCGCTACTGATGGTGGTGCCGTTCGTCTGGATGGTGCTCACCTCGCTCAAGACCCCGGTGGAGATCGCCTCCCAGGACGCCGGACTGCTGCCGGAACACTGGGAGTTCGGCAACTACGTCGACGCGCTGAAGGCGGCGCCGTTCGCGACGTACGCACGCAACAGCTTCATCATCGCGTTCAGTCACACCCTCATCAACGTGGTCGTGGCGTCGATGGCTGGTTACTCGCTGGCGCGGATCAAGTTCCGGGGCAGCGAGGTCATCTTCTACCTCTTCATCGCCGCGCTGATGATCCCGACGTACACCAAGGTGCTGCCGGAGTTCCTGATCGTCCGCTTCATGCCGCTGGCCGGCGGGAACGACATCTTCGGCCAGGGCGGCAGCGGCTGGCTGGACTCCTGGTGGGCGCTGATCATCCCCGGTGCCGTCACCCCGTTCGCGGTCTTCCTCTTCCGGCAGTTCTACCTGGATCTCCCGGTGGAGCTGGAGGAGGCGGCCAGGCTCGACGGTCTGGGCGAGTTCCGGATCTACGCCCGGATCATGACGCCGCAGGTCAAGCCCGCGCTCACCACCGTGGCGCTGCTGACCTTCGAGTCGTCGTGGAACAACTTCCTCTGGCCGCTGCTGGTGACCCGAACGGACAGCCTGCGAGTGATCCAGGTCGGGCTCTCCGTCTTCAAGACGGAGAACGGCCCCCAGTGGCACTTCCTGATGGCCGGCACCACGCTGGCCACCCTGCCCATGGTCATTCTCTTCCTCATCGGCCAGCGCTACTTCGTGCAGGGCTTCGCGACCGCCGGTCTCAAGTGACCGGTTCCGGTCCCCGGTGACCGGAGCAGTCCCGAAGCCACCGGCTTTCGCCCGAACGACCGTTCTTCGAAAGGTACTTACTCCATGTCTGCTGATCTCAACGGCTCCCGCGCACTGGTGACAGGGGCGGGCCACGGCATCGGCCGCGCCATCGCCGTCGCGCTCGCCGAGGCCGGCGCGGACGTCGCCGTCCACTACCACTCCTCCGCCGACGAGGCCGCGAAGACGGTCTCCGCCATCGAGGCTCTGGGCCGCCGGGCGAAGGCGTTCAAGGCAGATGTCACGGTGACCGGCGATGTGGACCGGCTCGTCGACGAGGCGACCGGCTTCCTCGGCGGACTGGACGTGCTGGTCTGCAACGCGGGTCATCTGATCGGCCGGGCCACCATCGCCGAGATGTCCGACGACCACTTCGACCAGGTTCTCTCCACCAATCTGACGTCCACGTTCCGCACCGTGCGCGCCGCGATCCCCCACCTGACGCAGTCGTCGGCCGGCCGCATCATCACGATGTCCTCGCTGGCCGCGCACAACGGCGGCGGCCCCGGCTCGGTGGCCTACGCGGCGGCCAAGGCCGGGGTACGCGGCTTCACCAAGGGTCTGGCCAAGGAGCTCGGCTCCACCGGCATCACCGTCAACGCCGTCGCGCCCGGCTTCATCAAGGGCACCGCCTTCCACGACACGTTCACCGCGCCCGAGGCGCAGCAGGCGATGGAGGCGGGCATCCCGGTCGGCCGGGCCGGCACCCCGGAGGACGTCGGCGCCGCGGTCGTCCACCTGGCGTCGCCGTCGTCCGGCTTCCTCACCGCCACCACCGTGGACATCGACGGTGGCGTGTGGCCGCGTTGAGGCGGATCGCCCGGGAGCGGGGCGGCTGGTGGCACGCGTACGTCTGCCCGGCGCACGGCGTGGAGCTCGACCACGGCGACCTGCTCTCCGGGGTGTTCCCCCAGGACGGTGCGCGCTGTGCGTACGGCTGCCGGGTGGACGACGAGGCGGTGCGCGGCGCCTGGCTGGTGCTCTCGCACCAGGCGTGGGCGCGGCACCTGCGGGTGCTCGCCCACCGCAAGGAGCGCGCCGAGTCCGTGTCGCGGCTGGTGGAGTACGCGGGGCTGTACGCCTCGCTGGCCACCGAGCGGCACGGCGAGGCCCAGTCCTGGATGCTGCGCGGCCGGCTCTTCCACCAGGCGCTGACCGACGCCATCTGGGCGGTGAACGTCGGGCACGCCGTGATCACGCTGGCCGAGCAGTCGACCGAGGACCTGGCGCCGGTGCTGCCGCTGCTGGACGCGCTGGAACAGGCCGCTCTCGACGCCCGGTCCGTGCTGACCGGCCAGGGCCACCTCGCGTCCAACTACACCGCCTGGCTCAACGCGGCCGGTGTGGCGGCGAGCCGGGGTGCCGCGGCGGCCCGTGGCCGGGAGTGGGACGGCGCCGGGCAGTGGCTGGAGGGCGAGCACGGGCTGTACGCGCATCTGCGGGTCGCGGTCGCCGATGACGGCTGGGAGTGGGAGGGCAGTACCTACTACCACGGGTTCGTGCTGCGGGCGGCGCTGCTGGCGCTGCGGGGCACCGACCCCGCGGCGGTTCCGTCCGATGTGGTGGGCGTGCTGGCCGGGATGACGGATGTGCTGGCGACGATCGCCACCCCGGGCGGCATCCTGCCGGCGCTGCACGACGGCCCGTATCTGCGCGCTCCACTCGCTCTGGAGTGGCTCGAACTCGTCGCGCTGGCCCAGCAGTTGGTGCCGTCCCCGGCGTTGGAGGCGGTGGCCGGGCGGGCCCGGTCCGAGCTGGGCGCGCAGGACGACGGACTCGACCGGGAGCTGGGTGGCTGGTTCGCCGGTCCGCCGCTGCCCGAGCGCCCGGCGCCCGGCCCGCTGACGGTGTTCCCGACCGCCGGGTACGCGGTGCTGCACCACGCGGGCGTCCACGCGCTGCTGGACTTCGGTCCGCACGGCGGCTCGCACGGCCACCGCGACAAGCTGTCGCTGTATCTGTACGGCGACACCACCCCCTGGCAGCCCGACCCCGGGCAAGTGCCCTACGCACACGCCGAGTTCCGGGATCTGTACGCATCGACCGAGGCCCATCCGGCGTTCCGGGTGGACGGCGGCGAACAGGCCGAGTGCAGCGGGCGGCTGCTCGACTCGGACGGTTCATCCGTCACCGCCGAGGTGACGACCGCGTACGAGGGTGTGCGCGCGGTGCGCCGTGTGGTGCTCGGTGGCAGCTATCTGGTCGATCTGCTGACGGTGCGGGCCGAGGACGAGCGGTGCCTCGCCGCGCAACTGCGCCCCGGAGTCGCGCTGGACGTCCAGCTCCAGGCCTCGGGCGAGGTCCGCACCACCTGGTACGGCGACGAGACCCTGCACGGCTGGCACACCCACACCCCCGGTGCGACCGTGCGTCCGGTCTCCCGGCCGGGCCCGGGTCCGGCCGACGACCCGCAGCGGGTGCGCACCCGGGTCGATTTCACTACTCGGTCGGACCGGGTCGTCTTCGCCTCGGTGTACCAGGCGGCGTCGGCCGGGCCCGCCGTGGCCGACGTGACGCTGGACGGTGACGGGGTGCTGGCGGTCTCGCTGACCAATGGCGACACCGCACGGTTCCGGACGGAGGACTGACCCTTGTTGCTCTCGGCGACCCCGCCGCCCGGCCCGCGCCCCGCACAGCAGGCGCGGCTGTACGAGGAGGCCGCCCGCCACCGCGGGCTGACCCCGCCGCGTACACACCCCCTGGCCAGCATCACCTGGCTCGGCCCCGCCGCCTCCAACCCGGCGCTGGCCTACCGGGTGAGCGGCGACCCGGTCCATCTGGCGGAGAGCCGGCGCTGGATCGAGGCCGCGGTGCGACTTCCGCACTGGGGCAAGGCCCATATGCCGGACCACGATCTGGACGCCGGCTGGCTGCTGCACCATCTCTCGATGGCCTACCGGTGGATCGGCGACGACCTGCCGGACGGGGTGCGGGCACTGCTGCGGTACAAACTGCTGCTCCAGGGGCGGCGGATGTACGAGTTCGCGGTGGCGAGCGAGGGCCGCTGGTGGTCGTCGTCGTACTGGCAGAACCACAACTGGATCTGCTACGCGGGTCTGGCGACGGCCGGTTATGTGCTGGGCAAGGAGGCGTGGACCGAGCGCGCCAAGGACAACCTCGGTACGGTCCTCGATCTGATGCCGGACGACGGTTCGCACGCCGAAGGGGTCGTCTACTGGCGCTACGGCGTGCCGTTCCTCGCCATCCACCTGGACCTCCTCCAGGAGGCGGAGGGCGTCGACTGGTGGGGGCGGGGCGGCTTCCTGACGAACACCTTCCGCTACCGGCTGCACCAGCTGGCCCCGGGCTTCGCGTTCAACGTCGACCACGGCGACTGCCACGACCGGCGCAGCGGACACAGCGCCGGTCTGTACTACCGGCTCGCGGCGCAGTACGGGATTCCCCAGGCGCAGTGGCTGGGCGATCTCGCCTCGGGTGAACTGCTGTGGCAGGAGGCGGCGGAGAGCGGGGTGCGGCCGGGGATCCTGCCGGAGGCGTATCTGGAATACCTCTGGTACGACCCGTCGGTGGCCGGTGCCCGTCCCACCGAGACCAGGGCGTTCTTCCCGGACCTCGGGCTGCTCGCGGCCCGGACCGGGTGGGACGACGACGCCAGTCTCGTCTCGTTCAAGGCGAGCCCCGGCGGTGGTCACAAGGCGTGGGAGACCTCCGCGAAGCACCGGGCCGAGCTGGGCTGGGAAACCCTCAACCAGGGGCACCACCACCCCGATTCGGGATCGTTCGTGCTGGTGTCGCAGGGTGCGTTCCTCGCGGTCGACGAGGGGTACAGCAACCGCAAGCGGGCCGCACATCACAATCTGCTCCTGGTGGACGGCCAGGGGTACGCGGACGAGGACCGCTACCACGTCTACAAGGACATCCCGTACGAGCGGCAGGCCCGGCAGCGCGATGTGCTCGCCGGTCCCGACTGCGGCTGGGCGCACGCCACCGCGGAGATCGCCGCGATGTACGACCCCGCGCTCGGGGTGCGGCGGCTGGACCGGACGCTGGTGTTCACCCCGTCGGGACGGCTCGTGCTGCTGGACCTCGCCGAGGCGGACACGGAGCGGGAGTGGTCGTTCCTGCTCCAGACCGACCGGCCCACCGAACCCGGGCCGGACGGCGGCCGGCTGATCCGGTCCGGGGCGGCCTCCGCCCTGGTGCGGCGGTTCGCGCCGCAGGATGCCTCGGTCGTCTCCGAGGCCACCGAGGTCGAGGCCAATCCGACGTCGAGCACGCCTGAACTGCGCCTCACCCGCACGCTGCACACACTGCGTGCGACGACCACGCGCTCGACGGACGCGCTCTTCCTCACCGCGATCGTCCCGGGAGCGGCACCGGCCTCGGCCGAGCAGGTCGTGTGCGCGCAGGGCCAGGGCGTCACCTTCGGCGAGGAGACCGTGCTCCTGTCCCCCGTCGCCCGCCGGATCCGCACCGCGACGGTGTCGGCCGACGCGGCGGCGGTGCTGCTCGGCGCGGAAGGCTCGGCGCCGTACGTGGTGGCGGCCACCCGGCTGGAGCTGGACGGCCGCGTGGTGCTCGAAGTCCCGGAGCCGTACACAGGAAAGGTCGGCTGAATCATGCAGGCAACCCTCTCGTCCGGCTGGCCGACGCTGCTGCGGCGGCTGGAGTTCGTGGCCTACCCGGCCGCCGCCGGGGCCGCCTTCACCCTGCTGTCGCTCGGTGCCGTGACCTGGCTTCCCGCACTCGCCGCGATGGGGCACGCGCTCCAGCGGTGGCGGGCGGAGGGCGACAGCCGCTGTTTCACCAACACCTTCGCCGCCTTCCCGCAGTACTGGCGGTCCCTGTGGCGCCACTCTCTGGCGTCCACCGCGGCAGGCGTCGTCCTGGCCGCCAACATCGTCCATCTGCTGGGCCGTCCGGAGCCGTGGACGTTCGTGCTGCTCGCCGCTCAGGTGGGCATCGCGGCCGCGCTCGCCATTCACCATGTGGCGCTCGCGGCCGAGGCGGGCCGCTCTCCGCGCGGAACGGTCCGCACCTGGTCGCGCGGTGCACTGGCCCTCGGCTTCGGGTCGGCGGCCCGTGGCACCGCACTGCTCGGCGCGGTGATCTCCGCCGCGCTGATCTCCCTCGTCGTACCGCTGGGGCCCCTGCTCCTCGGCCCCAGCATCCCCGTACTGCTCGCTCTGTCCTTCGCAGACCCCAGGAGGCACACCTCATGAGCCGTGTACTGCGCACCACCCTCGTCGCCGCGCTCGCCGCCGGCGCACCGCTCGCCTTCCCCCCGCCGTCGGTGGCCGCCGAGGCCGCCACCGCGTACTACGTGTCGCCGTCCGGCAGCGACTCCAATGCCGGTACGTCGGCGAGCACCCCGTTCGCCACGATCCAGAAGGCGGTCGATCTGGCGCCGACGGGCGCGGTGGTGAACCTCGCCGCCGGTACGTACAAGCAGGACGTCGTGACCAAGCGCTCCGGAGTCACCATCACCGGTCCGGCGAACGCCGTGGTGAAGGGGGCCGGCGACGCCCGGATCATCCAGGTGCAGCACGACTCGACGACGCTCAGCGGCTTCACCGTGGACGGGCTGCACGGGTCATCCACCGATGTGTCGGGGTACCGCCTCAAGCTCATCTATGTCATGAGCACGACTCCCGGCAACGGGGTGGGCGCTCTGCGGATCACCGGGATGACGCTGAAGAACGCCGCCGACGAGTGTCTGCGGGTGCGCTATCTGGTGACCGGGGCGGACATCTCCGACAACACGATCACCAACTGCGGGGTCGCCGACTTCAAGTTCGGCGGCGGCGGCAAGAACGGCGAGGGCATCTACCTCGGCACGGCCCCGGAGCAGCAGGGGGCGAACGGCGCCCCGGACGCGGCCCCCGACATCAGCAAGAACAACCGCATCCATCACAACACCATCGCCACCCAGGGCAACGAGTGCGTCGATGTGAAGGAGAACTCGACCAACAACTACGTCGAGTACAACGACTGCAGCGGGCAGAAGGACTCCAGCTCCGGCGGCCTGGACGCCCGCGGCAGCGGCAACATCTTCCGCTACAACACCATTCACGACAACGTCGGCGCGGGCATCCGGCTCGGCGGTGACACCGCGACCGACGGCATCGACACCAGTGTTTACGGCAACACCATCACCGGGAACGCGGGCGGCGGCATCAAGTTCATGCGCACCCCGCAGGGCCCGGTGTGCACCAATACCATGAGCGGCAACACCGGTGGCGACGCGGTCGGCACCTACGGCAGCGCGTACGACCCGACGGGTGCGTGCCCCCAGTGACCGGGCGGGGACCCGCGAGACGCGGGGTACTGACGGTGGCGGCCGGTCTGGCGGCGGTCGCTGCCACGGCGCCGGGGGCGCAGGCGGCCGAGCGGTCGGGCAGCGGAGCGAGCCGGTCGCGCTGGACGACGTCCTGGGCGACCGCGCAGACCGCTCCCACCGCGACGGACACGGTGGCGAGCGCCGGCCTGACCGGCGGCACCTGCGTCGCCAACGTACGGCTCTCCGCCGGCGGAACCGTCCGGCTGCGTTACGGGCATGCCTTCGGCACGGTCCCGGTCCTCGTGGGCCCGGTGACGGCGGGCGGCCTGCCGGTGACGTTCGGCGGGCGGCAGCAGGCATGGCTCGCCGCGGGCGGGTCGCTGACCAGCGACGCGGTCGCCGGGCTGCGTGTGGCCGAGGCCTCACGGCTGACGGTGGAGACCCGACTCCCCGGCCCCACCGGTCCGCTCTCCTTCCACCGCAACACCCATGCCTCGCACTCCGTGAACGGCGAGCGCACCACATCGGTGTTCCTGCTGACCGGCGTCGAGGTGACGGGCGCGCACGGGCCCGTGATCGCGGTGCTCGGCGACTCCATCACGGAGGGCGTCGGCACACCCGACGACGCCGATCTGCGCTGGCCCGACCAGCTGGCCAGGCGGCTTCCCGGTTCCGCCGTCGCCAATCTCGGCATCAGCGGCAACCGGCTGCTGCTGGACGACGCCCGGTTCGGGCCGGGCGGACAGGCGCGCTTCGACCGCGATGTGCTCTCGCTGCCCGGACTGCGCACCGTACTCGTCCACCTCGGCGTCAACGACCTCCAGCAGCCGCCGAGCCAGACCGACCCGGCGCTCGTCCTGGCCGGGTACCGGCAGCTGGTGCTGCGCGCCCGCAACGCCGAACTGCTGACGGTCGGCGCGACCATCGCCCCGTTCGGCGGCTGGACCCGCTGGACACCCGAGCTCGAAGCGGTACGGCAGCGGATCAACGCGGCGGTGCGTACCGGCCGGGTCTTCGACGCCGTCGTCGACTTCGACGCGGCGCTGCGCGACGCGGAACACCCGGCACGACTGCTGCCCGCGTACGACAGCGGGGACGGACTCCACCCCAACCCTTCCGGTCATGCCGCGCTGGCAGCGGCCGTCGACCGCCGACATCTCCTGTGAGGGCCGCATGACGAACCCAGCCACCACTGCGGGCACCACCCGGCGCACCGTTCTCGCCGGGGCGGCGGCGCTCGGCGCGGCCGCCGCGCTGCCGCTGACGCTCACCACCGCCGCGGACACCGCGCACGCGTCGGACGGGGCCGCCGTCATCGACGACGCCACCGCGCTGCGCTCCCGCTGGCACACCCTGCTCACCGGAGGCCCCGGTCTCGACCTGACGGACCCGCAGATCGCCGCGGCCGTGGCGAGGATCGGCAAGGCCGCGACCACCTCGGTCAAGGGCCTCGACCCGGCCCGGACGGACGGGCTGTTCCCCGATCTGACCAGCACCACGCTCTCCAACCACGTGACGACGTCGTTCAAACGGCTCGCCACGGTCGCGACCGCGTGGGCCGTCCCCGGCACCCCGCAGTACGGCGACACCGCGCTGCGCGATCTGCTGCTGGCGGGCCTCGACTGGATGCTGACCAACCGCTACGGCGCCGGCCACACCCGGTTCGACAACGACTGGGACTGGGAGATCGGCTCCGCGCTCGCCCTCAACGACGCGACCGTGCTGCTGTACGACGCGCTCGGCACGGAGCGGCTGGGCCGGATCACCGCAGCGGTACGGCACTACACACCCGACCCGAACCTCTGGCGGGCCGACCGGCAGATCGCCACCGGCGCCAACCGGGTGTGGATCTCCACCGTGGTCGCCGTCAACGCGGTGCTCACCGGCACGGGCGGCGATCTGGCGCGGGTCCGTGACGCTCTTTCGGACGTCGAGGGTTCGGGCGCCAACAGCGTCCTCGCCTTCAACGACGCGAGCGCCGCGGCGGAGGGCACCGGCGAGGGCTTCTACTCCGACGGTTCGTTCCTCCAGCACTACAAGCATCCGTACAACGGCGGGTACGGCAAGGAGCTGCTGAACAACCTGTCCCGGCTGCTGAACCTCCTCGCCGGGACCGCGTGGGCCGTCACCGACCCCGACCTCGACAACATCCGCGGCTGGGTCGACGAGGGCTTCGACCCGCTGCTGGTGCGCGGCGACGTGATGGCGTCGGTGTGCGGGCGGGAGATCGCCCGCCCCAGCAAGCAGGGCCATGTGTCGGCGCAGACGGTCATCGAGGCGGTGGTGCGGCTGATCCCGAGCTTCCCCGGCGAGACGGCGGACCGGTTCACCTCCCTGGTCAAGCAGTGGATCGCCGAGGACACCTACCGTGACTTCCTGGCCGTCACCGACCTGGCCTCACTGGTCGCCGCCCGGCAGGTCATCGCCTCCCCGGTGCCGGCCCGGGGACCGCTGGTCGCGCACAAGCAGCACCCGCGGATGGACAAGGCGGCCCACCACCGGCCGTCGTTCGCGCTCGGCATCTCCGCGTACTCGTCCCGGATCTACAACTACGAGTCGATCCAGAACGAGAACCTGCACGCCTGGCACCTCTCCGACGGCATGGTCCTGCTCTACACCGACGACCTCGGCCACTACAGCGAGGACTACTGGCCGACCGTCGACCCGGCCCGGCTGCCGGGCACCACGGTCATCGCCGGCCGCCCCGCGGACGCGGCGGGCCAGCGCACCACCAGTACGGCCGACTGGACGGGCGGCACCGCGCTGCCGGGCACCACGCTCGGCGCGTACGGCATGGAGCTGCGCGCGTACGGCAGTTCGCTGCACGGGCTGAAGAGCTGGTTCTGCCTGGACGACGTGATCGCCTGCGTCGGCTCGGGCATCGGCGCCGACGCGGGCACGGCCGAGACGGTCGTGGAGAACCGGAAACTGCGCGACCCGAAGGCCGCCCTGCTGGTCAACGGCACGGCAGTGTCCCCGGACGCCGGCTGGTCGGCCCGCCTCGACAAGGTCCGGTGGCTGCATGTGGCCGGAACCGGCGGCTATATCTTCCCCGAGCCCGCCACGCTGAACGGTCTGCGCGAGGACCGCACCGCGACCTGGCGCGAGATCAACCTCAAGTACGGCACGGACACCTCGGTCACCCGCCCGTATCTGACGCTGTGGCAGGACCACGGCGCCGCACCGAGCGGGGCGGGCTACTACTGGCTCCAGGCCCCGGCGGCCTCGGCCGAGCGGACGAAGCAGTGGTCGTCCGCGCCGCCGGTGAAGCTGATCGCCCGCTCCACCGCCGTGCACGCGGTACGCCGGTGCGCGGACGGGCTGCTCGCCGCGAACTTCTGGACGGCCGGCACCGCGCAGGAGCTGACCTCGGACGGACCCGCCTCGGTGCTCGTCAGGCCGGACGGGAAGACGGTGAAGGTGTCGCTGTCCGACCCGACACAGCTGCGGTCCTCGGTCGTGCTGGACCTGGCGCAGCGCGGCCTGAGTGTCGTCTCCGCCGATCCGGGCGTCAGCGCCCGGTCAACCGGCGACGGCATCCGGATCACCGCCGACACCGCCGGACGCCACGGTGCAACCCTCAACCTCACCCTGAAGAGGAGCTAGACCCTTGCTGTTCGACATGCCTCTGGACCGGCTGCGCGACTACCGGCCGGAACCGGAGGAGCCGGCCGACTTCGACGCCTTCTGGGAGAAGACGCTCGCCGAGACGGCCCGCCACGACCTGGACGCCGAGTTCGTCCCGTATGACGCCGGTTTCGCGACCGTCGACGTGTTCGACGTGACCTTCCGGGGCTGGGGCGGGCAGCCGGTGAAGGCCTGGCTGATGCTGCCGAGGACGCGTTCGGGCCCGTTGCCGGCCGTGGTGCAGTACATCGGCTACAACGGCGGCCGGGGCATTCCGTACTCCTGGCTGACCTGGAGCGCGCTCGGGTACGCCCATCTGGTGATGGACAACCGGGGCCAGGGCGGCGGCGGCAAGAACACCGCGGACACCCCGGACATCGGCCCGGACGGGCACGGCTCCTCCTCCCCCGGCTTCCTGACCCGGGGCATCGAGGACCCGTACCGCCACTACTACCGGCGGCTGATCACGGACGCGGTGCGGGCGGTGGACGCGGCGAAGGCCCACGAGGCGGTGGACGCCTCACGGGTGGCGGTGCTCGGCGGCAGCCAGGGCGGCGGGCTCGCGCTGGCCGTCGCCGGGCTGCGGGACGACATCGTGGCCGCCGTCGCCGATGTGCCGTTCCTCTGCCACTACCGGCGTGCCTCGCAGATCACGGACGCCGGACCGTACGCGGAGATCGCCCGCTGGCTGTCCGGGCACCGCTTCCGGATCGACGAGGCGATGGAGAGCCTGTCCTACTTCGACGGGGTCAACTTCGCGGCACGGGCGACCGCCCCGGCGTGGTTCTCGGTCGGCCTGATGGACAAGATCTGCCCCTCGTCCACGGTGTTCGCCGCCTACCACCGCTATGCGGGTCCGGCCGAGATCGAGGTGTTCACGTACAACGGGCACGAGGGCGGCGCCGAGTACGACCTGCCCCGCAAGCTCGGCGCGCTGCGGGGCGTGTTCGGCGGGTAGCGCACCGCGGTCACCGGCCCAGCGCCGCCATCGCGGCGTTGTGGCCGGGCACCCCGCTGACCCCGCCGCCGCGCACCGCACCCGCCCCGCACAGCAGCACATTGGCGTGCGCCGTCTCCACACCCCACCGGTCGGTGGACTCCGTGGCGTAGGGGAAGGCGAGGTCGCGGTGGAAGATGTGGCCGCCGGGCAGGCGAAGATCCCGCTCCAGGTCGAGCGGTGTCTTCGCCTCGATGCACGGCTCGCCGTTCCCGTCGCGGGCCAGGCAGTCGGTGACCGGCTCGTCCAGGTGCGCGTCGAGTTCGGCGAGCGTCGCCGCGAGCAGTTCGGCCCGGGTCGCCTCGTTGTCGGCGGCGAAGAGCCGGGCGGGGGCGTGCAGGCCGAAGAGGGTGAGGGTCTGGTAGCCGCGGGCGGCCAGGTCCGGGCCCAGGATCGACGGATCGGTCAGCGAGTGACAGTAGATCTCGGACGGCGGGGCGGCGGGCAGCCGCCCCGCCGCGGCGTCCCGGTAGGCGTCGGCGAGCTGTCCGTATCCCTCGGCGATGTGGAACGTCCCGGCGAAGGCCTCGCGCGGATCGACGGAGCGGTCGCGGAGCCGGGGCAGCCGGGTGAGCAGCATGTTCACCTTCAGCTGCGCGCCCTCGGCCGGGGCGGGCAGTTCGTCCCCGAGGAGCGCGGCGAGCGCCTGCGGCGAGGCGTTGACCAGGACCTTGCGGGCCGCGACGACCTGCTCCCCCTCGGGTGAGCGGACGGCGATCTCGGCCCGTGTTCCGTCGGTGTCGATACGGGTGGCCTCGTGCCGGACCCGGATCTCTGCCCCGGCCTCGCGGGCGGCCCGCGCCAGGGCGTCGGTGAGCGCGCCCATCCCGCCGACGGGAACGTCCCAGTCACCGGTCGCGCCGCCGATGACGTGGTAGAGGAAGCAGCGGTTCTGGAGCAGCGAGGGATCGTGCGCGTCGGCGAAGGTGCCGATCAGGGCGTCGGTGAGGACGACTCCGCGCACCAGGTCGTCGGTGAAGTTCTTCTCGACGGCGACGCCGATTGGCTCCTCGAAGAGCGTCCGCCAGGCCTGCGGGTCATCGATCCGCTCGCGCAGGGCGTCACGGCCGGGCAGCGGCTCGGTGAGGGTCGGGAAGACGCGTTCGGCGACGCGCCGCGTCATGCCGTAGAACCGCTGCCACGCCTCGTACTCCCGGTCGGAGCCGGTGAGCGCGGCGAAGGAGTCCCGGGTGCGTTCCCCGCCGACGAGCAGCCCGGTGGCGCGGCCGCCGCGCACGGTCGGGGTGTACGAGGAGACGGTCCGCTTCCGTACCGCGAAGTCCAGGCCGAGATCACTGACGATCTTCCTCGGGAGCAGGGACACCAGGTACGAGTAGCGCGACAGACGGGCATCGACCCCTTCGAAGGGGCGGGTCGAGACGGCCGCTCCCCCGGTGCTGGCCAGCCGCTCCAGGACCAGGACGGACTGCCCGGCACGGGCGAGGTAGGCGGCGGCGACCAGACCGTTGTGGCCGCCGCCCACGATCACTGCGTCATAGCTCTCGGATGCGGGCATGACCCTTCGTAGCACGGCGCGATCGCCCGTGGCCAGAGGCCGTGCTGCCCGCTCAGTGCGGCGGCTGCTGACCGCTGCGCAACGCCGCGACCTGCCGGTAGAGCTCGACGGCCTCCGTTCCTCGGCCGAGCTGCTCCAGACAGTGCGCCTCGTCGTTGCGGGCGGCGAGGGCATCGGGGTGGCCGGCGCCCAGGAGCCGGTCGCGGGCCGCGGCGACGGTGCGGTAGACGGTGAGGGCGTCGGCCCAGCGGCCGAGCCAGCCGAGGCCGACGGCGACCTCGCGGCGGCTGACGAGGGTGTCGGCGTGGTCCGGGCCCAGGACGCGTTCGCGGATCGCGCACACGTCGCGCGCCTCGTCGAGCGCCTCCTCCCAGCGGGCGAGGCGCCCCAGGTTGACACCGAGGCCATGGCGGGCGCGGAGCGTCTCGGGGTCGGCGGCGCCGCCCACCCTGGTCCGGTCCGCCACGAGGGCGCGGTACAGCTCCAGGGCCTCCTCGCTGCGGCCCAGGCGGCCGAGGCTGATGCCGACCTCGTAGCGGGCGGAGAGCGTCTCGGGGTGGTCGGGGCCGAGCGCTCTCGACCGGGCCTGGGCGACTTCGCGGTACGCCTGCAGGGCCTCCGTCCAGCGCCCCAGCCGGCCCAGGGTGTACGCCACTTCGTAGAGCGTTACCAGGGTGTCGGGGTGGTCGGCGCCCAGCAGCCGGCTGCGGGCCGCGGCCACGTCCCTGGCCATCCGGTACGAGTCCTCCAGCCGGCCGAGCCTGCTGAGGTTGAAGGCGAGGTTGTGACGGCAGCGCAGGGTGTCGGGGTGGTCGGGGCCCATCGACCGTTCCCGGGAGGCGAGAACCGCCGCGTACACCTGATGGGCCTCGAAGTGCCGGCCCAGCCTGCCCAGCACGTACGCCGACTCCTGGCGGGCCGCCAGGGTATCCGGGTGGTCGGGGCCCAGGGTGCGTTCGCGGCCCCGGGCGACGCGGTCGAACTCCCGCAGGGCGTCCGCGGCGCGGCCGGTGCGGCTGAGGGTGAAGCCGATCTCGTACCTGCTGGCGAGCGTGTCGGGGTGGTCGGGGCCCAGCGCGTGCTCGCGTTCGGCGGCGACCGCGCGGTGCACCTCGCCGGCCTCCTCCCAGTGGCCGAGGCGGCCGAGGTTGAGGCCCGCGCTGTGCCGGCTGGCGAGGACCGACAGCAGTTCCGGCGACGGGGTAGGGCGCTCGGCCCTGACCGGTGGCAGTTCGCCGGTGAGGCCGCGCAGGTCGGTGCCGGTGGTCCACTCGCCGGTGAGCCCTGCCCAGTGGTCGGGCGGGGCGAGCGCGGGGTGGGTGCCGGTCGCCTTGTGCCCGGTGGTCATGGAATGGGCCCAGGCGGGCAGCTGCTGCCCCGGAAGTACGACGGGAACGGGCGGTGCCAGCGGCACCCGCCCGGTGGGCGGCAGGTGCGGCTGCTCTCCGGTGCGGCCGACGGCGATCCGTTGCCGGAGGTCGCCCGCGTCGACGGGACGCTCCTCGGGGGTCTTGGCCAACAGTTCCAGCACGACCCGGTCGAAGAAGCCCGGGAGTTCCGCGCGGTGGGTGCGCAGCGGCCGGGGCTGGGTGTCGCGGTGCCCGACGAGGACGGCCCAGGCGTCGTCGAGGTCGAACGGCGGTACCCCGGTGGCGATCTCGTACAGCACGCAGCCCAGGGAGTAGAGGTCGCTGCGGTGGTCGATCTGGCCGCCGCTGATCTGCTCGGGCGACATGTAGTGCGGGGTGCCCATGGCGATGCCGGTGCCGGTCAGGCGGGAGGTGAAGCCGATGTCGTGGCCGAGCCGGGCGATGCCGAAGTCGCAGATCTTCACCGTGCCGTCGGCCAGCCGCATGATGTTGGCGGGCTTGAGGTCGCGGTGCACGATGCCCTGCTGGTGGGTGTAGCCGAGGGCGTCGGCGACCTGTTCGGCGATGTCCACGACGTCGGGCACCGGCAGCGGGTGCTGTTTGTTGTCCTCCAGGAGCTGGCTGAGATTGCGCCCGTCGAGGAGCTCCATGACCAGGTAGAGGACGCCTTCGTGCTCGCCGAAGTCGTGGACGACGGTGACGCCGCGGTGCTGGAGCGCGGCGGCGACCCGGGCCTCGCGGCGGAAGCGTTCCCGCAGGACGCGGGTGAAGGACTGGTCGTGCTGGGGCCCCATCGGCTTGAGGCATTTGACGGCGACATGGCGGCCGAGCGACTCGTCGCGGGCACGCCACACCTCACCCATGCCCCCGCGCCCGATCAGATCGAGCAGTCGGTACCGGCTCTGGATCAGCCTGGTGTCCGCCATCGCCTGCTGTCGCCCCCGTTTGCTCCGCCTGCTGTCTACCGCTGCGCCCTCCCCGGCCCGTCCAGTATGGCGGCCCGGCTTCGCAGTTTGTACGGGGTGGGGCGGCTGCCGGGACCGAGCCGGGCCATCGCGTTCAGAATGTGACCGGGCGGGAGCTGCCAGCGGAGCCGGGCGGGGATGCGGCGCAGCAACGTTCCGGCGGTGCGCAGGCGCCGGTCGACGGTGCGCACCGGTGCGACGGGTCTGCCGTAGATCTCGTGGGCGTACGGGGGCAGTGACTGGTAGGCGAGCGCCGCCACGTGCCGCCAGAGCAGGGCCCGCACCGGTACGAGCAGCGGGTGGACGGGGGGCCGGCGCAGGAAGTCGTCGACGTCCAGCGCCTCCGGGGACGCGGCGAGCCGGGGACGCACGCTCTCGAAGTAGGCGGCGAGCTGTGCGGTGGTGGCCGGGACGTCCACGGGGTCGAGGCCGACGAGACGGGCGCTGTGGCGGTGCTCGTCGACGTAACGGTCGGCCTGGGCGGCGGTGAGCGGGAAGCCGGACCGGCGTTCGACCTGGAGGTAGGAGTCCACCTCCGCGCAGTGCACCCACAACAGCAGTCCGGGTTCGTCGATGCCGTAGCTCTCCCCGGTCTCCGGGTCGGTGGCCTTGATGAGCCGGTGGATCCTGCGGACCCGGGCACCGGCCTTCTCGGCGGCCTCGGTGGTGCCGTAGGTGATCGTGCCGACGAAGCCGGCCGTGCGCATCAGCCGCCCCCAGGCGTCCTTTCGGAAGTCGGAGTTCTGCATGACGCCGCGCACGGCGCGCG
This sequence comes from Streptomyces sp. NBC_00012, assembly GCF_045040875.1. NCBI lineage: Bacteria > Bacillati > Actinomycetota > Actinomycetes > Kitasatosporales > Streptomycetaceae > Streptomyces > Streptomyces sp. NBC_00012. The sequence continues at coordinate 8,281,497 of NZ_CP108309.1, read as the reverse complement.
GGTGCAGCGCCTGGAGGTAGAGCGCCCGGACTCCGGCGATCCACATCATCGGGTCGCCGTGCATCTGCCAAGTGACGGATTCGGGCCCGAAAAGCCCCGGGTCGGCGTCCACCATGTCGCTCGTACCTCCCGCTCGGCAGCGTACGTACGTATGCCGTACGCACCCACAGGATGCGCGTGACCGGGCCGAAGCTCCAGACCCCCGTCCCGCCCCGCCGCGCAGGACGTCATCACACGCCGGTACGACCGCCGGCACACCCGTCCCGCCGACGGCGTACGGGTGTCGAAGCGCTCGGGCGAGGCCGACGCACACCTCGACGCCGACGGGCCCCTTGCGGGTCCCCGGCGTCAGTCGTGGGGGACGACCGCGACGGGGCAGCGTGCGTGATGGATGGCGGCCTGGACCACGGGCCCCAGGGACGGTGCCGGGCCGCGACGGCGCCGGCCCCGGCCCCGGCCGACGACCAGCAGATCGGCCCCCTCGGCGGCCTGTACGACGGCCTTGGCGGGGCTCACGAGTGCCGTGCCGTCGGTGACCTCGACCTGCGGGAACCTGTCACGCCAGGGAAGGAGCGCCCGGTCGAGGAGCTTCTTCGCGTCCTGGACGACTTCCTCCGCCACGTCATGGTCCACGCCCCAGGGCACGTACGCGTCCACCGGCAGACTCCGGCCGTGGACGGCCCGAAGGGGCCTGCCGCGCGCGGCAGCGGCCTCGAAGGCGAACCGGAGCAGGTCGTCGCAGGGCCCGTGCAACTTGAGTGCCACCACCACGCCACCCGTCCCGGTCCGGGCGGACTGCCGGCCGTCGTCTCCCGTTCCGGCCCGTACCAGGACCACCGGCCGCTCGGCGTGGGCCACGACGGGCAGGCTGATGTCGCCGAGGAAGTAGCTCTCGACGCGCACCAGCCCACGCGAACCGAGCACGGTCATCTCGGACTCCGATGCCGCTTGCAGCAGCGCGTGCTCGGCATCGTCGGCGACGAGGCTGCCGACGATGGAGAGGCCCGGGTGGTGCGCCTGGAGTTCCACCCGGGTGTTCTGCACGATCCGCCTCGCCCAGTAGTCCTGATCCATCTCGGCCCGGACACCGTCCGGTTCCTCCACCAGCAGGGGCCATGCGTGCAGCAGGCACAGCGTGAGCTTGCGCCGCTCCGCTTCGTCGGCGGCCCAATGGGCGGCGGCCAGGCTCTCGGGGGACCCGTCGAGGCCGACGGTGACGTGCTCCATGACGAATGCCTCCGTCTCTCGGGGTGCCGGAACGGCGGCAGAGGATCGACGAGGTCGAGCAGCTGCGCGGACGCGCCGGGCACCAGTCCTCTTCATCCGACAAGTACCCCAGATCCTCCGGCGGCGCATATGGAAGGTGCCCTCCGGCTGGCCCGGGATGCACGGGAGGCCGATAGTGGAGAGGCGGAGCATCGGGCAGAACCCGCTGGAGGGTGCTCACGGACTCTCCGAACCGGTCCGACGGCCGGGCGCAAGGAACGACCCCGGCCGGCAGAGCCGCCTAGGCGGTGGGATCGCGGAGTCCGCGGCCTCGGACCGGACGGACCACGGCGGGGGCCGGTCGGCGCATGTCCGCGCGGCGGCCTTTCGGCGAGGCCGAAACCACAGGCCGCAGGCCGCAGAGGAAGCTCGCAGAGGAGGCCACCCCATGAGCGCTTCTCCCACTCGTATCACCACAGCCCTGCCCGCTTCGTACCGTGCCCGCCTGATGCAGATCGGGCAGGAGGTCAATTTCGACGAGGGGACCCGTCTCTTCGACGAGGGGGACCACGCGGACCGCTTCTGGATCCTGCGTTCGGGCGCCGTCACGCTGGACTTCCGTGTCCCGGGAGGCTCCCGGGCCGCGATCGAGAACCTCGGATCCGGCGAACTCGTGGGCTGGTCCTGGCTGTTCGAGCCCTACGTCTGGCACCTCGGGGCCGAGGCCATGACGCCCGTCCGTACCCATGAGTTCGACGCGGCGACGGTACGGATGGCGATGGACGCCGATCCCGCCTTCGGCTCGGCCATCGGCCACTGGGTCGGTCAGGTCCTCGCCCACCGGCTGCAGGCCGCCCGGATCCGTCTCCTTGATCTCTACGCCCCGCACGGCAGCGGCGGCCTCATGTGACCGGTACCGCCGTCCGGGCCCGGGCCCCCACTCGGGTGAAAGCTGCGCTCACGCCCTCCGGTTGAACCCTCGTGGCACCACAACCACCGAGAATCGGCACTCCGCCGATCTTGCGGCCACGATCACGGAGTGCACGGTGGATGGGACCATCTCTCTGATTCTCCTTCTTCTCTTCCTCTGGGGTCTGTACTCGCAGCGACTGGCACGCGTCGAACTCACCGCCCCCGTGGCGTTCGTACTGCTGGGCCTGCTGCTGGCCGAAGGGCTCGGCGTACTGGACCTGGCCCCCTCGCCCGGTACGGTGCGAGCGCTCGCCGAGACCACGCTGACCTGGGTGCTCTTCACCGACGCCGCGCGGTTATCCTTCCGCGCCCTTCGCCCAGACCTCGGTCTGTACCTGCGGCTGCTGGTGCTCGCCCTGCCGATGTGCATCGGTCTCGGCGCGCTTCTGGCCATGGCCCTGCTCCCCGGGGTGTCGGGCTGGGCCGCCCTGTACGTCGGGGCCGCACTCGCCCCCACGGACGCCGCGCTCGGCGCCACGATGATGGTCGATCCGGTGGTGCCCGAGAGGATCCGCCGGCTCATCAACGTCGAGAGCGGCCTGAACGACGGAATCGCCACCCCTTTCGTCGTCATCGCCCTCGCCGGGGTCGCCGCGTCCGGAGGTACGTCGAGCGCCCATGCCTCCGAGGGCGCCCTGGTGGAACTCGCCATCGGTCTGGTCCACGGCATGGTGCTGGGGCTGATGGCCGGGTGGCTGCTGCGTTCCGCACTGCGCAGAGGCTGGAGCACCGAGGCCGTCGCCGGGCCGGGCGTCCTGGCGCTGGCCCTGTTGAGCTACACCTCGGCCATCGCGATCGGTGGCAACGGTTTCGTCGCCGCCTTCATCGCCGGTCTGGCCTTCGGCTCGACACAGGCCGCCCCACAGCGCGTGCTGCTGTTCGTCGACCAGTCCGCTTCGCTGCTATCCGTACTGGTCTGGCTGCTCTTCGGTGCCGTACTGGTGCCGGCCGCCGTCACCCACCTCACCTGGCAGGCTGTGCTCTACGCGGTGCTGAGCCTGACAGCGCTGCGCATGGTGCCGGTGGCCCTGTCCTTGACCGGAAGCGGTCTGGACGGGAGAACCGTCCTGTTCGTGGGCTGGTTCGGCCCACGCGGACTGGCATCCGTCATCTTCGGCCTGCTGGCGATCGAGGACCTGGCCCCGTCGGCCTCACGGACGATCGTCCCGGTGGTCGCCTGCACCGTGCTGCTCAGTGTCCTGGCGCACGGCATCACGTCCACTCCCCTCGCCCGGCGCTACGGCAGAGCCTCGAAGGCCACCGGGGCGCCGGCCAAGGGCCCGGCCGGGAACGGTCTGCCCGTCCGGGGCATGACGACGGGCGTCACTCCCGGTCACACGCCGTGAGGGTTCGGCGCGGAAACCGCGATGCCGGGCACACCGGTACGCCTTGAGGCTCCTTGCCCCTCGTGCTCTGCTCCGCTCGCACACTCGACGGGCCAACTCGCACACTCGACGGGCCAACAATTGGTCTGTACCAAATCTGGCGAAGCTCTTGCCGGAAGCCGCACACCTGGGCAGGATTCAACTCGCGATCAAGCAGGCAATCACTTGCTTTCTCATCTCTTGTCGCGCTTTGGCATCCGCGGCGTCCGTGGCACCCCATGGATCCGCCCGTCGAAGCCGGATCGCTCCGCCCCACGCTCCACTCGCGCATGTGCCTCTTCCCACCACGCGTCGTCATCGGACGAAGGAGTTCCCATGTTCACGAAGTCCCCTTCCAGGAAGCGCGGTGTCGCCGGTGCCGTGGCCTTCGCGGCGGCCACGGCGGGCATGATGCTGGCCATGGCGCCCGCCGCCCAGGCAGCGCCCGGCGACTGCACCATCTCGTCCGGGAGCAGCAGCCTCTCCAGCCTCTGCACCACCGGAACCGGTCAGCACCGGATTCACGCGGTGCTCAACCCGCTCGACCCCAGACTGCCGCAGCGCATCATCCTCGGTAACTGGGCCCCGGTCGGCCAGACTTCGGTCGCCTCCAACCCGTGGGGGGCGGGGTACGTCGCGAGCGCCTGGGCGGACCGCGTCGACTAGGGCGCGTATCGGGTTGTGATCAAGAGGTTGCCTGGGTGAGGTCTTTGATCCAGATCATCGAGGCGCGAAGGTGGAGGCCGGCGAGGTAGCTCTCCGGGGTCCTGTCGTACCGGGTGGCGATGCCTCGCCAGGCCTTCAGCCTGTTGATCAGACGCTCGACGGTGTTCCGCTCCTTGTAGAGGTCGGCGTCGTGGCTGACGGGCCGACCGCCCCTGGAGCCCTTGTTCGCCCGGTTGACCGCCCGGTCCCTCTTCTCCGGGATGACTGTCTTGATGCCACGTTTCCGCAGGTGGGCGCGGCTACCGCGGGACGAGTAGGTTGTCCCCGGCGACCGCGTCCGGCCGGGTGCGAGGACGGCCGACGGGTCCCCGGACCCGTATCTTCTTCAGCACCGGGATGGACTGCGGGCTGTCCGCGGCCTGTCCAGCGGTCAGGACGAACGCCAGCGGGCGGCACTTGCGGTCGGCGGCGAGGTGCGCCTTGCTGGTCAGGCCCCCCTCGATCGTCCGAGCAACGCGACTTTCAGCCGGAGCTTGCGACGGCGCCGGATATGTCGCCGTTCCTCTCGTTCCGGACCGTCTGCGGTGTTCTGCCCGGATTGTTCCTCTGGACCGCCCCCCTTTGCCGGGCCTTCTCCTCCTCTACGGCGGCCTTCTCCAGGGCGGCGAGCGTGTCGGAGCCGAGGCGCATCCCAGCAGCGTCGTGGTGGGCCCTGGCAGTGGTGGAGTCCACGCTGACCAGGGACAAGTCCACCTCGCCGCGCTTCGCGGCTTCAGCGATCAGACCCTCCAGGAGGGCCTCGAAGACGCCAGCGTCTCTCCATTGCCGGAAGCGGTTGTGGACGGTCGACCAGGCACCGAACTCCTTCGGCATCTCCCTCCACTGCCCCGCCGTCCTGAAACGCCAGATCACACCCTCGAACTGCTGCCGCAGTCGCCCGGGGTACGGGCCGAACCCGCCGATCGGAAGGTACGGCTCGATGAACTCCCACTCCACGTCTGTCAGTTGCACTCGCGTCACGCATGACGAGTTACCTGATCAGACTCCGCCACGAAGCCGAATCCGGCAGATTGATCACAACCCGATACGCGCTAGGAGTTCCCGAGTTGTTCCGCCGCACGCAGCGCCAGCGAGGCCGCGAGCGTCACCCCGGGGTGCGCAGCCAGCGCGACGATCCCCGGAACACTCGCCAGCGATGCGCAGAGCACGCCGTCGCCTGCCGGGATCGGGCGGACGCCTATTGTCACGTCCCCCAGCACCGGTTCCTGCGGCAATCCGAACGCCTCTCTCACGGCACTCAGGGACGCACGCACCCGCGCCCGCGTCGCCGTCTCCGTCTCGCCCGGGACCACGTCCTCGGCGCCGACGAAGCCGTGCCGGGCGGACGGCCGGATCTCGAACGTCGGCGTGGACACCACACGGTCCAGGCGTAGTTCCGGCGCGGTGAAGGTGAAGCGCGCGGCCGGGACACCGGGCACTTCGATGTGCTCGCCGAGCTGCTCCGCGAGGGCGGGCAGGCCCGTCCCGCAGGCGAGTACGATCCGATCGACGACGAGTGCCGCTCCGGTGCCCTGCAGCTCGTAGCCGCCCGCCCGCCGCGCCCGGATGCGATCCACCCGCATGGCGACTACGGTGGCGCCGCCGGCCCGCGCGCGGGCGAGGAACGCGCGGCGCAGGTCGTCCGGCTCGACCATGCCCTCGTCGCTCGCGTGCGCGACGACCGGCGGCGCCACCCGCAGGCCGGGAAGGATCTGCCGCAGAGCCTCCGCCTCGACGGTCGCGACGCCGGAACCCGATTGCTCGGCGAATCGAGCCGTCGCGGCTGCGGTCGATGCCCAGCTCACGGCGCCGTTCCAGGTGATGACGCCGTGCAACGGCGGCGTCGCCGTGACGTTGCGCAGCACGCCGAGCGACCGGGCGAGCTCGTCCCGATCGCGCGCGCCCGACGGCGGCTCCGCCGCCGACCCGTGCGAGTTGAGCCAGCCGAACGCCACATCCGTCACCGGAGGCCGCGACTCCTCCGCCGTGCAGACCACGACGGACAGGCCGCGGCGCACGAGCTCGTCCGCCACCGCGGCTCCCAGTGCGCCCGAGCCCACCACGGCGACGCGCATCATGCTCTCCCGAACCATTTGCCCACCTCTGCTTCCTCGGCGACCATGCGCACCGCACGGCGACGGAGCTCAAGCGGGTACCGGGAAGGCCGTGCCACGACTCGATCCTTTCATGAAATCGAGTCTCCATTCGAGCCGCGGCGGTCCGGCCTTGCACCCTTCACTGCCGGCACCTTCTTGTGCTGCACCCTGCAGCGACTGGCTCGGGCCCCCAAAGACGCGGCACCGGCCTGAGCCTCTACCAAGTCGTCCGCGAGCTACAGATCCTCCTCGCGGTGTGGACCGGTGCCTGCCCCACCTGCCACCGCAACATGCCCACCCCGATACCAACCTGACCAAGCACTACTAGTGCCGCATCAGGCAGCGTTTACCCCGTCGACGACGGCTCGTAGGTTCTGGTCGTTGGCATGGCGGTTTCGCCAGACGGGGCCGGTCCTTTCGCGATACCCGCATCCGCCGAGCGCCGAATGCGAGGTGGGGCGGAACATGCAGAAGCTGCTCGAGGTGGAGTTCCAGGACGCGGAGCGGGCCATGAAGGAACGGCTCGGGCGGACGACGATCGCCCACCTTGTCCGGCAAGTGCTGGCCAGTGAGCGCGAGGTCGCGCAACGCGTCACCAACTGACCGATGGCGGAGGCGGTGCCCTCCGCCATCCTTTTACCCTAGACGAGTAAGACCCACCGGCAAATGGATCATTTGAGGCGTCGGGTGGTGGGGCGGCCGTCCCAGCGGTAGCGGCTCGTCGAGCGTCGAATGAGCATGCGGAGCGTGACGAGTGCGGCGGCGAGGTAGAGGTAGAAGTCCACGACATCGCCGCTCCTCTCGGTGCAGCGCCGCAGCTTGCCGTAGTCGTTCATCCACGAGTGTGTGCGCTCCACCACCCAGCGCTTGCCGGCCTGGATCGGGGCGGGCACGCCTTTGCGGGCGATCTCGGCCGAGAATCCCAACTCGCCGATCAACACACGTGACTTGGTGCTGTCGTACCCGCGGTCGAGGTTGACGTTGACAGCCTCCGGAATCGCACCAGCCTGCTCTTTGGCCGCTGCCAGGGTGGGGCCGAGCAGCGGCGAGTCGTGCCGGTTCGCCCCGGCGGATACGATCCCGAGTGGAACCCCGCACGCGTCGGAGGCGACCGAGCGCTTCAGTCCTTGCTTGCCCCGGTCGACAGGCGAGCGCCCCGCTTTCTCCGCCGCACGGCGCCTTGGTGATGCAGCCGTCGACCGAGATTTCATCGAGGTCAAGGCCGATCATGCGGTCGTACGCCTCCAGGGCGATCCGGTGCAGCGCTTGTGAGATCCCCATCTGAGCCCTCAGCTTGACGCGGCGTCGGATCGTGCGGTCGGAGCATCCGGGCGAGGAGATGCGCTCGTATCCGGAGCCGTGGACCAGCGCTTGGACGACGTGGTCGAACACGACGCGGTCCGGTATACGCCGCCGATGGCAGCCGAGCGGATGGTCGGGGTCAAACTCGGCCCGATCGGGCAGCAGGGCCCTGAACTGGTCCCAGGCGGGTTCAAGCAGGCATGATGGCAGCGCGGGCACAGTCGTCCTTCGCGGTCACAGAGCGTAGAGAACTCCATGATCACGCGGGCCTGTGCCCGTTCTGCTGCCACCCCTCATCGCGACCGTGCTCCACCACCTACTGCCGGTCGGTCTAAGTCCGATGTGTTCAGTGATCGAATGCGATCAGCGACCGCATGGTCGGGGCGCCGGTCTTGTGGTTGCGCCAGATCGCGGCTGCCATCGCGAGGATGCGCTGGGCGACGCGGACGGCGACGCCCTCAAAGGTCCGTCCGCCGTGCTGTTCGAGGTCCAACTGCCCCTTCAACGTGTCATTGACCGACTCGATCAGCTGGCGCACGGACTTGAGGAGGGACTCGCCCTTGCGCTTCTTCTCCCGCTTGAAGGCGGGCCGCAGCAGGTCGATGCCCCGCATCGCGAGGTCTCTCTCGAACTCCTTGGAAGCGAAGCCCTTGTCGGAGATCAGCAGTAGGCCGGGCCGGTCGGCGACCAGGTCCTCGTCGACGTCAAGCAATGCCTGGAGCACCTCGCGTTCGTCCATCTTCGGGTTCGCGAGCGCCCACAGGATTGGCATCCCCGTCGGGGTGCAGACCAGGTACAGGCGCAGGCCCCAGAAGAGTCGGGAGTGGGAGGCGCAGTAGCCGTAGCCGGCCCAACCAGCCATGCTCGAGCGTTTGACCGTCGACCGCGAACGCCCGCACTCCACCGGCGTCGAGTCCACGATCCAGTGGTTGTCGAACCAGAAGTCGCTGTCCGCGGCGAGCAGTCGTATCTCCTTCTTGACCAGCGGCAACGCGGCCTTGAGGCGCTTGTTGTATCCGGACTGCTGCGGCAAGTACGGAAACATCGCCGCGAGGTGCTTGCGCGCATACCGCAGCCACCGAGCTTCGGAGTGGAAGCCGAGCAGGGACTGGGCCACAGCGAGCGTGACCAACTCGGCATCGCTCAACTGCGGCGGACAGCCCATCCATCGCTCCACCTCCAGCTCGTCGTCGATCTTCACGTACAGTGCCGTCAGCAGGGCGTCCAAGTCTTCGTTGTTCACAGAACGATCTTGGATGCCCTCTTCGCGTTTCCAGGCACGCCGTCAAGCATCGAACTGACTCGTTTAGGGCACAAGGGGCGAACTATCTAAATGAACGCCTCCTGAGGTGGACCGGAGACCTTCCGGGCCTCCCGCCGCGGACATGGTGGCTGAGGTGTGCACTATTCTTTGATTGTCTGGTCAGTTAATGAATAGGAGGTGCGGGATGCCACGAACGGCCGACCCAGTGCGGCACGCGCGGCGGCGGGAGGCGATTGTCGCCGAGGCGGGCCGCCTCTTCGGGGTGCAGGGATTCGAAGGGACGACGGTCGCGCAGATCGCGTCGGCCGCCGGGCTCAGCTCAGGCAGCGTCTTCTACTACTTCGCCGACAAACAGGCCCTCTTCCGCGCGGTCTTCGAGCAGGACCTTCCGCGCGCGGAGGCGCTCATCGCCCGTCACGAGGGGACCGACGACCCCCTCGCCGCCATCCTCGCCGTCGTGACCGCGCTGGCCGCGGAGGCCGAGGACCCGGGCGCTTCGGGCATGGTCGTCGAGCTGCTGCGGCGCGTCGGGCACGACGCCGAGCTCCTCGACGTCGTCGGCCGCACGTCCCGGGTGGTTTGCGACGGGCTGGCGGGGCTCCTCGCGCGCGGAATCGAGGCAGGTGCCGTCGACCCGGAGCTCGACCCTGCCGAGGCCGCCGCCTGGCTGGAGAACCTGGTGGACGCCACGTACCTGGGCGCCCGCCCCGACCACTCCCCGCTCCCCGCGCTGCGCCGCACCGTCGCGCGCTACCTGGCGCCCGCAGGGACGGACCGAGAGCCCGAGAGGACGGAGCGAGAGAGTGAGAACACCGATGGCCAAGCGTGAGCCCCCCATCACTGTGCGGCTGCCCGAGGCGTGGCTGCGGGCCATCATCCTGGGCGGGGCCGCGCTCGGCCTCGGCGCCGCGTTCGCCGTGGGCCCGCTCGCCGACTGGATGATCAGCCTCTTCGACAGCGCGCCGGGCCCGCTCCGGCTGGCGGCCGCGCTGCCACTCGTGTGGGCCGTGCCGGTGCTGACGCTCTGCGGCGGCGTGGCCGGGGCGTGGGTGGCGGGCACCTGGCGCAAGGAGAATCCCGTGATCGAGGTAGGCGCCGACAGCGTCGTCGTCTACGACGCCACCGGCGGCTGCCACGTCGAACGGGCCCGGATCGCCGAGGTGTTCACCGACGGCCGCGAGCTGGTGCTGCGCGATGCCGGCGGCCGGGAGCACATCCGCACCCGAGTGGACAGCGGCCTCGCGGGGCGTCTGCAGTCCGCGTTCGAGCAGCAGAGGTATCCCTGGCATGGCGCCATCGACCCGCACGAGGCGGATTACACCGCCTGGGTCGACAACGGGCCGGGCCTCGACGAGCGTGCCCACACGTTGCTGCGGATGCGGCAGCGGGCGCTCGCCGACGACCGGAACGGTGCCGCCGACGAAGCGCGCGACGAGCTGCGCACGCTCGGCATCAGCGTGCGAGACCGGGGCAAGGTCCAGCAATACCGCAAGGTGTGAGGCGCCCGCCGACGGTCAACCAGCGGACAGTACGGGGGGTGTTGGCGTTGGCGTGGCGGGCTTCCACCGCCCGCCACGCCTCCTCCTCGATCAGGTCCATGCCGACCATGGCTCCGGCACGGCGGACGGACCTTTGAGGGCGTCGCCGTCCGCGTCGCCCAGCGCAACCTCGCGATGGCAGCCGCGATCTGGCGCAACCACAAGACCGGCGCCCCGACCATGCGGTCGCTGATCACATTCGATCACTGAACACATCGGACTTACTCGTCTAGCTGTAACCACCATGGTGGCAGAAAGTCGCCCAGCCACGACCATGAAATCCACATCACAGCTGCTCACCGCCGTACGCGCGGCATCCCCAGCCCGATCCACGAGATGATCTCCCGCTGGATCTCGTTGTTGCCGCCACCGAAGGTGAAGATGACGGCGGAGCGGTATCCACGTTCGAGTTCGCCGTGCAGCACGGCGCCCGCGGAGCCCTCCTTGAGCGGTCCCGCCGAGCCGGCGATCTCCATCAGCCAGGCGTAGGCGTCGCGGCGGGCCTCGGAACCGTAGACCTTGACGGCTGAGGCGTCCTGCGGGGTGAGGGTGGCGTTCTGCACCGCGGAGACCATCTGCCAGTTGAGGAGCTTCATGGCGTCGAGCCTGGTGTGGGTGCGGGCCAGCAGGGCGCGGACCCAGCCGAGGTCGATCACGCGGCGGCCGTCGGTGAGCCGGGTGTCCGCGGCCCAGCGCTGGACGTTGTGGAGGGCGCGGATGGCCATGGTGCCGTGGGCGGCGAGGGTGACGCGTTCGTGGTTGAGCTGGTTGGTGATGAGCCGCCAGCCCTGGTTCTCCTCGCCGACCCGGCGGGAGACGGGGACCCGGATGTTCTCGTAGTAGCTGGCGGTGGTGTCGTGCGAGGCGAGGGTGTTGATCAGGGTGCAGGAGTAGCCGGGGTCCGTGGTCGGGACGAGCAGCATGGTGATGCCCTTGTGCGGTGCCGCGTCCGGGTCGGTGCGGACGGCGAGCCAGACCCAGTCCGCGGTGTCGCCGTTGGTCGTCCAGATCTTCTGCCCGTCGACGACATACTCTTCGCCCTCGCGCACGGCCCTGGTCTTCAGGGCGGCGAGGTCGGTGCCCGCGTCGGGCTCGCTGTATCCGATCGCGAAGTCGATCTCGCCGGAGAGGATCTTCGGCAGGAAGTACGCCTTCTGCTCGTCGGTGCCGTACCGCATGATCGTCGGGCCGACGGTGTTGAGGGCCATCAGCGGCAGCGGCACGCCCGCCTGGGCGGCCTCGTCGAAGAAGATGAACTGTTCCATCGGGGACAGCCCGCGTCCGCCGTACTCCGCCGGCCAGCCGACGCCGAGCCAGCCGTCGGTGCCGAGGCGACGGATCGTCTCCCGGTAGAAGGCCTTCTGGGCCGCCGGGGCGGCGTAGCGCGCGTAGGCGTCGTCGGGGACCAGTGCGGCGAAATAGGCGCGCAGTTCGGCGCGCAACTGCTGCTGTTCAGGCGTGTATTCGAGGTGCACGGCCCCTCCGGGAGTCTCGCGGTCGCGTCGTCCGTATGCGGCGGCGCACACAGTAGAACGTGTTGCAAGAATCCGGAAGGGCCGGGACGGTTCCCGCCGGGTCAGCGCCTGACGGCTCGCAGCACGACGAACTTCGGGTCGCCCGCGACCGTGACGCAGTTGCCGAAGATGCGGCGGAGCCGGGCGTGGTAGCCGAGGTGCCTGTTGCCGACGACCCACAGTTCGCCACCGGGCCTCAGTGCGTCACGGGCTCCGTGGAACATGGCGCGGGCCGTCGCGTCGGTGGTGGCCTGGTGGGAGTGGAACGGCGGGTTGTTGAGCACCAGGTCCACGCTGGCGGGCGGCAGTTCCGCCAGACCGTCGCCGACGACGAACTCGGCTTTGGAGTCCGGTCCGGTGTTGGCCCTGAAGGTCTCCTCGGCGGAGGCGACCGCCTGGTACGACTCGTCGACGAAGGTGACGGTCGCCTGGGGATTGGCGAGCGCAGCGGACAGCCCGACGACGCCGTTGCCGCAGCCGAGGTCGACGACCCGGTCGGGGCCGCTTCGCGAGGGGAGGTGACCGAGGAAGAACCGGGTGCCGATGTCGAGGCGCTCGGCGCAGAAGATCCCGGCGTGGTTGGTGACGGTCCGGCCGGAGACCGGCCCGATCCCCTGGGGCAGCTCGTACCGGTACGGCCAGGGGCTGGGTGTGCGGGCCGTTCCCGGGCCCGGGGTGCAGAAGATCAGCCGGGCCTTCTTGACCGCGAGGGATGTGCGGGTGGGGCCGATGATCCGCTCGAAGAGCTTGAGGGTGGAGGTGTGGATCTCCTTGACCATCCCGGTGCCGATGACGATCGTGCCGGGGTGGACGGCCGGCGCGAGGCGGTGCAGCTGGTCCTCCAGGAGCGCGAGGCTCTTCGGGACGCGTACCAGCAGGACGTCGATACGGTCCGGCGGGGTGTCCCTGGCCGACAGCAGGCGCACCGCGTCCTCGTCCAGGCCGTTACGGTCCAGGTTCGCCAGGGTCGCGCGCTGCGCCAGGCAGGAGTCGGTGATCTGTACGGGCCGGTGCCCGGCCAGTACGGTGCTCAGCGCGCCCCAGCGGTCGCCCACCACGACCACGGCGCCCGACAGATCGACCGGATCCGAGCCATCGGCCCCTTCCAGCCGCCGCAGCAGGTACTCGTCGGCTGCATCCCATGCGCGGAACGGGTCGCGCGGGTCCTCCGGGTAGCGGGCCAGCTCGAACCCGGCCCCTGACGTCGTCAAACGGTTCATTGTGCACCCAGGCTAGCCGAGCCGCGGGGAGCGCCCACACACTCCCCGCACCACCCCTCGGCCCGGAGCGGTGCCGACGCTCAGGGCAGCGCCTTGTCGATCGCCGACCGGCCCTCCCGGGCGAGCCTGCGCTCCGCCCACTGGAGATTCTTCGGAGTCAGGTCCCGCCCGGAGGCGAGCACCAGGTCCTCTGCCGACGGATTGTCGCTGCCGCCGGTGTGCAAGAGGCTGTCGGGAGTCACTCCCCGAAATGCGGATACGGATTCGGGCTCGTCGCTCATGCCGCCTCCTCGGTCCTTTCGGTCATTCTCGCCCCGCGCCCGGCCCGCCGCATCCGAGGCCTCGCGGGCCTCTCCCGGCGTCACGATCAAGCCATCACTTGACCTGCACATGATAGGTACACGCTGTTCACACCATGGTCACGGTGCGTGTGGAAGGCTCCCGCGTACCACGTACCACACGACCGCCGCGGCGCCGCCCCCCACCTTGTGACGGTGTCGTGGCGCACGCATTTTCGGAGAGGACACCCCACATGTCCCGTCGTCACCTTCGTTACCGGCGCCCGCTGCTGGCGACCCTTGCCGCCTTCGCGGTGCTCGGCGGCACCGCCGCCGCCGCACCGGCCGCCACACCCGAGGCCACGCCCACCACCGCGTCACCGCTGCGGGTACTCGACGACACGTACTACCAGGACGCGCTCGGCAAGACCGGCACCCAGCTCAAGAGCGCCCTGCACGAGATCATCAGCGACCAGACCAAGATCTCCTACAGCCAGGTCTGGGAAGCCCTCAAGGACACCGACCAGGACCCCGCCAACAGCTCGAACGTGATCCTCCTCTACACCGGACGCTCCCAGTCCAAGAACTCCAACGGCGGCGCGGTCGGGGACTGGAACCGCGAGCACGTCTGGGCCAAGTCGCACGGCGACTTCGGCACCGCCACCGGCCCCGGCACCGACATCCACCACCTGCGCCCCGAGGATGTCACCGTCAACTCGATCCGCGGCAACAAGGACTTCGACAACGGCGGCAGCGCGGTCAGCGGCGCACCGGGCAACTACACCGACAGCGACTCCTTCGAGCCACGCGACGCGGTCAAGGGCGACGTGGCCCGCATGATCCTCTACATGGCGGTGCGCTACGAGGGCGACGACTCCTTCGCCGACCTGGAGCCCAACGAGAAGGTGTCCAACGGTTCCGCGCCGAACATCGGCCGACTGTCGGTGCTGAAGGCGTGGAGCCAGGAGGACCCGCCGGACAGCTTCGAGAAGCGGCGCAACGACGTCATATTCGACAAGTACCAGCACAACCGGAACCCGTTCATCGATCACCCCGAGTGGGTCGAATCCATCTGGTAGGCCCGACCGCTCCGGAGGTCCGGCGGAGGTCCGCCGGACCGGCCGGGGTTATCAGCCGGCCGGGCTTCCGGCGCACCAGGCCACCGCCTGCTCACGGGTGGCGAAGCACCTGAGGCCCGTCGGTGCGTCCGCCTGTCCGATGCCGGGCCGGGCGAGCTGTCGCGCCGGGTCGGCGACGGCGGTGCGCGTGCCGTCCGCCGCGATCCGGCCGAGCCCGCCGCGCAGCATCGCCCGGGCCACCCGGTCCACACCGGTGACCTGGCACAGGTCCAGCACAACCGGCCCCGTACCCCGGGGGCGCGACTCGTCCAGCGCGTACAGCACCCGCTCGGCCGCGGTGAAGTCGATGGCGCCCTGGGCGGCCACGACCGCGACGCGTTCGCACGGGGCGCTGTCCCGCGGGGCGGCCCCGGCGGCGGGCAGAGCACCAGCGGTGGCGACGAGCGTGACGGTGGAGGCGGCCAGTGCCGGATTGTGCATCAGATGCAGGCCGAGCCTTTCCGACAGGGCACCGAGCGCGGCGCGCCCGCGTACCGAGGTGCCGCTCGGGTCCAGCCGGGGGCTGTACGTCGCCAGCCCGAACCGTGCGGGGCCCGCGGCGATCAGCCCACCGGACACACCGCTCTTGGCAGGCAGCCCGACGCGCAGCAGCCACTCGCCGGAAGCGTCGTACATGCCGCAGGTGGCCATCACCGCCAGCACCTGCGCGGCGACCGGCTCCGGGACCACCGCCTCGCCGGTGAGCGGATTCACGCCGCCGTGCGCGAGGGTGGCGGCCATCGCGGCCAGGTCGAGCGCGGTGACCCGTACCGCGCACTGTCTGAAGTACGTCTCGACCGCCGCGACCGGGTCGACGGGCAGCGGTCCTGTGCTCCGGATGAGATAGGCCAGGGCGCGGTTGCGGTCGCCGGTGGCGGCCTCGGAGGCGTACACCTGCTCGTCCACGTCCAGCCGCCGGCCCGCGAACCGGCTCAGGCAGTCGAGGATGCGGTCGAACCTCGGGGCTTCGAGGGTGTCGGGGACCAGCGCGGTGGTGATGATGGCCCCGGCGTTGACCATGGCGTTGTCGGGCCGCCCGGTGTCCGGTTCCAGGCTGATGGCGTTGTACGCCTCCCCACTGGGCTCGGCGTTGACCCAGCGGCACACCTCGTCGAGACCGAGGACGGACAGGGCGAGCGCGTAGACGAACGGTTTCGACACGGACTGCATGGTGAACGGGGTGTCGACGTCACCCGCGCTGTAGCGGTGACCGTCCATGCTGATCAGCGCCAGCCCGAACGCGTCCGGGTCGGTCCGCGCCAGCTGCGGGATGTAGTCGGCCGGTCGGCCGTCCCGCAGCCCGGCGAACCGTGTGTGCAGTTCACCCAGGGCTTCGGTGACGGCGTCGGCGGCGCTCACCCGGTCCGGCCGTCAGCCGCGCTCGGCCTGGGCGATCCGGGGGAACGTCTTGACACCGGCCGCCTTCCGGCTGTTGGCGTTCTGGGTGACGGTCCGTCCGGGCTGCGCGTCCGGGAAGCCGAGCACCACGGAGTCGAGCACCTTCCCCGACGCGTCGACGAATTCCACCTTGACGGCGTAGAAGGCGGCCTTGTCCGTGGGGTTGGTGACGCGGACGACGGCGCTGCGGAACTGCTCCGCCTTGGCGACCGGCAGCCCGGTCACCGACACGTCCTCGACCGCGTCGCCCCGGCCCTGCACACCTTCGAGCTGCTTCGCGGCCTGCTGCCGGTTGCGCTCGGCGGCGGCGGAGACCGAGGCGGCGAACTCCTGCTGGGTACGCGAGGTCGGACTCGCGGACCGGGTCATGGCCGGTTCGGGCGAGACCGTTCGGGTGCTCCTGGCCGTGCCCGTCGAGTTGGTGTCGGAGCCGCCGCAGGCGGCGGTACCGGCGATGATCACCGCGGCCAGCACGGCCGGGGTCAGATTGCGGACCGCGCGGCCGCCGAGGGTGTTGCGCGAAGGACTGGTCGGGTTCACCGGATGCTCCGTCTGCCCGGAAGGGCGTAGGTGAAAGTCGGTGGGAGGAGAGACAGGAAGAGGCAGGGGCGGACGGGGCACGGGGAGGGGAGAACGAGGCGAGGAGAGCGCGGGTCGCCGCTCTCTGGCCGTTCGTCCGGACCGCCGTTCGGCACTGCCCGGGAACAACAAGGAAGAACTCGCTCATATTAGGAGCAAAAGGTATGAATTGACTCGTCGAATTCACCCGCTTCGTTCGGGAGCGGATTCCGGCCGAAACCCCTGGGAGAGAACGATGGATACGGACGCCCTGACCGCCGGCCTGTTGCAGAAACTGCGGGCGGTCAAGCCCTATCCGGCCCTGTCGCTGACCATGCCGACGCACCGCCGCGCTCCGGACAACACCCAGGACGCCGTTCGGCTGCACAACCTGGTGGCCGAGGCCGCCGGGCGGCTGGAGGCGGACCCCGCGGTCACCCGCGAGGCGCGGGCTGCGGTCGAGGAGCAGCTCGACCGGGCGGTCACCGAGGTGGACCCCCGACGGGCCCTGGACGCGCTGGTCCTCCTCGTCACCGCCGACGAGCACCAGATCTGGCAGCTTCCGCGCACCGTGCCCGAACGGGTGGTGCTCAGCGACACCTTTCTGACCCGCAACCTGGTCGCCGCGAAGGCGCAGGCCCGCCCCTTCTGGGCGCTCACCGTCTCGGCCGACCGGGCCGTCCTGTGGAGCGGCACGGCGGACGCCCTGCGCGAGGAGCGGACCGGCGGGTTCCCGCTGACGGCTCCGCAGGAGCCGCCCAACCCGCAGCGCGAGGAGCAGATCGGCGACACCCCGAGCACCTTCAGCGACGAGGAGACCCGCAACTTCCTGCGCACCGTCGACGAGAAGCTGCGCGCGGTCCTGGCCGCGGACCCTCGCCCGCTCTACCTGATGGGCCTCGCCCCCGCGCTCGCCCTGCTGGACGAGGTCGGGGAGAGTGCCAAGTCCGCGGTCGGCCGGGTCACCAAGGGCGCGCCCGCCGACATGACGCCGAGCGAGCTGCTCAAGGAGCTGCGGCCGGCGCTCCACGAGCGGCAGCAGCGGTTCGCGGCGGAGATCGACGGAAAACTGGACGAGGCCCGGGGCCGACGTGCCTTCGCCGGCGGTCTCGACGAGGTGTGGGCCGCCGTACGGGAGGGCCGTGCCGGGCTGGTCGCGGTGGAGGAGCACTTCCAGCAGACGGTCCGGGTGACGGAAGAGCACCTGGAGCCGGTGAGCGGCGGAGCCGCGGACCTCACGGACGGCTCGGTCCGCGAGGACATCGTGGACGAGCTCGTCGAGGCGGCCCTGGACAGCGGCGCCGACGTGGTCTTCCTCCCGGACGGCTCGCTCGCGGAGCACGGAGGGATCGCGGCGGCCCTGCGCTACTGAACGGACCGGCGCGACACCGTACCCCTCCCCGGGCCCGCATGCCTCAGGCGTGCGGGCCCGGGGGTGCGCTGGGAGACTGGGGAGGGGCCGCCGGGCCCCGGGGCAGGCCCCGGAGAAAGAGGGTGACCGCACCATGCCACGCGGATCCGACACCAAGCGGGTACGGCAGTACGAGCACATCAAGGAGAGCGCGCAGGAGCGCGGGGTCAGTGAGGAACGGGCCGAGGAGATCGCCGCCCGTACGGTCAACAAGGCGCGCGCCCGCGCCGGTGAGTCGAGGACGGCGAGCCGTACCTCCATCGAGGACATGTCGTCCTCGCGGCGCGGTGGTCAGCGCTCCCACAGCGGGGCGGAAGGGCCGACCCGCGACCAGCTCTACGAGGAGGCGCGGAAGAAGAACGTCCACGGGCGGTCGAACATGACGAAGGCCCAGCTGGCACGGGCGGTCGGCCGCTGAGCCCAGGTCGGGGGAACCGGGTCGGTGTCAGCCGCTCCAGGTCCAGTCCGCCACCTCCGGCAGGTCCGTGCCGTGTTCACGGATCCAGGCGTGGTGGCGGGTGCGGACATCCGCCATCGCCTGGCGCACCGCCGCGGCGCGGACACCGAGGCCGGGCACCCTGTCGATGACGTCCATGACCAGCCGGTAGCGGTCCAGGTCGTTGCGGACCACCATGTCGAAGGGCGTCGTGGTGGTGCCCTCCTCCTTGTAGCCCCGCACATGCAGCTGCGCGTGGCCCGCGCGCCGGTAGGCGAGCCGGTGGATCAGCCACGGGTAACCGTGATAGGCGAAGATCACGGGGGTGTCCCTGGTGAACACCGCGTCGTACTCGGAATCCGGCATTCCGTGCGGGTGTTCCTCGCGGGGCAGCAACCGCGCCATGTCGACCACGTTGACCACCCGTACCGCCAGTTCCGGCAGGTGCCTGCGCAGCAGGTCGGCGGCGGCCAGCGTCTCCAGTGTGGGTACGTCGCCGGCGCAGGCGAGCACCACGTCGGGTGCGCGGCTGCCGTCCTCCGTGCCCGCCCACTCCCAGACGCCGGCGCCGCGGGCGCAGTGTGCGCGGGCCTGGTCGAGGGTGAGCCAGTCGAAGGACGGCTGTTTGCCGGCCACGATCACATTGACGTAGTCGCGGCTGCGCAGCGCATGGTCTGCGACGGAGAGCAGGGTGTTGGCGTCCGGTGGCAGGTAGACCCGTACGACCTCGGGGCTCTTGTTGAGGATGTGGTCGACGAAGCCCGGGTCCTGGTGGGAGAAGCCGTTGTGGTCCTGGCGCCAGACATGCGAGGTGAGCAGGTAGTTGAGCGAGGCGATGGGGCGGCGCCAGGCCAGCCTGCGGGAGGTCCTGAGCCATTTGATGTGCTGGTTGACCATCGAGTCGACGATGTGGGCGAACGCCTCGTAACAGGAGAAGAGGCCGTGCCGGCCGGTGAGGAGGTAGCCCTCCAGCCAGCCCTGACACAGGTGCTCGGAGAGCACCTCCATGACGCGTCCGTCGCGGGCGAGGTGTTCGTCGGTCGGCAGCGTCCGCTCCTGCCATGCCTTGGCGGTGGCACCATAGAGGGCGTCGAGCCGGTTCGAGGCGGTTTCGTCGGGGCCCACGACGCGGAAGTCGCGGCGCTCGGCGGTGGCGGCCATGACGGCCTCCAGCAGGCCGCCGAGCACCCGGGTCGGCTCGTGCAGCGCGGTGCCGGGCTTGTCGACCTCGACGGCGTGGTCGTCCAGTGGCGGGATCGGCAGATCGCGCAGGAGCAGACCGCCGTTGGCGTACGGGGTCGAGCCGAGCCGGGCGTCGTTCTCGGGGACACAGGCGAGCACCCGGGGGCCGGGCCGTCCCGACGCGTCGAAGAGTTCCTCGGGCCGGTAGGAGCGCATCCACTCCTCCAGCTGCCGCAGATGCTCCTGGTTGTCCCGGACACCGGGCAGTGGGACCTGGTGGGCGCGCCAGGTGCCCTCGACGGGCACCCCGTCGACCTCCACCGGCCCGGTCCAGCCCTTGGGGGTGCGCAGCACGATCATCGGCCAGTGCGGACGGCCGGTGTCGCCTCCGGTGCGGGCGGCGGCCTGGAGCTCCCCGATCCGGTCGACGGCCCGGTCCATCGCGGCGGCCATCGCCCGGTGCACGCTGAGGGGCTCGTCGCCGCCGACGTACAGGGGTTCGTGCCCGTAGCCGCGGAGCAGGGCGTCGAGCTCCGTCTCGGGAAGGCGGGCGAGCAGGGTGGGGTTGGCGATCTTGTAGCCGTTGAGGTGGAGGACCGGGAGGACGGCGCCGTCGTGCACCGGGTCGAGGAACTTGTTGGAGTGCCAGGACGCGGCGAGCGGTCCGGTCTCGGCCTCGCCATCGCCGATGACGCAGGTGACGAGCAGGTTCGGGTGGTCCAGGGCGGCCCCGTAGGCGTGGGTGAGTGCGTAGCCGAGCTCGCCGCCCTCGTGGATGGATCCGGGTGTCTCCGGTGCCACGTGGCTGGGCACCCCGCCGGGGAAGGAGAACTGCTTGAACAGCAGCCCCATGCCTTCGGCGTCACGGGTGACGTCGGGGTACGTCTGTGAGTAGCTGCCCTCCAGCCAGGAGTTGGCGAGGACGGCGGGTCCGCCGTGGCCGGGTCCCCAGACGCAGAGGCCCTGGATCCCGCGGGCCTTGATGACGCGGTTGAGGTGGGTGTGGACCAGGTTCAGTCCGGGCGAGGTGCCCCAGTGGCCGAGCAGACGCGGCTTGATGTCCTCCCGGGCGAGCGGCCGGGTCAGGAGCGGGTTGTCCATCAGGTAGATCTGGCCGACGGTGAGGTAGTTGGCGGCCCGCCAGTGGGCGTCGAGGGCCGCGATCTCGTCGTCGGACGGGCCGGACGGGCCGGACGTGACTGCCGGGCCGGGGGCGTTGCTCATGGTGTCTCCAGACGGGAGGCCCTATGGGCCGACGGGCTCGGGGCCGTACCAGACCGTGGTCGCGTTGCAGAATGCGCGGATGCCCTGCCCGGCGAGCTCACGTCCGTAGCCGGAGCGCTTCACACCGCCGAAGGGCAGTGCGGGGTGGGACGCCGTCATGCCGTTGAAGAAGACACCGCCGGCCTCCAGATCGCGCACGCAGCGACGCGCCTCTTCCGCGTCGCGGGTCCATACGTTGGAGCTGAGGCCGAAGGGGCTGTCATTGGCGAGCGCCACGGCTTCGGCCAGTCCGTCGACGCGGTAGAGGGAGGCTACGGGGCCGAAGGTCTCCTCGCGGTGGATGCGCATGGCGGGGGTGATCCCGGTGAGGACCGTGGGGGCGTAGAACCAGCCCCGCTCCAGTTCCGGGGCCAGGCCGTCGGGCCTGCCGCCTCCGCACAGCACTCTCGCGCCCCGCCGTACCGCGTCGTCCACCAGCTCCTCCAGGTCGGCGCGGCCCTGTTCGCTGGCGAGCGGTCCGACATCGGTGGATTCCTCCATCGGGTCGCCGACCGTCAGGTTGCTCATGCCCACGGCGAACCTTTCGGCGAACTCCTCGTACACCTCCGTGTGCACGATGAACCGTTTGGCGGCGATGCAGGACTGCCCGTTGTTCTGCACCCGTGCGGTCACGGCGGTGCGGGCGGCCCGGGCGACGTCCGCGGACGGCATGACCAGATACGGATCGCTGCCGCCCAGCTCCAGGACGGTGCGCTTCACCTCGTCGCCGGCGATCGACGCGACCGAGCGGCCCGCCGGTTCGCTGCCGGTGAGGGTGGCCGCGACGACCCGGCGGTCACGCAGGATCGCGTCGACCGCCCCCGAACCCACCAGCAGGCTCTGGAAGCAGCCCGCCGGAAATCCGGCCCGGCGGAACAGGCCCTCCAGATACATCGCCGTCTGCGGAACGTTGGAGGCGTGCTTGAGCAGGCCGACGTTGCCCGCCATGAGGGCCGGGGCGGCGAATCGTACGACCTGCCAGAGCGGGAAGTTCCACGGCATCACGGCGAGCACAGGACCGAGCGGCCGGTAGTGGACGTAGGCCCGGGAGGCGCCGGAGTCCCGCACATCGGCCGGGGACGGGTGCTGGTCCGCGAGGAGCTCCTCGGCGTGGGCCGCGTACCAGCGCATCGCCTTGGCGCATTTGGCGGCCTCCGCGCGGGCCGCCTTGACCGGTTTGCCCATTTCGATGGTCATGGTGCGCGCGATGTCCCGCTGGTCCTCGTCGAGCAGGACGGCGGCCTGGTTCAGCAGGCGGGCCCGCTCGGCGAACCCGGTGGTCCGGTACTGCCCGTACGCGGTGGCGGCGGCGTCGAGCCGCTGCTCGATCCCCGCCTCGTCGAGCGCTTCGAATCTTCTGAGGGTTTCGCCGTTCGCGGGATTGACCGTCGCGATGGGCATGGCCGTGTCCTCCTTGCCTCGGTCCTTCGACCGTGCCGTGCCGTACGCCGCGCCGCAACGCGGGCCCGCCGGGCGGACACCCGGCCGGCGCGGTCCGTTCGTGCGCTCTGCACGTCGTCCGCGCCGGGAGGGGGAAACGTCCAGCGGGTACGGATGGCGGCGGTGCCGGTCCCGGTTGGTCCGGCTCAGACGAGAGCCGGGTCGGATGCCGTCGCGGGCTCGGCTACGGGGGCGGCGGCCACTGCGGGCGGGCGCCGGAACTCGCGCACCCCGGGCAGCGGCGGGAGCTGTACCCGGTCGACGCTGTACGGCTCCTTGGCGTACCTGGTGAACCAGACGACCTTGCCCTCGGCCGTGCGGCAGGTGCCCCAGCTGTCGCTCAGGGCCATCACCCGGCTCAGGCCACCGCCGCCGTTGCTGAGCAGTCGCGGCATCCCGGAGCCGTTGTCGGCGACGGAGACCGTGAGATGCCGCCCGGACCAGCGGAGTTCGACGACGCAGTCGTTGTCGTCACCGACATGCCGGTGGACATTGGTCAGCAGCTCCTCCACACCCCGGCATACCGGCCGGATGTGGAGTTCGAGACTCCAGTGGCGGAGGTGCGCCGCGATTATTCGTCGCAGCTGGGACACACGCTCTGCCGAAACCTGGAGTTCGACCAGGTAGTGCCGGTCGAGTGGAACGGTCATCGTCGAGGCTCCTCACATCGAGGCCCACTGGCTTCGCCCCGTTGAACCAACGACCCCCGAACACGAAGAGTGAGCAGATGTCACTTCTGGGTCACTCCACAGCGTGACCCCGCAGAACCGGTCGCGCAACACAAAGGTCACCCGGCCGGTCGTCGAGCAGGGACCCGTCCGGCTCACAGGAGGTACGGCAGCAGTGTGTCCGGGGTGAGCGGGAGACTGCGCAGCCTGATACCGGTGGCATGCCGGACGGCGTTGCCCACGGCCGCCGCCGCGCCGACGATGCCGATCTCGCCGATGCCCTTGCTGCCCATAGGGTTGAGATGCGGATCCACCTCGTCGATCCAGTGCGCCTCGATCTCCGGCACGTCGGCGCAGGCCGGCACGTGATAGGAGGCGAGATCGCTCTCGGTGTGGTCGCCGAAGACGGGGTCCATGGTGGAGGCCTCGGTCAGCGCCATGCCGACCCCCATGGTCATGCCGCCGATGAACTGGGAGCGCGCGGTACGGGAGTTGAGAATGCGCCCGGCGGCGAAGACGCCGAGCATCCGGCGCAGCCGCACCTCTCCCGTCCGTGCGTGCACGGCGACTTCGGCGAAGTGGGCGCCGAACGCGTGGCGTGCGTACGGGGATTGCCCGGCGGTCTCCTGCTGGGTGTCGGCGGTGACGGTGAGCCCGTCGGCGGGGACCGGTCCGGTGCGCTCGCCCAACTGGCGCAGCAGCAGGGTGGACGCCTTGTGCACGGACCAGCCCCAGGAGGCGGTGCCCGACGATCCGCCCGCCAGCGGGGCGTCGGGCAGTTCGCTGCTGCCGATGTCCACCCGGATGTTCTCCACGGGGGTGGCCAGGACCTCGGCGGCGATCTGCGCGAGCACGGTGCGGGCACCGGTGCCGATGTCGGTGGCGTTGATCCGGATGCGGTACGAGCCGTCGGCGGCCGCGTGCGCCGAGGCGCTGGATGCGGCGATGTACACGGGGTACGTGGCGGCGGCGACGCCCGTACCGAGCAGCAGCGGCCCCTCCTCCCGGCTCGCGGGGCGCGGATCGCGGTCGTACCAGCCGAAGCGTGCGGCGCCCTTCTCCAGGCAGGCGGCCAGGCCGCGGCTGCTGAACGCGCGCCCGGAGTCCGGTTCGTTCGCCGGGTCGTTGCGGATGCGCAGTTCGACGGGGTCCATGCCGAGCGCCGAGGCGAGTTCGTCCATGGCGGATTCGAGCGCGTACATGCCCGGGGCTTCGCCCGGTGCGCGCATCCAGGAGGGGCTCGGCACGTCCAGGGCGACGACCCGGTGGGCGGTGCGGCTGGTGGCGGAGCCGTACATGATCCGGGCCGGTACGGCCGCCTGCTCCACGAACTCCTTGATGGTGGAGGTGTGGGTGATGCTCTCGTGGTCGACCGCGGTGAGGGTGCCGTCGAGTTCGGCGCCGAGCCTGATGTGCTGGATGGTGGGGGCGCGGTGGCCGACCAGGGCGGCCAGCTGGCGGCGGGGCAGCGCGATCTTGACGGGGCGGCCGGTGTGGCGCGCGGCCATGGCGGCCAGCACGGCCTGCGGGCGTGGGGTGCCCTTGGACCCGAAGCCGCCGCCGACGTGCTCGGAGACGGCGGTGATCTGATGCGGCCGGAGTCCGAAGGCGGTGGCGAGGCTGTCGCGGACCGTGGTGGAGCCCTGGCTGGAGTCGTGGACGGTCAGATGTCCGTCGTCGTCCCACCGCGCCGTCGTGGCGTGCGGCTCCATGGGGTGGTTGTGCAGGGCCCCGACGGTGTAGGTGGCGTCGACCTGTACGGGTGCCGTGGCGAAGGCCCGGTCGGTGTCGCCGCGTTCCCGGACGGCGGGGTAGCCGCCGTTGACCGTCTCCGGGGTGTACAGGCCGGGGTGGTCCTCGGTCAGCAGGACGTCGTGGCTGTCGGTCTCGTACGTGATCCGCAGTGCCTCGGCCGCGGCGCGGGCGCCCTCCGGGGTGTCGGCCACCACGAGCGCGACGGGCCAGCCCCGGTGCGGGACCCGGTCGTTCTGGAGGACGGCGAGGATCGGGTCGTCCGGCTCCTTCAGCCGCGGCGCGTTGTGGTGGGTGAGCACGGCGTGCACGCCCGGCAGGGCCAGCGCCTCGTCCGCGTGGACCGCGTCGACGCGGCCGCGGGCGATCGTGGCGGGAACCGGCCGCCCGTACAGACACCCCGGCGGGGTGTGCTCGGCGGCGTAGCGGGCGGTGCCCATGACCTTGTCCCGGCCCTCACGGCGGACGACGGGGGTGCCCAGTGGTGACGGGGCCTGACTCATGACGGGGTCCTCACGGCGGGGGGCGTTGGTGCGGTTGCTCGGCCGGCGGCGCGGCGGCTTCGGAACGGGGCGCTCAGCTGTCGGCGGCGAGTTCGGCGAGTGCGTCGACGGCCAGGTTGCGGGCGAGTCCGACCTTGAACGCGTTCTCGCGCAGCGGCCGGGCCGCGGCGAGCTCGGCGTCCACCGCCCGCTCGAAGGTCTCGTCGGTGGCCGGTGCGCCCCGGAGCAGGTCCTCGGCGGCCCGTGCGCGCCAGGGCCGGTGGGCGAGCCCGCCGAAGGCCAGCGCGGCATGCTCGATCCGGCCGCCGCGGACGCTGAGTACGGCGGCGACGGACGCGAGGGCGAAGGCGAAGGAGGCGCGGTCGCGGGCCTTGCGGTAGAGGGAGGCGGCACCTTCCGGGCGCGGTGGCAGGACCAGCTCGGTGATGAGTTCGTCCGGCCGGATCTCGGTGTCCCGGTCGGGGGTGTCGCCCGGCAGGCGGTGGAACCCGGTGGCGGGCACGGTCCGCCCGCCGTCCGGTCCGTGCAGGTGGACGGCGGCGTCGAGGACGCAGAGGGCGACGGCCATGTCGGACGGATGGGTGGCGACGCAGTGCGCGGAGTGGCCGAGTACGGCGAGGTCGCGCTGGGCGCTGTCGAGGGCGGGGCAGCCGGTGCCGGGTTCCCGTTTGTTGCACGGCTTGGAGGTGTCCTGGAAGTACGGGCAACGGGTGCGCTGAAGAAGGTTGCCGCCGGTCGTGGCGGTGTTGCGGAGCTGCCCGGAGGCGCCGGACAGCAGGGCCTGGGACAGGACGGGGTAGCGGGTGCGTACCGCGGGATGGGCGGCGAGGTCGCTGTTGCGCACGGTCGCGCCGATCCGAAGGCTGCCGTCCTCGGTGTCGGTCACGTGGTCCAGCGGCAGCCGGCTGATGTCGATGAGCCGGTCCGGGGCCGCGACGCCGAGCTTCATCAGGTCGACGAGGTTGGTGCCGCCGCCGAGGAACACGGCGCCCGGGTGGGCCGCGCGCTCGCGGACCGCTTCCTCGGCGGACCGGGCGCGGAGATAGGCGAAGGGTTTCACAGCGCCACGTCCTCGATCGCCTCGACGATGCGGGGGTAGGCGCCGCAGCGGCACAGGTTGCCGCTCATCCGCTCGCGGATCTCGTCGGCGTCGAGCGGCACCTGGGCCGCTGCCGGTGCCCTGCGGGCGGTGACATGGGAGGGGAAGCCGTCCGCCGCCTCGCCGAGCATGCCGACCGCCGAGCAGAGCTGGCCGGGGGTGCAGTAGCCGCACTGCAGCGCGTCACGGTCCAGGAAGGCCTCCTGGAGGGGGTGGAGCCGGTCGCCGTCGGCGAGGCCCTCGACGGTGGTGATGGCGGCGCCGTCGTGGGCGACGGCGAGCAGCAGGCAGCTGTTGGCGCGCCGGCCCTCGACGATGACGGTGCACGCCCCGCACTGTCCGTGGTCACAGCCCTTCTTCGCGCCGGTGAGGCCGAGGTGCTCGCGCAGGGCGTCCAGGACGGTTGTGCGGTGATCGAGCGTGAGCGTCCGCTCGGTTCCGTTGATCTGCAGGGTCAGGGTGGAACGGTCACCGGTTGCTCCGGGCTGTTGCGCACCGTCGTCCCGCCCGTGAGAGGGGTCCACGCACTCGCACCTTTCAGGAGTGGCCTTTTGTCCGCTTTCTACCAGACACGTGAGGGCTTCCCGCTCCATTGCTCCGCCGCCGGGCCGCGCCCCGCCGGCCCATCGGCCTACCGGCTCGCCAGACGCAGTCGAACCTCTTCCTCCTGGTCGCCCGAGACGGTCCCGACGACGGTCACGTCGAAGGCGTGCGCCAGGCTCTGCCGGAGCCGCTCCACCGCCCAGTAGCCGCCCTGCACGTCGACGCTCACGGGTGCGCCCAGCGCGACCGGGCCGGAGACCACCCGCGCCTCGGTGACGTCGACGGTCACCACCCATGCGGTGGGGCGCCTGCCCGCGACGTCCTGCGGCACGTCGACCGAGGCCCGGTCGGTGGTGAACGCGGCCCGCAGCACATCGAAGACCATCCGTGCGTCGGCCTTCTCGCATCCGCTGATGACGACCGAGACCTCCTCGGTGTACCCGCTGTCCTCCGTCTGCTTCTCCTTGATGGTGTTCACCGCGCTTCCTTCCGCTCCGCGCCCCTGGGGCGATTCGGGGATGTCTCCAGGCTCACCCCGCGGCAGGGCGACGGCGACACGAGACCACCGGGATTCGAACGGATCGCGACCCTCCGGAGCGAAACACCTTTCAGGTCATATCCACTTAAAACATGAATTCATGTGAATTATTGAGTGAGGGCTCCGCCTCGGGGTATCCGGCAAGCATGGACGTTTCGAACGCAGACCTGAGTTCGCTGGCCGTCACCTTCGCCGACGGGCGGGGCGCCACCGGGTCGGTGATGGGCATTGTCGGAGTGGTTCTGGTGGCCGTACTGATCGGCGCCTTCTGGCTCGGACAGCGGCGCCGCGACCAGGAACTGCCACCACCCCGCCCCGACGAGCAGCCACCGCGGCCGGACCACCGCAGCCACGTCGAGGAACGCGATGTGCACGGCGACGACCACTTCCCGCCCGACCGCCGGGGCCTTTCGCCGTACGAACTCGGTGACCACGGGAACGAGCCCATCCCCCGCGAGACCGACGAGCGGCGCGACTGACCCCGCGGACCTTCCCCGCACCGGCGGTCCGCGGTGGGGCATCGCGTGTTGCGGGGCGACTGCCTGCGGTGAGGCTGGTGTGGGCCCGCCGGCCACGGGCGTACCCAGACCTCGGAACCGATGAAGGCAGTAGGACCATGACCGGAAGCCACCCGGGGAAGGCGTCGACACCGGCGCCGCTGACCGGATCCGCAGCGCCCTGCTGGGTCAACCTCATGACCCGTGACCGGGGAGCGGCGCAGGAGTTCTACGGCACGGTGCTGGGGTGGACCTTCCGTCCGGGCAAGCTGGGGCAGGAGTTCTCGGTCGCGCGCCGGGGCGACGTACCGGTCGCCGGCATCGGCGCGGTGGCGACCGCCTACCGGATGGCCGTGGCCTGGACGCCGTACTTCTCCGTCCCCGACGCCGACGCGGCGGCCTCACGCATCCGTGAGCGCAGCGGCACGGTCGCCGTGGGGCCGATGGCACTCGGCAAGGGGCGCGGGGCGCTCGCGGCGGACCGGGACGGTGCGGTGTTCGGGATCTGGGAGCGGACCGAGCCCGCGACCTCGCCGCCCGCGCCGGACGGCCATTCGCACGCCTGGCTGCGTCTGCACACCAGGAACGCCTTCGACGCCGCGATCTTCTACGGGCAGGTGCTCGACTGGGCGAGCGGGCGCCCGGGATGCTGCGAGGTGTCGTACGAGGGGGACGAGGTCATCGTCGAGTGCGACGGGCGCCGGCTGTTCCGGATCAGCTCCGGCGCGGTGGAGGCGGCGCCCGATCCCCTGGTCCGCCCGCACTGGCAGGTGCACTTCCCGGTCACCGATGTGGTGGCCACGGTCGCGACGGCGCGGGAGCACGGCGGCAGCCTGGTCGAGCAGCGGGCGCTGGCGCAGGGCACGGAGGCGACCCTGCTCGACCCGGACGGCGGCCTTTTCACGGTCACGGACGTCCCCGGGCTCGCGGCGGACGGTCCCGGCTGACCCGGTCGGCCCCTCGTCGGCCGCCGGTCATTTCCCGCGTACGGACGAGGACCGGGCCCGCGCCCAGGCCGGGTAGACGAACCAGCAGATCAGGAACCACAGCGCCATCGCGCCGACCAGCCACAGCGCGACGGAGTTGTGCAGGGCCACCCGCAGGATGAGCAGCAGGGTGGAGCACATGGTGCAGAACAGCAGGAAGAGCCCGAGCACGGTCATCCGTGACGCCCAGGCGACCGTCTGCGGCTTGAGCCGCCGCCCGGTGAGCAGCCGGTGGTACGAGACGGGCCCGATCAGGGCGGCGGCGGTGGCCGACCCCAGCATCACCGTGACCACGTAGATGGTGCGGTCGGTGTCCGAGAGCCCGGCGAAGCGGGGCTGGAAGACGACGGCGAGCAGAAAGCCGAACAGGATCTGGACGCCGGTCTGGGCCACGCGCAGTTCCTGGAGCAGATCGGTCCATCGCCGGTCCGCCCGTTCCTCGGGCGTCTCGTCGCGGCCGTCGTCGTGGCCCGGACTGTCGGGAAGACGTGCTGTCGAGGTCACCGGGGGCCTCCGTCCGAATACCCGGAGTGCTTGGGCTTTCTCCCCTCCCCCACCGTAACCGGTCACCGGGGCCGGACAGTGGCCGGATTCGTCCGCCCGCACCTCGACGATCAGTTCGACCTCACCTAGGATTTTGGGTACGGCATCGCGCGTCGGTCACCGGCCGGGTGAGGCGTGGAGGTGCCCGTGAGATGCCTGTTGGAGGCATTCCACAGTGTCAGTCGAGTTGAATCACACCATCATCCACTCCCGGGACAACCGGAAGTCCGCGGAGTTCCTGGCGGACATACTGGGGCTCGAAGTCGGCGAGGAGTGGGGCCCGTTCATACCGGTCACCACCGCGAACGGCGTCACACTGGACTTCGCGACCATTCCCGAAGCCTCGATCACCATGCAGCACTACGCCTTCCTCATCTCGGAAGCGGAGTTCGACACGGCGTACGCCCGCATCAAGGAGCTCGGGGTCACGTACTTCGCGGATCCGCACCGGAAGCATCCGGGCGAGATCAACCACAACGACGGCGGCCGGGGCGTGTACTTCCTCGATCCCGCCGGTCATGCCATGGAGATCATCACGCGGCCGTACGGCGGATTCCCCTCGTAACACGGCGTCCTGAGAAGGGGGTTCGGCCGGGGCTCGTGCACGCGTCCCGGCCCGACCCCCTTCGTCCGGGATCAGGTGACCGGCAGCAGCAGCTCGGGCCGGTCCCACATCACCGCGGGCGGGGCGGCTGCCAGGGTGCCGGTCCGCCGGGCACCCATACTCCGGTAGAAGCCCTCGGCGGGCGGGTGCGAGACGACGCGGACCCCGGTGAGACCGGCGCGCTCCGCCTCCTGGCGCAGATGCCCGATGAGGAGCCGCCCGATGCCGAGTCCCTGCGCATCGTCGGCGACGAACATCAGGTCGAGTTCCGGCGGATCGAGAACGAGCGAGTAGAAGCCCAGCACCCGCTCGGTGCCGGGCTCCACGGCCGCGAAGACCCGATGGGTCTCGATGTAGTCGGGACCCACCCGGTATCCGGCGACCATGGCGGCGTAGTGCCCCTCGTAGGCGCGGGACGTCCTGACCAGCCGGGTGAGCCGCTTGGCGTCCCGGGCGGTGGCACGCCTGATGCCCACGGTCTCCCGCAGCTCCCCGTCGCGCCGGCGCGTAACGCTCGATGTCATGGACGGAGTATTACGTATCCGGCCGGCGGACACCCACCCGCGAGCCGGCCGGGACTCCCCGGCCCCGGCTCAGGACGGATCGCGCGCCGCGCGCCACTCGTCGACCATGGCATCGATGTCGAACGGCTTGAGGTTCAGCGGCGGGCCCGGCGGCGGCCGCCTGACGGCCGCCGCGATCCTCTCGTTGACCTCGGACAGCATGCGCCGCACCTCGGCCTCCGTCCGCGCCCCGGACACGGATTCGGCCACGTCCTCCGCCTGCCTGCGCAGGGCCAGGGCCGGCGGGAGCACCGAGACCCCCTCGCGCTGAAGTTTCTGCTTGATCCACCAGTTCTCGTCGTAGGGAGCCCCGATACCGTCGAGCGGCTTGCCGAACCCCGGCAGCTGCGAGATGTCGCCACGCTGTTCGGACTCCCGGATCTGCTTGTCGACCCATGATTCGAAGCTGACGCCCGCAGGCTTGCGCTCGGTCAACGTACGCCCCTCTCGGAGGATTCGTAATCCGGTCCCTTCACCATACCCAGGGGCCCGTGGGGCGCCCGGTGGCCTCACGGACCCGCCATCCGCAACCCCCTTCGGCACGAGGCCGCTTCGGGACCGGGCAACCGCTTCAGTGCGCGTGTCCGGCGGGCGCCCCGGTCCGGCTCTCCTGGGCTCCGCCGCCGTCGTTCCCCGCTTCCGCCACGCGGACGGTGAAGGCCGCGGTGCGCACCTTGCCCTCGTGCTTGAAGTCGAGGAAGAGCCGGTACGTTCCGGCACTGGGTGCCGTCGCGGTGAAAGACACCACCGGCCCCGGGCCGCCCTCGTTCGGGTGGACGTGCAGATAGGCCAGGTCGCCCGAGCGCAGCGCGACGAGGTGACCGTAAGCACCGAGGTAGGGCTGGAGATCGGTGACGGGACGGCCGTTCCTGCTGACGGTCAGCTTCAGTTCGCCGCTCCGGCCGGACCGGAGATCGCCGCCGAGCGCGACGCGGTAGCCGTCCACCTCGACGGTGGCGTCCGGGGCCGGGAGAGCGGCTGGGCGGTAGGCACCGGATACGGCC
The DNA here is from genome assembly GCF_045040875.1 of Streptomyces sp. NBC_00012. NCBI lineage: Bacteria > Bacillati > Actinomycetota > Actinomycetes > Kitasatosporales > Streptomycetaceae > Streptomyces > Streptomyces sp. NBC_00012. Next base: position 8,249,932 of record NZ_CP108309.1, on the reverse strand, counting down.
AGATCCGCGCCCAGCGTGAGGTTCTCGGCACCCGCTGCCGCCGGGGTGAAGTCGGCGAACACCCGGTAGCCGCCGGCATCGGGAAGGTCGACGGGGGTCGACCAGGTGCCATCGGCCGCGCGGACCGGGTGCAGGTGCCGGTACTGGGTGAGGTCGGTGGAGGCGAGGATGAAGTGCAACTCCTTGCCGTGTTCACGCTGGTAGGCGGTGACCTTGCGCCCGCTCTCGTCCTTGACGGCGAACCGGATCTCGGCCCGGTCCCCGGCCCGGACCGTTGGCGTCGCCAGATCCAGCGTGTAGCCGCCCTCGGAGATCTGCAGCCCGCCGGGCACCTGGTCCGCCGCCGCCTTCGGCCCGCCTTCCTCTCCCCCGCCGTGACCACCGTGCTGCTGCGCGGGGCGGTCCTCCGCGGCCACCAGCGGATCGACGCCCCTGCCCACTCCGTACGCGGTCCCGAAGGTCGCGGCGAGCGCAGCGGCGAAGGCGGTGATCTTCAGTGCGTTGTTCATGACGGTCTCCTCCATCGGGTCGACCGGGAGGCAGCGCTTCCCGACGCCTCACAACATACCCCCTGGGGGTATCAAGTCAACCCCGGAGCGCACCATCGCCCCGCCTCAGGCGGGCACCACCAGTCCGGCACGCAGTCGCTCCACCGCGACTTCGGGAATGCGCAGACCGTCGCGCACATACCCGTCGAGTCCGCCCCACCTCTCGTCCATCGCGTCCAGCGCCGTGTCGAGGTAGCGGGGACGGACCCCGGTGATCGCGGCAGCGGTCTCCGGATCCCCGCCCGCGTCGAGGAAGTCCTGTACGTACGGCGCGAAGGCGACCCGTACCACCGGATCGACCGCGAGGAACTCGGCGCGCACGACGTCGCGCGACGCGCCGAGCATCATCAGGAGCAGGGCGGCGGCCCAGCCGGTCCGGTCCTTGCCCGCCGTGCAGTGGAACAGCACCGGGCGGGCACGGTCGTCGGCGACCGTCTCGACGAAGGCCCGGTAGGCGGCGCACGCGGCCGGCGAGAGCACCATCTGCCGGTAGGTGTCCGCGAACAACCCCGCCGCCTTCCCGCCGCCCAGCAGCTGCTCCGCGGCGACGGGATCGGCGAGCAGGGCGCGCAGCCGGGCGGGCGCCACGCCCGGGTTGCCCCCGAGCACATCGGCGACGAACAGCCGCGCCCCCGGCGGCAGCCGGTCCGGGGCCGCGGCGCGCTCGTCGGCGGTCCGCAGATCGACGACGGTACGGATGCCGAGTGCGGCCACCTGCGAGTCCTGCGCCGCATCGAGCCCACTGAGCTGACCGGACCGCAGCGCGACGCCGGCCCGGACCCGATGGTCCGGCCCCAGGGCGATACCGCCCAGGTCACGCAGGTCGAGGATGGTGGATGCCGGGACGGCCCTGGCGGTCTGCACGATGAAATTCCCCTTTTCCCGACGCGTATCCGAATTCATTCGGTTTTGCCGGATCAAACGTCGCACGCAGTCGGGAAATCGACAAAGTAAAACGCCGGAAGGCATCGATCGGCGGCACCTGAAGGGATAAAGAAAATGTGAAATTGCAACCGCCCCCACCCAGGTCAGGGGCCACATCACACCAATAGCGGCGTGTTCCGCGAATCCCGGCTCGAAGGGCAACGCCGATCGGCGCACGGACCGCCACGACGTCCCTCGAATTTCCGGACCGCGATTCCCGCCGGGGAACGGAACGGACTGGGCCGCGGAATGCTCGCGCTCAGAGCACGACGACGGTGACCTCGGTCGCCTTGACGCTCGTCCATACGGCGGTCCCCTCGACGAGACCCAGCTCGGTCGCCGCTTCAGGGGTGATCTCGGCGACCAGGTCAGGCGCCTCACCGGAGGCGATCACCACCCGGAGCCTGCTCCCGACGGCGAGGAGTTCGCGCACCGTTCCGGACCAGACGTTGCGGGGGCTCCCGCCCGGCCTGTCGTGGTGCACGGAGACCGCTTCGGGCGCGATGATCGCGAGGGCGGCCGTCCCCTCGGCGGGCGCGTCCGCCACGACCAGCCGTCCGCCGCCCGCGAGCGCCAGGGTGCCGTCGGGCGCGGCGGTGCCGGGCCAGGCGTTACGGCCGAGCATCCGGGCCACCCAGGGCGAGCGGGGATTCCGGGCGACCTCGGCCGGCGGCGCGTCCTGGAGCGTGCGGCCTTCGTCGAGCACCAGCACCCGGTCGGCCAGTGAAACCGCTTCGACGGGGTCGTGGGTGACGATCAGGCAGACGCCGCCGAACCCGGCGAGATGGGTGCGCAGGGTGTGCCGGACATGGGCGCGGGTGGTCTGGTCGAGTGCGGCGAGCGGCTCGTCGAGCAGCAGCAGCCAGGGGCGGGCGGCGAGTGCCCTGGCCAGTGCCACGCGCTGGGCCTGGCCGCCGGAGAGCTGGGCGGGCCTGCGGTGGGCGAGGTGGCCGACGCCCAGCCGGTCGAGCCACCGCTGCGCCTCGCGGCGGGCCTCCGCGCGGGCGACACCGTGGGCCCGGAGCCCATACGCCGTGTTCGTCAGCGCGCTCAGGTGCGGGAAGAGCGCGCCGTCCTGCGGCACCCAGGCGACCTGGCGGCGGTGCGGGGGCAGCTCGGTGACGTCGGTGTCGCCGAGGCGCAGCCGGGCCCGGGCGCGCGGGGTCAGGCCGAGGAGCGCGCGTAGCAGGGTCGTCTTGCCCGCACCGTTGGGGCCGACGACGGCGATCGTGGTACCGGGCGCCGCGTCGAGGGTCAGCCGGTCGAAGCCGGTGACCTCGGCGTGCAGCGCCCGCTGTTCACTCGGGACCGGGGGCGCCTCGTGGCCCGTTCGGGCCTCCGGGGCCGTGTCGGCCGTATCGTCCGCCACGGGTCGCCCGCCGTGTGCGCGGTCATGCGGTGTTCCGGTCCAGCGCCCGCGCAGAGTGATCAGTACGGCCATGGCGATGGCGAGCAGCAGCAGCGATACGGAGGTGGCGGCCTCCGGGGAGTCCTGGAGCAGCAGGTAGACCTGGAGGGGAAGCGTCTGGGTGGTACCCGGCAGATTGCCGGCGAAGGTGATGGTGGCACCGAACTCACCGAGGGCCCGCGCCCAGGTGAGGGCGGCGCCGGCGGCGAGCCCGGGGGCGACCATCGGGAGGGTGACGGTGAAGAACACCCGCACCGGTGAGGCCCCCAGGGACGCCGCGGTCTCCTCGTACGCGGGACGCAGTCCCGCGAGTGCGCCTTCGAGGCTGATGACGAGGAACGGCATCGCGACGAAGGTCGCCGCGACCACCGCGCCCGAGGTGTGGAAGGGCAGTGTGATCCCGAAGGTGTCCTCCAGCCAGGGGCCCAGCAGTCCCCGGCGGCCGAAACCGAGCAGGAGTGCCACGCCTCCGACGGTGGGCGGCAGCACCATCGGGAGCAGCACCAGGGAGCGGACGAACGCCTTGCCGGGGAAGTCGGTCCGGGCCAGCAGCCAGGCCAGCGGCACCCCGAGCAGCAGCGAGAGGCCGAGCGCCCAGAAGGAGACCAGCAGGGACAGCCTGAGCGCCTGGGTGACTCCCGGGCTGGTCAGGTGGGTGCCGAGGTCGGCCCAGGACGTACGGGCCAGAATGCCGAACAGCGGAATCAGCAGGAACGCCACGGCGAGCAGCGCGGGGATCGCCAGGGCGACGGGTGTGCGCACGCCGGGCACCCGGCTGCGGAGGGCTCTCATCGGGGGTTCCCGGGATCGGTCGGTTCGGACGGGGGCGCTCACGCTCCCCCGGCCGGCCGGCCTGACTGCGGCCGGCCGGATCGCGGGACTACGGCTGCTGGAAGCCCGCCGACCGCAGGATCTTCTGCGCCTGCGGGGTGCTGAGCCACTTCACGAACGCCGTGGCGGCCTCGGTGTTCTTGGACTGTCGCAGCGTAGCCGCCGGGTAGGAGGCCACGGCGTTCTGCGCGTCGGGGATGTCGACGGCGTCGACCTTGTCGGTGGCCGTGGCGGCGTCGGTCCGGTAGACGATGCCCGCGTCGGCCTCGCCGAGTTCGACCTTGCTGAGGACCGCGCGGACGTTGGGCTCCTGGGAGACCGGCTTGACGTCGAGCTTCTGGGCGTCGAGGACCTGCTTGCTGTAGCGGCCGACCGGCACCTCGGGTGCGGCCAGGACGACCTTCAGCCCGGGGTCCGTCAGGTCCTTCAGGCCCGCGATCTTCTCCGGATTGCCCTCGCGGGTGGCGATGACGAGGCGGTTCTTGGCGATGACGGTGGACGTCGCCGTGTCGGACTTCAGCCCGTCCATCGTCTTGGTGTCGGCGGTGACGAGGGCGTCGGCGGGCGCGCCCTGCTTCACCTGGGCGGCGAGCTCCTGGGAGCCGGCGAAGGAGAACGTCACCTTCGTGCCCGGGTGCTCCTTCTCGTACGCGGCGCCCGCGGTCTTGAACACGTCGGTGAGCGAGGCGGCGGCCAGCACGGTCAGCCGGGCCCCGGACGGCGCCGGCTTCCCGATGGCATCCTTCTCGCTGTCGTCGCCGCTGCCGCACGCGGCGAGCGGGAGGAGCAGTGCGGCGGTGATGACCGCGGCGGCGGTGCGCCGCCCGGTGAGGGTGGTCGGCATGGTCCGGTGACTCCTTGAAGTTGATGCGTGCCGTGGGTGACGCGCAGTCAGACGCGGTCGATGTGCACGCTGGTGGACTTCACGCGAGCGGTGGCCTGCATGCCCACCTCCAGCCCCAGTTCCTCTACGGCCTCGCGGGTGAGCAGCGACACCAGCCGGTGCGGGCCTGCCTGGATCTCCACCTGGGCCGCGACGTCGCCGAGTTTCACCGCGGTGACGATGCCCGGGAAGGCGTTGCGGGCCGAGGTGTACGAGGCCTCGTCCTCGCCGCCCGCTCCCTGGCCCACCTCGATGGAGAAGGCGGCCAGGTCACGGCCGTCGATGAGCCTGCGGCCGCTCTCGTCGCGGTGGGTGGCGACCCTCCCGGCGTCCGCCCAGCGGCGGGCGGTGTCGGGGCTGACCCCCAGCAGGCGTGCCGCCTGGCCGATTGTGTAGGACTGCATGTGCGACAAGATATTCGAGTCATCCTCGCAGCTGCAATCCATCCGAGTGATCCGTGGAGCAAATGCCAGGTGCATTGGAGGAATCACCGAACGCCCGGGGCGGGACCGGGCCGGGCCGGCTACGCGGCGGTGGGTGCAGGATCAAGTGCGCTCGGAGAGGGCAAGGTCACAAGCGGAACCCCTGCGGCCCTCAAGTGCCCTGACCTAGCATCTGGGCATGACGGTCCTGCCTGCCGACGGGCTTTCGTTGGCCGCCGAATTCCCCGCCCCCGCCCATGAGCACTGGCAACACCTCGTCGAAGGTGTGCTGCGCAAGTCGGGCAAAGGGGCTGCGGGTTCGGCCGCCGAGGAAGCACTGTCCACCACGGTGGAGGACGGGCTCATCACCCGCCCCCTCTACACCTCGCGCGACAGCGCGCCCGATGCCGGATATCCGGGCTTCGCTCCCTTCACCCGCGGCAGCAAGGCCGAGGGAAACGCGGCGGGCGGCTGGGACGTACGGCAGCGGCACACCCTGCCGGATCCCGCGCGTCTCAACGAGGCGGTGCTCGCCGATCTGGAGAACGGCGTCACCTCCCTCTGGCTGACCGTGGGCGGTGCCGCGGGTGTGCCGGTGTCCGCACTGTCGGGGGCCCTGGACGGCGTCTACCTGGATCTGGCTCCCGTGGTGCTCGACGCCGGCGACGAGACCGATGCCGCGGCGACGGAGCTGCTGCGGATCTGCGCTCAGCGGGGCATCGACCTGGGGAGCGTGCGCGGCAACCTCGGCGCGGACCCGTTCGGGCAGTCCGCCCGCAGCGGCGCCGAGCCCGACCTGTCGGCCGCGGTGCACTGGGCGCGGCGGTGCGCACGGGAGTTTCCCGGGCTGCGGGCGCTGACCGTCGACGCACTGCCGTACCACGAGGCCGGCGGTTCGGCGGCCGAGGAGCTGGGCGCCTCGCTGGCGACCGGCGTGGCCCTGCTGCGGGCGCTGACGGACGCCGGGCTGTCGGCCGAGGACGCCTGCGGGCAGCTGGAGTTCCGGTACGCGGCGACCGCCGACCAGTTCCTGACCATCGCCAAGCTGCGGGCCGCGCGCCGTCTGTGGTCCCGGGTGACCGAGGTGTGCGGGGCCGCCGACGCCGGGGCGCAGCGCCAGCACGCGGTGACGTCGTCGGTGATGATGACGCGGCGCGATCCGTGGGTGAACATGCTGCGCACGACGCTGGCATGTCTGGGGGCGGGGGTCGGCGGCGCCGACTCCGTCACCGTGCTGCCGTTCGATCACGCGCTGGGCCTGCCGGACGCGTTCGCCCGGCGCATCGCCCGTAACACTTCGACGATCCTGCTGGAGGAGTCACACCTGGCCCGGGTGATCGACCCGGCCGGCGGTTCCTGGTACGTGGAGCGGCTCACCGCCGAACTCGCCGACGCCGCCTGGTCGTTCTTCCAGGACATCGAGCGGTCCGGCGGTCAGGCCGCCGCGCTCGGCTCGGGGATGATCGGCGAGCGTCTCGCGGCCACCTGGGCGGCGCGCAGCAAGGATCTGGCGCGCCGCAAGGAGCCGATCACCGGGGTCAGCGAGTTCCCGCAGCTGGCGGAGCGACCGGTGGAGCGCGAACCGGCCCCGGCCGGACCGGCAACGGCCTCGGGCGGTCTGCCCAGGGTCCGCCGGGACGAGGCGTTCGAGGCGCTGCGCGCCCGGTCGGACGCGCACCTCGCGGCGACCGGGCAGCGGCCGAAGGTCTTCCTCGCCGCGATCGGCCCCGCCGCGGCGCACACCGCGCGGGCGTCGTTCGCCGCCAACCTCTTCCAGGCGGGCGGCATCGAGCCGGTCCACGACCCGGTCTCGGTCGACGCCGCTTCGGCCGCCGGCGCGTTCAGGGCCGGCGGGGCGACCGTGGCGTGCCTCTGCTCCAGCGACGCGCTCTACGCCGAGCAGGCCGAGGCGGTCGCCGGGGCGCTGCGCTCGGCTGGCGCGGAGCGGGTGTTCCTGGCCGGGCGGCCCGGCGAGTACGCCGGCGTCGACGAGTACGTCTTCGCGGGCTCCGATGTGGTGGCCGTGCTCTCCTCCCTTCTCGACCGTATGGATGTGGCGTAATGCGTATCCCCGACTTCTCCGGCATCGAGCTCGGTCCGGGCGGCGCCGCCGAGGTGTCCGAGGACCAGTGGCGCGCCTCGGTGAAGGAGTCCTCCGGCAGTTCCGACGGCGATCTGCTGTGGGAGACCCCGGAAGGCATCGCGGTCAAGCCGCTGTACACCGGGCGCGACCTCGAAGGGCTCGACTTCCTCGGCACGTATCCGGGCATCGCCCCGTATCTGCGGGGTCCGTACCCGACGATGTACGTCAACCAGCCCTGGACGATCCGGCAGTACGCCGGGTTCTCCACGGCCGAGGAGTCCAACGCCTTCTACCGCCGCAACCTCGCTGCCGGGCAGAAGGGTCTCTCCGTCGCCTTCGACCTGCCGACCCACCGCGGCTACGACAGCGACCACCCGCGGGTGACCGGCGACGTCGGCATGGCGGGCGTGGCGATCGACTCGATCTACGACATGCGACAGCTCTTCGACGGCATCCCGCTGGACCGGATGTCGGTGTCGATGACGATGAACGGCGCGGTGCTCCCCGTACTGGCGCTGTACATCGTGGCCGCGGAGGAACAGGGCGTCGGGCCCGAGAAGCTGGCCGGGACCATTCAGAACGACATTCTGAAGGAGTTCATGGTCCGCAACACCTACATCTATCCGCCGAAGCCCTCGATGCGGATCATCTCCGACATCTTCGCGTACACCTCGCAGAAGATGCCGCGCTACAACTCGATCTCCATCTCCGGCTATCACATCCAGGAGGCGGGTGCGACGGCCGATCTGGAGCTGGCGTACACCCTCGCGGACGGGGTGGAGTACCTCCGGGCCGGCCGGGACGCCGGTCTCGACGTGGACGCTTTCGCACCGCGGCTGTCGTTCTTCTGGGCGATCGGCATGAACTTCTTCATGGAGATCGCGAAGCTGCGGGCGGCCCGGCTGCTCTGGGCCAAGCTGGTCAAGGAGTTCGAGCCGAAGAACGCCAAGTCGCTTTCGCTGCGCACGCATTCGCAGACCTCGGGGTGGTCGCTGACCGCGCAGGACGTGTTCAACAACGTCACCCGGACCTGCGTGGAGGCGATGGCCGCCACCCAGGGGCACACGCAGTCGCTGCACACCAACGCGCTCGACGAGGCGCTCGCCCTGCCGACCGACTTCTCCGCCCGGATCGCCCGCAACACCCAGCTGCTGCTCCAGCAGGAGTCGGGTACCGGCCGGGTGATCGACCCGTGGGGCGGCAGCGCGTACGTGGAGAAGCTGACGTACGACCTGGCGCGCCGGGCCTGGCAGCACATCGAGGAGGTCGAGGCGGCGGGCGGCATGGCGCAGGCCATCGACGCGGGCATCCCGAAGCTCCGGGTGGAGGAGGCCGCGGCCCGTACCCAGGCCCGGATCGACTCCGGACGCCAGCCGGTGATCGGGGTGAACAAGTACCGGGTGGAGAGCGACGAGCAGATCGATGTGCTGAAGGTCGACAACTCCTCGGTGCGCGCCCAGCAGATCGAGAAGCTGCGCCGGCTGCGCGAGGAGCGCGACGAGGCCGCCTGCCAGGCGGCGCTGCGGGCGCTGACGGCCGCGGCCGAACGTGACCCCGGCCCCGGCCTCGAAGGCAATCTGCTGGCACTGGCCGTGGACGCGGCACGCGCGATGGCCACCGTGGGCGAGATCTCGGACGCCCTGGAGAAGGTGTACGGGAGGCATGCGGGCCAGATCCGTACGATCTCCGGTGTGTACCGCAACGAGGCAGGTGAATCCCCTTCCGTGGACCGGACCCGGGCGCTGGTGGACAGGTTCGAGGAGGCCGAGGGGCGCCGTCCGCGCATCCTGGTCGCCAAGATGGGACAGGACGGCCACGACCGCGGCCAGAAGGTGATCTCGACCGCCTTCGCGGACCTGGGCTTCGACGTGGACGTCGGCCCGCTGTTCCAGACGCCGGCCGAGGTGGCACGGCAGGCGGTGGAGGCGGACGTGCACATCGTGGGCGTCTCCTCGCTGGCCGCCGGGCACCTCACGCTGGTGCCGGCGCTCCGCGAGGAGCTGGCGGCCGAGGGGCGCGAGGACATCATGATCGTGGTGGGCGGGGTGATTCCGCCGCAGGACGTCGAGGCGCTGCACGAGGCGGGCGCGACGGCCGTGTTCCCGCCCGGCACGGTGATCCCGGATGCGGCGTACGACCTGGTGACGCGGCTCGGTGCCGCGCTCGGCCACGAGCTGTGAGCCGCTGACCCGATGGCTCCCAGGATCGACATCGACAGCTATGTGAAGGGGGTGCTCGACGGGAAGCGGGCGCACATCGCGCGCGCCATCACTCTCGTCGAGTCCACCCGCGCCGATCACCGGGCGCTGGCCCAGCGGTTGCTGCGCGAGCTGCTGCCGCACTCCGGCGCCGCCCGGCGGATCGGCATCAGCGGCGTGCCCGGGGTCGGGAAGTCCACCTTCATCGACGCGCTGGGCACGATGCTCACCGGGCTGGGACACCGGGTCGCGGTGCTGGCCGTCGACCCCTCCTCCAGCCGTACGGGCGGTTCCATCCTGGGCGACAAGACCCGGATGGAGCGGCTCGCGGTGGACCCGGCGGCGTTCGTGCGCCCGTCCCCCACCGCCGGGACCCTCGGCGGGGTGGCCAAGGCGACCCGGGAGTCCATCGTGGTGATGGAGGCCGCGGGGTACGACGTGGTGCTGGTGGAGACGGTCGGCGTCGGGCAGTCGGAGACGGCGGTGGCCAATATGGTCGACACGTTCCTGCTGCTGACGCTGGCACGGACCGGCGATCAGCTCCAGGGCATCAAGAAGGGTGTGCTGGAGCTGGCGGACGCGATCGCGGTCAACAAGGCGGACGGCCCGCACGAGCGTGACGCCCGCGCGGCCGCGCGTGAACTGGCGGGTGCGCTGCGGCTGATGCACCCGGTGGACGCGGCGTGGACACCGCCGGTCCTCACGTGCAGCGCCCGTGAGTCGGCCGGTCTCGACACCCTGTGGGAGCGGCTGGAGCAGCACCGCGCGCTGCTGGAGTCGACCGGGCGGCTCGCCGCGAAGCGGCGTGACCAGCAGGTCGACTGGACGTGGACGATGGTGCGGGACGAGCTGCTGGAGAGTCTGCGCGGCCATCCGGAGGTGCGCGCCCTCACGCCGGGGCTGGAACAGCGGGTGCGGGACGGGGAGTTGACGGCCACGCTGGCGGCCGAGCAGATCCTTTCCGTGTTCCGGGGCGCGGCAGCGGCTGCGGCTGCGGAGGCCGGTGACCCGGTGGCCTGACGGTCCGGGCAGCGGGTGTCTCCGTCCGGCGGCCCGGGACCCCCGGGCCGCCGGGCGCCCGAAGCCGCTAGACCCTGATCCGCCGGACAGGGGCTACAGATCGAGCTGGTACTCGACCGAGCCGTGTGTCGGCTCGTAGCCGAGCGCGTCGTTGATGCGCCGCATGTGCGTGTTGCTGTCGGCGGTGTCCGTCAGCAGCCCTTCCAGGCCCGGGTGGCTTTCGCGGGCCCGGAGGATGGACCGCGCCTTCATCCATGTGCCGAGGCCGTGCCCCCGGTGCTCGGGAAGGACTCCGGTGCCGTAGTGCTGGCCGTCGCCCCTTCCGTCGCCCGGGACGACCAGTTCCGTGAAGCCCACGATCGTGGAGTCGGACTCGTCGACCGCCGCGACGGTGTGGAGGAGGTCGCCGCGGTCCGCGACCGCGGCCGCCGCGGACCGGACCCGGTCCACGTCCCAGACGACCGTCCCGAAGTCGGTGTCGTCCATGGGCATGTCGTCCATGGCCCGGCGGGAGGCGGCGAACGTCGGCGCGAGCTCGTCCGGGACGGTGCCTTCCCAGGAGATCAGCCGGTAGCCCGGGTGCGGCCGGCCGACGGTCCGGTGCAGGGCCTCGGTGTCGGCCTTCGCCAGCGGGAGCCGTACGTACGTCAGGCTGAGGACCTTGCGCAGTCCCTTGGCCCGCAGGAAGTGATCTCCCGCCGATCCTGCCTCGGCCTGCGCGATGACGCTGCGCCGGTCCTCGTCGCGGGCGGCCGCGACCGCGGCGTCGAACAGCCGTGAGCCGACGCCGTTGCGGCGCTCCGCGGGGTGCACGTGGAGTTCCAGTTCGGCGAGGTGGTCCTGGCCCTCGCGGGTGAACACGCGCAGGAACGCCGAGCCGACGGGGCTGCCCTCGGGGCCGGAGGCCAGCCAGGCCAGCCGGTGGCTCCCGGCGGACTTGCCGGGGTCGGCCAGTGCGGTGATTCGTATCGACAAAGTGATTCCTCCGCGCCCAGGGCGCCGGTCGGGACGGGTTCTCCGGGCGGGTGGCCCGGAGAACCACATCACTCCGCGAAAGCCTCGGCAACCGGATTTCGGAACCCGGCACGGTCCTGTCATCTCTTGGGCGCGGCCCTCTTCCCGCAGCGCCGTGCTACGGTGTTCGTGGTATCGGTGTCCGCCTCGCTTCGAGGCCCGGTGCCGATCCATCTCCGCGAAGCTGCCACGCCCGTCCTTCTCCGACCGGCGATCCAGCTCTCCGCATCACCTCATCCAGTCCGGACCGGGTTTTCTCCGTACGGGCTTTCCCGCCCGTCGTCGGGGGCGTGTTCCCTTCCGCCCCGTGCCGTCCGGCCCCTTCGTTCGCCATGTCCGCGAAAGGACCCCCTCTCCATGACCAGCACTCTCGAACTTCCGCCGTACCAACGGCAGTTGACCACCGATGCCACGCACACCACCGCGGCCGCCGGCGTCCTCGACCTCACACACCAGGGGAACGGCGCGCTGCGCGTACGCGACGGCCTCCCCTCCCCCGGTGACGTGGCCGTGCCCGCCGCACTGATCCGCCGGCACGGCCTGCGCCGGGGCGATGCCGTCGCGGGGCTCTGCGACCGGCCAGGCACCCTGTCCACCGTGGAACGGGTCAACGGCCGCTCCCCGCAGGAGCTCCGCGGCCGACCCCACTTCCGCGACCTCACCCCGCTCCACCCCCGGCAGAGGCTGCGGCTGGAGACACCGTCCGGCGGCGCCGCGATGCGTCTCGTCGACCTGGTCGCACCGATCGGCAAGGGGCAGCGCGGGCTCGTCGTCGCGCCGCCCAGGACCGGCAAGACGGTGCTGCTCCAGCAGGTCGCCGCGGCCGTCGCCGCCAACCACCCCGAGTGTCACCTGATGGTGGTGCTGGTCGACGAACGCCCCGAAGAGGTCACCGACATGCGCCGGTCCGTCCGGGGCGAGGTGCTCGCCTCGACCTTCGACCGGCCCGCGAAAGACCACATCGCACTCGCCGAACTCGCGGTGGAACGTGCCAAGCGCCTGGTCGAGCAGGGCCAGGACGTCGTCATCCTGCTCGACTCCCTCACTCGTCTGTGCCGCGCCCACAACAACGCCTCCGCCACGGGCGGACGCACGCTCAGCGGCGGCGTCGACGCCGCCGCCCTGCTCGGCCCCAAGCAGCTCTTCGGTGCCGCACGGCTCACCGAGGAGGGCGGCTCCCTCACCATTCTGGCCACCGCGCTGGTGGAGACCGGCTCCCGTGCCGACGACTACTTCTTCGAGGAGCTGAAGAGCACCGGCAACATGGAGCTCCGACTCGACCGCGCACTCGCGGAGAGGCGCGTCCACCCGGCCGTGAGCATCCCGTCGTCCGGCACCCGGCGCGAGGAACTCCTCGTACCGGCAGGCGAGTTGCGGGTGGTACGGGGACTGCGGCGCGCACTGGGCGCCAGGGACCCGCAGACCGCCCTCGAAACACTGCTGGACCGGCTCCGCCGCACCCCGGACAACGCGGCGTTCCTCCGTGCCGTCCACGGCACCGTCCCGGCTGCCCGAACCTGTCCGGACGGCAGCGGCGCGGACGCATAGCATGGCCCGGCGATCGCATGATCCGCGCCTCACGAGCACAGGGAGAGCAGCCACATGGAGTTCCGCCGACTCGGCCGCAGCGGCCTGACCATCAGTGAGATCGCTTACGGAAACTGGCTCACCCACGGTTCCCAGGTGGCGGAGGACGCGGCGGTCGCCTGCATCCGCGCCGCCCTGGACGCCGGAATCACCACCTTCGACACCGCGGACGTCTACGCCGAGACCCGGGCCGAAGCCGTCCTGGGCCGGGCGCTCAGGGGCGAACGCCGTGAGGGCCTGGAGGTGTTCACCAAGGTCTACTTCCCGACCGGCCCCGGACACAACGACCGGGGGCTCGGCCGCAAGCACATCATGGAGTCCATCGACAACTCGCTGCGCCGTCTGCAGACCGATTACGTGGACCTGTACCAGGCCCACCGCTACGACCACTCGACCCCGCTGGAGGAGACGATGGAGGCGTTCGCCGACGTCGTCCGCTCCGGCAAGGCCCTCTATATCGGCGTCTCGGAATGGACGGCCGACCAGCTCCGCGCCGCGCACGGACTGGCCCGCGAGCTGCGGGTGCCGCTGATCTCCAACCAGCCGCAGTACTCGGCGCTGTGGCGGGTCATCGAGAGCGATGTGGTGCCGGCCTCCGAGGAGCTGGGCATCGGCCAGATCGTCTGGTCACCGATCGCTCAGGGTGCGCTCACGGGCAAGTACAAGCCCGGTGCGCCGCTCCCGGCGGGTTCGCGGGCCACCGACGACAAGGGCGGCGCGAACATGATCGCCGACTGGCTGCGCGACGACGTGCTGGAGCGCGTCCAGCGGCTGCGGCCGCTCGCCGACGGCGCCGGGCTCAGCCTGGCCCAGCTCGCGGTCGCATGGGTACTGCAGAACTCCAATGTCTCGGCCGCGATCATCGGTGCCTCCCGGCCGGAGCAGGTGGCGGAGAACGCCGCGGCGGCCGGCGTGACGCTCGACGCGGAACTGCTGAAGGGGATCGACGACATCCTGGACCCGGTGGTCGCGCGGGATCCCGGGCTGACGGCCGGGCACGCGGGCAACGACTGACCCGGCCCCGGACGGCCCCGGCCCTGGAATTTCGCCACGTGGCGGGCCGGTGCCGTCCGCTGCGGGATCAGGTGCCGGTGTGCAGCGAGGCGGTGTGCTCGCGGACCTGTTCCGGTGTGAGGTAGGCGTCCGTGTGCTCGAAGTCGCGCAGCTTCGCCGGTTGCCGGGACAGGAAGCCGGTGCGTACGAAGTCGTCGCCCGCGACGGCGTTGAGGAGCCAGTTGGTCGCGACCCGCGCCTTGGCGACATTGGTGCGCAGCGCCGACCAGTGGTAACCGCGGGCGACGGCCTGCGCGGGAACCCCGTGCAGCTCGATGCCGAGCGGCTTGGAGACCGCGTCCTTGCCGCCGAGGTCCACGACGAGACCGAGGTCCTTGTGGACGTACGGCTTCAGCGGCTGGTTCCGGAGTGTCGCGATGAGGTTGTCGGCGAGTCTGCGGCCCTGGCGCATGGCGTGCTGTGCGGTGGGCGGGCAGACCGCTCCGTCGCCCTTGCTCAGGTCCGGGACGGCCGCGCAGTCGCCGAGGGCGAAGACGCCGTCGAAACCCGGCAGAACCATCTCGGGGGTGACGGCCAGCCGGCCGCGTACCGTCTCCGCGTCGAACGTGCTGACCAGTGGGCTGGCGGCGACGCCCGCCGTCCAGATCAGGGTCCGGCAGGGCAGCACCCGGCCGTCGGTGAAGGTGACCTTCTCCGGGGCGGCCTCGGCGATCGAGACGCCGAGCGACACCTCGATGCCGCGTGCGCGCAGCACCTGAAGGGCGCTACGTCCCAGCTTGTCCCCCAGCTCGGGCATCAGCTTCGGGGCGATGTCGATGAGGTGCCATTTGATCAGCTTCGGGTCGAGCCGCGGGTAGCGCCGGACCGCGTTGGTGGTGAGTCGTTGCAGGCAGGCCGCGGTCTCGGTGCCCGCGTATCCACCGCCGACCACCACGAACTGGAGGCGCGAGGCCCGTTCGTTCTCGTCGTGACTGGCGTCCGCGAGGTCGAGCTGGGAGATCACGTGGTCCCGTACGTAGGCGGCCTCGGCCAGCGTCTTCATGCCCCGGGCGTTGTCCAGCAGGCCGGGGATGTCGAAGGTCCGGGTGACGCTCCCGGCGCTGAGCACGAGGTAGTCGTAGGGCTCGTCGACGATCTCGTCGGTGATCTTGCGGATGACACAGATCTTCGCCTTGGGGTCCACGCCGATGGCCCCGCCCGGAATGATCCGGGTGCGGTGCTTGCGGCTGCGGCGCAGCGAGATGGCGACCGACTGCGGGGTGAGCACTCCCGACGCCACCTGTGGCAGCAGGGGGAGGTAGAGCTGGTACGAGAACGGGGCGACGAGCGCGATCTCCGCCTCACCGGGGATGAGCCCGCGCTCCAGACGGCGGACGCACTCCACTCCGGCGAATCCGGCGCCGACAACGAGGATCCTGGGTCGTGCCACGGTTTTCGTCCCTTCTCGGGCCTGTACGTTCATCCGTTCGCCTGCCACGTCGCACGCGCCCGTCCACCCTCATCCTTACGAGCCCGGGACGAGTTCGCCTGCTGAGGGCGGCGGAACGGACGACGCGTCCGGTCAGCGGGTGAGCAGGGTGACCGCGGTGCAGGTGCCTCCGACGGCGCAGACGGCCACTGCGCCGGCGGCCACGCAGCGTGCCCTGAGCCTGCGGTAGCGCGCCTCGTACTCGCCGCGCAGGGCGGTGGCGCGGGTGGAGATGCGGGAGAGCGTCGCCCGTGATGCGGCGAGCCGGTCGGCGGTGTAGACGCGTTCGACGTCCTCGCGCTGGGCCGTGGTGAGCCAGGGCAGCTCGTCGGTGAAGCAGCCCGCCCGGCGGCGGGCCTCCTCGACCTCGGCACTCCACAGCAGGTAGCCCTGCAGCTGCGCCAGACCGCGGGCGCTGTCCTTGTCGGGGTCCACTCGCTCCTCCTCCCGCCGGGCCGTCGCGCTCAGGCCCGTTCGTCCCCCGGTGTCCGGGGCAGTTCCGTTTCCGGACGGTTGAGGGCCTCGTCGAACACGCGGACCGAGGGGTGGTGCAGGTCGAAGGCCGGGGATTCGGAACGGATCCGGGGCAGGGTGAGGAAGTTGTGCCGCGGCGGCGGGCAGGAGGTCGCCCACTCCAGCGAACGGCCGTAGCCCCACGGGTCGTCGACCCCGACGTTCCTGCCGTACTTGGCGGTCTTCCACACGTTGTAGAAGAACGGCAGCATCGACAGGCCGAGCAGGAACGAGGAGATCGACGAGATCGTGTTCAGCGCGGTGAAGCCGTCCGCGGCGAGGTAGTCCGCGTAACGACGCGGCATGCCTTCCGCGCCCAGCCAGTGCTGCACCAGGAACGTGCCGTGGAAGCCCGTGAACAGCGTCCAGAACGTGATCTTGCCGAGCCGCTCGTCCAGCATCTTGCCGGTGAACTTGGGCCACCAGAAGTGGAATCCGGCGAACATCGCGAAGACCACGGTGCCGAAGACGACGTAGTGGAAGTGCGCGACGACGAAGTACGAGTCCGAGACGTGGAAGTCCATCGGGGGCGACGCGAGGATCACCCCGGTCAGACCACCGAACAGGAAGGTGACCAGGAAGCCGATCGACCAGAGCATCGGTGTCTCGAAGGACAGCGACCCGTGCCACATCGTGCCGATCCAGTTGAAGAACTTCACACCGGTCGGTACCGCGATGAGGAAGGTCATGAACGAGAAGAACGGCAGCAGCACGCCGCCCGTCACGTACATGTGGTGCGCCCATACGGTCGCGGAGAGACCCGCGATGGCGATCGTCGCGCTGATCAGGCCGATGTAACCGAAGATCGGTTTCCGGCTGAAGACCGGGATGATCTCACTGACGATGCCGAAGAACGGCAGGGCGATGATGTACACCTCCGGATGACCGAAGAACCAGAAGAGGTGCTGCCAGAGCAGTGCTCCTCCGTTGGCCGGGTCGAAGACGTGCGCACCGAACTTCCGGTCCGCCTCCAGCACCAGGAGGGCCGCCGCGAGCACGGGGAAGGCCAGCAGGACCAGCACACCGGTCAGCAGGACGTTCCAGACGAAGATCGGCATGCGGAACATCGTCATGCCGGGCGCGCGCAGGCAGATGATCGTGGTGATGAAGTTGACCGAACCGAGGATCGTGCCGAAGCCGGAGAAGGCCAGACCCATGATCCACATGTCGCTGCCGATGCCGGGCGAGCGGACCGCGTCGGTCAGCGGGGAGTAGGCGAACCAGCCGAAGTCCGCCGCCCCGTTCGGGGTGACGAAGCCGGCCACGACGATGACCGAGCCGAAGAGGTACAGCCAGTAGGCGAACATGTTAAGCCGCGGGAACGCCACGTCGGGCGCGCCGATCTGCAACGGCATGATCCAGTTGGTGAATCCGGCGAACAGCGGCGTCGCGAACATCAGCAGCATGATCGTGCCGTGGATCGTGAACGCCTGGTTGAACTGTTCGGGCGAGACGATCTGCATCCCCGGACGCGCCAGTTCGGCGCGCATGACCAGGGCCAGTACACCGCCGACGACGAAGAAGGCGAATGAGGTGACGAGGTAGAGCGTGCCGATCGTCTTGTGATCGGTGGTGGTCAGCCATTTGATGACGACGTTTCCCGGTTCCCTGGCGTGCACCGGAAGCTCGTTCGCGTACGCCTCCTCCGCGTCGGCTGCCCCTGTTGTGCCCGTCGTCGTCACTGGGACGCTCCTTCGATTGTCGTTCGCGGGTGGACCGAGCACCCGGCAGGGGAGCCGTTTCCACCGGGACAGCCGGCAGACCGGTCTGCGCGCGTCACGCCAGATTCCAGGAGCAGCAAATCAGCAGCGGGGCCGCTATGCGTGGCCCGCCGCCCGCCGTCGTACGACATTCACCCGTCAGGGCGCCCACGGGCCGGGGGTGGGTACCGTGCCGCCGGCCCGCCTCGGGTTCGGTGCTCGCGGGCCGAACTCCTTTGCTGTCGGGGGTCGTTACGGGTGATCCGGTCGACACCCCGGCCGGGTTCTCGCTCCAGGACCGGACGCTGAACCGCCCCGGCCGGGTTGTCGCTGCGCTTCCGGGCCCGGACACGGAACCGCCCCGGCCGGGCATGGTGCCGGCCGGGGCGGGAGGGCGGGGCGCCGCGACGCGTCCCGTTCCGCGGGGTTTCCCGTCAGGTGCTCCGTCAGCCGATGGAGGCGATGGCCTGGACGAAGGTCTGCGACGGACGCATGACGGCGGAGGCCTTGGCCGGGTCGGGCTGGTAGTAGCCACCGATGTCGACCGGCGAGCCCTGCACCGCGATCAGCTCGTCGACGATGGCCTGCTCCTGCTCGCCCAGCGTCTTCGCGAGCGCGGCGAACGCCTGCGCGAGCTGCGCGTCGTCGGTCTGCTGCGCCAGCTCCTGGGCCCAGTACAGGGCCAGGTAGAAGTGGCTGCCGCGGTTGTCGATGCCGCCCAGCTTGCGGCTCGGCGACTTGTCCTCGTTGAGGAAGGTGCCGGTCGCGCGGTCGAGGGTGTCGGCGAGGATCTGGGCGCGCGCGTTGCCCGTGGTCGTCGCCAGGTGCTCGAAGCTGGCCGCGAGCGCGAAGAACTCGCCCAGGCTGTCCCAGCGCAGGTAGTTCTCCTTGACCAGCTGCTGGACGTGCTTGGGCGCGGAGCCGCCGGCGCCCGTCTCGAACAGACCGCCGCCGTTCATGAGCGGGACGACGGAGAGCATCTTCGCGCTCGTGCCCAGCTCCAGGATCGGGAACAGGTCGGTCAGGTAGTCGCGCAGCACGTTGCCGGTGACCGAGATGGTGTCCTCGCCGCGGCGGATGCGCTCCAGCGAGAAGGCGGTCGCCTCGACCGGCGACATGATCTCGATCTGCAGGCCGTCCGTGTCGTGGTCGGCGAGGTACTTCTTGACCTTGGTGATCAGCTGCGCGTCGTGGGCGCGGTCCTCGTCCAGCCAGAACACGGCCGGGACGCCGGTGGCGCGGGCGCGGGTGACGGCGAGCTTGACCCAGTCCTGGATCGGCAGGTCCTTGGCCTGGCACATGCGGAAGATGTCGCCGGCGCCGACGGCCTGCTCCAGCACGACGTCGCCGTTGCCGTCGACGACCCGCACCGTGCCGGTGGCGGGGATCTCGAAGGTCTTGTCGTGGCTGCCGTACTCCTCGGCCTTCTGCGCCATCAGACCGACGTTCGGCACCGAGCCCATGGTCGACGGGTCGAAGGCGCCGTTGGCACGGCAGTCGTCGATGACGACCTGGTAGACGCCCGCGTAGCTGCTGTCCGGCAGCACCGCGAGGGTGTCGGCCTCCTGGCCGTCCGGGCCCCACATGTGGCCGGAGGTGCGGATCATGGCCGGCATGGAGGCGTCGACGATGACGTCGCTCGGCACGTGCAGGTTGGTGATGCCCTTGTCCGAGTCGACCATGGCCAGCGCGGGGCCGTCGGCGAGCTCGGCCTCGAAGGACGCCTTGATCTCGGCGCCGACGTGCGGCACCGAGTCCAGGCCCTTGAGGATGGCGCCGAGACCGTCGTTCGGGGACAGGCCGGCGGCCACGAGCACCTCGCCGTACTTGGCGAAGGTGTTCGGGAAGAAGGCGCGGACCACGTGGCCGAAGATGATCGGGTCGGAGACCTTCATCATGGTGGCCTTGAGGTGGACGGAGAACAGCACGTCCTCGGCCTTGGCGCGGGCGACCTGCGCGGTGAAGAACTCACGCAGGGCCGCGACGCGCATGACCGCAGCGTCGACCACCTCGCCCGCGAGCACCGGCACCGACTCGCGCAGCACTGTCGTGCTGCCGTCGTCGCCCGCGAGCTCGATGCGCAGCGAACCGTCCTCGGCGATCACCGTGGACTTCTCGGTGGCGCGGAAGTCGTCGACGCCCATGGTGGCGACGTTCGTCTTCGAGTCGGCGGTCCACTTGCCCATGCGGTGCGGGTGCGCCTTGGCGTAGTTCTTGACCGAGGCGGGGGCACGGCGGTCGGAGTTGCCCTCGCGCAGCACGGGGTTCACCGCGCTGCCCTTGACCTTGTCGTAGCGCGCGCGGACGTCCTTGTCCTCGTCGGTCTGCGGGTCGTCCGGGTAGTCCGGCAGCGCGTAGCCCTGCGCCTGCAGCTCGGCGATGGCCGCCTTGAGCTGCGGGATCGAGGCCGAGATGTTCGGAAGCTTGATGATGTTGGCCTCGGGCCGCTTGGCCAGCTCACCGAGCTCGGCGAGCGCGTCGTCGATGCGCTGGCCCTCCTGGAGACGCTCGGGGAAGCTCGCGATGATGCGTCCGGCCAGCGAGATGTCACGGCTCTCGACATTGACCCCGGCCGTCGAGGCGTACGCCTGGATCACGGGCAAGAACGAATACGTCGCCAGGGCCGGGGCCTCGTCGGTGTGTGTATAGATGATGGTCGAGTCAGTCACCCTGTGCTCCGCTCCACGTCTGCAACATTGCTTGACATCAAGATATCTCGTGATCGCCCCGGCCTCGACGGGGCCCTGCGTTCATCGGTGCCGAACTGTGTCGCCACGGCCACGGCCACGCACCGCACATGCGCCCCGGCCCGGCCCGGCGGCCACCCTTCGGCGTACGCCCCGGTCGCCACGTACACACCGCACCGGTCCCACGGACCGCGGCCGCCCCCGGGAGCACTTCACGAAGAGAGCCGCACGAGCAACGGACAAGTGTCATACGGTGGTTGTCCCGCTGCTCACCAGAAGGAGTACGCACATGCCGGTCTCGCTGGGCCTCGGTCTTCCGCAGATGAAGCAGTACGACATCGGCCGCGACGTGGCCGCCGTGGCACGCGCGGCGGAGGAGGCCGGCTACGAGAGCCTGTGGGTCTTCGAGCGGATCATCTTCCCCGAGCCCGCCACACAGGGGCTGTACGGCGTTCCGGGGCTGCCGTGGCCCGAGCAGTACCGCAGCGTCGCCGACCCGCTGATCACGCTCGCGCTGGCCGCCGGGGCGACGAGCCGGGCCCGGCTGGGCACCAGCGTCCTGGTCGCGCCGCTGCACGTACCGTTCCAGCTGGCCCGCTCACTCGCCTCGCTCGATGTGGCGAGCGGCGGCCGCGTGATCGCGGGCCTCGGCACCGGCTGGTCCCTGGACGAGTACGCCGCCGCCGCGGTCGCCCCCTTCGAGAAGCGCGGTGCGGTGCTGGACGAGCTGCTGGACGTGTGCGCGGCCGTCTGGGGCCCGGACCCGGTCTCGTACGAGGGCACGCTGACCACCATCGCCCCGTCCGTGGTCGGCCCGAAGCCGGTGCGCCCCATCCCGGTCTATCTGCCGGCGAACAGCCCCCGGGCCACCCGCCGCCTGGTCGACCGGGCCGACGGCTGGATGCCCGTGGCCATGGGCGCCGCGCAGCTGACCGAGCAGTGGAAGCGGGTCCAGGACCTGGCGGCCGAACGAGGCCGGGAGCGTCCGGTCGGCGTCTGCGCCCGCGCCAATGCCCGGTACACCGCCGAACCGGTCGCCGGTGCGGGCCGCACCCCCTTCCACGGCAATGTGGCCCAGATCGTCGAGGACCTGGTGGCCCATGCCGAGACGGGGGTTCCCGAGGTCCTGCTGGACCTTCAGGGGACGACGCGCGATGCCTCGGAGCTGATCGATGTGGCCGCCGAGGTGTACGAGGCGGCTCGGGCAGCAGGCGTCTGACCGGGAACGACGCGAGGGGCCGCGCGGGCCGGCCCCACCGGCCGGCCGCGCGTGCGCATTCCACCGCTTACCTTCGCCTCCCGTCGCCTCCCATCGCCTTCCGTCGGGAATGATCTGCTTCGACTTTCCCGCCGAATCCGCGATGCCGGCCGCGTTCCGGTCGCAGAAATCCTGCTTCTCGCCGACCGCCTCGCCCGGGAAGAAGTCCGCACCACCGCCGGTGTCCAGGGGACAGGACCGCCGGACGGCCATTCGGCACGGCATCTCCGTGGCCCGGCCGACAGCCACCTGCCCCCGGGAGCCCCGCGAGCTCCGGGAACCGATCTTGAGTCGCCGCAGTCGTCGTGATGTTCGACCCGCTGCTGATCCTGGGCGACGACGAACCGGAGCGCCCGGCGCCGCGGACACGCGCCCCGTACCCTCCGGGTCGCTGACACGGCTCGCACCGAGGGCGGACGGGCCGGTGGATGTCCCGGCTCCGGCTCCGGTGATCCGCCGAACAAGCGGACTCCCGTCCCCCGGCCGGGCATCGGTTCGGCTGTCTCCGACACAACGTGATACCCCATCAGTAGAGTCGGCGGCGACCCGGCGACAGCTCGGCCGGAGCCCGCCGTCCGGTGTCGTGCACCCGGAGACCGACGAGGCGGCGGATCCTCCCGGGCTGTGTGAACCCCGCTCGGCGCCACGCCGTCCCAACTCCCAGGAGATACCGCTGAAGATGCTGATCAACGTCCCCTAGTTTGGCGCGGCCGCAGGTCAGGGCCATGCTGTGGGGCCGCTGGTCAGCAAACTCCCAGCATGAGTCAGGAGCGGTGCACGTGGCGACCAAACTCATCCGTGGGATGGGCAGTTTCTTCAAGACCTGCAGCTGCAAACGGCAGGGCGGATGCGCACACCCCTACGCTATCCGGTTCCGCAACGGAGCGGGGCGACAGTGCGAAGAGTCGGGCTACCCGACGCAGGACAACGCGCTCGACCGCCTCACACAGATCTACAGGGAGAAACGCAGCACTTCTGCGCAGCAGGCCGAGATGAAGCGCACGCTGGGCAACCAGCGCTTCGGGGAGTACGCAGACACCTGGCTGCCGCGTCAGCGCCACTTCGCGCCTGGCACGATACGCACGGTCAAGCACCTACTCGACCGCCAGATACTCCCGGCCCTTGAGTCCCGCCGGATCAACAGTTTCTCGCCGACTGTCGTCGATGACTTCATCATGTCGATGGAGGAACGCAAGGTCGGGCTACCCACCCAGCAGAACACCTTCGACACCCTCAAAAAGATCCTTCGGGACGCCCATCGCAGGGGCGGGATCAGCGATGACCCCTTCCGGGGCGTTGTCCCTCCTGAGTACATCCCCAACCGAGTCACGATCCCCACTCTGGAGGAGATCCACGCCCTCAAAGAGGTCGGGTCCAAAGCTCTCGTAGTCATCATCGACCTGATGTCCGGGTGCGGGCACCGGAACGGTGAGGCGTTCGCGGCCAACCTCGAAGGAATGGTCGCCGACGACGTGTACCGCATCACGGAGCAGATCGAGGGCAAAACCCGTCAGCGCGCCTCGCTCAAGCACCGCAAGCCTGGCGAATTCCGCGAGGTTCCCATGCCGGCGACGGTCCGGGAGTCCCTCCTCAGGTACGCGCACGAAGCCGGCGCGGATGAGAACGGCTTCCTGCTGCGTACTCAGCGCAGCCCCTGCTGGTCGTACAAGACGCTCGAATACCAATGGAGCGCAGCCAGGAAGCGGGCCGGCATCACACGGAAGCTGAACCCCTACACCTTGCGCCACTTCTTCGCCTCGAACTGCCTTTCCAAGGGAATCCCCATCACCGACGTAGCCGAGTGGATGGGACACTCAAATATCAACTTGACGTACCGCATCTACCGCCACCTGATGCCAGCGTCAATCGGGCGTGCGGCCAAGGCCCTCGAGGCCGGACTCTAACGGGAAGACAGCAGGGGCCGGGTTTGTCACCCGGCCCCTGCTTCACGAAACCTTTTGTTGCTGCGCCCACCGATCAAGGTCCTCGACCTTGAATTCAAGTAGCCCTCCGACGTAGTACCGCGGAATGCCGTACCTCCGCGAATCGCGGCACATCCAGCGCTGAGACACATCCAAGTACTCGGCCGCTTCAGATATGCCAAGGAATCGGCGACTCATACAAGACCTCACCTCTCACCGACGTTTCGGCCAGATGGTATGGGGAAACAGCGGCCGACCCTAACTGATCATTTCAGAATGAGTTTGGCTCAGGGGCTTGGTAGTTGGGCTGGTGGACGGCAGAGTTCTGCGAGCGGCCAGTAGAGGTAGCACACCCCGCCCGTACCGCTTCTGACCTGGCCGTTCGCGTCGTAGCGCTTGGTGCGGAGAGCAGCTACGGGGTACTGCGCTGTGGCATGAGCAAGTCTTTTGGCCGGAAGCCGCGTAGCGGCACGACCGGTCACGTTAAGTCAGCGCTTACGGCGAGCGCTGCATCGATCTCCTGGAGGAACGGCTCCAGATCACCTGGGTTGCGCGAGGTGATGAGGGTCCAGCCGCAGGAGTCATCCTTGACGACCGGCTCGTCAGCCCATTCGCCACCGGCATTGCCGATGTCTGTCCTCAGCGAGGGGTAGGAGGTGAGCCTCTTACCTTCGGTGACACCCGCCTCGACCAAGGCCCAAGGTCCGTGGCAGATGGCCGCTACGGGGCGCCCGGACGACGTGAAAGAGCGCACGATCTCCGTCGTCGAATTCTGCAGACGCAGTGCATCGGCGTTCAATGTGCCACCCGGCACGAGCAGGAGGTCGTAATCGGCCAGATCAACGTCGCTCAGAGTGAGTTCGGGTCGGATGGTTTTTCCGGGAACTTTGTCGCCGACCAGGGTCTGGACGTCGTCAGCAGACACAGCAGCGACGTCCACATCGGCGCCCCAGCCCCGCAGGTGTTCGAGGGGCACCAGCAGTTCGTCCTGCTCGACGCCGTAGTTCGTGACGATGGCCAGCACCTTCCGCATGCTCACGTCGTTGTCAGACATTCCCAGGTCCTTTCGGGTCGGAACGGTCCGCCGGGAGTGGTTTGGAGTCGTGGGTTCCCCGAATCTTTGCGCTATATGCGGCCTCGCCAGGCCTCCCGGCCTGCGGGGACCGATCGGAACCTCCGCCAGGCCGGAGCCCAAACGCCGCGCTGATGATCACGGAGCCGCGTGGAGACTCGACACCGAAGACAGCGCCGTGCGGGTCGTGCAACAGGGCCGTGCGGTGATCACCCGCTACGGCCCGGCCGATGGTTCCGCCACCGCGCTGGGAGGCCGCCTCGGCTGCCGCGTCAGCATTCGGTACGGGGAAGTAGACGTTCCAGCGCGGACTCGTCCGCTCGCCGCTCAGCACCGTACCGGCCGGTACGATCCGGGCTGCCACGCTTCCGACGTCCCGTAGCGCGACGCCGCCATGCTCGTAGCGGACCTCGCAGCAACCGTGCCGGGCGCAGGCCCACTCGAGCACCTCGCCGTAGAAGATTGCGGCCTCGAACATGTCTCCCGCGCGCAGTTCCAGTCGCCACGGCCGGTGTGCGCGCCAGGACTCCCAGTCGCCAATCAGCTGCCCTTCCCAGATTCCGAAACGATCGCCCTCACGGTCGGCAGCCAGCACCCCGCGACCGAGGGGAAGGCGGACCGGACCCACTGCGATAGTGCCGGTGCGTTCCACAATGCGGGCCGCGGCTTCGTCGGCGTTTGTGACGCAGAAGTAGGGTGTCCAGTCCAGGGCCACCTGCAAGGCTGGCGTTGTGCATCCCAGGCTCGCGGTGGGCACGCCCGCCCAGAGCGCCATCCTGAAGTCCTCGCCCAGGGAGGTGCGCCGGAACCCCTCCCACCCGAGTACGGCGCCGTAGAAGTCTTCGGCGGCTCGGGGGTCCGGCGTGGCGAGGCTTACCCAGCAAGGGGCACCAACAGTGCATACGGCCAGTTCCGTGACCTCTGCCGGTGGTCTGTGTGACCGGGGCCGGCTGGGCGTGGAAACCATGGCGTCACCTTACGAGGCAGACACGACCCCTTTGTCAGCATGCACGTTTGGCCCTCCGGCGGCGAGCGTACAGCGGCAGCTGAAGCGGGAAGCCACTGCGCTGTTCCCCCACCCATGCGCTGAGCAGGCATAAGAGCCCCTCGGAGAGAACGCTGCGCGCACTCCGTGTCGAGGCCGGACGCGGCCGGCACTCCTACTCCGATGCCGTCTCCCGCCTTGAGCTTCGAGAGCAATCGGGCTGGGGCGGCCGGCCTGGCCTGACGACCCGAGGAGCCGGTAGCTCGTGCGGCCTCGTCGGAGGCATGCTCGGAACGTGCGTCGCATGGCAGCTTGAGTGGACACAGCCACGCGCACCGGGCGAACTCCGGGGCACGGTGGAAGCATGGTCGGAGAGGGCGCGTTCGACGCCCGTGACGAAGACCGACGCATGCAGTCATTTATGGGCAACTTCAAAGTGACGCGATCCCGCGACGCCGTCCTCTCGCTGCCGCACTTGGACGTCCTCGCCACCTCGCAGGACGAAGGGACGAGCAGCGAGGATCGTCACCGGTGCCACGGTGCATCCCCCGGCCGCGCGGCGGGCGAGAGGACCGCGGTCATACGCGGGCCCGGTCCGTTTTGCAGATAGCGGCCCAATTCCTGTACCGACGGTCACTTCCCCGTGTGAGATGCCGACTGTGGAGCCAGGCCCCTGCCACGTTGCCAGGGACCATTTCCGAGGCGACCTCGCTCGACTCGCGGTGGGTCCGCTGGGATGTTGGGAAGCACCGACGCGAGAAGGGACGAGAGCAATGACCACAGAACCTTCTCCCGGGGGCCCCGGGCCAGTCCCCAGTCGGCCGGATCCGGTGCCACACGACCCGCAGCCGCCGTGCGAGCCAGGCCCCAGCGAGCCCGAGCCCCAGCCAGACGCGGAGCCGCCCCCGGCGCCGGATCCCGGTTCCCGCCCGGTCCCCGAGCCGCCCGACTGATCGGAGAGTGCCGCTCCTGCGGCTCTTCCTTCCAGTTGCTCGTGAGCGCGGCACCTAACCGATTGCGGCCTCGGAGTGGTCGACGCAAGGTGGATTACGTCATCCCCCACAGTGAAGGGCAGAATCGTCATGGGTAAGGCAAAGGCGAAGGCCAAGCAGGTCAAGGGCAAGCTGAAGGAAACCGTCGGCAGTGCCACGGACGACAAGGACATGCAGGCTGAGGGCCGCGGCGAGCAATTGGCAGGCAAGGCCCAGGAGACCGCGGCAAAGGTGACTGAGCGGCTGAAGAAGTCCGGACGGTAGTACCTGCATTGCGGGCCAGGCACCCGGGGCGACCGCATCCGGGTTTCACGGCTCTCAAGGCGCGGCGTGGTGCCGGCCGCGCGGCCGGCACCACGCGTCAGGGTTCGTTGTTCGGTGAAAGTTCGCTGACGTTCAGCGGTCCCGGGCTATTGCAACACCGGGTCGCTCAGGCTGATTGCGCCACCCTGCTTTCATCATGTCCCCCATTGAGGAAAGCGCCGCCGTCTCGACTCGGGGCTACGAGTGGTGTCGGCGCTTACGCGCGTGGGTCGTCGCCCAGCCTGTGTGGGCCGCCACCCAGCCCTAAGGAGCCGCGATGTTACTTCCGGACAAATCCATGGTCGTTTCGCTGCTGCGGCGCTTTCGCGCGTGGGAGGTTGTCCTCCTGGCAGAGCCGCACGACCTGGCTAAGGGCTGTCGACGCCTTGCGGATGTCGCATACACCTTGTGTGTGCTCATGGGGCAGCGCACCACCCGCGATGCGATTTCCGAAGCCGAGTTCTACCTCGGGTGGGCCCGATCGGTGGTGCCGGCCGCCGTTGCGAGGTCGCGGGGCGGAAATTCAGCCTCGTGAGTCCTCGGGCCCGAGCGGCTGGGCGGAGAAGACCCTTCTGCCCACCCTGCGTGATCTCTGAGAGCCGGACGCAACAATGAAACTCCTTCAGCCTCCGGGTGTCTACGTGCCACAGGAAGACACAGCCATGCTGATATCCGCTCTGCGGCGCGAGCATCTGTCACCCGGAGCGGAGGTACTCGACGTGGGTACCGGTACCGGCGCCGTGGCGATCGCCGCCGCCCACCACGGCGCTGCCCACGTGATCGCCATCGACACGTCGGCCGCGGCGGTGCTCACGACACGAATGAACGCACTGCTGTCGGGGCACGCGCGGGCCATCCGGGCCAGCCGCGGGGATCTGACGCAGCCTGCGACCGGCCTGAGGTTCGACCTCGTGCTGGCGAACCCGCCGTACGTACCGTCCGCGAACGCCCGCGTGCCGCGCCGCGGTATTGCTCGGGCCTGGGAGGCGGGGATCGACGGCCGGGCGGTACTCGACCGGCTCTGCGCCAAGGGCCCCGCTCTGCTGCGCCCCGGAGGTGTGCTACTCGCGGTCCACTCCGTGCTGAGCAACCCAGCGATGACCCTGGCGCGGCTGGCTGAAGCCGGATTGGACGTGGCTGTGACCGACCGCCGGTTCGTTCCCTTCGGGCCTGTCCTGCGAGAACGGGCCGGCTGGCTGGAGACCCAGGGCCTGATCGAGCACGGCCAGGAGACAGAGGAACTGGTGGTGATCCGTGCAGAACGACCGCACTGAACCGGAGACCGCACCTCGGGCAGCCGCACGGCGCGTCATGCAGGAGCCGGGCGGACCCATGCTCGTGGAGGGGCCGGTCGAAGTGCTCCAGGAGGACGGCCACATTGCCCGCTCGGACCGGCCTGTCGTCGCACTGTGTACCTGCCGGAGGAGCCTCATCTTCCCTTGGTGCGACACGAGCCACCGCGGTCGGAAGAGGCCGAAAGCCCCACCGCCGGCCTCAGAGCGGCACACAGACTGAGGACTCGCCGCCCCGCCATGCGCCGAGCAACTGCTCCCCGAACCGGTCTTCCAACCATCCCGTGGCTGCGATACCGAAGGCAACGTCCGGTGCCAGATCCGGCTCCTCCTGGAGCAGACCGGCGACGACCTCATGCCGTACGAGCTGCTCATGCACGGCGTCGGCCTCCACATGCTCCGCGTAGAAGTGGATGGCCGCAGGCCCGGCACCGGCCCGCTCCAAAGCCTGAGCGAGGCGCCGCGACCCTGGTGGCGATGTGGTCTCCACTGAGGCGAAGTGACCGACCAGCGCACCACGGTGTGAGCGGTGGAGTCCAAAGAGTGACATGAGATTGACGGTCGCGAGCATCTGCCGAGAGCCGGCGTCGAGGTAGCGCCCGTACGAGGTGTCCAGGTTGAGGTCCGCCATCAGATCGGCGAACAGCTTCGAGTGGACCTGTTCTGCCCGTCCCGCTCCGAATTCGTCGTACTCCACAGCGGCCATTCCTGCCTTGGCCCGGCCCGTCAGGCGCGGGATCACCCACACGTGCGGATCGGCCTCCTTGAGGTGGTAGAGCGAGCGGTGGGCGGCGTACTCACGCAGATGCCACAGCTCGCCCTCGTCCCGCAGGAAGTACGACACGCCGTCGGGGTCCGACGGCTCCAGAACGAGTTCGTCCAGCGCGCTGCCGACGTCCTCGGCCACCGGCACGTCAGCACGCAAAGCTGCCATGAACTCCCGCTCCAACGCGGCACGCACCTTGAGCAGTTCCGGATCCCACTCCCAGGCACCGTCCACACCGTCGAAGCCGCGGTAGTGCAACTCGTAACAGAGGTACAGGGCGAGTTGGAGGTCGTCGTCGTACGGGTCGGTACCCGCTACCAGGCGTATGTCGGGCAGGCTGCGCCGACCCGGTTCCCGGCCGAGCGCCTCGATCAGAGCGGCAGACACCTCGCCTCGGGTTTCCGGGAGCCTCACGGCGCTTCCCTTCCTTGACATTTGTCTCCATCGCTTGCGACGGGTCTCCAGCTTCGCGGACTCGGAGCAGCCCACAACGGGGACTCTGACGGGCATATGATTGCCCATACCCGTCAGCGATTGGAGAAACGGGCGGCCGGTGGTGGCGGAGATGTTCCAGGCACATTCGTTTCAGCGGCCCGTTGCACACCACCACCCGGACATAGATGAAGTGAGCGCAGACAAACGCTCTCCTTCAGCACCTCGTACACCGAGCGCGCACTGTCCCGCCGCCGGCTGCGTCGATTGCAGCCGGCCGACGCTTGCTCCGCTGAACGCCGGCCCGCCCTTGAGTGTGGCAGCGGGTCAGTGCGGCGTGTCTTTCTCTCAGTGCCTGAAGGTGTCCTTGCCCTTCTCGATGACCTGCTTCACTTTACCCTTCACTTTTTGGGCCCTCCCCTTTCCCTCCAGCCTTTCGTTACCCACGGCCCGCCCGACCGATTCCTTGGTTTTTCCCTCCGCGATTTCGCCAATATTCTTGGACTTCTTTCCGATGCCCATTTGTTTCTCCCTGACGTCATTCGGGTGGTGGTAGCAGAGTTCCGAGAGGTCCGAGATCCAAGTTGAGATCTTGCATGGAAAGGTCGTACCGAGAGCAGAGTTCAATCATACGACTGTGCAGAATCATCAAAGTTGCTCCTAGGCGCTCCTCCTGTTCCTCAGTGAGGTCTCCTGCGTCGACCCGCTGAAGGGCTTGGCGTTCCATGAGCTGTCGTAGCAGCTCGACGAGTGTGAGTACGAGCTTGATCAGGTCCCGTTCCACCGTGTCCGGGGCGGTAGTGATCCGATGGGCCGGCCTTCGTGCCTCCGCACCGCCCCGGGGCAGGATGTCCTGCGGCATTGCGGGCAGCATGCGGAAGGCGCGGTCGGCGGCATCGGCGATCTCGTCCAGGCGGCTTCCGGACGGACGGTCCTTACCTGACATGGTCGTCTCCTGTGGGTGCTGAGATGGCATGCCACGGGGAAGGATTCTGTTCGCTGATGGAGACGATCAGCGCGCGCAGCGATATGCGTACGAGGTCGATATCGGCGATGGAGAGCACGACGTCACCGGTGAGGACCACGCCTCCGCTGAGCAACCGGTCCAGCAGGTCGATCAGTGCGATCTGCCGTTGCGGCAGCGGCTCCTCCGGCGTGGCCTCCGGCCTGCCCGCCGCCCTCACGGCGTGGCCCTCTTCAGCGGTTCGGCTTCGGTGAGGGTGGCGAAGGAGTACGGGGCCCACGGCCCGGTGACTTCGACGCGTACCCCGGGTAGTCCTTCTGCGGTCTGCATGACATCGGCGCGGAAGTCTTCAGCCTGTTGCAGCGGCACAAGGTAGGCGTCGTTGATGACGTTCTCTCCCGGCCCGCGGGCGAGTTCGCCTTGCTGCGGCCGGTGCTGGACGCGATCAACCGCATAAGCGCGGGCGGCGGCCTCGACCCGCTCGGCTGCCTGTTCTGCGTCCCTGTAGGCGTCTTTGCGGGCGTTTCGCTGTGCTCTGCGCCGGCTGAGGTAAGCCCGCCCGGGGGTCAGACCCGCATCTGTGGGTGGGCCTGCTGGCCCCTCGGCCTCGGCGGCCGCTTCGACATAGATCTTGACGCCCCACTCCACCTGCGCTGCAAGGTCGGTCAGTCTGTCGGCAAACGCCTCGCGGCGGGCCCGGAGCATGAGTCGCACCCGCTCGTCGTCGAGGTACACCGTGGCCAGACGCAGTGGCAGGACGGCGGTGCGGGCGGCCAATGCCTCGATCACCCGGTGATGAGCGCGGGCGACTGACTCCAGCCAGTCCAAGTCCTCAAGATGCGCTCGCAGCGCGGCCTCTTGGAAGTCTCGCTCGGGTACCGGGCTCACGGCGACCACCACATCGTCGCTGTGTTCTACACGCACTAGATGCACCGTCGCCTCCGCCACTCCAGGGAGCCCGGACAGAGCTTCTTCCAGCGATCCGTCGGCGTCCCGTGCTACGGCGTACGCATAGGAGACCGTGGCGGTCATGGCTCGTCCCGCCTCTCGCTGCGGGGGCTTGGCTCTGCCCGTTTGGTGCGTGTGGTGCGGCGGGGGGCCGCGGCGCGGCTCTCCTCGTTCTTGGCCGGTGGCAGCTCACGGTCCTCGCGCAGCGCCGTGATCTCAGCCTGCAGCCGTCTGTTCTCCTCGGCGAGTGAGCGGCCGTCGTTGGCGCGTGACGACAGTGAGGGATCGTGCTCCCACCAGTCAATGCCCATTTCCTTCGCTTTGTCCACCGAAGCGATCAGTAGGCGCAGCTTGATGGTAAGCAGTTCGATGTCCAGGAGGTTGATCTGGATATCGCCTGCGATGACGATGCCTTTGTCCAGGACGCGCTCCAGGATGTCGGCGAGATTGGCCGAGGAGCCCTGGCCATACGGGGCGGACCTGGACGGGAGGTCGCCCAGCCTCCTGGCGACGGGTTCGGTCACGGCCGCTGCACCTCAATTCCCTGGTGTCCCGGAGCTTCGACGGGAGCGCGTGGCAATTGGCCCGTTCCACCGGCTGCGCGATCAGGTATCGACGCCCTGGACATGGGCCCTGATCTCGTCCAGCCGGTCCAGCAACTCGTCCTCGCGCTGGTCGAAGGTTTCCTCGTCGATTTCTCCCGCCACGAGCGCTCGCTCAAGTGCGGCGAGTTCCCGTTCGACGGGGGCCGGGTCGTAGTACTCGTTCTCCGCGGCCTCGACGACGCGCTCCATGACCCAGGCCACGCCGCGCACCGGCGCCAGCGGAAGAGTTGCGAGTTGAGCCAGCAGTCCCATGAGGACTCCTCAGACGAAGCTGTAGGCGGGCAGCGGGCCGACCAGTCGCAGGTCGAAGTCCTCGCCCAGTTCCTTGGCGATATCCTGTTCCGCGCCGAGGAAAGTCTTCTCGTTGTCCCGCTCCACAAGGAAGGACACATTCAGGAAGTCGTTTCCGGTCGGCTGCGACGAGCGTTCTTCCCGAGCGAATCCGCGCAGCGCATCGAGGACTTCGACGGCGAGCCGTTCCTGCCGCGCTTGCACTTCTTGGGAGACCAGTTCCCCGAGGGCGAGCGGCAGTTCCGGGCTGCTGCGGCCGCGTCTGATCTCCTCGTTGAGTTCGCGCGCCTCGTCGGACTCCTGAAGGATCTGGCGCAACAGCGCGTCCTCGTCCTGGGCCGCCTTCAAGTGGTATTCCACGCAGCCCTCCAACGCCCGCAAGCGTTCGCTGAAATCGTCCGTGCCCTCCTCCAGGACCGCTCGTACAGCTTCGTCGTCCACGGTGGTGAAGCCGAACTGCAGGGGCAAAACGGTGCCGTCGGCCATCAGTTGTTCCTGGACGGCCTGGTGTGCGCTGAGATCCCGGCGTTTGGGACGCAGCCCCTCGGGCGCGTCGCTGACGACCGCGGACAGCACTTCTGTTTGCACCGTGCGGAGGATCGCAGGCGGGTCCCCCACCCCGTGGAGGCCGTCCAAGCGCTGCGGATGGGTGGCCAGGACAATGGAATACACGTATACGGCCATGGTTCACTCCTCCCGGCGTCGGGCGGCAGGCCGACGCCGCGGCCGCTCCCGCCTCTCCTCGGGCTCCTCGCGCCTCTTTTCTGACTGCTCGGCCTCCTCGTCGTCACGCCCTCCCTTCAGGGCGTCGGTCAGCACCTCAGCGGCACCGCTCAGCGCACCCTTGGCTTTGCCATGCGCTCCGCCCTCGGTCACCTCGCCGACCAGGTCGGTCAGCTGAGACGGAGCCTTGCGGCCCTCTTCCAGGTCGAGGCGGTTACAGGCCTCCGCGAAGCGCAGGTAGGTATCCACGCTCGCCACGACGATGCGGGCATCGATCTTGAGGATCTCGATGCCCACCAAGGACACACGCACGAAGACATCGATTACCAGGCCGCGGTCCAGAATCAGCTCGAGGATGTCGTAAAGGTTCCCCGACCCTCCTCCGCCGGCCCTGGAAATGGTTCCTCCGCCCTGCGGCACCATAGTCATGGTGCCTCCTTTCAGCAGCTCACACATGGCTCGGGACGAGGCCGCTTCCGTTCGTCCGTCGAGCGGTGCAGCCGCGGTATTCCGGCCCTAGCCACGAGGGTCGATCTGGGCTCGGGTGTAGCGGCGGGTGCGCTCGTATGCCAGCAGTTCGCCTTCCTCGTCCAGCGTCACCCGGTAACTCGCCATCACGCTGGTCGTGCCGGGGATACGCTCCAGCTCCAAAACTTCCACGTCCGCCTGCCAGCCGCCTTCCGTCGGCTTCAACGCCGAGACGGACTCGGGTGCTCGCCCCAAAAGCTCCTGGAGCTGCTCAGCCGCATAACGCATGGCTCGCGGGGCCGAAACCCGACGTGCCGCACGCTTCGTTTCGTTCGTGCCGCTGCTGGCCCGTCCGGTGCTGGTTTTCCTGGCGGTCTTCTTGACGGGCTTCTTGCTGGACGGACGCCGGACGCGCCCTGTCTCGTCCTCTTCGCCTACGGCCATGTTCCCGCTCCGGAATCGGAGACGACATGATGCCCGCGTCACCTTCACAAGACGCCGTTCCATGATATACGGCCTGGGCCGACCGCATCTCGGAGCTCGCACATTGCTTCAGCGCCGGACACAGCCTCAGCCTCCTAACCGCGTGCCCTAATACTCCAGCCGGACTTCTTCATTCGTGCTGGTCAGCGGCTTGGGTGTGGGGAGTGTAGCGGGCTGGAATGGGGGTGGGGCGGTCTTTGCCGGGCCGTCCCACGAAGGCATGGCCGCGCTGCCTGTAGTGGCAACGGCGGGCGCGTGCTTGGTGGCGGCGACGCCAGTGGGACCACGTCATCGCGTGGTCGCGGTCCGGAGCACGGCGGTAGGGTCCAACTGCCAGCAGACGTCGAATCTCGGCCGGTGTGAGGTCCACGAGGTCGGGTGTGTCCCGCTCACTGCCCCCTTTTCTCGTTCCTGGCTGGCCAGGACAGCGAGGAAAGCGTGCGCGAGCATGGCGAGTGTGATGTGCCGGTACCAGCCCACGTAGCGGCGGACTTCGTACTGGTCCAGGCCGCATTCGTTCTTCGCGCTCTGGAAGCATTCCTCGACCTTCCAGCGGCAGCCGGCGATGCGTACGAGGTCGGCGACGGTGGCTTCCAGGGGTGCGCTGGCGAGGTAGTAGGCGAGTTCGTCGGGCTTGGCGATGCTGCGGCGGGCCAGCATCCAGCGTTGCCGGGTGGGTTCGTCGCCGTCGAATTCCCACACAGCGGGCAGGCGGGCTGCGGCCCAGTCGTAGAAGCGCTCGCCCTTCGCGCCGCTTCCTGCGGATAGCCGCTGCCATGCTTCGGGCGGGGCCTGGCTGATGAGGTGGTCGATGCGCGGGCCGTGGACCTGCTGGGACTTCGGAACGGCCACGACGTAGGAGAGCTGGTGGTCTTCCAGGAAGCGGCGGAAGTGGGAGTCCTGGCCGTAGGCGGAGTCCGCGGTGACCCAGCCGACGGGCAGGGGTGAGGCGAGGGCCCGCAGGATGATGGCCCGCGCCAGTTCGCCCTTGGTGGCGAACACGCGGTCGTCGGGGACACGGGCGGCCCGACAGCGTTCGCGGTCCTCGGTCCAGGACTTGGGCAGGTAGAGCTCGCGGTCGACCAGGGTATGGCCGCGGAAGGTGGCGTAGGCGGCGAAGACCCCGATCTGGCAATTCTCGGTGCGGCCTGCGGTGCCGGAATACTGGCGCTGGACCCCGGCGGAAGTGGTGCCCTTCTTCACGAAGCCTGTGTCGTCAATGATCAGCACGCCGTTCTTCGCGCCGAGGTGCTCGGCGACGTAGGCGTGCAGGTCGTCGCGGACCTCGTCGGCCTCCCAGCGGCTCCGGGAGAGCAGGTGCTGCAGCCCGTCGGGGGTGGCGTGGCCGGCGTATTCGGCGAGCTGCCAGCCGTTCTTGCGGCCCACCGGGCCAAGGAGCCCACGGACGTAGTCCCGCATCCGTCGCCGGGATTCCACCCGGGCAAAACGTCCTCCGATCCGCAAGAGCAGCTCAGCAAGTCCCTCTTCCCACAGGCCCGTTGGTACATCACTCATGCGAGCGGCCTGCCCGGAAGGTTGCCACTACAAGCAGCGCGGCCACACGTTCGTGGGGCGACCCGGCAAAGACCGCCCCACCCCCATTCCAGCCCGCTACACTCCCCACACCCAAGCCGCTGACCAGCACGAATGAAGAAGTCCGGCTGGAGTACTAAGGGCTGTCCACCGGCTGCATAGCGCCATCGCTGCCGCATAGGAAACGCCGTGAATGGTGGGGTGATGGGCGCACTATCCCCCGAGAAAGAAATCGCTTCCACTGAGGCTCTGGGCGCTGATGACGAACGCAAAGGAGGTCAGTATCATGCGCGTTTCGCAAGTGGTGGAACACCGGGTTTCACTCTTGTTGACCCGTTCCCCGACGGCCCTGGACGCATGTGCCCATTCCCTGAGCAGTTGCCCTTGCAGCGCGCAGGGACCACAGTAAAAAAAGAGACATATGTGCGAGATCGGAGAACGCCGTGATCATTCTCGGAATCATTTTGCTTGTCGTCGGGTTCGTGACCGGTATCTCCATACTGTGGACAATCGGGATAGTTCTCGCGGTTATCGGGGTTGTCTTGTGGATCTTGGGGTCGCTGGGGCACGCGGTCGCTGGCCGAAGGCACTACTGGTAGCCCGGCAGAGTCTCACCACTCAGCGACTTGTACAGGGTCCTTCCTCCGCTGGAGGTGTTTTCTGGCCTTTGGTTGGAGGCCGCCGCAGATTTCAGGTGCTGCCGACCCCTAGAAACTTGAGCAGGCCGCCGAACGGGTCACCGAAGGCATAGTCCCTCATCCACGTCGTCTGTGGCGACGACGTGGATGAGCACGTTCGGGCGGTCCGCGCCTATGTGGAGGCCGACTTTGGCGAGGCGCCGTCTGCGGTCATGTCGGCGCTGGAGGGCGGATAGCCGGTACGCGGCGTGGTGGCGATCCAGTACGCCGGGTCAACAGTCCGGTGTTCTGCAGCCATGCCTCCTCAGCTTCCGCATCGACCGGGATACGCGCAGTTGCAAGCGAAGCACGGCGCCCGCAGCGCGGGCTGTACGCACTATGCCAACAGGACGCGCTCGACCGGACGGCCGCACTCTGCGCCGAACGGAACATCGACGCCGACCTGGAGCACTCACCCGCCTACACCTACACACGGGATCCGCCGCACATCGATGCGGTCGGGGACGAGGCAGAGGCTGCACGGCAGGTAGGGCTCGACGCGTCCTTCCGTGACCGACACGGAACTGCCCTTCGAATCGAGGTGTCCGGTGCGGTACGCGTGGCGGGGCAGTTGCAGTCCCACCCGCGGGAGTTCCTGGCGCGCCTCTTCCGAAGCAGAGCCACCTTTGGCCCCGGACAGAACCACGGTCATCAACGGCTGTCCGCGCCGCAGCACCAAGCCGTGCACGAATTGCTCTCCCAGAGAACCTCGTTGCATGGAATCAGCCGGGATTTTCAGCTCGCCCACTGCGCAGGCCGACGCCAGTCACGGCGTCACCTCTGTCGTCCCTGCCCCCGGGAGGGGGTTACGTCCTCTTCCTCTCCTTCTTCTTCCTCGTATTCGCCTTCCTCTTCGTCCTCGTCCTCGTAGTCCTCGTCCTCGGGCTCGTCCTCGTCCTCGTAGTCTTCGCCTTCGGGCTCGTAGTCCTCGGGCTCCTCCTCGTAGTCCTCGTCCTCGGACTCCTCGCCTTGTGAGTCCTCCTGCTCGGCGGCCTCTTCTTCCAAGGCGTCTTCGTGGGACACGACGACTTCACCGTCCCGGATTTCACCGCGCCAGCCCTCGGGCTCTTCCTGGGCAAGGGTGACGTATCGCTGAAAGTGCTTGAAGTCGAGTCGCATTCGGCGCCCTTGGGCGCGCCACAGGTTGCCCGTCTTCTCGAAGAACCCGGACGGGTAGTACTCCACGACCAGGACGATTCGAGTCAGGCTGGGTGCCAGCTCATGGAAACTGACCGCACCACGGGTAGTTCCCTTGGCCCCCTCGGATGTCCAAACGATGCGGTCGTCGGGAATCTGTTCCTGGACAGTCGCTTTGAAGCCGCGCGAGGAAGGGCCGACTTTAACCTTCCAGTCACTGGACATCTCATCGCTCTTCGAGACATCGCGAACGCCCTTCGCGAAGCTGCTGAACTGGTCGTACTGCGTCCAGTGGTCGTACGCGACACGCAGGGGCACTCCCACATCGAGAACCTCGATAATGTTCATGACCTTGCCGCCGCTCGACTTGCGTTTCCCCTTTCCGCCGCCAAACGCTTCCTTGACCTTCCCCACGACTTTGTCCTTGACACCCTTGGCTTTCTCTCCGACGAATGCCTTCAGCGGGGAATCGCCCTGGAGAATACGGGAGCCGATCGCAGGAAGCGATCCACTCTCGGCCACATCGGTGAGCTGCCCAGTGACATCGGTCAGTTTGTCGCCCGCCTTCTCGGCGAGCCTCTCCACCTGTGCACTGAGGAAGTTGGACGCCTCTTCGCGAAGCCGGTCCACACCCGACTTTTCTGCCGCGGCCTGGTCTGTTTCCGTCCTGGTCATAACTGGCTACCTCCGACGATCGGCGCGCTTGGATGCTGCTCGCTTCGACGACGTCGTCTTCCGTGCGGCGGACTTCTTGGCCGGCGCAGTTTTCTTCGCAGTCGTCTTCTTTGCCGGGGCCGTCTTCCGGGCGGCAGGCTTCTTGGCCGACGCAGCTTTCTTCGCAGTCGTCTTCTTTGCCGGGGCCGTCTTCCGGGCGGCAGGCTTCTTGGCCGTCCGAGGCTTCTCTCCATGGGCGGGAGCAGCCTTCTTCCGCGCCGCGCCTCCTCTGGGCTGGGCTGATCGACGAGAACTGCGGCGCTGCTTCGGCTGCCTCGCTTCCGGCTCTTCCTCTTCCTCTTCCTCTTCCTCCTCGTATTCCTCTTCTGGCTGCTCCTCCTCTTCCTCCTCTTCCTCCTCTTCCTCAGCCTGGCCCTCTTCGTACTCGGCCTCCGGCTCTTCCTCTTCCGGTTCCTCCTCTTCCTCGTACTCTGCGCCTCCCTCTTCCAGCTCGTACTCCTCCTCGTCCCCCTCCTCCTCCCCCTCATCCTGCTTCTCACCGAGCCGGGCCGTACGGTCGCTGATGGCGTCGGCAAGCGAACTCATGCCCCGGTCG
This sequence comes from Streptomyces sp. NBC_00012, assembly GCF_045040875.1. Lineage (NCBI taxonomy): Bacteria > Bacillati > Actinomycetota > Actinomycetes > Kitasatosporales > Streptomycetaceae > Streptomyces > Streptomyces sp. NBC_00012. The sequence goes on along the minus strand of NZ_CP108309.1, from coordinate 8,211,511 downwards.
GCGGCGGCAGCCACTGCCTTACGGCCTGCGTCGAAGACTTCCCCTTTCAGCTGCTCCTGCAGCTCGGCGAACTGGGGAATCTCTCCTAGTCTGCGCATCCCTTCGGCTGCAAGCTGTCGGGGTTCAAGGCCGAATCGTCTCCCTGCCAGGTACGTTGCAATGGTCAGGGCCAGCCGGCCCTTCTTCGTCCGGCCCAGCACATAGCCGCCCACTACTGCGGCCGCGAGGGTCACCTTGGCTGTGTCATCCATGAGTGCGTCACCTTCGATCGTTCGGTGCGGGGCCGACCTAACCGGTCGAGTAACCCTTCCTCTTCCCGGTTCGAACTCCCTCCGTCCTGAGTCGTGCAGTTCGCGCTCGGCAGTGTCGCGGAGCTTCCGCCAGCCCGATCAGACCGCGGACCGGTGCGATGGGGAGCGTGAGCAGTCCCGTGATCAGTCCCATGGTCAGACTCCGGCGGCCTGAACGTGAGTGCCTGCAGCGGCGACGAATTTGCAACAGGGCAGCGGACCCTCAGGACGCAGCTCGACGTGTTCACGATGCGCGCTTCCAAAACGCTCCGCCGCGCCTCGCAATTCGTGGCTTTCGCCGCAGGGCTGTCGTTCTCCTGCCATGCATTCAAGTCTGATCGGTATCGGGCGCCTCGCACCTTGAGCGGAACTAGCGGGCACATCAGCCGGAGTGGGAGGCCGCTGTGGGGGTCGATGTCTCGGCGGTGTAGCCGACGACGGCACGAGCCCATCCTTCATCTGCCGTGTGGCCACAGTGCTCTTGCCCCCGTAACGCTTTCGCCGTGACCGTTCAATTCCTTCTGCCGCACCTGTGGCGTTCCCTGACCTGGGACCAGGGCGTGGAGATGGCTGCTCACCAGCCGTGCACCAAGGCCACAGACATTCGGTCCACTACTGCTACACGGCGAGTCCCTGGCAGCGCGGCTCGAGGGAGAACACCAACGGCCTTCTGCGACAGAATTTCCCCAAGGACATTGACTTCTCGTCGCACACGCCTGAGCTGCCGGAAGTGGTGGCCGCCGGACTCAACAGCCGACCACGAAAGACGCTCGACTGGGAGACCCCAGCCGAGCGTCTTACTAATCTACTGCACCCAGTCAGCTGATGCGCAGTTGGGGCTGATCCTCTCAGCCTTTCGCTCGCCCCGTGTCCCGGGGTAGTCCTTCGACGACTTCCGCAAGTCGCCGCAGCATGCTGCGGTGCCGGATCTGCGCAAAGGCGTCGATAACTGTGTTGTGGAGGCTCCCTCCCAGGCCGCGCAGCGGATGCTCGTCGAGAATGACCAGGGTCTTGTCGCCCCACGGCCGGATGTCGAAGGCGATCCGTGCCGTACCCAACGGCCCTCCGTGCGCTTCGAGTTCCAGCGCGTGCGGCGCATCGAGGCGACGGACCGTCGTATGTCCGTGGAACTCTTTCAGCCCCACACGCACCGTGTATTTGATCGACGATCCGACTTCCGGCCAACGCCCGTTGCCCGGGGCGGAGTCCAAGGTCCCCACCACCCAGTCCGCGTAGCGGCTCTCGTCCTCCAGAACCGCCCAGAGTACGGACGGCTCCCGGGCGATGAGCTTATGACGTACAGCCATGTGTGCTCCCATCCGGGACGCTGAATAGCACGCGGCACCCGAGTACACAGGGATCACAGCCGCCGCTGGACATCACAGTGGCCGCGTGCACGGGGAGCCGGAATAAAGCAGCACTACCAATAATGCCGTCGACCGCCCACCGCATTCCCGACGGCACCCAGAATCCAAAGAACAAGCCCGATCGCGACGAGCACGATACCTATCGTCCACAGGATCGATATGCCGGCCACCAAACCGATGACCAGCAGAATGACGCCGAGGATGATCATGGCGTCCTCCGTTCTCCCAGGTCCTTTTAGTATGCGCCTCACACGTATATGCGGCGATGCAGACCGCGCGAGGCGATCGTCCACCAGACCAGGCAAAGGCCATGCCACGAGGGCCGGCACATCCTGCGCTTCCGCCTGGCCGTCAGCATCGCCAGTGCGCTCGGCACCAGCGACGTCGTATCGCGCCCCGTCAGCTTCTGGCAGAAGCCTCTGCCAGGCGGTCAAGGCCCCCGGTCCTTCCCCAACAAAGGCCGCGCTGAAGCGCGCACCGAACGCCTTCGACATCGCCCTCGAAGGCAGGCCGTCTCTCAGCAGCCCACCCGATACCTCAACAACGTGAGCTGCATCGCTCGTTTGGCAGCCCCGCGGGAGAGCCTCCTGCCGGCGGAGATATCGCAATCCACACCGAACCAGAAGGCCTCACTCGTTCAAGATCACCACGCTCATGCCACACCAATCCCCCATGGACAGCCCTTAGCCTCAATACCGTTCAGTTAGTGGCTTGGATGGTGATGTGGGGGCTGTGTTTGGGCTGGGGCCAGTGTGTGTGGTGGGAGCGTTTCGCGGCCCATTTCAGGACTTTGCGTTTGACGACTCGGGGGTGTGAGCGTTTTCGGCGTGTTGGGTTGAGGTGTTGGGTGAGCCATCGGATGGCGTGATGCCAGATCGCGTCGGCTGCGTCAGCGCCCGGAGGGGGAAATGCGCTCTGCGCGACTGAACGGCGAGCGATGCGGAGGGCTTTGACGAAGGAAACTCTGTCGGGGTCGTGGCCGGAGAGTGCGGCAGTGTCGGCCATCAGGGTGCGGATGGCGTAGTGGCAGCACAGGTGTCCCCAGATTTCTTGCTGGACAAGGTCGGGGGCTTTCGAGCGCAGTACCGCGCGGGGCCCGCGCTGGTGGGTTTTCAGCTCGTCGAAGGTGGTCTCGATCTCCCACCGTTGGGCGTAGGCGGCTGCGAGGTCCTCGGCGCCGGCCTCGGCAGGGTCGAGGATCGTGGTCAACAGCCGGTACTCCTCGGCGTTGTCCCGGCCGTCATCGACCGTGTAGTCGATCACTCTGACCGTGAGCGGCTCCGTCGTGGCCCGGTTCGTGCCCGACGTCGGGACGATCCGGGCCAGCCAGGACCCATCGGCCAGGGTTTCCAGATACCGGGGCCGCAGGTTCGTCTTCACTCGCCAGAGCAGATCCGCACCCGTGGCCGCGGCCTGCTGCCAGAGGCGGAACCCGTAGAAGCCCCGGTCTGCCAGGACCAGCTGGCCCGGCTCCAGCCGCCCGACGAGCTGCCGGGACAACTCGATCTCCGACACGCTGCACGGGCCGGTGGCAGCGTCGAAGACCACATGGGTGCCGCATTCCGCCAATGCCACCAGGCGGGCCTGCGGAAACGCGGCCCGCTCCCCCCGGCTGGAAGCGGGCCGCCCGAAGAACTCCGCGTTGGCTGCCGTGTCTGCCACATCCAGGCACGTCCCGTCGATCGCCACCAGGCGACGCCCGGCCAGCCACGACCCCGGCGTGCCAGGCCCCGCCAGCGGACGCGCAACCCGAGCGAAGAGATCCCGCACCGGCTCGAACCCCAGACGAGACCTGGCCTGGAAGATCGCCGACTTCGAGGGCGGCGTGAACGACTCCGACCACCCCGACGCCCACGACAGCCCGTCCGTGAGCTGCGCGAACACATCCTCGTAGGAGCCATCCGAATACAGCGCCATCCCGATCGAGAAGTACGCCATCACCCGTGCGGGCAACGACCGGTGACGCCGCTCGGTACGCCCCGCCTCCTCGATCACCGCGTCAACCACATCCGCGGGAAACACCCGCGTCAGCAACCCCACAGACACCAAATCCGACAACCGGACATCAGACGACGGCTTCACCCAACCAGAACGCGGCATCCCCCACGATAACCCAGAAGCACTTAACTGAACGGTATTGCCCTTAGCCTCGATCCACCGGGTGATGGTTCGTCCAGTGCCTGGACATGAAAGTGGAGATGCACTCTGACCTGGGAAAATAGGAGTTCTCTAGGCTTCTACTCAACCAGTTCGGAGGTGCATCTCCGGGATGCATTCTTCCACGCCGCCACGTGCGGTGTCCGCTGTGTTCGATGACCCGAACCTGGTTGCGCATGCCGGGCTGGTTCCGGTGATGCGGCTGGCCGAACGGTGTGGGCTGTCGGACCTGGTGACGCAGAAGGTGAAGCTGACCGGGACGACGAACGGCGCGGGGGCTGCGGCGGACTCCAAGATCAGCAGCATCGTGGCCGGCATGGCGGCGGGCGCGGACAGTATCGACGACCTCCGCGTGCTGCGGCACGGGGCGATGCCGACGCTGTTCGGCGGTATTCGCGCCCCGTCCACGCTGGGCACCTTCCTTCGCGCGTTCACCCACGGTCACGCCCTCCAACTCCATGCTGTGCACCGCAGATTCCTGGCCGCGCTGGCCGCACGCACTCCACTGCTGCCCGGCTCTGGAGAGAAGGCGTTCATCTATGTCGATTCCACCCACAAACGCGTCTACGGCCGGACCAAGCAGGGCGCCGAGTACGGCCGGTTCAAGGGCATCCGCACCCTGCACCCCCTCCTCGCCACGGTCTGCACCCCGCACGCACGGCCGGTCATCGCCGGGGTGCGGATGCGACGTGGCAAAGCAGCAGACTCCCGAGGCGCCCCGAAATTCGTGAGCGAGGCCCTGGCCACCGCCGTCGAGGCCGGCTGCACCGGCCTGCGCATCCTGCGGGCCGACTCGCAGTTCTACAACGCCGGGGTGATCGCCGCCTGCCACCGGGCCGGAGCCCACTTCTCGCTCACCACCGGCATGAACCCCTCCATCAAACGAGCCGTCCTCGGCATTCCCGACGAGGCCTGGCAGCAGATCAGTTACCCGACCGCGGTGCCCGACCCCGAGACCGGTGAACTCATCTCGGACGCCGAAGTTGCCGGGATACCCGAATGCACCGCGTTCGCGAGCCGAAAGGAAGCGGAGCGGGTCACCGCGCGGCTGATCGTGCGTCGGGTCCGTGACCTGGCCAAACCCGCCGTCGTGGGCGAGCAGGGCGAGTTGTTTCCCGTCTGGCGCTACCACCCCTTCTTCACCGATCAGCCTGCCGCAATGCTGCGGGCCGAGCGGGAACACCGGCACCATGCGGTGGTCGAGCAGGTCATCGCGGACAGCAAGGCCGGTGCCCTGGCCCATCTGCCGTCCGGGCACTTCCACGCCAACGCTGCCTGGCTGACCCTGTGGGCGATGACCTACAACCTGCTGCGGGCCGCAGGTTCCCTGGCCTCCGCGTTCCACACCAAGGCCACCACCGCCACCCTCCGGGCCCATCTGGTCCAGGTCCCGGCCCGGATCGCGCGATCCGCACGACGCATCACCCTGCATCTGCCACACAACTGGCCCTGGGAGCAAGCCTGGGCACACCTCTTCGACACCGTCCACGACCCACCCGCATCGGCCTGATCCCCCTGACCACCCCGCCCGCCAGGGCCCGACCGGAACCGAACCCGTGGAAAAGCTGGGCAGACCAGCAGATACCACCTGCCCATCCACGACCACCGACCGAAACCAGCTCACAAAACGATCAAGAGATCATCTTCAGAGCACGTCGGTGGATCGAGGCTTAGGCGACGCGGCGGGAGCGGTGGCGGACTTCCCGGAGCCGGACCTCCGACGGTAGGCGGTCCAGGCCTGCCGAGTCCCGTGCGTTTACGAGCGTTTCCCCGCTCAGTTGCTCCAGAGTCCGCACTGGTTCTGCATGAGGCTCGAGCAACAGCCGTACTCGTGCGGCCGGAGCAGCACGCCGACCCGTCAGCCGCACATGAACCTGCGAGATCCCATCCAGCACCTTCGCCTCTTCCTCGATTGCGTCCTCCAGCGCACGGCCATTGAGTCGGGCCGCCACATCACCTTCGCTCTCGATGAGGACCTGGCCCGGCCGATGTCTGTGCAACTGCGCCAGAAGCCACCAAAGCAGCAGCGCGAGAAGCACGACGAGCACCGCAATGACAGCCGGCCACCACCAGTCCTCCTCCCGCCACCGGGCGCGTCCCCAGGTGCCCAGCACGACATCCTCCGGGCCTCGGAAGGGCCACCAGCCCGGCATGTCGAACCCCCAGTGGCGCTGCAGATCCAGCCCACCGAGCAGCACGCCGCCGCCCAGGGCGAACAGTCCAAGGCCGAGCAGTCCCAGCAACACCCGGTTCACTGCCTTGAGCATGGGACACCTCACCCCTTCTTCGGGCGCCGGACGCGCACGTCCAGGGTGGGCTTCCGGGCGAGACCCAAGTTCGACACGGCTTCGCTCAGCACGGCGTCCAGATCCGCGTGGACCTCGTTGAGATCGCGGAAATGTGCCTGTGCCCGCGCTCTGACTTTCCGGCGGCCAACATCGACCCGTGCCGATTGCACACCGGACACCCGTACGGCCCGGTCGCGCAGATTCAGCGCGGCTGCGTGGCGGTCGAGCCCGGCGTGGACCTCCACTGTTCTGGCAACTCCGGTGGGCTGCCGCATGGGTAGCACTCTGCGCAGTCCCGGCGTCACCGCCAGCAGGAAAAGCAACAGGCCAAGGGCCATCGCCACCGCGGCCCCGACGATCATCCAGATGTCATCCAGCGGTCGTGTGGCCAGTTCCTCGGCGAGTCGCCGTCGCCAGCTCATCCCGGGCTGGTCTGCCCGCACCGAGACCACGTCGTACAGGAGCAGCCCCATGCCTGCGACGGACAGCAGCGCCACAATGGCTGCGGGAATCCGTCGCGCTGACCAGAAGCGGCGCGCCGACCGGCGCGATTCGTGGACCGCTGCTGTCGCGCCCCCAGTGGGGGTACCTGCGGATGATGCCTGTCCCGTACCGGAGGGAATGTCGCCATCGCCGGTCGGCTGCCGCCTGGTGTTCGCGCTCATCTCACTCTCTCCCGGTCTCTATGCCGCGAGTGCACCGAGTGCAGCCTCTCGACCGACACCGTGAGTTCGGAGACGTCCATGCCGGCCCATGTCCTGAGCTGCTCGATGACCTCGCGGCGCACCGCAGCGCACTGAGCACCGATGTCGGACGGATAGCCCAGCTCCACGGCGATACGCATCCGTACTTCGCCGAGCATGTCCGGACGGCCATGGGTGGTATCGCCGACTCGTCCTGCGGCGTGCTCGTTCCGCTCCGGTGCCCGTCGCACAGACGTCGTCACGCGTGGTGTCCGGCGGCCGGGCGGTACACGGCGGGCCGAATCGGTGAACCGGCTCAGCGCCTCGCGGGCCACGTGGGAAGCGATCTTCGCGACGGCATGGTCGGAGACGGTGGTCGCACCCCGCTCTCTGCGAGGAACGCCCGGAGGACGATCGACGTCACTGGTCACTACCGTCAGTCCCCCTGGGCCTGTCGCCGGCTATCGCGTACCCGCTGGTGGTCGTCATGGCGGCGGCGGATGAAGTCACCCGGCTCGAGATCGCCTTCCATCAAGCGCCCGGCGACAAGTCCGACGGCGCCCAGTACCAGCACCAGCAGGAAGGCCCAGAAGCCACCGAAGTACCCGGCGAAGCCCAGTGCCATTCCGGCAATCAAGCCGACCACAGCCTTGCTCATCACGCGCTCCTTCGCTCAAGCGGGCTGCTCCCCCTTGGCTACTGGACCCGCTGCTGCTCCCCTTCGTCCTCCTCGTCGGGCAGCTTCACATCGCTGACCGCGATGTTGACTTCCACGACTTCCAGGCCCGCCATCCGCTCCACTGCGGAGATCACGTTCTCGCGCACGTCACTGGCCACGTCCGTGATCGAGACGCCGTAGTCGACGACGATCTCCAGATCGATGGCCGCCTGCAACTCTCCCACCTCGACACTGACCCCGCGCGTGACGGACTTACCGCTACCTGCGCCGGGCATCCGCTCCCGCATGGATCCCATCGAGCGTGCGAATCCACTACCCAGGGCATGGACGCCGAGCACATCGCGAGCCGCCATTCCGGCGATCTTCTCTACCACCACGTCGGCAATGGTCGTCCGACCGCGAGAGCCGGGCGCACTGCCGTGCTTTCCGCCGGTGTTCTCAGTCATCGGGCTATTCCTCCCTGAAGGAGATCACCTAGCACTCTCTAACCGGATTATATTCGTTTTAGTGGGATCTATCAGGGTTTGAGTCATGAGACGGAGGGTTCAACGAGTGGTACGAAGTGCCCCTGCCCAGAGCATCTGCGGGATCGTTGCGCACTGCGGGAGGAAGAGGACCGCGGCCATGGAAGAGGGCGAGAGTCCGGTGAAAACTGAGGCATGGATGCAGGCAGTACGGCGCCAGCTCGACCTGGGTCGGCTGCTCCCTCTCGGAGGGCCTGACGACGGGACGTGGATCACCGAGCAAGCAGCCGTCCGGGCCCTCGGGCGCACGGCCGCCGAGATTCCCGGCGTTTGGCTGGAAAGCCTGCGCATCGGACCGGCATCGCTCGGGCCCGTGTCCGAGCCGTCCGTCCGTCCGCCGGCCAGCGCGCTACCCCCTGGCCCGCTCAGGATCGAGGCCGCATTCACCGCATTCATGGGGCAGCCACTGCCCCGCACCGCGGAGCAGTTGAGGAGCGCATTGCTCAACGTGGCCGCTGAAAGACTCGGCTTGGCCACTGAGTCAGTCGATCTGCGCGTCACGGATCTCCACGAGGGCCCGGAGAGAGGCGTCAGGCCACAGACCGCAGAGAACGCCATGGGGCCCCAGCCAGAGGCTGCAGCCGCGCGAAGCTCGCTTCCAATGACCGGAACGGGACCCATGCAGGGCCCCTTCGGGGAGCTGGCCAATGTCGCAGCGGCTGTTCCGGGCGTGGCCCGCCTCACCGCAGTGCTGGGAAGTCGCCCGGTCAAAGTGGAGCAACATGACCAACCACCAGGCCGGCACATCGAGGTCCAGCTTGCGGTCGCTCCCGGGTACCATCCGCTGGCGGTAGCCCGCGCCGTCCGGGCGGCGGTAGCCGACGCAGCCACCAGTGACACCTCGGGCCCGGTAACCGCCGCCGTCCTCATCGCAGAGACCGCGGCCTAACCTCGCCGTTTCACTTGGGTACGGCGAGACCAAGCTTGGCGTTTATCGTCCGCGGTCGAACGTAGCGTCCGCGCCCGTCCTGGTCGTCGTCGATGCCGGCTATGACGTGACCCGTCTGACTTTCCTGCTCGCGGACCCGCCCGTGGAGCTGCTGGGCCGGATGCGTTCGGACCGCGTCCTGTACTTCCCGCCCCCGCCGCAGCCGGCGGGCAAACGCGGGCGCAAGCCCAAGCGCGGGGCGGAGTTCGCGTTCGAGGTTGCGGCCACTCAGCCGATCCCGTCGGTCACCACGGTGACCGACACCACCCACTACTGGAAGGCCGTCGCCACTGCCTGGGATCGACTGCACCCACTACTGGTCCGGCGCTCGGCCTGGCCAACCACCCCGAAGGAGACCTGCCGGTCATCGAAGGCACCGTCATCCGTCTTCAGGTCGACTACCTCCGTGGAGACCGCAACCCCAGGCCGGTCTGGCTGTGGTGGTCGGCCACCGCCGCGACTGCTGGGAATGTGGACCGGCTCTGGCAGGCATTCCTGCGCAGATTCGACCTTGACCCAATACCGTTAGTTTAAGGTGCCCTTGATGTAGGTGTGATGGTTTGTCAGGTGCGAGGAGAGTTTGGTGCCGGGGGCTCGCGATGTCGTGAGTGTGGGGCTGTTGGCGCGGGTGTATCCGGCGGCGGAGATCGAGCGGGCGATCGCGGCATGCGGGCGGTCCGAGCAGCGGTCCAGACTGCTGCCGGCCCGGCTGGTGTTGTACTTCGTGCTCGGGCTGGCACTGTTCTCCCCGGACCCGTATCTGGAGGTCATGCGCAAGATGACCTTCGGGCTTCGTCAGGTCGGTCTGATGGGGGCCTGGCGGGAGCCGGCCAAGTCCTCGATTTTCCTGGCTCGTCGGCGCCTGGGCTGGGAGCCGTTTCGGGAGTTGTTCGCCGGCTCTGTGGTGCCGCTGGCCGAGCCGTCGGACACGTGGGCGTTCTGGCGGGTCTGCGGCTGATGGCGGTGGACGGCACCTGCGTTGACATCGCCGATACCCCGGCCAATGACGAGGCGTTCGGCCGGCACGGCGGACGGCCCAAGCCTGGGAAGCGGCCCTACAAGCGGGCCGCGTTCCCGCAGGCCCGGATCGTGGGGCTGGTGGAGTGCGGCACTCATGTCATCGTGGACGCTGCGATCACGGAGTACAGCACGCACGAGACCACCGCGGCCAAGGATCTGGCCCGCTCCATGCGTCCGGGGATGCTGGTCCTGGCCGACCGCGGCTATCCGGGAGTTGGCCTGTGGCGGGTCTGGTCGGCCTCGGGCGCCCAGTTGCTGATGCGACTGGCGACCAAACGCCACAGTCTGGCCCCCGACCAACTCCTGCCGGACGGGTCATGGCTGACCACCCTCTACGGGTACACCGACCGCCGGCACGAGCACGGCATCCAGGTACGCGCCCTGCGCTACCAACTCGAGCCGGACGGCGAGGAGTACACCCTCCTGACCACGCTGACCGATCACGAGCGGTATCCCGGCAACGAGCTCGCCGCTCTCTACACCGAACGTTGGGAGATCGAGACGACGTTCAAGGAACTCAAGGCACAGCAGATCGGAGCCGGAGAGGTCCTGGCCAGCAAGACACCCGACGGCGTGCACCAGCAGCTCTGGGGCCACCTGCTCGTGCACTACGCACTGCGCGTCCACATGCTCGAGGCCGCCCGGGCCAACAGCGAGAACATCGACCCCGACCGCCTGTCGTTCATGACCTGCCTGCGCGTCGCCCGCCGCATCACGATGATGCCGCCGGCGGCCTTTCCCCCCTCGGCCTGACCACGCCTGGACCCTCGCCCTGGACGAACTCCTGGCCAACCTCACCCCGCCGAGACGTCCCCGGTCCAACCCGCGAACGGTCAAACGCATCATCTCGCGCTACCGAATCAAGAAACCCGGGGACCACGGCACCCGAGCCCCCTTCCGAACCCCTCAACTCATCCCACCACCCACTTAAACTAACGGTATTGGACCTTGACTACACCTTCAGGATGTTCAAGCAGACGTTGGGGTAGACCGCTCCGAAACTCCGCGAACCGGCCGCCGCCGACCGTTGGACCTGGCTCGTCATTGCAGCCCACACCCAACTCCGCCTTGCCCGGCCCCTCGCAGAAGACCTCCGCAATCCCTGGGAGCGGCCCGCCCGCCAAGGGCGCCTCACACCCGCGCGCGTCCGTCGAGGATTTCGCCGCCTCCACGGGAAAACGCCTCAGCCGGCCAGCGCACCGAAACCCAGCACCGCAGGCCCCGGCCGGCCAATTGGGATGAAGAACAAGCACCGCGCACGCGAGCACCCCGTCGGGAAACAGGACAAACCAAAGCTCGCGGCAGCCACCACAAACAGCAGAGCTGCATAAACGCCAAGCTAAGGGGTCGTAACGCGATCTCGTTGAGGTGCCCTGGTTGAGCCTCGCCCCGTGCCGAACCGGGGCTCTCCCTCGAGGAGGTCTTGCTCTTCGCATACAACGACCTTTTACCTACGACTTCAACAAGGATCGATCGGCCATTCCGGTGCATTACCACCATCTCACCCTGACATTCGGAGTGATGTAAGCAGATCAGCGGCACTCAGTGCCACCATTGGGCCTGATGGGGTTCCTGCACGTCGCCGCTCGGATCAGCCGGGGCGGCCGCCGCCTCCACCTTCGGATATCGACGACCCGGCTGAGCTCACGGTCGCATTCCACCGTCTGGCCACGCTGCCCCGCCCCGCCAGCTGACTCGCTGCCCCCGCCCACCTCGCCTCAGGGACCTTGGAGAACCCGACCCCGCGTCGGGCCCTCACCGCGCCCACCGGCCGACGCAGCCTCAACTGAAACGCTGAGGTCAGCCATGGATGGACGGCAGTCTGCAGGAAGTGGCCTCCCCCGGTCCGAGCAGTACCGGCCCGGCATCCTCGGGGGATGAACGGGCGGACCAGCGACCTCCCTGGCACACGGTCATGACAGAAGCGGGATCACCTGCATCCGACCGATGGCGCACTGGCGCGCGCCCGCACCCTCGCGTCGATAATTACGCCATGATGCACATTCGCAAAGGTCGCCACCCGCTAACCCCACTTGACGCTCCATCAGGAAACTCAGCAAAGAGTCAGCATCAATACCGCGCGGAACCGCTTCGAGACGCCATGAACCGCCAAGATCAATAATCCGCCCCACCCATCCTGACCTGTGAAAACCGTGCTCAACAACTTGCCTGCTAAGCTCACCAGGAGGTACCCGTGAGGATGCTGATCAACGTCCCCGAAACCGTTGTCGCGGACGCACTGCGCGGTATGGCCGCCGCCCACCCCGAGCTGACCGTGGATGTGGAGAACCGCGTCGTCGTACGGCGTGACGCGCCCGTGGCCGGGAAGGTGGCGCTCGTCTCCGGCGGTGGTTCCGGGCACGAGCCGTTGCACGCGGGGTTCGTCGGGCCCGGGATGCTCTCCGCGGCCTGCCCCGGAGAGGTCTTCACCTCGCCCGTGCCCGACCAGATGGTGCGGGCCGCCGCCGCGGTCGACAGCGGAGCCGGGGTGCTTTTCGTCGTCAAGAACTACACGGGTGACGTGCTGAACTTCGAGATGGCCGCGGAGCTCGCCGAGGACGAGGGCGTGCGGGTCGCCCAGGTACTGGTCAATGACGACGTGGCCGTGACCGACAGTCTTTTCACGGCGGGGCGGCGGGGCACGGGCGCCACCCTGTTCGTCGAGAAGATCGCCGGGGCGGCGGCCGACGAGGGCGCGCCGCTGGAGCGGGTGGAGGCTGTCGCCCGGCAGGTGAACGAGGTGTCGCGGAGTTTCGGGGTGGCTCTCGGCGCCGTCACCACACCGGCCAAGGGCTCCCCCACGTTCGATCTGCCGCCCGGTGAGCTGGAGCTGGGGATCGGTATTCACGGCGAGCCGGGGCGGGAGCGCCGGCCCATGATGACCTCGCGGGAGATCGCGGACTTCGCGGTGCACGCGGTGCTGGACGACCTGCGGCCGACCGGTCCGGTGATCGTGCTGGTCAACGGCATGGGCGCGACGCCGCTGCTGGAGCTGTACGGATTCAACGCCGAGGTCCAGCGGGTGCTGTCCGAGCGGGGCGTCGTCGCGGCTCGTACGCTCGTGGGGAACTATGTGACCTCGCTCGACATGGCGGGCTGTTCGGTGACGGTCTGCCAGGTGGACGAGGAGCTGCTGCGGCTCTGGGACGCGCCGGTGGACACTCCGGCGCTTCGCTGGGGCCGCTGATCCACCCGTACCGCACCCCGTCATGCCGGAGCGACAAGGAGATCATGTGCTCGACGCCGACTTCTTCCACCGTTGGATGACCGCGGCCGCGGCTGAGGTGAGCCGTGAGGCGGACCACCTCACCGACCTCGACTCCGCGATCGGGGACGCCGATCACGGCAGCAACATGCAGCGCGGGTTCGCGGCGGTGACCGCGGTCCTCGACAAGGAGCCGCCGCAGACTCCGGGGGCCGTACTGATGCTGGCCGGAAGGCAGCTGATCTCGACGGTCGGCGGTGCGTCGGGCCCGTTGTACGGGACGCTACTGCGACGTACGGGAAAGGCGCTGGGCGATGCTCCCGCCGTGACACCGCAGGAGTTGGCGGAGGCGTTCGGGGTGGGCGTCGCGGCAGTGGCGCAGCTCGGTGGGGCGCAGGCGGGGGACAAGACGATGCTCGATGCGCTGCTGCCTGCCGCCGAGGCGCTCGGCACCTCGTTCGGGGCGGCCCGGGAGGCGGCCGAGGCCGGGGCGCTGGCGACGGTGCCGATGCAGGCCCGCAAGGGCAGGGCGAGTTACCTGGGTGAGCGCAGCATCGGCCATCAGGATCCGGGGGCGACGTCCTCGGCCCTGCTGATCGCCGCCCTGGCCAATACCGGGGCGGCGGACGGGAGCGCGGCATGAGCGACGGGAATCAGGTCGGGATCGTGCTGGTCTCGCACAGCGGCCCGGTGGCCGAGTCCGTGGCCGAGCTGGCCCGGGGGCTCGCGGCAGGCGGCGCCACGGCGCCGGTGGCCGCCGCCGGCGGCACCCCCGCGGGTGGCCTCGGGACGAGTGCGGAACTGATCGCCGAGGCCGCCAGGTCGGTGGACTCCGGCGCGGGCGTCGCGCTGCTGGTGGATCTGGGCAGCGCGGTGCTCACGGTCAAGTCCATGCTGGCCGAGGGTGACGAACTGCCGGACGGCTCGCGGCTGGTGGACGCGCCGTTCGTGGAGGGTGCCGTGGCTGCCGTGGTCACCGCGTCGGCCGGTGGCGACATCGCGGCGGTGGAGGCCGCGGCGTCGGAGGCGTACGAGTACCGCAAGCTGTAACCGGGCGGGGCCGCCCGCACCCGTGTCGGGGTGCGGGCGGCCCCGTTGCCGGTCCGGCTCCCGGTCCGTCAGGCAGCCGACGCGGCCCCGGCTGCGCCGATCCTGATCCGTACCTGCTGTGTCGTGCCGTTGACCGTCACGGCGAGGGTGATCGTGCCCGGCCGGAGCGCGGTGAGGGTGCCGGTGGACGGGTCGAGGACCGCCGTGTGGCGGTGGCGGACACCGCTGCGGTCGCCGATGTGCACGTTCGGCGAGCCGGTCCAGTCCGCGGCCAGCGGGAAGCCGACCGGGACGCTCCGGGTCCCCTGGGTGACCGTCGCGGTGACCTTCGTACGGCCTCCGGTGGCGAGCACCGGCGGCGCGTCGATCCTCAGCGCGTCCACATGGGCGCGGGTCTGCACAGAAATCCAGTCGGGCCCGCCCTGCCACGGCCGTTGCCGGGCCGCGGCCTGGGCTCCCTGGCCGATGCGGTCGGCGCCGACCAGCGACCAGCCGGTGAAGCCGCCGTCATCCGCGGGCCCGGCCGGTGCCTTGCCGGAGTTGCCGTTGACCAGGTACGGCACTCCGTCGACATGCGAGGCGTGGAAGACCCCGACGTGACTGCCGATGAGTGCCACGCCCTTGCCCGTCGTACGACGGAAGCCGGCGAGCCACTGCTCGACCAGTGCGGCCTCCTTGCGGTCCCCGAGCTGGCTGCCCTTCTGCACGGTCGGATCGCGCGGCGGCACATGCTCGATGACCATCAGCGAATCGACGGTCCGGTCCTTGGCCGCCGCGTCCAGCTGCGCGCGGAGCTGCTTGATCTGTTCGAAGCCGCCGCCGCGCAGGCTGAGGCTGGAGGTGTCGAGGGTGATGACGCGGGTGCCCTTGTGGTCGAACGTCCGCTGGGCGGGCCCGAATTCGGCGGTGAAATTGTCGATCCTGCCGCCCATCACCTCATGGTTGCCCGGTACGTAGTACCAGGGAAGCGAGTCGCCGAGTTCCTCGGTGAGGACGCGGCGGGCGAAGGCCAGGTCCGCGGGCGATCCCTCGTCGACGAGGTCCCCGTTGATGACCAGGAAGTCCGGGGCCGCCGCCTTGATCTCGCGCAGGGTGCGCCGGGCCTGGGCAACGATCGCGCTGTCCGGGTCGCGGGCGACGAACTGGGCGTCGGACATCACCGCGAACCGCCAGTCCCGGCGCTCGGTCACGGCCGCCGGGTCGATCAGCGGGTCGGCGGCAGCGGACTGTTCGGGCAGGTCGACGGTGGGCGGTACCTGGGCGGTGAGGTCGTCGATCACGATCTCGCCCGTGTACTGCTTGGCCGCCGCGGTCTCCGCGAGGTAGAAGCGGGACACGGAGAGCGGCATGGCGGCTCCCGGTGGCACGTCGAAGGTGACCTGCCGCCAGCCGTTCCAGGTGATGTACGGTCCGCGCAGCAACTGGTCTGAGCCGGCGGCATCCTTGAGGTGCAGGGTCGGCCAGGCGCCATGGCCGTCGCCCTTGATCCACAGCTTGAACGACTGGGGCTGGCCGGGCACGGTGACCGGTTGGGGCGGGGTGGCGTAGGCGGCGCGGGTGGCGGTGGACCGGGTGAAGTCGTAGGTGAGCTTCAGTGCGGTGCCGGTGTGGCCGTCGGGTGCGGCCGCCAGAGATCCGTCCGCCCGGGCCTGGCTGAACTTCCAGGACCCGGCGTCGTCGAAGGAGGAGACGGCCTGCTCGGTGAGGCCGACGCTGACGGCGAGCACGGTGGTGGTGCCCGCGACGGTCGCCTTGATCTGCCCCGCGCCGGAGCCGGTGCGCGAGGCGACGGTGAAGGAACCCCGCCCGTCGTCGCGGATGTCGAAAAGGGTGTGGTCGTAGTCGAGCGTGATGTCGCGCGGTTCGACGGGGGCGCTGGTGCCGTGGGCGTCGAGCCCGGCGATGCCGAACGTGCCGGTCGCCCCGGCGTCGGCGAGGCCCACTCGCTCGGTGGTGGGCCGGATCCGGGCCAGCTCGTCGAGGACGGTCACCGAGGTGGTGCCGTGCGCCGGTCCGCGTTCGGCCCGTACGTCGGTGGTGCCGCTGCGGCGTGCGGTGAAGAGCCCGTTGCCGTCGACCGTGCCGACCGATCCGTGTGCGGTGCGCCAGCGCGGAGCGCCCTGCGCGGGGCCGTACGTCTCGTCGTACCCGGTCGCCGTGAGGCGTCGGGTGAGTCCGGGGAAGACCCGGTCGGGGTGGCCGCCCTTGACGGGGTCGACGCCCGGAGCGGCGCCGGCGGGTGTGCGGGGCTGGACCCAGTAACCCTTGAGCCGTCCGCTGCCGTCCGGGGCGGTGAGGGCGAGGCCGTTGGGGACGGTGCGTTCGCTGCCGTCGGACGGGCTGTTCTCCACCCGGAGCGCGTCGCTGCCGGGTTCTCGGGCGACGAGGGTCGACGATCCGCCGCCGTCCAGGTTGAGGGCGCTGTACGAGCCGGCGCGCTTCATCATCAGGGCGAGTTCGGTGAGGGTGACGCCGCCGCTGTCGGCCTGCCGTCCGTCGACGGTGAGGATCTGCATGGTCCGGCCGTCCTCGGAGAAACCGACGGCGGTGCGGGGCGCGGCGGTGTTGTTGCCCTCACCGTCGTGGTTCTGCGCGACTCCGTCGACGACGAGGAGTTCCCGGCCGCCGACGGCGGTGCGCGGCACGGCCCCGCTGTCGGTGCGTGCCCGGTAGGTCAGGGACACCGGGTCACCGGGCTTCAGGGCGGTGAGTGCGACGGCGCCGGCTTCACGGCCGACCAGGACGGTGGTGCCTTCGGCGACGGCCCCCGAGCCGGGTGCGGGCGAGACGGAGACGACCCTGCCGTCCCGTACGACCGCTTCGGCGACCGGGCTCGCGCTGTCCACGGTCAGTGCGCGGTCGGCGGTTCCCCATGCGGAGGTGTACGCGCCGACCTGGCCGGCCGGCACGTTGGCCGCGTTGTACGCGGCGAGCGGCCGCTGCCCGGCGGGCAGGGTGAGCGTGCCCTCGAAGTACAGGTTCAAGATGCGGCCCGCGCTGTCGGGGCCGATACCGACGGCCCGGTTGATCCCGGGGGCGGGCGACTGGACGGTGGCCCCGTCCTTGATGCCGATCCCTTCGGGCGCGCCGGTCTGGTTGATGTCGAAGAAGTCGGCGTTGATCGCGGCGACGGTGCGGCGGCCGCGTCCCGCGTCGTGTCCGGCGGCGAGTTCGGAGACGACATGCCGTTCGGAGACCTTGCCGGAGGAGAGGTAGTCGGCGCGTACGCCGCCGTTCGCGAGGTCGACGGCGAGGTTGTCGACCCGCAGCCACTTGTCGGACTCGAGCCGGTCGTACGAGCTGAGGCGGACCCCCGGGGCGATCGGGCGGGAGGTGTGTGCGGTCTCGATTCCGTCGCCGTCCGCGACCGAGCGGGGCGCCCCTGTCGGGTTGCTCGCGGGTGGCGGGGCGACGGGTCTGAGGATCTCGGCGGGGGTGCGGGGTCGTGGGTCGGGGTTCGAATCGGCGAGTGCGGGAGAGATCGCGCCGACGGTCAGGGCGGACACCGTCGCGAGCAGCACCAGCGGGCGCGCGAGAGTCCCGTGCCCACGCGCCGCCCTCCCGCGCGGTCCGGTTGTCCTGCCGACTATGCCAGGGCCCACAAGTCCTCCTAGATTGCCGATGGTTGCGCGGCCCGGTCCGGGCGCAGGCGCTGTCGGCGGACAGCATGGCCGGGTACGCAGGGGCGCACCAGGGGGCATCGGGAACCTCGCGGCGAACAGGACGCGTCGGCTCGATGACGGCAGTGATCAGGGCGAAAAGGGGTGTCATGGGCGGCACTCCGCCCCGGTCCGGCGCAGACTTGACGGCATGCCATCCCAGAAACGCGCCAGGCACAGTGCGGGTCTTCTCCTGTTCCGCCGGACGGACGGGGCCGTGCGCGGTGCGGCCGCGGAGGACGGCGCCGGTTTCGAGGTACTCGTCGGGCACATGGGCGGCCCGTTCTGGGCGGGTCGCGACAGCGCCGCGTGGTCGGTCCCCAAGGGTGAGTACGGCCCCGACGAGGAGCCGGAGGCCGCCGCCCGGCGTGAGTTCGAGGAGGAGTTCGGGCATCCGGCGCCGGACGGTGAGTGGGTGGCGCTGGGCGAGGCACGTCAGTCGGGCGGCAAGACCGTGACGGTGTGGGCGCTGGAGGCGGATCTCGATGCCGCGACGGCCGTCCCCGGAACATTCACCATGGAGTGGCCGAGGGGGTCGGGCGTGCGGCGGGCGTTCCCGGAGGTCGACCGGTTCGCCTGGTGCACGCCCCGGGAGGCGGCGGTACGGCTGGTCACGGGACAGCGGGTCTTCCTCGACCGGCTGCGGGAACACCTGACGGGCGGGCGGGTGACGCCCGATCAGGACGGGCGCTGAGCCGGACGTTCACCGGGCCTGGCGGGCGTACGTCTTCGTACCTGGCCGTC
Organism: Streptomyces sp. NBC_00012; assembly: GCF_045040875.1. Classification (NCBI taxonomy): domain Bacteria; kingdom Bacillati; phylum Actinomycetota; class Actinomycetes; order Kitasatosporales; family Streptomycetaceae; genus Streptomyces; species Streptomyces sp. NBC_00012. The sequence continues at coordinate 8,192,917 of NZ_CP108309.1, read as the reverse complement.
GGTCAACGGGCCTGGCGGTTGGTTCCCGGGTCGGGCGGTCGGTCACCGGGCCTGGTGGCCCGTTCCCAGTTCCCGGAGCGGGCGGTCGGTTCCCCGGAGCGCGCGGAAGACATCGATCGCGCCGTGTCGGGAGCGTCAGTGGTGCGCGCCCTCGCCCTGCGCCACCTCGATGCTGTTGTGCAGATCGGTCGTCGCGTCGAGCGCGGCGACTCCGGAGGCGACCAGGCAGGCCAGCAGCGCCGCGGCCGCGGCGCGGCCGACGCGGGGACGTACGGCGTTCCGGCCGAGCAGTGCGGCAACGCGGCGCGGTACGGGCCCGGCCGCTGCGGCGAGCGCCAACCCTGGGCGGGGCTGCGGGGCGCCTTCGGCGGCGCGTGCGGCGAGGGCGGCCCGGCCGATGGCCCGGGCGGCGACCCGCCGGTCGCCGACGGCGGAGGCGGCCGCCTCGTCGGCGCAGCGTTCCAGGGCGTAGCCCATGGGGGCCCGCAGGGAACGCAGCGCCGGGTGGCAGAGCGCGGCAGCCTCGATCGCGCCGATGAAGAGGTGGTGACGGCCCACGAGATGGGCGCGTTCGTGCGCCAGCAGGGCATCGCGTTCGGCGGGGTCGAGGGCGCGCAGCATTCCCGTGGTGACGACGATCCGGCCGGGAGTGCCGGGGCGGCCGGGCAGCGCGTAAGCGTCGGGCCGGCTGTCGCGCAGGACGGCCAGCTCGCCGTCGGCGCGTCCGCCGAGCCGTCCGGCGCGGCGCAGCTCCGCCCAGTGGCGGCGGGCGGCGCGGGCGACTGCGGCGGTACAGCCCACGAGGAGAACAAGTGCGGCGGCGGCCAGCGGCACGGTGGCGGCCGGGACGGCGTCGGAGAGCGGTCTGACCAGCTCACCCAGGGCGGAGACCATGGAGAACCGGGTGGCACCGGGCACCACGAGCAGAACCAGGGCGAGAACGCTGCACAGGGCGAGGCCGACGCCCGTCGCGGCGAGCAGTCGTACGGCGCGCACCGGCGAGAGTGCGTCCGCCAGTCGGCGGGCCGCGGGCACCGCCAGCAACGGCATCAGCAGCGGCACCCACACTGCGTAGATCATGGGGCCTCCCCGCTCGCGGCACAGATCATGAGGCTTCCTCGCTCGCGATGACAGATCATCATGAGGTTTCCCCATCGAGCAGGTCCCGGAGCAGTTGCTCGTCCTCGTCGGTCAGCTGTGAGACGAAGCGGGCCAGGACGGTGCTGCGGTCCTCCTGCTTCCGCAGTTCGCTGTGCATGCGGCGAGCGGTCAGTCCGGGCTCGTCCTCGGTGGGCGTGTAGGCGAATCCGCGCCCGGCCCGGGTGCGGTCGACCGCGCCCTTCTCGTACAGGCGCGACAGGATCGTGGTGACAGTGGTGCGGGCGAGTTCCGCGCCGATCGCGCCCTGGACCTGGCCGGGGGTGAGCGGTTTTCCGGCGGCCCACAGCGCCGCCAGGATCGTGGACTCCAGCTCGCCCGCGGGCCGCCGTTCCGCGGTGGCGGAGTACGGCGACGGGTGGTGCGGCGGCGCTTGCGGTACCGGTCCCGATGCCGTCTCGCCGGGCGCGCGGGGGCCGGGTTCGCCGCTCGATATCCCCTTCACCTGCGACATGGGAACTCTCCTCCCCCTTCGGGCGTCTACAGTGATGTAGACCGTCTACAGCACTGTAGTCAGTCCGGGCGCTCCACCGGGCCGCCCGCTCACCATTATGGGAGACCTTCCACCGTGTCCGTATTCTCACTGGCGTCCGCGCCCCAGGCGGTGAACCTGCTGGACGCGGGGTCGCTGCTCGGAGCGTTCGGTGCGCTCGGCATCGCCGTCGTGCTCTTCGCCGAGACGGGACTGCTCGTCGGCTTCTTCCTGCCCGGCGATTCCCTGTTGTTCACGGCGGGCCTGCTCTGCGTGTCCGGCGCGCATGGTCCGGTGCGGCTGTCGTTGCCCCAGGTCCTGATCGCCGCGGTGGCCGGCGCGCTGCTGGGCGCCCAGGCGGGTTACTGGATCGGCGGACGGGGCGGCCGGGCCCTGCTCTCCCGCAGCGGTTCCAAGCGGCTGCACGAGGGCGCCGCCCGCGCCGAGGAGCTGCTCGGCAGGTACGGCCACGCCCGGGCGATCGTGCTGGCCCGCTTCGTTCCTGTCGTGCGTACGGTACTCAATCCGCTGGCCGGGGCACTCGGCGTCCCGGCCCGGGTGTTCACGCTGTGGCAGGCCGTCGGCGGGGTGGTCTGGACCGTCGGGCTGGTCCTGGCGGGGTACGCACTGGGGTCCTCGGTGCCGAACGTCGACCGCTACCTGCTGCCGATCGTCGCCCTCGTGGTCGTGGTCTCCCTCGTCCCGCTCGCCGCCGAACTGCTCCGCTCCCGGGGCCGGCGCACCGCCGAAGGGGAGAACAGCTGATGCCCATCGCCACCTCGACCGACGGTGGTCTGTACACCTGGATCACCGAGCTGGCCCAGCGCTCCCCCGCCGCCGTGGACTCCGTCATCCGGATCTGGTCCGACTACGGGCTCGTCCTGTTCGCCCTGCTGATGCTCGCGTCCTGGTGGCGCTCCCGCTCCACCGATCCCGCCCGCACCGCCATGGCGCTCTGCGCCCCACTCGTCGTGGTGGCCGCGTATCTCGCCAACGACCTGGTGAAGTCGGTCTTCCACGAGCAGCGGCCGTGCCAGACCCTCCATGTCGTGACGGTGGAGGCGTGCCCGGCCCTCGGTGACTGGTCCTTCCCCAGCAACCACGCCGCCGTCGCGGCGGCCGCGGCGACGGCGATCTGGCTGGCCGACCGCAGACTCGCGGCGATCGCGGTGCCCGCAGCCGTGCTGATGGCCGCGTCCCGGGTGTGGATCGGTGTGCACTACCCGCACGATGTGCTGATCGGGCTGGTGACCGGCGCTCTCGTCGCCTGGCTGCTGACGACGGCGGCACGGCGCTTCGCCCCGGCGGTGGTCCGGCTGCGCGGCACCGCGCTGCGCCCCTTGGTGGCGACGCGGTGAGCCGGGACGCTCCGGTGCGGCGCCGCTACCGGGTGGCGCCGCCGGGCAGGCGGATGACGGCGCGGCCGCTGTCGAGGTCGACGGTGGAGCGGTGGGGCGGGGCGCCGTCCTCCTCGTCGTCGCGCATCAGCAGAGCGCTCCGGCGCTCCTTGAGCTCGCTCTGCTTGCCGGGCGAGAAGCTCGCGTGCAGCTGCTCGAACCCTGTCGCCGACACCTGCCCCTGCCGCGCGCCGTTGCGCCACGGCAGCAGGCCGGCCCGGCCCGCGCGCAGCATCAGCTGATCGAGGAAGGCGAGCGCGGTCAGCCCGATCACGAGTCCGGGCAGGGTCATCAGCGCGACGAATTCCATCCGCCGAGTCTCCCCCGCAGCCGGCGCGCCGCGCATCGGTCGCGGGTATGACGATGCGGGCCGTCGCACAGTACGGCCCGCATCGCTGTGAGCGGGGAGGAGTTCCCGGCCGGTCAGCCGTCGGGAAGCCGCTCAGCCGTTGGGGAGGATGACCGCGCGGCCGTTGATCTTGCCGTGGTGCAGCCGCTCGTACGCCAACGGCGCCTCGTCCAGGGAGTACGTCTCCACGTGGACCTCGACCGCTCCGGCGTGGGCGAGGTCGAGCACCTCGGCGAGCTCGGAGCGCGATCCCCAGTACGGGGAGGTCACCGTCGTGTTGTACGGCAGCGAACCGAAGCCGACCGGCAGCGCACCGCCGCCGAGACCCACGATCGTGACGTCGGAGTCGATGGCGGCCGCGGCCCCGGCGGTGGCGACGGTGGGCGGCGCGCCCACGAAGTCGAGGATGACCTGTGCGCCGATCCCGCCGGTGAGCTCGCGGACCTTCGCCGCGGCGTCCTTGTCGGACAGCACGGTCTCGTGCGCACCGACGGCGCGGGCGAGGGCGAGCTTGTCCTCGGTGACGTCGAGGGCGATCACCCTGGCGGCCGTCATGGCGCGCAGCAGCTGGATCGCGACATGGCCCAGGCCGCCGGTGCCGATGACCACGGCGGTGGCACCCGGTACCAGCTTGGGCAGCGAGCGCTTGATCGCGTGGTAAGGGGTCAGGCCGGCGTCGGTGAGCGGCACGGCCTGGACCGGGTCGAGGCCGCCGAGGGGCACCAGGTGGCGCGGGTCGTCGACGATCATGTACTCGGCCATGGCGCCGGGCGCGCCGAGTCCGGGCGGGGCGATGCCGAGCTCCTTGGCGCGCAGGCAGTAGTTCTCCTTGCCCTCGGCGCACTTGACGCAGGTGCCACAGCCCCAGGGGCCGTAGACCGCGACGGACTCGCCGACCGTGAGCCCGCTCACTCCGTCACCGAGAGCGGCGACGGTGCCCACGCCCTCGTGGCCGAGGGTGAGCGGCAGCGGGAAGGGGATCTGGTGTGCGGGCCAGCTCATCACGGCGATGTCGGAGTGGCAGACACCCGCGGCGGTGACCTTCAGCATGACCTGGCCGGGGCCGGGCTCGGGGTCGGGCACGGTGACGACCTCGGGTGCCGCGCCCACGGTGCGGTACTGAACGGCCTTCATGGAATTCTCCTCACGTTCTCTGCTCCATTGGTCACCCCCGTTCCCCCGTCCGCCACTCAGGAGGCGGAGTAGCCGCCGTCCACGAGGTGGTAGCTGCCGTGGATGAAGGAAGCGCGGTCGGAGAGCAGGAAGGCGGCGAGTTCGGCCACTTCCTCCGCCTTGCCGAGGCGTCCGGCCGGGTGCAGCGAGATCAGGTGGTCACGGGCCACGCTGTCGGTGTTGCGCAGCAGCGGCGTGTCGATGAAGCCGGGGCCGACGGCGTTGACCCGGACGTTCCGGGCCGCGTATTCGAGGGCCGCCGTCTTGGTGAGGCCGACGACGCCGTGCTTGGCGGCCACGTAGGCGGGCGATCCGGCGAAGCCGTTGGTGCCGAGGATCGACGACATGTTCACGACGGCGCCGCCGCCGGCCGCGACGATGGCGGGAAGCTCGTAGCGCATCGAGTAGAAGACACCGCTGAGATTGGTGGCGACGACCCGGTTCCAGTCGTCGATCCCGTACTCACCGGTGGGGTTGCTGGGGCCGCCGATGCCCGCGTTGTTGACCGCGAGGTGCAGGGCGCCGAAGGTGTCGACGGCGAACCGGACGCCCGCCTCGACGGAGGCGGGGTCGGTCACGTCCATGGCGACCGCGGCGGCCTTGGCACCGGCGCTCTCCAGTCCGGCGACCGCCTCGCGGGCACTGGCCTCGTCGTAGTCGGCGACGACGACGGACGCGCCGCCCGCTGCAAGCCGGTGGGCCAGGGCCAGTCCGATGCCGGAGGCTCCGCCGGTGATGAGGGCGGTCTTGCCGGCGAACTCCTGGTCGGCGGGTGTGGGGGTGGTGCTCATGATTCCGTGCTTCCTTCCGTGGTGCTGTGCGGTGCCTGCCCGGCGGGGGGGCTGCGCGAGCAGCTCCCCGGCGAGGGCGTCGAATGCCTGCCCGATCAGCCGGGGCAGGTCGTCCGGTTGCCCGGCGCGTACCCAGGCGGCCTGGCCCGCGAGGAGTGCCCCGGCGCCCGCGGCGACCGTGACGGCGGGGCGGATGTCCCGTCGCGGGTCGACCCCGAGCCGGTTCGCGACGATGGCGACCGAGTCCTCCTGGGCGTCCACCCGGATGTGGTGGAACGCCGCGTAGAGGGTCGGTTCCTGTTCGGCGAGGACCAGCAGGTCGAAGATCCGCTCGCGCCGGTGCCAGGCCTGCGCTCCGGGGTCTTCGAGCCAGTCCTGGACGGCCCGGCGGTAGGCCGTGAGCGGGGGCTCGTCGGCGGGGCGGGCCCGCAGGGCGTCGTTGATCCGGTCGCCGTCGCCCCGGAGCGAGTCCAGGACCGCGGCTTCCTTGCTCGTGAAGTACCGGCTGAAGGTGCGCCGGTCGACGTCCGCGCGTTCCGCGATCTCCTCGACCGTCACATTCCTCAGACCCCGGTCGAGCACGAGCTCGAACGCGGCCTGCGCCAGTGCGTCCCGGGTTCTGCGGGCCTTACGGCTCCGCCGCTCCGGGGGCTTCCGTTCCGGATTCATAGGTGCACCGTACACCTGAAAATGTCCCGACGCGACATAAGTCTCGTCGGGACATTCGATCGAGGTGGTCCGTCCCGGCCGGTTACCGTCCGCTGAACGCGACGGCCGCCCGGCGGGCGCCGTGGTCCGCCGCCCCGGTCCGGTACGGGGTGCCGGCCGGGGCCCGGCGCAGTGCGAGTACGGCGATGTCGTCGCGCCGTACTCCGCCGGAGAACGTCTCCAGGTCCGCGTGGAGCGCCTCCAGGAGCTCGACCTGCCCCAGCTCCGCCCAGCGGCCCAGCCGGGTGTCCAGCGGGTAGAAGACGCCGGACGGGTCACGGGCCTCGGTCACCCCGTCGGTGCAGAGCAGGAGCGTGGCGTCGGCCGGGAAGTCCAGCAGTTCCGCGCCCCGCGCCTCGGGGTTGAGCTCCGCCATGCCCAGCGGGACGGAGGTGCGGCGCAGCGGGAGCGCGCGGACCACTCCCCGGTGCAGCAGCCGGGGCGACAGGTGGCCGCAGTTGACGGCCTGGACCTGGCTGCCCCCGTCGAAGCCGAGCACCAGGGCGGTGACGAAGCGTTCGATCTCGCCGGTCTGGGCGGCGAACGTGTTGTGCCGGGCGACCGCGTCCTCCAGGGCGTCGACCACCCCGGTCAGGTCGGGCTCCCGAATGGCCGCTTCCCGGAACGCTCCGAGCACGGCGAAGCCCACCCCGATCGCGGCGAGTCCCTTGCCCTGGACGTCCCCGATGATCACCCGGGTTCCGTAGGGCGATTCGACGACCTCGTAGATGTCGCCGCCGACCAGGCGGTCCTCCTCGATCGGGGTGTAGATGCCGTGGGCGAGGACCTGGTCGGTCAGGATCGGCAGTGGGCGCAGGATCTGACGCTGTAGCGCTCCGGCGGCGGAGCGCAGCCGGGCGATCTGGGTGGCGTGGCGGATCCGCAGCACGCAGGCGCCCACCCCCAGGAAACAGGCCAGCACGGTGAAGGCGACGCTGGTGGCGGTGTCCCAGAAGGTTCCGCCGTCCACCAGGCGTGAGCAGGCGACGACGACCGTGATCCAGCTGGCCACGCCGATGGTCTGCCGGACCGTTCCGAAGACGGAGACCAGGGCGGGGATGACCACCAGCAGGGGGATGAGGTGCAGGTCCTCCCCGGTCCGGAAATCCAGGAGGCCGACCAGTGCGGTCAGGAGTGCCAGCCCACCGAACAGCGCCGGGTTCCCGACCCGCTGCCTGCCCACGGCGGCCTCCCCCGGGTCCGTGGTGCCCGGAAGCGTCACTCCACGCATCACCCGTCGGCTCTGAAGCCCGATGGTCACGGCTGACCACTCCCATCCTCGGCCGACCCGGTGCCGACGTCCGGTTCCAGTCCACCCGGTTACCGGGCGGCGGATCACGAGGCTTACGGCCCGACGAGCACGGCCGAAGGTCCCCCGTGCGAAGCGGACGGGGACCTTCGGCCCGGATGTTCCGGGACGAAGGTCCCCACGGGGAACCGGGGCACGGCGCCCGGGTCAGCGCACGGCGGCCCGGCGGTCGCGGTCGCTGCGGACACCTGCCGGATCCGGCAGGCGCGCCGGCAGCGGCCGCGGTGCGAGCGCCGAGAGGAAGGACGTACGGCGGCGGAGCACGAATCCCAGGGATTCGTAGAGCCGGACGGCGTTGGTGTTGGAGGCGGCAGCGTGCAGGAACGGCGTCTCACCGCGCTGCCTGATCTCGTGGGCGACGGCGCGCACCAGCCCGGTGCCGAGCCCCTGGCCGCGTACGGACTCGTCCGTGCAGACGGCGCTGATCTCGGACCAGCCCGGAAGGTGCAGCCGTTCACCGGCCATCGCGACGAGCACACCGTCGCGCCGCACCCCGAGGTATGTGCCGAGTTCGACGGTACGGGGCAGGAACGGCCCCGGCCGGGTGCGCTCGACCAGTTCGAGCATGTCGGCCACATCGGCGGGTCCGAGCCGTACGGCCCCGGGGAAGGGCGCTGCCTCGACCCCGGCATCGACGAGCTGGACGCCCTCGGCCCGGAAGACGGTCTCCCAGTCGTCCGGCGGGGGCTCGCGGAAGGCAGTGATGGTGACGGCGCCGCCGGGTCCGACGAGCGCCGCCGCGTCGTCCCAGTCCCGGGCCCTCGGGGTGTCCGGGACCGCGACCCACGGGGCCACGTCCGGCCGGTACCGCAGGATGCGGCCACGGCGCTCGGCGAAATGGGCGTGCGGGCCGGTCAGTGCGGCGTGGACCGGGCTGTCCAGCGGGTGCACCCCACCGGCGCCGTCGGGCGCGCTCACGCGACCACCTCGATCACGATCTTGCCGAGGGTGTGGCCGCTCTCCACGGCGCGCAGCGCGTCTCCCGCCCCGGCGAGCGGGAAGGCCCGGTTCACATGGGGTCGCAGGGCGCCATTGACGACGAGGTGCGCCACCTCGTCGAGGACCGCCGCGGTGCGGGCCCGCTCGACGGCCGCACCGCCGAGCTCCACGGCCAGCGGCTTGCCCCCGGCACTGATCAGCGCGGCCGGATTTCCGAGCAGTGCGGCCGCGGCCCTCAGGGTGTCGCCGCCGACCAGGTCGAAGACCGCGTCCACGCCGTCGGGGGCCGCTGCCCGCACCCGGTCGGCGAGTCCGGGGCCGGATTCGACGTGCACCGCGCCGAGCGACTCGACGAAGTCCTTCTTGGCCGCGCCGGCGACACCGATGACCTGGATGCCCGCGTGCCGGGCGAGTTGCACCGCCGCGGCTCCCACCCCGCCCCCGGCGCCGGTGACCAGCAGGGTCGAGCCGGGCACGAGGCCGAGCTGGCGCACGCCGTCGTACGCGGTGGCCGCCGCGACCGGCAGTACCGCCGCGTCGGTGAACGACAGCCCGGCCGGCTTGTGCGCGGTCACGGCGACGGGCAACAGCGTGTACTCGGCGTACCCGCCGGTCACCGGGTTGCCGAAGACCTCGTCCCCGATCGCGAACCCTTCGACGTCCGGGCCGATGCCCTCGACGACCCCGGCGGCCTCACTGCCGAAAACGGTGGGGAAGGGCTGCAACTCACTGCCGGGCCTGATGTACCCCGTGCGCAGCTTCCAGTCGACCGGATTGACCCCGGCGGCCCGGACCGCGACAAGCAGCTCACCCGGTCCGGGCACCGGCACGTCCTGCTCGACGAGGGCCTCCACCTCCGGTCCGCCGTGGCGGGTGAACACGTACGCCTTGGGCATGAGCTCCCTCTCTCCTGCTGCACGGCACCGGCGGTCGGACGGTCGCCGGTCTCACAGCAGCAGGAAGGCGCTCGTCCGGGCACGTATTCCCCGGGCGACAGGGCGTTCATCGGACCGCAACGATCCGAATCATTCGGGGCCCGGTGATTCCGGGGTCAGCTCCTGAGGCCTTCCATCAGATCGCGCATGTCACTGATCAGCGCCGACCGGTACGGGGAGAGGTCGGAGGTGTCCGGTCCGTCGTCGGGCGGCGGTTCGCCCGCGTCGCTGTTGTACTGCGCGTAGGCGGTGAGACCCAGCGAGAGGACCGCACCGCCCTCCAGCACCCGCAGTTCCACGTTGCCGTCGTTCCGCGTCAGCACATACGAACTGTCGCCCAGGTTCGGAACCTTCTCCACCGTCACCTCGGCATCGGACCCGAAATCGGACACCCCGCGCATCGCCTCGAATTCGACCGCGGGGTCGGAACTCTTGTGCAGTGCCACGGTGATTCCGACGGAGTAGTCGGTGTACCAGCGGCTCCTGTCCGACTTCTTCGCAGCCGGTGGCTGAAGGGAGATGAAGCACGTCACCCGGTCCAGGGCCGGGTCGTTCAGGAGCTCCGGTGCGCGCCCGGGTGCGGCCTCCTTCGGTCCTATCGCCGCGCCCAGCGCCTTCAGGCGCACGGTCGGACACGGGTTCTCGTTCAGCCGGTAGCCGTGCATGTCCGGCTTCCGGTCGTCGGCCGGATTCAGGTACAACGCGCCCGCCCACACGGCCGAGGCCACCACTGCTCCGCCGACCGCCCACCACCACGGGCGGCGCGGCCGGGGTTCCCGGGCGGGCTTCCGGTCGAAGTGGCCCACCACCTCGCCCGACCCGACCGCACCGAACTCGTCCACCATCTCCGGCTCGGAAATCACCTGTGCCCCCTCGGCCGCGCCACCCGTCCACCACATGATGGTCCACAGGACCGCCGCAGAATGCGAGGGGGCGCACGGGAGCGGCTCGCCGTCCGTACGGACGCGCTGTCCGACAGCCTCCGCGGACCTGCGAAGATGTCGCGGCCCCACTGCTGCGCGTCGCCTGGGGCCGGGCTTCGGATGAAAGCGGACGAGCGGTGCGCGAGTGGGGGAAACACATGGGAGCGGCGGGCGCCGTGATGCTTCGCGGGCTGCTGTTCGGCATCAGGGCCGGGGCGATTCCGGCCGGGATCTGCGCGGTGCTGTGGGCGGCGACAGCACTGGCGGGACTGACCGGGGAGCCGCTGGACAGCACCTTCGAGAAGCCCGTGGCGGGATTGGTCGCCATGTTGGGTTCGCTCGCCGTGGGGGCGGCGCTGGGCCTGGCGACGGGCGCCGTACTGGCGGTCGCGCCTTCACGCATGCTCGGTTCCGCCCTCGTGCGTGGCCCGGCCTGCTTCCTGGTGGGGACCACGCTGGCCACGGGTGAGGTGGTGGTGATGGACGTGTCGTCCGAGGGCGGGTACGGGCCCGTGATCGTGGCCGTACTGGCGATGCCGGTGGTGGGGGCCGTCACGGCGGCGCGCAGCCGGTCCATCGCGGCCGCACGCCTCGGTGGCGGGGCCGTCGTCGGGTGCACGGACGGGGGGACGGGTCCGGGCGCGGACGGGTGCACGGGTCCGGGCGCGGGTTGAAGTTCGGATCGAGTCCTGGCGCGGGTCGAAACCCGAGGTCGGGCGCGGGCCGAAACCCGGGGCCGGGCGCGGGCCGAAACCCCGGGGCCGGGCGCGGGCCGAAACCCCGGGGGCGGCGTCATGAAGCCGCTCCTGGTCGAAGTTGCCGTCTTTCTCCCGAACGTGCGACATCAGCGTCGGAACACCGTCGATTTCAACTCAACTACCGCTGGATATGCGCCGGTCGGTCCTCATTGCCCCTCGGCTGTGGCAATCTGGTCAGCGACCGCCCCACCGGGCTCCCCCGTACCGGTGGGGCGGTTCTGCTCTTCTCACCTGCCCGGTTCGCGTGGATGCCGGGACATGACGGGGGATCACGACGAATCCCGGCCATTCGCCGCCGTGTGACGTGATCAACTCCCGCGGTCGCGCATGGGCATTCCCTCCTGGGGCATGCGCATACACCTCATGGGATACGACCTGGGGAGCGTGACGGGATGACGGCGCACACTGCGCGGACCGCCGGTACGGAGCGGGCCGGGGAGCCTCGCTCGACACCGGCGGACGTGCCGGCCGGGGACCTCGGCGGGCTGCCGTGGATCGAGGACGCGGGAAAGGTCGCCCCCGGTGACGCGCGCGAACTCTCCAGGCTCTTCTTCGGCCGTCTCCAGGCCCTGGAGGAGGGAACCGCCGCCCATCAGTACGCGCGCAACACCCTCATCGAGATGAACCTCTCCCTCGTGCGGTTCGCCGCGGGACGGTTCCGCAACCGCGGCGGCGGTGGCGACATGGAGGACATCGTCCAGGTCGGCACGATCGGGCTGATCAAGGCCATCGACCGGTTCGAGCTCTCCCGCGAGGTCGAGTTCACCTCCTTCGCGGTCCCCTACATCACCGGGGAGATCAAACGATTCTTCCGCGACACCACCTGGGCCGTTCATGTCCCGCGCCGGCTCCAGGAGTTGCGGGTCGACATCGCCAGGACCAAGGAGTCGCTCGTCACGGAGCTCGACCGTGACCCCACCGTCCCTGAGCTCGCCGAGCAGCTGGGGCTGAGCGAGGACGAGGTCACCGAGGGCATCGTGGCGGCCAACGGCTATGCGGCGGGCTCGCTGGACATGCCGGCCGATCCGTCGGAAGCAGGGCGGCGCCACGCCCCGGGGCGCACCTTCGCCGATGTCCTGGGCGGTCCGGATCCCGCCCTGGAGACGGTCGAGAATCTGCACACGCTCGCGCCGCTGCTGGGCTGTCTCGACGAACGCGAGCGTCGCATCATCGACATGCGTTTCGGCCAGGAGATGACCCAGGCCCGGATCGGCGCGGAACTCGGCATCTCGCAGATGCATGTGTCGCGGCTGATCAGCAGAATTCTGCGGAAGCTCCGCCACGGGATGCTCGTCGAGGAGTGACCCCGGACGGCCCGGTCCGGGGTCACCGCCGAACGAGGTCACCGGGCCGGCCCGTCGCGCACGCCCATGTGTCGCGGCGGCTGCGGCCGTACATTGCGGCCGAATGAATTCCCGCGCCGCCACCGAACCGCCAGGCAGCCCGTACCCGCCGGGCTCCGTACCACCGGACGAGCGTCGCCCGCGCCCAGGTCGGAGGCGGTTCGGCGGCGGAATCGAGCGCCGGCGTGACAGGTTCCGCTCGGCCGCGGCGGGCCCGGCGCCCGTACAGAGGTGCGGTTGACGCATGTGGGAGCCGCTGACACGCTCACCGCCATGCCCGCGACTTGGTCCTCGTCCCGCAGCTCCACGTCGATCCGGGACGCCTCGCGTCCGCCGCATGTCTCCGCAGTTCCCGCCGCGCCCCGCTCCGTCGAGCAGCAGAGCTGCACCGGATGTACGCATGGCCTACGAGACATGGGGCGCCGGGCACCGGACGGTTCCGACGCGGTGCTGGTGCTGCACGCCCTGACCGGTGACAGTCATGTCGCGGGGCCCGCGGGGCCCGGACGTCCCAGGGGCCGTCCGGTGGGACGCGCCGGTCGGCCCGGGGAAGGCGCTGGACACCGACCACTGGTTCGTCGTCGCGTCCAATGTGCTCGGTGGCTGCCAGGGCAGTCCGATGCGGACCGGTCCGGAATCATCCACGCGTCCCACGGGCACGACGGGTTCCTGAACGAGACCGGCCAGATCGGGTCCCTGGTACGGGAGTTGCTGTCCGTCCGGCCCGATGCCCGGGGCCGCTGATACGCCGTCGTCGTCCGGTCGTCCTCGCTCTCCTCTTCCCCTGGAGTTGTTCATGAGATCCGTACCGCCGTCCGAGGCCGCCTACGACGGGCTGCGGCTGCGTCAGTGGTCGCGTGGTGCCGCGCGGTCCGCCGGGATCGACCGGCGGGATCTGCTGCGGTTGCTGGCGGCCGCCTCGGCCGCCGGGCCCCTGGCCGGGCTCGCCGCTCCCGCGCAGGCGGCGCCCGCCGCCGCACCGTCCGTCCCCGGGATCGTGAAACCGCTGCCGCCCGAGGTGTTCACCGTGCGCGGCACCAACGCCGAGACGAATTTCGCGGCGCTGCGCCGGACCGGGCTGCTCACTCCTGCCGGCCGTTTCTTCGTGCGCAATCACACCGTCACCCCGCGGATCGACGCGGCGGCCTGGCGGCTGACCGTGTGGGGCAGTGGGCTGACGGGCCCCGCCGTGGAGTTCACCTACGACGAACTGCTCGCCCTGCCCCCGGTCACCCGCACCGCGTTCGTCGAGTGCGCGGGGAACGCCCGCAGCTTCTACGCGACCCAGCAGAACCAGCAGGTGAGCGGCACCGCCTGGACCCTGGGCGCGATCGGGACGGCCCGCTGGCGCGGGGCACGGCTCTCCGACGTGCTGCGGCGGGCCGGCATCGGCCGGGACGCGGTCGATGTGCTGCCGCGCGGCCTGGACGAGGAGGTGGTCAGCGACGGGATCCGGCTGGGCCGGGTGCGCAGGCCGCTGCCGGTGACGAAGGCGCTGGACGACGTGCTGCTCGCGTACGAGATGAACGGCCGGCCACTGCCGCCCGATCACGGCCATCCGGTGCGACTGGTCGTGCCGTCCTGGGTGGGCATCGCCAACATCAAGTGGGTCGGCGACATCGAGGTGAGTGCGGAGCCCCTGGTCTCCCCGTGGAACACCGGCCTCTACCGGCTGTTCGGCGCCGGCTATCCGCCGGAGGGCAGTGCGCCGCTGACCCGGCAGACGTTGAAGAGCGCGTTCGAGCTGGCGCCGGGGGCGTCGTTCCCGGCAGGCCGGCGCCAGGTGCTGACGGGGCGCTCGTGGTCGGGCGGGGCGCCCGTGCGCACGGTCGAGGTCAGCACCGACGGGGGTGTCCGGTGGCGGCGCGCCCGGCTCCGTGACCGGCCGAGGAGCGGGAGCTGGGTCCGCTGGTCGGCCGACTGGGTGCCGGGGGCCCCGGGGCCGGCCGTCCTGCTGGCACGGGCGACGGACCGGACGGGCCGTACCCAGCCCGAGGTCGCCGTCCACAACACTCAGGGCTATCTCTTCGATGCCGTGGTCCGGCACGAGGTGCGGGTCGTCTGACGGCTCCGGAGGCCGCCGCCCGTGGAACGCGTCGCACTCGGCCCGGCCCGCGGGTGGGGCGGCTCAGTCGCTGTCCCGCTCCGCGGCCCGGCCCGCGTAGTAGGTGGCGATCATGTCCTCGCCGCCGTGCCCGGCCGCCTCGGCTCGCACGAAGCGGTCGGCCGACGCCGCGACGAGGTCCAGCCGCACCCCCGACGCCTGCGCCGCGTCCAGGATGAGGTGGGTGTCCTTGAGCGCGGTGGACAGGGCGAAGCTCGGGGTCAGGTCACCGGAGAGCACGGCGGCGGACTTGCCCTGCAGATACGCGGAGTCCAGCGGGCCGCCCTTCATGACGTCGAGGAACGTCTGCGGATCGATGCCCAGCCCCTCCGCGAGGTTGAGGCATTCGGCGATGTTGTTGACCATGGTGATCACCCAGGTGTTGACCACGAGCTTCAGCCGCGAGGCCGCTCCCGGGACCTCACCGACCCAGACCGTGCGCTGCCCGATCGCGTCCAGCACCGGGTCGACCGCCGCGCGGACGGTGGACGGACCGGCGACGAAGACCGTCAACGCCCCCTGTTCCGCCGGCTGTTTGGTGCCGGAGACCGGTGCGTCGAGATAGACCAGGCCCAGGTCCGCGGCGCGCCGGGCGAGATCGGCGGTGGCGTCGAGCCCGACCGTCGAGCTCTGGAGCAGGATCTGGCCGTCACGCACTCCCCCGGACGCGGCGGCGAGCGCGGCGGCGACGGAGGGGCCGTCGCTGAGCATGGTGACGACGACATCCGCGCCGCGTACGGCTTCCTCGGCCGTCTCCGTGACCACGGCGCCGTCGGCGGCGAGCGGGGCCGCCCTGGACTGCGTACGGTTCCATGCGCGGACGTCGAGTCCGGCCCGCAACAGACTCCGGGCCATTGCCGATCCCATGATTCCGGTGCCGAGAACGGCGACGACCGGCCGTACCGCGGTGGCGTCCGCAGTGCTCGATGTCATGAGAGGGCTCCATTCGTCGGCCGCGCCCGGGGTCGGCTCGCGGCACTGTGGATTCTCAGGATTGCCGCAGCGCGCCTTCGAGGACGGCAGCGTGCACGGCCCTGGCGAGTCGCGCGCCCCACAGGGAGCGCGGTCCCGCGAAGGGTTCGGCGGGGCCGGGTCCCGGGGTGGGGGCGGCGATGCAGACGGCGTCGGTGGGGGTGCCCGAGCAGTCCAGGCCCGCGTCCAGAAGTGCCTGGACCTTGGCCTCGGTGGCGGTGGCGACGGCGTTGACGAGTGCGGCGTCGGAGAGCGGCACGGGGAGCGTGACGACGATGTTGACCGTGCCCGGTCCCGGCGGCCCCTCGGTGCCTTCCGCCGGGGCGGCGGCCCAGCCGCGTACGCCGAGTCCGCAGGTGGCGGTCGCCGTCACGCCCACGTCGGCCGCGACCGTGTACGCGGTGACGTCGGCGGCCGTCATCAGCCCGGCGCCGGGTCCGGTGAGGTGTTCGGCGGCGGCGATCTCGGCAAGATGCCGGTCGGGGTCCAGGCGCGGGTAGCCGCCGGGCACCTGGGCGTTGAGTATCCAGTCGCGCGGGCCGATTCCGCCGCCGAGCACGGCGCTGCCGCACACCCGCCACCCCGGCCCGAGCCGCCACACCAGGTGGTGCAGTTCCGCACCGTCCTCCTGCCGGGCCAGCAGTTCACCGCGCTGTTCGGGCAGGCGGATGCGTACGGAACTGATGGGGCACCCCCGGTGGCGCGGCAGGACGACGGCCGGCTCTCGGCCCGCCGATCAGTCGATCATATGTGCCGCCATATGTGCCGAGAGGGCGGGCCCACGCGTCCGGGCCGTCGTCATGCGCGTCCGGGGCGTGGCGGCACGTCCCAGGGGGTACGGGGCTCCGGCGCGGGAGCTACGGGCAAAGCCGCGCGGGGAGCCCCGTACCGTGCTGTTGCCGACGGAGCCCGGGTGGCGGGGGCATCGCGGTCTCCGTCGGCGGCGAGTTCGGGTTCCGGGAAGCGGCCGACCATTCGCAACGCCTTCCGTACGAAGAGGAGTTGGTGCGGGTACCGCTCGGTGCCGCACCCTTCTCCCCCGGTCGCCGATCACGCTCCCGGTGCGGCGGGGCAGGCCGTGCCGGTGCGTCGGGGGCCACCCGGCGCACCCCCTCCCCGCTTCACTCGAATGGCCCAATGCGGAGCCGGGGCGCCCACCTCCGTGGCGGGCGGTCACCACCGAACCGCCGAGCATGCGGCAGCCGGGCTCCGCGGCCCGGGAGGTTGCAGCCTCCATCCGGGTGAGGCGCGATGGAAGACGGACGCGCCTCCTCTGATGGCCTCAGCCACAGGACGCGCCCGGACGAGGAGGAATCGGTCATGGCAGCCGCTGACGGTTTCACGGATTCCGGAGAGCTCGACGGCCTGACGGTGTACGACACCGACGGCGAGAAGGTCGGCAGTGTGGGCCGGGTGTACGTCGACGACAACACCGGCCGACCGGACTGGATAACGGTGAGGACCGGCCTGTTCGGCATGAAGGAGAGTTTCGTTCCGCTCGCCGGCGCCCGCCGCGTCGGATCCGATCTGCACATCTCGCATCCGAAGGACCGCGTGAAGGACGCCCCCCGGGTGGACGCGGACGCGCATCTGTCCGTGGCGGAAGAGGAAGAGCTCTACAAGCACTACGGCCTCGCCAGGAACACCACCGCGAAGCTCGGTGACCGGCCGGGCACGGGCAGCCCGACGGCGTCCGGGACGGGCACCACGGCCATGGGAGCCGCGGGAGCCGCCGGAGCCGGGGCCACGGGCGCGTCCGGCGCCGGACGTACCACCGGGTCCGGCAGGACGGCCATGACCGGCACCACCGCCTCCGGTACGGGTACGGCCCGCACCACCTCCGCCGGGATGGCCGGCGCAGGGACCGGGACCGGCCAGGGCAGGCACCGCGACACCGGGACGGCCGGCACCTCGCGTCCTCTCGTCGGCGCCGGGGCGGGCTCCGAACGGTCCGCCGCCGACCTGGGCAGCAGGGAGGAGATGATCCGCTCCGAGGAGCAGCTCCACGTCGGCACCGAGGAGTACGAGAGCGGAACGGCCCGGCTGCACAAGTACGTCGTCACCGAGAACGTCACCAGGACCGTGCCGGTGACGCACGAAGAGGTGCGCCTGATCCGTGAACCCCTCCAGCCCGGCGAGAAGACGGCCGAACGGGCCGCCATCAGCGAGCAGGACATCGAGGTCACCCTGCACGCGGAGCGCCCGACCACGCGCAAGGAGACCGTGCCCGTCGAACGGGTGCGGATGGAGACCAAGAAGGTGACCGAGCAGAAGGAAGTCTCCGCCGAACTCCGCAAGGAGCAGATCGACTACGCGGACGACGCGGGCCTGGGTGGCAAGGACATCGGAGGCGACTTCGGCCCGGGACGCCGCCGCTGACCGCAGCCCACGCGCCGCGGTGAACCGCCGCACCCCGGAATCAAGGGCGGACCCATGCCGTGCCGGGTCCGCCCGCTCGCCGT
The DNA here is from genome assembly GCF_045040875.1 of Streptomyces sp. NBC_00012. Lineage (NCBI taxonomy): Bacteria > Bacillati > Actinomycetota > Actinomycetes > Kitasatosporales > Streptomycetaceae > Streptomyces > Streptomyces sp. NBC_00012. The sequence goes on along the minus strand of NZ_CP108309.1, from coordinate 8,175,124 downwards.
CGCACCCCGTCCACGAGGCACCGGCCGCTCATCCGCCGGCCGCTGCCTCCCCGCCACAGCAGCACGATCCGGGTGCGCGCGACATGGACGCCGAGCGTGGTGGATTCCCTGACCCCTGCGTGGAGTTCGGCTGGCCCCGGCGAGCTGTCACACGCCTCTGCGCGGCTCACGGGCGGTGGTGGCCGGTGGTACGCCGGGCCGATTTCCCGTCGCACCACCTGCCTGCTGCCTGCGGAAAAGCCCTCAGGGACGCTGAAGGGCGATCACGGCGTTGTGGCCGCCGAATCCGAAGGAATGGCTCACGGCGCGCCTGATGGGCCGCCGCAGAGGTTGTTCGGTGACGCAGTCGATGTCGAACTCGGGCGCCGGGGCGTCCAGGTTGGCGATCGGAGGTACGACTCCGCGTTGGAGCGTGAGGACGGTCAGCCCGGCCTCGATCGCTCCGGCCGCCCCCATGCAGTGCCCCAGTACGCCCTTGGGTGCGGTGACGGGCGGCCGGTGCGGGTAGACCCGGGCGATGAGGGCGGCCTCGACGGCGTCGTTGACCGGGGTCGCCGTGCCGTGCGCGTTGACGTGCTCGACGTCCTCGGCCGCCCAGCCCGCGTCGCGCAGCGCGGCCTCCACCGCTGCCTGGGCGACCTTGCCGGAGGGACGAGGACTGATGGGGTGGTGGGCGTCGGTGGTGGCGCCGGTGCCGGCGAGCAGGGCCCGTGGGGCCGCGTCCCGGGCCCGGGCGTCGTCCGTCCGTTCCAGCACCATGACGGCCGCGCCCTCGCCCATGACCAGGCCCGCCCGGTCGGCCGCGAAGGGCCGGCACAGTCCGGCCGGGGCGCCGTCCCTCCGGGCCCCGGCCCCGGACCTGGCGAACGCGGCCATGGCTGCCGGGTAGACGATCGACTCGGTGGCGCCGGCGACCGCGACGTCGCACTGCCCGGTGACCAGCAGGTCGCGGGCGACGGACAGCGCGGTGGCGCCGGACGAGCAGGCGGTGCACGGCGCCATGCTGGGTCCGGTGGCCCGCAGCTGGATCGCGATCTCGGCGGCGGGCATGTTCGGGATGGTGAGCAGGATTCCCGACGGCGAGGTGGCTCCGGCGCCGAGCCGGTCGAGCACGACGGCCTGCTCGGTCAGCGAGGCGGAACCGCCGCTGCTGGTGCCGACGACCACCGCGACCCGGCTGCCCTCCCACCGGGCCGGGTCGAGCCCGGCGTCGGCGACCGCCTCCCGGGCGGCGAGCACGGCGAGTTTCACGTACTTCCCCATGCGGAAGGACGCCCGGCCGCCGATCGCGGCGTCCAGGTCGATGCCGTCGACCATGCAGGCGAAGTCGATCGCGCAGCCTTCGAGCTCGGCGACGGTGCGGGCCGGTGACACTCCCGCGCACACACCCTGCCAGGTGGACTCCGTGTCGTTGCCGACCGGGGTGATCATGCCCAGGCCGGTGACGGCGACGGCCGGCCTGTTCATCGGGCGTTGCTCATCGCTGCCCCGCCGCCCACCCGCGCCCCGCCGATGATTCGTGTGATGTCGGCCAGCGTGGCGTTCTTGGGGAGCTGGTCGAAGTCCCGGTCGCCGGCCGTCTCCCTGATGAGGACGGCGAACTCGGCGACGGCGAGGGAGTCCATCTCCAGGCTGTCCATCGTGGAGCCGGGGTGGATCTCCGCCGCGGGGACTTTGAAGGTGTGTGTCAGAACCTCGGTGATCTTGGGGTGAATCGCGCTCATCAGCTTTCTCTCCATCATTCGGTCCGGCTGTCGGGGCCGGCGGTGACACCGTCCCGACGCCGAATCAACTAGGAGGAGTGCCTCCAGTTACGCCTTGTGCCGAACCGATTCGGCACCGTGCTCCCCGCGCCCCCCGCACCACCGGGCCAGGACGGACGCCGTACCCCAGAAGGCCAGCAGGACAACGCGGACCCCGAGGGCGCCGGCTGCCTCTCCGATCCGACGGCTCCGCACGACTGTTCCCTTCCTCGTCGTGGCCCTCACCGCTCGCCCCGAGCCGCTTCCCGGCCCCCCTCGGTCTGCCAGAAAGCTCCCGGATCGTCATAGGCATCCACGTAGTCGGCGCCGGCGATGGGCCAGTCGGCGAGCAGTTCCGGCGGCAGCGCGAAGGACTCGACGAGTTCGGGCAGATGGGCGGCGACCTTGGTGATGAGCTCCTCCACCCTGTCCGGCAGGCCGTTGACCTGGCCGGCGGTGAGCAGCCCCGCCGCCAGCAGATCGCCGGCGTTGCGGGAGATCAGGTCCAGTGCGAAGAGCCGCTCCAGCTCGCCGAGCCGGTCGCGGGCGGGCCCCTCGGGCAGCGCTGCCACCGCCTCCGCGTACGCCTCGGCCGCCTGCCGCTGGGCGTGCGCCTCGACGCCCCGCAGGGCGGGCCCGGATGCCGCGTTCCACCGTGCCAGCGGGTCACCGTGCGGTGCGAGGCCCAGCCTCTCCCGGGCCCGTGCGAACCAGATCCGCTCCAGCTCCGCGAGCAGCCCGCCGAGGAAGCCGGGGTCGTCGAGGTCACCGGGGCCGCCGCCGGGGAAGGCACCGGGCCCGGCCGGTACGGCGGCGAAGAGCATTTCCGCGGCCGCCTTGGCATGGATGGCCAGATTGTCGCCCTCGGCGGTGATGGCGCCCTCCACCCCGGTGACCAGTTCGCTCATGCCGTTGTGCTCCAGGAGGGCCTGGGCACCGCAGCGTTCCCGGGATTCCACGATCACGGACCTGGCCTGCCAGGTGATCCATCCCTTGGCGACGGCGACCAGCCGCTCGGCCTCCTCCGGCCGCTCGCCCCGTTCCCAGCGGTCCAGGGCCCTGCGGTGCAGCAGGCTCATCGCGAAGACGGTGGCCATGGCCGAGGCGAGCGGTCCGTGGTGACTGCGGTGGGCGATCACCGGCACCCGGTGCGAACCCCGGGGGCCGGAGATGTACCGGTGGCCGCCGTAGCGGACGGCGACCGCGAGCGTCGCGCGCGCACAGCCGACCGCGCAGGCCGTCATCGAGATCTTGCCGGAGGTGACGCGCCCGATCGACGCGAGGAAGCGACGCCTGCGGTTGTCGACGGCGCTGCTGAACTCCCCGTCCGCACCGATCCGTCCGTGGTCCCCGTCGAGCAGTGCGGCGCGTCCCACGAAGACCTCGTCGAAGGAGGTCAGACAGTGGTCCACCGGGCTGCCCGTGCGGGTGGGGAGCCTGCGGATGTGTACCCCGGGCAGGGCCTGTACGGCGTCGGTGAGCGGTACGAGAAAGAGGAAGACCCCGTGGTCGGCACCGTCGACGAGCAGGCGCGCGGCCACCAGCCCGGTCTTGGGGCCGCCGGCCGGGCTGGTGTTGGGCATGAACTTCTGCGCACCGGCGTGCGGTGTGCGGAGCACGAAGCCGTCGCGCTCGCGGTCGTAATCGGCCGTGGTCTCGACGGCCGCGGCGTCGTTGCCGTGTGCCACCTCCGTACAGAGGAAGGTGCCGATGCGCCGCAGCCGCAGGAAGTCCGACAGATCACGGTGGCCGTCGTCCCCGTGGTCGAGGAGGCTGCCGAGGAAGAGGTTGTAGTGGATGCCCGCCACCGTGGTGAGTGCGGGGTCCACCGGTCCGAGCCATTCGTGCAGGGCCGCGAGGGCGCGGTGGTCGGCGGCCAGCCGGGCGCCGCTGTCCAGGCAGTCGTTGAGGACGCGCAGCCGCTGGTACGCGAGGGCCAGGCGCTCCTCGGCGGTGCGGTGCTCCGGGCGGCGGAAGGGTTCCGTACTGATCAGCCGTTGCCAGAAGCCGTGCTCCCGGCGGTGGTCGCCGCCGAGGAGCACACCGGTGAGGAGGTCCGTGGACCGTTCTGCGGAGGGGCTGTCGATCGTTGCGGTCATGGAAAATAAAACGATCAAGCAACGGCGAGGACACCCGGATCCGTCCGCGGCGGGCCGTCCGTGCCGGTCCGCTGGAAGGCGAGTACGACATTGTGTCCGCCGAAGCCGAAGGAGTGGCTCAGCGCCCGCTCGACCGGCTGGATCCGGGGTTCCTTGACCACACAGTCGAGGTCGAACCCGTCGGGCAGCGAGTCCAGGTTGGCGATCGGCGGTACGAGCCCGTGTTCCAGAGTCAGTACGGTGGCCACCGCCTCGATCGCCCCGGACGCCGCGAGGGTGTGCCCGAGGACGCCCTTCGGCGCGGTCACCGACGGGCGGTGCGGGAAGATCTCGGAGATCAGCCCGGTCTCCATCGCGTCGTTGAGCGGCGTCGACGTGCCGTGCGCATTGATGTGGTCGACCTCGTGGGCCGCCCAGCCCGCCTCGCGCAGCGCGGCCTCGACGGCCTTGCGCGCGCCGCCGCCGTCCGGGTCCGGGGCCGTGGGGTGGTGGGCGTCGGTGGCGGAGCCCGCACCGGTCAGCAGGGCGCGGGCCCGTCCGCCCCGGGCGTACGCGTCGGCCGTCCGTTCCAGTACGAGCACGGCGGCCCCCTCGCCGATCACGAACCCGTCCCGGTCCGCGGCGAACGGCCGCGACGCCCCGGCCGGATCGCCGGTGCGCAGCGAGAGCGCGCCCATTCCCGCGAAGGCACTCACCACCAGCGGGGTGAGTACGGCCTCCGCACCGCCCGCCACCACCACGTCGCACCGGTCGCTCAGCAGCAGGTCGCGGGCGACGGCGATGGCCGTCGCCCCGGACGCGCAGGCGGTCGCCGGGGCCAGGCTGGGGCCGTGGGCCCGCAGGGCGATGGCCACCTCCCCGGCGGCCGCGTTGGGCATCATCATCGGGACCAGCAGCGGTGACACCGCGTCCGCTCCGCCGTCGTCGAGCCGGCGCACGTTGTCGACGAGCACGGACACCCCGCCCACCCCGACGCCGAGCACCACGGCGACCCGGTCGCCGTCCCACCGCTCCGGCGACAGACCGGCGTCCGCCACGGCCTGGCGGGCGGCGACCAGCGCCATCTTCACGAACCGTGCCATCCGCCACACCGAACGCCCGCCGACCGCCGCGTCCAGGTCGATCCCGTCCACCGGACAGCCGAAGTCGACCGGCAGCCCGGCCAGTTCCTCGTAGCCACGGGCCGTGGACACACCGGCGCACAGCCTCTCCCAGAAGGTGTGCTCGTCAGCGCCCGCCGGAGTCACCAGCCCCAGCCCGGTCACCGCGACACTCCTGTCGGCCTTCGTCATGTCCGCCCCCTCCTCCGTAATCGACCACGCCTACTGGTTGTCGAACGGCCGTAGCCCCGGCAAGGATGCGCCCAATGAGCCGAAAGGGTCATCGACACCTCCGGCAGGCCCAACCGTGCCGCACGCCACGGTGATCGTGTTCACCCGTCCACAGCAGTCCGCCGCGCCGTGCGCGGCGCAGAGCCGTCCCCTGGGGGAATGGCACCGGACCACGATCAAGCGGACCACGATCATTCGAAGCCTGCGGGCGACCATGCCGAGATGGAGGCACTGCGCACCAGGGTGGCGGTACTGGAGGCCCGTTCCCCGGCCCGGCACCGCCCTCGGGCCCGTTCGTTCCTCGCCGTGCTGCTCATCGTCGTCGCGGCCGTCCTCACACCGCTGAGCATCGTGTCCACCTGGGCGAAGAACCAGATCGGCGACACCGACAACTACGTGGCGATGATGGCGCCGCTCGCCTCCGACCCCGATGTACAGACCGCGGTGGCCGATCGCGTCACCGGCGCGGTCATGGCTCACCTGGATGTGAAGACCCTGCTGGCCGATGTGTCCCCCGCGGACCGTCCGGTGCTCGACAAGGCGTTGTCGAAGCTGAGCGGCCCCCTCACCACGGGCATTTCGAACTTCGTGCGCGGGACCACGGAGAAATTCGTCTCCGGTGACGCCTTCGCGAAAATCTGGACCGACCTCAACCGGTCCGCCCAGTCCGCAGTGCTGAAGGCACTGTCCGGAAGCGGTGGCGGGGCGGTGAAGCTCACCGGCGACACCGTCACCATCGACCTCGCACCCGTCATCGACCGGGTGAAACAGCGCCTCGTCGACCGGGGGCTGGGCGTCGCGGCGAAGATCCCCGAGATCCACACCGATTTCACGGTGCTGACCTCCGACTCGGTCGGCAAGGCCAAGAAGTGGTTCCGGGCGCTCCAGATCATCGGGTTCTGGCTGCCGTTGGCCGCTCTGGCGCTGGCCGCGGGCGGGGTGCTCCTCGCGGTGCGCCGCCGCCGCGCACTGGTCACGACGGCGCTCGCGGTCGCGGCCGGTGCCGCGGTGCTCGGCCTGGCCATGTGGGTGGGCCGCGCGTTCTATCTGGACAGCCTGCCGTCCGCGGTGTCCCAGCCGGCGGCCGGTACGGTCTTCGACGCCCTGGTCGACCCGATGCGTGCTCTGGTCCGCATGGTCGTCACGCTCGGCATCGTGGTGGCCCTCGCCGCCTGGCTCACGGGGGGCGGCCGCGCCCCCGGCCGCGTCATGGCGATGTGGAGCGGCGGCATCGGTGCCGTGCGGGACGCGGCCGGATTCACCGGCGGCCCGGTCGGCCGCTGGGTGCACCGCGCCAGGCGCCCGCTGAACTGGACGGTCGTCGTGGTGGCCGCCGCGGTCCTGGTGGTGTGGGACCGGCCGACCGCCCTGGTCACGGTGTGGATCGCGCTCTGTGCGCTGATCGTCCTGGCCGTCGTCGAGTTCCTCGACGACGACAGCAGCCCGCATCTGGCAGTGCCCGGGTGATGCCGGCTCCCGGGCGCGCCCTTCCCCGGCCGGGGCGTGTTCAGCTCCGGCCAAGTGCCGCCTTCAGCTCCGCCCCGTCCGGCGGGTTGGCGCCGGCCCGGGCCACGGTCACCGCGGCGGAGGCCGCCGCGTGCCGCAGGACGTCGGCCGTCCGGGCCCGGTCCAGCGAGCGGAGCCGCGCCCGGCCGTCCGCGCCGAGCAGCCCGTGCGCGGCGAGGGCATGCAGGGCGCCCGACATGAAGGCGTCGCCCGCCCCCACCGTGTCGACGACGTCGACGGGCAGCGCGTCGGCCGTCACCCGGCCCTCGGGCAGTACGGCCAGCGCACCGTCGCCGCCCCGGGTGACGAGGACGACCGCCGGGCCGGTGCCCAGCCACCGCTCGGCGACCCGCTCCGGATCCTGGCCCGGATACAGCCACTCCAGGTCCTCGTCGCTGGCCTTGACCACATCGCTGAGCGCAACGCACCGCTCGACCCTGCGGACTGCCGAGTCGTGGTCCCCCATCAGTTCGGGCCGCACATTGGGGTCGTAGCTGACGGTCGCGGACGCCCGCAGCGACTCCACGGCGCCGAGCACGGCGGCCGCCCCGGGTTCCATCACCGCTGCGATGGAACCGGTGTGCACATGGCGGGGCCGCCGGTCCAGGGAAACCGGGCCGAGCGTCCAGGTGATCTCGAAGGTGTACTCGGCCCGGCCCGCGCCGTCCAGGGTGACGGCGGCGGACGGGGTGGGCGCCGTAACGTCGTCGGTGCGGACCTCGACCCCGGCACCGGCGAGATGATCCCTGATCAGCCGGCCGTTGTCGTCGGGGCCGAGCTGGGTGAGCAGGGCGGTGCCGTGCCCGAGCCGGGCCAGGCCGTACGCGACGTTGGCCGGGCTGCCGCCCGGGTGGACCTGATCGGCCGCACCCGGCAGCCGGACGATGTCGGCGACGCATTCGCCGATGACCAGCAGGTCGAGTCTGTCGAGCATGGGGGTGGGGTCTCCTAGAGTGCGGTGACGAAGGTGTCCTGGTAGGCGGCGCGGCCTCCGAACACATTGAGCCCGATCCTGCCGCGTGTGTGGTGGGTGTCGGTCACATCGATGACCGGCAGGCCGTCGACGAACGCCTCGATCCGCCCGCCCCGGGCCCTGATCCGCAGTGGAATGCTGACTCCTGCCCGGATCAGCAGGGGTGCCTCGGCGAGCACGGTCGTGCGCCCGGCGTCCTTGCGGAAGAGCCTGACCGTCCGCAGGTTCGGGTCGAGGTTGAGGGCGTACCCGTCGGCCGTGTCGGGCGAGGCGCGCAGCAGTACCGATCCGGCGCCGCCGGTCCCGTCTGGGCCGCCGAGGCGGACGAGGGAGGTCATTTCCAGGTCGGTGTACTCGGTGCTGGAGACGGCGGTCGAGTCCCGGTCGAAGACTCCGGTACGGCCGGCGCCGGTGGTCGTCCAGTGCCCGGCCGGCACGACGGTGAGTTCGCCGAGCCCGCCGCTGCGGAAGGTGCCGCCCGGCGGGTTCGCGGCCGGTCCGGGGTCGCCGTCGGTCACCCGGAAGATGCCACGGAGCCGGTGGACGGTCAGGGTGACGATGCGGGCCGCTCCCCCGTCGGCGTAGAACGCCATGCCCTGGTCGTCCGGCCCGGGGAAGAGCAGGCTGCTGATCGTGACCCGGCCGTCCCCGCCGAACACCTCGACCGAGGAGGTGTCCATGAACAGCCGGATCCGCAGCCGCCGTTCGCCGTCGGCGGTGGTGGTGAGGGGCAGTACCGCCTCCGTGCGTCCGGCGAAGTGCTCGGTGAAGTCGTCTGCGCCCGAGGCACTGCGGTCGACGAAGAGCTTCCCTGTGCCGGTGTCGTAGCCGACGAGGGTGTGCCGGTCTCCCCCGGTGCGGAGCCGGAAGCCGAAGGCGGTCGCGGCCTCCGTGCCCGGCAGGGCGATCTCGGCCTCGATCTCGTAGGACCGGCCGCGCAGTGCGGAGAGCGGGTTGGCGGAGCCGGGGCGCACCGTGACGTCCTCGATCGTGGTGCTGCTGGTGCGCAGCGTCTCGATCTCGGCGGCGGGCCGCTGGACAAGTCCCCCGGCGGTCAGGGTCAGTTCGCGTGCGATGCTCAGCTGGCCGTTCCACTCGCCGGTCGGGGCGCTGAACGCGTAGTCCCAGTTGCTGAGCCAGCCGAGCTGGACGCGGCGGCCGTCCGGCAGTCCGTAGAAGGTCATGGCGGCGTAGTAGTCACGGCCGGCCTCGGCGCGCAGCGGGGTGCCGGCCCGGTTGGTGGTGGTGAAGGCGGTGCCGTCCCAGTCGCCGAGGAAGTACTCGGCCGCCGAGCCGTCGGTGCTGCGGACCGCGCCGGTGGACAGCGCGAGCACCCAGCGCACCCGCTCCGGGTCGCCGTCGACGGGCAGCGGGAACAGGTCGGGGCACTCCCAGACGCCGCCGGTCACCCAGTCGCCGTATCCGAAGGAGGAGCGGTACGTCCAGTTCAGCAGGTCGGTGGAGGTGAGGAAGCGGACGTGGTCGCCGCCGGAGACCACCATCACCCACTGGTCGCGGTCGGTGTCGCGGACGATCTTCGGGTCGCGGAAGTCCCAACTTCCGTCCGGGCCACCGGGGTTCTGCACCACGGGGTCGGTGCCGAGCCACTGCCAGGAGCGGCCCCGGTCCTTGCTGAAGGCGACGCGCACGCACTGGTTCCCTCCGGGCCTGTCCGGGTGGTAGCTGGTGTAGAAGGCGATCAGCCCCGGCCGGCCGCCGAAGAGCCCGCTGGTGTCGTCGGGGTCCACCACGCACGAGCCGGACCAGGTGTGGCCGAAGTCGGAGACCGGGAGGGCGACGGGCAGCGCGCGCCAGTGCAGGAGGTCGGTGGAGACGGCGTGCGCCCACTGCCCGGAGTCCTGGTGGAAGAGGTGGTACTCGCCCTCGTGGTAGACCAGTCCGTTGGGGTCGCTGGTGTGCGAGGCGAGTTGGGTGTAGTGGTACGCCGGCCGGTGGGTGTCCGTGTAGTACGCCTGCGGAGCGCGGGCCCTGACCTCCTGGAAGTGGGCCGTGCCGCCGGTCGCGGCGAGCCCGGTGGCCTTCCCGCCGGTACGGGACACGGTGGCGGTGAGGACCTCGACGCCGTCCACCGTCACGGTGACGGTGGTGCCGAGGGCCCGCACCTCGGCCCGGTAGGTGCCGCCCGCCGCGAAGGGCCGGACGGGTGGTGCGGCGCGGCCGAGCCCGGTGCCGTCGGTGCGGTCCAGCAGGTGGACGCCCGTGGCGTCGAGCCGTGCCTCGTAGCCGCCCGCACCGGCCGCGTCCGCGCGGACCACGAGTCCCGCGCCGGTCGCCCCGGCGAGCCCGATGTCGGCGCTGATCAGCACGTCGCCGCCGGGGAACGGTGCGATGCGCAGTGCCTCGGCGCCCTCTCCCCGCAGCCCGCGCAGATCGGGGGTCCAGGCACCGGACACCGTCGACCAGCCCTGAAGGTCCGTCACCAGGCCCGTGGTGACGATCCCTTCGAAGCGGACGGCCCCGTTGTACGCCAGGACGCCGAGCAGTCCCGACCCGTGCGTGGCGTCCTGTGCGGTGATGACCGGGGCGTAGCCGTCGGGGGTGATGAAGTCGCTCTGCCAGCGCACCCTGAGCCGCGGCCCGTCCGCCTCGACGCGGATCCGGTACACCTTGTCGGCGTCGATGGCGGTGCTGTGTGTGCCGAGGGTGATGTCGCCGTCGATCCGGTAGAGCCGCAGCCGGTTCAGGTTCGGGTCGATCTGGACCCCGTAACCGGCCGTTGCCTGTGCGTCGGTACGCAGCAGCAGGGCGGCGACCGCGTACGGATCGGTGATCCTCACGTCGGCCTGGTAGACCGTGTCGTGCACCCGGGTGGCGGACACGGCACGGCAGTTGGTGCCGGCGGGGGCCTGTGCGTTCCAGCCGAGCGAGGTGGCCGTCCAGGTGCCGCCGTCGGTGGCCCATCCGGTGGCGTCGGTGGTGACGGAGCACACTCCGGGCGGCCCGAAGACGACGGTGCCGTTGTAGGCGTGCAGCCCGGCGGCACCGTGCTCGTACGTGGTGTCCCGGGCGGCGAGCACCTGCTTGCCGCCCAGGGTGACGGTCAACTCCGGTCCGTCCACCGCGACTTCGAGGAGGTAGGTGGTGCCAGGTGCGAGGGTGGCGGTGGCCGGTGGTGCCAGGTCGCGTCCGGTCGCCAGGTCGTGGAGGCGGACGCGGCGCAGGTTGGGGTCGATGCTCGCCGCGTATCCGGCCGATCCGTCGTCGGTGGCGCGTACCACCAGCGAACCGACCGCGTAGGGCGATCCGGCGTCGATGGTGATCCGGGCCGCGTATCCGGCGACGGCCGCGATGCGCTGCTCGGACAGGGCCACGGCATTGCGTTCGGCTCCGGTCACGACCCGCTGTCCGCCGTCGGCGGTGCGGGACCAGGTGCCGGTGAGGCCCAGCGGGTCGGGTATCGGCGCGAGGTCACGGGCCGACGGAGCCGCTCGACGGCCGGCCGGGGCCGGGGGCGCGGCCGACGCCCGGCCGGCCCCCGCGAGGGGGGCCAGCAGCGTCAGACCGGCCGAGGACAGGAGTGCACGCCGGGAAATGGACATGATCGTCTCCTCAGGGTGGGGGGAAGGGCGGGCCGTTCAGGGCCAGAGCGGGCGGGGGCCGTCGAAGACCGGGGCCATCCGCCAGGCGTCGAGCCGTTCCACCGCGACCGGGCCGGTGGCCTCGATCCCGACGGCCAGGGCGTCGGCCCTCGTCGGGTAGATCCGGGCGGCCAGTGCCCGCCCGTTCGCGAAGATCTCCAGCGCGGAGTGGTCGACGAGGACCCGCAGCTCCACGACGCCCTCGCCGTTCAACGGGATTTCGCCGTACCGGGGTTCGCTGTCGGCGGCCGGGTCGAGACTGCTCGCGCCGCGGTGCAGCCGCAGTGTGCCGACGCCGCCGTCCGCGGGGCGCGACACCTCGATCACGGTCCGCTCCGAACCGTCCTCGCTCTCGCGCACCACCAGGCGGGCCGAGGCTCCGGGGACCAGCCGCAGGGTCGTCTCGATGTCGAGCTGGTCGCCGTGCACGCCGTCGAGCCGCAGACAGCTCCCGTCGGTCACGGTGAACGCACCGGTGCGCACCGCCTCGCGGCGCAGCCGGGCGAGTTCCGGGACGGGTGCCTGGGCGAGCCGGCCGTCGGCGCCGAGGGTGACGACGCGCGGCAGGGACATCACGCCGCACCAGCCGGCCTCGGCGACGGCGTCCTCGTCCCGGCCCTCCTGGAGCCAGCCGAAGAGGATGCGCCGGCCGAGTGCGTCGCGGGTGGACTGCGGGGCGTAGAAGTAGCGCTGCCCGTAGTCGAGCCGGTGGAGTCCGTCGGCGGTGAAGGTGTCGCCCTCGTAGCGCCCGGTCCAGTACAGCGGGTAGTGGGTGGCGCCCTCGTCCCAGGCGGAGAAGGCGAGGACGTCGGTGCCGTCGATCCGGAACAGGTCGACGCACTCCCACATGGTGCCGGTCCAGTCGAGGTCGGCCGCGGTGCCGGTGCCCGCGTCGCCGGTGAGCAGCGGGCCCACGTAACGCCAGTCGTGCAGGTCCTCGGACTCGTAGAGGAACGCGGTGCCGCCGACGCCCCGGATGCCGGAACCGACGAGCTGGCGCCACTTCCCGTTCTCGCGCCAGACGCAGTGGTCGCGGAAGGCGGTGGTGTCGTCCCGCGGCGGGGCGGCGATCACCGGGTTGGCGGGGTCTTTGCGCCAGCTGCGCAGATCGGGCGATCCGGTGGCGACACAGGGGAGTTCACGCTCGCCGTGCCGGCCGGAGTAGACGAGGGTGGGGGTGCCGCCGTCGTCGACGAGGACGCCGGACCAGCAGCCGTCCCGGTCGGGGCCGTCGGTGCCGGGGACGAGCGCGACCGGTTCGTCTCTCCAGTGGACCAGGTCGCGGCTGGTGGCGTGGCCCCAGTGGATGCGGTGGTGGGCGGCGGCGAGCGGGTTGTACTGGTAGAAGAGGTGGTAGACGCCGTCCCAATGGGCGAGCCCGTTGGGGTCGTTGAGCCAGCCGCCGGGGGCGGTGAAGTGGAAGCGGGGGCGGTGCGGGTCGAGGTCGGCCCGTTCGGCCAGGCCCTTCGGCGCGTCCTCGGGGCGGGCGCGGGGCAGGGTGAGGTCGTGGGTCATGATCAGACGTTCTCGGCTTTCGGGGTGGCCGCGGTCAGTACGCGGCGCGCGGTGGGGGTGGCGGGGGCGTAGAGGTGGCAGCGCACCCAGTGTGGCTGTCCTTCGTCCTCGCCGATGACATGGCGGACGGGCTCGGTGGGGCTGCACCTGCCCTCGTCCTCGTACGGGCATGACTCGGGCGTCAGCACGGCGGCGCGCAGCGCGGCCCGCTCGACGGGGTCGTAGCCGTGGTCGCGCTCCGGGTCGGGGACGGCGGAGAGCAGGAGCCGGGTGTAGGGGTGGGCGGGGCGGTCCATCAGGGCGAGCGAGTCGCCGCCCTCGACGAGTTCGCCGGCGAACAGCACCTGGGTGGTGTCGGCGACGTAGCGGGCCGACGCCAGGTCGTGGGTGATGTACAGCATGGAGATGCCGTGCTCGTCGCGCAGCCGCCGCATCAGGTTGAGGATGCCGATGCGTACGGAGACGTCGAGCATCGAGGTCGGTTCGTCGGCGAGGACGAGGCGGGGGTCGACGGCGAGGGCGCGGGCGATGGCGACGCGCTGGCGCTGTCCGCCGGAGAGTTCGTGCGGGTAGGACTGGAGCATGTCCTCGCTCAGCCCGACCGTGGTGATGAGTTCGCGCAGTTCGTCCTCGCCCGCGGGCCGGCCGTGCACCAGCAGGGCGCGGCGCAGGAAGTGCTCGACGCGGTGGACGGGGTTGAGGGAGCCGAAGGGGTCCTGGAACACCATCTGTACGGTGCCCCGGTAGGCGCGGGAGGCGCTGCGCCGCTGGGTCCGCAGCACGTCCCGGCCGTCGAGCAGGAGCTGCCCGGAGGTGGGCTGTTCGAGCCGGGCGAGGCAGCGGGCGAGGGTGGATTTGCCGCTGCCGGACTCGCCGACGAGGGCAACGATCCTGCCGTGCGGAATGTCGAGGTCGACGGCGTTCAGGGCCCGGTGGCGGTCGCGGGAGAACAGCCCGCCCATCCGGAAGTCCTTGGTGAGTCCGCGCACGCTCATCAGCGGGGTGCGGGTTGTGGTGGTGGCCCGGTCCGTCACCGCGCGCCTCCGCTCGTACGGGCGACGAATCGGCCGGCGGCCACCTCGCGCAGATCGGGGATGTTCATGGAGCAGTCCGACCGGTCGTCGGGGCAGTGGGCGTGGAATCCGCAGCTCGTTCCCGTGCGCGGGAGGTCGGCGAGGCCGGTGAGGTGGACGCGGGGTCCGGTGAGCGGCGGGAAGGCGTTCATGAGCGCCTGGGTGTACGGGTGAAGCGGGTCGGCGAACAGCTCTTTGGCGGGGGCGAGTTCGACGAGTCGTCCGCCGTACATCACGCCCATCCGGTGGGAGAGTTCGACCATCAGGGACATGTCGTGGGTGATGAAGAGGACGGAGAAGCCCAGCTCGCGCTGGAGGTCGCCGATCTGCGCCATGATCTCCTGCTGGACCACCACGTCGAGTGCGGTGGTCGGCTCGTCCATGATGAGCAGCGCCGGTTTCAGGGCGACCGCCATGGCGATGACGACGCGCTGGCGCATGCCGCCGGAGAGCTGGTGCGGGTACGACTTCAGCCTGGCGGGGTCGATGCCGACGAGTTCGAGAAGTTCACCGGAGCGCGCCCTGGCCTGCCGCTTCCTCATCCGCTCATGGGTGGTGAAGATGTCGCCGATCTGCTCGCCGATGGTCAGGACCGGGTTGAGCGAGTTCATCGCGGACTGGAACACCATGGCGATCTCGCGCCAGCGGAAGGCCCGCAGTTCGCGCGGGTCCATGGCGAGTACGTCGCGCCCCTTGAACGTGACCGATCCGGCGGTGATCCGGGCAGGCGGTTTGAGGAGGCGCATCAGGGCGTTGGCGACGGTCGACTTGCCGCAGCCGGACTCCCCGGCGAGGCCGAAGACCTCACCGGCGCCGATGGTGAAGGAGACGTCGTCGGCGCCGATGACAGCGCGGCCGTCGCCGCCGTACTCGACGCGCAGGTTCCGTACGTCGAGCACGGAGTCCTGGGCGGGGGCGGGTGTCCGGGCGGGCACGGGGTTCTGAGAGGGCGTGGCCATCGTTCAGCCCTTCCGGTTGCGGTTCTTGGTGCGGCGGGCGCGCAGTCGCGGGTTGGTAATCTCGTCGACGGCGTAGTTGACCATCGCGAGGGCGAAGGCGACGAGGGCGATGCAGAGGCCGGAGGGCACGAACACCCACCAGGCGCCGGTCATCAGCGCGCCGTCGTTGCCGGCCCAGTAGAGGTTGGTGCCCCAGCTGACGACGGAGGCGTCGCCGAGGCCGAGGAATTCCAGGCCCGCCTGGGCGCCGATCCCGAAGATGACGCAGCCCAGCAGGGTCGTCATGACGACCGATGCCATGTTGGGCAGGATCTCCCGGAACATGATCCGGATCGCGCGTTCACCGGTGACAACGGACGCGGCGACGAAGTCCTTGCCGCGGATCGACTTGGCCTGGGCGCGCAGCACCCGGGCGGAGCCGGCCCAGCCGGTGACCACCAGGACGAGGACGACAGTCGCCGTTCCGGGCGGCATGAACGCGGCGAGGATGACGAGCAGCGGCACTCCGGGCACCAGCAGGAAGATGTTGGTGACGAGGGAGAGAACGTCGTCGACGATCCGCCCGAAGTAGGCGCAGGCCATGCCGACGAGCACGGCGAGGGCGGTCGCGGCGAGCCCGACGCAGAATCCGACCAGCAGCGAGCTGCGCGCGCCCCACAGGGTCAGGGCGAGGACGTCCTGTCCCTTGGCCGTGGTGCCGAGCAGGTGGGAGCCGGACGGGGCCGAGGCGCCCAGGCTGTTGATCTTCGAGGGGTCGCCCGGGGCGAGCAGCGGTGCCAGCAGGGCGAGCAGCGCGAACAGCACCAGGACGACGGCTCCGAACAGGGCCTTGCGGTTGGCGAGCAGGGACCGCAGCAGTCCGGCGCGGGCGCGACGGGGCTTCGGGGTTCCGGTGGCCGGTGCGACAGGCTCCGTGCGGGAGTCGAGGGCACTCATGGGTCTTCTCCTTGTCCGGCCGCTCAGAGGACGCGCACACGCGGGTCGAGTCGGACGTAGACGAGGTCGACGAGGAAGTTGGCGACCAGTACGGCGGCGGTGATGGTGAGGAAGATCCCCTGCATCAGCGGGTAGTCGAGGCCCTGGACGGCGGCGAGCAGCTGGAAGCCGACGCCGGGGTAGGCGAAGACGACCTCGGTGAGCAGCGCGCCGCCGACCACGAATCCGAGCGCCATGCCGAAGTTGGTGACGGACGGGAGCATCGCGTTGCGTGCCGCGTACCGGAACATGATCCGGCTCGGGCTGAGACCTTTGGCCTCGGCCATCGTGATGTAGTCCTCGGCGACCGTGGCGATCATGGTGTTGCGCATGCCGAGCATCCAGCCGCCGATGGACACCAGGACGATGGTCAGCGCGGGCAGGAAGAGGTGCGAGGCCGCGTTGGAGACGAAGCCCCAGGACAGTTCGGGGCTGAGGCCCACGTCGAAGGCGTGCCGCATGGGGAACCAGCCGAGCGTCATCCCGAAGAGGTAGAGCGCGCCCATGGCGAGCCAGAAGTACGGAAACGAGCCGGCGAAGACGAGCAGCGGCGGGAACACCGAGTCGAGCAGGCCGCCGCGCCGCCAGGCGGCGATGATGCCCAGCAGGTTGCCGATGACGACGGCGATGACGAGGGCGGTACCGCCGAGCAGCAGCGTCCAGCCGATCTGGGAGGCGATGACCTCGGAGACGGGGGTCGGGAAGCGGGAGATGGAGATCCCCATGTTCCCGGTGCAGATGTCCTTGATGTAGTCGATGTACTGCTGCCACATCGGGCGGTGGTCGAGGCCGAACAGCCGGCGGAGCTGGTCAATCTGCTCCGGCTGCATCTGGCTCTGCGAGCGGGCGAACATCCGGGAGACGGGGTCGCCCGGCATGAAGCGGGGCAGCATGAAGTTCAGGGTGATGGAGGCCCAGAAGGCGAGCAGGTAGAAGCCCAGGTTGCGCAGGATGTAACGCACTGGTCCCTCTCCGAATCTATGAGGGCCGGCGGCCCGTCCGTGGGGTCGGCGCGGGCGGGCCACCGGAGTGGCGGGGTGTCAGTGCGGTCAGTTCTTGACGGGCTTCAGGCTGGTCAGGACGAGGACGGTGGTGTCGCCGCGGTTGGTGAGCGTGGCGTAGGGGTTGTCCTCGGTGGGCCAGCCGGTGAACCGGGCGTCGGTGTAGGCGCCCCACTCCGGGCCGGGGAAGAGCGGCACGACGGGCGCTTCGTCGGCGAACAGCTTCTGCAGTCCGTCGATCGCGTCGCGCTGTCCGGCCTCATCGGTGGCCGCGGCGAAGCGGTCGAGCAGGGCGTCGGCCTTCTTGTCGCCGAAGCGGTGGTAGTTGCTGACCGTCTTGGTGCCGGCGGGCTCGACCGAATCGGTGCCCATGGTGGTCCGGTAGAACTGGAACGGTGTGGCGCCGTTGTCGCTCCAGACGATTCCGGTGTCGTAGTCGCCGGTCTCGTAGTCGCTGACGACGGCGGCCCAGTCCGGGGACTTGACCTTCGCGGTGACGCCGATCCCGGCGAGGTTCTGCTTGATGATGTTGGCGACGGACAGCCAGTCGGAGGACGCGGAGCCGACCGAGATGTCGAAGGTGAACGGCTTGCCGTTCTTGAGCTTCCGCTTGCCGTCGGAGCCCTTCTTGTACCCGGCGTCGTCGAGCGCCTTCGCCGCCGCGGCGGCGTCGTGCTTCGTCCAGGTGCACGAGTCGGCGAGGGTCTTGTCGCGCCACTTGTCGTAACCACCGGACAGGCCCGTGCAGTCGGCGGGCCGGGTGTAGCCGTTCATGCCGACCTCGGTCACGCTCTCGCGGTCGACGGCCAGGCTGAGCGCCTTGCGCACCTTCACGTCGTCGAACGGTGCCCTGGTGGTGTTCATGGTCCAGTCGACCATCGAACCGGTCTTCGGGTACCAGTACTTGTTGTGCTCCGGGTCCTTGGCGACGAAGCTCTTGTCCACCTCGGGGATGAACGACTGCGTCCAGTCCGCCTCACCGTTGACGAAGGCCAGGTTGGCGCTGTCGTTGCCGGAGAAGCCCAGCACCCGGATCCCGTCGATGCGCTGCTTCTTCGGCTGCCAGTACTCGGGGTTCTTCCGCAGCTCGTACGACTGGCTCTGGAAGTTGGCTACTTGGGTGTACGGGCCGGATCCGACCGGATCGGGGTTGGTGTCCTTGGCCGGGTCCTTCACCTTCGCCCAGATGTGCTCGGGCACGATGATCTGCTTGCCCAGCTCGAACAGGCCGGGCGAGTAGGGCTTGGTGAGGGAGAAGACCACCTTGTCGGTGCCTTCGGCCTTCACGGCGCGCAGGTACTCGTAGCCGCCGAGCAGCTTCTTCTGGAGCCCGAAGGTGTACGCGACGTCCGCGGCGGTCAGCGGCTTCCCGTCGGACCATTCGACGCCGTGGCGCAGGGTGAACGTGACGGTCCTGCCGTCCTTCGAGGTCTCCCAGGAGGTGGCCAGCCAGGGGGTGGCCTTCCCGTTCGCCGGGTTGTAGACGAGCATCGCCTCGTAGATCGCCTGAGTGGTCATCGGGGCGACCACCTGGCCGGGGGCGAACGGGTTGAAGTTCCGGGTGAAGGTGGCGAAGTCCTCGCGGGGGACGGTCAGGAGCTGATGACCGGAGGTGTCCCCCGCGGTGTTCGTACCGGTGCCGCTGCAGCCCGTGAGCAGCAGGGCCGCGGCGGCGACCGGGGCGGCGAGCGCTGCGGGCCGGAGGCGCCGGGCACGTATCGACGGTGCCATAATGTGGTTTCTTCTCTCTCTTCAATGGCCGAAGACGGGTGAGGATTCCCGTCGGGCTGATTCGCAGTCAGACCGACGAGCGTTCGATCAGCGGGCAGTCGACCTTCATCTGTGTGGTGTCGAGCGGCTGTCCCGCTGTGAGAGCGCCGAGCATGTCGACGCCCTTGGCTCCCATGAACTCGAACGGCAGGGCCACCGTGGTGAGGCCGGGCCGCAGATAGGCGGCGATGAGTTCCTGGTTGTCGAATCCGATGACGGCGATGTCGTCCGGGATCCGCAGTCCGCGTTCCTTGATGGCGTCGTAAGCACCCATCGCCATGCGGTCGTTGCCGCAGAACAGGGCAGTGGGGCGGTCGTCCTCGCGGTCGAGGAGTTCGCAGGCCGCGGCGTATCCGCCGTCGGCGGTGGCATGTCCCGGTACGACGAGGCTGTCGTCGATGTCCAGTCCGGCCTCGCGCAGCGCCTGTTCGTACCCCTGGCGCCGTCCGACGGCGGCCGGGATACCGGTGTCGAGGTTGATGAATCCGATGCGCCGGTGTCCCGCGTCGAGCAGCCGGCGGGTCGCGGTGTGGCCGCCCGCCACCTCGTCGGGCACCACGGACGGCAGGGCGCCGTCCGCGTCGAAGCAGTTCACCAGCACGACCGGCACCTCGCGGGCGGCGGGCGGCAGGGTCACCGCACGGTGCCAGGTGGTGGCGTACAGCAGCCCTTCGGCACGCTGTTCCAGGAGCTTGTCGAAGGCGGCGGCCTCCATGGCCCGGTCCCGGTCCCCCGCCGTGATGAGCAGGAACTTCCCGTCGGCCCAGGCCCGGTCCTGCGCCCCCTTGATCACGTCCACGGCGAACGGCGCGGTGACGATCTCGGTGATCAGCCCGTACCACTCGCTGCGCTTGGCGGCGAGCGCCCGCGCCCCGGCGTTGGGCCGGTAGCCGAGCTCCTCGATGGAGGCCCGGATTCGCAGCCGGGTCTCTTCGGGGATGCCGGCGTCGGCGCGCTCGTTCAGGACGAAGGAGACGGTGGTGCGCGAGACTCCGGCATGGCGGGCGACATCGCTCATCGTCACGCGTCGCGCCTTGTTCGTGGCCACTTCGGTTACCCCCTGCGTCCCGCGGGCAGCGGGCCGTGCTCTGGTTACGCGCTTTAGTAACGCGCGTTAGTACGATGTTGCAGGCAAGTTACGAGGGGTTGGCCAACGGTGTCAAGAGGGGTGACGGAGCAAGTCCCCCGCCCCTTCGGACAAGGGCGGGGGACTCGGGTCCGTACGCGGGTCAGGAGGCGTCCTCGCCCCCGTACCGGCGCTCGAACTTGGCGACCTGCCCCTCCGAGTCGACGACGCGCGCCTTCCCGGTGAAGAAGGGGTGGCTCTCGGCGGAGATCTCCACATCGATGACGGGGTAGCTGTTGCCGTCGTCCCAGTCGATCGTCTGCTCGCTCGACGCGGTGGACCGGGTCAGAAAGGCGTAGCCCGCCGAACGGTCACGGAAGACGACGGGACGGTAGGAAGGGTGCTTGTCCTGCTGCATGCCTGCTCCTGGGGACGTACGGGGTCGGCGCGGGGACGGTCCCGACCAGCCTGGCGAACCGGTACGGCCCGCGCGATCGGACACGTCCGTACGGGCGTCGTCGCGCGGGCGTACCGGTTCGGGATCCCCACCGCCCGGCATGCGGCAATCCCTGCTGCGTGCCGGGCGTGCGTCGCCGCCCGTGCTCAGCGTCCGGCCGCCTCCACCGCGTCGGCCACCAGGTCCAGGAAGGCGGCGTGGGCCCGTGCGCTGCACACCGGCTCCGGGTTCCACGGCACCACCCGGGCGGCCCCCTCGATCGCCGCCCAGTCGGCGTTGGTCCGCAACTCGTCCAGCGGTGTGGCGTTGGCCCGGATGTCGGCGAGCACCACCGCCGGGCGCAGCGCCGCCGCTTCCGCCCAGCCGGCCGTGGACCAGTTCGCGCCAGGGCCCTCGGGCGGCTCCACGAGGTCGACGCCGAGTTCGGCCAGCACCCGCAGTTCCGGCCACATCCGGGGGCGGGCGAGGTGGGTCTGTTCCTGGCCGGCCGGGGAGAGCGCGACCGCCCGGGGCCCGTCCGCACCGGCGACGAGTGTGCTCAGCCGATGCCGGGCGGCGTCCAGGTCCTGGGTCGCCGCCTCCGGCTCCTCGGCCCCGAGCGAGCGGGCGAGCAGGGCGAACCGGTCGCCGATCTCGGCGAGGGTGCGCGCCTGCCCCACGTCGATGACGACGACCGGGACGTGCTCCTCCAGATGCTTGGCGGTCTCGGCGGCGAGCCCGTAGACATGGCCGCCGCCGTAGCTGACCGCCACGACGAGGTCCGGCTCACCGCTCAGCAGGGTGTCCACGCCCAGGGTGCTGCCCGCGCCGAGGTAACCGACCTCGGTCAAGGGCAGCGAACCGGTCTTCGCCGCGTCCGGCACGGCCCGGTCGTCGTGATCGGAGCCGAATATCGCGCCGGGGCGTATCCCGTGGTCCCACAGGGTCGCTCCGGCCTGGACATAGGCGAGCACCCGCGCCGGGCGCCGCTCGGCCGTCGACAACTGTCCACGATCGTCGGAGAACTGCCACACGGTCTGCTCCCTCACGTCACACGCCCCTCGCCACCGGTCGCCGCACCCCGCTTCCCGGGGTCGTACACCAGTACCTGCCCAGCAAACTCCGGTGACACCCCATCCGTCGGCCGGCCGCCGGGGATGGCGCGAAGTCGCCCGCGCACGAACGGTCGGCGCGATCGGCGGACGGCTTCTCAGCTCGGGTCCGCCATCTGCCGGGAGAGCCAGGCCAGGGCCGGCGGCATCCGGTATTCGACGGCGTGGTGCCCTCCGTCGAACAGCTCGAAGCGTATGACCACGTCGTCCACCCCGGCCTCGGCCAGGGCGTCACGGAAGGCCTGCGCCCCCAGGTCGAGGAACCATTCGTCGCGGGTGCCCGCGTCGATCCAGATCGCCCGCTGGGACCGCAGCGCCTCGGCGTGCGCCGGCGCCATCCGTACCGGGTCCCAATCCAGCCAGCGCTGCCAGATCTCCGGCAGGAGCGCGCCCGTTCGCGGGTCGAAGGGCAACTGCGGGGTGCCGTCCGCGGCGGGCGAGAAGCAGGACGAGACACCGAGCAGTTCGAGCAGCCGCAGGTCCTCGTCCCTGGTGAAGGCCACGCGTGAGCGGAAGTCGTCCCACCAGCGGAAGATGTCGCCGTCGTAGGCCCTCAAGTGCCGTGCCGCCATGAGGAAATGGGGGATGTACTGGGCCTGCGACAGCGAGTCGCCGGAGTGGGTCGCGAACGCGCCGAACAGGTCGGGCCGGAGCATCGGTGTGATCATCGCGCCGAGTCCGCCGCTCGACTTCCCCGCCAGCGCCCGGTGGTCGCGGTCGGCGACCGTGCGGTAGCGGGCGTCGACCCACGGCACGATTTCCTCGCAGAGGTACGAGTGGTAGCGGCCGGTGCCCGGCGAGTCGATGTACTGGCTGCCGCCGTACGTGGTCCAGGCGTCCACGAACACCAGCACCATCGGCGGGGCCTCGCCGCGGGCGAAGATCCCGTCCACGAGTTCGGGCACCGGCTGACGGTAGGGGGTGCGGTTGCGCCAGACGGGGAGCGTTCCGGCGTAGCCGAGCAGGAGGTACGTGACGGGATACCGGCGCCCGGGATCGGTGTCGTAGCCGGGCGGGGTGTAGACCCACAGCGGCCGCTGCGCCGGGTCGCCCAGCGGGTTGTCGCGCAACAGTGCGCTGTCGATGACGTGCTCGTCGATGCGGCCTGCGAGCGCGGTGGGCCATGGGGCCATTGGAACCTCCTCGGAGCGGGAAGCCGATGCTACTACGATTTCAAAATATATGAATTGGAATTACTTCTGCCGGGTCCACTGCCGTCCGGACACGCCGGGACGGGCTCAGCGGTCGGCGGGCGCCTGGGGCGAGGCCAGAGGGTGCTGTTGTGCGAGCCTTCCCAACTCCGGTAGTTTCGCGGCTGTTTCTTCGTCGGACGGCAGGCACGAGACCAGGGTGACCCCCGGTGCGTCCACCACCGCCAGCTTCACGTAGTCGAACGTCAGCCTGCCCAGCCGGGGATGGTCGAACGTCCTGCGCGCGGAACGGAAGTCGGCGACGTCGTGTGTGTCCCACCAGGTGCGGAACTCGCCGCTCTCCCGGTACAGGTCGGCGGTCAGGCCCTCGAATGCCGGGTCGCCGGCATGCCGGTCGGCTCCGGCCCGGCACTGCTCCAGCAGCGCCCGTGCCTGTCCAGGCCAGTCGACCAGGAGCGTTCGGATCCTGGGCCGGGTGAACACCAGGCGGAGCAGATTGTGTTCGGGCACACGGCCGTCGGCGGGGTCCCCGATAAGGCCGGTCTCGGACCGGTTCCGGGCCAGCAGATCCCAGTTGGGCGCGAGCAGATACGCCGGATGCGGGTCGAGCGCGTCCACCAGGCGCTGCAACACCCGTACGTCGAAGTCGGCGCCGGTGGAGCGGGGCAGCGCGTGGCCCGCCAGCTCGAACAGATGGCGGGTCTCGGCCGGGGAGAGCCGCAGCACCCCGGCCAGGCTGTGCAGCACCTGGCTGTCGGCTCTCCTGTGCCTGCTCCCGCGGGCGGAGAAACCCGGCCACTGAGCCGTCCCCCGGTCACCCGGACGGAACGCCTTCGCCGGTCACGGACCCGGGATCCACCCCGAGCCCCGTGAGGAACGCCGCGGCGGCCGGGGTGGGGCGGAAGCGGCTCCAGACCAGGCGCTCGGTGCGCGCGGGGGCATCGCGGACGGAGAGCACGTGTACGCCGGTCAGCTCCGCCGCGAAGGCGGCCGGCAGCATGGCGATGCCGAGCCCGCTGCGTACCAGCCGGACGATGAAGTCGGTGCCGCTGACCTCGAAGGCCACCTCGCGGGTGAGTCCCATCGCCGCGAACGCCTCCTCCGACTGCGCCCGGGCTGCGGTGCCGTCCGGGTGGTCGACGAACATCTCCTGTGCCAGCCGGTCGAGGCCCACCTCCGCCTGCCCGGCCAGGGCGTGGGTGGGCGCCACGACGGCGACCAGTTCGCCCGTGGCGAGCTCGTGATCGCTCACGCCCTTGGGCCGGTAGCTGGGCAGCACCCCCAGGAACGCCACGTCGAGCGTCCCGTCCCGTACCTCCTGGGCCAGGTCCTTGCTCGCTCCGTCCCGCAGCACGATGTGCACCTTCGGGTGGCGGAGGTGGAAGGCCCGCAGCGCGGCCGGGATGTCGACCGCGGAGACGGTCGGGATGGAGCCGACCGCGAGACGGCCGCGGACCTCCCCCGCCGCCGCGGCGACCTCGGCGCGGGCCCGCTCCGCCGCGTCCAGCGCCTGCCGGGCCTCCGGCAGGAACACCTCGCCCGCCGCGGTGAGCCGTACCCGGCGGCTGGTGCGGTCGAAGAGCCTGGCCCCCAGCTCCTTCTCCAGCCGGGCGATCTGATGGCTCAACGCGGACTGGACGACCAGGCACCGCTTCGCGGCGCGGGTGAAGCTGCCCAGTTCCGCCACCGCGACGACGTACCGCATCTGCTGAAGTTCCATCCATCCATCGTGAACCACGATCGATGGAATGAAAAACATGTGTTGGACTCATGGATGGCCGGTCCATGAGGCTGGGACACATGGCTCACACCACTCACGAAACCCGTAGCAGGGCCGTGCCCCGCACCATGTCCCCGCAGCCCACGCTCGGCCGCGGTCTGGTTCTGCTGATGGCTCTCGCCGCCGCTCTCTCCTGCGCCGGGAACTACTTCGCACAGCCGCTCCTCGACCTCATCGAGGGGAATCTGCACATAGGTGTCACCGCGGCGGGTCTGATCGTGACCGCCGCCCAGGCCGGGTACGCGCTGGGGCTGATCCTGCTCGTCCCGCTCGGGGACGTCGTGGACCGGCGGCGGCTCGCCGTGGGCCTGTTCGCCCTGACCGCCTTCTTCCTCCTGGCGACGGCCGCCGCCCCCACCGGACCGCTGCTGATCGCCGGCACGCTGCTGACCGCGCTGACCTCCGTCGGGGCCCAGGTCGTGGTGCCGTTCGCGGCGGCCCTCGCGGCTCCGGCCGAACGCGGCAGGATCGTCGGCGTCGTCATGTCCGGCGTGCTGCTGGGCGGGCTGTTCGGACGGCTGGCCGCCGGTGCGCTCTCCGAGTTCGGCGGCTGGCGGACCGTGTACTGGGTCAACGCGCTGCTCATGGCCGTCATGGCGGTAATCCTGTACAAGCGCCTCCCCCGCCTGCCCCGGCCGGGCGACGCCGCCGCCATGTCGTACACCGGGCTGCTGCGCTCCACGCTGGCCCTGCTGCGACAGGAGCCCCTGCTGCGCCGGCGGGCGGCCATCGGCGCGTTCTCCATGGCCTCGTACAGCGTGCAGCTGACCGCGCTGACGTTCCTGCTGACCCGGCCGCCCTTCGGGTGGAACGCGGCCGCCATCGGGCTCTTCGGTCTGGTAGGCGTCATCGGCGTGGTGGGCATGAACATCGGGGCCCGGCTGAGCGACCGCGGCCGGGTGCAGGCCGTGTCGGGAACGGCGGCCGCGCTCCTCACGCTCGCCTGGCTGCCGCTGCTGGCCGGTGAACGGTCGCTGCTGTGGCTGACGGTCGGCGTGATCCTGCTGAACATCGCCCAGCAGGCGGGGCTCAACAGCAGCCAGAACGTGATCTACGCGTTGCGCCCGGAGGCCCGCAACCGCATCAACTCCGCCTTCATGACCCTCTTCTTCATGGGCGGGGCGGTCGGCGCGGCGCTCGCCTCGGTGGTCTGGTCCCGGGCCGGCTGGAGCGGCATCTGCCTCCTGGGCGGCGCCCTCGCCGCCGGCAGCCTCGTGCTGTGGGTGCTGGAGCGCACCCGGACCGCCTCCGCCGCGCGCCCCGGCAACGGGGCCGGGTCCGGGTCCGGCACCGTCAGTCGTTGACGGCGGTCAGCAGCACCACGGCGTCCTCCAGCGCCAGCAGCCCGTGCCGCTCCTGCGGGATCGGGTGGAGCCCTCCGACCCCCAGCTCCACATCGCCCGAGGCCGCCGTGAGCCGGACCCTGCCGCGCAGCACCTGGAGGGAGGCCGCGGCGGGGGCGTTGTGCTCGTCGAGGGCGGAACCCGAGGTGAGGGCGATGACGGTCTGCCTCAGGGGTCCCTCGTGCAGCAGGCGGTGGGCGCTGCGGCCGTGCGCGGAGGCCCGAGCCGCGGCCAGATGCTCGTCGGCGAGGGCATTCAGATCGTCCATGTGCCCACTGTGCCGCAGTGCCCGTCACCCCGCGATCCTGGCGGCGGCCCGGCCAGGCGGATCATCCGTCCGACCGACCGGACGGCCCTACGGCCGCAACCAGGCCGCGGTGTCCCGCGGGAGCCGCCCCTGCCCGTCCAGCGGTCCGCTGAGGAGAAGGGTGTCCGTGTGTTCGGGCAGCTCCACGGGCCCCTCCCCCAGATTGACCACACAGACCGGTCCGCCGGTCCGGGCGAAGGCGAGCACACCGGGTGCGGAGGGCAACCAGGTCAGCTGCCGGCCCCCGGCCCCCGCCGTGCGGAAGCCGGGCTCGGTCCGGCGCAGCCGCAGCGCCTCGCGGTAGAGGCTGAGCATCGACTCGGGGTCGGTGCGCTGCCGGTCGGCGGCGTACGAGCTCCAGTCGGCTGGCTGCGGAAGCCATGGCTCCGTGGTGCAGCCGAATCCGGCGTACGGTGCCCGCGCGGACCACGGCAGCGGTACCCGGCATCCGTCCCGTCCCGGGTCGGTGCCGCCCGAGCGCAGGTGCATCGGGTCCTGGATCCGGTCGCGCGGGATGTCGGCCTCCGGAAGTCCCAGTTCCTCGCCCTGGTAGAGGTAGACCACGCCGGGCAGGGCGAGCGACAGCAGTGCCGCGGCCCGGGCCCGTCGGCCGCCCAGCGCCAGGTCCGCCGGCGTGCCGAAGGTTTTGGTGTGGAAGGCGAATCCGGTGTCCTCACGGCCATACCTGGTGGCGGTCCGGGTCACGTCGTGGTTGCACAGGACCCAGGTGGCAGGGGCACCGACCGCGGCGTGTTCGGCGAGCGTGTCGTCGATCGTGGAGCGCAGCCGCCCGGCGTCCCAGGGGCAGGCCAGGAAGTTGAGGTTGAAGGCGGTGTGCAGTTCGTCCGGGCGCAGATAGCGGGCGAAGCGCTCGCTGTCCGGGAGCCAGACCTCACCGACAAAGACCGCCCCGTACTCGTCGGCGATGGCCCGCCAGGAGCGGTAGATGTCATGGAGTTCGTCTCGGTCGGAGAACGGGTGCGGGTCGCGGCCCTCGACGAAGTCGGGCAGCGCGGGGTCCTTGGCGAGCAGGGCCGCCGAGTCGATCCGTACGCCCGACACACCCCGCTCGAACCAGAAGCGGATCACGTCCTCGTGTTCCTGGCGGACCCTCGGGTGTGCCCAGTTGAGGTCGGGCTGCTGCGCGGCGAACAGGTGCAGGTACCACTCGCCGTCCGCGAGCCTGGTCCATGGGACGCCGCCGAATTCGGAGACCCAGTCGTTGGGCGGCAGTTCGCCGTCCGGGCCGCGCCCGGTCCGGAAGTGGAACAGTTCCCGCTCGGGGCTGCCCGGCCCGGCGGCGAGGGCCGCGCGGAACCACGCGTGCTGGTCGGAGACATGGTTGGGGACGATGTCGACAATCGTTCGGATGCCCAGTTCACGGGCGTCCGCGATCAGTCCCTCGGCCTCGGTGAGGCTGCCGAACGCGGGATCGATGGCGCGGTAGTCGGCCACGTCGTATCCGCCGTCGGCGAGCGGCGACAGATACCAGGGGGTGAACCAGATCGCGTCCACGCCCAGTTCGACGAGGTGGGGCAGCTTGGCGCGTACTCCCGCGAGATCGCCGGTTCCGTCACCGTCACCGTCGGCGAAGCTGCGTACGTAGATCTGGTAGATGGCGGCGTCCCGCCACCAGTCCACGGTGACCTGGGGCGCGGGGCCGGCTGCCACGTGGGCCTTCCTTTCGCGGGGAGTTGGCACAGAGTCCTCGGCCGGAACTCCGCCGGCGCGTGCCACACTCAACCACCGCACACGGTGGAGATCAACGTCTCGCGTGGATCACGCGCGATCGGCCGTCCACCGGTACCGGACGTCCGGTACCCGCTCCTCGTTGCGGCTGCCGTCGTCGAACTCGACGGCGGTGAACCCATGCCGCTCGTAGAAGGCCCTGGCGTCCGTATTGCGCTGGAAGACGTACAGCGTGAGCTCACCGGCCGCGAGCCGGCGCGCCTCGGCCAGGAGCAGTGAGCCGATGCCCCGGCGCCGGGCGTCGGGGCGCAGGTACAGGTGTTCCAGCTCGGTTCCGTCGAGGGAGGCGAAGCCCAGCAGTTCCCCGGTGCCGGTCTCGGCGATCCGCACCGTCGTGCCGGGCAGCACCACATGGGTCATCCAGGCGAGTGTGTCGTCGTCGCTGTGGACCTTCGGCAGATACGGCATCGACGCGGCGCGCGAGTCGAGGAAGAGCCGGGTCAGCGGCCCGGCGTCCTCGGCGGTGGCCTCGCGCAGCAGCACCCGGCCGTCCGGCCCGAAATCGTCTCGTGACATCTCGTCTCTCCTGGTCCGGCCGGAAACCCGCCGTCGTACGCGATCCGCGGTGAACCGCTGGTGGTCGCGGACGAACCTATGCCGGGGCCCTGCCCGGCCGCCAGCGGAATTCGGCGGGGCAGTCACGGACCGGTGCGGGCCACCCGCGAAAATGTGACGGGGGACGACCGAAACGACCGACCGATACGGAGGAGTGGGCAGATGCCGCACGAACGAGCTGGACAGCCGGCCCGGCCGGAGGATCTCATCGATGTGTCCCGGCTGGTGACGGCGTATTACTCGCTGCACCCGGACCCGGCCGAGCCGGACCAGCGGGTGGCGTTCGGCACCTCCGGTCACCGCGGGTCGTCCACGGCCACCGCGTTCAACGAGGACCACATCGCCGCCACCAGCCAGGCCATCAGCGAGTACCGGGCGATGCGGGGCACCGAGGGGCCGCTCTTCCTCGGCGCCGACACCCATGCGCTGTCGGAGCCGGCCCGGGTCACCGCCATCGAGGTGTTCGCCGCCAACGACGTGACGGTGCTCATCGATCCGGCCGACGGCTACACCCCGACCCCGGCGGTCTCGCACGCGATCCTCGGCCACAACCGGGGCCGGACGGCACAGCTCGCCGACGGTGTGGTGGTCACCCCGTCCCACAACCCGCCCGGCGACGGCGGGTTCAAGTACAACCCGCCGAACGGCGGCCCGGCCGGGTCCGATGCCACGGGCTGGATCCAGGAGCGGGCCAACGAGATCATCGCCGCCGGGATGAAGGACGTGCGCCGGCTGCCGTACGCCCGTGCACGTGCGGCGTCGACCACCGGGACGTACGACTTCCTCGGCAACTACGTGACCGACCTGCCGTCCGTGCTCGACCTGGACGCGATCCGCGCGGCCGAAGTGCGCATCGGGGCCGACCCGTTGGGCGGCGCCTCGGTCGCGTACTGGGGCCGGATCGCCGAACAGCACCGGCTCGACCTGACGGTCGTCAATCCGCTGACCGACCCCACCTGGCGGTTCATGACGCTGGACTGGGACGGAAAGATCCGGATGGACTGCTCGTCGCCGTACGCGATGGCCTCGCTGATCGGGCAGCGCGACCGGTACCGGATCGCGACGGGGAACGACGCCGACGCCGACCGGCACGGCATCGTGACACCGGACGCCGGGCTGATGAACCCGAACCACTACCTCGCCGTCGCCATCGACTACCTGTACGCCCACCGGGAGCAGTGGCCGGCGGCCGCGGGGGTCGGCAAGACGCTGGTCTCGTCGGGAATGATCGACCGGGTCGCCGCCGGTCTCGGCCGTGAGCTGGTCGAGGTGCCGGTCGGCTTCAAGTGGTTCGTGGACGGCCTGGCCGACGGCTCGCTCGGGTTCGGCGGCGAGGAGTCCGCCGGGGCCTCGTTCCTGCGCCGCGACGGTTCGGTGTGGACGACCGACAAGGACGGCATCATTATGGCGCTGCTCGCCTCGGAGATCCTCGCGGTGACCGGCAAGTCCCCCTCCGAGCACTACACGGCGCTCACCGCCCGCTTCGGTGAGCCCGCGTACGCCCGGATCGACGCTCCCGCCGACCGCACGCAGAAGGCGGTGCTCGCGCGCCTCTCCCCCGAGCAGGTCACGGCCGACACGCTGGCCGGTGAACCGGTCACGGCCGTGCTGACCGAGGCGCCCGGCAACGGCGCGCCGATCGGCGGCATCAAGGTGACCACCGAGAACGCCTGGTTCGCGGCGCGCCCCTCGGGCACCGAGGACGTGTACAAGATCTACGCGGAGTCCTTCCTGGGCACCGGCCATCTCGGCCGGGTGCAGGAGGAGGCCAGGGACGTGGTCTCCGCGGCGCTGAAGGGCTGAGGCTCCGGCCGGGGCGGTCGTCGGGCCGCCCCGGCCGTCCGCGCGGGCTCAGCGCACGACGTCCACGAAGACCGGGTTGGTGTAGAACCAGGTGTCCAGCCAGGGGTTTCCCCGACCCGGCTCGTGCGGCAGCGGGCCGTGCGGGTCGATCGCCGCGCCGAGGAATCCCGCCCCGTGGCGCTTGCCGTCGCTGCCGCGCAGCCGCAGGTAGAACGGCTCGTCGGCGCGCCCGACCGGGATGCGCAGGGTGTACGTGCCCCGGCGGCCCGAGACGTCGGCGGTGTGGGCGAGCCGGGTGTCGGGGGCGTGCCAGTCGTCGCGGTCGGCTGCCGGGCCGCGGACCGCGCCGCGGATGACGTCGACGTGCTCCAGGCGCGGCAGCACACCGTACGGGTTGCGGCGGGAGGCGGCGGTCACCGTGACGGTGAGGGTGAGCCGTTCGCCGCGCCGGGCGCGCAGCCGGCCGCCGAGCGTGGCGCTGTTGCCGTGCTCGCCGCGCACCTTGACGTCGATGCCGTCGATGAGGTGGCCGTGGTCGACCCAGACCCGGCCGGCCCGCAGCCCCTCCATCACGTTCCGGTAGCCGTACCGGGTGACGCCGACATGCGTACGGCTGAACTGGCCGGGCCAGAAGTCGCCGCCGGGCTGCGGTTCGGTGGTGTTGTACGGGTCGGGGAGGCGGCCGGTGTTGTCGAAGTCCCGGCCGGGCGGCCACTCGCCGTTGACCCAGGTGTCCTGGGCGACGCGGTGGACGTCGGAGTTGGAGGTGATCGTGAAGAGCTTGCCCTCCGCCAGCATCGCGTCCCACAGTCCGCCGACGGTCGCGGTCGCCCAGTCGAAGCCGCCGTAGGTGACGTATGCCTCGCGCGGGTAGCCGGGCCAGGAGTCGGCGGACGGCGAATTCGTGTACTCACCGCGGACGTTGGTGTCCGGGTGCCAGCCCGGTATCGCCCCGGCCTGGGCTCCGGGTGCGCCCTCCATGCCGATCATGATCCCCGGTGCGGCGTCGCGCCAGCCGCGCATCTCGTGCGGGGAGTCGATGCCCAGGCGCATGGGGTGGTTGGCGAGGACGAGGACGTCGTCGACGTAGCGGGTGCGGCGCTGTTCGGCCAGCCACTTGAGGGCCTTGACCGCGTGCGCCTCGTTGCGCGGGGTGTCGGGGTGCGTCGGGGCGCCGGCCGTGTAGCCGAGCAGTTTGCCGTCGAAGGCCTTTTCGAAGCGGGTGAGGAGGTCGACCTCGTGCCGTCCGGGCGGCGAGAAGACGGTGCAGTGCTCGGCGCCGGGGATGTACCACTCCAGCCCCTGGAAGATGAGCATGCGCTTGTTGTCGGCGCGGGCCCTGAGGATCTCCCGGTGCTCCCGCGCGGCGCCGAACTCGGCGTGGCCGATGTTGCTGTGCTCGGTGAAGACCATCCAGTCGAGGCCGAACTTCTGTCCTGCCGAGGCGAGTTGGGAGAACGTGTACTTGGCGTCGTGGCTGTAGACGGAGTGGTTGTGGTGGTCGCCGACCAGATAGACGAGCTCCGGGGCGTTTCCGTGCCCGTGCCCGTGGGACCGGCCTCCCCGGCTGTCGGCCAGCGCGGGCAGCGGCAGCGAGGCGGCTGCGAAGGCCGCACCGAACAGACCGGCGCGGCGCATCAGCCCCCGGCGGCTGAGGCCCTGGGCGTCGAGCTGCTCCGCGGGAACCTGGGGGTCGGCCCATTCGGGCACGGGGTGGGACATGGCGCGTCGTTCTCCTTCGTGCGGGCGGCGACGGTCCGGGACCGGACCGCGGGGCCGCCGACAGAAGGATTTCTTGATTCCGGAACCGTCCGGTGAACCAGGGGCGAAGTGCGGGAGTCACGCCGGTGGCACCCGGGCGGGGTTCACCACCGGGTGGCGGTGTTCACGGCGTGACGATGGCGAAATCGGGGTCGGACCCGGCGAGGTGGCCGAGCAGTTCGTTCACCTTCGCGAGATCGCCCTCGGCCTTCGCCCTCCCCTGCTGCACCAGATCGGCGACGGGTGTCTCGCCGAGGAGCACCGCGCGCAGGGCGTCCTCGTCGAGTGTCACCTCGACGTCCGGCTCGCAGCCGGCGGGACCGCGGCCCGTCACGTGGGTGAGCACACCGTTGCGCAGCCGCATCCCGACGGGTTCCCCGTCCTTCACGTTCCAGCACACGCAGATGTCGGCGTCCCAGCTGCGCGGTCCGTCGACGCGTACGGCGAGGGCGTCGAAGAGCTGGTCGAGCGTAAGGGCGCGCAGGAGGTCGGGGGCCGCGGTGGTGGTCGGGGTGCCGACCGGACCGTGGCGCAGCTCCAGCGCACCGGTGAGGTAGAAGTTGCGCCAGGTGCCGTTCTCGCTGCCGTAGCCGAGCTGCTCCAGAGCGTCGGCCTGCAGGTCACGGGCCTCGGCGTTGTCCGGGTCGGCGAACACCACATGGTTGACGACCTGGACCACCCAGCGGAAGTCCCCGGCCGCGAAGGACTCGCGTGCCCGGCGCAGCACCTCGTCGGCGCCGCCCATGAACTCGACGTACCTTTCTGCGCTCTCCGCCGGCGGGTGCTCCCACAGATGCGCGGGGTTTCCGTCGAACCAGCCCATGTACCGCTGGTAGACGGCCTTCGTGTTGTGGCTGACCGATCCGTAGTAGCCGTGCGTGTGCCAGGCCCGTTCCAGGGCGGGAGGCATCTCCATCGCCTCCGCGATCTCCAGCGGGGTGTGCCCCTGGTTGAGCATGCGCAGGGTCTGGTCGTGCAGATAGGCGTAGACGTCGCGCTGTTCGGTGAGGAACTCGACGGCGCGCTCGCGGCCCCGTACCGGCCAGTGGTGGGAGGCGAAGGCGACGTCGGTGCTGTCGCCGAAGAGGGTGACGGCCTCCGTCAGGTACCGGGCCCACTCCCTCGGGTCGCGCACCTCGGCGCCGCGCAGCGTCAGCAGGTTGTGCAGATTGTGGGTGGCGTTCTCCGCCATGCAGAGCGCCGCGTGGTCGGGGAAGTGGATGTTCAGTTCGGCGGGGGCCTCGGTGCCGGGCGTCATCTGGAAGACCATCCGGATGCCGTCCACCGTCTCCGTCTGACCGGTGCGGGTGACGTCAAGCGTGGGCGGGATCAGTCCGACGGAGCCCGTCGATGTCGTCTGGCCGAGCCCCGCTCCGATCTGGCCCCGTTCGCCCTTCGGCAGCGCGGCACCGTACATGTAGGCGGCGCGGCGGGCCATCGCCGTACCGGCGTAGACGTTCTCGCTGACGGCGTGCGCCAGGAACCCCCTGGGGGCGATGACCGGCACCCCGCCCTCGATGTCGGCGTCGGTCACCACGCCCCGTACGCCGCCGAAGTGATCGACGTGGCTGTGGGTGTACAGGACGCCGGTCACCGTGCGGTCGCCCCGGTGTTCGCGGTACAGGGCGAGGGCGGCGGCAGCGGTCTCCGCGGAGATGAGGGGGTCGATCACCAGAACGCCCCGGTCCCCCTCCACCACCGTCATGTTGGACAGGTCGAAGCCGCGGATCTGGTAGATGCCCTCGACCACTTCGAACAGGCCGTGGCCGGCCGTGAGGCGGCTCTGGCGCCACAGGCTCGGGTTCGCCGTCCCGGGGCAGTCCCCGGTCAGGAACCCGTAGGCCCCGAGGTCCCAGACCGTGCGGCCCCCGGCGTCACGGATCACCGTCTCGGCGGCGGTCCCCATGAATCCCCGGCTCGCGTCGTCGAGGTCCCGGGTGTCGTCGAAGGGGAATCGCCGCAGGATCTCGGTATTGCCCTCCACTGTCGACTGCTGTGCGGGCTTGGAGTCCGGGTTCCGGGTCATCGCTTCGATCTCCCTCTCGCGTGATCCTGCCGGCCCGCGTGCGCGGACGCGTCCGGCCACCCTCCTCCGCCGTGCGTCGCGGCACGATCGGGCCTGCTCCGAACGGGGGACGCCAAGGGCTGTCCACTGATCACGAGCAGCCCTCGGCCCGGTACCGGAACCCCGTGCCGCACCGTGCTCCGTCGCCCGCCCGGAGCATCGCGGCTTGTGGGACCCGCGGCGGAGTTCCACGATGGCGGTCCCGGAAGCGAAGACACCGGGGACGGACACCGGGAACAGGAGAGGCATGAGCAGCGCCGCACCCCCGCCCCGCCCCGCGCGCTCCCCGCACGTCCCACGATGACGCCGCCCGCCCGCGCGCGGGCCCCCCGCCGCAGCAGCGGGTCCCACCGGGCCCGCAACGTGCGCAGCCGCGGTGCGGCCGTTCTCCTGGTCCTGCTCGGCGCCTTCCTCGGGTGGGCCGTACCCAGCTGGGAGCGGCATCTTCCGTCCACGGGACTGGGGTTCGACGCGTCCACGGCGCAGGCGACCCTCGCCGCCATCGCCGGCGGCATGATCACACTCGCCGGCTTCATCGTCACGGCGATCACGCTCGTGATCCAGACCGTTCAGTCGATGTCTCCCCGGCTGGTCTCGGCGCTGGGACACTTCAGCCGGTATCTCGTGCTCTTCGGGCTCCTGATCGGCACCGCCCTGTACGCGCTCGTGGCCCTCAGTCAGGTGCAGGAGGCCCACGTCCCCCGGGGAGGCGTCACCCTCGCCGTGGGGCTCGTGCTGGTCGACTCCGTCGTGGTGCTCCGCCTTCTGGGTTCCCTGCGGCATGCAGTGACCGGCGGCGGCCTGTCGCGCGCGGTCGGGGAACGGCTCCGCACCGTCATCGACCAGACGTACCCGCCGGGGCCCGCGGTGCCCGCGCCACCCACCGCCGACGATGCCCACCGCGCCCCTCGCGTCCCCGTCGTCCACGGGGGCCGGCCGGCCGTGCTGCTCTCCGTCGACGAACCGAAGCTCGTGCGGATCGCCGCCCGCCACGGTCTCCGGATCCGCTTCGTCCACGCCATCGGGGACTTCGTGGGGGCGCACGGGACCATCGCGTTCCTGGAGCCGGTACACGACCTGGGCGGCAAGGGTACCCGTCTGGCGAAGCGCGTCGCCGGCTGTGTCCGGTACGGCCCCAGCCGCACCGTGGAGCAGGACGCCCCGTACGGGTTCCGGCTCCTGGCCGACATCACGGTCAGGGCCCTGTCACCGGCCGTGAACGACCCGACGACGGCGGTGCAGTCCCTGGACCAGATCGAGGACGCGCTCCTGAGACTGTCGCGGCGCTCCCTGGGCGACGCCTGGCTGCTCGACGCCACCGGCACTCCCCGGGTGTCGTACCCCTCGCCCGGATGGGAGGACTTCGTCTCCCTCGCGCTGGACGAGACGCTCATGTACGGGTCGTCCAACCCGCAGGTCGTCCGGCGCCTGCGGGCGTTGCTGGAACGGGTGACCACCGCGGCGCCGCAGCCGCGCGGGCAGGCACTCGCCCGGCGCACGGCCGCGTTGGAGCGCTTGTCCTCGGCGGCCCTCGCCGATCCTCTGCTGTCGGCGGTGGCCGAAGTGCCCGACCGCCAGGGCCTGGGCGGATCGGCGCCCCGGGGCGATGCCCTCGACTGAGGGCGGACGATCGCCCTTGACCGGCTCGGGCTCGTCCCCGCCGGGCCGGTCCGTTGCCTGCGGATCACGGAGCCACCGGCCGGCTGTCGCCCTCCGTGGCGTCGTCCGGGGCCAGGGAACGGATGCGGGGTATCGGCGAGGGCAGCAGCCAGAGCAGCGACAGGGCTCCGCCGACGGCCGCGACGAGGAGGGTCGCCCGCAGACCGATGAAAGTGGCGAGCAGCCCGCCGGCCACGGCGCCGACGGGGCGTACGCCGTAGTTGATCGTGCTGTACGCGCCGGCCACACGGCTGCGCATGGCGTCCGGGATCACCGAGGCCTGGAGGGAGTTGAGGTTGACGTCGAACAGCATGACACCGAAGCCCGAGAGGAACTGGGCCGCTGCCAGGGCCCCTGCGCGGAGCCAGAGCGGACCGTCCGCGGCAGCGGCGATGGCGATCGGCGCCGGGAACAGCACCGAGCCCATGGCTATGCCCCGCCCCAGGCCGAAGCGTCGCGAGATCCTCGGGGCGAGCGCGGCACCGAGGAGGCCACCGGTCGCGCCGGTCCCGAACGCGATGCCGATCACCCCGGCGGACAGTCCGAGGCTCCGGTCGGCGTACAGCACGAACAGCCCACTGCCCGCCACGAAGGTGAAGAAGTTGACGGTTGCCGCGCAGCCGAGGCCGGCCCGCAGTACCGGGTGCCGGACGACGAAGGTCAGGCCGTCCCTGGCACGCCGCAGCAGCGAGGGCCCCGCCGTGGCGGCGGCCGGTGCTTCGGCGACCGGAACCCTGCTGATCAGGATCGCTGACACCAGGAAGGTCAGGGCGTCCACCACGATGGCCACGGGCGCGGTGAGCACCTGGACCAGTGGGCCGCCGATGGCCGGGCCGGCGACGTGCGACGCGGACCGCGCGGCGCTGAGCTTGCTGTTGGCGTCGAGGTAGGCCGTACGCGGCACGAGGCGCACGAAGAAGGGCGGCCAGGCGGTGTTGAACAGCACTCCGGCGGCGCCGGTCAGCAGCGCCACCACGTACAGCTGCCCCAGTGTCACCGCGTCCAGGAGGTAGGCCGCCGGGAGGCTGAGCAGCACCGCCGCCCGTACCAGGTCGGCGATGATCATCAGACGGCGCTTGCGGGCCCGCTGGTCGACCCAGGCCCCCAGAACCATGGCGAGCAGGTTCGGGGTCCAGATGAGCGCGGTCAGCCACGCCACCTGGTTGGCCGTGGCGTTCAGGGCGCCGACGGCGATCAGGGGCAGGGCCAGTTCGGTGATCCGGTCACCGAACTGGGAGACCGACTGGCCTGCCCAGAAGCGGCGGAACCGCCGGTCCCGCCACAGCGATGCCGTGACGCCGCGGTCCGGGTCGGTCACGGTGTCTCCCCGGTCTGCTCCTCGGCACCTTCCGGCAGGACGTAGCGCAGCAGCCGGACGCCGCGGGCTCCGGTGGGCCGCTCGGCCGGGTCACGGGTGACGTACGGCGCGAGAACGCGCTCGATCCCGTCCTCGATGGCCGCGAGTTCCTCGGCGGAGACGACCACGCGGGTGTTGGCCAGGCCGGCCTGGCCGAGCCATGCCGTTTCGAGTGCGGGTTCGACCTCGGCGGCCCATCGGCCCGGGAGGTCGGCGCAGCGCCGGAACATCTCCTGCGACAGCACCCGCGAGGCCGACCGGCCCTCCTCGTCGGCCGGGTCCTGCGGCGTACTGAACCGGAAGCCGCCGGCCGCCGCCTCCCACCGCCGTTGGCGGCGGTCCGGGCCCGGCTCGCTGTCGCGGACCAGTCCGAAGCCTGCCAGGTGGCGCAGATGCCAACTGGTCACCGATGGCGTCGCGCCCACGTCGGGCGCGAGCTGCGTGGCGGTCGCGGGCCCGTGCCGCCGGAGGTGGTCGAGGATCGCCAGCCGCACTGGATGCGCCAGCGCCCGCATGGCCTGCGGATCGGTGATCTCGATATCGCCCAGGCGATTATTGGAATCCATGATGTGAGAGCTTCCTCTCATAATTTATGAGAGTCAACTCCCATATCGCGGGAATGGCCTCGGGCAGTCCCCCGGTGGCGAAGTCCGCAGGGTGCACCGACGCTTGTCCCTACCTGACCTGCCGATCCGGGCAGGAGCGGAACCCGATGGGGGTGAATCCGTGTCGGACGCCGGTGCACCGGCCCCCGCGTCGGCGGGGGACGACGGTATGGGTGCGGCGATCCTGCACACCCTGTTCGCCCAGTCCGCCGTGGGGCTGCATGTACTGGACACACAGTTGCGGGTGGTCCGGGCGAACGCCCTGACCGACGGCGTCCCGGCCGAGCGTCTCGCGGGGCAGTACTTCACCGACGCGTACCGGCTGGAGCGGCCGCACGAGGCGGAGCGGATGCTGCGCGGCGTTCTGGACAGCGGGGAGGCCGTGCGCGGCCTCGTGGTCCGCAGCCGGCTCGCGGACGGGCCCGGCCCCGATCGCAGCCTCAAGGTGTCCGTCCACCGGCTGGACGACGCGCGGGGGCGGACGCTCGGACTGCTGGCCACCGTCGTCGACGTCGACGAGCAGGAGAAGGCGCGCACCCGGGCCGCGTGCCTGGCTGCGGTGCGGACCCGGGTGGGCAGGTCGCTCGATGTGACGGCCACCTGCGAGGGGCTGGTCGCGGCCGTGGTGCCGGTCTTCGCCGACCTGGCCGTCGTCGAGGTGGTGGACGAGGTGCTGCGGGGGGCGGACCCGCCGCCGGGTCCGCTGGGGCACGACGTGCCGCTGCGCCGTGTGGCCCTGCGGGGGCACGGTGCGGACGGCCACCGGGACGGCCTCGTCGGCGAGATGCGCCGGCTGCCCGCCCGTACGCCCTACGCGCTGAGCGTTTCGGACCTCCGGCCCCGCCTGGTCCGGATCGGCGCCCGTACGCCCTGGCTCGGCACGGCCCCCGAGAGCGCGCGGCTGATCGAGGCGACCGGGGCCCACTCCATGATCGTGGCGCCGCTGAAACTGCACGGCGCGGTCCTCGGACTGGTGAGTCTTTACCGGTGCCGGGAGTCGGAGCCCTTCGAGGAGGACGATCTCCCGCTGACGCTCACGGCCGCCGCCCATGTCGCCCTCAGCATCGACAACGCACGGCAGTACGAGCGCGACCATGTGATCGCGTCCACGGTCCAGCGCCGGCTCCTGCCGCAGGGCCACGACGACACCGTCGCCGTGGAGACCGCCCATGTCCTGCTGCCCGGACGCAACAGCGGCTCCTGGTTCGACACCATCGGCCTCTCCGGTGCCCGCACCGCCCTGGTCGTCGGCGCCGTCGACGGACCGGGGCTCCAGACGGCCATCACCATGGGCCAGCTGCGGACCGCCCTGCACGCGCTGGCCGGACTCGACCTGGAGCCCGACGAGGTGCTGGCCAGGCTGACCGACACCGCCGAACGCCTCGCCAGGGAACGGGAGGCACTGCCGCCCGCAGACCGGCTGCTCGGACAGTCCCTCACGGCCACGTGCATGTACGCCGTCCACGACCCGTTCTCCGGCACCTGCACCATCGCGCGGGCGGGGAACGCGACAGCGGGCCTCATCGCCCCCGACGGCACCACGGCGCCCCTGGACGTACCCGAGGGGCCCCGGCTCTTCTCCTGCGACAGCGCCCCCTGCGCCACCGCCACCTTCGCCCTGGACGAAGGCAGCGTCCTGGCGTTCTTCTCCGGCACCCCCATACCCGAAGGCCGGCAGCCGGCCGGCCTGCGCGAGGCCCTCGCCGACCCCGGCCGCAGCCTTCAGGACCTGTGCGACGACGTGGTGTACAACCTGCCGGCCGACGCACACCCCGAGGGCGCCGCGCTGCTCCTCGCCCGCACCGGCGTCGTTCCGCCGGACCGGTTCTCGACCTGGGAGCTGCCCAGCGACCAGACCTCCCCCTCTGTCGCCCGCACGCTCGTGCGCGACCGGCTCGACGGCTGGCACCTCGACGAGGAGACGATCGAGGCGACCGAACTCATCGTGAGCGAACTGGTCACCAACGCGGTCCGTTACGGCGCACCTCCGCTGCGGCTCCGGCTGATCCTGGACCGCACGCTCACCTGCGAAGTGCACGACGGCAGCCCCGTCGCTCCCCATCTGCACCACGCCCGCATCGCCGACGAGGGCGGGCGCGGGCTGTACATCGTCTCCCAGCTCGCCGCCCACTGGGGCACCCGGTACGGCGCCGGCGGCAAGACCCTGTGGACCGAGCAGGAGATCGGTTCCGCCACCGACGATCACTGACCGGCCCCGGACGGCCGCGCGCGAGGCGGCCGTCCGGGGAACGATTGCGCGCCGGGCCATTGCCCCCGGAGAACAACAGTGGTTGGCTGGCGAAAGAAGATATGAATCGGGGTTCATACCATGGCCTACCGACCCACCGCCCGCACCGAGGCGACCCGGCTCGCCAACCGCGAACGGCTGCTCGACGCCGCGCGGGAGCTGCTGGCGGAGGGCGGATACCCGGCGGCCAGCATCTCCGCGCTCGCCCGGCGGGCCGGCGTGGCCACCGGCAGTGTGTACAACCACTTCGCCTCCAAGCAGGAACTGCTCGCCGCGGTCTTCCGCCATGTCGCGGGCCACGAGCTCGGGGCGGTACGGGAGGCCGTGCAGGCGCGGCACGGCGCCACCGAGCAGTTGCGCGCGCTCGTCGAGGCCTTCTCGTACCGTGCGCTGCGCAGCCCGCGTACGGCCTGGGCACTGCTGGCCGAACCGGTCGACCCGCTCGTCGAGGAGGAGCGGCTCACCTACCGGCGCGGCTACCACATGCTCGCCGAGACGATCATCGTCGCCGGTATCTCGACAGGCGAACTCCCCCGGCAGAACGCTCAGTTGTCGGCCGCCGCCGTCATCGGTGCGGTCGGAGAGGCACTGCTCGGCCCGCTCTCGCCGGTCGGCGCGCGTACCGACCCGGGACCCGTCGTGGAGAGCATCACCGCGCTGTGCCTCAGAGCGGTCGGGGCCGGGAGTTCCTGAACCCGGGCCGCCCACCCGCCGTAACGGCTCCCCCGATTCATTTCCCTCGCCGCCCCGACCGTCCACCAGAACAGGATCACCGTCATGACCGTCACTCAGCACCGGACCGGCCTGCGGCCCGGGGCCCCCGCACCGCACCCGACCCACGAGGTCACCAACCAGTCACCGCCCCGCAAGGACCTCGACGAGTACGGCACCAACCTGCCGCTCGCCGAGGCCGTCCGCACCTTCGGGGCGGCCTGGCACGAGCCGGAGCTGCACGAGATCGGCACGCTGGTCGGGGCCGAGCACTTCCAGACCTCCGCGGAGCTCGCCCACGACTCGCCGCCCGTGCTGCGCACCCACGACCGGTACGGCAACCGCGTCGACGAGATCGAGTTCCACCCCGCGTACCACGAGATCATCGGCGGGGCCGTGTACTACGGCACGCACACCGCGGGCTGGGCCGACCCGAAGCCCGGAGCGGCGGTGGCACGGGCGGCGTCCTTCATGCTGTTCGCCCAGATCGAGCCTGGCCACGCCTGCCCGATGTCCATGTCGCATGCCGTGGTCCCGGTCCTCCAGCGCGACCCGGAGGTGGGCCGGGACTGGCTGCCGGGGCTGCTCAGCCGCGCGTACGACCCCCGCCTGATCGCCCCGGGCGAGAAGTCCGGGCTCACCTTCGGCATGGGGATGACGGAGAAGCAGGGCGGCTCCGACGTACGCGCCAACACCACGCGGGCCGTCCCGCTGGCCTCCGACCCCGAGGGCCGGGCCCATCTGCTGACCGGTCACAAGTGGTTCTTCTCCGCCCCGCAGTCGGACGCCTTCCTGGTGCTGGCCCAGGCCGAGGCCGGGCTCACCTGCTTCCTCGTGCCGCGGGTCCTGGCCGACGGCACCCGCAACACGGTCCGGATCCAGCGGCTGAAGAACAAGCTCGGCAACAAGTCCAACGCCTCCTCCGAAGTGGAGTTCGACGGCACCTGGGCGGTACGGGTCGGCGAGCCCGGCCGCGGTGTCCCGACCATCATCGAGATGGTCAACCACACCCGGCTCGACTGCGTCCTGGGCACCACCGCGGGCATGCGGCAGTCGGTGTCCGAGGCGATCTGGCACGCCCGGCACCGCAGCGCCTTCGGTGCCCGGCTGGCCGACCAGCCGGCCATGACGGCGGTCCTCGCCGACCTGGCGCTGGAGACGGAGGCCGCGACCTGGACCTCGCTGCGCCTGGCCCACGCGTACGAGAGCGACAGCGGCGAGTCCGAGGAGATGTTCCGCCGGCTGGCCACCGCGGTGTCCAAGTACTGGATCTGCAAGCGCGGACCGCACCACGCCTACGAGGCGCTGGAATGCCTGGGGGGCAACGGCTACACCGAGGACTGGCCGCTGGCCCGGCGCTACCGCGAGCAGCCGGTGATGGCGGTGTGGGAGGGCTCCGGCAACGTCATCGCCCTCGACGTGCTGCGGGGCATCGGACGCACACCTCAGTCGCTGGACGCCTTCTGGACCGAGCTGGAGACCACGGCCGGTGCCAGTTCCGTACTGGACGCGCATGTCCGCCGGGTGCGCCGGGAACTGGCCGAGGACCTGCGCGACCCGCTCGCGGCGCAGACCCGGGCGCGGGCGTCGGTCGAGGGCATGGCTCTGGCCCTGCAGGCCTCGCTGATGCTCCGTCACGCTCCTGCCGCCTCTGCCGAGGCGTTCGTGGCCGCCCGGCTCGGTGAGGGCCGCGGCCACCAGTACGGCATCCTGCCGCGCGGCACCGACGCCGCCGCGATCGTGGACCGGCACTTCGGCGCCGAGGGCTGAGCCGTCGGGTTGTGCGCGCCGGACGGGTGGGCCGGGGCTTCGGCTCCCGCCCGCCCGTCGTCGCCGCCGGGCGCGGCCGGCCGGTTGCGCGTTAGGTTGGCCGCATGGAGTCGAGACCCCGCACCCTGTGGCTGCGTACCGAGCCCCTCCACACAGTGATCTACTTCGACGAGGAGTGCCGGGGCATCGGGAGGTCCGTCGGCCTCAAGGGCTTCTGGATGGGGTACTTCGCCACCCGTACGGCCCCCATGGGGCGGATCCGCCCCGAGGCCGCCACCGCCGTCCTGGGCGTCTTCGCGCCGGGCATGGTGGCCCGTGCGCTGCCCGACGCGTGGCGGGTCGTCACCCCCGAGAAGCTCATCGACCTGCGCGCCCGGCTCGCCGCGAGCGCCCTGCGCCGGCTGGTGCCGGAAATCGACGCCCTCGCCGGCCGGCTCACCCCGCCGCTCGCCGCGATGGTGGCCGACGCCTCCCCGCAGGCCCGCCCGCTGTTCGCCGCCAACCGCCCGCTGTGCGACCGCACCGACCCGGTGGAGAGCCTGTGGCAACTCACCACCGCGCTACGGGAATTCCGGGGCGACGCGCATACCGCCGCGCTCGCCGACCACGGTCTCGACGCGCCCGAGGCCCTCGTGCTGGCCGCTGCCACGGGCCGTGTCCCGCGCGAGGGCATCCGGCGCGACCGGGGCTGGAGCGAGGCGGAGTGGGCGGACGCCGAGGAACGGCTCCGCTCCCGCGGCCTGATCGACGCGGACTCGGCTGCCACGCCACGCGGCCGCCGGGAACGGGAGCTCGTCGAGGACACCACCGACCGGCTGGCCGCCCGGCTGCTGCGCCCCCTCGCCGAGAGCGCTGTGGACGAGCTGCTCGCCGGCCTGGAGCTGCCGGCCCGGCAGGTGCTGGCGGCGGATCTGCTGCCGTTCCCCAACCCGATCGGCCTGCCCCGCACGGTCTAGGGCCTCTCGTTTGGATCATGCCGGGGTCGCGGGGTCCTGGCGGGGCCGGGCGAGCAGGATCACCGAACACACCGCCGCGAAGGCGCACCACGTCGAGACGAACTCCAGCCGCCACAGTGCCGCACAGACGGCGGCCCCCACCGCGGCCAGTACGCCGAGCCCCCCTCAGCACCGGGTCCCCTGCCAGGAGCAGGGCACCGACCGTGGCCAGGAGGTATCCGCCGACGAGGAGTCCGGGGCAGGTCGAGGGCGTAGCCGAGGGTGTGTCCACGGATCTCGGCGGTCACCGGACGCGTCGCCAGGCTGTACGCGAGCACGACGGCGGTCGCGATTCCGGCCGCGACGGGAACCAGCAGACGGCGCCGGGCATGCAGCGGGGCTGCGCACAGCACCCCCAGCGGGAGCCACAACGGCAGAACCGGCAGGGCGATGACGGCCCAGGCGAGAGTGGCGGGGCCGGTACCGCCGCCCGAGCGCCAGATCACCGCCTCGATGATCTGGTGGGCGCCGAGCAGCAGCGGCAGCGCCGCGAGCGGCAGATCACGCACGCGGCGCACCCTTGCGACGCACACCACCCCGATGGCTGCGATGCCCGTGCCCGCGACAAGGTCTGCGGTCGCACTCCACCACATGGTGTCCCCCATGGACCCGGCAGTACGGCATCGGCCACTTCCGTGGCAACGCTACGGGACACCCCTCGGGACTCCGGGCGGTCAACGGTTGTGACACGTGCGGCACAGTCCACCGCAGCGGCAGCGCCGGGCGAGCAGCACGGCGAGTACGGCCTCGTCGGCGGCCCGCGCGGCGCGCCCGGCCACCGGTCCGCACGCCGCACGCCGCACGCCGATCGACTCGGCCTCGCCCGACGGTGTCACCGTCGAACTCCGCCACGGCCGCGCCCGGCATGCGGTGCGCGACGCGTTCGATGTCGGGCAGGGCCCCACCAGTCCTCGTCGACCGGGACGGGCACGATCGGCGAGTTCCGCAGCCGCACGGTCCGCTCCTCGCATGAATCACACCGGTCACGAGGAAGGCCCCGGGCAGGCCGGGTCCGGGGCACGGCGGTGGATCGCCCCGGCCGTGTCCGTGAGCGGGCTGCCCGTGCCGCCCCAGCGCAGGGCCACGATCTCCGCGGCGATCGAGACGGCCACCTCCTCGGGGGTACGTGCCCCGAGATCGAGGCCGACGGGGGAACGCAGTCGGGCCAGTTCCGCTTCGCCCAGACCCGCCTCGCGCAGCCGGGCCAACCGGTCCTCGTGGGTCCGGCGGCTGCCCATGGCGCCGATGTAGGCGGCCGGGATGCGCAGCGCCACCTCCAGCAGCGGGACGTCGAACTTGGGGTCGTGGGTCA
The DNA here is from genome assembly GCF_045040875.1 of Streptomyces sp. NBC_00012. Lineage (NCBI taxonomy): Bacteria > Bacillati > Actinomycetota > Actinomycetes > Kitasatosporales > Streptomycetaceae > Streptomyces > Streptomyces sp. NBC_00012. Next base: position 8,130,796 of record NZ_CP108309.1, on the reverse strand, counting down.
GTACGCACATCACGGTCCGCCCGTCGGTCTCCGTGGAGCTCAGATACCGGTGCGGCCAGTCGACGACGACCTCCGCACCGGCGGGGAAGCGCCGGGCGTCGGCGAAGGCGGGGCGGGCGTCGCAGACGGTGACCCGGTATCCGAGGAACGCGCCGATCCGGGCCACCGCCGCCGCGAAGTCGATCGCGCCGAAGACCAGCATCCGGGGCGGCGGGGCGAACGACTGGAGGAACACGGCGACATCGTCCTCGCGCCGTTCACCGTTCGGGCCGTAGTGCCTCAACCCCGTTGCCCCCTGGGCGAGTTCACCGCGTGCGTCGGCGGTCACGGCGGCGTCGAGGCCGCTCGCGCCCAGCGACCCCGACACGGTGTCCGGCCGGACCGCGAGGGTGGCACCGCGAGGTGCGGGTCCATCGGTCACGGTGGCGACCACCACCGGGCGGTGCCCGGCGACCGCCTCGGCGACCTCGCCGAAGGTGGGGTCGGCCGCCGCAGTCACCGGGCGTACGAGGAGCGTGATCTCACCGCCGCAGGTGAGCCCGACGGCGAAGGCGTCCTCGTCGCTGTACCCGAAGGTCTCCAGCCGGGCCCGGCCGCTCTCCACGACTTCCCCGGCGAGTTCGAAGACCGCTCCCTCGACGCAGCCGCCGGATACGCTGCCCACGACCTCGTCGTCCGGTCCCACCGCCATCGCCGCGCCGGGGCCGCGCGGCGCGCTGCGGCTGACCGCGACGACGGTCGCGAGCCCGAACGGCTCCCCCGCCGCGTACCAGCGGCCGAGGACCGGCAGGATCTCACGCATCGGACATCACCCCCCGCACCACCGCGGCCAGTTGTTCCGGGGCCACTTGTTCCGGGGCCGCTGGTTCCGGGGCCGCCAGGCTGTGTCCTTCGACGAACGCGTCCACGTGCGGCAGCACCGCCGCCATGCCCGCCGCGAGCGGTTCACGACCGGGCCGCGGCACTGGTCCGGGGGTGTGGTCGCGGGCCGTGGTCGAAGCGAACGGCGAACATCCGGTCGTACTGTTCCCGCCGTCCTGGCAGCCACACAGGATGAACCGGCCCGCCCGGTACAGGTGACCGAGATGCCGGTCATGGGTGCTCAAGGGGCTCAGGCCGTGCTGTCGGTCCATGCGTAGGGCGGGGCCACCGGGCCGCTCGCGGGTCCGGCGCCCACGGTCTCGAGGTCCGCGTCGGCGGCCTTCATCAGCTGCACGGCCACGTCCTTCATGGCGCGGCTCGCCGCGAGCTCGTCGCCAATGGCGGGTACGTCCACGTCCTGCGGGTTGCAGCGGGCGACCCCGTGCCCGGTGAGCTTCGTGGAGCCGGTGTCCAAAATCGCCTCCGCCCTGGTCGTCCCGTCGTCCTCGGTCAGACCGAGGCGGAGTCTCCACTCCAGCGTGCGGGTCATCGCGCACCTCCTGCGACCGCGTCCGGTCGCGATGCGCCGCCTCGACGCGGTCCTGCCACCAGGATCCACCCGGCCGGGCGGGTTCGCGCGTTCCGGCTCGTCCTGCGGGGAGCACACCGCCGAAATAGGATGCGGGGTGTCGAATTCCACCGGCGGCGGGCGATGGCCCGCCGCCGGCCGGGATCCGGTCCGTCGGCACCCCGGCCGGCCCCGCCGCGGCAGGCCCCATGTCGTGCCGCGCGGACGATGCAGTGCGGAGCGGCCCATGAACCGGCGTCGTCCTCCCCGTTCGGCGAGCGCCGAGGAGTTGCTCACCACGCTGCAGAAGCTCACCTCCCGGGCGCGCCGCGAGGTGGAGCAGCACCAGGCGCGGATGGAACTGGCCGAGGTGCTCCAGCGCGAGATGCTCCCGGCGGCACTGCCCGCACGACCGGGGCTCCAGACCGCTGCCCGGTACATGCCCGCCCGCAGCGGGCTGGACATCGGTGGTGACTGGTACGACGGTTTCGTGCTGCCGGACGGCGCGCTGGCCTTCGCCATCGGGGACGTGCAGGGCCACGACGTCGAAGCCGCCGCGTTCATGGGGCAGGTCCGTATCGCCATGCGGGCGATAGCCGCCACCGCCGCGGACCCCGGCGAGATCGTGGGCCGGACCAACGACCTGCTGGTCTCTGCGGGCTCAGGCCTCTTCGCGACCTGTACGTTCGTCCGCCTCGACCCGGTGTCCCGGGAGCTGCAGAGCGCCCGCGCCGGGCATGTCGCCGCGGTGTGGGCCACGGCCGACGGGCGGTCCGGCGTGACCAGTGACGAGGGCGGGCTGCCGCTGGGCATCCAGGCGCGTGAGCACTATCCGGTCACCCGGCGGCGGCTGACCGCCCCGGGCGCGTTCGTCCTGGTCACGGACGGGGTGGTGGAGGGCCCCTCGTTCCCGATCGACCGGGGTCTGGCCGCGGTGACCCGGCTGGTGCACGCAGGGGTCGGCGCCGACGCCGGCGAGCTGGCCGATGTGGTGCTGCGGGCGGCGGAGCAGACCGGTCATCAGGACGACGCCGCCGTGCTCGTGGTACGGCACGGGACCGTCCCCGGCCGGTACTGAACCGGGGACCTTCCGGGCCGAGCGTGTCAAACAGCCGCCACCCGTCCGTGGCGGTGTCTGATGAGATGCGTGATCCGCAGCGAGAGAACCAGACGTGCGGCCACGGCCGCACCACGCGTCCTGGCCGTCACCGCTGCCTACTACGCGGCCGGGGGGCTCGGCCTCATCCAGGAGGTGTCCGTCCACGGCGCGGTCGTCACACCGCTCTGGCCGCCGACGGGCATCGCGCTGGGTGCCCTGATCTACCTGGGCCTGAGCGCCTGGCCGGGGATCGCACTGGGCTCGCTCCTCGTCGTCGCCACGCTCAGCGGCTCGGTCACGCCCTCCACCTTCGCCGTCGTGGCGGGCAACACCGCGGCCCCGGTCTGCTCGTACCTGATACTCCGCAGGGCCGGCTTCCGCACCGAGCTGGACAGGCTGCGCGACGGGGTCGTGCTGGTCTTCCTCGGCGCGCTGGCCGGGATGCTCATCAGCGCGACCGTGGGCACGGGCATGCTGGCACTGAACGGGAAGCTGCCCCTGAGCGGGTTCTGGCCGGTCTGGGCGGCGTGGTGGTCGGGGGACGCGATGGGGGTGCTCGTGGTCACTCCCGTGCTGCTCGTGCTGCTCAGGCTGCGGATGCCCCGGGCCACCGACCGGTGGATGGAGGCGAGCGCGCTGCTGATCGTCTCCGTCGTGGTCTCACTGGTGGCGACCCAGAGCTCACTGGCGATGATCTACCTGGTCTTTCCCCTGCTCATCTGGGCGGCTCTGCGCTTCCAGCTGGCGGGGAGCGCGCCCTGCGCCCTGCTGGTGTCGGTCCTGGCGGCAATCGCGGGAACGGAGGGGGTGGGTCCGTTCGAGGGCCGGCCGATCCTTCATGTGATGGTCCACCTCGCCGTGCTCAACGGCTGCGTGGCGCTGACCGCGCTGCTGCTCGCGGCGGTCGTGACCGAGCAGAGCAATATCCGGCACAGGATCGAACGCGCCTGCGAGGAGCTGGCCGAAGTGGTCGATCATCTGGCGCCGGGAAGGGCGGCGGCCGCGTGGCCGTCCCGGCCCGAGGACGAACTCGAATAGCCGCTGAGCACCACACGCCCCCGGCACCACAGCACGGCACACTTCCACGCCCCCACACCCCCGCACTGCCGCACCGACGCACCGACGCACCGACGCACCGAGCGAAACAATCCGGCCAGTCGCCGTCACCACATGCGCCCTCGCTCGTTTGTTGGCCGGGGAAGGTCTCCCGACAGCGTGCTGCCGCGGACGAACCTTGTGGACACGCCGAGCAGTTGAGCGGCATACATGTCCGCACACAACCCGATTCAGGTGCATTCCAAATGCCAACACTTACTCACAGACCAAGAGATCCGGCGCGGAACGGGACGAGACCCGAGTCAGTGTGCATGTCTGAACTTCACGAGAACTCCAGCGAAATGGCACGTCTGTGGATATCGTGCACCAAGCGAGGGCGCATCCGTCAGACCATCAGATCGACGGATGCGCCGCGTTTGTGACGATGCGACTGTGACTGGGGGGTTCATGGGGCATGTCGAGCTACCCGATTCGGACAGATCAGAACCCGTGGGACTGGCGGGGGCGCCACGTCCACGCACCGTCTCGAATCGGCCTCGCGGCAACGGACTCGACGAATTATGGAGGGCACCGGCCGCACCGCGCGAGCGGTCCGGGCCGGCCGCCGCGAAGAGCAGGGCGACCCGGCGCATACCGGTGGTCGTCTGCGCCGAACTCCTCGGCCTCGGGGTTCCGGCCCTGCTCGTGCTGCGTACCGGCGGACAGTCCCGGGCCGTGGTGGCCGCGGCCGTGGCCGCCCTGGCGTGGTCCGGCCTGCGGGCCGTACGCGGCAGGTACGCCGAACGTTCCCCGGGCGGACCGCCGGGGACACTGACCACGACCGGCGACTGGCTGCTGCTCATAGGCGTGCTCGCCGTGCTGCGCACGGCGAGCGGCGATGCGCTCGACCCCGTGACGGCGGTGGTGGCGCTGGTGCCCGGCCTGCCGGCGGGCATCGCGGCGCAGGCCCTGCGGCGACTGCCATGGCCGGGGCGCCGCCCACGGATGGTCCGGCGGGTACTGGTGGTGGGCGAGGCTCCGGGCGTGGACCGCGCCGTCCGGCTGCTGGCATCCCGTGCGGGCCATCCGTACACGGTCGTGGCCGCGGTCCCGGTGGGGACCGCACCGCTGGAGTGCGGGGTTCCGGTGCCGGGCCGGCTCGCACCGGCGCCGGCCGACGACGACGTGTCGACCGTACTGGGCGGGGCGTTCGCGCAGGATGCGGACCTGGCGCTGGTGGTTCCCGGGCCCCAGCTCTCCGAGGAACGGCTGTGCCGGCTCTCCTGGGGACTGCACGACGGCGGACTCGCGCTGTCCGTACTCCCGGGGCTCTCGGGCATCGCGGCCGGCCGGGTACGAGCCACCGCCGCCGCCGGGCTCACCCTGCTGCACATCGCGCCACCGCTGCGGCGTGGGCCGCAATCGGCGCTGAAGGCCGTGATGGACCGCGTCGGTGCCGCCCTCGGCCTGCTGGTGCTGACACCCCTGCTGGTCCTGATCGGGGCGGCGGTGCGGTGCGGCTCCGACGGGCCGGTGTTCCACCGCCAGATCCGGCACGGGCAGCACAACCGGCCATTCACAATGTGGAAGTTCCGCACCATGGTGGCCGACGCAGAGAGCCACAAGGAGCGGCTTCTCGCCACGAACGAGATCGACGGACCGATGTTCAAGATGCGCCGCGATCCCCGGGTGACCGGAATCGGCCGTCTGCTGCGCCGGACGTCCCTCGACGAGCTCCCGCAGCTGCTCAATGTGCTCCGCGGCGACATGTCGCTGGTCGGCCCACGGCCTCCACTGCCGGAGGAGGTGTCCCACTACGACGAGCGCGAGTTCCGGCGGCTCGCGGTAAAACCGGGACTGACCGGTCTGTGGCAGGTCAGCGGCCGCTCGGACCTGTCCTGGCAGGAGACGGTCTCGCTCGATCTGTGGTACGTCGACAACTGGTCGGTGGCCACGGACATGGGACTCATGGCCCGTACGCTGCGCGCCGTCACCGACGGCCGCGGGGCGTACTGAGGGCGGCGGCCGCCGATGCGAGGAGCGCCGCGTGCCGGTCCTTGCACGGCCGTTCGGCCGGCACCCCGTGCCCGCTCAGAGCTGCGCGGGCTGTCGTTCCAGCCACCACGCGTAGGTCTGGGCGATCCCATCGCGCAGCGAGACCCTCGGCGCGAAGCCGAGCGACGCCAGCCGGGAGACATCGAGGAGTTTGCGCGGGGTACCGTCGGGCTTCGTCGTGTCCCATTCGACTTTGCCCTGATACCTCGTCACATCCTGGACAGTGGAAGCGAGTTCACGGATCGCCAGATCGTCCCCGCAGCCGATGTTGACCGGTTCGTCGCCGTCGTAACGCTCCAGCAGCAGCAGGCATGCGGCGGCCAGATCGTCCACATGCAGGAACTCCCGGCGCGGGCTGCCGGAGCCCCAGAGCGTGACCGTGGGCGCACCGTCCCGGCGCGCCTCGTGGAAGCGGCGGATCAGCGCGGGCAGTACGTGCGAGGACTCCAGGTCGAAGTTGTCGCCCGGACCGTAGAGGTTGGTGGGCATGGCGCTGATGTACGAGGCGCCGTACTGTCGGCGATAGGAACGGATCTGCACGATTCCGGCGATCTTGGCCAGTGCGTACGCCTCGTTGGTCGGCTCCAACGGGCCGGTGAGCAGGGCGCTTTCGGGGATCGGCTGCGGCGCGAGCCTGGGGTAGATGCAGGACGAGCCGAGGAAGAGCAGCCGCTCGGCCCCGGCGGCGTGCGCCCCGGCGACGACGCTCAGCTGGATGCGCAGATTGTCCTCCAGGAACTGCACCGGGTACGTACTGTTCGCCATGATCCCGCCGACCCTGGCGGCGGCCAGCACCACGGCATCCGGACGGACCTCGCGGAGGAAAGCCTCGGTCCGTGCGGCGTCGCGCAGATCGAGTCGGTCGCGATCGCGGGTGATCACCTCGTGCCCCTCGGCGGTGAGTCGGCGCGCCACGGCAGAACCGACCAGGCCGCGGTGGCCCGCCACGAACACGCGAGCACCGGATCGTAGGAGGGAACGGACGGATTCCTGGGGAGGGCCGGGGAGATCAGTCGTCATGGCCCGGATTCTGCCAGCACCCGCAGTCTGCGGTGATGTTTGGCCGCAGAACGCTCAATCCCGATATTTCGGCGGGAAATATTCGGTGCGGAACAACAGCCGCTGAGGCGACCAGAGAAGGGGGAGTCGTGGCGAAGACCGCGCTCATCACCGGTGTGACCGGACAGGACGGCTCGTACCTGTCCGAGCTGCTGCTCGACAAGGGGTACACGGTGCATGGCCTGATACGCCGCTCGTCGAGTTTCAACACCGAGCGCATAGACCACATCTACCAGGGACCGGAGGAGGAGAACCGCTCGTTCGTCCTGCACCACGCCGACCTCGCCGACGGGGTCGCGCTGGTGAATCTGCTGCGTGACATCCGGCCGGACGAGGTCTACAACCTGGGCGCGCAATCGCATGTCCGCGTCTCGTTCGACGCACCGCTGTACACGGGTGACATCACTGGTCTCGGCACCATCCGGCTGCTGGAGGCGGTCCGTGCGAGCGGGATCGACACCCGTGTCTATCAGGCCTCCTCGTCCGAGATGTTCGGCGCCACCCCGCCGCCTCAGAACGAGCGAACTCCGTTCCATCCGCGGAGCCCGTACAGCGTCGCCAAGGTCTACTCGTACTGGGCCACGGTCAACTACCGTGAGGCGTACGGCATGTTCGCGGTCAACGGGATCCTCTTCAACCACGAATCCCCGCGCCGCGGCGAGACCTTCGTGACCCGGAAGATCACTCGCGGGGTGGCCAGGATCAAGGCGGGCCTGCAGACCCACCTCCACCTGGGTAATCTCGATGCCGTACGCGACTGGGGGTACGCGCCCGAGTACGTCGAGGCGATGTGGCGGATGCTCCAGTGCGACGTCCCGGACGACTATGTGGTGGCCACCGGCGAGGGCGTCAGTGTGCGGCAGTTCCTGGAGTACGCCTTCGCGCACGCGGGCCTGGACTGGCGCGAGCACGTCCGCTACGACGCCAAGTACGAACGCCCCAGCGAGGTCGACGCCCTGATCGGGGACGCCGCCAAGGCCGAGGAGCTCCTCGGCTGGAAACCGGTCGTGCGGTCACGGGAGCTCGCCAGGATCATGGTCGAGGCGGACATCCGCCAGCTCTCCGACCAACTGGCCGGAGCTGCCGTGCGGGTGGACCGATGAGATCCCCCGGCACCGGTACGACCGCCAGGGCCACCGCGTTCCCGGTGGATCCGGGTGCGACCACCGGAGCCGGGTGCCCGGACCACGCCCCCACCCGCACCCGTTGCGGGACGCACCGTCCCGGCCGCCGGCCGGGCGGCACAGGAACCGCGGCGGTCCTGCCGCGGCCCGTTCTCACCTTCGGAGCTGAATGATGAACGCAACCACGGGCCGCAGACCCGTAGGCCGTGGCCGGGTACGCGCCGCTGCCGCCGCGCTCTGCCTGCTCGCCGGAGCGCTGTCCGCCGCCGCGTCCGGGGGCTCCCCGGCCGCGGCCCTCACGCCGCCGGTCTCGCTGACCGCGGACGACCTCACCACCTGGCAGACCAACGGCATCGTCTGGTCGATGGCCGCGTCGGACGCCGGTGTCGTCTACACCGGCGGCACCTTCTCCACCGTACGGCCGCCGGACGCGGCGGCCGGCACCTCGGAGCAGCCGGCGGTGAACTTCGCCGCCTTCGACGCCGCGACCGGTGCGCCGACCGGTTGCAGCCTGTCGTTCACACTCTCGTCCGGCACGGCGACCGTGAGGGCGCTGGCACTGTCACCGGACCAGAAGACCCTGTACGTGGGAGGGCGGTTCGGGTCGGTGAGCGGTGTCGGCGTGAGCAACATCGCCGCGATCGACACCGCCAGCTGCACCCCGCGCCAGGACTTCAAGGTCTCCGTCTCCGCGATGGTGCGGGCCCTCGCCGTCACCGCCGACACCGTGTACCTGGGCGGTGACTTCAACATGGTGGCCGGACAGACCAGGAACAAGTTCGCCGCGGTCACCACGGGCGCCGCGCTGAAGCCGTGGAAGGCCGACGCGGACGAGATCGGCCGGGCCGTCGAGCTGACCCCCGACCGCAAGCACGTGCTGCTCGGCGGAAACTTCTTCAAGGTCAACGGCGCCACGTCGCACGCGCTGGCGGTCGTGGACGCCACGACCGGGGCGGTGGCCAAGAGCTATCCGGCCGGGTTCATTCCCAACACCTCCACGGTGCAGGACCTCACCACGGACGCCACCGGCTTCTACACCGCCAACGAGGGCACCGGAGGCGGTGTCTTCGACGGCCGGATCGCACTGGACCTGAGCGACTTCGAGCAGCGCTGGCGGGACACCTGCCTCGGCGCGACCCAGGCCGTCCTGGTGCACAAGGGCGTGCTGTACAGCGGGAGTCACGCCCATGACTGCGCCACCATGGGCGAGTTCCCCGACCAGCCGCGCAAGCATCTGCTGGCCCAGTCCGTCGACGACCCGAAGCTGCTGCCCTGGTTCCCGGACACCAACGACGGCATCGGGGAGCCGGTCGGGCCCCGCGTGATGGCCCAGACCGACAAGGGCGGACATCACTACCTGTGGGTCGGCGGCGAGTTCACCACCGTCAACGGCTCCGCGCAGCAGGGTCTGACCCGGTTCGCCGACGGTCCCGACACCGGGGCCCCGTGGGTGCCCAACGTCACCCTGTCCACGCTCACCCCGGGGAAGGTGGTGGTCGACTGGCAGACCAGCTTCGACACCGACGACGGGGAACTCACCTACCGGATCTACAAGGACGGTGCGAGCACCCCGGTGCACACCACGACGGGCTACTCGCTGTTCTGGGACCGGCCGCAGCTGAGCTGGACCGACACGGACGTCGCGGCGGGCGAGACCCACTCGTACCGGATCAGTGCGAGCGACGGCACCAACACCAGCGCCAAGTCGACCGCCGTGTCCGCCACCGTGGCATCCGCGGCCGGGAAGTATCCCGCCAAGGTGCTCTCGGACGGTGCTTCGCTCTACTGGCGGTACGACGAGACCGCCTCGACCCTCGCGGGCGACAGCAGCGGCAGGCGTAACAACGGGTTCGTGCGCAGCTCCCCCACCCGGCGGGTGACCCCGGCCGCTGTCGCGGGCCCCTCGACAGCGATCGGCCTCAACGGCTCGACCCAGTACGCCTACAGCAACAAGCGCCACCCGCAGCCGGCCAGGTTCTCGGTGGAGACCTGGATCAGGACCACGACCACCAAGGGCGGGAAGATCATCGGCTTCGGCAATCTGACCATGCAGAACAGCACCCAGTACGACAAGCATGTGTACATGCGCGACGACGGCCGGCTCGTCTTCGGGGTGCACAGCGGAGGCACGAGGACCGTCACCACGCCCACCGCCTACAACAACGGCGCCTGGCACCACGTGGTCGCCACCCAGGGCCCGGGCGGCATGGCGCTGTACGTGGACGGGAAGCTCCGCGCCTCGAACGCCCTGTACACCGGCAACCAGAAGTACGACGGCTACTGGCGGGTCGGCGGGGACAATCTGAAGGGCTGGCCGTCCCAGCCGACGAGCAACTTCTTCGCCGGGCAGATCGACGAGACCGCCGTCTACCCGACCGCGCTGAGCAGCACGCAGGTCAGTGCCCACTACGCACTGAGGACAGCTGGATGAGGTATCCGTTCCGGGCCGGTGCCGCCGTCGTCGTACTGACGGCGGCGCTGGCCGCCTGCGGCTCGTCCTCCGAGGGGCACAACGGCGCGAGCGGCGCCGCCCCCGCGGCCACGCATGCCCCGCTCGCCGCCCCGACGGCCGGGCCGGGCACCACCGCCACCGGTGGCCCCTCGGCCCCGCGCACGAGTGAGCCGCCGAAGCTGCCCAGCGACCGCCTCACCCCGGCCACCGGTTCGTTCACCAGGAAGCAGAAGGAGTATCTGGTCGACCGGGTGCCCACGGGAATGGATCCCGCGGCGGTGCTCCAGACCGGTCAGGAGACCTGCGACCGGCTGCGGTTCCTCGTGAAGGCCGACCGGGACGTGGCGGTCGGTGCGATCGTGACGGGCGAGCTCGCCGACGCGTGGCCCGCCGTCGAGCACCTCTGCACCCAGCACCGGGACCTGCTGCGGGAAGCAGCCCGGGGATACGCGGACGGCACGTACGGCAACGAGCAGATCCGGCCGGGCCGCTACCGCGACGTCTCCCCCACCGGAGGCTGCACCTGGCGGATCACCGGCGCGGACGGCAGGACCCTGGCCTCCGGCTCCGCCGGGAAGCGGACCACGATCACGGTGCCCCGGCAGGCCGGCGCCTTCACCTCCACAGGCTGCTACGCCTGGCTGCCCGAAGGAGACCTCGGATGAGCAGACTGCCGATAGCCGTGGCGATCCCCACGAAGAACGAGGGGCTCAACATCGCCGAGGCGGTGACGTCGGTACTCGGCCATTTCGAGGCGGTCGTCGTCGTCGACTCGCACAGCACGGACGAGACGGCGAAGATCGCCGCGGAGTGCGGTGCCGAGGTGATCATGTACACCTGGGACGGAGGCCATCCGCGCAAGAAGCAGTGGTGTCTGGACCATGTCCGCACGGACCTGGACTGGATCCTGCTGCTCGACGGCGACGAGCGGATCGGTCCCGGGCTGCTGGCCGAACTGCGGCAGGTCTTCGCCGACCCGGCCGCGCCGAAGCCGGCAGCGTACGACATTCCGCTCGGTTACTGGTTCTCCGGGAAGCGGCTGCGGCACGGCTACACCATCCGGAAGCGGTCACTGACCGACCGGACCCGCTGCCGGTATCCGGAGGTGGGTGATCTGGACGCGCCGGGGATCGGTGAGGTCGAGGGCCACTACCAGCCGGTCGCGGATTCGGTCGGCTCGCTCCGCAATCCGATCGAGCACCAGGATCTCGACCCGGTCACCGCCTGGTTCGAGCGGCACAACCGCTACTCGGACTGGGAGGCGTGGCTGGAGCACCATCCCGAGGTCAAGGAGCAGGTGCGCAGGGTGAAATCGCGCCAGGGGCAGCTGTTCCACAAGGCACCGTTCAAGCCCCTGGTGTCGTTCGCCTACATGTATCTGTACCGGCGAGGGTTCCTCGACGGGCGGGCGGGGTTCGACTTCGCGCTGGCGATGAGCTTCTACCGCTGGCAGATCGCTCTCAAGTCCCGTGAAGGGAAGACCGTTTGACCCGGCCACCCCTCCTCCGACGGACCACTTCCTCGTAGGTCCGCCGGAGGGTCGCGGTCACGGCCTCGATGGTGAAGTCCTTGTTCACCAGGTCCCAGGCGGCCCTGCCCGTACGGGTGTTGGTCCCTGGTTCGAGGAGTTCCAGGATGGCGGCGGCGACCTCGATCGCGTTCTTCGCGTCCTCGCCGGCCCTGCTGTCGATCACCCGGCCCGCGCCCGCGCGGGCCACATCGGGGCCGAGTCCACAGGTGCGGGTGATGACGACGGGGGTGCCGACCGACATCGCTTCGAGGACGGACACGCCCAGGGGCTCCTCGATCGACGGCAGTACGTACACATCGGCCCGTCGGCCCGCCGCCAGGACCTCCTCGTGACCGAGCGGCCCCACGTGGTCGAGCGATCCCATCACCCCCATCCTGCGGGCGAGTTCGAGGGTCGCGGGCAGCGCGCCGGTGTCGGGGCCGGCCAGCACGAAGCGGGCGTCCGGGTGCCGGGCCAGGACCGCCGGCATCGCGGCGACGAAGTCCTGCGGGCGCTTGCGCTCCTGGATCCGGGCGAGGAAGAGGACCGTCGGCGGCCGCCCCTGCTCCCGGGCGGGCTTGATCTGCTGCGGACGTACGCCGTTGACCAGCCGTACCGTCCGGGTCAGTGGGACCGGTGCGGCGACGGCGTTCACATCGAGGCGTTCCTTCTCGGTGAGGTGCAGTACGGTGTCGGCCCCGCGCAGCACCCTGCGCACCCCGAGCAGATCGGTGAGCCGGGCGACCCGGTTCTCGGTGGGGTCCACCATGCCGTGCGTCTGGACGACGAGGGGGGTGCGTGAGGCCAGGGCGAGCAGCGCGGCGGGCAGCGTCACCAGATCGCGCATCAGATGGACATGGACGAGGTCGGCGCCGCGCATCATGCGGTACGCGGTGAGCAGGAGCGCACCGGATGTGATGCCGCTGACCTCGAACGCGGGGAGCAGATGGCGGGCCTGGAAGAGATGGGCCGGTACTCCCTCGATCTCGCGCGGGAGGGGGCCATCGAAGCCGTCGCCCAGTGCCATGACCCTGGCGTCGTCGCCGGCGGCCCGCTGGACCTTCGACAGGTTGAGCGCCACCCTGGTCGGACCGCCGAACGCGTGGTCCGGGGTGTGCAGTGTGACGACGTGCAGGATCTTCACCAGGGTTCCCCTCAACCGCGGCCGACGTTTACAGACTAGTCATCCAAACCCCCCAAGTGGGTTGATTCGTTAGAGTGTTCACAGGTCCACGGAAACGGGGAGCACATGACGTCCGTGCACGAGGCGGCGCCGTCCGCACCCGTACCGGAGCACGGCCCGCGGGAGCCGGGCCACGCGCGGGCCGAGCCCAGGTCGTGGGCGATGCTCTCGCGCGCCCTGGCCGTGCCCCTCATCCTCGCCCTGGTCTTCTTCCTGCCCGCGGTGATCGCCGCGCAGCCGGGCACCGGCGTCCGCGACACCGCGTACTGGCTGCAGCTCGTGCTGACCTGTTATGCGGGGATCCGGCTCGCGACCATGGTCCTTTCCACCCGGCGGCGCCTGTTGCAGGGCGTCTTCTGGATGTTCGTGTACATCGCGATGGGCGTGGCGCCGTTCGCCCAGGCGGTCATCGGGCAGACGCCCACCCCGATGGTCGGGCCGCGGTCGGATCTGGTGACGGCCGTCGCGCTGATCCTGGTGGGCTGTGCCGCGTTCGACCTGGGGGCCCTGCTGGCATCCAGGCGGCCGCTGCTGCGGCGGGTCACCGCGCGGTCCGGGGGCCGCCCGGCCGTGGCGCACCCGGGGCGGCTCGGGCTGCTGGTACTGCTGGCCTTCGCGGCGAGCGGCTACTACATCCTGAGGGTGGGCGGTCCGGCGGTCTTCTTCACCAGCCGTCAGGAGATCAGTGCCTCGGTCGCGGGGAGCGGGGTGGGGCCGGACGGGTCCAATGTGGGGTCGGCCTTCCTCAAGGGCTTCGGCACGGTGCCCGCGCTGCTGGCGCTGCTCTTCTTCACCCGTCGGCTGGTGACCTCGCGCCGGGCCCGGCGCTCTCCGGCGGCGGTGCTGGCCTGGACCGGACTGTTCGTCCTCAACGTGATCGTCAACAACCCTTTCACCAACGCACGTTACTGGTTCCTGACGGTGCTGGTCTCGCTGCTTTTCACCGCGTTCCCGAGCAGCGCGGCGATGTACCGCTCGGTGCTCGCCATGGGGGTGGTCGGGGCGCTGGTGCTGTTCCCCTACGCGGACCGGTTCCGGTACGACAGCGCCGGGTACCGGCCGGTGGACTCGTCGTCGATTTTCGAGCCGCTGGCCACCAAGGACTACGACCAGACGGTGATGTTCGCCAACACCATCACCTGGGTGGACACCCACGGCCACACCTACGGGCGTCAACTGGCGGGCTCGGCCCTCTTCTTCGTGCCCCGGTCGGTGTGGAGCGGCAAGCCGGAGGACACGGGGGTACGCGTCGGTCAGTGGATGGGGATGAGCATGACCAACCTGTCGGCACCGCTGTGGACCGAGCTCTGGGTCGACTTCGGTGCGCCGGGCATGGCCGGTGCTCTCGCGCTGCTCGGGTACGCCGCCGCCCGTACCGACCGGCGGTACGCGCGGGCCGTCTCCCGGGAGGGTCCGGGGCCCGGCAGCGTCCTTGCGGTCACCGCACCGCTGGTCGCCGGGTACACCTTCATCCTGTTGCGCGGTCCGCTGTTGCAGTCCGTCGGCAAACTGGCCGTCGCGGCGCTCTGTCTGCTGCTGGTCACGAGCTTTCGGCGGGACGGGCGGCACCCTCGCTGACGGGCACCCGCGCCACGTCGGTGCGGGCCCTGATCCGGGCCACCCTGGTCCAGGTGGCCACCGCCTTGCACCCGGACCCCAGGCACAGGCCCCAGGCGGCGCCCGGTACCCCGCCCAGCACATAGCCGCCGGTGAGGAAGGCGACGGCGGCGAGCGAGAAGACCACCTGGATGGCGAGCGTGGTGCGCGGGTCTAGCATCCGCAGGGCCAGCAGCCCGCAGGTGCCGACGGCCATCGCCGCGTACTGGCTGCCGGTCGCCGGGAGCAGGGCGGCCGCCGTGGGCCAGGTGTCGCCCAGCAGCCGGCGTCCGACCGGGCCGGGCAGCAGGGCCAGGGCCGTGGCCCAGGCGGCGGCACCCGTCGCCAGGACAGCCGCGAGCACGGCGGCGGCCCGTATCCTGCGCCGTTCGTCGGCGATCCTGCCCAGCAGGGGCGGGCCGAAGCCGGTGGCCGAGGTGAACAGCACGTTCAGTGGTCCGAACAGGGTGGTCGCGCCACGCAGCGCACCGACCACCAGCGGGTTGCCGACGGCACCGAGTGCGAGCACGGAGAGCTGGCCGGTGGCGTTGCCCACCGCGAACTCCACCACGAAGCGCCGCCCGAGATGGCCTCGTCGCAGCAGAGCCTTCGGCCGCACCGGTGCCCCGGCCACCCTCCGGTGCAGCAGGGCGGCCGACAGGAGCAGGGCCGGCAGTGCGGCGAGCCCCCACACCACGACGAGCCGGGCGGCCGGGGCGCCGTGAGTTTGCAGAGCCAACGCGCCCAGCACACAGACCAGTCGGAGCACGTCGCCCGCCAGCGCCAGATGCGACAGGTGCAGGGTGGAGAAGGCATAACGCATGATGTCCTGGCCCAGCACCACCGGCAGGACGAGTCCCAGCGCCATCAGGGCGTCCGCGGTGGCGCCCGGCACCAGCAGGCAGACACCGGCCAGTGTCGTACCGAGCACCGCTGCCACGAGCAGGGTGAACACCACCGCCGACCGGCAGGCACCGCGCACTTCATCGCTCCCGCCGCGCCGCAGCACGAGCGGCTGCCCGGTGTAGGCGCCGGACACGCCCAGCAGCACCGTGAAGACGAGGTAGACCGCCGAGAAGCGGGCGAACTCCGCCACGGTGGACAGCCGGGCTGCCGTCACCAGCACCAGGATGTTGGTGAGCGCGGCCACGCCCTGGTCCGCGACCGAGCAGACGATCGCGGTACGTGCCCTCATCTGTGTCCGGCGGTGGAGTCGAAGGCGCGCAGCCCCAGCGTCTCGGCGGGGTCACCGGTGTGTTCCGGCCCGTTGCCCGCGTCGTCCCCGGCCGGCCGCCCACCGCCCGGCCGGCGCCTGGCCGCCTTCCTGCGGGTCCGGCGCTCGTGTCGGCTCAGCCCGGGGTGCAGCAGCGCGCCGAGCACACAACCGCCCGCCGCCCCGATGATCTCCCGGATCCGCTCCAGGTCGCTGCGGTGCACCTCGCGCGGATCACAGACCACCACGACGCCCTCCACCCGGTCGATCAGCGCGACGGCGTCGGCGTACGACAGCACGGGCGGGGCCAGCACGATGACGACGGCACCGGGCCGGTCGCCCTCGGCGACGATCCGGCCGACGGGTGCCGACGTCAGGGCCCGCGGCACGTTGTCCGTACGCCGGCCCGCTATCAGGGTGAAGGCGCCCGACCCGGGTACGTCCACGTGCATCTGGCTGTCCGACGGCCAGGCGCGTCGGCCCCGGGTCGCCCAGCGCGGCCGGGAGCCCTGCGCCGCCGGGCCCAGGTCCCTGGCCAGTGCGGGGGTGCGCAGATCGGCCTCGACCAGGATCACGTCGCGGCCCATCTCGGCGAAGGCCGCTGCCAGGTTGGCCGCGGCGGCGGCCGCCGCCGCGCCGTCCCCGCGCGGTGCCGTGACCAGGAGCCTGCGGCGCTCGGCGAGCGACGGATCGTAGGCGAGCCGGAAGGCGACCGCGCGGTACTCCTCGGCGAGCCTGCTCCCGCTCCGCCCGATGGCCAGCGGCGAGCCGCCATACGCACGCTCCCTGGGCAGGGTGCCGAGCAGGGGCGCGCCGAGCGAACGGACCAGCTCCCGGGTCGAGCGCACGGCCGGGTCGAAGACCAGGCGTACCCAGGACAGCAGCAGTCCCAGTGCGAGACCGACGACACCGCCGAGCCCCAGCAGCAGCGGCAGTCCGGCACCGGTGGGCGCGGTCGGGGCGGCGGGCTTCTTCGTCAGGTATCCCGGGGTGGTGTCCAGCGCCTGCAACTCGGAGATCTTCCGCGTGAGTTCGGAGATCGCGACCACCAGGTTGGCCCGTGCGCTGGTCACGTCGTTGCTCCTGCCGGCCTCCGCCGCCAGTTGGTCGCGCTGTTCGGTGAGCGGGGTCAGCTGGGCGCGGTAGCCGTCGACCATGTTGGCGATGCTGTTCTCGGTGCGCTGGCGGCGGATCTCCAGGTAGGCGTCGGCGAGCGCCTGGGCCCGCGCCTTCGCCAGTGCGGGGGTGCGGCCGGTGTAGGAGAAGCGGAGCACGAGGGTGTTGGGCGGGTTGGTGACCTGGAGGCCGGAGAGCAGCGGTCCGACCTCCACCCGGTCGCCCCGTCCGGCCAGGGTGGTGACGGCCAGGGTGCCCACGGTGTCACTGACGGCGGTCTGCCGCTCGGAGCCGATGTTGATGCCCTTGTCGGCGGAGGCACCGGCGGCGAAGGGGTCCGACGCGGCGGAGCGTACGACGACCTCGCCCGTCGAGGTGTAGCTCTCCTCACCGCTCAGCGCGAGCCAGCCGCCACCGATGAGCCCGACGACCACGCCGGAGGCGAGCAGCACCCGGTAGCGCAGGAGCTGTCGGAACTGGTCCCGCAGCAGCGCGGGTTCGTCCTGGTCCTCCAGGGCGCGGATCGGCTGGTTCATCGGCGTGGTCTCCCTTTGGCGTCCGCGAGGACCTCGTTGAGCAGGGCGTCGAAGCGGGCCAGGCCCGCTTCGCGGCTCAGATGACGTGCGACGTACTGCGGTCCGTTGGCCCCGAGCGCGTCCGCCCCGGCCGGCGCCTCGACGAGCTTGCGTACGGCCGACAGCAGCGCCGCGGGGTCCTCCGGGGCGACGAGGAGCCCGGCGCCGGACCGCTGGACCTCCTGTGCGGTGCCTCCCCCCTCGGCGACCGAGGCCACGACGGGCCGGCCCGAGACGAAGTAGGAGGTGAGCTTGGAGGGGACGCTCATGTCGAGCACGGAGCCCCGCTGAGTCACCGCGAGCACATCGGCGGCGGCGAGTACGTCCGTGAACTCGGCCGCGTCGGCCGGGGGCAGGATGTCGAGGTTGCGCAGGCCCGCCGCGCGTGCCAGCAGCGCCTCGCGCTGATTCCCGTCGCCCATGAGCACCACGCGGATCTCCGGCGCGAGGCGGGCCGCGTCGACCAGGACCTCCAGGCCCTGTTTGAGCCCCATGTTCCCGGAGTGCAGGACCACCGGGGTGCCCTCGCTCCAGCCGAGACGCGCCCTGGTTCCGGCCCGGTCGGCGGAAGGGGCCCGCACATGCGACCAGTTGGGCACCGTGCGGATGCGCCCCGGGTCCACCCCATACGCGGTGACGCGGGGCACGAAGCTCTCGTGGATGACGCCGACGAGGGCCGCGGAGCACAGCGCGTACCGCTCGGCGGCCGAGGCGACGGCTGCCGCACGGCCCCCGCCCCGGATGCCGCTCTGCGCGGCGGCGGCGCCCATCAGATCCTGCACGACGGGTACGTACGGGACCCGGTGGCGGCCGGCCAGCCGGGCACCGATGACGCCCCCGGCGAGACTGGGGATCTGGGAGACCACCGCGTCGGGCGGGAGCGCGGCGGGAGGCGACAGCAGACCGTGCCCCAGCACCGTGGCCTCGAACGCGGCTCTGCGCAGGGCGGTCTGACGGGACGGCACATAGTGTCTTCGCCGGTGCACGGTGACCCCGGCCCGCTTCTCGGCGACCCGCCACACCCCCCGGTACTCCGCGTCGGTCCGCCAGGACGGATAGTGCGGCATCCCGGTCAGTACGTGGGTGTCCGCCCCGGCCGCCGCCCAGTGCTCGGCGAGCTGTGCGGCGTACGGGCCGATGCCCGTCAGCTCCGGTGCGTAGTTCGTCGAGACGACCAGCAGGGTACGGCCCTCGAACGGCTTGTGACGATCGGCATCGGACATGGACGCTCGCCTTCCCCCCGGAACATTCGCTGTTCCCCCCAAGGAACAGCCCCAAAAGTGAGCTTATCCGTTCACGTGATGCGCAAGTGGTCTTCACAGTAAGGTCGTTGCACCATCAACACCGATACCGATATCCCACCGCACCGGACGCCATGTCCGGAAAACTGCTGCGGGACACGGACATCACGTTCACCGTGGGGGGAGAGAACGGATGGTGCACAGGGTCGGCTACGCGCCGGGGGTCTACGACCTGTTCCATGTGGGGCATCTCAACATCCTGCGGCACGCCCGCAGTCAGTGCGACTATCTCGTCGCCGGGGTTGTCTCGGACGAGATGGCCGCGCTCGCCAAGGGCCATCGGCCGGTGATTCCGCTGCCGGAGCGCCTGGAGATCGTACGCAGCGTGCGCTACGTGGACGCTGCGTTCGTCGAGACGGTGCCCGACAAGGTGGAGACCTGGCAGCAGGTGAGGTTCGACGTGATCTTCAAGGGGGACGACTGGCGGGAGACGGAGAAGGGGAAACGGCTGGAACGCGACTTCGCCGAAGTCGGCGTGGAGGTCGTCTACTTTCCGTACACCGTGCACACGTCCAGCACCCAGCTGCGCCGGGCGCTGGACACACTCGTCAGTCCGCAGTCCGGAGCGCTCTGAGCTCCCTGAACCACTTGGCGAGGAACACCACCAGGAACAGCGCGTGCACGGCGGCGAGCCCCGCATAGCCGATACGGAACGCGGTGCGGTCGCCCAGGAGCAGGAACACCAGACAGAACACCCCGTAGTCGGCGGGCAACAGTGCCACGGCCCGCAGCCGCGAGACCGGGGCGGTGGCGCCGGGGCCCGACACGGGCCGGGCAGCCGCCTTTCCCAGCTGTTCACGCAGCAGCCCCGCGCAGAACGTCAGCACCGCCGTGAACAGGAAGCCCAGCGGCAGGAGCAGCCAGCCCTCGCCGGGCAGTCCGGAGAACCGCTGGAACGAGATCAGCACGGCGGTGTGCACAAGGATCATCTTGGCGCAGTCCACGACGTGGTCCAGCCACTCGCCGTCCGGGCCTCCCGCGCCGGTGAGTCTGGCCAGTTGCCCGTCGGCCGAGTCCAGGGCGAAGCCGATGACCAGCCCCGCGTACACCGCGACCGCGAGCCCGAAGGAGGGGCGGACGAGCGCCACAGAGGCGATTGCGGCGAAGGTGAACGCCGCGCTGATCAACGTGACTTGATTGGGTGTCAGTCCCATCCGGTACGCACCGGCCGCAAGGACCCGGCCGGCCGGGCGGTTCACGTACCGCGAGTAGAGCGAGACTCCCTTGGCCGACTTCTGCGCGCCGCGCAGCTCGCGCAGGACCGTGCCCTTGCTTCCCATCCGTCCCCCAGCGTCCCACTCTCGCGAGCGGCGTCGGCATCGGATCAGGGATCCGCGGACACCGCCGCCGGATCCGCATCATGGCACGCGGACCCGGTCGGGCGGGGGCACCGGTGCGCGCATCGAGACGTGATCACGCAATTCGCAGGGAGTCCTTGATCCGGATCGCGGAGGCTCGGAGACGGAGTCCAGGCGCTCAACGCGGATCGTGCTGTCGGTCATGTTCGAGATGCGTGGGGATGCCGGCCGTAGCGACGCCATCGATCCATAACGCAAAGAAAGCCCCCGCAAATTTCCGATGGGGGCGTGATCCATTGACTTCCAAGGGCTCCCCTCCGTGCAGGATCACTGACGCGGAGGGCAGTTCAGGTACCTCGGCATGCTCGGTCAGGCGTTGAGCAGTCCGGAAAATGAGTTCGTCAGAGATTACCTCGGCCGAGTTCGCCGACTCTGATCGACATGTTCACAGATGTAGCAATGTTCGCAAGCAAGAACGCACTTGCTGTAAACCTATCGAGCTCTCGGGGCTGAAGGCAAAGGCTCATTCAGTCCTGAGTCCAGAGAGATGATCTGAAATTCTAGCCGGCGGAGTTCCGGCCGTTACCTTGGGCCGCGTCCGGAAGTTCCTCCGTGTGGTCCGGAGTTTGCTCCAACTGATCTCCTTGAGTGGGCTCGGGCCGATGGGACCGCTTCGCGCGGTCCAGTTCATCCCGAACCTCCACGAAGGACCGGATCATTTTGATGATCCCTTCCTTCAACGACTCGACTCCGTCGAGTACTCGACCAAAGCCGAGCAAGGCCGCAAGGATCATCGTAACGATGGCGGTCGTGTTCACTTTTTCCCTGAAGGGTGTAGTTCCGATTGAGTCACTACACCAGCATCCAGCACCCTTGCTGTGTGCTGGCTCCCTCAACGTTACGAACGGGCACGGTTCATGGCAAGAGCCGGACGGTGATCCTTTCGGGACTTGCGGCTCGCAGGAAGTAACGCGAGCCCCCCGACCCGCGATGAGCCGGAGGGCGTTTCAGCCGAGCTGGATATGGCGTGGACATGGTCGCATTGATTCATTCACTCGAGACCGGTCCCACCTGTCGCCAAACGCACGGCTCGCGTCGGGCAGAACTGTTCGGCCATGGAGTTGCAGTGGCCTCCGGGTGGAGTCAGCCCGCTCCGGGCGGCGGTGCGCCTCAGGCGGAGGCGGTGCGGCACTCCGGGTGGCCCCAGCCGTTGGGGTTCTTGGCGATCATGTCCTGTGCCGCGTAGGGCTTTCCGCAGTGGCAGCGGCCCGCGAACCTGGCCTTGATCGTGCCACCGGAACGGGCGGGGCGTGCCGCGCCCGCCGCCTTCTTCGTCGCCGCGCCGGCCCGGCGCCCCTCGGTCGCCCGGGCGGGGGCCGGCGTCGGCAGCTGCGTGGAGCCGTGCGCGGTTCCGGCCGGCCGCTGTGCCACCGCGGCCTCGCTGGCAGCCTGGTCGGCGAGTGCGTTGAGCGGGTCGCCGTCCACCTGGTGGGCGGGGACGTAGGTGAAGCGCACGGTCCGGCCGGTGAGCCGGTCGTCGATGGCGGCCACCAGGTCACGATTGGCCACCGGCTTGCCGGCCGAGGTCTTCCAGCCGTTGCGCTTCCACCCCGGCAGCCACTTCGTCACCGCGTTCATCGCGTACTGCGAGTCCATCCGCACCTCGATCGGCACGGCGGGGTCCGTCGACTCCAACAGCTGCCGCAGCGCGGTGAGTTCGGCGATGTTGTTGGTCGCGGTGCCCAGCGGTCCCGCTTCCCAGCGCTCGGGCCGGCCCTGCGCGTCGGCCACGACCCACGCCCAGGCCGCGGGTCCCGGATTGCCCTTGGACGCCCCGTCACACGCGGCGATGATGCTCTCGTTCATGCCCTTGATCATGCCAGCGTCGCGGGACCCCTCGGGGTCTCGTCACCCTGAGTGACGATTCGAGGTGCGGTAGCCCGACGGCGCTGGTTCTCTGATGGAGCCCGCTCTTCCCAACCGCACAAGGAGCGATGATGAGCGTTGCACGTGAATCCGGTGACCGTGCGCAGCAGCTGCGTGACAAGGCCCGGCACATGACCGAGGCCGCCGAGCGCACCACCGACCCTGAGCAGCGCCAGCGGCTCCAGGAGAAGGCCCGGAAGCTGCAGGAGGAGTGCGACCAACTGGGCAACATGGGCGGCGGAAGCATTCGTCCGCCCAAGTAGCACCCGCCTCACGCCGACGGCCGATGGCTTGCCGCTCTTCCATGAGTGTGCGGCAAGCCGTCGGCCGCCGTGCCGGGCCGGCTCCGCTGCCCGCCCGGCATCCCCGGTTCCCCGGTCCTCGTCCGCTCCTTCAGTAGGGGTGATTGTTCGCCCTGTCCACCCAGGCCCGGTAGGACGTGGTCCCCAGTTCGGGATGGATCTGTTCGAGTGTGATGCTGCGCCGCTCCGGCGGCTTGGCGAAGTCCTCGTACTGGAATGCGTCGTCGAAACCGATCTCCCGGGTCGCCTTCCAGTCACAGCTGTAGTAAACAGTGCCGATGCGGGCCCAGTAGATGGCGCTCATGCACATCGGGCACGGGGCCCCGCTCGTGTAGATCGTGCACCCCTGCAGCATCCGGGCACGCTCCGGCACGACATCGGGCGAGCCCTCGGGGCGCGGCACCAGTTTGAGCGTGTACCGGTCCTGGTACGCCTCCGAGATGCTGGGCGCCTCGGGGTTGAAGACCTGAATGGCCTTGCGGATGGCTTCGACCTCGCCGTGGGCGGTCGGATCGGCGGTGAGCAGCACACGATTCTGCCCACGGGCGATGATCTCACCCTCCTTGGTGATCACCGCACCGAACGGCCCGCCCCACCCCTCCTCGACGGACTCGGTGGCCAGCCGGACGGCTTCGGCCATGAATTCCTTGTGCCCCATCGCGGAACCCCTCTTCATCCGGCGCTCGCGTCCTGGCGCGACCATCGTTCGAGGAATAAAAGCACCCTATTTGTCCGATAACTCCCTTTAGAACTAGACTACTCCGCATGAGTACCCGTGCAAGCCCCGGCCCCGGCGGCAGCGCCACGGTCGTCATCTCCCAGAGAGTCCGGGCCGGCCGGAACGACGACTACAGACGATGGCAGCAGAAGACCAATGAAGTCGTGCGGGGCTTCGACGGGTTCCAGGGGACGGAGATGTACTCACCGGCCTCCGGCGACGAGAACGACTGGGTCGTCGTATTCCGTTTCTCCCGCCTCGAACAGCTCACGCACTGGCTGGAATCGGCGGCGCGTCGGCAACTCCTGGACGAGGGTTGTCCCTTGTTCGACGGACCCGCCACCCAGGAGGTGCTCTCCGGCGGGACGCCGACCGACGACGTCGTCACGGCCGTGGTCTCGCACGATGTGCGGCCGGGGCATGAGCGGGACTTCCTGCACTGGCAGGAAAAGATCCTCAAGGAGCAGGAGAAGCAACCGGGCTTCATGGGGTCCGAGCTGTTCCGGCCAGTGAAAGGCATCCAGGACCGCTGGGTGGTGGCCTTCCGCTTCGACACCCGGGAAAACCTGGAGGCATGGCTCGGCTCCGATGCCCGCCGACGGCTCGTCGAGGAAGGGCACGGCCATTTCGACTCCTACGACGTACGCAAGATCGGCTCGGCGTTCGGCGGCTGGTTCCGCTTCGGCTCGGGACCGCAGGAAGGCGTGCCGCCCAACTGGAAACAGGCCATGTCCGTGGTGCTGGCGCTGTATCCGACGGTGATGATCCTGGAGCTGACGGCAGGCGACTGGTTCAAGGATCTGGGGGTGCCCGGGTACATCGCACTGTTCCTCAGCAATGTACTGAGCGTCAGCATCCTGACCTGGCTGCTGATGCCGCTGGTCAACCGGGCACTCGCGTTCTGGCTGCTGCCCGGCCGCGCGCGGTCCGCCCGTGTCCATGTGGCCGGGGCGGCCGTCGTGGCGGTGTGCTACCTGGTGATCATCACCGTCTTCGGCCTGACCACCGGCTGATTCCGGGGCCCGCACACGCCGGCCCTTCCGCTCCGCAGTCGCCCCGCGCCCTTGTTGACGTGCCCCGGCACAGGCCCTAGGTTGCGGTAAGCGCTTTCCAGTCACACTCAGGAGACTCCGGACATGAGCAGTCCACTGCGCATCACGCACGCCCACGGCGACCGGATCACGGTCACGGAAGAGCGCGGCGGCATCGACCTGATCAGTTACGTCTACCGTCCGGAAGCGGCCTGGGAGGCCCCCAAGCCGTACATCCATCCCATGCGCACACTGGCCGATAACGTTGTCACCGACTATCGGCCCAACGATCACCGCTGGCACAAGGGCCTCCAGATGACTGCCTCCCACCTCTCCGGTCAGAACCTGTGGGGCGGCAACACCTATGTGCACGGCCAGGACTACGTGCCGCTGCCCGAGCGGGTCGGATCGATGGCTCACATCGGATTCGACGAGGTGACGGCGGACTCCGGACGCGCGATCGTCGCGGAGCGGCTGAGCTGGCGCCACAACGACGGCACGCACTGGGCGGACGAGCTGCGCCGGATCGAACTGCACGACGTCGAGCACGCCGACGCCGGCACCACGGCGACGGACACCGGCGGCAGCTGGACACTGACCTGGTCCAGCGCGATCACCAACCGGCGCGCCGAACCGCTGCTCTTCGGCAGCCCGACGACCCACGGCCGGGAGGCGGCCGGCTACACCGGCCTCTTCTGGCGCGGGCCACGCGCCTTCCGCGGCGGCCGGATCCTCGGCCCGGTCGGGGAGGGCCCGGCGCTGATGGGGACCCAGGCCCCCTGGCTGGCCTACAGCGGCGAACACGACGGCGCCGACGGGCACGCCACCCTGATCTTCCAGCACGCCCCGGAGAACGATCACACCGGAGCGGGCGGCACCCATCCGGCGCACTGGTTCGTCCGCGACGAGCCCTTCGCCGCGGTCGCCCCCTCCTTCGCGTTCCACGAGGAGTTGGAGCTCGCCCCGGGCGACACCCTGGCCCGCCGCTACCGGGTCACCGTCGCGGACGGGAAGTGGGACCGGGAACGGATCACCGAGTACCTCGCGGAGCACCCGTGGTGAACCCGGACGAGGGCCGTGGCGGCCTGTACGTGGAGCTGTCGCTCACCGGTCCCGAGCGCGCCCACCTGCGTCAACTCGCCCCAGGGCCGGTGTGGTTCGCCGAGCCGGGAACCGACTCCGAGGCGGATGCCCGCGCCCTCGCCGCGGCCGGCACGGCGCTCGGCAATCCCCGGGCGGACCGGGTCGCGAACGCACCCGGGCTCAAGTGGCTGCAGCTCGCCTCGGTCGGGATCGACGACTATCTCGGGCTCGACTGGCCCGTCCTCGGCCGACGGCTGACCGTGACCAACCTGGGGGATGCCTTCGCCGACCCGGTGGCACAGTCCTGCCTGGCGGGAATCCTGGCGCTCCATCGCGGCATCGACCGGCTCGCCGGGCTGCGCGCCGAGGGCAGCTGGGCGAAGTCCGACGTGCGGCCCCGGCTGCGTCTGCTGACCGGGGCCCGGGTGCTCGTCCTGGGCCGCGGGTCCATCGCCCGGCGGTTCGCCGAGCTGCTCGGCCCGTTCGGCTGTCCCGTCACGCACTTCGCGCGCGGCTCCGGCGACATCCGCACCCTGGCCGAGCTCGACGAGCGGCTGCCCGGGTTCGACGTGGTGGTGGGGCTGCTGCCCGGAACGCCCGCAACGAGCGGGCTCCTCGATGCACGGCGGCTGGCCCTGATGCGGCCGGGAGCCGTTCTGGTGAATGCCGGGCGGGGATCGCTGGTGGACGAGGAGGCTCTGGTGTCCGAGCTGGCCTCCGGGCGGCTCGGCGGAGCGGTTCTGGACGTCACCGGGGAGGAGCCATTGCCCGCCGGTCACCCCCTGTGGACCTGCCCCGGTGTCGTCCTCACCCAGCACACCGCCGGTGGTTCCACGGACGAGAGCGCCCGGGTCGTCGACCTTTTCGCCGACAACTGGCGCCGTTTCCATGCCGGTTCACCACTGCGCAACCCCGTGCAGTGGTCCAGAGGATTCTGAGGACGCGACGCCATGTCCCAACCCCCCGTCCCCCACCACGGCGCACCGATCGGCGACGGAGTGCGCATCGCGGCGATCCGGCCGGTGCTGCTCAGCGCCCCGTACGCGGATCCGGAGAATCTGGAGGTGCGTCTGGCGCTGCCGGCCGGGTGGCGCACCACGGGTCTGGTCGAGGTCACCCTGGACGACGGCACCACCGGGCTCGGCGAGGGCTATCTCGCCGTCTTCGCACCGCAGGTCTTCGTGTCGACGGTCGATCTGATCGCCCCGTACCTGATCGGCCGTCCGGCCGGGGAGCTGGAGGAGCGGTACCGGGACATGGTGCTCGTGACGGGCTACTGGAGTCTCCAGGGGGCGGCCCGCCACGTCGTCTCCGCCGTGGAGGCGGCCCTGATCGACGCCCTCGGGAAGCGGGCGGGCGTGCCCGCGTACGAGTTGCTGGGCGGCCGTCGCACGGACGCGATCCGGCTCTACGCCAGCGGGGGCGACTCGACCTCCCCGTCGGCGATGGCCGCCGAGATCGCCGCCGTGGCGGCCCTCGGCATCGACACCTTCAAGATCAGGTCGCGGGGCCACGAGGCGGACAAGGCGGTGTGGACGCTGGAGCACGCGGCCGCGCACGGCGTCGGCGTCGCCGTGGACATGGCACAGAATCTGGCCGACCCGGGCCAGTCGGTGGCGGAGGCGCTGGCGTTCCTCGACGCGGTCAGGGCCGGCACCCGGTGGCCGGTGCGTTTCCTGGAGGAGCCGCTGGGGCCCGCCCGGGCCGCCGAGTACCCCGCTCTGCGGCGGGCGGCGGACTGTCCGGTGGCGGGCGGGGAGACCGTCACCACCGCACAGGAACTGGTGGAGCGCATGGCCTCGGGGTACTACGACCTGGTGCAGCCGGACGCCACGGTCGTCGGCGGCCTGCGCCAGACGCTGGCCGTCTTCGCGGGCGCGGCGGAGCACGGGGTCGACGCGGTGGTGCATTGCTGGGGCAGCGCCGTGTGCCAGGCGGCCAACTATCACGCCGCCTTCGCGGGCGGCGGGCGGCTGGCCGAGTGGCCGATGCCCCGGTATCCGCTGCGGTCCCAGCTGCTGGTCGAGCCGTTCCGTCTGGAGGAAGGGCGCCTGCTCGCCCCGCAGGCCCCGGGGCTCGGCGTCCGGCTCACTCCCGAGACCGAGCGGCGGTACGCCTTCCGGGACGACGCCGTCTACCGCTGCGCGACCCCGTTGCCCCCGGCCGTCCCGGGCCGGTGGTGCGCGGGCTGACCTCGCGGGCGGGAGGGCGCCGGTGGCCGGGTTCCTATGGTGTGCGCAATGGGAAAACGCTTTCAGTGCGGCTATCGTAGCCCCATGCAGAGCCAGGTCAATCGACGTTCAGCCCGCCCCCGCCCGTCGTCCGCCGTGACGCTCCAGCAGGTCGCGCAGGACGCCGGGGTCTCTCTCGCCACGGCTTCGCGCGTCCTCAGCGACAGCGACCGAAACGTGACCCAGGAGCTCCAGGAGCGCGTCCTGGAGGCGGCCGCACGGCTCCGCTACGTGTCCAACGCACCGGCCCGCGCGCTCGTGCAGTCCACGACGTCCATCGTCGGTCTGGTCGTGCACGATGTGAACGACGCCTACTACTCCGCCATCGCGGCCGGAGTCATGGAGGTCGCCCGCGACCACAAGCTCCTGGTGATGCTGGCGGGCACCTTCCACGAGCCCGGACTCCAGGCCGAGTACGTGGCGCGGCTGCGGGCACAGCGGGCCCGCGCCGTGGTCCTCGCCGGATCCGGCTTCACCGGCGGGAGCCCCGCCCTCACCCAGGAGCTGGAGGCATTCGCGGCACAGGGCGGCCGGGTGACCGCGGTAGCGCACCAGGACCTTCCGGTGGACACCATCCAGCCGGGCAACCGCGAGGGCGGCCGGGCGGTCGCCGAGCATCTCGCCGCCCTGGGACACACCGAGATCGGCGTCATCTGCGGACCGCTGGCGCTGGTATCCGTACAGGAGCGGCTGCTCGGCTTCCTGGAGCGGGCGGCCGAGCTGGGCGTCGTCGTGCAGGAGCACCACCGCGTCGAGGCCGACTTCACCCGGGAGGGCGGGCGGGCCGCGGCGGTGCGGCTGTTCCGCAGGTCGCCGGGGATCACCGCACTGTTCGCGCTCAACGACGCCATGGCACTGGGTGCGCTCGCCGCGCTCCGTGACGACCTCGGCAGGAGCGTTCCCTGCGACGTCTCCGTCGTCGGCTTCGACGATCTGCCCGTGGCCGGCGACGTCACCCCCGCGCTGACCACCGTGCGGCTGCCGCTGGAGGAGATCGGCCGCCGGGCACTGCTGCTGGCCCTCGGTGACGCGACGGCCTCGCCGCGCACGCTCGCCGTGCCGTCGCGCCTGGTGGTCCGGGCCAGCACGGCACCGCCGCCCCGTGCGACCGGCTGATCCCCGCCCGGCCACGACACCATCCGGAGCGGCAAGTTGACGCATCAAGGCGGCCAACCATCGGCTTGATGCACCAAGTTGCCGATCCTTTCCCTGCAACCCCCTTGAAATAATGCATTAACCCCCACCACACTGAGGTCAAAGCCGATTGACGCGTCAAATCCGAGAGGGTGGTGGCTGGATGGGTACGTCCGGGCCCAAGTACCAGCGCATCAAGGACGAGTTGCGGGCCGAGGTGGCACGTGACGAGTACGAGACCGGAGCTCCGTTCATCACTCAGAACCAGCTGCGCGAGCGCTTCCAGGTCAGCTCCACCACCGCCGTACGGGCGCTCAACGACCTTGTCGCGGAAGGGCTGTTGGTGCGCCGGAGGGGCCAGGGGACCTTTGTCGCCGATCCGGAGGACAGGGCCTCGGAGCCGGCCTCGGCGCACCGGTCCGGGGTGATCGCCTGCATCATCAGCGGCCAGGGGCCGTATCAGTCGGAGGTGCTGCGCGGGATCGAGTCCGGTTGTTCGGAGCGCGGGATGCGGCTGTTCTTCTCCGACTCCGCGGTCCATATGACCGACACGGGACACGCCTCGCACGACGCCTCACTGGCCCGCCAGGACCAGGTGCTGCGCCAGGCCGTCGAGGACCGGGTCGAGGGCATCATCCTCTACCCCGTCCAGGGCGTGCCCGATCCCGACGTCCTCGCCGAGATCAGGCACCTGCGCATCCCCATGGTCCTGGTCGACCGGTACTTCCCGGGCCTCGCCATCGACGCGGTCACCGCCGACAACTACGACGTCGGCTACCGGCTCACCGAGCATCTGCTGGCCGACGGCCACGAGCGGATAGCGACGCTCTGGGGCGAGACCCAGTGCACCAGCGTCCACGACCGGATGACCGGCCACAAGCAGGCGCTGCGCGCCCATGACCAGCCCCTGCTCCCCCAGTTGACCGCACTGCGCTCGTACACGGCGCTGTCCGAGGACGACCGCAAGGAGCTGCTGACCGACCTGCTCGGCTCGCCCGAGCCGCCGACCGCCCTGCTGTGCGCCCACGGCTTCGCCGTCGCCACCGCCGCCGCCGACCTGGCCTCGCTCGGCATCGCCGTGCCCGACGAGATCGTGCTGGCCGGCATGGACGACGCCGGCCCCTACGACCTGCTGCCGCTCACCAGCTTCGCCGCCCGGCTTCCCGCCCGGGAGATCGGCCTGCGGGCGGTCGAGCAGCTGGTCACCCGGATCGCGGAGCGCACGGCGGGCGAGGACCCGTACCGCAGCGCCGAGCAGATCGTGCTTCCCGTCCGGATCAGGACGCGCGAGTCCGTGCCGGTCCGGCTCCGTACCGTCGCCGCCCGCCGGCCCTGAGGGAGGAGACTCCTGTGTTCGCCGCCCCCACCCCCCGTACCCGCGAACTCGGGACCGATGTCCTGGTGGTCGGTGCCGGTCTCGGTGGTCTCGCCGCCGCGCTGACCGCCGTCCGGTTCGGACACCGCGTCGTACTCACCGAGGCCACCGACTGGCCCGGTGGCCTGTTCACCGCGCAGGCCGTGCCGCTCGCCGACGGACACCGCATCGAACTGGACCCCGTCTCCCCCGGCTACCGCGATCTGCGCGAGCGGATACGCGACTTCTACCGGCGCAACTATCCGCTGTGCCCCGAGCCGTTCGCCGATCCGCTGCTCGACCCCGGGCTCAGCACCACCGGCCACCTCAGCCACGAGCCGCGTGCCGCACTCGCGGTCGTCCAGGAGCTCCTCACCCCGCACCTCGCCTCCGGCAGGCTCACCCTGCTGCTCGGCCACCGTCCGGTAGCGGCCCAGACGGACGGGGACCGGGTGACCTCGGTGACCCTGGCGGCGGACGGCGAGCCGCTGACGGTCAGCGCCCCCTACGTCGTCGACGCGACGGACCTGGGCGAGCTGCTCGCCCTCGCGGACGTCGAGCACGTCACCGGCGCCGAGTCCCGCGAGGAGACCGGCGAGCCGCACGCGCCCGCCGTCGCCGATCCGCTGGACCAGCAGCCGGTCTCCTGGGTCTTCGCCCTGGACCACCGCCCCGGCGAGGACCACACCGTGGACCGCCCGGCAGGCTACGACCGGTGGTCCGACGCCTTCTCCTGGGAGACGGCGGAGCCGGGCGGCTCACCGGCCCGCTCCGTGCCGCTGTTCCTGCACGAGCCGGACGACGTCCCGCCCTGGGCGGCGCCGCCCAACGACCGCTGGCACCAGCTGCGGGCGCTGGCCCGGAGCCGGTATCTGCCCGGTACGTTCGACAGCGACATCACCCTGGTCGACTGGGAGCAGACCGCCTACAGCGGGCTCCCGCTCACCGGTTCCGGGGACGAGGTACAGGCGCGGGCCGAGCAGGAAGCACGCGAACAGGCCATGTCGTTCCTGTACTGGATGCAGACCCGCGCACCCCGGCACGACGGCGGTCACGGCTACCCCGAGCTGCGGCCCAGGCCCGATGTCACGGGCACCGACGACGGGTTCGCCAAGGCCGCGCACGTACGCGAATCCCGGCGCATCCGGGCCGAGTTCACCCTGCTGGAGCAGCATCTGACCGCCGGGGCGCGGGCCGGGGCACCGGGCGCCGAGCCGTTCCCGGACAGTGTGGGCACCCTGCGTTCGCGGATCACCCTGCGCCCCGGGACGGGGGGCGGCGCGGGGCTGGATCTGGAGTGCCTGCCGTTCCAGCTGCCGCTGGGGGCGCTGCTGCCGGTGCGGGTGGAGAATCTGCTCCCGGCCGGTCGGAACATCGGCGCCACCCATCTCAGCGCGCCCGCGCTCGGCGGGCACGCCGGCCAGTGGAGCATCGGTGAGGCGGTCGGCGCGCTGGTCTCCTACTGCCTGGAGCACCGGCTGCCGCCGCGTGCGGTCCGCGGGAGCGGGCACCGGCTCGCCTCCTTCCAGGACCGGCTGAGCTCTTCGCTCGGTCTCGCCCTCGACTGGCCGGACCGGCTCCGCACCGGACCCGTGTCCAGTGCCGGGGCCCTCTACGCCACCCTCTGACCGCACCCACTGCCCTTCCTTCGGGAAGGGCACTTTCCCGACCTGCTGGAAAACGCTTACCAACTCCGGCGGCTCACGCCCTCAGCCTGGACGGCCCTCTGTGACTGTGACTCCTTATCGTGTACTGCTCGTCGGCGCGGGCAACATCGCCCGCGCCGTCCATATGCCGGCGTTCCTCGAACTTCCCGCGGGCTTCACGGTGGTGGGCGCCGTGGACGTCGATCCCACTGCCGCCCGCTCCTTCGCCACCGACTTCGCGCTCCCCCACCACTCCACCGATCTCACCGCGTCGCTGCGCGAGCTCCGCCCGGATCTCGTCGTGATCGCCTCGCCGCCCGTCGCCCACCGGGAGCAGGTCGTCACCGCCCTGGCCGCCGGTGCCTGGGTGTGGTGCGAGAAGCCGCCCGCGCTGAGCCTGGCGGAGTACGACGCCATGACCGCCGCCGAGGGAGAGCAGGGCCCGTACGCCCCGATCGTCTTCCAGCACCGGTTCGGTTCGGGGGCCGAGCACGCCAAGACGCTCATCGCCTCCGGGGAGCTGGGGGCGCCGCTGGTCGCCCACTGCCAGACCACCTGGTACCGCGACGACGCCTACTACGCGGTGCCGTGGCGCGGGAAGTGGGCGACCGAGGGCGCGGGCCCCGCCATGGGGCTCGGCATCCACCAGATCGACCTGATGCTCGAACTGCTGGGCGACTGGGCGGAGATCCGGGCCATGGCGGGCCAACTGGCCCGTGACGTCGAGACCGACGACGTCACCACCGCCACCGTGCGCTTCGCCTCGGGCGCACTGGCCACCGTGGTCAACAGCGCCCTCTCGCCACGCCAGTCGAGCCATCTGCGCATCGATCTGCGGGACGCCACGATCGAGCTGAACCATCTCTACGGGTACGAGAACGGGGACTGGACCTACACCCCGGCGCCCGGTGTCGACCCCGGCCGGGTGGACGGCTGGAACTCCCCTGCCGAGTCCGTCCCGAGCTCGCACTCCGCCCAGCTCCGTTCTCTCCTGGCCGACATGCGGGCGGGCCGGCGTCCCCGGGCGAGCGCCGGGGACGGCCGCCGTTCCCTGGAGCTGATCACCGCGATGTACAAGGCGGCGCTCACCGGGCTCCCGGTCCGGGCCGGCGAGATCGTCCCGGGCGACCCCTTCTACACGGCGCTGCACGGCTCCGTTCCCGGCTGGGCGCCGCAGGAGCCGGGGCGATGACCGGTCGCCCGGACAGCGGCGTCGACCGTGCCCTGCTGCTCACCTTCGACGACCGGCACGTGCGCGAGTGGGCCGCGGCCGCGCCGCTGTTCACCTTGTACGACGCGCGGGTCACCTTTTTCGTCTGCGAGCCCGACCGTCTGGACCGGGACGAGGTGCGGCTGCTGCGCCGGCTCGCGGACGACGGTCACACCATCGGCTGCCACGGCCTGCGGCACGAGCGCGCACCGGAGTTCGTCGCCGCCCACGGCGCGGGCGCCTATCTCGACCGCGAAGTGGTGCCCGCCCTCGACGCGCTGCGCCGCCTCGGCTTTCCGGCCCGCAGCTTCGCCTACCCGTGCAGTGCCCGCGACGACGACACCGACCGGCTGCTCCTCACGCTCTTCGAGCGGCTGCGCGGCGGAGTACCGGCCGACCGCCGCGCTGACCCGTCCCTCGCGGCCGAACTCCACGTCCCGGCCGATGACGTCGCCGCCCGGCGGGTCCTGCCGGGCTGCTCGGTGGACTCCGGGCGCGGGAGCGTCGCGTACGGGGACGATCTGACCGGCGTCGAGGCGGCGCTACGCCGGAGCGCCGAGCACGGCGGCGTGACCACGCTCTACGCCCACTGCGTCGCCGACGCCCATGAGGCCAACCATGTGACCCCGGCCCGGCTGGAAAAGCTGCTGGCCGCGGCCGACGGGATGTCACTGCCCTGTGTGGGCTTCGACGAACTCCCGTGAACCACCGACGCGTTGCACACATTTCCTCCAGAGGGGCCCTTCACTCATGCATGACGACCGCACACTGACCGAGGAACGGCTCGACCGCGCCCTGCGCGAGCGCATCCGCCCCGCCGTCCACCCCCGTACCGCGGAGCTGGAGTTCGAGGTCTGGCACGCCCCCGGCGAGCCGGTGCCCTTCACCGAGGCGGTGGCCGCCCCGTACAAGCCGGGCGCCATCGGCGACGACTGGGGGCCGGCCTGGGGCACCAGCTGGTTCCGGGTGACCGGCCGGGTCCCGCAGGACTGGGCCGGTCAGACCGTCGAGGCGGTGATCGACCTCGGCTTCGCCAAGGACCGGCCCGGGTTCTCCGCGGAGGCGCTGGCCCACCGGCCGGACGGCAGCGTGGTCAAGGCGCTCAACCCGCGCAACACCTGGCTGCGGGTCGGCGAACCGGTGGCGGGCGGCGAGGAGTTCACGTATTTCCTGGAAGCCGCCGCCAATCCGGAGATCCTGGACGGGGTCAGCCCGCTGGGTGACCGGGAGACGGCGGGCAGCGAGCCGCTGTACCGCGTCGAGCGGATGGACCTCGCGGTCTTCGACCAGCAGGTGTGGGAGCTGGTCCAGGACCTGGAGGTGCTCGACCAGCTGATGCGGCAGCTGCCGCTCGGATCGGCGCGCCGCTGGGAGATCCTGCGCGCGGTGGAACGCTGCCTGGACGCACTGGATCTGGACGCCGTGGGGGCGAGCGCGCCCGCCGCCCGGGAGCAGTTGCGGGCCGTGCTCTCCTCCCCCGCGCACGCCTCCGCGCACCGGCTGTCGGCGGTGGGTCACGCGCACATCGACTCGGCGTGGCTGTGGCCGCTGCGGGAGACGGTACGCAAGGTCGCCCGCACCACCTCCAACGTGGTGGCGCTGATGGACGACCGCCCGGAGTTCGTCTTCGCGATGTCGCAGGCGCAGCAGCTGGACTGGCTGCGGGAGCACCAGCCCGCGCTGTATGCCCGGGTGAAGGAGAAGGTGGCCGCCGGTCAGTTCGTTCCGGTGGGCGGGATGTGGGTGGAGTCGGACACCAACATGCCCGGGTCGGAGGCGCTGGCCCGGCAGTTCGTGTACGGCAAGCGGTTCTTCCTGGAGGAGTTCGGGGTCGAGACGGAGGAGGTGTGGCTGCCGGACTCGTTCGGCTACTCGGCGGCGCTGCCGCAGCTGGTGAAGCTCTCCGGCTCGCGCTGGTTCCTCACCCAGAAGATCTCGTGGAACACGACGAACCCGTTCCCGCACCACTCCTTCCTGTGGGAGGGGCTGGACGGCACCCGGGTGTTCACGCACTTCCCCCCGGTGGACACCTATGTCGCCGAGCTGTCCGGCGAGGAACTCGCGCACGCCGAGGAGAACTTCCGGGACAAGGGTCACGCCACCCGTTCGCTGGTGCCGTTCGGCTGGGGCGACGGCGGTGGCGGCCCCACCCGCGAGATGCTGGCGCGTGCCGAGCGGCTCGCGGACCTGGAGGGCTCCCCCCGGGTGGCGGTCGAGAAGCCCGCGGACTTCTTCGCGGCCGCCGAGGCGGAGTACGACCGGCCGCCGGTGTGGCTGGGCGAGCTGTATCTGGAGCTGCACCGCGGTACGTACACCTCGCAGTCCCGGACCAAGCAGGGCAACCGGCGCAGCGAGCATCTGCTGCGGGAGGCGGAGCTGTGGGCGGCCACCGCCGCCGTGCGGACCGGATTCCCCTATCCGCACGAGGAGTTGGACCGGGTCTGGAAGAGCGTGCTGCTGCACCAGTTCCACGACATCCTGCCGGGTTCGTCGATCGCCTGGGTGCACCGCGAGGCCGAGGCGACGTACGCCCGGATCGCCGGGGAGCTCGAAGCGGTGATCGGGGCGGCGCAGCGGGCCCTGGCCGGTGCCGCGGAGGGCGGCGGCACGGTGGTGTTCAACTCCGCTCCGCACGGCCGGGCCGGCATCGCGGCGGGGGGCGCCGCGCCCGCCGGGCCGGACCACGAGCGGCCGGCCGTGGTCGCGGAGCACGGTTCCGGCTTCCGGCTGGACAACGGGGTGCTGCGGGTGACGGTGGACGCACGGGGGCTCGTGGTCTCCGTCGTCGACCTGGCGGCCGGGCGCGAGACGGTCGCGCCGGGCTCCGTGGCGAATCTGCTCCAGGTCCATCCGGATCTGCCCAACCGGTGGGATGCGTGGGACGTCGACGCCTTCTACCGCAACACGGTGACCGATCTGACCGAGGCGGACGTGGTGCGGCGCAGCGGTGACGGCGTCGAGGTGGTGCGCAGCTTCGGTTCGTCCCGCGTGACCCAGCTGCTGACGCTGCGGCCCGGGGCCCGGCGCCTGGACATCGACACCGAGGTCGACTGGCACGAGCAGGAGAAGTTCCTCAAGGCGGCGTTCCCGATCGATGTGCGCGCCGATCACTCCACGGCGGAGACCCAGTTCGGGCACGTGCAGCGGCCGACGCACACCAACACCAGCTGGGAGGCGGCCAAGTTCGAGATCTGCGCCCACCGTTTCCTGCATGTCGGCGAGCCGGGCTGGGGCGCGGCGCTGATCAACGACTCGACGTACGGGCACGATGTGACCCGTACGGTCCGCGAGGACGGTTCGACCACGACCACGGTGCGGCTCTCGCTGCTGCGGGCGCCCCGCTATCCCGACCCGGCGACCGACCAGGGGCTGCACCGGCTGCGGTACGCGCTGCTGCCGGGGGCGACGATCGGTGACGCCGTCCGTGAGGGCTGGTCCTTGAGCCTGCCCGAGCGCCGGGTTCCGGGGAGCTCGGAGGTGGCCCCGCTGGTCTCGGTCGACGACGACGCGGTGGTCGTGACGGCGGTGAAACTCGCCGACGACGGCAGTGGGGATGTGGTGGTCCGGCTGCACGAGGCGCACGGCGGGCGGGTCTCGGCCCGTCTGACGGCGGGCTTCGGGCTGGCCGGGGCGAGCGTCACGGACCTGCTGGAGCGTCCGCTCGCGGGCGAGCGGGCCGAGGTGGACGGCGATACGGTCCTGTTGGGGCTGCGGCCCTTCCAGATCGTGACGCTCAGGCTCACACC
Source organism: Streptomyces sp. NBC_00012 (assembly GCF_045040875.1). Taxonomy (NCBI): domain Bacteria; kingdom Bacillati; phylum Actinomycetota; class Actinomycetes; order Kitasatosporales; family Streptomycetaceae; genus Streptomyces; species Streptomyces sp. NBC_00012. The sequence goes on along the minus strand of NZ_CP108309.1, from coordinate 8,094,370 downwards.
GAACGACGACGTGTGAGAGGCCTCGGGTGACCTCGGACCGGAAAGCGGACGCGGTCCGGTGCGTGCGGTTCCAGGGCGGAGGAGGGAGGCGACGCGGAGCGTCGTCGACCGACGACAACGCGGGGGCCTTGGCCCTCAAGGCCTTGGGGAGCACGTGCCGGGGGCGTGGCCGCCCGGTCGGAGGTCGCCCGGCCGCCTCTGCGGGCCACGGGGTGGTGCGTACAGCTGCGGACCCGCCCCGTACTCTCTTTTCCATGAACGCTGGGGGGCCTGTGCGCCGTGTGATCGACGACCGTTTCGAGCTGGTCGACCGGCTCGGCAGTGGCGGGATGGGCATGGTCTGGCGGGCCCATGACCTGGCGCTCCACCGCGATGTGGCGCTCAAGGAGGTGCGGCCCCCGGACCCGGCGCTCGCCGAGAACGATCCGGAGTCGGCCAGGCTGCTGCGCGAGCGGGTGCTGCGTGAGGCCCGTGCGCTGGCCCGGCTCGACCACCCGGGCGTCGTCACGGTCCACCACATCGTGGACGGCGGTGCCGGGACGTACCCGTGGATCGTGATGGAGCTGGTGCCCGGCGCCTCGCTCGCGGAGCGGCTGGCCGAGGGGACGCTCTCCCCGGTCGAGGCCGCCGGGCTGGGGCGCGGGGTACTGTCCGCGCTGCGCGCCGCCCATGCCGCCGGAATCCTGCACCGCGACGTCAAGCCCGCCAACGTACTGCTGCGGGCCGACGGGAGCCCTGTGCTCACCGACTTCGGCATCGCGGCGATCCGCGAGTCCACCAGTCTGACGGCGACCGGTTCCATCATCGGCTCCCCCGACTACATGGCGCCCGAACGCATTCGCGGCGAGGAGGACGATCCGTCGTCGGACCTGTGGTCGCTCGGCATGATGATGTACGTCGCCGTGGAAGGCCGGCACCCGCTGCGCAAGGCCACCACCCTGGCGACGCTGGCGGCAGTGCTGGACGAGGAGATACCGCCGCCCGCGCAGGCCGGTCCGCTGGCCGGGGTGCTGAACGCGCTGCTGACCCGGGACACGGCCGCCAGGCCCGGTCCCGAGGAGCTGGACCGGATGCTGGCAGCGGTGAGCGAGCCGGCCGGGTCGCGCCCCGCGGCTCCGCAGGATGCCGTACCGCCCCGTGGGGGCGCGCCCACCCGGCAGGACGCGGTGCCGCCCGGCTTCGCCCACTCCGGTCCGACCACCGTCCTGCCCACCGCCTCCGGCGGGCGCCCGGCAGGGCCCGGCCGTGGGGCGAGCACCGCTCCCCCACGGCCGGAACCCACGACGCTGGGAACCCAGGAGATCCATCGGCGGGTCCGGCGGGGCCGTGCCGTCGCGATCACCACCGCGGTCGCGGGCACCGCCCTGACCGGGGTCCTGGTGTGGTCGCTGCTGCCCGCCGACGGCACGAAGGCTCCCGGCAACCCGTCGTCCGCTGCACGCGCCTCCGGCGGCGCGTCGGCCGACAAGGCGGACCGGACGCCCGCGCCGACCGGCGAGGAGGATCAGGCACAGGGCTCGTCGCAGGCTGATGCGGAGAACCTGCTGACACCCGCCGGGGCACGGTCCGTCATCGCGGCGCTCAAGCCGGTGATGGGCACCACCAGGATCACGTCGTTCACACTGTTCGACGTGCACGCGAGCGCCGAGGCTCCGGTCGCGAAGAACAAGGCCCTGTACGACGTCTTCGCCTACCGGGACGGCAGGGCCACCCGGGAACGGGCGGGCGGCACCCTCATGTCGGGCGCCAGGTCCGTGGACCTGGAGAAGTTCAACTGGGACGCCCTGCCGGGGCTGATCCGCCGGGCGGACAAGGAGCTCGGCGTCACCGAGCCCACCACCCACTACGTGGACATCGACCCGGCCTCGCCGTTCGACGACTACCAGCCGACCCTCAGCGTCTATGTCTCGGACGAGTACGGCGGCGCCTACCTGCGGGCCGACATCGACGGCAAGGTGCTCAAGAAGTATCCGCGCAACGGCTGATCCCGGCAGGGTCAGCCGAGCAGCCGCACCAGCACCAGCAGCACGGCCGCGAGGACCACGCCCATCACCAGGGTCCAGAAACCGGCCGGGAGACCGCCGGCCCGCTCCTTGACCTCGGCCGGCGGGGCGGCGCTGTTCGCGCGGGCCAGCCATTCGCGCGGCGGGTTGTTGGCGACGACGACCCGCCAGGGCTGCTCGGGGTCGTACTCGACGACGGCCCTGGAGCTGTGCAGCAGCCCCTGGAGGTCGAGGGGGTGGCAGACCCGCACCCGGTACGCGGGGAGTCCCTCGGGCATCACGGTCAGGTCGAAGGCGAACACGGAGTCCACCGAACGCCCGTCGCGGACCGGCCGGCCGGTCTTCTTGTCCACGGTCCGCACCCCGTTGACCACGGCGGCCGCGAAGGCCCGCGGGCCGCCGGAGCGCAGCCCCGACATCGCCAGGTTCGTCCTCGACGGCTCGGCCACCTCGCCGAGAACCGTCAGGACCAGGGCCGTCGCGGGGACACCGGTCAGCAGCAGCCAGCGGGGGCCGTCCAGAGCCCCCAGGACCAGCGCGGTGACGGAGAGTCCGATGAGGAGGGCGGCCACCAGCCTCAGCGAGGAGAAGAGCACGCGCAGGGACGATATGGACCGGTTCATGAGAGACGCAGCAGCTTTCGGTGGGGAACCGCGACCCGGGTGAGAGCGGGGTCGCCGGGGCGGTCGGCGTCGTACACGGCCAGGACGTCGCGTCTGAGGGCGATACGTTCCACGACGGCCGGGACCTCGTGGCGCACCCCGGCCTCGTCGTCGAACACCACGGTGACCTCACCGTACTTGCGGCCCACCGGCCGCCAGCCCTCCAGCTCGGCGTCGGCCGTGCGGTAGCGGCGGGACAGCCTGCGCAGCCCCGCCGTGCGCCGCAGGCTCAGCGCCGCGCCCCACCAGGCGGCGAGGCAGCCCACGCCCGCGACGGACCACAGGAAGGTGAGCCATTGGGAGACGGAGAAGTCGCCGAGCGGAAGGAGGATGTGGAAGCTGGTGACGGTGTTCCGCTCGACCTGGCCCTCCGCCAGCGCGTCGTACCAGCCGACTGCGGCCGCGACGGCGCAGAGTGCGATCATCGCGCCCGGTGCCGCCCGGTGCAGGTAGCGGGCGCAGAGCAGTCCGAGGACGACGGCGAAGACGATCCCGAGCATCGGGGACATCGACGCGAGCTCGTCACTGGCACAGCCCCCGGCCAGGTCACAGGCCCATTTGACCCCTACCGCCTCGTGGCTGGCGATGTACCACATCATCCAGACCTGCCACACCATCAGCGCGCACGCGATGACGCGCATCGTCTGCGCATAGGCTTTCTGCCGCACTGTTCGCCCTTGTCCTCGCCACGTCACGGGGCATTGACGTGCCCCGGCGGACCATATACATGGTGTCCACACCCTGTCCGTGATCCACACCACGCCGGCTGCGGCGCGGCAGGGCTCAGACCTCCGGGTTCAGCGCCTTCGGCACCCAGCGGAGCTGGGCGGCCTCCTGGAACATGGCACCGCCCTCGTGTCCGTTGAACGCGTAGACCTCGATCTCCTTCTCGCCGCAGTAGGCGTTGTGGGCGGCGAAGACCGTGGACGGCGGGCAGACCTGGTCCATCAGCGCGACGGAGAAGAGCGCGGGGGCGGTGCCCCGGGCGGCGAAGGACACCCCGTCGAAGTACGAGAGGGTGCGCAGGGCGGTCTCCTCCTTGCCGCGGTGCATCTTGAGGTAGCGGGCTATCTCCGCGTACGGGTTGGAATCGGTGAGCGTGACGGCCCGTCCGAAGTGGCAGAGGAACGGGACGTCGGCGGCGATGGCGGCGAGGTCGGGGAGGAGTCCGCCGACCGCGAGGGTGATGCCGCCGCCCTGGCTGCCGCCGAGCGCGACGGTGCGGGCGGGGTCGGCGAGCGGATGCGAGCGGGCCGCTTCCACGGCGCGTACGGCGTCGGCGTAGACCCGGCGGTAGTAGTAGCTCTCCGGGTCCTCGATGCCCCGGGTCATGAAGCCCGCGTGGGAGGGGCCGGAGCCGACCGGGTCGGGGGTGTCGCCGACGTTGCCGCCGCTGCCCTGGCCGCGTACGTCCATGATGAAGTGGGCGAATCCGGCCATGGGCCACAGGCCCCAGCAGTGCGGAAGGCTGCGGCCGCCGTTGTAGCCGTGGAACTGGACGACGAGCGGTAGCGGGCCCTCGGCGTTCGCGGGGGCGGTGAACCAGCCCTTGACCGGGTGGCCGCCGAAGCCGGCGAACGTGACGTCCCAGGTACGCGTGCCGGTCAGCCCGGTATCGACGGGTTCGAAGGAGACCGCGGGGTCGTGGGCGCGGGTCTCGGCGAGGGTCTTGGCCCAGAAGGCGTCGAAGTCGTCCGGTTCGTCGATCTGCGGCCGGTAGGCGCGGAGTTCGGGCAGCGGCATGTCGAACAGGGCCATGGAGCTGGTCTCCTCACAGTGGGATTCGCGAACAGTGTGCCGTGTGGTGGTACGGCATGGAGCGGCGGGGCCGGGCGCCTGTCAGGTGCGCCCGGCCCCGCCCGTTCGGGGGTGGATCAGTCGGTCAGCTGGACGGCCCGCAGGCCGGCGGCGCTCTTGGAGTTGTTGGCGATGGATCCGCCCCACTCCGACCAGCCGCGTGCCCGGCCGTCGTTGTCGCTGTCGTTGACGACGAAGCCGAGTCCGATGGACTCGGTGGGCTTCCCGGCGAGGCCGAGCGAGGCCCACGGCACCGTCACCGTGTAGTGGGTGGTGGTGCCGTCACGGGTGATCTGCGCGGTGGCGCCGGGGGTCGGTCCTGCGGACTGGCCGGAGGGCGCCCGCCAGGTGTAGACCTGCGGCTTGCCGCCCACGAGCGAGGCGCCGAACTCTACGTACTGCTTGCTGCGGCCCGGCACCCGGGGGGTGACGGCGAACTGGATGCTGTCGCCCTGCCACATGTTCTCGGCGGTGGTGGCGGGCTGGGCCAGGGCGTTGTCCGTGATCGCACCCTTGAGCACGAGTCCGGCGTCGCTGTACTGGGGCCGGACGGCGCCGGACAGGTCGGCCGCGCCGTTGTAGCCGCCCGTGTACTTCACGGAGCCGTCACCGATGACGTCGACGGGGGTGGTGGTGTCGGTGCCGGCCGGCTGGACGGAACCCCAGCCGTTCCAGGCACCCACGGCGGTCCTGACGCCGTCGGGGGTGTTGATGTAGGCGGCGGTCCAGTAGCGCTTCCACTGCTTGATGTTGCGCGCGTCCACGGTGTACGAGGCGCTGGACTCGGCACCGACCTCGATCGGTCCGTCGATGGTGCCCCGGTCCAGGTAGTCGGTGCCCACGTTCACCTGCCAGTCCAGCTTGGTGAGTTCGAGCGGGCCGCGGACGCGGTTGTTGGTGACGGTCACCTTGAGTGCGGCGGCGAACGGGGCCGCCTTCTTCACCACCGGGTCGAAGGTGACCTGGGTCGGCGGCACCACCTCGGTGTCGGAGGTGAGGCGGGCGAGGTTCACCGGCCCGATTCCGACCGTGCCGCTGACCGTACGCGGCCCGGTGAGGGCCGAGGTGGTCAGCTCGATGTTCTTGCGGACGACCTTGCCGGGCTCGGCCCTGACCCGGTACTCCTCCCCGGCGATCCGGAAGTCGTAGCGCAGCGGCAGCGTCCGGCCCTTGGTGCCGTCCACCTGGAGCACCGCGCCGACGGTCTCCTCGGTGTTGGAGTGCTGCGGCAGCCGGAGCGAGAACACGGGGCCGCTCACGGTCGTGACCGCGCTCACCGCGCCCTTGACGTACAGCACCTTGCCGTCGATGCCGAGCTGCACCTTGCCGCCGACCGGGAGGTAGGTCCTGTCGTGGCCCATCTGGTCCGTGACGGTGACCGGACCGGTGGCCGACAGCTCAGCCGTTCCCGGTGTCGCGGCCGTGGTGTAGAGGGCCCGGACCGTATTGGTTCCGGTGCCGAAGCGGTACGAGCGGACGTCGGTGGAACCGGCGTCGTCGCGGCCCGCGTAGGCGCGGCCCGCGAGCTGCCGGATCAGCACGCCCTCGGTGACCACGGACGGCTTGGGCTGCCAGGCCTTGACCTCGGCGGTGGGGCGCTTGAAGGCGCCGAAGTTGTGTTCCTTGTTGGTGGCGTCGGTGCCGTCGTTGGTGAGGTCGTACCAGTAGTAGCGGTCGACACCGGAGGCGAACGAGAAGATCTGGGCGCGCGGCACGTAGGCGGCCTGCTGGGCGGGGGTGACGCCGTCGCCGTGGGTCGGGTAGCCGTTCTCGGTGATCCACAGCGGGAAGTCCTTGCCGCCCGCCGCGTCCAGATCGGCGCGTACCTGCGGCAGCTTCTCCAGCGCGGTCTCGGGCGGGTTCGGGTAGCCGTAGTGGTGAACGCTGAGCGCGTTCATGTACTTGAGGCCGCCGATCGCGTACAGCCGCTTCAGCCAGTCGGTCTGGAGACCGGCCAGGCCGCCGCCGACGACAGTGGCGTCCGGGACCTTGGCGTGCACCTTGCCGTAGCTCGCCTGGAGCAGCTTGAGGTAGCAGTCGGCGGTGATTCCGCAGGTGCCGTTGTTGAAGCCGGTGGAGTTGTACTCGTTGTAGATCTCGATTTCCTTCGAGTACTGCTGGTACTTCTCCACGGCGGCGGCCGTGAACTTCCCGTACGCCTCAAGGGCTTCGGCGGAGGCCGGGGTCCGGTTGCCGTCGTAATTGGTGTTCCGGTAGCCGGAGATGGGCAGGGCGGTCAGCCCCTGCGACTTGGCGTACGGGATGTGCTGGTCGGTGGAGTAGTTGCTCCAGGTGTAGCTGCCGGGGGTCTTCTCGATGGAGCCCCAGTTGATGTCGGAGCGGATCCCGTGCATGCCCATCAGCTTGACCGAACGCAGCAGCTTCTGGTCGTCGCCGTCGTTCCATCCGTAGTGGATGCCCGTGCCGAAGCGGGTGTCCTGCTGTTCCTTGCCGGTCAGCGCGGTCAGTACGCCGAAGTTGGCGGTACGGGTGGTGGTGCCGGCGGTCGCCGTGAGCGTGTAGTAACCGCTGCCGAGCTTGGTGACGTCGACGGTGGCCGAGCCGCCGGCGACCGGGGCGGTGCCCGACGCGACGGTCAGGCCCTGGTCGTCGATGGCCTTCCAGGCCACCGAGGCCTGGTCGGAGGTCAGGGTGATCTTCGCCTGTCCCTTGACGAAGATCAGGTCGGGCGAGGTGACGGTGAGGGTGCCGGCCGCGTGGGCGGCCGGGGCCGTGCCGGGCAGCGGAGCCGCCACCAGCAGACAGCCGAGCAGGGCAGCCGCACTGCCCCATGCGGCGGGCCGCCGGGAGCGACCCCTTATTCTGGCCGGAGCCAGAGGACCTGGCCGGATCGTGCCATTCTGTTCCATCGAGGCAACCTCTCGATCGGATCGGCGCGGTGCGTTTCGGTGGTTCCCGGGTGGGGGTGTGCTCCGTCGGCTGTACCCCGGCGGAGCACACCGGCCCGTGTGCCGTCGGCGCGCACCGCTGCCGCCGCCGGCCGGCGCGGACGGGGGTCCGCGCGGTGTCCGGGTGGTCTCATCCCTTGAGGCCGGTGAAGCCTCCCCCGCCGCGGACGATCTGCCGCTGGAAGATCAGGAACAGCACGACCGGGGGCAGGATGGCGAGCAGCATCCCGGCGATGAGCAGCGACTGTTCCGCCGTTTCCGCGAGGCGCGGCAGTGCGGCGGAGATGGGCTGCTTCTCGGTGTCCGGGATGACGATCAGCGGCCAGAGGAAGTCCTTCCAGGAGTTCATGACCGTCAGCAGGGTCACCACCGCGAGGATCGGCTTGGACATGGGCAGCACGATCCGGCGGAAGATGGTGAACGGCCCCGCCCCGTCGACCTTGGCGGCCTCGAAGAGTTCGCGGGGAATGCCGTCGAAGAACTTCATCACGATCAGCACGGTGAAGGCGCTGGCCGCGTGCGGCAGCCAGACGCCCCACGGGCTGTTGGCGAGCGAAATACCGAGGCCCGGCAGGTCGAGCACGGTGAGGTAGAGCGCCACCAGGGAGATGGAGCCGGGGATGAACAGGGTGGCGAGCACCATCCACCGCACGGGCGCCGCCCACTTGGGGCGCAACACGGACAGGACGTAGCCGCCGGTGGTGGCGACGACGAGGTGGGCGACGACCGAGCCGGTGACCAGGACCACGGTGTTCCAGAGGTACTGGCCGACCTGGAGTTCGCTCCAGGCGCGGGAGAGGTTGTCCCACTGCGCGTGACCGGGCCAGAGCGCCAGCGGGTCGCGCAGCAGCTCCTGGGTCGGTGAGACGGCGCCCTTGAACGTCCAGTAGAGGGGCGCCGCTCCGAAGGCGAGCAGCAGCAGGAGCGAGAGCGTCTGCACGGAGCGGAGCGAGAACCGCACGGAGGTGCGCCGCCGGTCGGCTTCGGAGATGAGTCCGCGTGCGCTCTCCTCGGGGCGGCCGGTGCGGCGGGTGCGAAGGGGGGTCTGTACGGCCATCAGTTGCTCCAGCTCCTCGTCGCCCGCAGATAGATCGCCGAGAGGACGCCGAGCACGAGGGCCAGCATCACGCTGAGCGCGGTCGCGGCTCCGAAGTCGCCGTTCTGGAAGGCGTAGTTGTAGATCAGCATCAGGATGGTGAGGGTGGAGTCCTCAGGGCCGCCGTCCGTCATCACGAAGGGTTCGGTGAAGATCTGGAGGGTGCCGATGATCTGGAGCAGCAGCATGATCAGGATGACCCCGCGCAGCGACGGCAGGGTGATGTGCCAGATCCGGCGCCAGATGCCCGCGGCGTCGATCTCGGCGGCCTCGTACAGTTCGGTCGGTACGGAGCCCAGCGCCGCCAGATAGATGATGACCGTGGAGCCGAAGCCGGCCCAGGTGGCTTCCAGCACGATCGACAGCATCGCGGTGTCGGTGGACTGGAGCCAGGGGTACGGGCCGAGGCCCACATGGGCCAGCAGTTGATTGAACAGCCCGGCGTCCGGGTCGTAGAACACCTTCCACAGCAGCACCGACACGACCGGCGGGATCGCCACCGGAAGGTAGGCGAGGATGCGGAACAGGGTGCCGCCGCGCCGGAGTTCGGAGATCAGCACGGCGAGGAAGAGCGGCACCGGAAAGCCGATCACCAGGGCGAGCGCGGCGAACAGCGCGGTGTTCTTGACGGCCTTCCACAGCAGCGGGTCGTCCAGCACGTGCTTGAAGTTGTCCAGGCCCACCCAGGTGGCTGGGTCGACCAGATTGGTCTGCTGGAAACTGAGCTGCACGCTCTGGACGATCGGCCACCACGAGAAGTAGGCGAAGCACAGCACCATCGGCAGGCCGAACAGGATAGTGGTGACACCTCCTTGCCTGACCCAGCGGACGAAGCGTTCCGACGGGCCGCCTCGGTGCGCGGCGGCGGTGCGCGGCGGCCCGTCGGGGGTCCGCGGTCGGTCCGCGGCGGGGTCGGCGGAACGTCGTTTCTTCGTCCGGTCTTTCTGGGTGCGGTTCCCGGCGGGCGCCGCAGGCGCTTGTGACCTGCTCATTGACGTCTCCTCGCCTCTCCTCGTGCTGTGCTCACTGCCTGATGTACCGGACGCTCCGCTGCCGGGAGGGACGCTAGTTCTGCGCCCGCTCCACCTGGGACTCGACCTGTGCCGCGGCCTTCTTCAGCTGCTCCGCCGGGTCGGCGTCCTGTCGGGTCAGTACGGCCTGTACGGCGCTGTCGAGGGCCTTGTAGACGTTCTGTGCCTCGACGGGCGGCTCGATGGCCAGTTCGTAGTCGCCGAGCGTGCCGCTGTACGGGGCGAAATTCCCGACCGGCACGTTGGCCTCCTTGTTGACCGCGGCGTCGACCGGGTCGGAGATGGCCGGCTTGTAGAACGGAACGGTCGGCACGCCGATGACCGCGCCGTCCTTCTTCTTGGCCACCGCGTCCTTCTCGGCGAGCGCCACGTCGTACTTGGTGGCGAGGTAGTAGAAGTCGATGAACTTCGTCGCGGCCTCGCGCTGCTGTGCGGTGGCCCTGGGACTGATCACCGCGATGGTGCCGCCGGCCAGGGTGCGCTTGTTGCCGCCGTCGACAGGCATGGCGCCGAGGCCGATGGTCTTCGGGTCGCCCTTGTACTGCTGGACGTAGTGGCCGACCATGCTCGGACCGGCGATCGTCATGCCGATCTTCCCGGCGGAGAAGTCCTTCTCCATGTCGGTGATGTTGCGCAGCTGGTTCTTGCCCATCGAGTCGTCCGTCCAGCGCATCTCCTTCAGCGCCTTCAGCGACTTCTCCGCGCCGCTGCCGGGACGGTCGAAGGTGTTGGCCCACTTGCCGCCGGACTCCTCCTGCATGCTGTCGCCGAAGGAGTACGCCATCGCGGTCAGCATCCAGCCGCCCGTGTTCTCCTTGGTCATCTGCGCGTATCCGGTGGCGTCGGTCTTCTCGGAGATCGCCTTCGCCGCCGCACGGACCTCGGGCCAGGTGGCCGGCGGCTTGTCCGGGTCGAGTCCCGCCTTCTCGAACAGGTCGCGGTTGTAGACCAGGCCGAGGGCGTACTCCTCGGTGGGGATGCCGTAGAGCTTGCCGTCCACGCCCTTCGCGGCCCCGAGCGCGACATCGTTGAAGTCCTCGCTGTGGTTCAGCGCCTTGAAGTCCGAGGTGAGATCGGCGATCTGCCTGCGCTTGATCAGACCCGACATCTCGGTCAGCGGCACCCGTACGACCGTCTCCAGGCTGCCGCCGCCCACCTTGGTCTGGAAGCTCTGCTGGTCGTACTGGTACTCGTTCGTCTTGATCTTGATCTTGGGGTTGGCCTTCTCGAATTCCGCCACCCGCGCGTCGAACGTCTTGAGCGCGGCCGCGTTGGTGGCGGGCGGACGCCCGGAGACGGTGATCGTCACGGTGCCGTCGCTCGCCGTGTCACTGCCGGAACCGGAACACGAGGCAAGCACGCAGACGAGCGCACCCGCGGTGACGCCCGTCAGGGCGATGCGCAGGGAGGGTCTCATCGGGGACTCCATTCAGGGGCAGACCGGAAACCGGCTGGAAAGCGTTTTCCAGCCGGGGTCACCTTGCACCGCCCGATATCGCCGCGTCAATGGGTTCGGTGCGGGCATCTGACCCGGAGCCCAACGAATGCCCCTTGCCGCAGCGTAGACGTCGGCTTAGCCTCTGGAAAACGTTTCCCAAGCGTTTTCCGAAGATCGTCGGCCCGACGATCGTGAGCTGGAGGACATCCCGTGCACCCTGCCTGGTCGGCCGCCGAGTACGACCGCGCCCTGCTGCGCGCAGCCCTTGCCGAGGGCGACCGCTGCTGGGACTCCGAGGCGTACCTGCTGCAGGTCGAAGCCCCGTACAACCCCATCCACACCCACATCAAGGGCGGTCTCGCCCACCCCACGCGCAACTCCCTGCACTACGCGCTCCTGTTGCTGGAACGGGGCGGCGAGGGCGATGCCGAGCGCGCCCACTCCGTGATCCGGCGGATCGCCGGGCTCCAGGACCGGGCGCCGGAGAACGACACCTACGGCATCTGGGGCTACTACGCCGAGGAACCAGCGGCCGAGATGGACCCGGCCGACTGGAACTGGGCGGACTTCCTCGGCATCGCCCTGCTGCTGGTGGACGCCCGCCACGGCGACGGTCTGCCGGCCGACGTGCGGCACGAACTGCGGGAGTCGCTTCGGCACGCGGCCGCGTCGATCGTCCGCAGGAACGTGCACCTGTCGTACACGAACGTCGCCGTCATGGGCACGTTCGTGACACTCGCCACCGGAAAGCTCCTCGACGACGAGAAGCTGTTCGCGTACGGCAAGGACCGCATGGTGCGGCTCTCTCAGGCCATCGACACCACCGGCAGCTTCACCGAGTTCAACAGCCCGTCCTACTGGGGTGTCGTGCTCCAGACCCTGACCCTGATCAGGGAGCATGTCGACGACGAGGAGGTGCTGGAGCTCAACGACCGGCTGCACGACCGGCTCTGGCTGCACTTCCTGGCCCGCTGGCACCCGCCGACCCGCCAGCTCTCCGGCCCGATGGCCCGCTGCTACAGCAACGACCTGGGGGTTCCGCCGTTCCTGGCGAAGGCGGTGCGCGGGGAGCTCGGCGCGCCGGTGCCCAGCCCGGTCCGGGGAGAGATGGCGACCGGTGTGGAGTCCTGCGTGGACTACCGGATGCCCGACTGGGTCCTGCCCCGGCTGCGGGAACTGTCGGGCGAGCACGAGCACCGGGAGCTCTTCACCCGGACCCCGTCCCCGGAGACGGGCACCACCTGGCTGGACGCCGTCACCACCCTGGGCAGCGTCAACCACCAGGACACCTGGCTGCAGCGGCGTCCGCTGTTCGGCCACTGGGTCCGCCCGGACGGGACCTCCGGGCATCTGCACGTCCATCTGATGAAGGACGACGGGGCGGAGGACTTCGACTTCGCCTCGGGTGTGCTCTCCACCGTGCAGAGCGGTCCGCACGTGGCCTGGCTGGCGGGGTTCGCCTGCCCGGCGGGCGACCGGCACCACCACCTCGACATGATCGGTCCGGGCGACCGGTTCCGGGCACGTTCGCTGCGGCTGGTGGTGGACGTGATCGGCGCACCGCCCGTGGCGGAGCCGTCCGCGATCGACGACGGCGTCGAACTCGACCTGGGGACGGCCCGGCTGGACTTCGGGCTGGCCGGCGGCGCGTTCGGCGGCCGTACACCGACGGCCCGGCTGGTGCCGCGCGCCGACGGGGTGCGGATCGAAGTGGTGCTCTTCGAGAGCGCGACCCCGGCCGAGCTGGACTGGGCGGCGCTCGGTGACACCTTCGCGGCGGGGACCCTGTCCCTGGTGCCGTCCGGCGCGCGGCGGGGCTCGGAGCCCGGTCCCGAGGTGGCGGTGGCCGGTGACCACGCCGAGGTGCGGTGGACGACCCCGCAGGGGCGCCGGCTCACGGTGCGCGGCGGCAGGTCGGTCGTCTCCCGCGAGGAGCACGCCGCGCTGCACTCCGCGACGCTGGACGGTGCCGCACCGCCGTCGCCCCGCCTGTCGGATTCGCCGCTCGTTCCGTAGGACACCGATCGCGGCCGGCCGCACGGGAAGCCCGCGGCCGTCCGCGGCCGCGCCGCGGGGGCGGGCCGACGCGGCGAACGGCGCGCCCCGGGCACGGATCGTGCCGGTGCGCGCCTGAACCGACCGGCCGGGCGGCGTCGCGGTGTGCGTGCCCGGCCGGCCGGGCCGGTGCTCAGCGGCGTACGAACTTCACCGCGTCGGCGTGCACGCACCCGGTGCCGCTCGCGGTGAGGGAGACGGCGGCACCGGTGCCCTCGGCGTACGACCGGGTGCCGAGAGAGGTCCAGCCGGAGCTGCCGGTACGTTCGTCGACGGTGCTCCTGGTCACCGTGCCGTTGTTGTCGAGTGCGACCCGGGCCGCGGGGTCACCGCCGGGCGTGGCCGTCTTGTGGACGAAGACCTCGTACGTTCCGGCGGAGCGGAGGCGGGGCCGCCAGGTCGCCGTGGCACCGGCGTCGCAGGCGTAGGTCATCGGCGAGTCCTTCGTCCATCCGGAGAGCGAACTGGCCGACCAGGTGCCGGAGGCGGAGTACCCGTAGGCGGCGGGGCCGTCGTTGTCGACGTAGTAGTCGCGCTGCCAGTAACGGACGTAGTCGAACTGCATCGCGGACGGCAGCCTGGTCGCGTCCGGCACGGTCCCGTAGGCGATGGAGGTGAGCCAGACGGCGGTGTAGTCGTGTGTCCACTGAGCGGGGGTGTACGGGGCGGTGTACTTCAGAGTGCCGTCGAGGTAGAACTTCACACCGCTCTCGGACCAGTCGATCCCGTAGGTGTGCCACTGCCGCAGGTCGAGGCCGCTGTCGTAGGTGCCGGAGCCGTAGTGCACCGGGCCGGTGACACCCGAACCCTTCCAGCTGTGCACGTTGTGGGCGAGCTTGGTGGGGTTGACCGAGTCGATCTCGAAGCCGTCGACCTCGGTTCGCTGGTCGGCGGGGAACGTGGTGCTGCCGTCGCCGCCCATCAGCCAGAACGAGGAGTGCCAGCCGCTGCCGTCGTTGATCCTGGCGCGGGTCTCGTAGTAGCCGTAACGCAGCCGCTGCTTGCTGACGACTCCGCCGCCGGTGAAGTCCTTGCCGGCGTAGGCCTCCTTCTTGAGGTTGATACTGAGGCTGCCGCCCGACTCGGTGACGTTCTCCTCGCGCTGGGCGCTGTAGGCCTTCACATCGGTGCGGAAGGTCCACTTGTCGGTGTCGACGGCCGTGCCGTCGAACTCGTCGCCGAAGGCGAGCGTCCAGCCGTTGCCGGGCGGGGACGCCTCGGCCGCCGTGGCCTGCGGGGCGATCCCACCGGCCAGGGCCAGCAGCCCGGCGGCCACGACGGCGAGCGTGCGTGGGGTGCGGGTCGCTCTCTTCATGCCGTACTCCTTCGTCATCCGATGAACCAGTTGCCGTGCGACGCGCTCAGTTTGCGCAACTCAGATGCGCAATGCAGGAAGAGTGTCCACATACTGATGCCCCGTCAAGCCTTCACGCAGCCGGATCCATGAATCCACCCCATCCGCGGGCCGGTGCAGTCATGAATGCGAATGACAATTCCACATACGGCAATTCAGATTCACCATCTGGGCCACCGGTGATCTTCCACACGAGGAGCGGGGACGGGCCAAGTGAGGTATCCCGGAAACATGGCTTCCCCGCGCTTCCTGGAGTCGGTCCGTGAGTCCCGAAGGCGCAGGAACGCGCTCCTGGCGATGACGTTCGCGCTGATCGGCGTCGTCACGGTGGTCGACGTCCTCGCACCGGCGGATGTCCATCTCGGCCCGTTCCTGGTGGCGGCGCCGGCGATGGCCGCCACGTTCACCGGGCCGCGCACGACCGCCTTCGTCGGCGTGGTCGCCGTGCTGGCACAGTCCCTGGTGGCCGCCGCGCGCGCCAGCCTCAACGACCTCAACCACACGTACCAGATCATCGCGCTCGTCCTGATCTCCGTCTGCGTCACCTTCTTCGCCCACCTGAGAGTCCGCAGCGAGCGCGCCGTGACCCAGTTGCGTTCGGTGGCCGAGGCGGCACAGCGCGTGGTGCTGCGTCCGCTGCCCGGGCGGAGCGGCCCACTGCGCATCGCCTCGGTCTATCTGGCGGCGGAGGCGGAGGCACAGATCGGCGGCGACCTCTACGCCGCCGCCCGCACCATGGGAGGCACCCGCCTGATCATCGGCGACGTACGCGGGAAGGGGCTCGCCGCGATCGGTGAGGCGGCGAGCGTCCTCGGCGCCTTCCACGCGCTCTCCCGCCAGGGGTGGCCACTGCCCGAACTGGTGGCTCATCTGGAGACGAGCATCGCGGTGTGCCCCGAGGACACGGCCGGCACGGACGCCGGCGGGGAGGACGACCCGGATCTCGGGGAGTCGTTCGTCACCGCGGCCGTGCTCGACATCCCCGACGACACCACCGAGATCCACTTGGTCAGCTGCGGTCATCCACCGCCGCTCCTGCTGCGGGCTGGTGAGGTGATCCCGCTCCGTGTCCGGACGCCGGCCCCGCCGCTCGGTCTGACACGCCTGGTGATCACCGAACACAGGGCGGAGACGTTCTGCTTCGAGGCCGGGGACACCCTGCTCCTGTACACCGACGGCGTCATCGAGTCCCGGGACCGTGCGGGGCGCTTCTATCCGCTGCTGGAACGGGCCGCTTCGCGGTCCGGTACGGGCCCCGAAGCCCTGCTGGATTCCCTGTGCACCGACCTGCTGCGGCACGCGGGCGGCAGCCTGGGGGACGATGCGGCGCTGGTCGCCATCGAGCGCCTGCCGGCCTCCCGGCGATGACGGCGGAGGCCGTGAAGCACAGGGTCCGCACCGACGGCTCGGCCGTCCGCCGGACGAGCTCGATCACGGGTGCGGCTACTCGTGCCGTCTCCTTCCCGTGCCCGCCCGTGCGCAACGTGGGCGCCCCGGCGCGGCGACACCCTTCGCACGCGGGACGCCCTCCGGCGGGGTCACGGTGCGAGGGTGTCGAGCAGTTCGGCGACCGTCGCGGTGGACCGCATCTCGTCGGCCAGGCGCTCGGCCCGGACACGGTAGGACGGTTCCTTGAGGACCAGTTCGGTGGCCGCGTGGATGGCCCGCACATCGTCGGCGCCCAGCATCGCCGGCTCGTCCTCCGGGCCGCCGGTCGGGGTGACCGCCTTCCCCGCCCCCGCGTCGGCAACCAGCAGGGCGTTAACCGGCTGGTCGGCGAAGAGGGGGACGCAGACCAACGGGACACCGGCCGCCAGTGCGCCGAAGACGGTCCCGGATCCACCGTGGGAGACCACGAGGGCGGCACTGCGCAGGACGTCCGCCTGCGGCACCCACTGCTCCACATGGACATGGGGCGGCAGCGGTCCGAGGTCCGCCGGTTCGACGAGGTGGCCCGTGGTGAGCAGTACCCGCACCGGCAGCTCGCTCACCGCCTCGACGAGCGCCCGGTACAGAGCGGCCGCGGTCGGCAGGGCGCCCGCCTCGGTGCCCAGGGTGAGGTGGACCAGCGGTTCCTCCGCGCCACCCCACCGGTCCGTCAGCACGCCCGGTCGAAGGGTCTCGTGGTAGCGGTGGGTCACGGCGTACGAAGAGGGGTCCAGGGAGGCCGGCAGCCGAGTCAGATACGGGGTGGCGAGGAGCCGTTCCACGATGCCGGTGCCGTACGGGGCGAACACGGGGGCGAGCAGGGTGTCGGTGGGCCGGGTGAACCGCGCGGCCGAGACCGCGACGCGGAGGCGCGGGATCCCGTGCCGCTCGGCGGCCACCACCGACGCGAACTCGTACGCCTCGTGCACGACGAGGTCGGGCCGCCAGTCGCGGCACGCCGCCTCCAGCGCGGGAAGCATCGCGGCGATCCCGAGCCGGCCGAACACCTCCGTGACCATCATCGAGACACCGTCGTCCGGGGACAGCGCCAGCACGGACGTCATGGCCCGCGCGATCTCCTCCTGGGGCGGCTCCCCGCCGATGCGGTACGGCTGTTTCCGGGTCGCCAGTAAGGATTCGAGTGCCGGTGGCGCGACGACGAGGACATCGTCGCCCCGCGCCGTGCACGCGTCGATGAGGGGGATGAGCGGGTGGAAGTGGCCCGATCCGCGGGTCGAGGCGAAAAGTACACGCATGGGACAGAGCCTAGAGATGTGCACCTGCCGCCCACAGGACCTCTTTCCGCCTGATCAGTTGCGTTACCGGCGCGTTTCCGACGTTCGTGCGCCACCGCCTCCGGGGGCGACGCGGTGCGGACCGCCCGTTGCCGTACCCGCCTGCCAGGCTCTCTGGCGCCGCCGCACTCGGCTCACGCGCCGCGGGCCCGGGCGGCGAGCACGGCGGCCAGGATGCCGGGCACGAGCAACAGCCCGAAGGCCGCGGCGTAGCCGACATGGTCGCTGGAGCCGCCTCCGAGGAAGGCGTTGAAGACGGCGGAGGCGACGCCCAGAACCAGGATCTGGCCCAGGTTCTGGTTGGTCTGCATCGCACTGCTGGCATAGCCCTGTCGGCCGGCCGGGGCGTGGGCGAGGGACAGCACGGTGAGAGAAGGGGCGAGCAGGCCCATGCCGACCGCCGCGACGACCATCGACGACGCCGCGGTGATCGCCGGCATCCCGGGCAGCGACCCGACGGCGGCGATCACGATCGCCACCACCTGCACCAGGGCCCCCACCACGACCAGGCGGTGACGCGGCGTCCGTTCCGGCAGGCGGCCCTGCACCCAGGAGGAGGCGGCCCACGCCACGGCGGCACCGGTGAAGGCCAGCCCCGTCACCACGGGGGCCACGTCCCGGTCGGTGACCAGCATCAGCGGTACGAGTGCCTCCAGCGTGAAGAACACTCCGGAACTCAGCCCGCGCAGCAGCACCGTGGCCGGCAGCCCGCGCGCGGCACGCCAGGTGCCCGCCGGCAGCAGCCGGGAGGCGAACAGCACCATCAGTGCGAGTCCCGCCGCCGCGAACAGCAGATGACGCGTGTCCCGGCCCGAGACTCCGTACTGGCCCAGCGCCGCACCCGCGCTCACCGCCACCGCGATCGTCAGGGCGGGGCGCGGGGCCTTCTCCTGCGACAGCACGGGCGCGGCCTTCCAGGAACGGCCGTGCAGCAGGGCCACGACCGCCAGCGCCGGAAGCGCCGTCAAAGCCGCCAGGCCGTAGAAGACCGCACGCCAGGACCACCACTCGGCCACCAGCCCCGCCATCGGAGGGCCGACCAGTGACGGAATGATCCAGCAGGCGCTCATCAGCGCAAGGGCGCGCGGCTGGAGCCGCTCGGGATACGCCTGGCCGATCGCGGTGTTGATCGCCACCGCGACCATCCCGCCCGCCACGCCGTCCACGAAGCGCCCGGCGGCCAGTTGCCAGATCGAGGTGCTGCCGGCCGAGACCAGCAGGGTGACCACGGCCAGCACCATGCCCGCGGCCAGCGGACGGTTCGCCCCCGCACGGTCCGCCCAGTGGCCGCCCAGCACCCCGCCCAGCAGACTCGCGGCCACGAAACAGCCCGCCACCAGCGGGAAGAGCGACACCCCGTCCAGATCCCGGGCGGCCGTCGGGAGCGTGGGCACCACGGCCAGCGCGGCGAGGCCGGTCAGGAACATCACCGCGGCGAAGACGGTGGTGGCCGTCGCGTACGTCCGGGAGAAAATGCCCTCTGCGGCTTCGATCCCCGAGTGCGGGAGGCCGGCTGTCGTCGTCCGCCCGCCGCCTTCCGCAGTGGCCGGTTCCGCGGACGTCGTATGCGGGTCGCGCGATGGGCTCTTCGGGGCATCGGTCACAGGCGTACAAGCTAGGCCGACCGCATGGCCGCGTGCCAGCGGATTTCCGCGCGCACCGCCACCCCACCGCCTCCCCACCCCAACCGCCCGGGGCGACGGACGTCGGACACCGTACGGCCCGCTCCTCCCGGCGGCCGGGAAGCGGACCGGAGCGCCGGGGAAGGGGGCCGACCCTCGGAGAGTCGGGGCGCAACCGGGCCACTGCCCGTACTTCGATCCTCGCCCCGGACCGCGTGCCTCGCATCCCGGTGCGAGTCGGCTCCGGGCCGGTCCGGTCCGGTGCCGGGGCGGCTCCCGGCGGCCGGAGTGGCCCGGCGCGTCCGGCGGGGTGAAAGCGCTGGACCGGCCGGTGGGCCGTGCCCCGACCGTGCGAGGCACGGCCCACCGTGAAGCGTCCGCCGTCCTGCCGCTGCCGGCGCGGGTTCGCCGGCAGCGGGTGCTCACAGGGTGCGTTCGAGGCGGTCGGCCATCAGCCTGACGAAGCGCGACGGGTCGCTCAGTTCGCCGCCCTCGGCCAGCAGCGCCAGGTCGTGGAGCAGTTCGGCCGTCTCCTGGAGTCCGGCGCCGTCGTCCTCGCCGCGTTCGGCGTGCGCCCGGTTGAGGCCGCTGACCAGCGCGTGCTCCGGGTTGAGTTCGAGGATGCGCTTGACCTGGGGAACGGGCTGGCCCATGGCGCGGTACATGTTCTCCAGGGCCGGCGTCACATCGTGCGTGTCCGAGACGATGCAGGCGGGCGAGACGGTGAGGCGCGAGGAGAGCCGTACTTCCTTGACGGTGTCGCTCAGCCGGTCCGTCATCCAGCCGAGCAGATCCGCGTACTCCTGCTGCCGTCCCTCGCGCTCGGTCGCGGCCTCCTTCTTCTCCTCCTCCGTCCCGAGGTCGACCTCGCCCTTGGCGACGGACCGCAGCTTCTTGCCGTCGAACTCCGGCTCCGCCTCGACCCACACCTCGTCGACGGGGTCGGTCAGCAGCAGCACCTCGACGCCCTTGGCGCGGAACGCCTCCATGTGCGGGGAGTTCTCGATGGCCTGACGGGACTCGCCCGTCACGTAGAAGATGTGCTCCTGGCCGTCCTTCATCCGCTCCACGTACTGCCGCAGCGTGGTCGGCTCGTCCTTGTCGTGGGTGGTGGCGAAGGACGAGACGCCGAGGATGGTCTCGCGGTTCTCGAAGTCGCTCAGCAGCCCTTCCTTGAGGACGCGGCCGAACTCCCGCCAGAACGTGGCGTACCGCTCCGGCTCGGCGGTCATCATGTCCTTGACCGTCGACAGCACCTTCTTCGCCAGCCGCCGGTGCATCAGCTGGATCTGGCGGTCCTGCTGGAGGATCTCCCGCGACACGTTGAGCGACAGGTCCTGCGCGTCGACGACACCCTTGACGAAGCGCAGGTACGGCGGCATCAGCGCTTCGCAGTCGTCCATGATGAAGACGCGCTTCACATAGAGCTGGATGCCGCGCTGGTACCTCTGCATGAACAGGTCCTGGGGCGCGTGCGACGGGATGAAGAGCAGTGCCTGGTACTCGAAAGTGCCTTCCGCCTGAAGACGAATGGTCTCCAGAGGGGCACTCCAGTCATGGCTGATGTGCTTGTACAGCTCGTGGTACTCGTCGTCGGTGACCTCGTCGCGCGAACGCGCCCAGAGAGCCTTCATCGAGTTGAGCGTCTCGGGCTCGCGCGGGGCGTCGTCGGCCCCCTCCGCGCCGTCCGCACCCTCCGCGGCCTCGGGAGCCATCCGGACCGGCCAGGTGATGAAGTCCGAGTACCGCTTGACGATCTCCCTGATCTTCCACGGGGAGACGTAGTCGTGCAGCTGGTCGTCGGTGTCCTCCGGCTTGAGGTGGAGCGTGACGGAGGTTCCCTGGGGGGCGCTGTCGACGGTCTCGATCGTGTACGTGCCCTCGCCGGAAGACGTCCACCGGGTGCCCTGGCTCTCGCCCGCGCGCCGGGTCAGCAGCGTGACCTCGTCGGCCACCATGAAGCTGGAGTAGAACCCGACACCGAACTGACCGATCAGTCCGTCGGCCGCGGCGTTCTCCTCGGCCTCCTTGAGCTCCCGCAGGAACTTCGCGGTGCCCGAGTTCGCGATGGTCCCGATGAGCTGGACCACTTCATCGTGAGACATCCCGATGCCGTTGTCCCGCACGGTCAGCGTGCGGGCCTGCCGGTCGGTCTCGATGGCGATGTGGAGGTCGGACACATCGGCGCCGAGCGAGTCGTCGCGCAGCGCTTCGAGTCGCAACTTGTCGAGCGCGTCGGAGGCGTTGGAGACGAGTTCACGCAGGAACACGTCCTTGTTCGAGTAGATCGAGTGGATCATCATCTGCAGAAGCTGGCGCGCTTCCACCTGAAACTCGAACGTCTCAGTAGGCATAATCCGTGATTCCTTCTCAGGTCCGCGGTCTGGGATCCGGCCTGAGCACTTTAGATCAGCAGGTGATCACTCCGGGCCACTCCCCCGAAGCCCGCCAGTTCCGCGGCTCCTTGCGGGACCCGGTCAGGCCGGTGCCACCGCGTAGCCGTCGGCCGTCCAGCCTCCGTCGCTGACCATCACCTGGCCCGTGATGTTCGCGGACACCCCGGAGGACAGGAACAGCGCGAGGTGCGCGATGTCCTGCGGGCTGCCGAGGCGGCCGCGCGGGGTGCGGCGGCGCAGCGCCCCGGTGTCCAGCCGCCCGGCGTCGGAGAGTCGGGTCAGCAGCTCGGTCTCGACGTACCCCGGTGCGAGGGCGTTGACGCGGATGCCGTACGGGGCCCACTCGACGGCCAGGACCTTGGTGAGGGCGGCGACGGCCGCCTTGGTCGCGCAGTACGCCGCGCGCTCGGGTCCGGCGGTCACCCCGTACATCGACGAGGTGGTCAGGATGACACCGCCGTCGCCCTCGCGCATGATGCGGGCGGCGGCGCGTGCGCAGACGAAGACCCCGGTGAGGTTGACGTCCAACGCCGTGTTCCAGCGGTCCAGTTCGAGATCGAGGGACGGCGCGTTGGCGGACACTCCGGCGTTGGCGACCATGACGGACAGCTCTCCTGTCCGGGCGGTGAACCCGGTGAGTGCCGCCGTCACGGCGTCCTGGTCGCCGACCGGGGCCGCGGCCGTCGCGATCACCTGGCCGGGGTGGCGCGCCGACAGTGCGGGCCGCACCCGGTCCAGTTCGTCGCCGTCGATGTCGAGCAGCAGCACATGGCATCCGGCACGTGCGAAGGCGTCGGCCATCGCGAGTCCCAGGCCGCGGGCTGCGCCGGTGACGCATACGGAGCTGCCGCTCAGGTCGGGGTAGATCGCCGCTTCGGCAGTCATGTTCGGTTCCGTTCCGTTCTCACTTGCCGCGCCGTGCTCCGGGTCGTTCTCTGCTCCGGTGTGTCCGGGTGTGCTCAGATCATGTGCATGCCACCGTTCACATGGATGACCTCGCCCTGCACGAAGCTCGCCGCGGGTGAGCAGAGGAAGGCGACGACGGAGGCCACTTCCTCCGGCCTGCCCAGGCGGCCCAGGGGCGTGGTGGCGAGAGCGGTGTCGCCGCGGTCGGCGACGTAGTCGCGGGTCATGGGGGTCTCGATGATGCCGGGCGAGACCATGTTGATCCGTGCCCTGGAGCCGAGTTCCCAGGCGAGGCTGCGGGAGAAGGCGAGCAGCGCACCCTTGGTCGCCGCGTAGTGCGCGTGCCGGACGCTGCCGCGGTGACCGGCCATGGAGGTCAGATTGACGATGCTGCCGCCCTCGTTGAGGTGGGGCAGTACGGCACGGGTGAGGTAGAAGACACCGTTGAGGTTGACCGAGATGACGGTGTTCCACTGCTCGTCGGTCATGTCTGCGACGGCCTGCTCCGGATAGATCCCGGCGGCGGGTACGAGGAAGTCGACCGAGCCGAACGTCTCGACGGCGGCGGCGACGAAGGCGTTGTTGCTCTCCGGCGAGGCCGCGTCCAGGGTGCGGGTGATCACGGTGGCGCCCGTGGGGTCGAGCGTCGCTGCGAACTCCGCCAGCGCCCCGGCGTTCAGGTCACCGAGCACCAGGTTGGCGCCGGCCTCGTGGAACTGGCGGGCCACCTCTCGGGCGATGCCGCCGCCCGCGCCGGACAGGAGGAGTGTCCGGCCCTCGAAGGGGCGGGCGTCACTCCGCGGGCCCTGCTGCTTCTGTTGTGTGGTCGCTGTCATGGTCTTCCTCTGTGAACAGTTCGGGATGTTGGGCCAGTTCCAGCCGTGTGCGGCGGATGTGGCCGGTGAGAAAACGTTCGGCGTCGACGGTGTCGCCCCGCTTGATCGCATCGATGATCAGGCGGTGTTCGGCATGGATCAGTTCCCAGCCGGTGTCGCCGGCGAGCCGGGCGAAGGCTCGGCGGTAGTGCTGTGTGGTGTTCCAGAAGCGGTCGGCCATGGCGGTGATCTGGGCGACGCGGCATCCGGCGTAGGTGAGCAGGTGGAGACGGCCGTCGAGGGCCAGGAAGCGGTCCACGTCGGTGGTGAGCTCGATCTGCCGCGCGATCGTCTCCAGTTCGGCGACCTGCTCGGCGGACAGATGCGGGATGCTCTCGCTGAGGGCGAGCGGTTCCAGGCGCTCGCGGATCTTGTAGACGCCCTCGCACTCCGCCATGTCCATCCTGGAGACCCAGGCGCCGCTGTTGGACTTCACGACGGTCAGGCCCTCGGCCGCCAGTATCCGCAGGGCCTCGCGTACGGGCAGCCGGCTGGCGCCGAGCTGCGCGGCGACCTGCTCCTGCATGATCCGTGCGCCGGGGCGCAGTTCACCACTGAGGATGGCGGCACGCAGATGGTCCGCGACGCGTTGGCTGGCGACGGCGGCGCTGGGGCCGGGCGTGCCCGGTCCCGACGTGCTGGATCCGGACGGGCCCGATCCGGTGGCGGGCTTGCGCGACATGGTTCTCCCTGGTGCGGTGTGGCGGCGGCGTGTGCGGCGTGTTCAGACGGAAGGCTGCCACAGCAGTACCGGTGAGTCGGCCTCGTACCGCTTGCCGCCCGGGTAGGAGACCAGCTCCAGCTGCATCCCCCAGGGAGTGAGGAAGTAGACCCAGCGCTGCCCCTCGCTCGGGCCGGAGCTGGCAGTGGGTTCGCCCAGGATCCGTACGCCGTGCTGTCGCAGGTGTGCCACGGCGGCGTCGAGGTCGGTGACGTAGAAGGCGAGATGGTGGCCGCCGACGTCGCTGTTGCGCGGTGGTCGGGTCTGCTGTCCGGGGGCCTCGTACTCGAAGATCTCGAAGTTCGGACCGCCCGCGCAGCGGAAGAAGCGCAGCTCGCGCATCACGGCGCGCGGGTGGACGCCGAGGCGGTCGCTCATCCAGGTGCCGTCGGAGCGGAACGGGCCGAGCGAGTAGACGTGCTCGCAGCCGATCACCTCGACGAAGAACCGGGTCGCCTCTTCGAGGTCGGGAACGGTGAAGCCGATGTGCTCGACGCCGGCCAGTCCGGGAAGTCCCTGCCCCCGACCATCTGTGGAATGGATCCATCTATCCGCCATGCGTCTCACATTGCTCCGCCAAAGGCGCCGTAGTCAATGGACACTCTCGAAATCTGAACGTAACGTTCCAGTAACGAGGTATTGGCTATGGATCCATTCGCTGCGACAGTGCTCACCGAATCACACAGGAGAGTGCTCATGCCCACACACCGGAAACTGGCCCCCGCCTCACCCTGGACCGAGGTGACGGCGACCAAGAAGGACTGGCACGGCGCGGACCCCCGGCTGCTGACCTCGATGTTCACCCAGACCCTGCTGATCAGGACCTTCGAGGAGTACGTACTCGACCTCGCGGGCCAGGGACTGGTCCACGGCCCGGCGCACTCCAGCATCGGCCAGGAGGGCGGCGCCGTCGGCTCCGTGCTGCCGCTGACCGGCGCCGACTTCGTCGGCGGCTCGCACCGGGGGCACCACCAGTTCCTCGCCAAGGCACTGGGTTACGTCGCACCCGACGGCATCGACCTGCGCCGCCCCGTCGACGACGAGGTGCGCACCGTCCTGCAGCGCAGCCTGGCCGAGATCTGTGGCCTGGCCAGGGGCTTCTGCCGGGGGCGGGGCGGATCCATGCATCTGCAGTGGCGCGAGGCCGGGGCCATGGGCACCAACGCGATCGTCGGTGGCGGCGTGCCGCAGGCCGCCGGGTTCGCCTGGTCGGCGCGGCAGGCCGGCACCGATGCCGTCTCGGTGACCTACTTCGGGGACGGCGCGGTCAACATCGGCTCCGTGCTGGAGACGATGAACCTCGCCGCCGCCTGGAAGCTGCCGGTCTGCTTCTTCATCGAGAACAACAAGTACGCCGTCTCCACCCACGTGGACGAGGCGACGGCCGAGCCCCGGCTGTCGGCGCGCGGTCTGGGCTTCAACATCCCCAGCTGGCGCGTGGACGGCATGGACCCGCTGGCCACGTACCTCGCCATGAGCGAGGCAGTGGACCACATGCGCGCCGGTGGCGGGCCGACCGTCGTCGAGGCCGAGGTCTACCGCTTCTTCCATCAGAACGGCCCGTTCCCCGGCAGCGCGTTCGGCTATCGCACCAAGGACGAGGAGAAGGAGTGGCGGGCCCGCGACCCGCTGGCCCTCGTCTCGCGGCAGCTCGTCGAGAACGGCGTCCTGAGCGCCGACGAGATCGACGCATGCACGGCACGGGCCAAGGCGGTCATGGCGGCCATCGGCGACGAACTGCTGGAGCCCGACCCCGACGGCAAGCCGGGCACCCGCCGCATCAGGCCCGCCGAGTGGCCCGACCCGTCCTTCCGCGACGTCGGCGTGCGGGGCGACCTCAGCGAATTCGACGGCGTACGCCTCGCCGACACCGGGACCGGGCCGGAGGAGTTCCAAGGACGTCTGGAACAACGGAAGTTCATCGACGTGGTGGCCGAGGTGATGAGCCGGCGCATGGCCGAGGACCCGTCGGTCGTCGTCATGGGCGAGGACGTGCACCGGCTCAAGGGTGGCACCAACGGCGCCACCAAGGGCCTGGCCGAGGCCCACCCCGACCGCGTCCTGGGCACCCCGATCAGCGAGAACGCCTTCGCCGGACTCGCCGGCGGCATCGCGCTCGACGCCCGGTACAAGCCGGTGGTGGAATTCATGTACGCCGACTTCATGTGGGTCGCGGCGGACCAGATCTTCAACCAGATCGGCAAGGCCCGACACATGTTCGGCGGCGACGGACAGGGGTCCGGAGTGCCGCTCGTCCTGCGAAGCAAGGTCGCCATGGGCACCGGCTACGGCTCCCAGCACTCCATGGACCCGGCGGGGATCCTCGCCACGGCCCCCGGCTGGCGCATCGTCGCCCCGTCCACGCCCTTCGACTACGTGGGCCTGATGAACTCCGCGCTGACCTGCAAGGACCCGGTCGTCGTGCTGGAGCACACCGACCTGTACAACTCGGTCGGGCCCGGCCCGGTGGACGATTTCGACTACTGCCTGCCGGTGGGCAGGGCGGCCGTGCGCCGCACCGGGTCACGGATCACCGTCGTGTCGTACCTCGCGATGACCAACTACGTGCTGGAGGCCGTTGAGCAGCTGGGTCTGGACGCCGAGGTCATCGACCTGCGCTGGCTGGACCGCGCCAGCCTCGACTGGGACACCCTCGGCGAGAGCATCCGCAAGACCAACAACGTGCTCATCGCCGAACAGGGCCCCATCGGCACCTCCTACGGCGGCTGGCTGGCCGACGAGATCCAGCGCCGCTGGTTCGACTGGCTCGACAGGCCGGTCGAGCGCGTCGGGGCCGGCGAGTCCTCGCCCAGCATCAGCAAGGTGCTGGAGCGGGCGGCCATCGCGCGGACCGAAGAGGTCGTGGCCGCGCTCCAGCGGGTCACCGGGAACTGACCCTCCCCGTACGAGAGAACACCCAGGAGGGTTGATCATGGCAGAACTGTTCCGAATGCCCGCCGTGGCCGCCGATGCGGCAACGGCCGTGCTGTCCGCCTGGCAGGTGGCGGAGGGATCGTCGTTCACGAAGGACGACGCGCTGGTCTCCATCGAGACCGACAAGGCCGAGGTGGACGTCGCCGCCGAGCGGGACGGCGTGCTGCTCAAGGCGCTGTACGGGCCCGGCGTCGAGATCGAGGTCGGCGACCCGATCGCCGTGCTCGGCGCCGTCGGCGAGCAGACCGGTGACCTCGGCGCGCTGCTGGCCGAGCTCGGCGTCGGCGCGCCCGCCGCGGCCCCGCAGGCGGTGCGCCGGGACGTACCGGAGGAGCCGGTGGCACAGCCTGCGGCCGCCCCGGCGTCCGGTGGGCCGGATCGCGGCGGACGGGTCTTCAGCAGTCCGCTGGCCCGCAGACTGGCCCGGGAAGCGGGCCTCGGCATCGAGACCCTCACCGGAACCGGGCCCGGCGGACGCGTCGTCCGGCGTGACGTCGAGGCCGCGGTCGCGGCCCGGCGGACACAGGGGACGGAGCCGCCCGTGGCACCATCACCTGTGGCGGCCGCTCCCGTGCCGCGGGCCGACGCCGGCGATCACGACGACATCCCGCACACCCGGATGCGCCGGGCCATCGCCAGGCGCCTGACCGAGAGCAAGCAGCACACCCCGCACTTCTATCTGCGGGCGACCTGCGCCGTGGACGAGCTGCTCGCCCTGCGGCAGCGGATCAACGCCGTCAGCCCGGTCAGGATCTCGGTCAACGACCTGCTGATCAAGGCCGTCGCCACGGCGCACACCCAGGTGCCGGAGATGAACGCGGTGTGGCAGCCGGAATCCGTCCGCCGGTTCCGTTCCGTCGACGTCTCGGTCGCCATCGCCACTGACACGGGCCTGGTGACCCCGGTGCTGCGCGGGATCGAGAACCTGTCGGTGTCGGCGATCGCCACGCGGACCCGCGCGTTCGCGGAGCAGGCGCGCTCCGGTTCGCTGCGCCCCGCGGACCTCGAAGGCGGCTCGATCACCGTCTCGAACCTCGGCATGTACGGGGTCGAGGAGTTCGCCGCCATCATCAACCCGCCGCAGGCCGCGATCCTGGCCATCGGTGCCGCACGCGACGAGGCGGTGGTCCGCGACGGTGCGGTCACCGCGGCGAAGGTGCTCGGCGTGGTCCTGTCCGTGGACCACCGTCCGGTGGACGGTGCCGTGGCGGCGCGCTGGCTGGCGGCCTTCACCGAGGCCGTCCAGAACCCGGTCCGGCTCGTCGTCTGACCCCACCCCGGCGGCCGGGCGGCCCACGCACGCCGCCCGGCCCCGCCACTCCCAAGTCCTGTCGTCCGCATCCGACGGCTGCCAGAGCACCCCAAGAGGACACCGATGTCTTTGATCCGCGGTTCCCGCACGCCCAGTGCGGCCACACCACACGAAACCCCGCGCGATGCGCTCGGCGAGCTGGACCAGCGCAATCTGCGGCGGCTGATGCCGCTGCTGCTGGCCGCCTACATCATGTCGTTCCTGGACCGGACGAACATCGGTCTGGCCAAGGAACGCCTGGAGGTCGATCTCGGCATCTCCGCCGCGGCCTACGGGCTGGGCGCGGGACTGTTCTTCCTCACCTACGCGATCTCCGAAGTGCCCAGCAACCTGATCATGTACCGGGTCGGCGCCCGTTGGTGGATCACCCGGATCATGCTGACCTGGGGCGTCATCTCCGCCTGCATGGCCTTCGTGCAGGGCGAGAAGTCCTTCTACGCCATGCGACTGCTGCTCGGCGCCGCCGAGGCCGGGCTGCTGCCGGGCATCCTGCTCTACTTCACGTACTGGTTCCGCTCCGAGATCCGCGGCAGGGCCATCGGGCTGCTCCTGCTCGGCGCGTCCATCGCCAGCGTCGTCGGGAACCCGCTCGGCGGACTGCTCATGGAGATGGACGGGTTGGGCGGCTGGCACGGCTGGCAGTGGATGTTCGTCATCGAGGGGGTCCCCTGCCTCTTCCTGGCGTTCGCCATCTTCCGGTTCCTGCCCGACGGCCCGGCCGAGGCGCCCTGGCTGACGGCGGACGAGGCCAGGCTGGTCCAGGACGCGGTCACCCGCGAGCAGACCGAGGGTGCCGAGGCGGCCGGCAACGGCTCCGGTTCCGGTTCGCTGCTGACGGTGCTGCGGGACAAGCAGATGCTGCTGGCCATCTTCGCCAACTGGACGCACCAGGTCGCCCTGTACTCGGTCGTCTACTTCCTGCCCGGAATCATCGGCGGCTGGGGCGATCTCTCGCCGTTCACCATCGGTCTGCTGACCGGCCTGCCCTGGCTCACCGCGGCCGTCGGCGCCGTACTGGTCCCGCCCCGCGCGACCACACCCCGGCGCTCCCGCAACTTCGTGGTGGTCGGTCTGCTGATGATGTTCACCGGCCTCGTCGTCGCGGCCGTCGCCGGTCCCGTGATCGCCCTGCTCGGCTTCTGTTTCACCGGCCTGGCGTTCTTCGTCGTCCAGCCCCTGCTGTTCAACTTCCCCGCCACCCGGCTCTCGGGCAAGACCCTCGCCGGCGGTCTGGCACTGCTCAACACCATCGGCATCACCGGCGGCTTCGTCGGCCCCTACATCATGGGCTACGCCGAGGACGCCACCGGCAACCACCTGTCCGGCCTGTGGGTGTCCATCGTTCTGCTGGCCCTCGGAGCGCTGGCGGCCACGCGACTGCGTTTCTCCCCCAAGTCCAGGTCCTGACGCACGCCATGGCGTGGGCCCCACGGGGTCCACGCCATGGCGTGCGTCGTGGTACGAGGCCGGTCCGGACCGGTGCGCCTGAGCACCGCTGCCGACGCCGCGCCCCCGATTCGTTGGATACGGTATGTGTGACCGTTCACGCCGCACTTGCCTTCCAGAAGAGTTGCATCACAGCTTGAAACCCGATAGGCGGAGCATCAGCCGCGAGCCGCGAGCCGCGAGCCGCGAGCCGCGAGCCGCGAGCCGCGAGCCCGGGGGTAGCTTCTTGGGGTGGCCATGAGCTCTAGGCAGCCCCTCCGAGTTCCCGTCGGACCGGACGCTCTGCGATGGAGCACGTTTCGTCGGGAAAAGACTCTGGTCGTAGCCGCCCGCACCGTCACGTCGACCGCACGGGTCCTCGAATGTCTGCCCGCGCTGCTGCGCGGTGACAGCCGGGTGGCGGTCGTCTTCGCCCATGACCCCACGTCCGCCTTCAACGACGGGGTGCTCGACCTGCTCCACGATTCGGGGTGCCGGGTGATGGAGTGGGAGCAACTCGCCGATGCCGCCCCCGATCTCATCGTCTCCGCGAGCGAGAACATCGACGTACCGGAGGGGGACTGCCCCGTTCTGGTACTGCCCCATGGCATCGGTTTCCAGAAGCACGTGCCGGATTCGCGGGCACCGCGCAGCCGCCTGTCCGGTGTGGTGCCGGACCGGCTCCTGGAGTCCGGACGGGCCTGGCTCGCCATTTCGCACCCGGGCCAGGAAGATCAGTTGCTCGCCACACATCCGATGGCGACCGGCCGCACCCTGCTCGTCGGCGACCCCTGTTTCGACGAACTGCTCGTCAGCCTGGATCAGGCCGGAGCCTATCGGGCCGCCCTGGGCGTCCCGGACGGGCAACGACTCGTGGTGCTCAGTTCCACCTGGGGCCCCACGTCCCTGATCGGGCAGAACCCCGGCCTCCCGGCCCGGCTGCTCGCCGCGCTGCCGTACGACGAATTCCGGGTCGCCGCGATCATCCACCCCAACGTCTGGTCGGGGCACGGCGCGTGGCAGATCCGCACCACCCTGGCAGCCGCACTGGACGCGGGGCTGATCCTGATTCCCCCCGTCCACGCCTGGCGGCCGGCACTCGTGGCCGCGGACGCCGTCGTCGGTGACCACGGCTCGGTGACGCTGTACGGTGCGGCTCTGGGCAAGCCGGTGCTGCTCGCCTCGTTCGGGAGCGATGCCGTGCCGGGCACTGCCGCGGACAGTCTCGGACGGGCCGCGCCCCGGCTCGATCCGCTGGGCGACATGGTGCGGCAGATCAGGACCGCCGTCGGCGAGCACACCCCCGAGCGCTACCGAACGATCGGTGAGCAGGCCTTCGCCCGGCCGGGGCAGGCACTCGCCCAGCTGCGAACCGCGCTCTACCACCTGATGGGACTGCCCGAGCCGTCACCCGGTGTCCCACCCCGACTGATGCTGCCCGCACCGGAGGAGGCCGCGTCCGCGGTCTCCTCCTGGACCGTGGCGACCACGGCCTCCTTCGAGGACGAACGGCCGGTCGTCACCGTGCGGCGCCACCCCGCGGCGGTGTCCGGTGCGGAACACGAGACCCCGCAGGCTTTCACCCACCTGGCCTGTGACGACCACGAACGGGACCGCCGCCTGGTCGAGAGCGCGTCGGTACTGATCCGGCGACATGCCCTGCCGACGAGCGTCGCGGCGCTGCGCTGGATCGGGGAATCCCTGCGCCGCTGTCCCGGCTGCCGTCTCGCGGCTGTTGCCCTGGACGGGGGCGGCTGCTTGGTGGGGCTGCGCGACGGGCGGGTCGTCGAAGCGGCGGTCACCGGTCCCGCGGCCGATCCCGGTCTGCCGGCCGCGACCGTCTACACCCTCCTGCGCGCAGGAGCAGCGCTGGACGACGTCATGGTGACGCTGCGCACCGGTGAGCTGCGCGAGGAAGACGTCTCCCTCCGGCTGCGACCGCGGACCTCGGCCGACCCGTTCCGCTGAGGCGTTCCCGGCCCACGCTCCGGCCCTTACTCCGACCCGTGCTCCGGCCTGCCGATTCCTTCGATCCGGCGGCGAAGCGCCTCGGCCTGTGGGCTGCCGCCCGCCTCGTAGATTTCCAGGGCTCGCGTCAGATCGGCTCGTACCGCTTCCGGGCCGGCGGCCGAGCGCTCCTTGATCCCGGCCAGGGCCACCAGGGCCTGTGCCTCGTAGTGCGTCGCCCTCCGCTCCCGCAGGACCCGGGCGGCTTCATCCAGCTTGCGGATCGCCTCGTCGTGCTCGCCGAGGTGATCGTGGGCCAGACCCACGGCTGCCAGGACCCGCGCCGCCATCCGCAGATCATGTCGTGCGGTCAGCTCCGCATGCGCCCCTCGCAAAGTGATCAGAGCCTCGCCGTGGTCGCCTGCCGCGTCCTGGGCGCAGCCGAGGAAGTAGGCCGCGATGGCGGCGCCACGCCCCTCGTTCGCCGCGGTACTGAGCTCGAACGCACTCCGGTAGGCGTCCATGGCACGGGAGAGGTCGAAGTGTTCCCAGTACCGGCCCGAGAACTCCTGTACAGAGGCCCGCACC
Source organism: Streptomyces sp. NBC_00012 (assembly GCF_045040875.1). Classification (NCBI taxonomy): domain Bacteria; kingdom Bacillati; phylum Actinomycetota; class Actinomycetes; order Kitasatosporales; family Streptomycetaceae; genus Streptomyces; species Streptomyces sp. NBC_00012. The sequence goes on along the minus strand of NZ_CP108309.1, from coordinate 8,062,576 downwards.
ACGAGGTCTCCCGATACGGCGGCACAGGCCAGAGCGGTATCGAGCTCCCGACGCGCCGCCTCGTGCTCGCCCTGGTCCATCAGCGGACGTGACAGAAGGCTGCGCAGCCGGGCTTCGGCCGCCGGCTCCAGCGCCGCGGCGGCGGCCGCCGCGCCCAGTTCGAGCGACTCCCGCCAGTCACCGAGGTGCCGGTTGTGGAAGAACAGCGCTGTGAACGCCTCGGACAGCTGCCACACCTCGGTGCGCAGGGTCTCCTCGCGGGCGGCGACCCGCAGCACGTCGAGGATGTTTCGGTGTTCCGCTTCCAGCCAGTCCAGGGGTGCAGGCCCTGCCTCGGCCCCGAATGGGTCGGGTGCTGTGGCCAGCAGGGCCGTGAGATCCGCGATACGCAGCCGGTCCTGCCTGATCGACCGGTCCGCGAGCGCGGTGAGAGCCAGGTAGTGCGTCGTCACCCGCCCCGTCAGAGCGAGCCGTTCGCCTTCCGGCTCCTCGGCGGCGGCGCGCTCCAGGGCATGGAGGCGTACCAGATCGTGGAAGCGGTAGCGGCCGTCCCCGGCCGGTTCGAGAAGGCTCGCCCGTACGAGCGCCTTCAGCATGGTCCCGGTGCTCGACGTGTCGATGTCCGCCGCCACCGCGGCGACACCCACGTCGAACGTGGCACCCGGCAGCCAGCCCAGGAGCCGGTACAGCCGGGCCGTGTCCGGGGAGAAGTCCCGGTAGCCGAGATCGAGCACAGCGGACACCGACCGCTCCTCTCCGAGGGACATCCCCGCCAGTCGACCGGACTCGTCGGCCAGCTCTCCGGCCAGCCTCGACATCGTGAGCCCGGGGTCGGTCAGCAGTCGGGCCGCCACGATGTGCAGGGCCACCGGCAGACCACCGCACAGGTCCACCAGCCGGCTGGCCGACTCCCTGTCCGCCTCGATCACCGCTTCACCGCAGCGCTCGGTCAGCAACTCCAGCCCGCTGCGCCGGTCCAGCGGTCCCACCGGCATCATGCGCGCTCCGTCCAGTGCCAGTTCCCCGAGCGGGCCGCCGCTCGTGACCAGCAGGGCGCTGCCCTCGCCCTTGGGAATCAGGGAGGCCGCCTGGGCCGGCTGGCTCACGTTGTCGAGGACCACGAGCAGCTTGCGGCCCGAGGAACGCGACCGGAACAGCCTGGTGCGGTCGGCGAGCGAGGCGGGGATGGTCGACTCGTCGACTCCCAGGGACCTGAGGCACCGGCGAACGGCTTCGGAGACGTCCCCGCCCTCCGGTTCCTCCCGCAGCGCCGCGAAGTCGACGTAGAGCTGGCCATCGGGGAAGAGGTCCCGTTTCTCCTCCGCCCAGTGCGACACCAGCGCGGTCTTGCCCACGCCGGACATGCCGTACAGGGCTCCGAACCCGACCTTCACCGACCGTGAGCGACCCGTTCCCAGCCAGGCGTCGAGCTCCGCCAGGCGCTTGAAGCGATTGATGAACCGGAACGGGAGCGGCGGGACCTCGTCCGGCCTGATGTCCGGCCCGACCCCGGGCTGTGCCTGGACGTTGAAGGTGATTCCGCCATGGATCCGTTGTGCCTGGATGCTGTGGCCGTGGATCTCCCCGGACATGTCGTTGCTGACGTACGTGGATTCCGTGCGGGCAGCGGGTTCCTCGCTCTTCACACCGCCCCCTAACCGTTAAAGGTGAGGCCGCCGGAGTTGTTCTGCGCCTGGACGACCGAGCCCTTGTGGACAACCCCGCTGAGGCTGTTGTTGACCGTCACGGTCGACACACCTGGTGTCCGGGGGGCCAGTTCGTCCAGCAGCAGTCGCAGTTCCTGCGCGGCCGCCGGGTCCGCGCGCAGCGCTCGGCGCATCCTGAGCCGCCACTCGTCCTCGATGTCCGCCGCGACATCCGGCTCGTCGCCGTCGCGGGCCGCGATCAGCTCCTCCCGGGACGCCTCCAGTTCTTCGTCCACGCCACCGGTCTCCTCGCCCCGCGCGAGGAATCGCGCCACGCGCACCCTCGTCTGTGCCCAGGCGTCCGAGACCATGAGCCCGACCAAGCTCGTCGCACCCGACGCCGCCAGCGCCGCCAACTCCGCTTCCACGATGCCCCCGTTGTCTCGCCGTCGTACTGCGCGTGTGAAGTCACTTCTACCGTAGAGAGCGGACGCGCACTTCGGAAGCGGAACCAGGGGCGCGGCGCGACGAAGACAGGCCATCGCGCGACCGGCGCGGCCATCGAACGCGGGTGGCACAACGCGGATTCGGTCCTGCCACCGGCCGGGCCCCGCATGGTGGGCGCGCGCACTCCGGGCGGCAGAACTATGGTGTCCCGCCACATACGCCCCTGACCTGCCCCTTCCTACGGTATGGCGACGCACACACGTCCCCGCCAACCGTCCGGAAGTGGTACCCATGGCCGCCCCAGCAACCTCTCCGCCAGCCCCGTCGAACCTCAAGCGCATCGTGGCCGCAAGCCTCGTCGGGACCACCATCGAGTGGTACGACTTCTTCCTCTACGGGTCAGCCGCCGCGCTGGTCTTCAACAAGCTGTTCTTCCCCGAGTCCGACCCGCTCGTCGGAACGCTCCTGTCCTTCCTTACCTATGCGGTCGGCTTCGCCGCCCGGCCGCTCGGTGCCCTGGTGTTCGGGCACTACGGCGACCGGCTCGGCCGCAAGAAGCTGCTGGTGCTCAGTCTGCTGATGATGGGCGGGGCGACGTTCGCGATCGGGCTGCTGCCGACGCATGCCACGGTCGGGGCCGCCGCCCCCGTACTGCTCACCGTCCTGCGGCTGGTGCAGGGCTTCGCGCTCGGGGGCGAGTGGGGCGGGGCCGTGCTGCTGGTGTCGGAGCACGGGGACGCCGAGCGGCGCGGCTTCTGGGCCTCCTGGCCGCAGACGGGCGCACCGGCCGGGCAGTTGCTCGCCACCGGCGTGCTGTCCGCGCTCACCGCGCTGATGTCGGAATCCGCCTTCGGGGCGTGGGGCTGGCGCATTCCCTTCCTGCTCTCCGGTGTCCTGGTGATCCTCGGTCTGTGGATTCGTCTCTCCGTCGATGAATCGCCGGTCTTCAAGGCCGCGCTGGCGCAGGCCGAGGAGCGCAGGTCGAACAGCGGGACGGCCGAGAAGATGCCGCTCGTCGCCGTGCTGCGGCATCACTGGCGCGATGTGCTGATCGCCATGGGCGCCAGGATGGCGGAGAACATCAGCTACTACGTGATCACGGCGTTCGTGCTCGTCTACGCGACCACGGCGGCGGATCTGAGCAAGCAGACGGCGCTCAACGCGGTGCTCATCGCCTCGGCCGTGCACTTCGCGGTCATTCCGATGTGGGGTGCACTGTCGGACCGCATCGGACGCAAGCCGGTGTATCTGGCCGGCGCGGTCGGCGTCGGACTGTGGACGTTCCCGTTCTTCGCGCTGATCGACACCCGGAACTTCGGAAGTGTGCTGCTCGCCGTCACTGTCGGGCTCGTCTTCCACGGGGCGATGTACGCACCGCAGGCGGCCTTCTTCTCGGAGATGTTCGCGACCCGGATGCGGTACTCGGGCGCTTCGATCGGGGCACAGTTCTCGTCGGTCGCGGCCGGTGCTCCGGCGCCGCTCATCGCCACCGCGCTGCTCGCGGACTTCGACAGCTCGGTTCCCATCTCGCTGTACGTCATCGCCGCCGCGCTGATCACCCTGCTCGCGGTCGGGTGTGCCAAGGAGACCAGGCACCGGGATCTGACGGACATCGAGGGAGCCACGGCCGCGCCGGACGCCTCCGGGGCGCCGACGGCCGACGCCCGTACCGTCTGAGTCCGCGGCCCGGACGTTGTCCGCCGGGTGGCCCGGGGCCGGGCCACCCGGCGGACAACGGTGCTCACTGCGGGGCGGTGGGTTCGAACCAGGTGGGTTCGTCGGTCATGGACTGCTTGATCCGGAAGAGCCCGAACTCGTTCAGCGGCGGCAGCGCGTCCACCGGGAACCAGCCCACCTCCAGCGACTCGTCGTCGTTGACACGTGCCTCACCGCCGGTCGCCCGGCAGCGGAAGGTGACGTCGAGGTATTGGCAGCGGTCGCCGTTCGCGTACTGCACGGGCTCCAGGGCCTGGGTGAGCACCACCCGCTCCGCGACGCAGCGCACATTGGTCTCTTCGTACACCTCGCGCTCCGCTGTTGCCGCCGGCTGTTCGCCCGGCTCGCAGATGCCCCCGATGACCGACCATTTGCCGGTGTCGGAACGGCGTCCGAGCAGCACTCTTCCCTCGTCGTCGAAGACGACGGCGGTGACGCCGGGAAGCAGGAGCAGTTGCCGGCCCGCGGTGGCGCGGATCTCGCGGATGAAATCAGGAGTTGCCATGGTCCGACCCTACGTGGAGCGCCGGTGGGTCACCGGCTGCGCCGGCTCCGTACCGCACGGACGGTGACCAGGCCGAGCCCGGCCACGGCGATCAGTACCAGAACTCCTTCGGGGAGCGTGCCCATCCGGGTCGCGGGTGTCAGGGAGGACCTCAGCGGGACCTCGTCCACCAGGGCGTCCGGGGTGAACATCTTGGTCTTCCGGACGATCGTCCCGTCCGGGCGGATGACGGCGCTGACCCCGCTGGTGACGGGGACGACGACGGACCTGCTGTGCTCGACCGCCCGGACCCTGGACATGGCCAGCTGCTGATAGGTCATCTCGCTGCGGCCGAAGGTGGCGTTGTTGCTGGGTACGGCGATCAGCTGGCCGCCGTGCATGACGGTGTCCCGTACGGCGTCGTCGAACGCGGCCTCGTAGCAGGTCACGAGTCCCACGTTCGTCCCCGCGAGGTCGAAGACCCCGACCTTCTTCCCGGGGCCGAAGTCACGCTGCACGCGGTCCACGTCGGAGCTGAAGATCCGTGCGACGGAGCGCATCGGCATGTACTCGCCGAACGGCTGGATGTGGCGCTTGTCGTAGGTGTCGACGGGGCCCTTCTTCGGCTCCCACTGGATGAGGGTGTTGCGCAGGTTCCCGCTGTCGGGCTCGATCACCGCGCCGATCACGGTGGGCACGCCGATAGCCTTCACCGCGTCGTCGATCACGATCCGGGCGTCGGCGTTCCGGTACGGGTCGAGGTCGGAGGAGTTCTCCGGCCACAGGACGAAGTCGGGCTGCGGGATCTTGCCCTCCTTCACCTCCCGGGCGAGCTGTTCGGTGCGGCGCACATGGTTGTCCAGGACGGCACGGCGCTGGGCGTTGAAGTCGAGTCCGAGCCGGGGCACGTTGCCCTGGATCGCGGCGACGGTCGCGGTGCCGTCCTCGGCCGAGTCGTCGACGAGGGGCAGCGCGGCGATCGCGCCGGCGACGGGTACCAGGACGGTCGCGGCCGCGGCGGCGACGGCCGCCTTCGGCAGCGTGCCCGTATGGCGGAAGGCGCGGAACTGGCGTACCGCTTCGCAGAGTCCGAAGCCGCACAGCACCACCGCGAAGGAAAGCAGCGGTGTGCCCCCCACGGCCGCGAGCGGCAGGAACACACTGTCCGCCTGGCCGAAGGCGATCTTCCCCCAGGGGAAACCGCCGAACGGCACCCTGGCCCGGACCGCCTCGTCGAGCGCCCAGACCGCGGCGGCCCACACCGGCCAGCAGGCGAGGCGGCTGACGGCGGCGATCCCGATGCAGCCGACCGCGATGAACAGCGCCTCGGCGGCGGCGAGGGCCAGCCATGGCACCGGACCGACCTCCTCGCCGGTCCAGTGCAGCAGCGGCAGCATGAAGCCCAGTCCGGCGAGGAGGCCGAGTCCGAACCCGGCGCGGAGCCGTCGTCGGTGCAGCACCCAGCCGAGCAGGGCGAAACCGGGCAGTACCAGCCACCACAGGGGGCGCGGCGGGAAGCTCAGATACAGCAGTACACCCGCGATCACGGCGGCGGCGGGCCGTACGAGGCGTCGCTTCCGGGAAACGGGGGCTGGGGCCGGCTGCGCGGCTTCGACTTGGGTGATGGTGGCGCTCACCCGGCGGAGTCTACGGTGGCCGGCTGTGGGTCCGGCAGCCCCGCCCGGGTGCTGGAACCCTTCGTACCGGATCGTTCCGGCGCTTTCCCGCGCAGATCCGGCCGCTGCCCGCCCGGTGTCAGGCTCCGGCCGTCGCTCCGGTCGCCGGCAGGTGCAGGCGCTCGCGGATGAACCGGACGCCCGCCTCGGCGTCGTCGACCGTGATGGTGAACGTCCTGCCGTCACCGAGCCGGAGCACCAGGCCCTCGCCCCTGCGGACCACCACGGCCGTGCCCTGCTCGGGGCGCCAGCGGTAACCCCAGCCGCCCCATTGGCGCGGGGTGACCTCGGGGGCGAACTCGGCGCCCACCACATGGGTGAGCGGAATCCGGCGGCGCGGCACGCCCATGTGGCCGCAGCGCACCTCCAGGGCGTCTCCGTCGATCCGCACGGCCACGTTCACGAACGCGAGGGTGCCGAACAGCATGAGAAGTCCGGCGGCGACGCAGCCGACGACGGACATCAGCAGCGGGGCGATCCCGGAGGTCCAGTTGGAACTGACGGCCAGCTGGACGCCGAGTGCCAGGCAGGCGGCGCCCGCGGCCGCGAGTACCCACTGGGCACGGTTGGTGGCCCGGCCGGTCCAGACGGCGGAGCGGGCATCGGCTCCGTCGTGCCGGGGTTTTCGGGGGTGGTCCCTCATGTCAAGCAGCGTACTCAGAATTCCGCACGCCGGGGACGGTCCAAAAGGCCCCCGCCGGGTCAGCGGGCGGGGCTGACGGCTCCCAGCAGCCGCCCCTCGGCGTAGGCCAGAGCGGCTTCCGGCAGGCCGGCGGGGCGGCCGCTGAGAAGCACGGCGAGAGAGGTGGACGGTTCGGCCGACGGAGCGGGTTCGGCCCCGATCCGGCGCAATGCCTGGGCGGCGACGGCGCCCGCGGAACCGTGCAGCGCGACGGGCGGCAGACCGGGCTGCCGCACGGCGTCGCGAATGCGTTCGGCGACCAGTTCGTAGTGGGTGCAGCCCAGGACCACGGCCCGGACATCGCGCGGGGTGCGGGCGGCGGCGGCGGCGATCGCCAGGTCGATCGCGGTCTCGTCCGCGTTCTGCACGGCGTCGGCGAGACCCGGGCAGGGCACCTCGGTGACGTCGACGGAGCGCGCGAATTCGCCGATGAGTCCGCGCTGGTACGGGCTGCCGGTGGTGACTGGCGTGGCCCAGATGGCGACGGGGCCGCCGCCTGCCACGGAGGGCTTGATGGCGGGGACGGTGCCGATGACCGGCAGCGTGGGTTCGAGTGCGGCGCGGAGCGCCGGCAGTGCGTGCACGGAGGCCGTGTTGCAGGCGACGATCAGTGCGTCCGGCCGGTGGGCGGCGGCCGCGCGGGCCACGTCGAGCGCGTGGGCGTTCACGTACTCGGGCGTACGCGGCCCCCAGGGCATGCCGTCGGGGTCTGAGGAGAGCACCAGATCGGCGTCCGGCCTCAGCCGGCGTACCGCAGCGGCCGCCGCGAGCAGGCCGATTCCTGAGTCCATGAGCGCGATCTTCACCCGGTCACCATAGTCGACCGCCCTTGCGGTTCCGTCCCGGTGGGGCAGACTGCGGCGAATGAGCGCCGTTGCCTGGATCGCCGTGGGTTCGCTGGCCGCATGGGTGTGGCTGCTGCTGGGACAAGGGTTCTTCTGGCGGACCGACCAGCGGCTGCCCCGTCGCCAGGCCCCCGGCAGCTGGCCGTCCGTCGCGATCGTGGTACCCGCGCGTGACGAGGCCGACATGCTGCCGGTGAGCCTGCCGTCGCTGCTGGCGCAGGACTATCCGGGGCGGGCGGAGATCTTTCTCGTCGACGACTGCAGCGAGGACGGGACCGGGGACGTCGCCCGTGCGCTGTCCGTACGGTACGGCGGACTGCCGGTGACGGTCGTCTCGCCGGGTGAGCCCGAGCCGGGGTGGACGGGCAAACTCTGGGCGGTGCGGCACGGGATCTCGCTGGCCCGGACCAGGGAGCCGGAGTATCTGCTGCTCACCGACGCCGACATCGCGCACGAGCCGGACAGTCTGCGGGAGCTGGTCACCGCCGCCGGGTCGGGCGGCTTCGACCTGGTCTCGCAAATGGCCCGGCTGCGGGTTTCGAGCCTCTGGGAGCGACTGGTCGTGCCACCCTTCGTGTACTTCTTCTCGCAGCTCTATCCGTTCCGCTGGGTGAACCGGGCGGATACCCGGACGGCCGCGGCGGCCGGTGGCTGTGTGCTGCTGCGGACCGGGGCGGCGGAGCGTGCGGGGGTGCCCGATTCGATCCGGCAGGCGGTGATCGACGACGTTTCGCTGGCGCGGGCGGTGCAGCGCAGCGGAGGGCGGATCTGGCTGGGGCTCGCGGAGCGGGTGGACAGCGTGCGGCCGTACCCGCGGCTGGCGGATCTGTGGCGGATGGTGTCGCGGAGCGCGTACGCCCAGTTGCGGCACAGTCCGCCGCTGCTGCTGGGGACGGTGCTGGGGCTCGCGCTGGTCTATCTCGTCCCGCCGGCCGCGCTCGTCGCCGGGCTGCTGACCGGTGACCCGGTGGCGGCGTGGGCGGGCGGGCTGGCGTGGGCAGTGATGACCGCGACGTATCTGCCGATGCTGGGCTACTACCGGCTGTCGCTGTGGTCGGCGCCGTTGCTGCCGTTCACCGCCGTGCTCTACCTGCTGATGACGGTCGATTCGGCGGTGCAGCACTACCGGGGCCGCGGCGCGGCCTGGAAGGGGCGTACGTACGCCCGTCCCGAGGCCGCGCCGGACCGGTGAGCCGAGCCGGCGGTGGGCCGATGGCCGCAGGACCGACCGGACCGCCGGGGGGTTATTTGCGGCCGGGTGTCCAGTTCATGCCCCACCCGTAGGCGTAGTCGATGGTGCGCTGCGGGCTGACTCCGCGCTCGGGCACGAGATAGCGCGCCTCGCGCTGCACCGTGAGGTCTCCCCCGTTGTTGGTCAGGAGCGCCAGCGCGCAGACCGTGGACGGCACTGTGCATTCGTCGAGCGAGAAGTCGATCGGCGCACCGTGCTGGGGCTGGAGGGTGACGGTCGCGTGGAGGTCGGCGAAACTCCGGGCGCCCTCATAGATGGTGACGAAGATCAGGACGCGCCGGAGCTGATTCTTGTGGTCGAGGTTGACGGTGAGGTTCTCGCCAGTGGCGACGGCGCCGGTGCGGTCGTCCCCGTCGAGGTGGATGTAAGGAGGGTGCTGGAGAGCGCCGAACGCGTTTCCCAGCGCCTGCACGACACCCTTGCGGCCGTCGGTCAGTTCGTAGAGGGCGCAGAGATCGAGATCGAGGTCCGAGTGGTTGGCGACCGCTCTGCCGAGTTTGCTTCCCCAGCCCTTGAACTGTTTGCGCACTTCCCAGTTGAGATTGACGCGGAGCGCTCCCGAGGTGCCGCCCTGTTTGGCGAGGGAGACCGACGGCGCGTCCTTGGTGAGCGTCACCTTGGTCAGGCGGACGGGCGCGGGGGCAGGGGGTGCGGAGGGCGGCGGCATCGGCGGCGCGGGCGGAGCAGGCGGTCGGCGGTCGGCCCGCGTTGCACTCTGAGGCTGTTGAGGCGCTCGGGGTTGGTGATTCGGCTGGGGCTGCTGCGGTTCATCGACGGAAATCCCGAAGTCGGTCGCGAGCCCTTCGAGGCCGGTGCCGTATCCCTGGCCGACGGCGCGGAACTTCCAGGCGCCCTGGCGCCGGTAGAGCTCCCCGAGGATGAACGCGGTCTCGACCGTCGCGTCCGTACTGTCGAAGCGCGCGATCTCCCTGCCGCTCACCGCATCCATGATCCGTACGTGGAGCCCGGCCACCCGGCCGAACGTGCCGCCGTCCGCGGAGGCCGCCAGGACCACCCGGTCGATGGCCGGCTCGATGCGCGCCAGGTCGACCGCGAGGCAGTCCGTCATCCCGTCACCGGCGGTCCGCTTGCCCTCGTGGCGCACCGCGCCGGACGCGTGGGACGGCTGGTTGTAGAAGACGAAGTCGGCGTCGCTGCGCACCTTTCCCGAGGACACGAGGAGGAGCGCCGAGCCGTCCACATCCGGTGTCCCCGGGGAGGTACGCCATCCCAGCTCGACCCGCACGGCCTGAGCCGCCACCGGAACATTGGCCCCTTTTAGCATGGTCATGCTCGCCCCCATCGCGAGTCCGGCTGCCGAAAACCTTATCTACGACAACCTAATCCCCCGGACCGTCACCGGAGTCACGGACGTCGGGTCCGGTCGCCGCGATCCACCGGACCCGTACAGATTTCGATGGTCAGGCATGAATGGCTTCATCATCTTCCGTTCACCGGGGCGCGGCTGCCAGCATCGGCGCACCGCCACCCCTTGAGGGAGAATCCGATGAATCGTCCCCGTTCTCTGCGCTGTCTGGCAGCCCTGGCCGTGGTGGCTCTCGCGGCCACCGCCTGCGGGCGTTCCGGTCAGGGCGAAGCCCCGTCCGAAGCCGCGTCGAAGGCCGCCTCCGGCCGGACCGCGGCCGAGTTGCTGCCCGCCCAGTACCGGGAAAAGGGTGTGCTCCGGGTGGCCACCGCGGTCGGGTACCCGCCGATGGAGATGTACGAGCCCGGCACCACCCGGCTCACCGGCGTCGACCCCGATCTGGCCAAGGCCCTTGCCGAGCGGCTCAAGCTGAAGCTCGAACTCACCAATGCCGCCTTCGACGGACTGATCCCCGGCCTGGAGTCGGGACGGTTCGACCTGGTGATGTCGTCCATGACCGACAGTGCGCAGCGGCGCCGGGCAGTCGACTTCGTCGACTACTTCCGCACCGGCGGCGTCATCATGACGAAGCAGGGCAACCCGCAGGGCATCAAGTCCCTCGCGGACCTCTGCGGAAAGACCGTCGTCCTCGCCAAGGGCAGCTCCAACCTCCACATCGGCGAGGAACAGAACGCCAAGTGCCAGGAGAAGATGCGGATCTCCCAGAGCGAGGACGCACCGACCGGGCTGCTGCAACTGGACAGCGGACGCGCGGTCGCGACCATCGTCGACTATCCCGTCGCCAAGATGTTCACGAAGAAGAGCAGTTCGTACGAGGTCCTGCCGGAGCAGTACGGCACCGCTCCCTGGGGCATCGCGTCCGCGAAGAGCCAGGGCGGACTGCGCGACGCCGTCCACAGGGCCCTGCAGGAGCTCATCGACAACGGCGACTACAAGAAGATCCTCGACACCTGGGGAGTCGGCGACAGCGCCGTGCCCGAGGCCACCGTCAACGACGGGCAGTGAGAACGGACATGAACCCCCAGAAAACACCCGGGCCCGCCTGCGGCGGGGTGCCGGATGCCGGCCCCGCCGACCGGATGCCCCACGAGGACGACCTCTCCCTCCAGGTGACCGGACGCCCGCGTCCCGGGCGCTGGCTCGCGGTCCTCGCCGCCGCCCTGTTCGCGGTGTGGCTCGCCTACACCGTCATCGTCAATCCCAATCTGCACTGGGACATCGTCGCCGAGTACCAGTTCGACGGCGTGATCCTCAAGGGCCTCGGGGTGACCATTCAGCTCACCCTCGTCTCGATGGTGCTCGGCATCGCCATCGGCGTCGTCGTCGCGGTGATGCAGCTGTCCGACAGCCCCGTACTGCGTCTCACCGCCGGTGCCTACACCTGGTTCTTCCGGGGCACCCCGCTGCTGGTCCAGCTCATCTTCTGGTTCAACCTGGCCCTGCTGTTCCCGGTGATCAGCATCGGGATCCCGTTCGACGGCCCCAAACTCATCAGCTGGCAGTCCAACCAGGTGATCACCGGGTTCGTGGCCGCGCTCCTCGGGCTCTCCATCAACGAGGGCGCCTACATGGCCGAGATCGTGCGGGCCGGCATCCAGAGCGTGGATCCCGGCCAGCGCGAGGCGGGCGCCTCCATCGGAATGTCGAACCGCCGGATCCTGTCCCGGATCATCCTTCCGCAGGCGATGCGGGTCATCATCCCGCCGTTCGGCAACCAGTTCATTTCCATGCTCAAAACGACCTCGCTGGTCTCGGTCATCGCCGGTGCCGATCTGATGACCGTCTCCCAGCACCTCTACCTCGCCAACTTCGAAGTGGTCGCCCTGCTCCTGGTGGCCTCGATCTGGTACCTCGTGCTCACCACGATCGCCAGCATCGGTCAGCACGCCGTCGAGCGGCGCTACAGCCCCGGTGCCGCTCCCGTGCTGCGGAGCAGGATCCTGGCCAATCTCCTGCCCGGACGCGCCAAGAAGGGGGCAACGGCATGAACGACGTGATCCTCAAGGCCCGCGGGGTCCGCAAGAGGTTCGGTGACACCGAGGTGCTGAGGGGCATCGACCTCGATGTCCGCAGCGGTGAGGTGCTCTGTGTCATCGGCCCCTCCGGGTCCGGGAAGTCCACGCTGCTGCGCTGCTTCAACCACCTCGAGCGGATCGACGCGGGGCGGGTGTGGATGGACGGTGAGCTGGTCGGCTACGAACAGCACGGCCCGTCCGGCCGGGTGCTGCGCGAGCGGCGCGCCCGGGACGTGCGGCGCCAGCGCGAGCGGATCGGCATGGTGTTCCAGCGGTTCCACCTGTTCCCGCACCGCACCGCGGTGCAGAACGTGATGGAGGGTCCGGTCGCCGTCAAGGGCCGGCCCCGTGCGCAGGCCGAGGAGCAGGCCCGCAGGCTGCTGGCCGACGTCGGTCTCGCGGACCGGGCGGACCACTACCCGGGGCAGCTGTCCGGCGGGCAGCAGCAGCGCGTGGCGATCGCCCGCGCACTGGCCATGGAACCCGCCCTCATGCTCTTCGACGAGCCCACCTCCGCCCTCGACCCCGAGCTCGTCGGCGAAGTGCTCGGCGTCATGCGCGACCTGGCCCGCAGCGGTATGACGATGGTCGTGGTCACCCACGAGATGGGTTTCGCCCGCGAGGTGGCCGACCGGGTCCTGTTCATGGACCGGGGCGCCGTCGTCGAGGCCGGGAGCCCAGACCTGTTGTTCACCGACCCGCGGCACGACCGCACGCGGGCCTTCCTGTCGACGGTGCTGTGATGGGCCGCCCTCTCGATCTGCTGCTGCGCGGCGGCACCCTCGTGGACGGAACCGGCGCACCGGCCCGGGAAGCGGATGTCGCGGTGGTGGACGGGCGGATCGCCGTGCTCCCCGCCGGCGCCGACGCCACGGCCGCCGAGATCCTGGACGCGACCGGGCGGGTCGTCGCACCCGGCTTCATCGACGTGCACACGCACTCCGACGCCCTCGCGGCGCCCCACGGAGCCGGCGGCGCCGCGGAAGCGGCCGACACCCTCCGCCTCGCTCCGCTGCTCCAGGGCGTCACCACGGAGATCTGCGGCAACTGCGGGACCAGCCTGTTCCCCTCGCTCCCCGAGCGGTTGCCGGAACTCTCCGAGCATCTCAGGGTGACCTTCGGACTCGGACCGGTGCGGCCCGCCGTGGACTTCGACGCGTTCGCTGCCGGGCAGGACCCCGCCCTGCGCCACACCCACATCGCCTCGTTGGTCGGCCACGGCACGCTGCGTGCCGGAGTGATGGGCTTCGAGGCCCGGCCGCCCCGGCCCGACGAGCTGGATGCCATGTGCGCGCTGCTGGACCGGGCACTGACCCAGGGCGCGGCCGGCCTGTCCACCGGGCTGATCTACCCTCCCGGCACCTATGCCGACACCGAGGAGATCGTCGCGCTGGCCAAAGTCGCCGCCCGGCACGGCAAGCCCTATGTCACCCATCTGCGCGACGAGATGTCACAGGTGGAGTCCGCCCTGGAAGAGGCTCTGGAGATCGCGGTGCGCTCCGGCGCCCCGCTGCAGATCTCCCACCACAAGACCGCGGGCCGGCACGCCTGGGGCGCCACCCTGCGCACTCTGCCCCGGCTGGAGCGGGCCCGCGCCGAAGGCGTGGACGTGCTGTGCGACGTCTATCCGTACACGGCGGGAAGCACCGTCCTGCACGCCATGCTGCCCCCGTGGGCGAGTGAGGGCGGCGTCGGCGCCCTGCTGGAACGGCTGCGCAGCCCCGAGACGCGCGACCGGATCAGGACGGACATCGCCCGGGGCGTCGAGGGGTGGGAGAACACCGTGGGAAACGGTGGCTGGGACCTCATCTCGGTGGCCGCCGCCCAGACGCATCCCGAGGCCGAGGGCCGCACCATCGCCGAGCTCGCGGCCGAGCGCGGCGTCCATCCGGTCGACCAGGCGTGCGATCTCCTGCTGGCCGAGCAGGGCGAAGTGACCATCATCAGCCATTCCATGCGCGAGGACGACGTCCGCCGGGTCATCGCCAGCCCACTGTCGATGATCGGCTCGGACGGCGTGCCCAAACCCGGCCGTCCGCATCCGCGCTGGGCGGGAAGTTTCGCCCGGGTGCTCGGCCGCTACGCCCGCGACGAGCAACTGCTCCCGCTGGAGAGCGCGGTGCACAAGATGACCGGACTGCCCGCCGGGCGGTTCGGCCTCACCGGCCGCGGCGTGGTCCGCGACGGCGCCGTCGCCGATCTGGTCGTACTCGACCCGGCGTCGGTGCGCGACACCGCCGACTTCGACCGCCCTCTGCTGACCCCCGAAGGCATCGATACCGTCGTGGTGTCGGGGCGGGTCGCGGCGAGAGACGGCCGCCCGACCTCGGCGCGGGCGGGAGAAGTGGTGAGGATCCGATGAGTCTGGCCCAGGTGGCCGCGGCGGCGCGGCGCTCGGCCGCGCTGCCGCTCACCCTCGCCGTCGCCGCCGTCGACATCGACGGCGGCGGCACGGTGGGGGTGGACGAGCGCACCGTGCTGCCGGTGGCGTCCGCCTCGAAGCTGCTGCTGCTCGCCGAAGTCGCACACCGGCTGGACAGCGGGGAACTGCCCGCCGACCGTGTCGTGGAGGTCCTCGACGAGGACGTGGCGGAGGGCACCGGTCTGCTGCGACGGCTGAGCGGGCGCGGCTGGACCGTCGAGGATCTGGCCTGGCTGACGGCCTCGGTGAGCGACAACACCGCGACCAACGCACTGTTGCGCCTCGTGGGACGGGAGTCCACGGCCCGGCTCGCACGGGAGCTCGGGCTCGATCACCTCACGCTGCACGACAAGGTCCGCGACGTCCGGGGCCCGGAGGTGCCGCCCGTCTTCGCCACCGGCACCGCACTGGATCTGGCACGGCTGGTGACGCACGCGGTGCGCGGCACCATGGGCGGTCCGGCGGCCTCCGCCCGGGTGCTGCGCTGGATGCGTGCCAACACCGACCACGGGCTCGTTCCCGCGCTGATCGACCACGACCCGTACGCCCCCGGCTTTCCCGAGCGGCTGCGCGACGGGCTTCTGGTGGCCAACAAGACCGGCACCGACGCCGGGGTCCGTGCCGATGCCGGTGTCATCGTCGGCAGGCGCCGGCTGGCGTACGCGGTGGTGGCGCACTGGGACACGGCGCTGGGCCCGAGCACCGAGCGGGCCGCGGTGCATGCCATCCGGGACGTGGGGCGGACCCTCGCGGCCTGTGCCGGGCGCCCGACCGCCGGCTGAGAAGCCCCCGGGGACGCGGTGGGCGTGACCGGCGTACCGGTCACGCCCACTGCACCTCCAGCAGCGACCGGATCTCCTCGGCGGCCGACCGCAGGTCCGCGAGGAAGATCTTCAGCAGCGGGTTGCGGTTGGTGGGCCGGGTGGCGACGCCGATGCGCCGGTGCAGCCGGGGGTGGTCCAGTCGGCAGACATGCACACCTGCGGTGTCGCCGAGCCCGAGGGCCGGGACGAGTGCGATGCCCATGCCCGCGCGGGCCAGGTTGATCGTGACCTGGTAGTGATCGCTGCGGCAGCGCACCCGGGGCCGGAAACCCTCTGCCGCGCACGCCCGCTCCAGAACCGGTTCGCCGGTGTGGCCGCCGTGCGTACCGATCCAGCTCTCCCCCTCAAGGGCGGCGAGCCGGACCGCGGCGTGCCGCCCGAGGCGGTGCCGCAGGGGAAGGACCACCAGCTGCGGCTCGTCGAAGAACATCTCCACGTCCACGGTCGCCTGCCGGCACCAGGGGTCGAGCGGATGCTCGAAGACGACCGCGGCGTCGAGCCGGCCCGCCTCCAGGTCGGGCACCAGCTCGTGCGGCTGTCCCAGAATCAGCTCCAGCTCGACCTGGGGCCGGTTCGCCGAGAACGCCGACAGGGCCCGGGGCAGCAGCTCCAGGCCCGAGGAGGCGAAGAAGCCCAGCCGCAGGACCCCCGCCTCGCCCTCGGAGTGCGCCCGCAGGTCGTCCCGGGCCACGGCCATCAGGTCGGCGACCGCCTGCGCGTGCTCGGCCAGTCGCACCCCGGCCGCGGTCAGCCGCAGGCTCTGCGGCTGCCGTTCCACCAACGCCACTCCGAGCTCCTGCTCCAGCCGGGCCAGCTGGTGCGAGATCGCGGAGGGGCTCAGATGCAGCGCCTGGGCCGCGGCCACGATGGTGCCGGTACGGGCGATCTCCAGCAGGACGAGCAGTCGGGCACTGTTGAGCATCTGGTCAGGCTAGGCCGTGCCGACGCGCTGCGCCGCCCCGGCCCCCGGCCGTTGCGTCCCCGGCGGCTCCGGGAACCCGGCGGGCTCGTCCACGTCCAGGCGCAGCAGGTCCTCCTCGGTCTCCCGGCGCACCACGGTGCGGGCGTGGCCGTCGCGTACGAAGACGACGGCGGGACGCGGCAGTTTGTTGTAGTTGGAGGCCATGGCGTATCCGTAGGCGCCGGTGACCGGCGTGGCCAGGAGGTCGTCCACCGCGACGTCGGCGGGCAGGGCGGCGTCGTCGACGATCACGTCACCGCTCTCGCAGTGCTTGCCGACCAGCCGTGCCCGCATGGGCCTGGGGGCGCGCGGGCTGCGCGGCAGGAACACCTCGTAGCGGCTGCCGTACAGGGCGGGGCGCAGGTTGTCGCTCATCCCGCCGTCCACGCCGACGTACGTCCGCACGCCCTCGATGCGCTTGATCGTGCCCACCCGGTAGAGGGTCAGCCCGGCGCGGGCGGCGATGGAACGGCCGGGCTCCACGGTCACCGGGGAACCCCAGCCCGCGTCACGCACCGCGGTCCGTACCCGGGCCGCCCATTCGGCGAACGACGGTGCGGTCTGTCCCGCCTCGTACGCGACGCCGAGGCCGCCGCCGACCGTGAGCCGGTGCATCCCGGTGTCGGCGGCGAACCGCGCGACGGCGGCGGCGCCGGCCGCGAGTTCCGCGGTGTCCAGCACCTGCGAGCCCACATGCGCGTGGATGCCTTCCAGGGTCATCGCCGGGGAGCCGGCGGCTCGGCGCACGGCGGCCGCCGCGGTTCCGCCGGCGAGGCCGAAGCCGAACTTCGAGTCGTTGCCACCGGTGCGGATCGCCTCGTGCGCGCCGGCGGCCACTCCGGGCGCCACCCGCAGCTGGATCCGGGCGGGCGGCAGGTGTTCCTCGGCGTGCAGCCGCTCGATGCGGTCCATCTCGTCGAAGCTGTCGACCACCAGGTGCCGCACCCGGGCGGACATGGCGGTGCGCAGCTCCGTCGCGTCCTTGTTGTTGCCGTGCAGGACGATCCGGCCGGCGGGCACCCCGGCGTGCAGCGCGACCCGCAGCTCGCCGCCGGAGGCGACATCGAGCAGCAGCCCCTCTTCGTGGGCCAGCCTGGCCATGGCCGTGCACAGGAACGCCTTGGAGGCGTAGGCGACGTTGTCCCGGCCGAAGGCGGCGACCGCCTCCCGGCAGCGCCGGCGCAGATGCTCCTCGTCGTACACGAAGAGGGGCGTTCCGAAACGCCGTGCCAGTTCGGTGAGCAGGACGCCACCGACGGCCAGCCCTTCCGGATGTGTTTCGGACGTGCCGGGCAGCAGGCCCGATTCGATGGCTGACGTCATGTGTTCCTCCCCGGAAACCGACTCGAAGCCATCCTGCGGCCTGCGAAGGGGGCACAAAAGCGCATTCTTCTATGGCTGAGCCTCATGGTTTTCGATGCTCGCGCCGTGCTGCCGGTGCCGGTGCGCCGACCGGGGCACGACGCGGCCGGTGCGCGTCCGGGCGGCTCCGCCGGTTCCCGTGAGGAGCCCGGTGCCGCACCATGTTCCGGGCAAGTCCCGTATCCCTTCGTCGGACGAGGAAGGGGCCGTTGGACCACTCGGGCTGGTTCGCGGGCTACGCCCAGCGACGCTACGGCGGCGCCGACCCGCATGCGGCCAGAGCGTGGGAGCTCCTGCGCACCGGCCCGCACAGCACCCCGTCCGGCCCCTGGAGCGAGTCCCAGGACAGCCTCTTCACGGCGCGCCCCGGGCTGACCGTCGGCACGTCGGCCAACTGGAGCCCGTCCGCCATGCGGTACGACGCGTCGACGGTGCGGCAGGCCCTGCCGGAGCTCCTCCAGGTCGCCCCCGGGCTGAGGAAGTCGGATGCGTACCGCTTCGATGTGGTGGACGTGGCCCGACAGGCCCTGGCCAACCGCAGCCGCACTCTGCTGCCGCAGATCAAGGCCGCGTACGAGGGGAAGGATCTCGCGCTCTTCCGGCAGCGGGCCGGGGAGTGGAAGCGGGACCTCGCCCTGCTGGACCGGCTGCCGGCCACCGACCGGCGGTTCATGCCGGGGCCCTGGCTGGAGGACGTCAGGGCCTGGGGCAGCACCGATGCCGAGCGGTCCGCGGCCGAGTTCGACGCCCGTTCGATCCTCACCACCTGGGGGCATCGCTCCGGCAGCGAGTCCGGTGGGCTGCGCGACTACGCGAACCGTGAATGGCCGGGGCTGATCCGGGACTTCTGCGCCGCGATGCGCTGTACGTCTACCGGCTCGACCTGCGGGCGAAGGACGAACCGCTCCGCTACGGATACGACGGGGCCAGCCCCTGACGGGTCGCCGGACCACAGGAACAGGGGGCGGGTCCCGGCGAGTTCCTCCCGCCCCGGGGCCGGGCCGCGCCGGGCCGACGGCCCGTGCGCTGCGCGCGCACGCCGTGCCCGGGCGGCCCGGCTCGGCGTCCGTTGTCATACCCCCGTGTCAGGCTTCTTCATGAACGCCCGGGAGCACCCTCGCCTCGGCGACGGCCTCGGCCACAACCGCCCAAGGAGCACACCATGCCCGGCACCGACACTGTCCGTACGTCGCTGGAAGCCATGGCTTCGCTTCTCGCCCCGGCCCATCCGGACGTCGTCGAGCGGGTGTTGCACGCCCACGACGATCCCGAGAGCTATGTGCGCACGCATGCGGACCAGCTGGCCGAGCGCAGCATCCACGAGCCCATCGCGGAACTGGCGTGGATAGCGCTCGTGGACGCGCTCTGCGATCACCATCTGCTCGCGGAATTCGACTGGAAGGAGGATCCGCAGAAGATCCGGGCCTCGTTGCGGAGTCTCGGCTCCCGGCCGTCCGTGGACCCCTGGGTGCTGTTCGACGCCGCCGAGATGTCCCTGCCGACCCACGAGTTCCTGGTGGCCTGCGGTCGGCACTACCGCGAGGTCGGCGCGGCACTCGCCGTCCTCGACATCGAATCGGACTGCTACCCGGTGGTGTGTCTGCGCGCGGCGCGGGCCGAGGAGTTGACGGCGCTCGCCGGCCGTGCGGGATTCAAGGCTCTGGGCCTTGGGGGATGAGGGCGGTGCCGTGACCCGAGATGGACGAAGGGACGCCGCGCCGGGCAGGCACGGGCTATGGACCCCCCTCCCCGCCACGGTCCGATGGCAGCAGGACTTCCCGCGGGACGAGGGCGGTGGAACCCGGCGCGGTGCAGGCGTACGCCCCCGCAACGGCTCCCAGACGGGCGCATTCCACGGGATCGCGGCCGGCGAGTCTCCCGTACAGGAAGCCGCTGACGTACGCGTCGCCCGCACCGTTGGAGTCCACCACCGGTGCGGGCGGGACGGTCGCCGGGACATGGTGCGGGGTGGAGCCGCTGTCCCGGGTCACTACGTGGGAGCCGCCCGCGCCCGCCGTGGCGACCACGGTGTCGGCGCGGCCCTCGCGGAGGATCTCCCGCATCAGGGCGAAGGTGCCTTCGCCCGCGCCCGCCGCACTGAGGAAGACGAGGTCGGAGCGGAGCGCGAATTCCCGGTGGTGGTCGGCCAGTCCGTCCCAGTCGTGCAGGTCCGTGGAGACGGGGACACCGAGTTCCGCGATGTCGTCGTAGAGGAAGCGCGCGAAATTCATGATGGACAGGTGTACGTGGCGGGTACGCCGCAGCCTCGGCAGGTAGAAATCCCGGGGCATTCTCAGGTCGGCCGGGTCACGGGCGTCGTAGAACGACATCCGGCGTCCGGTCGCGTCGACCAGATTCACGGCGCGACGGGTGCCCGCTGCGGAAATCAGCGGGGCGAACTCCACGTCCCCCGCCGCCAGTCGCTCGCGCACCTGGGCGCCGGTCCAGTCGTCGCCGATGCAGTCGAGGAGTGCGACCTTCAGCCCGAGCGCCCGGGTACCGAGTGCCACGTTCCCTCCGGTGTGGCCTGGCCATTCCTCGATCGGCCCGACATGGACCGAGTCGGCGAGCGGGACGGGCAGGGCGTCGACCCGCACGATGGTGTCCACCCCGCTGCCTCCGACCACCAGGACGTCGTACTCCGTGTGCTGTCGGGTCACCGCCGAGCCTTTCTGTTCCCGTGGCGGCCCAGTATGCCGTGGGCAGGAGCAGCGCATGCGGCCGCATACCACCACGGCTGTGACCATCCGTCCGCCACTTCTCGTCAGTCATGGAGCCCACCATGGAAAAGCCCCCTTTCTTAACGGAGCCTTTATCGATGTTTTGGCAGGTCAGACGGACAGAACCGGCGTAAAACGGATGACCCCAAGATTAGGTCTCCCCAACCAGCACATCGTGGGCTTAACTTAGGTGTCATGACCTCCCCCCGCTCCACCTACGGCGGCGGCTACTACGCCGCACCGTCGTTCCCCGACACTCCGATCTACGACTCCCTGGTCGCGGAGCGGGGCACCCCTCAGATCGCTCCGATCCGAGTGCCTGCCGCCTATGACACCGGCAACAGCTATCTGCCGGCGCTCCCGGCGGCGCTGCCGGCTCTTCCCGCGGCACCTTCCCAGCCCGGTCCGTCGTACGGCTACCAGCAGCCGACGGCTCAGCAGGGTTACCCGCCGATGCAACCCGCGCAGCTGCAGCACGCGCCGGCGCCGTACATCCCGCAGCAGCCGACCGCGACCCGCGGCGGGTACCAGGCGCCCTACCCGCAGCAGCAACAGCAGCGGCCGGCCCCGGGCACCGGCTACGAGGCGATGCGTCCGGCGGCACCCCGCCCGGCACCGCCGCGGCCTGCCCCGGCCCCCTCGCCCTACGAGGACCCGTACAACCGCCCGTACCAGGGCCGGGGGTACTGAGCCGACATCACACGCGGTCGCACGGAGTCGCCGTCGAGCCATGGGGACTCGACGGCGACTTCGGCGTTCCCGCACCGGACGTTCCCGCACCGGACGTGCCGGCGGTCCGGCCGGGCCGGCGGGAACTCACGGGGGTGGTCCGCGCGTTGGCCGGGGTGAAGTTGCTCTCTCTTCGCTCCTTCAGCACGCGAAGCGTGCCGTATCAGGCTAAGACGGATACGGAAGGGAGTGCAGGACTGTGCGAGCGGTCACGGGTGTTTGGCGCTGGCGGCGCAATCCCCTGCGCCGCGCCACTGACCGGCGCGAGGCGTGGGTGGCTCTTGTCGCATTGCTCCTGATGGTGCTGGCGGCGCCGGCCCTGGGCTGGGTGTGCGGGTCGTACACCGACGACGCCCTGCAGGAATCGGTGCGGACCCAGCAGGCCGGGCGCCGTGCCACCACCGCGGTCGTACTGCGCCGGGCACCGCGGCCGCCGCGTTTCGTCACCGACCCCGAGGTCTCCTCGGAGCGCGGTTCACAGACCTCGGTGGTCGCGCGCTGGAAGGCACCGGACGGCACCGCCCGCCGCGGCACGGTGACGACCTCTTCCCGGAGGACCGCCCCCGGCACCAGGGTGGAGATCTGGACGGACCTCGACGGCCGCCCCGCCACGCGCCCGATGGACGCTCCGACGGCCCGTACCCACGCGGTGCTGGCAGGGCTCGGCGCGACGATGCTCGGCGCCGGACTGATCGAAGGCGTACGGCAGCTGATCGTCCGGCGCATGATGCGGGCACGTTACACCCGGATCGACCAGGACTGGGCCAAGACCGGTCCGGACTGGGGCAGGACCGGAACCGGCAGCTGATCAGCTGCTGATCGGGGCAACTCCCGCCCGCCGCGCGCGCTACGGTGGACCGGCCCGCCCGCTTTCCCGGTGGGCGGTCCCGGGATTCGCCGCTGCCGGAAGGCCGGCGACACGGGCATCACGCACGCACGAGGTGGGGGCACAACAGCGCCATGGCACAGGGCACGGTCCAGGTGACGCACACCGGCACATCGCGGTGGCGGCGCCGCACAGGCGAATACGCCTCCCTCACCGCAGCCCTGGAGGCCGCGGCCGACGGCGATGTCCTCACCATCGCGCCGGGCACCTACCGGGAGAATCTGGTCCTGCACCGCGCGGTGACCCTGCGGGGGCCCGAGGGGTCCGTCGGCTCCGTCCGGATCGCACCGGCCGACGGGGTCCCGCTGACCGTCCGCGCCTCCGCCGTCATCTCGGACCTGCATGTGGAGGGCCAGGACTCGACGGCCCCCGCACTGCTGGTCGAGGACGGCGCGGCGGAGATCTCGGACCTGCGGATCGTCACCCGCTCCGCAGCCGGGATCGAGGTGCGCGGTGCGGCCCGGCCGACCGTGCGCCGCTGCACGGTCGACAATCCCGCCGGGGTCGGCATCGCCGTACTCGACGGCGCGGGCGGGGTGTTCGAGGAGTGTGAGGTCGTCTCCGCCGGGCAGTCCGGGGTCTCGGTCCGCGACGGTGCGCATCCGCGACTGGAGCGCTGCCGGGTCCACCACGCGTCGGGCGCCGGCCTCAGCGTCACCGGCGAGGGCAGCGCCCTGGAGGGCGTCGGCTGCGAGGTGTACGAGATCAAGGGCAGCGGGATACAGGTGACCGCCCGTGCGGCCGCTCATCTCACCGACTGCACGGTGCACCGCACTTCGGCGGACGGCGTCACGCTCGACACCGACGCGGTGCTGACGCTCGCGGACTGCGACATCCACGACATCCCGGAGAACGCCGTGGACCTGCGTTCTCGTTCGGTCCTCACCCTGACCCGCTCCACGGTGCGCCGCTTCGGCCGCAACGGCCTCTCCGTCTGGGATCCCGGCACCCGGGTCGACGCCAACCAGTGCGAGATCCACGACAGTACGGGCGACTACCCGGCGGTCTGGGTGAGCGACGGGGCGACCGTGATACTGGACTCCTGCCGGGTCCACGACGTGCCGGACGCCATCTTCGTGCTCGACCGGGGCTCGCGCGCCGACGTCGTCGACAGCGATCTGTCCCAGGTCCGCAACACCGCGGTGTCGGTGAGCGACGGGGCGACCGCGCAGCTGGACGACTGCCGCATCCGCGAGGCGTCCACCGGCGCCTGGTTCCGCGACCACGGCAGCGGGGGCACGCTGAACAACTGCACCATCGACTCGGCGCAGACCGGAGTGATCGTCACCAAGGGCGCCGACCCGACGATCGAGCGCTGCACGGTCACCTCGCCCGCCGAGGCCGGTTTCTACGTCTCCGCCGAGGGCCGCGGCACATTCAACAGCTGCCGGGTCACCGGCAGCGACGGCTACGGCTTCCATGTGATGGACGGCTGCCGTACGACGCTGACCCGTTGCCGGACCGAGCGGTGCGCCCGCG
This sequence comes from Streptomyces sp. NBC_00012, assembly GCF_045040875.1. Taxonomy (NCBI): domain Bacteria; kingdom Bacillati; phylum Actinomycetota; class Actinomycetes; order Kitasatosporales; family Streptomycetaceae; genus Streptomyces; species Streptomyces sp. NBC_00012. Next base: position 8,039,043 of record NZ_CP108309.1, on the reverse strand, counting down.
GTGGTTACGAGTTCGCCGAGCCCGCCGTCGCGCACGGGGACGGCCGGGGAACCGGCCCCGTCGTGGAGGACTGCACGAGCGACGAGAGCGCGCTGCGCTCCCCCGCTCCCCCGGCGCCCACCGTGCTGACGGCGACCCAGTCGGCCCCCGGGCTGCTCGGCGGCGTCCCCGGACAGCGCGCCGTCGAGCCCGCCCCGGCCGAGGTGCCCGCCACCGCTCCGGCGCGCGCGTCGGACGCGGTGCTCGGCGAACTGGACGCGCTGGTGGGCCTGGACAGCGTCAAGCGGGAGGTGCGCGCGCTCACCGACATGATCGAGGTGGGCCGCCGGCGCCAGGAGGCCGGGCTCAAGGCGGCTTCGGTCCGGCGTCACCTCGTCTTCACCGGCTCCCCCGGCACCGGCAAGACCACCGTGGCCCGGCTGTACGGCGAGATCCTCGCCTCGCTCGGGGTGCTGGAGCGGGGCCATCTGATCGAGGTTTCCCGTGTCGATCTGGTCGGCGAACACATCGGCTCGACCGCCATCCGGACCCAGGAGGCCTTCGACCGGGCGCGCGGCGGGGTGCTGTTCGTCGACGAGGCGTACGCCCTTTCGCCCGAGGACTCCGGCCGGGACTTCGGCCGGGAGGCGATCGACACGCTGGTGAAGCTGATGGAGGACCACCGGGACGCGGTGGTCGTCATCGTCGCCGGCTACACCCACGAGATGGAGCGGTTCCTCACCGTCAACCCCGGGGTGGCGTCCCGTTTCTCCCGGACCATCACCTTCAGCGACTACGAGCCCGCCGAACTGCTGCGCATCGTGGAGCAGCAGGCCGACGAGCACGAGTACAGCCTGGCCTCCGGGACCGGTGAGGCGCTGCTGAAGTACTTCACCGAGCTGCCCAAGGGGCCGGCGTTCGGCAACGGCCGTACCGCGCGCCAGACCTTCGAGTCGATGGTGGAGCGGCACGCGGGCCGGGTCGCCCAGCTCGCCGAGCCGAGCACGGACGACCTCACCCTGCTCTACCGGGAGGATCTGCCGGAACTTCCCTGAGTTCGCGGGGCCTTGGTGGTGTCCTCCCCGTCGGACTGGCGGGGCAGGACCGGGTCCAGTCGCTCCAGCAGCGCGGCCCGTTCCTGGGCGAAGACCGGGTCGGCCTGGTAGTCGGAGTGCCCCAGAACGGCTTCGGGCAGCGGATGTTCGCGGGTCCGCCCGTAGACCAGGGGGTCCTTCAGCGGCCCGCGGTCCACCTCGGGCCCGGGGGCCTCGTCGAGCCGGACCCGGCCGCCGATCGGGTCGGTGGCCCGCCACAGATTGCGCCAGCAGTGCACGGAACGGTGCAGCGCGTGCAGGGGCCCGGGGCCGAAGTAGGCGGGGAACCAGCGCGCGTACAGTCGCTCGATCGGCGAGCCGTAGGTGAGCAGGGCGACCCGGCTGCGGGTCTCTGCGGGCAACTGCCAGACCGCGGACGCGGCGAGGACGCTGCCCTGGGAGTGCCCGGAGATGACGAGCCTGCCCCGGGTGAGCGCGGTCCAGCCGGACATCCGTGACGCCAGGTCGGGAACGGCCCGCTCGGCGTAGCAGGGCGGTGCGAAGGGGTGGGCGGCGCGCGGCCAGAACGTACCGACGTCCCAGAGGATGCCGATGGTGCGCCGGGCCGACGCGTCGCGGTAGGCGCGCCGTCCCCAGGTGACGAAGAGTATGAAGCCGAGTCCGACCATCCAGGAGCCGGTGGACTGCGCGGCCTGGGCGACGGACTCGACGAACGGCCCGCTGCCCTTCATCGCGATTCCGGGCACCTCCCCGCTCACCCAGGCCCCGCAGACCGCCGCCGCGCCGAGCAGCAAGGTGGCTGCGCCGACCGGGCCCAGGATCCAGGGCGCGGAGTCGGTGAGGGCCGCCGTGGCCTGGATGCGTGCGATCTGCCGGGTGCGGGCCGGGTCCGGCCGTTCGACCTCGTAGGCCCGGTCGATCTCGGGCGCCAGGGCGCGGGCGGCGAGCCAGGTCCGTACGAGCAGCAGCAGGGCGGGGACGGCCAGCAGTACCAGGAGCACGGGGATGACCGACGCCTGCCAGCTGAGCAGTACCGGCGGTCCCTCGATGACGGAGCTCCGGCCCATGCCGGGGGTGCCCGGTCCGTCGAGCCAGTCGGCGACGCGCTGGGAGACCCCGCCGCTCATGACGCCGCCGAGGGCGCAGGCGAGCATCGCGACCACGGGACCGCCGAGTCCGAACATGACGGTGCGGGGTTCGGGGGTCCGGCGGTACAGACTCAGTGACACCACCGCGAGCACGACGACGAGTGTGCCCTGGCCGAGGGTGATGACGCTGAAGGCGAGATCGCCGGGCAGCGCGCCGTCCGAGGTCCAGTCGGGGCGGGACCAGGCGGCGTACAACGCGGCGAGTACCAGCAGGGCCAGGGCCGCACCGGGCAGATAGGTGATGAGGGCACGGTCGAGCCGGTTGTCGAGGCGTCGTTCGCTGCGACCGCGGCGGCAGACCACCCAGAGCACGACGAGACCGCCCAGGAGCAGTGCCGCCTCGATCAGCCGGCCGATGATGCCGGGTACGGGTCCGGTGACGGCCCGGTCGTGGCGGGCCGCGGCGCCCGCGACGGAGGCGGCGACGGTCAGGAATCCGGCGGCGGTGTGGGCGGCGCGCAGCCGGGCGACCAGCCGGCGGCCGTACCAGAATCCGGGCCGGCCCAGGGCGGGACGGACGACGGGCGCGGTGCCGGTGGTGGCCGGGGCAGGTGTGGGGTCGAGGTCGTCGTCCGGTTCGGTTCCGGTGAGCGGGCGCTGTGATTCGTACGCGCTCCAGGTCCGGTTGGACAGGAACCAGAGCAGCGCCACCAGGGCGGTGGGCACCAGGGCGGCGAGGGCGAGCCTGCGGCCCGGCTGGGACCACCAGCCGCCCTGTGCCGTCGACAGGAACCCGAGCCAGGACCGCTGGTTCGAGCAGTCCGGCACACCCGCGCACTGCCAGGCCGCCAGGTCGAGCGCGACCTCGCAGGCCGCCGCGGTCAGCAGCACCGTGAGGCTGAGCGCGACGAGCCGGACGAGGACGCCGTACAGACGCACCGTGCGGGTACGGGAGCGGGCGGTGGGGCGCATCCAGTGGGCGAGGTTGACCACCATGAACGGGAGCAGCAGCAGCCACAGGGCCCGGGAGCCGTTGCCGGAGGTCAGGTTGGACCAGCAGTAGGCCTCGGGGATGGGGCGGTCGCGGTACCGCTCCGGGTGCTGTTCGGCGTCCGCGTCCTCGGTCCGCCGGTAGATGGCGGCGGTCGCGTCGCCGGTGATCCGGACGGTACGCGGGTCGTCGAGCATTTCCTGGGGGGTGGCGCCGCCCACGCCGTGGACCAGCAGTTCCAGCGCGGGCCCGGGACTCTGCGGAGTCTGGGTGGCAGGTGGCACGGGAGTGGCTCACTCTCTCGGTCGTGGGGGTCGATGCGCGGACACCAGAATCGCGGAAAGGGAGCGGTGGCCGCACCGCTCTCACCGAATCTCCCCAGTGCGGCGGCCGGCGACACCGCGTGGCAGGATGACCCCGTTCGAAGAGACTGCTGCACGGCCATGAGGAAGGTCCGGTCCCGGCGTTGAGCGACAATCAGAACCTGCTCGCGGAGCAGCGGCGTGCCCTGATCCTCGACGAGGTGCGCAGGCGCGGAGGGGTCCGGGTCAATGAGCTGACCCGCAAGCTGAACGTCTCCGACATGACGGTGCGCCGGGATCTGGACGCCTTGTCCCGCCAGGGAGTCATCGAGAAGGTGCACGGCGGGGCCGTGCCGGTGGTCGAGGCCAGTACGCACGAGCCGGGTTTCGAGGCCAAGTCGGCGCTGGAGCTGACCGCCAAGGAGGACATCGCGCGGGCGGCGGCAGCCATGGCGGTGCCCGGCAGCGCGATCGCGCTCTCCGGCGGCACGACGACGTACGCGCTCGCCCAGCAGCTGCTGGACGTACCGGATCTGACGGTGGTGACCAACTCGGTGCGGGTGGCCGACGTCTTCCACACCGCGCAGCGGTCGGGGGGCGTGGCAGGGACGCGGCCCGGGGCCGCCGCGGTGGTGCTCACCGGCGGGGTGCGGACCCCTTCGGACTCGCTGGTCGGTCCGGTCGCCGATCAGGCGATCGCCTCCCTCCACTTCGATGTGCTGTTCCTCGGGGTGCACGGGATCTCGGTGGAGGCCGGGCTCTCGACGCCGAATCTGGCGGAGGCCGAGACCAACCGCCGTTTCGTCCAGTCGGCGCGGCGGGTCGTGGTGGTCGCCGACCACACCAAGTGGGGCACGGTCGGTCTGAGTTCGTTCGCGTCGCTGGATCAGGTGGACACCTTCGTGACGGACGCGGGGCTGTCGGCCGGCGCCCGTGCGGAGATCGAGGAGCATCTGCCGGGGCTGGTGGTGGCCGGCCCGGTCGCGGAGTGCGACGCCTGAGCCCTCGGGCCCGGATTCCGCTCGGCTCGCGCCGGGCGGTGCCCGGGCCTCGACAGGGCCTAGGATCGTGCTGTGGCCGTCTTCCGGATCGAGCGCTTCACCTCCTTGCCCGCCGCCGAGTCCTGGCGCCGGGTGACGGACTGGGAACGGCACGCCGCGCACGTACCGCTGACCACGATCACCGTCCCCACGGGGCTGCCGACCGGCGTAGGGACCGTTTTCGTGGCGCGCACGGGCATGGGGCCACTGGCGTTCGACGACCCGATGGAAGTGGTGCGGTGGACGCCGCCCGCAGCCGGGCGCGCGGGGCTGTGCCGGCTGGAGAAGCGCGGTTCGCCGGTGCGGGGCCGGGCGTCGATCGATGTGTATCCGACGGATTCCGGTTCCCATGTGGTGTGGGTGGAGGAGCTGGGCATGCGGTTGCTGCCGCGGTGGTGCGATCCGTTGATCGCCGGGGCGGGCCGCCGGGTCTTCGGCCGGGTACTCGACAGCATGCTGGACCTTCCGGCGCGACACCGTCCCTAGCGTGCGGCGGGTCCGGCTCCGGGCGCACCGGCGTATGCGGGGCCGCGCGGACCACGACATCTGATGGATCGTCAGCTATGGTGTGGCGCGACTCCGCTCGCCGCCGACCGCACGGGAGGTGCGTTCCATGCCACGCCGACTCCGTTCCGTGGAGCTTGAGTTCGTCGAATCCGCTCCGCTGCGACTGGTCTTCGCCGCCGAGGTGTCCGCGGCCCCCGAGGAGGTCTACCGGGCGCTCGCCGACGATGTGCCGGGCTGGCCGGACTGGTTCACGGCGGTGACGGCCGCCCGGCCCACCGAGGACGGCGCGGGCCGCGAGGTCCGGCTCAAGGGCGGGTTCGTGATCCACGAGACGATCATGGCGGCGGAACCCGGCGAGCGGTACGCCTACCGGGCCGACCTGACCAGCGCCCCCGGCATGCGGGCCCTGCTGGAGGAGTGGCGGCTCACCCCGGCCGGGACCGGGACGCGGGTGCGGTGGACGTTCGCCGCCGACGGCTCCGCCCCCTTCCGCCTCACCATGCGGCTGGCCCGGTCGGGGATGGGCCGGGCCTTCCGGGACGCGGTCCGCAGTCTCGACCAGCGGCTGACCGGATCCGCGGCCTGAGGACCCCGCGCCGCGCACCCGGTTCCGCGCCGGTCGCCGGCGGTCAGGGCCAGTTGCCGTCGGCCAGGAAGGAGTCGATGGTCGCCGTGTACGGGGCGATGTCCAGGCCCTGCGCGGCGAGCCAGCTGTCGGAGTAGTACTTGTCGAGGTAGCGGTCGCCCGGGTCACAGATCAGGGTGACGATGCTGCCCGTGCTGCCCTGCTCGACCATTTCCGCGACCAGCTTGAACGCGCTCCACAGCCCGGTGCCGGTGGAGCCGCCGGCCTTGCGGCCGATGGCCTGCTCCAGTGCGCGCACGGCGGCGACACTGGCCGCGTCCGGCACCTTCATCATCCGGTCGATGGCCCCGGGCACGAAGCTCGGCTCCATCCGGGGCCTGCCGATGCCCTCGATCCGGGAGCCGCAGTCACTGGTGGCCAGGGGATTGTGCTGGGTCCAGCCGTCGAAGAAGCAGGAGTTCTCCGGGTCGGGCACGCAGATCCGGGTATCGAACTGCATGTAGTGCACATAGCGGGCGATGGTCGCCGAGGTGCCGCCGGTGCCCGCCGTGGCGACGATCCACGTCGGCTCCGGATAGCGCTCCAGCCTCAACTGCTGGTAGATCGACTCGGCGATGTTGTTGTTGCCGCGCCAGTCGGTGGCCCGCTCGGCGTAGGTGAACTGGTCCATGTAGTGGCCGCCGGTCTCGGCGGCCAGCGTGGCGGACTCCTCGTACAGCTTCCGCGAGTCGTCGACGAAATGACATCGGCCACCGTGGAATTCGATCAGCCGGCACTTCTCGGGGCTGGTGGTGCGGGGCATCACCGCGATGAACGGCACACCGATCAGCTTGGCGAAGTACGCCTCCGAGACGGCCGTCGAGCCGCTGGACGCCTCGATCACCGGCTTGCCCGGCCGGATCCAGCCGTTGCAGAGCCCGTAGAGGAAGAGCGAGCGGGCCAGCCGGTGCTTGAGACTGCCGGTGGGATGCGTCGACTCGTCCTTGAGGTAGAGATCGATGCCCCACGCCTCGGGCAGCGGGAAGCGCAGCAGATGGGTGTCGGCGGAACGGTTGGCGTCGGCCTGGACCTTGCGGACCGCCTCCTTCAGCCAGGCCCGGTATCCGGAGTCGGAGCGGTCGATGTCGATCGTCGCCGCGGCCCGGCCCTCGCCGCCGTGCTTCTCGGTGCCCATCAGCGCGTTCCTCCTCGTGTCACCATCACTCCACCGACACGGTATTCCCCCTACCTGCACAAACGTTCACTTTGATGCTCCATAGCCCTGCCTTGGCGCCGCCGGGCCCGGCCGTCTCGGCACCGGACCGTACGCGGCCTGGCGTACCGGTCCAGGTTTGTGCAGACTTCCCATCAGAAGCGTCATGAAGGGGGCGAAACAGCCATGCCGGAAACGGAGTTCAGTGCGACGGGGGTACGGATCGAGCGGTGGGCCCGCTCGCTCACGAGGGCCGGGCAGGTGATCGTCAAGGACGGCAGACTGGCCCTGCTGACCAGCAACGGACGGGAGATCGACAGCGCCCCGGTGGTGACGGTGAGCGCGGGCAGGCCGTGGTTCGCCGGAGCCGGCGCGACCGTGGCCCGCCTCAACGGGACGCGGTACCGGCTGACGATGGGGCAGCGCAACCGCGGGCCGGACCGGTCCGGCCCGGCCCACCGGTTCCTCGAAACGCTGCGCAGCGCGGGCGGACGGATGACCTGACACCGACGGCTGCGCCGGGACACCGCGAGTTGCGGAGCCATGACCCCTGGGCGACATTGGACACGTCACTCATGGTTCACCGGCGGTGACACTGTGATTCACGCCGCCGGGTCCGGATCAGCGGCCGGTCGGCCGCAGGATCCGTTCCTCCGTCTTCTTCCGGACCTATTTCGGGGAGTCGCAGCCGTGATCAGCGAGCCAAGCAGGCACTGCACGGTGGAGCTCCAGGCCCTGCCGTCGCGGATCGGTCAGGTCCGCAGAATCATCTCGGCGCAGTTGCGCTACTGGCATCTCGATCCCTTGATCGACCAGGCCGCGCTCGGCGTCACCGAACTGCTGACCAATGTCCACCGGCATGCCCAGCCGGACAAATCATGCACCGTCGAGATCGAGCTGCTGCTCGAACGGCTGACGGTGTCCGTCCACGACCACGACCCACGGCTGCCGACCGTGCGTGAGCCCAGTGCGTCCAGTACGTCGGGACGCGGGCTCGCGCTGATCGCCGCGGTCAGCGAGAGCTGGGGGGTCCGTCCGAGGGGCGGGGCCGGGAAAGTCGTCTGGTTCACCCTTCCGGCGCCTCCCAGAAGCGCCGCGCTCGCACCGCACCCGGTGTACGGGGCCACCACCGACGGGCCGTTCGAGCTGGACTCCGTCATATACCTGGAGAGCGGCACGCCGTCCGCCGCGCGGTCCGCGGTGGTCGGCTGACACGCCGGGCCCGGCGGGGAGACCGTGACACGACGGGGAGGGGCGAGGTGCCGGACGGCGCCTCGCCCCTTGGGTCTTTCGTTTGGATCAGGCCGGATCAGGGAGCGGGGTCTGGTGCGTGCGATCGCAAGGCGGAGGAGGGAGCCGGATGGGGTCTCCCCTGCTCGAGCGGAGCCGAGAGCTTGGGGAAGGAGTCCTGGCGACCGACGACAACGCGGCGAGTGTGCGTGCCAGACCCCGCGAGCCCGGCGTGATCCGAACGAGAGGCCCTAGCCGTCGTGCGCTACTGGGCGGCGATCGCGCGGAGCACGTTCAGCCGCGCGGCCCGGCGGGCCGGGCGCAGGCCCGCCAGCGCTCCGGCGGCGATCCCCACCAGGGCGACCACCAGGAGCCGCAGCGGCGGCAGGTCGAAGGCGACAGCGGTGTCGCCCGCGGACGCCTCGACCAGCACCCAGCCGAGGAAGCCGCCGAGCAGCAGTCCGCCCACCGTGCCGAACGCGGCCACCAGTACGGACTCCCAGCGGACCATCGAGCGCAGCTGGCCCCTGGTCTGTCCCACGGCTCGCAGCAGGCCCATCTCCCTGGTGCGTTCGTGAAGGGCCAGGGTGAGGGTGTTGGCGATGCCCAGCAGCGCGATCAGTACGGCGAGTGCCAGCAGGGCGTAGACCAGGGTGAGCATCATGTCGATGCCGCCGGCCGAGGACTGCGCGTACTCGCCGCGGGTCTGTACGTCCGGGTTGCCGTACGCCGCCGCGGTCTTCGCGACCGCCGCCTTTCCGTCGGCGGTGGACACGCCGGGGGCGAAGGAGACGGCGATCAGCGAGTCGGAGTCCTGTGCGCGGTGCGGGGCCCAGGCCTGGCGGGTGATGACGTAGTCGCCCGCCAGTTCCGGCCGGTCGTAGACGGCGCGGACGGTGAAGTCGTGCCGTGTGCCGTCGGTGAAGGTGAGCCGGACCGGGGATCCGGGGCGCAGATCGCGCTTCGCGGCCTCGGTGCCGGAGACGGCGATCCCGTTCGTGCCCAGCCCCGTGAGCGAACCGTCGACCCGGCCGAGGTCGAAGACCCTGCCGAGCGCGGCCGGGTCGGTGACGGTCAGAGCGCGTCCCGCTCCGTCGACCTCCGCGACCCCCTTGCCGAGGCCGACGGCGGTCGCGACCTGCGGCAGCCGGTCGACGGCCGGGGCGAGCCCGGGGCTCAGGCCGCTGCCGCCCGCGCCGAAGGAGGGCGCGCTGATGGCGACGTCGCCCGCGAAGGAGCGGTCGACGGTCTGGTTCATGGTCGCCTTCAGCGATGCGCCGAAGACGGTGAAGAGCGAGACCACGGCGACGCCGATCATCAGCGCGGTCGCGGTGGACGCGGTCCGCCGGGGGCTGCGCAGGGCGTTGCGCCGGGCCAGCCCGCCGGTGACGCCGCGCAGCCGGCCGAGCGGGGCGCCGAGGACCCGTACCGCGTATGTGGCGGCGACCGGTCCGAGGACCACGAACGCGGCGAGCGCCGCCACCGCACCGGCGGCCGACAGCTGGACCGACGAGGTGGCCAGGGTGCCGGTCAGGATGGCGCCGACGGAGGCCACCAGCAGCACGAGTCCGGTGAGCGCCCGTGACCGGGACGCCCCGGAGTCGTCGACGGCGCTCTCGCGCAGTGCGGCGAGCGGCGCGGTGCGGCCGGCCCGGACGGCGGGCAGCAGGGCGGAGCCGACGCAGACCAGGACGCCCACAGCGAGCGGCAGCAGCAGGGAGACGGCGCCGATCACCAACGCGCCGTCGGGGAACGGGAAGCCTACGGCGGGGAAGAGGGCCTGCAGTCCGGCGGCGACGCCGATGCCGCCGGCCAGGCCGGCGACGGAGGCGGCCACGGCGACCGCGGTCGCCTCGACGAGGGTCGCGGTGACGACCTGGCGGCGTGCGGCGCCCAGCGCGCGCAGCAGCGCGTTCTCCCGGGTCCGCTGGGCGACGACGATGGCGAAGGTGTTGTGGATGGAGAAGGTGGCGACGAGCAGCACGATCCCGGAGAACACCAGGAGCAGCGTGGTGAACAGACCGAGGAAGGCACCGGAGATCATGTCCCGGTTCTCGGCCGCCGCCGCCTGTCCGGTGACGGCCTCGACGCCCTTGGGCAGCACGGGCCGCAGCGCGTCGACGAGTTCCGGCTGGCTGGTGCCGGGGGCGGCGCGGACCTGGATGGCCGATGCCTCGCCGGGCTTCGGCGTCAGGTACTTCTCGGCGTCGGCCCGGGTCATGGCCGTGTAGGTGACCTGCCCCATGCCGTCCTGGCCGCCGAAGGTGGCCAGTCCGACGATCCTGACGTGTACGGGGTCGGGGGTGCGCAGCACGGTCGTGTCGCCGATCCTGAGCCCGCCCCGGTCGGCGGTACCGCGGTTGACGACGACCTCACCGGGGGCGGAGGGGGCTCGTCCGGCGGCGAGCCGGTACGGGTTGAGTTCCGGATCGTCGATCCAGTTGCCGGCGAGGGTGGGCGGGCCCTGGCCGCCGATGGGCTTGCCGTCGGCACCGATGAGCTGGCCGGCGCCCTGGATGTCGGGGGCCACCGCGGCGACGCCGGGGGTCCGTTCGATCCGCTTCAGCAGTGCGGTGCTCACCGGCTGCCGGGTGCCCTGTGCCTCACCGGCGACGGTGACCACGTTGGCGCCGCGCACGACGGCGTCGGTCCCGGCGCCTGCGTTGCCGAACATGGTGTCGAAGCCGGCGCGCAGGGTGTCGCCCATGACGAGCGTCCCGGTGAGGAACGCCACGCCGAGCAGGACGGCGACGAACGTACCGGCGAAGCGGCGCCTGTGGGCGCGAAGCGAGGAGATGCTCAGGCGTACCGATGCCCGGGTGCTGTTCATGCCGTCACCGCCTGCGCGAGGGGTGGGGGGCGAAGGACTTGAAGCGGTCGAGCACACGCTCCGCCGTGGGCTCGGGCATCCGGTCGACGAGCCGGCCGTCGGCGAGGAAGACGACTTCGTCGGCGTGGGCGGCGGCGACCGGGTCGTGGGTGACCATCACGACCGTACGGGCGGTCTGCCGGACGGTGCTGCCGAGCAACCGGAGCACTTCCTGGCCGGATCGGGAGTCGAGGTTGCCGGTCGGTTCGTCGGCGAAGACGACGTCGGGGCCGCCCGCGAAGGCCCGCGCCACCGCCACCCGCTGCTGCTGGCCGCCGGACAGTTCGCCGGGCCGGTGGTGCAGCCGGTCCCGGAGCCCGACGGTGTCGATGAGGGTGTCGAGCCACTCGGGGTCGGGCCGCTCCCCCGCGAGGTCCAGGGGGAGGGTGATGTTCTCGGCGACGGTGAGTGTCGGCAACAGGTTGAAGGACTGGAAGACGAAGCCGATCCGGCTCCGGCGGAGCAGGGTCAGCCTGCGGTCGTCGAGCGTGCTGATGTCGGTGTCGCCGATGAAGGCCGAGCCCGAGGTGAGCGTGTCGAGTCCGGCGGCGCAGTGCATCAGGGTGGATTTGCCGGATCCGGAGGGCCCCATGATCGCGGTGAAGCGCCCGGACGGGAAGTCGACGCTCACCCCGTCCAGGGCCCTGACCCGGGTGTCGCCCGCGCCGTAGAGCTTCACCGCGTCGACGACCCGGGCGGCGGGGGCGGGCGCGGAGGTGGGGGTGGGTTCGGAGGTGGGCACGGTGGTGGTCATGCCATGCCTCCCTTGCTGCCGCTGCCGAACTGTTCGTCCAGTACGGAGAGCCGGCGCCAGTACTCGTCCTCGTCGATCTCGCCATTGGCGAAGCGCCGGCCGAGCAGGGTGATCGGCGACGGTTCGGCAGGTGCTTCCGGGGTAGTGCGGGACTGCCAGGGTCCTCTCCGGCTGCGCCACGCGGTACGGCGCAGCAGGGCGACGCCGCCGATGACGACGGCCGCCCAGAAGAGCGGGAAGAGGAGGATCCAGGGCCCGGGTCCACCGCTGTACGCCAGGGTGTTCATCTCGGTCGGCTCCCTCGGTTCAGGGGTTCGTGCTCAGGTTTTCCTGACGCTCTGGAGCCTCGCCGAAAGAGACGTCCGAGTCGTCGTACGGCCAGCGGCCGTGCGCGTACCCCCACGGGAGTACATGGCGCCGCCGCGGCTGCTCCCGCCGGCGAGCGGGCCGGCGTACGGCCGCCCATCTGCGCGAGACGGCCGGCCGGCTCCTGGACGGCCCGGGATCGGCCCACGACCGGATCTCCGCGTACCTGCTCCGCGAGCGCGATGTGCTGCGCGGCTGCCCGGTCGGCCGGCTGACGATGGACCCCGAGGTCATCGCCGACGACGAGCTGCGCGCACCGCTCGACGAGACGATCGGCTGGCTGCGCGGCCGCCTCGCCGAGATCGTCCAGGAGGGCCTGGACCAGGGCGAGTTCGTCGGCCGCCTGGTCGCCGACGAGGTGGCGGCGACGATCGTCGCGACAGTGCAGGGCGGCTATGTGCTGGCCCGGGCCTCCGGTTCGCCGGACGCCTTCGACGCGAGCGTCCGCGGTCTGCTCTCGCTGCTCGCCCCAGCCGACGGGCAACCGCGGGCCGATGCCGACGGACGCCCGGCCTGAAATCGACGAACGCACCCGGTCCCAGGGGTACGCGATGCATGCCATGCAGTACGAGATCACCCTGCCCGCCGACTACGACATGGCGGTCATCCGCCACCGCGTCGCGACGAAGGGCCACCTCCTGGACGCCTTCCCGGGGCTCGGCGTCAAGGCGTACCTGGTCCGTGAACAGGGCGAGGACTCCCCGGTCAACCAGTACGCGCCCTTCTACCTCTGGTCGTCCCCGCAGGGCATGAACTCCTTCCTGTGGGGCCCCGGATTCCAGGGCATCGTCCAGGACTTCGGCCGCCCCGAGGTGCAGCACTGGTCCGGACTGGCGTACGCGGAGGGGCCCGCGGCGGCCGCCCTCCCCCGTACCGCGACCCGGCACCGCACGGCCGTCCCGCCCGCCGACGCGGTCGGGGCCGCGCTCGACCGGAGCCGACGACTGGCGGGGACACCCGGAGCGGTCGCCACGGCCCTGGCCATCGACCCCCGCGACTGGGAACTCCTCCATTTCACCCTCTGGGACCTCGACGCCCCCCGAGGCGCCCGGCGACCGCTACCGGGTGCTGCATCTGAGCGCACCGGAGCGGCACCTGCTCGGGAAGGGGCGGCAGTGGTAGGCACCGTCCGCACGGCCCTGGGCGACGTCCAGCCCGCCGAGTTGGGCGTCCTCGACGCCGCTCGCCGGGCATCGTCGTGCCGAGAGAAGCGGCAGGAGGGGGTGCGTTCCTGGCGTTCGCCGGTCCGTCACGGGCCGACCACGCGACGGACCGGCTGCTTCCCGAGCAGCTGACCGCGCTCCACGGAGCCTGATTCGGCGGACAACTGCTGCTGGGCGGCGACACGACCGTGCCCGGGGCCCCGGCCATGCCCTCTCCGCTGCGAAGACTGCGTACCCACCTCGAGCGGGCCCTGGGCAAGCGGTCGTTGAACGCCGTCCTGGTGGCGACCCGGCGCGGGCCTTCGCCCGGAGGAGGTCTTCGGACCCGGCCGGCGGCAGGGGCCCGTACGGCCCGGCCTCCGTCAGGACAGCGCGGCCAGCGGGTCGTCCAGCACCGGCTGCCAGGCCAGTTCGGCCGCGCCGACCAGGCTGTTGTGGTCCAGCGTGCACGGCAGGATCGGGACGCTGCCGCTCCGTCCCCACAGGCTGCGGTCGGCGACCACCGCACGCAGCCGCTCCGGGTCCGCGTCGAGCAGGGCTCGGTGGAGTCCGCCGAGGATGATGCGGTCCGGGTTGAGGATGTTGACCAGGCCGGCGAGCCCGAGACCGAGCCGGTCGATCAGCTCCTCGGCCGCGCGGCGTACCGCCACGTCCTCGTACTCCGTGCGCAGCAGATTCCCGGCCTGCTTGAGCAGCGACTCCTCGGGGCCGGGTTCGCGGCGGGCGGCGACGAGGAAGGCCATTGGGTCGGTCTCGACGTCCAGGCAGCCGCGCCCGCCGCAGTGACAGGGGCGCCCTTCGGGGTTCACCGTGAGATGCCCCACCTCCAGCGCCAGGCCCGAACTCCCGGTGTGCAGGCGGCCGTCGAGGACCAGAGCGCCGCCCACCCCCCGGTGACCGGTGGCAACGCAGAGCAGATGCTGGGCACCGCGGCCCGCGCCGTGCCGGTGTTCGGCGAGCGCGGCGAGATTGACGTCGTTCCCGGTGAACGCCGGTCCGGGGATGCCCGCTTCACGTACGCAGTCGGCGAAGATCTCGCTCACCGGGGCGCCGGCCGGCCAGGCGATGTGCAGTGGGTTGAGCGCGGTGCCCTCCGGTTCGGCGACCGCCGAAGGCACCGCGAGGCCGGCCCCGACGCAGCGCAGCCCGCTGTCCCGCAGCAACCGGGCACAGTCGTCGACCACTTCGCCGATGACCTGGGCCGGGTCCGCCGTGACGGTGACACAGCCGGGAGCAGTGGCCACCAGCCGCCCGCCCAGCCCGACGAGCGCGGCACGGAATCCGTCGGCGTGCACCTGGGCGGCGATGGCGACGGGGCCGGACTCCCGGACGGACAGCCGGTGCGAGGGGCGGCCCTGCGAGCCGGCGGCGGAGCCGGGCCGGGAGTCGACCCGGATCAGACCGAGCGCCTCCAGCTCCGCGGCGACCGCACCGGCCGTCGCCCGGGTGACTCCGAGCTCGGAGGTGAGGACGGCGCGGGTGGGCGCGCGTCCGGTGTGGACCAGTTCCAGCGCGGGTCCGAGGGCGCTGCGGCCTCTCTCCAACTTTGTCCGGGTGGTGGACACCTTGCCGTTCATGGGGGCGAGTCTCCCACGGTCCGGAGGTACGGCCGACGCCCCGGTGGCACGGACGTGCGCCGGGGTACGTCCGGAGAATCCCCACCCGGCCCGCAAGCCGCGACGCCCGCCCCGCGCGGCGCACCGGGCGTTGCGGGACTTCGCGGACACGCCGTGGGGGCCGCTCGTCCGCACCGGGCCGGATCCGGACGAAAGGCCCTCGCGGCAGCGGGCGCCGGGCGCCTTGCGTCCGTCGTCCCGGCGCCCCTATGCTGAGTTTGTGCCGCAACTAAACAAACTGCGGACGGCCCTACTGGGGGAACCGGGCGGAAACACCGCCGCACCTCCGTCGGCCCGCCTCCGTACCGCCCTGACCGTGTTCTTCGCCCTCGACGGCTTCCTCTTCGCCGGCTGGGTGGTCCGCATCCCGGCCATCAAGCACCAGACCGGTGCCTCCGCCGCCACCCTGGGCCTCGCACTGCTCGGAGTCTCCGCCGGGGCCGTGGTGACCATGGTGTTCACCGGCCGGCTGTGCCGGCGCTTCGGCAGCCATCCGGTGACCGTGGTCTGCGGCATCCTCCTCTCCCTCGCCATCGCCCTGCCCGCGCAGACACATTCGGCAACGGCGCTCGGCATGGTGCTGCTGGTCTTCGGTGCCGCGTACGGCGGGATGAACGTGGCGATGAACAGCGCCGCGGTCGATCTGGTCGCCGCCCTGCGGCGCCCCGTGATGCCCGGCTTCCACGCCGCCTTCAGCCTCGGCGGCATGGTCGGCGCCGGGCTCGGCGGGCTGGTCGCGGGCGGTCTCTCCCCCGCCACCCATCTCCTCGTCCTCACCGGAGTCGGGCTCCTGGTCACCGCGGCGGCGGGACCGGTGCTGCTGAGCCACCCGGCTCCCCGGTCCGCGGCCGAGGCGCCGGGTGGCGGGTCACCGCGGCGGCCGAGCGGGAGGGCCCGCCGGCTGGTGCTCCTGTTCGGCCTGATCGCGCTCTGCACCGCTTACGGCGAAGGCGCACTGGCCGACTGGGGCGCACTCCACCTGGAGCAGGACCTGCACGCCCACCCCGGCGTCGCGGCCGCCGGCTACTCCCTGTTCGCGCTGGCCATGACGGCCGGCCGGCTCAGTGGCACGGCACTGCTCGAGCGGCTCGGCCAGACCCGCACCCTCGTCGTGGGCGGTGCGACGGCCGCCGTCGGGATGCTGCTCGGCTCGCTCGCCCCCACCACGTGGCCGGCCCTCCTGGGCTTCGCCGTCACCGGCCTCGGCCTTGCCAACATCTTCCCCGTCGCGGTCGGCCGGGCCGGTGAGCTGGCCGGGCCCGGCGGGGTGGCCGCCGCGTCGACGCTCGGCTACGGCGGGATGCTGCTCGGGCCGCCCGCGATCGGCTTCCTGACCGACTGGTTCTCGCTCCCGGTGGCCCTCACCACGGTGGCACTGCTGGCCACCGCGGCCGCGGCGCTGGGGTACGGAGCACGCAACGCGACCCATGTCCCGGCGGCCTGACCCGACAGGGCGGCGGGCCCGGACCGCTGGCACAATCGGAGCCATGGAGACCACGGACCACATCAAGTCCCTCGCCGCCGAAGGGCAGTTGCTGGCGTCCGCCGCGCAGGAGGCGGGGACCGGTGCACCGGTGCCGACGTGTCCGGACT
The DNA here is from genome assembly GCF_045040875.1 of Streptomyces sp. NBC_00012. NCBI lineage: Bacteria > Bacillati > Actinomycetota > Actinomycetes > Kitasatosporales > Streptomycetaceae > Streptomyces > Streptomyces sp. NBC_00012. The sequence goes on along the minus strand of NZ_CP108309.1, from coordinate 8,022,712 downwards.
GGCGGGTGCACGATCTGCTGCGGCATACCGGGATGGTGCACCGCTGGGCGACCGCGTTCGTCGCCGAGGGCCACACCTCGTACCACCCCGCCGACGGGGAACCCGATCTGGACGGGCCGGAACTGATCGGCTGGTTCCGCGAGGGCCACGACCTCCTGGTGGATGCCCTGGGCACCGCACCGGCGGGGCTGGAGTGCTGGAGCTTCCTGCCCGCGCCGTCACCTCTGGCCTTCTGGGCCCGGCGGCAGGCGCACGAGACCACGATCCACCGGGTGGACGCGGAGTCGGCCCGGGGCGGGCGGCCGTCGCCGGTCCCCGCCGCCCTCGCGGTGGACGGGATCGACGAGCTGCTGCTCGGGCTCCACGCCCGCCCGGAGAGCCGGGTCCGCACCTCGGCGCCGCGCACCCTCCGGGTGCGTGCCACGGACTTCGACGCCTGCTGGACCGTACACCTCTCGCCTCAGCCGCCACGGGCCGTACGGGCCGACGAAGCGCCCGAAGAGGGGCCTGTGGACTGCGAGTTGACCGCTTCGGCCGAGGATCTCTACCTGACGCTCTGGAACCGGCTGCCGCTCGCCGCGGTCACCATGACGGGCGACTCGGAGCCCGCCCGGATCTGGCGCGAGAATTCCGGAATCACCTGGTCCTGACCGCCGGGGCCGGCCGGACCGCACCGGCGCCCGTACCGGCGGCCCGTGTCGCACCCGGCGCACCGGTTCGTTCCGACGCCGTATTCACTTCCCCGGCCCGCCCCGACGCCGTGACCACTTCCCCGGCCCGTTCCGGCGCCGCGTTCACCCCTCCGCACCGTCGAGCATCCGGGCCAGCACCGACCTCTGCAGGGGCTTGACCTCTGCGTGGCGTGCCCGGCCCTTCGCCGTCAGCTCCACCTGGACGCCCCGCCGGTCCTCGCTGCACATCCCCCGGCGCACCAGGCCGTCCCTCTCCAGCCGCGCCACCAGGCGGGACAGCGCGCTCTGACTGAGATGGACCCGGGAGGCCAGCTCCTGCATGCGGTAGGCGCAGCCACCATCCTCGGACGCGCCCTCCGCCAGCACGTCGAGCACCTCGAAATCGCTGGCGCCGAGGCCGTGCCGGTGCAGCTCGCGGTCGAGCTCACAGAGGGTCCTGGCGTGCAGCGCGAGTATGTCCCGCCACTCGTCGACGAGCACCCGCTCGGACTTGTTCGCTGCCATGACCGCACGTTAGCAGAGACGGCCCCGATTGTTGCACAAACATTAAATGCACTTGCATTCAATGCACGTGCATGTACTGTGCTGCGCATGACCACTCCGCTCAACGTCCCCGATTCCCATGCGCGTTGGAGCCCGCGCCTGTGGGGCACACTCCTCGTGCTCTGCGCCGCGATGTTCCTGGACGCCCTCGACGTCTCCATGGTCGGCGTCGCGCTGCCGTCCATCGCCGACGATCTCGGACTGACCACTTCGACCCTCCAGTGGATCGTCAGCGGCTACATCCTCGGCTACGGCGGGCTGTTGCTCCTCGGCGGCCGGGCGGCCGATCTGCTGGGCAGGCGGCGGGTCTTCCTCGTGGCGCTCGGCGTCTTCGCCCTCGCCTCGCTGCTCGGCGGATTCGTCGACTCCGGACCGCTGCTGATCGCCAGTCGTTTCATCAAGGGGCTGAGCGCCGCCTTCACCGCGCCGGCCGGGCTCTCGATCATCACCACCACGTTCAAGGAGGGCCCGCAGCGCAATCGCGCCCTGTCCATCTACACCACCTGCGCGGCCACCGGTTTCTCCATGGGCCTGGTCCTCTCGGGTCTGCTCACCCAGCTGTCCTGGCGGTGGACGATGCTGCTGCCCGCCCCGATCGCCCTGATCGCCCTGATCGCGGGTCTCAGGCTGATCCCGCACAGCGAGCGCGAGAACACCCACCGCGGCTACGACCTGCCGGGCGCCGTCACCGGCACGGGCGCCATGCTGCTGCTGGTGTTCACGGTCGTGCAGGCGCCCGAGGCCGGCTGGACCTCCGCCCGCACACTGCTGTCGTTCCTGGCCGTCGCCGTACTGCTCACCGTCTTCGTCACCGTCGAGCGACGCACCGCGAATCCGCTGATCCGGCTCGGGGTGCTGCGCTCCGGGAGCCAGGTCAGGGCGCAGCTGGGCGCGGCGGCGTTCTTCGGCAGTTACGTGGGCTTCCAGTTCCTGGTCACCCAGTACATGCAGTCGCTGCTCGGCTGGTCCGCGCTGGAGACCGCACTGGCCTTCCTGCCCGCGGGGGTACTGGTCGCCCTCTCCTCCACGAAGATCGGTGATGTGGTGGACCGGTTCGGGACACCGCGCGTCATCGCGGCCGGATTCACGTTCCTCGTCATCGGCTACGCGCTCTTCCTGCGGATCACCCTCACCCCGTCGTACGCCGTGGTGATCCTTCCTTCCATGCTGTTGCTCGGCGCAGCCTGCGCCCTGACCTTCCCCTCGCTCAACATCCAGGCCACCAACGGGGTTGGCGACGACGAGCAGGGCATGGTGTCGGGCCTGCTGAACACCTCGATCCAGGTCGGCGGGGCGATCTTCCTGGCGGTCGTGACCGCGGTGATCACGGCGCACGGCAGCGGCGACGGATCGCGCCAGGCGGTCCTGGACAGTTACCGGCCCGGCCTGGCCGTGGTGACCGCGGTCGCGTTCGCCGGGCTGCTGATCACGCTCACCGGCCTGCGGCGCCGCCGGCCCGTCCAGCACACCGTGCTGGTCGCGTCGTCCGAGATGGACCGCGCGGCGGAGGCCAGCACGACCGCGACCGCACGGAAGGTGTCCGTGCGGGACTGACCACCGGGCGAGGCCCTGTCGTCGAACTGCCGCCGCGCGGCAGACGGCAGTTCGACGACAGGGTCTGGGGGGCGGTGCGGTGTCCGGCCGAGGAGCTCGTCCATGGCCGGACACCGCACCTGCGCACCGCCGCGAGCTCCGTCCGTGCCCGGTCAGCCGAGCCAGCCCGGCCGCACCAGCCCCGACTCGTAGGCGAGCACGACGAGCTGGGCCCGGTCACGGGCGCCCAGCTTCACCATGGTGCGGCTGACATGGGTCTTGGCGGTGAGGGGGCTGACGACGAGGCGCCTGGCGATCTCCTCATTGGAGAGCCCTATACCGACGAGCGCCATCACCTCCCGCTCCCGTTCGGTGAGTTCACGCAGTCCGGTCGATGCCGCGGGCTCCTTGGAACGGGCCGCGAACTCGGCGATCAGGCGCCGGGTGACCCCTGGCGAGAGGAGGGCGTCGCCGCCCACCACCGCCCGTACGGCGCGCAGCAGTTCATCCGGTTCGGTGTCCTTGACGAGAAAGCCGGAGGCCCCGGACCGGATCGCCTCGAAGACGTACTCGTCGAGCTCGAAGGTGGTGAGCATGACCACCCGGACGTCGTCCAGCCGGGCGTCCTCGGTGATGGCGCGGGTCGCGGCGAGGCCGTCGAGATGCGGCATCCGGATGTCCATCAGCACGACGTCGGGCCGCAGTTCACCCACCAGACGCACGGCTTCCGCGCCGTCGGCGGCCTCCCCGGCCACTTCGATGCCGGGCTGGGCGTCCAGCAGGGCCCGAAAACCCGCCCGGACCAGCGACTGGTCGTCTGCGAGCAGTACGCGGATCACGGTGTCTCCTCCTCGTGTGCCGCCGCGCCGGACGAACCGGACGGCAGCGGAAGCTCGGCACACACCCGGAAGCCGCCGTCGGCCCGGGGCCCCGCCTCGATCGTGCCACCCAGCGCGGCGGCCCGCTCCCGCATCCCCGCCAGACCGTTGCCACTGCCCCCGGCGTCGCTGCCGGTGGCGGGACCTTCGTCGTCGATGCGGAGCCGGATGCGGCCGGGCCCGTAGGTGATCGTGACCTGTGCGGTACGCGATCCGGAGTGCCGGACCACGTTGGTCAGGGCCTCCTGCACGATACGGAAGGCGGCGAGGTCCGCGCCGGGCGGCACCGACGGCCGTTCGCCCTCGGTCTCGACGGTGACGGTCAGTCCGGTACTCGCCGCCTGCTCGACGAGCTCGGGGAGCCGGTCGAGTCCGGGGGCCGGGGCCCTGGGGGCGTCTCCGGGGGTGCGCAGGGTGTCGAGGACCTGACGCACCTCGCCCAGCGCTTCCTTGCTGGCGGCCTTGATGGTGGTCAGCGCCGCACGCGCCTGCTCGGGATCGGAATCCAGCAGCGCGAGTCCCACGCTCGACTGGACGTTGATGACGGAGATGCTGTGCGCCAGGACGTCATGGAGTTCGCGCGCCATCCGCAGCCGTTCCTCGTCGGCCCGGCGCTGCTCCGCCGCCTCCCGTTCCGCCCGTCGGTCCGCCCACTGCTCACGGCGTACGCGTACGAATTCGGCGGCCGCGACGATGGCCACCACCCAGGCGGCGATGCCCAGTTCCTGCCCCCAGGCGGCGGGATGATCACCCGAGGGCGGGAGCCACCGGTAGAGCCAGTGCGCCACCAGGACGTGCCCCAGCCACACCATGCCGACGGCCGACCAGGCGGCCCGCCTGTGCCCGGCGACGACGGCGCTGAAGCAGCCCACGGCGACGGCCAGGAAGACCGGCCCGTACGGATAGCCGGCCGCCAGATAGATCATCGCCGCGGTCGAGCTGCCGAAGACGGCCACCACGGGGTGCCGGTGGCGCACCAGGAGCACGGCCACGGCCAGGAAGAGCAGCAGCCGCGCGAAGAGGTCCAGCGGGGCCCGCTCGTCCATCTGCCCCCGGGCCGCGATGGTCGAGCCGATCATGACTACGGCACCGATCAGGATCGTCGACGGCCAGGGCAGCCGGGTGGCGGCCCGCCCCGGCGCACCGGTCAGCCACCACGGCGGCTCGCCGTGCGCCCAGGGGGGACCGCCGCCGCTTCCGTGTGAGCGCTGCTCTTCCATGCCGGCCACGCTAGACCGCGGGCCTCGCCCCGGGCGTCAGCCGGGCGTGGTGCTCACCCGTACTCCCCGGGGAGTACGTCGTACGGGAGAGCCCTCAGCCGTTCCCGCCGGCGGGCAGGCCGACCGTGCGGGCCATCTCGGTGACGGCTTCCCGGAAGAAGATGTCCCGGGCCTCCACCACCCGGTGGAACTGTCCGAAGATCTCGAAGGAGATCAGCCCGAACAGCTGCGCCCAGGCGGCGATCAGCGGGGTGGCGGCCTCCGGGGGAAGATCCGGTGCGAACTCGGTGACCATCCGCGCGGCCTCGTCGCGCAGATCGTCGGCGAGCGGCGGCAGGGCCAGGCCGTCCGTGCGATGGGCCTCCGCGACCACGGCGATCAGGACGAGGCCGACGCGGGAGGCGGGGCCGATCGTCGCCTGCGGGGCCGTGTAGCCGGGCACGGGCGAGCCGTAGATCAGGGCGTATTCGTGAGGGTGGGCGAGGGCCCAGTCGCGCACGGCGCGGGTGACCACGATCCAGCGGGCCAGGTGGGTGGCGGACTCGGCGCCGGCGGCCCGGTGGGCGGCCTCGGCGGCCTCGCCCACGGAGTCGTACGCGTCGACGATCAGGGCGGTCAGCAGTTCGTCCCGGCTGGGGAAGTAGCGGTAGAGGGCGGAGGACGCCATGCCGAGCTCCCGTGCGACGGCGCGCAGCGACAGCTTCGCGGCGCCCTCGGCCGCGAGCTGTTTCTTCGCCTCGTCCTTGATGGCGGCGGTGACCTCGATGCGGGCCCGTTCCCTGGCTCCTCGGACAGTGCTCATGGGCAGCAGTCTGCCACGGAAGCAGAGCACCGACCACTAACGAGAGCAGTGCTCTTGCTTTTGGGCACCCATCCCGTGCACACTGATCTCAAGCGAGAGCACCGCTCTCAAAGCCTTGGGGAGTCACCATGTCTCAGCCGTACTACCTTCGCGGCAGCGCCCTCAACGTCTGGATGAACGGCATCGTCGGCCGGCTCGCCCGCCACGGCGTCAGCATGTTCGGCTCGGCCGAGATGTCGGTGCGCGGCCGCAAGAGCGGGCAGCTGCAGCGCATACCCGTGAACCCCCACACCCATGAGGGCACGCAGTACCTCGTCTCCGCCCGGGGCCACTCCCAGTGGGTGCGCAACATGCGGGCCGCGGGCGGCGGCGAGCTGCGGGTGGGCCGGAAGGTCCGGGCCTTCACCGCCGTGGAGATCCCGGACGACGAGCAGAAGTCGCTGATCATCCGCACCTACCTGGAGCGGTGGGGCTGGGAGGTCAAGGACTACTTCCAGGGCGTCACCGCGAAGTCCTCGGACGCCGAACTACGGGCGGCCTGCCCGGATCACCCCGTCTTCCGGATCAGCGTGGAGCGCTGACCCCGCGGCCGGGCAGGCGGCAGTTCGATCGGAGCCGCTAGCGGTCCATCGCGTTCAGCGCCCGCTGCGCCAGCGGATGCGTACGGACCAGCTCGCCGAGCGAGGTCGTGCCACGGGTGATTCCGGCGAACGCGTTCCAGGCCGGACGGAATCCCGTGAGCACCGCGTGCAGCACCCCCGGACGGCGCTCGAACAGCTTCAGCATGCGCCGTCCGACGCCCATCTCGACGCCGAGCCCCGCCTTGACGGCGAACGCGTAGTTCAGCGCCTGGCGCCTGGCGTCCACCGCGTCGTGCGACTCCGCGATCCGGACCGCCCACTCGCCGGCCAGCCGCCCCGACCGCAGCGCGAAGGAGATCCCCTCGCGGGTCCACGGCTCCAGCAGCCCCGCCGCGTCGCCGCACACCAGCACCCGCCCGCGTGACAGCGGCGAGTCGTCGCTGCGGCAGCGCGTCAGATGACCGGAGGAGATCTTCGGCTCGAAGCCGGCCAGGCCGAGCCGGGCGATGAAGTCCTCCAGGTACCGCTTGGTTCCGGCCCCGTCGCCCCGCGCCGAGATCACACCGACCGTCAGGACATCGCCCTTGGGGAACACCCAGCCGTAACTGCCGGGCATGGGGCCCCAGTCGATCAGCACCCGCCCCGCCCAGTCCTCCGCGACCGTGGCCGGAACCGGGATCTCCGACTCCAGGCCGAGGTCCACCTGGTCGAGCTTCACCCCGACATGAGCCCCTATCCGCCCCGCGCTGCCATCGGCACCGACGACCGCGCGGGCCAGGACCGTCTCTCCGCCGGACAGCACCACGGCGACCGTGCGCCGGTCGGGCACCGAGGCGCCGTGCTGCTCGACCCGTGTCACCGTCGCGCCGGTGCGGAGCTCGGCGCCCGCCTTCTGCGCCTCCTCGACCAGGCCCGCGTCGAACTCCGGGCGGTTGATGAGCCCGAAGAGCATCCGCTTGGAGCGGCGGGTCCGTGCCAGCCTGCCGTTGAGCGAGAACGTGACCGCGTGAATCCGGTCCCGCAACGGCAGTTCGAACCCGGGCGGCAGCGAATCACGCGAAAACCCGATGATGCCGCCGCCACATGTCTTGTACCGGGGAAGCTCCGCCTTCTCGAGGAGCAGCACCCGTCGGCCGGCGACTGCCGCCGCGTATGCCGCCGAGGCTCCGGCCGGTCCACCGCCGACTACGACGACATCCCACACGGACGACTCTTCGTGCTCCTGTACGGCGTCTGCGTTCTCGCTGCTCACGATGTGCTTCTGCTCCCGATCCCACCAGTGGCCCATGCTGCTCACGGCATCCTACGGCGCGTTGCTCCCGGCCCCCGCTGTGGGAGGATCGACCGTACGTTCATCCTGCATGCGACGCCGCACACTCGGTGCCCATGTGGCCGGATTCGTATACATAACGTCGCACCCACGAGGAGCGTGCCCATGACCGCCCGTCCGATTTCCGAGACCATTGCCTCGCTGATGCCCCGCGCCAAGGCGGAGCTGGCCGAGTTGGTGGCCTTCCAGTCGGTGGCGGATCCCGCGCAGTTCCCGAAGAGCGAGTGCGAGGCGGCCGCAGACTGGGTCGCCGACGCGCTGCGCGCCGAGGACTTCCAGGATGTCGCCCTGCTCGACACCCCCGACGGCACCCGGTCGGTCTACGGCTTCCTGCCCGGCCCGGCCGGTGCCCCGACCGTACTGCTCTACGCGCACTACGACGTGCAGCCGCCGCTCGACGAGTCCGCCTGGCTCTCGCCCCCGTTCGAGCTGACGGAGCGCGACGGCCGCTGGTACGGCCGGGGCTCGGCCGACTGCAAGGGCGGCTTCATCATGCACCTCCTCGCTCTGCGCGCCCTCAAGGCCGACGGCGGCGTCCCGGTTTCGGTGAAGGTGATCGCCGAGGGCTCCGAGGAGCAGGGCACCGGAGGTCTGGAGCGGTACGCGGAGGCGCACCCCGAGCTGCTGGCCGCCGACACCATCGTCATCGGTGACACCGGCAACTTCCGGGTCGGTCTGCCGACGGTCACCGCCACGCTGCGCGGCATGACGATGCTGCGGGTCACCGTCGACACCCTCGAAGGCAACCTGCACTCCGGGCAGTTCGGCGGCGCCGCCCCGGACGCGCTGGCCGCGATGATCCAGCTGCTGGCCTCGCTGCGCGCCGAGGACGGCACCACGACCGTGGACGGGCTCGCCACGGACACCGAATGGGACGGACTCCAGTACCCGGAGGCCGATTTCCGCAAGGACGCGAAGGTCCTCGACGGGGTCGGACTGATCGGCACGGGCACGGTCGCCGACCGCATCTGGGCCCGGCCCGCCGTCACGGTCATCGGAATCGACTGCCCGCCGGTGATCGGCGCGACGCCGTCGCTCCAGGCGAGCGCGCGGGCGCAGATCAGCCTGCGGGTCCCGCCGGGCCAGGACGCCGCCGGGGCGACCGAGCTGCTGATCGCCCATCTCGAGGCGCACGCCCCGTGGGGTGCCAGGGTGACGGTGGAACAGGTCGGCCAGGGCCAGCCGTTCCGAGCGGACACCTCCAGCCCGGCGTACACGTCGATGGCTCAGGCGATGGAGGTCGCGTACCCGGGCGAGAAGATGCAGACGTCCGGCATGGGCGGCTCGATCCCGCTCTGCAACACCCTCGCCGCTCTCTATCCCGAGGCCGAGATCCTGCTGATCGGCCTGAGCGAGCCGGAGGCACAGATCCACGCGGTGAACGAGAGCGTGTCGCCCGAGGAGCTGGAGCGGCTGTCGCTCGCCGAGGCCCTGTTCCTGCGCAACTACGCGGAGTCCAAGCAGGTCTGACCCCACGCCGTGCGATCCGGAACCCCGCGGACCCCCGGCGCACCGCCGGACCGCGGGGTTCCGCGCTGTCGGCACGGCCGCACGGCACACGGCCGCTACGCGCTGAGCGAAGCTCGCCCACAGCGTAGATCCGTCCGGCGGGCGGGTACGTCCACGTACGTTCGCCGTATGGATGTCGTCGAAGTACTCCCCGGCTGCACCTGTTCCGCTTCCCCATCGGCCAGGCGTATCTGTGGCAGGACGGTGCGGACCTCACCCTGATCGGCGCGGGCGACATCGACGCCGCGCCCGCGATCGAGGGCGCGGTGCGCGGTCTCGGTCTGGACCCGGGACGCATCGGCCGGATCGTGATCACTCACGGGCACTGCGACCACTACGGCGCCGCGCAGGAGCTCGCCGACCGGCACGGCGCCGAGATCCTCGCCCATGGCCTGGACGCCGCGGTGATCCGCGGCGAGGAGGTCATCGCCGATCCCGTACTGCTCGAATGGGAACGCCCTCTGTGGGAGCACGCTCGGGCCGTTCCCGCCGCCCCGCCGACCCGGGTCGACCATGAGCTGGCCGACGGCGACGAGCTCGGGTTCGGCCCGGGGGCGCGGGTGGTCCACGCCCCCGGCCACACCCCCGGCTCCATCGGCATCCATCTCCCGCGGCACGGCGTGCTGTTCACCGGGGACTGCGTGGCCAGGGTCGACCGGGTGATGCTGGGCGTCTTCAACATCGACCGGGCGCAGGCCGTGGCCTCGTTCCGGCGGCTGGCCGCGCTGGAGCCGGCCACGGTCTGCTTCGGGCAGGGCGATCCGCTCACCGCGGACGCCCCGGCGCTGCTGCGCGCCTCAGCCGACGGGGACTCCGGCCTCCAGGTTGAGCACGGCTGACCGTTCGCGGGCGCGCAACGCCCAGCGCAGCCGTTCGTACCGGGTCGGGGGCAGCATGGTGGCCGCCTCCGCCTCGGTGACGAACCGCCAGCCGCGCAGTTCGGAGCCGGGCAGCAGCAGCCGCTCGGCGTCCGCGCCGGTCAGCAGGCCGCCGTCGAAGAGGAGCCGCAGGCCGCCGTAGCCCGGCGGCCGGGGCGCCTCCCAGTCGACGACGAGGAGTTTCGGCACCCGGTCGAGACGGATGCCTATCTCCTCGGCCACTTCACGGATCCCGGCCTGGGCCGGTGCCTCGCCGGACTCGACGACTCCGCCGGGGAATTCCCAGCCGGGCTTGTACGTCGGGTCGACGAGCAGCACCCGGTCGTGCTCGTCGAAGAGCAGGACTCCGGCCGCCACGGTCTCCGCGGTCGGCTCGGGTGTCTGCACGATCTCGCACGGGGTGGCGGCGCCGCTGCCGACCGCCTCGGCGATGCGCTCGGCCGTCTCGTACGGGGTGAGCGCGCCGGTGTCGATGGCGTAGGCGTCCGGGGTGAGCCAGTCGAGCGCGGCCCGGTACGGCTCGATGTGCTGGCGGGCCCATTGCCGTACCCGGTCGCTGTGCACCGGATCGTCGGGATGCTCCACACGGTCGGCGATCCGTTTGCGCAGGATCGTTTCCTCAGCCGAGAGCAGGACATGACGCACCGCGATGCGCCGGGAGGCCAGCCCTCCGAAGATCTCGTCGCGGTACTCCTGCCTCAGCAGAGTCATCGGCACCACCAGCACACCGGACACCTCGGCGAGCAGGGCCGCCGCGGTGTCCACCACCAGACGCCGCCAGATCGGCAGGTCCTGGAAGTCCGTCACCTCGGCGAGTCTCTTCTGGGGCAGAAGCTGTCGCAGCCCCGCGCCGACCAGTTCGGGGTCGTAGAAGGTACTGTTCGGGATCAGATCGATCAGTTCACGCGCGGCGCTCGTCTTGCCCACGCCGAACGCACCGTTGATCCAGACGATCACGGTTCCCCCTCTTCCGTAGCCCCCTGTGGCTTGCCCGCAACACCCTGCCGCGAAAACCCGGTTGTGGCGATGCCTGTTCCCCGGGCGGAACCGACGGCTGTCCGCCTCCGACAGCCCCGGCAGCTGCGACAACCTCCGGGCGCCTTCCGGACGGCCACGGCCCTTCCACTTGGTCTTCACAATTTCATCACCACCGGAATATTCGAATCCTGGGTACTTGCCGGGACCGTTACGGTCATCTCTCCATGAGCAGCACCAGGGGGGACATATGTCTCAAAGCCCGCAACCGCCGTGGGGGCCACCGCCCCAGCCGCCCGGCAACACCCCATACGGGACCGCCCGTTCCGCCGGACCGCCGTCCCGGATGGGCTACGCCAACTGCTCCGCCGCGCGCGCTGCCGGCGCCGCGCCCGTCCACACGGGTGAGCCCGGCTACGGTCGCCATCTCGACCGGGACGGGGACGGGGTCGGCTGCGAATAGCGGCCGCCCGGAGCGGTCCCGCTCCCTCGGGTCCGGTGACTACCCCTTGCTGGACCCGAGGGTGAGGCCCGCGATGAAGTGGCGCTGGAGCAGCAGGAAGACCACGAGTGTGGGCAGGGCGACGATCACCGAGCCCGCGGCGAGCAGGTTGTAGTCGGTGAAGAACTGGCCCCTGAGGTTGTTCAGCGCCGAGGTGATGGGGAGCTTGTCGCCGTCGGAGATGAAGACCAGCGCCCACAGGAAGTCGTTGTACATCCAGGTGAACTGGAGCGTCCCGAGCGCGGCCAGGGCCGGGCGGCACAGCGGCAGGGTGATCCTCCAGTACCGGGTCCAGACGCCCGCACCGTCGACGACGGCGGCCTCCAGGATCTCCTGCGGCAGGGTCCGCATGAAATTGGCCAGGACGAAGACACAGAAGCCGAGCTGGAATCCGACCTGTACGACGATGACGGCCCAGTACGAGTCGAACATCGTCATCGAGTCGGACATCCAGTAGGGCAGCGGGATGCGGTTGAACACCACGTACAGGGGCGTCACGATCATCTGCTGGGGCAGCAGGTTCCCGGCGGTGAAGAGCATCAGCAGGACCAGCCCGCCGCGCATCTTCAGGCGCGCCAGCGCGAAGGCCACGAACGAGGCGAGGAAGAGGGTGACGAGTACCCCCGGGACCGCGATGATCATGGTGTTGACGAAGTACTTCGTCATGCCGGAGTCGGAGAACGCCTGGCGGTAGTAGTCCAGGGAGAGATGGCGGGGCAGCGAGAAGTAGCCGTGCTCGGCGGTCTCGTCGTACGGCCGCAGCGATGCGTACACCGCGAGCAGCAGCGGGGCGAGGAAGGCGAGGGAGACCGCCATCAGGAAGGCGTGGACTCCGATCCGGCCGGGGCGGATCCGGCGCCGGGCGGCGGGGACCGGTGGCACGGGCTGTGCGGCGGGACGGGCCTGGGCTGCTTGGACGGTCAACGGTTCTTCTCCCCTCGGAGCTCCTGGACCAGGTACGTCACGACGAACCCCAGGGAGACGGCCAGCAGGACGACGGCGATGGCGGAGCCGAAGCCGATCCGGCTGGCCTCGCCGATGATGTTGTCGGTGACGAGCACCGAGAGCAGTTCGAGTCCGTTGCGGCCGTGGTTGACCGCGTACACGATGTCGAACGCGCGCAGGGACTCGATGACGGTGATGACGCCGACGATGACGTTGACCGGCCGCAGGGTGGGCAGGACGATGCGGAAGAAGGTCTGGGCCTCGCCCGCCCCGTCGATCGCCGCGGCCTCCTTCAGCGAGGGGTCGACGGCCTTCAGTCCGGCGAGGTAGAGGATCATCACATAGCCGGTGTGCCGCCAGGCGGCGGCGAGCATGACCATCCAGATGTTGAGGTCCGGGTCGCCGAGCCAGTCCGTCGGTGAACCCGTGTCGCCGATGACCGCGTTGAGGGCGCCCTGGTCGCGGGAGAAGACCAGCTGGGCGATGAACCCGACCACGGCGAGCGACAGCACGACGGGCATGTACAGCGTCGACTGGTAGAAGCGGCTGAAGCGCACTCCCCGGTCGATGAGCACGGCCAGCAGCAGTCCGAAGGGGGTGGCGACCAGGCCGAGGAAGGCGAGCCAGAGCAGATTGTGCCGGACCGCGGGCCAGAACTGCGGGTAGTTGGTGAAGAGGTTCTCGTAGTTCTGCGTACCGACCCACTTGATGTCACCGATGCCGTCCCAACCGGTGAAGGAGAGCACCACGGAGGCGAGGGCAGGCCCCCAGACGATGGCGATGTCGAGCAGGACGGGTATGCCGAGCAGCACACCGAGTACGGCGAGGTCGCGGCCGGTGAACCGCCGCGAGACCCGCCGTCCGGTGCGCCGGGCCGGGATGAACGACACGGTCGGTACTCCAGATTCGGTCGGATGCCATCGGGGTCGTCCGGGGTCAGTCGACGGCGAAGATGGTCTTCTTCTGCCGTTCGATGTCGTTGACCAGGCCGTCCACGTCGTTCGGGTCGTTGATGAACTTCTGGATCGCGGGGATCATGACCGTGGAGGAGAAGTCCGGCCTGGTGTCCCGGTCGAGGAACTGGGAGATCTGCTTCGCCCCGGAGACCAGCTCCACGGCCTTCTTCTGGAGCGGTGAGTAAGCGGAGATGTCCGCCTGGTCGCTGACCGCGATGTTGTTCGGGTCGCTCTTCAGGTAGATGTCCTCGGCCTTCCCGGTGGCCAGCCACTTGAGCAGGTCCTTGGCGCTCTCCAGGTTCTTGCTGTTCTTGAGGTTCTTCGACTTCTTGGCCAGCAGGAAGCCGTCGATGGGTGCCTCGACCGCGTCCTGCCCGTGCTCCGGATCGATCACGGGGAAGGGGAAGAAGTCGATGTCGTCCTGTTCGCCCTTGGGGAACTGGGCGCCGGGGTGCGGCAGTCCGAGGACGGCCATGCCGGCCTCCTTCTTCTGGAGGCTGTTGGCGGCCTCCTGCCAGGTACGGCCGTTGGCGCCCTGCTGGCAGTACGGCAGGAGCCGGCGCCAGGTGTCGAAGACCTCCCTGACCCGCTTGTCGGTCCAGGCGACCTCGCCCGCCATCAGGCTCTTGTGGAACTCGTAGCCGTTGGTCCGCATGTCGATGTAGTCGAAGGTGCCCATGGCGGGCCAGCCGTCCTTGTCGCAGAACGCGATGGGGTCGAGCTTGTCCTTCTTCATCTGTTCGGCGAGCGCCACGTATTCGTCGAGCGTCCTCGGCGCCTGGTAGCCGCGGTCGGCGAACAGGCTCTTGCGGTGGAAGACGGCCCACGGATAGTAGTAGTACGGCGTGAGGTACTGCTTGCCGTCCGCTCCGGTGGACTGGGCCTTCAGCGCGGCCGAGAAGCCCTTGTAGTCCTGCCAGTTGTCGCTGATGTCGTGCAGCAATCCCTTTTCGGCGAAGAATTGCATCCGGTTGCCGGCGAACCACATGAAGACATCGTCCGGCTTGCCCTGCAGATACCGGTTGATGTTCTCCTGGAAGGTGTTGTGGTCGACGGTGTTGACCCGCACCTTCCGCCCGCCCGACTGAGCCTCGTACGCGGCGAATGCGTCGTCGAATGCCTTCTTCGGAACCGGGTCGGAGGAATTGGACCCCAGGGTGATCGTCTTCCCGTCCCCACCGGGTCCGCTCCCGCACGCGGCGAGCAGCGCGGGCAGCGCCACCGCTCCGGCACCAACGGCCGCACCACGCAGCAGACTTCGCCGGGACATCCGATGTCCCGCGACGCTGCCCGGCACACCTGACCTGTCGTAATCAGACTGCGTCATGCCCCGCTCCTCCGGAGATGCAACCCAACACAACCGAACGTGCGATTGGATCTCACCCCCAACTGATGGAGCCGTCAAGGGTTTTGACGAGATGTCGGACAACCGTCGCAGCTCCCCTTCCAACAGAGTTCAACACGCCCTAACGTAATCACACGCTTTGGCGTGCACATGTCGTCATCCGATCATGGACGAGTATGGAGGAACGTAACGATGCGTCATCTTCCAACCCGTACAACCCGAACCAGCCGTCGCGGAGTCGTCGGAGCACTGATGGCCGGGCTGCTGTGCGTCGCGGGAACCGCCGTTCCCGCCGTCGCGGACTCGCCCGTAGCCGCCCGCACCGTGACTCCGCAGTCCGGAAACGGCCTTGCGCTCACCCCGCCGATGGGTTTCAACAACTGGAACTCGACGCACTGCCGGGCCGAGTTCGATGAGTCGATGATCAAGGGCATCGCCGACATCTTCGTCGAAAAGGGTCTCAAGGAAGCGGGATATCAGTACGTCAATCTCGACGACTGCTGGGCAAAGCCACAGCGCAATGCGGACGGCAAACTGGAGGCCGATCCGCAGCGATTCCCGAACGGCATCAAAGCCGTCGCGGACTATGTCCACTCCAAGGGCCTCAAGATCGGCATCTACACCAGCGCCGGCACCAAGACCTGCGACAGTGTGGGTCTCCCGGGCGCGCTGGGTCATGAGTTCAGCGACGCGCAGCAGTTCGCGGACTGGGGCATCGACTATCTGAAGTACGACAACTGCAACAACCAGGGCGTCGACGCGAAGAAGCGCTACACGACGATGCGGGACGCGCTGGCGGCGACCGGCCGCCCGATCGTCTACAGCATCTGCGAATGGGGCGAGAACAAGCCCTGGGAGTGGGCCGGCGAGCTCGGCAATCTCTGGCGCACGACCGGCGACATCAACGACAGCTGGGGCAGCATGCTGTCGATCATGAAGAAGAACCTTCCCCTGGCTGCCGCCGCCGGCCCGGGGCACTGGAACGACCCCGACATGCTGGAGGTCGGCAACGGCGGCATGACGGACACGGAGTACCGCACCCACTTCTCCATGTGGTCCGTGATGGCCGCGCCGCTGCTCATCGGCTCCGATCTGCGCAAGGCGAGCGCGGAGACCTTCGAGATCCTCTCCAACCACGAGGTCGTCGCGGTCGATCAGGACCCGCTCGGCAAACAGGGCACCGTGCTCTCCTCCGCCGGCGGACGCTGGGTGGTCGCCAAGGAGATGCAGGACGGCAGCCGCGCCGTCGCCCTCTTCAACGAGACCGGCAGCGCCCAGCGCATCGCGACGACGGCCACGGAGGTGGGGCTGCCGCAGGCCGACGGGTACACGATGCGCGACCTGTGGGAACACAGGTCGTACAACACGGCGGGCACCCTGGCGGCGACCGTCCCGGCGCACGGGACGGTGCTGCTGCGCGTCGCCGCCGACGACACGTGGGCCGCGCAGCCGCCCGCGCTGGAACTCGGCCTGGGCAACCGGCCGTTGATCGCGGCCGGGCGGACCGCCACGCTGACCACCACGGTCACCGATCTGGGCCGCACCCCCGCCAGGTATGTCTCGGCGCTGCTCACCGGCCCCTCGGGCTGGCAGGTGAAGGCGGTCTCGCCGACCGCTTCACCGGCCCTGCCGACCGGCCGGTCCCTGACCACCCGCTGGCAGGTGACGGCCCCCGCGGACGCCACCGGTGCCCACGACCTGACGTTCGCCGTCCGGTACCGCTCGCCGGCCGGCACACGGGTGAGCTCCACGGTCCCCTTCCGGGCCCATGTCGTGGTCGCGCCACCGGCGGGCGGCGGCTACCTGAGCGATCTGCCGCAGCTCTCGGCCGCCAACGGCTGGGGCCCGGTCGAGAAGGACACCAGCAACGGCGAGAGCGGTGCGGGTGACGGCAGTCCGCTGACGATCGGCGGCGAGGTCTTCGCCAAGGGCCTCGGCGTGCACGCCGACAGCGCCGTCGAGTTCTACACAGGCGGGGCGTGCAGCACCGTGACGGCGCGGGTCGGGGTCGACGACGAGAAGGGCGCCAAGGGGACGGTCGCCTTCGAGGTCTGGGCCGACGGTACGAAGGCGGCGTCGACCGGTGTGCTGACCAACGCGATGCCCGCCCAGCCGCTCAGCGCCTATGTCAGCGGCGCGCAGGTGGTACGTCTGGTGGTCGGCGACGGCGGGGACGGCGTCGACTCCGACCACGCCGACTGGGCGGACCTCCGGATCGCCTGCTGACGAGGGAGCGAGGTGGCGGCCACGCCGTCGGGCGGGCTCCCGGGACATCGCCCCCAGGAGCCCGCCCGGCGCACCTCGCGCCCGCTCCGCCCGGTCAGCCCCGGGCGGCCACCACGCCGCCCGGACCCACCCGCGCCGCCGCGGCGGCCGCACCGACCAGTCCCGCGTCGGTACCCATCACCGCCGGGGCCACCGTGATCTGCCGGATGAAGGAGAGCGTGGCGTACTGGCTCAGGGCCCGGCGCAACGGCGTGAAGAGAACGTCTCCCGCACCGGCCACTCCCCCTCCGATCACCGCGATGTCGATCTCGACGAGCGTGGCGGTGGCGGCGATCCCGGCGGCCAGTGCCTGAGCGGCGCGCTCGAAGGAGGCGACGGCGATCCGGTCCCCCACGCTCGCCGCGTCGGCCACCGCGGCGGCCGAGACATCACCGTCCGGCCCGGGCCGCCAGCCGGCCTCCAGCGCCCGGCGGGCGATGTTCGGACCGCTGGCGATGCGCTCGACACAGCCACGCGAACCGCACGGGCAGGGATCGCCGTCCAGGTCCACGCAGACATGACCGATGTGCCCCGCGTTGCCCGTGGGGCCGGGATGGAGCGTGCCGCCGAGGACGAGCCCGCCGCCGACACCGGTCGACACCACCATGCAGAGCGCGTTGTCGTAGCCGCGGGCGGCGCCCAGCCAGTGCTCGGCGGCCGTCATCGCGACCCCGTCGCCGACCAGCTGCACGGGCAGCCCGCCGACCGCCTTGCCGACCCGTTCCACCAGCGGGAAGTCCCGCCAGCCGGGGACGTTGACCGGGCTGACCGTACCGGCCGCTGCGTCGACCGGACCCGCGCTGCCGATACCGACCGCCGTCGCCCGCCCCCACAGCGGCGAGCCGGACAGCTCGGCCAGGACCTCCGTCACGGCCCCCATCACCGTCTCGGCGCTCTCGCGGGCGGGCGTCGGCCGCTGCGCCCGTGCGAGGAGCGAACCGCCGCCGTCCACCAACGCGGCGGCGATCTTGGTGCCGCCGATGTCCAGCGCGGCGACGAGGTCGGTATGCATCGGTGTGGCTCCGTGAGTAGAGGGCGGGGACCTGCGGCTTCTGGAAACAGTCTGCTCAGTCTCCATTCTGCTGACAACGTTGTCCAGGGCCTATGCTCGTCGGCACAGCCGGTCCGGCCGCCTCCGTGACACTTCCACGGATCCGCCGGACCGCCCGCACCCGAGGACAGGACAGCGCACCGTGGCCGAGACCACCCGTCACTCCGAGACCCGTTACGGCAACCGGCCGACCATGAAGGACGTGGCGGCCCGCGCCGGAGTGGGCCTCAAGACGGTCTCGCGCGTAGTCAACAGCGAGCCGGGGGTCACGCCCGACACCGAACGCCGGGTCCAGGAGGCGATCGAGGCGCTCGGCTTCCGGCGCAACGACAGCGCGCGCGTCCTGCGCAAGGGCCGCACCGCCTCGATCGGCCTGGTCCTGGAGGACCTCGCGGACCCGTTCTACGGGCCGCTGAGCCGGGCCGTGGAGGAGGTCGCCCGCGCGCACGGCGCGCTGCTCATCAACGGGTCGAGCGCCGAGGACCCGGAGCGCGAGCAGGAGCTCGTGCTAGCGCTGTGCGCGCGCCGGGTGGACGGGCTGATCGTGATCCCCGCCGGTGACGATCACCGCTATCTGGAGCCGGAGATAAAGGCGGGCGTCGCCACCGTCTTCGTGGACCGCCCGGCGGGCCGGATCGACGCCGACATGGTCCTCTCCGACAGCTTCGGCGGCGCGCGCGAGGGGGTCGCCCATCTGATCGCGCACGGCCACCGCCGGATCGGCTTCATCGGTGACCAGCCGCGTATCCACACCGCGACTGAGCGGCTGCGCGGGTATCACGCGGCGATGTCGGACGCCGGGATCGCCGTCAAGGACTCCTGGGTCTCGCTCGGCTCCACCGAACCCGCTCGGGTCAGAGCGGCCGCCGAGGCGATGCTCGCGGGCCCGGAGCCGGTCACGGCCCTCTTCGCGGGCAACAACCGTGTGACGGTCACCGCGGTCCGCGTGCTGGCCGAGCAGGACCGCCGGATCGCGCTGGTCGGCTTCGACGACATCGAGCTCGCCGATCTTCTCGGCATCACCGTCATCTCCCAGGACGCCGCGGCCGTGGGCCGGACGGCGGCCGAGCACCTCTTCCGCCGCCTGGACGGCGCGGACCACGCCCCGGCACGGGTGGAGCTGCCGACCTCCCTCATCCCCCGCGGCTCCGGCGAACTGCCGCCCGCCTGAGCGGGACGGACGGCCCCGCGTAAACCGATTGCCGGTTCCGTCGTCCGGTCATCAGGACGGCGCCGTGCCCACCTTCACCGCTGACGACGGAACCGAACTCGCCTACCACCTCAAGGGCGAGGGTGAGCCGCTGCTCGTCCTGCCCGGAGGCCCGATGCGAGCCTCCGCCTACCCCGGCGATCTCGGCGGTCTGTCGAGCCGGCGCCGGCTGATCATGCTCGATCTGAGGGGTACGAGGGATTCCGCCGTACCCGCCGATCCGGCGACCTACCGCGTGGACCGACAGGTCGCCGACGTGGAGGCGTTCCGCGAGCACCTCGGCCTCGACCGGGTGGACGTCCTCGCACACTCGGCGGGTGGCGATCTCGCGCTCCTCCACGCGGCCCGGCATCCGCGGCGCGTCCGTAACCTCGCGCTGATCACCGCCCGTGCGCGCCCCCGGTGTCGACTTCACCGAGGAGCACCACAGCGAAGCCATGGCCCTGCGCGCGGGAGAGCCGTGGTTCGCGGCCGCGCACAGCGCGTACGACGCCGTCCGGGCGGGCGAAGCGACCGACGACGACTGGGACGCCATCGCCCCGTTCTTCTACGGCCGTTGGGACGGTGCCGCGCGGGCACACGCCGCCGCCGACGCCGAGCAGAGCAACTACGCAGCCGCCGACCGCTATGCGGCTCCCGACGCCTTCGATCCCGCCGAAGCCCTCGACGCGCTGGCCGTGTGGGATGCCCGGGTCCTGGTCCTCGCGGGCGAGCTGGACAGCGGTCCGCTGCCCCGGGTCGCGGCCACGATCGCGGGGTTGTTCCCCCGGGCGGAGCCGGCCGTCCAGCCGGGTGCCGGTCACTTCCCGTGGCTCGACGATCCCCGGTGCTTCACGGGGATCGTCGAGACCTTCCTGCAGGGGTGACCCTACGGTCTGGGCCCTATGGCGCCGTCACCGTCAGCCCGCCGCGCCGCGGCGAGGCGAAGGCGTCCAGGTCGTCCCGCGTCAGCCCGGTCAGCCGGGCGACCTCGGCGGTGTCCAGGGCACCGCAGTCGATGCCGCGCAGCAGGTAGCCGCTGAGGGCCTTGGCGGTGGCGGGCTCGTCCATGACGTCGCCACCGGCCTTGGCCACGTACGCGGCGAGGCGGGCGGCGGCCTGCTCCAGGCCCTCGCGGTAGAAGGTGTAGACAGCCGCGTAACGGGTCGGCAGGTGGCCCGGGTGCATGTCCCAGCCCTGGTAGTAGGCGCGGGCCAGGGCGCGGCGCGTGAGGCCGTAGTGCAGCCGCCAGGCCTCGTGGACCTGGGGCGTGGGGCCGACCGGGAGGACGTTGGTCGAGCCGTCCGAGACCCGTACGCCGGTGCCGGCGGCGGCGACCTGCATGACGGCCTTGGCGTGGTCGGCGACCGGGTGGTCGCTGGCCTGGTACGCGGCGCTGACGCCGACGCAGGCGCTGTAGTCGAAGGTGCCGTAGTGCAGACCGGTGGCCCGGCCCCGCGCCGCGCCGATCATGCGGGCGACCGCCGCGGTGCCGTCGGCGGCGAGGATGGACTGGCTCGTCTCGATCTGGATCTCGAAGCCGAGCCGCCCGGCGGGCAGCCCGTGCGCCTCCTCGAACGCCTCGAGCAGCCGGACGAAGGCCGTGACCTGCTCGGGGTACGTCACCTTGGGCAGCGTCAGGACCAGCCCGCCGGGAAGGCCGTCGGCCCGCATCAGACCGGTGAGGAAGATGTCCGTGGTGCGGATGCCGCGGTCGCGTACGGCAGCCTCCATGCACTTCATCCGGATGCCCATGTACGGGGCCGCCGTGCCGTTCGCGTACGCCTCCGAGACCAGGCGGGCGGCGCGGGCCGCGGCCTCGTCCTCCTCCGCATCGGGGCGGGGGCCGTAGCCGTCCTCGAAGTCGATGCGGAGGTCCTCGATCGGCTCGCGTTCCAGCTTGGCGCGCACCCGGTCGTGGACGGGCCCGGCGAGTTCGGCCGGGATGCCGAGGACGGCGGCGAACGAGGCGGCGTCGGGGGCGTGCTCGTCGAGCGCCGTCAGTGCCTGGTCGCCCCAGGACCGGATGGTGCCCGCTGCGAAGGTGTCGCCGGGTACGTAGACCGTGTGGACCGGCTGGCGTGTGCCCGGGTCCCCGGGGTAGCGGCGTGCCAGCTCGGCGTCGACCGCGGTGAGGGAAGCGCTGATCTCCTCGCTGACCGCACCTGCGAGGCTCGTTGCCACCTTCTCCTGCTGACCCATCTCCACACCCTCCACAGTCACGCTATTTCCGCTTCCTGGAAACAACAATCCGTATAGTGAAGTTATAAGGCTGTCGGACCTGCGTCAATGGTGACCGTAAACGGTCCGGGGCCGTGTGGTGCGTGTGCACCGCACGGCCCCGGACCGTCGGACGGGGGTGTCCCGGCTCGGCCGGGGGTCAGCCCTTGCGGGCCTTGACCTCGTCGGTGAGCTGGGGAACGACCTGGAAGAGGTCACCGACGACGCCGTAGTCCACGAGGTCGAAGATCGGCGCCTCGGCGTCCTTGTTGATCGCGACGATCGTCTTCGAGGTCTGCATCCCGGCCCGGTGCTGGATCGCACCCGAGATCCCCGACGCGATGTACAGCTGCGGAGAGACGGACTTACCGGTCTGGCCGACCTGGTTGGAGTGCGGGTACCACCCGGCATCCACCGCCGCACGCGACGCACCCACGGCCGCACCGAGCGAGTCCGCGAGCGCCTCGATCAGCGCGAAGTTCTCCGCACCGTTGACACCACGGCCACCCGAGACCACGATCGCGGCCTCGGTCAGCTCCGGGCGGCCCGACGCCTCACGCGGCGTCCGCGCGGTCACCCTCGTCCCCGTCGCCAGCGCCGAGAACGCCACGGGCAGCACCTCGACCGCACCCGCGGCCGCGAACGCCTCGACCGGGGCCGAGTTCGGCTTCACCGTGATCACCGGCGTACCCCGCGACACCCGCGACCGCGTCGTGAACGACGCCGCGAACGCCGACTGCGTGGCCACCGGACCCTGCTCACCGGCCTCCAGATCCACCGCATCGGTGATCAGACCCGAACCGATCCGCACCGCGAGCCGCGCCGCGATCTCCTTGCCCTCCGCCGACGACGGCACCAGCACCGCCACCGGCGACACCGCCTCGTACGCCGCCTGCAACGCATCCACCTTCGGCACCACGAGATACCCGGCGAACTCCGCATCCTCCGCCGTCAGCACCCGCACCGCACCGTGCTCACCCAGCACCGCCGCCGTACCGGAAGCACCCGCACCCACCGCGAGCGCCACCGGCTCACCCAGCCGACGCGCCAGCGTCAGCAACTCCAGCGTGGGCTTGCGAACCGCACCGTCCACGTGATCGACAAAAACCAGAACTTCAGCCATGGGACTTCAATCTCCTGCGAGTAACGAAGAAACAGGGGGAACACAACCCGAACCCGAACCGACAACACGGCCACGGAACCAGGACCGCGGAGTGCGGGAAACAGGTCAGATGAACTTCTGGCCCGCCAGGAACCCGGCCAGCTGCCGGCCGCCCTCACCCTCGTCCTTCACGATCGTGCCCGCCGTACGCGCCGGACGCTCCGCCGCCGAATCCACCACACTCCAGGAACCCTCCAGACCGACCTCGTCCGCCCCGATCCCCAGATCCTCCAGATCCCACGACTGAACCGGCTTCTTCTTCGCCGCCATGATCCCCTTGAACGACGGGTAACGCGCCTCACCCGACTGGTCCGTCACCGACACCACCGCCGGCAACGACGCCTCCACCTGCTCCGAGGCACTGTCACCATCACGACGGCCCCGCACCACCCCGCCCCCGACCGACACCTCGGACAGCAACGTCACCTGCGGCACACCCAGACGCTCCGCCAGCAACGCCGGAACCACACCCATCGTCCCGTCCGTCGACGCCATCCCCGAGACCACCAGGTCATACCCGGCCTTCTCCACAGCCTTCGCCAGCACCAACGACGTACCCATCACATCACTGCCGTGCAGACCCTCGTCCTCGACGTGAACCGCCTTGTCCGCACCCATCGACAACGCCTTGCGCAACGCGTCCTTGGCATCCTCCGGACCCACCGTCAACACGGTGACCTCCGCATCGTCCGCCCCGTCCGCGATCTGCAACGCCTGCTCCACCGCATACTCATCGAGCTCCGACAGCAGACCGTCCACATCCTCACGGTCCACCGTCAGGTCATCGGCGAAATGCCGGTCACCGGTGGCGTCGGGCACGTACTTCACACAGACAACGATCCTCAAGCTCACGCCGGCTCTCCTACTGCATCGTCATTTCCGGGCTGCCTTGTTGCACGCAGCATAGGCGCCTGATGGGGCGGTTTCCGGTCGAGGCGACCGACGCCTCGACCGGAAATATTACTAGCCAGTACACCCAGCGGCTCACTCATGAGCAAGCGCTTGGAACTGTGATATGCCCAACGTACGGCACCCCCATGTGGCGCCCGGGCGGAGTCAGTCCCGCAGCGCGTTGAAACGGCCCTGGTGATAGATCAGCGGACGGCCGCCTCCGGCCGGGTCTCCGACCACGGCCTGCGCGATCACGATCCGGTGGTCCCCCGCCGGGACGCGGGCGACCACGCGGCAGACCAGCCACGCCAGTACGCCGTCGAGCACCGGCACTCCTTCGGGGCCGCTGCGCCAATAGGTGGACGGGCCGAACCGGTCGGCGCCACTGCGGGCGAATGTGGCGGCCAGCTCCTGCTGGTGCTCGCCGAGTATGTGGACGCCGATGTGCTCGGCCTCGGCCAGGACCGGCCAGCTGGAGGACGCGGTGCCGACCCCGAAGGAGATCAGCGGCGGCTCGGCGGCCACGGAGTTGAGGGAGGTGGCGGTGAAGCCGACCGGCCGGTCACCGGAGGCGGTGATCACCGCCACACCGGCGGCGTGTTGCCGGAAGACCGAGCGGAGCAGTTCGGGAGAAGCCGTGCGGGGGGTACCGAGCTCGGGCGATGCCGTCATGAACATGTCCTTCTGCGGAAGGGGCTGACAGGGCCTTGGTTGCTCAGGCACCCGGACAGCGCGCACTCGCGTTGCGGGCGAGATCCACGTGGACCCGGCCGTAGAGAAGGACTTCCGGCGGCATAGCGTCAGACTGACGATGCGTGGCGGGCGCAGTCAAGAGCGTTCCGCGATGTGGGAGATGTATCACGGTCCGTCACATCGCCTGCCCGAGGGCGGCGACCACGTCGACGGTGCGCGGCCGGCCGACGGCCCGGCGAACGATCCGGCCGGCCGCGTCCAGGACCAGCACGGTCGGCGTCCGGTTGATCTCCAGCTCCCGCACAAGGGTGAGATGCGCCTCGGCGTCGATCTCCACATGGGCCACGCCGTCCACCATGCGCGCCACCTCGGCAAGGGTGCGGCGGGTGGCCCGGCAGGGCTGGCAGAACGCGCTGGAGAACTGCACGAGGGTGGCCCGCTCCCCCAGTTCGGCGCCGATCCTGGCCGCGTCCAGCGACCCTCCACGCATCTGCCCGTCCACCTTCGGCCTCCTGTCAGAGCTCATCGCAAGAGGTCAGCACCACCGGCCCGCGAGACATTCCCGGAGGTTCCACGTGACGAGAATCTCGCGCCCCGAGCCCTCGGAGACTGGCCACCGCGTCGCGCATGGGGCACGATCGGCGCAATGCCGCAAACCTACGGCTGCGTAACTTCCGCCGGGAGAACCCTCCTCAGGCGCTGAAGAAGGGTCTTCCCCAGATGGCAGAACTCGTCTATCGGCCGGTCATCGGCGCCGCTCGTACGTTTTTCAAGGCGCTTGACCTGAAGATCGACACTCAGGGTTCCGAGCACATCCCGAAGACCGGTGGCGCGGTACTGGTAAGCAACCACATCAGCTATCTGGACTTCATCTTCACCGGGCTCGCGGCCCTGCCGCAGAAGCGGCTGGTCCGCTTCATGGCAAAGGAATCGGTCTTCCGGCACAAGGTCTCGGGACCGCTCATGCGCGGCATGAAGCACATCCCCGTCGACCGCAAGCAGGGCGAGGACGCGTATGCGCACGCACTCGCCTCACTTCGCTCCGGCGAGATCGTCGGCGTGTTCCCCGAGGCCACCATCTCGGAGTCGTTCACGCTGAAGAGCTTCAAGTCGGGCGCCGCCCGGCTGGCCCAGGAGGCCGGCGTACCGCTGATCCCGATGGCGCTGTGGGGGACACAGCGGCTGTGGACCAAGGGCCGGCCGCGCAATTTCAAGCGCACTCACGTGCCGGTGACGATCCGGGTCGGCGAGCCCATGGAGGCGCCCACCGACCAGTACGCGGGCGCGATCACCCGGCGCCTGCGGGAACGGGTCCAGGAGCTCCTGGAGGCGGCCCAGCGCGCCTATCCCGTCCGCCCGAAGGACGCGAGCGACACCTGGTGGGTGCCTGCCCACCTCGGCGGTACGGCACCGACCCCCGCCGAGGTCAGGGAGAAGAGCTGACGCGGCCGAAACGTCACTCCGGGGAGCGGGCCTCGACCCGCGCCCCGGAGGGCGGATTTTCCGGCGGTCGGCGGACTCGGCGGTTGATTCGCACCCCGCAGTAGCACCTCCCCGGCTCAGAGCGCGAGGCGCGCCAGGTGACCCGCATGTCGCCGGAATCGGCGGAGTGCGTAATGGTGTCGCGCACAAAGGCGTAGGCGGCGGACGCGTATGCATATGCGTCGGTGGTGTCGCCACGGAGCTCGGCGACGGTCTCCCGCACCAGCGGATGCTCGTGGTCGATGGCCTCGTCGGCGGCGAGATAGGCGGAGACTTCAGGAACCTGCTGGATCAGTTCCATGGCCGCCGAGCGTAGATGTGCGGCCGACCAGGAGTCAATGAATTTCCGGTCGGCCGCATACCCATTCAGCAGCTATTGGGTTCTGGCTACTTCGCCATCTCTTCCTTCAGGGCGAGGACGAACGCGTCGACGTCGTCCTCCCTCGTGTCGAAGGCACACATCCAGCGGACATCGCCGGCCGCCTCGTCCCAGAAGTAGAAGCGGAAGCGCTTCTGCAGCCGCTCGCTCACCTCGTGGGGCAGCCGGGCGAAGACTGCGTTGGCCTGGACGGGGTGAAGGATCTCCACCCCGTCCACCGTCCGAACGCCATCGGCGAGCCGCTGGGCCATCGCGTTGGCGTGCCGGGCGTTGCGCAGCCAGAGGTCACCGGCGAGCAGCGCCTCCAGCTGTACGGAGACGAAGCGCATCTTCGACGCGAGCTGCATCGACAGCTTGCGCAGGTGCTTCATGGCGCGGACGGCGTCCGGGTTCAGCACGACCACGGCCTCGCCGAAGATCGCCCCGTTCTTCGTACCGCCGAAGGACAGCACATCGACGCCGACGGTGTTGGTGAACGTACGCATCGGCACGTCCAGCGACGCCGCGGCGTTGGCTATCCGGGCCCCGTCCAGATGGACCTTCATGCCGTGTCCGTGGGCGTGTTCACAGATGGCGCGGATCTCGTCGGGTGTGTAGACCGTGCCCAGCTCGGTGTTCTGGGTGATCGAGACGACCTGCGGCATGGCACGGTGCTCGTCGTCCCACCCGTATGCCTGCCGGTCGATGAGCTCGGGGGTGAGCTTGCCGTCCGGGGTGGGCACGGTGAGCAGCTTCAGGCCGCCCACCCGCTCCGGGGCACCGCCCTCGTCCACGTTGATGTGGGCGGACTCGGCGCAGATGACCGCGCCCCAGCGGTCCGTCATCGCCTGGAGGGAGACGACGTTGGCGCCGGTTCCGTTGAAGACGGGGAAGGCTTCGGCGGTGGGGCCGAAGTGACTGTGCATGACGCGCTGGAGGTGCTCGGTGTACTCGTCCTCGCCGTAGGCGATCTGGTGACCGCCGTTGGCGAGGGCGAGGGCCGCGAGGATCTCCGGGTGCGTGCCCGCGTAGTTGTCGCTGGCGAAACCGCGGATCTGCGGGTCGTGGTGGCGCCGCGCGTCGGTCCTTACGGTTGTGGGGTCAGCCACAGGCGCTTTCCGTTCACTTCCGGGGCGGGACGGTCCCAGACGCCGGCGATGGCATCGGCCAGCTCCTTGACGTCGGTGAAGCCCGCGAACTTCGCATTGGGGCGCTCGGCGCGCATCGCGTCGTGCACCAGTGCCTTGACGATCAGGATCGCAGCCGCGGTCCTCGGCCCTTCGTCGCCCCCCGCCTTGCGGAACGCGTCCGCGAGCGCGAGCGTCCAGGCCTCGGCGGCCGCCTTCGACGCGGCGTAGGCCGCGTTTCCCGCGGTGGGCTTGCTCGCCCCGGCCGCGCTGATCAGCACATAGCGACCCCGGTCGCTGCGCTGGAGACCCTCCTGGAAGGCCAGCGAGGTGTGCTGGACCGTACGGATCAGCAGCTTCTCCAGCAGGTTCCAGTCGGCGAGGTCGGTCTCGGCGAAGCTCGCGCTGCCGCGCCAGCCGCCGACGAGGTGGACCAGGCCGTCGATCCGGCCGAATTCCTTCTCGGTCTTGTCCGCCCATTCACGGGCGGCACCGAGGTCCAGCAGATCGACCGTGTCGCCGGTGACAGTGGCGCCGCCGTGGGCGTAGCGCGCGGCGTCGACCGCCTCGGCCAGGCGGGCGGCGTCCGCGTCGGAGGCGACGACCGTCGCACCGGCCTCGGCGAGCCTCATCAGTGTGGCCCGCCCTGCCGGGCCCGCGGCCCCGGCCACCGCGACCACGGCACCTTCGAGAGCACCGCTCCCGTTGCCCCTGCCGTTTCCGTTCATGGCCACCGCCTCCTCAGACCCGGCGCTCACGCGGCTGCCCGCTCGGCATCCGCAGCGGTGATCCCCTTGGTCGAGGCGATCACGTTCTTCAGCTTCTTGGAGAGCGCCTCATAGAACATGCTCAGGGGAAACTCGTCAGGAAGCACATCGTCGACGAGCTTACGCGGCGGCTGCGACAGGTCCAGCGCGTCCGGACCCTTGGCCCAGCGGGAGCCCGGGTGCGGGGCGAGGTAGGTCGAGACCAGGTCGTACGCGGCGAACCAGTGGACCAGCTTGGGGCGGTCGATGCCGTCGCGGTAGAGCTTCTCGATCTCGGCGCAGAGCTGGTTGGTGATCTGCGGGGCGCGGTCCCAGTCGATCTTCAGCGTGTTGTCGGTCCAGCGGACCACATCGTGCTTGTGGAGGTACGCGAAGAGCAGTTGGCCGCCGAGGCCGTCGTAGTTACGGACGCGCTCGCCGGTGACGGGGAAGCGGAACATCCGGTCGAAGAGGACCGCGTACTGGACGTCGCGGCCGTGCGCGTTGCCCTCGGCCTCCAGTTTCACGGCCTCCTTGAAGGCGGTGAGGTCGCAGCGCAGCTCCTCCAGGCCGTACATCCAGAACGGCTGGCGCTGCTTGATCATGAAGGGGTCGAAGGGCAGGTCGCCGTGGCTGTGCGTCCGGTCGTGGACCATGTCCCAGAGCACGAAGGCCTGCTCGCAGCGCTGCTGGTCGGCGACCATCTCCCGGATGTCCTCGGGCAGCTCGACGCCGAGCAGCTCGACCGACGCCTCGGTGACCCGGCGGAAGCGGGCCGCCTCACGGTCGCAGAAGATGCCGCCCCAGCTGAAGCGTTCGGGGGCCTCGCGCACGGCGATGGTCTCCGGGAAGAGCACGGCGGAGTTGGTGTCGTAACCCGAGGTGAAGTCCTCGAAGGTGATGCCGCAGAACAGCGGGTTGTCGTACCGGGTCGCTTCGAGCTCGGCCAGCCACTCGGGCCAGACCATCCGCAGCACGACCGCTTCGAGGTTGCGGTCCGGGTTGCCGTTCTGCGTGTACATCGCGAAGACGACCAGGTGCTGGAGCCCGTCGGTGCGGTCCTTGGCCGGCTGGAAGGCGAGCAGCGAGTCCAGGAAGTCCGGTACGCCGAAGCCGTTGGTGGCCCAGCGGCGCAGGTCCGCGGCGAGGGCGCGATGGTACGCGGCGTCGTGCGGCAGCAGCGGGGAGAGCTCCTCGACCGCGGTGATCACACGGTCCAGCGTCGACCGCACGGCCTCCGGGGACGGCGCGCCCTCGGCCTCGAGGTCGATGGAACCGTCCTTCGACTGCCAGGGGCGGATCTCCTCCACGGCATTCTTGAGCGCGGGCCAGGCGGGATGATCGACCACCCTCCGATCCGTGGCTATGCCGCCCGCAGCAGCGTCCTGCACAAGAATTTCCGTCATAACACTTCCTCCACAGGAGAACCTCGCGTTAAGCAACCGTATCCATGTGCGGTTCTTTGAGACAAGTGGGGTCCAGAAAATTATCCTGCCGCTCCCCATGGTCACCGCGATTCTTCCTGCACTGAACGTTTCCGGCGGCCACTTCCGTCGGCCGGGCATGCACCTCGGGTGTCCGCCCCTTCCCGCTCCCCCAGTAGGGTCAGGCTGCCGGATCGCCGTATGCCGCAGCGCCTCGTGGGTAGGAACCGCACGGGGGAGACGCCGTCGACGGAAGCGGGTTGCCTTGTCTTTTCTCACCATCGGCCATCGCGGAGTGATGGGTGTCGAGCCGGAGAACACCCTGCGCTCCTTCGTCCACGCGGAACGGGCCGGAATGGACGCGATCGAGCTGGACCTTCACCTGAGCAAGGACGGCGCACTGGCCGTCATGCATGACGCCGATGTGGACCGTACGACGGACGGCAGGGGGCCGATCAACGAGAAGACCCTGTCCGAACTGCGTGAACTCGATGCCGGGCTGGGCGAGCGGGTGCCGGTCTTCGAGGAGGTGCTGGACGCCGTGCGGTCGCCCGTGCAGGCCGAGATCAAGGATGCGGCGGCGGCCCGCGCGCTGGCCGAAGTGATGCTGCGCCGCGATCTGGTCGACCGGGTCGAGGTGTCCTCGTTCCACGACGAGGCGGTGGCCGAGATCGCCCGGCTGGTGCCGGGCGTACGGACCGTGCTCATCGCGAGCCGCTGGCGAGGCGATGTGGTGGACCGGGCGAAGGCGGTGGGGGCGACGACGCTCGCGCTGGACATCCGCCGTCTCACCCTGGAGGTGGCCGAACAGGCGCGCGCCGAGGGGCTGAAGGTCATCGGCTGGGTGGTGAACACCCAGGACCATCTGCGGCTGGCACGCGCCCTGCGGCTGGACGGCGCGACCACCGACTACCCGGAGATCCGCCGCGCAGGCCGCTTCACCGCCTGATCGCGGCCCCGGTCAGACGAGGTTCTTGACCAGCAGCTCGAAGGCGAGATCGTCGCGCTGCGGAATGCCGAAGCGCTCGTCGCCGTACGGGAACGGGCTGAGCTTTCCCGTACGGCGGTAGCCGCGCCGCTCGTACCAGGCGATCAGCTCATCGCGCACCGAGATCACGGTCATGTGCATCTCACTCACGCCCCAGCTCTCCCGGACGGTGCGCTCGGCCTCGGCGATGATCACCTTGCCGAGCCCCGCCCCCTGCAGTCCGGGTCGGACCGCGAACATCCCGAAGTAGGCGGCGTCGCCCCGGTGTTCGAGCTGGCAGCAGGCGACGAGCCCGCCGTCGCGCTCCACCACCAGCAGCCGGCTGCCGGGTGCTTGGAGGACCTGTCGCACACCGTCCGGGTCCGTCCGCTGCCCCTGCAGGATGTCCGCCTCGGTGGTCCAGCCGGACCGGCTGGAGTCGCCGCGGTACGCCGACTCGATCAGTGTCACCAGTGCGGGCACATCGGCGTCGGCCGCGTCGCGGAAGGTCAGCTGTCCCGGGTCCTGGGCGGGGGCGGTGTCCATCGGGGTGGCTCTCCGTTTCTGTGCTGTGGCCGTGCCGGAGCAGCGTAACGCGGGTGTGGCGGACCTAGGGCCTCTCGTTTGGATCATGCCGGGGTCGCGGGGTCCGGCACGCACTCCCCCAAGGCCTCAAGGGCCAGGGGGACCCCCTCCGCGCTGTCGTCGGTCGCCAGGACTCCGCCCTGACTCCCTCCTCCGCCCTGACTCCCTCCTCCGCCCTGCGATCGCACGCACCAGACCCCGCTCCCTGATGATCCGGCCTGATCCAAACGAAAGACCCTAGAGTCGGCGCATGGTTCATGTGCTGAGCAGCCGGACCCTGTTGCACCCGGCCGATCCCGAACGGTCCCGCGTCTTCTACGGGCAGTCGCTCGGGCTGCCCGTCTACCGGGAGTTCGGCACCGGCCCCGAGCGGGGCACGGTCTACTTCCTCGGCGGGGGCTTCCTGGAGGTTTCCGGACGCGCCGCAGAGCCGCCGGTGCCCGGCCTCGAACTGTGGATGCAGGTCGCGGACGTGCGGGGGGCGCACGAGGAGTTGTCGGCCCGCGGCGTCGAGGTGCTGCGGGAGCCGGTGCGCGAGCCGTGGGGGCTGATCGAGATGTGGATCCGCGATCCGGACGGGCACCGGATCGTGATGGTGGAGGTACCGGCGGACCATCCGCTGCGCTATCGCCCCTGAGCCGGGTGGTGGCGCCGTCAGTGCTGGGTGCGGCTCCGCCGCGCGCAGTCGAGGAGCACGGGCAGGGCCTTCGCCAGACCGCCGTCGTCATCGGCGAACGGAAGTCGCACATGGTGGCGGAAGCCGTCCACGGCGGAGAAGGCCGGGCCGGGGACGATCAGTACGCCCGCGCGGCGGGCCAGCTGGGCGGTGGCTTCGGCGTCGGCGCCAGGGATCTCCACCCAGAGGGCGGAGCCACCGGCGGGTCGTTCCCACCGCCAGCCGGTCCGCTGCCCGCGCAGCAGTTGTTCGGTCTCCGCCAGACGTTCACGCAGCCGGGAGCGGCGTCGGGCGCGGGCCTCGGGCAGTTGACCCAGCAGCTTCACGGCCAGCATCTGGTCCACCACCGGGCACGACAGGTCGACGGACTTCTTGATGTCGGCCAGACGATGGATCACCGTGGTGGAGGCCCGGATCCAGCCCAGTCGGAGCCCGCCCCAGAAGAGCTTGGACAGCGTGCCCACGGTGGCCGTGGCGGCGGGCGGCAGCAGGCCGGCCAGGGAGCGGGGCGCGGCGTCGTCGAGCAGGGAAAGCTCGGCGTAGGCGTTGTCCTCCACGACGTACAGGCCCTGTTCGGCCAGTACGGCGGCCCAGGCGCGGCGGGTGGGCTCGTCCATGCCGCGTCCGGTGGGGTTGTGGACGGACGGCTGCAGATAGACGAGGCGGGGCCGGACATGGCCGGCCAGCCGTGCCAGTGTGCGGGCGCCGTGCGCCCCGTCCGCGGGCAGCGGGACGAGCCGGGCGCCGCGTCCGCGCAGTGCTTCGAGCGCGCCGCGGTAGGTGGGGTCCTCCACGATCACCGTGTCACCGGGCTCGACCAGGCCCTGGGTGATCAGCCAGACGGCCTGCTGGGATCCGGCGGTCACCAGGATCTGTTCCGCAGTGGTCGGCAGGCCCGCGGACCGGTGGTACTCGGCGATCCCCTCGCGGAGCTCGGGCAGCCCGTACGGGAGGTATCCGTCGCCGGCCAGCGCCGCGGTGAGGTCGGCGGCGGAAAGGTCACCGACCGCCGCCGCGACCGCGGGCAGGCCATCCAGCGCGCCGCTGGACAGGTCGATGCCGCCTTCCCTGGTCCCGAAGCTGGCCAGCCGTCCCTCGGTCACCGGCTCGCCCACCGCGCCGGAACCCCGCAGCCGGGAGCCGCTGCCCTGCCGGCTCTCCAGCCACCCCTCGGCCTCCAGCAGTCCGTACGCGGCCGTCACCGTGGAGCGGCTGACGCCCAGCGCCGCCGCCAGGGCGCGCTGGGAGGGCAGCACCGTGCCCGGCGCCACGTCTCCGCGCTGCGCCAGCTCGCGCAGCGCCTCGGCCAGCAGCCTCGGCATCGCACCCGTGCCGTCCTTGGACCACCCGGTCAGCAGACGGGACAGCCGGGTGGGAGGAAT
Source organism: Streptomyces sp. NBC_00012 (assembly GCF_045040875.1). Lineage (NCBI taxonomy): Bacteria > Bacillati > Actinomycetota > Actinomycetes > Kitasatosporales > Streptomycetaceae > Streptomyces > Streptomyces sp. NBC_00012. The sequence goes on along the minus strand of NZ_CP108309.1, from coordinate 7,989,805 downwards.
GCGGTCCATGCACTCATCATCGCCCGCCGCAGGCCAATTGCCCTCAAGTGGTCTTTGCCGCCCTCCGGTGGCTCGCACATGATCGGGAGAACGCCGTTGCAAAGGAGCAGAACATGGCGACCGTGGTGCTCGTCGGGACATTGGACACCAAGGGGGCGGAGTACGAGTGGCTCGCGGCGCGGCTTCGCGAAGCGGGCTGCGACGTGGTGCTCGTCGATGGCGGAGTAATGCCTTCGCCCGCGGGCACGGTCACCGGTGACATCGACGCGGCGGCCGTCGCGCGCCGTGCCGGGCACGGTCTGGAGGCGCTGCGTGCCAACGGAGACCGCGGTGCGGCGGTGTCCGCCATGGCCGACGGGGTCGAGCGGATCGTCGGTGATCTGCACCGCGAGGGGCAGCTGCACGCGGTGCTGGCGGTGGCCGGAAGCGGTGGGTCGTTCATCGCCGCGCGTGCCATGCAGGCGCTCCCGATCGGCGTTCCGAAGGTGCTGGTGTCCACCATGGCCAGCGGGGATGTGGCGCCGTACGTGGGCAGCAGCGACATCACCATGATGTACAGCGTGGTCGACGTGGCGGGCATCAACTCCGTGTCCTCGCAGATCATGGGCAACGCGGTGGCGGCGGTGGCCGGCATGGCCATCCACCACGAGCGGAGCCTGAACGAGTCGCAGCCCCAGGGGCGACCGCTGATCGGCGCCAGCATGTTCGGCGTCACCACGCCCGCGGTCGACGCCGCCCGCCGGCGGCTGGACGAGCTGGGTTACGAGGTCCTGGTCTTCCACGCCACCGGCGCGGGCGGCCGGGCGCTGGAGAAGCTTGCCTCGGGCGGGTTCCTCGCAGGTGTCCTGGACCTGACCACCACCGAGCTCGCGGACGAGCTCGTCGGCGGCGTGCTGAGCGCCGGCCCCGACCGGCTCACCGCGGCGGGCCGGGCCGGCGTGCCGCAGGTGGTCGCGCCAGGTGCACTGGACATGGTCAACTTCGGACCCGCCGACACCGTGCCGGAACGGTTCGCCGATCGCCACCTGCTCGTGCACAACCCCACCGTCACCCTGATGCGCACCACGGCCGGGGAGATGGCCGGACTCGGCGCCTCCATGGGGGACAAACTGGCCTCGGCGCACGGCCCGACTGCGGTCCTCTGGCCGCTGGGCGGTGTCTCCGCGGTGGACGCCCCGGGCGGGCCGTTCCACGATCCGGAGGCCGACGCGGCCGGGCTGGCCGCCCTGCGCACCGCCCTGCGGGGCAGCGCCGTCGATCTGCGCGAGATCAGCGCCCATCTCAACGACACCTCGTTCGGCGTCGCCGCCGCCGACCATCTCCACCAGCTGATCAGCACCCGGGAACGTTCGCACCCGCACGTCTGAGCCTCGCCTCCGCACGTCCCGGCAGCGAGAAACCCACCGATCGAACCAGGAGTCCATCCTTGAACCGCAATCAGGCCCTGTCCCGCCTGACCGAGCAAGTCGCAGCAGGCAAGGCCGTCATAGGTGCGGGCGCAGGCACCGGCCTGTCCGCCAAGTGCGCGGAGGCCGGCGGCGTCGACCTGCTGATCATCTACAACTCCGGCCGCTACCGGATGGCCGGCCGGGGCTCGCTGGCGGGCCTGCTGCCGTACGGCGACGCCAACGCCATCGTGCTCGACATGGCGGGCGAGGTCCTGCCCGTGGTGCGGGACGTCCCCGTGCTCGCCGGGGTGTGCGGCACCGACCCGTTCCGGATCATGGGCAACTTCCTCGACCAGCTGAAGGCCATCGGCTTCACCGGCGTGCAGAACTTCCCCACTGTCGGGCTCTACGACGGCAGGTTCCGCGAGAACCTCGAGGAGACCGGCATGGGCTTCGGTCTGGAGATCGACATGATCCGCCAGGCCCACGAGCGCGATCTGCTCACCGCGCCCTATGTCTTCGAACCGGAGCAGGCCGCCGAGATGGCACGGGCGGGTGCCGATGTCCTGGTACCGCACGTCGGGCTGACCACCAAGGGGTCCATCGGCGCCTCGACCGCACTCACGCTCGATCAGGCCGCCACCGCCGTGCAGGAGATGCACGACGCCGCCAAGCGCGTCAATCCGGACATCATCGTGCTCTGCCACGGCGGCCCGATCGCCGAACCGGAGGACGCCCGCTACGTCCTGGAGCACACCACCGGGATCGCCGGCTTCTTCGGCGCCTCCTCCATGGAACGGCTGCCCACGGAGCGGGCCATCACCGAGCAGGCACGCGCCTTCAAGTCCCTCACGCTCGGCTGACGAAGGGACGAAGCCACAGCGCGCGGCAGGAACGCTCCTGCCGCGCGCTCCCCTTGTACCTCAGTGCGCCGCGTACGACGGTCCTCGGCCGGGCATCGACCAGGGGGACCGCGTCGTACGGCCAGGGGGAGGTGCGCTGTGCACGGATCGGCGATGTCGGGCTGGCTCCTGATGGCGTTGTGCGCAACGACGGGCGCGTACTGCCTGCTGCGTACCCGCAGCGAGACCGGGGAGGCGCGCAGGACCGCGCGTGCGGAGGCGCTGATGGGCTTCGGCATGGCCGCCATGGCGGTGCCGGCGGCAGTCGTGACACCTCCCGCGTGGGCATGGGTGGTCTACGCGGCGCTGTTCGGGGCCGCCTCGTTGCGCGCACTGTGGTTCTCCCGGCGCAGCGGACACCATCTGCACCATCTCGTCGGGTCCTCGGCGATGGTCTACATGGCCCTGACCATGGCACCGGGCGGCGGTGCGGCACACGGAGGGCACGGCGGACACACGGGCCACGGGGCCGCGGTGGCGGCCGGGGGCGTCCCCCTGCTGACCGGGCTGCTGCTCGCCTACTACGCGGTGTACGTGCTGCGGTCGGGGGCCCGGCTGATACCCGTGGCCGCCGCCCCGGCGGGCGGTGGTGGCGGCCCCGCCGTGGGTGGCTGGGGTACGCGGCCCGAGCTGGCGCTCGCCTGCCGGCTGACGATGGGGATGGCCATGTTCGCGATGCTGCTCACCCTGTGAGACGGTCGGCCGGTCAAACCGTGGTCTGCGTCACTTGCCGTGCACAGCCATACCCGTGGGTACCGCACCCCTCATAGGCTGATGTCATGTTGGTCTCCCTCGCACTGCTGCTGCTCGGTGCACTGGCCGCCGTCCTGACCCCGCGGCTGATGGCCAGGGCCCGGTGGCCGGAGCGCGAGCCCGTCGTGGCGCTGTGGGTGTGGCAGTGCGTGGTGGCCGGGGTGCTGCTCTCCTTCGCGCTCTCCATGACGTTCAGCGCGGCCGCCGCCTGGCAGGCGGTGCGTGGGCATGTGTTCGCCCCGGCGCCGCACGCGGTGGTGGAGGCGTACGCGTTGGGCGGGCACGGGCGGTGGTCCGCCGCCATGGCCGTGCTGCTGGCACTCGGCGGGCTGTGGTCGGCGGTGATGCTGACCCGGGAGATCCACCGGGCCCAGGTGCGTCGCAGGCAGCGGCGCGCCGAACTGCTGGTGCGTGCCCCGCTGATGCCCGGCGAGAAGCCCGGCAGCGGCCGTCTCGTCGTACTGGAGGGCGAGCGTCCGGACGCCTGGTGGCTGCCGGGCGCCGCGCCTCAACTGGTCATCACCACCAAGGCACTCAGGCGCCTGAAGGGCCGTCAGCTGGATGCGGTGCTGGCCCATGAGCAGGGGCACGCGAACGCGCGGCACGACTGGCTGCTGCACTGTTCCGGAGCGCTGGCGACCGGGTTCCCGCAGGTGCCGGTGTTCGCGGCGTTCCGCGACGAGATGCACCGGCTGGTCGAACTGGCCGCGGACGATGTGGCGTCGAAGCGTTTCGGACGGCTGACGATCGCCCTGGCCCTGGTGGAACTCAACGAGGACCGGGGCGTGTTCGGCCCCTGCCCGGCGCCGGACGCACAGCTGCCGCTGCGGGTGAACCGGTTGCTGACCCCGGCGGACCGGCTGACCGCGGGCCGCCGGCTCCGGCTGACCGCTGCGGCCGCGCTGGTGCCGGTGGTTCCGGTTCTGGTGGCCTTCATCCCTGGACTCAGCGCGCTGCGATAGCCAGGGCCGCCGGCCGTCCGCGAAGATCGCCCCATGCCGTCCACGCAGCTCCCCCCGCCGGTCCGTACGCCTTCCCGTGTCACACCTTTCGGGATGGGTACGGTCTGCGCGCTTCTCGCACTGGTCGTACTGATCCTCGTCGCCGTGCGCTGGTCACCGCTGATGACGCTGGACCGTACCGTCGCGGAAGCCCTGCACCGCAGGGCGGTGACCGAACCCGGCCTGGTCCATGCCAACCGGATCCTGACCGACTGGGCCTGGGATCCGTGGACCATGCGCGCCCTGATCGCGGCGGCGGTGGTGGCGCTGTGGTGGCGTCGGGAGCGACTGCTCGCGGTGTGGGTCGCGGCGACGAGCATGCTGGGCTCTCTGGTGCAGCAGGGGCTGAAGTCCGCGGTCGGCCGGGAGCGGCCGCAGTGGCCCGACCCGGTGGATTCTGCCCATTACGCGGCGTTCCCGTCCGGTCACGCGATGACGGCGACGGTGAGCTGCGCCCTGCTGCTCTGGCTGCTGCGCCGGTACGGCGCCGGGCCCTGGCTGTGGCGGACGGCGCTGGTCGTGGCGTGCGTCTCGGTCGTCGGGGTGGGCCTGACCCGCCTCTACCTGGGTGTGCACTGGCTGAGCGACGTACTGGGCGGCTGGCTGCTGGGCGTGGCCCTGGCCGCCTTCGCGATCGCCGGATTCGCCCGGTACGAGCGGCACGGCGGGTCCCGCGCGCCCGGCAGTTCCTGAGCCGGGCCGGACTCGGCGCGTCCCGCCCTCTCCCTCCCCCGGCCCCGGCCGACCGGCCTTGTCGAGCCGCCCCGTGCCGGGGAGGATCGCAGCCATGCAGATCAAGGGTGTGCTCTTCGACTTCTCCGGAACTCTCTTCCGTATCGAGTCCGTCCGGTCCTGGCTGCGCGCGGCCCTGGCCGAGCGGGGGGTGACGGTGGACGAGGCCGACTTCGAACGGTACGCGGGCGAGCTGGAGGCCGCCGGGGCACTGCCGGGCGGCCCGCCTCCCCGGCGCGTCCCCGCCCGGCTCGCCGCCGCGTACGCCACCCGTGACGAGAGTGCGGAAATGCACCGGGAGGCGTACACCGGGCTGGCGCGGCAGGTGGCCCTGCCGGATCCGGGCCTGTACGACGCGCTGTACGAGCGGCATCGGACGCCGGACGCCTGGCAGCCGTATCCGGACGCGGCGGAGGTGCTCGGCGCGCTGCACGACCGCGGCATCCGGATCGGCGTGGTCAGCAACATCGGCTGGGACCTGCGGCCGGTCTTCCGGGCGCACGGCCTGGACCCCCTGATCGACGCCTATGTGCTGTCGTGCGAGTACGGCATCCAGAAGCCGGACGCACGGATCTTCCACACGGCCTGCACAAATCTCGGGCTGAATCCGGCGGATGTGGTGATGGTCGGCGACGACCGGAACGCGGACGGCGGGGCCGCCGCACTGGGCTGTGACGTGCGGTTCGTGCACCATCTGCCGGTGTCGGAGCGGCCCGACGGACTGCGGACGCTCGGACTGGTGCCGGGCGTTGCCTGACAGACATGTGAGAGATGTCCCTGACGCCCAATGGGTCTGATTGTCACATCGGGGCCTTAGCCTGTATGTATGTCCCGTTCTCCGTGCTCCTCCGACTCCACGCGCACCGCCGCCGTGGTGAACAAAGAGATCCGTGACCTGTGGCAGCGCTCGGGCGGCTGTCTGTCCCCGGAGGACGAGGAGCAGTACCAGCGCCTGCTGGTGGAGTGGGCCGCGGCGACGGGCGGCGGCGCCAGGTCCGCCGCCTGAGGACTGTCCTGTGATCCCTGGTGGATCGGCGTGCGGCGTCGGACGCGGTGCGTCGCAAGGTGCCCTTGGCCCTTCGCTGTCCCGCAGGGCGGTGGATCCGCCCTGCGGGACGTCTTCCGTTCGCGGTGGATCCGGCCGGCTGGGTGTTCCGGCCGGTCAGCGGTCGAAGTACTCCGGCTGGGTCTGCACATTGAGCTCGTCCAGACGCACCCGCTTCGCCGGGTCGGTCCGCCGGTCGTCGAGCTTCAGGACGTCGAAGCCTTTGGCGATGTCGTTGGAGTAGATGTAGCCGTTGTAGTAGTACGCCGACCAGGGGCCGGCCGTGGTGACGGCGTCGGTGGTGACCGGGCCGCGCTCGAAGTAGCCGATCTCCTTGGGCTTCGAGGAGTCGGTGAAGTCCCACACCGACACCCCGCCCTGGTACCAGGCCTGGACCATCAGGTCCCGGCCCTTGACCGGGACGATCGAGCCGTTGTGGGCGACGCAGACCTCGGTGTCGGCCTGCGGGCGGTCGATCTTGAAGTAGCTGCGGAAGACCAGCTTGCGGTGGTCGCCCCTGCCGACGATGTCGTAGATGCCGTTGGCGCCGCGCTTCGGGCCGATCTCCTCGTTGCAGGTGGCCGCGCCACCGCCGCCGAGCTCATCGGTGAAGACGACCTTGTCCGTCGTCTGATTGAACGTCGCCGAGTGCCAGAACGCGAAGTTCACATTGTCCTGCACCCGGTCGATGATCTTCGGGTTCTCCGGGTCCTTGATGGAGAACAGCAGGCCGTCACCCATGCAGGCACCCGCGGCCAGGTCCTTCGAGGGCAGCACGGTGATGTCGTGGCAGCCGGTGGTCCTGGAGACGCCCGGGTTCTCCGGCGCACCCGGGTTGCCGCCGTCCGGGAAGAGCACCGGGAAGTTCACGACCGCTGCCTTCTCGGGTGCGTTGCGCGGCACCTTGATGACGGAGATCCCGTCGTGCGGCGGCTGGCAGTCGGGGAACGTCGCGCTCGGCGAGTACGAGGAGACGTAGACGTACACGTTCTTGCGCTCGGGGACCAGTGTGTGGGTGTGCGATCCGCACGTGGTCTCGACGGCGGCGACGTACTTCGGGTTGCGCTTGTCGCTGATGTCGAAGACCTTCATGCCCTCCCAGGAGGACTTCTCCGTGGCGGGCTGGGTGGTGCTGGTGCAGGAGTTGTCGCTGCGCGAGGAGTCGGTGGACAGGAAGAGCAGGTCGCCCGAGACCGAGATGTCGTTCTGCGAGCCGGGGCAGAGGACCTGCGAGACCGTCCTCGGGGACCGGGGGTTGCTGATGTCGAAGATCCGGAAACCGTCGTAGTTTCCGGCGAAGGCGTACTTCCCCTGGAAGGCCAGGTCCGTGTTGGTGCCCTTGAGCGCGTCCTTCGGAACGTTGGCCAGATGAGTGATGTTGGAGCTGTGGACGATCTCGTCCACGCCCGGCACCTCGCCGCTCTTGATCGCGGCCTCGGTTTCGGCCTTCTCGGCGGCGGAGATGCCCGTCCGGGCCCCGCCCCGGTCACCGGGGTCGGGCGTCGCGGCCGCCGGTCCGGCCATCAGCAACGTGGCCAGCAGCCCGGCGGCTGCCGTCGCCACGCCCAGGCGTCTGCGCCGCACCGGGCTCGTGTGCAACGAAATCACTGCGTCCTCCCATGCATCCGAACGTAGTTGAACGGTTCACGGACCTCGGCAGTATCGTCCTTGCCATGGTGATCCCAACAGATGGCAACAGAGACGTAATGAAAGTTTCTGACGGCTGCCGTGCGGAAGCGTGTTAGGACGGTCGGCAACCACCCCATATGGCAATGGAGGCCCACTTGTTGATCCGCCGTCAGACCATGTGTGTACGTAACTCCGTTCTCGTCGCAGTAGCCGTTTCGGCCGTTCTCGCCCTCGCCGCGTGCGGTGCGGGGGACGGCGAGAGCCGCGCCAAGGCCCGGGCGGGCGGGGGGCCTTCGGTGGTGGCCCCGGGAAAGCCTGGCGAGCCCGCCCGGACGCTCTCCGCCGAGGAGGCCGTGCAGGCCGCCGGAAACGACGCCCCCAACTCGGCCGACTTCCGCTATGCACAGATGATGATCCAGCACCACGCGCAGGCCCTGGAGTTGACCGCACTCGCCCCGTCGCGTTCCGGCTCACCCTCGGTCAAGAGGCTCGCCGAGCGCATCACCGCGGGCCAGAAGCCGGAGATCGGCGCCATGGAGGGGTGGCTCACGCACAACGGCGGAGCGAATCGCAAAGCCGCCCACGACCACTCGGCGATGCCCGGGATGGCGACCCCGGCACAGCTGGAACAGTTGCGCGCGGCGGACGGCGCGGCCTTCGACAAGCTCTTCCTGAAATTGATGATCACCCATCACCAGGGGGCGATCACGATGGCGACCGAGGTGCTCACGGAGGGGAACAACGTGCAGATCGAGGAGATGGCCGGCGACGTCGTCGCGCAGCAGACGGTGGAGATCAACCGGATGCGCACCATGTCGCCCTGACGGGGGACGCCGGCTCCACTGCTCGACGACGCACCGCTGCTGCTCGCCGGGCTCCCGCCGGCACCCGACCCGGTGGCGGCCGGGGGAGCGCGCGGCTGAGGGCTGCCCCGTAATCCCTGTCCGACGGCAGGGCGGCCCTAGCGGTCCTCACCGGCGCGCCGAACCTGCCGGTTCGCCGCGTCGAGGACTCTGTCGAGGAGTCCGGGGAACAGCGCCTCCAGATCATCTCGCCGCAGCCCGTTCATCTTGGCCGTGCCCCGGTAGATCTGCTGGACGATCCCGCTCTCGCGCAGCACCCGGAAGTGGTGCGTGGAGGTGGACTTGGAGACCGGCAGCTCGAAACAGGAGCAGGTGAGTTCGGCGTCGGCGTCGGCCAGCTCGCGGACGATGCGCAGTCGGATCGGGTCGGAGAGCGCGTGGAGCACCCCCTCGATGCGGATCTCGTCCCGCGCGGGGTGGTCGAGCGCTCGACCACCCGCCTCGGCGGTACTGGCGGCAGGGGCGCTGGCGGCGGTCACGTCGGCTCCACTTCCTGGGGTTGCTCGGATCCTTCAGGTCGGACCCTTCAGGTCGGACCCTTCATAATACGAGGCTCATCGTAGTTCTACCTGCGCCGGAAAGGAGCGGTCCGCCGACGACCACGGCGCTTCCGACTTCGGCAAAGCCCCTCCCCGGCAAGATCCGCACGGCGGGTCCGTATCCGAAGCAGCCGGCCCGGCGGGCCGCCCCGGCCCGGCACCCCGTGGCGCATCGCACCGTGCGGGGACCGGCCGGGGCGGAACGGGGCGTCAGACCGCGCGGAGGTACTGCTCCGGCTTGCGGAGCTCGCCACCCAGTTCGCGGGCCGCCTCCTGGGCCCAGGACGGACTGCGCAGCAGCTCGCGCCCGAGGAACACGGCATCGGCCCGCCCCTCGGTGATGATCTTCTCGGCCTGCTGCGGCTCGGTGATCAGGCCCACCGCCGCCACCGGCAGCGAGGTCTCGGCCCTGACCCGCTCGGCGAAGGGAACCTGGTACCCCGGCCCGGTCCCGATGCGGGCGCGCGGGGCGTTTCCGCCGCTGGAGACGTCCAGCAGGTCGACCCCGTGGGCCTGGAGCAGCCCGGCCAGCCGCACGGTCTCGTCGACGGTCCAGCCCTCGCGGTCGTCCTCGTCGTTCTCCGTGAGCCAGTCCGTCGCGGAGATCCGGAAGAGGACGGGCAACTCTTCCGGCCAGACCTCACGCACCGCGTCGACGATCTCCAGGGCGAGGCGGGCGCGGTTCTCGAAACTGCCGCCGTACTCGTCGGTGCGCCGGTTGCTGTACGGGGAGAGGAACTGCCCGATGAGGTACCCGTGGGCGCCGTGCACCTCGGCGACCTCGAACCCGGCGTCGAGAGCGCGGCGCGCGGCCTCGCGGAACCGGTCGACGACGCCCCGGATCTCGTCCACGGTCAGCTCGTGCGGCACGGGGTGCCCGTCGTCGAACGGCAGCGGGCTGGGGGCGACGGGCGTCCAGCCGTGTGCCTCGGGACCGACCGGCCCGCCACCCAGCCAGGGGGCTGCCGTGGAGGCCTTGCGCCCGGCGTGCGCGAGCTGGATGCCGGCGACGGACCCCTGCCCCTTGATGAATTCCGTGATCCGGCGGAGGGCGACGACCTGGGTGTCGTTCCAGATGCCGAGGTCGGCGGGGCTGATCCGGCCCTCGGGACTGACGGCCGTCGCCTCGGTGATGATGAGCCCGGTGCCGCCGATGGCTCGCGCCGCGAGATGGGCGAAGTGCCAGTCGGTCGCGACGCCCTGATCGGGCCCGTCCGGTGCGGCGCTGTACTGGCACATGGGCGCCATCCAGACCCGGTTGGGAATGACGAGCGACCGCAGGGTGTAGGGCTCGAAGAGGGCACTCACGTCGGACTCCGTTTCGACAGGTACGGAAGAATCGCTAGTACGATACATCCCGTACTACGACGCTCGTCAAATTACGAAGACTCTCGTACAACCCGGAGCGTGATCTCGGCGTCCGCGTCATAACCCTGGGTCCAGCTGCGCCCGGCCCCCGATCTCCAGGTGACATGGACGGTGGCACCGTCGACCCTGACGTCGTCCACCGTCATGACCCGGTCACCGTCCCGTACGTCCCCCCGGCGCAGTTCACGCGCCTTGACGGTGACGGGCTCCGCCGACCGCGCGCTGTCTGCCTCGTCCGCCGCGAGGGCGAGTGCCGCCGCCAGCTCCCGGGCCCGGACGGGGGTGCAGTTCAGCGACAGCTCGCACGTGTGCGCCTCGATCCTGATCCCGACCCGGGCTCCGGCCGGGTTCACCGCCACGCTTGCCGCACGCCCCTCGGCGTCCTCGATCCCGCTCGTCATCGCTCCACGCTTCCTCTCGCCCGGCCGGCACTTCTTCGTCCGACCGGATTCTCTCCTTCGTCCGACCTGCCCTTTCCTTCACCCGGCCGGTCCTCGGCCGGTCCTCGGCCGGCCCGTCGCCCGCCTCGTCACGAGACCCGCTGCTCCGGGGCCAGCGCCTCGCAGATCTGCCGGTGCGTCACCTTGTGCCGCACGCAGGCGGACAGACGCTGCAACTCGGTCCGGGCCAGATCGTGCGGGATACGGGCCAGGGCTCGAACGGCCGTGCCGGTCAGTGAAGTTCTCAGAGGTGGGCGCTCGACCAGGGCGCCGAGCGCGCGGATCGAATCAGGGTGCGGTGGCAGCAGGGAGAGCAGCCGGGCGAGGCCCACGAGCGCGGGCAGGTTGTACGCGTCGTAGGCGCCGTCGTCGCGGCCTCCGCCCTCGGCGGCGAGCTCGATCCAGGGCGCCATCGTGTCCCGGACCTGCCCGGGTCCGAGCGGATCGGCGAGGGCGAGCGCGAGGCTGTCCCAATTCCGGTGGGAACGCCCCATCGGCGCGTGCAGGGCGTGCTCCACGAGGGCGTGCCAGGGCTCCCCGAGCGCGGGCAGTTCGGCGAGGACGCGGTCGGCCCAGCGGTCACCGGGATTGAGCACCGGACCGTGGAGCCGGCCGAGCACCGGCTCGACGCACTCCTGCGGCCAGGAGCCCTCGAGCGCCGAGCGGCGCAGCAGGGCGACGACCTCCCCGTCCAACCGCCGGCCCGCGTCCAGCAGCGCGTGGCCGCAGGTCCACAGGTCGTCCTCCGTCCCGCAGGCCCAGAGCCGGCTCGCCCGGTCCCGCAGCAGGGCCTCCCAGGCGTCGCACCACGAACCGTCCGCGAAGCCGTACGAGACGGCGGCGAGCAGCACCAGCCCGCGCCTGCGGCCCCCGGCGCCCGCCCGCGTGGTGGACACGTGCTCGGCGAACGACCGGGCCAGTTCCAGGCGAGCGGCGAACGGCAGGCCGCGCAGCACGGTCGTCACGCCGAAACCGTCGTCCCGGTCGCCCTCCGGGAGGAGCAGGGCGCGTGACAGCACCGCCAAGTCACCCTTGCCGACGAGCCCCTGGACGTACTCCACCCTCTCCCGGGGCTCCCACGGCGACGTAGTCGGTTCCATGGCTCCGACGGTACGGGCCGCCACTGACAACGCGGGCGCCCCTCCCGGCCGGCCAGGGACTATTGCGTTGCGGGCCGCCCGTGAGTCTGCGTAGCGTCACCGGCCATGACGACCCCTGCCCTGCACACCGCACGCCTGCACCTGGCGCCGTACACGCCGGACGACGAGGAGGACTTCGTCGCGCTCTTCCAGGACACCCGGGTGTCCCGCTGGATGGGGGAAGGAACCGTGAGCGAGGCCGAGGACCGCGCCCTGTTCGGGCGGATCTTCAGCAAGGTCTACGCACAGGATCTGTTCGATGTCTGGGCGGTCCGGCACGAGGGACGGTTCGTCGGCCATGCGGAGATCAAGCCGTCGACGGACGTGGGCGGCCACGAGATCGTCTACGCACTGACCACCAGAGCCTGGGGGCGGGGGTTCGGCACGGAGATCGCGCAGGCCCTGACCGGGTACGGGTTCGACGCGCTCGGACTCACCGAGGTGCATGCCACGGTGTCCGCCGGGAACACCGCGTCACTGGCGCTGCTGGACCGGATCGGTTTCCGGCACGTCCGGGACACCGTGGAGGAGGACGGCAGCACGACTCGGGTCCTGACCCGCTCCGCCACCTCCGGCGACGCCGGGACCGATCAGCCCCGGTAGACATCCAGGCGGCCGCACATGCCGAACTTTCCGTGCGCGGACGGCTGTTCGGCGTGCACGCAGGCGTCGGCGAGGTAGCCGCCGTCACCGCGTGCCACGGCGTCGAGCTGGGCGCCGGTGATCTCGGAAGCGGCGGCGGCTCCCCGCAGCCAGCGCCCGCGCCAGTCGTCGGCCCTCGGCCGTACGAGCGCGGCCGCGGCCCGGTGGAACGCGGCGAGCGGCGCGGGGTCCCCCGCTTCGGTGGACCGGCGCAGGGCGAGGAAGCCCTCCACGGCGAGATCGCGGCGGGCACGGGCGGCCCGTTCCTGTTCCGCATCCGGGCCGTCGACGGGCAGGACGACCGACGCCCGGTAGACATCGGGGTCCGCCAGGCGGTCCGGCGGCAGGGTGAGTACGGCGTCACCCGCCTCCGGCAGTCCGCTGTTCTCCATGAGGACGACGATCCGCAGCCCGTCCTCGTTGACGAGCCGGTGGATCGTGCCCGGCGTGAACCACACCAGCGCGCCCGGTGCCAGTGGCGTCTGCCGGAATCCCGACGCGGTGAGGGTCTGCACCGAGCCCGTGCCGCCGACCACCACGTACCCCTCGGAGCAGGTGAGGTGGAGATGGGGCGTTCCGCCGCGCAGGCCGTCGGCGGTGGGCCAGTCGTACACCCGCAGGTGGGACACCGCGACGGCGCCGGGCAGCCCTTCGAAGGTCGGCACAGTTGCTCCTCGTTCTCTCTGCCGTGTGGACGCACGCGGTTCGTGCGAGGTTCACACGCATCCGCCTACGGATCGGCAAGCGCTTTCCACGCCTGCCGCACGGTACTCGCACCGGCCGCGGACGCAACAGGGTCCGGGTGTCATGGCTGCCCTGCGGGCCGCTGTCAGTGGTCGGGTGCAGACTTGCCGATATCCGGCACAACGGCGTTTCGGGAGGTTCGGCCATGACCGACGTACTGCTCACCGTGGGCACCCGCAAGGGACTCTTCATCGGCCGCAGGCGCGGTGGCACATGGGAGTTCGACGGCCCGCATTTCAATGCCCAGGCGGTCTATTCGGTCGCCATCGACACCCGCAGGCAGGTCCCAAGGCTCCTGGTCGGCGGCGACAGCGCCCACTGGGGTCCCTCGGTCTTCCATTCGGACGATCTGGGCAGGACCTGGGTCGAACCACAACAACCGGCGGTGAAGTTCCCCCGGTTCACCGGGACATCGCTGGAGCGGGTGTGGCAGCTGCACCCGGCGGGCCCCGAGGCACCCGACGTCGTGTACGCGGGGACCGAGCCCGCCGCGCTGTTCCGTTCGCAGGACGGCGGGGAGTCGTTCGAGCTGGTCCGCCCGCTGTGGGAGCACCCGACGCGTTCGCAATGGGTGCCCGGCGGGGGCGGTGAGGGGCTGCACACCATCCTGACGGACCCGAGGGACGCCCGGTCCGTGACCGTCGCGGTCTCCACGGCCGGGGTGTTCCGCACCAAGGACGGCGGCGCGAGCTGGGCCCCGTCGAACAAGGGAGTGTCCGCGGTCTTCCTTCCCGACCCGGATCCGGAGTTCGGCCAGTGCGTCCACAAGGTGGCGCGGGACGCGGTCGATCCCGACCGGCTCTATCTCCAGAACCACTGGGGAGTGTTCCGGAGCGACGACTCCGGGGACAACTGGACCGACATCGGCCGGGGACTGCCGTCGGACTTCGGTTTCGCCGCGGCCGCGCACCCGCACCGCGCGGACACGGCGTACATCTTCCCGATCAACGCCGATGCCGACCGGGTGCCCGCCGAGCACCGCTGCCGGGTGTTCCGCACCGGCGACGCGGGCGGCACCTGGGAGCCGCTGTCGGCGGGCCTGCCCGAGGAGACGCATTACGGCACGGTGCTGCGCGACGCGCTCTGCACGGACGATGCCGACCCCGCGGGTGTCTATTTCGGCAATCGCAACGGCGAGCTGTACGCGAGCGCGGACGACGGGGACAGCTGGCAGCAGCTCGCCTCGCATCTGCCGGACGTCCTGTGTGTCCGGGCGGCGGTGATCGACGCCTGATCGCCGGCGGCCGGTACGCGTAGCCGACGCCCGCCGTCCGCGGCCCCGGTCGGCGGTTTTCCGGCGCCCGGAGCCGGTCAGCGCCAGGCCGTCCGGCACCGGGCCGGCCCGGTGCCGCCGCTTGACCGGTTCCTTGCGGCCATCGGCCCAACTCGATTCCTCGAAGCAGCAGTTCCGCGCGATCGACGCGGCCTGAGGCAACCCCTGGGCCTCGCTCTCCGTCCTCCGGGAGCGGGGGCCCCAGGGATCTCTGGGGAGTTCGAGAAGGCCGATGACCAGGAGGACCACCTTGATCCGTGTCCCGCGCACGGTTACCGCCGCACTGGCTGTACTCACTCTGACCGTGGGATGGCCGGAGTCGGCGCGCGCGTCGCCGCAGCCGGCCCACGCACAACATTCCGCCGAATCCATATCCGCCATATCCCGCATATCGCGCGTAGAGCCGGACGGCAGGCTCCCCGCGGGCTGGCGGATCACCGGCACGGGGGCCGGGCAGCGGCTCGTCTGGACCTCGCCCGACCCGGTGCCCATGGGTGATGCCCGAGTCGAGTTCTATGCCGGGGACAGGCTCCTGGGCCGGCCGGTCGCCACGCAGGACCGGCGTACGTTCCGGCTGAGGCTCGACGGCGCGCGCATCGGACCGGCGTCCGGCCTCAAGGCGCTGGCGGGCGGACGGCGTCTCGACGCGTCGGACGCCCGGCAGGCCCCGGACGCCCGGCGGGCCACCGAAGCGGCGCGGCCGACGGCTCCCGCTCCCGCGAACCCGGTCGATCCGGGCGTACCGGGCAAGTACCGGACCGTCAGCGGCGAGTACGCCCTGAAGTCGGTGCGGTTGCCCGGGTTCAGCGCACCGGTGGAGATGCGCGCCGCGGTGGTGTCACCGGTCGGCGCACCGGGACGCCGACCGCTCGCGCTGTTCCTGCACGGCCGTCACTACACGTGTTTCGACGCCAAGGGCGACCAGGGCATCTCCTGGCCCTGCGAGGCGGGCACCCGTCCGGTGCCGAGCCATCGGGGCTATCTGCGCGACCAGAAGCTCCTGGCCTCCCAGGGCTACGTCACGGTGTCCATCTCGGCCAACGGGATCAACGGGCAGGACGACGCCGCCGACGACGGTGGCGCCCAGGCGCGATCTTCCCTGGTGCGGCTGCACCTCGCCCGCTGGGCGGACTGGGCCGCCCACCGGTCCGGAGCGCCCGCGGCCGTGCGTGCCGCACCGCCGGCCGACATGTCCCGAGTGCTGCTCGTGGGCCACTCCCGGGGCGGCGAAGGCGTCAACCGGGCCGCACTCGACAGCCTCTCCCGGCCGCCCGCGGACCAGGACGGCTACCGGGGCCCGGTGCGCTGGCGCATTCGCGGCACCGTCCTGATCGGCCCGACCGTCTTCGGGCAGAACCCGGTTCCCGATGTGCCGTCCATGACCATCCTGCCGGGCTGCGACGGCGACGTGTCCGACCTCCAGGGCCAGATCTACGTCGATGGCACCCGCGGCGTCAGCCGCGGCGCAGCACTGCACAGCGCGGTCTACATCGTCGGCGCCAACCACAACTTCTTCAACAGCGAGTGGACGCCGGGGCAGGCACAAGCGCCCGCCGACGACGACTTCTGGGACGGCGACACACCGGACCCGGTGTGCACACCGGGCAGGAAGGCCCGGCTCACCGCCGCTTCGCAGCAGGCCGCCGGGGCCACGTACACAGCCGCCGCAGCCCGGCTGTTCGTCGCGGGTGACGACCGCGTACGCCCGCTGCTGGACGGTTCGGACCGGCGCGCGCCCTCTGCCGGTCCGGCGCGTGTGCTCACTCACGCGGTCGGCGGGAAGCGCACGCCCGTACTCCTGCCGGACACCTCGACGTCCGTGACGGGCGGCCGGGTGTGCGCGCAGGTGGACCCCGATCCGGGCCGCTCCTGTCTGCCGCCCGAGGGCTCCGCCGTCTCCCCGCACTTCGCGATGTGGGAGACCGCGCGGGAGCCCGGCCGCTACGCGGTCGCGATGCGCTGGTCGAAGCCGGGTGGGGCAGTGAGGATCCGTCCCGCGCGTCCGGTCTCCGTGGCGGGCGCCGATGCGCTGGCGCTCCGCGTGATCGTGCCGCCCAACACCACCGGCACCCGGCTGGACATAGCTCTCACCGACACCTCCGGCCGACGGGCGACGCTCGGCCACGCACGGATCGACGGGCTGCCGGGCAGCGACCGGACCGCCTCCTACTGGGGACGTGAGATCCGCGTGCCGCTCTCCGCCGCCGTGCGGAGCAAGGTGGACCTGAAGCACGTGAAGAGCCTCGAGCTGACCCCGGGAAGCGGTTCGGGGCAGGCCTGGCTGGTCGACGCCTGGGGCTGGAGCCCCGGCACGCCCGCGGTTCGGGCGGCCTCGCTGCCGCGCGTGGACATCGGCCACCTGAAGGTCGAGGAGGGCGACTCGGGGGTCCGCACCTACCGCGTTCCGGTCACCGTCTCCGGGCGCGGCAGCGGACAGGTCCGGCTGTTCGTCACCGAGCCGGGCAAGGACGAACCCGGCCACCGGACGGTGACGGTGCGTCCGGGCGGCAATGCCATCGATCTGCCGGTCGAGGTGCGGGGCAACGACCGTTACGGCTACGACATCACGCACCGCGTGTTCGTCAAGGCGGTCCGGGGCGCGGTCGTCGGCTCCCACCTCGGGGGCGTGACCGTACAGAACGACGATCCGATGCCCACGATCGAGGTGAAGCCGGTCGCGGACCAGGTCACCGAGGGGCAGAGCCTGCGCTGGAAGGTTTCGCTCTCCGCGGTCGCCGATGTCGACGTCGACTCCGCCGGTTTCGCGATCCAGCCGGTCGGCCGGGGGACGGAGCTGTCCACCCCGGACGCCGACGGGCCGTGGCTGCGGGAGACGTTCGGCGAGTCGCCCGACCCGGCCAGACCGCTCTCCGAGGTGGCGGAGCCGTCGTTCCTGCCGGCCGTGGTGCCCGCCGGGAAGCTGAGTGCCGAAGTGAGTGTGCCCACGGTCCGTGACGCGCTGAAGGAGCCCGAGGAATCACTGCGGATGCAGTTGATGACCTACGACGATTCCTGGGAGCCGCAGGAAGGTCCTGTGTTCATGGGCACGGTGCGCGACGCGTCGTGAATCGATACGACCGGCGCGTGATCTGAGGATGCGGCACCGGCTCCCTCGCGGAGCCGGTGCCGCATCCGGGGACGGCCGGGCGCACGCCCCTACGGCAGCTGCCAGTCGACCGCCTGGGCCCCCTGGCGCAGCAGGAGTTCGTTGGTGCGACTGAACGGGCGCGAGCCGAAGAAGCCGCGGTCGGCCGACATCGGTGAGGGGTGCGCGGACTCGATCGCCGGGTAGCCGTCGAGGAACGGCCGCAGGTTGCGGGCGTCGCGCCCCCACAGCACGGACACCAGCGGCTTGCCGCGTGCGGCCAGGGCCCGGATGGCCTGTTCGGTCACTTCCTCCCAGCCCTTGCCGCGGTGCGCGCCGGGTTTGCGGGGCGCCGTGGTGAGTGCCCTGTTCAGCAGCAGTACGCCCTGCCGCGTCCAGGGCGTCAGGTCGCCGTTCGACGGACGCGGAAGACCCAGGTCCGTGTGGAGTTCCCGGAAGATGTTCTCCAGGCTGCCCGGCACCTGGGGGACCTCGGGAGCCACGGAGAAGCTCAGCCCCACCGCCATTCCGGGTGTCGGGTAGGGGTCCTGACCGACGATCAGGACGCGTACGTCGTCGAAGGGCTGCTGGAACGCGCGCAGAACGTTCGCTCCGGCCGGCAGATAGGTGCGTCCCGCCGCCACCTCCGCACGCAGGAAATCGCCCATCGCGGCGATGCGTCCGGCCACGGGGGCGAGTGCCTCGGCCCAGCCGGGCTCGACTACTTCATTCAACGGTCGTGGTGCCACGGAACGTCACTCTACCGGCGTAAACGCCCCGCTCTCGGCCCGAGCCCGGCCTGAGCCCGGTCCGAGCGTCCCAACTCGCACTCCCCCGGCCCGTTCTCGCGGTACGGGGGGATAGGCTGCCGCCGTCATTCGTCTTCCTTCCTGGAGTCGGCCCATGAGCTCACCTCGGCGATCGCCGGAAAGCACCGGCACCGGTGCGGGTCCGTGCGGGGCGACGGCCGCACCGGGGCCGTACGTGCTCGGCGTGGACTCGGGCGGTTCGGGGCTGCGCGTGGCGCTGGGCGCCGTCGGCCTGTCCGCCCCCCTGGCGACGACGGCCTGCGCCGCTCCGGTGCGCACCGGAGCGGCCGGAATCGACGCGGCCCATCTGCTGGAACAACTGCTGCCCGCCGCCCGTCGGCTGCTGGAGCAGTGCGGCGGCAAGGGCGATGCCGGAATCGACGCCGTGGCGATCGGCGCCGCCGGCATGGCGACGCTCGGCGGGCAGCTGCGCGCGGAGCTGCCCTCGGCGTTGGAAGGGGCGCTCGGGGTACGGCGGCTGGCGCTGGCCGCCGATGCCGTGACCGCGTACGCGGGAGCGGTCGGTCAGCGCCCGGGGGCGGTCGTCGCGGCCGGTACGGGCATGATCGCGCTGGGCACGGACCTGACGAGCTGGCGCCGGGCCGACGGCTGGGGGCATCTGCTGGGCGACAGCGGCGGCGGGGCCTGGATCGGCCGGGCCGGGCTCGACGCGGCCATGCGTGCCCATGACGGACGGCGCGGCGGATCCGCCGTCCTGCTGTCCCGGCTGGAGGCGGTGTTCGGGCCGGCGCAGGAGTTGCCCGGGCTGCTCTATCCGCGTACGGACCGGCCTGCGGTGCTGGCCTCGTTCGCGCCCGAGGTCGCCGCGTGCGCCGGGCACGATCCGGTCGCCGCGGGCATTCTGCGTGAGGCCGCGGCACATGTCGCGGAGGCGGCCGCGGCGGTGTGCCCGGAGGCGGGGGCCGACGGCGAGCCGTGCGAAGTGGCGCTGACGGGCGGCTTGTTCCGGATGGGCGATCCGCTGCTCGTACCGCTGCGCGAGGAGCTGGCCCGACAGCTTCCGCGGGCACGGGCGGTCCCCGGTTCGGGTGATCCATTGACCGGTGCACTGTCCATCGCGGGGGCGTTGGCGACCGGGGATCTGCGGCTGCCCCGCCACCCGACGCTGCTCCGGGTGCCTGGTGAGGGGCCTGAGCAGAAGCCAGAACAGGTGGCGACAGAGCAGGACAGTAAACCAGTAAGCCGCTGATCGGATAAAAGCGGACAGATAACGCCTGTCCGGGCCCTCCCCGAACAGAGGCGCACCCAAAACCAGTAGCATGCGGCGCCATGAGCACCCCCACTGGGCCCGCTTCCGGCCTGCCTGTACGAATGCCGCGACCTCGCCAGTCCGGACGGCACCGCCGCCCGGAGCCCGTGGTCGCACCCGAGGGCGCTGCCGCGCTCGTTCTCGCCGTTCCCGGTACCCCTTCTTCGGCCACGCGCAGTCTGGCCGAGGAAGTGATCAGCATCGCCCGTTCCGAGCTGCCCGGCCTCAACGCCCGGATCGGCTACCTCGACAGCGACGATGCCGAGTACCCGGCGCTCTCCGCCGTACTCACCCACTGCGCCGCCGAGCGGGTCGCGCGCTACGAGCAGGCGCAGGCCGCGGGCCGTGAGGTCGCCGCGCCCGAAGGGCCATCCGCCGTCGTCGTACCGCTGCTCGCGGGGCCGGACAGCGCCCTGATCCGGCGGATACGACAGGCCGTGATGGACAGCGGTACGCAGGTCGAGCTGACCGATGTGCTCGGTCCGCACCCGCTGCTCGCCGAGGCGCTGCACGTGCGGCTCTCCGAGGCCGGTCTGGCCCGCGCCGACCGGGCCAGGCTCTTCACGGTCGCCACGGCCGCCGACGGCATCGTGCTGGCCACGGTGGGTGGCGACGAGGCCGTGCAGGCCGCCGGGATCACCGGCATGCTGCTGGCCGCCCGGCTCGCGGTTCCGGTGATGGCCGCGGCGCTCGACGTCGAGGGATCGGTCGCGTCGATCGCCGAGCAGCTCACGAGCTCCGGCTCGGCGCAGCTCGCGCTGGCCCCGTACCTGGTGGGCCCGGAGGTGGCCGAGGGGCTGCTGGACGCCGCTGCGAAGGAGGCGGGCTGCGCGACGGCGGAGCCGCTCGGCGCGTACCCGGCGATCGGCAAGCTCGTGCTGTCGATGTACATGACGACGCTCGGCATCACGCCCGTCGCGCCGCAGGGCGCCCAGGCGCACTGACCCCGCGCCGGGTGCGCCCGGCAGCCGGTCGGTCCACGAACGCCGTACGGGCCCGGAGAACCGGGTCCGTACGGCGTTCGTGCTGTGCGGGGCGCGCGGTCAGGCGAAGATCACGCAGGACGCGGCGGGGACGGCCAGCGAGCCCGCCGGGCGCGGGAGGCCGGTCTCCTGGTCGATGTCGAACCAGCTGACGTCGCCGGACCGCTCGTTGGCCGCGTAGAGGCGGCGGCCGGTGGGGTCGAGTGCGAGGTCGCGCGGCCAGTGCCCACCGCAGTCCACGGTCGCGACCAGGGTCGCCTTCTC
The DNA here is from genome assembly GCF_045040875.1 of Streptomyces sp. NBC_00012. Taxonomy (NCBI): domain Bacteria; kingdom Bacillati; phylum Actinomycetota; class Actinomycetes; order Kitasatosporales; family Streptomycetaceae; genus Streptomyces; species Streptomyces sp. NBC_00012. The sequence continues at coordinate 7,968,936 of NZ_CP108309.1, read as the reverse complement.
GCCGGTCGCGTCGAGCGCCAGGACCGAGATGCTGTCGTGCCCGCGGTTGGCGGTCCAGAGGAAGCGTCCGTCGTACGAGACGACCACCTCGGAGGGGTACGTCGCCGGGTCGCCGCCCTCCGCCGGCCGGGCGGGCAGCACGGAGGTCTCCCCCACCGGCTCCAGGACGCCCGCGGCGGCGTTCCACCGGCAGGTGGTGACGGTCGGTTCGAGCTCGTTGAGGACGTAGGCGTGGCCACCGGCGGGGTGGAAGGCCAGGTGGCGCGGACCGGTACCGGGCCGCAGGGCCGTCTCGCCGTGCAGCCGCAGCGCCCCGGTCGCGGTATCGAGGGCGCAGATCCGTACGGAGTCCGTCCCGAGGTCCACACTGAGCACCCAGTTCCCCGACGGGTCGGGCAGCACCTGGTGGGCGTGCGGGCCCCGCTGCCGGTCGGCATCGGGGCCGCTGCCCTCGTGCTGGAGGACGGCAGTGGCCGGGCCGGGAGAACCGTCCGCCCCCACCGGCAGGACACTCACGCTGCCGGAGCCGTAGTTGGCGGTGAGCAGATGACCGCCCGCGAGCGCGAGATGGGTCGGTCCGTCGCCGTGCACCGGGCGGATCGTGCCGAGCGGCTTCGGCACATCGCCGGTGATGTCCAGTGCGGCTGCCGCACCGGGCTCGGTCTCGCTGACCGCGTAGAGAGCGCCGCCGCCGGGCCCCGGCCCGTGCCCCAGGGCGAGGTACGAGGGGTCGGGGACGGCGTCCGTGGCGCCGAGGACGGTCAGCGCCCCGGTCTCCTGGTCCACGGCGGCGACGGTGACTCCCCGTCCGCCCGCCGAAGTGAACGACCCGATGAATGCCCGCACCGTGCCGTCGTCGCTGCCCGCCGTACTGTCAGTCACCGCACTGCCCCTCTCCGCCGACCGATCACGGCGGCCCGTACCGTCGTGATCTTCCGGGGCGACGGTAGCAGTCGGCCGTCAGGTCCAGACCAGCACCTCCGCTGCCGGGGCCTCCCCGGCGGACACGTCCGAGGCCGTTTCACACACCGATCGACGGGGCGCGCGGGTCGCTGTGCAGTGGTGCGGCGAGTTCGGCCAGCGCCCGCTCCAAGCCGTGCAGATGGGCGAGCGCAGGCCCGGCCGTGACCGCGTGCGGCGGGACGCCCGGTGCGCCCGCCCGGTGCTTCGGGTCGGGAGCCGTCAGGGCCTCCACGGATGCCTCGACCCGCCAGCAGGCCGCGGCCAGGCGGGCGTCGTGGGACGCCTCCGGGTCCGCCGCGACGGAGGCCAGTCCGCGCACCTCACGCGCGCAGGCGTCCAGCAGGGCGAGCACCTGGCGGGCACGGGCCTTGCGGGCCCGCAGCGGGCTGAGCGGGTGGACCAGCGGGGCCAGCGACATCCGTACCCGGCCGAGCAGCGCCTCCAGCTCGGCGATCCGGGGTGCGGGATCGGCGGTCGGGGACCCCGAGAGCCGTGCGGCGGCCTCCGCGGTGCAGGCGTGCACACAGCGCAGGGCCCGCTGGATCCAGGCGTCGGTGGTGGCGTGCGTGGTGACCGGCAGCACGAGCAGCACCGCCAGCATCGCGCCGAGCGCGCCCACGCCTGTCTCCGTCAGGCGCAGCACGAGCAGGGCGGGGTCCAGCACGCCGAGGAGTCCGTAGAGCGCACCGGCCATCACCGTCACCGAGAACACCATCCAGGTGTAGGAGACCGCGGCGGTGTAGAAGATCCCGAAGACGCCGGCCGCGACGACGAGCGCGGTGGGTACGGGCGCTCCGTGCAGCGGGACCACGACGGCCAGACCGATGGGGATGCCGACCAGTGTTCCCAGGACCCTGCGGAAGCCGCGCACCAGCGTCTCGCCGCGCGAGGCGGTGTTCACGAAGACCCACCAGGTGGCGCCCACCGCCCAGTACCAGCGCTGCTCGGAGAGGACGAGCCCCGCCATCAGCGCGAAGGCCGCGCCCGTGGTGGCCTGGACCGCCTGACGCGTGGTCGCCCGGCCCAGCCCGGTGCCGGTCATCGGGGCGGGCACGAAGGGGGCGGGCTGCCGCCGCTCGTAGCACCAGAGCCCGAAGCGGACGGCCGAGGAGACGAGCAGGGAGAGGGCGACCGCGGAGTACAGCTCGGGCAGCTGTCCGGGCAGTGTGTGCAGGAACTGCGTGGTGAAGAAGGCCATGAACGCGAACACGCCGAGCGAGTGACCGCGCGGCCCCCATCGCCGGGCGTACACACCCGCGCCGATGACCGCGAGGAACGCCGCGTCGCGGGCCACCGGGTGGTCGTGCAGTCCCGCGGCGAGGGCGAGCACGGGGAAACCGGCGACGGGCAGCAGGGCGGTGGTGACCGCCTGTCCCCGCACCGTGGTGTCCAGCACCGTGAACAGGGCCAGCAACGCGGCGAGGCCGCCGGTGACGGCCGCGACGAGGGAGTGACCGGCCAGACCGCACACCGCGACGGCGAGTCCGATGCCGAGGACGGCCCGGACGCTGCTGCGCAGCCTCAGCCGGCCCGGGTCCGGGGCAACGAACATCCTCTTCAGCACCAAACGCTCCCGCTTCCGTGCACCGGCCCTGTACACCGGCATGAAAAAGGCGCCGCGGAGATCCGCAGCGCCATCGACGGGTACATCACAACATCCTTACGGCCCATGGCTCAACACGAGCAGGTTTCACTGAGCCATTGGCACAATCATCACGGGAGGCGGTGCACCATCAGTAAGCCAACGGACCGGCAGTGTGCCGAACCCCGGCCGGTGACCGCACCGCCCCCGCGCGGCTCGCTACTCCTCGCCCGGCAGGGGCGCCGCCGCTTCCTCGACGGGGGTCAGAAGGTCCGTCAGGTGGCGGGCCGACGCGTCCCACGACCAGGACTCCCGGACCCATTCACGGCCCGCTGCGCCCATCGCCGCCCGGCCGGGGTCCAGGAGTATCCCGGTCAGCGCCTCGGCGACGGCCGCGGGGTCGGTGCCGTCCACGACCCGGCCGGTCCTGCCGTCGAGGACGGTGTCCGGAGCGCCGCCCGAGTCGCCGACGACCACCGGCAGACCGCTCGCCGCCGCCTCCAGGAACACGATCCCGAGCCCCTCCGCCTCCAGACCGGCCCGCCGGGTACGGCACGGCATCGCGAAGACATCCGCCGCGGCGTAGTAGGGCGGGGTGTCGGTGTGCGAGACGCCGCCCGCGAAGTGGACCGCTCCCCCGCCGTGCCGCGCCGCCAGTCTGCGCAGCCGGGCCTCGTCGGGCCCCCGGCCGACCACCACCAGCTCGGCGTCGGGCACCTTGCTCCGGATCAGCGGCAGGGCCCGGATGAGCGTGTCCTGGCCCTTGCGGGGAACGAGCCTGGCCACACAGAGGATGACGCGCTTGCCGTGCAGGGCGAGTTCGGTACGCGGGTCGGGTCCGGCGTCGGCGCGGGGCCGGTACACCCCGGCGTCGACCCCGGGAACCAGCCGGCTCATGCGTGCGCGCGGGCCGAGCGCGGGCTCGATCCGGGCGCGGGTGTACTGGCCCAGATACGTGACCACGTCGACGCCGTCGCCTATCCGGCGCATCAGCGCACGCGCACCGGGCGTTCTCGCCCACCAGATCTCGTGGCCGTGGGTGGTCGCCACCATGCGCCGTACGCCGCTGCGCCGCAGGGCCGGCGCCATCAGGGCCAGCGGAGCGGCGGCGCCGAACCAGACCCGGTCGCAGCCGTGGGCCCCGGCGATCTCCACGGCCCTGCGGGTGACCCGGCCGGTCGGCAGCAGGGTGCGGCTGGAGTCCCGCACGACGGGGAACGGGAGCTTCGCGTCGTAGGCGGTGTCACCGGGCTCGTGCGAGGTGTAGACGACGACGTCGTCGTTCGGCACCCGGGTGGCCATCGCGTGCACGAAGGTCTCGATGCCGCCCTGACGCGGCGGGAAGTCGTTGGTGATGACGAGGGTGGAGCCCATGGACTTTTCGGTTCCTTCGGTCGGAGACGTGATCGGTCGGACCGTGCGGGGGAAACGGCTCGATGCCGTGGGTCGCGGGGCGCGACGACTCGCCGGACGGCCCTCGGCCGCTCGGTGGTCCCGGGTCGTACACCCCTGGTCCGCGGCGCTCCCGCCGTGTTCCGGGCATGCCGGAGCGTGCGACGGGTGCGGACCCGTGCTGTGTGCGATGTGTCGTGCGGGTTGCGCTGCAGGAGGTGTGCGGGTTGTGTTGTGGAGCCGGCTCAATAGCCGGACGGGCGCACCAGGCCCGTTTCGTAGGCGTGGACCGCGGCCTGGGTCCGGTCGCGCAGACCCAGCTTGGACAGGATCCGGCCCACATGGGACTTCACGGTCTGTTCGGCGACCACGAGACGCTCGGCGATCTCGGTGTTGGACAGGCCCTGCGCGATCAGGGCCAGGACCTCGGTCTCACGTTCCGTCAGTTCGCCGGTGCGGTCCCTGAGCGGGGCTCGTGGACCTGCGCTCACCCGGGCGAACTCGGCGATCAGCCGCTTGGTGATGTTCGGGGCGAGCAGGGCCTCCCCTTCGGCCACCACCCTGACCGCATGGGCGAGTTCGTCGGCCGAGGCGTCCTTGAGAAGGAACCCGGACGCGCCTGCGCGCAGCGCCTCGTAGACGTACTCGTCGAGGTCGAAGGTGGTCAGGACGAGGACCTTGACGGTGGCGCCGTCGGCCCCGGTGATGACGCGTGTCGCCTCGATGCCGCCGAGCCGGGGCATGCGGATGTCCATCAGCACGACGTCCGGGGCGAGTTCGGTCACCTTCTCCACGGCGTCCGCGCCGTCCACCGCCTGGCCGACGACCTCGATGTCGGGTTCGGCGTTCAGCAGCACCGTGAAGCCCTGCCGGACCATCATCTGGTCGTCGGCGATCAGTACGCGGATGGCCGTCATCGGGTGTCCTCGGCAGGGTCGGCGGAATCGGCGGGGTCGATGGGCCCGGCGGGACCGGTGGGCCCGTCGGGTCCCGCGGGCCCCGCGGTGGGCCGTGCGGGCAGTATCGCAGTGACTTCGTAGCCGCCGTCGGGAGTGGGTCCGGTGGCGAGTTCGCCGCCCAGCATCGCGGCGCGCTCACGCATGCCGAGCAGACCATGCCCCACGCCCGTGGTGGGCGGGGCGGGGCGGACCGGCGCGGTGTTGGTGATCCGCACCGTGACCCCGGAGCTCCGATGGCCGACCTCCACCCGCACCCGGGCCCCCGGCGCGTGCCGCATGGCGTTGCTGAGCGCCTCCTGCACGATGCGGAACGCCGACAGCTCGACACCCGGCGACAGCGGACGCGGCTCCCCGGTGGTCCCGGCGGTGACATCCACCCCGGCACCGCGCGCGTTGCCGATCAGTTCGTCCAGCCGTTCCAGTGTGGGCTGCGGGGCGTGCCGCGCGGCCTGCGGCAGGGGGTCCTCGGAGCGCAGTACGCCGAGCACCCGGCGCAGTTCGGTGAGCGCGTCGACCGCGTTCCTGCGGATGCCCTCGACGTTCTCCCGCAGTTCGTCGGACGGGTTCTCGACCAGGTGCGGAACGACCTGCGCCTGGATGGAGACGACCGACATGTGGTGGGCGACCACGTCGTGCAACTCGCGTGCGATGCGGTTGCGTTCCTCCAACAGGGTGCGTCTGGACCGCTCCTCGGCGGTGAGCTCCTCCTGCACGACCAGCTTCGTACGGACCACCACGAGGCCGCGCAACGCACCGCCCACCACCACGGTGACGACGAGGACGGCGATCGCGAGGCGGATGTCGTGGGCGCTGCGCCACGGTGTGCTCGCCCCGCAGGCGAGCCCCAGCAGCACGGTGATCGTCAAGGTCTCGACGGCGATCCGGGGACGCACCCGCAGCGCGAGCAGGAGGAGCACCCCGGCATGCATCGCGATCCCGGCTCCGCTCCAGGGGTATGCCCCGTCCCACGGAATCCTGTCCCAGGAACCGGCGTTCGTGGCGAAGGGGGTGACCATCACCATGCCGGCCATCGATGCCCACCAGGCCGGCACCGGACGGTACACGGCGACAAGGAACGCCCCCGACTGGATCCCGGCGAACAGAATGCCGAGCTGAATGCCCATCCCGAATTCGAAGGCGTACTGGTTGGTGCCGACGATGAGCATCACCACCGCGAGCATCACCAGCGGCACCATGATCACCGGTCGCCACTCCAGCCACCGCGGCTGCCCGGCCTGCCCGTTGGGGTCGGCCTCCAGCGTCAGGAGGTCCTTGCGCAGTATGCCGGGCAGTGCCCGCAGCGCCTGCGCCGAACGCTTCATCATGTTCCCCCGGTTCACAGGTCGCACCTTAGGGCCTTCTTCTGGATCATGCCGGACCCGGCCGGACGGGGCATCTCCCCACGCGTGCCGGACCCGGCCGGACGGGACGTCCCCCCACGGACGACCAGGCTCCTCGTCCGCGGCCGCCGCTGTTCGTGGCCGCGGAACGCCAGCCGGCAGATGAGCAGCGCCGCGGCGAACGCCGGCAGCCAGGCCAGCCGGGCCCATACCCAGCCGGGTTCGTCGGGCACGGTGTGCAGGCCCGGCAGCGTCCCGCCCGCCCACAGCCCCATCGCGGTGACCGCGATCATCGCCGTCTGGTGCCACAAGAACACCGTCATCGCCGAGAGGTTCAGCGTCGCCACCACCGCCCAGAGCGCGGGGCGCCGCAGCGCCCGGCGCAGCGGCCCGGTCAGCAGCAGCGCCGCCCCGCACTGCGCGAGGCCGAAGGTGACCACGGCGAGGGTCGGCGGGTCGAGGTTGGAGACGGCCACGCCGGGTACCCCGACCATGGTCGCGGGGTATCCGGCCCACAGGATCAGTGCCGCGGTGGCCGCGGCTCCGCCGAGCAGCAGGGTCCAGCCGGTCCGGCGGCCGATCAGCTCGCCCCGGGCCCAGGCCGCGCCCAGGCAGTACGGCACCAGCCAGCCGGCCGCGACGTTGACCGAGGCGAGTCCGCCGGGCGCGTCCAGACCGAACCGGTAGAGGTCGACGACCAGCACGACGGCGAACGGCCACAGCGGATGCAGCTTCGCCACCAACGGGGTGACCGCCGTCAGCGCCGCGAAGACCACGAGGAACCAGAGCGGGGACCAGACCAGCTTGCACAGGGCACGTACGGTGTCCTGATCCACGCCGGAGGCGAGCATCACGCAGGCCGCCACGGCCCATACGGCCAGCACCACGGCCAGCGGGCGCAGCAGCCTGCTCATCCGCGCACGGAGCCAACCGCCGTAACTCTCGCCCTTGGCGCGGGCAGAGGCATGGCTCCTCGCGCCCACGAGTCCGCCGACCAGGAAGAAGACGGCGAGGGTCTGGAACAGCCAGGAAGCCGGTGTGAGTCCGGGCATGTACCGCAGCGGGCTCGCTCCGTGCACGGTACCGCTGTCGACGACCAGCGCGGTCACCAGCCAGTGGCCGAGGACCACGCCCAGGATGGCGATGGCCCGCAGTGCGTCGACCGCCCGGTCGCGGTCGGCGGGGGTGGCGGACTCGATCCGCCGTGCGAAGTCACGCATGGTGCTCTCCCGCGGGATCTGGGGATCCGGCCGTTCCGGCCACGATCCGGGTGATGTTCCTCAGCGGTTCGGAACCGGCCTTCAGGTAGTCGCTGTGACCGCCGGAGCCCGCCGCGAAGGTCTCGGCGCCGAACCCGGGCGAGACCGGGTCCGTACCGAACCCGATGTCCACGAAGGGCAGTCGGAGCTCCATGTGCGGTACGTCCGCGATCCAGTCGCCGCTGCTGCGGCCTGCCCAGACGGTGGCCGGGGTGTGCAGGGCGGCGGCGTTGCGGTAGCCGGTGCCCGGGCTGCCGTACAGGACGATGCCGGCGACCGGCAGTCCGTGCGCGGCCCGCGCGCAGACGACGGAGCCGTAGGAGTGACAGAGCAGAGTGGTCCGGGCCGCAGGCCGCAGCCGCTTCAACTCACCGGCGAATCGTGCGAGTTCGGGAGCGGCCTCGACGGCCCGGGTCGAGGTGAGCGAACCCGGGCTCACCGTCGCGGGCGTCCGGTATCCGAGCCAGGCGACCACCGCCGAGCGCCCGCCCAGCTCCTCGCGCAGGGCGCGCGCGCCGTTGCGCAGCCGCCAGTAGTGGTCGATGTCGATGCCCGCGCCGGGGACCAGTACGGCGATGCGTTCCGCGTGGGACAGATCGCCGACCACCTCGACGGTGCGGCCGCCGTCCCGGCCGTCGAAGGCGAGGAAGTGGCGGGCGGGATCGGCCATCTCGTGCAGCGCCGCGGCCCGTTTGCGGTCGCCGTGGCGGGCCGCCGCCCGTTCGGCCGCGCCGATGTCGGCCCGCGTCGCGCGGTACCGCTCGGCGAGGACCTCGGGGGCGGCGGTGGGCAGGGGGCCGTGGACGGCCGGGGCGGGTGCCGGTACGGCCGTCGGGCCCGCCGCGCCGGAGAGCGGCAGGGCCACCGAGGCGGCCACCAGTGCGGCGAGCAGGCCGCGGCGCAGGCGGGACCTGCTCGGATGGGACGGCATGGCGGGTTGTTCCTCCCGTACCTGGTGGCTGCGTGCTCGGGTACAGAAGCTATGAAGCGGGCCCTGTAGTCGGCGTCCCACCGAGGTGTGAACCTTTTCCGTAGCTCTCAGGGACTAGCGGTATGACAGGCGGACGGTTCCGGACCTGGTCGCTCCGGCTAGATCTCGGCCGTGCCATTGGTACAGTCGCAGCCCGGATCGTCGTACCAGAAGGAGGCCGGCGGACCATGACGGTGGACGCTCTCGACACCCGTATCCTTCGGTTGCTCATCGAGCAGCCCCGTACCAGCGTCCGTGAGTACGCGCGCATCCTCTCCATCGCCCGGGGCACCCTCCAGGCCCGTCTCGACCGGCTGGAACGGGACGGTGTGATCACCGGCACCGGACCGGTTCTGTCACCCGCCGCGCTGGGCCACCCGGTGCTGGCCTTCGTCCATCTCGAAGTCACCCAGGGGCATCTCGACGAGGTCGGCGAGGCGCTCGCCGCGGTGCCGGAGATCGTCGAGGCGTTCTCGACGACGGGCGGCGGGGATCTGCTGGCGCGGGTGGTGGCCCGGGACAACGGGCACCTGGAGGATGTGATCCAGCGGCTGATCCAGTTGCCCGGGGTGGTCAGGACACGGACCGAGGTGGCGTTGCGGGAACGGGTGCCGCACCGGCTGCTGCCGCTGGTCGAATCGGTCGGCCGTACGGCGGCCGGCGGCCGGAACTGATCACCGTCCGCCGCGGCCCGGCCGGGCGGTCCGGGCCGCTCCGCCGGAGCGCGAGGTCCGGCGGCCCGATATCCTGATCTTGCCGCGCGCCCCCCACCTCGCCCCGACCCTGTCGGGTCGTCGCCGTGGCAGCAGAAGCGGCCCACAATTCGAGATTGGTGCACAGTGCTGGTAGCTGGTCGATACCGGTTGGTTTCCCCCATCGGCCGTGGCGGCATGGGTGAGGTGTGGCGTGCCTCGGACGAAGTGCTCGGCAGGGCGGTCGCCGTGAAGTTGCTCCTCGGCGACCACGCCGACGAGTCGGCAACCGCCCGCTTCCGGCTGGAGGCGCAGACCGCGGCCCGGTTGAGCCACCCCCATCTGGTGGCGGTGTTCGACTTCGGGGCCTGGGAGGACCGCTTCTACCTCGTGATGGAGCTCGTCGAGGGCAGGAGCCTGGGCGATCTGCTCACGGCCGAGGAGCGGCTCGGCGCCGGACAGGTGGCCCGGATCGCCGGGCAGGCGGCCGCGGGACTCGCAGCCGCCCACCGTCAGGGCGTCGTGCACCGTGACATCAAGCCCGGGAACCTGATGCTGGACGCCGAAGGATCCGTCAAGATCGGTGACTTCGGCATCGCCCAGTTCGTCGACGATCCCTCCGCCGCGCTGACCACCACGGGACAGATCGTCGGCACCAGCCTCTACCTCGCCCCGGAGCGCGCCCTGGGCCGTACGGCCGGTGCGGCGTCCGACATGTACTCCCTCGGCTGTGTGATCTACCAACTCCTGCTGGGAGATCCGCCGTTCCGCTCGGACACGGCGACCGCCACGCTCTATCAACATGTCGACACACCGCCGGTGCCGCTCAGGCAGCGCGGCGTGGACCTCTCCCCGGCCTTCGACTCCTATCTGCTCGGGCTGCTCGCGAAGCAGCCCGAGGACCGGCCCAGCGCCCAGCAGGTCGCCGAGTGGTTCCAGAGCGACGCCTGGCGGGGACAGCCGGAGCCGCTGCCCATGTACGCACCTGCCACTCCCCCTGCGGCGACCGGTGTTCCGCACGTCCCGGCACCCGCCCCGGCCGGGGCCGGCCGGCCGCGCACCCCGGCCGCCGCGTTCGGCTCCGCCCCGACGGCCGGCTCCGCCGAGCAGGGCGCCGGTTCGGCGACGTATCGACTGCCGCAGTCCGGTGGCCGCAGACGGCGCCCGGCGGACCGGACCGCGCCCGCCCGGCGGAGCACCGGCGCGCGGGAGGCGATCAGGCGCCGGCCCCGGGTGGCCAGCGCCATCGCCGGAACGATCGCCTTCATCGCGGCCGTGTACCTGGGGATGACACTGTTCTCCCCGGATTCCGGCCCGGACGACACCCCTGGCTCCGGCTCGACCGCGACCACCGGGCCCGGGGCGTCCGCCCCCTCGGCCGCACCGCCGGGGTCATCGGGGAACGAGGAGGGTGACGAGGACGACTGACACCGCCCTCCGGTTGACCGGCCCAGCCTCGACGCCGAGATCCACCGCACGGCGCGGTACGGCGACGCCCACCGATCCACCGCCCCTGCGTCAAGCGGCCGTCAGGACCCCGCGCCCCGGCATCAGCGGTTCGTCAACGCGAGTCCGCCGGACCTGACGGCTGTCTAGCGTCACCGCCATGCAACGCCACACCGGCATGCGGTGGCCGTCTCCTCCCGGCACGACCGCCCACGATCACGGCTGGGCCGCGGACCTGCGCTTCGCGGTCCACTGCGCCGTCGCACTCCTCGGGCTGCTCCTGGCCGTCGACGCGGCAGCCCGCCATCTCACCTGGCCGCGCGCCCTGTTGTGGACCGGGCTCGCCGCCCTGCTCTGCGCGGTCCTGGTGCCGCCACGGGTCCGCGCGGGTGCCGGGTGGCTCTCGTCCCGGGGTCTGCTGCGCGAGCGGACCGTGCGCACCGACCGGCTGGTGTCGGCGCGTTGGCCGGAAGGCGTAGCCCAGCGGCTGGTGCTCCGGGACGCCGACGGGCACCGGGTCGAGGTCGACCCGGAGGTGTTCCTCGCGAATCCGGCGCTGTGGCACCGGCTGGACGAGGACGTCCGCGGCTGCGTGGAGCGCGGGACGCTGCGGTGCGGAGTGACGGCACTGCGGCAGTTGGCGGACCGCATCGACCGCAAACACGCGCGAGCGGTGTTCACGGTCTCCGGGCTGGAGTGACCACCCCCGCGCCGTGCTCGGGCAATCGCCCCGCGCACCGGTGATGTTGTGCGATCCCACCAGCACGGCTTGACCAAACTTGCCAAGTCCGCCGGCAGCCTTCGCGGTTCGTTGACGAGTCCATGACGACGTGTGAGTGTTCGGTCGCTCGATCACGGACACCACGGACGCGGGCGCCCGGCGACGGCCGGGACAAGTGCGTCGGCTTGCGCGGCTGCCCGTGATCGAGGCCCCCCGAGTCAAGGAGCCTCGATGAAACTCAGACCGATGACGGCCGGGACGACTCTGGCCGTCCTCGCCGCGATGCTGGTAGTCACCGGCGGGCAGTCGGCGTCCGCCGAACCGTCCCCGCCCGCCCCCTCCGCGCTCTCGGCCGCCGTGTCGGCGGCCGACCGGGCGGCCGCCAGTGGTCTCGACACGCTGGCGAAGGGGCCCGAGGAGCGGTACGAGCGCCAGATGGTGACCCCGTGGGTCAAGGGCATGTACTCCGTCGCGTACCAGCGCACCTACCGCGGCCTGCCGGTCGTCGGCGGGGACGCCGTCGTGGTGGCCGACTCCAAGGGCCGGGTCCGCGGCACCCAGTCCGCGGTGTCCCGGCGGATCAACGTGCCGACCACACCGACCGTCTCCGCCAAGGCGGCCGAGACCACCTCCCGCAAGAGGCTCCGCACGGTGAAGCGGGTGGAATCGCCCCGGCTCGTGGTCCGTGCCACGGACAAGTCCTCCCGGCTGGCGTGGGAGACGGTGCTCACCGGACGCACCGCCAAGGCCCCCAGCCGGCTTCATGTCTTCGTCGACGCGGGGACCGGCAAGGTCATCGACAGCTACGACGACGTCAGGGCGGGCACCGGCAACAGCCAGTGGAACGGCCCCTCGCCGCTGGCCATCGACACCACCGCCTCGGGCAGCAGCTACTCGCTGCGTGACCCGAACCGGCCCGGACTGAGCTGCGCCGACTACAGCACGGGCAGTGTCTTCACCAAGTCGAGCGACTCCTGGGGCACCGGCAACGCCTCCAGCAAGGAGACCGGCTGCGTCGACGTCATGTGGGCGGCGCAGCACGAGTGGAACATGCTGAAGGACTGGCTGGGCCGCAACGGGCACAACGGCAACGGTGGCAGCTGGCCGGTCAAGGTCGGGCTGAACGACGTCAACGCCTACTGGGACGGCTCGTCGGTCTCCATCGGCCACAACAACGCCAATCAGTGGATCGGCGCGATGGACGTGGTGGGCCATGAGTTCGGTCACGGCATCGACCAGTTCACGCCCGGCGGCGCCAACAACGAGTCCGGTCTCGGTGAGGCGACCGGCGACATCATGGGCGCCCTGACCGAGGCGTACACCAATGAGCCGGCCCCGTACGACGACCCCGACTACACCGTCGGCGAGAAGATCGACCTGGTCGGCAACGGTCCGATCCGGATCATGTACAACCCGGGGCAGATCGGCGACCCGAACTGCTACAGCTCCTCGATACCCAACACCGAGGAGCACGCGGCGGCCGGTCCGCTCAACCACTGGTTCTATCTGCTGGCCGAGGGCTCGAACCCCGGCGGCGGCAAGCCCACCAGCCCCACCTGCAACAGCTCGTCGGTCACCGGTGTCGGCATCCAGAGCGCCGGCAAGGTCTTCTACGGCGGCATGCTGCTGAAGACCAGCGGGATGACCTACAAGCGCTACCGCACGGCCACTTTGACCGCGGCGAAGAACCTCGACCCGGGCTGTGTGCTCTTCGACCGGACCAAGGCCGCCTGGGACGCCATCAGCGTGCCCGCGCAGAGCGGCGACCCGACCTGTACGCCCAGTGGCAACAACGACTTCACGATGTCCCTGGACCCGGGGTCGGGCTCGGTGAAGCCGGGCAGTTCGGTGACGGCCACGGTGCGGACCGCGGTCAGCTCCGGGAGCGCGCAGACGGTCGCCCTGACGGCGAGCGGCCTGCCGAGCGGTGTCACCGCGGCCTTCAGCCCGTCGTCGGTGCAGGCCGGGGCGTCCTCCACGATGACCGTGTCGGCGTCCTCGAACGCCGCGCCCGGCGCGTACACCTTCACGGTGAAGGGTGACGGCACCCAGAGCCACACCGCGCAGTACAACCTGACCGTCGACAACGGGGGCGGCAATCCGGGCGGCAGCGCACCGGACATCAGCGTCGCCAACGTGCAGGCGCACCTCACGCAGCTGAGCACCATCGCCACCCAGAACGGCGGCAACCGCCGGGCCGGCAGCGCCGGTTACACGGCCTCCCTCGCCTATGTGAAGGGCAAGCTGCAGGCTGCCGGCTACACCGTCAGCGAGCAGACCTGCACCAGCTGCACCTACCGCGGCAACAACCTGATCGCCGACTGGCCGGGCGGACCGTCCGACCAGACGATCATGTTCGGTGCCCACCTGGACGGCGTCTCGGCCGGCCCCGGGATCAACGACAACGGTTCGGGCTCCGCCACCCTGCTGGAGAACGCCCTCGCGCTGGCCCAGCGCAACCCGACCATGACGAAGCACGTCCGCTTCGCCTGGTGGAACGGCGAGGAGCAGGGGCTTCAGGGATCGGAGTACTACGTCGGCCGGCTCAGCTCGGCCGAGCGCGGCGCCATCAAGGCGTACTACAACTTCGACATGGTGGCCTCGACCAACGGCGGCTACTTCATCAACAACGTCAACTCGGCCGCCTCGGCGCCCATGAAGGAGTACTGGGACTCGCTGAACCTCGCGCCGGAGGAGAACGTCGAGGGCCAGGGGCGCTCGGACGACTACTCCTTCCAGCAGGGCGGCATCCCCACCTCGGGCTACGCGACCGGCGCCAGCGACACCAAGACGTCGGCACAGGCCGCCAAGTGGGGCGGCACGGCGGGCCGTTCCTACGACCCCTGCTACCACTCGTCCTGTGACACCACGGCCAACATCAACGCGACCGCGCTCGACCGCAGCGCCGACGGGGTCGCGTACACCGTGTGGAAGACCGCCGTCGGCACCACCGCGCCCGCCGACGACTTCTCCGTCTCGGTGAAGCCGGTCACCGGCAATGTCCAGCCGGGCGCCTCCGTCACCGCCACCGTGTCCACCGCGACGACCGCCGGCTCCGCCCAGACCGTGAAGCTGACGGCCTCCGGCGCGCCGAGCGGCGTCACCGTCTCGTTCGCCCCGGCGTCCGTGCAGTCGGGCTCCGCCTCGACGATGACCGTCTCCGCCGGGGCCCAGGCCGCGGCGGGCACGTACACCATCACGGTGACCGGCACCGGCACGGCCACCCACGCCACCACCTACTCGCTCGTCGTCGGGGGCGGCGGCACCTGCCAGGCCCGGCAGGTCGTGGCCAACGGCGGCTTCGAGGACGGCGTCGCCCCGTGGACCCAGACGGACGGTGTGATCAACAACCGGACGTCGGAGAAGCCGGCCCACACGGGCTCGTACCAGGCCTGGTTCGGGGGCTGGGGGTCCACGCACTCGGACACCGTCTCGCAGTCGCTGACCATTCCGTCGGGCTGCTCGTCGTACGCGCTGTCGTTCTACCTGCGCACCGACACGGACGAGTCGGCGAGCGACCCGACCGCGTACGACACATTCACCGTGAAGCTGGGGACCCAGACACTCGCGACGTACTCCAACGTGGACGCCGCCGGCTCCTACGCCCAGAAGACCTTCGACGTCGGCGCCTTCGCCGGCCAGACGGTCACCCTCGGATTCACCAGCAAGGAGGACGCCTATCTGCAGACCAGCTTCGTCGTCGACGACGTGACGCTGAACGCCGGCTGATCCTCCGCCGGCGCGGCATCCGGGGCGGGGCGTGTGCACACACGTCCCGCCTCCGGTGTGTCAGCGGACGACGGCGGCCAGCCTGCGGGTGAAGTCGTCGGTCTCGGGCCTGTTGTCGTGCCGGGCCGCCAACCGGCTGTGCAGGCCGCGCAGTTCCTGTCCGAGCAGCGTCGAAGCGGTGACCTCGGTGGTGTCCAGGACCGGTCCTGCGATGGCGATCGCCGCCTGCGGGTCCTGGGCGCAGGCGTGCGCGTCCGCCATCCGTACCAGGAACAGCGTCCGCGCCGAGTGCATCCCCGGCGGGAGCAGAGCGAGCGCGGTGCGGGCCGCCCCGACCGCGCGCAGTGCCAGCCGGCGGTCCCCGGTCGCCGCCGCCAGGTCCCTGAGCGCCCCGGCGGCGCCGGACTCCACCCGCAGGCGCACCGAGGCGACGGACAGCCAGGGCGCCTCCGTCTCGTCCTGCTCGCCGACCCGGTCCAGCTGCGACCAGGCACGGTCGATGTGGCCCAGGGTCTGCCGGGCGTCGCCCCGTACCGCGTGGCCGCGCGCCAGGTACAGATCGCTCATGGCGCCCGCCCAGTAACGGCCGTCGGCGGCCTGCCTGATAGCGCCTCCGTAGGCGAGGGCGGACGGGCCGTCGCCCTCCAGCCGGGCCAGCGTGCTCATGTCGCTGAGCGCGGCCACCTCCGTTCCGACGTGACCGGCCAGTTGGGCCCAGACCAGCGAGCGGTCGAGCCAGGCCATCGCCGTGGCGTTGCGGCCCCGCAGCAGTCGCAGGCAGCCGGCGGACTGCGCGTACTCGGCCGCCAGCGGGGCGAGTTGACGTTGGTAGGACGCCGCGGGCAGGGCCATCCAACGGAGCATCGCGTGCAGGGTGCGCTCGACCACAACGGTCGCTCCGGGCCAGGCGCGCTCCTCGTCGGCCCGCAGGCAGACGGCGAGCAGCGCCGTCAGGGCGTGCACGGTGTCGATGTCCAGCGCGGGGCGCGGCACGGCGGCCGGGCCGAGGGAGCAGAAGGCCGAGTGCAGGGCCACGACGTCGGCGAGCACGGGGACGGTGCAGCCGTCCCGGCCGTGCACCGGACACATCAGTCCGTAGCTGGGCAGCCTGCTGGGCAGGACGGTGTCCGGCGGCAGCATCGCGAGCAGGGCGCCTCCCGCGGGCTCCCCGGGCAACGGTCCCTGCCGTGCGGGGGCCGGTGCGGGGTGCCCTCCCGTGCCCTCCTCACCCGTGCCGCCCGCACCCTCGGCCTCGGCCGCCTCGCAGGCGGCGAGGAGGTCACCGCCCGCCGTCATCAGCTCGTCCAGCCTGCGGGCCAGCGGCAGCGGTGTCCTGCGGGTGCCGTGCTCCAGTTTGCTGATGGCGGTGTGGTCGTAGCCGACGCGGGCCCCGACCTGGGCCTGGGTGAGCCCGGCCCGCCTGCGCCACTGGCGCAGCCGGGCGCCGAAGGCCCGCCATGCCTCCGCGGTACGGGCATCCGGCGCGGGGCCCATGCCCTCGGTCACCCGGACCTCCGCGGAGCCCCGTCGGATGCCCCACCCGTGCCATGCTCATGGCTCATAGCGGGGAAGGATAGCGAGCGTGCGGGCGCGCTGTCCCCGGTGCGACGGGAAGACGGCGCCGCCGCGCAACTCCCTTGCCCGGAAGGCCGGTCAGGAAGGGCCTTCCGACCACCCGGGCTCCGCCCGCCGGACATTCCGGGGCTGTCGGCGGGGCCGGGGCGGCGTCGGCGGGGCGCCGGCCGCAGACGTAGTCGATCCCGCGCGGAAAGCGGTCGCGTCACCACGGTTTCGGAGGTGAGGGCGCCGCGGATCGCTGCGGCCGCCTGGAGGCCCCGGCTCGTCCTCCAGGAGGCGCTGACCGCGGACGGACCGGTCGCCGGCGATGTCGTCGAGTGCGAAGACGCCCGAACGGCCCAAGCCGCCGACGGCGGCCGGACGGGGCGCCGCGGTGGCCTGCGGCGAACCGCGTTCCGGGCCGGTGGGCCTGCTCGTCAGCCCGGTCGGGCACCCGTCGCCCACGCGGTTCTTCGCGGTCCGGGACCGGCGGCACCATGCCGCGGGACGGCTCTCGGACATGCCGCGCGGGCTCCAGGTCCTGTGTGGAGACCGATGCGGGGAGCAGATCCTGACCGGGACCGGCGGCGGCGCCGGATGAACCGACGAGCCGTCATGTCCGGTGTGCCGCGAGCAGGATGAGGAGCAGCGACCTTTCGGACTCCGTGACGGGAAGATTCACACCGGAGCCGCATGAACGGCTCACGTGCCGGGCATATGACGGGAGACCGACAGGGGGTGTTGGCAATGGGCCGCATCAGGATCGTCCGCCGACCGCAGCTGCCGTCCCGCCCGCCGCCCCTCGACCTGAGGACCCCGTCGGGCCGACCGTTGCCGTACTGAGCGCGGATCCCCGCGCCTCGGCGCGCGTCGCCGCGGCCCGTCCGCCCTGCCCCGTGGGAACCCCTGGGGCGCCCTTCTGCGTGATGATGTGCAGGGAGCCGTCGCGGCGAACGGACACGGCCGGAGGCGTCGCGTCGGCCGGCTCGGAAGGGCGGCCGTCATGTACTCGTTCGGGACGCGGCGGCCAGGCACGGCATCAGCGGTCGCGCTCGCACTGCTCATCTCCGCACTGGCGGGCTGCCAGGGTGGCGGAACGACTTCCTCGCCCAGCAGCCCCGAGCCGTCCACGCCTGCCGGATCACGCGCCCATGTCCTCGCCGTGAAGATCGACAACGTCGGTCCCGCCCGCCCGCAGACCGGGCTCGACAAGGCCGACATCGTCTATGTGGAGCAGGTGGAGGCCGGTCTCAGCCGCATCCTCGCCGCCTATTCGTCCCGGCTGCCACCCGTGGTCGGCCCGGTGCGCAGCGCCCGGGAGACGGATCTGGAGCTGCTCCGCCAGTTCGACCGGCCGACGCTCGCCTTCTCCGGGGCCCAGGCCAAGCTCCTCCCGGCCATCGCGGCGGCCCCGTTGGATCCGCTGCCTCCCGAGAAGGCCCCGGACGCGTACTTCCGTGACAACGACCGCGCCGCACCGCACAACCTGTATCTGCGCCCCGGCCGGACCCCGCACGCCACCACCGGCGTGAACGCGGCAGAGGACATCGGGCTGCGTTTCGCCGCGGCGGTGCCGGGCGGCAGAGCGGTCACCGGTCGCACGGTGCGATATCCGGCGGCGCGCTTCACGTTCACCTGGTCCGCCGGACAGCGCCAGTGGCTCGTCTCCATGGACGGCGCCCCGGCCCGTACTGCGGAGGGCGCCCGGCTCGGCGCGGCCGATGTGGTGGTGCAGTACGTGACCGTGCGCCCCTCCGCGTATCAGGACCGGTGGGGCAGCACGTCCCCGTACACCGAGACCGTGGGCTCCGGCTCCGCCGTTGTGCTGCGCGAGGGCAAGGAGTACGACGTCCGCTGGTCACGGCCGGCGGCCGGTTCCGCGACCGCCCTCACCACCCGGGACGGTGAGCGCATGACCTTCGCGCCGGGCCAGGTCTGGTTCGTCTTCGCACAGAAATGACGGCTGCCCGACTCCCTGGTCACGAAGGACCTCAGCTGTTTCCGTCCGAGTGCCGCCACGACCGGGACCGGGGCTGCGGCAGAACGGGGGCCGGGGCCACCTGGTGCTTCCGACTCGTCCGCATGGCGCCGGGGTTACGGAAAACCGCAGGGTGACGGATGCGGAGAACAGCACCCGGCCGGGTGGTTTTCCTCGTACCGGCTCCGGCTGTCGGTTCCTAGCGTTGCCGGTGAGGCACGACGGACTTCTCGCGCCTCACCACAACGGCCAGGAGTCAGCTCATGGATCTCGTCATTCTCGGTCTCGCCAAGGAACCGGCGGGCGGTGTCGCCGGCTGGGCGGCCGGCCTCGTCGACACCATGGGAGGTCCGGGAGCCGGACTCGCCATCGCCCTGGAGAATCTCTTTCCACCGCTGCCCAGCGAGGTCATTCTCCCGCTGACCGGGTTCGCCGCGGGGCAGGGTGTCATCGGTCTGGCCTCGGCGCTCTTCTGGACCACGCTGGGTTCGGTGGTGGGTGCGGTGGCCCTGTACTGGATCGGGATGCTCTTCGGCCGCGAGCGTACGCATGCGATCTGGGCGAGGCTCCCGCTGGTTCGGGGTTCCGATCTGGAGCGTACGGAGCAGTGGTTCGCCAGACACGGCACCAAGGCCGTCCTCCTGGGCCGCATGGTGCCGATCTTCCGGAGTCTCATCTCCGTGCCGGCCGGTGTGGAGCGGATGCCGCTGCCGCTCTTCGTGGCCCTGACCGCCCTGGGCAGCCTGTTGTGGAACTCGGTTCTCGTGATGGCCGGTTACTGGCTCGGCGACCGCTGGGATCTGGTGGAGACCTACGTCGGGGTCCTGTCCAAGGCCGTTCTCGTCCTGGTCCTGGTGGCCGTCGCCGGGTACGTGGCCGTACGCCTGCGGTCCGATGGCCGGGCGCAGCACCGCCGGGCCCCATGAGCACGGCGTCACGGCCCCGTACGCCGTCGGTGGCTCCGGCCCGGCCGGAAGGATCTTGCCGTGCCCCTGCCGTACGGCTAGCCTCGGCAACCGTGCAGGGGGACTTCGCGGACCGTACGACCGGCCGACGGCCGGAGCTGCCGGAGCTGCCCGGCCCGCGGCGCGACGGGGCGGGCGCGACGGTGACTCACCCGTACCCCTGGCCCCGCAGAGCCTCGGGCGCTCTGCTCGGCTGCGGCACCGCCCTGTTCGGGCTGCTGTATTTCGCCGTGCCGGGCGGGCTGTCGCTGCCGTTCGTGCTGTGGCCCCGTACCCGGCCGCGTGCGCTGGCTCTGCTGAGTACCGGAGCGCGCGGACTCACCGGGCTGGAACGGATCCGCCGCAGTGCCTTCTTCGGCGATGTGTTCCCCGCACACCACTCGTCCGACCAGGATGTTCTTCGCTATCTGGCCGCCCGCACCTGCGCGGGGACGCTGTTCGCGTGGGTGCTCGCGCTGCTGGGGTACGGGGCCGGGCTGGCCGGGTTGCTGGCCGCGGGGGTGGTCCGTGACCCCACCGACTGGCAGGGGCTGCTGCCCCAGGCGGTCCTGGGCGGTGTGCTGCTCTTCCTCGATCTGCAGGGGATCTTCTCGCTGAACGCGCTCGACTCCCGGCTGGCGCGCGATCATTTCGGGCCCTCCGAGCGGGAGTTGCTGGAGCGGCGCGTCGCCGAACTGGCCGCCAGCCGGGCCGGGGTGCTCCGGGCGGTCGACGCGGAACGCAGGCGCATCGAACGCGATCTGCACGACGGTGTGCAGCAGCGACTCGTCGCACTGGCCATGCTGCTGGGCCGGGCCCGCCGCAACCGGCGTCCCGAACAGGCGGAGTCGCTGCTCCGGCAGGCCCACCAGGCCTCCCAGGAGGTCCTCACGGAACTGCGCGAGGTGGCCTGGCGGGTCTACCCCTCGGCACTCGACGACCTGGGGCTCGAAGAGGCTCTCGGCGGGGTGGCCCAACGCTGCAGCATTCCCCTGCACATGGAGTTCTCACTGCCTCAGCCGTTGCCCCGGCCGGTGGAGACCGCCGCCTACTTCGTGGTCTGCGAGGCCGTGACCAATGCGGCCAAGCACTCGCGGGCGACCCGTATCCGGGTGGGCGTCCGGGGCGACGGGGACCGGGTTTCGGTGTCCGTCGAGGACAACGGCACCGGCGGCGCGGATCCGTTGGGCGGCGGGCTGTCCGGGCTGCGCAGCCGGGTGGACGCACTGGACGGCCGGCTGCACATCGACAGCCCTTCCGGGGGCCCCACCACGATCACCGCGGAGTTGCCGTGCGCGTAATGCTCGCCGAGGACTCGGCCCTGCTCCGAGAGGGCCTGGCCCTGCTCCTGGCGGAGGAGGGGCACGAGGTCCTCGCCTCGGTGGGGGACGGTGAATCCCTCGTCAGGGCGGTCGAGGAGGACCCGCCGGACCTCGTCGTCGTCGATATCCGGATGCCGCCGACCCACACCGACGAGGGGCTGCGGGCCGCTCTGGAGATCCGCGAGCGGTGGCCCCTGGTCGGTGTGCTGGTGCTCTCCCAGCACGTGGAGCGCAACTACGCGGTGCGGCTGCTGTCGCAGAACGCCGAGCGGGTCGGCTATCTACTCAAGGACCGGGTCGCGCAGGTCGACGAGTTCCTGGAGTCGCTGGAACGGATCCACGCGGGCGGGGCGTCCATCGACGCGGAGGTCGTACGGCAGTTGGTGGTGCGGACCACCCACGTCGACCCGTTGGCCAGGCTGACTCCCCGGGAGCGCACCGTCCTGCAGGAGCTGGCCCAGGGCCGCAGCAACGCGGCCATCGCGCAGCAGCTGCACATCTCGCTGAGTTCGGTCGAGAAGAACCTCAACTCGGTCTTCGAGAAGCTCGATCTGCCACGCACCACCGGCTACAGCAGACGGGTGCTGGCGGTCATGCGCTACCTGGAGTCGTAGCGGGGCCCTTGGTCGCTCAGTTGCGCCGTGCGGCCGCGTACCGGCTGAGGAAGAGGGCCTCGACATGGGCCATGTGCTGGATCTCGGTGGGGTCGACGCTCTCGTCGGGGGCGTGGACGAGGCACTGCGGTTCCTCCACGCCCATCAGGACGATCTCGGCGCGCGGGTAGGCGTTGGTGAAGACGTTGCACAGCGGCCGTCGCGCTCGGTGAGCGTGAAGGGCGGCGAGGTCCAGGCGTCGTCGTCGAGCGGCGGCTGGACGTCGTAGTGGCAGTAGAGCAGCACGGTCGGCGCGCCGGGCGGCGGCGGACGATGGCCGAGCACGGCCGCGCTGCCGTCCGGCGTCTCGGCGAGGTGCACATCGCGCAGACCCGCCTCGGTGAATGCGTCGGCGACCCACTGGGCCGCCTTCCGGCATTCCTCGGGCGGGTACTGGCGGGGGTCGGCGACGGAGGGGATCGCGACCAGTTCGGTGAGATCCGCCTTGGCACGCGGCATCAGGGCGGCGATCCGGTCGGCCAGTTCGTGCTCGCTCATCATTGTCTCCCGGTCATCGGTCCGGACCCGGGTAGTCCGGTTCCTCTTGCTTTCTTTCGGGCCGGCCGGGTTCATCGCCGAACCGTGCTGCCGGTCCTGAGCTCGTCCACGGTCCGGTCGAACGCCTCGACCCGGTCCGGGGCAGCAGACCTGGAGGACGAGATCCAGCGGTGCTCGGAAGCCATGCGCGTGGGCTCATGCGTCACTGCCCGCCGCCGCGCCGTCCTGCCCCGCGGGAGTGCGCCAGCTCGGCTTCCGGAGCCTGAGGAAGAGGTACGGAACAAGCAGACCGAGCACGACGAGCCCGCCGCCGACCAGCGCGACGTACGACCAGACGCTGCCGCCGCCGAACTGCGACGACGGTACGAACCCGATCGCCAGGGCGGCGAGCGAGGCGAGCAGACCGAGGACGCACAGCGGTACGAGGGCGGGGGCGCGATAGCCGCGCGGGTGGTCGGGCTGGGTCCTGCGCAGCCGGATCGCGGCGGCGAACATCAGCAGATAGACGATGAGATACACCTGCGTGGTGATCACGGAGAAGATCCAGTAGGCGCTGGAGACATCGGGGATCAACGCGTACATGAGGGCGATGGCGGTGGTGACGACGCCCTGGGTGACCAGGATGTTCTGCTGAATGCCGTTCCTGTTGAGCTTCTGGAGGAACGGCGGCAGATAGCCCTCCTCCCGGGAGATCAGCAGCAGGCCCTTGGAGGGCCCCGCCAGCCAGGTGAGCATGCCGCCGAGCGCCGCCGCGACCAGGGCGACGGCCACGACCGGGGTGAGCCAGCCGACGTGGAAGTACGAGAAGAACGCGTCGAACGCCTGCATCACACCGGCCGTCAGGCTGAGCTGATCGGCCGGGACGACCCAGCTGATGGCCAGCGCCGGAAGGATGAAGATCAGCAGCACCAGTCCCATGGCGAGGAACATCGACCGCGGGTACTCCCTGGCCGGGTTCTTCAGCGACGAGACGTGGACGGCGTTCATCTCCATGCCGGAGTAGCTGAGGAAGTTGTTGACGATCAGGACGAGACTGGCGAGCCCGGTCCACTGCGGAAGCAGATGACCGGCGGTCATCGGAGCCGCGGAACCGTTGCCCTGGCCCAGGAAGACGAACCCGAGCACCACGAGGACGGTGCCCGGAACCAGCGTCCCGATGATCAGGCCCCAGGACGAGAGCCCCGCGACGGCCTTCGTGCCCCGGGAGGAGACCCACACCCCGGTCCAGTACAGGACCATGATCACGATCGCGGTGTACAGGCCGCTGCCTGCCAGGCTCGGGTCGATGACATAGGCGATGGTGCCGGCGACGTACGCGAGCAGGCTCGGGTAGTAGAAGATCGTCATCGCGAACTGGCACCACACGGCGAGGAATCCGAGCGGCTTCGACAGCCCCTCGCTCACCCAGCGGTAGACACCGCCGTTCCACCCCGACGCCAGCTCGGCGGAGACCAGCGCCGTGGGCATCAGGAACACGATCGCCGGGACGATGTAGAGGAAGACGCAGGCCAGTCCGTACACGGCCATCGTCGGGGCGGACCGCAGGCTGGCCACCGAGGCGGTGGTCATCAGCGCCAGCGTGACCCAGGTCATCCCCGGCAGCGCGGGCTTCCCGGCCCGTGGCTGCGATGCGGGAATCTCCGACTCGGCTTCCGAGGGAACGTCCATGGTGCTCATACGGCACTCCTTGCGGCGGCAGTACGTTGCCGGCGGGACGGGGCGACGGAACGCGTGCGGCCCGGCGGCGGGCGCGGGCGGGACGCGGCCTCGGTGTGCGGCGGCCCGGCGGGGCCGGGTGACGTGGCGTCGGCCGGTGCGCCGCGTATCCCCTCGGGCGGGTCCGGATCGGCCGCGAGCCGCCGACTCGCCGGACGACGCTCCATCAGAGGGTCCCTTTCACCTGAGTAGCTGGTCAGCAAGGGTAAATTGTCATGGTTTCAGGCGGTACGCATCTTGAGGTTCCCGCAGGCAGGTGCCGGTTTTCCGGACCGGGTCACACACCGGTCGTCCTTGATCGATGATGAAGCGGATGGTTGCCGTCCCCGGTACGGCACCGGCTTCAGGAAGGGGTTCCCGATGCGGGAAACGACGCCAGACCGGTCCGGGTCGGACGCCCGGTCCGACCACGGCTCGGACGAGGAAGCCCAGGTGATCGTGGTGGGGGCGGGCCCCGCGGGATCGGCTGCCGCCTTCCACCTCGCCAGAGCGGGCGTCGATGTCCTGCTGCTGGAGAAGTCCCGGTTCCCCCGGGAGAAGGTGTGCGGGGACGGTCTGACGCCGCGTGCGGTGCACCAGCTCATCAGGATGGGCGTCGACATCAAGGCTCCGGGGTGGACCCGTTCGCGCGGGATGCGCTGGGTGGCCGGGGAGCATCAGGTGCACATCGACTGGCCCGCGCTCGGCCGCTATCCGGATTTCGGTCTCTCGCGCAGCCGGCACGACTTCGACGACATCCTCGCCCGGCACGCCGTCGCCGCCGGAGCGCGGCTGCGCAGCGGTGTGAAGGTGACCCGGCCACTGACCGACCGGGCAGGGCGCATCACCGGTGTCACCGCGACGACCGAGGAGAAGGAACCGCTGGCCTTCCA
Source organism: Streptomyces sp. NBC_00012 (assembly GCF_045040875.1). NCBI lineage: Bacteria > Bacillati > Actinomycetota > Actinomycetes > Kitasatosporales > Streptomycetaceae > Streptomyces > Streptomyces sp. NBC_00012. The sequence goes on along the minus strand of NZ_CP108309.1, from coordinate 7,944,343 downwards.
CGCACCGATCGTGATCGCCGCCGACGGCGCCTCGGCCCGCCTCGCCCTCGCCATGGGCCTCCAGCGGGACCGGAACAGGCAGATCGCGACGGCCGCCCGCCGCTACTACCGCAGCCCCGAGCGCTCCGCGGAGGAGTACCTGGAGCTGTGGGCCGACCTCCGGTTCCCCGGGAGCGATCACTACCTGCCCGGGTACGGCTGGATCTTCCCCATGGGCGACGGCCGCGTCAACGTCGGCCTCGGCGCGCTGCCGCACCGGCGGCACGGAAAGGCGGACCTGCGCGCCACGCTGGACGAGTGGCTGGCCCGTACCCCCGAGGCTTGGGGGCTGCGCGAGGAGAACGCGGAGGGCCCGGTCCGTAGCGCCGCCCTTCCGCTGGGCTTCAACCGCCATCCCCTCTACACCCGCGGGCTCCTGCTCGTCGGCGACTCCGGAGGCATGATCAGCCCCTGGAACGGCGAGGGGATCGGCCAGGCCATGGAGGCCGGCGAGGTCGCCGCCGAGACCGCCACGCTGGCCCTCGCCATGCCCCGGGGCCCCAGGCGCGAGCAGGTGCTGCACGGCTACCCCGTCGAGATGAACCGCCGATGGGGGCGCTACTACCGTCTCGGCAACACGGCCGCCGATCTGGTCTTCAGCCGCTCCGGTTTCCAGCCGGTCCTCAACCGTTACGTCATGGGGTCGCCGTTCCTGCTCAACACCCTGGCCCGGCTGCTCACCAACCTCACCGACAAGCCCTCGCACGACCTGGTCGACCATCTGCTCAACGGCGTCGTGCGCCTCGTACCGGAACCGAAGGTACGACGCAGGCGCTGAGAACCGGGCCGTGCGGCGCACCGGGCGGCCCCCGGTGCGCCGCTCCCCCCGGCCACTGGTCGACCGTGGCGGACGCGATTCAGGAACGGCGACGGGGTTTGCCGCGCTTGGGGGCGGCGGAGCCGCTCCGCGGGCTCTTCCCGCCCGATTTCCCGGCCGTCCTGGCACCCGGCTTGCCGGCCGTCCCGCCTGCCGCAGGCTTCCGCCGGGCACCGCCCTTCTCGGCGCGTCCGTCGGCGCGCTTGTCCTTCGCCTGAGCCTGGGGCTTGGGCCGGCCCCGGGTGCTGTTGACGGTCCGCCCGCGGACGATCCCGATGAACTCCTCCACCAGATCGGTGGTCTCGTCCTCCAGCCACGACAGCGCGACGCGCGATTCGGGGGCGTCCGGCACCGGCCGGTACGTGAGGTCCTTGCGGTGGTGGAGGCGGGCGAGGGACTGCGGTACGACGAGCAGCCCCACTCCCGCCGCCACCAGCTCGACGGCGTCCGCCGTGGTGGCGGGACGCTCGTCGGCGGGCCGCCCCGGGCGGTCCTCCCAGTCGAGGGTGTCGTCGAGGGGGTGCAGCACGATGTCATCGGCCAGGTCCGCGGCCGGGACCTCTTCCAGAGCCGCCATGATGTGGTCCTTCGGGATCACGACCACGGTCGTCTCGGTATAGAGAGGGATGGCGCTGAGGGCCGTCCGGTCGATCGGCAGCCGTACGAGACCGGCGTCGGCCTCACGTCCCCGCAGCACGTCGGGCGCCTCGGCGGCCGACACCCCCACGAGGGTCAGCGGGACGTCGGGCAGCCGCTCGTTCCAGATACGCACCCACTTTCCGGGTGTCACCCCCGGGACGTACGCGAGCCGGAACGAAGGGGTTTCTTCCGAGCTTGTCACTCCGCCAGGTTACCGGCCCTGGTCAGAGGTAGCGCACATGCTCGATACCCTTGTCCGTATGACGTCGCACAAGACCGCCCAGACGATGAAGCCCGCGACCGCGGCAAAGAAACTGGGTGTGTACCTCGAGGCCACCCCCGCCGAGTTCCAGGAGGGTGTCGTCTCGCGCACCGAGCTGAACGCACTGCAGGCCGATCCGCCCGAGTGGCTGCAGGAACTGCGGCGCAACGGCCCGCACCCCCGGCCGGTGGTCGCCGCGAAGCTGGGTGTCTCGATCTCAGGTCTCGCCCGTGGCGAAATCACCGAGGCCCTCACCACGGAGCAGATCGACGCACTGAAGAAGGAAGCCCCCGACTGGCTCCAGCAGGAACGCGCCACCCAGGCGGACGTCCGCAAGGAAGCGGTGCGGATCAAGGAGAAGAACGCGGCCCGCGACGACCGGTCCGACAACCCGCGCTCCTGAGGAAGCCCACCCGGGCGAAGCCGCCCGCCCCTCGCCGGGGCGGGCGGGCAGGCCCTCAGCCTTCGGTGGCCACGCCCAGCATCCGGGCGTGCAGCGCGCGGACCTCGTCGGCGAGCGACGGATCGGGGCCCGCCACCGGGATGCCCGGAGCGACGGTGTTGATGGGGAGCGCCGCGACCGGTCCCGCGTCGAATCCCCAGCTCCGGCGCCACGCCACGAGCTGGTCGCAGCCCGATGCGTACACGATGCGGCCCAGGCCTACCCAGGCGTGGGCCGCGCTGCACATCGGGCAGTGCTCGCCGGACGTGTAGACGACGCTGGCGCGCCGCTCCTGCGGGGACATGTTCTCGGCCGCCCAGCGCGCGATCTCGAACTCCGGGTGGCGGGTCGCGTCGCCGTCCTTGACCCGGTTGCGGTCCTCGAACCGGATCGCGCCGTGCTCGTCCACGAGGAGCGAACCGAACGGCTCGTCTCCGGCCGCGAGGGCCTCACTCGCGAGATCGACGCAACGACGGAGGAACTCGCGGTCCCCCTCTGTGACAGACTGCGGATCGTTCACTGTGCTCATGGCGCCAGGCTAACAGCCGAGCGACATTCGGTATACCATTTGTGTCACGATGGGCGGCCTCGTTGCCGCCCTCCTTCGCATGCCGGCCGGCCGCGACAGCCGGTCCGTCGACGGCGCCACGGAGGCACGAGCCAGTGAGGAACGCTCCGGCGGAGAGCGCCGCGCGGGAAACGGTCTGGAACGCACCGGGCATGCCCGCGCTGCTGCTCCTGACGGCGACGGGATTCTCGGGGTTCGCGGTGCTGCTGCCCACCGCACCGCTCTGGGCCGTGCACGGCGGGGCCGATGCGGCCGGCGCCGGTTCGGTCAACGCGATCCTGATGCTCTGCACCGTGTTCGCCCAGACCCTGGTCCCGACGGCGATACGCCGCCTCGGCTGGCGGACCACCCTGGCCTGCGGGATGGTCCTGCTCGGCGCCCCCGCGCTTCTGCACCTGCTGAGCGCGCAGCTCGGCGCGGTGCTCGCCCTCGCCGCGGTGCGCGGGCTCGGGTTCGGGGTGCTCACGGTCTGCGGCGCCGGGGCCGTCGCCGAACTCGTCGAGCCCGCGCGGCGCGGGCAGGCGATCGGTGCGTACGGCCTGGCGATCGCGGGGCCCCAGCTCATCCTGGTGTCGACCGCGCCGTGGGCCGCGCAGAACCTGGGCTTCGAGGTCGTGTTCGCCATCGGCGCGCTGCCCCTGCTCGGCGTGGTGCCCGCGCTCCGGCTGGCCCGTCGGCTGGACGGGCACCCGGCCGGGGCCGAGGGCGCGCCCGGCCGGGACGCCGTGCCGGGCAAGCGCGCCGGGTACCTTCCGCTGCTGCGCCCGATGCTGCTCCTGCTCGGCGTCACCACGGCCGGCGGCGCCCTGATCACCTTCGCCCCGCAGATGAGCAGCGACTCCACCGCGACGCTGGCCGGGCTGCTGCTCCTGACCGGGACGGCTGCCGTCTCCCGCTGGCGGTTCGGTGCGCTGGCCGACCGGTACGGGACGGAGCCCTTCCGCTGGCCGCTGGTGATCGGTACGGCGGTCGGACTCGCCCTGACGGCCTGGGCGGTGGCCACCCCGGAGGAGACGGCCCTGGTTCCGCTGCTGGCCGGGATGGCCCTGGTCGGGGTCAGCTACGGCGGGCTCCAGAACCTGACCCTGGTCGATGCCTTCGCCGCCGTCGACAGCCGGTCCAGCGGAGTCGCGAGCGCCGTGTGGAACATCGGGTTCGACGGCGGTACGGGAGTGGGCGCCCTCCTCGTCGGCTACCTGGCGACAGGGGCCTCGTTCTCCCTGGCACTCATGGCCACCGCCGCGCTCTGCCTCGCCACTCTGCCGCTCGCCCTCGCCGGCCGGCGCGGCGCCGCTCCCCGCCGACCGACCGACTGACACGAATCCATTTGGTATACCATCACTTCATGGCTCATGTGATACTGACGAACGTCCGCCCCTGGGGTGCTGCGCCCGTGGACATCGTGCTGTCCGGCGCCGAGATCCTCTCCGTAGTACCCGCCGGAACGGCGGACGACGAGGGCGGTCGCCTGGACGGCGGCGGCCTCCTCGCCCTGCCCGGCTTCATCAACGCGCACGCCCATCTCGACAAGAGCTGGTGGGGGCAGCCGTGGGTCTCCTACGGCGGCGAGGCCACGACCCGGGGGCGCATCTCCCACGAACGCGCCGAGCGTGACGGACTCGGTATCCCGAGCACGTCCTCGACCACCGCCGTGCTGGGCGAGTTCCTCCGGCACGGCACGACGGCGGTACGCAGTCACGTCGACGTCGACCTCGGCGTCGGGCTGCGCGGGATCGAGGTCGTCCGCGAGGCGGTGGCCGGGTTCGGCGGTGCGATCGAGGTGGAGATCGTCGCGTTCCCGCAGGACGGCGTCATGCGCCGCCCCGGCGTGCTGGAACTCCTCGACAAGGCGGCCGAGGCCGGGGCGACCTCCATCGGCGGCCTCGACCCCGCCTCGATCGACCGCGACCCGGTGGCGCAGCTCGACGGCCTCTTCGACATCGCGGAGCGACGCGGCGTCGGGCTCGACATCCACCTGCACGACGGAGGTGAGCTCGGCGCCTTCCAGATCGAGCTCATCGCCCAGCGCACCCTGCGCGCGGGGCTGCAGGGCAAGGTGACGGTCTCGCACGGCTTCGCCCTGGGCGAGCTTCCGGCGGACCGGCAGCAGCGCCTGCTCGAGACCTGCCAGGAGGCCGGTGTCTCCTGGGCGACCGTGGCCCCGGTCCGCACCGCGCCGCTGCCCTGGCGCGGGATGCGGGACCGCGGTGTCCCGATCGGCCTCGGCACCGACGGAATCCGGGACCTGTGGTCGCCGTACGGTGACGGCGACATCCTTCGCGTCGCACTCAACTTCGCCCGGCTGCACGGCCTGCGCACCGACGAGGAGCTCGCCTACGCGGTGGAGCTGGCCTCCACCCGCGCGGCGGGCTTCGTGCACCGCGACACCCACGACATCGTCGCGGGGGCGCGTGCGGACATCGTGCTGCTGGACGCCGAGAACGTCCAGGACGCCCTGGTCCGCTCGCCGCGCCGGCAACTGGTGTTGGCCGGTGGACGAGTGGTGGTCCGGGACGGCGAACTCCAGCTCTGATCCCGGTCGGTGACGACGGGTAAGGCCGCGGCGGACACACTTCGCCGCGGCCGTTCCCGTACGCCGGTGGCGCGGCGCCTGCGCGCCCGCCCCGGCCGCACTACGGCACGTTCACGCCGCTGTACCTGAGCAGTTGGGGCACCCGGGCCGCGAGCGTCAGCAGCACCGCGACGAGCAGGATTCCGCTGAGGAACGCGGTGGTCCCGACCCCCACCGACTGGGCCGCCGCACCGAGCCCCCGCGAGGCGAACGGCATGACGCCGATGGCGATTTCCTGGAGACCGAGAGCCCGCCCTCGCACCTCCGGCGCGGTCGGAACGAGGGAAAGGGTGATCACCGCCGAAACTGGTATCCCGAAAGCGGGTGGCGGGTCCACGCCGGCCGGAGCCCGCACCGGTCCCGCCGGACCCGGTCCCGTTGCCGGGCCCGCTCAGGAGAGCTCGAGCGCTCCGGTGTCGTGGGCGACCCGGCCGCCGACCACGGTCGCCCCCACCGTCAGCTCCCCGATGCGTTCCGGGGCCACGCCCAGCAGGTCGTCGCTGAGCACCGCGAAGTCGGCGAGCATCCCCCGGGCAAGGGTTCCCTTGATGTGCTCCTCGTGGACTGCGTGGGCCGAGCCGACGGTGTACGCGGTCAGCGCCTCCCGTGCCGTCACCGCCTCGTGTAGGCCGATCGGCGCCCCCGAGGCGGTCGTCCGGTTCACCATGTCGTGGATGCTCAGCAGCGGGTCCGAGGCGACCACGGGCGCGTCGGACGAGCCGGGCAGCACCAGGCCCGCGTCGAGGAACGACCGCATCCGGTAGACCAGCCGGGACCGTTCGGGGCCGAGCGCCGCCAGCAGCCCGTCACCGGTCTCCGAGAGGAACCGGCCCTGCGGCACCGGGATCAGGCCGAGCGCCGCGATCCTGGCGACCTGCGCGTCACTGGATCACGGCGGCGTGCTCGATCCGGTGGCGCACATCGGCGCGCGGATGCAGGCGCTGCGCCTCCTCGTACGCGTCGAGTACGACGTCCAGGGCGGCGTTTCCGATGGCGCGTGCGCCCCGCCCCGGCCCCGCTGGAATCCACGTTCCTGGGCCGCGCGCCGGTCATCGCCCAGGTCCCGGCCGGCCATCCCTGGAGCCGGCGCACCACGATCACCCTCGCCGAGCTGGCCACCGAACCGCTGATCCTGATGACCCGCGCCAATGTGGCGAGGCTGGACGAGGCCGTCAGCCGGGCGGGGCTGGCCTTCGCCGCCGTGTCCGAGACCGGGTCCTCGCCCTTCGCCCAGGCCCTCGCCGCGGCGGGCCGCGGAGTCTGCCTGGTCACCGACCACGCCCGCTTCGGCCTGTCCGAACTGATCGTGCACACCCCTGACGGCCCGCTGACGGTCCCCCTGTACGCGGGGTGGGACGCCTCCCACTACGCCCGCTCAGCCATCCACACCCTGGTCGACGGCCTGCACCTACTGCGACCTCCATATGCGACGGTTCCCGGGGCTGTGACGGCCGGGGCGGCGACCCTGCCGACGGCGCGCTACCAGTAGTGGCGCCGGCCGCCGACCGCGTGCCCGGCGGCGCCCAGGATCCACAGGATGGCGCCGATCACGACGAGCACCACGCCGATGGTCCACAGGATCGAGATTCCGGCCACCAGACCGATGACCAGCAGAATGACACCGAGGACGATCATGGCGTCCTCCAATCATGCGGTTCCTTCCAGTATGTGCCCGGCTGTCGCGGCCGTGCCGCCCGAGTGGTGCGGCGCGATCACACGTCCGGAAGTCGGCGCGCGGAGCGGCGCAGGTAGCAGGCCCGGGTCAGCGCCAGGCACAGGGCGTAGTACGCGAGGAACGCCATGTACGCCGCCTGGCCGTTCCCCGTCTCCAGGAAGGACTGCCGGAAGGCGAGGTTGACCAGCACTCCGCCGAAGGCACCGATCGCGCCTGCCACTCCGATCAGGGCCGTGGCCCGGCGCCGTGAGCGGCGCTCGGCCTCGGCCGGCGGGGCTCCCCCGGCGATCTCCGCCCGTGCCGTGGCCCGGAAGATCGCCGGGATCATCTTGTACGTCGAGCCGTTGCCCGCCCCGCTGAGGACGAAGAGCGCGACGAACCCGCCCAGGAACAGCGCCAGTGAGTGCTGCCGTGACGCCTCCAGTACCGTGCCTGCCCCCAGTGCCATGGCGGCGAAGGTCCAGAAGGTGACCCGGGCGCCGCCGTAGCGGTCCGCCAGAAGGCCGCCCAGCGGGCGGGAGAGCGAGCCGAGCAGCGGCCCGAGGAAGGTGAGTGCCGCCGCCTTCGCCGGAGTGTCGAACCGCTCGTGGAACTGGACCTGAAGGACCTGCCCGAAGGCGAAGCCGAAGCCGATGAACGAGCCGAAGGTACCGATGTAGAGCAGCGACATCACCCGGCCGTGCGTGTTCCCCAGCACCTCGCACATGGCGCCGCGGTCGCCGCGAGCGGTGGCGAGGTTGTCCATCCGCAGCGCCGCGCCGAGCGCCGCCAGCACGATCAGCGGCAGGTAGACGAGGATCAGCAGCCGCGGATGGCCGGCGCCCGCGGTGGCCAGCACCAGCAGGCCGAGCAGTTGTACGGCCGGTACGCCGAGATTGCCGCCGCCGGCGTTGACCCCCAGCGCCCAGCCCTTGAGCCGCTGCGGGTAGAAGGCGTTGATGTTGGCCATCGAGGAGGCGAAGTTGCCGCCGCCGACACCGGCCACGGCGGCCACCGCGAGCAGTGTGCCGTAGGAGACCCCGGGCTTGAGCACGATCCCGGCCAGCACGGTCGGCACCAGCAGCAACAGGGCGCTGAACACCGTCCAGTTGCGTCCGCCGAACCGCGCCACGGCGACGGTGTACGGAATCCGCAGCACCGAGCCGAGTGCGGTGGGCAGGGCGGTGAGGGTGAACTTCCCGGCCGCGTCGATGTGGTACTCCGGGCCGAGAAAGAGCACCAGCACCGACCACAGGCTCCAGACGGAGAAGCCGATGTGTTCACTGAGGACGGAGTGGACGAGGTTGCGCCGGGCGATCCGGGCGCCTGCCAGGGTCCAGAACTCGTTGTCCTCGGGATCCCAGTCCTCGATCCGCCGGGAGCCGCTCCGGCCGGGGGTGACGGCTGCGGTGGCGGTGCTCATCGGCCCACCTCCGCAGGGGTGGCCGCGACCACGCGCACGGGCCAGACGCGCAGCCCGGCGGGGGTTCCGTCGGGGGTGTGCTCCTCGTCCAGACAGCGTCCGGTGCGCAGTTCGAAGGCGTGCCTAAGCATCGGTGAGATCACCACCGGTACGCCGAGCCGACTGCCGAGCAGACCGCGGGAGATGACATGGGCGCCGCTGAACGGGTCGCGGTTGGCCAGTGCGTGCACCGTGCCGGCGCGCTCGCGGAAGAGCGCGACCTGGTCTCCCCGCGGGCCGACCAGCACCGCTATTCCGCGGCCCGGGTCCAGGTCCCGGTACCGGCAGACCGGCGTCCAGGTCCGCCCGTCGTCGATCTCCACCACAGGTCCGGTGTTCTCCTCGGGGATGGTCCCGTTCATCGTGTGCGTACCTCCATGGCCGGGCCGGCGATCAGGGCCGGAGTGAGAGGGAACCCGCCCTCGTCGGGGCGGGCCGGGCGGATCACGTCGCGTTCGTGGACGAATCGCACGGTGGGGTCGGGTGTTCCGGGAGCATTGGCGAAGGAGACGAAGCGGCGTACCCGCTCAGGGTCGGCCAGGGTCGCCGCCCACTCGTCCTCGTACGTCTCGACGTGCCGTGCCATCAGTTCGTCGAGGTCCGCGCAGATGCCGAGCGAGTCGTCGAGGACGACCGCGCGCAGGTGGTCGAGGCCGCCCTCCAGGCGCTCCACCCAGGGGGCGGTGCGCTCCAGGCGGTCGGCGGTGCGGACGTAGAACATCAGGAACCGGTCGATGGTGCGGATCAGGGTGTCGTGGTCCAGGCCGGCCGCCAGCAGATCGGCGTGGCGCGGGGTCGCTCCGCCGTTGCCGCCGACGTAGAGGTTCCAGCCCTCCGACGTGGCGATCACCCCGAAGTCCTTGCTCTGCGCCTCCGCGCACTCCCGTGCGCAGCCGGACACCGCGGACTTGAGCTTGTGCGGCGCCCGCAGGCCCCGGTAGCGCAGTTCCAGTTCGATCGCCAGGGCCACCGAGTCCTGTACGCCGTAGCGGCACCAGGACTGCCCGACACAGGACTTGACCGTGCGCAGGGCCTTTCCGTAGGCGTGGCCGGACTCGAATCCGGCGTCCACCAGCCGGCGCCAGATACCCGGCAGCTGGTCGACGGTGGCGCCGAACAGGTCGATCCGCTGGCCGCCGGTGATCTTGGTGTAGAGGCCGTGGTCGCGGGCGATCTCACCGATGGTGATGAGTCCTTCGGCGGTGATCTCGCCGCCGGGGATCCGCGGCACCACGGAGTAGGAGCCGTTGCGCTGGAGATTGGCCAGGAAGTGGTCGTTGGTGTCCTGGAGGGCGGCCTGTTCGCCGTCCAGGACATGACCGTTGCCCAGGGCGGCCAGGATCGAGGCGACGGTGGGTTTGCAGATGTCGCAGCCCTCACCGTTGCCGTGTTCGTCGATCAGCCTGGAGAAGCCGGTGATGCCCTTGACACGGACGATCTCGTAGAGCTCCGCGCGGCTGTGGGTGAAGTGTTCGCACAGACCGCGGGCCACCTCGTGCCCGCCCGCCGCCAGCTCCTCGTCCACGATGGAGCCCAGCAGTTTGACGCAACTGCCGCATCCGGTACCGGCCTTGGTGCACTTCTTGACCTCGGGCACGGTGCGCATGCCCTGTCCCGACACGGCCGCCCGGACGGCCCCCTTGCTGACGTTGTGACAGGAACAGACCACCGCTTCGTCCGGCAGCACCAGCGGGCCGTGCCGGCCGTCCGCGGCAGCCGGGAGCAGCAACTGTTCCGCCGGGGCCGGCAGTCGGGAGCGGCTCGCGGCGAGCGGGCGGAGTGCGGCGTACGACTCGGCGTCACCGACCAGCACTCCGCCGAGCAGCCGGCCGTCAGGGCCGACCACCAGCTTCTTGTAGATTCCGGCCCTGCTGTTGGCGTAGAGCACTTCCAGGGCGCCCTCGGTGGCGCCCAGCGCGTCGCCGAAACTGGCCACGTCCACACCCAGCAGCTTGAGCTTGGTGGAGGTGTCGGCGCCGGTGAACTCGGCTGTGGTGCCGGTGAGTTCACGGGCCACCGTGTCGGCCATCGCGTAGCCGGGGGCGACCAGGCCGTAGACCCGGCCGTCGGCGGCCAGCGCGCACTCGCCGATCGCCCGGATGCGCGGGTCCGTCGTGCGGCAGTGCTCGTCCACGACGATGCCGCCGCGTTCGCCGACCGGCAGCCCGCAGTCGCGGGCCAGCTGGTCGCGCGGGCGCACACCGGCCGAGAAGACCACGAGGTCGACAGCTAGGTCCGTGCCGTCGGAGAGCGCCATGGTGTGTGCCCGGCCGTGCTCGTCGGTGTCGATCCGCTGCGTGCCCGCCCCGGTGTGGACGTGGACGCCGAGGTCCTCGATCTTGCGCCGGAGCACCGCGCCGCCGCCGTCGTCCACCTGAAGGGCCATCAGCCGGGGTGCGAACTCCACCACATGGGTCTCCAGGCCCATGGCCCGCAGCGCCCCGGCCGCTTCCAGGCCTAGGAGTCCGCCGCCGACCACCGCGCCGACCGTGGCACCTCCGGCGCTCGCGGTGATCGCCTCCAGGTCCTCGATGGTCCGGTAGACATGGCAGCCCGTGGCGTCGTGGCCGGGCACCGGCGGCACGAACGGGTAGGAGCCGGTGGCCAGCACCAGGGCGTCGTACCGCAGTACGTCGCCACTGCGGGTGGTGACGGTGCGGGCCTCTCGGTCGATCGCGGTGGCCGGGTCGCCCAGACGCAGATCAATACCGTGCCGCTCGATGAACCCTGGCGGGCACAGGGTCAGTTCCTCCGCCGACGTGCCGGAGAACCAGCTGGTCAGATGGACCCGGTCATAGGCGGGGCGGGGTTCCTCGGCAAGTACGGTGACCCGCCAGCGGTGTGTCTGCTCGGCGGCCGGCTGCTCGGACAGGGCTTCCAGGAAGCGCTGTCCGACCATGCCGTGGCCGACCAGGATCAGGGATTTCTCGATCACGGGCGCTCTCCTCGGGTGACGTCGCGGAGGGTCATCGGGTGCTGGTGAGCAGGTCGAGGGGGTCCTCGGGCAGCGGATCGTCACGCTCGTAGGCGCGGGCCAGATCGCCTGCCGCGGCCAGATCGCCGAGGAGGATGCCGCCGACGAGCCGGTCGCCGCGGAGCACGAGCTTCTTGTACGAGCCACGGGTCGGGTCGACCAGGCGCAGCACATCGGTGCCGGGGATGTCCTCGCCCACCTCGCCGAAGGCCGCGTACTCCAGGACCCCCGCGGTGAGCCGGGTCATCGGGCGCGAACCGGTGTAGCGGACGTCCCCGCCCGCTCCCGCCAGCCGGGCCGCGAGCAGATCGGCCTGCTCCCAGGCCGGGCCGGCCAGTCCGTGGACGGTTCCCCGGTGTTCGGCGCAGTCGCCGATCGCATACACCCCGGGCGCGGAGGCCGCCAGCCGGTCGTCCACCACGACGCCCTTGCGCACCGTGATCCCGGCCGCGGCGGCCAGGCCGGTGCGCGGACGGACGCCGCAGGCGAGCACCACGAGGTCCGCGTCCAGCAGGTAGCCGCCGGCCAGCTCGACCCCGGTGACGCGCGCTCCCCCGCGCAGGGCACGGGCCCGGTTGCCCGGGTAGGTCTCCACGCCCAGCGCGGCGAGGTGGCCGCGGAGTGCGTTCCCGGCTCGCTCGTCGAGGTGGCGTTCGATCAGGTACGGGGCCTGGTGGACGATCTCCACCGGAAGGCCGAGCGCGGCCAGTGCCCGGGCGGCGCTCACCCCGAGCACCCCGCCGCCGATCACCACGGCGCGTTCGGCTCCGGCGGCGTCCTCGGCGAGGCGGGCGCAGTCGGCCAGGGTCCGGAAGGCGTGCACGCCTTCCTTCAGCCCGCCCTTCTGCCCGTCCGGTTCGTACAGGCCGCGCAGGGGAGGCAGTACGGGGTTGGCACCGGTGGCCAGGACCAGTTCGTCGTAGCCGGCCGATTCGCCTCCGGACAGCCGCAGCCGGCGTTCCACCGGGTCCAGGCCGACCACTTCGCAGCCGCCGCGCACGATCGTTCCGGCTCCGTGGGGCAGCGCTATCGCCTCCGGGTCGTGGCGCCCGGTCAGCACGTCGGCCAGCAGCACCCGGTTGTACGGGCCGCGCGGCTCTGCCCCGTACAGCACCACTTCCGCGTCGCCGCCGTGCGCCCGGTACTGCTGGGCGAACCTGGCGGCCGCCATCCCGGCGCCGACCACCGCGATCCGGCGGCTCATCGGATCCGCTCCACACGCACGGCGCAGACCTTGAACTCGGGCATCCCGGAGACCGGGTCGAGGGCCGGGTTGGTGAGCGTGTTGGCCCGCCCGGCGCCCGCCCAGTGGAACGGCATGAAGACGGTGTCGGGCCGGATCGCCGCGGTCACCCGGGCGGGGGCCACCGCGCGGCCGCGCCGGCTGGTGACCCTGAGCGGCTCCCCCTCGGCCACGCCGAGCCGTGCCGCCAGCTGCGGGTGGAGTTCCACGAACGGGCCGGGCGCGGCCCGGTTCAGCTCGGGCACCCGGCGGGTCTGGGCGCCGCTCTGGTACTGGGAGAGGACCCGCCCGGTCGTGAGGTGGAGCGGGTACTCCGGGTCGGGTTCCTCGGCGGCCGGGCGGTGGGTGACCGGGGCGAATCGGGCCCGCCCGTCCGGGGTGGCGAAGCGGTCCAGGAACAGCCGGGGCGTGCCGGGGTGTTCCTCGTCGGGGCAGGGCCAGAACACCCCGTTCTCGGCGCGGATCCGCGGGTAGCTGATCCCGGCGTAGTCGGCCGGGCCGCCGGCCGAGGCGCGGCGGAGCTCCTCGAATGCCTCCTCGGCCTGCTCGGGGAAGCCGTCGTCCACGCCGAGCCTGGCGGCCAGTTCGCGCAGCACGTGCAGGTCGGTGCGTACGCCGGGTGGCGGGGCCAGGGCCGCCCGGCGCAGGATCACCCGGCCCTCCAGGTTGGTGGTCGTGCCGGTCTCCTCCGCCCACTGCGCGGCGGGCAGCACCACATCGGCGAGATGCGCGGTCTCGGAGAGCACCAGGTCGCTGACGGCGAGGAAGTCCAGGGCTCGCAGCCGCTCGGCGACGTGGGCCGCGTTCGGCGCGGAGACCACCGGGTTGGAGCCCATCACCAGCAGTGCCCGGGCGCCGCCCGCCGTGCCCAGGCCGTCCAGCAGTTCGTAGGCCGATCGGCCCGCGCCGGGCAGGTCGTCGGGGTGCACTCCCCAGACGTCCGCGACGTGCGCGCGGGCGGCTGGGTCCGCGATCGAGCGGTAGCCGGGCAGCTGGTCGGCCTTCTGGCCGTGCTCCCGCCCGCCCTGTCCGTTGCCCTGTCCGGTCAGGCAGCCGTAGCCGGAACCGGGCCGGCCTGCCTTGCCGAGCGCCAGGCAGAGGTTGATCCAGGCGCCGACGGTGTCCGTCCCCTTGCTCTGCTGCTCGGGGCCGCGTGCGGTGAGCACCATGCCGGTGGCGGCGTCGGCGAAGAGCCGCAGGGCTTCCCGGAGTTGGTGCACCGGTACGCCGGTCAGCGCTTCCACCCGCTCCGGCCAGTGCGCCATCGCCGCGGTGCGGGCCGCCTCGAAGCCGGTGGTGCGCCCGGCGACGAACGCCTCGTCCACCCTGTGCTCGGCGACCGCCAGGTGCAGCAGGCCGAGTGCGAGCGCCAGATCGGTGCCGGGGACGGGTTGCAGGTGCAGGTCGGCCTGTTCGGCGGTACGGGTACGCCGCGGATCCACCACGATCAGGGTGCCGCCGTTGGCACGGAGTCCGGTGAAGTAGCGCAGTGCGGGCGGCATGGTGTCGGCCGGGTTCGCGCCGACCAGGATCACGCAGCCCGTCGTGGCGATGTCGGCCATCGGGAAGGGCAGTCCGCGGTCGAGGCCGAAGGCGATCCGGTGCGCGGCGGCCGCCGAGGACATGCAGAACCGGCCGTTGTAGTCGATGTTCGGGGTACGGAGCACCACCCGGGCGAACTTGCCGAGCAGGTACGCCTTCTCGTTGGTGAGCCCGCCGCCGCCGAAGACCGCGACCGCGTCCCGCCCGTGGCGGCGGCCGGCCGCCGTCAGACCGGATGCCACCCGGTCGAGGGCCTCGCCCCAGGAAGCCTCGCGCAGTTCGCCGCCCCGCTCGTCGCGTACCAGCGGCGCGGTAAGCCGGGCCCCGGCACCGAGCAGCGCGGTGGCCGACCGGCCCTTTCCGCAGAGCGCGCCGCGGTTGACGGGAAAGTCGGGGCGCTCCAGTACCTGCGCCCCGCCGCCGTCCTGCGGCACCCGCAGGCGCATGCCGCACTGCAGCGAGCAGTACGGGCAGTGGGTGTCGGTCGTCGTCATGCCCCGAGCGTCGGTGGACGCCGTTTCGCGACCGGGTCGGTTCTGTTGCGTCCGGGGTACGGCTCCTTCACCGGCCGCCGGGCCCGGGGTGACGCGGCGGAAACCTTGTGTAACGTGCGACGGCCTCCCGCTTACGACGACGTGATGGGGGTGCAACATGGCCGAAACAGCGCCGCCGGAACCTTCAGGACATGAACAGCAACCGGCCCGCGGGCCCGCTCGTCGGCTTCACCATCGGGGTCACCGCCGCGCGCCGGCGGGAGGAACTCGTCGCGCTGCTGCGCAGGCGCGGCGCCACGGTAGTCGAGGCGCCCGCTCTGCGGATCCTCCCGCTGGAGGACGACGCGGCACTGCGCCGGGCCACCGCACGCTGCCTGACCGGACCGCTCGACTATGTGGTGGCGACCACCGGGGTCGGCTGGCGCGGCTGGCTGAGCGCGGCCGACGGCTGGGGGCACGGCGCGCGCCTGGCCGAGGTGTGCCGGGAGGCCGTGGTGCTCACCCGTGGTCCGAAGGCGACCGGTGCGGTGCGGGCCGGGGGCCTGAGCGAGACCTACTCCCCCGTCACCGAGACCACCGACGCGCTGCTGGCCTGGCTGCTCGCGCGCGATCTGCCCGGCAGACGGATCGCCGTGCAGGAGCACGGAGTGCCGCTGGACGCCTTCTCCGACGCGCTGCGCGAGCGGGGAGCCGAAGTGATTCCGGTCCCGGTCTATCGCTGGGGGCCGCCGGCCGATCCGTCGCCGCTGCGCCGGCTGGTCGAGCAGACGGTCCGTCGTGAACTGCACGCGCTCACCTTCACCAGTGCGCCCGCGATCGACGCCCTCCTCGCCGCCGCGGCCGGACTCGGGCTCGGCGACGAGGTGTTGACCGCACTGCGGGAGGACGTGCTGTCGGTCTGCGTGGGGCCGGTCTGTGCCCGGCGGCTGAAGGAGGCCGGAGTTGCCGTGCTCTGCCCGGAGAGGGGACGGCTCGGCGCCATGGTGCGGACCGTCGAGGCCGTGCTGCCGGCGCACGCCAGGCGTGAAGTCCGCGCCGGTCCCAGCACGTTGGTGCTCCAGGGCAACGCCGTACTGATCGACGACGGGCCGCCCGTGCGGCTCCCGCCGCTGCTCGCGGCGGTGCTGCGCGCACTGGCCGAGCAGCCGGGGAGGGTGCTCAGCCGGGCCGAATTGCTGCGCCGCGTCTGGGTCACCGGCCAGGCCGACGAGCACGCGGTGGAGGCGGCGGTCGCCCGGCTGCGAGGGGCACTGGACGGGCACGCCCGTCTGGTGCGTACGGTCCCCAAGCGTGGCTACAGCCTGGCGGCGGCGGTATGAGGGACGAGACCGCGGCGCCGGCCCTGCTGGCCGTCGCGCACGGCACCCGCGACCCGGCGGGCATCGCCACCTACCGGGCACTGCTCGACCTGGTCCGGGCCCAGCGGCCCGGCCTGACGGCCCATCTGTCCTTCCTCGACCTCGCCCCGCCGACGCCGGCCCAGGTGCTCGCCGTCCCGCGCGGTCCGGTGGTGCTGGTCCCGCTGCTGCTGAACACCGGCTACCACGTGACGGTGGATCTGCCCGCCGTCCGGGCGGCCGCACCCCACCCGGACGTCCGGCAGGCGGCACCGCTCGGCCCGGACCCGTTGCTGGCCACCGCCCTGGCCGACCGGCTCGCGGAGGCGGGCCGGACCGCGAGCGGCCACGGACCGTCCGCCCCGGACGCCGTCGTACTGGCGGCCGCCGGGTCCACCGATCCGACGGCCGGTGCGGACACCGAGGTGATGGCCGCCCTGCTCCGGCAGCGGCTCGGGCGCCCGGTGGTGGCCGCCTGCCTCTGCGCGAACGCGCCGTCGCCGGCCGAGGCGGTGCGATCCCTTCGGGCCGCGGGTCACCGGCGGGTGGCGGTCGCCCGCCATCTGATGGCCCCGGGCCATTTCGCCCGCCGCGCGCAGGAGGCCGGCGGCTGTTTCGTCTCCGCCCCGCTCGGCGCGCACCCCGACGTGGCGCGCCTGGTGCTGAAGCGCTTCGACGAGGCGACCGGGCAGACGGCGTGGCGGCCGGCCAAAGCGGCTACTCGAACCGCGTGACGTCACCGGCGCCCCGGCGGACGATCTCGGGTTCGCCGCCTGAGAAGTCGATGACCGTGGTCGGCTCGGTGCCGCAGTCGCCCGAGTCGACCACGGCGTCCACCACGTGATCGAGGCGTTCCTTGATCTCCCAGCCCTGTGTCATCGGCTCATCCTCGTCGGGCAGGAGCAGGGTGCTGGAGAGCAGCGGTTCCCCGAGTTCGGCGAGCAGCGCCTGGGTGACCACGTGGTCGGGGATCCGCACTCCGACCGTCTTCTTCTTCGGGTGCAGCAGCTGGCGCGGCACCTCCTTCGTCGCGGGAAGGATGAAGGTGTAACTGCCGGGCGTCGCCGCCTTGATCGCACGGAACACATCGTTGTCGACCTGCACGAACTGACCCAGCTGCGCAAAGTTCTGGCACACGAGCGTGAAGTGGTGACGGTCGTCGAGGTTACGGATCGAGCGGATCCGGCCGATCCCGTCACGGCTGCCCAGCTGGCAGCCCAGTGCGTAGCAGGAGTCGGTCGGATACGCGACGAGCGCGCCGGACCGGATGCTGTCGGCAACGCTGCTGATGGTGCGCCGCTGAGGATTCTCGGGGTGCACGTCGAAGTACTTCGCCATTCGCGGAGTCTAAGGGCTGTCCGTGGAGCGGTCCGCTCATCGGGCGGCCTGTGGCCGCGTCTCCCGTCCGCGCCGCCGGTATCGCGCTCGGCGCCGCCGGGCACTTGGCGGCGTCTCCGGTCCTGGTCCCGGTGGTCCTCGTGGTCCCGCCGGTCCCCTGTTCTCGGTCCCGGCTCCCCGGTCCCGGCAGTGTCTGCAGCACAGAAAATCCCCGGCCCGCGATAGTGGGCCGGGGATTTTCCCGGGTATATTGAGTGTTTCTGTGTGCCCACAGAAAAGGCCCCACACCAGGGGCCATTAATAAACACCGTATCCGGCAGGGAGCCATTTTGTCAAATCGCGAACGCGCCGAATTGCAGAAGGAACAGGAATTCATCGGCCGGCTCTACGACCGTGTCGACGCGCTGCGCGGAATCGCCGCGCAGGGCGTCGAGGAGGCGCTGACACCGGTCGGCACGGGCCTGCAGGCCCGTCTGGAACGCGATGTGCTCGTCGCCGAACGCTCGGGTCTGCTGGCCGCCCTGAACGCGGTGGACGGCTCGCTGTGTTTCGGCCGCATCGATCTCTCCGACGGCACCGCGCACCACATCGGCCGTGTCGGCATCCGTGAGGACGACACCGCGCACACGCCCGTGCTGATCGACTGGCGTGCACCGGTCGCCCGCCCCTTCTACCTCGCCACCGGTCACACACCCATGGGTCTGCGCCGGCGCAGGCACATCACCACCGAGGGCCGCGCCGTCACCGAACTGCACGACGAGATCCTCGATCTCCGGGACCGGGAGCGCACCGGCTTCGAGGACCCGAGCGGCGACGCCGTGCTGCTCGCCGCCCTGAACTCCGCCCGCACCGGCCGCATGGGCGACATCGTGCGGACCGTCCAGGCGGAGCAGGACCGCGTCATCCGCGCCCCGCACCGCGGGGTCCTGGTCGTCGAGGGCGGCCCCGGTACCGGCAAGACAGCGGTGGCACTGCACCGGGCGGCCTTCCTGCTGTACGAGCACCGTGAGCTGCTCGCCAGGCGTGCCGTCCTGATCGTGGGCCCCAACCCCGCCTTCCTGCAATACATCGGCGAGGTGCTGCCCGCGCTCGGCGAGACCGGCGCCCTCCTCGCCACGCAGGCCGAACTCTTCCCCGGGGTCCACGCCCACGGCACCGACACGCCCCGCGCCGCCGCCGTCAAGGGCGGTGAGCGGATGGCACAGGCGCTCGCCCTCGCCGTCCGCGACCGGCAGCGGCTGCCCGAACCCGGCGCACCACTGGTCCTCCCGCACGACGACGGGGATCTCGTGCTCGACCGGGAGATCGCCCACGAGGCCCGGCAGGCGGCCCGCGACACCCGGCTGCCGCACAATCTCGCCCGCCCGTACTTCGCCTTCCGGATCATCGACGCCCTCACCTCGCAGCTCACCGAGCGGATCGGCGCCGACCCGTACGGCGGTCCCAACCTCCTCGGCCCCGACGACATCGCTCAGCTCGGCAAGAGCGTCGCGGCCGCCGAGGAGGTGCACTCCGCCATCGAGGAGCTGTGGCCGGCCCTCACTCCGGAGGGGTTCCTCACCGACTATCTGGCCGACCCCGTGCACGTACCGGACGAGGATGCCGAAGCCATCCGGCGCACGCCCGGCGACGGGATGTGGACCCCCGCCGATGTGCCGCTGCTCGACGAGGCGGCGGAACTCCTCGGGGCAGACGACAGTGCCGAACGGGCGGCGGACGAGGCCGAGCGCCAGGAGCGGATCGCGTACGCGCAGGGCGTGCTGGAGCTTTCGAGGGGCTCGGAGACGTACGAGTTCGAGGACGAGGAGTCCGAGGTCCTCGCCGCCCACGACATCGTCGATGCCGAACGGATGGCGGAGCGGCAGGAGGAGGCCGATCACCGCACCGCGGCCGAGCGCGCCGCCGCGGACCGGTCCTGGGCGTTCGGGCACCTCATCGTCGACGAGGCGCAGGAATTGTCGCCGATGGCGTGGCGGCTGCTGATGCGCCGTTCACCGACGCGCTCGATGACCCTCGTCGGCGACCCGGCGCAGACCTCCGAGGAGGCTGGTGTCGGCTCGTGGGAGAAGATCCTCGAGCCGTACGTCGGGGACCGCTTCGAGCACGTCCGGCTCGAGGTCAACTACCGCACACCCGCCGAGATCATGGAGCTGGCCGCCGGGGTCGTACGGGCCGAGGACCCTTCCTTCGAGCCGCCCGGCTCGGTGCGGTCCACCGGTGAGGTGCCGTGGACGCGGGACGCCGGGGAGGATCTGGCGGGTGCTGTGGCGCAGGCCGTCGCGGAGCTGACGCCCGAGGAGGGACGCCTCGCGGTGATCGCGCCGCAGGCGCTCCACGAGGAGATCGCGGCTCCGCTGGCCGGGGTCACGGCCGGTGCCGAGCCGGATCTGACCCGGCCGGTGGTACTGCTCGGCCCGCGGCAGGCCAAGGGACTCGAATTCGACCATGTGCTGGTCGTGGAGCCCGCCGGGTTCGGGACCGGCGACCTGTACGTGGCTCTGACCCGTGCCACGCGGCGCCTGGGCATCGTCCACCGGGAGGAGCTGCCCGAGGCGCTGCGCTGACGGTGGCGCGGCACCCCCGGCGCCTCCGGCCGTGGGTGCCGCGGCATCAGCCGGCGGTCCCTCAACGGCTACCTCGCCGTCCCCTACGACATCCCCCGGGGTTGCGCGGCCGGCTACATGCCGGAGATGAACGTGCTGTGCGCGCTCGGCGACTACAGCGCCCAGAGCGACCAGCCGATCATGAAGCACGTCAAGGTCACCATCGGCCCGGCGGCCTGAGCGGCCGGCGCAGGGACGGCAGCCGAGCAGCCCCGGGCCATGGCGTACAACGGTTTCCGGCTCATGACCTCCTGGCCTCGGTCCGGGGCAGCCGCGTCGCCCCGGCGGCGGCGAACAGGCAAAGACCGAGCACCCACCAGAAGGTGTCGCCGAACGCCGCGGAGATGTCCGGATCGCGGGCGGACAGCCGGTTCTGCAGGACCACCGCGAGGGCGGCGGTGCCGACCGAGCCGCCCACGGTGTTGAGCAGGTTGAGCGCTCCGGAGGCACGGGGGAGTTGCGCGGGCTCGATGCGGCTGTAGACGATGTTCATCACGGGCGCGCCGACCATGGCCATCCCGAAGCCGCGCACCACCAGCGCCGAGGCGATCACCGCGTCCCCGGGCCCGTGGCCGAGCAGGGTGAACGGCACCGTGCCCGCGAGGATCAGCACGATCCCGGTGACGACCAGGGTCCGCGGCGCGACCTTGTCGATGGTCCGGTTGACCAGCACCGACCCGGCCGCCGCACCCAGCCCCTGGGGAGCGAGCAGCAGCCCCGCCTGCCACGCCGACAACCCGCGGCCGGTCTGGAAGTAGAGCGGCAGCAGGAACATCGTGCCGAAGACCGACGCGCCCAGTACGAGCAGGGCGACGGCGGCGGCGCCGAAGGGCGGCCGGGCGAACAGCCGGGGGTCGACCAGCGGTGTGCTGCGGGTCCGCAACCCGTGCACGGTGAATCCGGCCAGCATCGCCAGCCCCGCGCCCACACCGATCACCGCCGGGAGGGTCCGGTCGTGGGCGACCTCGGTCAGCCCGAACACCAGCACGGCCAGGCCGGGCGAGAGCAGCAGGGCCCCGCGCAGGTCGAACGCCGCCCGCCGCGTCGACGGCGGCACCGCGGGCACGTGACGGCGGGCGAGCAGCGCCGCGGCCACACCGATGGGCAGGTTGACCAGGAACAGCCACGGCCACGGCGCCACACCGAGGATCGCGCCGCCGACCAGCGGGCCGAACACCGGTGACAGCAGCGGGACGACCGCGACGACGCTGATCACCCGCCCGGTGCGGGCGCGGCCCGCGACCCGGGCCAGCAGCGCCTGCCCGGTCGCCGGCAGCAGCCCGCCGCCGAGGCCCTGGACCACCCGGAACACGACCAGGCTGGTCACCGACCAGGCCGACGCGCACAGCACCGAGCCGAGCAGGAACACACCCACGGCGGCGAGCCAGGTCCGCCGGCCGCCGAACCGGTCGGCCAGCCAGCCGGACGCGGGCACGGCGGCGACGACGGCCAGCAGATAGGCGGTGGTCACCCACTGGATCCCGGCGACGGAGGCGCCGAACTCCTCACTCAGGCTGTCGATGCCGACGCTGACGATCGTGGCGTCCAGCGTCGCCATGAAGGTGCCGAGCACCAGGATGAACGCGGTCCGCAGCAGCTGTGTGTCCACCCGTGCGTCCGGTGGCGCGACGGTCCCGTCCTTCGGCGCGGCGTTCCCGCTCATCGGCCCTCCAGGAGATCGAGCACGTCGTTGTCGAGGTGCTCGTCCAGGGCTCGGAGCAGGTCGAGCAGCTCCTCGGCGAGCCCGTCGACCGCCGTTCCGGCGCGGTGGGCGAGCACGCCCGTCCAGCCGTCCCCGTCCGGCATGACGGTCAGGGTCACGGGGTGATGGGTGGCCTCGCGGAAGCGGGTCGCGAGGACCGTGAGTCCGGGGGCGGGTTCGCGGAGGCGCTCCGGGTCGACCGGGTAGTTCTCGAACACCACCAGGCTGTCGAACAGCCTGCGCCGCCCGGTCAGCCGTTCCAGGTCGGACAGGGCCACGTGGTGGTGGTCGGCCAGTGACCGCTGCCGGGACTGGAGGTCGGTGAGCGTCTCGGCGAGCGTGCCGCCGAGCCGTGCCCGCACGGGCACGGTGTTGGCCAGCAGCCCGATGATCTCCTCGACGCCCGCCAGCTCCGGGGGACGGCCGGAGACCATGGCTCCGAAGCAGACGTCCGGGTGACCGGAGCGCCGTGCGAGCAGCACCGCCCACGCGCCCTGCACCAGTGTGTTGCGGGTCAGGCCTCGCCTGGCCGCGAGGGCGGTGAGGCCTGCCACCAGTGCCGCGTCGAACTCGATGACCTCGGGTTCCTGCCAGGCCGGACCTGGTTCACCGGCGCCCAGGTAGTCGCCCTCGGGCAGGCCGTCCAGCTCGGCCGCCCAGACATCGAGGCCGGGCTCGTGGTCGGCGCACCAGCTCAGGTAGTCGGCGAACGGCACGGGGGCGGGCAGGCCGGGGGCCTCACCGCGGACCCTCGCCGTGTAGAGCGCGAACAGTTCGGTGAGCATGCGTGGGGCGGACCAGCCGTCGGAGAGCACATGATGGCTGGTCAGGACCAGGTCGGCGCGGTCGGGGCCGCGCCGGATCACGGTCAGGCGGAAGAGCGGGCCCCGGGCGAGGTCGAACGGCTCCGCCAGGTCCGCCGCCAGCACCTCGTCGGCCTCCCCGTCGACCACGCGCAACTCCGGCCGGGGCGAGGCGGGGATCACCGCCAGATCGGCGGGGAACACGGCGCCCAGGTTCGGGTGACGGGCCAGCAGGTCGGCGCCCGCCTCGCGCAGGGCATCGGTGTCGAGCGGGCCGGCCAGGGAGAACGCCGACTGCACGGTGTACGGGTCGGGGCTCTCGGTGCGCGAGTGCCGCAGCATCACCTCCTGCAACGGGGTGAGCGGCTGTACGTCGGCGCCCGGGTGGCCGTGGTCGAGCGCACCGGTCTCCGGTGCGGCGGCGACCCGCAGGAGCGCGGTCCGCAGCCTCTCGGCCAGGTCCTCGGCCTCGGCGGCGGTGAACAGCGCAGACGGCCGGGTGATCCGGACCCCGAGCAGGTCGTCGCGTACCAGGGCGTTGACCATCAGGCCGTACGGCAGGGGCATCGCGTCGGAGCCGCCCGAGCCGAGCGGGTCGGCGTCCGGGGGTGCCTGCCACGGTGTCTCGCGGTCCGGGGCGCCGGGGTACCGGCCGAGGTAGTTCCAGGCGATCTCCGGTGTCACCGGGTCCAGCAGACCCGCCGCGGTGAGGATGCCGTGACCGAGGCCGTCGCCCTGCGCGCGCAGCCGCTCCCCGACCGCCCGCACGTCGTCGTCCGCGTCGAGCCGGACGGGGTGTACGGCGGTGAACCAGCCGACGGTCTGGGACAGGTCGACCTGGCGCGGGCGGCCGTGGCTCTCCAGCGCGACCAGAACCTCGGGGGTTCCGCGCCACTCCCGTACCGCCCTGGCGAGTGCCGTCAGCAGCACGGCGTCCGGTGTGGTGCGGTGGGCGGCCGGCAGGGTCGTGATCAGGGCACGGGTCGAGCCGGCGTCGAGCCGGATCTCGTGGTGCGCCGCGGTGGCCACGGTGTCCCGCGCGGGGTCGAGCGGGCGGGTGGTGGATGCCGGGGTGGCGTTCGTCCGCCGCCAGTACGGGAGTTCGGCCCGCCGGTCGGCCTCGCGCAGCGAACGCGCCCAGCCCAGGAACGACTGCCCGTGCCGGGTCAGCGAGCCACCGGAGTACGCGTGCTCCAGGTCGTCCAGCAGGACGCGCCAGGACACCCCGTCGACGATCAGGTGATGGGCGATCAGGACGAGCCGGCCGGGGCGCTCCGGTCCGGCGTCCACCCACACCGCGCGCAGCAGCGGGCCGGTACGCGGGTCCATCGCGTCCCGGGCATCGGCGATCGCGGCGTCCACCGGGGCCCGCAGGTCGCCGGTCGCCCGTACCCGGGTCAGCACATCGGCTCCGGTCACCGCGCCGGCCGGCGGGATGCGCAGCACATCGCCGGCCAGGTGGGCCCGCAGCACGTCGTGGCGGGCCAGGAGCGCGTCGAGCACCGCCCGCCAGGTCGTCGCGTCACCGCCCGGCGGGACGCAGATCTCCACCCACTGGCAGAACCCGTCCGCGGCGGCCCCCGCCCGGCGCAGCAGGTCCCGCATGACCGGGGTCAGCGGCGCGTCCCCGACGGCCGGTGCCTCGCCGGCGTCGAGGGCGCGGGCCCGCGCCGCGATCCCGGCGACCGTCGCTCCCTCGAACACGTCCCGCGCACTCAGGCCGAGCCCTCGGCGCCGGGCCCGCGACACCACTTGCAGCGACACGATGCTGTCCCCGCCGATGGCGAAGAAGTCGTCGTCGGGGCCGATGTCGTCGGTGCCCAGGACGTCCCGGAACACGTCGAGCAGTGAGGCCTCGGTGGCGGTGGCGGGTTCGCGCCGCGCGGCGGTCGCGGTCCCGGGAGCCGGCAGTGCGGCGGTGTCGAGCTTGCCGCCGGGGCCCAGCGGCAGCCGGTCGATCGGCACGAGCGCCGTCGGCACCATGTGGTCGGGCAGCTCCCCGGCCAGGTACTCGCGCAGTCGCGCGGTGTCCGGTTCGGCGCCGTCGGCCGGGATGACGTAGCCGACGAGCCGGCCCTCCCGCATGATCACGGCGCAGGCGCGGACGTCGGGGTGGCCGGTCAGCGTGGACTCGATCTCGCCCGGCTCGACCCGGAAGCCGCGGATCTTGACCTGGTGGTCGGCGCGGCCGAGGAACACCAGTTGTCCGTCCGGCCGCCACCGCACCAGGTCGCCGGTGCGGTACATCCGTTCGCCCGGCGGGCCGAACGGGTCGGCCACGAACGCGGCGGCCGTCGGGCCGGGGCGGCCGAGGTAGCCGCGGGCCAGGCTCGGCCCGGCGAGGTACAGCTCGCCGGTCACGCCGGCGCCGACCGGCTGGAGCCCGCCGTCTAGGACGTAGGCGCGGACGTTGGGATCGGGGCGGCCGATCGGCAGCGGTCCCTCGTCGTCCGGGTCGTAGTGCCAGGTCGTGGAGTTGATGGTGACCTCGGTCGGACCGTAGGCGTTGAACAGCGCCCTGCGGCCCGCGCCCCAGCGCCGCGCCAGCTCGGGGTCCAGGCGCTCGGCGCCGACGACGAAGAACACGTCGGGGTCGACGGTGCGGTCGTCGGGCATCGCGGCCAGGAACGACGGGAGCAGGTTCACTCCGGTCACCCGGTGTTCGACGATGTAGTCGAGCAGTTCGTCGCCGGGGACGCGCACCTCCTCGGGTGCGATCACGGACGTACCACCGGAGAGCAGCGGCACCATGGTCTGCCAGAACGCGACGTCGAAGCCGGTCGACGCGAAGTGCAGGTAGCGGTCGTGCTCGGTGACCCCGACGACCTCCTCCTGGAGCGCGATCAGGTCGGGCACGCCCCGGTGGGTCACGCCGACGCCCTTGGGCCGCCCGGTGGTGCCGGAGGTGTAGATGACGTACGCGAGGGCGTCCTCGGTGAGCCTTTCGCGTGCCTCGGCCGGGTCGGTGTCCGGTACGGCGGTGAGGGTGGCGGGGTCGTCCAGCCGCAGTACCGGGATGTCGCGGTCGACGGGCAGTTCGGCGCCGGTCGTCACGGCGGCGGCCGGGGCGATGTCGTCGAACATGTAGGCCAGCCGCTCCCGCGGGTAGCTCGCGTCCATCGGAACGTAGACCGCGCCGGCCTTGGCCACGCCGAACAGGGCCACGGTCATCTCGATGTCGCGTCCGAGCAGGACCACGACCGGGTCCTGGGGCCGTACCCCGCGCACGATCAGCGCGTGGGCGACCCGGTTGGCCCGCCGGTCCAACTCGGTGTAGCTCAGGCTGCGGTCGCGGCAGACCAGCGCCTCGGCGTCGGGCCTGCGGCGCACCTGGGCGGCGAACTCGTCCAGCCAGTGGCCGCGTGCCCCGGCAGGGACGGCGGCGGTGCCGGTACGCAGCATCCGTGCCCGCTCGTCCGGGTCGAGCGCGGGCAGCCGGATCGCGGGCCGTGCCGGGTCGTCGACGATCTCCCGGAGCAGGTTGCGCAGCCAGCGGCCGTAGTCGCGCACGGTCTCCCGGGTGAAGGCGCGCGGCTGGTGGCCGAGGCCGATGGTGATCTCCTCGTCCGGGATCACGATGACGGTCAGCGGGTAGTGCGTGGCGTCGGTGATGTCCACCCCGGCCAGGTCGAGGCCGGGGGCGAGCGGAGTGCGCTTCCGGCCGGCCAGCGGGAAGTTCTCCATGACCAGCATCGTGTCGAACAGTTCGCCGATGCCGGCCGCCCGCTGGATCTCGGGCAGTCCGATGTGGTGGTGCTCGGCCAGTGCGACGCTCTCGGCGTGCACCCGTGCCATGAGGTCCAGCACGGTCTCGTCCTGGGTGTGCCGCACGCGTACCGGGATCGTGGTGCCGAGCTGTCCGATCATCGACTCCACGCCGTCGACCTCGGCGGGCCGCCCGGACACCGGGCAGCCGAACACGACGTCGCGGCGGCCGGTGAGCCTGCCCAGCAGCAGGCCCCAGGCCGTCTGGAGCACCGTCGTCAGGGTGACACCCCGTTCGCGGGCGAACGCGCGCAACCGGTCACTGAACTCGCGTCCCAGTCCGATGGTTTCGCGGTCGGGCCGCTCGACGGCGGTGCCGGTGCTCGCGGGTGCCAGCCGCGTCGCCTCGTCGACACCGGCGAGCGCGTCCCGCCACGCGGCGAGCGACGCCTCCCGGTCCCGGCCCGCCAGCCACCGGAAGTACTCCGACAGCGGCGGGGCGGTGGGTGCGACGGGGCCGCCGCTCAGCTCGGCGTAGACGGCGAGCAGGGTGCGGCCGACCAGCGGCATGGACCAGCCGTCGAGCAGGGCGTGGTGGTTGGTGATCACGAGCTTGTGCTCGGCGGGCCCGACCCGGGACAGCAGGAAGCGGATCAGCGGCGGCCGGGCCGGGTCGAACGGGCGCTCCAGATCGGCGCGGGCCGCTTCGGCGAACCGGTCCTCCTCCCGCCAGTCCAGGGCGACTTCGGCGGGGATCACCTGCACCACGGAGTCTCCGGCCGTGCCCAGGTACACCCGCAGGGCGGGGTGGCGGCGCAGCAGTTCGCGTGCGGCCTCGGCCATCCGGTCCGGTTCCAGCTCGCCGATCAGAGTAGTGACGGCCTGGACGACGTAGACGTCGGTGTCGTGGTCGTCGCGGACCAGGGTGTGGAAGGACAGCCCGACCTGGAGGGGTGTGGCGGGCAGTACGTCGGCGATGCGGCCGGTGCGTTCGAGGGCGTCGATGGCGGCCTGGTCGAGGCCGGTCAGCGGGAGGTCCGACGGGGTGAGCCCGCCCTCGGTGTGGAGCGCGTGCGCGGCCAGCGCGTCCAGCGCCGCGGCCCAGGCCTGCTGGAGGGCCGACACGGCTTCGGTGCCGAGCACCCCGGTCGCGGCGGTCCACTCGACGGCGAGCCGTGGCGCGCCCTCCTCGTGGACGAAGCAGTTGAGTGCCAGCACCTGTTCCAGGGCCTTGGCACCCGGCTCGATCACCGAGAAGGCGTCCTGCTCCGGCAGGCGCCATCCGGTCCCGGTCAACGGGGTGAACCTGCCCAGGTAGTTGAGCAGCACGTCCGGTGGCGGGGTGGCCGCGAGTTCGCGGCCCGCTTCCGGGTCGAGGTGGCGCAGGACGCCGTAGCCGACACCGCCGTCGGGGACGGCGCGCCGCGCCTCCTTGGCGGCCCGCAGCGTCCGCCCCACGTCGTCGGAGGCGGGGACACGCACCGGGTACTCGCTGGTGAACCAGCCGACGGTACGGGCCAGGTCGAGGTGTTCGCGGCCGTGGCCCTCCATCGACACGGTCACCGCGTCGTCGCGCAGGCCCCAGCCCCGCAAAGCAAGCACGAGCGCGGCGAGCAGCACCTCGTCGACACCGGCGCGGTACGCCGCGGGCAGGGTGGTCAGCAGCGCCTCGGTGGCCTCGGCCGAGGCCACGGTGACCGAACGGTGCGCGGTCGACACCTTGTCACGTGTCTCGTCCAGCGGCCGGACGCCCAGCCGGGGCGCGGAGCCGAGCGCGGTCCGCCAGTGGTCGAGTTCGCCTCGCCGCGCACCTGATTCCCCCTGACGGGCGAGGAGTTGGGCGTGGAGCCGCCAGGACGCCCCGACCGGGTCGAGCGTGCCTCCGGTGCAGGCCGTGTGCAGATCGGGCAGCAGGATGCGCCAGGACACTCCGTCCATGGCGAGGTGGTGCACGACGACGACCAGCCGGTCCGGCGTGCCGTCGCCGGTGCGGAGCAGGGCCGCTCGCAGCAGGTCGCCGGAGCGCGGGTCGAGTTCGCCCGCGAGCCTCCGGGCCAGGGCGGTCACCTCCGCGCCGTGCACCTCGTCGACGACGGCCCGCACCAGGCCCCGGGGCAGTACGTCCAGGCCGTCGCCGGCCCGCAGCCGCAGTGCGTCGTGGTGGTCGAGCACCGTCTGCACGCCCGTGACCAGGTCGCCGTGGTCGAGTCCGTCGACCTGCAGGGCGGTCCACTGCGCGTATCCGGCGACGACGTCCACGTCGGGGTGCGGGTCGAGCAGTCCGCGCGCGATCGGCGGCGCGGGCACGGGGCCGGTCGGGTCGTCCAGCGGCTCGGGTGCCCGCGACAACAGCTCGGCGGAGGCCGCCAGGGCGGCGAAGCTGCGGCGCGCCAGCAGATCCCGGGGCCGCAGTCCGAGGCCCGCCGCCCGCAGTCTGCTGCTGACGGTGATCGCGGTGATGCTGTCCCCGCCGAGCGCGTAGAAGTCGTCGTCCACGCCGACCCGTTCGACGCCGAGCGCCTCGGCGAGGACCGCACAGAGCAGCCGCTCCCGCTCGGTGCCCGGTTCCCGGCCGCCGCTGTGCAGCGCGGGCGCGGGCAGGGCGGCGCGGTCGAGCTTGCCGTTGGGTGTGACCGGCAGCCGGTCCAGCACCACGACCGCCGCGGGCACCAGGTGCTCGGGCAGCCGTTCGGCCAGGTGGGCACGCGTCTCCTCCCCGGTGACCGAGGCGGACACGATGTAGCCGGCCAGCCGGGACGACCGCACCGCGGCCGCCGCCGCGGTGACCCCGGGCACCGCGGCGAGCGCTGCCTCGACCTCGCCGGTCTCCACCCGGTGTCCGCGGATCTTGACCTGTCCGTCGCCGCGGCCCCGGTACTCCAGGCCCCGGCCGGGCACCCAGCGGGCCAGGTCGCCGGTGCGGTACATCCGCTCCCCCGGTGCGCCGAAGGGGTCGGCGACGAAGCGATCGGCGGTTGCCCCGGGCCTGCCCAGGTAGCCGCGGGCCAGGTGCGGTCCGGCCAGGTACAGTTCGCCCGCCGTGCCGTGCGGCACCGGCTGCAGTGCGCTGTCCAGGAGGTGGATCCGGGTGCCCGCGAGCGGATGGCCGATCGTCGGCTCGTCGCCTTCGATCCGTGCGGTGGTGCTGTCCACGGTCGCCTCGGTCGGGCCGTAGATGTTGCGCGCGGTGATCCCCGACGCGGCGACCCGCCGCCAGAGCGCGGGCGGGGTGGCCTCTCCGCCGAGGACCAGCAGCGTGGGCCGCAGCTCCAGCAGGCCGCCATCGACCAGTGGTGAGGCCATGGACGGTGTGGTGTCCACGATGTCGATGCCGTCGCGGGCGTAAGCGGCGAGCAGGGCGTCGGCGTCGCGGGCCGTTTCGGTGTCGTAGACGTGCAGTTCGTGCCCGCACAGCAGCCAGACCAGGTGGTCGAAGGCGGAGTCGAAGGCGAACGAGTAGGTGTGCGCGGCGCGCAGCCGCCTGCCCGCGGCCCGCTCGGCCTCGGCGACGACCGTGGACCGCTGGTGGTGCAGCAGCGCGGCCAGGCCGCCGGCCCGGCCGAGTACGCCCTTGGGGCGGCCGGTCGATCCGGAGGTGTGGATGACGTAGGCGAGGTGCTCGGGGTGCCGGGGCGCGGCCAGTTCGTCGGCGGTCAGGGGCGCGCCGGACAGTCCGGCGGCCTCGGCGAGCAGGGTGGTCCACGGCAGTCCGTCGATCGCGCCGGCGGTCAGCACCAGCGCGGGGCGGGTGTCGTCGATCAGCTCGCGCAGCCGCTCGGGCGGGTACGCGGCGTCCAGGGGCTGGAACGCGGCGCCCGCGTCCAGCACGGCCAGCAGGGCGACCACGGAGTCGGCCGAGCGCGGCAGTGCGAGCGCCACGATGTCGTCGGGCCCGATCCCGCGTGCCCGCAGGGCCCTGGCCAACCGGTGGACCCGGCCCGCCAGTCCGGCGGCGGACAGCCGGTCGTCCCCGCAGACCAGGGCGGTGCGGCCGGGGTCGTCGGAGGCCATTGCGTCGAAGGCGGCCGGCACGTCCACCGGTGTGCCGGGCAGCGCGGGCGGGCACCAGTCGGCGAGCAGCCGGTCCACGTCGTCGGTCAGGGCGATCCTGCCGACGGGCAGGCCGTCGGTCAGCCCGGACAGCAGCGCCCGCAGTCCGGAGAGCAGGCAGTCGACGGCGGCCTGGTCCTTGGACCGGGCGTCGACCTCGAAGCCGAGCAGCAGTCCGCCGTCACGGGTCGGCAGGACGCTGAGGCCCATGTCCTCCGGGGGACCGCCCGCGACGTTGCGCATCACACCTGCGGAGCCGGCGAAGTCGAGCGCCAGGTCGAACGCCTTGAGGTTGATCCCGCGCCCGTGCAGCAGTGCGCCCGCGCCGGGCGCCGCGAGGTCCCGGGGCAGGTCCTCCCCCCGGTACCGCTGGTGTTCGCGCATCTCGCGCATGGCGGAGGCGACCCGCCGGCTCAGCTCCACGAGGTCGTCCCCGGCGCCCACGGTCACCCGCAGCGGCAGCACATTGACCGCCATGGCGGGGGTGCGCAGTTCGGCCGAGCCGGCCCGGCACATCAGCGGCAGCGCGAACACCACGTCGGTGCGGCCCAGCATGCGGTGCAGGAAGGCGGCGTAGCCGGCGATCAGCGCCTCGCCCCAGGTGACGCCGGTCCGGTCGGCGAAGGCGCGCAGCCGGGCCGTCTCGTCGGGGGTGACGACGGTGCGGGCGGTCAGGGTGCGGCCGGACGGACCGGCGGCGGCGCCGGGATCGTCGAGGTCGGGCAGGGGGGTGAACCGTTCGACCCAGTACGCGCGGTCCTCGGCGCACCGGTCGCTGTCCCGGTAGGCCCGGTCGGCGGCGACGAGGTCGGCGAACCGGCCGAACGTCGACCGCGGCGGTTCGGTCCCGCGCACCACGGCGGTGTAGCGGGCGGCGGTGCGGCGGGCGAGCATGGAGGCGGTGTAGCCGTCGAAGACCAGGTGGTGGCCGAGCTGGGTGTACCAGACCTCGTGGTCCGAGAGCCTGATGACGGTACGTGAGCAGAGCGCCCGGTCAACCATCCCCCGGAACGCTTCGGCGGCCCGTCCTCGCTCGTCCTCGACGAGCGCCCGGGCGGCGGCCGCGGGATCGGCCGCACCGCTGACGTCGATCACCTCGGGCAGCCCGACCGGCTCGTCGCTCACCGTCTGCCGCGGTCCGTCCGGGGTGTCGTACACCCGCAGCCGCAGGGTCTCGGCCTCTTCGGTGGTCGCCCGGACCGCCTCCGCCAGCGCGTCCGCGTCGACCGGTTCGCCGCCGGCTATCTCCACCACGTCACCGACCAGGTAGTACGGCGAGTCGGGTTCCAGGCGCTGCGCGTTCCAGATGCCCGACTGGGCTCCGGTCAGGGCGAGAAGACCGTCCGAGGGCATGTTTGCGGGGCTCAACTTACTCTCCTGGAAGTGTGGGAACGACCATCGGTGTGCCGGTCACCGGGTCGGGGACGATAACGCTCGGCAGGTCGAAGACCTCCTTGATCAGCGCGGCGTCCACGACGTCCCCGGGGTCGCCCTCGGCGACCACGCGGCCGTCCTTCATGGCGATCAGGTGATCGGCGAACCGGCATGCCTGGTTGATGTCGTGCAGGACCGCGACCACCGTGCGGCCCTCGTCGCGCAGCCGGGCCAGCAGGCCGAGCAGTTGGTACTGGTGGGTGATGTCCAGGAAGGACGTCGGTTCGTCGAGCAGCAGGTACGGCGTCTGCTGGGCGAGCACCATGGCCATCCACACCCGCTGGCGCTGTCCGCCGGACAGTTCCCGCACCGGCCGGCCGGCCAGGTCGCCGACGCCGGCGGCGGCCATCGCCCCGTCGACCGCCTTCTCGTCGTCCGGCGACCACAGGGCCAGCATCGACTGGTGCGGGAACCGCCCCCGGCCCACCAGTTGCCGGACCTTGATGTCGTCGGGTGCCAGCGGGTCCTGCGGCAGGAAGCCGAGCTGCTTGGC
This sequence comes from Streptomyces sp. NBC_00012, assembly GCF_045040875.1. Taxonomy (NCBI): domain Bacteria; kingdom Bacillati; phylum Actinomycetota; class Actinomycetes; order Kitasatosporales; family Streptomycetaceae; genus Streptomyces; species Streptomyces sp. NBC_00012. The sequence continues at coordinate 7,912,170 of NZ_CP108309.1, read as the reverse complement.
CAGTGCCTTGGTGGCGTAGCGGCCGACCTCGCGGCCGTCGAGTTCCACCTGCCCGGAGTCCGGGCGCAGCAGTCGGACCAGCGCGCTCAACAGGGTTGACTTCCCACAGGCGTTGGGGCCGACGATGGCGGTGAACGCGCCGTCGGGGATGTCGATGCTGAGCCGGGTGGAAACGACCCGGTCTCCGTAGCGCAGGGTCGTTTCCCGCGCCGTCAGGCGTGCGGTCACGCGCGCCTCACCTCCTTGGTCAGCAGCCAGATCAGGTAGCAGCCGCCGATCGCTGTGCTCACCACGCCGACGGGCAGTGCGACGGGCGCCAGCAGCATCTGGGCGATCAGGTCGGCGCCCAGGAGCAGTACGGCTCCGGTCAGTGCGGCCGGGAGCAGCGGTACTCCGGCCGCGCCCGCGAGCCTGCGGCCGATCTGCGGGGCGGCCAGCGCGATGAAGGCGATGGGGCCGGCCACCGCGGTCACCGTGGCCGTGCAGCCGACGCCGGCCAGCACCATGAGCAGCCGCAGCCGGTCGAGTCCGACGCCGGTGGTCACCGCGACCGCGTCGCCGAGCGACGCCTGGTGCATGGCGTGCGCCCGCGAGGCCATCAGGGCCAGCAGCACGGCGATCACCGTGAAGGGAATCCCCAGGTCGGCCCAGCCCACTCCGTTGAGCGAGCCCGCGCTCCAGCCGACGGCGGCGATCGCCACCTCCAGCTCGGCACGCAGCACGATCCAGGAGTTGACCGCGGTCACCATCGCGTTGAAGGCGATGCCGATGACCACCAACCGCAGCCCGGAGAAGCCTCGTTCGAACGACAGCAGGTAGATGGCGGCCGCGACGGCCAGCCCGCCGAGCACCGATCCCACGGCGAGTTGCGCGGAGGTGCCCGAGAGTACGGTCATGGCGATCAGGGCGCCGGTGTAGGCGCCCGCGTCGAGGCCGATGACGTCCGGGCTGCCCATCGGGTTGCGGGTGAGGTTCTGGAAGACCGCCCCCGCCACACCGAGCGCGGCGCCGAAGACCAGCCCGGCCAGCACGCGCGGCAGCCGCCAGTCCCGGATCACCACGGAGTGGTCCGCCCCGGTCAGCGCGGCGAACACCTCGCCGGGAGTGGACCATGACGCCCCGTAACACAGCCCGAGCAGACCCAGGCCCAGCATCAGGGGGACCAGCACGGCACAGAGCAGCAGGGTGCGGCGTTCGGCCTTCGGTACGAGTACGGTCACAGCGACCCCGCCCCGTATCGGCGTACAGCCCAGATGAGCATGGGTCCGCCTAGGAACGCGGTCACGATGGCCACCGGCACCTCACCGGTGGGCAGCAGCACGCGCGAGCCGATGTCGGCGACCAGCAGCAGGATCGGCCCCAGCACCATCGTGTAGAGGATCAGCCACGGCACCGAGCCCGCCGCCGGCCTGCGCGCCAGGTGCGGCACGATCAGCCCGACGAAGAGGATCGGCCCGGCGACCGCCGTCGCCGCCCCGCTGAGCACGGTGATCAGCACCAGGGCGGCGGCCCGTACCCGGCCCACGCCCGCACCGAGTGTGTGCGCGACGTTCTCCCCCAGCGTCAGGGCGTTGAGTGCCCGGCTCAACAGCAGCGCACCGATCAGCGCAACGGCGATCGCGGCCAACGGCAGGGCCAGCGGCGCCTGTTCGCGGGCCGCCAGCGACCCGACCGACCAGAACCGGTAGGTGTCGAAGACGTCCGGGAGCATCAGCCGCATGCCCAGCGCCACGCCGCTCAGCACCGCGGTCAGTGCCACGCCGGTGAGCACCAGGCGCAGCGGTGAGCGCCGCCCGACGGCGGCAACCAGCAGCGCCGCCAGTACGGAGCCGGTGACCGCGAAGCCGAGTTCGCCCGCCTGCCCGGTGGCCAGGCCGAGCGCCGAGCCGACGGTGATGGCGAACCCGGCGCCCGCGGTGACCCCGAGGATGCCGGGCTCGGCCAGCGGGTTGCGGGCCAGCGTCTGGATCAGTGCGCCGGCCACCGCGAGCGCGGCGCCCACCGCGATGGCCAGCAGCGAGCGCGGCGCCCGGACGTCCCGCACGATCACGTGGTCGTCGGTGCCCCGGAAGTCCAGCAGGGCCCGCACGACCTCGGCGGGCGGGACGTGGCGGGCCCCGACGCCCATGCTGAGCACGGCGACCGCCGCCAGCAGCACCAGTGCGCCGACGAGCAGGCCGGTCTTCGGCACGGCCCGCCCGGTTCTCGCCGCCCGGGACGCGCGGCCCGCGACGGTCACCGGTTCAGCAACCCGGCGAGCGACTTGTCGATCGCGTCCAGGGTCTGCATGGCCTGCCCGTAGGTCGCGGCCTCGGTGTAGCGGAGCGGGAATGCCTTCCCGGCCTTGACGGCGGGCAGGTTCTTCCACAGCTTCGAGTCCATGACGTACTCGACCGCCTCGGGGACGCTGCCGTCGGCGTTGACGGAATAGGTCATGGCATCGGCCTCGCCGAACGCGGCCGGGAGTTCCTCGATGGACGGGTACTCGCTGACCGCGCGCGAACCGGGGCCGGGTTCCTTGACCTTGCCGTAGTACGTCGCGCCCATGTCCTCGACGATGTTGGTGCCCCACGAGCCGTTGAACTCGCGCTGGAAGGTTCCCTTGGCGACCTCGCCGTACGAGCCGACGTGGCCCAGCTTGAGCTCGGGCAGCACGTCCTTGTACTTCTCGGCCAGTTCGGCGGCCTTGGCCTCGTACTCGTCCTTCGCGGCGTCGAACTGCTTGAGCGAGCCCGCGGCGTCGGACTGCTTGCGGGACAGCTCGCGCCAGGCGGACGGCACGGTCGGGCCGATCGCCACGACCGGGGCGATCGACTCCAGCCGCTTGACGTCGATGTCGCCGAGCACGGGGGCGGGCACGCCGATGACGATCAGGTCGGGGTCGGCCTCGGCGACGGCCTCGTAGTTGGTCTCGGCCGCCTGCTCCCCCGCCACCTTGGGGAGCTTCTTGTACTCGGCCAGGTCCTCCTTGGACATCATCGGCTCGCCGCGCTTCCACGACGAGATCCCGACCAGCGGTGCGTCGGCCTCGATGAGGGCGGGCACGGCGTAGCCGGTGGCCACCACACGCTTCGGGGCGGCCGGGATGGTGATCTTGCCGTTGTCCGCGGCGAACACCCGGGTGCCTCCCTTGTCCGAGGCCTCCGACCCGCTCTGCGACGAGAAACCGCAGCCGGTCAGGATCAGGGCCAGCGAAGCGGCTCCGACCAGGACGGACGATCTGCGTATGGACATGAATTGCTCCTTGTTGCTCAGGTGAGGCGCACCTTGTTCGATGGCCTTTGGGTCACGACGAAGCAGAGGGCGGCGTCGCGCCCGCCCCCTGCGCCGGCTGTCGGTCAGTGGTCGTCCTCGTCGAAGTCGGCGACGCCGCGCTTCCAGTACCCGGTGATGTCGCTGTCGGCCTTCTCCAGCCGCAGCTCGTCGCGGGCCCAGCGGCGCAGCGGCTTGACCTGCCCCGCCTCGCCCGCGGCCCAGACGTACACCCGCTCCCCCTCGGGCACGGTCACCGCGGACACGGCCCGCGCCAGCGCGTCGCCGGTTCCGGCCGGCCGGTCACCGCGGCGCAGCCAGCACACCTCCACGCCCTCGGGCGCGCAGAGCTCGATCTCCTGTGTGGCATCGGCGACTTCGACGAACGCCCAGCCCTTCGCGCTCCTGGGCAGTTCCTCCAGCCGGCGCGCGATCGCGGGCAGGGCCGTGATGTCGCCCGCGAGCAGGTAGCGGTCGTAGGTGTCCGGGACGATCAGCCCGCCGGGCGGCCCGGCGACATGCATGATGTCGCCGGGCCGGGCCGCACGCGCCCAGTCCGAGGCAAGACCGCCGCCGTGCGGGGCGACATCGATATCGATCTCGCCCGCGACCGGGTCGTAGCGGCGCACGGTGTACTCCCGCGAGACGAGCACCGGCCGCGGCCAGCGCAGCATCGCCCCGTTCCGCTCGGGCAGCCGCAGTGAGCCGTCCAAATCCGGGAAGATCAGTTTCACGTGTTCGTCCGGCGCGTGGGCCTCGAAGCCCTCGGTGCCGGGCCCGCCCAGGGTCACCCGCAGCAGACCGGTGCCGACCATGGCGGTGCGTACGACCTCGGTGGCCCGGATGCCGATCGGGTAGCCCACCTTCTCGGCGTGAAGGCCCGCCCGGACCTCCGCGATCCGCTCCAGGTGCCGGTGCCGGTGGTCGATCCGGCTCATGCGGCACCACCCGTCAACAGCTCGGTCCAGTGCCCCAGTTCGGGCTGCTCGGCCAGGTCGGCGAAGTCCAGCGCGGCCGCTCCCGCGGCACGCCAGCGGTCGACCAGGACCATGATCCGCACCGAGTCCAGGCCGAGGTCGACGAGGTTCTCCTCGGGCGCGATCCCGGCCGGGTCGCAGTCGAGCAGCTCCGCGACGTCCGCGCGGACGCGTTCGGGCGACAGGGTCTGGTTCATCGGGTTGCTCCTGCGGGGGTGGGTGCCGGCAGCGCGGTCGACGCGTCGGCGGTGATGGGTACGGCGCCATGGCACGGGCGACGTCCGCGCACGCCCGGTCATGGCGTTCGCGGGTGGATTCGGCGGCCTCGCCGGCCACCCGGGCGGCGGCGCGAGCCTGTTCGCCACGGTTCTTGACGAGTCGCGCCGGAGGACCGGCGACCCGCTCAAACTAAGGCAAGGCTAACCTAATTTACAAGCGTCGAACACGGAGACCTCCGCGCTCAAGTTAGGTTACCCTTACCTAACTTTCCCGAACGGAGGTTGCTCATGCCTGAGCTCACGCCTGAGCACATACCGGGCAGAAGCGGCGAGTTCGACGGCCGTACTGTCCTGGTGACCGGTGCCGCACAAGGCATCGGGGCGGCCGTCGCCGAGCTGTTCGCCACCCTCGGCGCCCGCGTGGCCGCCACCGACCGCGCGCAGGAGCCCATCGACGCCCTGGCCTCGCGGTGGAACCGGCGGCAGGCGGAGAAACCGGAGAACGAGCGCCCGGCCGGCCGCCTGGAGCCGTACGCGATGGACGTCACCGACCGGCCCTCGGTGGAGCGCGCCGTGGCCCGGACCGAGCGCGAACTCGGTCCCATCGAGGTACTCGTGAACGTCGCGGGCATCCTGCGTTCCGGATCCGCCACCGAACTCCGCGCCGAGGACTGGTCGGACACCTTCGCGGTGAACACCGACGGCGTCCTCCACACCGCGCAGACCGTCGCACCGCTGATGGCAGGCCGGGGCAACGGCTGTGTCATCACCGTCGGTTCCAACGCCGCCGGGATCCCCCGCACCGGCATGGCCGCCTACGCCGCGTCGAAGGCCGCGGCGGCCATGTTCACCAAATGCCTGGGCCTCGAACTCGCCCGCAGCGGCGTACGGTGCAACGTCGTCGCACCCGGGTCCACCGACACCGCGATGCAACGCGCCCTGTGGACCGGCTCCGACGCCGGACAGCGCGTCATCGACGGAGACCCGGCGACCTACCGCACCGGCATCCCGCTGGGCCGGATCGCCGCCCCCGAGGACATCGCCGACGCCGTCGCGTTCCTCGCCTCGGACCGCGCCCGCCACATCACCATGCAGGAGCTGTACGTCGACGGCGGCGCGACCCTGCGCTGAACCACCCGCAGCTCCCGACCCCCTCCGGCAGAACCATCGAGAATATCGAGAATGGAGTCACCGTGTCGACGGCTTCCCAGGTCGCCACGCACCTACCCCCGGCCGATCCGGCCCACCCGGCCGTAGGTGCCGCCACCTCGCTCCTGGACTCCTACACTCCGGGCGACCACTTCCTCGCCACCCCGGGCCGCACCCTGCTGGCCCGCGGTGCGGCACGCCCCGTGCCGCACGACGCGCGGCCCCTGGACGAGCGGGTGAACGCCACCCTGGCCGAGGCCGCCGCGGCCGGGCAGGAATCGCCCGTGGTCATCGGCGCCATCCCGTTCGACCACGAGGCACCGGCCGCCCTGAGCGTGCCGGCGGCACCGCGCATCGCGCCCCCGCTCGCCTCCGACCCCCTGATCGCCCTGCCCGCCGGCACGACCGGCTCGGCGGACTGGCGGATACGCCCGGTACCCGGACCCGAGGTCTACGGAGCGGGCGTCGCCTCGGCCGTGCAGCGCATGTGGCGCGGGGAGTTCAGCAAGGTGGTGCTCGCCCGCACCCTCGAACTCACCTCCCCCGCCCCGCTCGACCTGCCCGGGATGCTCCAGCGCCTGGCCCGTCGCGATCCCACCGGCCACACCTTCGCTCTGCCCGCCGGGGCCGGACGCACCCTCATCGGTGCCAGTCCGGAACTGCTGGTCTCCCGGCAGGGACAGCGGGTGGTCGCCAATCCGCTCGCCGGGTCCACCCCGCGCAGCGGCGACCTGGCCGAGGACGTCCGCCGTGCCGCCGCGCTGCTGGAGTCCGCGAAGGACCTGCACGAACACGCCGTCGTGGTGGACGCCGTCCACCAGGCCCTGGCCCCGCACTGCACGGAGCTGACCGTCCCCGACCGGCCGACGCTGATCCGCACCGCCACCATGTGGCACCTGTCCACCACGGTCACCGGCACGCTCGCCTCCCCCGACGTCTCGGCCCTGGCTCTCGCCTGCGCCCTGCACCCGACCCCGGCCGTGTGCGGCACCCCCACCACGACAGCCCGGCGCATCATCGCGGAGACCGAGCCGTTCGACCGTGGCTTCTTCACCGGGATGGTGGGCTGGGGCGACGCCCGGGGCGACGGCGAGTGGGTCGTCACGATCCGCTGCGCCGAGGCCGGGGAACGCACGCTGCGCCTCTACGCGGGCGCCGGCATCGTGGCGGCGTCCGTGCCCGAGGCGGAGACCGCCGAGACGGCGGCCAAGTTCCGTACCTTCCTCAGCGCCGTGGGGGCCCAGCTGTGAGCCCGCACTCCACACCCACCTGGCCGTCCGAATTCGCCGAGCGGTACCGGGCCGCGGGCTGGTGGCGCGGCGAGACGTTCGGCGCCATGCTCCGGGAACGCGCCGAGGCGCACCCGGACCGGATCGCCGTGGTCGACCCCGTCGCGGAAATCCGGTGGAGCTACGCGGAACTGGACCGGCGCGCCGACCGGCTGGCCGCGGGCTTCCTCGCCCGTGACATCACCAAGGGCGACCGGGTGGTGGTGCAACTGCCCAATATCGCGGAGTTCTTCGAGGTCGTCTTCGCACTGTTCCGGATCGGTGCGCTGCCCGTCTTCGCACTGCCGGCCCACCGCGAGACGGAGGTCTCGTACTTCTGCGAGTTCACCGAGGCGGTCGCGTACGTCGTCGCGGCGGAACACGGCGGCTACGACTACCGCGAACTGGCGGCGCGCGCCCGCGCCGGTGCGGCCCCGCTACGGCACGTGTTCGTCGCCGCCGGGGACCCGGGCGAGTTCGAGGCGCTCTCCGACGTGGCCCAGGACCCGGTCGGTCACGGTGCGCCGCGCCCGGACGACCTGGCCTTCCTCCAGCTCTCCGGCGGCAGCACCGGCGTACCGAAACTGATTCCGCGCACCCACGACGACTACATCTACTCGCTCCGCGGCTCCAACGAGATCTGCGGGGTGGACGAGAACAGCGTCTACCTCTGTGCACTGCCCGCGGCCCACAACTTCCCGCTCTCCTCACCCGGTTCGCTCGGCACGCTCTACGCCGGAGGCCGCGTCGTGCTGTGCCCGCAGCCCTCCCCCGAGGTGGCCTTCCCGCTGATCGAGCGGGAGGGGGTCACCATCACCGGGCTGGTCCCGCCGCTGGCCCTGCTGTGGATCCGGGCGGCCACCGTCACCGCGCACGACCTCAGCAGTCTCGAAGTCCTGCTGGTGGGTGGGGCGAAGTTCAGCGAGGAGGCCGCGCGGCGGGTCCGGCCGGCGCTCGGCTGCACCTTGCAGCAGGTCTTCGGCATGGCCGAGGGCCTGGTCAACTACACCCGGCTGGACGACCCGGTCGAGGTGATCGTCACCACCCAGGGGCGGCCCATCTCACCGGACGACGAGATCCTGGTCGTCGACGACGAGGACCAGGAGGTCGCACCGGGTGAAACGGGCCACCTGCTGACCCGTGGGCCCTACACGATCCGCGGCTACTGGCGGGCGCCGGAACACAACGCCCGCTCGTTCACCGAGGACGGCTTCTACCGCACCGGCGATGTCGTCCGGACCACCCCGAGCGGCCACATCGTCGTCGAGGGCCGCGCCAAGGACCAGATCAACCGGGGCGGCGAGAAGATCGCCGCCGAGGAGGTGGAGAACCACATCCTCGCCCACCCCTGCGTCCACGACGCCAACGTGGTGGCCGAGCCGGATCCGTACCTGGGCGAACGCACCTGCGCGTACGTGCTCCTGCGCCCGGGCGCGGTTCCGCCGAAGCCGGTGGACATCAAGCGGTTCGTACGTGCACGGGGGCTGGCCGCGTACAAGGTGCCGGACCGGGTCGAGTTCGTGGACACGTTCCCTCAGACCGGAGTCGGAAAGATCTCCAAGAAGGCGCTACGGACCGCCGCGGCCCGGAACGCACCCGTGTCTCCGCCGGCCTGACCCTCCCCGGAACCCTCCGCCGGCCCGACCCTCCCGAGAACCCCTGCCCTGAACGGAATCCCCGCACCATGGCCCTCCCCGCCATCGCCCCGTACCCCATGCCCGCCACCGACGAACTGCCCGCCAACCGGGTCGAGTGGACCGTCGACCCGTCACGCGCAGTGCTCCTCGTCCACGATCTGCAGAACCACTTCCTCTCGGCCTACGATCCCTCCGCCGCACCGATCCCCGAACTTCTGTCACACGTGGCCGAGTTGAAGAAGAAGGCGGCACGCCTCGGCATCCCGGTGCTCTACACCGCGCAAACCCGGCGGCCAGAGCCCGCAAGAGCGCGGACTGCAACAGGACTTCTGGGGCCCGGGCCTGCCGGCCGAACCGCATGCCGCCGCGATCGCGGCGGCCGTCGCACCCGACGAGGGCGACACGGTGCTCACCAAGTGGAAGTACAGCGCCTTCGTCCGCACCGACCTCCTGGAACGCCTGCGCGAGCAGGGCCGCGACCAGATCGTCATCACCGGCGTCTACGCCCACATCGGCGTCCTCATGACCGCGTGCGACGCCTGGATGCAGGACATCCAGGCGTTCGTGGTGGCCGACGCGGTGGCCGACTTCTCCGCCGAGGACCACGCGATGGCCCTGCGCTGGGCAGCCGGCAGATGCGCCGTCGTCACGAGCGCCCGTGCGGTCTTCGAAGGAGACCGGTCGGCACCGTCCTCCGGATACGGCGCGGACGCGCGGACCGGCGCGGCGTAAGCTGCGTTCGACATGGACACGGCGGGGGGGCGCAGCACATGACGGATGAACCGGCACAGAGGTGGGGCTCGACCCTCGATTCGGTCGTGGTGTACGCGCAGGGCGCGATCTGCAGGCGCGTGGCCCGGGGCAGTGTGTCGCCCGACGGCCGGGTGCGGGTGACGGGGCTGCCCCGCTCGCTGGACCCGGGCTCGCTGCGGGCCGGCGTCCTGGGCTCCCCCGGGGTGCGCGTCACCGAGGCCCGGGTGGAAATCGAGGCCGAGCCGGTCGGCTCTCATGCGCCCGACGAGTTGCGGCGCGAGGTCGAGCGGCTGAGCGACGAGCACGCGGCCGCAATGGGACGCCGGGACCGGCAGCTGAGCCTGATCGAGGAGGTCAAGGCTCTCCACCCGGTTCCGCCTGCCCGCAGGCGGGACGATCCGCACCGCCGCACCCCGGTCGACGCCTGGCTGGAGCTCGCCGGCTTCGTGGACGAACGGCTGGCGGGGCTGCACAATCGGCTCGTCGAGCTGGAGGAGGCGCTGCGCAACGTCGAGCACGAGCTCGACGGCGCCGCCGACAGGCTCGCGCGGGCCTCCACCGACGCGCCGTCGGCGCACGTGGAGACCACGGTCTGCGCGGTACTGACCCTCGTCGGCGCCGATACCGGCACCGGTGGCGCGGAGGTTGAGGTGGAGCTGGAGTACGGGGTGCCGGGCGCCGTCTGGACGCCGGCCTACCGTCTCGGTCACCGTCACGGCGAAGGCCGCGGCCGTCTGATGCTGCGCGCCTCGGTCGCCCAGCGGACCGGCGAGGACTGGACCGGGGTGCGCATCGCCCTGGCCACCGCCGATCTCCGGCGCCGCACCGACCTGCCGAGGCTCCGCTCGATCCGGATCGGACGCAGCCAGCCCGCACCCGCGCCCTCCGGCTGGCGCGAGCCCCCGGCCGGGCTCGTCGACCTGTTCTCCGGGTACGACTCGGCAGGTCCCGGCCCGGCCCCGGCCTCCGCAGCCGCGGCTCTCGTGGGCGGCTACGCCCCCGCGGCCGCCGCGGCCGAGCCGGCTCTGCCACCGCCGCCTCCCCCTCCGCCGGCCCCGCAGGGCTACGGCGCTCCCCCGGCCGCGTTCCCGGCGCCCGGCGGCGCTCCCACGGAGGCCTTCGGCGGCGGGATGCCCGCCCCCGCGCAGCCGGCCGGTGCCCGGCCCCGTTCCGCCGGCAGGTCCTTCGCGGGTGCCCCCGGCGCGATGATGCCCGCGGCTCCCGGTGGGGCCGTGCCGACGCTCCCTCCGGCACCGGCAGCCGGTCCGCCGCAGCCGAGCGGCGCCGAACTCGACTACGACGGACTCGTCCTGTGCGGCCCCGAGGAGACGGGCGGTCGCAGGGGCCGGCTGTTTCCCGGCTCCGCCTTCGACCCGGTGGCGGCCGAGTACCGCCGCCGCGCAGAGGCGGTGGCCGCGCTGCCGCTGCCCGGTCAGGCCGTGCGGCCCCGTGAGTCGGCGGGTTCCTTCGACCACCGCTTCGATGCCACCGCTCGCTCCGACATTCCGTCGGACGGCACCTGGCACACCGTCACCGTCGGCGAGATCCCGGTCGGTCTGCGTACCGAGTACCTCTGTGTGCCGTCAGTGGAGCAGACCGTGTACGCGACGCTGGTGCTCTCCAACTCCACCGACCAGGCGCTGCTGGCCGGCCCGGTGGAGATCACCGTCGACGACGACTACCTGCTGACGACGGCGCTGCCCACGCTCGCACCCGGCGGGGTACGCCGGGTGGGGCTCGGGCCGGCCGAGGGCATCCGGGTCACCCGCCGTACGAACCTGCACGAGTCCACCTCGGGCCTGCGCAACAACACCACCGTGCTCGACCACCGCGTCCATGTGGAGCTGGCCAACGGGCTCGCGAGCCCCGTCACCGTGGAGGTCCGCGAGCGGGTGCCGGTCTCCTCCGAGCCGGACGTCCGGATCGAGGAACGGGCCGACTGGACGGCGCCCGAGGAAGGCACCGGGCCCGACCGAGACGCACCGGGCACCCGCGTCTGGCGGCTCGATCTGCCCGCAGGCGCCACCGCCGCCCTGGACGGCGGTTACGAGATACGCATCCCGACCGGCAAGGCCCTGGTCGGCGGCAACCGCAGGAGCTGACACACACCATGTCCACGGCCCCGAAGCCGATCGCCCTCCCCGTCACCGCCGTCACCTGTCTCGAGGACCGCGCCCACGTCGAGCGCGCAGTCGTGCTCGACCTGGCGGCCGGGGTCCAGCGGCTGCGTCTCGGGCCGGTCAGTGCGCTGGCCGTCGACCGGACACTCCATGCCGAGCTGACCGCCGAGCACCCCGCGACCGTGCTCGACGTACGGATCGTCCGCAGCTGGACGCCACGCGCGCCGCTGCCGCCCACCGGGGACGACTCCGCCTTGCGCCACCGCGTACACGACCTCGAAGAGGAGCGGCTGGCCCTGGGGCAGCGACGCGACCGGCTGAAGACCCGGCTCGACCTGCTCGGCCGCCTCGCCACCGATCTGCTGCGGGAAATCGGCGAGGGCGCCGGCTCCGGGGAGACCGAAGGGGCCCGCTGGGCCCGGGAACTGGACCGGGTGGACGCCGAGCGCGACGAGCACGGCGAGCAACTCCGCACCGCGGAGGCCCGGCTGACCGCCCTCGCCGCCGAACTCAGGGCAGCCGAGCGGGCCATGCAGCTCGCCGAGGAGGAGCCCGCCGAGCTGATCGGTCATGTCGAGCTGACCGTGGAGTCCGCGGTCGCCGGGCCGGCCGGACTGCGGCTGAGCCACCTCACCCCGTGCGCGCTGTGGCGCCCCGCCTACCGGGCCGTGCTCGACGGGGACTCCCTGACGCTGGAGACCGACGCGATGGTCTGGCAGCGCACCGGCGAGGACTGGTCGGACGTGCGGCTGACACTTTCGACGGCCCGCTCGGCGCCGGCCACCGTTCCGCCGCGGCTGAGCGAGGACCGGCTGACGCTCAAGGACCGCTCCGCGGCGGAGCGCCGCACGGTCGACGTCGAGCTGCGCGAGGAGGAGATCGGGATCCTCGGCCCGGCCCCGGTGCTCGGTCTGCCGGGGGTCGACGACGGCGGCGAGGCGCGGGTGCTGAGATCACCCGCGCCGGTCTCGGTGTCCGGTGACGGCCGCGCCCACCGGGTGCCGCTCTCCGCGTTCACCACGGCCGCGCCCAGCGAGTACGCCTGCTCACCGGAGTTGTCCCCACTGGTCACCCAGGTGGTGCGGTTCGACAACCTGTCCGGCCACGCGCTGCTCGCCGGGCCCGTGGACCTGGTGCGCGGCAGCGGCTTCAGCGGCCGCGGCACGCTGGTCTTCACCGCCCCCGGCGCCCCCGCCGAACTGGCCTTCGGCAGCTGCGACGACTACCGGGTGGTGCGGCATTCCGAGGAGTCCCGCGACTCCACCGGGATCACCCAGCGGACCGTGGTCACCCGCACGGTCCGGCTGCACCTGTCCCGCTTCTCCGCCCCGGGGGAGCAGGACGAGCGGGTGGTCGTCCTTCGGGAGCGGGTCCCGGTCTCCGAGGTCTCGGCGGTGGAGATCCGGCTGCGGAAGGGTTCGTGCTCCCCGGCGCCCGACGCGGTCGACGCGCAGGGCATCGCCCGCTGGGACGTCCCGCTCCCGCCCGGTGGCCGGCGCACGGTCACCCTGGTCTACGAGGTGTCGGCGAGCGCCAGGGTCACCGGGCTCTGAGTCCGGTGGACGGCTGCTCGCGATGTCACAAAGTGGCCGGGGCGGAACATCCGTGGCCCTTCGCCGATCGCTCGGCGAATGCCCGCAGTGCCGCACGTTCGTAGGCGAGGTCCGCGTCGCTTCTGGGGTAATCGAGGCGCTCGCGCGCATCGGCCGACGGCTGCAGGGTGAACAGGGCCCGGCCGTCGGGGCACTTGGCCGATGTCCAGCTCATCCGGCCGCCGGGGTCACGCTGATGTGCGGGTGTGCCGGAGTCCGGTGCGCCCTCGAAGGAACGCTGCGCGGCGAGGAAAAACTGCTCCTGCGCATAGGGTCCGAAGTCCGCTTCGAGTTCATAGCGCCTCCTGTGGTCGGCGTCGGCGAGCAGGCACGTCTCGTGCGGGGCGCCCCCGCGGGCCGTCTCGGTGGCGATCGCCATGCCGTGTGCGGCGGGAATGCCGGAGCAGGTCCCGTCCGCCGTGCCGAGCGGCTCGTAATCGTCCTCGGTCACCGGCAGGTCGAGGCTGCTGACCGGCTTCCCGAGCTCGGCCCCGCAGTGCCGGGCCTTCGAGACCCTGGACGCGGTGGAGGTGGCGATCCTGGTGAGCTCCGGTCTTTCGGCCGGGTCGTCCAGTGACGTGTGGCCAGTTGTCGTGACGGATACGTACAAGCCCTTGGCACTGCTTGTCCCGGTGCACTTCAGGACCAGACTCGTGGTCACGTCCTCGTACTCGGCGGCACTGAAGAGATCCGCCTCTGCGTCGTCTCCCGGGTCGGCTCCGAAGAGCCCTGTCCACCCGTGGCCGACCGGCACGGCGAACGCCCGCGGAGCGCCCGTGAAGAGGGAGTCCGGGCGCTTCCCGGTCTGTGGGATGTCGAGGATGCGGATCTCGACGGTGCCGCCGTCGTACACGTCCACCTCACAGCCCACCAGGCCCGCGCCGCGTCCTTCGTTCTCGACCTCGACGGCCCCCTCTCCGAGGACGCCGCGCAACACGTTCCGGTCGAGCAGACCGTCGCAGGCTCCGTCGAGCGCCGACTCGTCGCTCCAGCGCTGGAAGTCGCCGTGCACCTGGAGATACCCGGCGACGACGACGGCCGCTGCGACCAGGGCCACGACCGCCCGCAGGACGTTCCGTCTCACCGCCATCCCTCCACCTCTCCCAGGATCCTGGATTCATGACACCCCTGCTGCCGGGGCCAGCCGTCGGGGTCGGCGAGATAGCTGTCCATCAGCTTGCGGGCGTCGTTGGAGTACTTGGTCCGCTCCGTTTCAGTGAGCGTGTACGCACTGAGGTCGTTTGTCTCCATGCGGACGGTGACCCGGTGGTACGTGCTGCCCGCGGCGCACTCCGACCCTGCCCACAGGGCGAGTTCACGCGACCCCGAGTCCGGGATGTCCCTGGTCCGTTTCCCATCGCGGAAGCCGAAGCTGTCACCGGAGTGTTCGTACTGGGCGTCGGCCGACTCCCTGAGCGGCCCGGACCAGCTCGCCGCCGAAACCTCGACGACCGCACCGTCGGGTGGTGTCGGATCGGTTTCCATCGGGTTCATGCGGTCCAGGACGGTGGCGGTGCAGACGCTCACCAGCCGTGAGTCCTGCAGATCACCGCTCGCTGTCCACTTGCCGGGGAAGCCCGCTCGCCTGCCGACCCCACGGCATTTCTTCACGCCCAGACCCGGCTCGTCGATCCCCACGACCTCCATGTTGCCGCCGTCCGCGTCCCTGGTGACATGGGCCTCGTACGTGTCGAGGACCCGCGTGGGCGGCTTCAGCGGGGAGCCGCCGCACTTCTGCGCGGCGGTGATCCCGTTGGCGACCTGGACCGCGGTACGGAAGTCGTAGAGATACCCGGCCGGCTTCCCCTTGCCGGGAACAGGCAGATCGACATCGGCCGTGACGTACATCCCGGACACCTCGCGAGCCCGCCCCGCCAGCCCGCCGGGGCACTCGGCGACGACCCATGTCCGCCCCCGCTCGTCCACCCGGCCGGTGAGTCCGCGCGCCTCGTACCCGTCGTTGTCGACGCCGGGCAGGATGTCCTCGGCCCGCAACGTCATCGGCATCTCGGAAATGAGCGCGACGGCCTGCACCCGCACCGATCCGTGCCCCGGCCAGGTGACGGAGCAGTTCACCAGGGAGTGGCTGTCCTCACCGGGTTCGAGCACGGTGCCGTACTGGCTCACCTCGCCCGCGACGTCGTCGGGCACGAGGCCCCGCAGCTCCTCGTACGGCAGCAGTCCCGCACAGGCACGCTGCAACTGCGCCCGGTTCGCCGCCGAATGGCCGTGCCCGTCCGAACGGTCGACGCCCGAGAAGAACACCACCACCCCGGTGACGAGCAGCAGGAGCGGCAGCCCTATGAACAACGGTTTGCGCAGCCTTGACGGCACCCGGCCCACGGAGCCCCCTCCCCAGTACCACTGGCAGATCCGGTCATCACCGGTGGATCAAAGAAGGGAACCTATCAGAGCCCGTAGCGCCCTACGGCCGGGTGTCCCGGTGGGGGTTCGGACGCCGGGTCGCCGGAGCGCGGGCACGCCGGTCGTCGGGACAGGGCTTCGATCACGTCACCGGTCTGCGCATTGCCACTAAACGACGGCTTAAGGGCCCACCAAGGTTCCGATAAGCGCGCAGTGCGAGTTTGCCGACATGGATTATCCCGAGGTCCGGCTGGCCGGCGTGGGGACTTCCCTGCCCGGGCCGCCGATCGACAACGCCGCTCTCGTCAAACGGTTCGACCTCCCCGCCGTGTGGGAGCAATGGATCGAGACGTTCGTGGGCACCAGCTCCCGATATTTCTCGGTCGACATCACAACCGGAAAGTTGGAACATTCCCTCGCCGACCTCGGTGTGCAGGCCGCCACCAGGGCACTGGCGTCCGCGGGAGCCGCTCCCGGCGACATCGACCTGATCATCATGGGTACCGCTACCCCCGACCTGCTGATGCCCGCCACGGTGAACGTGATCGCGGACCGGCTCGGCATCAACGACGTTCCCAGCTTCCAGCTGCAGTCCGGCTGCACCGGAGCGATCCAGGCCCTGAGCCTGGCCATGAATCTGCTGACTACCGGCCAGGCCCGGACCGCTCTGGTACTGGGCGGCGAGACATGCGCCAAGTTCCTCGACCTGGACATGGACCTGCGGAACGCCTCTTTCAACATGCAGGTCAACGCACTGCTGTTCGGCGACGGCGCAGGCGCCTCGGTGCTGACCACCGCACCGGTCCCGGGTGCCCCGGTACTGCGCCGGGCGTACACCCGGCTGGTGGGCCACAACCGCCCACCGGGCCAAGTGGTGAAGTGGTTCGGCTCGGTGGACCAGGGCGCCGGCGAGGAGCCCGTGGTCGAGGACTTCAAGGCGATCGAGCTCTCGGCGCCGAAGATGGCCACCGAGGTGCTGGACGAGCTGCTCGACGACCTCGACTGGGACCGCTCCGAGCTCGACTACGTTCTGCCGCCGCAGCTGTCCGGTCGGATGACCGACCGGGTGATCGAGGCACTCGCGATCCCGAGTGCCAAGCCGGTCAGCCGGGTTGCGGAGATCGGCAACACCGCCAACGCCATCCCGTTCTTCCAGCTGGAGCAGGTCCTCGGCGGACTTCAGCTGGGCGACCGGGTGGTGGGGGTGAGTGTGGAGGCCAGCAAGTGGATCAAAGCCGGGTACGCGCTGGAGCTGCCCTACGACGGTCGACAGGAGAACTGACATGGCGGTCGACACCGCGGTGGAAGAGGTTGTCAGCATCTACCGGGACGTGCTGGGACTCGACACGATCGGGGCGCACGACCAACTGCCGGACCTGGCCATCGAGTCCATGCAGGTGATCAGGATCGCGACGGCGGTGTACGAGCGGCTCGGCATCGAGGTACCGCTGGAGGTCCTCATCGAGTCCCGTACCCCGATGAGCGTCGCGAACGCGCTCGCCCGGCCGGAAGGGGACGGGTCCCGTTGACCGAGGTGATCACCACGCAGGCGGTCTCCGGACCGGCAGCGGACACCGACCTCCGGCAGATGATGCTGATCCGGCACTTCGAGTGGAAGCTGCTGGAGCTGTTCGAACGCGGCGAACTGAACGGCACCACACACACCTGCCTCGGACAGGAATACGTGCCGGTCGCCCTCACCCCGCTGCTGGACTCGAGGGACTTCGTGTTCAGCAACCATCGCGGCCACGGACACTACCTGGCACGGTTCGACGACCCCCGCGGCCTGCTCGCCGAGATCATGGGCCGGGACGGCGGGGTCTGTCACGGTGTCGGCGGCAGCCAGCACATTCTTCGGGACCGCTATCTGTCCACCGGAGTGCAGGGCCAGAGCCTGCCCGTGGCCACCGGCGTCGCACTCGCCCTCAAACGACTGGAGCCCGGAGCGCTGGCCTGCGTCTACATCGGCGACGGCACCTGGGGGGAGGGTGCCGTCTACGAGGCGCTGAACATGGCCGCGCTGTGGCAGCTGCCCCTCCTGGTCGTCGTGGAGCACAACGGGATCGCCCAGTCGACGCCGACCGAGGCGCAGATGTCCGGCACCATCGCGGGCCGCGCCGAGGCCTTCGGCCTGCGTCACCACCGGGTGGAATCCATGGATGTCGACGAGATCAGGCGGCAGTTGGCGCCGGTGGTCAGCCGCGTCCGCGAGACCTGTTCGCCCGTCGTGATCGAGGTCGAGACCAACCGGGTCGGCCCGCACAGCAAGGGCGACGACTCGCGTCCGCCCGCCATTGTGGAGCGGGCACGGGAACGGGACTGGTACCGCCGGTACGCCGCCGAGTTCCCGGACCGGTGGGCGCACTGGGACAACGCCATGAAGTCCTTCGTGGACAGCGTCGCCGTCGAGGTGGCCGCCCTCCCGCCCGCCGTCTGGAGCGACCGATGACCATGGTGGCGACGAACCAGAGCCCGCGCGTGTCGGCCAATCTCAACCAGGCCCTGCACAGCTACCTCGCGGCCAATCCGGACGCGCACCTGCTCGGCGAGGACGTCGCCGATCCCTACGGAGGCGCCTTCAAGATCACCAAGGGGCTGACCGACCGGTTCGGGGATCGGGTGCTGTCCACGCCGCTGAGCGAGGGCGGAATCGTCGGGGTGGCCGGAGGGCTCGCCCTCAGTGGCATCCCCGCGATCGTGGAGATCATGTTCGCCGACTTCGTCTGCCTGGCCTTCGACCAGATCGTCAACTTCGCCAGCAAGTCGGTCTCGATGTACGGGCGACGCGTACCCATGCCGCTCCTGGTGCGCTGCCCCACGGGCGGGGGCCGAGGTTACGGTCCGACGCACAGCCAGAGTCTGCACAAGCACTTCCTCGGTGTTCCCGGCCTGTCCCTGTACGAGGTCTCGCCCTTCCACGACAACGAAACCCTGCTGCCCCGGATCATGGCCGACGCGCGGCCGGCCATGCTCTTCGAGGACAAGGTGCTCTACACCCGCCGGATGTTCACCGGCGGTGTGGTCGACGATCTGTTCTCCTTCGACCTGCCCACCCCGGACGTGGCGAGGGTCTATGTGGACGACCCGGAGCACTACGACTGTGTGCTCATCGCGCCCGGCGGAATGGCGCATCGGGCCCTCCAGGCCGCGCGCACTCTCCTGCTGACCGAGGAGATCTCCTGCCTGGTGCTCGTCCCCTCACGGCTGTACCCCTTCGACCCGGCATCGCTGCTGCCGCTGCTGCGGCGGACCGATGTGATCGCGGTGGCCGAGGACAGTACGGCCGGTGGCACCTGGGGCAGCGAAGTCGCCCATCAGCTCCACCAGCACCTGTGGGGTGCACTCCGGCGCCCGGTAGTGCTCACACACGGAGCGGACAGTGTGATCCCCACGGCCTCGCATCTCGAACAGCAGGTCATCGTCCGTGACACCACCATCGTCCAGGACCTCGTGGAGGCTGTCCGTGGCTGACGTCCTGGTTCCCAAGCTGAACAACAACGACACCACCTACGTCCTGGTCGAGTGGCTGGTGGAGGACGAGACGGAGGTCGCCGTCGACGACGCGGTGGCCACGGTGGAAACCTCCAAGGCGAGCGAAGAACTGGTCTGCACCGAAGCCGGCGTCCTGCGCCACGTCGTCCCGGCCGGCTCGGAATACGCACCGGGCACGGTGATCGCCCGGGTAGTCCCGCCGGGAACCCCACGAGCCGGCGCGGCGGACACGGCGGGGGCGCTGGACTCGGGGAGCACGGCGACCGCCGAGGTCCGGTCGGCGATCACCGCCCCGGCCCGCGCGATGATGGACGAGCTCGGCATCTCCGAGGCCCAGGTCCACGCGCTCGGCCTGAAGGTCGTACGCAGTTCGGACATCGAGCGGCTCGCGGCGTCCGCGGCGGACGGCACGAAGACGCACAAGCTGCCCGCCGGGCAGCGCGCAGTCGCGCGCAACGTCACCGACTCGCACAGCACGATCCCTGCCGCCTACACCGCGATGCTGGTGGACGTGGGCGCCGCGCTCGACCTGGCCCGTGCCACCGCGAGGCAGCTGCGCAAGCTCGTCGGCGTGCCGGAACTGCTCGTCGCGGCGGTGGCCACGCTGCACAAGCGGTTTCCGCTGTTCTTCGCCCACCCTTCGGACGAGCACACGGCGAGGCTGTCCGGCGCCTGCCACGTCGGCGTCACCATCGACGTGGGCAAGGGGCTCTACGTCCCGGTGGTGCGCAACGCCGACCAGCTCTCGGTCGGCGAGATCGCCGCGGTCACGACCGGCTTCCGTACCAGCGCGCTGCGCGGTTCGTTCCGGGAGCAGGATCTCGCGGACGGCACGATCGCGGTGACCCTGCACAACGATCCGGACGTGACACTGGCCGTCCCGTTCATCTTCCCCGGCCAGACCTGCGCGCTCGCTCTGACGGGTGCGCGCACCGAGGTCGTGGCCGCCGCGCCCGGCGAGTTCACCACCCGGACCGTCACGAACATCGGCCTTGCGTACGACCACCGGTTCATCAACGGACACGACGCGACTCTGTTCCTGCGTGCCGTCAAGGAAGCACTGGAGTCCCCCGATTGCCTCGCTGAAGGGTCATGATGACAACCGAGCCGATAGCTGAGCGGACGTCCTCGCCGATCGCAGTGATCGGTGTCTCCTGCCGCTTGCCGATGGCCCCGGATCCGGTGAGCTTCTGGCGGCTGCTGCACGACGGCGTCAGCGCGGTCGGCGAAGTGCCTGATGGCCGGCCGTGGGCCGGGGCGATACGGCACGGGGCGTTCCTCGACTCGGTGGACGAGTTCGACGCACCGTTCTTCGGCATCTCGCCACGCGAGGCGACGACGATGGATCCGCAGCAGCGTCTGATGCTGCAGCTCGGGTGGGAGGCCGCCGAGGACGCCCGGATCCTGCCCGGGGACTTGCGGGGCAGCCGGACCGGGGTGTTCGTCGGCGCCATCTGGGACGACTACGCGCGGCTGCTGAGCCGTTCCGGGGAGCCCGTCACCCCGCAGACGCTCACCGGGACCAGCCGGGGCGTCATCGCCAACCGCCTCTCGTACGCGCTGGGTGTCCACGGGCCGAGCCTGACCGTCGACACGGCCCAGTCGTCCTCGCTCGTGGCCGTGCACCTCGCGGTCGAGAGCCTGCGCCGGGGAGAGTGCACGCTGGCCATCGCCGGAGGCGTGAACCTGAACATCCTTCCGGAAAGCGCCGGGCTCGCGGAGAAGTTCGGCGGTCTGTCCCCTGACGGGCGCTGCTACACCTTCGACCAGCGCGCCAACGGGTATGTCCGCGGTGAGGGCGGCGGCGCGGTCCTGCTGAAGCCGCTGTCCCGGGCTCTCGCCGACGGCGACCCGGTCTACTGCACGATCCTCGGCAGTGCGATGAACAGCGACGGCACCACGGACGGGCTGACGGTACCGAGCCCGGCAGCGCAGGCCGCGGTGATCCGCGCCGCGTACCGGCGGTCCGCTGTGGACGTCTCGGACGTGGGGTATGTGGAGCTGCACGGCACGGGGACGCGGCGCGGCGACCCGGTCGAGGCCGAGGCGCTGGGCACTGCGATCGGCCGCGACCGGCATCCGGACCGGCCACTGCTCGTAGGGTCCGCCAAGACCAACGTCGGCCACCTCGAAGGGGCCGCGGGCATCGTGGGTCTGCTGAAGACCGTGCTGAGCCTCGAGAAGAGGCAGCTGCCCGCGAGCCTGAACTTCTCCGCGCCACCGCCCACCATTGCGCTGGCGCAGCTGGGGCTGCGCGTGCAGTGTTCCCGGGGTGACTGGCCCCGGCTGGACGAGCGGCCGCTCGTCGCGGGGGTCAGCTCGTTCGGCATGGGCGGCACCAATTGCCATGTCGTCCTGGCCGAGGCCCCGCGGGCGGCGGAACAGCCGGCGCGGGAGGAGCCGCTGGTCCCGGTCTGGCTGCTGTCCGCCAAGACCGCGGCCGCGCTGGGCGGGCAGGCCGGCCGGCTGCTGGAGACGGCCGGGAGCGCACCCGTGCCGGACATCGCCTGGTCGCTGGCGAACACCCGGACCGCATTCGAGCACCGGGCCGCGGTCGTCGGCACGGACCGGGCCGAACTGGTGGCCGGACTGACCGCGCTGGCGACGGGTATGCCGTCGGCGGCGGCCGTGCAGGGTGTGGCGGACGGCGGACGCACCGCGTTCCTGTTCTCGGGGCAGGGCGCGCAGCGGGCCGGGGCGGGACGCGAGCTGTACGAGCGGATTCCGGCGTTCGCGACGGCGATGGACGAGATCCTCGGCCACTTCGACCCGAGGTTGCGGGAGGTGATGTTCGCGGCGGCGGACAGCCCTGACGCCGCGTTGCTCCACGAGACCGCGTTCACCCAGGCGGCCCTGTTCTCCCTGGAGGTCGCGCTCTTCCGGGTGCTGGAGAGCTGGGGCGTGCGGCCCGACTACCTGTTGGGGCACTCGATCGGGGAGCTGGCCGCCGCCCACGTCGCCGGGGTGCTGTCGCTGGCCGACGCCTGCGTGCTGGTGGCGGCTCGTGGCCGGCTGATGCAGGCCGCCCGCGCCGACGGCGCCATGGTCTCGCTCGCCGTGCCCGAGGCGGACGTGCGGTCCTCCCTCCCGCCCGGCGTGGACATCGCCGCCGTGAACGGCCCGGCCGCCACCGTCATCGCGGGCGACGCGGACGCGGTCGTCGCCTGCGCGCAGTCGTGGGCCGAGCGGGGCCACAAGACACGGCGGCTACGGGTCAGCCACGCCTTCCACTCCGCGCACATGGACTCCGTACCGGACGAACTGAGCAGGATCGCGGCCGAATTGACCTACCGGGAACCACAGATCCCGGTGATCTCCAATGTGACGGGGGCCCTCGCGGGCCCGTATCAGCTGTGCTCGCCTGACTACTGGGCCCGGCACGTGCGGGAAGCGGTCCGGTTCCACGACGGCGTCGGCACACTGCGGGAAGAAGGCGTCACACGCTATCTGGAGCTCGGTCCCGACGCGGTCCTCGCGCCGATGGCGCACACCGCACTCGACGACGCGGACTCCCTGTTCGCCGCTACGATGCGCCGCGACCGCCCCGAACCCACCACGCTGTTCACCGCGCTCGCCCAGGCGCACACCCGGGGCCTGCCGGTCGACTGGGCGACACTGCTGCCGGGCAATCCCGTCGCCCTTCCCACCTACGCCTTCGAGCGCCACCGCTACTGGCCGGGCACGAGCGCTCCGTCCGCCACCGCGGAGGAAGCGCCGCGGGACCTGCTCGGCGTCGTCCGGGCGCACACCGCGGCCGTCGCGGGACTGCCGACCGGGCAGGCGGTTGATCCCGAGCAGTCCTTCCGCGACCTGGGATTCGACTCGATGATGGCTGTGGAGCTCGCCGGACGGCTGACCGCGGCCGTTGGGGTACGGCTGCCCGACACGCTCGTCTACGACTGTCCGACACCGGCGGCGGTCGCCGCGCATGTCTCCGGCGAACTCGGCGGAGACACCGGACTCCGCGGGGTCGCGGGGACTTCGGGCCTTCGACCCGCGGCGGCGCCGGACGAGCCGATCGCGATCGTCGGGATGGCCTGCCGCTACCCGGGCGGGCTGCGCTCGCCGGAGGATCTGTGGAAGCTGGCCGCGTCCGGGACCGACGCGATCGGCGCGTTCCCCCGCGACCGCGGCTGGGACCTGGCCGGGCTGTACGACCCCGATCCCGGGCGGCCGGGGCACAGCCATGTCCAGGAGGGGGGGTTCTTGGACGCGGCCGCCGAGTTCGACGCCGACTTCTTCGGGATCAGCCCCCGTGAGGCGGCGGCGATGGATCCTCAGCAGCGGCTGCTGCTGGAGACCGCATGGGAGGCTGTGGAACACGCGGGCATCGCCCCGGACACCCTGCGCGGTTCCCAGGTCGGCGTCTTCGTCGGGGCCACCGCCCAGGACTACGGCCCGCGTCTGCACGAACCCGCCTCGGGACACGACGGCTATCTGCTCACGGGCAGCACGCCGAGTGTCGCGTCCGGCCGGATCGCGTACGCACTCGGTCTTTCGGGTCCGGCTGTCTCCGTGGACACCGCCTGTTCGTCGTCATTGGTCGCGATGCATCTTGCCGGGCAGTCGATCCGGCAGGGCGAGTGCTCGATGGCGATCGTCGGGGGTGCGACCGTGCTGGCCACGCCCGGCATGTTCGTGGAGTTCAGCACCCAGCGCGGTCTGTCGCCGGACGGCCGGTGCCGCGCGTTCGCCGCGGGCGCCAACGGGACGGGCTGGGCCGAGGGCGTCGGTGTCGTACTGGCGGAGCGGCTGTCCGACGCGGTGCGCCTCGGCCACCCCGTGCTCGCCGTGATCCGGGGGTCCGCGGTCAACCAGGACGGGGCGAGCAATGGCCTGACGGCGCCCAGCGGCCCCGCCCAGCAGCGGGTCATCCGGGCCGCACTGGCCAACGCCGGACTCCGGCCCGCCGACGTCGACGCCGTGGAGGCACACGGCACCGGAACCACCCTCGGCGACCCGATCGAAGCACAAGCACTCCTGGCCACCTACGGCCAGGACCGCGAAACCCCCCTCTGGCTGGGATCGCTGAAATCAAACATCGGCCACACCCAGGCCGCCGCGGGAATCGGCGGCGTGATCAAGATGGTGCAGGCCATGCGGCACGAGCTGCTGCCGCGCACCTTGCACGTGGACGAGCCGACTCCGCGGGTCGACTGGTCCTCCGGCGGGGTCAGGCTGCTCACCGAGGCGGTGCCCTGGCCGGCCCGCACCGATCGGCCGCGACGTGCCGCGGTGTCGTCCTTCGGGATCAGCGGCACGAACGCCCACCTGATCCTGGAGGAGCCGTCCGCCGCGGAGGAATCCACGGCGAGCACGACGGCCGGGCCTGTGCCGTGGAAGCTGAGTGCGCGCACGCCGGAAGCGCTGCGTGCGCAGGCACGGCGGCTGCACGACTGGGTCGCCGGCAGCGCCGAGCGCCCGGTGGACATCGCCTACAGCCTCGCCTCCGGGCGGACGCAGTTCACGCACGGTGCCGTGGTGCTGGGCAGCGAACGGGAGGACTTCCTGCCGGGCCTGGCGGCGCTGGCCGACGGCACCCCTGCCTCCGATGTGTTCCAGGGCACCCAGCGGACCGGGCGCACGGTGTTCGTGTTCCCGGGTCAGGGATCCCAGTGGACCGGCATGGCCCTGGAACTCGCCGAACAATCGGACGTCTTCGCCACCGCCCTCGACGAATGCGCCCAAGCCCTGGAAACCTTCGTCCCCTGGAAACTCCACGACATCCTCGCCGGCGACCTGAACACCGTCGACACCGTCCAACCCGCCCTCTTCGCCGTCATGGTCAGCCTCGCCCGACTCTGGCAACACCACGGCATCCACCCCGACGCCGTCATCGGCCACTCCCAAGGCGAAATCGCCGCCGCCCACATCGCCGGAGCCCTCACCCTCCACGACGCCGCCCGCATCATCACCCTCCGCAGCCAAGCCCTCACCACCCTCGCCGGCACCGGCGCCATGGCATCCGTCATGCTCCCCGCCCACACCCTCGACCTACCCCCCGGCATCGACATCGCCGCCATCAACGGACCCACCCACACCATCCTCTCCGGCGACCCCCACACCCTCGAAACCCACATCACCCACCACCGCAACAACGGCACCCAAGCCCGCCTCATCCCCGTCGACTACGCCTCCCACTCCACCCACGTAGAACCCCTCCACAACACCCTCAACAACCTCCTCGCACCCATCCAACCCCAACCCACCACCATCCCCCTCTACTCCACCGTCACCAACCAATGGACCGACGGCACCACCCTCAACGCCGAATACTGGTACCAAAACCTCCGCCGAACCGTCCGCTTCGGCCCAGCCATCGAAACCCTCGCCACAACAGGACACGACATGTTCGTCGAGGTCAGCCCGCACCCGGTGCTGGCGGCCACCGTCGACGACACCGTCGGGGCCGACTCCGTGGCGCTGAGCACGCTGCGCCGTGGTGAAGGCGGTGCGGACCGGTTCCGCTCGGCGCTGTGCGAGGCCGGAGCACATGGCGCACCGGTGGACTGGACGCCGCTGTTCAGCGGCGCTCAGCGGGTGGACCTGCCCACCTACCCCTTCCAGGGCCGGCGGTTCTGGCTGGCTCCGCCCGTCACCGGGACGGACGCGTCGGCGCTGGGGCTGTCGGTGGCCGGGCATCCGCTCCTGGGTGCCACTGTGGACATCGCCGACGAGGACACCACCGTGCTCACCGGTGTGCTGTCCCTGCAGGCGCAGCCCTGGCTCGCCGATCACGCGGTCCTCGGCACCGTGCTGGTACCGGGAGCGGCGTTGGTCGAACTGGCCCTGCACACGGGCGACCGGCTCGGCTACGGCCGGGTCGACGAGATGACGCTGGAGGCTCCTCTCGTCCTGCCCGGCGACGGCTCGGTGCAACTGCAGCTCGTCGCCGGTGCCGCCGACGGCGACGGCAGGCCGCTCACCGTGCACTCGCGTGCGGCGGACGGCCCGTGGACCCGCCACGCGGCCGGACGCCTCACGGTCGCGGACGAAGCTCCGGCCCCGATGACGGCGTGGCCGCCCGCCGGGGCGAGCCCGGTCGACCTGACGTCCCTCTACGACCGGTTGCTGGCCCGTGGTTACGAGTACGGTCCGGCGTTCCAGGGCGCACGGGCGGGCTGGCAGCTCGGTGACGACACCTTCATCGAGGTAGCGCTGGCCGAGGAGCAGCAGGACGAAGCGGGCACATTCGGTGTGCACCCCGCCCTGCTCGACGCGCTGCTGCACCCCGCAGTCCGTGCTGCTGCGGGCGAGGCCGGTGGTCCCCCGCTGCTGCCCTTCTCCTGGAGCGGTGTCACCCGGTACGGCCGAGGACCTGCCGAGTTGCGCGTGCGGGTGTCCACAGCCGGGGCGGACACCGTCTCCGTCGCCGCCTACGACACCGAGGGCGCACCTGTCCTCGGTGTGGAGGCGATGTCCATGCGGCCGTTCCGCACGGCTGCCACCGGATCGTCGCTGTACACGATGGACTGGGCGCAGGTCCCGGCGGACCGGCCGAGGCCTGACATCGAGGTGTGCCGGGTCGACGGGGCGGACCCGCATGACGTGGTCGGCCGCGTGCTGGACGTGATCCGGTCAGCCACCGGCCCCGTCGCCTTCGTCACGTGCCACGCACTGGCCGTGCGTTCCGGGGACCCGGTGTCCGGCCTGGCCACATCACCCGCCTGGGGTCTCGTGCGGACCGCGCAGTCCGAGAACCCTGACCAGTTCCTCCTGATCGACGTCGACGAGTCCACCGAGGAGGCGGTGGCCGTCGCCCTGGCCACCGGAGAACCCCAGGTCGCGGTCCGCGAGGGGGTCCCGTACGCGCCGCGGCTGACCCGGGCGACGGAGTCCGGCGACGGCCTGGCCCTCGATCCGGACGGCACCGTGCTGATCACCGGGGGCACCGGCACGCTCGGCGCGTTGGTCGCGCGACGCCTGGTGTCCCACCACGGCGTCACCCGGCTGCTGCTGGTCAGCCGCCGCGGCGCAGATGCTCCGGACGTGCCGGAGCTGGTCGCGGAGCTGTCCGGGCTCGGCGCGCAGGTTTCCGTCGCCGCGTGCGACATCACGGACCGCGAGGCCCTCGACGCGCTGCTGTCCGGCGGCGACGACATCACCGCCGTGGTGCACGCCGCCGGTGTCCTGGACGACGGCACCCTCGGCAATCTGACCGGGCAACAGATCGACCGGGTGCTGCGCCCGAAGATCGACGCGGCGTGGAACCTGCACGAACTCGTCGGCGACCGGGCGGCGTTCGTGCTGTTCTCCTCCGCGACCGCGCTGCTCGGCAGCCCCGGCCAGGGCAACTACACCGCCGCCAACGCCTACCTGGACGCGCTGGCCCAGTACCGGACGGCCGCCGGCCTGCCTTCGGTCAGCCTGGCCTGGGGGCTGTGGGCCGTGGCCAGCGGTATGACCGGACATCTCGACGAGAACGAGCGTGCCCACGCCGCACGGAACGGCCTGCGGTCGATGGCGACCGAGGACGCGCTGGCCCTGTTCGATGCCGCGCTCGCGACCGGAGCGCCGGTCGTGGTTCCCGCCGAGCTCGACCTCGCGGACCTGCGATCCCGTCCGGAGGGTGTGCCCGCGGTTCTGCGGGGCCTCGTCCGTGTGCCGGTCCGCCGGGCGACACGGACCGGCTCGTGGGCGGAGCGCATGGCCGCGCTCGCACCGGCCGAACGGGAGACAGCGCTGCTCGGCACGGTCCGCGGGCAGGTGGCCGCGGTGCTGGGTCACGACGATCCGGACGCGATCGACACCGAACGCGCCTTCAGCGATCTCGGATTCGACTCGCTGACCGCGGTCGAGCTGCGCAACCGGCTCGGTGCGGTGACCGGTCTGCGTCTGCCGCCCACCCTGGTCTTCGAGTTCCCGACCCCGGGCGAGCTCACGGCGCATCTGGGCGCCCGGGTGCTCGACTCCGGGCAGGACGTCACCGCCGCACCGTCCGGGCCGCTCACCGACGACCCGATCGCCGTGGTGGGCATGGCGTGCCGCTATCCGGGCGGGGTGCGCTCGCCGGAGGATCTGTGGGAGCTCGTCGCCACGGGCCGCGACGCGATCGGAGACTTCCCGGACAATCGCGGCTGGGATCTGAGCAGCCTCTTCGACACGGATCCCGGACGGGCCGGAACGTCGTACACCCGCCGGGGTGGATTCCTCTACGACGCCGACCAGTTCGACCCGGCGTTCTTCGGGATCAATCCGCGGGAAGCGTCGGCGATGGACCCGCAGCAGCGGTTGCTCCTCGAAACCGCGTGGGAATCCTTCGAGCGGGCCGGGATCGATCCCGCCTCGGTGCGCGGCAGTCAGACCGGTGTGTTCCTCGGCCTGATGTATCACGACTACGGCAGCCGGCTGCGTCAGGTGTCCGAGCAGCTGGAAGGGTATCTGGGCAACGGCAGCCGGGGCAGTGTGGCCTCCGGCCGGGTGGCGTACGTCTTCGGGCTGCAGGGTCCTGCGGTCACGGTGGACACCGCTTGTTCCTCGTCCCTCGTCTCTCTGCACCTTGCCGCGCGGTCGCTGCGCGACGGGGAGTGCGATGTCGCGCTCGCCGGCGGGGCGGCGGTGATGTCCGAGCCCGACACGTTCGTCGAGTTCAGCCGGCAGCGTGGACTCGCCCCGGACGGCCGGTGCAAGTCCTTCGCCGCAGCCGCGGACGGCACGGGCTGGAGCGAGGGCGTCGGTCTCCTGGTGCTGCAACGCCTGTCGGACGCGCGCCGGGCGGGACGGCCCGTGCTCGCCGTGATCCGGGGGTCCGCGGTCAACCAGGACGGGGCGAGCAATGGCCTGACGGCGCCCAGCGGCCCCGCCCAGCAGCGGGTCATCCGGGCCGCACTGGCCAACGCCGGACTCCGGCCCGCCGACGTCGACGCCGTGGAGGCACACGGCACCGGAACCACCCTCGGCGACCCGATCGAAGCACAAGCACTCCTGGCCACCTACGGCCAGGACCGCGAAACCCCCCTCTGGCTGGGATCGCTGAAATCAAACATCGGCCACACCCAGGCCGCCGCGGGCGTGGCCGGGGTCATCAAGATGATCATGGCCGCTCGGCACGGTGCGCTTCCGCGGACACTGCACGTGGACGAGCCGAGCCCGCATGTCGACTGGTCCTCGGGCAAGGTGAGGCTGCTGACCGAGTCCACCGAGTGGCCCCGCGGCGACCGTGCGCGCCGTTTCGCGGTGTCGGCGTTCGGGGTGAGCGGCACCAATAGCCATGTAATCCTGGAGGACGGCGATCCGGAACCCTCGGGTGAGGTCGGGCCGTTCGCCGCGCCGGTGCCCTGGGTGGTGTCGGCACGCACCGAGACCGCGTTGCGCGATCAGGCCGAGCGGCTGCGCGAGCAGGTCGCCGACGACGCGGATCCGGTCGACGTCGGGTACACGCTGGCGGCCGGACGAGCCGACCTGGAGCACCGTGCGGTGGTCCTGGGCCGCGACGTCGCCGGGCTGCGCGCGGGGCTGGGGTCCCCGGACCGCAGTGGCGTCGCCGATACGCCGGGGCGCACGGTGTTCGTGTTCCCGGGTCAGGGATCCCAGTGGACCGGCATGGCCCTGGAACTCGCCGAACAATCGGACGTCTTCGCCACCGCCCTCGACGAATGCGCCCAAGCCCTGGAAACCTTCGTCCCCTGGAAACTCCACGACATCCTCGCCGGCGACCTGAACACCGTCGACACCGTCCAACCCGCCCTCTTCGCCGTCATGGTCAGCCTCGCCCGACTCTGGCAACACCACGGCATCCACCCCGACGCCGTCATCGGCCACTCCCAAGGCGAAATCGCCGCCGCCCACATCGCCGGAGCCCTCACCCTCCACGACGCCGCCCGCATCATCACCCTCCGCAGCCAAGCCCTCACCACCCTCGCCGGCACCGGCGCCATGGCATCCGTCATGCTCCCCGCCCACACCCTCGACCTACCCCCCGGCATCGACATCGCCGCCATCAACGGACCCACCCACACCATCCTCTCCGGCGACCCCCACACCCTCGAAACCCACATCACCCACCACCGCAACAACGGCACCCAAGCCCGCCTCATCCCCGTCGACTACGCCTCCCACTCCACCCACGTAGAACCCCTCCACAACACCCTCAACAACCTCCTCGCACCCATCCAACCCCAACCCACCACCATCCCCCTCTACTCCACCGTCACCAACCAATGGACCGACGGCACCACCCTCAACGCCGAATACTGGTACCAAAACCTCCGCCGAACCGTCCGCTTCGGCCCAGCCATCGAAACCCTCGCCACAACAGGACACGGCGCGTTCGTCGAGGTCAGCCCGCACCCGGTGGTCATGATGGCGATTCAGGAATCCGTGCCGGAGCAGACGATCGTCGTGGGGTCGCTGCGGCGGGACGACGGCGGCCTGGACCGGTACCTCACATCGGTGGCCGAGGCGTACGTCCGTGGTGTCGACGTGGACTGGACGGCGGCGACCCCGGGAGGCCGCCTGGTCGACCTGCCCACGTACGCGTTCCAGCGCCGGCGCTTCTGGCTCGACGACTCGTCGCCCGCGGACGTCGAAGCAGCCGGTCTCGACGCGACCGGGCATCCCCTGCTCGGAGCCGCTCTGCAACTCGCGGACAGCCAGGGGCTGCTCCTCACCGGGCGGCTCGGTCCGCGGACCCAGCCCTGGCTCGCCGATCACGCCGTGCACGGCACGATCGTCCTGCCCGGCACGGCGTTCCTGGACCTGGCCCTGCACGCCGGACGCCACAGCGGATGCCCGCACGTCGACGAGCTGACCCTCACCGCTCCCCTGATCATGCCGGAAGACGGCACCGTACAACTCCAGCTGGTGGCCGGCGATGCGGACGACCGCGGGCGGCGTTCCATCACCGTGCACTCCCGCACCGACGAGAACGCGCCGTGGACCGAGCACGCGACCGGAGTGCTGGGGCCCGCGGAGCCCACCGCACCGCAGGAGGCGGATTCCCACTGGCCGCCGCGGGGAGCGACAGCGGTCGATCTCGAGGGCGCCTACGACCGGCTGGCCGGCCTGGCATACGAGTACGGGCCCGTGTTCCAGGGCCTCAAGGCATTGTGGCGACGCGACGGGGAGCTGTTCGCCGAGGTCGCCGTCGACTGCGACACCTCGGGCTTCGACATCCATCCCGCCTTGTTGGACGCAGCCCTCCACCCGCTGATCCTGGCCGACCGCACGGACGTCGTTCTGCCGTTCTCCTGGCGCGGTGTGTCCCTGTGCTCCACGGGCGCGTCGACGGTACGGGTGCGGCTGAGGCCGACCGGCGAGGACGAGGTCGCGCTGACCGTGACCGACCCCACGGGAGCACCCGTCGTGGTGATCGAGTCGCTGGCGCTCCGCCCTGTCGCCCCGGAACGCCTGCGGGGCGAGGGCGCGGGCGAACTGTTCCGCATGGACTGGATGCCGGGCCCGGTGTCCGGCGCGCCGGTCCACGTCGCGACGCTGGACGAGCCGGGTGGCGACCTCGCACCGGACCTGGTGGTCTGGCCCGTCCCGCCTACCGCGGAGGGTCCGGACGGCGTGCACGCCGCGGTCGCGCGAGCCCTGGGGGTGGTCCAGGACTGGCTCGCCGACGACAGCGTCTCCGGCTCGCGGCTGGTCGTGCACACCTCGGGTGCGGTGGACGGGTCGGACCTGGGCCATGCGGCGGTATGGGGTCTGATCCGCTCCGTGCAGACGGAGCACCCCGACCGGGTCGTACTGGCCGACCTGGACGACGCCGACGCGTCCCGGCAGGTGCTTCCCGGTGCCGCGATCACCGGGGAACCGCAGGTCGTGGTGCGCGGCGGCAAGGTGACCGTGCCCCGGCTCGGCCGGGTACCCGCGGTGGACGCGACGCCGTCGGCACCGGCCGGTCCGGTCCTGATCACGGGTGGGACAGGCACGCTGGGCGGCTTGGTCGCACGGCATCTGGTGACCCATCACGGTGTCGGACGCCTCGTACTGGCCAGCCGCACCGGCCGGGCGGAGGAACTGGCCACCGATCTGGCCGAGCTGGGAGCCGAGGTCACGGTAGTGGCGTGTGACGTGTCGGACCGCGCGGCACTGGCGGATCTGCTGACGCGGCACGCCGTACGCACGGTGATCCATGCCGCCGGGGTACTCGACGACGCGCCGGTCACCGCCCTGACGCCGGAGCGGGTGTCCGCGGTGCTCAAGGCGAAGGCCGATGCGGCGTGGCACCTGCACGAACTGATTCCTGATGACACAGCGTTGGTGCTGTTCTCCTCCGTCGCCGCGCCGCTCGGTACGGCGGGGCAGGCCGGCTACGCAGCGGCCAACTCGTTCCTCGACGCCCTGGCCCAGCGGCGGCGGGCCCACGGGCTGCCGACGGTCGCGCTGAACTGGGGCCTGTGGTCCGAGGCGAGCGGCATGACCAGAGGGCTCGGGGACACCGACGTCGTCCGGCTCTCCCAGAGCGGTGTCGCGGCCCTGAGCACTCAGCGTGCGCTGGCTCTGCTGGACGACGCGCTGGCCCGACCGGAGCCTGTGCTGGCGGCGTTCCGGCTGGACCGGCGCGCCCCGCACGCACCCGCCGTCCTGCGGACTCTGATTCCGCAGACGCTGCGCCGGGCCGCGACCGACGTCCCGGCCGGGTCACTGGCCGCGCGGGCCGCCGCTCTGCCGGCCGAGGAGCGCGACCGGTTCCTCGTCGACCTGGTCCGCCGCGAGGTCTCGACCGTGCTCGGGCACGCGGAGACCGTCGACGCGCGGCTGCCGTTCAAGGATCTCGGCTTCGACTCGCTGACCGCGCTGGAGCTGCGTAACCGGCTGTCCGCGGCGGCCGGAATCCGGCTGCCTGCGACGGTGACGTTCGACCACCCGACGCCGGATGCGCTCGCCGCGCTGCTCGGCCGTGAGCTGTCCGGCGCGGACACGCCGTCGATCGCCGTTCCCGTACCGTCCGGCGAGGGTTCCGGCCCGGACGACGATCCGATCGCGATCGTGGCGATGGCATGCCGCTATCCCGGCGCCGATTCGCCGGAGGCACTGTGGGATCTGGTGGCCGAGGGCGTCGATGCCGTCGGCGATTTCCCCGCGGACCGCGGCTGGGACATCGACCGACTGTACGACCCGGACCCCAGCAAGCCCGGCACCACGTACACCAAGCGGGGCGCCTTCCTGCCTGAAGCCACCGCGTTCGACGCGGAGTTCTTCGGTATGAGCCCGCGCGAGGCGCTGGCGACCGATCCACAGCAGCGGCTCCTGCTGCAGATCACCTGGGAGGCACTGGAGCGCGCCGGTATCGACCCGGCCACGCTGCGCGGCAGCCGCACCGGGGTGTTCGCGGGGATCATGGCCAACGACTACGGCACACTCGTGCGCGATCCCGGCCTGGAGGGCTACCTGGCGATAGGCAACGCGAGCAGCGTCGCCTCCGGCCGTGTCTCCTACACGTTCGGGCTCGAAGGACCGGCGCTCACCGTGGACACCGCGTGTTCGTCGTCGCTCGTCGCCGTCCATCTCGCCGGCCAGGCCCTGCGCAGGGGCGAGTGCACGCTGGCACTGGCGAGCGGTGTGACGGTCATGTCGTCGCCGGCGTTCTTCGTGGAGTTCAGCCGGCAGCGCGGTCTGTCGCCGGACGGCCGGTGCCGGTCCTTCGCCGAGGGCGCGAACGGCACCGGCTGGTCCGAGGGGGCGGGGGTGCTGGTGCTGGAACGACTTTCGGACGCCGTACGCAACGGTCATCCGGTGCTCGGCCTGGTCCGCGGGAGCGCCGTGAACCAGGACGGTGCGAGCAACGGCCTCACCGCGCCCAACGGCCTGGCCCAGCAGCGGGTGATCGCGGACGCCCTGGCCGCCGCCGGGCTCGCGCCGTCCGAGGTGGACGCCGTGGAGGCCCACGGCACCGGCACGGTGCTCGGCGACCCGATCGAGGCGCAGGCGCTGCAGCAGGTCTACGGGACCGGCCGGGCGCACCCGCTGTCGCTCGGCTCGATCAAGTCCAACATCGGCCATTCGCAGGCGGCCGCGGGCATGGCCGGCATCATCAAGATGATCATGAGCATGCGGCACGGCACACTGCCCAGGACCTTGCACGTCGACGAGCCGACCCAACACGTGGATTGGGAAGGCGGCGGACTCACCCTGCTCACCGAGGCTCAGCCGTGGCAGAGCGAACGGCCGCGCCGCGCGGGTGTGTCGTCGTTCGGGATCAGCGGAACGAACGCGCACGTGATCCTGGAGCAGCCGCCGTCGACGGCCGAGCAGGCGGCACCCGCCACACCGCCGGCGGCCGCCTACGTCCTGTCGGGGCGCGACGACACGGCGCTCAGGGCGCTGGCCGGACGGCTGCACGACCACTTGGCCGCGCGGCCGGAACTGAAACCGGCCGACATCGGGCTCACCCTGGGCACGGCCCGCTCGTCCCTCGACGAACGCGCCGCGATCGTCGCGACCGACCCGGACGACCTCGTCCGGGGCCTGGCGGCCGTGCGTGACGGCCACGGGCAGGCGCGGGTCGTCCGGGGCCGTGCGGCGGACGGCGGGACCGCCTTCATGTTCTCCGGCCAGGGCAGCCAGCGCGTACGCATGGGCGCTCAGCTCCACGAAACCCACCCGGTGTTCGCGGAGGCGTTCGACGAGGTGTGCGCCCACTTCGACCTGCCGCTGCGGGAGGTCGTCTTCGGCGACGCGGCCGGGGACGGGAAGGAGGACGAGGACAGGCTCGCCCGGACGGAGTACGCGCAGCCCGCGCTGTTCGCCGTCGAAGTGGCCCTGTACCGGCTCATCACGTCGATGGGCGTACGACCGGATGTTCTCATCGGACACTCCATCGGTGAGATCACCGCCGCCCATGTCGCCGGTGTGCTCAGCATGGCCGACGCCTGCGCCCTGGTCGCGGCGCGGGGCAGGCTCATGCAGCGGCTCCCTGTGGGCGGAGCGATGGTCTCCCTGCCCATGGCCGAGCAGGAGGTGCGCGAACTGCTCACCGAAGGCGTCGACATCGCCGCGGTCAACGGACCACGGGCCACGGTGGTCTCCGGCAACGAGGACGAGGTCCTGCGCCTGGCGGAACTGTGCGCCCAGCGGGGGCTCAAGCCCCGCCGCCTGCGGGTGAGCCACGCCTTCCACTCCCACCACATGGATCCCATGGTGGAGGAGTTCCGCGCGGTCGCGGAGGGCCTGACCTACGCGGAACCGACGATCCCGGTGGTGTCCAACGTGACCGGGACCCTCGCCACCGAACTCTCCTCACCCGACTACTGGGTCCGCCATGTCCGCGAGGCGGTCCGTTTCGAGGACGGCGTCCGGCATCTGGCGGAGCGGGGAGTCACCACGGCGATCGAGATCGGTCCCGACGCGGTGCTGAGCCCGCTGGGCGAACAGTGCGTGGACGGTGTCGCGTTCGGCTGCGTGCTCCGCCGCGACCTGCCGGAGGCCGAGTCGTTCGCGCTCGCCGTCGCCCACGCCTACGTGAACGGCCGCGCGGTGCTCTGGCCCGCGGTGTTCCCCGGCGGCCGTACCGTACCGCTTCCCACGTATCCGTTCCGGGGCAAGCGCTTCTGGCCCGTGGCGCAAGGCGGTGACCTGTCCGGCTCCGGCCTCGGCGAGGCCGGGCATCCCCTGCTGGCCGCGACGATCGACCTTCCCGGCCATGAGGGCACCGTCCGCACCGGCATCCTGTCCACGCGGTCCTCGACGTGGCTCGCGGACCATGTGGTGGGCGGCAGTGTGGTGGTTCCCGGCACGCTCTTCGCCGAACTCGTGGCCGACGCCGCCGACGCCGCCGGCACCGGCGTCAAGGAGCTGACGTTCCAGGCTCCGCTGGTGCTGGCCGAGTCGGGCTCGGCACAGATCCAGGTCGACACCGGGGGGCCGGACGAGTCCGGTTGCCGCCGGGTGGCCGTGTACGCACGGGCCGACGAGGACGCCCCGTGGACACAGCATGTGCACGGCACCCTCGGTCCCGTCGGGGCGGAGATGACCTGCGAGGTCCTGCCCCCGCCCGACGCCACCCCGATCGACGTCGACGGCCTTTACGAACGTCTGTCCTCGCTCGGACTGGACTACGGTCCGGCTTTCCGGGGTCTGGCGGCGGCCTGGCGGCACGGCGACTCCTGGTACGCCGAGGTCCAGTTGCCCGAGGACATCGACACGACGGGCTTCCACGTCCACCCGGCGCTGCTCGACGCCGCCCTGCATCCGCTCGCGGATGCCGCGACGACACGGCTGCCGTTCTCCTGGACCGGGCTCACAGTCCACGGCGCGGCGACGGACACCCTGATGGTCCGCCTGACCGAGACCGGCACGGACACGGTGTCCGTTCTCGCGGCCGATCCTTCCGGGGCACTCGTGCTGTCCGCCGAGTCGTTGGTGGTGCGCGAGGTGGCCGTGGACCGGATGGCCCCGGCGCGGCCCCTGTTCCGACTCGAGTGGGCCAGGACCACCGCGCCCGCCCCGTCCGAGCCTGTGGCTCACCGGGTGGTGTCGCTGCACGGCACCGGCCTGCGTACGACGCTGGCCCACGCCCTGAGCGAAGCCCAACGCGCCGAGGACGGCCTCACCGTCTTCCTCACCCACAACGCCGTCGCCGTCACCCCCGGCGAAGACATCCACGACCTGTCCGCCGCCGCGGCATGGGGCCTCATCCGCAGCGCCCAGTCCGAACAACCCGACCGATTCATCCTCATCGACACCGACCACCCCGACCCCGACCTCACCACCGCACTGGCCACCGGCGAACCCCAACTCGCCCTACGCGACACCACCCTCTACACACCACACCTCACCACCGCACCAACCACCTCCACCAGCATGCCCTTCGACCCCGACGGCACCATCCTCATCACCGGCGGCACCGGCACCCTCGGCACCCTCATCACCACCCACCTCATCACCACCCACCAAGCCCGCCACATCCTCATCGCCAGCCGCCAGGGCCCCCACGCCCCCAACGCCCCCGCACTCCAACAACTCGGCGCACGCATCACCCCCTGCGACGTCGGCGACCCCGACCAACTCGCACAACTCATCGCCGACATCCCCGCGGAACACCCCCTCACCGCCGTCATCCACTGCGCCGGACAGATCCACGACGCCACCCTCCACAACCTCACCACCGACCACCTCGACACCGTCCTCGCCACAAAAGCAGAACCCGCCCAACACCTCCACGAACTCACCCGCCACCACAACCTCGCCGCCTTCGTCCTCTTCTCCTCAGCCGCCGGCACCCTCGGCAACCCCGGACAGGCCAACTACGCAGCAGCCAACACCTACCTCGACGCACTCGCACACCACCGCACCGCCCACGGCCTGCCCGCCACCAGCATCGCCTGGGGCCCCTGGGCCGAAACCAGCACCATGACCACCAACCTCGACAACAACCGCCTCAACACCCTCGGCATACAACCACTGCCCACCGACGAAGCACTGCGCCTCTTCGACACCGCGTTCAGCTCCCCCCACGTCGTCGCGGTGCGTTTCACCGGCCGTGCGCCGAAGCTCACCCGGCCGCCCACGACCCGGCGGGCCGGGCGGGAACCGGCACTCGCCGACAGGCTGGCGGGGTTGAACCCCCGGGAACGCGATGAGCTGCTGCTCGATCTGGTGCGCGCGGAGGCCGCCGCCGTACTCGGCTACGACAACTCGCGGCAGATCGTCGAGGACCGTCTGTTCACAGAGCTGGGGTTCGACTCGCTCACCAGCCTCGAGCTGCGCAACCGGCTCAACACCGTGGCCGGGCTGCACCTGCCGGCGACCGTGCTGTTCGACCACCCGACGCCTCACGCGCTGGCCACCCGGATCCACACCGTGCTGGGGGTCGAGCAACTGCTGCTGGGAGCAGCTGAATTGAGCACTCTGGAGGCCGATCTGCCATCAATCAAGGCGGACGGCCCCAGCCGCAGCAAGGCTGTGGCGCGCCTCCGGGAACTGCTGACGCGACTGACCACGGGTGACGAGCCCGAACCGGTCGACGGCCGCCTCCAGGGGGCCACCGACAGCGAGATCTTCGACTTCATCGACAACGAGCTGGGTTCCGTATGAGCAGGAGTGACATGGCGAACGAGGACAGGCTCCGCGACTACCTCAAGCGCGTCACCAACGATCTGGCAGAGACCCGCCGCCGTCAGCGGGAGCCGATCGCGGTGATCGGCATAGCCTGTCGTTACCCCAGCGGAGTCAGCACACCGGACGAGCTCTGGCAGCTCGTCGCCGGTGGCACGGACGCGACCACCGACTTCCCCGCGGACCGGGGCTGGGACACGGACCGGCTCTACGATCCCGATCCCGAGCACCCCGGGACCTCGTACGTACGCAGGGGAGGATTCCTGCACGACGCCGCGGACTTCGACGCCGAGTTCTTCGGCATCAGCCCGCGCGAGGCCACCGCGATCGATCCCCAGCAGCGGCTGCTGCTGGAGACTACCTGGGAGGCGATCGAGCACGCGGGCATCGGCCCCGCCACCCTGCGCGGCACCGCCACGGGTGTCTTCACGGGACTGATGTACGGCGATTACGGCGGCCGGTTCCAGGAGTTCCCCGAAGAGTTCGAGGGATATGTGGCCAGCGGCAGCGCGGGCAGCATCGCCTCCGGCCGGGTGGCGTACACCTTCGGACTGGAGGGCCCGGCCGTCACGGTCGACACCGCCTGTTCGTCGTCGCTCGTCGCCATCCACCTCGCCGCCCAGTCGCTGCGCCGCGACGAATGCGCCCTCGCCGTCGCAGGCGGAGTGACCGTGATGGCGACCCCGCGCACGTTCATCGAGTTCAGCAGGCAAGGCGGGCTGTCACCGGACGGCCGGTGCAAGTCGTTCGCGGCGGCGGCAGACGGCACGGGCTGGTCGGAGGGGGCCGGGGTCCTGCTGTTGGAGCGGTTGTCCGACGCGCAGCGCAACGGTCATCCGATCGTGGGTGTCATCCGGGGCACCGCGGTCAACCAGGACGGTGCGAGCAACGGGCTGACCGCGCCGAGCGGGGTCGCACAACAGCGCGTCATCGCCGCCGCGCTGGCCGACGCCGGCCTGCAGCCGTCCGAGGTGGACGCGGTGGAGGCACACGGCACGGGCACCACGCTCGGCGACCCCATCGAGGCACACGCGCTCGAGGAAGCCTACGGACGCAACCGGACCAGCCCACTGTGGCTGGGAACGATCAAGTCCAACATCGGCCACACCCAGGCCGCGGCAGGCGTCGCCGGCGTCATCAAAATGATCATGTCGATGCGCCACGGAGTCCTGCCCAAGACCCTGCACGTCGACGAACCCACCCCGCACGTCGACTGGAACACCGTCACCCTCCTCACCGAACCACGCCCCTGGCCCCACACCGAGGACCACCCCCGCCGGGCAGGCGTCTCATCGTTCGGAATCAGCGGCACGAACGCCCACATCATCGTCGAGCAGGCCCCCGACCAGGAAACATCCACCGGCGGACCCGCAGGCCCCTGGCTGCTGTCCGCGAAGACCGAGCCCGCGCTGACGGAATACGCACGACGCCTCAGCGAACATGTGAGCGCCCACCCGGACGCGGATCCGGCGACGATCGCGCGCACTCTCGCGAGCCGTGACGTGTTCGACCATCGTGCGGTGCTGCTCGATCCCAGCCCCGAGGCCCTGCACGCACTGGCCGACGGCACCCCCCACCCCGGCCTCGTCACCGGCACCACCACCACCGGCACCACCGCATTCATGTACTCCGGCCAAGGCAGCCAACACACCGGCATGGGCCGCGAACTCTACGAGCACTACCCCCTCTACGCACAAACCCTCGACCACGTCTGCGCCCACTTCGACTTCCCCCTCCGCGACATCATCTTCACCAGCGACGAACTCCACCACACCGGCTACACCCAACCCGCCCTCTTCGCCACCGAAATCGCCCTGCACACCCTCCTCACCTCACACGGCCTCCACCCCGACATCCTCATCGGCCACTCCATCGGCGAAATCACCGCAGCCCACATCGCCGGAGCCCTCACCCTCCACGACGCCTGCACCCTCGTCACCGCACGCGCCCGCCTCATGCAAGCCCTCCCCCCCAACGGCGCCATGGCCGCCATCGAAACACCCGCCCACACCCTCCAACTCCCCCCCGACGTCAACATCGCCGCCATCAACACCCCCACCACCACCATCATCTCCGGCAACACCCAAACCATCCACACCCTCACCAACCACTACAAACAACAAGGCCACCGCACCAAACTCCTCACCGTCAGCCACGCCTTCCACTCCCACCACATGGACCCCATACTCGACGAATTCCGCACCATCGCCGAACAACTCACCTACCACCCACCCACCACCCCCATCATCTCCAACCTCACCGGACAACCCGTCACCCACTACACCCCCGACTACTGGGTCCGCCACATCCGCGACACCGTCCGCTTCCACGACGGCATCCACCACCTCACCACCCACGGAACCACCCGCTACATCGAAATAGGACCCGACGCCACGCTCAGCACAACGGTGCCGGACGGAGCTGTTGCGACCATGCGGCGCGGCCGCCCCGAGGCCCAGCACCTCAGGAGGGCGTTGGCCACTGCCCACGTGCTGGGCGCGCGCGTGGACTGGCCGACGGGGCCCGGTGCCCCGCGTCCCGAGCTGCCGACGTATCCGTTCCAACGCAGGCGGTACTGGCTGGACGCACCGTCGACGGCGGCGGGCGGATGGTCCTCCACCGGGCATCCGCTGCTGTCGGCGACGACCGAACTGGCCGACTCGGAGACGTTCCTGTTCACCGGCCGGGTGTCCCCGCGCAGCCACCCGTGGACGGCCGACCACGAGGTTGCGGGGAGCACGGTGATGCCGGGCACGGCCCTGCTCGAACTGGCGCTGCATGCCGCGCAACGTACCGGATGTTCCCAGGTCGAAGAGCTGACGCTGGAGGCACCGCTGGTGCTGCCTGTCGAAGGTGTCCTGCTCCAGGTCGTGGCCGGCACACCGCACGAGGACGGAAAGCGTCCCCTGACGATCCACGCACGACCGGACGAGGACACCCCTTGGACTCGTCACGCGAGCGGCGTGCTCTCTCCGCGAGCCCCCGAGGCAGAAGCCGCGGACTGGTCGCCGGCCGAGCCGATCGACACGGACGACCTCTACCTGCGGCTGGCCGAGCTGGGGCTGAACTACGGTCCGGCATTCCAGGGGCTTCGCGCCGCATGGGTCAACGGCGACACGGTGTACGCGGAGGTCGAGCTCCCCGAGCAGACCGACATGCGCGGGTACCACGTTCACCCGGCTCTGCTGGACGCCGTCCTTCATCCGCTGGCCGACTCGGGCGCCCTGCGGCTCCCCTTCAGCTGGACGGGCGTGACGTCGTACGCGACCGCGCCCCGGTCGCTGCGGGTCCGTATCGCCAAGACCGGGGACGACACCTTCCGGCTCGATATCAGTGACACCGCGGGCCGCCCTGTCGCCGCCGTGGGCTCACTCGCCGTCCGCCCGTACACCCCGGGTGGCGGACTGCACCGTCTGGAGTGGAAGAAGGCTGCCGCGCCCGCCCCGTCCGAGCCTGTGGCTCACCGGGTGGTGTCGCTGCACGGCACCGGCCTGCGTACGACGCTGGCCCACGCCCTGAGCGAAGCCCAACGCGCCGAGGACGGCCTCACCGTCTTCCTCACCCACAACGCCGTCGCCGTCACCCCCGGCGAAGACATCCACGACCTGTCCGCCGCCGCGGCATGGGGCCTCATCCGCAGCGCCCAGTCCGAACAACCCGACCGATTCATCCTCATCGACACCGACCACCCCGACCCCGACCTCACCACCGCACTGGCCACCGGCGAACCCCAACTCGCCCTACGCGACACCACCCTCTACACACCACACCTCACCACCGCACCAACCACCTCCACCAGCATGCCCTTCGACCCCGACGGCACCATCCTCATCACCGGCGGCACCGGCACCCTCGGCACCCTCATCACCACCCACCTCATCACCACCCACCAAGCCCGCCACATCCTCATCGCCAGCCGCCAGGGCCCCCACGCCCCCAACGCCCCCGCACTCCAACAACTCGGCGCACGCATCACCCCCTGCGACGTCGGCGACCCCGACCAACTCGCACAACTCATCGCCGACATCCCCGCGGAACACCCCCTCACCGCCGTCATCCACTGCGCCGGACAGATCCACGACGCCACCCTCCACAACCTCACCACCGACCACCTCGACACCGTCCTCGCCACAAAAGCAGAACCCGCCCAACACCTCCACGAACTCACCCGCCACCACAACCTCGCCGCCTTCGTCCTCTTCTCCTCAGCCGCCGGCACCCTCGGCAACCCCGGACAGGCCAACTACGCAGCAGCCAACACCTACCTCGACGCACTCGCACACCACCGCACCGCCCACGGCCTGCCCGCCACCAGCATCGCCTGGGGCCCCTGGGCCGAAACCAGCACCATGACCACCAACCTCGACAACAACCGCCTCAACACCCTCGGCATACAACCACTGCCCACCGACGAAGCACTGCGCCTCTTCGACACCGCGTTCAGCTCCCCCCACGTCGTCGCGATCAACATGAAGCCGAGGACGGCCGCGCCTCGCCGGCGTCCTGCGGCAGCCTCGTCGTCCGCGGGCCGGCTCGGGAGGCTTCCGGAGAAGGAGCGGCTCCCGGCCGCGCTGAACCTCGTACGCATCGAGGTCGCCGCCGTGCTCGGGCACGGTTCGACGGATGCGGTGGACACCGAGAAGGCCTTCAAGGACCTCGGGTTCGACTCGCTCACCGCGGTCGAGCTGCGCAACCGGCTCAGCACCGCCCTCGGCTCCCGATTGCCGGCGACGGTCGTGTTCGACCACCCCAACGTGAGCGCGCTCGCTGCGTTCCTGGTGCAGGAGCACAAGGCGGTCACCGCCGCCGTACCGCGCGCGAAGAGCGACGAGCCCATCGCGATCGTGTCGATGGCGTGCCGGTATCCCGGGAATGTGCGCACTCCGGAGGACCTGTGGGAGCTGGTGGCCTCCGGGACCGACGCCATCGGGGAGTTCCCCACCGACCGCGGCTGGCAGGTCGATGAGCTCTACCATCCCGATCCGGACCACCCCGGTACCTCGTACGTACGCCGGGGCGGGTTCATCCACGACGCCGCCGACTTCGACCCGGACTTCTTCGGGATCAGTCCGCGGGAGGCCACGGCCATGGACCCGCAGCAACGGCTGCTGCTGGAGACGGCATGGGAGGCGTTCGAACGCGCGGGCATCGATCCCACCGGCCTGTCCGGCACCAGGGCCGGGGTGTTCAGTGGGGTGATGTACGGCGACTACGGCGCCCGGCTCTACCTGCGCCGCTCACCGGGCAAGTTCGAGGGTTTCCTGGGCAACGGCAGCGCGGCCAGTGTGGCGTCGGGGCGGGTCGCCTACACCTTCGGCCTCCAGGGCCCCGCCATCACCATCGACACCGCCTGCTCCTCCTCACTCGTCGCCGTCCACCTCGCCGCACAAGCCCTCCGCAACGGAGAATGCACCCTCGCCCTCGCCGGCGGCGTCACCATCATGGCCACCCCCGCACTCTTCATCGAATTCAGCCGCCAACGCGGCCTCTCCCCCGACGGACGCTGCAAACCCTTCTCCGACAACGCCGACGGCACCGGCTGGTCCGAAGGCGCCGGACTCCTCCTCCTCGAACGCCTCTCCGACGCCCAACGCAACAACCACCCCGTCCTCGGCCTCATCCGCGGCACCGCCATCAACCAGGACGGCGCCAGCAACGGCCTCACCGCACCCAACGGACCAGCCCAACAACGCGTCATCACCGACGCCCTCACCAACGCCGCACTCACCCCCCACGACATCCACGCCATCGAAGCCCACGGCACCGGCACCACCCTCGGCGACCCCATCGAAGCCCAAGCCCTCGAAAACACCTACGGACCCCACCGCACCACCCCCCTCTGGCTCGGCTCCATCAAATCCAACATCGGCCACACCCAAGCCGCCGCAGGCGTCGCCGGCATCATCAAAATGACCATGGCCATGCACCACGCCACCCTCCCCCAAACCCTCCACGCCAACACCCCCACCACCCACGTCGACTGGCACAACCTCACCCTCCTCACCCAACCCCAACCCTGGACCACCCCCAACAACCAACCACGCCGCGCAGCCATCTCCTCCTTCGGCATCAGCGGCACCAACGCCCACATCATCCTCGAACAACCCACCAACCAACCCACCACCAACCCCAACCCCAACCACACCACCCCCTGGACAATCTCCGCCAAGACCGAACCCGCCCTGAGCGCTTACGCGGGCCGCATCGCGGACCATCTCGCCCTGCACCGGGACGCGGATCCCGCGGCCATCGCACGGACCCTGGATTCCAGGGCGGCGCTGGAGCACCGCGCGGTCGTGCTCGATCCGGACTCGGCCGAGGAGAGCCTGCGGGCTCTTGCCGAGGGCCGGCCGCACCCGAACCTGGTCACCGCGTCCGCCGTCTCCGGCAAGACGGCCTTCATGTTCTCGGGACAGGGCAGCCAGCACGTCGGCATGGGCCGCGAGCTCTTCCACCGCCACCCGGTCTACGCGCAGACCATCGGCGAGGTCTGCGCACACTTCGACTTCCCGCTCTGGGACATCCTCTGCTCCGACGGCGAACTGCTGGACCGGACCGAGTACGCCCAGCCCGCGCTCTTCGCCACGGAACTGGCACTGCATCGGCTCCTCGAAGATCAGGGAATCAGCCCGGATGTCCTGATCGGACACTCGATCGGCGAGATCACCGCGGCCCACATAGCCGGTGTGTTCTCACTGCCGGACGCCTGTGCCCTGGTCGCCGCGCGCGGACGGCTCATGCAGGCACTCCCTCCGGGCGGCGCGATGGCCTCGCTCCCGCTGCCGGAGGAGGAAGTCCGTGCGCTGCTGACCGACGGAGTGGATGTCGCAGCCGTCAACGGGCCGGAGTCCACGGTCGTCTCCGGCGACGCGGAGGGCGTGGCCAGGCTGGTGGAGGTCTGCTCCGACGGCACGCGCAAGCCCCGGCAGCTGCGCGTGAGCCATGCCTTCCACTCCGCGCACATGGACGCCATGCTCGACGAGTTCCGCAGGGTCGCCCGCGGGCTGACCTACCACGAGCCGACGAGGCCCCTCGTCGCCAATGTCACCGGCGCATTGGGTACGGACCACGCCGACCCCGAGTACTGGGTCCGGCACGTCCGCGAGGCGGTGCGCTTCCACGACGGGCTGCGCACGCTCGCCGAGTACGGT
This sequence comes from Streptomyces sp. NBC_00012, assembly GCF_045040875.1. NCBI lineage: Bacteria > Bacillati > Actinomycetota > Actinomycetes > Kitasatosporales > Streptomycetaceae > Streptomyces > Streptomyces sp. NBC_00012. The sequence continues at coordinate 7,867,195 of NZ_CP108309.1, read as the reverse complement.
GTCCTGCGCTATGTCGAGGTGGGCCCGGACGCCGTGCTGACCCCGGCCGTGCGCGAGACCTTCGGCGACGCGGTAGTGATTCCGGTACAGCGCCGCGACCGGCCTCAGTGCCACATGTTCGCCGCCGCTGCCGCCGAGGTGTTCGCGACGGGGGTCGCCAAGCCGCGGACGGACACCGGCATCGGGGTCGGGGTCGCCTTGCCGACCTATCCGTTCCAGCGCACGCGGTACTGGCTCGACGCACCGGATCCGAGCGACGACGCAAGGGCCGTCGGACTCGCGGAAGCGGGCCATGCACTCCTCAGCGGTGTCACGGAGACGGCGGGCACCGACCAAGTCCTGTTCACGGGACGGCTGTCCCTGCGGACCCATTCGTGGCTCGCGGACCACTCGGTGGCCGGAACCACTGTGCTGCCCGGCACGGCGCTGCTGGACCTCGCTCTGCATGCGGGAGACCACGTCGGCTGTTCATACGTGGAGGAGCTGCTGTTGCAGGCACCGCTGGCCCTCCCGGACCAGGCCGGAATCCCGGTGCAGGTCGTCGTCGCGGGTCCGGGCGCGGACGGCCGCAGGACGGTGGAGATCCACAGCCGGCCGGACGGCACATGGGTGTGCAACGCCACCGGGGTCCTGGCCCCGAGTTCGCCGCCCGCCCCTCACAGCGAGCGGACCTGGCCGCCGATGGATGCCGAAGCGGTCTCCGTCGGCGCCCTCTACGACGAACTCGCGGATGTCGGCCTCGAATACGGCCCGATGTTCCGGGGGCTGAAGGCGGCGTGGCGTCAGGACGACACCGTGTACGCCGAGGTCGCCCTGCCGGAGGATGCCGCCACGGCCGGATTCGGTCTGCATCCCGCGTTGCTGGACGCGGCTCTGCACACCGGGGTGCTGCTGGACGGCCTGGATCGGCTCAAGTTGCCGACCGCCTGGCACGGAGTGACCCTGCACGCCGTCGGGGCGACCGCGTTGCACGTCGAACTGACCCGCGTGGGCGACGACGAGGTCCGTATCTCCGTGGCCGATCCGGAGGGCGCGCCGGTCGCGGTCGTGGAACGGCTGTCGCTGCGGGAAGTGAGCCCCGATCAGTTCGCGTCCCGCGACAGCGATCCGGGCAGACTGCTGGAGCTCGCCTGGGCCCGCGTCCCGGCGGGCCCCGGGCAACCGTCGGTCACCGCCGTTCTGCCGGATCTCGCCGAAGTCCCCGGCGACGTACCCGAGTTCGTCGTCTGCCGGGCACCGGCCGAACTGCCGGCCGCGCTGCACCTGGTACAGGATTGGCTGGCCGACGAGCGGTTCGGCCGGTCGCGGCTGGTGATCCTCACCCGGGACGCGGTGTCCGCCGTCGACGGGGACCGGGTCTCCGGTCTGGCCGCCTCGGGCGTGTGGGGCCTGGTCCGGTCCGCGCAGACCGAGAACCCGGACAGGTTCGTCCTCGTGGACACCGACGGCAAGGGCCGGTCCGAACAGATCCTCGCCGCCGCGCTGGCCACCGGCGAGAGCCAGTTGGCGCTGCGCGAGGGTGAGATCCTCGTACCCGGCGTGACCGGGTCGGCGCCCGAACTGTCCGTTCCCGACGACGGCGCTCCATGGCGTCTCGAACTGGCCAGGGCCGGGACACTGGACGGTGTCGCCCTGGTGCACCGTCCGGAGCTGGACGAGCCGCCGGCTTCCGGGCAGGTCCGGATCGCGGTACGAGCCGCCGGTCTGAACTTCCGGGACGCGCTGATCGCCCTGGGGATGTACCCCGATCCCTCGACCCCGATCGGCAGCGAGGCTGCCGGAGTGGTGACGTCGGTCGGGGAGGGCGTGACCGACCTGGTCCCGGGCGACCGGGTCATGGGCCTGTTCCCGTGGGCGGCCGGACCGGTGGCGGTGACCGACCACCGGCTGGTCACCACGATGCCCGAGGGCTGGTCGTTCGCGGAGGCAGCGGGCTTCCCCGTGGTGTTCATGACCGCGTACCACGGTCTGTTCGACCTGGCCGGAATCCGGCGTGGCGAACGGCTGCTGGTACACGCGGCGGCCGGTGGTGTCGGGATGGCGGCCGTGCAGCTGGCGAAGCACCGGGGTGTCGAGGTCCTCGGCACCGCCGGCCCCGCCAAGTGGGGGGTGCTCCGGGACCGGGGACTGGCCGAGGACCACATCGCCTCGTCACGGACGGTCGACTTCGAGACCCGGTTCGCAGCCCTGACCGGTGGGGAGGGTGTCGACGTCGTCCTGAACTCGCTCACCGGCGAGTTCCTGGATGCCTCACTGCGACTGCTGCCGCGCGGTGGCCGTTTCCTGGAGCTGGGCAAGACCGACGTACGCGACCCGGAGACCGTCGCAGCCGCCCATCCCGGGGTGGATTACCAGCCGTACGACCTGCTGGACGCCGGCCCGGACCGCATCAAGGAGATGCTGGTCGCGCTCCGGGACCTGTGCAATGACGGCGTGCTGCAGCCGTTGCCGGTGACGGCATGGGACGTACGCCGGGCACCGGAGGCGATCCGGTTCCTCGGTCAGGCCCGGCACGTGGGCAAGGTGGTACTCACCGTGCCGCGACGGCTGGATCCCGAAGGAACGGTGCTGATCACCGGCGGTACCGGCGCGCTCGGCACCCTGGTCGCCCGTCACCTGGTGACCGAGCACGGCGTGCGCCACCTGCTCCTGGCAAGCCGCCGCGGGGCGGGCAGTCCCCTCGTGGACGAGCTGGCTCCGCTGGGTGCGCACGTCGATGTCGTCGCCTGTGACGCGGCGGATGCCGACCGGCTTGCCGAAGTGCTGGCCGGCATCCCGGCGGCGCATCCACTGACCGGGGTGATCCACTGCGCGGGAGTCCTGGAGGACGGCGTGGTCACCGGGATGAGCGACGAACAGTTGCGCATTCCGCTGCGTCCCAAGGCGGAGGCAGCGCTGAACCTGCACCGCCTCACCCGGGACGCGGATCTGGCGGCCTTCGTCCTGTTCTCCTCGGCCGCCGGTGTCTTCGGCAATGCGGGGCAGGCCAACTACGCCGCGGCCAACGCCTCGCTCGACGCGCTCGCCCGGTACCGGAGCGTGCGGGGCCTGCCGGCGCTGTCGCTGGCCTGGGGTCTGTGGGCCGAGGAGAGCGCGATGACCGGGCGGCTGGCCGGGTCAGACTTCGACCGGCTGGCGCGGACCGGGTTCAGTGCACTGAGCGCGGGACAGGGGCTCACCCTGTTCGACGCGGCCATGGACAGCGGCTCCGCGCTGCTGATCCCCCTCGCGCTGGACATGGCGGTGCTGCGCACCATCACGGACCTTCCACCGGTGCTCCGCGGACTGCTGGGCAGCCGCTCGTCCAGGCGGACCGCCACCGCCGGTCGGGAAACCGAGCCACTGGGTGAGCGGCTGGCCAGGCTTCCCGAGAAGGACCGGTTCGAAGCCCTGCTCACGGTCGTGCTCGACGAGACGGCGTCGGCGCTCGGCCACGCGTCCGCCGAGGCGCTCCACGGCGACCGGGCGTTCAAGGAGATGGGCTTCGACTCGCTCACCGCCGTCGAGTTCCGCAACCGGCTCAATACGCTGACCGGTCTGCGGCTGCCGACCACAGTGATCTTCGATCACTCCACACCGGCCGCGCTCGCCACCAGACTGCGGTCCGATCTGGTACCCGAACAGGATCCCGCCGCTCAGGCCTTGGCCGAGCTGGAGCGGCTGGACGACTGCCTCGCCGCAGTGGAACCGGACGAGGCCACGTCCGCGGTGATCGTGCCGCGGCTGCGGGCACTGCTGGGCCGGTTCCAGCAGAAGTCCGGCACGCAGGACCTGAGTACGGCATCGGACGACGAGCTGTTCGGAGCCCTTGACAACGAACTGGAGGTGTCCTGAAGCCATGGGGGACGCGGGCACGACGAACGAGGACAAGCTCAGGGACTACCTCAGGCGGGCGACCGCCGACCTGCGCCAGACTCGTGGCCGGCTGCGTGAGGTGGAGGCCGCTGCCCACGAGCCCATCGCCGTGGTGTCGATGGGCTGTCGCTTCCCCGGGGGGGTGGACTCACCGGCGTCGCTGTGGCGTCTGGTCTCCGACGGCACCGACGCGATCAGCGGGTTCCCCCAGGATCGCGGCTGGGATCCGGACGAGCTGTACGACGCCGATCCGGAGCGTGCCGGCCGGAGCTATGTCACTGTCGGCGGCTTCCTCAGCGACGCGGCCGACTTCGACCACGACTTCTTCGGCATCAGCCCGCGGGAGGCGATGGCGATGGACCCCCAGCAGCGGGTGCTGCTGGAGACCGCCTGGGAAGCGTTCGAACGGGCCGGGATGGCTCCGCCCGCGCTGCGCGGCTCGGACACCGGCGTGTTCGTCGGCGCGATCGCGCAGGACTACGCGCCCCGTCCGCACGAGGTGCCGGATGAGGTCGGCGGTTACCTCATGACGGGCAACACGATCAGTGTGGCATCCGGCAGGCTGGCCTACACGTTCGGGCTGGAGGGCCCGACGCTGACCGTGGACACCTCCTGTTCGTCGTCGCTCCTCGCCATCCACCTCGCCGTGCAGGCGCTGCGCCGCCGGGAGTGCTCGCTGGCGCTCGCCGGCGGCGTGACGGTGATGTCCACCGCAGCGCTGTTCGTGGAGTTCAGCCGCCAGCGGGGGCTGGCCCCCGACGGCCGGTGCAAGTCGTTCGCGGCCGCCGCCGATGGGACCGGCTTCGCCGAGGGCGCCGGTCTGCTTGTGCTGGAGCGGTTGTCCGACGCGCAGCGCAACGGTCATCCGATCGTGGGTGTCATCCGGGGCACCGCGGTCAACCAGGACGGTGCGAGCAACGGGCTGACCGCGCCGAGCGGGGTCGCGCAACAGCGCGTCATCGCCGCCGCGCTGGCCGACGCCGGCCTGCAGCCGTCCGAGGTGGACGCGGTGGAGGCACACGGCACGGGCACCACGCTCGGCGACCCCATCGAGGCACACGCGCTCGAGGAAGCCTACGGACGCAACCGGACCAGCCCACTGTGGCTGGGAACGATCAAGTCCAACATCGGCCACACCCAGGCCGCGGCAGGCGTCGCCGGCGTCATCAAAATGATCATGTCGATGCGCCACGGAGTCCTGCCCAAGACCCTGCACGTCGACGAACCCACCCCGCACGTCGACTGGAACACCGTCACCCTCCTCACCGAACCACGCCCCTGGCCCCACACCGAGGACCACCCCCGCCGGGCAGGCGTCTCATCGTTCGGAATCAGCGGCACGAACGCCCACATCATTCTGGAACAGCCCGATGCCGTCGCCCCGTCCTCGGCCGGCCAGGGCCCGTGGCTGTTGTCCGCGAAGACCGGCCAGGCCCTGCGGGAGTACGCCCGTCAGGTCGCCGGTTACGCCTCCGCGCATCCGGACACCGACAGCTCGGCGATCGGGCGGACGCTGCGTACGCGAGCTGTGTTCGACCATCGTGCGGTGCTGCTCGATCCCAGCCCCGAGGCCCTGCACGCACTGGCCGACGGCACCCCCCACCCCGACCTCGTCACCGGCACCACCACCACCGGCACCACCGCATTCATGTACTCCGGCCAAGGCAGCCAACACACCGGCATGGGCCGCGAACTCTACGAGCACTACCCCCTCTACGCACAAACCCTCGACCACGTCTGCGCCCACTTCGACTTCCCCCTCCGCGACATCATCTTCACCAGCGACGAACTCCACCACACCGGCTACACCCAACCCGCCCTCTTCGCCACCGAAATCGCCCTGCACACCCTTCTCACCTCACACGGCCTCCACCCCGACATCCTCATCGGCCACTCCATCGGCGAAATCACCGCAGCCCACATCGCCGGAGCCCTCACCCTCCACGACGCCTGCACCCTCGTCACCGCACGCGCCCGCCTCATGCAAGCCCTCCCCCCCAACGGCGCCATGGCCGCCATCGAAACACCCGCCCACACCCTCCAACTCCCCCCCGACGTCAACATCGCCGCCATCAACACCCCCACCACCACCATCATCTCCGGCAACACCCAAACCATCCACACCCTCACCAACCACTACAAACAACAAGGCCACCGCACCAAACTCCTCACCGTCAGCCACGCCTTCCACTCCCACCACATGGACCCCATACTCGACGAATTCCGCACCATCGCCGAACAACTCACCTACCACCCACCCACCACCCCCATCATCTCCAACCTCACCGGACAACCCGTCACCCACTACACCCCCGACTACTGGGTCCGCCACATCCGCGACACCGTCCGCTTCCACGACGGCATCCACCACCTCACCACCCACGGAACCACCCGCTACATCGAAATAGGACCCGACGCCACGCTGACCCCGTCGGCCCGGGCCGGCGTCGCCCCTGGCGACCTCGTCGTCGCTGCCCAGCGCCGGGGCAGGTCACAGGTGCGTGACATCGGCCTGCTGCTGGCGTACGCGTACGCGCACGGCATGGACGGCGAGGTGGCCGACAGCGTGGCCGGGCCGGGCGCGGTCACCAATGATCCGGTCGACCTGCCCACGTATCCCTTCCAGCGCAGCTCGTTCTGGCTCGGCCACGGCGGCCGCGGAACGGATCCGGCCGCGGCCGGATTGCTCCAGACCGAGCACCCGCTCGCCGTGGCCGCGATCAGCCTGGCCGACACCGAGCACCTGGTGCTCACCGGACGTCTGTCGCTGAAGGCCCAGCCGTGGCTCGCCGATCACCAGGTCTACGGCACCCCGCTGCTGCCTGGTACGGCCATGGTCGATCTGGCGATCCGCGCGGGTGACCACGCCGACTGCCCTCATCTGGAAGAGCTGACGCTGCTGGCTCCCCTGGCCCTGCCCGTGGCCCGGCCGGTCCAGCTCCAGGTACGGGTGGACGAACCGGACGACACCGGCCGGCGAGCCGTGCGCATCCACTCCCGCGCCGAGTCGGCAACCGCCTGGACGCTGCACGCGAGCGGGGTGCTCGCGCGGGAGACACCCCCCTCGGGGCCGGTCGAACTGCCGGACGACGCCACCGCCATCGATCTCGGGGACCTGTACGGGGACCTGCGCGCGCTGGGGGTCGGCTACGGGCCGGTCTTCCGGGGACTCCGATCGGCCTGGCGGCACGGACAGGACGTCTACGCCGAGGTCGAACTGCCGGACGGCGTCGCGCACAACGGCTTCGGCCTGCACCCCGCTCTGTCCGACGCGATTCTGCACGCGGCGACGTTCCTCGCCGACTCCGGTCAGGTGCGGCTTCCGCTGATATGGAGCGGGGTCAGCCTGTACGCCACCGGCGCCACCGCCCTGCGCGTCCGGCTCACCCGGCTCGCCGAGGACACCCTGGGCATCACGGCCGTCGACCCCACGGGCGCTCCGGTCTTCGCCGTCGCCTCACTCACCGTCCGGCCGGTCGCTCCGCACCAGCTCGGGTCAGCGGGCGCGGCCGGCTCCGAGGACCTGTACCGAATCGACTGGACACCGCTCGCCACGGACGCAGCGGAATCACCGTCCACGCTCGACACCTTCACTCCGGCCGGGCCGCAGGAAGCACTGCGCCGCGTGCAGGAGCGGCTCGCGCAGGGTACCGAAGCCCCGCTCGTGGCCGTCACCCGAGGTGCGGTGGCGGCGCGCGGCGGCGACACCGTCGACGATCTCGACCAGGCCGCGGTCTGGGGCCTGGTCAGGTCCGCTCAGACAGAGAACCCCGGCCGGTTCGTCCTGCTCGACACGGACGGCACGCAGGCCTCCTCCGAGGCGCTGTCCGCAGCCCTGACCACCGGTGAACCGCAGCTTGCCCTGCGCGACGGCGAGGTGCTCGTGCCACGGCTCGCCCGGTGCGCCTCCGCCGGCGAGCTCACGCCGCCCGGACCGGGAGACTGGCGAGTGCACACCAGCGGTGACGGGGCGCTGGACGGTCTCGTCACGGTCCCGGTGGAGCATGGGCCGCTCGGCCCCCGCGAGGTCCGCGTGGCCATGCGGGCGGTCGGCCTGAACTTCCGGGACGTCCTGATCACACTGGGCATGTACCCCGGGGAGGCACTGCTCGGCAGCGAGGGTGCGGGCACCGTCACAGCGGTGGGCTCCGACGTCACCGGCCTCGCACCCGGTGACCGGGTGATGGGGTTGTTCTCCGGGGGGATGGCCACAACCGCCGTGGCGGACGAGCGGTTCCTCGCCCGTATCCCCGACGGCTGGTCGTACGCCGAGGCCGCGGGCGTGCCCGTGGTCTTCCTGACCGCCTATTACGGCCTGCAGCGCCTGGCCGGCGTGCGCGCCGGACAGCGGCTGCTGGTGCACTCGGCCGCGGGTGGTGTCGGCATGGCCGCCGTCCAGCTCGCCCGGCACTGGGGGCTCGACGTGTTCGGCACGGCCAGCACCCGCAAATGGCCGGCGCTGCGACAGCTGGGACTCCCCCAGGACCACATCTGTTCCTCACGGACGCTGGACTTCGAGGACGCGATCCGCCGGGTGACCGACGGCGCGGGCGTCGACGTCGTACTCAACAGCCTGGCCGGGGAGTTCACCGACGCCTCACTGCGGCTGCTGCCCCCCGACGGCCGGTTCCTCGAGCTGGGCAAGACCGACCTGCGGGACCCGGCGGACACGGGCGTGGCGTACCAGCCCTACGACCTCAACGACGCCGGTCCCGATCTCGTCCAGTCCATGCTGGCCGAGCTGCTCGACCTGTTCGCCCGAGGTGTACTGCGCCCGCTCCCGGTAACCGCCTGGGAACTGCCACGCGCGTCGGCCGCCTTCCGCCACCTGAGCCAGGCACGGCACATCGGCAAGGTCGTGCTGACCGTGCCCGCGCCGATGGACCCGGCAGGGACGGTTCTGATCACCGGCGGCAACGGCGCACTCGGTCGCCTGGTCGCCCGGCATCTTGTCGTCCAGCACGGAATGCGGCACCTCGTGCTGGCCGGCCGCAGCGGCGGGATGGACGCGGACCTGGCCGAGGAGATGAAAGATCTCGGCGCCGAGGTGACCGCGGTCGCCTGCGATGTGTCCGACCGCAGAAGCGTCGCGGCGCTGTTGGCGGACATCCGGACGAGACGCCCGCTCACCGCGGTCGTCCACGCCGCGGGCGTGCTGCGCGACTCCATGGTCGAGGCGCAGACCGACGGGCAACTGGACGAGGTGTGGCGCCCGAAGGCCGAGGGCGCCCGGCACCTGCACGAGCTGACCGGTGACCTCGACCTTGCCGCGTTCGTCCTGTTCTCCTCGGTTGCGGGCGTGCTCGGTGCCCCGGGGCAGTCGAACTACGCGGCGGCCAACGTGTTCCTCGACGCGCTTGCGGAGCACCGGCAGGTCCGGGGACTGCCCGCGCGCTCCATCGCGTGGGGTCTGTGGTCCGGCGAGACCGGCATGGGTGCCGGTGCGGACGAGGCCCGGCTGGCCCGCGGAGGCGTGACCCCGATGCCGCCGGAGGAAGGGCTGGCGATGCTGGACGCCGCGCTCGCGCACGGCCCCGCCACGACCGTCGCCGCGCGGCTGAACCTTCCGGCCCTGCGCGACGCACGGCTGGTGCGCAACCTCGTCTCCGGGCCGGCCCGCAGGTCCGCCCGGAGCCACGTCGGGGACTCGTTCGCCGACGAGCTGACCGGGCTGTCCGACGCACGGCGACGGGTCGTCGTGCTCGACCTGGTCCGCCGGGAGGCCGCGGCTGCCCTGGGGCACTCCGGTACCGAGACGATCGGCGCGGACCGGCCGTTCAAAGAGCTGGGGTTCGACTCGCTCACCGCGGTCGAGTTGCGCAACCGGCTGAGCACCGCCACCGGCCTGCGCCTGTCCGCCACCCTGCTGTTCGACCACCCCACCGCCGAGGCACTGACGTCGCAGCTGCTCCAGCAGTTGCCGGGTGGTGCGGACCGGGCGGCCACCACAGCGACCACGGCCGCAGTGAGTGACGAGCCCATCGCGATCGTGTCGATGGCGTGCCGGTATCCCGGGAATGTGCGCACTCCGGAGGACCTGTGGGAGCTGGTGGCCTCCGGGACCGACGCCATCGGCGACTTCCCCACCGACCGCGGCTGGGAGACCGGCGCGCTGTTCGACGAGGATCCGGACAAGCCCGGCACCACTTATGTGCGCCAGGGCGGGTTCGTCCACGACGCGGGCGCGTTCGACGCCACGTTCTTCGGGGTCAGTCCGCGGGAGGCCACGGCGATGGACCCGCAGCAACGGCTGCTGCTGGAGACGGCGTGGGAGGCGTTCGAACGCGCGGGCATCGACCCCACCAGCCTGTCCGGCACCCAGGCGGGCGTCTACACCGGTGTGGTGTCCCAGAACTACGCGCCGTCGTTCGATGCCGCGCCGGCCGAGGCGGAAGGCTACTTGCTGACCGGGAGCACGACCAGTGTGGCGTCGGGGCGGGTCGCCTACACCTTCGGCCTCCAGGGCCCCGCCATCACCATCGACACCGCCTGCTCCTCCTCACTCGTCGCCGTCCACCTCGCCGCACAAGCCCTCCGCAACGGAGAATGCACCCTCGCCCTCGCCGGCGGCGTCACCATCATGGCCACCCCCGCACTCTTCATCGAATTCAGCCGCCAACGCGGCCTCTCCCCCGACGGACGCTGCAAACCCTTCTCCGACAACGCCGACGGCACCGGCTGGTCCGAAGGCGCCGGACTCCTCCTCCTCGAACGCCTCTCCGACGCCCAACGCAACAACCACCCCGTCCTCGGCCTCATCCGCGGCACCGCCATCAACCAGGACGGCGCCAGCAACGGCCTCACCGCACCCAACGGACCAGCCCAACAACGCGTCATCACCGACGCCCTCACCAACGCCGCACTCACCCCCCACGACATCCACGCCATCGAAGCCCACGGCACCGGCACCACCCTCGGCGACCCCATCGAAGCCCAAGCCCTCGAAAACACCTACGGACCCCACCGCACCACCCCCCTCTGGCTCGGCTCCATCAAATCCAACATCGGCCACACCCAAGCCGCCGCAGGCGTCGCCGGCATCATCAAAATGACCATGGCCATGCACCACGCCACCCTCCCCCAAACCCTCCACGCCAACACCCCCACCACCCACGTCGACTGGCACAACCTCACCCTCCTCACCCAACCCCAACCCTGGACCACCCCCAACAACCAACCACGCCGCGCAGCCATCTCCTCCTTCGGCATCAGCGGCACCAACGCCCACATCATCCTCGAACAACCCACCCACCAACCCACCAACCCACCAACCACCAACCCCAACCACAACCACAACCACAACCACACCACCCCCTGGACAATCTCCGCCAAGACCGAACCCGCCCTGCGAGCCCAGGCCACGAGACTGCACGCGTTCACCGCGACGCAACAGGACGCCCAACGGGTCGGCCGGTCGCTCGCCACGACGCGCGGTTCGTTCGAGCACCGGGCAGTCGTGGTCGGCACCGGCACCGACGAGCTCCGAACGGGGCTCGCGGCGCTCGCACACGGCCAGGAGGCCGCGAACCTGGTCCACGGTGTCCGCCGGGAACCGGGCCTGAGCGTCTTCGTCTTCCCCGGTCAGGGCTCCCAGTGGGCGGGCATGGCCGTCGAGCTGTACGAGGCGTCGGAGGTATTCCGCACCCGGCTGGACGCCTGCGCGGACGCGCTCACGCCGTACACCGACTGGTCGTTGCTCGACGTGCTGCGCCACCGCGCGCTGGACCGGGTCGACGTGGTGCAGCCCGCGCTCTTCGCGGTCATGGTGTCGCTTGCCGCACTCTGGCAGGCACACGGCATCCGACCCGACGCGGTCATCGGTCATTCACAGGGCGAGATCGCCGCGGCGCACGTCGCCGGTGCACTCTCCCTGCCGGACGCCGTCAAGGTCGTGGCGCTGCGCAGCCAGGCCCTGCTGCAACTGTCCGGCGAGGGTGGCATGGCCTCGGTGTCGCTGCCCGTGCAGCAGGTCGAGGAACGGATCCGGGGCAGGGGAATCTCGGTCGCGGCGGTGAACGGACCGGGCACGACCGTGGTCTCCGGTGACGTCGCGGCAATCGAGACGCTGCTGGCCGAATGCGCGGACGACGGCGTGCACGCGCGCCGGATCCCGGTGGACTACGCCTCGCATTCCGCGCATGTCGAAGCCATCGAGGAAAGAATTCTGGAGGACTTGCGCGACATCACCCCCCGTTCGACCGACGTCGCGTTCTATTCGAGCGTCACCGGGGGCACGGTCGACACACGCGGGCTCGACGCCGCCTACTGGTACCAGAACCTGCGCCGGACCGTGCGGTTCGGCGAGACGGTCACCGCTCTGGCCGAGGACGGTCACGGCACGTTCGTCGAGGTGAGTCCCCACCCGATCCTCACCGCGGGGATCCAGGACACCATCGGTGGCGAGGCGATCGTCGTGGGCTCGCTGCGCCGCGACAACGGCGGTCTCGACCGGTTCCTGCTGTCGGTGGCCGAAGCGTATGCCCAGGGCGCCGAGGTGAGCTGGGAGGCCGCGTTCGACCCGGTGCCCCCGGTCGGCCTGCCGACCTATCCGTTCCAGCGCGAACACTTCTGGATGACCGCCAAGCGCCGCAAGGCCGCTTCGGCGGGACTCGACGCGACCGGTCACCCGCTGCTCACCACCAGTGTCGAACTCGCCGACGGACAAGGCGCGGTCAGCGCGGGGCAGTTGTCTGTGGCCGACCAGCCGTGGCTGGCGGATCACGAGGTGTTCGGCACAGTACTGGTTCCCGGCACGGCCTTCGTCGAGCTGGCAGCGTCCACCGGTCAGCCGGTCGACGAACTTGTCCTGGAAAACCCGCTGTCCCTCGACGCGGACACCGTCCGCCTCCAGCTCACGGTCGGGCCTCGGGACGCGTCCGGCCACCGGGAGTTCGGCATCCACTCGCGACGGGAGGACGGCCTCGCCGAGTGGACGCGCCACGCCACCGGCCGGCTCGGCGCCCGGGCCGCCACCCCGCCGCCCCGGCCGCCCCAGGTGTGGCCACCTGCCGGCGCGGCCGAGGTCGACCTCACGGACCTGTACGCCGACCTGTCGACGCGCGGATACGACTACGGCCCGGCGTTCCGGTGCCTGCGAGCGGTGTGGAGGCTGGGTGAGGACCTGTACGCCGAGGCCGCCCTGCCCGAGGATGCCGACATCGCGGGGTTCTGCCTGCACCCGGCGCTGTTCGACGCCGCCCTGCACGCGGCGCTCGCCGTGGACCGCACCGAGCTGCGCCTGCCGTTCTCATGGACCGGCGTCACCTGGCACGGGCCCGGTTCCTCCGAGGTGCGTGTCCAGCTGTCGCCCGTGGGCGACGGCGAGCTGAGCGTTGCCGTCATGGACGGGGCCGGTGCGCCTGTCGTCACCGTCGCCGCCCTCGCCACCCGTACGGTGACGCCGCAGGAGGCGGCCAGGCTCAGGTCCGTCGACCGGGCGCTGCACCGTCTGGAGTGGACGGAGGCGGCCGCGCCCGCGGCGGCCGAACCGGTGGCTCATCGCGTCGTGCCCGTCCACGGCACCGACCTGCACGCCACGCTCACCGACGCCCTGAGCGAAGCCCAACGCGCCGAGGACGGCCTCACCGTCTTCCTCACCCACAACGCCGTCGCCGTCACCCCCGGCGAAGACATCCACGACCTGTCCGCCGCCGCGGCATGGGGCCTCATCCGCAGCGCCCAGTCCGAACAACCCGACCGATTCATCCTCATCGACACCGACCACCCCGACCCCGACCTCACCACCGCACTGGCCACCGGCGAACCCCAACTCGCCCTACGCGACACCACCCTCTACACACCACACCTCACCACCGCACCAACCACCTCCACCAGCATGCCCTTCGACCCCGACGGCACCATCCTCATCACCGGCGGCACCGGCACCCTCGGCACCCTCATCACCACCCACCTCATCACCACCCACCAAGCCCGCCACATCCTCATCGCCAGCCGCCAGGGCCCCCACGCCCCCAACGCCCCCGCACTCCAACAACTCGGCGCACGCATCACCCCCTGCGACGTCGGCGACCCCGACCAACTCGCACAACTCATCGCCGACATCCCCGCGGAACACCCCCTCACCGCCGTCATCCACACCGCGGGCCGACTCGACGACGCGACTCTCCCCAACCTCACCCCCGACCACCTCGACACCGTCCTCAGCCCCAAAGCCGACGCCGCCCACCACCTCCACCGGCTCACCCGCCACCACGACCTCGCCGCCTTCGTCCTCTTCTCGTCCGCGGCCGGCACCCTCGGCACCCCCGGACAGGCCAACTACGCAGCGGCCAACGCCTACCTCGACGCACTCGCACACCACCGCACCGCCCACGGCCTGCCCGCCACCAGCATCGCCTGGGGCCCCTGGGCCGAAACCAGCACCATGACCACCGACCTCGACCAGAGCCGACTCACAGCAACCACCGGGGTCACACCGCTCACAACACCCCAAGCGCTCCACCTCTTCGACGCCGCATTCGCGTCCCCCCACACCGTCGCGATCACACTCAGCGCCGCAGCATTGAGCCGCAATGCCGAGGCGGGTGTGCTGCCCGGGGTGCTGCGCGGGATGGTGCGGAGGCCGGTCCGCACGGGCCCGGAAGCGCCGGGCAGGGCCGTCCTCTCCGAGCAGGTGGCCGGGCTTTCCGACACGCAACGGCACGAGGTCGTGCTCGACGCGCTGCGCGCTCATGTGGCCGAAGTCCTCGGACATCGGGACGGGAACGCGGTGGAGGTCAACCGCCAGTTCACCGAGCTCGGTTTCGACTCGCTCACCGCGGTGGCACTGCGCAACCGGCTGGCCGTGGCGACCGGGCTGCGACTGCCATCGACCCTCGTGTTCGACCACCCCACCCTGGTGTCCCTGGCCGACCATCTGGCCGGCCGGATGGCGACGGATACCCTGCCCGCCTGGGCAACGGACCTGCAACGCCTGGAGCCGGTGCTGGCCGGGCTGACCGCCGAGCAGGCCGACCGGTTCGGGGTGCCCGCGCTGCTGCGGCAGCTGCTCGCCTCATTCGACACCCGGGCAGCCGCACCGGCCACCCGTACCGCGGACCGGATCGAGTCGGCATCGGCCGAGGAAATCTTCGACTTCATCGACACCGAACTCGGCCGGGCCACAAATTGACACGCGGAGGAACAGGCACCATGGCACAGGAAGAGAAGCTGCTGGACTATCTCAAGTGGACGACGGCAGACCTGAAGGAGACCAGACAGCAGCTGGCCGACCTGCAGGCAGGGCTGTGCGAGCCGATCGCCGTGGTCGGCATGGCCTGCCGTTACCCCGGGGCCGTCGAGACGCCGGAGGCGCTGTGGGACGTCGTCGCGGACGGCACCGAGACGATCAGCGAGTTCCCCTCCGACCGGGGCTGGGACACCGACGCCCTTTACCATCCCGACCCCGAGCACCAGGGCACGTCCTACACCCGTAGTGGCGGATTCCTGCACAACGCCGCTGACTTCGACGCCGAGTTCTTCGGCATCAGTCCGCGTGAAGCAGCCTCCATCGACCCGCAGCAACGCATCCTGCTGGAGGTCAGCTGGCAGGCCCTGGAACATGCCGGGATCGACCCCACGACACTGCAGGGCACAGCGACCGGCGTCTGCACCGGGCTGATGTACGGGGACTACGCCTTGCGCCTGGGCAAGGCGCCGGACGGCTTCGAAGGGCTGCTGGGCAACGGCAGCGCGGGCAGCATCGCGTCGGGCCGGGTGGCCTACTCCTTCGGGTTCCAGGGCCCTGCCATCACCGTCGACACCGCCTGCTCGTCGTCGCTCGTCGCCATCCACCTCGCCGTCCAGGCCTTGCGCCGGGGCGAGTGCACGCTGGCCCTTGCGGGCGGTGCGACGGTCATGTCGACACCGTCGCTGTTCGTGGACTTCAGCAGGCAGCGGGGCCTGTCGCCGGACGGCCGGTGCCGGTCGTTCGCGGCCGCCGCCGACGGCACCGGCTTCTCCGAAGGCGCCGGGATCCTCCTTCTGGAACGGCTCTCGGACGCCCGGCGCAACGGGCGCCGGATCCTCGGTCTCATCCGGGGCAGCGCCGTCAATCAGGACGGCGCGAGCAACGGACTCACCGCACCCAACGGACCGGCACAGCAGCGCGTGATCGCCGACGCGCTCGGCAACGCCGGGCTCACCGCCCAGCAGATCGACGCGGTCGAGGGACACGGCACGGGCACCACGCTCGGGGACCCCATCGAGGCACACGCGCTTCAGGAGGCGTACGGCCGGCACCGGGCGACTCCGTTGTGGCTGGGGTCGGTCAAGTCCAACATCGGCCACACCCAGGCCGCGGCGGGCGTCGCCGGCGTCATCAAGATGATCATGGCGATGCGGCACGGGGTCCTGCCCAAGACCCTGCACGTCGACGAGCCCACCCCGCACCTGGACTGGCAAGCCGGCTCGGTGCGGTTGCTGACCGAACCGCGCCCCTGGGACGTCTCCGACGGACAGCCGCGGCGCGCCGGCGTGTCGTCGTTCGGGATCAGCGGGACGAACGCGCACATCATCCTGGAGGAGGCCGTCGAGCCGCCGCAGCCCCCCGGCGGCGAGCCCGTCCCGTTGGTGCTGTCCGCGCGAAGCGGCGAGGCACTCCGGTCCTACGCCGGCCGGCTGGCCGTCTGCGCCGGCACCGACCCGGCAGCCGTCGCCCGGACCCTGGCCGACCGGGCCACATTCCGTCATCGCGCCTTCGTCACCGACCTCGTCTCGGCACGGCCCGCCCTGGAGGCACTGGCCCAGGGCCTGCCGCACGCGGGCCTCGTCACAGGGACCGCGGTCGCGGGCAGGACCGCGCTGGTCTTCTCCGGACAGGGCAGCCAGCGCACCGGGATGGGCCGGGAACTGTACGACCGGTACCCGGCGTTCGCCCTCAAGCTCGACGAGACCTGCGCCCACTTCGAGCTGCCGCTGAAGAAGGTCATGCTCGGCGACGACGCCGATGAGCTGGACCGGACGCAGTACGCCCAGGCAGCGCTGTTCGCCTTCCAGACCGCGCTGTACTCGTTGCTGCGTTCCATGGGCGTGGTGCCGGACATCCTCATAGGCCACTCGATCGGCGAGCTCACGGCCGCACACGCGGCAGGTGTGCTGTCCCTGGCCGACGCCTGCGCGCTGGTCGCCGCGCGCGGCAGGCTCATGCAGCAGCTGCCCCCCGGTGGCGCGATGATGTCCCTGCCTCTGCCGGAGGAGGCCGTCCGGCCGCTGCTCACCCCGGGCGTGGACATCGCGGCGGTCAACGGCCCGGAATCCACCGTGATCTCCGGTGACGAGGACGAGGTGCTGGCCCTGGCCGAGTCGTGCGGGCGACCGGGCCGCAGACCCAGGAGGCTCCGGGTCAGCCACGCGTTCCATTCCGCGCACATGGAACCGATGCTCGACGCGTTCCGTGCCGTGGCCGAGAGCCTGACCTACGCACCGCCCGCGATACCGGTCGTGTCCAATGTGACCGGCGCCCTGGCCACGGGCCTCGACTCGGCCGACTACTGGGTCCGGCATGTGCGTGAGCCGGTCCGGTTCCACGACGGGATCCGGTATCTCGATGGGGCGGGTGTCACCAAGTACCTTGAGATCGGACCGGACGGCCAGCTCACCCCGCTGATCCAGCAGGCCGTACCGGAGGCGGTCTGCATCGCCGCACTCCACCGCCGTCGCCCGGAGGTCCCGTCCCTGGCCCGCGCCATCGGAGAGGCCCACGTGCACGGCGTCCCCGTGTCGTTCGGCGCCGTCGGCGGCCCGCGCGCCGAACTGCCCACCTATCCCTTCCAGCGCAAGCGGTACTGGCTCGACCGGACCGCGGTGACCGGACCGGCCGCCGATGGGGAGGACGGTCGGTTCTGGGCGGCCGTGGACCGTCAGGACGGCGAGCAGCTGGCCAGGATGCTCGGCGGCACCGGGCTTCCCGAGGACGCACTGGCCGCGCTCGCGGAGTGGCGACGACGCAAGCAGTGCTGGTACCGGCTTTCGTGGCGGCGTCTCCCCGACACTCCGCAGGCCCGGCTGAGCGGCGGCTGGCTGGTGGTCAGTGGCCCCGACGACGAGTCCGGCGAGCTGGTCGAGACCCTGAACCGGCACGGTGCCGGCGCGGTGGTCGTCGAGACCACGGACGACCACGAGGAACTCATTCGCCGTATGAAGCCCACCGGCCAGGTCGCAGGAGTCATCGCACTCCCCGGCGCGGACATGGGCGAGGTGGCCGACGCACTCGGCGCGCTCGACATCTCGCCCACGCTGTGGCGGCTCACCCGCTCCGCGGTATCGGCCACCGGCTCCGACCCGGTCACGGCGCACGGGCAGGCCGCGCTCTGGGCCGATCCCGACAGCCGATTCGTGGACTTGCCCACTCACCTCGCCGGCCTGGGCGCACGGCTCGCCGGAGTGCTGAGCGGTGACGAACGCCGTGTGGCCGTCCGCGCCTCGGGCGCCTACGCACAACGGCTGGTCCGCGCGACCCCCGCCGCTCCGCGCCGCACCTGGACTCCGACCGGGACCGTCCTGGTGAGCGGGCATGCTCCGGCGCTCACCGAGTGGCTGGCCGGCCTCGGCGCGGACGTCACAGGCGATACGGCAGACCCATCGGCGACCGCCGTGTTCCATGCCGGCGACACACGCACGGCGTGGCAGTTGCACGAGCGCACCCTCGACCGCAATCTGACGGCGTTCGTCCTGGTGGCCCCGTTGTCCGAGCCGGACCACGTCCTGGCGAACGACGCACTGGCACGCCACCGCCGCTCGCTCGGTCTGCCGGCCACGGCCATCGCCTGCAACCCGTCGGCGGGGCAACCGCAATGGCCCGGCGCCCGCTCGTTGTCCACCGGAACGGCGGTCGCGGCACTGCGGCGGACGCTCGAGAACGACGAGGTCTCGGTCGTGTTCGCCGACGTGGACTGGGACGCGGCCGGAGCGGAGCATCCCGTGTTCTCCGGCCTCACCGGGAGCCGAGCGGCGAACGGGACCTCAGTGCTGCTGACCCGTCTCGCCGAACTGCCCGAGGCGGAGCGGGAGGCCGCGTTGCTCGATGCGATCCGCACACACACGTCCGATGTGCTCGGCCACGACTCCACGCATGTCATCGGTCCGGACGACAGTTTCCTGGAGGCCGGTGTCAACTCACTGGCCGCGCTGGAGCTGCGGAACAGACTGTGCGATTTGACCGGTCTGCCCCTGCCGCCCGTGGTGATCTTCGACATGCCCACTCCGCGGGCCCTGGTCGCCTTCCTCCAGACCGAACTGGCCCGTACCGAGTGAGCCATGGGGCGTTGACAACGCATGAGGCCCGCGATCCCTGGGGATCGCGGGCCTCATGCGTTGTGGGTCAGGCGACGGGCTCGCCGAACCAGGTCCGCAGCGCGCCGTGCAGGCCGGGCACGTCCGGCTCGGCGGCGTCCGCCCACACCACGTAGCCGTCGGGCCGGACCAGCACCCTGGTGGCGTCGACGGCCGCCACCGGGGGCGCGGAGACGGGGGTGACCCGCTCCGTCCACCCGGCCAGGTCCTCCGTCGGCGACGAGCCGGTGAAGTCGATGAGTACACCCCGGCCTGCTCGCAGCGCGCCGTCGTCCGCCCCGCTGTCCGGGAGCCGGCGGCCCAGCAGCGGGTGCTCGCCCGGGTAGGGGACCGGATACTGCAGGCCGAGTGCGGAGATCAACCCCACGACGTACTGGCTGACCTCCTCGTACCGCAACAGCTCGGCCAGCAGCTCGCGAAGCGGGCCCACCTGCTCCAGCGGGTGCAGCAGCGCGACCTGGGCGAGGGTGTTCCTGCACAGCCACTCGCCGACCGGGTGCCGCTCCTCGTGGTAGGTGTCGAGCAGTCCGGGCGGCGCCCAGCCGAGTACAGCGGCGGCCAGCTTCCAGCCGAGGTTCACCGCGTCCTGGACGCCCGTATTGAGGCCCTGGCCGCCGAACGGCATGTGCACGTGCGCCGCGTCGCCGGCCAGGAACACCCTGCCCTTGCGGTAGTCGGCGGCCAGCAGGGTCGCACCGCCGAACCGGGACAGTATGTTCTGTTCACCGAACTTCAGATCGACGCCCGCGACCCGCAACGCGCTGTCCCTGAACTCCTCCGTCGTGACCGGCGGGTCGCCCTCGGGCGGGCGGGCGCCGAACTCCAGCACGGTCGCCCGGTGCACGCCCGGGGCCACCGGCAGGTGCGCGTACATACCGGTCGGATGCAGATCGGGCCCTACCCGGTCGCCCTCCCGGTCGATCAGCGACGCGTCACCGGTGAGCCCGTTGAACGTGAACGGCGCCTCACCACCCACGAATTCGATCTCGGCGAGCTTGCGCGTGGTGCTGCCGCCGCCGTCGCACCCCACCAGATAGACGCCGCGCAGACTGTACTCCCCGCTCGGGGAGCCGACGGTCACTGTCACACCCGTCTCGTCCTGCGCGAGGCCGGTCAGCCGGTGCTCGCGGCGGACGTCCACGCCGAGTTCGACGGCGCGCTCCGCCAGCCGGTCCTCGACCTCGCGCTGCGGCACCAGCAGGGCCACCTGGTCGTCGTCGACGATCCCGATGAGTTCGACCAGGCCGAAATTGTAGGTCGGCACCCGAGTGCGTCCCTCGAACCAGTTCAGCCCGCGCTGTCGGAACGCCTCCACAGAACGGGCCTGGAGGGTCATCGACCGCGACCACTCCGGTGGCACGGCGAGCCGCTCGAGGACCACGCTTTCGACGCCGGCCAGGCCCAGCTCGCAGGCGAGCATCAGTCCGGTCGGCCCACCGCCGACGATGATGACTGGATCGGACATGAGTCTCCTTCGTTGCTGGACAGGATCAGTCGGCCGGTGCGCCGAACCAGTGGCACAGTGCGGCGCGGAGCCCGTCGGTGTCCTCGCCGCCGGGGTCGGCGTATCCGACGTAGCCGTCCGGACGGACCACGACCACGGCCGCGCCGACCGGTTCCACCGGCTTGGCACTCACCACGTCCACCCGGGACGCCCAGCCCGCGGCCACGCCGACGTCCGCGGTACCGCCGGACAGGTCGAGCACGACCCCACGCCCACCGGCCAGCGTGGCCGCCACGCTCGTCGATCCGGCCGCGGTGACCAGCTCCACCTGGGGGCACACCTCTCCGACCAGGGGATGGCTGTCCTGCGCGGGCATCGGATAACGGAACGCGGTGGTCATCTCCAGCAGATGACGATTGACCACTCCGAGCTTGAGCAGCTCGCCGAAGAACTCCCGGAGCGCCTGAATCCGGTCCATCGGGTACACCAGCGCGAGCTGTGCGCGAGCGTGCAGACAGACCCGCTCGCCGACCGGGCGGCGTTCGCTCTCGTAGCTGTCCAGCAGCCCCGGCGGGGCCCACCCGTTGATGTGCGCCGCAAGCTTCCAACCGAGGTTGACCGCGTCCTGGATGCCGGTGTTCAAGCCCGGTGTGCCGGACACGAACAGCACGTGCGCCGCGTCACCGGCGAGGAACACCCGGCCCTCGCGATAGCGGTCGGCCAGCCGGGTGTGGTTGCCGAATCGGACCGCCCAGTGCGGCGAGTGCGCCAGACGGGGCCGTTTTCCGGTCACACGTTCGACGCTCGCCAGGACCTCGCCGGGGTCTACCTCGCCCACCGGGCCGGGCCGCTCCCGGTCGAACTCGACGGTCATCAGACGAACGGTTCCCGCCTCGATCGGAATCGCGGCGAACATCCCGGCCGGGTGCAGGCCGGAATCGAACTGTGTGAACTCCTCGCTGTCCAGCTCCACATCGGCGATCGTGCCGTAGTAGGGGATACCTTGGGCGGGAAAGCCGACGCCGGTCAGCTCGCGCACCCGGCTGTCCTCCCCGTCACAGCCCACGACGTACCGGGCGCGAAGGTCGTAGGCGCCGTCCGTCCCGCTCACGCGCAGGTCCACGCCGTTCTCGTCCTGGCGCAGGCTCTGCACCTCGTGTCCTCGGCGGATCTCCACTCCGAGTTCCACCGCGCGTTCGGCCAGCAGCTGTTCGGTGCGCCATTGCGGGAAGACGAACATCGAGTTGTCCTCGCCGGCCGCGGACAAGTCCAGCCAGAACAGCGCAAACGGAGTACGCGGCCAGGGGAACATCTGCCCGTCCGGGATGCGCTCGGCCAGACCCCGGCTGGCCAGCGTGGCCAGGGTACGGGCGTGGATGCCCATGCCCTGGGACCGTTCGGCGGGCTGTCGGCGCCGTTCCAGCACCATGGTCCTGACACCGGCGAGCCCCAGTTCACAGGCGAGCATCAGTCCGGTCGGCCCGCCGCCGACGACAACCACCTGCTCCGTCATGACACCTCGTCGAGCTGGATCGCCCGGGTCGGACACATCGCCGCCGCCCTTCTCGCCGTGTCTCGCAGGATCTCGCCGACTTCGCCGGCCAAAGGCTCGGAGGTGCCGTCGTCGTCGTTCTGTGTGAAGACCTCGGGAGCCATCACGACACACTGGCCCGTAGCCACACAGCGCGTCGCGTCCACCGTCACCCGCATGAAATCCGTGCCGCCCCTCCGTCGTTGCGCGCCCGGCGACGTCACCATGCCACCGGGAGCTCGTACAGCCCGTTCAACAGTCCGTCGTGCTTGAAGGGCAGTTGATCGAATCCGACCGCCAGCCGCAGTGACGGAACGCGCCGGAACAGCGTCCGGTACACGATCTGCAGCTCCAACCGGGCCAGCGGGGCACCGACGCACTGATGGATGCCGTGGCCGAAGGCGAGATGCTGGCCCGTGTCCCGGCCGATGTCCAGGACGTCCGGGTCCGGGTAGACCGTGCTGTCACGGTTCGCGGTGGCGATGCTGATGATCACACCCTCGCCCTGCCGGACCGGGTGACCGTTCACGTCGGCGTCGACCAGTGCGGCCCGCCTGGCCCCCATCTGCGGCACGGTGAGATATCGCAGCAACTCGTCGACGGCGTTGGCGACGACCTTCGGGTCCTCCGTGTCGCGGAGGACCGCGAGCTGTTCCGGATGCTGGAGCAGCGCGACGATACCGAGCGCGATCATGTTCGCGGTGGTCTCGTACCCACCGGACAACAGCAGTTGGGTGAGGCCGACCAGTACCTCCCTGGTGATCTCGCCCTTCTCGAGCCGCTCGACCACCAGCCGCGACAGCAGATCGTCGCCCGGGTTCTCGGCCTTCTCCGTGACCAGTTGGTCCAGCCTGTCCAGCAGTTCCATCATGGCCGCCTTGGCCTGTTCCACCGTGGTGGACCTCATGACGAACGCCGAGGTGGTGCGCTGGAAGAACTCCCGGTCCTCGTAGGGCACACCGAGCAACTCACAGATCACCAGCGACGGTATCGGCAGCGCCAGCTTCTCCACGAGGTCGGTGGGGTTCGGTCCGGCCAGGATGCCGTCGATCAGATCGTCCGTGATCGCCTGGATCCTCTGCCGCATCGACTCCACGCGCCTGACAGTGAACTCCCGGGTCACCATCCGGCGCAGTCGGCCGTGCTCCGGATCGTCCATCCGGCTGATCATCCCCGGGCTGCCCATGATCTGCTTGGTCGCGGGGCTCGGGTGGGGATGACCCGGTTTATCGGTCTCCACACTGAACCGCGGGTCCGCCAGCAGGGCTCGGGCATCGGCGTGCCCGGTCACCAGCCACGGCGCCGCCCCGTCCCACTGCCGCACCCTGGCTATGGGCTGCTCGGCCTGCAATTGCCGGTATCCCGGCGCCGGATCGAAGGGGCAGCCAGTCGCACGCGGCATGGGAAAGGCCGCGGGCTCGGGCTGGGTTTCGGTCATCGTCACCCTCCTGGTTAGCCGTGCGAGTGGGGAGCGTGCCAAGGCCGCCTAAATCCAGGCTTGGTGGCCGGCCAAGGCCCTCTTTGGCGCGCGCTTAGCCAGGACCGAGAGGGTTGCGCGCAGTCGGCCGCCCGAGCAACGGCTGGGTTCGGCGCCGTGACCTTCCGAGATCCTGCGGCGTGCGACGGCCTGCGGCGCCAAAAACCGTCCAGAGCGAGGATCCTCGTCCATGTCCGAGACCGAAGACCAGCTCCCTCCGTTCCCCATGCCCCGCACACACCCGCTGCTGCCGCCGCCGGAGTACCAGGGGTTGCGCGAAGGAAAGTGTCCGATACGGGTCCAGTACCCGTGGGGCGAGCAGCCCTGGCTGCTGACCCGTTACGAAGACGTCCGCAGCGCTCTGGCGAGCCCGAAGCTCAGCTCGGACAACGCCAACCCGTCGCTCCCCCGGGTGCACCCGATGCCGCCGGGGCCGAGCACCGTGTCGTTCACGCACATGGACGACCCCGACCACGGCCGGCTGCGTCGCACGGTCACCTCCGAGTTCACCTTCCGCCGGATCGAAGCCATGCGCGAGAAGATTCAGGGCGTGGCCGACCAGCTGGTCGACGAGATGTCGGCCGTCGGCTCACCGGTCGACCTCATCTCCTCGTTCGCCCTGCCCTTCCCGTCACTCGTGATGTGCGACATCCTCGGTGTACCGCCGGACGACCAGGAGTTCTTCCAGGCGCGCAGCCACACCGTGGCAGGCAAGGCCTCGGAGGAGGAGGTCATGCAGGCGTTCGCCGAGCTGTCGCAGTACCTGGACGAGCTGGTGACGGCCAAGGAGAAGCAGCCCACCGACGATCTGATCAGCCGGGTCGCCACCAAGTACGTGCGGAATGAAGGAAGGATCTCCCATTTCGAACTGGTCGAGATGGTCCGGATCCTCCTGATCGCCGGGCACGAGACCACGGCGAGCATGATCGGCCTCAGTGTGGTGACACTGCTTCAGCATCCCGATCAGTTGCAGGACATGCTGACGGATCCGGCGCTGCTCAGGTCCGCCGTGGACGAGTTGCTCCGCATGCACTCGATCACGATCAGCGGGGTCGTCCGGGCGGCTGTCGAGGACCTCGATGTGGGAGGGCACACCATCAAGGCCGACGACGGTGTCGCGTTCTCCCTGCTTGCGGCCAACTACGACGAGAGGGTCTTCGCGGAGCCGGAGAAGTTCGACATCCGCCGCGACGCACGCCACCACCTGGCCTACGGACACGGTGTGCACCAGTGCATCGGCAGGACTTTGGCCAACGTGGAGTTGGAGATCGCGCTCGGCACGCTCTTCCGCCGGCTGCCGGAGCTGAAGATCGCCGTCCCGTTCGAAGAGATCGCGTTCCGGCCGGACACTCGCTTCATCTACGGCATCGAGACTCTGCCGGTCACGTGGTGACCCCGGCGCACGAAGGGAGAAAAGCGTGAGCGGGCTGCACGTCGAGTACTGGGGCGAGGGCGACCGGATCGCCGTACTGGGCCACATGCAGGCTTCGTCGGCGCGGGCCTGGTGGCGGCTCGGCCCCGCACTGGCCGATGCCGGCTACCGGGTGATCGCCCCGGAGCTGCCCGGGCACGGGCGCAGTCCGCGCATGGCCGAGTACTCGGTCGAGGCATCGACAGAAGCGCTGGTCGAGGCCATCCCATCCGCCCCCGAGCTGGTGATCGCGCACTCCTTCAGCGCCATCCTCGTGGCCAGGGCACTGGATCGCATCAGGCCGTCCCGGGTGGTCTACTCCGACCCGGCCTGGCTGAAAGTGGGCAGCCGGGAGCGGTTCGCGTACTACCGCAACCTCAAGAACTGGACGCTCGACGACGTGCGCGCCGAGGCGCCCGGCTGGGCACCGGAGGGCCACCGGGCCCGGTTCGACTCCATCGCCGACTGGGACGCCGAGGCGATCGAGCAGATCGACGGATACCCCGGTTACGAGCCCGCCCGGCCGACGGTACCCAGCCTGATCGTCACGGCCGACCCGAGCGTGGTGATCCCTGCGGAGCGCGCGGAGCGGCTGCGCGGCATCGGGTTCGAGGTCCGTCCCCTGCCTGGCACGGTACACGTGCTCCACGAGGACGACTTCGCCGGATTCTGGAAGTCCCTGGACGGCTGGGTATAGGGCCGTGCCGATGAGCCCTGACGGCGTTCTCGCCCTCAGGGCTCATCGGTGTGCCCGCGTCACCGCGGCCGCAGGCCGTCGAAGACCAGCGCCAGGGCCTTGTCCTGGACCTCCTCGTCCCAGCCGACCCGCTCGGCGGCCGCGGACACACCGGCCATCAGCGCCGTGAGCTCCTTGACGTCCACGTCTTCGCGGACCGCTCCTGCCTCCTGGGCACGCCGGAGCGGGACTTCGAGTGCGGCCTGGAGCTCCAGTCCCGCTCCCCTCGTCTGCGGTGCGATGTCGATGCCGGCGGCGGCCAGCGCATCGGAGAAGGTCCGCTTGGTACGGGACTGGGTGACCATTCTCGTGAAGAAGGCGAACAACGCCGGGCCCGGGTCCGGCGCCTCGCCCAGCACCGTCGCCTCGGCGACCAGGGAGCTCAGCCGGGCCCGCATGATCGCGGCGATCAGCGTCTCCTTGGTCTGGAAGTGTCGGTAGACCGTGCCGACACCGACGCCTGCCTGTTGGGCGATCTTCTCCATCTTCGCGGCCACTCCGTCGCGCGCGAGCACGATCTCGGCGGCCTCCAGGACACGTTGCCTGTTGCGGCGGGCATCCGCGCGCAACGGCACTTCCACAGGTTCACTTGACAACCGGATTTTCCATTCCGTATCGTTTCGGAATCACGGTTCCGATTATAACCAGCCCGAGGGAATCGCACAGCATGAGTGATACGCAATCTTCCGAGACCACCATGCCCGCCGGCGCGCTCCGGCTGGTGTTCAGCGGCATCCTGATCTGCCTCTTTCTCAGCACGCTGGATCAGACGATCGTGGCCACCGGCCTGTACCGGATCATCGGCGACATCGGTCAGCAGTCCGGCGGGTTAGGCGAGGCCTCCTGGATCATCACCGCCTATCTGCTCGCGTCGATCGCCTCGACGCCGCTGTACGGCAAGATCTCGGACATCTACGGACGCAAGCCGGTCTACCTGTTCTCCATCGCCGTCTTCACGCTCGGTTCGGTGCTCTGCGGCTTCGCCCAGGACCTCCCGCAGCTGATCGCTCTGCGCGCCCTGCAGGGCATCGGCGCAGGGGGACTCCAGTCGCTGGCGTTCGTGATCGTCGGAGATGTGGTGGCGCCTCGCGAACGGGCCCGCTACCAGACCCTGTTCTTCGCCGTGTTCACCGTCGGCGGTATCGCCGGGCCGCTGATCGGCGGCGCCTTCGTCGACGCGGGGACGATCCTCGGGGCCGAGGGCTGGCGCTGGATCTTCTTTGCCAACATCCCGTTCAGCGCGGGTGCCCTCGCCCTGATCGGCCTGTTCATGCGGCTGCCCAAGCCGGGCGTCAAACACAAGATCGACTTCGTGGGTGCGGTGCTGTCCGTGGCCGGAGTGGTGAGCCTGCTGCTCGTCACCGCCTGGGGCGGACGGGAGTACGCCTGGGGTTCGGCGACGATCCTCGGGCTGGCATCGGCCGGCGTGGTGCTGCTCGCCGTGTTCGTCTGGTGGGAGCGCCGCACGCCCGAGCCGATCCTGCCGCCCCATCTGTTCCGCAACTCCATCTTCACCGTGTCCTCAGCACTGGCCCTCATCATGGGCGTGACCAGCACCGGCGTCCTGGCCTTCCTCGCGCTCTACCTGGAGGGAGCCCGAGACACCTCGCCCACCGCGGCCGGTCTGGGCCTGCTGCCGCTGATGCTCGGCCTTCTGTTCAGCTCGTTCTTCTCCGCCCGGCTCATCGCCAGGACCGGCCGCTATCGGCTCTACCCGATCATCGGGTTCGCCGTGTCGGGCATCGGCATGCTGCTGCTGTCGCAGCTCGACGAGAACACCTCGGACGTGCTGCGAGCGCTGTACCTCGCGGTGGTCGGTGTCGGCATGGGCTTCGGTGTCCAAGTACTCACCGTCGCAGTACAGAACTCCGTGGAACGCAAGGACATGGGCGTGGCCACCGCGGCCAATCCGTTCTTCCGCGCGATGGGCGGTTCCTTCGGCACCGCGCTGTTCGGCGCGATCCTGACGTCCACACTGATCAGCACGCTGACCGACAGCCTGCACGGCCGGCCCCTGCCTGGCGGCGAGCCCCTGTCGTCCATCCCCTCCGTCACCCAGGTGCACACCTGGCCCACCGCGACCCAGGACGCCTTCAAGCACGCGCTCAGCGAGGGTTGGTCGCAGGTTTGCCTGGTGGCCGCCGGGTTCCTGGCGGCCGGTTTCATCCTGAGCTTCTTCCTCAAGGAAGTCGAGCTCGCCGGCGCCCCGGCGCCCAAGCCGCAGCAACAGCGTGAGAACACAGCCGCCGAGGCCTAGATTCAGCCATCCCATTGGCCGGTGGGCGTTCACTCCTTGCAAGAGCGAACGCCCACCGGCCAATACGGCCACCCGCTCATTCGCAATGCGACACATTTTCCCGGCAGGATTCACCTGCCAGGTGACCAAAACGGTGTCACCAGCAGTCCCCGATAGATCAGATACGTAATTTTACATATTGCCCGCCACCACTCCCCCTGCGAAGCTGGATCAGGCCATTAATGCAGACAACGGCGTCGCGGAGGCCACATCCGGATCCGCCCATCAATGGGGGAAATTGGTGCGCTACGAAATCTTGGGGCAATTCCGCATAGTCGACGCGAGAGGAAGTCACTCACTCAATTCTCGACGGCTGGAGGTGCTGCTCGCGACACTGGTCATCATGCCGGGCAGGGTCATATCGATGGACCAGCTGATCGACGAGCTCTGGCCGAACAACCCTCCGCGACGGGCCGTCGCCTCACTGCATGTGTACATCTCACAGCTCCGCAAGCTCCTGGCCAAATCGGGGCGACCAAACTCAATCCATACCAGGGCGCCTGGGTACATGTTCGAGTCCAGCGACATGGAAACCGACTTGGACGAATTCCAGGACCTGATGAAACAGGGCCGAGACCATATCGAGCAAGAACAGCACGTAGCGGCTGTCACCTGTTTTCAGTCTGCCCTTCGCCTGTGGCGCGGAACAGCGCTGAGCGAAATGCGCGAGGGCCCCATAGTCGGATCTTTCGGCGCCTGGCTCGACCAGCTGCGACTGGAGTGCATAGAAAAGCTGATTGCATCCAGCCTCAAGCTGGAAAGACACGGCGAGGTGGCCCCGTTTCTGTATTCGTTGCTGGCCGAACATCCCCTTCATGAAACGTTTTACCAGCAGCTCATGACGGCCCTGTACCGCTCCGGCCGACGGGCCGAGGCTCTGAAGGTGTACCAGACAGCTCGCACCACGCTGAGGACTGAGCTGGGGCTCGAACCGTGCCGGGCGCTGCGCGAGCTGCAGCACTCAATCCTGACGACGGAGGAGACAGCGGGACCGGACAGCCTGGACCTCCTGATGCTGCCGTCGAGCGGGCTCAACGCGGCGGCCATGCATCGTTGAGCCGCCCAGAGCACGCGGGCCGTATGCGCCGGTCGCGGATACGGCCCGACCGGCATCCGGCCGGCCCCGTCTCCTGCGGATCACGGCAGATTCAACTCCATCTCGGCAATCAGCCGGACCAGGGCAGCGCGCGAGGAAACGTTGAGCTTGCGGTATATCCGGCCCAGGTGCAGGTCCACCGTACGCGGGCTCAGCACCAGCTCATCGGCGATGCGCCGGGTCCGTTTCCCGGAGCCGGCGTGCAGCGCTATCTCCCGCTCCCGGTCGGTCAGCACCGCCAGTGTCCCTGCGTCCGCAGGAGACCCGGACAGCTGTTCTTCCCACTCCTCGGCCCTGTCGATCAGCCAGTGTGCGTCATGCCTGCGTGCGGTCTCCTTGGCAGTGTCCAGCAGCGCCGTCGCCTCGGCCACAGTGCCGTTCCGAGCGAGGCAGCCCGCGGCCAGCACCAGCATCCGCGCCTCCTCGCAGCCAATCCCCAGCGCCCGGAACGCTCCGGCCGCCTCCTGGTACAGCGCCGCGGCCCGAACGTGGTCGTCCGCCGCCCTGGCAGCGTGTGCCCGTGCTCCTATGACGTATCCCCGCTGCGTCGGCAGGCCGGACTGCGCGCGGTCGGCCCGGTCCGCCCACTGGCCTGCCCGTGGATCGTTCATGTCCGCGTACATCGCGGCGAACATCTCGAAACTGGATATCCGGCCGAACCTGCTGTCCGCCAGTGGTTCCTTGCCGCCGGTCATTTCGATCAGCCGCGTGAGCGACCACCGGGTCGCGGAGCGCCCGAACCACATCGCCCGGGCGAGTGCGCTGCCGATCC
Organism: Streptomyces sp. NBC_00012; assembly: GCF_045040875.1. Taxonomy (NCBI): domain Bacteria; kingdom Bacillati; phylum Actinomycetota; class Actinomycetes; order Kitasatosporales; family Streptomycetaceae; genus Streptomyces; species Streptomyces sp. NBC_00012. The sequence goes on along the minus strand of NZ_CP108309.1, from coordinate 7,837,286 downwards.
CACCGGGACACCAGGAGGGGGTGCTCCACGCGACGGCCGCCGCCGTCTTGGCCAGCTTCAGCGGTTCCCCCGCGTCGCCAGGCAAGGCCCACACAGCGCTGAGCGACTGCTCCGCCGTCGCGATGGCGTACAGCTGCTGTGACCCGATGCGCTCGGCGGTCTTCCCGGCCTCCTCGGCCATCCGCCATGCCCTGGTCACCGATCCCACATGCCTGTTCAGCTGGCTCAGGGCCGCGAGGAAGACGGGCAGCACGTGGACATGGCCGGCCTTCCGCGCGATCCGCAGACCTCGGGTGAGGTGCCGGTCCGCGGCAGCGAACCGGCCGAGGGCGGACTCCGCCCAGCCGATCACGGCCAGGTACTCGATGCTGCGGGTGGCGCTCAGGTCGTCCAGCGCGTCGAACGTCGCCGCGGACTCGGCGAGGGTCCGTGCCGCGACGGCGACGTCAGCCGTGCCGAGCCCACTGATCACCCGCAGCGCCGACAGGCCGGCCAGTTCGACATCGGCGCCCTGCCCCTGCGCGAGCTCGATGGCCTGGTCGACCCGCTGGTCCGCGCCCGGACATCCCGACAGCACGTCTACGAACGCGAGCGCGACAGCGATCCGGAGCCTTCCCGGCGTGTCCGGTGTGAGGTTCGCGAGATTGGTGACCAGCAGGGCCCGCGCTTCCGCGTGGTTGCCCAGCATCAGGCTGGCCGAGGAGCACGCCGCGACAGCGGTGCAGCGTAACTCCGCGGGCATCACCGTTGCATGGTCGAGAATCTCGTGGAACTTGTCGCGGGCGGCCACCAGCTCGCCCGAGCAGACCAGGGCCTGGCCCAGCAGGACAGTCGTCTTCACACGTACGGCGTGCCATGGCTCCTCGTCCGGCATGGCCTGCAGCGCGCGCCGCAACCAGCGGGCCGCGACGACCGGATCCGACCACATCTGTTGGGTCGCACCGCGGACCAGCAGCGCCACCTCCTCCTCATCCGGAAAGGTGAGGCTGCGTTCGATGTGCTCGGCCTGGTCCCGCGCGGGTGCGCGGCGCGCGACGAGCACCGCGAGCGCCCTCCGGTGGGCGGCGGCGCGCCAGGACGACTCGATGGCCCCGTACAACAGTTCGGCGAGCACCGGATGGCGCAGCCCCAGCCAGCCACCTGTACCTGTCGGCCGCAGCAGTTCTGCGCGCATCAGTCTGCTCACCGCATGCGTCACGTCCGCCGGAGACAGATCAGCGACCGCCATGACCGCGTCCAGGTCCGCATGCTCGCCCAGCAGGGCCACGGACCAGGCAACGGTCAGATCCGGCTGTGGCAGGGAGGCCAACTCGCTGAGAGCCAGCGCCACAACGTGCTCCGGCACAGTCCCCTGCGACCGGTCCGGACCGTGCATCCGGGCGAGGAGCAATAAGTAGAGCGGGACGCCTGAGGCCCGATCGTGCACTTCACGCACCCAGTCGTCGCCCGGGTCGGAACCGAGCAGTTGCGCGGACTCGGACAGGGACAGCGGCCCCAGTTCGATGGTGCCCGCCACACTCCGCTCGACGCCCTGGGCCAACGCGCTGCGCAGCCGGGACGAGGCCTGCCGGGGGCGGTGCGCGATCACCACCAGCATCGGCGCCGGCCAGGGCCGGTGCACCAGGAACTCGACCAGGTCCAGGACGCCGTCCTCGGCCCGGTGAGCGTCGTCGATGAGCACCACGCGGGTGCCGGCCTCGGCACACCGGTCCAGGAACGACCGCGCCGTCTGCGGGCTCTCCGCGCACAGGCCGTTGAGGATTCTCAAGCCACGTCTGTTCGCCTCGGCGGCAAGCTCGGCAAGCAGGTGTGTCTTGCCCGAGCCGGGCTCGCCCACCAGCTCGATCACTGTGCCCTTTCCATCCTCCAGGTCACCGATCGCTGCCAGTATTCGTTCATATTGCGAGACCCGCGCGCGCACCCATTACCCCCCGTGCTGTACCAACCGTTCAACGATTGGCTAGAACTGTCGCGTTGAGCGTCGGTCAGGCACCGGCGGCCTCCTGGCACTCAGCGGGGAAACTGGTGTCACATGCCGGGGCACCAACCCCGGGCCGATTCATCGGCGACGACACCACCGAGCAAAGGCAACCTCCCCACCTCGCGCTTCAGGCGCGGGCCTGCCCTTGACCATACGCGCTGCTATGGCCACGGCTCCCTCGGCTTGCCAAGTCTTTACGGAGCATGGGCCTTCCCCCGAGACCGGAAGGTTGACAAACTCGCTGGTCACGCAAGTGCGTTGAAGAGGCTCAGGCGTGGCGCAACGGGGCTCGTCGGCTCTCTCGGGACTGCAGGTCTTGAGGATCTGAGAACGGGCATCCCACGGTCATGAAGCACTGTCGGACAGGTGACGGACGCTCCCGAGGCACTTCCGTCGGTTTCGACGGCGCGGCGGTCACTGCGGATGGCCGGGAGCGCCGGGAGCGCCGGGAGCGCCGGGAGCAGGATCTCGTCCTCCATGCGGGCGAAGTCAGCGCCGTTCGGGATCGTGCTCGCCCCCGCCCGACCCGCGCCCGCTTCCCTGGCTCGGCACTCCCGCGTCCCACCCGGAGGAATGGCTGCTCCCGCCCAGGGCTCGCTCGTCGGCCGATCGGTCAGAGCGGGGGCTTGTCGGCCAGGTCATCGATCAGGGAACGCAGTCTGTCCAGCCCGGCGTCGATCTGCTCCGTATCGACCGCGCTCACGCACAGCCGCAATTGATTCTCTCCTCCGCTCCCCTGGTAGAAGTGACTCATAGGTGTCCACAGCAGCCGGTGTTCGCGAGCCGAATACTCGAGCGCCGCGTTGTCGGCCCGGAACGGAACGGTGACCACGACGAAGAATCCACCGCTCGGCCGGGTCCAGGAGACCCCGGGGCGTTCACCGAATCGCTCCTGCAGGCCGGTCAGCAGCCGGTCGAGATTGCGGCTGTATCCGGCGACGGTGCCGGCGTTGGCTTTCAGCAGGCTGCAGTCGCTCTCCAGCAGCTTGCCGCCGACGAGGGCCTGGGCCATGGGAGAGGTGTTCACCGTCAGCATGCTCTTGATCTTGGCGAGTTCGTCGGCCAGCAGAGAGCGACCGGTACCGGAGGAGCGGACGGTCTGGTCGGCCACTGCGTAGCCGACGCGCGCACCGGGGAATCCGGTTTTCGCCAGTGATCCCAGGTACACCACCTGCCCTGTGGCATCCAGGGCCTTGAGCGTGGGCAGGCGCTCGCCACCGTCCGCCCGGAAGAGCCCGTAGGGGTTGTCCTCCAGGAGGAGCAGACCGAGTTCCCGGGCAGTCGCCAGCAGATCGTGCCGGGCCTGCAGAGGCATGGTCAAGCCCGATGGGTTGGCGAAGTCCGGAACCAGGTACAGCGCCCGCGGGCGCAGGCCCGCGGCCCGAGCCGCCCGTACCTGTGCCACGAGATCGTCCAGAAGCACACCGTCCGTGCCCTCGCTCACGGGCAGCAGTTTCATGTCGACGAGTTGTGCCGCTCCGGCGATCCCCACATACGTGGGCGACACGGCCAGCAGGACGTCCCGCTCGTCACGGCGCAGGGCCCGCAGCGTGAGGAACATCGCCTCCTGGCATCCGACGGTGACGACGACCGCCTCCGGGTCGACATCGATCCCTTCGTCCAACCGGAGGTTGGCGGCGATCAGTTCGTGGATGACGCCCTTGGTCCTGCCGTACTGGAAGACGGTTCGCCGGACCTCGCTCTCCGTGGCGCCCTTCTCCTCGCGCAGATACCGGCAGAAGGTCTCCAGGTGGCGCGGAAGGTCGGCCAGGTCGAAGAATTCCTCGGTGGGGCGGCCCGCGGCCAGTGACAAGGCCTCGGGAAAGCGTTCGGCGACCTGGTTCAGAAAGTTCATCGCCTCCATCGCCGGATCGGCGAGGGAGGCGTGAAGTTCCGACAGGTGGAGCTCGTCCGGATGTGAGGTCACCTGTGTTCCTCCAGTCATCGCAATGGCTCGCCGACAGGACGCAGTCCGGCGGCGGCCTCGACATCGGCACAGCCGGACAACGCCAAGGCGTCCTCAAGCTCGTCCTTCAGCAGGTCGAGGACTCTGCCGACACCATTCTCGCCGCCGAGAGCGAGTCCCCACAGCACGGGGCGGCCGATCAAGGCCGCGGTCGCGCCCCGGGCCAGGGCCTTCAGCACGTCGGAGCCCGAGCGGAAGCCTCCGTCGACCCACACCTCGCATGCCTCGCTCACGGCCTCCCGGACCTCGCCCAGCATGCAGAACCCCGGCACGGCTCCGTCCAGCTGGCGTCCACCGTGGTTGGAGACGACGACGGCCTGGGCGCCGAGCGACTCGGCACGTACCGCGTCGCGTGGATCGAGAATCCCCTTGACCACGACAGGCAGGTCCGTGCGGCTGCGGAGCCACTCCAAGCAGGACCAGTCGAAGGCGGGGTCGAAGGCCTGGCGTGTGTGGGCAGCGACCGCGGACCGGCCGGGAACCCTGCGTCGGGCGGCGAGCGTGTCAGCATCGGTGAGATGGACGGCGCGTACGTCGTCGGGCAGGGCGAAAGCGTTGCGTACATCGCGCAACCGTCTCCCCATGCGCGGAACGTCGGCCGTCAGCATCAGCGCTGTGCAGCCGGCGGCCTTCGCACGGTCGATCAGCTCGGTGAGCAGCCCGCGGTCGCGCAGCCAGTAGAGCTGGAACCACAGGGTGCCGGCGCCCTCGGCGATCCGCTCGACAGGGACACTGCTTAGCATGGGCACGACAAACGGAACTCCCGCCGCCTTCGCCGCCCGGCCCGCGGCGAGTTCGCCGTCCGGGTGCACGAGCCGCTGATACGCCATGGGCGCCACTGCGACAGGAAGAGCGGTGGAGGTACCCAGGAGGCGCGTCCGGGTGTCCGGCCCGGCCGCGGCCCGAAGCACCCGCGGCACCAGGAACACCGAGTCCAGGGCGGCCCGGTTGGCGAGCAGCGAGCGTTCGCGGCCACTGCCGCCCTGGACGAAGTCCCAGACCGGCCGTGGCAGGCGCTCCTCGACGGCGCGCGCCACGTCCTCCAGGTCGTGCAGGGCCTCGAGGTCGGTGCTCACGAACGGTGGCCCCGGGCCTCGGAGGCCGTCATGGACTGCTCGACCGCCTCATAGAGCGCCTTGATGTTGCCGCTGCCGAACGTCTCGGCACCCTGGCGCTCGATGAATTCCAGGAAGAAGGTGCCGCGCGGGTGCGTGGACCGCGTGAATATCTGGAACAGCTGCCCCGCATGGTCACTGTCGGCGAGCAGCCCCAGGTCCTGCAACTGGCTCACATCGTACTTGCGGAGCGTGAGGCGCCCGGGGAGGTTCTCGTAGTAGGTGTCCGGCGTGCTCAGGAAGACAACGCCGCCGTCCCTCAGGGTGCGCACCGAGTCGACCACGTCATGGCAGGAGAAGGCGATGTGCTGGACGCCGGCGCCGCCGTGGTCGCGCACGAACTTGTCGATCTGCCCGGGATCCCGGGTGGTGTCGGGCTCGATGATGGTCAACGTGATGTCCCCCGCGGCGTTCTGCACCACCTGCGAGAGCATCGACTGGCGTCCGACGAGGATCTGCTCTTCGAAGATCTTCCGGAAACCCAGGACCCGCTCGTAGTGGGCGACGGTGTCGTCCAGCTCACCCGCGGGCACGCACACGGCGAAATGGTCCACTGCCAGCAGGCCCACGCCGTCATGCGGCAGGTCGTCCGTCGAGGCGACGATTCCCGGGGCGATACGTCTCATGTCCGCGTCGGGCAGCCACTGGAGGAAGGTGTGCCGAACGTCGCCGAAGGCGCGGATCGTCGCTGTGACGCACCCGGAGACAAGGTCCTCGACGGGCTCCTGGAGCGCCACCGCCCCGGCCGCCACCGCTTCCTGGAAGGCTGCACGGGCGTCGTCACAGGCCAGCCAGATCACGGCCGGCGCGTCGCCGTGCAGGTCGGTGTGCGTGTGAGCCGGATGCGCAGGGGTGAGAGCCTGGGTGTAGACGAAGGTGATGTCGCCCTGTCGTACAGCCACCGACCGGCGGTCCTCCGCGACCTTCCGGCCGGACACCCTGAAGTCGTAGACCTCGACCATCTCGGCGGCGCGAGCCTCCGCGTCGCACACATAGAACTCGACGTGGTGCAGCGTCGTACGTTGCGCGTATGTCATGGCTTGACCACTTCCACTAATCGCGAATGAACGGTTTCGATGACGCGTCACCCAGCGGTCGCCGGTCCGGCCCCCTCCGCGTCGGTCGAGACGGTCGTCATGATGTGCCTGCAGACATCGAGAACGTGCTCGACCCACGTGCCGGGACGGGCCTCCGAGTAGCCGCGCATGGTCTCGATGGCCCAGTAGTCGTCACTGCTCAGCAAGGCAGGCTTGGCCTCTTCGAGCCGCCGCGCATGCCATTTCGGGTTGCGGGAGAACTGCCCCTCGACGGTGAGCAGCGCATCGACCACGTAGGTGAAGGCGATCCGGGCAGCCAGTACGGCGCTGCGGTGGTCGCCGGTCCGCAGCATGCCCTCGGCGTCCTCGACGGATTCGCCGGCCAGCCTGACGGCGCGTCCCACCATGATCGCTTGGAAAGCCGACTGTTCGACCCGCTCGCGGTGCCGCTGCAACCAGTCGGCACCGTGGATCGGAACGGCGTACAGAACCCGCTCGAGGAAGTCGCGTTCGGCGACCGTGACCGGGCCCGCGGACGCCCCGTGCTGACGGTACTCGTCCCGGCTGACCCGGGCCAGCAGCGCTTCCACCTGCTGGGACATCCAGTATTCGAGGTCCCAGGAACGCTCCGCGACCCTGGTCGACTCCAGGGCGAGGGGATGACGGCCGTTCGTGCCCTTCACATAGTCGGCGGTGTCGCTCTGCCAGGGCCGGTCCGAGATCACGTACAGGTCGTAGTCGCTGCCGGCATTGCCCCAGCCGCGGATGATGGAACCCGTGACATAGACGCAGTCGTACGTCTGCGGAAGCAGTCCACGTTGCTCCAGAGTGCCGATGTCCGGGAACTGCTCGTCAGCTGTCACGTCGGTCCACTGCTCCTTCCGCATCCTCCGGCACCGCCGTGAGTTCGGCGATCCGGCTGTTCAGGTAGTCGGCCACGAGAATGCGGCCGCGCCCGTCGAACGCCGCGTACTTCGGCACCCTCAGTTCGGGAACCGCCGCGGGAAGGGCCTCGATGTCGAGCACAGGCCCCACGGACCAGAGACGTTCACCGCTCCGGGTCGCGGCCGTCAAGCGGCAGGCGTCCGTGTCCACGACGAAGAGCGCCCCGCTGCCGTCGGGCATCGGCATCGCGAACCGGGGGTAGAGCAGGGGCCGACGGTCCTTCGCGCCGGCGGCAGAGGTGTCGGCGATCCGGTGGCGCACCGCGCCCTCGGCGTCGAACTCGATGACGCGGTCGTTGGCGGAGTCGGCGACGAGTACGCCGCCGTCGGCCATCAGGCATGCCTGGTGCGGGTCGGACAGCCGCTCCGCACCGTCGCCCCACTGTCTGAGAACCGTGTCGTCCTCGCCGATGAGCAGGACCCTTTCCAGGTCCGAGTCGACCACCAGCAGCTCACCGTCCGGGAGCAGTTCGACGTAGTGCGGGTCCATCAGGCGCACCGGCAGGCCGTGGGACGACGCCTTGTCCACCTCGCGTGTCACCCGGCCGGTGCGGTCAAGGACCAGAACACGTCCGTTCAGACCGTCCGACAGAGCGATCCGGCCGTCGTACCCCGGCCGCGCCGAGCGGGGCAGATTGAGCCCGGCGCCTTCGCCGAAGGCCCACCGTTCAGCCCCCGAGGGGTCGATGGCCACGATTCTGTCCGCATAGGTGTCGCAGACCAGCAGGCCATCCGATGCCGGCAGCGGCTCGACGGTGCGTGGGAAGGAAAGCGTATGGTCCGCAAGAGTGCTCGGCCCGTACTCCCAGCGCACCTCGCCCTCGATCGAACGCACGAGGAGGCGCCGATGCACCGTCTCCGTCACCAGCAGGTCGCCGTCAGGAAGTTGGCGGACATAGGAGGGCCCCGCTGTCGAACCACGCCCGGTGCCCGGAAGGTCGCGCAGCCAGCGGCCGTCGGAGTCGAACTCGGCGAGCCGGCTGCCACGCCAGTCCGCGACAACGGTCCGCCCGTCATGAAGCCGGCAGGCCGAGTAAGGTGCCCCGACCCGGCCGTGGTGCAGCCCCGGACGCCGCCATTGCCCGAAGATCTGTACGCGCCGCCCGTATTCGTCCAGCTCGATCGCGCAACAGGTGAGCGCGTCCGACATCAGGATGTTCCCCGATGGCAGCAACTGCACGTCCGAGGGTTCGATGAAACTGTCCTCGCTGGGCCTCAGATGGCGCAGGAGCCGCCCGTCCAGGGTGAGGAGGAGAATTCCGTCGTCCCCGGCGAGCAGGAGCCGGTCCCCCAGTACGGAACCGCAGTTGAAGGCCCTGGTCACCGGAAGCGGTCGGTGAAGCGTGCGGCGACCGGAACGGTCGGCCCAGTACAGATCGGTCCCCTGGCAGAAGAGGACGGTCTCGGCGTCGATGCGGTGGGCGAAGTTCATCCGCGGCGGGGCGCTCAGGCTCCACACCGTCTCCCCGTCGGCGGACACCTCGATCAGCCGGTTCTCGGGGAGTTTGCGGTCAACGATCAGATACGTTCCGTCCGCGGTGCGTTGGCCCAGGAACGGGAACGTCAGGGGCGAGGCGTCACTGCCCTCGGGATGGACCACACCCCATTGCCGACTCAGCCGGTAGGGGTCGGGGTTTCCCCGATTCACAGCGCCTCTCGCAGCAGGACCGCCGCTGACTCGACGTCGTCGACGAGGCTGATGCGCGCCCCGAGTCGTCGCCCCTTGCCCAGTGCGTCGAGCAGGTCCCAGGCCGGCAGCTTCGCCGTCCAGTGCTCCTTGCCCACCAGGATGATCGGCCTGATCGGACCGTCGGTGTAGTAGCTGGGCATGGCGGCCTCGAAGATCTCCTGTACGGTGCCGGCCGCGCCGGGCAGGAAGACCAGTCCGGCGTTGGCCAGACCCAGCACGCCGAAGTCCTCCAGCGTGCGGGTGAGGAACTTGGCCATCACCGTGACGAAGGCGTTGGCCGGGTCCTCGCCGTAGACGTTCGTCCAGGGCGCCACGCCCAGGGAAGCAGTGCTGTGCACGCCGGCCGGGTGCAGGCCTCGCACCTCGAACGCGGAGCGGGCCCAGTCAGTGACAGCGGCCTCCACGTCGGGGACAGCGGCAAGGATGCCGAGCGCCTTGTCCAGTACCTCGTCGTCCGCGTCGGCAAGGTAGGCACCGAGGTTGGCGGCCTCCATGGCACCGGGCCCGCCCTCCGTCCCGACCACCAGTCCGCCCCGGGCCAGTGTGCGGCCCAAGCGCGCCGCGTCGGCAAATCCATCGGTTCCGCGCATGAGCGAGTGTCCGCCCATGATGCCTACGATCCTTTTTCCGGCCACGTACTCGTGCAGGGCGGCCGTCATCGCACTGTCGTGCAGGCCCTTGAGGATGCCGTCGCGCACGCCGACCGCGTCGGCGGCTTCGCGGGCCCAGTCACGAACCCGCGCGTCCATCGTCTGCTCGTACGGCAACTCACCGACACCGTCGAGGAGTTCGGCCGATGTGTAGAGGCCGAGCCGGTACGGATCGAACGGAAGCTCCGGAGCGACGGAGAGCACCAGCGCTCCGGCCTTGCGCAGCTCGCTCTCGGCTCGCTCATCCATCACGCAGCCGAGGAAGGCGGCCCGATGACACGGCCGCGTGGCTATCTGCAGCAGTACCTCCGTCCGCCCGCCTAAGTCCACCTTGTGCACGCGCAGTTCGTCACCCTGGTCCGATGGGTCCCAGCGGTCGAACGCGTCAAGGGATGCGATAGTGGGCATGCCTGGAAGTCCTCACTCTCAGGTTTGCGATATCGCGCGCCAAGTGAGCGACGCGCGGCCTACAACGGTCTGCGAAGACGGATATGTGGCGGCGTCGAACGAGCAGATTCAGGAGGGGTCGAACAGTGCGCTCACCGACTCGCCGTTGTGAATACGCCGCATGGCCTCGGCAAGTGCGGGGGCTACGGAGAGCACCCGAAGCTTCTCGGTGACCTGCGCCGCGGGAATGGGCACCGTGTTGGTGCACACGATCTCCAGGACGTCCTTCTGCTCCGACAGCCGCTTGAGGGCACCGGCGGCGAACAGGCCGTGGGTGCAGGCGACCCGGATGGAACGCGGCCCCAACTCCCGGAGCTTGGCAAGCAGTTCCAGCACAGTGCTGCCCTTGGCGATCTCGTCGTCCAGGACGATGACATCCTGGCCCGCGACTTCACCGATCACATGGCTGATGCTGACCCGGTCATCGGGGAAGCGCTGCTTGGCGCCGGCGGCCACCTTGGCCCCCAGCAGACGCGCGAAGGCGGCTGCCTCCTTCGCGTTCCCGAGGTCGGGGGAGACCACGGTGGTCCTCGACAGGTCGTACTGCCGGAAGTGCGCGGCCAGTTCCCGCAGAGCGTGGAGGTGGTCGACGGGGACCGAGAAGAATCCGTGCACCTGGGGCGAGTGCAGGGTCATCGCCAGGACCCGGTCCGCACCCGCCGACGTCAGCAGGTCGGCAACCAGGCGGCCACCGATCGAGATGCGCGGAGCGTCCTTCTTGTCGGAGCGGGCGTAGGCGTAGTGGGGCATGACGACCGTGATGCGGCCGGCGGACGCCCCACGGGCGGCATCGCACATGAGAAGCAGCTCGAAGAGATGCTCCTGCACGGGCGCGACGAGCGGCTGCACCAGGTATACGTCCCGCTCACGGCAGTTGGCCTGCAGCTGGACCTCGAGGCAATCATTGGCGAAACGGCTCACCGAGACAGGACTCTGAGCGACTTCCAGGTGGGCACACACTTCAGCCGTCAGCTCGGGGTGGGCACTGCCACCGAATACAACGATGTCCTTCACCAACGACTCCCTCAGCGATCACTTCGGCGACGCCATGCTGACACAGAGATGATCGCCTGGCCATTCCGACTCGCACTCCTGAACTGCCGCAGCCCCTGCCGCACTTGATAAAACCACTACTGACCTGGGTCTTCTCATGGAGTGCATGTTCGACCACCGACACACCACCAGGCACCTGTGACCTGCTTCACAGACCGGTCGCGCGACCGTTCCGGCCAGCGCTTCCGATTCGAGCCGGTCCCGCGCGTCGGTCCCGTGCGTGTGAGCCGCCCGCAGAATGTGAAGGCAGAATGTGACGGCCGATCCTGGGCTGTCGCGGTGCCCTCCACGCCCGCACCGTCGGCCGTCGACCTGCCCCTCAGCGTCGCGCCGTCGAGATCCTCGGCACGACCGGACATCGTCCAGAAGGAGAGATCCCATGGTGTCCCCCGACCATCACTTCGATGCCCGTACCCCCGGCTCGCAGCTGTCGTCCGATGAACTGCCGGTGCTGGTGGTGGTGTTCGACAAGGGCGCCGCCTCTGCAGCCGAACTGGCGGTCGGCCTCGGTGATGCCGCACACCTGGTCTTCGCGGTGCCGCAGTCCGACTACATCGAGCCCCTCCTGCCCACGCTCGGCGAGCTGGGGGCCGTGGTGGAACTGTCGGATGACGAGGAACGCGATGCCGAGGTGCTCAGGCCGCTCTCGCCGTCCGGCATCGTGACCTTCTCCGAGTCCCGGCTGCGGCTCGCCGCCGGAATCGCCGAACGGCTCGGGCTGCCCTTCCACTCGCCTTCGACCGCCCTCGCGTTGACCGACAAATACCGCCAGCGTTCCGCGCTGAACGCCGCGGGGGTGAGCCCGGTACGCACGGCCGTCGTCCGTGAACCGGCGGAATGGGACGACGCATGGGCAACGGTGGGGCTTCCGGCGGTGGTCAAGCCGGTGCGCGGCGAGGGGAGCAGGGACACCTTCTTCGTGGAGTCCACGGCCGAGGCCGCGCGCGTACAGGAGAGGGTGACGGACCGCGGACGGCTGACCGGCCCGGTCGTGGTCGAGGAATTCCTGCGCGGCAGGCCGTCGACGCCTTACGGCGACTTCGTGTCCGTGGAAAGCGTGTCCGGTCCGCAAGGAGTGAGGCACATCGCGGTGACCGGAAAGTTCCCGCAGGAGTACCCGTTCCGTGAGCGCGGTCAATTCTGGCCCTCCACGCTCACGTCGGAAGAAGAGCAGGAGGTCTGCCTGCTGGCCGGCGAGGCGCTGGCGGCTCTACGGGTCCAACGGGGTATGACCCACACCGAGATCAAACTGACGCCCGACGGCCCCCGCGTCATCGAGGTGAACGGGCGGCTGGGCGGGAACATCCAAGACCTGTCGGTGCGTTCGGGCACAGGCAATCCGGTCCGGGCCGGCGGTCTGCTGGCCCTGGACGCCCCGGACGGGCTGGCGACCGCCCGACCGGACCGGGTGTTCTTCCAGTACATCTACCTGGCACCGACTCAGCCCTGCACGATGACGACTGCCCATGGTCTCGCCGAGGTACGCAGACTGCCGGGCGTGGTCCGCTACCTCACCTATGTGCAACCGGGTGACCTGCTGCCGGGCGGCGTCGGTACCCAACGCCTGGGGCACCTCCGGGGCGAGGCTCCGGATCACGAGTCGATGTTCGGCATACTCGACAAGGCGCTCACGATGCTGTCGTACGACTTCAAGGGACCGGACGGCTCCGTGTTCACTCTGCGCCGGTCCCTGCCGTCCTCATGACGGCGAGACGACCAGCCCCTGCCGGTCGAACCGGATGGAACGCACCTGCGGCATACAGATGACGACGAGGCAGGGCAGAGCGAGCACAGCGGCAGCGAAGCTCAGAGTGGCCTCGGCGCCGACCCAGGTGGACAGCGGACCGGACACCGCCATTCCCAGCGGCAGCGCGACCATGCTCAGCATGGAGTCATAGGAATTGACACGGCCCATCACCTCCATGGGGAACGACTGGCTGACGACCGCCGTCCACACTTCGTTGAGGACGGCCAGTCCGAGGCTGCTGACCCCGCAGCACACGACGATGACCGGCAGCGGCAGCCCGTGCCCCAGGCTGAGCAGGGGCAACGCGCCGGGGATCAGCGCCGCGTTGGCCACGACCAGCGGCCTGCGCGGCACCCATGTCAGCGAGATGAGGCAACCCAGCACCGCGCCGACGCCGAGCCCGGCGGACATCATGCCCCAGGCCCTGGCCCCGCCGAACTCGGATCGGCTCAGCACCGGAGCGAGGACGAGAAACGCGGAGAAGCCCATGTTCCAGCAGGCGTGCGCGATGATGTTCACCAGGAACCAACCGCGGTCGCGCACCTCGGTCCAGCCGGCCCGCAGATCCGCGATGAAGTCCTGCCGCTTCCCCCGGGCCACCTCGGTCGTGTAGAGGCAGAGAAATACCGCGGCGAGCACGAAAGTCGCACCGTCCACGAGGTACGCGAGGGAAACCCCGACGTACGCGAGCAGTACACCGCCGGCTGCCGGACCTACGACGTCCGCGATGCTCCTGGTCAGACTGTTCAGTGAACTCGCGGCCTGGATCTGGGCAGCGGGCACGCTCTCTCGGAGCATCGCCGTCAGGGCCGGCCGGGAGAAGGCGAAACCAGCACCGAGAACCGCTGCCGCCAGGACCAGGTGCCACATTCGGCAATGGCCGGTGTAGAGAAGCAGGGCCACCAGCAGTTGGACGGCGGCTCCGAGCGCGAAGGTGGACAGCGCGACCAGGCGCCGGGGCAGACGGTCCGACCAGACTCCGCCCACCAGCACGAGCACGAGCCGTACCAGGGCCTTCACGGCGAGGACCATGCCCACCTCACTCACCGAGCCACCGACCTCGAGAACGGCGAAGGGTACGGCTACGGAGGCCACGGCATCGCCGGCGCTGGACAGTGACTGAGCGGCCCAGAGCAGCCGGAAATCACGTTGCCGTATCGCGCCGCCGGCGCGCTCGAACTTGAACACGAGTGAACACTCCTCAGGCATGAAGGACATCTCGGGCAAGCGGGCTTCGCGGTCTCACCGCGGATGCGGGACTCGTGCGAGCGCCGGTCTTTCACAGCTCAATTCGACCGCCAGGAAGGCTCGTTGTCCGCTTCGACGTTTGGCCTTACAGTTCGTACGGCCATCATGATCACACGCGAGCGCAGCAGTCCGGGAGCAGGCGGCGCACTTCGTGCCCGAGCAGGTTCATCCCGCCCGTGGAGTCGTTCGAGCCGCGTCCGTTTCGGTACCGCCTCCGGCGTGGCCGGGATTCCACTGTGTGCACCCTGGTCCCCGGACGGCACTGCAGAGCCGGAGTCATCTTGTCCTCAGCGACGAACGCCGTCGAATCCTGGCTGTCCGCGCGGCTTCCCGCGCACCTGGCGCAGCGCCGCGGCGCTGCCGTTCCGGTCCACGAACGTCCCTGGGCCACGGTCTTTCGCGTGCCGGTCGACGGCGACGACCTGTGGCTGAAGTGCACCACTGGTCTGGCCCGCCACGAGGCGTCGCTCGTAGAGCTCCTGCGCGCCCGTCTGGGGCCGGTCGTCCCCGAGGTGGTCGTCCGGGACGAGACCAACGGGTGGTTCGTGACCTGCGGCGCTCCGGCCCTGCCGAGCGCGGAGGGGGACCCCGACCGTGCCCGGCGCCTCTGGGAGGCGGTTCTGGAGCAGTACGGCGCGATGCAGCGCGAGATCGCGAAGGAGAGCGACGCAGTCGTCGCCCTGGGCACCCTTGATCTGCGTGCCGAACGGCTGATGGACCACCTCGACATGCTCCTCGACGGGCCGGGCATGGACGGTCATGACGAGCTGCGCAGCGGGATCGCCGGCATACGGCCGCAGCTCGAAAAGTGGTGCGCTCTGCTTCAGGAGAGTTCTGTTCCGGCCAGCATCCAGCATGACGATCTGCATCTGGGCAATGTGTTCGGCGGGCACGGCGGGCACGGCTTCGTGATCATTGACTGGGCCGACGCCGTCGTGACCCATCCTTTCGGCAGCCTGCTCTACCCGTTGTACGCGGCCCGTCGCAGAGGAGACACACCGGCCCAGATCGATCGGCTGGTGGATGCCTACCTGTCCGGCCTGGGCCTGCCGGGGCGGACCGCGCAGACCGATGCGACGATCACGGCGGCGCTGCGGCTGGCCGGGATTCCCCGGGCTCTGATGTGGCAGTCCTTGGCCGACCTCGTCGGCCGGGCGGCATTGACGGACTACTACGGCACAGGCGCGCCACGCTGGCTGGGCCGCATGGCGGACGGCACCTGGGCTCTTCTGTGACAAGCATTGGAGAACATCTGTGAAGGGGATCGGCGCATGACTGACCCAGCATCCGTCCGGGCGGCACTGGACACCATATGGAAGGAGGTGCTGGGCGACGCCTACACCTCGGGCACGCATGACACGCCCTTCTTCGAGTTCGGAGGAAGCTCGATCCAACTGCTGGAACTGTCACGAAGGATCACGGCGACCTTCGAGGTGAAGTTCCCGCTGCGGCAGCTCTTCGAGTACTCCACACTCGAGCAGCAGGTGACGCTGGTCGGCAAGTCGGGAGCAGCCGGAACCGATGTGCCGGCGCCGGCGGAGGGCCGTGCCCGGCCGGTCGTTCCCGGGGACCGGCCGCTGGTGCCGCAGCAGGCGGTGAAGCTGAGGCGGCTGCGGGCCTCCGGCGGCGGTGGACGACGCGTGTTCGCGGCACTGCGGGTGGACGGGGTCTTCGATCCGCACCGTCTGTTCGACGCCTTCCGCGCCGTGGTGACTTCCCGCGACACCCTGCGCGGCACCTTCGCGTGGCAGGACGAGGAGCCTGTCTGGCGCCCCTTGTCCCCGCAGGAAATGCCGTTCGAGGCGGACCACGTCGAAACGGTGGCCGACGAGGTCGAGGCCTTGGCCTACCTGGCCCGTCAGGCCGACCGGCCGCTGGCCCCCTGGGACGGACGACTGGCCCGGCTCGCTGTCGCACGGGTCGACGCGACCACCCACTACGTCCTCGTGGTGGTCTCCCACCTGGCGGTGGACGGCTGGTCCCTGGGCCTCCTGCTGGACCAGCTCGCCGACGAACACAACGCCGTCGCGGCGGATCCTGCGGGCCTTCCGTCCTTCTACGACTGGGCCGACCGCTACAACAAGCAGATCGCCGACCGCGGTGGGATGGAAGGCGTTGTCCGGGACTGGCGGGAGTACCTGGGCTCGCCCCCCTACCAGCGGGGGACGCCGATGCCTGCGGCGGTGCCCGGGGCCGAACGCGGTTGTGCCATGGCGTTCACCCGTCTCGACGCCACCACCACCCGACTCCTCCGGCGCGCGGCTGCTCGTCACGACGCCACGGTGTTCAGCCTCCTGGTGGCTGCTCTGCACCGTCAGGAGGCCGACGACTCACGCCACGACCTGCAGTACTCCACCGCCACAAGTGTGCGGCACGAGTTGGGGTCCGACCGCGTCGTCGGCCTGTTGTCGGACGCCCGGGTCCTGCTGCGCTGCGTCTCCGCTCCGCACACGCCCGCACCTGATGCACTCCGGGAAGCCGAGCGGTCGCGGCGGCAGGCACTGGGGCTGCTGGCGCCGCCCTTCCGGACGCTGCGTGCCCACATCGGGGACGACGTCCTCGACGAGACGACGACGCCGTACGTCGCCCTGAACCCGGCGTGGCTGAGCACGCCCCGGCGGCTGGGATCCGCGACCGCGACGTCGGCCCCGTTGGCGGCTCCCGAGGACTACCCGAAGTACGTCCAGTACTGGTGGACCGACCAGGGCGACGAGCTCGTCTGCACTCTGCGAGTGCCGTCCGACCGCTTCACCGCCGACCAGGCCGATGCGCTGCTGCGCAGGACGGTGGAGTCCACGATCGGCTTCGCCCGCGGCTGCGACGTCTGATCCGCAACGTCGTCGGTGAGGAGACCGCGGCCATGGCGGTCTCCTCACCGACGACGCGCTTCAGCCCTTGACGACCGGCACACCGAGCTGGGGAAGGCGCTCGATCACATTGCGGGTGTCGACTACGAGGGTCGCGCCCGCCATGAACTGCTCCCAGTCGATGTCCGAATGGTCCACCAGGATCAGCACCGCGTCGTACTCGGCGGCCAGTCCTGCGTAGCAGGTCCTCGACTTCACCGGATCGGGGCCGACCGCCCTCTCGGGCAACTGGGGCACATGGGGGTCGTAGTAGTCGACGTCGGCGCCCTGCCGCCCGAGCAGACGGATGATCTCCAGCGACGGGCTCTCCCGGATGTCGTCCACATCCCGCTTGTAGGCGACACCGGCGACAAGCACCCGGGCACCCGTAAGTTCCTTGTCACGCTCCCGTAATGCCTCGGCCGTCCGCTGGACGACGTAGCCCGGCATGCTGGAGTTGACCTGACCGGCCAGTGACACGAACCGTGCTTCCATCCCGACCTGCCGGGCGTTCCAGGCCAGGTAGTACGGGTCGACCGGGATGCAGTGGCCACCGACCCCGGGCCCCGGGGAGAACGGAAGGAAGCCGAAGGGCTTGGTGCCCGCCGCGTCGAGGATCTCCCAGACATCCAGCCCCATGCGATCGCACATCGTCTTCAGCTCATTGACCAGACCGATGTTGACCCATCGGAAGGTGTTCTCGAAGAGCTTGCTCACCTCGGCCGCGCGGATCGAGGAGACCGGACGCACGCTGTCGAAGACCTGGGAGTACAGCGCGTGGACGGCTTCCCGGCAGCCAGGGCCGCTGCCGCTGACGACACGCGGTATGGCTGACACGGCGAACTGCCGGTTGCCGGGGTCGATGCGCTCCGGCGCATAACTGAGCAGGAAGTCCCTCCCGGCCACCAGGCCACCGGTTTCGAGCAGTGGGCGCAGCACGTCCTCGGTGGTACCGGCGTACGTGGTCGACTCCAGCACGACGAGGCAGCCGGGACGCAGCCCGGGAGCGATCGCCTCGGCGGCGGCCCGCACATGGCTCAGGTCGGGCTGCGGCTCCGCGCCGCCGTGCCGTACCGGCGTCGGTACGCAGACCAGGACGCAGTCCAGGGAGGAGACTGCGGCGAAGTCGGTCGTCGCGGTCAGTCTCTGCGCTCGAACCTGTTCCGCCACCGCCGCACCGGAGACGTGCTCCAGGTGGCTCTCACCGCGGTTGATCAACGCCACCCGGTCGGGCTCGATGTCCAGCCCGACGACCCGGAACCCGGCCTCGGCGAACACCAGGGCGTTCGACAGGCCCACGTACCCGAGTCCCACAACACCGATGACAGCGGTGCGGTGTGTGATTGCGTTGATCAGTGTGTCGGTTCCGGTTTCGGGTTTCATATCAGTGCTCCCCGCACCTCACGCATGGCACGGATCACCGAGTCCACGCCGGCCTCCAGGCCGACCTCGGGCCGGAAGCCGAGCAGTCGTCGCGCCTTGCTGATGTCGGGTGCCCGGTCCAGGACGTCCGGGGTGGCGTCGCCGAGGAGGCGCACGGCCGAACGGGATCCGCTCAACTCGACCACGAGGTACGCGAGTTCCTGGATACCCAGCGTCGCGGAGTCGTTGCCGATGTTGAAGGTCTCACCGATTGCGGCGTCCTGGGCCAGGCACCGGTGGATTCCGTCGACGAAGTCGGTGATGTAGCACCAGGACCTGCGCTGTCTGCCGTCGCCGGTGACGGTGATCTCCTCGTGTCGAAGGGCCCGGCTGACGAAGGTGGTCATCGCGTTGCCCAACGACCGATGGGGCCCGTAGACGTTGAAGGGGCGGACGATGGTGGTCGGGACCCCGTGCTCCGCCTGGTACGCCATGGCCAGGAACTCCGCGGCGACCTTGCTCGCCGCATAGCTCCAGCGGAGCGAGTCGGTGTCGAGCCGGAGCGAGGCGGTCTCCGGAGTGCCGTTGGCGTGACGGCCGTAGACCTCGCTGGTGCTCAGCACCAGCGCACGACGCAGATCGCGTTGGCGCGCGGCGAATTCCAGGCACATCTGCGTGCCCCGGATGTTGACATCGAGAGTGAGCAGACTCTCCCGGGCGACTCGCTGCACCCCGAGTACGGCTGCCGCGTGCACGATGTGCGTGTAGTCGTCCGCCAGCTGCTCGAACGTCTTCGGGTCGGTGACGTCACCCTGCACACAGGTGACCAAGGGATCCTCGACGAGCCCCAGCGCTTCAGCGGTGGAGCCCGCGGGCGTGACAGAGTCCAGGAGTGTGACGGAATTTCCGGCCTCGACAAGGCTCTTGGCCAGCGTGGCACCTACGAATCCCAATCCGCCCGTGATCAGGACACATCCGTCGGCTATGCGGCTAGGAATGGTTGTGTTCCCCTCGTTCCGATGTGGATATCCGGGATTGCCGGATATCCCTTGCGGTGTCCCAGTGTCCGACCTGTCCCTCAACGAACTGTGTCCACCGCGCGCTCGACACAACGACGCACCGCGTCGCGAACCGCCCTCGTGCGCAGATGACGGAGACGCCGCAGATAGTCGTTCTGCTCGATCGGCTCGCCTTCCTGCTGCTGTAGCTGCGCCGTGTAGCAGAGGAATTTGCAGCACAGGAACAGCAGAGCCTGCGGGAAGACGTCCGCATCGGGGCGCGGACCACCGGCATTGGCATAGGCACGCAGCAGCGCGGTGGCCAGATCGAGATCGATCACGTTGTCGGTCGGGGTGGCGAACTCCATGACCACCAAGGCCAGATCGAGCTGTGACGATCCCAGATAGGCGTCGTCGAAGTCAATGAACCCCACCAGATTGCCGTGGTCGTCGATCACGGTGTTCGCGAAGTACAGGTCGCCGTGCACCACATGCCGCTCGGTGGGCGGCGTGAACAGACTCGAGACCTCCGACCAGACGTCACCGACCTCGGCGGCAACGCCCGGGTCCTCGTCCGCGAGCTGCTTCAGCAACTCCGCCATCAGGCCGTCGGCCAGAGCCTCCTCGGCGTTCTCCTTGCGTCCGGCCGGGGTGAACCCGTTCAGCAGCAGGCGCATCCTGGCGTAGGCCGCACCGACCTGGGTGACGATCTCGTGGCCGAGTTCGTCCTGAGCCAGGGTTCTGCCGGGGAGATAGGTCAGCACCGTGAAAAGGCGTCCTGCCAGTTCCCCGACCGACTGCCCGGTGAGCGCGGGCACGCACCGAGGGACGGGGAAGCCGGCGTCATGAAGGTGGCTCAGTACGGACAGTTCGAGATCGATCTCCTCCCGCCGGCGTTCCGTGGCGTACAGCCGCAGCAGGTATGTGCCGGATGCCGTGACCAGACGGTAGTTGGAGTTGACCATGCCTTCACCACACTCGTGGAACTCCACGACGTGGCCGAGACCATGGGTGTCTGCCACCGAGTTCACCTCGGCGGCTCCCACGACGGTCGGGCGGTTCAGTCTTGTGACCATGGGCCTGTTTCTGTCGGTGAATGAACTCGTCGGGCCGGTCACCCGCGAGGGGCCGTCGGAGCGTCCACAGCGACGAACTGCGCAGACGTACCGGACCAGGTTCGTTTGAATTCCTCGAGGCTCTGCCGGTGCGAATAACCCAGGTCCATCCGGTGGTCGCCGAGGTCCCCGAAACGGCTGAGTGCCTCGTGCATGAGCAGGTAGTTCGGCGCCACCGCTGCGGCGTCCTGCCGCCAGCCGTTGAAGAGGTACACGGCCTGTCCCGCGAAGCGGATGAACCCGCTGACCGCCACCAGTTCGGCACCCTGACGGCAGCCGAGCAGCCATCCGAAATCCTGTCCGTCGTCGGCCAGGGAGGCGATCAGGGGCCGGGGCGTACGGTAGGCGGCACCGACGCGAGCCTGGGTCTGCCAGATCAACTCGGCCGCCCGGTCGAGTTCCCCGGCGGCCAGCGGGGCGGCGGTCAGTGCCGCTCGCACCCCCTTGGCCACCGCGCGTCGGGCCCGGCTGCGGTAGCTGGGCAACCGCTGGTCGGCCCGGGCGGTCAGGGGTACCAGCCGGGTCTCGCGGACATCGGCGCCGGACGCCGGCTCAGCCGCCGTTCCGGGGCCGGTCACCAGGCGGCGGCAGGGTCTGCCTAGGGCGCGCTCCACCACCGCGATGGTGCGGATCTGGTCCGCGCGGGAAAGCGGCGCGCCATCGGCGTCGAACACCCCGCCGTAGCCGAGGTGTCCGCAGCAGAAACCATCACCGCCGAGCTGTCCGCCCTCCAGGATCGGCACATACCGCGGTGTCGGGTCGGTCACCCGCAGGACGCGGAAGGTCCCGCCGAACGCGTCGGCGACCACCGAGCCCCACCGCCGGGTCTGGTAGGGGCCGACCCCCGGCAGACCCGCGGCCAGCTCGTCCCAGTCGGCTGTCGCATCGGTCGGCGACGCCGATGTGACGCTAGGCATGCGGACTCCACAGGGTGAGCAGGGTCTGCGCCAGCACCTGGCAGTAGTCGGCGAGGTCCTTCCGGGTCACGTACTCGTCCGAGCTGTGGGCGCGGGTGAGGCTGCCGGGACCGTAGACAAGGGTGGGGATGCCGGCGCTCTCCAGGAGGCGCGCGTCGCAGGCGCTAGGGAAGTCACCCCGCGCCAGCGGAACCTCGCAGCTGCGGCCACTGCCCAGGACGGTGTCGCACCAGCGCGGGTCGTCGTGCGAACTTCCCGGGAACGACAGCCCGTAGGACTCCAGCACCGGAGGCCTGCGCGGACCGGTGAGCCGGGACAGCTTGGCCGCAAGCCTGTCCATGGCTTCGTCGGGCGAGATCATGGGTGGCAGCGCCAGCGTCACCTGCACGTCGCACGTCTCCGCCGGCACGGCGGCGTCGCTGCCTCCCGTGATCACGCCGTACATGACATGGCGGGTGCGGCTCGGGGCTCCCGTCCGGCCGGCGATCCACTCGTCCAGCTCCTCCAGTTCGGGAATGAGATCCGCAAGCACCCGGTGGGCGTTGTCGTACCCGCCGGCGAAGGCCATATGGACGGGATCGCCGAAGCAGCGCACCAGGAACTGGTGGAAGCCGTAGGTACGGTTGCACACGACACCGCCGGTGGGTTCCGCGATGAGCCCCACGTCGAAGCGGCGGCCGTTCTCGCCCAGCAGGGCGGCGAGAGTCCCGTTGCCGCCGATCTCCTCGTCGAGCACCAGGTGCACGGTGACGGCTCCCCGGGCGTCGGCGAGATGGGGAGCCAGTACCGTCAGAACGTGCACGTAGGCCGCGACACCACCCAGCATGTCGCATGCGCCGCGTCCGACGATCCTGCCGTCCCGCTCGACCCCCGACCGCCACAGGCCGGGCTCCGCCCAGTCCTGGGGCGCGGTCACGAAGTCGACGTCGACATGGCCGTTGAGCAGTACGTGCGGCCCGCCGGGGCCGAATTCGCGCTCGGCCGTGAGGAACCAGCGCTCACGCGCCGGGTAGTCCGCGAACTCGTCGCCGAGGGCCGGTACGTCGACGTACTCGGGCGACGGCTGCAGATCCTTGGGACTGTGGCTGCGCAGCCGCACCGAGAAGCCGGCGGCCGTGAGCCGGGTGCGCAGCAGCTCAAGTGCCGTGATCTGACCGTCGGTTCCGTAGACCGGATGGTGGCGGATCAGGTCGGTCAGCAGACCGGTCAGCTCCTCCTCACGGTCCCGCAGCGCGGACAGCACGCTCTGGCTCACCGCGTCAGCGGATGGCATCGGACTCTCCCTCCTCGATCACCCCGCGGCACCAGCGCGCCACGGCGAACACGTTCTCTCTCTGTGTGTAGTCCCGCTCGGCTATCTCCAGCGTGATCGCCTTCACGTGCCGCACGGCGGCCATGGACCGCAGCGCCGCGGCGTACACCGCCTCGGGGACATCCGCCTGCCAGGGTGGTTGCCCCTCGGCGCAGACCGAGCCGCGCAGTGGGTCGGCGAATCCGGCGAACGCGCTGAAGTGGAAGTGCCGCAGCGCCGGTCCGAGAGCCGTGAAGTCCTGGAATCCGGGCCGGCCGACGTCCGGGTACCAGGGTTGCGGCTCCAGGGACCGGGCGGCGATCCGCCGGGTCACCTCGACGGTGTAGCTGTAGTGGCAGAAGTCCCAGGTGATGCCGATGTTGCCGCCGACGAGCCCGGTGTAGTCGGCGGGTACGAGCAGCAGGGGATCGAGGTCCGTCCCGTCGTTGCCCGTCAGTGGCATGTTCTCCAGACCGACCCACAGGCTGGTGCCGGCGAGCCGGTCGCGCAGATCCGCCACGCGCTCGGCGAAGCGTTCCCGCTCCGCCGGCAGATCGCGCCGCTGCCAGTCGGCGACCGGCAGCCACTTGTTGGAGTGGAGCACGATACCGTCCAGTGCGAGCTCCCCGGCTCGTTCGACGGTCTCGTCGAGACGCTCGCTCGCCCACGGGTCGGCGGTCCAGTCGCAGTCGTTCACAGGAAAGTGGAAGGTGAACGACGGCGGTCGGTCGTCGCGGGCGATACGGCCGACCGTCTGCCACACCTGGCGCCAGGTCTCCTCGTCCTCGATGTCGGCGCGGTCGAACAGAGATGCTTCCGTGCCGAATCCCTCGTCGGCCCAGCGCGGGTCGTACTGCTCCGCACGCGAGGCGAGGAACGGTATGGACAGCAGCGTGGTCATCCGCGGGCCTTCCGCGCGAGATCCCGCACCGCGTCGATCACACGCCGCTGGTCGTCCTCGCCCAGTCCGTAGTACATCGGAATGCTGAACATGCCACGCATGACCTCGTCGCAGACCGGGAAGCGGCTGCCCTTGACGGTGGGCAGGTCCGCGAAGGCCAGTAGGCGGTGCAGTGGCGTGTAGTGGACCTGAAGGCGGATGCCCGCGGCAAGGAAGAACTCGTACACGTCGGCCTTGGTCATGCCGAGCCGGTCCACGTCGAACTCGACCGGGAACAGATGTAGTGCGGACAGTTCATGCGGGTCGGCCGGGAGGCCGCGCACCGCGGGCAGCGCCGGCAGCTCCGCCCGGTACCGTCGGGCGAGCATACGGCGGTGGGCGAGGCTCTCCGGAAGTCGGCGCAGTTGCACCAGGCCTATGGCGGCGTGAACGTCGGAGAGTCTCAGGTTCATCCCGGGCTCATGGATCTCGTAGACCCAGGGTTCGGCAGGGGCGGCACCGGACGCGTCCGGGCGCCGCATGTTGTGGTTCCGGAAGGCCCTCAGCCTGTCCGCCAGTTCGTCGTCGCGCAGCGTCAGCGCACCGCCCTCAGCAGCGGCCACCGGCTTGGTCGGGTGGAAACTGAACGCTGCCGCGGTGCTCCCGGGATGCCCGCCCACCGGGCGTCCGTCCGGCTCGTAGCGGGCACCGGCAGCATGACAGGCATCTTCGGCGAGCACCGCGCCGAAGCGGTCGGCCACCGTGCGCAGAGCGGTCATGTCGGCGGGCAGCCCCGCGAAGTGCACCGGGAAGACGACGATCTGTTCGTACCGCGGGCCCAGGTCCTGCAGCAGGAGCTCCAGTGACTCCGGTGCCATGTTGAGCGTGGCCCGGTCGATGTCGGTGAAAGCCACGTCGTATCCGAGCAGTCGGGCGCTGGCGGCGACGGCGGCGAAGTTCAGGGTGGATGTCACCACCAGGCCGGATACTGCGGGCTTGCGGACCATGGCGAGCATCGCGTGGATGGCCGCGGTGCCGCTGGCGAAGGTCACGGCGTGCGGGGCGTCCATCGTCTCGGCCAGCGCCTGTTCGAAGGCGGCCAGGGACGCCCCGTTCGTCCACATGCCCGACTCGATGACCCGGGCGATCCCTTCGCGCTCCTCGGCCGTCGAGTACGGCCTGCTGTAGGGGATGATCTCGGAGGAGGTCGTCATGATCGGTCTCCGTCGTGTCGTTCCGGCCCGGCGCCACCGGCTCGGCTCTCCAGGTACTGGGTCCGTCCCTCGAGCAGCCCGGCATTTCGCCACCAGGCATCGGTGCCGGAATCGCCGACCAGGTTCTCGTCACGGCCCGCGTACGCGGCAGGCAGGGAGCCGAAGTGCCGCAGCAGCGTCCAGCGGTCCAGGGGTGTGTTCTCGTCGCCCGGCCATTCCCTGGCCAGGAGGGGGGACAGTTCCTCGCGCCGGATCGCACGTCCGGGATGGCCCGACTTGATCTCCGCGGCGAGTTCGCGGATACGCGTCCGCGTACTGGGCCCGGTCCGGTCGCGCAGCGCGGCGGCCAGGCCCTGGGGCCCGAGGCAGATGCCACCGTCGCGCAGCACGTCGGCCGGCTCGTCCGCCGTGTGGAAGAAGACTTCGATGCGATTGACGCTGCCCAGGTGGGAGCGCAGTTCCCAGCCCTGCCGGTCGCGTGGGTCCGCCTCCCCCTTGGCGTCGGCCATCAGTACGGAGCAGGGCACCGGCGTTTCGGCCGGATCCGTACGGAACAGCGCGAGGACCGCGGGTGACGCCTCGTAGAGCAGGTCGAACATCTTGAGCAGCTCACCGGTAGCGGCATTGAGCTGATAGCGCCAGATCTCCCGGACGACTGTTCTCGTCATCGTCAGCGGAGCGGCGAAGAAGGGTTCCATCCCCAGACGCGCGTAGTAGTCCAGGATGGTGTCCACCTTTCCCGCCGCTATGGCGTCCGGGCGGAATATTCCCAGGCCGACAGTGTGCAGAGCCGCTGCCAGCTTCTCGCCGTCGAGACCCAGACCGGTGGCCGATTCGTACAGCGTTTCCCGGTACTGGGGCTCCCATGCGTAGAACTGTGCTTTGTCGAGCCGACTGGTCAGGTTGCCCCAGGAGAAGTGGATGCCGGGGTCTCGCTCCAGGAGACGCTCGGCGTCGGTTCGTGTCATATCCGTCATCCTTTTCGAGCGGGGCCCGGGGCGGACGAGGTGCCCGGGCGAACGCGGGGTCCCTCGCATGCCGTTCCGATGGCCCTGGGCGCGGCAGTGATCAGTGGAGGGCGATGTCAGCGGCAGGACCGCGTTGCTCCGGCCTGCCGCCGGTCGCCATGACGCCTTCGATGAACGGGTGCACGGCCTGCCAGACGGATGCGGGCAGTTCGGCGGCCACGAAGTGTCCGCCCGGCACCTCGGTGCCGGTCACCGCGGTGCCCCAGTCACGCCACCGCTCGATGTCTGCCGCGCCGACGTGCTCGTCGTCCTCGCCGTGGACGACGAGGACGGGCACACCGGGGTCCTCGCGTCGCGCGGGCAGCGCGGAGAGGACCTCGCAGTCGGCCCGCAGCTGGGGCAGGAGCAGATCCAGCATCTCCTCGTCCTCGAACAGCCCTGGTGGGATCCGCCAGGTGGTCCTCAGCCAGTCGACGAACTGTGCGTCCGTCATGCCCTGCGGGAGCACCGGTGGCGGCTCCACGGGAGCCGGCGCGCTGACCGCGACCAGTCCGGCCACACTGACGCCGAGGTCCGTCAGCGCCCGGCCGGCCGCGAGCGCAAGAGACGCACCGCTGCAGTTCCCCAGGAGGAACAGCGGCCCCGAGCCGGTCAGTTCGGCCGCGCTGCGGGCGATCTCCTCTAGGTAGGCGTCGGCGCTGGAGACGGTGCCGTCCATGAAGCGGGTCTCACGGCCGGCGAAGCGTACGACTCCCGTTCTCACCCATGGCGGGGACAGCTGCTGGAACGCGTAGAGCGAGGAGACTCCGGCACCGGCATGCGGAACGCACAGCAGTGCGGCCCGGTCCAAGGACTCGTCGAGACCGCGCGCCGAAACGATCTTGTTGATCGCGGCACCGTGATCCTGCATCACGCGTTCCTTCCGTCTGCGTATGGTGCGACCAGCTGCCGCAGGGCCTTGACATGTTCGGCAGCGAGCTGTTCCAGCAACGAGGGCGCGGCCGCGCCCTTCGCCCGTACCTGGCACCGGGTGGATCCGGATGCCTCGTCCGTGCGGCTGACCACCTCGATGGTCAGCGGGAAGTTGTTCTCGTCGAACGCTTCGCTCGACCTGATCACCGAGTTCACCGAGTTCAGCACGTGGAAGTCGACGTAGTTGAAGAGGACTGGAGGCAAGGTGCCCTGTTCCTCTGCCAGTTCCACGGACAGCGGCGCGAAACGTGTGCGCAGAAGCATCCGCTCGGCGTCCCACACACGACGCACGAACTTCTCCGCCGGGTCGTCCTTCCGCTGGGCGAGTTCGAGCAGCCGCAGGCGCACGAAGTAGCCGACGCAGGTGTCGCCCCCCGGCAGATCGGGACGGCCCGAGACCGGGACGCAGGCGCTCTGCACCTCGGCGTTCTCCGTCTGGGTGGCCTTCAGATGGGCCGCCACGAACACGGACTTCAGCGGCACACCGGCGGCGGCCGCGAACGCCCTGGCGGCGTCGATCAGCTGATCGTCCACAGGTACGCAGCTCTCCTGCGTGGCGCCGGTCGTCGTCACCGCCCAGGCGAACACCGGGCGCAGGCTCGGACGGGCGGGGGTGCCCGCCCCGGCCGACGCGGTGAGGGCGGCGATGTCGCGCGCCTCCAGGTCCGGCAGTGCCGCCAGCACCGCCTGGTGACCGCTGTATTGGGCCGTCGGATCGTCCGGCCGGCGTACTCCCAGGCACAGGTCGTACAGGTCGCGGAGGAGCACGCTGAGGCTCCAGCCGTCGGTGACGACGTGATGGGCGACCAGGGCCACGGTGCAGGAGGCGTCCCGAAGCCTGCCCACCCGGAAGTGGAACAGTGGCCCTGCGGTGAGATCCATGGGCTCGGCCCGCCGTTGCCCGATCCATCGGCGCGCCCGCAGCAGGGCCGCCTCGACGCTCTCCGTCGAATCGTCGCAGCCGATCGCGCTCACCGACGCGTCCCCGGTCAGGTCGAGTTCGCCCTCGTTCCCCTCCAGCCGCAGCCGGGCCCGCAGCACCGGATGGACCCTGGACAGGAACGCGATGCCGTCGAGGATGTCGTCCGGTGTGCAGGGGAGGGCGACGTGGTGGAGCAGTCCGTCCTGGTAGGCGCCGGATGGCGACTGCGCCCACTCGTACACGATGCCCTGCTGGGCACGTGTCAGGGGCAGTACGTCAGCGGTCCGCCCCTGCACGGTGGCAGGCCGGGGCGACCTCCCGGAGCCGTCCGGCTCGGAGGAACGCCGGTGCCACAGCTCGGCAAGGCCGCGAACCGTCGTCGTGGTGAACAGGTCCCTGAGGGTGAGCCGTTCCCGCAGACACGGAGTGCTGGTGAAGACGGTGGTAGCCAGAATGCTGTCTCCGCCCAGGGCGAAGAAGTCCGCGTCCGGATCGATCTCGTCGGCCGTCAGCGACAGGACCTGCGCGAAAGCAGTGGTGAGGGTCTCCTCCACGCTCCGCGCCGCGGGCGGTGTCCCGGTATCCGAAACGTCCGCCGGCTCGCTCCAGGGTGAAGGCAGCCGGGAGCGGTCCAGCTTGCCGTTGGCCGTCAGGGGCAGGTCGTCGACCCGGACGAAGTGGGACGGAACGAGATAGGACGGCAGCAGTGCGCGGGTCCGCTCCAGGAAGTACTGGGTCCGCTGCTGGGCGGCGTCCTCGTCGGACCGTACGTAGACGACCAGCCGGGGTTCCCGCAGCACAGGGTGGTCCAGCGCGAGCACGACGCAGTCGCGCACCCCGTCGATACGAGAAATGGCCGCCGCCACTTCCTCCGGGGCGACACGATGACCACGGATCTTCACCTGGTGGTCGGCTCGTCCGCAGTGGTACAGCAGGCCGGTACGGGGATCCACCCGGCCGAGATCTCCGGAGCGGTAGAAGCGCTCGGGTTCACCGCTCTCGCCGGGCAGGGTCACGAAGACCCGGTCGGTCGCCTCCGGGTCGTCGAGATATCCGACAGCCAGGCCCAGCCCTCCGACGAACAGCTCGCCCGTCTCCCCCGCCGCCATCGGACGGCCCTCGGCGTCCCGCACGGTGACGCTCCTGCCGCTCAGGGGCCGGCCGACGGGCACCTGCGCCTCGGTGAGGGAGTCCTCGCCGAGGACGTGGACGGTCGAGTGCACCGACGTCTCGGTGATGCCGTACATGTTTGCCAGCCGTGGTACCGCGAGGCCATGGCGGCGCACCCAGGGTTCGACGGTGGCCGTGGGAAGACCTTCACCGCCGAAGACGACATGGGTGAGGTGCCCGCCCGACGCCGCCATGTCGAGCAGGCGGGCGTCGGCAGTGATGCGTCGGAAGGAGGACGGTGTCTGGCTGAACACGTTCACCCGCTGCTCGGTCAGGAACCGGCTCAGCGCCTCCGGATCGGTGGCCGTGCCCGGCTCCGGAACGGCGACGCACCCTCCGGTGAGCAGGGCTCCCCACGTTTCCCAGGTGGAGTAGTCGAAGGCCGGCGAGTGGGTCCAGCTCCACACCGCGCCGCCCGGGATGGCCAGGTCGGTGGTGGCTGCCGTGACGAGCTGGGCGACCGCGGCGTGATCGATGAGCACGCCCTTGGGCTCTCCCGTCGATCCCGAGGTGAACATCGCGTACAGGACCGCGTCATCCGTTCCGCAGGCCGTGTCCCCGGACACCGGCGCAATGCCGTCGACGGGCTCGACGTGGTCGAGGTGCAGCGTCTCGGCACCCGTGTCGAGTACGGCGGTTCCGGCGTCGTCGGCCACCACACACACGCAGGAGGCACGCCGCACAATGGCCCGGAGCCGCTCGGACGTGTGCCGCACGTCGAGGGGCACATAGGCAGCCCCCAAGCCTGCGGCCGCGATCATCGCGCTGAGGAATCCGGCACCCGGGAGTGCCACGATGGCTAATCGGTCACCGGCCCCCACCCCGCGCTGCCGCAGTGTCGCCTCGACCGCCCGGGCCGCCCGGGCCAGCTCCGCGTAGGACGTCGTGCCCTGCGGCGTACACACCGCCGGGGCGTGCGGTGACGTGGTCGCACGGGCATGGAACATGGCACTGAGAGTGCGCAAGTCAAAGAACCTTTCGGTTGGGGGCTCAGGCGGCCTGACACGACTGCGCCAGCAGGGCGGCGGTCTGGTGGCGGTAGAGGTCACGCACCGAGCAGCGCAGGCCCGAGTCGCGCAGCATCGCTGCGAGCCGCATGGCGTCCAGGGACGAGCCACCGAAGTCGAAGAAGTTGTCCTCCTCGCGCAGCGTCGGCACACCGAGGACTTCACGCATGCACGTGAGGACGGCACCGGCCGCGCCCGAGGAGCCCTCCGGCTCCGCGAGGCCCGCTCGCGGCCCGGCGCCCTCGGTAGCCGACGGCTCCCGCAGCACACCGGTGTCGACCTTGCCGTTGCGGGTCATGGGCAGCGCGGGCAGGACGACGGTGCGGGAAGGCACGAGGTAGTCGGGCAGCTGGGCGGCAAGAGAGGCGTGCAGGGCCTGTGGGGTGAGGGAGACGCCCTCGTCCGAGACCACGATCGCGCCGAGGTACTTGCCCCGCTCGCCGCCGTCCAGGACGCATACGGCCACGTCAGCCACCCCGGACTGCTTGCGGATGGCGTGATCGACCTCGCCGGGTTCGACCCGGAAGCCGCGGATCTTCACCTGCTGGTCGGCCCGGCCGGCGAAGTTCAGTCCGGCGTCCGACCAGTAGCCGTTGTCTCCGGTGCGGTACATGCGTGCGCCCGGGGCCCCGAACGGATCGGCGACGAAGTTCTCGTGGGCCGTCCGGTCGGCGGACCGGTAGCCCAGGGCCACGCCGTCGCCGGCGATGCAGATCTCACCGGTGCAGCCGGGCGGCACCGGATTGAGGTTGCGGTCCAGCACGTGGACGCGGGTGCCGGCGGTCGGCCCGCCGAGCGGCAGCCGCTCGACACCGCTCAGGTCGGTCGATGCGTCGATGCGCAGGGTGGTGGCGAACGTGGTCGTCTCCGTGGGTCCGTACTGGTGCCGGACGACGAGGTCCGGGCAGGCGCTCAGCACGTCCCGCACGGACTCGACGGTCACCACGTCACCGCCGGTGAGCACCGTCTTCAGACCTGCGAAGCAGGACGGATCCGCCTGGGCGAGAACGCGGAAGAGGCCGGCCGTGACGGCCATCGCCGTGGCCCGGGACGTCTCGATCAGCCACCTGTAGTCCATCAGATCGAACTGCCGGTCGGGGGCGACGAAGACGGTGTTGCCTCGCGTGAGCGGCACCCAGATCTCGTAGGCGGCCGCATCGAAGCTGTGGGGCGCGTGGAAGACGACGACCTCGTGTCCCTCGTCGAAGTCGGGGTCCGCGGTGAAGGACAGGAGGTTCGTGTGGGTCAGGCCGATGGCTTTGGGTGTACCGGTCGTGCCCGAGGTCGTCATGACGCAGAGCAGGTCGTCGGTCCGCGGTCCGCGGCTCGGACCGGCCGCCTCGGGCGCGGCCCCCGTGACCGTGCCGCCGAGGGCGTCCACCAGTTCGGGCAGCGACAGGTGAACCACTGCGTCGACAGCGGGTGCGTCACCGTCGGTGAGAAGCCACTTGGTCCCCGAGGCGGCCAGCAGGCTTCGCAGGCGCTCCCCCGATGTGCCTGCGGGCAGGGGCATGTAGGCGGCGCCCAGACCGGCCACGGCGAGCATCGCCTCGATGACGGCGACGCCGCGGGGCAGGCCCATGGCGACGACGTCCCCGGCCCGGACACCACGGGAGTGCAGTTCCGCTCGCAGAGCACGTGCGCGCCGCATCAGCTCCGTGTAGGTCGTGGCGGAGTCGCTCGTCCGCAGCGCGACGGCCGACGGAGACTCACGCTCCCACCGCGCGACCGCGTCCCACAACGTCGCCGCGGAGGGCCGGCTCCGCCGCCCCGTCCCGCGCCGGAGGAGAGCCTCCTGGTCGGTGTCCGACATCAGGGTGAGGGATCCGATCGGCTTCTCGGGGGCGTCGTGCAGGGAGTCGAGCAGCCCGTACCAGGAATCGACCAGCGAGGTGACCAGATGCTCCGGGACCGCCTCGTGGGCGAACTCCGCCGTACCGATGAGGCGGCCGTCCGACACTCCGAAGGAGACGGCGAGGTCGAACCGGGCGACCCCGAGGTCGATCGGCATCGCGGCGCACCGCACCCCGTCCACCGACGTGAACCAGTCGTCGGCCTCCTCGTTGACGACAAGCATCGTCTGCGCCAACGGTACGCGGGCGGCGTCACGGTCGGCACCGGCGAGCGCGACGATGCGGTCGAAGCCGCAGTCGGAGTGCTCGAGGGCCTCCAGCAGCAGGCGCTGTGCCGACCTGACGAAGTGGCCGCCCGGCATTGCCGGGTCCACGTTCATGCGCAGGGGCAGTGTGCGCACGTGCATGCCGATGGCGTCGGCCGAGTCGTTGCGGTGGCGACCGGAGAAGGCGGTGGCCACCACCACGTCGTCCTGGCGGGCGAAACGGCCCAGGACGATCGCGAAGCCTGCGAGCAGAACGGAGGTGAGGGTGCCTCCGGTGCGGTCGGCCACGGACTCGACACGCGCGAGCAGGTCGGACCAGTCGAACCGGTAGGTACGGCCCGCTCCGCTGAACGTCTCCGGCCGCCGCTCCGGGGAGAGATCCAGCACCGGTGGCGGGCTGCTGAAGACCGCCCGCCAGTATTCCTCGGCCGCCGGGCCCGATTCCCGCTGCACGGGCGCGGTGAAGGGGTATCGCGACGCCTGGAGGGGACGACCGGCATATGCGGCTTCGAGGCGGCGCATGAACAGCGTACGTGACGCCCCGTCGAAGACGACGTGATGCGCGACCGCTGCGAGCACGACACGGCCCCCGGGGTGGCGCAGCACCACGCACCGGAACAGCGCCTCGCCCTCGGCGAAGGCACGGGAGCACACGTCCGCCACGATGGCATCGGCCTGCTGTTCGGCATCGGCAGGCGACTCACTGCCGAGGTCGAGGAACATGGCCCTGGGCCGATCCGCGACCGGGACGCTCCAGTAGGTGCCTTCCCGGCGGGTGAGCGTGCTCCTGAGCGCCACATCGTCCGCCGCCACATCGTCCACCGCCCGGCACAGGCGTTCGGGGTCGACGTCCCCGGTCAGTTCGAACAGAAGCGGCACGTGGTAGACCGGCTTGCCGTCACCGAACAATTCCTGCATGAAGAGGAGAGAGGACTGTTCCGGTGTCAGCCGATGGCCGTCCCCGCTCGAAGCGTCGGCCTGTTGTTCCGTCGGACCGGCGTCGCGCGCCGCCTCCACCGCGAGAGCCAGCTTGCGGGGGGTACGGTGCCGGAAGGCAGCGCTCGGGGGCAGCGCGACGGACACCGCCTTCTCGATCGCCGCCATCACCCGCAGTGCGGCCAATGAGGAGCCGCCCACTGTGAAGAAGTCGTCGTCGCGAGCGATGCGATCGCAGTCGAGCACCTGCTGCCAGATCTCGCCCACCAGTTGCTCGGTCGGCGTGACCAGATCGCCGCCGCCGTGCCGCGTCGCAAGCGGCACCAAGGGACCCACCGTAAGAGCTTTGCGGTCGACCTTGTCGTTCCTGTTGAGCGGGATGGCCTCGGCAGACCAGTAACGTGACGGAACCATGTAGTCCGGAAGGTGATGGCGAGCGTAGTCCTGTACGTCCTCCGCAGTGAGGCCCGGATCGCGTGGCGTGACCCATGCGTGCACCTGCAAGCGGCCCAGACTGTCGGGAACGGCTGCCACGGCGACGTCGGTGACTGCCGGGTAGCGGCGTAGCAGGACTTCCACCTCGTCCAGCTCGATCCGGAAGCCACCGGCCTTGATCTGGGAATCGACGCGACCCAGGAATTCGAATTCGCCAGTGCCCCCCAGGCGTACCACGTCTCCGGTGCGGTACATCCGCTCTGCCCGTGAACTCCAGGTACACGGGGTGAACTTGGCGGAGGAGGCCTGCTGATTGTCCAGGTAGCCGGCGGAGACGGGCAGGCCGGCGACACACAGTTCGCCCGGCACACCCGGTGGCAGCCGGCGGCCGAGCGGATCCAGCACCTGGATCAGGGCGCCCTGGATCGGCGCCCCCAGAGGCATCCACGCGGGAACGTCCGTCGCCTTCTCGTAGCGCCGGGTGGTCACCCAGATCGTCGTTTCAGTGGGACCGTACGCGACCGTGACGGATCGCCCTTCGACCGCCTCCAGAGTGGTACGTATGACCGCGGGGTCGACGACATCGCCCCCGGTGTAGATCTCCACAGGCCCGTCGATCAGGCTGATGTCGTCGGCCGCGAGCGCCTGGAGCAGACCGATGGTGACCCACAAGGTGGTCACGCCGTGCCGCCTCATGAGTGTCCCCAGGGCCCGGGGTGTGACTCGGCCGGGGGGCGCGACCACCACGCGGTCGCCTCTGATCAGCGGCGTCCAGATCTCGAAGGTGGCCGCGTCGAAGGACATGGACGAGTAGTGGACGAACACCCGGCGATGCTCGCCGGGCAGGAAGTCCGATTCGAGCGAGAAGTTGAGCACACTCTCGTGTCTGATTCCCACGGCCTTGGGCATACCCGTGGACCCCGAAGTGTGGATCACGTGGGTGAGCCGGTGCGCGGGGACCGCGTCGGACAACGCCGGCACCTGGCTCACGGATTGTCCCGGCAGGTCATCGGCGACGTGACCGCGAATCACGCGCCGGTCGCGGAAGTGCCGGGACAGCGGCCCCTCCGTGGCATCGTCGGCGTCCTCGACGCGGTCCGCTTCGCCGTCGACCAGTACCCAGTCCGGCCCCAGCGCGGAAAGCGCCTGCACGTCACGCTGATTGAGCTGCTCGGCGTCGAAACAGCTGTAGGCAGCACCGACCCGCATGACGGCGAGCATCGCAACGATGTGGAAGAGACCGCGCCGGGTCACGATCGGGACGACGGCTCCGGTGCCGATTCCCGCGGCGCGCAGCTGCTCCGCCAGCGCACCGGAGAAGCGTTCCAGCTCTCCGTACGTGGTGTCGCCCTGTTCCGTCGTCACCGCGACCAGGTGAGGGTGCTCGGCGGCGTGCGCGAGCACCTGAGCGGGGATGCCGGAGTCGTCGAACTTCCGTGAGAGATCCCGGTCCAAGCCGTCCTGCACCGCCGCGTCGGCCCGCCGCAGAAGCTCTATGCGGCCGATCGGGTGGTCCGACACCTCCGTCCAGCGGGCACACCACTCCTCGATCTCCTGCCTGACGGATTCCAGCGGCACTCGGGCCGCGTACGGCTCCGACGCCTGCAGAAGGAGGGACGGCGCGCCCGGGCCGGAGAACCGGCACGACACGACCAGCCCCTTGTCCGGTACATCGGCATCGCCGGTGAACACCGTCGACAACCTGAAACCCAACGGCTCGGAGGAACAGATGTCGCCCTGCATCACCCAGTCGGTGTCTCCGCGCAGGAAGGTCGCGAGCCGCTCGGCCCGCTCGGAGGGCGTCTCGCCGTTGTGCGAAGTGAAAGAACACCCCGGACGGTCGAGCTCGAAATCGTCACCACGGCCGGTACGCCATTGCAGGACGGTGAGTACGACACTCAGGAGCCGTGCGGATTCCTCGCACCCCCACCCGAGCTTTTCGGCCGACGTCGATACGTTCGTGTGCCGGCGTCTGCCAGAGACCTCACGGAAGCAGTCGGGAACCGGGACCACTTCAGTCACATGCAACGTCATCTCCCCCACCGCGACCTTCCGTTTGGGTCACCACTCAGGCCCGACTGCTGCCATCCCGGCAGCCGTCAGACCGCCATGGAGCAATGATCATACGCACGAGCGATCGCTCCTTGGCGAGCGAATCCAGCCCAACTAGGCGTCTCTGCCTGCCAATTGGCCAGGCCTGCAACATGATGAAGTTTTGATGGGAAGTGCCACGACCAACATCCGGCGTGCCCCACCACGAACTCAGTTCGCTTGTCTATCCGGTGGTGATCGATCTGTCCACCGAGCTCCTGCGCACCCTCACCGGCCGCCTGGCAACGCGGCGCCGACAGCTCGGCGCACGACCACGGCAGCCGACCGTGAGGAGCCAGGCTCCCACTCGCTTACTCACCCGCTGCACAGCGGCACATACGCACAACCGCCCGCCAGGTTCGGCAAGGGGATCCCGACCGCGCACCGCTCGTCCGCGAGTCGATCAACGCCTTGGCCTCCATCGCGCCGACGCCCGGCAATGCCCGACGACCGGATCTCCGCCGGCCGTACGAATCGGCAACGACCGGCCTGCGGGAATCCGATCAGCCGGCCGACGGCACGGCGCCCGAGAACCAGGCATGCGGCTGAAATTCAGAATGTGAACCCGGGCGCTCGGGCGAATTCACCGCCCCAGCAGATTCCACCCGTCCACCACGGTCAACACCTCTTTCAGGTTCCCGACCACGGCATCCGGCGCCGCCCCGTACGCACCCAACTCCTCCTCCGGAATGCTGCTGTGCGGCACCAGAATCGTCCGCATCCCGGCCTGTTGAGCCCCGTACACATCCTCGAAAGCCCGGTCCCCGACGAATGCACAGGTATCGGCCGAAGCCGCACCCAGCCCTGCCACCGCCGCCGCGAAGATGTCGGGATGCGGTTTGGTCCATGGCGTCTCACTGGAGTAGACGGCGTCGTCGACGTAGCCGAGCACCCCGTCGCGCTCGAAGATCTCCTCGTGCCAGTCGGCCGGCCACAAGGTGTTGGAGAGCACACCGATGCCCAGGCCGCGCTCGCGCAGTCCGCCCAGTGTCTCCAGGGCGTGCGGGTCGGTGACGGTGTGCCCCTGCCACGCCCGGCGGTGCGCCGCGAGCGCCCGGGCCCCGGGCGTCACCCCGGCGAGCTCGAAGACCTCGTCGAGCCGGGCCGAGCACTGGGTCTCGCGGCAGCGCGCCATCAGATCCCGCTCGGCCCGCAGCAGTCGCCCGCCGACCTCGGCCGTCTCGTGCGCGCCGATGCCGTCCAGGGCGGCCGCGGTCTCCAGCCAGATGCCCGGCAGGTCCACCGTGTGCCAGGGGGTGAGGGTTCCCGCCCAGTCGAAGATCACGAACTCAATGGTCATACCGTCTCCTCCGTACTCGTCCCGCCGTGCGATGGCCGCCGGACTGCGATCTGCAACAGCACCACGCCTGCCACGCACACCGCCAGCAGACAGGGCCCCACGGCCCACCAGCCGTCCACCGCGGTCACCGCGAGCCCCATCAGGGGTGGCATGGCCAGCGCTCCGATGCTGCCGAACTGCGCGACCAGGCCGTTGGCGGCACCCAGGTCCGCGGCCGCGCGCACCGCCAGCGGGACGGCTGCGAACACGGTCGCCACGACCAGCTCGTTGGCGAGGGCGACGACCAGCGCGCTGCCCACCGACATCCCGAGTCCGCCTGTCCCGGCGAAGGCGGCGAATGCCCCGGCCGGCATCAACAGCGCGGCGGCGAACAGGTACTTCACGCCGATGCCCCGCACCAGCAGCCAACTGGCCAGGAACCCGCCGACCACTCCGATCAGGGACACCACGCCGGTGAGGGTGCCGGCCGACTCGGTGGAGAGGCCGAACTCCTCGTGCAGATAGGGAGGGTAGAGAGTGACGCAGGCGACGATCGAACCGCTGATGGTGGCGAACCCTGCGCCCAGCGCGACGGGCCGCGCGAGCCGCCGCACGGCCGCCGCACGATCCGTGTGCGGCGCCCTCTTCTCCGCCTTGGTCCCGGCGACCGCGGGCAGCCGCGTGGCCAGCAGGGCGACCACCAGCGTCGCGGCCGCGGCCACCGTCAGCCATCCCCGCCAGTCGAGCCACGTCGAGAGCAGCCCGCCCGCGAAGGAGCCGAGCGCCAGACCCACCGGCATGAACGTCCCCCAGATCGCGAGCGCTCCGGTCAGCCGCTTGCCGTCGCCGAGCGTGAACAGCAGCACCGGGGCGACGATCACCACGACGACGTAGCCCACGCTCTCCATCAACCGGCCGCCCAGCATCGCGCCGAAGCTGTCGGCCCGGGCGCAGAACAACCCGGCCAGCCCCATGACAGCGAGCCCTGCGACCAGCATGCGGTGCGGCGGCAGCGGACGGATCAGATAGCTCACGAACAGGCCGAGCGCGGCGGCCACCGCGGTCACCAGCGAGGTGAGCAGGGCGACTTGGGTAAGGGAGAGAGAAAGGTCTTCACGCAATGCCACCGAGATCGGCGTCATTTTTCCCATGCTTGTAGCGGCGAAGAGGCCAGCCAGATAGATTAGGCAGAAC
The DNA here is from genome assembly GCF_045040875.1 of Streptomyces sp. NBC_00012. Taxonomy (NCBI): domain Bacteria; kingdom Bacillati; phylum Actinomycetota; class Actinomycetes; order Kitasatosporales; family Streptomycetaceae; genus Streptomyces; species Streptomyces sp. NBC_00012. The sequence goes on along the minus strand of NZ_CP108309.1, from coordinate 7,799,692 downwards.
TTCCATCGGAACGCGCGCGCCTCGCGCCTTTCCGCGAGTTCTTCCGATGTCGATCCGTTTCCCTTGTCACGCCGGATGACTTCGGTCTCCTCTGACATGAACCATCTCCTCGCGCTGTGATTTTCGGGGGTAATTCCGTGGGATACGACGTGCTTGTGATGGGCTCGCTCGTGATGGACCGAAAGTATTTCTCCACCGGCACGATGGGCGGGGCCGATCCGGTCTGGGGCGTGCAGCGGCACCACGGCGGCGTCGGTCGCAACATCGCGGTCAACAGCGCTCGGCTCGGCGCCCGTACGGTCTTCGCCGGCCTGTCCGGGTTCGGGCGGGATGCAGTGGATCTGGAGGCAGAGCTGACAGTTCTCGGCGTCCGACCGCTCCATGTGCTGCGCACCGACGACGGAATAGGCCACTGGGACGTCCTGCTCGACGAGCGGGGACGGCAGATCACCTCCCGCATCACGTTGCCCGACCCGGCCACCGCACGGCCGCTGGCGGGACCCGAGCTCGCCGGCACGGTCGCGGCGGCAAAGGCCGTGGTCACCGAGGGCGGGCTCGACGAGGACCTGCTCACCTGGCTGTCACGGGCAGCACGGGCGAAGGGGATAGCGATGTGCGGTCTGCCCACCCGGCAGCAGGACTTCGGCCCGCGCGCCCATCTGCTGCCGTTGTACGACGTGTTACTGCTCAACAACCGCGAGGCACAGACCCTCACCGGCCTGCCCGGCACGCCGGCCGAGCAGGCGCGACGACTGCTCGAACGCGGCCCCCGCGTGGTCGTGGTGACCGCAGGTGCGGACGGCGCCGCCGTCGCCTCCACCGAACAGCCCGTGCCTCTCGCCCTGCCCGCCGAGGCAGGGCCCTGCACCGACGACACCGGGGCCGGGGACGCGCTGGCGTCCGCGTTCGTCGTCCACCTCGTACGCGGTGCGAGCCCCGGGGCGGCTCTGGCCCTGGGGCTGCGCGCGGCGCGGCTGACGATCGGCTGCGGGCAGAGCACCTGCCGAACTCTGGCAACGGATCCGGCGCTCACGGCGCGCCGCACCGGGCGGTGGACGCCACCCGGTGCGCGTGCATCGTGATGCCGTCAGCCGCCAGTGCCCGGGCGATGGTCTGCTCGTCGTAGCAGGCCAGCCCGGCATCGGTGAGGATCTGCAGATCAGTGGAGTGCATGTCGATCTCCCCGATCCGGGCCTGCCTGATCGCCCCGACGTTGTCCCCGGCGAACCCGGGCCGCAACGCGTACTCACCGTCGGCGAGGAAGGCGAACATCAGCAGGTGGTAGCCGCCCTGCTCCCAGGTGCCGGTGAACTCGTAGACGGCGAAAAGTGAACAGGAGCGCACCGCGATGCCGGTCTCCTCGCGTGCCTCCCGCAGCGCCGCTTCCCCGGCCGGCTCACCCGGCTCGATGCCGCCGCCGGGCAGCAGCCAGTTGTTCGCGTACGGGCCCTTGAGCTGACGGATGAAGGTGACGGTGTCGTCCGGCCCGGGAATCACCAACAGGGCGGCGGGCAGCGCTCGCGCGAATCGGTCCATGGTCGTGCGGTCCTCGCTAGGTGCAGTGTCGGTACGCGTATCTCAGTACTCGGTCGGCCAGCCGTCCGGCGGGATCACCAGGGCCAGCCCGATCCGTTCCCCCTCCACCCGGCCCTTGCGATAATAGGGCTCGGTCCGGGTGGTGAAGCCATAAGTGGCCAGTGCCTGACCCGGGTTGGCGAGGTCGGGACCGCAGATGACCACCTTGGAGCGTACGTCGAAGGCCATCGCCTCGCGCACCAGTTCCTGGCTGGGTTCGTCCGTCTCGATGTACGCCAGGAACTCGCCCCGCGCCCTGATCGAGTAGTGCACCGACCTGACCGGATGGCCGAGGCCTCGCAGATGGGCGTACATGAGGTACTCGTTCTGGAAACTCATCAGGGTCAGCCCCGACCGGGCGCCCGCCACGATCGTCGGCCACGGCGCGCCGGGCGTGGCCGAAACCCCGGTCACGGTGAGGACGTTGCTGCGCCGGGCCTCGGCGTAGTAGCCCTTGAACTCCCCGAACGGCCCCTCGACCGCGTCCCGTTCCTCGACGAACCCGGTGATGACATGGGTGGCGTCGTCCGGCACCGGCGGAAAGCCGCGGATGCCCACCGGGCGGCCCAGCAGGCGGGCCGCGATCTCGTAGTCGTCGCCTTCGGCCGGCAGCCGCGACGCGGCCACCACGGTCAGCGCCGGGTCGGCGCCCAGGAACAGGGAGATCGGCATGGGGCGGCCGGTCTCCAGCCAGGCCAGCAGATTGCGGTGTCCGTCGGTGCGCGGGTCCAGGAAGATCCGCGCCTCGTCGGGCCCGACCACCTGGGTGCGGTAGAAGCCCATGTTGACGCCGCTGCCGTCGGGGCGGGTCGTCACGCCTACGCCGGCGGTGACGTACGGCCCGGCGTCGGCGGGGCGGTGCTGGACAATCGGCAGGTCGCTCAGAAGCCCCGGCAAATCACTTCGCGCGACGGCGAGTTGCGCGGAGGAGTCGGCGCGGGGGACGGGGCCCGCCAGACGCCGGGACATCTCCGCAAGGTGTTTCTCCTCCGTCGTGCCCAGCGCCGAGAGCAGCACCTGCCGCGGATAGGGATGGCACAGCACCCGGTCCCCCGGCCGCTCGGCGATGTCCGTGAACACCACCGTCGGCCGGGCGCCGTGCTCCTTCTCGATTCCGGCGAGGGTCCGAGCCACCTCGAGCCGGCTGCTGATCCGGGCATCGTAGGTGTACAGGTCGACGGCGTCGTAGCAGCCCGGCAGCCCGAGCACGGCGGCGTCCGCGGCCCGGGCCAGCCCGCTGTCGGGAAAACCACGGCTCACCGGCGTACCCGCGCCACGGTCGGGAACGGACGGCAGTCGTCGGTGGACTCCCGGGCCGTCTCCCAGGGGAAGACGATCCAGTCGTCGACGACGGCCGGACAATGGTCGGGGACGTAACCGCTGCGGTGATTACGGACGACGGCGGCGAACCGCACGTCCCCGGGCGTGACTCCCGCGGCGTCCAGGAACTCGAGCACCGCGTCGGCGGTCGCTCCCGTGCCCACGATGTCGTCGACGACCAGCACCTTGTCGCCCGGCGCGAGCCCCAGCGGGCCCGAGGTGTCGACGACCGGCCGCTGCTTGGCGGCGTACCGGGTGTCGTCGGCCGTACGCCGCACCCGCACGGTGTGCATCACCGGCACGTCCAGCGCACAGGTCAGATACCCGCCTGCCGCGAGCCCGCCCCGGGCCACGGCGAGCACTGCGTCCGGCACGAAGCCCGCCGCCCGCACCTCATCGGCGATGTCCTCGACCAGCTGCCCGAAGGTCGCCATGTCGAGGAGGTACGGCCCCTGCCGGGTCCACATGCCGGGCTGCTCGCCCGCCACGGCGCCCTGTTCGGTGCCCTGGCTCATTCCGCCACCGCCCTCGCGACATGGTCCATGTCGATCTGTACCGACCGCTCACGGGCGTGCGGCACATTCTCAGCACGGCCCGCGGCAGTCACCTGGATGAACTCGGCTTGTGCACGGAAGGTGTCCAGGTCACGGGCGCCCGAGTAGCTCATCGCGGACTGCACACCACCGACCAGCTGACGCAGCGTCCGCGACAGCGGGCCGGAAGCGGGGAAGGTCGCCTCGACGCCCTCCGGGACGTAATCGTCGACCTCCTCCTGGGTGACCGTGCCACCGGCCGCCTTGCGCAGGGTGAGCTCCATGCCGAGCGAGACGAAGCCGTTGCTGATCCGGTAGTGGCGTCCGTCCCGCTCCACGGGGGTGGCCTCGCTCTCGTCGGCGCCCGCGAGCGCCGAACCCAGCATGACCGCTCGGGCTCCGGCCGCGAGCGCCTTGGCGATGTCGCCGGCCTGCCGGATGCCGCCGTCGGCGATGATGGTCACCCCGGCCTCCTCGGCCGCGTCGGCACAGTCCATGACGGCGGTCAGTTGCGGCACGCCGGTACCCGCCACCAACCGTGTGGTGCACACACCACCCGGCCCGATCCCGACCTTCACCGCTTGCGCACCGGCCGCGGCCAGGTCGCGCACGCCCTCCGCCGTGGCCACGTTACCCGCGATGAGCGGGGTGCCGGGGTAGGCGGAGCGCAGCTCCTTCACCGTGTCGATGACCTGGTCGCTGTGCCCGTGCGCGACATCCACCAGCAGGATGTCCACACCGTGCGCGACCAGCTGGGCCGCCCGCTCCCGCCAGTCGCCGGTGACGCCGACGGCCGCGCCGGCCAGCAGCCGTCCCTCGGCATCGAGTGTGGCCCGCCCTGCCTGCGCGTTGTCGACCTGCGCGGCCTTGACCACGTCCAGCTGGGCCACCTGCTGCTCGGCCGTCTGCATCCGGTGCAGGATGCCGAGGCCCCCCAGCAGCGCCATCGCCATCGCCATCCGGTCGCCGGTGCACCACTGGGTGTTGGCCGAGACGACCGGCACCCGCAGGGGCAGGCCGGGCAGCAGCTCGGTGCCGGGGTCGGCCTGCCGCCTGCTGGTCAGCGAGGTGCGCCGGGGCACGAACAGGACATCGTCGAAACTCAGTCCGGTCCGAATCGGTGCGGAGATCCGCATGCGCTCTGTCCTGCCCTTCAGTTGCGGTTGTCGTTGGTGAGCGCGATCAGCTCGCCGCGCAGGGCGGAGGCCTGGAGCGCGCCCCGCCACACGGCGGTGGTCATCGTGGCGGGCGTACGGACCCCGCGCATCGCCATGCACAGGTGCTCGCCGCGGCCGATGACCGCCACGTCGGGGGAGCCGGTCAGCCGCTCGACTTCGTCGGCGATCTGCTGCGACAGCTGCTCCTGGGACTGCAGCTTGTGGGCGTGCTTGTGCGCGATCCGGGCGAACTTGCTCAGGCCCAGCATCTCCTTCCGTGGGAGATAGCCGATGGTGACCCGGCAGGAGAACGGCAGCAGATGGTGCTCACAGAGCGACCACACGCTGATGCCGGAGACAGCGACCAGGCTGCCACTGGCCGTCGTCTCGAAAAGGGTGTCGACGGCCCCGGGCTCGTACTGGGTGAACTCGCGCCACCAGCGCGCGTAGCGGGCCGGAGTGTCCCGCAGACCCTCACGGTCGGGGTCCTCCCCTATCTCCACGAGCAGCTGACGGGCGATCGCCTCCAATGGGTCCTTCTGTTCGCCCCCGTTCAGCACGTCCAGGTCCTCGGTCAACACTTCCATGCCGCTGGTCATCAGACTCCCCGCCTGCTTCCCCACACGTTCACGTGCAGCCGTCCCGACAGATTCCATTTGCGCGCGATCACGTCGTCGGCCAGGGCACGCATGCCCCGGTCGATCTCCTCGGAGGACTGTCCCCGTGGCATGATCCAGACATTGCTCAGGCCGAACGTCTCGACCAGATCGTCGACCTCGGCCAGATCAGCCGGGTCACCGCAGACGAACTTGAAGGCGGTGCCCGGAAGTTGACCGAACTGGAGCAGCGCCTCGGGAACGATGCGCCGCTCCTCGGCGACCCCGGAGTGCGCGAGCTTCGGCGACACGTTGAACCGTGCCCCGGCCGCCACCAGCGCGTCGCTCGGCACCACGGTGCCGTTGGTCTCGAACTCGACCCGAACCTGATGCTCCGCCAGGGCCCGGACCACGGGCAGTGCCCGGTCCTGCTGGCTGAGCGGTTCGCCGCCCGAGACGACGATCAGGTCCACACCGAAGGAGAGCAGCCGCTCAGTGACCTCGGTGACGGTCAGCGCGTGCAACTCGTCCGCCGCACGGAAGGCGATACCGGTGTCCGACTCGCCCTTCCAGTCCCATGTGTACGGTGTGTCACACCAGCGGCAGGTGAGGTTGCAACCGCCGAGCCGGAGGAACGCACACGACCTTCCGGTGGAAGGCCCTTCGCCTTGTACGGCGTTAGGTAGGTCCGAATATCTCGTTGACCACGAGCTTCGGAACCGCCATTTTCACCACCTCCTCGAGCCCGCAACGGGCTTGTCGTCATGCGTATTCGCCGACCGCCCGGTCAGGCAGCGGGCCGGTACGTCGCCCAGGTCTTCGGCGTCTCCGAGACACGTACGGCGGTCAGCTCCGGCAGGTCCGGAGCCCATGTGCGGTGGATCCACATGGCGAGGTGCTCGGCCGTCGGGTTCAGGTCGGGCAGCACGTCGTTCAGATGCCGGTGGTCAATGGTGTCGTCCAGCCATTTCTTGAAGACGCTCAGTTCGCCGTAGTCCCGCACGAAGCCGGGCCCGGTCAGCTGGTCGGGGCGGGCGCTCAGTTCGAGCACCACGATGTAATTGTGGCCGTGCAGGCGTCCGCACTGATGGTCCGGCGGAAGGCCCGCCAGCCGGTGGCTGGCCGAGAAGTGGAACTCCTTGGTGATGGAAAGCACGATCTGGATCCTCTCTCTGATGTCACCAAAATGAAGTCGCTCGAAGCGCCGCCGGGCGGGCGCTCGGTCCTTTTCATATGGACTTCGAATCCAGCCCGGTTGATCGGCGGTACCGCTATTGCCTGGACTCCGCCACGGGCTGCGTCCCAAAATCCATCACTGGCTCGAAAGGTAAACCGATCGATCGGCGAGGAGACCTGCCCGGTCCCACCAGGCATCTGTTCCGGAATGGCTGATGATGTTTTCCCTGGGGCCCGCAATCATGGTGCAGGCGGCGCCGAGCGAACGCAGGACGTGCCAGCGGTCCAGAGTGCCCTCACTCCTCTCCCCTATCCGGGCGAGTTCGCTGCCCAGCAGTCCCCCGGACAGCTCGCAGTCCCGCGCCGCCTCCCCGTACTCCTTGTCGATCCGTTCGCCGAGCCCGATGACTTCCGCCGTGAGGTCGGCGCTCCGATCGGCGAGCATCGCGGCGGCGAACCCGTCGGGCCCCAGGACGATCCCGCCGTCGCGGACGACATCCGCGGGTTCGTCCGCGATGTGCATGTACACCTCGATGCGATTCGGGCTGTCCAAGTGGGAGCGCAGTTCCCACCCTTCGCGATCGTCAGGATTCGCCTCACCCTTGGAATCGGCCATCAACGCCGAACAGGGCACCGGAAGTTCGGTGTCCGCTGCGAACACCACCAGAATGGACGGACTCGCCTCGAAGAGCAGGTCAAGCAGCCTGATGCGCTCGCCGGAGGCCGGCTTCAGCTGGTATCGCCAAACCTCACGGACCGCGTGCCCTGTCACCTGGGTGGTCGTGCAATGTACGGGCCGAATCCCCAGGAGGGCAAAGTAGGCGAGTGCGTCGGGAATCTTGCCGTGGGCTATGGCGTCTGGTCGGAAAATTCCGATGGAGGTAGTTCGTACGAGAGAACCCAGCGCTGCGCTGTCCAGTTTCCCGGCATCGGCGAGGGCGTGCAGGCTCTCTCGGAAGGCAGGCTCCGCCGAGTACAGTCGGGCCTTGTCCTCATAAGTGGTCAACTCTTGGTTACAGAAGTCCTGGGTATATTTCCAGTCGAAGAAGCGCCTTTGATCCTGTGTCATGGCTGGTGCCCCGCTTCGATAGAGGTTTTCGGCGCGTAGCAGCTCGCGCGATCATCGTCGTTCGACTCGCGCGTCGTAGCCCTTCAACGCGTCGCGCCGGCCGGCCTCCGGAGCCCGCCGCCACGTGAGCATCCACACCACACAGGCCGGAGCGAGGACCGGTCGGCCGATGCGCAAGAGACCGAGCAGATCGTGCCGCACCTCCCAAGGGCTGAAGTACGTGGTGCGCGGCCGCAGTAGCCCCGGCGCGTCCGGGGCCGGCTCTCAATCGGGACGCCACCGCACAGCTCCGGACAGTGCGGTACCCCGAATCGACGCTGCTGGACGTTCGGGATGCGGCAGGAGGCGGTGCAACTCGCCTGCTGCAGGCGGCTCCTCTTCGAGCCGGAGTTGAACTTGCAATCGCCTGGAACCAGTTGTGAACGGAGAACGCCGGCCGACACCGGCGTCGCAAGTCATCCCAACGTGATTGACGTAACCCGAACTTGGCATGACGAAGGACTGAACAATCATTCCGCGGCAGACCGAAGGAATTGACTGAAGAACGCTCCGATAAAGGACCTTCTGCTGAAACTCGCGACCACGTCACTGCTGGTTGACGCCCCCCTTGCTGCTGCTTGGCCGCTGGCAGACAAAGATCGTCTGGGTTCCCGCAGGCCGACTCTAACGCAGCGCCGAATCCCCGGCAAGACGACTATTGAAGGGGGTTGGTACCTGGCCACGACGCTGGGACAACAGCGAAATGCTCGCCTGACTTGAGGGTTTACGCCGGAACTCAATATTCCCCGTGATCTTACCCACGATGGTTATGCCCCGAGGGCATGTTGATGCCGCTGCCTGTTCGCGGCCGGGATTCGGAAGCCGAAGATCTTGTGTTTCCGCAGGCGACGGCGGTTGTGAAAGATCTCGACGAAGGAAGGTGCGGACGCCGGCGCGGGCGGTGGCGCGGCCGGGGCAGGCTCGGGTGCCGATCTCCTCCTTGGACGGGGCACCGAGGCTCCGTGGCGGCGGTACCTGACCCGATCGGCACCGTCGAGTCGACGGTGGGCGTCCTGGATGCCGCGGTCGCGCATGAGCCGGGCGACGCGCTTGCCCTTCACCCACCGTCCCGGACGACTCAGTTCGGGATCTGCACGCGGGACGCCGTAGGTTCCGCGCGAGACAGGTGGCGGACGGTGACACCATCGGTCAGGGCCGCGCCGACGGCCTGGCGGGAGGCGCGGGGTCCGCTGCACTGCGAGCCAGGCACAGAGGGGCGAGTGGGCCGCAGTCGGCAGCCGACAGAATGGATACGAGGCGCCCTCGACATCCGTTGTGTCCGTGGTGACACACCGGGCACGCCGCCAGGTCACACGATCCCCCGGGGGAATCCCAGAATTTAACTGCACAGTCGCGTGACGACATTCATCAGTGTGCGGAGCCTGTCGCTGTCCAGCTGCTCGATGGTCGTCACCCCACCCCCGGGAGTGTGCAGGACGGTTCCAGGAGGAGAGACGACTATGCCGATGTGATGAATCGGCTTTTCGGGCTCCCGGAAGACGTAGAAGTCACCCTCAGCCGCATTTTCGATGGGAACGGCGTTGCCTGCGCCGGCGATATCGTGCGCCTCACGCGGGAGTTGAACACCGAGCACTCGGCACGCCAGGTGTACGAGTCCGGAACAGTCCAGCGCTGCTTCGGTCATTCCTCCCAGGACATGCGGAATTCCCAGCATGGTCATGGCGGTGACCAGGAGTTCCTCGGCCTTGATGTCGAAGGAGCTCAGGTAGGCGGAGTCGCGAATCACGCACGCGTCTCTGTTAAGAGTTGCCTGAGTGCCACCGGGAAGCATGACCCGCACTGTGGTTCCGAGGATCTCGCGCACCGGCAATATGGTCGCCCACGGGGCAAAGAGTGCACATGCACTGCCCTGTTGTTCGACAAGTTCGGCCCGCCTTGCCGTGACCACTGCAAATTGCGGCTCGGGAGGACAAACGGAAGCTAGATCACGGCTTGGAATCCAGCCCGGATATCCCCTGGAATCCTTGCGCGAGGGCTGCCAAGGAGCACAGATCCTGCTCCAGTCTTTGTACTCCTCGACGACCGTGACCGGTTCACCCAGTAGGACCTGGGTTTCAACCATCTTTCGTCGAAATAACGGGTCCAGGTCCCCAATGAATGGGATTTCTGCGGGATCGCAGTCGAGAGGAGCATGCCAGACTGTGGATACGGGTAAGCACGTCGCGCGTTCGGCGGCATTTGGCAAGGTGCACAGCCCTTCTTGATGAATTGGATGACATGACTCATTTTTGACGGATACCTTGCGGGCGGTACGGACAGCGATGGCTCGCCCCAGTCATGTCACCAGGCAGGGACTCGAAGTGCCGGCCCTGGCGGGGGGCCTCCATGCTTGCCGTCAACCGCGGCACAACCTTCCGAGTTCACAGCAGGTACCGTCATGGAGCCACGCGATGAGCACGTCGATGTGTTGTCGGGCCGGGCAAAGGGCTGTCCTGCAATCCCCGGCGGGCGAGCGGCATCAGACGCGGCATGCCGCGGCGAACGCGGAGAGGGAAAACGCACATTCGGCTTCGTGATGGGGAAGTCGGTGCCGACGGCGATGGCACCGATGCAGCGGTGACAGCCCTGACCGCGATTCCCGGCATCGAGATGAGCATCTCGAAAGAACGGCGCCCCTCCATCAGGACGAGGATCTCAGCTTCTGCCGATCGGCGCTGTCTGTGCACAGCTCCGATCCCATGGGCCGGCTGATGGGATCACAACTGGGATTAAATACCCAGACCCTCAAATCAGGCCTTTGGCACGCAGGTCGGAGAGAGCGGACGTGACGTACTCGGCAGCATCCGCTGAATTCAGTCCGAAATCACGAGCAAGGCACCGGGCGATGTCCGCTTCGGCGTGAATTCCATCGCATAGGGACCAAATGTACCCTCCGACGGCATTGGTGCGGCATTTCGTTACATCAGCGATGATCGTGTCGCCTTCGATGCGGTAGGTCCGGACCCCGAGGCGCCGCTCGATGCCGTGGTGGGACTCGGTGGTCCCGCAACGGGAATGGCCCGAGATCTCCTGCTCAACGGTGAGAAAGATGCGGTGAGCGCGGCGCGCGGTAGCCATCGGCCAGTCAGGCTCGGTGCAGTCGCGCATAGTGAGGACAGCCCAAGCTTCTTCGATCGACGGGTGCCCGAGCTTGGCCTGTGCCAGCCGATGGGCAATCCACTTTCCACTGGGGGATACATCACCCTGAAAAGCAAGTATCGCCTGGAGCGCGCTCGTGTATGAATCACGAGCCATGAGGGTGGCGGACTTGATGTCATTCGATGCATACATGCCGACAAGGTCTTCGAGTTGGTTCTCGCCGTGGACCTTGTGGTTTTCGGCGATCCAGATCGGGTAGTCGGATTCCTGGATCTGACGCTTTCGCTCGGTCAGCCAATCGTGGCCGGACAGAGCCCGCCCGATCGAGAGTCGGTAGAGGAGATCCTGCTCCTCGTAAGTCGGGTGCCCCTTGCGTCCGAGGTATCGTTCGCTTCTCGGCCTTGTCTGTGAAATCAACCCGTCGATGTACTCTGCGGTCCAGAACTCGATATCGGCCCGGACTCCGCCCACGGAACCCATCGCGACGACGAAACCAGCCTGCTCAATATCCTGATCGGTTCGGCCTACCTTGACCACCGAGTCAGGTATCACATCTCGCACATGGCCTTCGTTCGCGATGACGAAAATATCGAGGTCGCTCCGCTCGTTTCCCCATCCGGACACGAGTGACCCACTCACGAAGACGCATTTGGCATTTGCCAGATCGGGGTATCGAGCGACGATATCCTCGTAGTCCGGAAGCTTCGGGACAGAGCCGCTGCCCGGTGCTTGGAGATACGCGTCATCGACCGAATTGGAGCCGTTCAATACTTCGAAGAATGGCTGCAGTTCCTGATTCACGAGCTTTCCTCTCACAGGTCAGGCTTGAGTGTCAAATGAAGCGCGTTTCCGGGCCGCATGCTCGAAATATCGCAGCAGGACAATAGCAGCGGCGCCATAGCAGACCCCGACCACGAGCTCCTGTCCCACAAGGCTGAGGGAGAAATCGGATCGGGCGATCGATCGCGCTGCCTCGGTCGCGTGGGTCAATGGAATGAAGGATCCCACTGTCTGCAGGAACGACGGCAGGATGTCTCGGGGAACATTCGTACCCGTCAGCAGGATCAGCAGGGTGTAGGCCACATTCGCCACGAAGACGTTGTTGGTCACTCGTAGTCCGATCGAGCCGACCACCATCCCCAGCGCCGTCGCCGAAATCGCCGCCGTCAGCAAGGTGAGCAGCAGCGCCGCCAAGCCCGAGGCCGGGATGATTCGCCCCAGGAGCAAGCTCCCGATGGAAAAGGTGAAAATCGTGCTGAACAGTGCGGTGGCGATATACGGAAGCGCTCGCCCGCCCCAGATCTGCACGCGGCTGCGTGGACTGAGCAGTACCGCTCCCAGCGTCGAGTACTCTCGCTCGTTCGCGATCGCCATAGTGCCCCCGATGACGCCGGCCCCGGTGGTGGCCAGCAGTACATTGCCGATCACGAAGAATTTGTCGTCCGCGACTCCGGTGTGCCGTCCCAAGGCTACGAAGAACAGCATTTGAAATACAGGGGCCGACATCAGCGAGCCTACGAACATGGGGGGAGACGTTCGATTGAAGAGCGCCCGGAAGGACAACGTGCCGCCCACGAGTACGAACCTCAGACTGCGCATGACACTTCCTATCAACTCAGCGCCAGCATGGCCTTGGCTCGAGCCTTGCGCTCGACATACTTCAGTGCGAAGACAGACAGTCCGAGATAGATCAGGCCGAGCAGCATGGCCATCCCCATGCTCGACCAGGCCGGCTCGCCGTCGATAGACGTGTGCAGCGCGCGCGCCGCCCACGTTGTGGGAAGAACATCGGCCACAGGCTTCAGCCACACCGGGATCGCGATCGGCATGAGCATGCCGGACAGTAGCCAGATCGGATGATCCAGTGTGTTGTTGAGCGCGTGGGCATTGCGCAGATGCACAAAGGTCGACGTCAGGAGTAGGCCCATCATGCCCATGGACGCGATGCAGACCAGGACGGACAACGCGACGGCGAAGGGTGCGTCGAAGGTGAGTGGGACGTTGAACGCCACTCCCCCCAGCACCAGGGTCGCGGCCATCGAGTAGAGCCCGACGATCGCATAGACGAGAGTCACTGGAAGCAGTGTCAGGAGCAGGGGCGCGGGAGCGATCGCCACCGGCTCAAGCACTCCCATCCAACGCAGACGTTGCACCGTCGCACCGGAGCCGAACAACACCGATGTCCACACGCCCATGATGCCGGCGCCCGCTGTCGCATGGATCAGTTGGTCGGGGCGGTTGCCGGCGCGCAAGAGATAGAACGCGACCATGGCGTAGACGGCCGGTGTCAGCGTCGTGAAGACGACCCACATGCCCGACGAAGCCTGGTGCTTGAAATAGGTGCGAACGCCCGCGCACAGCAGCCGGACCACCCGGCGAAGATCCGTCTTCATGCTCCGACGGCTCCCTGCTGCAGTGCGGCGGACTCCGTGAGAATGCCGACGTACGCATCCTCCAGGGTCGGCTCTCGACTGGTGAAGCGAGCAATGTCCAGCCCGGCCAGGACACTGGCGACTGCCCCGTAGAGATCTGCGCCCTTCTCGGTATGGATAGTGATCGTCTTCCGGTCATCGGTGTCCACCATGCTGACGTCTCGAGCGCCCGGCAGCGCGGAGAGCGCTGTCAGGTGTTGCTCGGTCACGTCGGTGGAGTCGACCTCCAGCACGGGGCCGGAGTCGACGCGAGCCTTCAGTTCGCGCGGTGTACCCAGGGCCTGGATCAACCCGTGGTCGATGACAGCGATGCGATCGCACAGTTCATCGGCCTCGGCCATGTAGTGCGTCGTCAGCAGGATCGTCACGCCCTGGGTCTTCAGATCGGCGACGATGCGCCGCAGCTCCCGGGCGGCAACCGGGTCCAGTCCTATGGAGGGTTCGTCCAGGAAGAGCACTGCGGGACGGTGCAGAAGCCCACGAGCGATGTGCAGTCGTTGCCGCATCCCGCGGGAGTAGCCCTCCACCCGTTCCTTCTCGCGCCCCTTCAAGCCGACCAACTCCAGGAGTTCCCCGATGCGGGCCCGCTGTTCACGTGGCTCAACGCAGTACAGCTCGGCGAAATAGCGCAAGTTGTCCTGGGCCGAAAGCCGGTCGTAGAGACCTTTGTCGCCACCGAACACATACCCGATGCGGCGCCGTACCTCCATCGGCTGGGAGGTCACATCGTGGCCGAGGATGCGTGCCGACCCGCTCGTAGGCAGGAGCAGCGTGTTGAGCATCTTGATGGTGGTGGTCTTGCCGGCCCCGTTCGGTCCCAGCAAGCCGAACAGCTCGCCCGGTGCCACGGAGAACGAGATGCCCCGTACGGCGTCGATCTCTGTGTGGCGACGAGTGAGCCACCCTGTGTACGCCCGATAGGTCCGCCTGAGATCAATGGCCTCGATCGGTGCGTCACCGCGGCTCGCGTCTCCGTGGGAACTACTCATATCTCGGACTCCGTTCGGCACTCGGAACTCTTCGGCGACACACACGCACGATGCACGGTGCTCGGCGGCTGGGATCGAGCACCGTGTGGTCCGGGCCTGAGGGACATTCTGATGCTGAGCACGACCACCGGTTTCGACTCGACTGACTGGTGCGTAGCTTGCTTTGCCTGCCGATGCCCCTGCGTTCCCACAGGACAGGAGGACTGGTCGGATCCGATCGCCTCAGGGCTCGGGCCCGTGGCCCAGCTCTACGGGCAGATCGTCGGCAGTACTGCACAAGGCCTATGGGCTCACGGCGTTGTCTCGTACACCCCTCTTGCCACGCCCCAGTGTTCTGGGGTGGCACGCAGGGTGTCAGCGTCCGGCCCACCCCTTCCGGCAGGCGCATCGCAGACGCACTTCGGCACCGTGTTCATTTGGCTTGCGTGGGTTTCGACGTCGGTGATTGTTTCAGATGGTGCTCCCCGACGATAGACAGTCCCGTTTCTCGTCGACCCCGGTGTGAGTGCTCTTCGCCGGAGGCAGGCGAGCCTCTCCGGGATGTCATTTCAGTTGGCGTCCTCAAGCAGTCCACACCGGTCGAGGTGGCGGGCCGGGGCGGCAGTGTGGCGGGTGATGCCGTGCTCGACGCGGAGACGACGGGATGCGGCACCGTCAGGAACTCGGCTCACGTGGGGTTCATGTCCGCCCGATGCTGGCGGTACTGAACCGTCTCGGCGAAGTGCTGCCACGCACTGGCGTGGCTTCGCGCCAACTCAAGTACCCAGTCGAGGGAGTGCAATGGGAGGCCGTCCGCCAACCGGTCCCAGCTCGTGCTGTCCGGCGGATGGCTCAGCACCAGGCGAAGGAACAGCCGCCCGGAATCCGTCATTCGGAGGGAAGGATCCTGTTTGAGAGCTCCGACAGCATCCGGGCGCGCGAAGGAAGCCGGCGGGCTGGGGCGACGTTCTTCCTCCGCACCGATTGTGGTTGGCCGCGTGGATGTGTCGCCAGGCTGTTGGCGGTCGGGCAGTGGTGAAGCCCCCCGGCGCATCCTCCTCTTGACATCAAGTGCCGTACCGACTGAGATCCCCGACTCCTTGGCAATGTCCCGAAGCGATGCACCGGTACGTGCGGTCAGCAGAGCCGCAGCGCGTTCCCGTCCCTCGACCGCACTCAGCGGCCGCGTCCGACCATCGCATCCCGTGCGAGTGTTCAACTGCGGAAGTTCCAGGGTTGAACGCCTTATCTTGGCAACCGTCTTGTCCGATATACCGCTGACTTCGGCGATGAGCCGGTTTGACCACTCAGGGTGCGTTTTAGTGATCCTTTCGGCAGCGGCAAGTCGGTCGGTGCGGGACAGTGGCAGCCCGTGATCAGTGTTCAGCCTGACCGCGAGAACAAAGGCGTCTTCCTCCGAGCAATCGAAGAACTGGGCCTCTATGTAGTCGTGTCCTTGAGATATCGCCGCCCGAAGCCGATGGTGGCCGTCGATGACTTGCATGTTCCGTCGGCACACCACAATGGGAGGCAGTGGATTGGGGGTTTCCGCGAGATTGCGGATGTGCTCGGCATCCTCCCCCCGCAGCCGCGGAGTGCCCGAAGCGACCAGGGCGCGCACAGAGACGCGTTCGATCGGAGTTGTTACGTCCGCATGTGTCGGTTGGCTGGTTTCCATGGTGTCTGGATTTGATGCATCGCGTTCTAAGATCGCATCGATTCGGGAAGCCGCAGCCATAGCACTCGAGGTTTTCCCCATCAACCCGACGCCTCCGTCATGTCACTACTGCGCTGAAGGACCAGCCCACACTTCCGACTTTCAGGACGATTGTTTGTGGCTGAGCTGTCGCTGCCTGACAAGATCACAGAGTTTGACATCCGTGCCGGGTGCAATCAAGCGCTTTGGAGAGCCCGCCGCTTTCAACCTGCCTGCGGTGGAGGCGAGTTGGACGTCATCACCGCGAAGAACTCCTGGTGGGCGGGTCCTCAACCAAGATCACCACTGTCGCCAGGAGTTTCTGCTCCTTCCAGCCCGTCTCCATAGATCTGTCCAGACGCATCGCGTGGTACCGGTCGTCGCCGGCCCTTCCCGGCTCCGCCCACGACCTGACCGCCGGCTCGTACGCACGACACCGCGGACGCCCCGGACCGGGCCGGAACCAGGAACCGGGCCGACCCGCCACATGCGCGTCCCGTTCCACGACCGACGACGACTCAAACGATGGCAATGCCGACACAACATCACCCACACCGGGCTCCGCTGCGTCGGCAAACAGGCCATGGTCACACTCAAGAGTCGGCACCTGCCGCGGAAACTCCACTGCGGCACCAACCGCATCACCGACTTCGCGAAGGCCGTCCTCGCTCTTCACCACGCGTCAACGTGAGGCGCGGAGGGCTCAGTGCACCCCGCGCTCCCCGGGCAGCGCCGAAGGGGCACGAGGGCGGCCAACAGTTGGTCGGCCGGATCACAACAGCGCTGGCACATGACTCACTCATGCACCATTCTTTAGACGGCATTTGTTGTGGCCGGATCACTGCTCGTGCCTTAGTGGGTTCTCTGCGGGTTGGTGTGGTCACACCCGTCATGCGCTTGGTGAGGTTGTGGATCAAGGCGACGTGGATCACGGCTTCGGAGCTGATGGCGCGGGCATCGTAGTCGGGGGTAGAACGGTGCATCCTGATCCAGCCGATGCTCCGTTCTACCCCCCAACACCTCTCCGGGATGAGAAATCCTTGGGTTCCGGAGTTCTTGTCGACGACTTCGACGCATCGATTCCGAGCTTCCCGCCATGTTCGACGACGGCCTTCTTGAAGCCGGTGTCGCCCCATCTCTTGACGATGGTCGGATACGTCTCCTTGTCCTGGTCGAGGAGACGTGTTCCCAGAGCGATGTCGGAGAGGCGGTGCTGTGGTGCTCTGTCAAGTTGGTTTGCGTGCTGGCTACGTGACAGGCACAGGCCTTCCGGATCACGGTGCTCTCCACGCCCGGCGACCCCGACGGAAGACCGTGCCTGGCGGACACCGCCGTGATCAGCAACGCTCCGCACACAGTTCGGGGGCCGGTCCTGGACAGACGTCCCGCTCCAAGGCTTGGCCCGTCACGGTTTCGCGGAGATTCCTCGGCTGTCGAGCCGAAGATGGCCGGCCCGCACCCTCCCGGTCCACCCGATCACGGACGTCCGACAGCGCACCGCGGTGGAAGCCACGGTCTTCCAGCTCAAGCGAGGCAGACCCGTGCGCGTCGTCGTGGGTGCCCTCCTACTGCAGGGGATTGACAGCGTCCCGGGGATCGTCATCATGAGGGCTGGCTCGCGGTGCTGTGGCCAGAGCGGGCGGAGATAGGCAAGGAGTGGGGTGGCGGCGATTGCACTCCCGACAGCCCGCGAGAACCTTGAATATGGGAGAGACATGAGGATTGCCTTTTCTGAACGCCCTCCTGACTACGAGAACTACATCTTCTCCTATCACGTTTGGGGATTTCTCGAGAAGGGCGAGAGCGTACGTTCCGCCTACACGCAAGGCTTCCTTCCGAGCGCATACGACCTTTCACGGTTCTATCTCGCCAGGAGCGTCCGCGTGAACCTTGAGGATCTTTCGCGGACCAGCCGAATTCGCTATACCGAACGGAAGTGTGAACAGATTATCCAGACACTCGCGACGCGCTCCGAATTCCGAATGTCGTCAGAATGGCAGGATTTGGCGAACAGATATTTCGACGCACAGGCGACTCGCGCAGATTATCGCCGATCTCGATTCTTCGAGATGCTCGACTCTCCGCTTGCCACTCACGTTTCATATCTCGCCGATAACGACACAGGAGCAGCCGTCGGATTCGTCCCTGTATTCATTCGCGATGGAATATCCCAGTACGGTATACCTGTGTACGACTTGACCTACCGGAAGGTAGGAATAGGGAACCATATGATGGCGTCGACACTTTTCCAACTCCGCGAGGAAAATGTCGATCATTGCTATCTCGGCTTGTGCTACGACACCAGAAGTCTCTACAAGACCCGATTCCCCGGGATGCAGTTCTTTAATGGAACGAAATGGTCCGGGGATCGTGGTGAACTACATTTTCTGCTCGAACACCAAGATTCACTGAAGGAATACCACCTCCTCGGCTATCCCCAGTACGTGGACGAGTATGGCGAGCTTGATCCCACCTCACTGGAATCACGGATGAGGTCGTAGTGCACTCTATTCTTCGGGTTCGCGAGGCCATCGATCGGCGCTGTGCAATTCCACAAAGAATCCGGTCGGCACAGCAACAGGACCTCAAGTCCTTTTCTGCCGGCCGGCAAGCGGTCCGGGCCCGGTGACCAGTGTGCTCCGCGATGCACTCGAGGGGAAAATGGGGATACGCATAGCGCTCATCGGAGGTGGTGCGGCCGCTGTCAGCTTCATCGACAGTCTGCTCAGACATGCAGAGAGCTTCGAGCGTGACGTAGAAATCTGCATCTACGAGCCGGGGAATCTAGCGAAAGGCCAGGCATTCGGCCCGGACCTGGACTGCGCTCTCCTCAACCTCCCGAACGGTTCCATGTCGATCCGCACCCATGAAGAGGACCATTTCCTCCGCTGGCTCGAATCGCAGCCGATTCGACATCACTTGGCATACAGCGGCCCGGACCCAGCTGATTCCTTTTCTCCACGGAGATTCTTCGGTCAGTACCTCGAAGCGAATCTCCGTGTCTGTCGTGAGACTGCGGAACAACGAGGGTGGAAAGTCTCCGTCCACGAGGAGACCGTCATCGAAGTTGCGGAGGCAGGGCAGGGAACCCTACTGGTGCGGACTGGGTGTGAGGCGAGGTCCTACACTCACGTGATACTGGCTATAGGGGCTGGAAGCCCAGCCGACCCGTTCCAGCTGAAGGGTACTCCCGGATTTCACGCCAACCCTTACCCCTTGGCTGATGTATTGCCCGGTCTCCGCGACCCACATGCGCCCGTACTGATCATAGGGACTGGCTTGACCGCCGTGGACGCCACAATGGGCCTGCTTCACCTGGGGCATCAAGGATGCATCACCATGGCGTCGCGAAATGGAATTCTTCCTCAGGTTCGCGCAGCAAAAGAGAAGAAACCACTGAGCCATGTCACCGAGGAGCGTATACAGGACCAAGTCACCTTGGGCGGGGTGCTTCAGATCAATACGGTTCTCGACCTGCTCCAGGAAGAGCTCAAGGCAGAAGGAAGCGACATTGAGACCGAGTTCTCGTGGTTCCATCCAAGCATATCCGCGTCCGATCACCTTCGCTATCAATTAGAGCGCCCGAGAAGTAACCCTCTGCAGTCCATCTTGTCGAGGATCTCATTCGATTTGGGAGACAGGATTCGCTACTTTCTGTCCGGAAATGCGGCTCGAGCCCTCGCCTCGCATACCCAACGAATGAAGAGCCTCCAGTCCCCCATGCCAGAAAGGACAGCCCGAAAACTGCTCGCCGCCATGGATTCGGGACAGCTCTCCGTCCTTCCCGGGTTGACCGAGGTTCGCTTTCAGTCCAAAGCCTTTCTCGCGAGCATTGCCGACGAGGAGCATGGGGTTCACTTCGTGATCGATGCGACTCGTACCAGCCCAGGCGCGACACACGGACGCTCCCGCCCTCTGATCTCGTCTCTCCGATCAAACGGCTACACAACCTGGGATTTGTCTGGCGGGCTCCGCGTGGAGCCGAGAACGGGTCGAGTCAGACTTCCTTCCGGCGATACCCATCCTCGTCTGTTCGCGATAGGGGAAATTACTGCCGGAGCTACATACTATGCGGGTAGCTTGCCAGCTGTTAATCGCGGAGCTGACGCAGTGGCCAGTGCACTTGCCTGCATGCATTCACGATGAATCACCCGGGCTGGGCTGCATGATTCTGATTCCGGACATATGGATCCAGGCAATTTTCTGCGCAATGGATAGGGGATGTCAGTCGTGGACGCCGACCAGCGGAGAATGGCTTTGTGCCAGGTAGCAGGCTGTGCAGCGGGCCCTCGCGCCCGTGAGCTGGGGGTACCGGCGAGCCTAAACCACACCCTCAGCGAGAAATCGGCCATCGGCATTGACGAGTTCGCTGCGTACGATCCACAGACGTCCCACCGCTCGCAACCGCAGCCGGGGGTCGTCGCCTTCCGCGATCTGGTGCTCTCCGCCTTTCCAGGAACCGGGAGCATGGGAATCCTGCGCCCCGCGCAAGCCGCTGGCCGTAGCGAGCACAAGGAGGGCCGGGCCTGGGACTGGCGAGTGTGCCGCGAGTGCCAGAATCGGGAAGCTGCCGAATTACTAGGCTGGCTTCTGGCTCCGGACCACTTGGGCCGCCCCTGCGCCGCCGCCCGCCGTTTCGGGCTCATGTACATCATCTGGGACTCCCGGATCTGGGGAGCCTACCTGGCGTCAGACGGCTGGCGGACATACGAGGGCCCCGACCTCCATGTCGACCACGTGCACTTCTCCTTTAGTTGGAAGGGAGCCATGGGTGCGACCTCATGGTGGGGCGAGGCTCCCGTCGCGCAGACCTGCTGAACCGCTCGTAACCATGCTGGAGGGATCAGTGGTGGCAGACCGGGTAATGCATTCAGAGGTGATCGCGGCCTGGGCGTGACGCAGGGCGGCGTCGTTCAGTGAGTCCGTCCGGTTTGATCACGTGATGCTGAGGGTGGCCAGGTGCCGGTTGGCGTCGCGAGCGTGGTGGCGGATACCAGAGGCACTGCTGGTGTGTCCGCTCAGGCTGAGGGCTCCTACGACCAGGTTGCGCAGTCAACGCCCAGGCGGAACGCCGGCCCCGTGGGACGTGACGCTCGGCCCATGAGACAGTCACGGCACGGCTCACCGATCGTCACCGAGAAGAAGGACCCATGGGAACGTTGCCCGTTGTGACCGGCCACGATGAGTTCGATGCCTTGGTCGTCAGGACCGACTACCGCGACGACCAAGCGTGGCAGGACGTGGTGGCGGCACTGTTGGAGCCCTGGGGAGACAGGCAGTACGAAGCACACGTCCACTTCATCAACGATCCAGCCTGGGCGGAGGCGACCGTCGACGAAGTGCTGACTGCGGTCGTTGCTGATGAGAACCTTTCCGTCGTCTTCCTTGCCGACCGGATAAGCATGCAGGCCGAACACCACCCGCTGCTGGTGGTCACCACGCTGACGCGGGAGGACTGCGTGGACGATGAGGACTACGAGCAACTGACCGAGTTCGGCCGCGAGTTCCGCACCATCCCCGCAGGGGTCCACGAGGTCTACGCGAACCTGAGTATCGGCAACCTGGGCTTCGAGGAGTTCGCGGCATGGGCACACGATGATCCCGAAGGGATCTTCCGGACCTTCTGAACGGAGCGAAAGTCAGGACTACGTCCTCAGGCGGTGTATCTGGGTTGACGGGGCTTCAGGAGGTCCGCTGAAACGCGGGTGCGTGCGGCGGTGCCGTTCGTCGTGCGGCGGTGCCGTTCGTGAAAGATGCACGGTGTGACTCCTGCGTCTGACACAAACCTCCCTCCGTCGTCCGTTCTGAAGGCGTTCCGGCTCACCGGACAGCCTGTGCCGCTCGAAGGAGGTCAGGGGCAGAGTGTCCGCGTAGGCGATGTCGTGCTGAAGCCAGCCGGTGACAGCGCGGACGTGCAGTGGACCGCGAGGCTGATGGAGGGTCTGCAGGACCGGAAGGACTTCCGTGTCCCGCGATTTCTGCGCTCCGTGAGTGGCGGTTACGTCGCTGAGGGATGGGCGGCGACCCGATTCCTGATGGGCGAGCCGGGGCCGGCCGGCAGGTGGGATTCTCTGTTGGCTGCCGGTAGGGCCTTCCATGAGGCTCTGCGGGACGTCCCGCGTCCTGATCGACTGGACGTGCACCAGCATCCGTGGGCAGTGGCTGATCGGGTCGCCTGGGGTGCCATGGCTGCGGAAGTACCGGCGCACATCCGCCAGTTGGTCTACAGGCTGCAGGGGCTTCGCGAACCCGTGGACGCACATGTGCAGCTCATTCACGGCGACCTGACAGGAAACGTTCTCTTCGCTTCTGGCCAGGCCCCCGCGATCATCGACTTCTCGCCGTACTGGCGACCGGTTGCCTATGCCGATGCGATCGTGGTGGTCGATGGCCTGCTCTATCACCAGGCTGGACCCCGTCTGGTGGACTCGGCGCTCCCCGACGCAGAGGGCGCTCAGATGCTCTTGCGGGCGCTGATCTTCCGCTTGGCCGCATCGGGCGTACTGGTGGGGCGCAGCGGTGCGCTGGCTGAAGACGAGTTGATCAGGTTCGCTCGTGTGTCTCAGTTCGTTGAAGAGCGAATCGGCGGGTAGCACGGTCCAGCTCCTGTCGAGTCGGGGCGGGGGCGTGGGATGCCGAGGTCGGTGGTGGGGCTCTTGGTGAGACGGGCGGCTTCGGCCTGTTCGGCGCGGAGGAAGGTCAGGGTCGAGCCGATGCCTTCGACCTCGCCGAGCCAGTGCTCTTCCTGGGCCCGTTTGCGGCGTAGATGGAGGTCCTTCTCGATCTCCGCGAGGCGCCCCGCGCCACCCACTTCCTACGACCCCTACTCGTTCTCACGAACCTCGAAGTCCACCGCTGGCGGATGATCTCCTCCGCAGATCATCGCCTACGACCAGCGTGAGCACCCCGAGAGTCGTGATCACACCAGCCCTTTGACCTGTGGCTTCAAGTTGACGGAGGCTCATTGACCAGTGGCTCCGGCGCATCAGCGACCAGACGCCCTCTCAGCATGCTCCCAACGATCACATCAAAGGATCCTCACCCTCATTCCCTTTCCCGCGTACAGGCACCGTGCCAAGATGCAGCGATGATCGAGACGCCCCGTCTGCTCCTGCGCCGTTTCGCACCCACCGACGCCTCCGCGCTGCAGTCCTACCGGAACGATCCGGAGATCGCGCGCTACCAAGCCTGGCCCTCCCCTCTGAGCGACGATGCAGCCGCCGACACCGCCTTCATCTACTCGCTACAGGAAACAGGCCAGCCTGGCTGGGTGCAGACCGCCGTCGTCCGCAAACAGGACGGTGCCCTGATCGGAGACGTCGGGGTCGAGCTGCACCAGAACCTGCTCCAAGCCGAACTCAGCTTCGCCCTCGCACCCCAGTGGCACCGGCAGGGCTACGCCACCGAAATGGTCACGGCCGTGATCAATCACCACTTCCAGCGCGGCGTACACCGCTTCTCCGCCTCGTGCGACGCCCGCAATATCCGCTCGGCACATCTCCTTGAACGAGTCGGCTTCCGACGCGAAGGCCTCCGCCCCGAGCACACGCGCAACATCAATACCGGCGAATGGACCGACACAGTCGTCTTCGGTCTACTGGCCAGGCATTGGGTTTCTCGCGATGGGAAGGGCCCACTCACCGCCGGCAACGACGGCACCGCCGACGTCCCGCCCGCCGAGGCTTCCTGATCGGGGGAAGGACCTCCCAGAACTCCTTTGCGGGGCTGCGGCATCGGGAGCTTCCCCCACCCTCCGACGGTCGGCACTACCGCGTGCGCTTCCTGATCCGGGTGTGGATCACCTCGATGGATGAAAGACCTGTACGTGCATCGATCCACTCCGGTTCCAGGTCGACCTTCCGGGGCCGAGATTCCCGCCATGGCACGGTAGTTGGCTTACTTGCTGTAGACGAGGCTGCCGTCGGAGAGGGGGCAGGCGGTGGGTCCATGCTCGCCCCGCCTCTGGACCTGGATGAGGGCTCCCGAACCGAAGAACGTCCCGGCCCGCGAGGAGCACCAAGAGCTTTGCCCAGTCCTGGCGAACAGGGCAGGGCGCTCAGGTCTGCCGGAAGAACGCTGCCGCTCCCTGTCGCGCCCCAGGTCGTTACCCACCGGTGCCCGGCCCGGTCCCGGAACGTGCACTTCTCGGCCTCCGCGATGGGTAGTATCACGCCGCACGCTGAGCGGGCGGTTCGAGCCGTGCCGCGCGGCAGAGACCGGAACATCGGGGGTGCACGCCATGAGTACGAACAGCAATGGTTACTGGGGCCCGACGGGCGGGCCCGGCCCCGGCCCCGACCCCGGTGGACAGCCGGGCCCAGGTCCCGGCCATCAGCCCTACCCCGGGACCGGACACCCCCCGTACCCCGGCGGTCCCGGCGTGGGGCCCTACCCGCCGCAGCCCGCGCCCGTGCCCCCGCAGGGGTACCCCGGGCATCCGCAGGGCTGGGGCCCGTACCCGCCACAGCCGCACGGCGGTGGCCCTCAGCCGCCGTTCCCGCGCCCGCCCCGGCCGCCGCTGACGCGCACGCAGCGGATCCTCAAGTGCGTCTACAACCCGTTCTACGCCGCCCAGCGGGCCTTCCGCCCCTCGCGCCCGGACGCCGTCGAGGACCTGATGGTCCGCAAGATCCAGATGTGGCGGACCGGGCTCGGCATCGCCGCCTGGCTCGTGCTGGTCATGTCGTACAAGCCGGTCGACACCGCCCAGGGCGTCGAGACCATCGCGGGCGACAAGTTCGACCAGAGCTGGATCAGCACACTCGTCCTCGTGTGCGCCTTCCCGTTCGTGATCGCCCTGTTCGCGTTCGCCGCGCAGGGTGCGCTGCGCGGGCTCTACCTGCGTCGGTCCCTGAAGTCCTTCGTGGCGGTGGCGGCTCTGATGGGGTCCATGGCCACGTTCCCCCTCGCCGTCGCGCCCGACCCGGAGACCGCCGGCTTCCGTGACGCCATCGGGACCCCCGGCATGGTCGTACTCATTACCCTCTGCGCGTGGTCGCTGGGCTTCGCCCTGTACGGGATCGTGCTCTGCCTCATGCACGTGTTCCGCACCGCCGACATCCACGAGGTGCTGCCGCCGATCCTCGCCACCTTGCTGGTGTGGGTGATGGCCGCCCTCGACATGATCAACAACGAGAACGCCGAGGTTCCCGTTCTTGCCCGGATCATGTTCCTGCTCGGCGCTCCGGTATCGGTGACGGTGCTGTCGTGCTGGGAACTGTACCGGCTGGGGAAGTACCACAACCTGACCGTGCGACAGGCCCTCGGGCGCTAGGCCGTGTCTCCGCGCTGGTCAGAGCTCGCGGACAGGTGTGGGGTCGTGGTCGTCGGGTGGGGCGGTCGTCCCAGCGGTGGGTGGTCCAGGCGCGGCGGAGGGTGCTACGCACGGTGCCGACGGCGCCCGTGAGGTCAGGCTGTGTCCTGCTTCCAGCAGGGCATGAACGGCTGCGTGCCGGGCCCGAGTCCGGTCGGCGACCGGTGGCCCGCCGGCCATGGCGACGCAGACGGGTCCGGGGCGGGAACGTTCTCCAGTTCGAGTTGAGGCGCTGCGGGCATCAGGACGCGCAGGCAGCAACGATGCTGGGCGACGCTCCGCTCGGCGGCCTCGTTCAGGTTGTGCCGGAGACGCCACCGATCCGCGACCTGCACAGCCCGTGGTGCTCCGGCAGCGGCACCTTCAGGAAAGAAGGGGGCGCGATCCCGGCATACGACCTCGACCGGGCCCCGAACCCTGGGCAGGCAGCGACAGCCGTGGTGCATTGCGCGTCAATACGCACTATCTCGATATTCACGTCGACCGACAGCACCGCGACATCCGCGATCGACGGGAACAACCGCTCTTCCAACCGGAATGCAACCTCTTCCACGGCCCGGACTCTCAGCCCGACCGTCACGGCGACGGCTGATTTTCGGGCGACTTCCGAAGTTTTTCCGAGAGGATGTCACTCACAGTGGCCGCTGCACGGAAGCTGAGCCAGAACCACTGAAAGTGAACGAAACCACTCATCTACTCCGCAGTCCGGCGTCCGGCGTCCGGCGTCCGGCGTCCGGCGTCCGAGATGAGCCTCGACACCGACCTCATCCAGGTGGATCCGCGGAAGGTGGAACGGCACCACGTCTCCGGCGGCGCAGACGACCGAGTGCGCCGTCGAGGTGGCCGCACGGCGAGGAAAGCGGCTGACGTACGGTGCCGCCACGGTCAGCCCGGCTTCGGCGGGTTCTGCGCGTCGAAGGCGAAGAGAGTGTTCTTGTCCGCGGCCACGATCAGCGCACGCCCCGCGACGGTCACGCGCGGGCTTGCGCCCTGCTCGCCCGTCAATCCATCGGCCTGCGGGTCCGTTGCCCACAAGGCTTTGCCGTCGTACGGCGACAGCGCGACCACCCGGCCGGTGGCCGAGCTGAAATACAGCGCGTCGGCCCCCGCGACGGGACCCGACGCACCCTCCACACTCGTCTGCCGCGACCACTTCTTCCGGCCGGTCCCGGGGTCGAGCGCGGTGACGAGACCGGTCTGCCCGCTCACGTAGACGGTGCCGTCCGCCATGCCGGGCGTCCCCGCGTATGTCCCGGCCAGCCGGGAGTACGTGACCTTCCGCGAAGCCGGGTCGACCCGCGCCACCCCGTCGTAGCCGGCCGGCGCCGTTCCCTCCATGTGTACCTGAAGGAGTGCGAGCCTGCCGTTTGCGACGCCCATCGGCACGGCGGGTCCGTTGACCGCGATAGGCCTGCCCAGTGCCCCCGAGGCCCGGTCGACCGTGTACAGGCTGGGGTGTCGCACCTCTGAGTCATCCACCTCCGCATCCGCCGCGCACATCGCAAGGAGCTTTGGCCCCATCGGAACGGGAGCGCACTGCGTACCCGCGGGGAACGACGTCGTCCAGGCGACTTCACCGCTGTGCGCGTCCCTGGCCTCGAGGCGGGAGTTGGAAGCGTCGACCGTCACGACGGCGGAGCCGATCACAATGGCGTCCTGAGTCCGCCCCGTGACGGCCTGTGACTGGGCACCGGACGGCACGGACCACAGTTCCCGGCCGTTGTTCGCATCGACGGCCACCACCTCGCTGGGAGGGTCCTGCGGGGCGTCCTGAGCGGCGAAGCGGTAACCGAGCACCGTGTCGTCAGTGGCGCCCACCAGGTACATCCCCTGGACGGGGACGCCCGGGCTCTTTGCCGTCCACACCCGCGAACCGTCCGAGGCCCTGATACGGGTCGCGACAACGCTGCCGCCCCCGCAGAACACCGCGTCGCCGCGCGCGACGCAACGCAGCTCGTCCGGGATGTCCTCGCGACCGCCCGGCACGGTCTCGTGCCAAGGCTCGAAGCCGTCCGGAAGTGCGACACCCGGCGTCGCCACGCTGTTGCCCTCGCCGCCGCTGCTCCCCCCGAAGTCGCCCGCCTTCAGTGCGGCGACTCCCCCGCCGATCGCTGCCACCGCGACCGCCGCCGCGAGCACAGGCCGCCATCGGCGACGCAGACGGCCGCCGACGGGGGTCCCGGTGCCCCCTGCATCGGGACCGGACGGGGCGGTGGCCGGGGCATTCGGCGCCGGGGTGGCCCGCGTCGCGAAGTGATGCTGGGTGATCACGTCGCGAGTGCAGCCCGCGCCGACCCCCTTCGCGTCGGTCCCAGCGAGGTCGGCCGGCAGGTCCCGCAGCAGCACGAGGAGCTCGTCCGCCGATGGGCGCCCCCTGGGCTCCTTGTCCAGGCACGACTCGACGACTGTGCGCAGAGCAGCCGGCACGGCATCCAGCGACGGCTCCTCGTGCAGTACCTGGTACGCCGTCATGTAGGGGCTGTCCGCGTCGAAGGGCCCGCGGCCCGTCGCCGAGTACACCAACAGCGTCCCCAACGAGAAGACATCGGACTGCGGCCCCACATCACGCGGCGCTTGCAACTGTTCCGGCGACATGAAGGGCGGCGTACCGATGATCCGCCCGGTCATCGTCAGTGTCTGCTGGTCCAACGCGCGCGAAATGCCGAAGTCGATGACGCGCGGGCCCTCGGGCGAGAGCACCACGTTCGAGGGCTTCAGGTCACGGTGGACGACCCCCACCCGGTGGATGTCGCGCAGCGCCTCCGCCAGCCCGATGGCGAGCCTCCTCAGCTCCGCTCCGTTCAGCGGGCCCTTCGTGGCGATGCGCTGGGTGAGCGTGAGCCCCTCGATGTAGGCCGTCGCCATCCACGGCTGCCCGGCCTCAGGGGCAGCGTCGACCACGGCGGCGGTGAACGCGCCACTCACCCGTCTCGCCGCCGCCACCTCCTGCCGGAAGCGGATGCGGAACTCGTCGTCCCCCACGAACTGCTGGTGGATCAGTTTGATCGCGACAGGTCGCCCCGAACTCGTACGGGCCAGAAAGACCGTGCCCATGCCACCCGAGCCGAGCCGCGCCTCAAGCGGATAGCCGCCGATCTCGGCTGGATCACCTTCGCGCAGCGACACTCTCCCCGACCTCCCGTTCCCCGTGTGTCTCGCCACCACGGGCCCTGCGTACCTGTCCTGCACACAAACTAGCCGCAGGGCAGCAGGGCAGAGTACAGCGGGTGACGGACGGGGAGCCCAGGGCTGCTCCCGTGCCGCACCTGACGAAGCCCTGGAACGCGCAGGAACAAGCAGCTGTCGGATGACGCGCTCCACCCCGTGCACAAAGGTCTGAGCCGAGCGCGCACCGGGCCGTCGGGGGCAGTGACCCGTTTCCTCGGCGTGCCGGGATTCGCGGGCCGGTCGCCACCGGGCGGTGTCTTCAAAAGACTTCGAATCGGACCGTCGCCGACACCCAGAGCTTTCCGAGCCGGCCGATGTGGCCTCGGCCAGGACCGGGGTCGGCGTGAGCGCCCGAGGAGGCAGCCTTCAGAGATCCTCGACGCGCAGCCTCCTCGTCCCGTCCAGGCGATCCCGCAGGTGCGCGATCGCCTTCTCCGGTTCACCCTGACGCACCAGGCGTTCTGCCACCGCGATCGCACCGCCCGTCGTCCCGGACGAAAGCAGCTCTTCGACGGGTGCCTGCAAGGAAAGATCAGCATCGGCCTCCTCGGCTCGGCCGCACAGCTCGAGAATGTGGGCTCGGGCCCAGGCATGTTCGTCCCGGTGACCGTCGTGCCGGGCGAAGTAGTCGTCCACGTACGCCAGAGCTTCACCCTCTCGGCCTGCTTCCACGAAGACGCGGCAGAGCAGACGGATGATCCAGTCAGCGTCCCCGCCGGCTGTCTCGGCGACCCGGCGCAGTACCTCGATCGCCTCGTCATGGCGGCCGTGGCGTGCGAGAAGTCCGGCCAGCTCGAATGCCGCATGGGGACTTCCCTCGCTGCTGTACCGCCTCACGAGGGCAACTGCCTCCTCGGCTCGACCCCGTTCCTCCAGAAATCGGGCGAGCGCGGTCAGGGCGTACTCCGCCCCGTCCTCGACGAGACGGGCACGCAGCTCCGCTTCTCGTCCGTGCCGGGCCAGGAGAGTGGCGAGTTGCCCGGCATGCCCGGCGAACACGATGCCGTCGACGGTCACGAATCTCCCGAGCAGGGCGGCCGCCTCGTCGACGCGGCCCTGGCGTTCCAGCAGCCTGGCGTGCAGGGGGACCGTGTCCCAGGCGTCTGTCGCCGACGGCTCGAACGGGACCGTCGCACCGACGCCGACAGGTGGGAGCAGGGCGGCGATCTCGTCGTCACGGCCGTAGCCCTCGGTGAGTTCCACTAGAACCTCGGCAAGAGAACCATCGGCTGTCCGGGGACCGAGCAGTGCGACGAGGCAGTCGATGTGGCCCTGCAGGGCCAGCAGCTTCGCGAACTCTCGCACGGCCTCGCGGTCACCGGTACCGGCGTGCGGACGCAATAGTTCGGCGGCTTCGTCGAGCCGCCCCCAGTCGGCGAGCAGCCGACCGACGGCACGGACAGCCGGCCACCATCCGGTGGAGGCGAACGGCTCCAGAAGCGCCAACGCCTCGGTCCGCCTGCCAGGGCCGCCATCGGCAGCGGCGGTTTCGGCGAGCCTGTGGGCGCAGAACCAGTCACCGTGTGCCGCGGCCTCGCGGAGTATGCCGTCATGGCCGTGCTCGTGGAGGGCCCTGGCCACAGCGGGTGGTATCCAGCCGTCGTAGGTGCGGTGCCGGTGGTCGAGATCGACTGCGTCCATGATCACGAACTCTAGTGGCCGGGCAGCCACCCGGAGCCGTCTGCAGGCAGCAGGGCGCGATGGGTGAACTGGGGGTCAGGACCGCGCGTCCACTTGCCGAGACATCATTGACCGTTTCAGTGATGGATCGCTACGTTCAGCGGCATGCTCCGTTCAGCTCTGCTCACTTCGCGCGGTCACATCGACCTGCTGCGGGTGGCTTCCGCCGCGTGTCGTCGCGGCTGCTGACGCTCTTTCAGCTCATTCTCCGCCGGTGAGCGGGCGCTCCGTCCGCCCGTTCCAGCCGCCGTACGCGCCTGCCTGTACGCGCACCGGCGTGCCCCGCCTCGTCCACCGCTCGGCGTGACCTCTCTGCCGTCACGGCAGTAGCGGCTCGCGCAGCCGTGGCCGGGGTGCGCCTCCCCCTGACCGTGGACTGCTCGTGGAGCCCTCATGACCATCGGCCATGCCCTCGCACCACCGGATACATCTTCGGAATCGGGCAAATTCCCCGCTCCTTCCGATCGCCGGCCGCTCGACCTGGAGCATGTTGTTCCGGCCTTGGCACGGGGAGCCCGCCTGCGGGCCCTGCCCCGTTGGCTTCGGCGTGCCCTCGGGCCGCTGCTGCTGCTCGCGCTGTGGCAGGTGCTCAGTGCCACCGGTGTCCTGCACGCCGATGTACTCGCCTCGCCCGGTACCATCGCCCGTGCCGGATCTGATCTGATCGCCGACGGAACGCTGCCCTCGGCGATGGGGATCTCGCTTCAGCGGGTCGCCGTGGGACTGGTGCTCGGGAGTGTCGTCGGAACGGCGCTCGCGCTGGTTTCCGGGCTTTCGCGGCTCGGCGAGGACCTGGTGGACGCGAGTGTGCAGATGCTGCGCACCGTCCCCTGGGTCGGGCTGATCCCGCTCTTCATCATCTGGCTGGGCATCGGCGAGGCCCCGAAGGTGGCACCCATCGCGCTCGGCGTGGCCTTTCATCTGTACCTCAATGTGTACGCGGGCATTCGCGGGGTCGATGCCCAACTCATCGAGGCGGGAATGTCGTTGGGTCTCGGCCGGTGGGGTCTGGTCCGGCATGTGGTGCTGCCCGGCGCACTGCCGGGGGCCATGACCGGGCTCCGGTACTCGCTCGCCACCGCATGGCTGGCTCTGGTCTTCGGCGAGTCCGTCAACGCCGATGCCGGGATCGGCTTCCTCATGAACCAGGCCCGGGAGTTCTTCCGCACCGACGTCATCGTCGTCTGCCTGGTCGTCTACGCCTTCCTCGGTCGGTCTGGTGCGCGGTGGTGCCGGAACCGCCCCGGTGGGCAGTCACGCCGAGGTCGCCGACCGGATCGAGGAGTACCACGCGTTGGGTGTGGAGCACTTCGTGCTGTCCGGCTACCCGCATCTGGAGGAGGCGTACTGGTTCGGCGAGGGTGTGACGCCCGAGCTGGCGGCGCGCGGTCTGTTGTCGACCGTACCTGCGTCGCCGCTGCTCGGGGTGGTCGCCGCGAACGGCCGGCCGGCGTCGGCGCCGGGCGGGGCACCCCTGCTGGTCGTCGGGGGCCGCTGACCGGGCGGCGCGGAGACGTGCCGGGGACCGGGCGGCCGCGGAGGAAGCCCGGGCCGGGCGGCCCGGAGGGGTTCCGGGCCGCCCGGGGGAAGATCCTGGACACCGGCAGAGTTAGTAGAAGCGTGAACAACTTTGGGGTGGCCGCAGCACGCGAGGTCGATGTCGTCGTGATAGGCGCCGGGCAGGCAGGACTGTCCGGCGCCTACCATCTGCGCCGCGTCGGGCTGGAGCCCGATCGCGACTTCGTCGTGCTCGACCATGCCCCGCACCCCGGCGGCGCCTGGCAGTTCCGCTGGCCCTCGCTCACCTACGGCAAGGTCCACGGCATGCACGCGCTGCCCGGCATGGAACTCACGGGAGCGGACGACCGCCGGCCCTCCTCCGAGGTGATCGGTGAGTACTTCGCCGAGTACGAGCGCGCCTTCGACCTGCGGGTTCACCGGCCCGTCGAGGTGAGCGCGGTACGCGAGGGCACCGATGGACGGCTGCTCGTCGAGAGCTCCGAGGGTACGTACGCCACCCGCGCCCTGATCAACGCCACCGGCACCTGGGACCGGCCGTTCTGGCCGCGCTACCCCGGCCAGGAAACCTTCCGGGGCCGGCAGCTGCACACCGCGGGCTACCCGGGTCCGGCGGAGTTCGCGGGGCAGCGTGTGGTGGTGGTCGGCGGCGGGGCCTCGGGTACGCAGCATCTGATGGAGATCGCCGAGGTGGCGGCCGAGACGTACTGGGTGACGCGTCGGCCGCCGGTGTTCCGTGACGGCCCCTTCGATACGGACCGGGGGCGGGCTGCGGTGGCGATGGTGGAGGAGCGGGTGCGGCGCGGACTGCCGCCGCAGAGCGTGGTGTCCGTGACCGGGCTGCCGCTCACCGACGCGGTGCGGCGGGCCCGCGAGACGGGGGTGCTTGACCGGCTGCCGATGTTCGACCGGATCACTCCGAGCGGGGTCGCGTGGGACGACGGCCGGACGGTCGAGGCGGACGCCATCCTCTGGGCCACCGGGTTCCGGGCCGCCATCGACCATCTCGCGCCGCTGAAGCTGCGCGAGCCGGGCGGCGGGATCCGGGTCGAGGGCACCCGGGCGGTCCGGGACGCGCGCATCCATCTCGTCGGCTACGGTCCGTCCGCCAGCACGATCGGCGCCAACCGGGCGGGGCGGGCCGCGGTGCACGCGATCGGCAGGCTGCTGGACGAGAAGGACACGGCGGCGGACGTCGACGAGGTGTTCACGCCGGCCGTGGTGTGACGGCGCGCGTGCTCAGCCCCCGGACGCGCTGCGGCGGTTGCGGTTGAACTCCGCCACGTTTCTCTGCTGTTCCGTGTAGCTGCTGGTGAACCGGGTGTCCCCCGGCGCGACCGTGACGAAGTACAGCCATGCCCCCGGAGTGGGGTTGATCGCCGCCGTCATCGCCTGCTCCCCCGGGTTCCCGATGGGTGTGGGAGGCAGCCCCTCGCGCTCGTAGCTGTTGTACGGGCTGTCGATCTTCGTGTCGCCCGTGGTGGTGTGCAGGGTGCTGCGGTTCAGCGCGTAGTTGAGTGTGGAATCCATCTGGAGCGGCATGCCCCCGGCCAGCCGGTTGTAGATCACTCTGGCGACCTTGCCCATGTCGGCCACGGTGTCCGCCTCGGCCTGCACGATGCTCGCGATCGTCACCGTCTGGTACACCGATACGCCGTTGCGCTGTGCTCCTGCGGCGATGTGGTCGGCGCCGAATCGTTCGACCGCGGTGTCGACCATGTACCCGATCAGGCTCTGCGGGGTCGTGCCGGAGGTGACGGGGTACGTCGCCGGGAAGAGGTAGCCCTCCGGGTTGCCCTTCGCCTCGGCCGGGAGCGGCAGCTCCGCCGTGGTGGCCGCCTTCTCGGTGGTCCCGGGCCCGGCATCGAGCGACTTGTCGACCGCCGCGTACACCTGGGAGGCCCGCCAGCCTTCGGGGATCACGAGCGAGCGGGCCTGCTCGACCCGGGGCCCCCTCGTCAGCAGGGGCACGAGCACTGCCGCTGCCACGACCAGGACGACGCCGATGAACAGGACCAGACGGCCGCGCCGGGGCAGGCGGAGAGTGCGACGGGGCGGGGTGTCCGGGGGTTCGTTCACCATGCGGGCACGCTATCCCGCCGTCCGGAACAGGGCCCGGACGACACGGGCCCCGCAGTTCGTGATGGGAACACACGAACAGGGGATCGGGTGTTCGCTGGAACGCGTGATCATTGCGGGATTCGTTGCTCAACTCCACTGCGGCGCAGGATGATTACAGGGCGCAAGCGACGGGCTGCAGACCGCGATTGTGCTGTCCCAGATTTGCAACACGCACAAGGAGAAACACCTAATGAACGTCATCACCAACCTGCTCGCCGGCATCATCCACTTCGTGGGTTGGCTCGTCTGACCATCGCTCCGCCCGGCGCCGTCGCTCCCCGTCCCACGGGAGCGGCGGCGTCGCCGCGTGTCCGGCCTCGGCGGAGGCACACCCGACGCCGCCGATCAACTGGTCGCGGGTGCCAGTCGGGTGTCCCGTCGGACCAGCGCGGCATAACGTCCGCCCCGTTGGAGGAGTTCCTCGTGGCTGCCGCGCTCGGCGGTCCGGCCGTGGTCCAGGACGACGATCTGGTCGGCGTCGCGAACGGTGGAGAGCCGATGCGCGATGGTGATGGTGGTGCGCCCCTCGGAGAGCGCGTCGATCGCTTCCTGCACGGCGAATTCCGTACGGGTGTCGAGGGCGCTCGTCGCCTCGTCGAGCACCAGGACCGGCGGGTCGCGCAGGATCGTACGGGCGATGGCCAGGCGCTGCTTCTCGCCGCCCGAGAAGCGGTAGCCGCGTTCGCCGACGAGGGTGTCGTAGCCGTCGGGCAGTGAGGCGATGTGGTCGTGGATCTGTGCCGCACGGGCCGCCGCCTCGATTTCCTCGTCGGTCGCATCCGGCTTGGCGAAGCGCAGATTGTCGGCGACCGAGGCATGGAAGAGGTAGGTCTCCTGGGAGACCACACCCACGGCTCTTGCCAGGGTGTCGAAATCCAGATCGCGTACATCGACCCCGTCGAGCGTGACCCGGCCACCGGTGACGTCGTAGAGCCTGGGCACCAGATAGCTGAGCGTGGACTTGCCGGACCCGGTCGGGCCGACGACCGCCAGGCTGCCGCCGGCCGGAACGGTCACATCGATGCCGCTGAGGGTCGGGCCGCTCTTCTCGTCGTAGCTGAAATCGACAT
This sequence comes from Streptomyces sp. NBC_00012, assembly GCF_045040875.1. Taxonomy (NCBI): domain Bacteria; kingdom Bacillati; phylum Actinomycetota; class Actinomycetes; order Kitasatosporales; family Streptomycetaceae; genus Streptomyces; species Streptomyces sp. NBC_00012. The sequence continues at coordinate 7,765,162 of NZ_CP108309.1, read as the reverse complement.
CCTCGAAGCGGATCTCGCCGCGGATCCGCTCCAGCCGTACCGGGCTCTCGGGCTCGGTGATGTCCACTTCGAGGTCGAGGTACTCGAAGATCCGCTGGAAGAGGGCGAGGGACGTCTGCATCTCCACGCCGGTGGAGAGCAGGCTCACGGCGGGCCGGAAGAGGCCTTGCTGGAGCGAGACGAAGGCGACCAGCGTACCGATGGAGACGGTGGGTCCGCCGGACTGCAGGGCAAGGCCGGCCGCCCAGTAGATGACCGCGGGCATGGCGGCCATGACGATGCCGATCGTGGACATCCGCCACCGCCCGGCCATGCTGGAGCGCACTTCGAGATCGACCAGCTTCTCGGACTCCTCGGCGAAGCCCTTGGTGAGGGAATCCGCACGGCCCATCGTCCGGCCGAGCAGGATGCCGCTGACCGAGAGCGACTCGGTGACCGTGGCCGCCATGGCGGCCATCTGCTTCTGGCGCCGGGTGGTGATCTTCTTGCGCTCCCGCCCGACCCGGCGGCTGATCCAGACGAAGACCGGCAGCAGCAGGAGCGAGACCAGGGTGAGCCGCCAGTCGAGGGCCAGCATGGCGACGACCGCGGCTATGACCGCGGTGAGGTTGGAGACCAGTGACGTCGCAGTGGAGGTGACGGTCGCCTGCATGCCGCCGATGTCGTTGGCGATACGGGACTGCACCTCACCGGTGCGGGTCCGGGTGAAGAAGGCGAGCGGCATCCGCTGCAACTGGGCGTAGACGGCGGTGCGCAGGTCGTGCATGACCCGCTGGCCGACCGTGGTGGAGATCAGGGTCTGCAGGACGCCGAAGACGCTGGTCGTCACGGCGGTGAGGATCATGCCGAGGGCGAGCAGGGACAGCAGTCCCGTACGCCCCTGGGGAATGGCCGTGTCCAGGATCTCGCGCAGCAGGAACGGGGAGGCGACCGACACCAGCGACGAGGCGCCGACGAGCAGTCCGACCAGCGCCAGCCGGCCTCGGTAGGGACGGAAGAGGCGCAGGATGCGGCGAACCTCGGCGGGCTGACGGCTCTCGTCCCGCGGTGGGGGTGTCCAGTTGATCGCGTCGGGTTTCATGGGCTCCTTCGTCGGGCGTGCGACGGCTGTGACCCGGGCGGGGCCCGATCGGGGGACCGGGCGCGGGCGCGGGCGAACCGATTTTTGAGAGCATAGCTCATTGTTACCTATGCTCACAATGAACGAGGTCCTGATATTGTTCCCTCCATGGACTCCTCCGACGCCGACGGCGTGCTCGCCGAGCAGTTGTTGCGGGTGACCCGCAGGCTCCAGCGGATCCAAAGCCGCCAGCTGGAGCCGATCGGCATCACGCCCGCGCAGTTCCGGCTGCTGCGTACCGTCGCGCATTACGACGGGCCGCCCCGGATGGCCGATCTCGCGCAGCGCCTGGACGTCGTCCCGCGCGCCGTGACCACCCTGGTCGACGGTCTGGAGGCGAGCGGACGGGTGCGTCGCGCCGCCGATCCGGACAGCCGCCGGGTGGTCCGCATCCAGATCACCGAGGAGGGCCTCGCCACCCTCCGGTCGCTGCGTGACGCGCGCCGGGCCGCCGCAGAGGAGATCCTGGCTCCACTGACCGCCGATCAGCGCGAGGTGCTCGGCGGACTGCTTTCCGCTCTGGTCAACGGAATGCCGGAGCGCCGCTGCTGAGGGACACCCCTTGGAAACCGGGCGGCGTGTCCGCCGCCGTGTTACCGAACCGAACCGCCGAGGAGACCTCGACATGCCACTGCTGGAGCCGAAGCCGGAAGCACTGCGACCCGACGCGGTGCGCACGTCGTCCGTGGACCGGGTCCCCGACCGGCAGGCTCCGGGCACGCCGGAGCCGCTGCGCGGCGAGCTGATCGCGCTGCTCGGGCCGGAGAAGGTGCTCTGGAAGGTCTCCGACCTGGTCAAGTACGCCTCGGACGCCAGTCCTTACCGTTTCCTCCCCCAGGTCGTGGTGGTCCCGGAGGACATCGACGACATCTCGGCGATCCTGTCGTACGCGCACGGCAGGGGCCGCGAGGTCGTCTTCCGGGCCGCCGGCACCAGTCTCAACGGCCAGGCCCAGGGCGAGGACATCCTGGTCGACGTACGCCACCACTGGGCGGGCATCGAGGTGCTGGACGACGGAGCGCGGGCCCGCATCCGCCCGGGCACGACGGTCGTGCGGGCCAACGCCTCCCTCGCCCGGCACGGCCGGCTGCTGGGCCCCGACCCGGCCAGCGCGATCGCCTGCACGATCGGCGGCGTGGTCGCCAACAACGCCTCGGGAATGACGGCGGGCACGACCCGTAATTCGTACCGCACGGTCTCCTCCCTCACCTTCGTGCTGCCGAGCGGCACCGTCGTCGACACGGGCGACCCGGCCGCGGACGAGGACCTCGCCCACGCCGAACCGGCGCTGTGCGAGGGACTGCTGGCCCTGAAGGCGGAGATCGAGGCGGACACGGAGCTCACGGCCCGGATCCGGGCCAAGTACGAGATCAAGAACACCAACGGCTACCGGCTCGACGCCTTCCTGGACGGCTCGACACCGGTCCAGATCCTGCGTGGTCTGATGGTCGGCTCCGAGGGCACCTTCGGCTTCATCTCCGAGGTCGTCTTCGACACGCTGCCGCTGGACCGCCGGATCTCCACCGCCCTGCTGTTCTTCCCCTCCCTGACCGCGGCGGCGGCCGCCGTGCCCCGCTTCAACGAGGCGGGGGCGATCGCAGTCGAGCTGATGGACGGCAACACGCTGCGCGCTTCGGTGAGCGTCAAGGGCGTCCCTGCGGACTGGGCCGAACTGCCCAAGGAGACCGCGGCGCTGCTGGTGGAGTTCCGCGCTCCGGACGAGCCCGGCCAGGAGGCGTACGAGCGGGCCGCGGCCGTCGTCGTCGAGGGGCTCGACCTGGTCGCGCCCGTCGCCTCGGTGACCAACGCGTTCACCCGCGACGCCAAGGTCATCTCCGGCTACTGGAAGGCGCGCAAGGCATTCGTCACCGCTGTCGGCGGCTCCCGGCCCTCGGGTACGACGCTGATCACGGAGGACTTCGCAGTGCCGCCCTCCCGGCTGGCCGAGGCCTGCGAGGCCCTGCTCTCGCTCCAGGCGGAACACGGCTTCGACGCCGCCGTGGCGGGCCACGCGGCACACGGCAACCTCCACTTCCTGCTCGCCTTCGACGCGGCGAAGCCGTCCGACGTCGACCGCTACGCCGCGTTCATGGACGACTTCTGCCGGCTGACGGTGGAGCGCTTCGACGGCTCCCTGAAGGCCGAGCACGCCACCGGTCGCAATATCGCCCCGTTCCTGGAGCTGGAGTGGGGCCCGAAGGCGACCGAGCTGATGTGGCGCACCAAGCAGATCATCGACCCCGACGGCGTCCTGGCGCCCCGGATCGTCCTCGACCGCGACCCGAAGGCCCATCTGCGCGGGCTGAAGACCATTCCCGAGGTCGAGGCGATCGCCGATCCCTGCATCGAGTGCGGCTTCTGCGAACCCACCTGCCCCAGCCACGATCTGACCACGTCCCCACGCCAGCGGATCGTGCTGCGGCGGGAGATGCTGCGCCAGCCGGACGGCTCCCCGGTGGAGACGCAGCTGCTCGACGCCTACGGCTACGACGCCGTCGACACCTGTGCGGGCGACTCGACGTGCAAGCTCGCCTGCCCGGTGGGCATCGACACCGGCGCGATGATGAAGGATTTCCGCCACCGGCGGCATTCGCCGCGCGAGGAGCGGATCGCGGCGCTCACGGCGAAGAACTTCAAGGCGGTGGAGGCGGCGGCGCGGCTCGCGGTGGCGGCGGCCGACCGGATCGGTGACCGGCTCGGTGACGGACCGCTGGAGACCATCACCGCTCTCGCCCGCAGGGCGGTGCGCCCCGATCTGGTGCCCGAGTGGCTGCCGGAGATCCCCGGCGCCGCCGCCCGGAAGCTGCCCCGGACCTCCCGGGTCGGGGCGAGCGCCGTCTACTACCCGGCGTGTGTGAACCGTATCTTCGGCGGCCCCGAGGGCCACCGCGGTCCTTCGCTCCCGCAGGCCGTCGTCGCGGTGTCCGCCCGCGCCGGAAAGCCGGTGTGGATCCCGGACGATGTCGCCGGTACCTGCTGCGCGACCATCTGGCACTCCAAGGGGTACGACGAGGGCAACGCGGTGATGGCCAACCGCATCGTGGAGGCGGCCTGGGGCTGGACGGCCGGCGGGAAGCTGCCGCTGGTCGTCGACGCCTCTTCGTGCACCCTGGGCATCGCCCATGAGGTGGTGCCGTATCTCACCGATGACAACCGGGAGCTGCACCGCGAGCTGACCGTTGTCGACTCCCTGGTCTGGGCGGCCGACGAGCTGCTTCCGGAGCTGACGGTCCTGCGGAAGACCGGGTCGGCGGTGCTGCACCCGACGTGCTCCATGGAGCATCTGGACGATGTGGAGCAGCTGCGTACGGTCGCGGAGGCCTGCTCCGAGGAGGTCGTGATCCCCGACGACGCCGGGTGCTGCGCCTTCGCGGGCGACCGGGGCATGCTGCACAAGGAGTTGACGGCCTCTGCGACGGCGAAGGAGGCCGCCGAGGTGAAGGCGCGCGAGTACGACGCGTACCTCTCGGCCAACCGCATGTGCGAGATCGGCATGGACCGGGCCACGGGGCAGCAGTACTACTCGGTGCTGATGGAGTTGGAGCGGGCCACCCGGCCGGGGGCCGTTGTGCGCTGATCACCGGGCGTTCGGCCCCCATCGACCGCCCCGGATCGCCGGGCGGGCTCGACGATTTCGAGCCCGCCCGGCTTTTTCGTGCGGGCACGAAAGTCCATGGTTTCGGCACGGGAGTCCAATCGCTCCCCTTGCGCAACAGCAGACTCAACTACCAAGGTCCTTACCGAGGTTCAATCACCAGCCGCGCACGTCAGACCCCCTTTCTGGAGGATCGATGAACGACGCAGCACAGCGACACGACGGCACGCAGGGTGGCGACGAGGGTTCCATGAGCCGCCGCTCGGTCCTTTGGACGACCGCCGGAGTGGCCGGCGCCGGGCTCGGACTCGGCGCCCTCGGCAGCTCCTCCGCGGCCGCCGCCCCCGGCCGGGGCACGGAGGCCGCCGCGGACCCGGAGGCCGCTCCGAAGCGCCAGGGCAGGACCATGGTGGGCGTCCCCTTCGACCGGCGCTCCACCGTACGGGTCGGCATAGTCGGCCTCGGCAATCGCGGTGGCAGCATGATCGACCTCTTCCTCGCCGTCACCGGCGTACAGGTCGTCGCCGTCTGCGACCCGGTCAAGGCCAAGGCGCAGCAGGCTGCGGCCAAGGTGACCGCCGCGGGACAGCCGGCACCCGCCGTCTACACCAATGGTGAGGACGACTACGAGAACCTCTGCAAGCGGGGGGACATCGACTTCGTCTATGTGGCGACGCCCTGGGACTTCCACTTCCAGATGGCAAAGACCGCCATGCTGAACGGCAAGCATGTCGGTGTGGAGTGTCCGATCGCGCTCCAGCTCGACCAGCTCTGGGAGCTCGTCGACCTGTCCGAGCGCACCAGGCGCCACTGCATGCAGCTGGAGAACTGCTGCTACGGACAGAACGAGATGCGGGTGCTGCGCATGGCGCATGCGGGTCTCTTCGGGGATCTGCTGCACGGCGCGGGCGCCTACAACCACGATCTGCGCGGCCTGATGTTCGACCCGGACTACTACGAAGGCCCTTGGCGCAGGCTGTGGCACACCAGGCTGCGTGGCGACCTCTACCCCAACCACGGGTTCGGCCCGGTCGCCAATTACATGGACATCAACCGCGGCGACCGTGCGGTGAGCATCACCAGTGTCGGTTCCCCGTCCCTCGGGCTCGCCGAGTACCGCGAGAAGAACATGCCGGCCGGCGACCCGAGCTGGAAGGAGACCTACATCGAGTCCGACCGGACCATCAGTCTCGTCCAGACCGCCAAGGGACGGGTCATCCGGCTGGAGCACGACGTGTCCACTCCGCATCCGTACTCGCGGATCAACAGCCTCGGCGGCACGAAGGGTGTCTTCGAGGACTACCCCGCCCGTATCTACATCGAGCCCGACCACACCAATGACAGCTGGGGCGACTTCTCCAAGTACCAGGAGTGGGACCACTGGCTGTGGAAGGAGCACGCCAACCCGCCCGGCGGCCACGGCGGCATGGACTACATGCTGGTGTTCCGGCTGATGCAGTGCATGCGGCTCGGTCTCGTCCCCGACTTCGATGTGTACGACGCGGCGACCTGGACGTCGCCCGTGCCGCTCAGCCACCTGTCCATCAAGGCGAAGGGCGCGCCGCAGCAGATTCCGGACTTCACCCGCGGTGAGTGGAAGAAGGCCCGCTCCGGCATGGACTCGGAGAACCCGGAGAAGGCCTGACCCGGCCGATACGACGCTGCGGGGCCCGGCCTTACCGGGCCCCGCAGCGTCGTGTCCGGCTCGCCCGTCCCGTCTCGCGGCCATGGCACGACCGGCGCCGTTTCCGGACAGAAAACCAATTGCCCCGACCGACGTCCCGGGGTGAACCTTGCACGGTTTGAGTCATTCACCGGACAAGCGGCGACATCGAACAACCGTCGCATCGAACAAAACGTCACACCGAACGAACTGTCACACCGAACCATGGGACGTCATGCAGATTCGCGATCTTCCCTACCCGGATCCCGGCGATCCCGATGTCCGCTCAGGCCCTCGCTTCCTGCTCTGGCTGGGGCGCAACCAGCTCAGGGGCCAGCTCGCATCCATGTCCTGGGGCCTGCTGCACCAGTGTTCCCTAGCCGGCCTGCCTCCCGCCGTCGGCCTGGCCGTCCAGGCAGTCGTGGACCGTTCCGGCAGCCGGCTCGCGTGGTCGGGCGGCCTGATCGCGGTCCTCGGCGTGCTGATGGCCGTGGGCGACACCATGCTGCACCGGACGGCCGTCACCAACTGGATCACCGCTGCCGCCCGGGTCCAGCAGCTGCTGGCCCGTAAGACCGCGGAGCTCGGTTCGGCGCTGACGCGCCGGGTCGCGGCGGGCGAGGTGGTCGCGGTGTCCACGGGGGACGTCGAGAAGATCGGCTGGTTCGTCGAGGCGCTCTCACGGTTCGCCGCGGCGGCCGCCGCACTGGTGCTGATCTGTGTGGGGCTCCTGTTGTATCTCCCGTCGCTGGGCATCCTGGTGGCGGTCTCCGTGCCGCTGCTGGCCCTGGCCGTTCTGCCGCTGCTCCCCCGGGCAACCCGGCGTGCGGACCTCCAGCGCGAGAAGGCGGGAAAGGCCACGGAACTGGCCTCGGACACCGTGGCGGGGCTGCGGGTGCTGCGCGGGATCGGTGGCGAGGAGCTATTCCTCGGCCGCTATCGGCGTGCCTCCCAGGAGGTCCGCGAGGCCGCGGTGCGCAGCGCGCGGATGTGGTCGCTGATCTCGGCGATCCAGGTTCTGCTGCCGGGCGTGCTGCTCATCTCGCTGGTCGTGTACGGAGCGATGCTGGCCCGGGACGGCCGGATCGGGGTCGGCCAGCTGGTCACGGTCTACAGCGCGGCGACACTGCTGCTGTTCCCGCTCCGCCACTTCGAGGAGATCGCGATGGCGTACTCCTTCTCGCGGCCCTCCGCCCAGCGGGCGGTCCGGGTGCTGTCGTTGCACCGCACGGACCGGCCGTCGAGCGTCGGTGCCGCACCGGCCGCCGACGCCGCGCCGACCGGTGATCTCTACGACCCGGTCACCGGTCTGATGGCCCCGGCGGGCCTGTTCACGGCGGTGGTCTGCGGGGATCCGGACGAGGCGGGCCGACTGGCCGAGCGGCTCGGCGGGCACGCCCGGGAAGACGCGGACCCGGACGAGGACGGGCGTACCGCGGGGGCGGAGGGCGGAGCGCCCGGTTCCGCGGGCGGGGACGCCGCGGCGCGGGCGACGCCGTCCGTCCTGCTCGGTGGCGTGGCGCTGGACGAACTCCCGCTGGAGTCCGCCCGGACCGCCGTGCTGGTCCAGGACAAGGACCCGGTGCTGCTCTCCGGCACGCTGCGCGAGCTGCTGGACGTCCCGTCGTCGGGCCGGGTGCGTACCGAGGAGGCGCTGACGGCCGCGCAGTGCGGCGATGTGCTGGACTCCTTGGCGCAGGCCTCCGTCGCCACGGACGGCGACCCGATGACCACCCGGATCACCGAACGCGGCCGGTCGCTCTCGGGAGGCCAGCGTCAGCGGCTCGCGCTGGCCCGCTCCCTGGTGGCCGACCCGGAGGCGCTGGTGCTCGACGAACCGACCTCCGCCGTCGACTCGCACACGGAGGCCCGGGTCGCCGCCGGTATCAAGGGGTTGCGCCAGGGCCGCACCACCGTGGCGTTCGCCTCCTCGCCACTGCTGCTCGACCTCGCGGACCGGGTGGTGCTGCTGCACCGCGGCACCGTCGTCGCGGTCGGCGGGCACCGTGAGCTCCTGCACACGGACCCCCGCTACCGGGCGGTCGTGACACGGGAGACGGACGACGAGATCGGTGCCCCGGCCTCCTGGGGCACGACCGGAACGATCGAGGAAATCGAGGAACGGGCATGATCGGCGTCGCAGTACCGGCGTACGACCCGGCCGCGCCGGAGTCGGCGACGACCCTGCCGGTCGGCACTCCCGCCACCGTGCGGAGCTATGTACGGGAGCTGTTGCGGCGCCATCGAGGGCGGTTCACCGTGCTCGTCGCGTTCAACGCCATCGCGGTGATCGCGTCGATCGTCGGCCCGTATCTGCTGGGCGGGCTGGTCGAGGACCTCTCCGAGGGGGTGCGGGACCTCCATCTGGAGCGTACCGCCGGGGTGTTCGCGCTCGCGCTGATCGTGCAGACCGTGTTCACCCGGCTGATGCGCCTGCGCAGCGCGATGCTCGGTGAGGAGATGCTGGCCGATCTTCGCGAGGACTTCCTCGTGCGGTCGGTGGGACTGCCGCCGGGGGTGCTGGAGCGGGCCGGGACCGGCGATCTGCTCTCCAGGATCACCACGGACATCGACCGGCTGGCCAACGCGATGCGCGAGGCCGTGCCGCAGCTGGCGATCGGTGTGGTGTGGGCGGGGCTGCTCCTTGCCGCCCTCACCGTGACGGCTCCGCCGCTGGCGCTCTCGGTGCTGCTCGCGCTGCCCGTGCTGATCCTCGGCTGCCGCTGGTACTTCAAGCGGGCGCCGTCCGCGTACCGTTCGGAGGCCGCGGGGTACGCCGCGGTCGCCGCGATGCTGGCGGAGACCGTGGACGCAGGACGGACCGTGGAGGCGCACCGGCTGGGTGCGCGCCGGGTGGCTCTGTCGGACACCCGTATCCGGCAGTGGACGGTGTGGGAGCGGTACACGCTCTTCCTGCGTTCCGTCCTCTTCCCCGTCATCAACGCCACCTACGTGACGATTCTGGGCGCGGTCCTCATGCTCGGCGGCTGGTTCGTCATCGAGGGCTGGATGACCGTGGGGCAGCTGACGACGGGTGCGCTGCTGGCACAGATGATGGTCGACCCGATCGGTCTGATCCTGCGCTGGTACGACGAGTTGCAGGTCGCCCAGGTGTCGCTGGCCCGGCTCGTCGGGGTGCGGGACATCGAACCGGACGCGGGCGACGCGGAGGTCGTGCCGGACGGCCGTGACGTCCGGGCCGACGAGGTGCGCTTCGGGTACCGCGCCGGGCTCGACGTCCTGCACCGGGTGTCGCTGGACGTGGCACCGGGTACGCGCCTGGCGCTGGTCGGTCCGTCCGGCGCCGGCAAGTCCACGCTGGGCCGCCTGCTGGCCGGGATCTACGCCCCTCGCGAGGGCGAAGTGACGCTCGGCGGCGCCGAGTTGTCGCGGATGCGGGCGGAGGACGTACGCACGCATGTGGCGCTGGTCAACCAGGAGCACCATGTGTTCGTCGGTTCGCTGCGCGACAACCTGCTGCTGGCCCGGACGGGCGCCGAGGACGCCGAGCTGTGGGCGTCGCTGGCGGCCGTCGACGCGGACGGCTGGGCGAAGGCGCTGGAGGAGGGGCTGGACACCGAGGTGGGTTCCGGCGGTCTGGCGCTGACTCCGGCGCAGGCCCAGCAGGTCGCGCTGGCCCGGCTGGTCCTGGCCGATCCGCACACGCTGGTGCTGGACGAGGCGACATCCCTGCTGGACCCGCGGGCCGCCCGTCACCTGGAGCGCTCACTGGCCCGGGTGCTGGACGGCCGTACGGTCGTGGCGATCGCACACCGGCTGCACACCGCGCACGACGCGGATGTGATCGCGGTGGTGGAGCGCGGCCGGATCAGTGAGCTGGGCGGTCATGACGAGCTGGTGGCGGCGGACGGCGCGTACGCGGCGCTGTGGCGGTCCTGGCACGGCTGAGCACACTGCCCCGGGGCGGTGCGGCCGGCCCGGGGCGGTGCGCGTCAGATGAAGTTCAGCGCGGCCGCCCCGCCCACTCCCCCGAGCACCATGAACACCGGCATCAGCACCTTCAGCTCCACCCAGCTCCCGGCCCGGAACCGCATGGCCTTCGGCGGGCCGATCGGGTACCAGCGCTTGCGGCCGATCGGGATGGGCCACAGGATCGGGCAGCCGGAGACGGTGAGCGCGTCGCCGATGTCGTGGACGAGGGCGCCGAGCACGATGGGCAGCCCGAGCCAGAGGTACTCCTGGCCGGGGTCGGTGAACAGCCAGTCCGAGCCGTTGCCCGGCTGGTCCAGGACACCGGCCAGTATCCAGGCGCTGGTCGCGCCGAGCAGCCAGACCAGGACGTCGCTGGACATCCGGGCGGCCCGCCACAGCAGCCCTTCGACCGCGAGCACCAGGTGGACGAAGAGGATCGCCAGCACCGCCCAGCGGCCGCCGGTGACCGCCGCTGCGGAGGCTCCGGCACCGATCAGGACCGCCCACACCCAGGTGTGGGTCAGCGTCCGGTGACCGCCGTTGCGGGTCGAGTCGCCGCGCATCCGGGTCGCCTTGTAGACGGCGTGCGAGAGCTTGTCGACGATCTCGCAGAGCCCCCGGGACACCGGCCCGAAGGCGCGCGAGATGGTCGCGGACTTGTGGTCGAGGTCCGGGGCCAGCGCGGCTCCGGCGGTGATCAGCGCCCCTACGACGAGAACCGGCCACGGCATCGCATGGCCGGCGGCCGCCGCCGCCGCGCCCACCCCCAGCCAGGCCGCCGCACCTGACAGAGAGTGTGCCGGTCCCATCATGGTTCTTCCCGCCCCCAGAGTCGTATCGCTGCCATTGCCGTTACGGCACGGCCGAGTTGAGTGGGAAGCGTATCGCTCCTGATCTTCATACCGTCGTCCGGTTCCCTCATCCGGGCGGAAGGCAGGCAAGATGGGGGCGTGACCCTTATCGATCAGCTGCCCCCGACCGACGACCCCGACGCCCTCTTCGAGGCTTTCTCGTCATGGACCGAGACACGGGGCATCACCCTCTATCCGGCCCAGGAGGAGGCGCTGATCGAGGTGGTCTCCGGCGCGAACGTGATCCTTTCCACCCCGACCGGCTCCGGAAAGAGCCTGGTCGCGGCGGGCGCGCACTTCACCGCGCTGGCCCAGGACAAGGTCACCTTCTACACCGCGCCGATCAAGGCGCTGGTCTCGGAGAAGTTCTTCGACCTGTGCAAGCTGTTCGGTACGGAGAACGTCGGCATGCTCACCGGCGACGCCTCGGTCAACGCCGACGCCCCGGTGATCTGCTGCACGGCCGAGGTACTGGCCTCCATCGCGCTGCGTGACGGCAAGTACGCCGACATCGGCCAGGTCGTGATGGACGAGTTCCATTTCTACGCCGAGCCGGACCGCGGCTGGGCCTGGCAGATCCCGCTGCTGGAGCTGCCGCAGGCACAGTTCGTCCTGATGTCGGCCACGCTCGGCGACGTCCGGATGTTCGAGGAGGACCTGACCCGCCGCACCGGCCGCCCCACATCCGTGGTGCGCTCGGCGACCCGGCCGGTCCCGCTCAGCTACGAGTACCGGCTGACCCCGATCACCGAGACCCTCACCGAGCTCCTGGACACCAGGCAGTCGCCGGTCTACATCGTGCACTTCACCCAGGCCGCGGCCGTCGAGCGGGCGCAGTCGCTGATGAGCATCAACATGTGCACGAAGGAGGAGAAGGAGAAGATCGCCGATCTGATCGGCAACTTCCGCTTCACCACCAAGTTCGGCCAGAACCTCTCCCGCTATGTGCGCCACGGCATCGGGGTGCACCACGCAGGCATGCTGCCGAAGTACCGGCGCCTGGTGGAGAAGCTCGCCCAGGCCGGTCTGCTGAAGGTGATCTGCGGTACGGACACGCTCGGCGTCGGCGTCAACGTCCCCATCCGCACTGTGCTGTTCACCGCGCTCACCAAGTACGACGGCACCCGCGTGCGTACGCTGCGCGCCCGTGAGTTCCACCAGATCGCCGGCCGCGCGGGCCGGGCCGGCTTCGACACCGCGGGCTTCGTTGTGGCGCAGGCGCCCGAGCACGTCATCGAGAACGAGAAGGCCGTCAAGAAGGCGGGCGACGACCCGAAGAAGAAGCGCAAGGTGGTCCGCAAGAAGGCCCCCGAGGGCTTCGTCGCCTGGTCGGAGACCACCTTCGACAAGCTGATCCAGTCCGATCCGGAGCCGCTGACCTCCCGCTTCCGGGTCACGCACACCATGCTGCTGTCCGTGATCGCCCGCCCCGGCAACGCCTTCGAGGCGATGCGGCACCTGCTGGAGGACAACCACGAGCCGCGCCGCGCTCAGCTGCGGCACATCCGCCGGGCCATCGCGATCTACCGCTCGCTGCTGGACGGTGGCGTCGTGGAGCAGCTCGACGAGCCGGACGCGGAGGGCCGGATCGTCCGGCTCACCGTCGATCTCCAGCAGGACTTCGCGCTCAACCAGCCGCTGTCCACCTTCGCGCTGGCCGCGTTCGACCTGCTGGACCCGGACTCCCCCTCGTACGCGCTGGACATGGTCTCCGTCGTCGAGTCGACGCTCGACGACCCGCGGCAGATCCTCGCCGCGCAGCAGAACAAGGCGCGCGGCGAAGCGGTCGGGCAGATGAAGGCGGACGGCGTCGAGTACGAGGAGCGGATGGAGCTGCTCCAGGAGGTCACGTACCCGAAGCCGCTGAGCGAGCTGCTGTGGCACGCGTACGACGTGTACCGCAGGAGCCACCCGTGGGTGGGCGACCACCCGGTCTCGCCGAAGTCCGTGATCCGCGACATGTACGAACGTGCCATGACGTTCACGGAGTTCACCTCCAACTACGAGCTGGCCCGCACCGAGGGCATCGTGCTGCGTTATCTGGCCAGTGCGTACAAGGCGCTGGAGCACACCATCCCGGACGACCTGAAGTCCGAGGACCTGGAGGATCTGATCGCCTGGCTGGGCGAGATGGTCCGGCAGGTGGACTCCAGTCTGCTCGACGAGTGGGAGCAGCTGGCCAACCCGGAGGTGGAGACCGCCGAGGAGGCGCAGGAGCGGGCCGACGAGGTGAAGCCGGTCACGGCCAACGCCCGCGCCTTCCGGGTGCTGGTGCGCAACGCGATGTTCCGCCGGGTGGAACTGGCCGCGCTGGACAAGGTGGGCGAGCTCGGCGCGCTGGACGGCGACGCGGGCTGGGACGAGGACAAGTGGGGCGACGCGATGGACGCCTACTGGGACGAGTACGACGACCTGGGCACCGGCCCGGACGCCCGAGGTCCGAAGCTGCTGAAGATCGACGAGGACGCTGCGCACGGGCTGTGGCGGGTCCGGCAGACCTTCGCCGATCCCAACGGCGACCACGACTGGGGCATCAGCGCGGAGATCGATCTGGCCGCCTCCGACGAGGAGGGCCGGGCCGTCGTCCGCGTGACCTCCGTCGGTCAGCTGTGAGGACGTACGCCGCGGGCGCGGCGCCGCTGCGAGAGTGGAGACGAACCGCATGACGAATCCCGCCGAGCGCCTGGTCGATCTGCTCGACCTGGAGCGGATCGAGGTCAACATATTCCGTGGGCGCAGCCCGCAGGAGTCCCTGCAACGGGTCTTCGGCGGGCAGGTCGCCGGGCAGGCACTGGTCGCGGCTGGCCGGACCACCGACGGCGACCGGCCGGTCCACTCGCTGCACGCGTACTTCCTGCGTCCGGGGCGTCCGGGTGTGCCGATCGTGTACGAGGTGGAGCGCGTCCGGGACGGCCGGTCGTTCACGACCCGACGGGTCACCGCCGTCCAGCAGGGCCGGACGATCTTCAATCTGACGGCGTCCTTCCACCGGCCGGAGGAGGCGGGCTTCGAGCACCAGCTGCCGCCCGCCCGCGAGGTCCCGGATCCCGAGGAGCTGCCGACCGTCGCCGAGGAGGTCCGTGAGCACCTGGGGGTGCTGCCGGAGGCGCTGGAGCGGATGGCTCGGCGGCAGCCCTTCGACATCCGGTACGCCGACCGGCTGCGCTGGACTAAGGAGGAGGTCGAGGGCGCGGACCCGCGCAGCGCGGTGTGGATGCGCGCGGTCGGCCCGCTGGGCGACGACCCGCTGGTGCACACGTGTGCGCTGACGTACGCCAGCGACATGACACTCCTGGACGCGGTCCGTATCCCGGTGGAGCCGCTGTGGGGGCCGCGCGGCTTCGACATGGCCTCGCTGGACCATGCCATGTGGTTCCACCGCCCCTTCCGCGCGGACGAGTGGTTCCTCTACGACCAGGAGTCTCCGGTCGCGACGGGCGGCCGGGGGCTGGCGCGGGGCCGGATCTACGACCGGGACGGCAACCTGCTGGTGTCCGTGGTGCAGGAGGGGCTGTTCCGCCGTCTCGGTGAGTAGGGCCACCGTCCGGATCAGATGCCGGGCAGCGGGTCCTGCTCGACCTCGTGGCGGCGGGTGCGGATGTCCGGGGGCGCCGGATGCAGCTTGGCGTCGCAGGCGGGTCCGAGGCCGGTGCGGCGTGAGGCCGCGCCGGTGAGCGGGCGGCCGCACACCCGGCAGCGCACCACCTTTCGGCGGGCGGTGCGGCCGGCCGGGTCGTCCCCGGGCGAGGGCTCGGTGCCGGTTCCGGGGAACAGCTCGGGGAGGGGCTCGGCGGATTCCACGGTTCGATCTTCTCAGGACGCCCGTCTACTGTGCGACGTCCGAGCAGCGCACAACGGAGGAGTTCACTGGTGAGCAGCGTGCTGACCCTGAAGCCGGCCGCGTCATCGCCCGTCGGCCATGTCGTCGAGTTCGCCGATGCGCCCGGCGGCGCTTCCCGGGTGGTCGCCCATGTGGAGCGCGAACTGCCGGAGGGTGGGATACCCGCGTACCTCGCGGCCCGCAAGTCGGGTGCGCGTTCCTTCGTCCTGTGGGCCGACGCCGAGCGCCGGGCCCGGCTGGCCACCCTGGTCACCGCGTCCGTGGCCGACGGCGTGGCCACCTACCGGGTGCTGGGCGCGCAGGGCGAGCCGATCGGCACGCTCGTCCGGGAGAAGGCCCTCCACGGCAGGGGGCTGCGGACCCGCTGGACGGTCGCCCAGACCGGCTGCCCGGAGGCGGTCGGCCTCAAGGGCCGGATCTTCTGGTGGTACGTGTGGTGGCTGCTGTTCCCGGTCCAGGTGGCGATCGGCGTGGGCAGCCTCCTGAGCGGCGGGGGCGATGTGGCTCGCGGGCCGCGGCGCATCATCTGGCGGGCAGGCCGGGAGGTTCCGCTGGAGTTCTTCTCGGACGACGACGAGATCCATGTCCACGCGCCGTGGGTCGACTGGCGGCTCGCGGCCGCGCTGAGCGCGCTGATCCGTACCTTCGACGGCTGGCTGGGCACGCCCTGGGACGACAAGCGGAAGTGATCCGCGCCGACGCGGTCCCGGTCGCACGGCCGGGCCCGTCAGGATCCGAGGATTCTGGCCTTCTGGGTCTCGAACTCGCTCTCGCTCAGCACTCCCTGGCTCTTGAGGTCGCCCAGGTCCTTCAGCTGGGCGATCTTGTTGCTCATCTCGTCCTCCGCCGTGAGGGACGGGGGCGCCGCGGGAGCGGACCGGGCCTGCGCCTGTTGGGCGTCCTGCTGTGCCCAGCGGCCCGCCTGCCGCCGGGAGACCCGGTTGGAGACCGAGGTGGCGGTTCCGGCGATCACCGCTGTACGGGCGACGCCACGAAGAAGGCCTGGCATGGTGCATCTCCTTATTGACTGGCTGGTGCAGGGCGCGGCCCACGCATCGAGGACCGGTCTGCGCTGCGGATGCTGAACGGCTCAGACGCCGGCCTCGGCCGCGTCGAGCGATGCCAGGATCTCCTGGACCGGGATGCGCCCGTTGGCGACGAGGCGTCCCCCCGAGCGGCGCAGCGCGGCCGCGAGCGGTCCGGCCCACACGTTCTCGTAGATGACGATCCCGGCGGAGCTGCCGGGTTCGAGCACCGCGCTCACCTCGTCGATGTCGTCCCGGTCGAGCAGGCCGGAGGACACCCCTTCGAAAACGGTGAGGTCCTGGTGGCCGTTGGCGGTCAGCTCGGAGAGCTCGACGCCCGCGACCGTTCCGTCCTCGCTCTTCCTGACGAAGACCAGATCCAGGATCCGGATGACTCCCCGGTCGACCAGGTCGACCAGCAGGGGCAGTCCCTCGCCCGTCATCCGGCTTCCCGGGAACTCGATCACCAGGTAGTCGATCGGCCCCGTCTCGTCGGTCTCGCTGCTCACACCGGCTCCTAAGAATCTCGACTGCCCCGGGTCGCCCAGGGCCTGTGCCTCCGTCATTGGAGCAGTGGGCGGGCCGGTGCGCATCTCGGTCGTGGCAGTGGGTGGACGCGGCCCCGGTTGCGCCGTCGGAGGGACAGCGGGTCACTCCGACGGCCGAGTGGTGCGAGCCGTGCCCCGCCCGTGCCCGGTTGCCACGGATGGTTGTCGCGCGCGGGCGGTCTGCGCAGGCCGGTCCGGATGCCTGCGTGGTCCGGATGCCGCCACGCGCGGGACGACGGGAGACGACGATGACTTCACCTTCACCTTCAACGGCGGACGCGGCCCGGCAGCGGATTCCGTTGCCCCTGCTGCGGGGCCAGAAGGCTCTGGTGACGGGTGCGAGCTCCGGCATCGGCAGGGCGACCGCGGTGGAGCTGGGGCGGGCAGGTGCCGATGTCGTCGTCAACTACGTCGCGGGCCGTGAGGCGGCCGAGGAGGTGGTGCGGGAGATCGAGGCCTTCGGCGTGCGGGCGTACGCCCATGAGGCGGACGTCTCCCGGGAGGAGCAGGTCGTCGCCATGTTCGCCCGCGTGGTCGAGGAGTTCGGCACGCTCGACGTCCTGGTCGCCAACGCCGGCCTCCAGCGGGACGCCGCCGTCACGGAGATGACCCTGGAACAGTGGGACAAGGTGCTGGACGTCAATCTCACCGGACAGTTCCTGTGCGCCCGGGAGGCGGTCAAGGAGTTCGACCGCCGGGGCGTGGTTCCCGAGGTGTCCCGCGCCGCCGGGAAAATCATCTGCATGAGCTCGGTCCACCAGATCATTCCGTGGTCGGGGCATGTGAACTACGCCGCGTCCAAGGGCGGCGTCCTCATGCTGATGCAGACCCTGGCCCAGGAATGCGCACCGCGAGGCATCCGGGTCAACGCCGTGGCCCCCGGTGCCATCCGCACCCCCATCAACACCAGCGCCTGGGACACCCCCGAGGCCGAGGCCGAACTCCTCCGGCTGATCCCCTACCGCCGGGTGGGCGATCCGGTGGACATCGCCACCGCGGTGACCCTGCTGGCGTCCGACCTGATGGATTACGTCGTGGGCACCACCCTCTACGTCGACGGCGGGATGACCCTCTTCCCCGGCTTCGCCACCGGAGGCTGACCCTGTTCACCAGGGCGGCGGATCACATGGCATCCGAGGAGGCACGGACATGACGGCTGATCAAGCAATGGTGGGCGTGGGGCTCATCGTGGTGCTCGCGGTCGGCTCCCAGCTCCTGGCGAACCGGCTGCGGATTCCCGCGCTGCTGGTCCTGCTGCCGGTCGGCTTCACCGCCGGAGCGCTGACGGACGACGTCGATCCCGAGAGGCTGCTCGGTGCGGCCTTCTCACCGCTGGTCTCGCTCGCGGTGGCGGTGATCCTCTACGAGGCCGGGCTCGGACTGGAGATCAGCCGGTTGCGGGGCCATACGCGCCGCATCGTGGTCAGGCTGCTCTGGCTGGGGGCGCTCATCACCTGGCTGTCCGCCGCGCTGTTCGCGGTGCCGGTGCTGAGCATGTCCAAGGGTGCGGCCGTGATGCTGGGCGCGATCCTCGTCGTGTCCGGCCCTACGG
Source organism: Streptomyces sp. NBC_00012 (assembly GCF_045040875.1). Lineage (NCBI taxonomy): Bacteria > Bacillati > Actinomycetota > Actinomycetes > Kitasatosporales > Streptomycetaceae > Streptomyces > Streptomyces sp. NBC_00012. The sequence goes on along the minus strand of NZ_CP108309.1, from coordinate 7,747,034 downwards.
TCGTCGGGCCACTGCTCAACTTCGTACGGCCCTCCGAGCGGCTCCAGCGCATCCTCGTCTGGGAGGGCTCCCTGATCGATCCGGTCGGCGGCATCCTGGGGGCACTCGTCTTCCACGGCGTCGTCGCCGGTGAACGCAAGGGCTTCGGCAGTCAGTTGGAGCAGTTCTCGGCCAGCGTCGCGGTGGGCGCGGTGGGCGGCGTGGTCGGGGCCGGTGTGCTGTGGCTGCTGCTGCGCCGTGGCCGGCTGAACGAGGAACTGGCCACGTCGGCGCAGATCGCCGCGGTGATCGGGATCGCCGCCGCCTGTGACGCGCTCCGCGAGGACACCGGGCTCATCTCCGCGGTCGTGATGGGAATGGCGATGGCGAACCTTCGGGGGCTGGACATTCCGGCTCGCCGGCCGTTCCTCGACACCCTGGTCTCGCTGATCATCGGCCTGTTGTTCATCTCCATCTCGGCCACGGTCACCCCGGCCTCGCTGCGCCACGTGGTGCTGCCCTCGCTTGCGCTGGTCGCCCTCCTGGTGCTGGTGGTGCGCCCGCTCGTGGCCCTGGTGTCGACGGCCGGCACCGATGTCCGGGGCGGGGAACGGTGGTTCATCGGGTGGATGGCCCCGCGTGGCATCGTCGCCGCGGCGACCGCCTCCACGTTCTCGGCGACTCTGGTGGCTCGGGGCGTGGACGGCGCGGAGCGGATCCTTCCCGCGACCTTCGTGGTGATCGTCGCCACCGTCACGCTGTACGGCCTGACGGCGTTCCCGGTCGCCCGGTGGCTGGGAGTGCTGCGCCCGTCCCGGTCCCGGCCGCTGCTGGTCGGCGGCGCGCCCTGGGCGGTCGATCTGGCGCGCGCGCTGAACTCGGCGGGACTGGACGTGCTGATGTGGGCGGGTGCCGAGCACCAGCGGGCCCGGATCGAGGAGGCCGGGCTGCCGCTGGCGCCGGGCGAGCTGCTCGCGGCGGCCTCCGGTGCCGGGGCGGAGCTGGAAGGCATCACCGGTGTGCTGCTGCTCACCGAGGAGGACGACTTCAACGCACTGGCCGCGATGACCCTGCGGGAGAGCGTCGAGGGCCCGGTCCACCGGCTCGCTCCGGGCACCGACAGCCAGGGTGTGGTGGCGCCGTACACCGGGGGCGAGCCCCTCTTCCGTACCGGCCTGACCGGGCCGGAGCTGGCCCGCCGGTACGCGGCCGGGGCCCGGGTGCTGACGCGGCGGCCCGACGGCGCGGTCCCGGCCGGGCACGACATGCTGTTCGTCGTGCGCGCCGACGGACTGCTCGCCCCGGTCACCCGCACGCACACCCCGGACGCCCGGCCGGGCGACACCTCAGTCCTCCTCGGGCCTCCGTCTCGCTGAGTCCTGTCAGGCGCGTTCCCGGGCGCGTGCCGCGTCCAGCGCCTCGTCCAGGGTCCGGGCCGCCGTGATGAGCGAGAGGTGGGTGAACGCCTGCGGGAAGTTGCCGAGCTGCTCGCCGCTGGGGCCGATCTCCTCGGCGAACAGGCCGACATGGTTGGCGTACGTGAGCATCTTCTCGAAGGTGTAACGGGCCTTGCGCAGCCGGCCCGCGCGGGCCAGGGCGTCGACGTACAGGAACGTGCAGAGGCTGAACGTGCCCTCGGAGCCCCGCAGTCCGTCCGGGGAAGCCGCGGGGTCGTAACGGTAGACGAGGCTGTCGGAGACGAGTGTGCGGTCCATGGCATCGAGCGTGGCGAGCCAGCCCGGGTCCTTCGGGGCGAGGAACCCCACCCTGGGCATCAGCAGCAGCGAGGCGTCCAGCACTCCGCTGCCGTAGTACTGGACGAAGGCCTGCCCGGACTCGCTCCAGCCGCGTTCCATGACCTGTTCGAGAATGGTGTCCCTGGCCCCGGTCCACCGGGCGGTGTCGGCGGGCCGGCTGAGTTCGGACGCCAGGCGCAGACCGCGGTCGAATGCCGCCCAGCACATCACCCGGCTGTAGGTGAAGTCCTGCCGTCCGCCGCGGGTCTCCCAGATGCCCTCGTCGGGCCGGTCCCAGCGGTCCACGAGCCAGTCGAGGGTCCGGGCCACGGCCTGCCAGCCCCGGTAGCCCGCCTGAAGGTCCACCTTGCGGCCTTCGGACAGTGCGTAGAGGACCTCGCCGTAGATGTCGAGCTGCAACTGGTCGGCGGCCGCGTTGCCGAGCCGTACCGGGTACGAGCCCCGGTAGCCCTCGAAGTGGGCCAGCGTCTCCTCCGTCAGCAAGGGTTCGCCGTCGACGCGGTACATGATCCGCAGGGGTTCCTCCCCGCCGTCGTCCTGCCGGAGCCGGCCGCCGAGCCAGTGGGTGAACGCGATCGCCTCGTCCACGAAGCCGAGGTCGAGCAGGGCCCGGACCGACAGCGAGCCGTCCCTGACCCAGGTGTAGCGGTAGTCCCAGTTGCGTTCGCCGCCGACCTGCTCGGGCAGTCCCATGGTCGCCGCCGCGACGGGTGCGCCGGAAGGGGCGTAGGTGAGCAGTTTGAGCGTGATGGCGGAGCGGTTGACCATGTCGGACCAGCGCCCCCGGTAGCGGGAGCCGCGCACCCACCGCTGCCAGAAGTCGACGGTCTCCCAGAGCTGTTCCGTGACGGCGTCGACGGTCGGTTCGGGCGGCGCGGGCCCGTCCGCCGCGCAGACGGTGAAGACCGCGAAGGCCGATTCGCCGACGTTCAGCACCACTTCGCCCACGGCGTCCCGGCCGTCGCGTGCCACGGGGAATCCGGTCTGGAGGTGGGCCGCGATCCCCGGTGCCCGGAACACGGCTCCTCCGGGGCGCAGTTCGAGTCCGTGTGCGGCCCGGCCGTAGTCGAACCGGGGCCGGCACTCCATGGCGAAGCGCACGGTCCCGCGCACCGCGCGCACGGCCCGCACCAGGGTGTGCCGGTCGGTGGGCGTCCCGGTACGTCCGGGCGGCATCCAGTCGAGCACCTCACCGACGCCGTCCGGCGCCATGAATCGGGTGACCAGGACCGCGCTGTCCGGGTAGTAGAGCTGTCGGCAGGAGCTTCGGGGGTCATCGGGCGCCAGCCGGAAGAAGCCGCCGTGATCGTGGTCGAGCAGTGCGGCGAAGACGCTGGGGGAATCGAACCTCGGCGCGGCGAACCAGTCGACGACTCCCTGCGAGGAGACCAGTGCGGCGGTCTGCAGGTCGCCGACCAGCCCGTGTTCGGCAATGGGCGGGTATCGGTCCATGAGCATCCACTCCCGGGGTCCGTGACCATCCGTTCCGGACGGACCGCTCCGGCCTCCACTATCCGCCCGGCGCCCGGTGCTCGCCTGCCCGGACGCCGGGCCCGGGCGGTCCGGACGTAGCGGTCCGGGCGCGGGGCGTGACTGCGGCGTCCAGATGATGCCGGAACCGGGCCGAGCCGCGATGATCGGATTCGGGGCACGCACGCGCCGACCGGTGCGGCGCCCCGGGCCGGGGACGCCGTCGCGAATGGCGCACGCCCGTGGAGCGGTGGCGCACGCCCGTGGAGCAGTCAGGAGGCCCGGATGCCGCAGGACGCGACCTCGATGCTCAGGACGGCACCGGACGCGACGCCGGAGCAGCGGGCGGCTCGCGGCAGGGCGGCCCGGCGGGCGACCCCACGGTCGAGTCACGCCGAGTTCGAACCGGCGGCCGACCGGCCCGACCCGCTGGCCGTCCTCGAAGCCCAGTCCGCGGCCCGGGTGCCCGAGCTCGTACCGATCCGCTACGGCCGGATGGCCGAGTCGCCGTTCCGCTTCTACCGGGGCGCCGCCGCGATCATGGCCTCCGACCTGGCCACCTCCGGGGATTCCGGGATCAGGACCCAACTGTGCGGGGACGCCCATCTGCTGAACTTCGGGCTGTTCGCCTCGCCGGAACGGAGTCTGCTGTTCGACATCAACGACTTCGACGAGACGTCGCCGGGGCCCTGGGAGTGGGACGTCAAGCGCCTGACTGCCAGCTTCGTCGTCGCGGGCCGGGCGAACGGCTTCACCGATCAGGAGCGCGCGGACATCGTGCTGACCACGGTGAGGTCGTACCGGGAGTCGATGATCCGGTTCGCCGGCATGCGCAATCTCGATGTGTGGTACTCGCGGACCGACATCGGCCGTCTCGAAGCGCTGGCCTCCCGGCAGTTGGCGAAGCGCGGCCGCAAGAAGCTGGCCCGGGCCGCGGCGAAGGCCCGTACCCGCGGCAACCTGCAGGCCTTCGACAGGCTCACCGAGACGGTGGACGGACAGCCGCGCATCGCGGCGGACCCGCCGCTGCTCGTACCGGTCGCCGATCTGCTCCCGCGCGGCGAGCGCGACGCGACGCAGGAGCAGTTCCGCGAACTGATCGGCCGCTACGGCCGCAGCCTGCCGTCGGACCGGCGGACCCTGCTCGCCGACTTCCGGCTCGTGGACATGGCCCGCAAAGTGGTCGGCGTCGGCAGTGTCGGTACGCGTTGCTGGATCATCCTGATGCTCGGCAGGGACGGCGAGGATCCGCTCCTGCTCCAGGCCAAGGAGGCCGACCACTCGGTGCTCGCGCCGCATGCCGGCCCCGGCCCGTACCGGAACCAGGGCGAGCGCGTGGTCGCGGGGCAGCGGCTGATGCAGGCGGCGGGCGACATCTTCCTCGGCTGGGAACGGGTGGAGGGGATCGACGGCAGGCGCCGCGACTTCTACGTACGCCAGTTGCGCGACTGGAAGGGCAGCATGGAGCCGGAGGACATGGTGCCGTCCGGCATGCGGGTCTTCGGCGAGGCGTGCGGCACCGCGCTGGCCCGCGCGCACGCCCGGTCCGGCGACCGGATCGCCATCGCGGCCTACCTGGGGCGCGGCCACTCGTTCGACCGGGCACTGACGTACTTCGCCGAGCAGTACGCCGACTGCAACGAGCGGGACCACCGGGCGCTCGTCGACGCGGTGCGGGCGGGCCGGCTTCCCGCGGTCCGGGACATCTGAGCTTCCCGCCGGCGCCGCCCGCGCGCTGGTCCGGAGGAATGGCAGTACGGAGATCACCGCACCCGTACAGCGGGTACATCACGGCCGAATGCGCACATTGTGCTATCTCCTTGTGGACGCTTGCGGGACAGCGTGTTCCGGACGGTTGCGACGCCGAGGAGACAACGATCATGTCGACCGAGCCCGCCGCGACTCCCCCGGCGGCAGTGAACCCCGGCGCACTGATCCGCACCCGCGGATACGCCGTGCTCCTGGTGATGGCGGCGGCGCTCGGAGTGCCGGTCTCGGCAGTGGCGTTCGGCTTCCTCGCGCTCGTCCACGAACTCCAGTCGCTCACCTACCACGACCTGCCCCGGGCGCTCGGTTTCGCCGGTACGCCGTCCTGGTGGCCGCTGCCGCTGCTGGCCGTCGCGGGCCTGCTGGTCGGGCTGACCGTCCGCCACCTGCCGGGCAAGGGCGGTCACCGGCCCGCCGACGGGATGGTGAGCACGGGGGCGCCGTCAGCGGTGGAACTGCCCGGCATCGTGCTGGCGGCGCTCGCCTCGCTGGGCCTGGGGGCGGTGCTCGGTCCCGAGGCGCCGCTCATCGCGCTCGGCGGCGGCCTGGCCGTGTCCGCGGCGCGCCTGGTCAGGCCCGGCATCGAGCCCGGCGCAAGTGCCGTGATGGGAGCCGCGGGAAGCTTCGCCGCGATCAGCGCGCTGCTGGGGTCGCCGCTCCTGGGTGCCTTTCTCCTGATGGAGACCTCGGGGCTGGCCGGGATGATGCTCGGAATGGTCCTGGTGCCAGGTCTGCTGGCGTCCGGCGTCGGCGCGCTCGTCTTCACCGGGCTCGGCTCGTGGACCGGGCTCGGGACGTACTCCCTGGCGCTTCACCATGTGCCCGCCGCCACGGTGCCCGACGTCGCGCAATTCGGCTGGGCGCTCGTCGTGGGCCTGGCCGCGGCCTTCGCCGGCACGGGCATCCAGCGGCTCGCGCTGTGCCTCCAGGAACGGGTGGAGGGGCGGACCGTGACGGCCACCGTCGTCATGGGCCTGGTCGTCGGCGCGGCGGCTCTCGTGTACGCGGAGAGCACCGGCCGGGACGCGTCCGGGGTGCTGTACTCCGGGGAGAACGCCCTCGATCCGCTGCTGGCGCAGAGCGCCGGATACTCGGTGGGCGCGCTCGTGGCGCTTGTCGTCTGCAAGGCGGTGGCGTACTGCGCGTCCCTGAGCAGCTTCCGGGGAGGCCCGGTCTTCCCGGCGATGTTCGTGGGAGCGGCGGGCGGTGTCGCGCTGTCCCATCTGCCGGGCCTGAACCTCACGTCGGGCTTCGCGATGGGCATCGGTGCCATGTGCGTGGCGATGCTGAAGCTCCCGATGACCTCGGTGCTGCTGGCGACACTGCTGCTGGGGGCCGAGGGCCTCACCGTCATGCCGCTCGTGATCGTCTCGGTCGTGGTCTCCTACGTCGTCACGCTCAGGCTCGCGCCGCCTCCGCCCGGCGCCCGGCCGGATCGAGGATGACGGACCTCCGCCGTGATCTCAGACGCTCCCCTTCTCCTCGCCCTGATCGGCGCAGAGCGCCCAGATGATGAAGACGTCGATGGCGATGAGCACGATGGACCAGAGCGGGTAGTGGGGCAGCCACAGGAAGTTGGCGAGTGCGCTCAGGCCCGCGAGCACGATGCCCGTCACGCGTGCCCACATGGCTCCGGAGAACAGCGCGCATCCTGCGATGACGATGAGGATGCCGAGCGCGAGGTGGATCCAGCCCCAGCCGGTGAGGTTGAACCGGAAGACATAGTCGCGGGTGGCGATGAACACGTTGTTCTTGGCGATGGCGGCGATCCCTTCGAAGATCGCCATCGCTCCCCCGAAGATCATCAGCACCGCCGCGAAGGCGGTCCAGCCGATCCGGAAGGGATGGTTCGAAGTCGAAGGGGTGGGCGCCACCGACGGCCCACTGGTTGTACTGGCCATTGCGGCCTCCTCGGGTAGCAGAGCAACCCGGCGGGCCGAGCGGCCGCCGGGACCTCCCCCACAAAGGGTGTCACGTCGGCACCCGCCCGGCAGAACAAGCACTTCCGGGGTTGTCGCCATCGCACGAGACGTCTCTGTACAGGGATATCATCTCCATGATGAGAGAAATGGAAGAGGTGGAGTCCGGCTCCGTCGATGCCCGGCTCGCCGCGCGCCTGGGTGAACTGCGCACCGAGCACGGCTGGTCGCTGGACGAACTCTCGCGACGCAGCGGGGTGAGCCGCTCCACGCTGTCCCGGATGGAACGCGGCGAGTTGAGCCCCACCGCCACCCTGCTCGGCAGGTTGTGCACGGTCTACGGACGGACGATGTCCCGGTTGCTGCTGGAGGTGGAGGCGGAACCCCCGCAGCTCGTTCCCGCCGCACGGCAACCGGTCTGGCGGGACGAGGCATCCGGCTTCGTACGCCGCTCGGTGTCACCGCCGCACACCGGCCTGCGCGCGGAGGTCGTCGAGGGCACCCTCGACGCGGGGGCCGCCATCGCGTACGAGAACGCACCGGTGTCGGGCATGGAGCAGCACGTCTGGGTGCTGGAGGGAACGGTCGAGATCACCGTCGACGGCACGGTGCACACCGTGCGCCGCGGCGACTGCCTCCGGTTCCGGCTGCGCGGCCCCTCGCACTTCCACTGCCCGGGGCCGGAGCGGGTCCGCTACGCCCTGGTGATCGTTCTGCCCTGAGAGGACTTCACACATGACCGAGATCGTGACCGTATGCGGGCATGAACTTGTCACCTACGCGGACGAGTTGGCCGCGCTCCTGATGGAAACCGTGGACGGCGGATCGTCGGTGGGTTTCCTCGCGCCGCTGGACCGCGACGTGGCCGCCGCCTGGTGGCGGGAGCGGGCCGGGGCCGTCGAGGCCGGCCTCCTGCAGGTGTGGATCGCCCGCGACGCGGAACGGGTCGCGGGAACCGTCGCCCTGTCCCGGGCCGGGCTGCCCAACGCCCGCCACCGCGCGGAAGTGGCCAAACTGATGGTGCGTCCGTCGGCCCGCGGCCGGGGCCTGGGCCGGTCGCTGCTCGATGCCGCCGAGGGTGCGGCCGCCGCGGCGGGCGTCACGCTGCTGGTCCTGGACACCGAGAGCGGAAGTCCCGCCGAGCGGCTCTACCGTTCGGCGGGCTGGACGGAGTGCGGCTCGATCCCGGACTACGCCGAGGACCCGGCCGGGGCCCTGAAGCCGACGACCCTCTACTACAAGGCGATCGGCCCCGAGCAGGCACTGCCGGACCGGTGACAGTGCGTCGTTCTCCCTGTCGGGGCACGGGAGTTCGACCCTCGGCCCGTATCCGCACAAGGGTCGCTCATCGGGGTCATGCCGCGGTCGCCGCAACGGCCGGACTCCCGCAGGTCGGTGACGTGCGGGGCTCCGGACGGCCGACGGACCGGCTTCGTGCGGACCGGTTTTGGGCGTGACAATGGCGGTGGAAGCCACACCTCACGAGGAGACCTCATGACGCTGCACGACATCCCCCTGCGCACGCTGACCGGTGAGCCCACGTCCCTGGCCGACTACCGGGGCCGGGCCGTCCTGTTGGTGAATGTCGCGTCCAAGTGCGGGCTCACCCCGCAGTACGAGGGGCTGGAAAGGCTCCAGAGCGAGTACGCGGACCGCGGCTTCACCGTACTCGGCGTGCCGTGCAACCAGTTCGCCGGCCAGGAGCCGGGGAGCCCGGAGGAGATCCAGACCTTCTGCTCGACGACGTACGGGGTCAGCTTCCCGCTGCTGGAGAAGACCGACGTGAACGGCGAGGGGCGCCACCCGCTCTATGCCGAGCTGGCGCAGCTGGCGGACGCGGACGGCGAAGCCGGCGACGTCCAGTGGAACTTCGAGAAGTTCCTCATCTCGCCGGCGGGCGAACCGGTCGCACGCCTGCGCCCGGGCACCGAGCCCCAGGCACCCGAGCTCATCGCGGCCATCGAGGCCCAGCTGCCTGCCTGACGGATCGTGTCCCCGGTCGCCGGGAGGGCCGGCAAACGGCCCGCCCGGCGACCGGGAACGCGCCGCTAGCGGATCGGCATGCCCGAGAGGGTGCGGGCGATCACCAGGCGCTGGATCTCGCTGGTGCCCTCGAAGATCGTGTAGATCGCCGCGTCCCGGTGCATCCGCTCCACCGGGTACTCACGAGTGAAGCCGTTGCCGCCGAGGATCTGGACGGCCTGGGCGGTGACCTTCTTCGCGGTCTCGCTCGCGTACAGCTTGGACATCGATCCCTCGGCCGAGGTGAACGGCTTGCCGGTGGTCGCCATCCACGAGGCGCGCCACACCAGCAGCCGGGCCGCGTCGATCTGCGTACGCATGTCGGCGAGCTGGAAGGCGACGCCCTGGTTGTCGATGATGGGCCGGCCGAACTGGGTGCGGGTCTTCGCGTAGTCCAGCGCCACCTCGTACGCGGCCCGGGCGGTACCGACCGCCATGGCGCCGACCGCGGGGCGGGACGCCTCGAAGGTGGCCATCGCCGCGTTCTTCACCCGCTCACCGCCGGAGGCGGCACGCTCACGGGCCCGCGCCAGGCGCTGGTCGAGCTTCTCCTTGCCGCCGAGCAGGCAGTGGCCGGGGACCCGGACGTCCTCCAGGACGACCTCGGCAGTGTGCGAGGCGCGGATGCCGTGCTTCTTGAACTTCTGGCCCTGGGAGAGACCGGGGGTGTCCGGCGGCACGATGAACGAGGCGTGACCCTTGGACCCCAGCTCAGGGTCGACCACGGCGACGACGACATGGACGTTGGCGATGCCGCCGTTGGTCGCCCAGGTCTTGGTGCCGTTCAGCACCCACTCGTCCTTGGCCTGGTCGTACACCGCGCGGGTGCGCATCGAGGCGACGTCGGAACCGGCGTCCGGCTCGGAGGAGCAGAAGGCCGCGACCTTGACGTCGTCGGCGTCGCCGTACATCTGCGGGATCCAGGTGCCGATCTGCTCCTCGGTGCCGTTGGCGAGGACGCCCACGGCCGCCAGGCCCGTACCGACGATGGACAGGGCGATGCCCGCGTCCCCCCAGAAGAGCTCCTCCATCGCCATCGGGATGCCGAGGCCCGTGGGGTCGAAGAACTGCTGGGCGTAGAAGTCGAGGGAGTAGATGCCTACCTTGGCCGCCTCCTGAATGACGGGCCAGGGCGTTTCCTCACGCTCGTCCCACTCGGAAGCCGCCGGACGGATCACATCCGCGGCGAAGCCGTGAAGCCAGTCACGGACCTGCTTCTGGTCATCGTTGAGTTCGAGCGTGAACTCCGCCATGTTCCCTCCACGTACTACTGTGAAAAACCACTCGTTACTTGCGGTAACCACAGTCTGTTACCGACAAGTAGCCTCTGTCAACCGCCCCGGTTCGGATCCGCACCGCGTCGGGCAGGGTGTTACGTTGCGCAGGCAGGACGCATTTGCACGGCCAGGGGCGGGGAGAGGCGACATGGAGAGCACACGACAGGCAGAGCGACAGCGGACAGCGGCCGAGAGCCGCCGCCGCGAGCTGCTCGAAGCCGCCGACCGCGTGGTGCTCAGGGACGGGCCCGGGGCCTCGATGAACGCCATCGCGGCGGAGGCCGGGATCACCAAGCCCATCCTCTACCGGCACTTCGGTGACAAGGGCGGCCTCTACCGCGCCCTCGCCAAGCGCCACACCGACGCCCTGCTGATCGCCCTGCGCGCCGCGCTCGACGCCCCCGCCGAGCGCCGTCGGCGCGTCGAGTCGACGCTGGACACCTATCTCGCGGCGATCGAGGCCCGCCCGCAGGTCTACCGCTTCCTGATGCACCCGTCCGACGACGCGGCGCCCGCCACGGAACAGGGCTTCGATGTCGGACGGCACTCGGCGCCGCTGCTGCGCAGACTCGGCGAGGAACTCGCCCTGGTCATCGCCGAGCGGGTCGACCTCGGCCCGGACAGTGAGGCCATGGCGCGCATCTGGGGCCACGGCATCGTCGGCATGATGCACGCGGCGGGCGACTGGTGGCTGGGCGAACGCCCCTGCTCCCGCGAGCAGTTGGTGAGCAGCCTGGCCGATCTGCTGTGGGGCCGGCTGTCAGCCGCGGGCGACCGGCCGGGCGGCCCCGGATTCTGAGGCCCCGGACGCGGCCCGACCGGTGCGCGCCCAGGGCGCGCGGCGGGCCGCCCGCATCGCCCTCCTGCGGCGCAGCCCGGTCAGCCGGTCCGTGTAGACCTTGCCTTCGAGATGGTCGCACTCGTGCTGGAGGCAGCGCGCGAAGAACCCGGTGCCGGTGACCCGGACCGGCTCGCCGTCGGCGGTGAAGCCCTCGACGACGGCACGGTCGAACCGCGGGGTGCCCGCTTCGATGCCGGGCAGCGAGAGGCAGCCCTCCGGGCCGCGTACGGTGATGCCGTCGGCCTCGACGAGCCTGGGGTTGACGAGATGCCCGAGGTGACGGATGTCGTCGTCGTCCGGGCAGTCGTAGACGAACACCCGCAGGGGGACGCCGATCTGGTTGGCCGCGAGGCCGACGCCCTCGGCCGCGTACATGGTGGCGTACATGTCCTCGACGAGCCGGGCGAGCGAGGGACCGAAGTCCGTGACGGGTTCACAGGTCCCGTGCAGCACCGGATCACCGATCAGGCTCATGGCACGAATCAGTCCGGAACTGCCGGGGATCGGGCGGTTTCGCATGGCCGCAATCGTACGTTCCACGCGACCTCCACCTTCCCGGCGGTGCCAGGGTGCGGCCGCCGCGCCGGACATCGATAGGCTGGGCGTGGACCGATGCAAGGAGGATCTAGGACGATGGCAGGCAACACGGAGCCGCTGTCGCCGCGGGCCAAGCTGGCCGTGACGGCGGGAAAGGCCGCGGCGGCGGTGTCACGAGCCGCCGGGCGCGGCAGCGGATCGGTGATCGGCGGCCGGGTGGCGCTCAAGCTCGACCCCGACCTGCTGGGGCGGCTGGCGCAGCACCTGGACGTGATCCTCGTGTCGGCGACGAACGGCAAGACGACGACCACTCGGCTGATCGCCGAGGCACTGCGGGCCGCGGGCCCGGTGGTGTCGAACGCGCTCGGCGCCAACATGCCGGCGGGCATCACCTCGGCGCTGGCCGGCGGCTCGGACGCGCAGTACGGCGTGATCGAGGTGGACGAGAAGTACCTCGCCGGGGTCGCGCGTGACACGACACCCAAGGTGATCGCACTGCTCAACCTCTCCCGCGACCAGCTGGACCGCGCGGCGGAGACCCGGATGCTGGCGGAGAAGTGGCGTGAGGGGCTGTCCGGTTCGAAGGCCGTGATCGTCGCGAACGCCGACGACCCGCTGATCGTCTGGGCGGCGTCCTCCTCCCCCAATGTGGTGTGGGTCGCAGCGGGACAGGCGTGGAAGGACGACGCCTGGTCCTGCCCCTCCTGCGGTGGTGTGATGCAGCGCCCCGGAGACGACTGGTTCTGTGGCGAGTGCGGATTCCGCAGGCCCGCTCCCAGCTGGGTCCTGCACGGCGACTACGTCCTGGACCCGCACGGTTCGGCGTGGCCGATCCACCTCCAGCTGCCCGGCCGAGCCAACAAGGCCAACGCCACCAGCTCCGCCGCCGTGGCCGCCGTCTTCGGTGTGCCGCCGCAGGTCGCGCTGGAGCGCATGTACCAGGTGCAGGCCGTCGCGGGCCGCTACGACGTGGTTTCCTTCCTCGGCCGTGAGCTGCGGCTGCTGCTGGCGAAGAACCCGGCGGGCTGGCTCGAGACGTTCTCCCTGATCGACCCGCCGCCCACGCCGGTGATCCTCTCCGTCAACGCCCGCGGCGCGGACGGTACGGACACCTCCTGGCTGTGGGACGTGGACTACACCCAGCTCGCCGGTCACCCGATCTTCGTGCTCGGCGACCGCAAGCTGGACCTGGCGGTCCGTCTCGAAGTGGCCGGTCTCGACTTCCGGGTCTGCGAGAACCTCGACGAGGCCGTGCAGCAGGCCCCGCCGGGCCGTATCGAGGTCATCGCCAACTACACCGCCTTCCAGGATCTGCGCCGTCGTGTCGGCAACTGACCCCGGCCCCGGCCACCTCCGGAGAGGACGAAGCATGAGCAACAACGGTCTGCGTCTGGTCTGGGTCTACCCCGACCTCCTCAGCACCTACGGCGACCAGGGCAACGCGCTGGTGGTGGAGCGCCGGGCCCGGCAGCGCGGTCTCGACGTACAGCGCGTCGATGTGCGCAGCGACCAGCCGGTCCCGACGTCCGGCGACATCTATCTGATCGGTGGCGGTGAGGACCGGCCGCAGCGGCTCGCCGCGGAGCGGCTGCGCCGCGACGGCGGGCTCAGCCGGGCCGCGTCGAACGGCGCGATCATCTTCTCGGTCTGCGCGGGCTACCAGATCCTCGGCCACGAGTTCATCAACGATCTCGGCGAACGCGAGCCCGGTCTCGGGCTGCTCGACGTGGTCTCCACCCGCGGTGAGGGGGACCGGTGCGTCGGTGACGTGCTGGCCGACATCGACCCGCACCTCGGCCTGCCGCCGCTGACCGGGTTCGAGAACCACCAGGGCGTCACCCATCTCGGCCCGACGGCACGGCCGTTCGCCCGGGTGCAGCTCGGCCGGGGCAACGGCACCGGTGACGGCACCGAGGGCGCGTACAACGACACGGTCTTCGGTACGTACATGCACGGCCCCGTCATGGCGCGCAACCCGCAGATCGCGGACCTGCTGCTGAAGCTGGCCCTCGATGTGAACGCCCTGCCGCCGACGGACGACCGCTGGTACGAGGCGCTGCGCGCGGAGCGCATCGCGTCGGCGACACAGCCCGCCTGATGAGGCGCTGAGCGTCCCACCCCCCGGTTGCCGGATGCTCTTGCTTTCGCTCGTCTGAGCGGAGTCCAGCAGGCGGACGCCCGGTTCGGTCCCGCCACCCTGCGCCGGTAGGGTGGCGGGGATCCAACCGGACGACGTGGTCCGGTCGTCGGCCCACGTTGCAAAGGTTTCCCGGGCAATGCGAATTGGTGTGCTCACCTCCGGCGGCGACTGCCCCGGCCTCAACGCCGTCATCCGTTCCGTCGTTCATCGCGCGGTGGTCGACCACGGCGACGAGGTCATCGGCTTCCACGACGGGTGGAAGGGCCTCCTGGAGGCCGACTACCGCAAGCTCGACCTCGACGCGGTCGGCGGCATCCTCGCCCGGGGCGGCACGATCCTCGGCTCCTCCCGGGTCCAGCCCGCCCATCTGCGCGGTGGTGTGGAGCAGGCCAGGGGCCATGTCTCCGATCTCGGTCTCGACGCGATCATCCCGATCGGCGGCGAGGGCACGCTGAAGGCGGCCAACCTGCTCTCCGAGGCCGGGCTGCCGATCGTCGGCGTACCGAAGACCATCGACAACGACATCGCCTCGACCGACGTGACCTTCGGCTTCGACACCGCCGTCGGTGTCGCGACCGAGGCGCTCGACCGGCTCAAGACGACCGCCGAATCGCACCAGCGGGTGCTGATCGTCGAGGTCATGGGCCGCCACACCGGCTGGATCGCCCTGCACTCGGGCATGGCGGCCGGTGCGCACGCCATCGTCGTGCCGGAGCGCCCCTTCGACATCGACGAGCTGACCGAAGTGGTCGGCAGCCGTTTCTCGGCCGGCAAGAAGTTCGCGATCGTCGTCGTCGCCGAGGGCGCCAAGCCCCGCGAGGGCACGTCCATGGAGATCGAGCAGGGCACCAAGGACATCTACGGGCACGAGCGGTTCGCCGGCATGGCCACGCAGCTCTCCGGCGAGCTGGAGCGGCGCCTGGGCAAGGAGGCCCGCCCGGTGATCCTCGGCCATGTGCAGCGCGGCGGCACGCCGACCGCGTACGACCGGGTGCTCGCCACCCGCTTCGGCTGGCACGCGGTGGAGGCGGCGCACCGCGGCGAATTCGGCATGATGACGGCTCTGCGCGGCACGGACATCGTGATGGTGCCGCTGGGCGAGGCCGTGGAGACGCTGAAGACCGTCCCGGCCGAGCGGTACGCCGAGGCGGAGTGCGTGCTCTGAGCGACACCCTGTCCCATGAACTGCCCCCGGCCGCAGCTGCGGCCGGGGGCAGTTCTACTCTGGTCGGGACAACCGGCACGAAACGGGGACGCCCCCAGCAGGAGTGAACAGATGGATCACAGCGGGCACGGCATGAACATGGACCTGCCGCCGTTCACGCTGGGACGTGGGCTCCAATTCTCCGCGGACCCCTTCTTCCTCATCGGCTGTGTCCTGGGCATCGGCCTGTACCTGTACGCCGTGCTGCGGCTGCGCAGACGCGGGGACGACTGGCCGGTCGGCCGGATCGTGTTCTTCGTCGTCGGCGTGCTGAGCATCGCCCTGGTGATGTGCACCAAGCTCAACGACTACGGCATGGTCATGTTCAGCGTGCACATGGTGCAGCACATGGTGATCAGCATGCTGTCGCCGATCCTGCTGCTGCTGGGCGCCCCGGTGACGTTGGCGCTGCGTGCGCTGCCGGTCGCGGGCCGTGGCCGCATGGGCCCGCGCGAGCTGCTGCTCAAGCTGCTGCACAGCCGGTACATGCGGATCATCACGCATCCCGCCTTCACGATCCCGATCTTCATCGCCAGCCTGTACGGGCTGTACTTCACGCCGCTCTTCGACTTCCTGATGGGCTCGAAGACCGGTCACATCGCGATGATGGTGCACTTCCTCGCGGTCGGCCTGGTGTTCTTCTGGCCGATCATGGGCGTCGACCCGGGGCCGCACCGGCCCGGCTACGTGATGCGGATGCTTGAGCTGTTCGCCGGGATGCCGTTCCACGCGTTCTTCGGTATCGCACTGATGATGGCGACGACGCCGATGGTGGGGACGTACCAGCATCCGCCGGCCTCGCTGGGCATCGACGCGCTCAGCGACCAGGGCTGGGCGGGTGGTATCGCCTGGGCCTTCAGCGAGATCCCCTCGGTGCTGGTGCTGATCGCACTGGTCTTCCAGTGGTACCGCTCCGAGCAGCGGACGGCGAAGCGCTCGGACCGTCGTGCCGACCGGGACGGCGACCAGGAGCTGCAGGCGTACAACGCCTATCTCGCCTCATTGCAGGCGCGCGGGCAGTAGCGGTGGGCATGCCTCAGGGGTGACGATGGCATCCACGGCCGCACGGCCGATGAGGAGGGTGCGGGCATGTCCGGATCCACGAAGGCCATGGGAGTGCTCACGCTGACGGCCCTGGTCGTGGTCACCGCCTACACGGTGGCCCTGGGGAGCAGCGGCTGGCTCTGGTTCGGTTGGGTGGTGCTCGGTCTGATCACCCTGGCGATGGCGGCGACGCGCGAATCCTGACCCGCGCCCCTGTCCGCGCCCTGCCGGCCGGGAACCAGGACGCATCCCACGCCCCCTTCATCCATCGATGGAGGGGGCGTCGGCCATTCTGCGGGCGGTGTGACGCGCCGCGGACGGAACACTCTTCTCCCCTTCGGTACGGATTACCCCTCACCTACACGTGCCCGTCGCCCATCCGCCCCGATCGACCCCGCATCTCCTCCGCTCGGGAGCGGTTCTGATTCAACTGTTAACAGGTGCGTGTCACCGCATCACCTTGGGAGCGCTCCCACAGTCAAGAGTCGCACACAGCGACGCTCGTGGGTCCGACCGCGGGAGCGTTCCTGAACGCCGGGTTCCGCCATCTGCGGGGCCCGTTCCGCACCGTGCGCACCCCGCTCATCGCCCGGCACCTCTCTCCCCCCACCACGCCACACCGATGGTCACCCCCTGACCGGCGGGGCCCGGCGTGGGGCAGTGCGCCCCGAGCCGCTGCCCCGGTACGACACATCCCGAGGCCCGTGGGCCGACCACCCCCGGGCACCCGAGAAAACTTGGAGCCGCGATGAGAAGGACAGGCACCACTTCGCGCGGAACACGCCGAAGGCTCGCAGCGCTCTCCGCCCTCGCCCTAGGCGCGGCACTGACAGCCGCGACCACGGAGGAATCGACGGTCTCCGACGTGCACGGTTTCATCGTCAACACGGCCAACTACTCGGCCCTGAAGGAGCCCTACTTCAAGGTCACCGACACGGTGAACGGGACCACGGTGCGCCAGTCCAAGTGGGTGGACTGGAACTACTACGTCGATGAGCTGTCGTTCGCCCAGGCGCTGCGCACCGAGCTGGTGAGCCAGGGCTTCGCCCCGGACATCGGCATGCTGATCGACACGGCGCAACGGCTGGGGCGGCTCCGCCCGGCCCACCGCCGCGGGGCCGCAGACCGGCGTGGACGCCTATGTCGACGGCGGCCGGGTGGACCGGCGCATCCACGCCGGCAACTGGTGCAACCAGAGCGGCGCGGGCATCGGCGAACGGACGGCCGCCGCCCGCGAGCCGGGGATCGACGCCTATGTCTGGGCGAAGGCGCCGGGCGAGTCGGACGGCAACAGCCAGCCCGTCGACAACGACGAGGGCAAGGGATTCGACCGGATGTGCGACCCGACGTACACCAGGAACGGCCGCAACGGCTACAACCCGTCCGGGGCCCTGCCGGGCGCCCCGCTCGCGGGCCACTGGTTCTCGGCGCAGTTCCAGGAGCTGGTACGCAACGCCTACCCGCCGTTGAACGGCGGGAGCGCCTGACCCCGGTACCACCTCCTCGGGCGGCGGTGGCGCCCGCCCGGACACGGATCGCCCCCTGTCGCTCTCGTGGCAGGGGGCGGCCGCGTTGCCTCAGGCCTGCTGGAGCCCCGGGTGGCCGGCCTCGGTCACGTAGGAGGTTCGGGTCGAGACGGGCGCGCCGGGGGTGGTCACGTAGGGCAGGACCCGGAAATCGGCGCGGCAGCTGTCCCGGGTCAGCTCGCAGCGTACGTAGCCGCGCTGGAAGTTGGTGAACTTGATGTGCTCGTTGGCGGCGAGCAGCTTGGCACCGGAGGGGTCCAGGTCCATCCCGTCCTTGGTGGTGGAGATGGACGAGCCGACGAACTCGACACCGAGCGTAGGCGACCCCGGGTCGTCGAAGTTCTGCTTGAGATCGGCGGCGAGGTGGCGGTGCATGTCGCCGGTGAGGACCACCGGGTTGCTCACACTGCGGTCGGTGAGCTCCTTGAACAGCCGTTGGCGGGCGTCCACGTAGCCGTCCCAGAAGTCCATCACGAATGACTGGCCGGGGCCGGGGTCGGTGTCGACCTGGGTCACGGGGATCTGTTGGGAGATCATGTTCCATGTCGTGTCGGAACGTCCGAGGCCGCGGTACAGCCACTGTTCCTGCTCGGGGCCGAGGATGGTGCGGCCCGGCGTCAGGCGTTCGTCGCAGCCGCTCCTGGTGCCGTCGCCACAGGGCTGGTCGTCGCGGAAGAGCCGGGTGTCGAGGATGTGGAAGGTGGCCATGCGCCCGTAGCGCAGACTGCGGTACATCCGTGCCTCGAAGCCGTTCGGCTTGTTCGGCAGCCGCAGCGGGAGGTGTTCGTAGTAAGCCTGGAAGGCTGCCGCCGCGCGCTCCCGGAAGACCGCCGGGTCCTGGTCGGGTTCGGTGTCGGCCTTGGACTTGTCGCGCGCCCAGTTGTCCTCGACCTCGTGGTCGTCCCAGACCAGGGCGAACGGGTGGGCCTGGTGGGCGGCGATCAGGTCGGGGTCGAAGCGGTGGAGGGCGTGGCGGTTGCGGTACTGGACGAGATTCATCGGCTCGGGCCGCAGTTCGGCGGCGACGGGGACGTTGCGTACGCCGCCCATGGCATCGATGGCGTTCTCGTAGATGTAGTCGCCGAGGTGCAGGACCAGGTCGACGTCCTCCTCGGCGAGGTGCCGGTAGGCGGTGTAGAAGCCTTCGAACCACGCCTGGCAGGAGACGAAGGCGAAGTCGAGCTCCTTGGGCCGGCTGTACGGCGGGGGCGCGGTGCGGGTGCGGCCTACGGGGCTGAGCGTGCCGCCGGCGCGGAAGCGGTAGTAGTAGTGCCGGCCCGGCTGGAGTCCGGAGACCTCGACGTGGACGGAGTGGGCGAGTTCGGGCACCGCACGGGTCCGTCCCCGGCGCACGACGGACCGGAAGCGGTCGTCGCGGGCGACCTCCCACTGCACGTCGAAGGCGTACGGCGGCATGCCGCCGCTTCCGTCGGGCGCGAGGGGCTGGGGGGCGAGTCGGGTCCACAGCACGACCCCGTCCGGCCACGGGTCGCCGGATGCCACTCCCAGGGTGAACGGGTTCTCGCGGAAGTGTGCGTCACCCCAAGCCCTGCCCGCCGACAGGCCGGCCGCGGCCAGGGCCATCCCGACCGTTCCGCCGAGCATCAAGCGCCTTCCGAACACTCCAGTACCACCTGACCCACTGTTCATTTGCATGAAACTCGTCCCTTCGTCGAACGGAATTCCGTCCGGTACGAGGTGGGATCGGCGCGTGATTTCACGCCCGTCCATGTGGTAATCACAGCGTGAATATCACATGGGAATCATGGGCCACAAGACTTCCCACGTATGGTCATTTTGCCGTTCACAGGTGGTTAGTTGGGGATACACCGACCTTTTCCGCAGTGGCCGACGACAGCCCGGCGACACCCTTGACACCCCTCGGAGCGGCTCATAGTCTCCACGCCACAGAATTAACGTTATATTTCACATCGGGAAATTCGGTGCGACGGAAGGACGTGCTGTGTCCGGTTCCCCGACTGCGGGTGCACCCGCCCGCCATCGCGCCGAGGGCCGGACGACGGGCCGTTCTGGCGTCCGGAGGCTGCGGCCGTACGCGCTGCGCTGCGAGCACCGCGCCACCCCGCTGGGCATCGACGAACCCGCGCCCCGGCTCTCCTGGCGGCTGGCCTCCGACCTCCGGGGCGACGACCCGGTGGCATACCGGGTCCGCGTCGCCGGGTGCGCCGAGGATCTGGACGACGGCGGTCAACTCTTCTGGGACACCGGCCGGGTCACCGATCCCGGTGCGACGGCCGTCGACTACGCGGGGCCGGCGCTCCCCGGCCTCACCCGCTTCCACTGGCGGGTCTCGGTGTGGCCGGCCGGATCGGACACACCGGCCGAGGCCGACTCGTGGTTCGAGACCGGTTTCACCCGGGCGGACAAGTGGCGTGCCGCGTGGATCGCCCAGGGCCCGTGCCCGGTCGGCGTCATGGACGCCCCCACCGAGGGCGAGTTCGCGCTGGACGACCACGGGCTCTCCCCGTGTCCCCTGTTGCGCCGCTCCTTCACCGTGCCCGCCGGTGCCCGGGGCCGCGTCCATGTCAGCGCGCGCGGTCTGTACGAACTGCGACTCAACGGCGAGCGGGTCGGTGACGCCGAGCTGGCCCCCGGCTGGACCGACTACCACCACCGCGTCCAGTACCAGACGTACGACGTCAGCGCCTTGCTGCGGGAGGGCGAGAACGTCCTCGCGGCCACCGTCGCCGACGGCTGGTGGAGCGGCTTCGTGGGCTTCGAGCCGCGCCGGGCCGGGGCTCACTACGGTTCGTCCCCCCAGTTCCTGGCCGAACTCCACCTGACCGGCCCGGACGGCCGAAGCACCGTGATCGCCACCGACGAGACCTGGCACACCGGCACGGGTGCGATCCGCCACGCGGATCTACTGATGGGCGAATGCCACGATCTGCGGTGTGCCGCCGACGGCTGGGAGCTGCCCGGCTTCGACGACTCCGGCTGGTCCCCGGCGCTGGTCACGGCGACTGATCACCGCCTGCTGGTGGCGTCCGCCGACGAGCCCGTCCGGGCGATGGCCGAGCTGCGCCCGTGCTCGGTCGAACGCGTCTCCCCCGGCACCCACGTCGTCGACTTCGGCCAGAACCTCGCCGGACGCGTGCGACTGACGGTCCGTCGGCTCGCTGCCGGGGCGCGGGTGGTGATCCGTCACGCCGAGGTGCTGGACGGGTCACGGCGGCTGTACACCGCCAATCTGCGCACCGCTGCCGCGACCGATGTGCTCGTCGGGGACGGCCGCGAGTACATCGTCTTCGAGCCGCGCTTCACCTATCACGGGTTCCGGTACGCGGAGATCAGCGGCATCCCGGAGCTGACCGGGTCCGATGTCGTCGCCGTGGCACTGCACAGCGACACACCGTGGGCCGGGGAGTTCGACTGTTCGGACGCCGAGCTGAGGCGGCTCCACGACTGTGTGGCGTGGGGGCAGCGCTCGAACTTCGTCAGTGTTCCCACGGACTGTCCGCAGCGCGACGAGCGGCTCGGCTGGCTGGCCGACGCGCAGGTCTTCCTGCCGACGGCCGCGCTCAATGCGGATGTCGCCGCGTTCTTCACCAAATGGCTGCGCGACGTCGACGACGCCCGCACCCCGGACGGCGGTTTCACCAATGTCGCCCCTCGCCTCGTGGGGGTCGCCGACGAGGGCGCGCCCGGCTGGGCCGACGCGGGGGTGATCATCCCGTGGCACCTCTACCGCGTCTACGACGACCCGCGGTTCCTCTCCCGGGCACTGGAGGGCATGTGTGCCTGGGTCGATCTGATCCACCGTCATAACACCGGTCTGGTCTGGCGCAGCCGGGTGGGTCCGCACTTCTCCGACTGGCTCGCCCCCGGCACACCCACACCGCGTGACGTGGTCGCCACCGCGCACTTCGCGCACAGTGCCCGGCTCACCGCACGGGCCGCGGAGGCCCTGGGGCAGACGGATGTCGGGGAGCGCTACCACCGGCTTGCGGACGACATCCGCCGCACGTTCACCGAGCACTTCGTCACCGCCGAGGAGGCCGTGGAGGGCCTTCGCGTGCGCGTCGCGGGCGACACCCAGACCGGGTATCTTCTCGCGCTCGCCTTCGAGCTGCTGCCCGCCGGGCTCGCCGGGGCCGCCGCCCGCCGTCTCGCCGAACTCGTGGAGTCGGCGGGCCCGGCCCTGCTGACCGGTTTTCTCGGAGTGACGCTCGCCGCGCCCGTACTCGACGCCCACGGACGGGCCGATCTCGCCCACGCACTGCTGCTCCGCGACGAGGTGCCGTCGTGGCGGTTTCCGCTGCGGCACGGCGCAACCACCATCTGGGAGCGCTGGGACGGGTGGACCCCGGGCACCGGATTCAGGGCGCCGTCGATGAACTCCTTCAACCACTACGCGCTCGGCTCGGTCGGCGAGTGGCTCTACCGCGGTGTCGCCGGCCTGGACCAGGCACCGGATTCCACCGGGTACCGGACGCTGCGGATCCGGCCGCGCCCCGGCGGGCTCCGCCACGCGAGCGCCCGCTACGAGTCGGTCCGCGGCACCGTCTCGGTGACCTGGGAGCGGCAGGGCGGCCGGATCGCCCTGCGTGTCCTGGTGCCGCCCGGCGCCACCGCCGAGGTGTACGTGCCCACGACGGACCCGGGGTCGGTCCGCGAATCGGGCCTGGTCCCGGATGCCGGGGACCGCCACATCACGGCGGTCTCGACCGCCGCCGACCACGTGCTCTACCGGGTTTCCTCGGGTGCCTACCGCTTCACCGCGGCTCATCCCCCGGTCGGCGACCCGCCCGAGGCGGACCGGCCGCGGCCGTCCCTCACCCCGAGCCGACGCACATCAGCACCGGCGGCGAAACCATCGTTCGCCCGTTCGTACGAGGAGGACACACCATGACGACGGGTTCTCGCTTCCGGTCGGACCGCAGTACGGTCGGCCGCCGGGGGTTTCTCCGGATCGGCGGCGGGGTCGCGGCGCTCGCCGCCCTTCCGCCCGCTCTGACGGCCTGTTCGGATTCCGGCGGCGGTTCCGGCAAGCTGCGCGTCGTCGGCGTCGCCGACCAGCAGAAGCCGATAGAGGAGCTCGTCGCCCTCTACCGCAAGTCCCGGCCCGACGACGAGTTCGCCACCTCCTTCGCGCCCACGGACCAGGTGCAGACGGTGGTACGCACACAGCTCGCCGGGGGCAACGCCCCCGATGTCCACGTGCTCTATCCCGGCAGCGGCAGCGCCATGTCCATGGTCGAGCTGGCCAAGGCCGGACTGCTCGCCGACCTCAGCGCGCAGCCGTGGGCCAATGAGGTCCCGGCGAACTTCCACCCTGCTTACCGGCACGAAGGAAAAACGTATCTGTACTCGGCGGGAAGCAGCGTCATCGGCGCCATCCACAACAAGAAGGCCTTCGCCAAGGCCGGGGTCGAACCGCCCCGGACATGGGCCGAGCTCCTGGACGTCTGCGCGAAGCTGAAGGCCAAGGGCATCATCCCGATCGCGCTCGGCACGCAGACGCCCTGGGTCACCCAGCTGATCACGTACGCGCTGGTGCCCAACGCCGTCTATGCGAAGAACCCCGGCTTCGACGCCGAGATGGCCTCCGGCAAGGCGCACTTCCGCGGCTCCGGGTGGGCCGACGCCATGGGCAAGTACCAGGAACTCCAGCGCCGGGGCTTCTTCAACGAGAACCCCAACGGAACGACGTACGAGCAGCAGACCTCGATGGTCGCCGGCGGCAGGGCGGCGATGGCCGTCCAGGTCTCCGCCGTGCTCGCCAACTTCCGCCAGGCCGCCCGGAATCCGGAGGACCTCGGCATGTTCCCCTTCCCCGGTGGCGACGACGCCGCGAAGCTGTGGATCCCGGCGGGCATCGTCGTCGGGCTCGGGGTCTCGGCGCGGTCGCGGAAGTCGGCCGGGGCGAAGGCGTTCATCGAGTTCCTCGGGAAGCAGGAGAACGTCGACCGCTGGGCGCAGTCCGTGGCGGCGATCCCGTTCAAGCGCAACGCCTCGACGAAGACCGACCCGGTCCTCGACGGCTTCCTGCCCGTCATCGACGACAACCGGGCCGTCCCCTTCATGGACCAGAGCTGGCCCAACGCCGAAGTGCAGCCGGCCCACTTCGCCGCCGTGCAGGATCTGCTGGCCGGCAAGACGGATGTCGACGGGGCCCTGGGACAGATGGACGAGGCCTACGGGAAGAAGTCGTGACGAGCACCTCCCAGAAGACCGTCCCCGGCGTGGCCGCCGAGGCCGCGGACGGTCCGAGGGCCGGTCAGGGCCGCCCGGCCCGGCACCGCGACCACACCGTCCCGCCCTGGCTCTTCGTCGTCCCGGCCCTCGTCGTCTACGCCGTCGTCGTGCTCTACCCGAGCCTCGCCGGGGTGATGTACGCCTTCACCGACTGGTCCGGCATCGGCGGCTTCTCCTTCACCGGCGCGGACAATTTCCGCGCCCTGCTCGACGACGGCCGGGCCCTGGAGTCCGTCGGCAACACGCTGCTCCTGACCGTCGCCGTGGTCGTCGTCCAGAACGGCATCGGGCTGCTGCTCGCGCTCGGTGTCCACACCGGCATCAAGTCCCGTGCGGTACTGCGGCTGATCTTCTTCGCCCCGGCCGTGGTCAGCCCCGTCATGGTCGCGATCCTGTGGAAGTACGTCTACAACCCGGACAACGGGGCAGGTCTCAACGGTCTGCTCGGCGCGGTCGGGCTCGGCGGGCTGCGCCAGGACTGGCTCGGCGATCCCTCGCTCGCCCTGTGGTCCGTCGCGGCGATGGTCGTGTGGCAGTACGCGGGCTACTCGATGGTCGTCTTCCTGGCCGGGCTCCAGGGTGTGCCCGCCGAACTCCACGAGGCCGCGAGGATCGACGGGGCGGGGTCCTGGCAGCGCTTCCGCTATGTCACCTGGCCGCTTCTGGCACCGGCGCTGACGATCAATCTGATGCTGTCCACCATCGGCGGCCTCAAGCTCTTCGACCAGGTCTACGCCGCCACGAACGGCGGACCCGGCACCTCCAGCGAGACCCTGTCGACCGTCCTGTACAAGGAGGCGTTCGTCTACGGGAAGTTCGGCTACAGCACCGCCGTGGCCCTGGTCCTCGCGCTGTTCGTCGCGGCGGTTTCCCTGGTGCAGCTCCGTTATCTGCGTGCGAGGGAGGTCACCGCGTGAGCATCGCAACGGCCGGCGGGCCGGCGAACCGGAAGGCCGGCAGGGCGGTCCGCAGACCGCGGTACGGGCAGTACGCCCTCGAACTGGTCATGATCGCCGTCGCCGTCGCCTTCCTGTTCCCGGTGTACGCCCTGATCACCCTGGCGATGAAGGACCCCCGGCAGATCTCCGAGTCGCCGCTCTCGCTGCCCTCGCCGCCCGCCTTCGGCAACTTCGGCGAGGCCTGGTCCGCCGCGTCGCTGGGGCCCGCGCTGATCAACAGCACGGTCATCACCGTCGTCAGTCTGCTGCTGCTCGTCGTCCTCGGCTCCACCGGGGCCTACTACCTCGCGCGGCGCGCCCGCGGTCTCGGCTACGGGCTGTACATCCTGTTCCTGCTGGGCATCGTCCTGCCGTTCCAGCTCGGCATGATCCCGCTGTACAAGCTCGTCGACGACCTCGGCTGGCTCGGCACGTACCAGGGCATGGTGCTCTTCTACACCGGCATCCAACTGCCGTTCACCGTCTTCCTGTACACAGGGTTCGTCCGTGCCCTGCCGCAGGACTACGCCCAGGCGGCACTGATCGACGGCTGCAACCACCGGCAGGCGTTCACGCGGATCGTCTTCCCGCTGCTGCGCCCCATCACCGGCACCGTGATCATTCTGAACGCGGTGTTCATCTGGAACGACTTCTTCACTCCGCTGCTGTACCTGGGCGGCTCCGACAAGGAGACCGTGCCGGTGGGCATCTTCGCGTTCGTCGGCCAGTACGTCTCGGACTACGGGCTCGTCTTCGCCGGACTGGTGCTGGCCGCACTGCCGATCCTGGCCGTCTTCGTGGTCCTCCAGCGCTATGTGATCAAGGGCTTCGCGGGCGGACTCAAGGGCTGAGGACCTCTCATGACACATCCGGTGGATCCGCTCCTCCCGCCGAGCGTCTCGGCGGTCCTCGCCGGGCCCCCGCGCGCCTTCTCGCCCGTCGCGATCTGGTGGTGGAGCGGGGAGCGGCTCGACCGCACGCGGCTGCGGGCGCAGCTGGAGCGCTTCGCGCAGGGCGGGGTGCACAATCTGGTGCTCCTCAACCTGGCGCCCTCGGGCCCGCTGTTCGGCTCCGACGCCGACGACCCGCCGTTTCTGTCCGACGCGTGGTGGGCGCTGCTCGACGGCGTGTGCGAGGACGCCCGTGAGCTCGGGGTCGGTCTCTGGTTCTACGACCAGCTGGGCTTCTCCGGCGCCGATCTGCAGGCACGCCTCGTCGACGAGCGGCCCGCGTACGCCGGCCGCCGGCTCGGCCGCGTACGGGCCGTGGTCGAGTCCTCGGCGGAGCGGACCGGCGAGCTGTGGTGCCCGCCGGGGGGCCGGGCGCTCGCGGGCCGCGCCGAGCCGCTCGACGACGACGGGCGGAGCACCGGCCCGCCGGTCGCGGTACCGGTGACCGACGGGGTCGTACGGGCGCCCGGCACCGGCCGCTGGCGGTTGACGCTCCATCACCACGGGCCGCTCGGCTTCGACTACCTGGGGGCCGGAGCGTGCGCTGCGCTGCTGGACCGGGTGCACGGGGAGTTCGAGCGCCGGCTCGGTGACCTGCTCGGGTCCGTCGTCGTCGGCTCGTTCCAGGACGAACTGCCGTCCCTGCCCACCTGGTCCACCGGCTTCGCCGACGCCTTTCTGCGCCTTCGCGGGTACGACATCACCGAGCGGCTGGACGCCCTGTACGCGGACTGCGCGGACGGGGACGTCCGCCGGATCCGCCGCGACTACCACCTGACCCGTGCCGAACTGGCCGAGGAGGCGTTCTTCCGGCCGCTGGCCGCCTGGCACGAGCGGCACGGGCTGCTCATCGGCTGTGACCAGCAGGACCCGGCCCGCGCCGGACACCCGGTCGCGGGCGTGGAGTTGTACGCCGACTACGCGCGAACACATCGCTGGTTCTCGGCTCCCGGCTCCGACCATCACGGGGACGCCCGCGTCCACTCCTCGCTCGCGCACCTCTACGGCCGTCCCCGCACCTGGGTCGAGGCATTCCACTCCACGGGCTGGGGCGGCACCCTGGAGGAGACCTTCGACTGGCTGCTCCCCTGGCTCCGTGCCGGTGCCACGCTCTACAACCCGCATGCCGTCTACTACACGACCAAGGGCGGCTGGTGGGAGTGGGCGCCGCCCGGCACCGACTGGCGTCAGCCCTACTGGCGCCACCACCGCGTCTTCGCCGACGCCGTGGCCCGGCTGTGCGCGATCCTGAGCCTCGGTCACCATCTGTGCGACATCGCGGTCCTGCTGCCCACCACCACCGCCCAGGCGGGCACCGCCCTGGACGGTGTCGACGAGGCGGCGGCCCGCGCCCAGTCGGACTATCTCCAACTCGTCGGGGACATGGCCTGGTTCCACACCCGCCCGGGCCTCCTGGACCGGCTTGGTCTCGATGCCGACGTCATCGACGACGCCTCGGTGGCCCGCGCCCGGATCTCGCGGCTCGACGACGGCGTACGGCTGCGGGTCGCGGAGGAGGCGTACTCGACGATCGTGCTTCCCTCGTGCACCGTCCTCGAACGGGAAACGGCCGAGCGGCTCGTCGAATTCGCCTCCGCCGGTGGGCGGTTGATCGCCTGGGGCGAGCTCCCCGAGCAGGTCGTGGGATCCAAAGCGGCCTCGGCTGCGGAGAGGCTGCGGGCGTGTTTCGCGGACGGGCGGGCCGTGCACGTTCCCCTGACGGACGACCCGGCCGGTTCTCTCGGCGCTGCTCTGGGCGGGGTGCGGCCGGCCGTCCGCGCGCCGGTGCCCGCGCTCGCGCGGCGGGTGGACGGTGCCACGGTGGTGTTTCTGACCGCGGCCGCCCCAAGGGCGACCCGTACGGATGTCGCCGCCCCCGACGAGCGCGGCGCCGCCCTGGGCTGGCTGGACGTCCGTTACGACTTCGACCCCGGCCGCTGTGCCCGGCGGGCCCTGGTGCGGGTGCGGGACGTGGCGGGCCCGGCCGTTCTGGTGGATCCGTTCGGCGGCGCTCCGCGGAGGCTGCCGGTGCTGCCCGTCGCGAAGGACCCCGGGGCCGTCGAGGTCGACGTCCCCTTCGACACGGGCCCAGCGGCTGTCCTGGTCTTCCCGGACCGGGGCCCGGGGCCGGCCGGAGCCGTGACTTCCGGTGTCGGGCGCTCGCCCGGCACCACCGTCCGGATCCCCCCGGACGCGGAGTGGGACATGGAGCTCGTCCCCACGCTCGACAACACCTGGGGCGACTTCGCCCGCCCCGCGACCGGTCCTCCCACCGGAACGACCGTCACCGAGTGCCGGACCTTCCGGCACCGGGTGGAGGCGGCCGGCGAGGACGGTGTCCGGGACGGCTGGGCCGCGGCGCCCTCCGGCTGCGGCCGGCCGTCACCGGCCACGGTCCACGCGACGTTCGGGCCGCGCGCGCTCGTGCTCCGCGAGGGGCCCGGCCGGGGCGTCCCGTCGGTGCTCGAGTGGTCCGAGACCCTGGGCGTGCACAAGGACCCGGTGCACCGGGCGGTCCTGGGGCCGAAGGGGCATGTGCCGGAGGAGTTCGCGCACATCGGCCGTGCGGTGGCCGGAGAGGTGGTGCGGCTGAGTACGGCGATGCACCTGGGCGAGGACTTCGACGGGCACCTCGCGGTCGGGGCCGCGGCGGCGAAACGGGTCCGGGTCGACGGCGTTCCGGTGCCGCTCGACGACGGGGGGCACCTCGCGACGGGCCCGGTGCGGACGACGGCCGGACTCCACCTCGTCGAAGTGGAACTGACACCCGATCGGGACTGCGACCTGCGGGCTCACCTGGCGCTCGTGCGTGACCCCGGGCGCTACCGGCGTCCGGAGTGGATCCACGCGCCCGGGACCATGGGCACGACGCTGCGCCTGGCCGCGCTCCCCGCCCGCGCCATCGTCCAGGTCGCGGCCCAGGTGCCCTGCGCGCTGCGGGTGAACGGCCGGCTCATGGGCAGACAGGGCGGCTTCGACCCGTACGCCGAACATGCTGTGCCGCGTGTCCGGCGGCACGACGTGGCGGCCGCGCTGCGCGTCGGCGACAACCACATCACGGTCGAGACGTCCGGGGACGGCGAGCGCGCGGTCCTGGTGGACGCGCTCTTCGACGACGCGGACGGCGAGCCAGTCGCGACGCTGCACAGCGACGCCCGCTGGTGGGCCGAGGGGCCGGGGGGCCGCGATCCGGTCCGGGTGCGTCGCGAGCCGGTGGGCGACCCCGCCGCGCTGTGTCTGCGCCGCCGCCCGCATCCGCTGCCGGGTGCCGCTTGGCTGGATCCGGAGGCCGACGACGGCACGGTGGTGCCGGTCCGGTTCGCGGTTCCGGGGCGCCGGAGCCGCGTGGAGTGGCTGTGGTGCGAACTGCCGCCCGGGACCGCCGGGTTGACGGCGCAGGTGTACGGCGAGGTCATCGTGCATGTGGACGGCACCGAGTACCCCGCCACCATGAGCGTCACCGACGGCCGGGGGGTGCGCACCGTGACGGTCGGGCTGCCGCCCGCCGACCGTGGCGGGCCACGGTCGGCGGCGCTGCGGGTCCGGACCCGCCCCGGGTACGAGGGTGGCGCCGCGCTGGCCGGTCCGGTGCGCTGCACGGTCGGCCGGGGGCGGATCCGGCTCGGCGACTGGGAGAGCCAGGGCCTCGCCGAGTACAGCGGCGGGGTGCGGTACGGCCGCGTGGTGACCGTACCGCCCGATGCCGTCGCGGGACGGGTGACGCTCGACCTCGGCCGGGTCCGGGGGACGGCGGAGGTGCGGATCGGCGGCGTCGCCGCGGGGGTGCGGGTGTGTTCCCCGTACGTGTTCGACCTGACGGGTCTGGTCGTGCCGGGGGCCAACACCGTGGAGATCACCGTGTTCGGGACGCTGGCGCCCCACCTGGACGCGACGAGCCCGACCCATTTCGTCTTTCCCGGGCAACGCGTCAGCGGTCTGCTGGGTCCGGTACGGCTGCGCACCGGGCAGGGGTGAGAGAACGGTACGGCGTGCCGGGGCCTGTTGTGACCGCCGCACTTTCCGAGGACCGTGGCAGTACCTACTTGTCTCCCGTCAGCATGGGCAGCAGCAGCGCAGCGGACCAGCTGAAGTTGGGTGAGTTGAGCGGCGCCCCGGTGGTGGGGTCGTAGTTCTCCATGATCGGTCCGTTGCCCGTGAGACCCGAGGCGTGGGTGAGGAGTTGGTCCGTCAGGGCGTCCGCGTCCTTGCCGTAGCCGTAGCG
This sequence comes from Streptomyces sp. NBC_00012, assembly GCF_045040875.1. Taxonomy (NCBI): domain Bacteria; kingdom Bacillati; phylum Actinomycetota; class Actinomycetes; order Kitasatosporales; family Streptomycetaceae; genus Streptomyces; species Streptomyces sp. NBC_00012. Next base: position 7,717,222 of record NZ_CP108309.1, on the reverse strand, counting down.
GCGCAGGCCGCCGAGGGCGAAGTAGGCCTGGTCGAACCAGACGGGGCCGCGCCAGTACGCGGTCGGCGAGAAGTAGGGCGAGCTCTTCGCCACGGTCGGAAAGGGAACGGCCGTGGCGAACTCCGCCGGGTCCGTCAGCCTGTCGCGCACGGCGCGGGCCTGTGCGGCGGACGCCGTGCCGGTCCATAGCGGGACGGCGCCCTCGATACCGCGGCCGCGGGCCGTGAGCGGCGCGCCGGTGCCGAGCGCGGTGTCGTGGAACCAGCCGTCCGCGGTGTCGTACATCGTCGTGCGGACGGCGGCCGAGGTGGCGGTGGAACGCCGCTTCCAGCGCCCGGCGTCGGCGCCGTGGCCGATCGCTTGCGCGATGCGTGCCAAGTAGCTCTGGTCGGCGGCGAGATAGGAGTTCAGGTCGACGGATTCCTGGTCGATGGAGTAGCCGAGGAGCAATCCGTCGGCGGCCTCGTTGGCGACGACGCCGGTGCCGAGGGTGGCGTCGAAGCGGGGCGCGTTGTCCATGCCGCTCTCCCAGGCCGCGGCGAGGCGTCGTTCCTCGGGAGAGTCGTTGGCCGGGTCGACGGTGGCTCCGTACTCGGCGAGCCCGTCGCGGTCGTGGTCCCGGTTGCGGTACCACCAGTCCTGGTACGCGACGAGCTTCGGGTACATCTCACGCAGGAACGCCCGGTCCCCGGACTTCGTGTAAACCTCCCACACGGCCCAGGCGGCCAGCGGCGGCTTGGAGTTGCGCTCGTTCCAGTTGCCGCCTCCGCGTTCGGGGTCGTTGTAGAAGATGACGTCGGGGATCATCCCGGCGTCCTGGGGGCGGGTCGTGGAGTCCGGGCGGATCTGCCAGTCGAACATGGAGCGGATCTGCGACTCGGCCAGGTCGGGCGCGAAGCGCGCGGTGCCCACGGCCTGCTTCCAGGTGTCCCAGGCCCAGATGCCTCCGGTGAACCACTTGTAGGAGATCGACGGTGTGATGCCGTCGTGCTTGATCTGTCCCGCCGCGCTGCGCCAGTTGGTGACGAGGGTCTGAAGGGACTTCACGGCCGTGCGCCGCCGGTCGGCCGGTACGCCCCGGGTCACCCCGTCGACATAGCCGCGCCAGCGCGCGTCCGACGCGGACACGACGGCGGAGGGGCGGGCCAGTACGTCGCGGGCCTTCGCCCTCTCCTTCGTGCGCTCGGCGGCGGTGAAGGTGTAGGACTCGGTCCAGTCGAAGCTGTGCGAGCGGCCGGGGGCGAGGGTCACCGGCCGTGCGGCCTCGGTGCGGTACGTGTCGCCGTCCACGGTCGTGCGGACACGGTCCTTATGGGTGACCTCGAAGCGTTCCGTGCCGTCGGTGAGGTAGTCCCAGGTCTCGCGGACCTTCGCGAAGTCGACCCCGACGCCGGAGCCGGTCGCGGTCAGCGTCGGCGCGTCACGCATCGGCTTGTCGGCGGGCCGCAGCAGGCTGCCCGTCCAGTCGGCGCCCAGCGTGCGGGGGGCCGGGCCGGTGTTGCGGACCTCGGCCCTGACCAGGGCGGTGCGGTCGGTGGCGAAGCGGAGTTCGAGGGTGAGGCGCAGGCCGCGGCCGAGGTCGTACAACTGGAGGAGGCGGCCCGGCAGCGAGGTGGAGCGGGGTGCGCCGCCGGCGGCGAGGTCCAGAGGACGGCCGTGTTCGGTGAGGCGGATGCGGCTGAAGGACTTGCTGAGCCACCAGGGGTATTCCTGGGCGATGTAGAGGGGGCCGGAGAAGCCGCCGTAGGCGTCCTTGTCACCGGCCTCCGGCAGTGCGTAGGCGTGCCAGGCGCCCCGGTCGGCGAAGACGGTGACGGGGTTGTTGTCCTCGTCGTCGCCGGGCTGGGCGGCGGTGGGGGTGCCGTGCAGATCGAGGACGTCGGCGTAGGCGGGCGGGGGTTTCGGATGCCCGTGGGCGCCGGCCGTCTGCGGTACGGCGAGTGCGCCGCCGGCGAGCAGGAGTGCGGTCAGGGCGCCGAGGTGGCGGCGTGCGGTGATGTGTCGGTCTCTGCGGCGGGTCATTTCGCGGTCCCTTCGGGGGAGTCGGTGGCGATGCGCAGGACGGCGGCGCCGAGCGGGGCGAGGTCGATGTGGTCGCGGACGGCGGCCCCGGTGAGCAGATCGGTGCCGCCCGCCTCGTAGGGGCCGGTCAGTGGCGTGCGTGTGTCGTGGTCGCCGTGGTTGAGGACGAAGAGATACGTGCCCCGCGTGCCGGAGCGCACGGTCGCCTCGACGCCCTCGGGGACGTCGAGCACGGGGCGTACTCCCGCTTCCCGCAGCACCTTGTCGAGCACGGCCGCGATGCCGTCGCCGAGGTGGGCACTGGTGTACCAGGCGGTGCCGGTGCCGTGGCGATGGCGGGTGACGGCGGGGCGTCCGGCCAGCTCGCCGGACGCGTAGGAGTCGACGGTCTCCGTGTCCGGCCCTTCGGGCTCGATCCACTCGCTCCACAGGGTGGCGCGGGCGCCGGAGACGAGGGGGACCGCCGTGCCGTCGGAGATCGGCCAGAACTCGTCGACGGACACGCCGAGCACGTCCCTCAGCGGTCCCGGTGCGCCGCCGTCGTGGATGTGGTCGTGGCCGTCCACGACACCGCTGAAGGGGCCGCAGACGAGGTGTCCGCCGCCGTGCACGTAGGCGGCGATGCGGGCGGCGTTCTCGGGCCGCAGCAGATGGAGGTTGGGGGCGAGGACGGCCCGGTAGCCGTCGAGGGCGGCGTGCGGGGGCACGAAGTCGGCGGCGACGGCGCGGGTGTGGAGCGCCGCGTACCAGGGGCGCAGCAGCTCGCGCCAGCGCATCCGGGCGGATGGATGATCCTCGGCCTCCAGCGCCCACCAGGAGTCCCAGTCCAGGACGATCGCCACGTCCGCCGGGGTGGTGGTGCCGGTGATCTCGCCGAGCCGGGCGAGTTCGGCGCCGAAGCGGACGGTCTCGCGCCAGCCTCGGGAGGCGGTGCCGCGGTGCGGAAGCAGTGCGCTGTGGTATTTTTCCGCGCCGGCACGGGAGGCACGCCACTGGAAGTACATGATGCCATCGGCGCCGCGGGCCAGCGCCTGGAGCGACCAGAGGCGTTGCAGTCCGGGCTTCTTGGGGACGTTGACCGGCCGCCAGCTGACGGCGGACGGTGCCTGTTCGAGGAGCAGCCAGGGCCGGCCGCCCTTGAGGGAGCGCATCAGGTCGTAGTTGAGCGAGGCGTTGACGTGGGCGTGCGGGTCGGCGGGGTCCGGGTAGGCGTCGTCGGAGACGAGGTCCTCGTGCTCCGCCCACTTCCAGTAGTCGAGTGCCTTGAACATCGACATGAAGTTGGTGGTGGCCGGGGTGTCCGGGCTGATGTCCCGCAGTGCCTCGCGCTCGGCGCGGTGGCATTCGAGCAGGGCGTCGGAGCAGAAGCGGCGCCAGTCCAGGAGCTGTGTCGGGTTGACCGGTCCGGGTGCGGTGCGCGGTGGTTCGATCTCGTCGTACGTACTGTAGCGCTGCGACCAGAACGCGGTGCCCCAGGCGTGGTTGAGGGCGTCTACGGTGCCGTAGCGGTCGGTGAGCCAGGTGCGGAAGTGGTCGGCGGAGCGGGTGCAGAAGCACTCGGTGATGTGGTCGCCGTACTCGTTGTGGATGTGCCACAGGGCGAGCGCCGGGTGGTGTGCGTAGCGTGCGGCGACGGTGCGGGTGAGGCGGAGCGCGGCGGCGCGGTAGTCGGGCGAGGAGGGGCAGTAGTGCTGGCGGGAGCCGAATTCGAGGCGTACGCCGTCGGCCGTGACCGGCAGGATCTCCGGGTGGGCGCGGACCAGCCAGGCCGGCGGTGACGCGGTGGCGGTGGCCAGGTCGACGGCGATGCCGTGGGCGTGCAGCAGGTCGAGGAGCCGGTCGAACCAGCCGAAGTCCCAGGAGTCCGGGCCGGGTTGGAACCTGGCCCAGGAGAAGACGCCGACGGTCATCATCGTGACACCGGCCTCGCGCATCAGCGCGGCGTCCTCGGCCCAGACGTCCTCGGGCCACTGCTCGGGGTTGTAGTCACCGCCGTAGAGGATGCCCGGGACGCGGGTCAGGCGGCTCATCCCTTCACCGCCCCGCCGAGCAGCCCGGCCACGAACTGCCGCTGGAACAGCAGGAAGAGGAGCATCAGCGGGAGCGTGGCGAGGAGTGAGCCGAGCATCAGTCCGGAGTAGTCGATGTGGGAGAGCCCGGTGAGGGTGTTGAGCGCTACGGGCACGGTGTACTTGTCCTCCGAGTTGAGCATGAGCAGGGGCCAGATGAAGCTGTTCCACTGCGCCATGAACGTGAAGATGACCAGGGCGCCGAGTTGTGGGCGCACGCACGGCAGCACGACCTGGTAGAAGGTGCGCAGCTCGCCCGAGCCGTCGATCCGGGCCGATTCGAGGAGCTCGTCGGGGAAGTCGACGAAGCCCTGCCGCATCAGGAGGATGCCGAAGGAGTTGGCCAGGAACGGCAGGATCACCGCCTGGTAGGAGTCGATCCAGCCGACGCTCGCCATCATCTGGAACAGCGGCACGAGCAGTACCTGGAACGGGATCATCATGGTGGCCAGCACGGCGCCGAGCAGCAGACCCCGGCCGCGGAAGCGGTACTTGGCCAGTCCGTAGCCGCACATGGCGGAGATCAGCGAGCTGAGCGCGGTGTGGACGACGGCGATGCCGACGCTGTTGAGCAGGACCCGGCCGAAGCCGATGGTGTCCTGGAGCCGCACGAGGTTGTCGAGCAGCCGGCCGCCGGGCAGGAACGGCGGCGGCGAGCGGAACAGGTCGGACGTGGAGTGCGTCGCGGCGATCGCCATCCAGAGGAAGGGCACCAGGCTGACGACGGCGCCGGCCGCGAGCAGCAGCCGTACGGCGTAGCGGCCCAGGCGCCGGACCGGGTGGACGCGTACGGGGGCCTGCTGGAGGGCGGTCACCGGCGGCGCTCCCTTCCGAAGGCGATGTACTGGAGGGCGGAGATCGCGGCGATGAGGGCCACGACCGCCCAGGCGATGGCGGCGGCGTAGCCGAAGTCGAGCTGCTGGAAGCCGACCTTGTAGAGGTAGACGACCGGGGTGAGGGTCGCGTCGTCGGGGCCGCCGCGGGTGAGGACGTAGTTCTCGTCGAAGAGCTGGAGTGTTCCGATGGTGGAGGTGATCACGCAGAACAGGACGACGGGGCGCAGTTGCGGAAGGATCACCCGGGCGTACGTGGAGAAGGTGGAGGCGCCGTCGATGGCGGCGGCCTCGTACTGTTCCTTGCCGATGGACTGGAGTCCGGCGAGCAGGATGACGGCGTTGTAGCCGGTCCAGCGCCAGGTCAGGGACGCGATCAGGGAGACGCGGGCCCAGGTGGGGCTGTTGAGCCAGTCGACCTGGCCGATGCCTACGGCGCCGAGAATCTGGTTGACGAGGCCGCCGTCGGTCTTGAGGAGCACCTGGAAGACGACGGCGTACGCGACGAGTGTGGTGACGGCGGGCAGGAAGTAGACCGCCCGCCAGGTGCCGCGGAAGCGCAGCCAGGACTGGTTGAGCAGGACGGCGAGGACGAGTGCCAGGCCGATCATCACGGGGACCTGCACGACGAGGATGACCCCGGTGTTGAACAGGGACTCCAGGAAGGCGGGGTCTTCGATCATGCGCCGGTACTGGTCGAGTCCGACCCAGTGGGAGGCGCCGGCGTCCTCGGTGGTGAAGCTCTGCAGGAAGCTCGCGCCCAGTGGATAGGCGAAGAAGATCGCGAAGAGGACGGCCGCCGGTCCGGCGAAGATCCAGGCGGTGGGGCGCCTGCGCCTGCGCCGTGCCGTGGCCGGGGCGCGGGCTGGGGCGACCGGCCGGTCGTAGGTGGTGTGGACGGCCATCGGGCTACTTCACCCTTTCGCGGCCTGTGGCCGTGGCGAGTTGCCGCGCGGCCGAGTCGAGGACGGCACGCGGGTCCTTGCCCCGCAGCATCACGCCGTTGACGGCCGAGACCATGATGTCGGTGGCCTTCGCGTCGTCCTTGGTGTTCTCGACCGGCGGGATGTTGCGGGCGAGCCGGGCGAACACGTCGAGGACAGCCTGCCCTCCGAAGTACTCCTGCTTCGTGCTCAGGTACGGGTCGTCGAACGCGGGCAAGTAGGCGGGGAAGAGGCCCTCACGCTTGAGCATGGAGACCTGGTTGGCCTTGCCGGTGAGCAGGAACTCGATGAACGCCCAGGCGAGGCGGGGGTTCTTGCTCTGCGCGGGGACGCAGAGCGTGGAGCCGCCGACGTTGGAGGTGCGGATGCCGTCGGCGGTGAAGCCGGGCAGCGGCACCACCCCGAACCTGCCCTTCAGCTCCGGCATCTCGTCGGTGAGCGTGCCCGTCCACCAGGCGGCGGTGGGTGTGGTGGTGGCCTTGCCCTCCTTGGTGCCGGTGACGAGTCCGTCCCAGCCCTTCTCGTAGTCGACCAGACCCTTGTCGTGCAGGGTCTTCATCAGTGTGAGGGCCTGCACGGCCTCCGGGGTGTCGACCGCGACCCGGCCGCCCTCGAAGTAGTACTGCCCCTGCTGTTGGAGCAGCATCGGCAGGATCCCGGCGTCCGTGGTGTCCATGATGAGCAGCTTGCGGCCGGTGGCCTTCTTGATGCGGACGCCCGCCGCCACGTAGTCGTCCCACGTCAGCAGCGAGTCGGGGTCGACCCTCGCGGCACGGAAGTGGTCCTTGCGGTAGTAGAGCGCGCAGGGGCCGATGTCCCAGGGCAGGGCGAGCACCGCGCTGTCCTTGCCGGTGACGGTGCGCCAGGCGGCGCGGTCGAAGTCGCCGCCGTAGCGGCCGCCGAGGCTCGTCAGGTCGTAGAAGCCGCTGGGGAAGTTGCCGGCGAAGCGCGGCATGTGACTGCCCTCGACCGTGAGGACGTCGGCCAGACCCGATCCGCCGCGCAGGCCCACGGTGATCTTGTCGTAGGCATTGTCGTAGCCGATGTCGACGATGTCGACGGTGGTGCCGGGGTGGCGTTCCTCGAAGGTGCGGGCGAGGCGTTTCATCGCCTTGGCGGCCACGTCCCACGACCAGACGGTGATCCTGCCGCTGACCTTGCCCCCTTCGTCGTTCGTCCTGCCGTCGATGTCCTGGGCCTCTCCGCCGCCCGCACCGCCCATGGCACATCCGCTGACCAGGGACGATGCCGCGGTCGCGAAACCTGTGGCCAGAACAACCCGTCGGGTGGGTCTCGTTGACACTCTTGCCTCCTGGAGCCTGAATGCCTAATGCTGTATTCAGAACACTGAATGACGGAGCTTGCCGTCAAGAGGTGTACACCCAAAGACTTTTGCTGCTGTGGTCCATGACCGACCGACCCCCGAGTCGGCTCACGCGAAAGGCGCGGCATGACGTCACCCCAGGACTCCGTCCCCACCTACGCCCATCCCTACATCCCGAACGCGGTTCCGGCCGTGCGGCAGGCGATGCTGGAGGAGATCGGCGCCACGAGCGTCGAGGACTTCTACGCCGACATCCCGGACGGCATCCGGCTGCACCGCCCTCTCGACCTGCCCGCCCCGCTGCGTTCGGAGGCCGAACTCACCCGCCATATGGAGGAGTTGCTCGGCCACAACACCTCGACGCGGCAGGCGCTCAGCTTCCTCGGCTCCGGCTGCTACCAGCACCACGTGCCGGCGGTCGTGGACGAGGTGGTCAACCGCAGCGAGTTCCTCACGGCGTACGCGGGCGAGCCCTACGAGGACCACGGCCGCTTCCAGGCGCTGTGGGAGTACCAGTCGATGATGGCCGAGCTGCTCGACGTCGAGATCGTCAACGTCCCGGTGTACGACGGCTTCCAGGCCTCGGGGACGGCGCTGCGCATGGCCGGCCGGATCACCGGCCGCCGCCGGTTGCTCGTCGCCACCGCGATCGACGCCGACAAACTCTCCCGCATCCGCGACTACGTCCGCCCCGACCACGACGTGACGGTGGTCCCGGTCGACCCGGCGACCGGCTGCGCCGACCTCGACGCGGTGCGCGAGGCGCTCGCCGCGGGCGACACCGCGGCGGTGTACGCGGACACGCCGTCCGCGCTCGGAATCGTCGACGAGGCGCTCCCCCGCCTCGCCGAACTCGCCCACGAGGCCGGGGCGTTGTACGTCGTCGGCTGCAATCCGCTTACGCTCGGCGTGCTCGCGCCGCCCTCCGCGTACGGCGCCGACATCGCGTGCGGCGACATCCAGCCACTGGGCCTGCACCAGAGCTTCGGCGGCGCGAACGCCGGCTTCATCGCCACCCGCGACGAGGAGACGCTGGTCGCCGAGTACCCGTCACGGCTGTTCGGCCTGGTGCCGACGAGCGTCGAGGGCGAGTACGGCTTCGGTGACGTCGCCTACGAACGGACCTCGTTCGCGCTGCGCGAGGAGGGCAAGGAGTGGGTCGGCACGGCCGCGGCGCTGCACGGCATCGGTGCCGGGGTCTATCTCGCGCTGATGGGACCGCAGGGCATGCGGGAGATCGGCGAGACGATCCTCGCGCTCACCGCGTATGCCCGCAGGTGCCTGGCCGAGGTGCCCGGCGTCGAGGTCCCGTACGGCGACGCCCTGCACTTCGCCGACTTCACCGTCCGCTACACGGGCGGGCGGACCGCCGCCGAGATCCGCGCCGAACTCAAGGAGCGGGGCATCTTCGGCTCCATCCCGACCGACACGCGCGAGGCCGCGTTCTGCGTCACCGAAGTCCACACCAGGTCCGACATCGACCGGCTCGCCGCGACCCTGAAGGAGATCGTCAAGTGACCGCCTCGCACGCGCCCGTGTCCGTCTCCCCCGAGGAGGCTCGCATCGCCGGAAAGCCTCGCCTGCGCCGGTTCCACCAGGCGTCCTGGGACGAGGAGCTGATCTTCGAACTGGGTTCACCGGGTGAGCGGGGCGTCCTCGTCCCGGCTGCGGACCCGTCCCTGGCCGTGCCCGCGATTCCCGCCGCGCTGCGCCGCACCGAGCCGCCCGCCCTGCCGGAGATGTCCCAACAGCAGGTCCTGCGCCACTACTTGCGCCTTTCGCAGGAGAACCTCGGCGCCGATCTCAACATCGACGTCGGCCAGGGCACCTGCACCATGAAGTACAGCCCCAAGGTCAACGACCAGTTCGTCCGCGACCCCCGGATCGCGGCGCTGCACCCCCTCCAGGACGAGGACACTGTCCAGGGCGTCCTCGGGATCGTCCACAGCCTGGAGCAGCTCCTGAAGGAGATCTCCGGCATGGACCGGGTCTCGCTCCAGCCGGGCGCGGGCTCCGCCGCCATCTACACCAACGTCGCCATGATCCGCGCCTACTTCGCCGCGCGCGGCGAGCTGGAACAGCGCGACGAGGTCATCACCACGATCTTCTCCCACCCGTCCAACGCGGCCTGCGCGAAGACCGCCGGTTTCAAGGTCATCACCCTCCATCCGGACGCCGACGGCTACCCCGACATCGAGGCGCTCAGGGCGGCGGTCGGCCCGCGCACGGCTGCGCTCCTCATCACCAACCCCGAGGACACCGGGATCTACAACCCGCGCATCGAGGAGTTCGTACGGATCGTGCACGAGGCGGGCGGACTGTGCTCGTACGACCAGGCCAACGCGAACGGCATCCTCGGCATCACCCGTGCCCGGGACGCGGGCTTCGACCTGTGCCACTTCAACCTGCACAAGACGTTCTCGACCCCGCACGCGTGCGGCGGCCCGGCGGCGGGCGCCTGCGCGGTCACCGAGGAGCTCGCCCCGTATCTCCCGCGTCCGACCGTCGAGTTCGACCCGGAGACGGAAACGTACCGGCTGGACGACGACCGGCCCGATTCGGTCGGCAAGATGCGGCCGTTCTACGGCGTCGTGCCGAACCTGGTCCGCGCGTACGCCTGGATCATGTCGCTCGGCGCGGAGGGTCTGCGGGCCGCCGCCGAGACGGCCGTACTCAACAACAACTACCTGCTCCACAAGGTCCGGCAGATCCCGGGCGTCTCCGTCCCGTACGCGGCCGGGCGCCCGCGCGTCGAGCAGGTCCGTTACAGCTGGGAGAAGCTCCACGAGGACACCGGACTGCACTCCGAGGACATCGGCCTGCGGGCCGCGGACTTCGGCACGCACTACTGGACCAGCCACCACCCGTACGTGGTGCCGGAACCCATGACGCTGGAGCCGACCGAGTCCTACACACGCGCCGACCTCGACGAGTACGCGGCGATCCTCGCGGAGATCGCCCGCGAGGCGTACGAGGACCCGGAGACCGTGCGCACGGCGCCGCACCGTTCGACGATCCACCGGGTGCGGCCGGAGGCCCTGGACGACCCCGCGGTCTGGGCGGTCTCCTGGCGCGCCTACCGCCGCAAGGTGCTGGGTGAGGCCGGCCAGTGACGCGGATCGGCCTGGTGGTCAACCCGGTCGCCGGACTCGGCGGCCGGGTGGGCCTGGGCGGCACCGACGGCCCGGACCGGGCCCGCGTGGCGCTGTCGCTGGGCGCACGCCCGCGGGCGGGGGCGCGTGCCGCCGCTGCCCTGGGTGAACTGGCGGCGCGTGCGGGCGGGCCGGCACGGGACGGGCTGCTCGTCGTCACCGCCGCCGGTCCCCTGGGCGCCGGTTCCGTCGCCGCCGCGGGGCTCGCGGCACGGATCGTGTACACCGCCGGGGCCGGCCGCGACACCTCGGCCGCGGACACGGCCGCCGCGGTGCGGGCGGTCGTCGCCGAGGGCGTCGACCTGCTGCTCTTCGCCGGTGGCGACGGCACCGCGCGGGACGTGCTGGGCGCCGTCGGCGGCGTGCCCTGCCCGGTCCTCGGCGTGCCGACCGGCGTCAAGATGCACTCGGCCGTCTTCGCCGTCAGCCCGCGTGCCGCGGGCGAGGTCGCGGCGGCGTGGCTGGCCCGCGCGGGCGGCGTCCGGCTGCGGGACGCCGAGGTAATGGACCGCGACGAGGACGCCCTGCGCGAAGGGCGCGTCACCTCCCGGCTCTTCGGATGGCTGTCCGTCCCCGACGTACCCGTCCGCGTCCAGCAGCGCAAGACCGGCTCCACCGCCACCTCGCCCGGGGCGGTCGGCGGGATCGCGGCCGAGGTCGCCGAACGGATCGGGACAGGGCTGCTCGTGCTCGGCCCCGGCAGCACCACCCGGGCGGTGGCGGCAGCGCTCGGCGCGGACGTCTCGCTCACCGGGGTCGACGCGCTCGCCCTCCGGCCGGGCCATCCGCCCCGCATCGTGGCCCGCGACGCCTGCGAGGACACCCTCCTGGCACTCGGCCCGGCCTGGATCGCCCTCTCCCCCATCGGCGGCCAGGGGTTCCTCCTCGGCCGCGGCAACCAGCAGATCTCGCCTCGTGTGCTGCGCGCGGCGGGCGGCCGCGAGCACCTGCTGGTGCTGTGCACGGAAGCCAAACTGGCCGCGCTCGGCGGCCGACCGCTGCTCCTCGACACCGGCGACGACGCGCTCGACGCGGAGCTGTCCGGACACCTGCCCGTCATCACCGGCAGGCGGCGCACCTCGCTGTACCGCCTGGCGATGTGACCACCTAACCCCGACATCCCGACCCAGGACAGAAGGAGCCCAGGATGATCTCCCTCGACGGCAAGCGCGCGATCGTCACCGGCGGTGGAGCCGGCATCGGCCGCGCCACCGCCCAGGTCCTCGCCGAGCTCGGCGCCCGCGTGGTGATCGCCGACATCGACACGGAGGGCGGCGAGCACACCGCGAAGGACGCCGGAGGAACCTTCGTACGCTGCGACGTGTCGCGGCGCGAGGACTGCGAGGCCGTCGTGCACACGGCGCAGGAGCGGTTCGGCGGCGTGGACGTCCTCTTCAACAACGCCGGCATCATCCGCCGCTCCACGGTCTGCGAGATCACCGAGGACGACTGGGATCTCGTGATGGCCGTGAACATCCGCTCGGTGATGCTGATGAGCCGCCTGGTGATCCCGGGGATGGCGGCCCGGGGCGGCGGCTCCATCGTCAACACCGGCTCCGGATGGGGCATCCGGGGCGGCGGCCGGGCCGTCTCGTACTGCGCGTCGAAGGGTGCCGTCGTCAACATGACCCGCGCCATGGCCATCGACCACGGCCCCGACAACATCCGCGTCAACTGCGTCTGCCCCGGTGACACGGCGACCGGGATGCTCGCCGAGGAGGCCCGCCAGCTCGGCGAGAGCTCCGAAGCGTTCTACGCCGACGCCGCCGACCGGCCGCTCGGGCGCATCGGGCAGCCCCGCGACATCGCGCAGACCATGGCGTTCCTCGCCTCCGACGCCTCGGCGTTCCTGAGCGGGGCGGTCATCCCCGTCGACGGCGCCGGTACCGCGTGACCCGCCGGTAGCGGATAATCGACCGGACCGAAGGGGAGGGCAGCCTCACATGCCAATCGAAAACCGCCCGTTGCGCGAACAGGTCAAGGAGGAACTGATCAAGCGCCTCGGGCGCGGCACGATCGCGACCAACTCGCCGATCAACGAGGGGCAGCTCGCCACCGAGCTCGGCGTCAGCCGTACTCCGCTGCGCGAGGCCCTGATCACGCTGGAGCGTGAGGGCGTCATCACCAGCGAGCGCGGCAAGGGCTTCCGCTTCACGCCGCTCAGCGCGCAGGAGTTCCGCGATCTGTCCGCGATCGTCGCGACGCTGGAGGCGCTCGCGCTGGAGTCCAGCGATCCCGAGCACCTGGCGGCGACGGCCCCCCGCCTCCTGGAGGAGGCGCGCGCGTTCTCGGCCCCGCAGGCGCCGCACGACGTCATAGAGCGCTACGACGACGCGTGGCACGACCTGTTGCTGTCCGGCTGCACCAACGACCGCCTGATGACGCTGATCACCTCCCTGAAGGTGACGATGCACCGCTACGAGCGGGTGGCCCTGGGCGACCAGGACATCCTGGAACGTTCCGCGGAGGAGCACGAGCGGATCGCCGAGTGCCTCCAGCGCGGTGACCTGGACGCGGCCGTCGCGGCGCTCAAGGAGAACTGGAACAGCGGGATGCACCGGATCCTGGAGCATCTGAAGGACTGACCCCCGGTCGGCGGGACCCCGACCGGGGCGGCGCGGGCGGTGGTGCGGGCCGGGGCACCGGGTCTTGACCCGCACGGCTGCTGCGGGGTCCCCTCGGCGTTGAGCGGAAGCCATCCGCCGACCCGACGCGCGACCCTGGGACCGTGACCGCATGACTCTGCAGATCAGCGCCACCAACCCCGAGCACCCTGCCCTGCTGCTCGAACTGCCCTGGCACATCCCTCTGGAGCAGTGGCCCGACGAGTACCTCGTGCCGCTCCCCCGCGGTATCTCCCGGCACGTCGTGCGCTATGCGCGAGCGGGCCAGGAGACCGTGGCCGTGAAGGAACTCGCCGAGCGGCCGGCGCTGCGCGAGTACGAACTCCTGCGTACGCTCGACCGGCTCGGGATACCCGCCGTCGACCCGCTGGCCGTGGTGACCGGCCGGACCGAGGCCGACGGCTCGCCCCTGGAACCCGTCCTGATCACCCGCCACCTGGGCGGTTCACTGCCCTACCGGTCGATGTTCGAGACGACCATGCGCCCCGGCACGGTGCACCGCCTCATGGACGCCCTCGCCGTCCTGCTCGTTCGGCTCCATCTGACGGGTTTCGCCTGGGGGGACTGCTCGCTGTCCAACACCCTGTTCCGGCGGGACGCGGGCGCGTTCGCCGCCTACCTCGTGGACGCCGAGACCGGTGAGCTGCACCCCCGGCTCAGCGACGGGCAGCGCGGGTACGACATCGAACTCGCCCGGGTCAACATCAGCGGCGAGATGCTCGATCTGGAGGCGGCGGGCGCACTGCACCCGTCCATCGACCCGATCGCGTTCGGCCTGGAGATCGAGGAGCGCTACCAGGCGCTGTGGACGGAGCTGACGCGTACCTCCGTCTACCCGGCGGGCAAGCACCACCACATGGAGCGCCGCATCCGCCGCCTCAACGACCTGGGCTTCGATGTCGCCGAGATGCAGATATCGCACTCGGACCAAGGGGACACCGTCACGTTCGTGCCCAAGGTCGTGGACGCCGGCCATCATCAGCGTCAACTCCTGCGGCTCACCGGGATGGACACGGAGGAGAACCAGGCACGCCGGCTCCTGACCGACCTGGAGAGCTGGATGGCCACCCAGGACGACTACGCGCCCGGCGACCGGCACGGCGCCCGGACCGAGGTGCTGGCCCACCGCTGGGTCCGGGAGGTCTTCCGGCCCACCGTGCGCGCGGCGCGCGGCCATGCGCCCGCCCGGATGGACGCGGCCGAGCTCTACCACGAACTCCTCGAACACCGCTGGTACCTCTCCGAGCAGGCCCAGCACGACATCGGACTCGACGCGGCGGTCCAGGACTACGTCAGGAAGACGGTTACGGAGGACGACAGCTGCACATAGGCTGCCCACCTTGAGATGTGCGCTGGCGAGCCAGGCATGATCCGGACGAGAGGCATGAGGAGCCGCCCCGTGTTCTACCAGGTGCTCAAATACGTCATCATCGGGCCGCTCCTGCGATTGTTCTTCCGCCCGAGGATCGAGGGCCTGGAGCACATCCCCCAGGACGGCGCGGCGATCGTCGCCGGGAACCATCTGTCGTTCTCGGACCACTTCCTGATGCCCGCGATCCTCAAACGGCGCATCACATTCCTCGCCAAGGCCGAGTACTTCACCGGGCCGGGGGTGAAGGGGCGGCTGACCGCAGCCTTCTTCCGGGGCATCGGACAGATCCCGGTGGACCGTTCCGGCAAGGAGGCGGGACAGGCGGCGATCCGGGAAGGGCTCGGGGTGCTGAGCCGGGGCGAGCTCCTGGGGATCTACCCGGAAGGCACCCGCTCGCACGACGGCCGGCTCTACAAGGGCAAGGTGGGCGTGGCCGTCATGGCCATCAAGGCGCAGGTGCCCGTGGTGCCGTGCGCGATGGTGGGCACGTTCGAGATCCAGCCTCCGGGACAGACCGTCCCGCGCATCAAGCGCGTCACCATCCGCTTCGGCGAACCGCTGGACTTCTCCCGCTACGCGGGCCTGGAGAACCAGAAGGCCGCGGTCCGTGCCGTCACCGACGAGATCATGTACGCGATCCTGGGACTCTCGGGTCAGGAGTACGTGGACGAGTACGCGGTCAAGGTGAAGGCCGCGCAGGCCGAACAGGCGGGGCAGTCGAAGAAGTTCCCGAAACTGCGACGCTGACGGCGGATCCGCGCTCGGTGAACGTGGCCCGGCCGGGCGGCCGCCCGGTCCTAGCGTGGCTCTCATGAGCAAAGGACACGCATGGGTGCTGGGAGCGACGGGACAGATCGGGCGAGTGGCGGTGCGGTCGCTCGTCGAGGACGGCTGGGAGGTGACGGCCGCCTCGCTCGGCGGCGGCCGGGATCCGCGGTGGGACGCGGCGGTGCGCACAACCGCACTGGACCGGGACGCCGACGGGGCTCTCGCGGCGGCGCTGGGTGACGGCTGCGACGTACTGGTCGACATGGTGGCGTACGACGCGGGACACGCCCGTCAGCTGACCGGCCTCGCGGACCGCATCGGCTCCGCGGTGGTCGTCTCCAGCGGTGCGGTGTACGAGGACGACCGGGGCCGCAGCTTCGACACGCAGGGCGAGCCCGACGGGGCCCCGCGGTATCCGCTGCCGATCCCGGAGTCGCAACGCACCCTGCCGGCCGGCGAGGCGACGTACGGGACGCGGAAGATACAGCTGGAACGGGATCTGCTGGCGGCCGGGGACGCGCTGCCGGTGACGCTGCTGCGGGCCGGGGCGATCCACGGGAAGTACTGCCGCTCGCCGCGTGAGCTGTATTTCGTGAAGCGGCTCCTGGACGGCCGCGACCGGCGGGTGCTCGCGTTCGGTGGGGAGTCCCGCTTCCACCCGGTCCATGCTTCCAACCTGGCCGAGCTGATCCGGCTCGCCGCCCTGCGGCCCGGTTCGCGAGTGCTGAACGCCGGGGATCCGCAGGCGCCGACGGTCGCGGAGATCGGCGAGGCCGTCGACGCGGTGCTCGGCCGCACGACCGGGACCGTGCTGATGGCGGGCCCGCCCGGGGAGGACGGTGTCGGCTCGACACCCTGGAGCGGTGCCCATCCCATCGTGTACGACATGACGGCCGCCGAGCGTGAGCTCGGGTACCGGCCGGTCACCGGCTATGTGGAGTCGCTTCCGGAGACGGTGGAATGGATCGCGGCGCGACTGGCGGGCCGGGACTGGACGGAGGCATACCCCGCCATGCTGCGGGCGTACGGGAAGAAGCTCTTCGACTACGCGGCCGAGGACGCCTGGCTGGCGTCGTACGACCGGAGGGGGTGACCGGGGGTCTCGGCCTCACCCCGCGGGGGCGTGGAGCAGATCGTTCAGCGCGTCGTCCAGAACTCCGCGCAACAGGCGAGCATCGGTGGCGACGGCGGTGACCAGTACGGCCGGGCCGGCGAGCGGGGTGAGGACCGCGGTGTCCCCCAGCAGTCGCGCATCGGGGCACTTCTCCTCGAACGCCGGCTCCACGAAGAGGAGTTGACCGAAGGCCCGGTGGCCGCCCAGGACCGCGGCGCCGTCCCAGCCACCGGGGGCGCCGGGCCCGTACGCCGTCTGCTGGTCGATCAGCGGCCGCCCGGCGCGGTGCACGGTGAGGCGGCTGACGAGGGTGCCGGTGGTCTCGGCGTGGCGGCCGAGGATCTGTTCCTCCCGCAGCACCAGCCGTGCGGTGGGAGCGAGCCGTACTCGGGTGGTCATGTGCAGGACGCTGCCGTGGGCCGAGACGAGCTGTCCGGGCAGCCAGCGCAGCTCGGCTCGCTCCCCCACGCTCAACTCGACGTCGTACGTGGCCGGTTCGTCTCCCGTTCCCGGGAGGGAAACGGTCGCCGCCGCGGAGTCGACGGCGAGCCGGGCGCCTTCTTCGGCCCGCGCCCCGATGGTGAGCCGGTCCCCGCCGAGCGGTGCGCTCATGGCGCCGACGACGGTGACCCGGGCGCCGGCCGCGGTCGTGTCGCGGGTGCGGCGCAGGGCGAGCGGTCCGTCGCCCTCCAGCACGGGCAGCGAGGTGACGCCCCGGCCGTCGAGCGCGGCGGTGATCCGGGCGGTGGCCCGGATGCTCACGCGGTCCACGCGGCGAGCTGCCCGCGCACCCAGTCGGCGACGGGCCCGACACCCGCCTCGGAGGTGAGCGAGGTGAGGACCACGGGGAGCGGTCCGCGCTGCTGGGCGGCGTCGTCGGCCATCCGGCCGAGATCGGAGCCGACGTGCGGGGCGAGGTCGGTCTTGTTGATGACGAGCAGGTCGGAGGTGGTGACGCCGGGGCCGCCCTTGCGCGGGATGTCGTCGCCGCCCGCCACGTCGATGACGAAGATCTGCGCGTCGACGAGCCCCTTGGAGAAGGTCGCGGTGAGGTTGTCGCCACCGGATTCGACCAGGATCAGATCGAGCGGTCCGACGGTGTCCTCCAGGTCTTCGACGGCTTCGAGGTTGGCGGAGATGTCGTCCCGGATCGCGGTGTGCGGGCAGGCGCCGGTCTCCACGGCCTGGATGCGCTCGGGCGGCAGTACGGCGTGACGCAGCAGGAAGGCGGCGTCCTCGCGGGTGTAGATGTCGTTGGTGACCACCGCGATGGACAGCTGGTCGCGCAGGGACCGGCAGAGGGCGGCGACCGTCGCGGTCTTGCCCGAGCCGACCGGTCCGCCGAGTCCGATGCGCAGGGCGCGCCGGGTGCCGTCCGGACGGGTGGCATCGGCGCTCACGGAGGCGGGGCCGTGCTGGGTGTGGTCGAGGTGCATGGGTGCGGCTCCTGGTTCCTGCGGGGTCATGAGGCGAACAGACGGACCGGCCGGGCCGCGTGCACCTCGGCGGCGATGTCGAGGAGCGGGGCCGAGGCGGCAGGCAGCGCGTCGATGGTTCCGTGCGCCGCGGCGGCGGCCTGTGCGGCGATCCGGTCCAGTTCGGGTGTGAGTCGGGCGAGGACGGCGGTGGCCTCGAAGGGGTCGAGGGAGAGCAGGCGGACGACGGCGGTGGCCGGGCCGCCCACGGTTTCGTACGCCACGCAGTGCGCGGCGTCCTCGGGCCCGAGCCCAGCCGAGCGTGCGGTGAGGCCGAGGACGACGGGCTGGTGGGCGCCGCGTGGCCGGGCCGTGGCGAGCGCGGCGAGTTCGGGGCCGGGCCAGGTGGCGCGGGCCGCCCGCATCAGCTGACGGCCGAGCCTGCGGGCGACGGCCCGCAGGGCGGGTGACGGGGTGCGGGCGTCGGCGGCCTCGTCGAGCGCGAGCGGATCGTGGCCGTGAGCGGCCGCCGCGGCCAGTGCGGCGGCGGTGAGGCCGGTGGTGTGCAGGCGGCCCCGGCAGAATTCGGCGAGGTCCTCGGCGTCGCGGATCCGTCCCGACTGCACGGCCTGTTCGGCTCCGCCGGAGTGGGCGTGGCCACCGGCGGGAAACCGGCCGTCGGCGAGGACGAGCAGCGCGGCACGGCTCACCGTACGGCCCGTCCCGATCGTCCTGTGCGCCGCATCAGAAGAGGAAATATCGCTGGGCCATGGGAAGTTCGGCGGCCGGTGCCGGCTCGACCGGTTCGCCGTCGATCGTCACGTCGAAGCTGTCGGGATCGACCCGGACCTGCGGAGTCGCGTCGTTCTCCCGCATGTCCGCCTTGGTGACGCCGCGCGTACTGCCGATCGGCACGAAGCGCTTGCCGAGGCCGAGGCGTTCGGGCAGCCCGTCCCCGATGGCCGCATCGGCCACGAAGTTGAGGGAGTTGTCCGCCGGTGAGCGGCCCGTCGCACCGAACATCGGTCGGGGCAGCACCGGTTGCGGGGTCGGGATCGAGGCGTTGGCATCGCCCATCTGCGCGTACGCGATCTGGCCGCCCTTGATCACGGTCTGCGGCTTGACGCCGAAGAACGCCGGCTCCCACAGCACCAGGTCGGCGAGCTTGCCCGGCTCCACCGAGCCGATCTCCCGGTCGAGCCCTTGGGCGACCGCCGGGTTGATGGTGTATTTGGCGACATAGCGACGCACCCGCCGGTTGTCGGCCCGTCCGTCACCGGGCAGTGCTCCACGGCGCTTCTTCATCACATGGGCGGTCTGCCAGGTACGCAGGACGACCTCGCCGATGCGGCCCATCGCCTGGGAGTCGGACGAGATGATCGAGATGGCCCCGAGGTCGTGCAGGATGTCCTCGGCCGCGATGGTGGACGGCCGTATCCGGGACTCCGCGAAGGCCAGGTCCTCCGGCACGGCCGGGTTGAGGTGGTGGCAGACCATCAGCATGTCGAGGTGTTCCTCGATGGTGTTGACGGTGTGCGGCCGGGTGGGATTGGTTGAGCTGGGCAGGACGCAGGGCTCCGAGACGACGCCGATGATGTCCGGTGCGTGCCCGCCGCCGGCGCCTTCGGTGTGGTACGCGTGGACGGTGCGACCGGCGATGGCGGCGAGGGTGTCGGCGACGAATCCTGCCTCGTTGAGGGTGTCGGTGTGGATGGCGAGCTGGGCGCCGGTCTCCTCGCAGACACTCAGGCAGGCGTCGATGACGGCGGGGGTGGCACCCCAGTCCTCGTGGATCTTGAATCCGAGTGCACCGGCCCGCAGTTGGGAGTGCATGGCCTCGCGCGACATGGTGTTGCCCTTGCCGAGCAGACCGATGTTGACGGGGTACGCGTCCAGCGCCCCGAACATCCGGGCGAGATGCCATGGCCCCGGGGTGATGGTGGTGGCCCTGGTGCCTTCGGCCGGTCCGGTGCCGCCGCCGACCAGGGTGGTGATCCCGGAGGAGAGTGCCTGGTCGATCAGGGTCGGCGAGATGAAGTGGACATGGGCGTCGATGGCCCCGGCGGTGAGGAACTTCCCGTTGCCCGCGATGATCTCGGTCTCGGGGCCGATGACCAGGTCGGGGTGGACGCCGTCCATGGTGTCGGGGTTGCCGGCCTTGCCGATCCCGGTGATGCGGCCGTCGCGGATGCCGATGTCCGCCTTGACGACGCCCCAGTGGTCGATGATCACGGCCCCGGTGATGACGGTGTCCGGGGCTCCCTCGGCGCGGGTGGTGCGGGCCTGGCCCATCGATTCGCGCAATACCTTGCCGCCGCCGAACACGGCCTCGTCGCCGGCGAGTCCGGGGCCGCCCGAGCGGTCCTCCTCGATCTCGACGAGCAGATCGGTGTCGGCCAGCCGGATGCGGTCGCCGGTCGTGGGGCCGAACAGGTCGGCGTGCACGGCGCGGTCGAGTTCAGCCATCGAGGGCACCTCCGGTCTCGCCGCGCAGGCCGGGGACGATGCGCCGTCCGGCGAGCGGGACGAGTTCGACGTCGACCGGGATGCCGGGTTCGAAGCGCGCGGCGGTCCCGGCGGGGATGTTCAGCCGCAGTCCGCGGGCGGCCGGACGGTCGAACTCCAGGCCGGGGTTGACCTCGGCGAAGTGGTAGTGCGAGCCGACCTGGACGGGCCGGTCGGCGGCGTTGAGCACGGTGAGGCGGGTGACGGGGCGCCCCTCGTTGAACGGCACGGGCCCGTCCGCGTACAGGATCTCTCCAGGAATCATCGGTGGCGCCTCCGGTCAGACGATCGGCTCGTGGACGGTGACGAGTTTGGTGCCGTCCGGGAAGGTGGCCTCGACCTGGACGTCGTGGATCATCTCGGGCACCCCGTCCATGACGCCGTCGCGGCCGAGCACCGTACGGCCCGACGCCATCAGCTCGGAGACCGTACGGCCGTCGCGGGCCCCCTCCAGCAGATGCACGGTGATCAGCGCGATCGCCTCGGGGTGGTTGAGCCGCAGCCCGCGCGCCCGGCGCTGCCGAGCCACATCGGCGGCGACATGGATGAGCAGGCGTTCCTGTTCGTGCGGGGTCAGTCGCATGGCTCCACCTCACGGTCCGGTGCCCAGTACCGTCCCTGGGCACGGCGAGGCATCGGCCGTGTCCGGCACGGCCGATGGACGGCGGACCGCCGACTCGCACGAGACGGTGCACGTTAGGACCGGATTTTTTCCGGCGCGTTAAATCCGGCGCGACATTTCCGGCACGTCGATTCCGGCGCGTAAATTCCCGTGCGCCGGCCGGTCTTCGGCAGGTCCATGGACATCAGGCCACGCAGCCCGTTCGCCGGCGCCTCGGATTCGGCGCCGCCGAAGATCGCCGGCTGGGCGAGGAAGCCCTGCGCGGTCGCCGGCGTGCCTTCGGGCTCGGCGGTCTCACTGCTGCGGCTGCGCCGCGGCCGGGCCGTGCTGCCCCTGATCGGCGTGGCCGCAGCCGCCGGACTCGGCGCTACGGCACTGACCGCCGACCGGCTCGGCGCGCGATCACCGGCGACCGGTGGGCGGAGGCCGGGACACCGGGACTCACCGTGCCGGCCGTCGGCGGGACGGTCGCGGGGTTCACGCTCGGTCGCGTTCTTCGACGGCGGCGACGCGGGCGGCCCACTGCTCGCCCTCACACCCGCCCGCACACGCCGTGTACCCCCGTCGCGCCGGACGGGGGTACACGGCTCTTCCGCTTCGCGGACCGCCGGGTGGAGCTCAGCTGCCCGGCTCGCCGTGCTGCCGGTGCTCCGCCGCGATACCGAATCGCCGCCGTTCGCCGGGAGCGGACACCGAGGAGCCGAGCGAGGAGACCGAGCTGATCACCTGCTCCTCGACGGCCGCCTCGCCCTTCTCCAGTCGCTCCAGGTCAGCGGCCGAGACGAGCGCCACCAGCGGCTTGCCGTGCCGCGTCACGACCACGCGCTCGCCGCCGTAGACGACACGGTTGATCAGTTCGGCGAGCTCAGCTCGGGCTTGCGTCACCGGAATCTCATAGGCCATGCTCCCTAGCCTATGTAATGTCCACCTGGTCCGCTGTGGTCCGTGGCGACAGCGATTGTCCAGGTCAGAGGCTCTCGTGTGCTCCCGTGCGCTCTCGTCTGTGAGAGATGTGTGAGACGAGGTGAGACGGAGAGTTTCCTGGTCGCCCTGAATCCTGGCGGGTCTCAGCGGGGATCGACGCCTCACATGACGCGATCGGGCCGGTGCAGCCAGACGTCCTGGCCGTGAGATCTCCCGGCCAGCCCGAAGGCGTCGGCGGGCGGCTCACCGAGACCGACATACCGCGCGCACAGCCTCGGTCTGGTCCCACAAGCAGCGCGGGCCCGCGCCCGCCGCCGTCGCCGCGTGTGCCCTGTTCTCCCGAAGCTGCCGCGAAGCGGCAAGTAACTCTCTGCTTCCTCACCCGGTATCCGGCGACGACGCCCCAGACATCTACTCCAACGGCCGCCACACACTCCGGTTGGCCCCCCGGCTCGGCCTCGTCCGCGAACGAGCCGGGCGATAAAAGGATCCTGGCGGGGCCGAATGACTGAAGCAGCGGGATAGCGCGGCGATGGGGAGCCGACCGACCCCGGCAAAACACAGCTCTATCGCGCCGGTACGACGCTTCTCATTGGCAGACCGTTGCGCCGAGCGGGGGTCGCGTCAAAGCTGGGCAACATAGCGCCGGATCGCCGGTTGGCCAAACCGGCGATCGCGCCCATCATTGATGGTCCACCGCCACGAATTGCCCGTACGTCGAAAGGCACCACCCGGACGACCACAGACCAAACGCGAGACGCTCGTGGCCAAGAAGCCGTCAGGCGATCATGCCGCCGCGTAGGTCGCGCGAGACAGATCCTGCGCTCGCTCCACGTCCTTCGACGTGCGGAGCTGGACCTCCAGGTCGCCCGTTCCGTGGTGGCCGCGCCCAGACACATCCTGGGTGAACCCCGGGAGGAGGTCGGCGTGCTTCGGGTCGACCAGGAGCTTGCTTCGCTGCGGCGGACAGACGCAGGCGAAGTTCCGCAACCTCTGGAAGGCCGTGTACTGCTTGCGCTCGACCCGGTTCACCCCGTCTCCGAGACCGAGCAGCGCCTCGTCGACCGCATTGGCCAACTCCACCATCAACGTGACCTGGACGTCGGCTGCCGCCCGCGCGACGGCCTGCCGGCGCGCCCGACGGACTACCTGCATGGCGCCGCTCACGGACGCCACGGTCTCAAGCCCGATCATGTCGCTGCCGAAGAGTCGGTAGCGGACCAGATCGATCGACCTCCGGTGCTCACGCACGGCGTGTACGTCTAGCGAGTGAAGTCACCGGCGATGCACATCAGGCGCGGTCAGCTCCACAGCAGCTGAGATGCGGCCGGAGCCCCGAGCCGGTCACGCACCAGGCGCTCAAACTCGGCCCGGTGGTCCATCAGCCACGAGAGATAGAACAGGCCCTGGTTGATGACACCGGAATCGATGCCCCGCTTGTATTCGATATTACCGACCGCAGGAGCTCGGACACCGGCTCTGAACTGCAACTTCTCATAGACTACATGTCTGACGGGGAGTTGGGGGCATTGCTGTAACTCGTCCGAGCGGTCTCGGTGTTGGTGGTGGTCCTGCGGGTCTCCTGCAGTGTCCTTCGAGGATCTGCCGATGACGCCGACCTGCCGCTTCGGCTCGCCGTGGGACTCTGTTGCTCAATTCGTCCGGGCTCGGGGACCGCTGATGCGCGAGGGCGACTTGCCCGGTTCTTGACGTTCTGGTGGTAACGCTGCGGGCACGGGGGGTGCTGATGAACCAGACGCTCAGGAATATGGAGCTGCGGACGGCGGCCCGGCTGACCGAGGCGCTTGGGATCCGTTGCCGCGTTGCAGGCCGTTAGTCTGTCGGTATGTCAGAGCGTGTCATGCCCGGTCGCACGGACGGCCTGATCACCCTGGTTGCCGCGGACGCTCTGTGGGTCGATTTGACGGCCGACAGTGCTGTGCCGACGGCTTCTGGGGCATTCACCTGCTCTCCTGCGCGTGCCCAGGTGAGGTATG
The DNA here is from genome assembly GCF_045040875.1 of Streptomyces sp. NBC_00012. Classification (NCBI taxonomy): domain Bacteria; kingdom Bacillati; phylum Actinomycetota; class Actinomycetes; order Kitasatosporales; family Streptomycetaceae; genus Streptomyces; species Streptomyces sp. NBC_00012. The sequence continues at coordinate 7,693,537 of NZ_CP108309.1, read as the reverse complement.
TCCTGCTCGGCGGCAATGTGGTGGCGAGGGTGAGGGCGGGCAACGGTCAGTGGAGTGTTCCGGAGGTTGGGGTGCGCCGGGCGGCCGCGGAACTGAACGCGGTCGGGATGGATCGGCAGGACCTGGTCCGCATCGGTCCGTTTCGTGGGGCGCCAAGGCAGGAGTGCAACGAGGAAACGCCGCTGCGTTGGCGCCAGCGCATCACGGGGGAACTGCAGGAGCTGGGCGGCCTCGAGCGGGCAGCACGACGTGAAGCCGACCGGCCGCACCATCTGGCGGGGATCGACTGGCGACAGATGCTCGTGGAGCAGACCCGCGACGGGACGCGGCGCACGTGGTGGCTGCCGCGCGCTGTGGTCAGGCTGCTGGACGCGGCCGAGCACGCCGAAACGCAGTGGGTGCAAGCCGCGCAGACCCGCCAGGCAAGCGCAGCCGTCACCGAGCCGCCCTCCCACCCCCGGCAGGCCCGAGACGCCGACGGTCAGCAGACGACGAGCCCCGAGAGCCCCACCGCCTCACTGCGCCCGTACAACAAAGAGCTGGAAGGCCAGCTGTACTCGGTGCTCAGCAGGAAGCCCGGTACCTCCCGCAGGGTGGCTGGGTGGGCGTGCGCCGTCTGCCGCACTGCGCCCGCCACCGTGCTCGACCACTGCCACGAACACGGCTACGTCCGCGCCCCCGTCTGCCAGTCCTGCAACACACAGGAACGCCCCGACCACCTGTACAGCAACGACATCCGCGTGGCGAGCCGCTACACACGCCTCTTCCACACCGACACCGACGACTGGCTCCGCCACTGGCACCGCTGCCCCGGCTGCCGCACACGCACCACCCTGCCCCTGCCGCACCTCGCCGCATGGACCGCCCACATAGCCTGCCGATCGCTGCGCCCTACCCACCGCGCACCCCGCGGGCGCAAGCCCTGCGGTGTCCTGCGCGTGTCCTGGACGGGCAGTCAGAACGCGCCCCGTTCCTGCCTGCTCAGTGTCACCGTCGACTTCTGCCCCTCCGGCGAGCACCGTGTCCTGGCGCGAGTCCCCTACCGCGAAGCCGCCGAGCGGTTTCGCGCCTGGTTGGCCGAGACGGCCCCCGCCGTGGCCGCCGCGGCCGTTCCTGACCGCCTGGACGGCCTCCCTACCCAGTTCCGGCCAGTCATCGCGGACACCAGCGGTGAGGACCTAGAACTGTTCTGAGCAGGCACCGGGAGGCCTGGACACCCCACCGCCACCTCGCAGCTGCCGGCTCCCGACACGGTCACCCCACACGCCCCGGCGAAAAGCGCCGCCCTGATCAACGCCGTCGGCGCAGGCCACCCACTTGATCTCTACTCCCCGGTCTAACAAACCACCGCTAGGTGAGCAGGGACGGCCGCCCACCATAGTGCAGACCTCTGCCCTGCCGTTGTCGTGCCCGACCCGCGCAAATAGGGCAGGGGTCTGCACCGTGGGATGGTCGGGTGACGATCTTGCCGCCCGAGCCGGGGATCATGTATGCGCATCGCCTGCTGCGGCAGGTCTTCGAGGCTCAGCAGGCCCCGGCGGGACGTCGTCCTGCCGGGGCCTGCTCGGCTGTCAGCGGGTTCAGGGCTGACGCGCCGCCTCGTGCAGTCGGTCACGTGCGGCCCTCAGCAAGCCCTGCGACCACTCCGCACGCGTGACTCCCTCGGGCAGTCTGGTCAACTCGGCGTGGCTGGCGCCCAGCGCGCGGGCGATCGCCTCCACCGCGAAACCCTGCACAATATCGTCGTTGTACTCACCGCGGCCTTCCTCGGCGAGCTTCAGCAGGACGCGGAGGAGTTCGGCGTCGAACCCGTCGTGCAGGATCCACCCAGCCCCCGAGACCGCGGCCATGAACACGTCGTCATCCAGGTCCCACTCGGGGGATCCCAGCAACTCGAGGATCTGCTTCCGGTACTTCGCTCCCACTCTCCAGTGCGCCGTGAGCACCTGCACGGCGAGCGCCGAGACCTCGGAATCCTCGGGGTAGATCAGATACGTGGCGATCAGCGGCTCGTATGCCGGGCCGCCCGCACGGGCCACCGCGTACAGCCGCTGGTAGAGCTCCCGGCCGGCCCGGCACTCGGTGACGGCTTGGGCGATCTGCTTCACCTCCTGCGGCGGGATGGTGCCGTCCTTCGCCCGTGCGATCAGCTGCTGCGCATATGCATCGTGCGCCACTATCGCGCTCCACTCACTTGATTCTGGGGACGAACTGCTCGGAGAAGTCCAGCATTCTGCTGGCCCGCCCCAGGTAGGCGACGAGAAGGTCTCGCATGGCGGCACTCGTCCCCGGATGGGCCAGCTTCCTGTTGATGGCTGCGATTTGATTGAGTAGGCCACCCTGGGCGTTGCGAACCTCGTCGACATGATCCCAGGGGACACCGCTCGCCTTCCGCTTAACCACCTCTCCCTTCAATTCCCGTGACGCCCCAGTGAGGTCCTTCTCAACGGCTCCCTGAGTGGCCGGCCCGCCGAGGACTGCGCCGTCGCCGAGCCGGCTGCGGGCGGCGGCAACCGTACGGCCCTCCGCGAAGAGTTCGATGACCCGCGGGTCGATGCACGAGGCCCGGCATACCGCGGGCGTGTTACCGAGGTACTCGCTGACCTTGTCGCCTCGTTGCCGACGTGGAAGAAGCCAGGTCGCAGATCGCTCGGCGCAATGTGTCGCGGGCATTTCGAGGGAGCGCGACCGTCCTGAGGTGGCCAGGGGAGTGATTTCGCCAGCAGGTCGGGGAGCAATGGCACGCGGTGACGGAGGATCGGTGCGCTCTTTCGCTAGTGTCCAGGGGGCGCCGCGCCTTCACGGGCCTGCAGGTGCCACGCTCATCGATTCCGGCAGCAAGGGGTGCTCCTCCATGGCCGTGTGCGAGGTCTGCCACAACGACTACGAGATGGCGTTCGAGGTACGTACCGCAGAAGGGGTGGTCCACGTCTTCGACAGCATCGAATGCGCAGCCCAGAAGATCGCCCCGACTTGTGTCAATTGCCTGTGCCGCATCCTCGGCCACGGTATGCAAGCCGACGGACAGTTCTTCTGCTGCGCACACTGTGCGCGTGAGAAGGGCTTGTCCCGGTCCCAGCTGGTGGATCACGCCTGACCCTCCCGGCCCGGCCGCTGGATCGGACTGCAGTGCCCGCCCTCCTCTCCATGGCTGCTGCTACTCGGTCGATCAGTCGGCAGTAGCGCTTTGAGGAGGCCGCCGACGGCCGGATCTTGGTCCCTGCAGAGCCTGCCGCCGGCTTCGCTCGTTCCCCGCCACACTGCTCAGCACAGCGGACACGGAACTCGGGGTGCTATGAGCAGCACCTCGTCGCACTCTGGAGAGATGAAGGCCCCGATAGTCGTCCACGGCCTCTCGCGTTCCGGCGGACGGAGAGTCGCCATCAAGGGAAAGGTCGTCGGGCTCGCCCGTAATGACAGCGACCTCGTCGAATTCCTGAGGCGTGCCGGGCTCGACGACGCCTGGGAACTCGTCGACGACCCCCACTGGATCGAATGGCGAGACGGACGGGCGCACTGCTACGAAGCAGCGCGGAAGCGCAGCGCGTCCTGAGCGAGCGCGGATCGTCATGGTGGGCCTGCTGCGGATCGCTCTGATGCTCGCGACTCCGCGCAGTCTGCCGGTGACGAGACGGTGCTCCTGCGGTCCCGGTCCGGGCGGACCTGACCGCCGCCTGCCCGGAACTCGCGGTACTCGGTTCCGTGCTCGGCCGCCCCGCGGGGCCACAACCTGATTTCCCTTGTCTCAGCCTCTCCCCCCAGCTGCTGATTCTCGGCAAACATGCAGGCCACCCGATGAGGGCGCGGGGCGGACTCCTCAACGGTCAACCACGTGTCCTGGACACGCACTCGGCCACTGCGTCACGAAGACTTCCGGTGCGAGCGAGCAGTTCCCGTTGGGTCTGCGCCCCGGTCCCCCGCTCCAGTACGTCCATGAGCGCCTTCTCGGCCGAGGCAAAGTCGTGACTGTCCTCCAGCGCACTCCGAACGTGCGCGAGCAGGGCCCCGACGACATCCGCCGCGGGCTCGGGGCGCATGGTGCGGGGGTGGAGCAGTTGCCCCTCCAGCCCAGATCGGCCGGCCTGCCAGGCAGCCATGCGCAGGACACCCACTCCCGCCGGGTCCGGCGGATCGCCGGCACGCCACTCGCGCGCCGCGGTCTCGACGAGACCTCGGACGAGCGTGGCAAGCAGCACGGTGTCGGCCGGGTCCAGGCACACGTCCGCCACTCTGATCTCGACCGTGGGGTACCGGTGCGAAAGCCGCGCGTCGAAATAGATCATTCCTTCGTCACGTAGGACTCCCGTGTCGATGAGTGCCTGGACCTGTTCGTGGTAGCGCTCTGCAGAACCGAAGATCTCGACCGGCCCTGCGGAGGGCCAGCGTCCCCAGACCCTGCTCCGATAACTGCTGTACTTCGTATCGCGGCCTTGCCAGAACGGCGAGTTGGCACTCAGCGCCAGCAGGACCGGCAACCAGGTTCGCACCCGGTCCAACACAGCGACGCCCTCCTCGTCAGAGGCCACGGAAACGTGTACGTGGCATCCACACGTCAGCTGTTCCTGTGTGGTCTGGCCGAACCTGTCAGCCAGCCAGCTGTACCGCTCCCCCTCGCCGATCGAGGGGCTGACCGGCAGGGGAGCCGTCGCGAGGGCCACCACAGCTCCCCCGGTCCGGGCGGCACTCTCCGCGGCCTCGGCTCGCCGACAGCGGATTTCGTCCGCGAGTTCACGCATCTCACTGCACGGTTCAGTAGCGAATTCCAGTTGCTGATGATGAAGCTCCGGCTCGAGAGCCGAGTCTCCCTCCGAGCGGCGTTCCGCGACGGCCAGCACGGCCGTCGAAAGCGCCCGGGGCTCACCGCTCTGTGTGTCGACGAGCAGCAGTTCCTCCTCCACACCAACAGTCCGCACGGATACATTGTCCCAGCAGCGGCCCTCTGGCGCTTGTCATGGGTCATCGTTGGCATCACCCTCCCGCGACCGAATGAGCACGATCGCGAACTGCGTGCCATCGGAGTGTGTTCTGCCGACTTGCATTCGACCCGTGGCCCACGCTGGGCAGGTAACCGACATCATGGGTGTCCGGTTGCAGACCGGAACAGGCCAGGAAGCAATGGCTAGCGCAGAAGAGACAGTCGTAGGAGCTGGGCACACAGGCATGCACTCGCCGACGCCCTGCACCCCATGACGGAGCACCGGAACCGGGGGCGGCACTTGCCAGGCGCCGCCGCACGGTATGCGGGGCTGCTGGTCGTTCCCATTCTCGGTCTGGGACTCGTCGCGTGCGGCGGTTCCGGCGAGCCCGCGCTTAGGACGCGTCCGCTGCCGCGACGGAATTCGAGCGGGCCATCGGCACCGGTGATGCGGCAGCCACGTGCGGCTCTGGCGCCGGAGAGCCGCAACGAAGTGGCGGAGTCCGGAAAGTCGGCATGCGCCAACGCAATTTCGGAGGTAGAGCTCACCCCAGGGGGCCCGCCCGTACGGTCGATGTCTACGGTCGGCACGCGCGGGTCGTCCTTACCTCGGACTGTTCCTCTCGCAGTTCGCCGGCGGCTGGAAGATCGTCGCCGCCGGGTGCCGGCCCCGGACCGGCCACCCCTATCAATGCTTGATCAAGGGCGGGTGAGACGTGTGCGGGCCATATTCATGCTGCTGCTGGGCTCGGTACTGGCGGGACTCGCCTATTTCATCGCGATCGGGTTGATGCACCGGTGAGGCCACATGGGATTGCAGGTCAGGGAGGCAGCCGGCTGGGTCGTTTCCTGCGTGACAACGGGCTGAGCCTGGGCTTCGGCACCGCCTTCGTGCTCGCCCTCGCAGGGCAGGCCGTTGCCGGGCACGCGGAGTTCAACGAGCAACTCGCAACCGACAGTTGCGCGCGCATCGGGTTCGGCGCCTATCTGATGACTTCGGACTTCCCCGTCGATGTGACGGAGAACTGGCAGTCGGAATACCTGCAGTTCTTCCTCTACATCTTCGCGACGGTCTGGCTCCTGCATCTCAGGGCATGCTGACGCTGGTTGAGTTCGAGTCTGGGGCGGGGCAGGAGAGTGTCCAGGAGCCGTCGGATTTCCGCCACGGTGCGGGAGACGAGGCTGGTCGGTTCGTTTCTGCAGTTTCCCGATGGGCGGCTTGGGCGGCCAGGGCGGTGAGGAAGGCGTGGGCGAGCATGGCCAGGGTGATGTGCCGGTACCAGCCCGGATAGCGGCGAACCTCGTACTCGTCCAGGCCACTCGTTCTTTGCGGCCTGGAAGCATTCCTCGACCGCCCACCGACTGCCGGTGATCCGGGCGAGTTCGTCGATCTCGATGCCGACGGGTGCGTGGGCGAGGTAGTAGGCCGGGCCAGGCGTAGAGACTGGGCCAAGCGCGGTCAGGGCGACGACCGACAGGCGAGGTGCAGGGTGATCCGGCGCTGTCCTCGCCTGCGCGAGCCCCTCACTTGGCAAGTGCCGCGTGGCGTGGCAGATCTCCTCGGTCTGCCGGTGCAAGCGAGCCATGGCCCAGCTCACGCGTCTGTACCTGCCACGCGATGGGCCTGACTTGTCGTATGTGGCGTAAGGAGCCGGCACACGAGCGGAGCCAACACATCGCGCCCAGGGATTTGCGGCCTTCTCCTCGGCATCACCGAGGCTCGGACCGCACTCCACAAGCGCAGAACCGCCCACGGGTGACGCCACACGGATTCGCGCGTTGGAACTCCCGTGACCACGACGACGACACCCTCCGCCCCAGTCACTGGCCGCCGCGGAATGATGCCGCGGGCCACTGGTGAGCCGATCTTCACGGCGCTGGCCGCTCACTGGGCGGCGAAGGGGCGTGTCGTGCCCGGTCAGACGGACCGGGAGTGGGCCATGCTGACGGGCAGTTGCTTGTGGCCCAGCCGATAGAGACCAGCGTGTGGCCGGGGGCCTTCGCCCCCGGCCTCCGCAGCACGCTGCACCGCCCGGCAGCCTCGACGGCCTGCCGGGCCAACGAGGCTGCCGGACCGGCCAAGGGGTCGGGGCCCCTCCGGTACCTCCAACGCCGTCGTAGCACCTGCAAGGTGACCAACTCGGTGATCAGCTTGTCGGCTGCCGCCTCGTTGCCGTCTGCACGTGCCAACCGCCGTCCATGCCCGGCAGTTGCCGTGGCGGCTCAGTGGAGCCAGAGTGAAGGAAGAGCACACACGAGATCGGAGCGTGTCGTGATCATTCTCGGAGTCATCCTGCTTGTCGTCGGTTTCGTGACCGGCGTTTCCATCCTGTGGACGATCGGGATCATTCTCGCCGTGGTGGGTCTGATCCTGTGGATCCTGGGCGGGATGGGACACGCGGTCGCCGGGCGAAGGCACTACTGGTAGGGCAACCCGGAACCTGTCAAATCTGGTGAGACACGTCAGGCTGCGTGTTCTTCCTGGAGTTTCTCCTTCGGGGGTTCGTTGATCCGGGTGGCCTTGGGCAGGCCCCGCGAGGCGGGGGTTGCCGGAATCGGTCGGGGTTGGTGGCGTAGGCGTCGGCCAGCACTGCGGCCCGCCGGGTCTGGATGGCTTTCGCTGTGCCGTCGTGGACGGATGCGGGGGTGTGCAGCCGGATGCCGGAGTGCCGGTGGACGGTGTTGGAGTAGGTGAAGAACCGCTCGCGGAAAGCACGGGCACCGGCCTACCGTTCACCGGGCGGGGTCGACTCGCAGGTCTCCGGTTGTGTGCGGCACAACGCGAAGCTCGCTCGTGCGGACATGACAATCGCAACCACGAGCCCGGCAAGCAGGAATACATAGAGGATCCGCCATGGCTGGGCCATCCGGTTGGGGCCACGCATCAGCCTCATGCCAAGGAGCAGCATAAGTAACAAGGCGAACAGAAGCAGCGTCACCAGGAGATCCAGCACAGTGTCACTCTATGACCGCATCGGCCGTTTTCGACAGCCCTCGTTCGCCAACTCTAGCTCTGGCGAAACGTGTTACCGCCGATATCCTACGGATGGCGCGAGCCGGGTTTGGCACAGCAGAGAGCAGGCAGCGGTACCTCCAAGTGCACTTGTTCCAGCAGTGGGCCCCTACTCACGCCCGCCGACCGGCACGGCTTGACGGAGCCTGTCAAATCTGGTGAGGCACGTCAGGCTGCGTGCTCTTCCTCCGGGGGTTCGTTGATCCAGGCTGCTTTGGGCAGGTGAGGTGGGATTGGGGGCTTTCGGAACCGGCTGGTGTTGGTGGCGTAGGCGTCGGCCAGCACTGCGGCCCGCTAGCAGCGCGCCCTTCGCGCCGGACTCGGCCAGCCGCTCGTAACTCCGCCACGATCCGCAGCTTGTACTCCGCGGTGAAGGACCGTCGCTTCGGCCCGCCCGCACGAGGACTCTGCTTCTCCTTGCCCACGACCTCATCGTCGGCCACACCGGTGGCCAAGAGATCGGCATTACTCAGCGTCACGCTCGAAAGACCCTGTTCTCGCTCTACTCACAACAGAAGACTCGATTGTCCTCATGTCTCACGAGAGTCTGACAGGGAGGGCCTCGCCACGAGAGGCGAGATGGTCCGGTCACTGATTGGCTGGATAGGTCGGCCCGTACCGGCGAAGCACGTGGTTGGGCCTGGGAGCGTGACCGTGCGGGAGGCAGCGGGTGTGATGCCGAGGCACCGGTGACCGGGCGCTCCCAGCGGCGGCGGGGCGGAGGGCGACCTGCCGGGAGCAGCCGGCCCGCGATCCAGAGGTACCGCAGTGAGGAGAGACACCATGCGTGCACTCACCTGGCAGGGACGTCGGGACGTGCGGGTGGAGGACGTCCCGGATCCACACATCGAGGGCCCCATCGACATCGTCGTACGCATCACATCCACCGGAATATGTGGTTCCGACCTGCACCTGTACGAGGTGCTCGGACCGTACCTGGAGCAGGGCGACGTGCTCGGCCATGAACCGATGGGGGTGGTGGAGGAGGCGGGCCGCGACGTCACGGCGGTGCGGGTGGGTGACCGTGTCGTGGTCCCGTTCAACATCTCCTGCGGCACCTGCTTCATGTGCGAGAGGGGGCTGCACTCCCAGTGCGAGACCACGCAGGTCCGCGAGCAGGGAACCGGAGCCGCTTTGTTCGGGTACACGAAGCTGTACGGGCAGGTGCCCGGCGGGCAGGCGGAACTGCTGCGCGTGCCGTTCGGGAACACACTGCCGATCCCTGTTCCGGACGGTCCGCCCGACGACCGCTACGTCTACCTGTCCGACGTGCTGCCCACCGCCTGGCAGGCGGTACGGTACGCATCCATCCCTCCCGGGGGCAGTGTCACGGTGCTGGGGCTCGGGCCCATCGGGGACATGGCGACCAGGGTCGCCCGGCACCTCGGTGCCGAACTGGTGATCGGCGTCGACCTGGTGCCCGAACGCCTCGCCAGGGCGGCCGCGCGCGGCGTTCAGATCTTCGACGTGAACCGCTGCGGCAAGGAGCTGCCGGACGCGATCCGGGAGATCACCCACGGCCGGGGAACCGACGCCGTCATCGACGCGGTCGGGATGGAGGCCCACGGCGCGCCGTTCGCGAAGACAGCGCAGTGGGCCACCGGTCTGCTGCCCGACATGGTCGCCCGCAGGCTCATGGAGCACGCGGGTGTGGACCGTCTGTCCGCCCTGTACACCGCGATCGACGTGGTGCGCCGCGGCGGAACCATCTCGGTCTCCGGCGTCTACGGAGGCGCGGCGGATCCACTGCCCCTGCTGACCCTGTTCGACAAGCAGATCCAGGTGCGTATGGGTCAGGCCAACGTCCGGCACTGGGTGCCGGAGATCCTTCCGCTGCTCGACGACGAGGACGTGCTCGGAGTGGACGGATTCGCCACCCATCACCTTCCGCTGTCGGACGCCCCCAAGGCGTACGCGATGTTCCAGGCCAAGGAGGACGGGATGGTCAAGACCCTCCTGCACCCCTGAATACACGGACGGCGTTCCCGCACGATCCTCAGGAATGGGCGAGATGAGCATGAGCACGCATGCCGGCTTGCGCGTGGCGGTGACGGGGGCCACCGGCAATGTGGGGACCAGTGTCGTCAGGGCCCTCTCCACGGACCCGGAAGTGGCGGATGTTCTCGGTCTCGCGCGTCGGCGGCCGGAGGCATCCGCGCCGGGGGTGCGGTGGGCCGCCGTGGACCTCTCCCACGAGGACAGTCCGGCCATGCTGGACCGGTATCTGGCCGACACCGATGCCGTTGTTCATCTGGCCTGGCGTTTCCAGCCCACGCACGATCCAGTGGTCACCTGGCGAAATAATGTCCTGGGGTCCGTGCGGGTCTTCGAGGCCGTGGCGCGCGCGGGCGTGCCGACCCTGGTGCACGCCTCTTCGGTGGGCGCCTACTCCCCTGGTCCGAAGGCCGCGCCGGGGGTGGACGAGGAGTGGCCCACCCACGGGTGGCCGGATGCCGCCTATTGCCGGGAGAAGTCTTACCTGGAGCGGGTGTTGGACTCCTTCGAGTTGCGCCACCCTGAAGTCCGCTTGGTGAGGATGCGGCCCGGGTTCCTGTTCAAGGAGCAGGCCGCCAGCGATCAGCGTCGCATCTTCGCGGGCCGTTACGTGCCCGGCGCCCTGCTGCGCCCGGACCTTCTGCCGTTCGTGCCGGACCTGCCGGGGCTGCGGCTCCAGGTCCTCCATACCGATGACGCGGCGCAGGCATATCGGGCGGCCGTGCTCACAGAGGTGCGGGGCGCGTTCAATCTGGCGGCGGAGCCGGTCCTCGGCCCGCGCGAGCTCGCGGATCTGTCTCGACGCCCGAGTGGTACACGTCCCGCCGACACTGGTCCGGACGGTTCTGTCGGCGGCATGGCGCACCCACGCCGTGCCAGCCTCCCCGCATCTCTTCGACGCGGTGCTGCGCCTGCCGATCCTCGACTGCACCCGGGCACACGACCTGCTGGCGTGGCAACCGGACCGGTCGGCGCAGGAGGCGTTGTCGGCGTTTCTGCGCGGCGTACGTGGCGGCGCGGGCCTGGACACCCCGCCACTGGTCGGCAGGCAGTGGGGGTGACCACCATGACGCAGTGAACCCCCGCGAAGTACTGTCACCGGCTGGTGTCCGTGGATACCGACCGCCGGACCTGCGTGGTCGAGCCAGGAATCGTGCTGGATGAACTGAATCGGCAACTGTCGCAGGAGCGGCTGAAGTTCGGTCCGAAGCCCTCCCCCCACAGTCACTGCTCGCTGGGCGGGATGATCGGGAACAACTCCTGCGGCGCGTCGGCGCAGGCGTACGGCAAGACGGTGGACAACGTGCGGTGTCTGGAAATCCTGACCTACAACGGGATGCGTTGCCGGGTCGGGCCCACCTCGCGCCAGGAGTACGAGGCCGTCGTCGCCGGCGGTGGCCGCCGCGCCGAGCTGTACAGCGGGCTGCGCCGGGTGGTCGACGAGCACCTGGCCGACATCCGCCATGGCTTCCCCCGCCTCCCGCGCCGGGTGTCCGGCTACAACCTCGACTCGTTGCTGCCGGAGAACGGGTTCGATCTGGCGCGCGCTCGTCGGGAGCGAGGGCACGCTTGTCGTCGTATTGCGCGCCGAACTGGATCTGGTCCCCGTGCCCCGTTGCGAGGCGATGGTCGTGCTCGGCTACGACGACATCTGTGCCGCGGCCGACGACGTTCCGAGGTTGCTGGAGCACAGCGAGCCGGAACTGCTGGGAGGCGCTGGACGGACGAATGGCCCAGCTCATGCGTGAGGAAGGCTCCCACGTCCAGTCGTTGGACACCTTCCCCCAAGGGGAGAGCTGGCTCCTCGTCCAGTTCAGCGGGGACAGCCAGGACGATGTGGACGCGCAGGCGCGGGAACTGCTCGAAGCGCTCGGCCGCAGCACCGAGGACCCGACGGTCTCCTGCTCGGACGACCCGGGGCGCGAACAGAGAATGCTCCGGGCTCGCGAGGCGGGTCTGGGCGTGACCGCGCGTCCGCCCGACGACCGGGAGACCTGGGAGGACTCCGCCGTACCGCCGGACCGGCTCGGCGACTACCTGCGCGCTCTGAAGGGGCTGTTTTTCGGAGTTCGACCACGACCGCCCCACGCTGTACGGACACTTCGGCAGGGATGCGTGCACACACGCATCCCGTTCGACCTCACGCACGCCGAGGGGATCGCCACGTTCCGCGCGTTCCTGTTCCGCGCCGCCGACCTCGTCACCTCCTACGGTGGCTCCCTCTCGGGGGAACACGGCGACGGCCAGGCACGGGGCGAACTGCTGGACCGCATGTTCGACCGCCCGCTCATCGATGCCTTCGGCGAGGTGAAACGGCTCTTCGATCCGGACGACCGGATGAATCCGGGGAAGGTGGTCGCACCGCACCGCACCGACGAGGACCTCCGGCTGGGAGCACGGTGGCATCCGGCCGGCCACACCACGCAGTTCGGCTACCCGGACGACGACGGGAGGCGCCGGCCACTACACGGTCACTCCGCGCGGTCGCTTCGTGAGAGGCGGCTACTACGAAGACGGCAGCCTCGTCTGGCGCAATCGGTGGATCACCGAAAGAGGCATCGTCGAATGCCGCGACGCTCTCGTGCTTCCCGGCGATCCGCGCCGGGCCGTCCTGCTGCGCCGGATCAGGGTTCTGGACGCGACCGCCGAGGTCATGGTGTGCCTGGAGCCGTTTGCGGGTTTCGGTACGGAGTCGGTCCGAAGCGTCCGCCGGGACGACGAGGAAGTCTGGGCCGGGCTGTGCGGCCCCTGCGGTGGAGCGGGGCGAGGGAGGCGCGGCCCGTGCGCCGCCGGTCCAAGGCTCACCCGTTCGGCAGCGAATCACCGGCGGTCCGGTTTCGTTCATATCGGTGGAGAGCCCGGGGCCCCGGGTCTGACGTCGGCCGCCCACGCTGCCCGGCAATATCGGCAAAGGCCCTTCCCCTCCACCCGGAACCGCGGAGGCACGATGTCACGGCTGGAAAACCCACGGTGGACACTCCCGGAGAAGGCTGTGCCCGACAGCCCCCGAATGCTCGTGGGCTGTCGGATCCGGGAGATCGTGACGACGACCGATCACAAAACGATCGGCAACATGTACCTCGTCACGTCGTTCGCCTTCTTCCTGTTCGCCGGGATGCTGGCGATGATCATGCGCGCCGAATTGGCGCGGCCGGGTCTGCAGATCCTGAGCCCGACTCAGTACAACCAACTGTTCACCGTGCACGGCACGGTCATGATGCTGCTGTTCGCGACTCCCACCTTCGCCGGTTTCGCGAATGCCATCATGCCGCTGCAGATCGGTTCGCCCGACGTGGCGTTCCCCCGGCTCAACGCGCTGAGCTACTGGCTGTTCCTCTTCGGGGGGCTGATCGTCGTCAGCGGACTCCTCGTTCCCGGCGGTGCCGCCTCCTTCGGCTGGTTCGCCTACGCCCCCCTGAACAGCGCAATCCGCTCCCCCGGGGCCGGCGGTGACCTCTGGGCCATGGGGCTGGTCCTGAGCGGTATCAGTACCACTCTGGGATCCGTGAACTTCATCGCCACGATCCTCTGCCTGCGTGCCCCGGGGATGACGATGTTCCGCATGCCGATCTTCACCTGGAACATCCTGTTCACCTCGCTCCTGGCGTTGCTGGCGTTCCCCGTCCTGACAGCGGCCCTGCTGGCGCTGATGGCGGACCGTAAGTTCGGCGCGCACATCTATGACCCCGCCAACGGCGGAGCACTGCTCTGGCAGCATCTGTTCTGGTTCTTCGGGCATCCGGAGGTCTACATCGTCGCGTTGCCCTTCTTCGGTGTGGTGACCGAGATTCTTCCCGTGTTCAGCCGCAAACCCGTCTTCGGCTATGTCGGAATGGTAGGTGCCACCATCGCCATCACCATGCTCTCGGCCAGCGTCTGGGCCCACCACATGTTCGCCACGGGGGCCGTCCTGCTGCCCTTCTTCTCCCTCATGTCGTTCCTGATCGCGGTGCCGACCGGTGTGAAGTTCTTCAACTGGATCGGCACGATGTGGAACGGAAGCCTCTCGTTCGAGACTCCGATGCTCTGGGCCCTGGGTTTTCTCGCCACTTTCCTGCTCGGCGGGCTGAGCGGCGTCCTCGTAGCCTCACCGCCCCTGGATTTCCACGTCACCGACAGCTACTTCGTCGTCGCCCACCTGCATTACGTCCTGTTCGGCACGATCGTCTTCGCCATGTTCGGCGGCTTCTACTTCTGGTGGCCCAAGCTGACTGGTCGAATGCTCGACGAACGGCTCGGCAGAATTCACTTCTGGACACTGTTCATCGGATTCCAGGCCACGTTCCTCGTCCAGCACTGGCTCGGTGAGATGGGAATGCCCCGCCGGTACGCGGACTATCTCGCAGCCGACGGCTTCACCGTACTCAACTCCGTCTCCTCAGCAGGCTCCTTCCTGCTCGGGCTCTCCACCCTGCCCTTCCTCTACAACGTCTGGAGGACCGCCAGGTACGCGCCCGCTGTGACGGTGAACGACCCCTGGGGGTTCGGCCGTTCGCTCGAATGGGCCACCTCCTGTCCCCCGCCGCGACACAACTTCGAGGCCTTGCCACGGATCCGCTCCGACTCACCGTCCTTCGACCTGAACCACCCGGAGGCGTACGGGCCGGGAGCGGCGGAGAGCAGCGAAGCGCCTACATCGGACACGCTCGGAGGGCGGAGCGGATGAAACCGGAAGCCCAACTCTTCGCAGGCGTCGCTGTGTTCTTCCTGGTCACCGATGTCGTCTATGCCTGCTTCGCGCGCGAACCCGCCGGCGTCGCTGCCCTGACCGTCTCGTTCCTCATGTCGGCGCTCATCAGCTTCTTCTGCGGGACGAACCATCGCAGGAAGGGCGCGAGGCCTGAGGACCGCCGGGACTCGGAGATCCGGGAACGCTCCGGTGTCGTGGACTTCTTCCCACCGCACAGCGTCCATCCGGCGGTCATCGCTGTGGGCGCGGCACTGATGGGCCTGGGCGTGGTCTACGCGCTCTTCCTGTTCCTCATCGGCCTGGGGGTCGCCCTCGCCGGAGTCTTCGGCATGACGTTCCAGTTCGCCGGGCGGGACGACTGAGTGTGACGCAGCGCGGCCTTTGCGGGCCGGCCCCTGCAGGCCGTGTCAGGCCCCTTCGTGATCCCGGGAGAGCCCGGCGCCGCTCTTGGAGCAGACGCGTCTCCCGGATCGGGTGGCACTGCCACATGGGCGGGGAGACGAGCGTGTCCCTACCGCTTGTCCGGATCGCCCACCGGGTCCTTGAGCCTTTCCTCGATCTGCGCGCGTTGTTCGGCGGTCGTCGGCATGTCGACCCGGTCGCGGTAGTACCAACGGCTCAACAGCGAGCGCAGCCGTGCACCTCGTGTTGCTCTGCTGCCTGGTGGGGCGAGGGGACGGGGAATGTCCCTCACCAGTGCCCGGTGGCGTCGGGCGGCGTCGAGCGGCCGGTGGCTTTCGCTGATCGCACCGTAGACGTTCTGCTCGACCCGGCCCGTTTCCGGGCCGGTTCGCATGAGTTGACGCTCCCGTGCCTGCAATGCGAGACACACACGTTTGGTGACGAGGAAGGCGATCACCGGCCCGGCAATCATCGCGATTCTGAGGATCCACGTCAGTGCTTCCACGGAGACGCGGAAGACGAGGGCCGTGACGTCGTTGCCGCCCGCCATCAGCAGTACGGCGTAGAAGACGACGGCCGCCACGCCCAGACCGGTGCGTGTGGGGCGGTCCCGTGGCCTGTCGCAGAGATGATGTTCCGTTTCATCGCCCGTGACCCATTTCTCGAAGAAGGGGTAGAGGTAGAGGACCAGGAAGAGCAGGCCGGGCAACAGCACCGCTGGGGTGAGCACGTTCCACATGAGCGTGTGCCCTGCCACCTCGTTCTCCCAAGGGGGCATGAGCCGCAGCGCGCCTTCCAGGAATCCGACGTACCAGTCGGGCTGTGAGTCGAGGGAGACCTGATCCGCCCGGTACGGGCCGTAGCTCCAGACCGGATTGATCTGGGCGGTGGCGCCGAGCCAGGCGGTGACACCGGCGACCATCAGGCTCAGCCCTGCCGACTTGGCGGCGAAGTGCGGAAACATCGGCTGCCCCACCGCGTTGCGATTGGTCTTGCCGGGCGCCGGCCACTGAGTGTGTTTCAGGTAGACGACCATCACCAGGTGCAGCAGCACCAGGCCGATGAGGAGAGCGGGAACGAACAGGACGTGGACGATGTAGAGGCGCGGGAGGATGGCATGGCCGGGGAACGAGCCGCCCCACAGGAAATGGCTCAGGTACGTACCCACAACGGGTAGGGACATCACGATGGTGTTCGCCGTACGCATACCTGTCCCCGACAGCAGGTCGTCGGGCAGTGAGTAGCCGCAGAAACCCTCCAGCAGAGCAAGGAGGAACAGCGTCACGCCCACCATCCAGTTGACCTCCCTGGGCCGTCGGAACGCACCGGTGAAGAACACCCGGAGCATGTGCACGCCCAGGGCCGCGACGAAGATCAGGGCGGCCCAGTGGTGCATCTGCCGGATCAGCAGACCGCTTCGCACATCGAAGCTGATGTGCAGTGTGGAAGCGTACGCCTGTGAGACGGTCAAGCCGCGCAGGGGACCGTAGGAGCCGAGGTAGGGCCCTGATTTCATGCTGGGGTCGAAGAACAGCGCCAGAAAGCTGCCAGTCAGCACCAGGACGACCAGACTGTACAGGGCGAGTTCGCCGAGAAGGAACGACCAGTGGTCCGGGAACGCCTTGCGCATCATCCCCTGGGCAGCCTCCGAAAGAGGTGTCCGGCGGTCGGCCGCGACATAACCTGTCCGGACGATCCGGTGTGTCCTCTCCTTGATCATGCGTCTGCGTCTGGGAAACAGAAGCACCGCTCGACTCCCTCTCCGGCTTGCGGGCACACCGAGTAGCACGGCCACGACATACACCGCACCACTGCGCACTATGGAGGGGTGTCCGGTGTGCACTGCCGCATTACGCGGATCAGGGGCACGGCGCTCCCACGAGGGGCTGCCAAAGGACTCCGCTCCCGGACAGCGCCGCAGCACGTCGACCGCGGCGAGCGGGAGGGCATGGGGACACCGGGTGCGGACCTTGCAGTGTCCTGCCCCATCGGAGTGCCGGGCGCGCCCGCCCACCACTTCGGCCATCGTTCTCCGTGGCACCAGTGACACTGCGACGTCCGCCAACTCAGGAGCGTCGGTTTCTCCGTGCACGCAGGGCCACTCCGACGGCGGTGAGCGCGGCGGCGATCCAGGCCGGCCCGGCGTGCCGCGACAGCCATGCCTGCGCGGAGCGGCCGTGTGCTCTGTCGTCGAACACGCCGGGGGCACCGTAGTCGCGCGCGGCTTCGCCCTCTCCGTCCAGCGGCCGCCAGAGGTTGTCGGGCCGATGGACCGGGACGGGTTCGTCGGTCTGCTGCGAGTCGCAGCCGGTGTGCGCAAGGTAGCGGTCCAGCAGTCCGGCGGCGATCTTGTCGGCCAGGACGGTGCCCACGGTCGACGCCCCCACGTAGTACTGCTTGCGCCGTGGGTGGTCTGCTGGCCGAGAAGGCTCTCCGCGTGCTCGGCCGCGGCGTGTACGGCGGCGGGATCGGCCGTGTCCGCCGGGACGACAGGCGCCTCGGCCCCCAGTACCCGCAGTTCGTCCGCCGCGGCGTTCAGTCCTGTCAGTCCCCGCGCGACGAGCCCGACCCGGTCTCCCCTGCGGGCGAACTCACGGGCGATCGCACGCCCAGGCGGTCGCACTCCCGACGCCGGCGCTCGCTCCGGTGACAACGACCGTCCTGGACATGGAAGTACCTTCTCTCATGTCCGACCCTGAGCGGGGTGTCGGGCCATATCTGACGTGAGCGGAGGCCCAGTCGACGCGACAGGGGCCGACCGCCTGGGCGTGAGTACGCTTGATGGGGCTGGCCTGTCAAATGTCGGACACAGTGAAGAGGGCGCCATCGCAGTCGCGGATACGGAAGGCGTTGCTCGGGGCGTCGGCGGGATAGGGAACCGGTGAGGATGCGCCTCCGGCCAAGACGGCGGCCGCCGCAGTCTGCTCACTGTCCGTGACGAGGAAGCCGACGTTCCATCGAGGTCTCCGTCCCGGGTCCAGGTCAGTTTCGGCGCCTTCGCCGCGCAGGGTGGCGACGGTGCGTCCCTGGGCCTGGACCATGATGTGGTCCTGGGCGTAGTCGACCGTGCAGCCGCCGGGCGGCCGGGCCCAGTCAAAGACCTCCGCGTAGAAGATCGCGGCGTCGAACGCGTCACGGGTCAGCAGGTCCAGCCGGACTGGGACGCGGCCCTGCTCTGCGGGCCAGATCAGGGCCGGACCCTCCCAGAATCCGAACACGGCGCCGTCGCGGTCGGCGGCGATCCCGGCCCGGCCCTCACCCAGGGGAAGAGGACCGACGGCGAGCGTGGCGCCGCGCTCGCTGATCCGACCTGCGGTTTCGTCCGCGTCCCTGACGGCGAAGTACGGGGTCCAGACGGCCGGATGGCCACCGCCTGGGCAATATCCGACTCCGGCGACCGGCCTGCCGTGGGCCAGAGCCACCGAGAAGTCGCTGCCGAGGGCGCTGGGCCTGAACGTCCAGCCCATGACGTCGGAGTAGAAGGACTGCGCTGCGCGCAGGTCCTGTGCCATCAGGTTCACCCAGCAGGGCGCGCCGGCCACCGGCATGGTTCGTTCGAGGGCTGGCATTCGACTTCTCCAAGTGCGTGATGGGCGGCAGGCCGTGCCCGGGTCGGGGTTCAGCCGGTGATTGTGCGGAGCAGGTCGCGTACCCGGTCCACCAGACCGGCTCCGGCGCGGGTGGGGGCCATGTCCCTGGCCCGGCGCACCAGTCGGCCGAGTTCGTCCAGCTTCTCGGGCGGGAGGGCAGCTGCGAGTTTCGGGAACAGTTCATGCTCTTCGTCGCGCATATGGAAGGCGACCTCGAACTTGAGCTTCGCGATCGTGTCGTTGAACTGAGGATCTTCGACGCTCAGGTCTTCGAGGTCCTTGAGCATGCGCTCGACTCTGGCGTGATCGGCGAGTTCCTTGTCCGCCAAGGCCGCACCGTGCGCCACGTGCGCGCGGACCACGGGGTAGAGGTGCAGTTCCTCGGCGACTGTGTGCCGGACCAGTTCCGCGGTCAGACGGTCGGCCAGCAACCGGCGCTGCGGATGATCAACCGGCTGCAACTCGATCTGCGAAAACAACGCCTCCAGCTCACGATGGTCGGCCATCAGCTCCACGATCACATCGCCATCAGGTTCCATCACAGCACCCTTCCTCCAGTTCATCGCCCCTCGGAAGGAGGGTGCAAGCACACAGACAACAGGCACGAGACACAGAACCTGCGCTCCGCGCGCGAGAACGGCCCCGGCACTCACCTCCCCGGCGCAGCCATAACGGGACCACGTCGTCGGCTCTTCCCCCGCTTTTCGAGTCTTGCCCGCCCCAGGAAGAACAGGACCTCAAGGTCAGAGCGGCAACTCCGGAGCAAGGAGCTAGCACTCGCGGACCGACCGCGACTCCGGTCGGCATCTTTGTGACGCGTCACAACCGCACCGCATAAGGAACGAAATACGGGCGGGGCCCGCTCGCCCGTCATTGCTCGCCCTGAAGCTGTGCACCCTCCGTCGGGCCGCCATGCCGGTAAGGCGGCAGCTCCTCCCAGAAGGTGACGGGATGACCTGCGGCCTCGACTGGCTTTCGAATGGCGGCGAGGTTCTTGCCGTCGACGGCGTGCCGGATGTCCTCCTCGCTGCATGGGCCGGGCATGCCATCCTAATCTTCTGTACGTCCTGTACATTTTTTACGGAAGCCAGTGCACCCCCGCACAGACGCCCGCGCAGACCCGGAGGAGAGGCATCGCCATGCTGTTCCGTCCCACCGCCCGCCATGTACTGCCCGAGTTCACCGAGCGCACGACCAACGGGACCCGCACCCTCGACCCGTACTCCAAGCTGCTGTCCGAACGGATCGTCTTCCTCGGCACCCCGGTCGACGACGCCGCGGCCTGCGATCTGATCGCGCAGCTCATGTACCTGGAGCATGACGCCCCGGACCGGCCCGTATCGCTGTACATCAACTCGCCCGGCGGCTCCTTCGGAGCCATGTCCGCGATCTACGACACGATGCAGTACCTCACTTGCGAGGTGGAGACCTTCTGTCTCGGACAGGCCGGTTCCTGTGCCTCCGCACTGCTCGCCGCGGGCGCTCCCGGCCGGCGGCACGCACTGCCCGGGGCGAGGGTCGTCGTGCGGCAGCCCGAGCTCACCGAGCCGCTGCGGGGCCAGCCGTCCGACCTGGAGATCGAGGCACGGGAACTGGAACGGGTCCGCGCGATGCTCACCGCGCTGTTGGCCCGTCACACGGGCCGCACCGAGGAGCAGATCACCGACGACACCGAACGCGACCTCATCCTCGACGCGGCGGGCGCCAAGGCGTACGGGCTGGTGGATCATGTCCTGGAGAACCGGAATTCCTCTCTCCCGCCGCACGGCGCGAGGTGAACACCCGATGCGACCACCGGAGTTCCCGCCCCTGCCCGCACTGACCCGCGCCGAGGGGGAGTTCATCGACCACTACCTCGAAGTCCTCGACCAGGTAGGCCGGATCAACCCGGCCCGCGGCAGCGACACCTACGGCGCACTGCGCGCCGCACAGGCACTCGTCGCGCAGTCACGGGCGCTGCGGGACGCCCTCGCATTAATGCACGAGCGCGGCGAGGCACGGATCCACGCCGCCACGCTCGCCCGTGCGCTGCGCGTACTGGACGGGGAGCGGCGGGCCGGACGCGTCACCGTACCCCCCGCTCCGGCCAGTTGACCGACTCTTGCGCCGTATGCGGACGGCGGGCCCGCCCAACTCCCGTTGCCCCGCCGTCCGCCGGCCATCACCCGACTTCCGTACCCGACACGCCCGACGGGCCACCGAAATTCCTCGCTCGTTCGGCGTAGGAAGTCCCCCGTGCGAGGGACCGCTCAACTTGCGGTTTACGCGTGGACAGTGAACGGAATCCACCCTTCCGCCCCTGGTACGAACCCGGTCCGAATCACCGACGGATCGTCAAGAATCATCATGTCCACCTGAATGGATCAGTCGTGAGGAGCCTCACATATCCCTGTTTCAGCTCGGAAATCCGGCAGGCGGTGAGTCAAGATCCCTGGGACGACAAGCCCCCGCCACCGCGGCGGGGCGGTCCGGGCGGACGCCGAGTCCTGCCGCCGTCCGGATGCCTGGTCGACAGAAGTGGATCGGCAGGAGTGGAGGACCCGAGCACAACGGGTCGACCTGAACATCGGTCGACCCTCGGGGTGAAGCCGCCGAACGCGGCCGGGCAACTTCGCCAGCCCGAACCCGACAGGTCATCCTTCACAGGCGGCTGACGAAGGGTTGCGCATGACTGCGCAGGTTCATGTCCCGTCTCTGCTCGTCCGGGCCGGTACGGCCTCGGTTCTCACGCTCGCCGCCGTCGGCGGCACCATGTTCGCCCCGGGCGCCGCGACGGACGCCCAGGCGGCGACTCTGCCGATGAAGGCGCTCAACGTCGCGGCATCGAAGAAGGGATCGCCCTACGGGTGGGGGGCGACCGGCCCCAACCGCTTCGACTGCTCGGGGCTGACGCTCTATTCGTTCAAGAAGGCGGGCAAGAAGCTTCCCCGCACCGCCCAGCAGCAGTACAACCGGACCCGGCACATCTCCGCCTCGCACCGCCAACGCGGCGATCTGGTGTTCTTCCACTACGGCCGCAGCGTCTACCACGTGGGGATCTATGCCGGTAAGGGCAAGATCTGGCATTCGCCGAGGACCGGCGCCGTGGTGCGGCTGGAGAAGATCTGGACCAAGAGCGTCTACTACGGCCGGGTCCGCTGAGGCGGGGCCGCAGATCCATCCCGCCGTCAGTGCGGCAGCGGGCCGGTCACCAGCACCAGACCCAGTGCGGTGAGCGCCGCGCCGCTGCCGCCCTCGATGGCGCGTGCGGTACGCGGCCGGCGCAGCCACCGCCCCAGCCGGTCCACGAGGAGCGCCACCACCGGAAACCAGACCAGCGCCATCGCGACGACGATCGCCGCGAGCAGCAGGGTCCTGGGCAGCGGCGGCTGCCCGTCGGGGACGAACTGCGGCAACAGGCTCAGGAAGAGCACCGGCGCCTTGGGATTGAGCGCGTTGGTCAGGAAGCCCTGCCGCAGTGCGCGCACGCGTCCCTGGTCCGCGCGCCGCTCCTCGGGCCCGTCCCCGTCCGGGGTGCGGCGCCGGGCCGCGCGCAGGGCGCTGAAGCCGAGGTACAGGACGTAGGCCCCGCCGAGCAGCTGGACGGTACGCAGGAGCGCGGGCACCGCCACCAGCACCGCGGCGAGCCCTGCGACGGCCAGGGCGGTGTGCACCAGCAGCCCCCCGGCCACACCCAGCGCGCTGGCCACCCCCGCGCTGCGGGAGGCGAGCGCGTTGCGTACCACGACGGTGAAGTCCGCGCCCGGCAGCGCGACCATTCCTGCGGCGACCCCGATGAAGGCGATCAGTTGTACGTCCATGGGTCCACCCTGACCCGGCGGAGCCTTTAGCGTGTACTTGCAATCTTCTGGGCCTGCCAAAAGGAACGCTTAATGTACGACCCGACAAGGCTCGCGGCGCTGGTGGCGGTCGCGGAGGCCGGATCGATCACCCGGGCCGCCGCGCGGCTGGGCTACACCGCGCCGGCCCTCTCCCAACAGATCGCCAAGCTGGAGCGGGAGGCGGGCGCCGCACTGCTGGTACGCCACCACCGAGGAGCCCGGCTCACGGCCGCGGGCGAGCTGCTGGCCGGACGTGCCCGGCGCATCCTCGACGAGATGGACCAGGCCCGCCATGAGCTGGCCCGTCTCTCCGGACTGTCCGGCGGGCGCCTGCGGGTCGGCACGTTCACCACGGCCGGCATGCATCTGCTGCCGCCGGTGCTGAGCGCCTTCCGCCGCGCACACCCGGATGTGGAGCTGGCGGTCACCGAGTACGAGCCGCCCCAGGGCGTGGCGGCGGTGGCCGCCGGCGAGGTCGATCTGGCGCTGACCCATGTCTACGAGCCGTCCGCCGCGACGCCCTGGCCCGCCGGGGTCTTCGACGAACCGCTGCTGGTCGAGGAGCTGGTCCTGATCACGGCGGTCGGCCAGATGCTGTCCGAGGGCAGCGGGAGACTGCCGGTGACGGAACTGGCGGGCCGGCCGCTGATCAGCAGCGCGCCCACGCATCCGCCGCGCCGCGGGGTCGAGCAGGCGCTGGCCGAGGCCGGGGCGACACCCGCCGTGGTCTGTGAGTCGCCCGGCTATGCGCTGGTGTGCGCGCTGGTCAGTGCGGGCATCGGGATGGCAGTCGTCCCCGAGATGGTCGCCGCGATGTCACCGACTCCGCTGTCCGTACGGCGGCTGGATCCCGCTTCCTTCCGGCGGACGATCTCGGTGGTGCACCGCGGAGACCGGGCGAGCGCCGCGGCGGCGACGCTCCAGGCCCTGTTGCGCAGCGGGTTCGGGAGGGCGGGGTCGGCGCAGCGGCCGGGCGGCGAGGGGTGACCATGTCGGTCAGCTCTGCACGGGGATGCTCCACGGAAGCGCGATCCACACCGTCTTGCCGCCGTCGGCGGTGGGGGTGACGGTCAGCCGGCCTCCGCACTGCTGGGCCAGAGCACGGATGATCACCATGCCGCGCCCGTTGTCCTGCTGGACAGCGGCGGGCAGTCGCCTGGGCCAGCGGGGGTGACTGTCCGTCACCCCGAGGTGAAGCTGTTCCTCCCGCTCCAGCCTGAGGTCCACGGTGAACGTGGGCGACTGCCCGAAGGTGTGCTGGACGGCGTTGGTCGCGAGCTCCGAGACGATGAGCTGGATACTGTCGGCGAAATCGGTGTCGGTGGCCAGGCCCCAGTCGGTGAGCACCCGGGCCACGTACCTGCGGGCTGCCGAGACCGAGACCGGCTCGCTCGGCAGAGTGACGTTTGCTTCCTGATGGTCTGCCATGGCGAGCCGTCCCTTTCCCACCTGTACCGACCCGCGATCGGTACAGGTTGCGCTTCGCGCCAGATTGCCATTGATGCTGCCCTCTGTGACGGCGATCCGCCAAGATATGCATATATCTGTCGCTCGAAGCGGTGAACCCTGCCACGCAAGACCGTATGTGGGCGGCACACTGTCCGCTCGACGGATGAGGGAGGGAGGTCGCGGATGCAGCACGGTCCTGCGGTCAGGCGCCGCAAGCTCGGGGAGGAGCTCCGGAGTCTGCGCCACGCGGCGGGACTGACCAGTCGGGACGCGGCGCGGATGCTCGGCTGGCACCAGTCGAAGGTGAGCCGGATCGAGACCGGGGTGAGCGGGGTGCGGCCGGCCGATGTGACCCGGCTGCTGGACGCCTACGGCGTGGACGACACCCGGTTGCGGGATCTCCTGGCCGCGTTGGCGGGTTCGGCGGGTGGTGGCGGCACCGGGTGGTGGCACGCCTATCGAGGCCTGATCCCGCCCCAGTACCGCGACTTCATCAGTCTGGAGTCCCAGGCTCGGACCGCGCGCACGCTGGAAACCTCGGTGGTGCCGGGTCTGCTGCAGACTGCCGACTACGCGCGTGTGGTGACCCGGGCCTCGCTGGACGGGTTGCAGGCCGGTCAGCTGGACTCCCTGGTGGAGGTGCGGCTCGCCAGGCAGGGGGTGCTGCGGACCGATCCGCCGCTGCGGTTGAGCGCGGTGCTCGACGAAGCGGTACTACGGCGCGAGGTCGGTGGTTGCCGGGTGATGCGGGAGCAACTGCGCCATCTGACCCGGGTGGCCCAACTGCCCCATGTGCAACTTCAGTTGCTGCCGTTCTCGATGGGCGCCTACGCAGGCCTCACCGGACCTTTCGTTATCTTCTCATTTCCGAGCACTTCTGATCTGGATGTGGTCGTTCTCGATCATTTGACGAGTAGCCTCTACCTGGAGCGGAAAGAAGACCTCGAGGCGTACAGCTCGGCCTTCCGCACGATGCAGGCTCACGCGCTGTCGCCGGAGCACTCGTTGGATCTCATCGCCGCGATCGATCGCGGTGGTCAGTGACCCCGGACCGCCCGAGGGGGGCGTCATGTCGGATTGCCTCGTACAGCACGGCTTACGGTGGCGGCGCAGCAGCCGCAGCACGGGTATGAACAACTGTGTGGAGGCCGCACCGTTCGGTGCCGGACGGCTGGCCGTGCGCGACTCCAAGGACACGTCCAGGCCACCGCTGCGGTTCTCCGCGGCGGCCTGGACCTCGTTCGTCGCCGGCCTGCACCGGGGTCCGGTCAGCTGACGGGCGCGGTCCGCCGTACGACCGACACGGCGGTGGCGATCTGTTCCTCGGTCAGATCGGCCCGCGCCGTCAGCCGCAGCCGGGACACACCGTCCGGCACCGACGGGGGCCGGAAGCAGCCCACCGCGATGCCGGCGGTTCGGCAGTCGGCTGCCCAGCGGACCGCCGCATCCGCCGAGGGGGCTCGCACCGAGACCACGGCCGCGTCCGGCCGCACGGCGGTCAGACCGGCCCCGGTGAGCCGCTCGTACAGCGTCGCGGCGACCGCACGGGCCCGGGCGGCCCGTTCCGGTTCGCGGCGCAGCAGCCCAAGGCTCGCGAGCGCGGCGCCCGCCGCGGCCGGTGCGAGGCCGGTGTCGAAGATGAACGTCCGGGCCGTGTTGACGAGGTGTTCGATGACCCGGGCCGGGCCGAGGACCGCTCCACCCTGGCTGCCCAGGGACTTGGAGAGGGTGAGTGTGGTGACGATTCCCTCGTCGCCCGCGAGACCGGCGGCGGCCGGCGCCCCTCGGCCACCGGCCCCCAGCACGCCCAGGCCGTGGGCGTCGTCGACGAGCAGTGCGGCACCTTCGGCCCGGCAGACACCCGCCAGCTCGGGCAGCGGTGCCGCGTCGCCGTCGACCGAGAAGACCGAGTCGGTGACGGCCAGCGCCCGTCCCGCGTGCGCCTGCAGGGCCTTGCGCACGGCCTCGGGATCGGCATGCGGAACGACGGCGGTTCCGGCGCGGGAGAGCCTGCACCCGTCCACGATCGAGGCGTGGTTGCCCGCGTCGGAGACGATCAACGCGCCATGACCGGTGAGCGCCGTGAGGGCGGCAAGGTTGGCCGCGTAACCCGATGACAGCACCAGGGCCGCTTCGAAACCGCAGAATTCGGCCAGTTGGCCCTCGAGTTCGGCATGCAGTGCGGTGGAGCCCGTGACCAGCCGGGATCCGGTCGCACCCGCACCCCACTCACGGGCGGCCTCGGCTGCGGCGGCGGTGACGTCAGGGTGTCTCGTCAGACCCAGATAGTCATTGCTCGCGAGGTCCAGAAGTCCGGACACGGCGGGCCGGGGGCGCAGGGCCCGGACGAGTCCGGCGTCCGCGCGGCGGCGCGCCTCGGCGTCGATCCAGTCGAACGGGTCGAAGGGCATGAGCGGTCCCTTTTGTAGGCAGCTCACAGACCCTAACCGTGGTTGCAACAGGTCATGGTGTGGCAATACACACAGCCTCGGCAGGCTCTGCTGTCCGGTTCCTCCTTGGCTGCGGGCCGTGCGGTAGGCCAGGATCTTGACCATGGACCTCCTGAACACGCTGGTGGACAAGGGGCTGCGGCGCGAGCTGCCGACCCGCGAAGAAGCCCTCGCCGTACTGGCGACCTCCGACGACGATCTGCTCGAAGTGGTGGCCGCGGCCGGAAGGGTGCGCCGTCAGTGGTTCGGCCGGCGCGTGAAGCTGAATTATCTGGTCAACCTCAAGTCCGGTCTCTGCCCCGAGGACTGCTCGTACTGTTCGCAGCGGCTCGGTTCCAAGGCCGAGATCCTCAAGTACACCTGGCTGAAACCGGACGAGGCGTCGAAGGCCGCCGCAGCCGGGGTGGCGGGTGGCGCCAAGCGGGTGTGTCTGGTGGCGAGCGGCCGCGGTCCGACGGACCGCGATGTCGACCGGGTGTCGGAGACCATCGAGGCGATCAAGGAACAGAACGAGGGCGTCGAGGTGTGCGCCTGCCTCGGTCTCCTCTCCGACGGGCAGGCCGACCGGCTGCGGTCGGCGGGCGCCGACGCGTACAACCACAACCTCAACACGTCCGAGGGAACCTACGGGGACATCACCACCACCCACACCTACGCGGACCGGGTGGAGACCGTGCACCAGGCGCAGGCCGCCGGGCTCTCGGCATGCTCCGGTCTGATCGCCGGGATGGGCGAGAGCGACGCCGACCTGGTCGATGTCGTCTTCTCGCTGCGCGAACTGGACCCGGACTCGGTGCCGGTGAACTTCCTGATCCCGTTCGAGGGAACTCCGCTGGCGAAGGAGTGGAACCTCACCCCGCAGCGCTGTCTGCGGATTCTGGCGATGGTCCGGTTCGTCTGCCCGGACGTGGAGGTACGGCTCGCGGGCGGGCGCGAGGTCCATCTGCGCTCGATGCAGCCGCTGGCCCTGCACCTGGTCAACTCGATCTTCCTGGGCGACTACCTCACCAGCGAGGGGCAGGCGGGTCAGGCGGATCTGGACATGATCGCGGACGCCGGTTTCGAGGTGGAGGGAGCGGGCACGACGACACTGCCCGCGCACCGTGCGGAGCCCGGCGGCGGCTGCGGTTCGCACGACGGCGGCTGCGCCCCGTGCGGGGACGCGCCCGAGTCCCAGGAGGTACCGGGCGCGCGCACGGATCTGGTGGCGGTCCGCCGTCGCGGCGCGGGAACGGATCTCGCCCCCAATGCCTGACGTCCTCTCCCCGGCCGAGCTGCGGTCCCTGGACCGGGCCCACGTCTGGCATCCGTACGGCCCCATGCCGGGACGTCAGGAGCCGCTGGTCGTGGAGTCCGCGTCCGGGGTGCGGCTGAAGCTGGCCGAACCGGCCCACGGGCACTCCGAGTTGGTCGACGGCATGTCGTCCTGGTGGTCGGCGGTGCACGGCTACAGCCATCCGGTGCTCAACGAGGCGGCCCGTGATCAGCTGGGGCGGATGAGCCATGTGATGTTCGGCGGGCTCACCCATGAGCCCGCCGTGCGGCTGGCCACCCGGCTGGTCGAGATCACTCCGGAACCGCTGCGGCACGTCTTCCTCTCCGATTCGGGGTCGGTCTCCGTCGAGGTCGCGGTCAAGATGTGTCTGCAGTACTGGCGTTCGGCCGGGCGGCCCGCCAAACAGCGGCTGCTGACCTGGCGCGGCGGCTATCACGGGGACACCTGGCAGCCGATGTCGGTCTGCGACCCCGAGGGCGGCATGCACGAGCTGTGGTCGGGGGTGCTGCCGCGCCAGGTCTTCGCCGACGAGCCCCCCGCCGGTTTCGACGCGGAGCCGGATGCCGCCTACGTACGGCATCTGCGGGAACTGATCGCCGAGCACGCCGACCGGCTGGCCGCGGTGATCGTGGAGCCGGTGGTGCAGGGCGCGGGCGGGATGCGGTTCCACTCCCCCGCGTATCTGCGGGTGCTGCGCGAGGCGTGCGACGAGCATGAGGTGCTGCTGGTGTTCGACGAGATCGCCACGGGCTTCGGCCGCACCGGGAAGCTGTTCGCCGCCGGGCACGCGGGGGTCTCCCCCGATGTCATGTGTGTGGGCAAGGCCCTGACCGGCGGCTATCTGACGATGGCGGCGACACTGTGCACCTCCCGGGTCGCGGAGGGCATCTCCAGCGGTGAGGTGCCGGTACTCGCCCACGGACCGACGTTCATGGGCAATCCGCTCGCCGCCGCGGTGGCGTGCGCCTCCGTCGATCTGCTGCTCGGCCAGGACTGGGAGCGGGAGGTGAAGCGGATCGGCACGGGGCTGCGGGAAGGCCTCGCCCCGGCGTCGGGACTCCCCGGGGTGCGGGACGTGCGGGTGCTGGGCGCGATCGGCGTCGCACAGCTCGATCACGAGGTGGACATGGCGGCCGCCACCCGGGCGGCGGTACGGGAAGGGGTGTGGCTGCGGCCGTTCCGTGACCTCGTCTACACGATGCCGCCGTATGTGACCGGTGACGAGGACGTGGCACGGATCTGCCGCGCCGTGTGCGCGGCTGCGCGAGAGGGCTGAGATGACTGTTCTGGTGGTGACGGGGACGGGCACGGAGATCGGCAAGACGGTCGTGACGGCGGCCGTGGCGGCGTGCGCGGACCGTGGCGTCGCGGTGCTCAAGCCGGCGCAGACGGGGCTGGCCCCCGGCGAGCCCGGTGATGCCGCCGAGGTGGCGCGATTGGCGGGCGGCCATGTCACCGCAGTCGAACTGGCCCGTTTCCCGGAGCCGTTGGCGCCCGCCACGGCTGCCCGCAGGGCGGGTCTCCCGCCGGTGCGGCCGTACGAGATCGCCGACGCGGCACAGAAGCTGGCGACCGAACACGATCTGGTGCTGATCGAGGGTGCGGGGGGCCTGCTCGTACGGTTCGACGACGAGGGCTCGACCCTCGCCGACGTCGCCCGGCTGCTGGACGCGCCGGTGCTGGTCGTGACGCCCGCCGGGCTGGGCACGCTCAACACCACGGCGCTGACCGCGGAGGCGCTGCGGGCCCGGGGACTGGAGTGTCTCGGTGTGGTGGTGGGCAGCATGCCCGCCGAGCCGGACCTCGCGTCGCGCTGCAATCTGGCGGACCTCCCCGTGGTGGCCGCAGCCCCGCTGCTGGGTGCGGTGCCGGCCGGTGCGGGGTCGCTGGAGCCCGCCGACTTCCGTGCGCGGGCCCGGAGTTGGCTCGCGGCGGAGCTGGGTGGGAATCGGCTCGCCGAATGAGCGGATGAGCGGATGAGCCGCGCGGGACGGGGGAGAATCTAAGTAGCCGTACTTTCTGCCGGAGCGCCCGGTCGAGGAGGCCCGTCATGCGTCTGCGCAGCACGAGAATCCCACAGGACACGGTGCACCACCCCGTCTTCGCCCGGTTCTACGCCCGGATGAGCGTGGCCGCGGAGACCAGGGCGGGACTGGCCGCGGTGCGCTCGGAGCTGCTGGCCGGCATGTCCGGCCGGGTCATCGAGATAGGCGCGGGCAATGGCCTGAACTTCGCGCACTACCCGCCCGCGGTGTCGGAGGTGGTGGCCATCGAACCGGAGCGCATCCTGCGGCGGCTGGCGGTGCGCTCGGCGCTGCGTGCCGGACTCCCGGTGGATGTGGTGCCGGGCGCGGCGGAGGCGCTGCCGGTGAAGAGCGAGGCGTTCGACGGGGCGGTCGCCTCGCTGGTGCTGTGCAGCGTACGGAATGTGGAACGCTCGCTCGCGGAGGTCGTGCGGGTGCTGCGGCCCGGCGGTGAGCTGCGTTTCTTCGAGCATGTGCGGGCCGACGACCGGGCCATGGCGGTGACGCAGCAAGCACTGGACCGTACGGTCTGGCCGCTGGTGACGGGCGGGTGTCATACGGGACGCGACACCCTGGCCGCGATCGAGCGGGCCGGATTCGTGGTGGAGACGTACCGCAGGGTCAGGATGCCGGAATGGGGAATCCGGCTGCCCACGTCGACATGCGTGCTGGGTGTGGCGCGCCGCCCGGACGTCCCGGTCTGACGTATCGGTCCGGTGTTGCACGCGGAACGGCGCGCCGCCGCGTCACCGGCGCGGTCACAGGCTCCACTGGCGGAGTTCGTCGGCGATGGCCCGGACGTCGGCCTTGCCCTCCTTCACCAGCCGGGCCAGGTCACGGACCTGCTCGGGCGAGGTGATGACCTTCACTCCGGAGGCGACGAGGTAGCCGTACGCGACGGCCGAGGAAAACATCGCGTTGGAGTGTTCGAGCGCGGGTACGTGGAGCAGCAGCTGCAGCAGCGCGGCGGCCCGGGAATGGGGGTCGCTGTAGACGGGGCTGCCGAAGATCTCGGCCTCATGACGGGCCACGGCGGCCACCAGCGCACCCCAGTCGACCACCTGCGGATCACCGGGGGTCTTGTGCTCGGCCACCATGAGCAGCCAGGCAAGGTCGATCTGGAGGTTCAACGCGTCCCTTTGCGCTCCGGGCCGAACTCTTCGGCGAACACCGACTCGTACTGCTTCATGAAGTCGGCCGCGGCTTCGACGAAGGTGTGGCCGACCTCGCCCGCGTCCTGGCGCACGAGTTCCTCTATGTAGCGGTTCACGCTCATCCCCCTCTGCAGCGCGCGCTGTCGCGCGGCCTCGGCGGTGGCCTCGTCCACTCTCACGTTCAGCTGAGTCTTGGGCACAGCAACACGCTAGCGCCGGTGTGCTAGCACCTGCAAGAGGAGTCCACCGGCGCCGGGGACACGAGCCGCGCGCGGAGCCCCCGTCGAGCCCTAGAAATGGCCCTGTGGATGTGATGCCACCCATAGGGGCCACGTCACATCCTAGGCCGGATAGTAGAAGCGGGCCCGCCCGAACGGCACAGAAACAGCCCAGAGCGGCTCATTTCGGACATTGCTCCGTAATCGGGTAGTACGTCACATCATTGACCCCCGCCCCGGCCACCGCTAACCATGGCTCTCGTCGCCGGACACCGCGACCGGCCCGGACGGACCCCCGCCGGACCACGCAGGGCCCCCGCCCCGCACGCCGCCCACACCGGACGGCACACCCCACACCACAGGAGAGTCACTTCCGCATGACCACCCACACCCTGAACCGCACCAGCCGCCTGCGCACCCTGTCCCTCACCGCCCTGGCCACCACCGCCGCAGCAGCAGCCGCCCTCACCCTCACCCCGGCCTCCGCACACGCGGCCGAGACCAAGCAGCCCACCACCGCCCCCGCGGCCCCCACCGGCGACACCCAGCAGGGCAACAGCAACGCCTACGCCAACAACCTCGACGGCTGGATCAAGGAATCCCTCGCCGTCATGAAGGCCAAGGGCATCCCCGGCACCTACGAGGGCCTGCACCGCAACATCATGCGCGAGTCCAGCGGCAACCCCAACGCCCAGAACGGCTGGGACGTCAACGCCCAGAAGGGCACCCCCTCCAAGGGCCTGCTCCAGGTCATCCAGCCCACCTTCAACGCCTACCACGTCAACGGCACCGCCCACAGCCTCACCGACCCCGTCGCCAACATCACCGCGGCCGCCAACTACGCCGCCGACCGCTACGGCTCCATCGACAACGTCAACTCCGCCTACTGAGCCGGGGAACCGGTGCCGAAATCGTTCGCCGGACGGATCGGCTCTCTGCTTGGCTCGTCCCATGAGTGATCTCCACATACGCTGCGCCGGCCTCCCCGACATCGACACCGTGTTGCGCTTCTGGCGCGAGGCCGCAGAGGGAACGAGCATCAGCGACGACCACGACGGAGTGGCCCGGCTCATCTCGAGAGACCCCGAAGCCCTGCTGCTGGCGGACCGTGACGGCCGCCTCGTGGGAACCGTCATAGCCGGTTTCGACGGCTGGCGGTGCTCCGCCTACCGGCTGGCCGTGCACCCCGACTGCCGCCGGCAAGGGATCGCCACCGCCTTGACGGAAGCCGCGGAACAGCGATTCCTCGCCCTGGGCGGGCGACGGGTCGACGCCATGGTCCTGGAAGCCAACGAACGGGCACACCACGCCTGGGCCGCTGGCGGCTACCACCGCGAGGATCACTGGCGGCGCTGGGTGAAGCCGCTCACCGACTGAGAAGATCACCAGGAAATCAGCCGACTTTGCCGATCCTTTACTATGGGGTCGTCCTGTCCGATCCTTCCGAAAGGTGTGAGCGTCCGCCCATGGGCGAGCCTCCCAGTAGTCCGTATCGTCGGCACCGAGCGATCCTCCTGTCCCTGCCCGATCATGGGACGGAGGTGAACCGATGACCGAAGTGCTTCTGCTCCTTGTGGCAGTGCTGCTCTCGCTGGCCTGCGGCGCCTTCGTCGCGGCCGAGTTCTCTCTGACGACGGTCGAGCGCGGACAGCTCGAACGCGCCGTCGAGCGGGGCGAGCGTGGCGCGGCGAGCGCCATGAAGGCCGTACGCAGCCTCACCTTCCAGCTCTCCGGCGCTCAGCTCGGCATCACCGTCACCAACCTGGTGGTCGGCATGCTCTCCGAACCGTCCATCGCCAAGCTGATCCGCGGTCCGGTGGAGGCGGTCGGCCTCTCCCCGAGCGTGGCGTCCTCGGTGGCGCTCGTGCTGGGAACGGCACTGTCCACCGTGTTCCTGATGATCGTCGGTGAACTGGTCCCGAAGAACTGGGCGATCTCCTCCCCGCTCGCCGTGGCGAAGACCGTGGCCACCCCACAACGGGCCTTCACCGCCGTCTTCCGCCCCTTCATCAGCCACCTCAACAACACGGCCAACCGGATCGTGCGCCGCTTCGGCCTCGAACCGGCCGAGGAACTGGCCTCGGCGCGCAGTCCGCAGGAGCTGGCGGCGCTGGCCCGGCACAGCGCGAAGGAAGGTGCGCTGGAGGCCGACACGGCGGAGCTGTTCGTCCGCACGCTCAACCTGGCCGAACTGACGGCCGAGAACGTGATGACCCCCCGGGTCCAGGTCACCGCGCTGGAGGCGCAGGCGACCGCCGAGGACGTCGCGAACGCCACCCGGGCGACGGGCCTGTCCCGTTTCCCCGTCTACCTCGGCAGCCTGGACACCGTCGTCGGTGTGGCGCACATCAAGGACGTGCTGGCCATCCCCGCCGAGCGGCGGTCCCGTACCCGCGTGTCGGAGATGCTGCGCGAACCCCTGCTCGTTCCGGAGACGCTCACGGTGGACCGGCTCCTGGACCGGCTGTCCGGCAAGATCGCCATGGCCGTGGTCATCGACGAGTACGGCGGCACGGCCGGGGTCGTGACACTGGAGGACATCGTCGAGGAAGTGGTCGGTGAGGTGCGCGACGAGCACGACCCGCACGAGACCTCGGACCTGGCACCGGCCGGTGAGGATGCCGACGGACGGACCCTGTGGTCGGCCGACGGCGCCGCGCGCATCGACCAGCTGAAGACGATCGGACTACGGGTGCCCGACGGACCGTACGAGACACTCGCCGGGCTCG
Source organism: Streptomyces sp. NBC_00012 (assembly GCF_045040875.1). Taxonomy (NCBI): domain Bacteria; kingdom Bacillati; phylum Actinomycetota; class Actinomycetes; order Kitasatosporales; family Streptomycetaceae; genus Streptomyces; species Streptomyces sp. NBC_00012. The sequence goes on along the minus strand of NZ_CP108309.1, from coordinate 7,659,811 downwards.
TCGCCACCGAGGTCGGCCGCATCCCCTCAGTGGGTGACGCGGTCGAGCTGGCGGGCTGGCGGATCGATGTGGTCGACGCGTCCGGACGCCGCGCCGCGCGGGCCCTGCTGCACGCGCCGCTGCCCGGTGACGACGAGCGGACGGAGGACGCACGATGATCGCCGTCCAGCTCTTCATCGGACTGATGACCCTGGTCGTCAATGCCTTCTTCGTCGGGGCGGAGTTCGCACTGATCTCCGTGCGCCGCAGTCAGATCGAGCCCGAGGCCGAGGCCGGGAACCGGCGGGCGCGCAGCGTCGTCTGGGGCCTCGAACACGTATCGGCACTGCTCGCGGCCGCGCAGCTCGGCATCACCCTCTGCACGCTGGTGCTCGGTATCGTCGCCGAGCCAGCGATCGCACATCTGCTGGAGCCGGTGTTCGACACGGTGGGTGTGCCGCACGGGCTGATCCATCCGATCTCGTTCGTGATCGCGTTGTCCGTGGCGACGTATCTGCACATGCTCCTGGGTGAAATGGTGCCGAAGAACATCGCCCTGGCCGAGCCCGTACGCGCCGCGCTGCTGCTCGGACCGCCGCTAGTGGCCCTCGCCAGGGCGCTGCGCCCGGTGATCTTCGCGATCAACGCCTTCGCCAACGCGCTGCTCAAGCTCCTCCGGGTCGAGACGAAGGGCGAGGTGTCCGCCACGTTCTCCGACGACGAACTGGCCCGGCTGGTGACGGATGCGGGCGACGCCGGGCTGGTCGACGACCGCTCGGCCGAGCGACTGCGACACACTCTGGAGCTGGGCCGTCGTCCGGTGCGCGATGTGGTGATGCCGGTGGACCGGGTCGTGTACGCCAAGATCGGGACCACGCCGGAACAGCTGGAGCGGCTCTCGTACGAGACCGGCTTCTCCCGCTTCCCCGTGATGGACAGCGAGGAGCGGATCCTGGGCTACCTCCATGTGAAGGACGCCCTTGATGCCACCCCGCGCGATGTGCCGTTCCCGGTGACGGCAATGCGTCCGATCGCGCGGGTCCGGGCCGGCACACCGCTCGACGACGCCCTGACCGCGCTGCGCCGCAGCCGTACGCACCTGGCGGCGGTACTCGACGAGGACGACCGGCTGGCCGGAATGGTCACCATGGAGGACGTGCTCCGCGAGCTGGTGGGGCGCCCGAAGGCGCGCTGACCGATGCGGGGGCCGCGGTACGGGATTCCGGCCGCGGCCCCCGCCACGGCGGGATTCCCCTGGTCCGCCCCCAGCGTGGATGCGGACGCCGGAAGGGGCCGGAAGGGGCCGGAGCCGCCGCGATACGATCGCATCGCCATGGAAACAAATGCCTCCTACAACAGTCTTGTCGCGGTCGGCGACTCGTTCACCGAGGGCATGTCGGACCTGCTGCCCGACGGCTCGTACCGCGGCTGGGCCGACGTCCTCGCCGGACGGCTCGCGGCCCGCGCGCCGGGATTCCGGTACGCGAATCTCGCCGTACGGGGCAAGCTGATCGGCCAGATCGTCGATGAGCAGGTCGATGTGGCCGCCGCCATGCGGGCGGATGTCGTCACACTCGTCGGCGGACTCAACGACACGCTGCGACCCAAGTGCGACATGGGTATGGTCCGCGGACGGCTCGAAGAGGCCGTGGAGCGACTCGCACCCTCGTGCAACACACTCGTGCTCATGCGAAGCCCGGGGCGCAACGGTCCGGTGATGGAGCGTTTCCGGGCGCGGATGGAGGAGTTGTTCGCCCTGGTCGACGACCTGGCGGCCCGGCACGGAGCGGTGGTCGTCGATCTGTACGGGGCATCGGCACTGGGCGATCCCAGGCTGTGGGACGTCGACCGGCTGCATCTGACGGCGGACGGGCACACCAGGGTCGCCGAGGCGGTCTGGCAGACGCTGGGGCTGCCTCCGGAGAACGACTGGCAAACACCCCTGCCGACCGCCGTACCGCCCAGGTGGGCGAAGCGGCGCGTCGACGACCTCCGCTTCGCCCGCGAGCATCTGATGCCCTGGATCGGCCGCCGCCTGACCGGCCGCTCGTCCGGGGACGGCCGGACGGGCACCCAGTACAGCTCCGAACTGGGGCGGGCGTTCTGGGTCACCCCGGAGGACACCGGCACCCCCGGTCCAGTGGCGACCTGGCGCCGCGTCGACTCGGCACCGCTCTCGTAGCAACCCACAAAGCGGACCGCGGCGCCGGCCTGCACGGACCGCCGGTCGCTACGCCTCCCCGGATCCCCTCGGCCTCGGACGCGCGCCGAATCCGGCCGCCCACGTGCACAACACGTTCACCGTTTGCGACTCCTTCGGGCTGTCGCCGTGCCCGCAGCTCAAATGCCTGGGCCAACTGACGGACAAGCCGCTCGAAGGCCCGTGATTCCGATACCGGCGGCTCGTCGCCAACCAGAGCTACGAGCAGCAGTGGATCCTCTCGTCGGCCACCTCGTCGAGGCCGAGCAGACGGCGGCGGACAGGGACGAGTTCATCGCGGTGAAGAAGTGGACCCTCGACGGCCGGATCCTGACCGCTGGCGTGATCCAGCAGGACACCGATCTTCCGGTGATGGTCGTGGTGGCGCTGGAGGAGACCGCACCCGCCTGACCCTCCCCGCTGGCAGGACGCCCGCGCCGCCGTCCGGCACCACGGGTGTCCTGCCGCGGGCAGCCGGAGACGTGCTGCCACCGGGCGACGCTGGACGCAATCGGCTGTCTCACCGACCACTGGCACCCCGATGCCCGGCGCGCGCTCATGGCGTTGCTTACCAAGGACGACACGACACCCGTCGAGGTCCACGAACACGCCGTCTGCGAGGGCGCCTGCGTCGACGACCTGATCGCCGACATGCCGGGCGGCCCGGACAAGCGCCCGGAGTGCTTCTACGTCGCCGACACCACGACGTTGACCCACCCGGAGCATCCACTCCTCGCGCCCGACCGGACCAGGCAAGACGTGTGTTCAACGGCGGTGAGCTCGATAGACAGCCCGAGTGTTATCCAGAGAAGGATGTCTCCAACTGGCCGGACCGACCCCCCTGCGTCTTCACGCAGCACGGCCACGTGGACGGCAAAGGAGGCAGGCACCGAAGCGACCCAAAGCACACCCGCAAACAGCAGCCCGCCCATGGCGAGTTGTCGCCGCTCACGGATCCCGCTCTGCAACATTCGGGCCATCGCGGGCAGCCCGACTGCGGACAGGAGCCCCAGTGCTGTGCCGGCCGCCACCCGACTGGCGAACTGCCCAGTCCACGCCGGCGCCAACGCGGTAGTGACGACACACAGCGGATCAGCGCAGTCCGGCGAAGAGATCGTTCTCGGGTACGGCCGCGCCAGTGGCGTCCTTGACACGTACGAAGGTCTCCATGCCCATCAACTCACCGAACCTCTCCTTGCCCATCTTGAGGAAAAAGATGTTCTCGCCCTGACTGGCGTGCGCGGCCAGCGCATCGAACTTCTGACCGCTGAATGCGGTGGTGTCCACCCACGTGGTGATCTCGTCGTCGGGCAGGCCGATCTCGGCCATCGCGGCGGCCTCGGCAGGATCCGGCTCCGGCATGTCCCCGCGAAACTCGCTCATGGTCTCCCCGAACCGCTGCATCATCGAGCGAGGCATCGTCGTCCAGTACACCTTCGGTGTCAGCGCGGTCATCTCCAGCGCCGCCATCGTGATGCGGTGGGCCTGGATGTGGTCGGGGTGGCCGTAGAAGCCGTTCGCGTCGTAGGTGACGACCACATCGGGTCGGTAGTGCCGCATGAGCCCCGCAAGTCGGGCAGCACCTTCCTCCACGGGGGTCTGCCAGAAGGATTCGGGGGCGTCATTGCTCGGCCAGCCGATCATCCCGGAGTCGGCATAGTCCAGCAGCTCCAGATGGCTGACCTTCAGGACGTCACAACTCGCCTTGAGTTCTTGGCCGCGCATCGAGGCAACGGCCGCCGGATCATGCCCGGGATCGCCCGGCTTGACACCCCCCGGTCCATCACCGCAACCGCCGTCGGTACACGTCACGAGAACCGTGCGGATGCCTTCCGCCGCGTACCGCGCGAGGACCCCTCCGGTTCCGGTGGCCTCGTCGTCGGGGTGGGCGTGTACTGCCATGAGCGTCAACGGCCGGTCAGTCATGAAACAGTCCTCCTGCAGAAATACGTCTTGGTCCGAGTGCGCGGCGGGCGTACCGCGATCCTGGGATCCGGATCCGGATCCTGGCGGGGCGGATGACCTTGCAGTCTCCGTGCTCCCCGCCCGTACGGCGCCGGTCTCTCGGTCGGTGCAACCGTGCCGATGGGTCCGGCTGTTCCCGGCGCAGCCAATTGGCCTTCCAGGCGTCGGAGTTTCAACGCGAACGCGGTACGGGCACGACCTGCACGTCGCAACGCGACGTCGGCCTCCGCCCGCCGCACCAAGCCGCCAGTCAACCCAGTTCATTCCCCCAAGCACAACCCGGTTGTCCAAAGCCCGTCGGCCGAAGACTGCTGTGGACAGGCTCTGCGGGCACATCGTGAGCCCGTGCGCGGGATATGGCCGCGTCCTGGCCGCAGTCAGCTTCAAGACTTCGCCGGTGCCGCCCGCATCCTGGCGAGCAGAAACAAATGTCGGGTCTCATCAACTTGCGCCGAACCGCCCTCATGGCCGGTCTTGTCACCCAGCATTGGTCCATGGACATGGTCGACTTGGGCGCGGTCGCAGCCGTTCTCTCCGTTCCCACTGCCTTGGTTGCAGCGTGGTGGACCAAACGCAGCGCAGAAAGTGCAACGTCTGCCGCGCTCCTGGCCGGGCGCATCCAGGCCGACACGGCCATCTCGGCGGTACAGACCCAGAGCCTCCTCCAGTGGGATCAGCAACGGCACATTGCACTCGACAGCGCGTGCATGGAGTTCCTGAGCGTCTCCGACACCCTGGTGGGTGTGGTGAAGCGACTCCCGAGCCTCGATCACGATGAACGCCCGGGGCTCGTGGCCAAGCACGCTATCCCGGTGGAAGCCCGATACGCCTCGCTGGAACTCCTCGCCCCTCATGATGTCCTTGCAGCCGCAGAGTTCCTTCTCTCGCAATGCCGCCTCCTGGAACGCTGCGCGCTCGATCGCGCGGTACTGCGCGCGCCGATCAGCTCCCTGGAAGCAGGCTGGTGTCCCGGCGACCCAGAGGAGTGCACCGATGATCGTCATGGCTCGGCCTACGTGCCTGGGAATTTCTCGTCGGGTGGGCGCGCAAGGACGAGTAGCAAAGAAGGCGTGACCGGGATCTTCTGGACTACTGCCTCCGCAGCAGCGCCACCCTCACCGAAATGCAAGTGGCTCAGGCTCTCTCCCTGGCCGACCGTTGCCCGGCCATGTGGGAGCAACTGATCGGTGGATGGGTCCGGGACCCGCTCATCGAACGCCTCGAATCCCACCGTAAGGATTTCGTCACTGCCGCCCGCGCAGCCAGCCTCACAGCGCCGCCGGGCCCTCTGCCCAGCGATCTTGAACGGTCGAGTTCTCCGCCAAGCCACAATTGCGCAGCGTGACGAGGCGCAAGTCACAAACTGCATAGGCTGCGAATAAGCAGCACCCTGGAACGGGAGAATCCGGAATGCACGGACGGATTGACGACGTGCAGGACGCCCAGTACAGCCCTTCGCATATCCGCGCCACCTGGGGCGGAACAGGGAGCGTGGAGGATATTTCCAGGGCGTTGAGGTTCTCGCGGGCGAAGGGCTACGACCTGGTTCGTCGCGGTTCCCGTGCTGCGTGCCGCACACTGGCCGCACGACGCGTGTCGTCACCGCATCGTTGCTCCGCGTGCTCGAAAGCGGAGAGCCGGCCGGTGCGGGCGTGGCGAGTGCTTCGAGAACAGCCGCACCGAAGCCGCCCGGCTCGGCGCCTCAGGCTACGGTCCTGCACGCATTCGGCTCCCTTGATCGGAAGGGTTTCGTCTCAAGGCCCCGACGGTGCTGGAATCACCCGCCCGGGGCCGTTTCGTCTCACGCGTGTCTCACACACAGTGTGTGAGACGGTGGTCCAGGAGCTTCTGACCTGGACCTCATGGGCTTGGTGGACGGTCACGAACCGCTGAAGACGAAAGGTAAACTCTGGACACGTGACTGCTGTGTCTGCGAAGCCTCGCATCCCCAATGTCCTGGCCGGCCGCTACGCCTCCACGGAGCTGGCCGTCCTCTGGTCCCCCGAGCAGAAGGTGAAGCTGGAACGCCAGCTGTGGCTGGCGGTGCTGCGCGCTCAGAAGGACCTCGGGATCGAGGTGCCGGACGCCGCGCTCGCCGATTACGAACGTGTCGTCGACCAGGTCGACCTTGCCTCGATCGCCGAGCGCGAGAAGGTCACCCGGCACGACGTCAAGGCCCGCATCGAGGAGTTCAACGCCCTCGCCGGCCACGAGCAGGTCCACAAGGGCATGACGTCCCGGGACCTCACGGAGAACGTCGAGCAGCTGCAGATCCGGCTCTCCCTGGAGCTGATGCGCGACCGCACGGTCGCGGTCCTGGCCAGGCTCGGCAAGCTGGCCGGCGAGTATCGCGAGCTGGTCATGGCCGGTCGCTCCCACAACGTCGCCGCGCAGGCGACCACGCTCGGCAAGCGGTTCGCGACCGCGGCCGACGAACTGCTGGTGGCCTACGGACGGCTCGAGGATCTGCTGGACCGCTACCCGCTGCGGGGCATCAAGGGCCCCGTCGGCACGGCGCAGGACATGCTCGACCTGCTGGGCGGCGACGCCGGGAAGCTCGCCGACCTCGAACAGCGCATCGCCACGCACCTCGGCTTCTCCCAGGCCTTCACCTCCGTCGGCCAGGTCTACCCGCGCTCGCTCGACTACGACGTGGTGACCGCGCTGGTCCAGCTGGCCGCGGCCCCGTCATCGGTCGCCAAGACGATCCGTCTGATGGCCGGGCACGAGCTGGTGACCGAGGGCTTCAAGCCGGGTCAGGTCGGCTCGTCCGCGATGCCGCACAAGATGAACACCCGGTCCTGCGAGCGTGTCAACGGCCTGATGGTCATCCTGCGCGGGTACGCGTCGATGACCGGCGAGCTGGCGGGCGACCAGTGGAACGAGGGCGACGTGTCCTGCTCCGTGGTCCGCCGGGTGGCGCTCCCGGACGCCTTCTTCGCGTTCGACGGCCTGCTGGAGACCTTCCTGACGGTGCTCGACGAGTTCGGGGCGTTCCCGGCCGTCGTCGCTCGTGAGCTGGATCGCTACCTCCCGTTCCTCGCTACGACCAAGGTCCTGATGGGCGCGGTGCGCGCTGGTGTCGGCCGTGAGGTCGCCCACGAGGCGATCAAGGAGAACGCGGTCGCCTCGGCCCTGGCCATGCGCGAGCAGGGCGCCGAGCGCAATGAGCTGCTCGACAAGCTGGCCGCCGACGACCGCATCCCGCTGGACCGTGCGCAGCTCGACGCACTGATGGCCGACAAGCTCTCCTTCACCGGGGCGGCGGGCGACCAGGTCACGGCACTGGTCTCCCGCATCGAGCAGATCGCCAAGCAGCACCCCGAGGCCGCCGGATACACGCCGGGCTCCATCCTCTGACGGCCACAGCCGGATGACACCCGAAGAGCTCCGGGCTGCCCGCGACCGCACCGTTCCCGATGTGGTCGCGGGCAGCCTGCGTGTGCTGTTCTGCGGGATCAACCCGAGCCTGATGACGGGGGCGACGGGCCACCACTTCGCCCACCCCGGCAACCGGTTCTGGCCGGTACTCCACCGGTCGGGCTTCACACCCCGGCAGTTGAAGCCTGCCGAACAGGCCGACCTTCTGCGATACGGCCTCGGCATCACCAATGTGGTCGCGAGAGCCACCGCCCGGGCGGACGAGCTGTCCGCCGAGGAGTTCCGCGAGGGCGGTCAGATCCTGGCAGCCAAGGTCGAACTGCTGCGACCGCAATGGCTGGCGGTCGTAGGAGTCACGGCTTACCGCACGGCCTTCGGCAGGCGTACCGCCCGGATCGGTCCGCAGGACCACATGATCGGCGGCGCCCGGGTCTGGGCGCTGCCCAACCCCAGCGGCCTCAACGCCCACTGGACCGTTCAGACCATGGCGGAGGAGTACGCCCGCCTCCTCGCCTGCGTCGACCACAGCACCGCCAGCCCCGCTGTCCCCGCCGACCCCGTCATCCCCACAGAAGCCCCCTGACGCGCCCGGCACCACATCCTCCGTTCCCGGCACCACCGCCTCGTCCGCGCCGGACGTCCTCGGCCGGCCCCAACGGCCTCACCCCATCCGAGCCGGACAGCGGGGTGAGCGCCGCCTCTCCCCCGAGGCGCCAGCCTCCGCCCGCCCGCCCGCCCGTCCGTCCGTCCGTCCGTCCGTCCGTCCGCATAAACCGACGGCAGCCTGCTCGGGTCACGGCGGATCGATCTCCGTCACCACGACGTTCAATTCACACCCCGGCCCTTCCTCCTCCAGGTAGAGCCCGATACCGATCCACCGTTCCTCAACCCTCCAGAGCCGAAGAAACTCGCAGCCCGCAACCGTATCGGCCCATGCCTCCGGTATCTCCTCGCCCGCGATCATCCGCTCCTGTGCGCTCCACATGCTGATCGCCTGCGGCTCACCCCAGCGACCAGCGAGCAGTGTCAGCAGGGCGTCATGCTCTGCGAGGCACTGGGCCCGGTGTTCCAGTCGCCGCGCCTCGTCGTCATCCCAGTGATCGACATCCGCGTGCAGGGACGCCGCGTGGTAGCCGGGCCCGCTGACTCCCGAGCCTGACCGAATGCGTTCCGTGGGAAAGCCCGAGGTACGCATCGCGTCGATGAGGCGGAGGTGATGTGCGGTGGTCATGTCGTCAGTAAACCGCGCACCACTGACAAGCCGCTCCTCGCCATGATGTTTGAGATGCTTTCAGCCGTTCTGATCCGTATTCAGTTCCAGGCAGCCGGCTACGCGTCCCTGCGCCGGACCGCCCACCAGCCTGCCAGGACGGCGGCTGCCGCCCAAGCCGCTGTTACCGCGAGCCCACCCCATGGACCGAGGCTTCCCTCGGGATTCTGGTGGAGCACCAACTGTCCCGCCCGGTCCGGCAGATACTGCGCGGCGCCGCCTGCGACGTCACCGACCACGAAGGAGACTATGAGAACGAACGGGATGAGCAGGCTGAGCACGGCTACGGCGCTACGCAGCACTACAGTCAGTCCGGCCGCGAACAGGGCCATCAGCGCCAGATAGATCCCGCCCCCGAAGGCTGCCCGCAGAACGCCCGGCTCCCCCAGGCCGATCGCGTACTTTCCCATGAACAGCTGTCCCACCAGGAAGGCGCCGAAGCTGGTGACGAGGCCCACGACGAGTGCCAGCGCCCCGACGAGGGCGATCTTGGCAGCGTAGAAGAGATTGCGGCGTGGCACAGCGGCAAGCGATATCCGCAGGGCTCCATTCAGATACTCGGACGAGATCGCGGTCGCTCCGAAGCTGATGGCCGCGATCTGGCCGAAGTTCAGCCCGTAGAATGCGTCGAAGACCGGCTCGGCGTCGACATTGTCCGCCTCGGCCTGGCCGACGGTGGCGAAAGCGAGCAAGGTGACGGCAAGTGTCACGGCAAGGACGGATATCAAGGATCCCGTGACGGACCGGACCGATCTGATCTTGATCCACTCGGAACGCAGCACTGCGGTGGTCGACATGGTCAGGCCTCCTGACGGTTGACGGATGAGGTCGAAGCCGATGCGAATTCCGTGGCGTCGGCGGTGAGATCGAGATATGCCTGCTCCAACGTGGCCTGCTCATCGATGAGTTCGAGGACAGGGATGCCCTCGACGGCGGCTATCGCACCGACCTCCCCGGCCTTGACACCGTCGATGGTCCAAGAGCCGTCCTCACCCTGCGCGGGTTCGTATCCTTTGCGGATGAGGACATCGCGCAGCCGGGTGGATTCGGTCGTGCGTACCCGTGCACGGGGCCTGCTGCGGGAGTCCAGAAAGTCCTGCATCGGCAGGTCGGCGAGGAGCCGGCCCCGGCCGAGAATCACAAGGTGGTCGGCGAACGACGAGGTCTCGTTCATCAGATGGCTGGAGACCAGGACCGTGCGTCCCTCGCGGGCGAGCCGTTTCATCAGCTCCCGGATCCAGATGATGCCTTCCGGATCGAGACCGTTCGACGGCTCGTCCAGCATCACGACCTCCGGGTCACCCAGCAGCGCGGCCGCTATGCCCAGCCGCTGCCGCATGCCGAGTGAGAAGGTCTTGATCCGGGTTCCGCCGACCTCACTGAGGCCTGCCTCTCCCAGGACCTCCTCGACCCTGCGCGCGCCGAGGCCATTACTGACCGCCAGGGCGAGCAGGTGGTTCCGCGCGGTGCGCGAGCCATGGGCGGCCTGCGCGTCCAGCAAGGCGCCCACCCGCCGCAGTGGATCGCTGAGCGCGGTGTAGGGCTGCCCTCCTATCGTGGCCTTGCCGCCGGTGGGCCGGTCGAGGCCGAGTACGAGGCGCATGGTGGTGGACTTGCCTGCACCATTGGGACCGAGGAAACCGGTGACGCGCCCGGGGCGCACACTGAACGTGAGGTTGTCCACGGCACGGGTCGTGCCGTATGCCTTGGTGAGCTCGTGGACGTCGATGCTGGTCATGTCCTCACCCTCGCGGTCACGCCCGGGTCCCCGCTTCCCCCGCGAGTGGGGATCACCTCCCTCTCGCGGGGGAGCCGCCACGCGTATGCGGACTGGCACGATGGCTGCATGTTCCGCCTTCTGCGCCCGCTCGCCTCGTCTGTCACCTACACCCGGTGGCTGCATCTCCTCATCCCGGGTGCGGGCTACAGCGTGTGGTTGTTCATCTCGCCGGAATCCCCTTGGGCGCCCATGGTCTTCGCCGTACCGGTCGGCTTGTTGCCCGGTACGCGGCTGGCCGAGGGAGTACAGGCACAACTTCTCCTCGTACCGGAGGAGCGAGACAAGGTTGATGCCAGTATCTCCGCGACCACGGCGGCCACTTGGGGGGACCGCTGGCGAACCGTGCTGTGGCTGGAGATACGAATGCTGCTCGCCCTTCCCGCGGGGTACGCGACGGTGTGGCTGTCGGCAACGGCGGTGGACCTCGTTCTCACGGCCTCCGACGACGGCCCGAGCGATCAATGGCTGGTCCGCGGGGTGGATCCGCACTGGTGGTATGCCCTGCTCTTCCCCCTGCCGATCCTGGCGCTGCTCGCCGTCGTCGTGGTGAGCGGCCGACTGATCACGGAGGCCGCGAAGCGGCTTCTCGGCCCCTCTCCGGCACAGCGGCTGACCGCTCTGGAGGAGCGCACCGAGCAGTTGCTGGAGCGCAACCGCATCGCACGTGAGCTGCACGACTCGATCGGGCACGCGTTGACGGTCGCGGTCGTACAGGCCGGCGCGGCCCGGGCGGCGCACGACCCGGAGTTCACCGAACGCGCCCTGGCCGCGATCGAGGAGACGGGCCGGGACGCGCTCGACGATCTGGAGCGTGTTCTGCGGGTGCTCCGCGAATCGGGAAAGCCGGTGGGGCAACGACCGACGCTCGTGGAAGCGGATCGGCTCCTGGACTCCGCGCGCGGATCGGGCGCGAAGATCGACGCTGACGTGTCAGGTCCGCTGGAGCAGGTCCCGGGCTCGGTCTCCCGCGAGGGGTATCGCATCCTTCAGGAGTCCCTCACCAATGTGCTGCGTCATTCGGGTACGGTCCCCGTCCGTGTGCGGATCGCCGTCGCCGAAGGCGGTCTGGAGTTGGAGGTGACCAATCCGCTCGGCGACCCGGCGATTGAATCGGCGGCTGTGCCGGGCGGCGGGAGCGGGCTTCGGGGCATCCGGGAGCGGGCCGCTCTGCTGGGCGGAAAGGCTGAGACGGGTCCGTACGAAGGGGGGTGGCGCGTTCGTGCGAGGCTCCCGCTGGACGGCCTGAGGGCTGCCCCGTAGCCCTTGGCGCTGGTGCATCCGTGCGCGTCGTCGGATCCGACACGTCGCGAGGCAGTGGCATCGGCACTCCGGATGCGGGCGGATGATCCGCCGCGCGGCCGCCCTCCGGGCAACGACGGCAGTTTGACGACAGGGCCTAGGGTGGCCGAATGCCGGTTAGCGTACTTCTGGTCGACGACGAGCCCCTCGTCCGCACGGGGTTGCGTGCGGTCCTTGAGGCCCAGCCCGATATCGAGGTGGTGGGCGAGGCGGGAGACGGCGCCGCCGTGATCCCGCTGCTGCGTCAGCTGCGCCCCGACGTGGTGGCCATGGATGTCAGGATGCCGTTGATGGACGGGATCGAGGCCACGCGGGTGGTGCTGCGTACAGTGCCTGATCCGCCGAAGATCCTTGTGGTGACCACCTTCGAGAACGACGAATACGTCTATGAGGCGCTGCGTGCCGGTGCGGACGGCTTCCTTCTCAAACGTGCCCGGCCAGCCGAGATCGTGCATGCGGTGCGCCTGGTCGCCGAGGGCGAGTCTCTGCTCTTCCCGGCGGCGGTCCGGCAGCTCGCGGCCGAGTACGGGACGAGCAAGGCGCGCGCGGTGATGGACCGGGCGGCGCTGACCGAGCGGGAGTCCGCCGTCCTCCGGCTGATGGCCCGTGGCCTGTCGAACGCGGAGATCGCTGCCAAGCTCGTGGTCGGCATCGAGACGGTGAAAACCCATGTCAGTGCCGTACTGGCCAAGTTGGGCGCGAGGGACCGTACCCAGGCGGTGATCGCGGCATATGAATCCGGGTTCGTCGCCCCGGGCTGAATTCCGGGCTCCCAGGAACCTCCTCGCGGCCCACGGTCGCCCCGCACCCGGGCAGCGAGTACCATCCGCCTGACATGCGCTAGAGCTGGGAGGACACACCGTGGGCCGGCTGACCGGTGGGGATCCGTCGCTGTTGCGACGCATCAATTCCGCGGTGGTGCTGCACGCTCTGCGCGGCGCCGACTCCCCGACTCTGACGGACCTGACCCGGATCACCGGACTGTCCCGCCCGACGGTCGAGGGTGTCATGGAGGGGCTTTTCGAGGCCGGACTGGTCGTCGAGTCAGTGCCCGACGGGGGCGAGACCCGACGCCAGGGGCGGCCTGCCCGCCGGTTCCGGTTCCGTGCGGAGGCCGGGCATCTGCTCGGCATCGAGATCGGCCCGCACCGCGTCTCCGCGCTGCTGTCGGGGCTGGACGGCCGGATCATCGGCGCGGGCGCCCGTGAGGTGTCGGAGACCGCCTGCGCCGACGATCGACTCGACAAGGTCAGGGCCGTGGTGGCCGACCTTCTGCGACGGACGGGCGTGGCCAGGAGCAGTCTGCGCGCGGTAGGGGTCGGCAGTCCCGGCATCGTGGAGGCCGACGGGACCGTTCGGCTGGGAACCGCCCTGCCCGGCTGGACGGGACTCGCGCTGGGTGAGCGGCTGCGGCGCTCCTTCCGCTGCCCCGTGCTGGTCGAGAACGACGCCAATGCCGCGGCGGTCGCGGAGCACTGGAAGGGGGCGGCCACCGAGTCGGACGACATCGTGTTCGTTCTGGCGGGGCTGAGCCCGGGCGCCGGTTCACTGATCGGCGGGCGGCTGCACCGCGGGTTCGGGGGCGCGGCGGGCGAGATCGGCGCGCTGCATCTGCTCGGCCGCGAAGTGACCCCGGAGCGGCTTCTGTCCACGACGGACACCCCGCTGGATCCGTTGGACGAGCGCGCGGTCGCCGACGTGTTCGCGGAGGCCCGGCGCGGTGACGCCCGGGCTCAGGCCGCTGTCGAGCGGTTCATTCAGCGCCTGGTGCACGATGTGGCGGCGCTCGTGCTGGCGCTGGACCCCGAGCTCGTGGTGGTGGGTGGCTGGGCCACCGGGCTGGACGGTGTACTCGATCCGCTCCGCAGCGAACTGAACCGCTACTGCCTCCGGCCACCCCGGGTCACACTGTCGCTGCTCGGTGAGGCCGCAGTGGCCACCGGTGCGCTACGGCTGGCTCTCGACCACGTCGAGGAGCAGCTCTTCGCGGTGGAGGGAACGGTGACGGCCCGCCGCTGACTGCGACGGGCCGTGCCTGCCGGCGAACAGTGCCTGCCGGCGTGGACCGGTGGAGCCGGCCTCGGTCAGGATGCCTGGCGCTCCTGGTCGTGGTGGCTGATCTCCAGGTCGCCCGAGTCACCGAAGGTGAGCCGGCAGGTGTCGGCCCGGTACGTGGCGACGGAGAGTGCGGCGATGCCGCCCGCCGCGAGGTAGCGGGTGGTGACGACGAGCACGGGGGCACCGGGCAGCCGGTCGAGCTCCTTGGCGTCGTCGACACGTGCCGAGCCGAGCTCCACCGACCGGTCCTGGCCGTCGAGGCCGAGGCGGTGCAGTTCCCGCAGGACACGGCGGGCCCGGGCAGGCCCGGACGGGGCGTCGATCGCGGAGAGTTCGGGCACGGACGACGACGGGACGTACAGGAGCTCCGCCGCGACGGTCTGCCCGTGAGTCACCCGGATCCGGCGCACGATGTGTACCGGCTCGTCGGCTTCCACGTCGAGCACGGCCGCTACCGACGACGGTGCGACCGCCGTGGTGCAGTCCACCGGCTGCCAGGCCTCCGCCGGGCCTCCGCCGGACCAGTCCCGCTGTGCCGTGGAGACTGCGACCCCGACGCGCGGCGGCGCGACGGTGGTCCCGACGCCGCGGCGACGCTGCAGCCTTCCTTCTAGTTCGAGCTGCTCCAGAGCCTGCCGGAGCGTGGCTCGGGCGACTCCGAACCGGGCGGCGAGCTCGCGCTCGTTGGGCAGGATCTCCCCCACCGCAAAGTCCGAGTCGAGTGCCTCACTGAGCACGGTCTTGAGGTGCCAGTACTTCGGCTCCTGCACCGATTCCAGCTGCGTGGTCCCCACCCTGTCCTCCGCAATCACCCAGCGGCTATTCCGCGACGTTATTTATTAAAGGTTCCTGTCTTAACGTTGAGACCATAGGACGGTACACACCCTTGGTCAAGACCAATCCTCGGTCGGTCACGCAGCGAAACGGGTGCTTGCCGCAGAGCGTTCACAGGACGTTCGTGACGCCGTGAGGCGAGCGCAGCAAAAAGCCCCACGGCCGGGCGGACGTGGGGCTTCGAACCCGGGCGGTGCAGGGACCGGCGATCAGGGACCGGCTACTCCTCCCAGAGATCGGCGAAGCGGGTGAGCTTGTCAGGGTTGCGCACGATATATACGCACTGGATGAACCCGTCCTCGATGTCGAGCTGAACGATCGAGTCGACTTTTCCACCCAGGAACAGCAGCAGCCCCGGTCCGCCGTTGAGTTCGAGCAACCGGAAGTCGAGTTCCTCGACCTGGTCGTGGGCGACGGCGAAGAGGAAGCGGCCGACCTTGTCGGCACTCTCGATGATCCGCAGCGGCGCCCTGGACTTTCCGCCGCTGTCCCCGACGAGCCGGGCGTCGGGCGCGAGCAGGGCCAGCAGTTCCTCGATGTCGCCGCCCGTCGCCGCGGCGAGGAACCGCTCGGTGAGGTCACGGCGCCGCGCCGGGTCGACGTCGTAGCGCGGCTTGCGCTCCTCCACATGGCGCCGCGCACGTCCCGCCAGCTGGCGCACCGCGGCCTCGGTCCGGTCAAGGGCGGCGGCGATCTCCGCGTGCGGGAAGCCGAACGCCTCGCGCAGCACGAAGACAGCTCGTTCCAGCGGCGACAGGGACTCCAGGACGACCAGCACGGCGACCGACACCGAGTCGGCCAGCACCGCCTGCTCCGCACTGTCGGGCACGGACGGCCCGAACTCGGTGACGACCGGCTCCGGCAGCCACGGCCCGACGTACGCCTCGCGCCGTGACTGCACCTGACGCAGCCGGTCGATGGCCAGGCGGGTGGTGATCCTCACGAGAAAGGCACGCGGCTCCCGCACGTCCTCACGGGACGCGGAGGACCAGCGGAGCCAGGCCTCCTGCACCACGTCCTCGGCATCGGCGATCCGGCCCAGCATGCGGTAGGCAACTCCGGTGAGCACGGGGCGGTGGCTCTCGAAGACCTCGGTCGCGGTGTCGGCTGTCACTCCCCCATCCCAGCCGACCTGCCCGCACCCTGTCCAGCGCGAATCGCCCGCCCCTCTTGAACTGCGGCCTACTGAACGGTAATTGTTATTGACGAGACGTCTAAGTCGCCTTCAGGCATGGCCCCTTCATGCCCGATCACCCCGGGAGCACCAGCATGGCCACCACGGTCTCGTTCAGCGTCGACTCGGCTCAAGGACCCCGGGCGGTGTCCGTGGCGTATGAACGGACCGGCGCCGGGGCTGCCCGTGACCGTCGCCTGGGGCAGTCGGGACCGGATCCTGCCGCGCCGGCAGGGAATCAGGGCCAAGCACACCATCCCCGGCGCCCGGCTGGTCCGGCTTCCGGGCTGCGGTCATGTGCCGATGAATGACGATCCGGCGCTCGTGGCACGCGTCATCCTCGACACCAGCCGCTGACGACCCATCAGGCACTGTCCCCGTACGCCGGGCCACTCCGCTCCGGGCCAGGACGCCCGATCCGAGGGCGACCCCCAGCCCGACCAGAAGACTGCCGCCGACCTGCGCGGTGCCGTACGAACCGGCGCCGACGAACGGTGCGGTCAGCGCGGCGGAGACCGGGATCAGGCCGGAGAAGAGCGTGGCGCGCTCGGCGCCGATGCGCTGCACGCCCATGTACCAGCAGACGAAACCGATCACGGTGACGACGGCCGCCTGCCACAGCAGCGCGATCGCCTCCGCCTCGGTGGGCGTCCGCAGAACACCGCTGCCGTCCAGGACCAGGCCGAGGCAGACCGACTCCGCGGCGGCGATGCCGCAGACCGTGGCGGACAGCAGCTTCGGTCCGAGCGGCCGCAGGACCGGTACGGCGAGGACGGCGAACCCGACCTCGCCCGCCAGTGCGCCGACCGAGCAGAGGATGCCTGCCAGGTCCGTACGGCCCCAGCCCTGGACCACGAAGGCCCCGACGGCGACGAGCGCGGCCGCGTACAGGACCGTGCGCGTGGGCCGGCGGCGGTCCATGAGCGGTGCGAGTACGGCGACGAAGATCGGGGCACAGCCCACGAACACCCCTGGAACCGCGGGTTCCGCGGATCGTTCCGCGCCGAGCACAGCGAGGTTGAAGCCGACCATGCCGATGGCGGCCAGCAGCGCGAGCCGTCCCCACTGGCGCCGCGTGACGGTTCGCAGCACGGCGGCCGGCCGGGATTGCTTGTCCCGGGCCAGGAGGAGCACGAGCAGCAGCGCCGCGAGGCCGTAGCGCAGCGCCTGGCCGCCCGCGTACGGGTACTCGCCCAGAACACTGTTGGCGGTGAAGGAAGCACCCACGAGGATGCAGGCGAAGGCGGCCAGGAGCGCCCCGCGCAGAGAGCTGATGTTCATGGAATCGACGCTAGGCAACCCAGCGGTCCGGTTAAGGTCAATACCGTTCAGTTAAGTGCTTCTGGGTTATCGTGGGGGATGCCGCGTTCTGGTTGGGTGAAGCCGTCGTCTGATGTCCGGTTGTCGGATTTGGTGTCTGTGGGGTTGCTGACGCGGGTGTTTCCCGCGGATGTGGTTGACGCGGTGATCGAGGAGGCGGGGCGTACCGAGCGGCGTCACCGGTCGTTGCCCGCACGGGTGATGGCGTACTTCTCGATCGGGATGGCGCTGTATTCGGATGGCTCCTACGAGGATGTGTTCGCGCAGCTCACGGACGGGCTGTCGTGGGCGTCGGGGTGGTCGGAGTCGTTCACGCCGCCCTCGAAGTCGGCGATCTTCCAGGCCAGGTCTCGTCTGGGGTTCGAGCCGGTGCGGGATCTCTTCGCTCGGGTTGCGCGTCCGCTGGCGGGGCCTGGCACGCCGGGGTCGTGGCTGGCCGGGCGTCGCCTGGTGGCGATCGACGGGACGTGCCTGGATGTGGCAGACACGGCAGCCAACGCGGAGTTCTTCGGGCGGCCCGCTTCCAGCCGGGGGGAGCGGGCCGCGTTTCCGCAGGCCCGCCTGGTGGCATTGGCGGAATGCGGCACCCATGTGGTCTTCGACGCTGCCACCGGCCCGTGCAGCGTGTCGGAGATCGAGTTGTCCCGGCAGCTCGTCGGGCGGCTGGAGCCGGGCCAGCTGGTCCTGGCAGACCGGGGCTTCTACGGGTTCCGCCTCTGGCAGCAGGCCGCGGCCACGGGTGCGGATCTGCTCTGGCGAGTGAAGACGAGCCTGCGGCCCCGGTATCTGGAAACCCTGGCCGATGGGTCCTGGCTGGCCCGGATCGTCCCGACGTCGGGCACGAACCGGGCCACGACGGAGCCGCTCACGGTCAGAGTGATCGACTACACGGTCGATGACGGCCGGGACAACGCCGAGGAGTACCGGCTGTTGACCACGATCCTCGACCCTGCCGAGGCCGGCGCCGAGGACCTCGCAGCCGCCTACGCCCAACGGTGGGAGATCGAGACCACCTTCGACGAGCTGAAAACCCACCAGCGCGGGCCCCGCGCGGTACTGCGCTCGAAAGCCCCCGACCTTGTCCAGCAAGAAATCTGGGGACACCTGTGCTGCCACTACGCCATCCGCACCCTGATGGCCGACACTGCCGCACTCTCCGGCCACGACCCCGACAGAGTTTCCTTCGTCAAAGCCCTCCGCATCGCTCGCCGTTCAGTCGCGCAGAGCGCATTTCCCCCCTCCGGGCGCTGACGCAGCCGACGCGATCTGGCATCACGCCATCCGATGGCTCACCCAACACCTCAACCCAACACGCCGAAAACGCTCACACCCCCGAGTCGTCAAACGCAAAGTCCTGAAATGGGCCGCGAAACGCTCCCACCACACACACTGGCCCCAGCCCAAACACAGCCCCCACATCACCATCCAAGCCACTAACTGAACGGTATTGGGTTTAAGGTCCACTCCTATGACGTCTTCGGGGACCAATCC
This sequence comes from Streptomyces sp. NBC_00012, assembly GCF_045040875.1. NCBI lineage: Bacteria > Bacillati > Actinomycetota > Actinomycetes > Kitasatosporales > Streptomycetaceae > Streptomyces > Streptomyces sp. NBC_00012. Next base: position 7,641,060 of record NZ_CP108309.1, on the reverse strand, counting down.
GCAGCGGGACCGCTCTCGGAGCGGGGAGTTCGGTACCGCTGCCTGGGAGTTGCTGCTTCCGGCCGCCGCGGAGCCGGCCCGTCGGCGCGGTCGTTCTCTGCAGTCGGCCCTGCGCGAAGCCGTGCGTTCCGGCCGTCTCGTTCCGGGTACGCGGCTGCCGTCCAGTCGTGCGCTCGCCGCTGATCTACGGGTGTCGCGGGGGCTGGTCACCGAGGCGTACGAGCAGCTCACCGCCGAGGGCTATCTGCGCAGCGGACGTGGCGCGGGCACCTGGGTGAGCGAAGGGGTCCGGGCTCCGGTGCCGAAGGCGCGTGATCTCGCTCCGCGCGCCGAGGACGTGAGTGTGGACTTCCGGCCCGGAACACCCGATCTTTCGCTGTTCCCACGCAGTGCCTGGGCCGCCACCCACCGCTCGGTGCTCGGCCGGCTGCCGCACGGCGCGCTCGGCTATCCCGATCCGCGTGGTCTGCCCGGTCTGCGGGACGCCCTGGCCGCCCTGTTGGCCAGGCGCCGTGGGGTGGTCGCCGATCCGGAGCGCCTGGTGGTGTGTTCCGGTGTGGCGCAGGCGACGACTCTGCTGGGGTTCGTGTTGCACGGGCGTGGAGTTCGGACCGTCGGTGTCGAGGACCCGGGGAGCCCCGAGCATGCCGCGCTGTTCGCATCCGCGGGCATCACCGCCATCGGCTTGCCGCTCGACGCCGAGGGACTGGCGGCCGAACCCCTCGAGCGCTCCGGCGTGCGCGCCGTGGTCACCACACCGGCGCACCAGTTCCCCACCGGGATCGCCTACTCCGCCGCCCGTCGCGGCCGGCTTCTGGACTGGGCGCGTGCCACGGACGGGCTGATCGTGGAGGACGACTACGACGGCGACTTCCGCTACGACCGCGCGCCGGTCGGCGCGTTGCAGGGGCTCGACCCGGAACACGTCGCGTACACCGGCTCGGTGAGCAAATCGCTGGCTCCCGGGCTCCGGCTGGGCTGGGTGCTCGCACCGGCGGCCATGACCGACGAGATCGTCGCCCGCAAGCGCACGATGGATCTGGGCAATCCGGCCGTCGACCAGGCGGTCCTCGCCGATTTCATCACCGGGGGCGGCTACGACCGGCAGCTGCGCCGCTGCCAGCGCGCCTATCGCGAGCGTCGCGACACCCTCACGTCGCTGCTGGCGGAGCACTTCCCCGGAACCGAGGTGAGCGGGATCGCCGCGGGTCTCCACATCATCGCCGAGCTGCCCGAGCAGTACGGCCCGGAGCCGGTGTTCATGGCGCGCGCGGCCGATGCCGGAGTCGCCCTGCGGCCGCTGGGTGCCTGCGGCAATGTGCCGGGCGAGGACGGGGCGGTGCGCCTGGTGCTCGGTTACGCCCATCTGGCGCCGACCGAAATCGAGCGGGGCGTGCGTCTGCTGGCGGCGGCGCAACGGGACGCGGGAGGACCGGCCACCGGCGGGGGCTGTGGCCGGGTGTTCATCTGAGGTTGGTGTGCGCGCCGCCGACGGGAACAAGGGTGGAGTCGATCGACCGGTCACCGTTCGTCCCGCCGACCACGCCCCGGAGGCGCCTCGATGTCGTACGCTCCGCGTTTTCCGTCCCCCGCCCGCCGCAGTGTGCTGCGCGGTTCGCTCGCCGCGTCGGCCGCTCTCGCGCTCCCTGCGGTGGCCGCGGCTGCCCCCGCTTTCGCGTTGTCCGGCCGGCCGCGCGCGGCGTGGGGTGTGCAGGTGGGCGATGTGACCTCGTCGTCCGCGCTGGTCTGGGTGCGGTCGGACCGGCCGGCCCGGATGATCGTGGAGACATCGGCGACGGAGTCGTTCCGGCGGGCCCGCACCTGGCACGGTCCGCTCGTCGGTTCCGGCACCGACTTCACCGGGACGACTCCGCTGTACGGGCTGCCGCCGGGCGAGCAGGTGCACTACCGGGTGACGCTCGCCGATCCTCACGACCCCCGCCGCACCGGGGAGCCGGTGCACGGAACCTTCCGGACGGCGCCGGCCCGGCGCCGCGACGGGGTGCGCTTCCTGTGGTCGGGCGACATCGCGGGACAGGGCTGGGGCATCAACCCGGACATCGGCGGCTATGCGGTGTACGACGAGATGCGTCGCCTCGATCCGGACTTCTTCCTGTGCAGTGGTGACAACATCTATGCGGACGGGGTGATCGAGCCGAGCGTGACGCTGCCCGACGGGCGGGTCTGGCGCAATGTCACCACCGAGGAGAAGGCGAAGGTCGCCGAGACCCTCGCCGAGTACCGCGGGAACTTCCGTTACAACCTGCTCGATCACAACCTCCGTGAGTTCAACGCACAGGTCCCTTCGATCGTTCAGTGGGACGACCACGAGGTGCGCAACAACTGGTATCCGGGGCAGATCCTCGACGACCCCCGGTACACCGAGAAGAACGTGGATGTGCTGGCGGCCCGTTCGACGCGGGCGTTCCGCGAGTACTTCCCGGTGTCCACGCTGCACGCCGCGTCCGGGGAGGGCCGGATGCACCGCGTGGTGCGGCACGGTCCGCTGCTCGATGTGTTCGTGCTCGACATGCGGTCCTTCCGCAATGCCAATTCCCCCGGCCGGCAGCCCGATGACACGACGGGCATCCTCGGCGCAGAGCAGCTGCGGTGGCTCAAGCACGAGCTGTCCCGGTCCCGCGCGGTGTGGAAGGTCATCGCGGCCGACATGCCGCTGGGCCTGGTGGTGACCGACGGCGCGACGGACTTCGAGGCGGTCGCACAGGGCGATCCCGGGGCCCCGCTCGGCCGTGAGCTGCAGATCGCGGAACTGCTGCGGTACATCAAGCACCGCCGGATCACCGGCACGGTCTGGCTGACTGCGGATGTGCACTACACGTCGGCGCAGCGCTACGAGCCCGAGCGTGCGGTGTTCAAGGACTTCGCGCCGTTCTGGGAGTTCGTGTCGGGGCCGCTGGCCGCCGGTCAGTTCCAGGCGAACGCGCTCGACGCGACGTTCGGTCCCGACCGGGTCTTCGTACGGGCGCCGGACCGGGCGAACGTGTCGCCGATGGAGTCGCCGCAGTATTTCGGGGAGGTCGACATCGACGGCGACAGCGGCGAGTTGACCGTGCGGCTGCGGGCGCAGGGCGGCTCCGTACTGTTCAGCAAGGTGCTGCAGCCGGGGCGCGTCGGTCAGTGAACCTGCGCCCGGCGACCGGCCCCCGGGCGATGGCCGGGGGCCGATTGTCAGTGGTGGGATCTACGGTTTTTCCATGACCCGATCCGTTCAGGCATTGGCCTACGCACGCCCGTCCGCCCTGGAGCCCTCGCAGTCGGGGCAGCTCCTCGGACTGGAGACCTCCGGTGGCCTCACACCGCGGGGTGCCGAGTCCCATCCCCGGTTCTTCTCCGGCTTCCTCACCTCGCCGGCCATCGCCGCCCGGGGCCTGCTGGCCGTGGCGGACGTGGCGTCCACGCGCTACTACCAGCGCACCCTGCCCGCGTCGCTCGACCCGGTGGTGACGGGCAACGGCGACCGGCTGCGTTTCGAGTCCTTCTCCGGCTGCTGCGGGGTGTACGCACGCCTCGATGTGCTGCAGGACGGCCTGGACGGTGCGCGGACGGGGCATGGCACGACGAATGTGGACGTCAACAATCCGCTGCGGGAGGCACTTTCGCGGATAGCGGGGGACGATCCGCTGCATCTGCGGGTGGGCCCGGATGAGATGGCCGTCACCACACTGGACGGCCCGGTCGTGGAGAAGAAGGTGCCGCTGCCCGACCGTTGGCTGCGCGGCTTCGCCGAGGCCCAGGTGGTGTCGGTGGGTTTTGATCTGCGGGCCGAGCTGCCGGCCGCCGAGGCCGTCCGGTTCCTCCGTTCGCTGCCGCGTTCGGGGAACGCCTCGCGGGGCGCCCGATGGGTGGTTCCCGCCGGGAAGACGCTTCGGCCGACGACCCGGCCGGTGGCCGGGGCGGTGTGTCTGCCGGGACCGGAGCGATTGGTGGCGTTGCAGCGGGTGCTGCGTCATGCCACGTCGTTGCGGGTGTACGGGCCGGTCACCGACGGGGCGGCGACCGCGAGTGCCTGGGAGGTCGTGCTGCCCGGCATGCGCCTCACGCTGACGCTCTCGCCCGATGCCTCGCGCGGTTTCTCGGGCGAGGGCGGCGTGCTCGACGCGCTGGCCACCGATGACGCGGCGGCCGACGCCGAGCTGGTGTCCGTGCTGCTGGCCTGGGAGCCCCGGATCGACACCACCGACCTGGCGGAGCAGTCGGGTCTCACGGTGGAGCGGGTACGGGCCGCGCTCACCCGGCTGGGGACGGCGGGCCGGGTCGGCTACGACCTCGCGGACGCGGCCTACTTCCACCGCGAGCTGCCCTACGACGCCGACCGGGCCGAGCGGCACAATCCGCGCCTGGTGGCGGCCCGGCAGCTGGCCGGCTCGGGTGCGGTCGCGCTCGACCAGGACGTGGCGAACGTGACCTCGGGAGAACGCCGCTATCAGGTGAGGGAGAAGGACGGAATGCTTTGCTGCACCTGCCAGTGGTGGGCGGACTACCGAGGACGGCGGGGCCCGTGCAAGCACGCCCTGGCTGTCCGTATGGTCCGCCGCGGCGCTCCGGTTGCCGGGGGTGTCCGATGAAGGAGCTCCTCACCGCCGTACGGGAATCGCGCGCGCATGACGTGCCGGATGTGCTGGCCGGAATGGACCTGGCGGAACGCAGAGCGGCGCTGGCCGAGTTGAAGGCGCTCCGGAAGGAGGTACGGAGCTGGCGCTGGGACAAGCAGGACCGGGTCCGCAAGGCCCTGCTGGTGGCCGGTGCGGGCTGCCACACGGGCGCCGCGGGATGCGTCACCTGGATCGCCGGCCGGGATCTGGTCAGCTGGAACCGCCCGCCCTATCCCCTGGTCCTCGCGGTCCTCGCGGACCGTGACCCGGAGTGGCTCGGCGACGTCGCGCATCGGCTGGCGGCCCGGCCCGCGACCGCGGAGACCATGTACGAGCTGATCTCCGGGCTGGTGAAGAAGGCGCAGTGTCCCGTGCCCACGACGGAAGGTTTCGTGGTGGGCTGGGCCGAGGCGATCTCGATGGCGCAGTGGCATCGGCGCAGGACACGGCCACTTGTCGAGGTGCTCCGTACCGACCCGTACGCGTCCGCTCTCCTGCCGCGGATCTTCGAGGTGACGGAGCTGCCGTCACAGATGCTCTGGCCCGACGATGCGAACGATCCGTGCCAGTGGGCCAACACGTTGGCCGCACTCCCGGAAGAGGGCCTGTTGGAGCGGTCGGTACTCGTCGACGGTTGTGTGACCAGGCTGTTGCGTGGCGGAAAGCTCAACGAACTGCGTTTCTTCCTGAGTCTTCTGCGCAAGCTCGAGCTGACCGAGCAGGAGGAGACCGAGCGGCTCGCGGACTGGATCGGGATGGCCGCGGACGGCACCTCCACCGTGGCGGGTCACGCCCAGGGGGTGCTCGCCCGGCTGGACGGACGCGGTGAGATTTCCGTGCGGACCCTGGCGGATGTCTCGGCGTCGGTGCTGTTCCGCACCGAGAAGAAGCTGGTCCGGTCCCAGCTCGTGCTGCTCGGCAAGGTGTTGCGCCGCGAGACGTCGGCGGCCGACGAGCTGCTGCCCGTCGTCGCGGGTGCTTTCGAGCACGAGGACATAGACATCCAGGAGCGGGCGCTCAAACTCGTGGCCCGGTATCTGCCCGCCGCCGGCGCCCCGGTCAGGGAGGAGCTCGCTCTGTCGGCCGCGCTGCTGGGGCCGGCGCACCGCACGATGGTGGCCGAGGTGTTCGGCGGTCCGGTGGCCGGGACGTCGGGTACGGAGGAATACGAGGAGCTGCTGCCCCCGGCACCGTCCCCGCAGCCCCTCGATCCGGCGCCTGCGACGCTGCCCGAACTGGTCGAGGAGGTGGTGACCCTGATCAGATCGGCGACGCCTGACGTCACCGCCTTCGAGAGGGCCCTGGACGGTCTCGTCCGCCATGCCCACACCGACCGGTCGGCGTTGACCGACGCGTTGCGTGACGCGCTGACGGGTGAGTGGTGGCTCGAGGACGAACCGCAGTCGCGGGCCGAGCGGCAGCTTCGCTCGGAGGCGCAGATCAGGATCGTCGTGGCCACGCTGCTCGGACGGGTGTCGGCACGGGCCGTGCAGGAGGAGCGTGCTTCCTGGACCGGCACCGGGACGTGCGTCCACGCCGCGCTGACCGGGATCCTGAAAGCCCGGCTGTGGGAAGCCGCCGGAGCGGTGCTGAGCGGCGGCACTCCGTTCCTGCTGGCCGTCCCCACCTGGCACACCGGCTCGCTCGACCCGGCCGTGCTGGTCGAACGGCTGCGAACCTATCAGCAGCTCGGGGTCCGGCCCGGCGAGGCCGACTTCGCCCAGGCACTGCTGCGTGTACGGCGCGCAGATCAGCACGGGGCCGCGGAGGCGGCGGCGCTGCTCGGCACCCCTGAAGGTGACCGGCTGGCCGCATGGCTGCGAGCCGACGAGCCGCTCGCGCGGGTGCACCGCTTCGATCTGGAGAAGAGAGTCCGGGACGGGCAGACGGTCGTACGGAATTCCCGCGCCCTGATGGCCAGCCAGGAACGCCCTTTCATCCAGGAGGAGTTCCCCCGTTCCTTCCACTGGCTGGGCCGCCCGCAGGTTCCGGAACATCGCCACTGCTACCACTGGGACGCCCACCCGGACCAGTGGACCGCCACCCTGCCCGAGGACGCCGAGACACTGGCCGCCTGGCTGTTGCCGAACATCGCGACCGGTGTGATCGAGGAGATGCGGGACACCCTCGGGCCGCTCCTGCTGCTCGCCGAACTCGACGCGCCCGCGGGCGAGGCCGTCCACCTGATGGTGGCGTACGGGCTGGGGGCACGTCATCCGGAGGACCGGTTGTCGGCGGTGGACGCCCTGCTGATGCTCGCCACCCGGCAGCAGCTCGACGCGACACTGCTCGGCAAGCAGTTGGCGGACCTGCTCGGAAACGGTCTGATCAAGCCCAACCGCCTCGCGGATTCCTCTCGTACCGCGGCCGCCACCGGCGCGTACCGGACGGTGCTGTCCGCGCTGACCGGCGCTCTGCCAGGGCTGCTGGCGCAGGAGAAGGCGCCTCGCGGACTGAGCGACCTGCTCTCCGTGGCCGCCGAGTGCGTGGAGCACTGCGGTGCGGTGGGTGGCGGGGAGCCGATACCCGGGCTCGCCGAAACGGCCGCGCGCGGCGGATCATCGCAGTTGGTACGTCAGGCGGTCCGGCTGAAGGCAGCCTGGGAGCAGCAGGGCTCGGAACGGACATGACAGCCCGAGGCGGAAGCAGCCGCACCACAGTCCATCAATACGGCGAAAGTGGGTGATAGCGGACTAGATCCATACTTAACCCATCAGTCACAGAGCGTTCGTGGTCAGGCAACAACACTCGGTCAGAGTGATGCCCATGACTGATGTGACATCCGCGAAGACCGCCCGCCGCTCCCACCACTGGCGGCGGGACGTGACCGAGCTCGCCGCACTGTTCACCGCGGTCGCGGTGGCCGACGCCATCGCGAACCTGATCGGACACCAGCCCGACGGACCGTACCTGCTGATCGCCTCGGCCGTGGCTCTGGCCGTGACGGCCGCGTTCCACACCTGGTGGGCCCGGCGGCACAGCCACGCCCCGCCTCCGACCGGCACCGGCCTCCTCGCCGAGGGGGACGGCGGCAGCACGGTCCCGGGCCATGGCACCGACGTCGCCGCGATCGCGGCGGTGGACATGCCCGCCGCCGCGGGACCCACCCCGTCCCCCGAGGACACGACACTGTGGCGGATGCGGACCACGGTGCGGGACACCCCCGGCAGCCTGGCGGCGCTGTGCAGTGCCCTGGCCCGGCACCGGGTGGACATCCTCACCTTGCAGACGCACCCGTTGGCCCGGGGCACGGTCGACGAGTTCCTGCTGCGGGCGCCCGCCCCGCTCCAGGCGCAGCAGCTGAGCCGAGCGATCTCCGCCGCCGGAGGCAGCTCGACCTGGATCGAGCGGGCCGACACGCACGATCTGGTCGACGCCCCGACGCGTGTGCTGGGCCTCGCCACCCGCACCGCCCTGGACGCGGCCGAGCTTCCCCTCGCACTGCGGCAGCTGCTCGGCCGTTGCACCATCCACTCGCTGCCCGCCGTCTCGATCACCGGCCGGGCGACCGGTGAGACCGTACCCGTCGAAGGAGTACTGGAGGAGACGGTGATGAGGCTGCGTGACCCGTCCGGGGGTGCCATCACCATCGAACGGCCCGGTCTTCCGTTCACGCCGACCGAGTTCGCCCGGGCCCGCGCCCTGGTCGAGCTCGATGCCCGGCTCGGCCCCCGAGTCCCGCGCAGCGAGCACGTGCTCACCCTGCCCGAGGGCAACGACATCACCGTGCGCCGCGCGGACCGCGGTGACCTCGGGGCAGCACGCGCGATGCACGACCGCTGCTCCGAGCAGACGCTGCGACTGCGCTACCACGGGCCGGTCCACGACGCCGACCGTTACCTGGACCACCTGCTCAGCCCCCGCTTCGGCCGCACACTGGCCGTACAGACGGCCTCGGGACGGCTGGTGGCGCTCGGTCACCTCCTCTGGGACGGCGACGAGACCGAAGTCGCCCTCCTCGTCGAGGACGACTGGCAGCGTCGCGGCATCGGCTCCGAGCTCCTGAGCCGCCTGGTGACGCTCGCCGTCGAGGCAGGCTGCGACAGCGTCTACGCCGTCACCCAGTCGTCCAACACCGGCATGGTCGCGGCCATGCGCGCGCTGTCGCTGCCGCTGGACTACCAGATCGAGGAGGGCACCCTGGTCATCACGGCCCGGCTGGACGCGACGCCGGTCCGCTCACTGCCCCCGTACGAGCAGGCCGGTCGCTGACTCCTCGGCCGCGGCGGACCCGGGCCCGGAGGGCTCGCGTCCGGCATCCTGCGCGCTCAGCGCCTGGCACAGATCGGCCCACAGATCCTCGACGTCCTCCAGGCCGACCGACATACGCAGCAGCCGGTCCCCGACACCGGCGGCCTGCCGGTCCCCCTCGTCCACGATGCGGTGGCTGATGGAAGCAGGATGCTGGATCAGGGTGTCCACACTGCCGAGGCTCACCGCGGGCGTGATGAGCCGCACGGCCGAGATCACCCGGTGCGGATCCCCGTACACCTCGAAGGAGACCATCGCACCGCCCAGCTTCGGGTAGTGGACCCTGGCGATGCGCGGATCGGCGGTCAGTCTGCGGGACAGCTCGGCGGCGCTCGCGGACGCCGCCCGTACTCGCACCGGGAGCGTGGCCAGGCCGCGCAGCAGCAGATACCCGGCCATCGGATGCAGCACCCCGCCGGTGGCGAAACGCACCTGCCGCAGCCGGGCCGCGAACTCCTCGTCGCAGGCGACGACCCCGCCCATCACATCGCCGTGTCCGCCCAGGTACTTGGTGGCGCTGTGCAGCACGATCCGGGCGCCGTGCTCGACGGGCCGTTGCAGTACCGGGGTGGCGAAGGTGTTGTCGACGAGCAGCGGCACCGAGCCGCAGGAGTGGGCGATCGCACGGATGTCGACCTCGGCGAGCGTCGGGTTGGCGGGGGTCTCCACCATCACCAGCCCGGTGTCCGGACGGATCGCGTCGGCGATGCCCGCGGGATCGGTCCAGGTCACCTCCGTGCCCAGCAGTCCGGCGCCGAGCAGGTGATCACTGCACCCGTAGAGCGGCCGGACGGCCACCACATGGCGCAGCCCCATGCTCGCGCGGACCAGCAGCACGGCGGTGAGCGCCGCCATTCCGCTCGCGAACGAAACGGCGCTCTCGGCGCCTTCGAGCCGGGCGAGCGCGGTCTCGAACCGGGCGGTCGTCGGGTTGTCCAGCCGTGCGTAGACCGGCGGCCCTTCGAGCCTCGCACCGGTGGCGGCAAAGGTGTCGATCCGCTCCGCCTCCCCCCTGGAGTCGTACGAGGGGTAGGTGGTGGACAGATCGATCGGCGGAGCGTGCAGCCCGAGGGCCGCGAGATCGTCGCGGCCGGCGTGCACGGCTTCGGTGGCCAGCGCCCTGGACCGGGTTGTCGTCGGGGGCGCCATCGAGAATTCGGTGTCCATGGCACCACTCTGAACAACGACCGAGATTTGATGGCCATGTCCCGTGCTACGTTCGGCAGATGGCCGATTCTGTCGCTCTTGACCCGGTGGACCTGCATATTCTGCGACTGCTGCAGAACGATGCCCGGACCACCTACCGCGAGTTGGCCGCCGAGGTCGGGGTCGCGCCCTCGACCTGTCTGGACCGGGTGACCAGGCTGCGCCGTTCCGGCGTGATTCTCGGCCACCAGCTGCGTCTGGACCCGGCGAGGCTCGGCCGGGGCCTGGAGGCGCTGCTCTCCGTACAGGTGCGGCCGCACCGCAGGGAGCTCATCGGTCCGTTCGTCGAACGCATCAGGTCCTTGCCCGAGTCCCGTGCGCTCTTCCACCTGACCGGCCCGGACGACTACCTGGTCCATGTCGCGGTCACGGGCACGGCCGACCTGCAACGCCTGGTACTGGACGAATTCACCTCGCGCCGCGAGGTGGCCCGGGTCGAGACCCGGCTGATATTCCAGCAGTGGGAGTGCGGACCGCTGCTGCCGCCCGCAGAATCGGCGGAGTCGGGTCCCTGAGACCGAATGATGATGACGCGGAGGCCACCGCCGTACGAGGATGTCCGCATGTCAGACACTTCCAGCAGCGCGCTGCCCCGTCAGGTCGCCGACGCCTACGTCGACGCATTCATCGAACTCGACCCGATCGCCGGCACCTACCTCGGTGTCGCGGAGAGCTCGCGCCGCCTCCCCGACTTCTCCCCCGCAGGTCGAGAAGGCCTTGCCGAGCTGGCCCGCACCACCCTGGCGAAGCTCGACGCCGCCGAACAGCTGCCCGGCGCGGACAGCGACGCCGAGCGCCGCTGCGGCCGGCTGCTGCGCGAGCGCCTCACGGCGGAACTCGCCGTCCACGAAGCCGACGAGGGACTGCGCTCGGTCTCCAATCTCGCCTCCCCGGCGCACAGCGTCCGTGACGTGTTCACCGTGACGCCGACCGAGACCGACGAGGACTGGGCGGCGGTCGTGGACCGGCTGCGGGCGGTGCCCGCCGCGTTCGAGGGCTACCGCGAGTCGCTCGCGCTCGGTCTGGAGCGCAAGCTCCACGGCGGCCCGCGCGCCACCGCCACCTTCATCGGCCAGCTCGACGAGTGGGCGGGTGAGGACGGTTCGGGCTTCTTCCAGGAGTTCGTGGCCGCCGGACCCGCGTCGCTCCGCGCCGAGCTCGACGAAGGCGCCCGACAGGCCACCGAGTCGGTCCGGGCGCTGCGCGACTGGATGCGCGATGTGTACGCCCCCGCGATCGAGGGCGCGCCTGACACCGTGGGCCGCGAGCGGTACGCGCGCTGGTCGCGTTACTTCAACGGCACCGACCTGGACCTGGACGAGGCATACGCGTACGGCTGGTCCGAGTACCACCGGCTGCTCGCCGAGATGCGGACCGAGGCCGAGAAGGTACTGCCCGGCGCCGGCCCCTGGGAGGCGCTGGCCCATCTCGATGTGCACGGCAAGCACATCGAGGGGGTCGACGAGGTCCAGGCCTGGCTGCAGGGTCTGATGGACGAGGCGATCGAGGCGCTCGACGGAACGCACTTCGAACTCGCCGAACGGGTACGGAAGGTGGAGTCCCGCATCGCCCCGCCGGGCGGCGCCGCGGCCCCGTACTACACGGGCCCCTCCGAGGACTTCTCGCGCCCGGGCCGCACCTGGCTGCCCACGATGGGCGAGACCCGCTTCCCGGTGTACGACCTGGTGTCCACCTGGTACCACGAGGGTGTGCCCGGCCACCACCTCCAGATCGCGCAGTGGACGCATGTCGCCGACAGCCTGTCCCGCTACCAGGCGTCGATCGGCGGGGTCAGCGCCAACGCCGAGGGCTGGGCGCTGTATGCCGAGCGCCTCATGGACGAGCTGGGATTCCTGCCCGACGCGGAGCGCCGCCTCGGCTATCTGGACGCGCAGATGATGCGCGCCTGCCGGGTGATCGTGGACATCGGCATGCACGCGGAGATGGAGATCCCGGCGGACTCCCCGTTCCACCCCGGCGAGCGGTGGACGCCCGAGCTGGCGCAGGAGTTCTTCGGCAACCACAGCGGCCGTCCCGCCGACTTCGTGGAGAGCGAGCTGACCCGCTATCTCTCCATGCCGGGACAAGCCATCGGTTACAAGCTGGGCGAGCGCGCCTGGCTGCTGGGCCGGGAGAACGCCCGCAAGGCCCACGGCGACGCGTTCGACGCCAAGGCCTGGCACATGGCCGCCCTTTCGCAGGGGCCGCTCGGTCTCGACGATCTCGTCGACGAGCTCTCCAAGCTCTGACGCGGTGGCTCGGCGGCCGGGCCCGGTTCACTTCATGAGCCCGGCCGCCGAGCGCTTCCGCGGCCTGAAACGGGCGGACCGCTCGGGACGGTCAGCAGCCGCAGTCGTCGGAGCCGACCGGTGCGGTGAGCGGGTCCGCGTCCCGTCTCTCCCGCCCCTCCCAGGTCTCGAACTCGAAGCCCTCGCGCACCCAGTACTCGAAGCCGCCGAGCATCTCCTTGACCCGGTAGCCGAGTTCGGCGAGGGCGAGCGCGGCACGCGTCGCGCCGTTGCAGCCGGGACCCCAGCAGTAGGTGACCACGGGAACCGCCGGATCGAGCAGGTGGTGGGCCTGCTCGGCGATGAGCGCGGTCGGCAGGTGCACCGCACCGGGAACATGCGGTTACGCCGCCGTGGTCGACCCGGAGCGGCTCGGGCTGCCGATCCTCGCCCTCGTACGGCTGCGCTACCCCAACGGCCATTACAAACCGTTCCACGATCTGCTCGACACGACTCCGGAGATCGTGGAGGCCCACCATGTCACCGGTGACGACTGCTTCGTGCTGAAGGTCACCGCCCGCTCGATGAGTCACCTGGAGGAGGTCGCGGGCCGGATCGGCGCTCTCGGTTCGGTGACCACGAGCGTCGTCTACTCCTCGCCGCTCCCCCGGCGCGCCATCGGTCGGTCCCACGGCTCTGGGTGCAATGGGGTCTGAGGTGTGTCGGCCTGGCGTTTCGGCTGGTGGGTGATCAGCGGATGGCGGGTCGGACCCGTCAGCCGGTGGTGCGGTGCCGGACCGCCGATCCGTGCCGTTCCTTCACCACTTCGAGCTGTGCGGGGATGCGGCGGCGCAGGTCGGCGACGTGGCTGACGATACCGACGCTGCGGTCCCGCTCGCGCAGCGAGTCCAGCACGTCGAGCACCTCGTCCAGGGTCTGGTCGTCCAGACTGCCGAAGCCCTCGTCGATGAAGAGGGTGTCCAGCCGTACCCCGCCCGCCTCGTCGGTGACGACATCCGCGAGGCCGAGCGCGAGGGCGAGCGAGGCGAAGAACGTCTCGCCGCCCGACAGCGTCGCCGTGTCGCGCTCGCGACCGGTCCAGGCATCGACGACATGCAGCCCGAGGCCCGATCTGCGGCCTCCGGTGCGGGCGTCGGAGTGGACCAGTGTGTAGCGGCCGGACGACATGCGCCCGAGCCGTGCGGTGGCCGCGGCGGCGACCTGTTCGAGCCGGGCGGCGAGCACGTACGACTCCAGCCGCATCTTGCGTTCGTTGTCCGCGGAGGTGCCCGCGGTGAGTCCGGCCAGCCGCGCCACCCGGTCGTACTCCTCGCGCAGCGGTCCCAGTCCGCGCACCTCGTCCGCGGCACGGCGGGAGAGCCGGCCGAGTTCGGCGCAGCGCTCGCGGGCGGCCGCCAGTGCGGCGGAGGCATCCCGCAGCAGCCTTTCGGCCGTGCCGGACGTGGACTGCGCGATGTCCACCGCGGCCGGCGGGCGTTCGGCGGCGGCCCGGGTCTCCGTCTCCGCCAGACGGTCTGCCACCGCCGCCGCCTCGGCCTGCCAGGCGTCGACGAGCCGCTGGAGCTCGCGCTGCTCTGCCTGAGGGAGGAGGGTCTCGGCCGCGGCCTGCGGGGTGTCGAAACCGGCCCGGAACGCGGCGTCCGCGAGCCGGTCGTCGGCCTCCTTGCGGTGGTGTGCGGCCGCCTCCTCCTCGCGTACCGCCTCGGCTGCCGCGGAGAGCAGCGCGACACGTCGTTCCAGCAGCGCGGCGTGCTCGGCCACGCTGCCCAACTCGCCGCGGGCGGTCACCAACTCGGCTTCCAGTGCGGCCTGTTCACGATCCAGTCCTTCACGCAAGGAGGTGCGGGCCGCGGCCCGGCGCTCGGCGAGCTGCCGGGCGCCGAGGCGTTCGGCCTGTTCCCGCTCGGCGGCCGCGAGTGCCTCACGCGCGGCGTGCATCCCCGCCGCGGTGCGGTACGCATCGGCGTGCATGGCGGTCAAACGCTCGACGAGCGCGCCCAGTTCGGCCACGGTGGGGTCGGCGTCGGGCGCGGTGCCGGCCGGGCCCGCGGCGATCGAACCGGTCCCGGCCGTCGGTGACGACCCGGACGAACCGGCGGCGGCACTCCCGGTCACGCGTACCGACGCGGCCGGATCGGCGGCCTCGGCCCCGTCCCTGGGCTGCGGCACCGCCGACAGCGCGGCCGCCCGGGCGGCGGCGTGCTGCTCACGTACGACGCCGACCTCCCGGTCCGCGTGCGTACGTTCGTCGTCGGCCCGGCGGTAGGCGTCGAGCGCCCGCTCCTCGGTGGCCCGGTCGACGTGTCCGTCGGTCGCGCGGGCCGGGTCGGGGTGGTCGGCCGAGCCGCAGACCTTGCAGCCCTCGCCGTCCACCAGCTCGGCCGCCAGCTCCGCCGCGATGTCACGCAGTCGCCGTTCGCGGAGCTCCAGCCACGACTCGCGGGCTTCGGAGGCGCGCTCGCGGGCGGCTGCCAGCCGCTCGGTGGCGGCAGACACCCGGTCGGCGATCGCGTCGCGCCGGCGGGCCGCGTCCAGGCGGGCCCGGGCGGGCTCCAGCCGGCCGGCCAGCTGTTCGGCGCGGGTGGCAGCCTCCTGTGCCGCCTCGATGCGGGCCCGCAGTCCGTCCCGGACGGACTCCCAGCCGGCCAGCCAGACTTCCGTGTCGCGGATCAGCCCGTCGTCGGCCCTGGCCTGTCGCTCCAGCCCGGCCCGCTCGGTGTCGATCCGCGCGCTGCGCAGCTCTGCCCGCTGCGCGGCCTCGAGCCCGCCGAGTTCCTGCCGGAGCCGTCGCTCCAGCTCCGCGAGCTGTTCGGCACCGGCGTCGGCCAGGGTGTGGGGCAGCACCGCACGGGCGCGGTCACGGGCCTGACAGGCCGTCCGGTAGGCGCGCTCGGCGTCGTCGCGCAGGTCCAGAGCCGGCGCGACGAGGTCCGCCTTGCGGGCCAGCGCCAGCCGTTCGTGGTAGCGGTCACGGTCGGCGCGGCGGTCCTCGAGCCCGGCGGCGCGACGCCGCGTCTCCGCGTACCGCTGCTGGAGTGCGGCGAGTTCGCGTTCGCTGTCCAGGGCCAGTCGGGCGGCCGACTGCCGCCCCTCGGCCGTGGCCAGGGCGCAGGCGGCCATGTCGAGCCGTTCGCGGGCTCCGCTGCGGGCCGTCGCCGCCCACTCCAGTACGCCCTCGGCGAGCCCCGGTTCGCCGGGCTGGATCTCCGGGAGCGGCATTTCGAGTCCGGCGGGGCCGGCGGCCTGGGCGATCCGCTGGGCGACCGCGAGGACACGTTCGTCCCCGGACCTGACCCTGGTCTCGGCGGTGCGACGCAGTTCGGCGAGACGGTCCTCGACGGCGGCGAAACGGCGGGTGTCGAAGAGCCTGCCGAGGAGTTTGCCGCGTGCCTCGGCATCGGCACGCAGGAAGCGCGCGAAGTCGCCCTGCGGCAGGAGCACCACCTGGCAGAACTGTTCCCGGCTCATCCCGATGAGCTGGGTGACCTCCTCGCCGATCTCCTGGTGCGAGCGGCTGAGCGGCCGCCAGCCGTCCTCGGGGTCGTGCTCCCGCAGCCGGCTCTGGGCCTTCTCCGTGGTGAAGCCGCTGCCCTTCTTCTTGGGACGGGGCTGTGCGGGGCTCCGGGTGATTTCGAGGCGGCGGCCGCCGACCGTCAGCTCCAGCGCGACCTCGGTGGCGAGGTCCGCCGGGGCATGGTCGCTGCGCAGGGAGGTGCCGGGGTTCTGGCGGGCGCCGGGCACCGCGCCGTAGAGGGCGTAGCAGACCGCGTCCAGGACGGAGGTCTTCCCTGCGCCGGTCGGCCCGTGCAGCAGGAAGAGACCGGCCGACGAGAGCGCGTCGAAGTCGATGGACTGGGTGGTGCCGAACGGCCCGAAGGCGGTGAGGTCGAGCCGGTGGAGTCTCAACGGTTCACCTCGCGCACGCCGTCGTCCACCCGGACGTGCTCGAAGGCGCCGCGCAGCACCGTCCGTTCCTGTTCGTCGGCCGCGGAGCCGCCCCGCACATGTGCCACGAAGTCCTCGGCGATCTGCTGGTCGTCGCGCCCCTTGAGACGCTCCGCGTACGAGGCGAGCGGGTCGTCGGGGGCCCGGTCCGGTTCGAACACGAGGCTGAGTGTGTGCGGGAACCGCTCGACGAGCCGGGCCATCGGCTCGGCCGGGCGCGCCGGGTCGGTGAGGGTGGCCTCGACCCAGGACTCCCGGTGCCGCTCCAGCGCGGGGTCGTCGATGAGGTAGTCGAGCCGACCGCGGAGTCTGGCGAGCGGGCGGGGCACCGGGCAGTCGAGGCGTTCGGCGGTGACCGTGCCCGAGGCGTCGAGGTCGATCAGCCACATGGTCTTGCGGTGGGTGGCCTCGGAGAAGGAGTACGCGAGCGGCGAGCCCGAGTATCGGACGCGTTCGGTGACGGTCTGGCAGCCGTGCAGATGGCCGAGCGCCACGTAGTCGACGCCGTCGAAGACCCCGGCGGGCACGGCGGCCACCCCGCCGACGGTGATGTCGCGCTCGCTGTCGCTGGGCTCGCCGCCCGCGACGAAGGCGTGGGCGAGCACGACGGAACGCGTGCCGTCCGGGCGTTCCGCCAGATCTGCGCGTACCCGCTCCATGGCCGCGGTCAGCACCGCTTCGTGCCCGGCGCGCTCCGCCTTGAGGACATCCTTCACCAGGGCCGGCTCCAGGTAGGGCAGCCCGTAGAACGCCACGTCGCCGTGCGCGTCCGGCAGGACGACGGGGGTGGCGCAGCCTGCGGGGTCGGTCCGCAGGTGGATGCCGGCCCGTCCGATCAGTCCGGCGCCGACGCCGAGCCTGCGCGCCGAGTCGTGGTTGCCCGAGATCATCACGGTGGGCACGCCGGCGGCGGCGAGCCGGTGCAGCGCGTCGTCGAAGAGCTCGACGGCGGCCAGTGGCGGCACCGCCCTGTCGTACACATCACCTGCGACGAGGACCATGTCCACCTCGTGCTCGCGCACCGTCGCCACCAGGTGGTCCAGGTAGGCGGCCTGGGCTTCGAGCAGGGAGACCCGGTGGAACGAGCGCCCCAGGTGCCAGTCCGACGTGTGCAGAATTCTCAAGAGCCGGCTCCGACCTGCATCGTTCGCTTCCTCCGCCCCCGGGGCCGTTGAGTCCCTCGTTTCTCACCCACCACAGTCTCGCATCACCGCCGGCCCGGTCCGGGCCTTCGCCCCGGAAGACGGTCCGCGCGGGGAAGGTGCTGTGCGGGCGCGGGATCCGGTCAGGCGTCCCCGTACGCCTCGCCGCCGAGCTCCAGCCCGGCCTCGCCCGCCGTCGCGTCTGCCAGCCAGCCGCGGAAGGACTCGACGTCGGCGTCCGGGAGCCCGATCTCGATGATGACGGCCTCGGCGTAGCGGACCTCGCGCACGGTGCGGCCGGTGGCGCGGAGGTCGTTCTCCAGCTTGCCCGCTCGTTGGTGGCCGATGGTGATCGTGGCGAGGCGGAACCGCCGGCGGGTGACGGTGCCGAGCTCGTCGAGGGCTTCGCCGACCACGCCCCCGTACGCCCTGATCAATCCGCCGGCGCCGAGCTTGACACCGCCGTAGTAGCGGGTGACGACGGCGACGACGTAGCGCATCTCACGGCGTGTCAGCATCTGCAGCATCGGTACGCCCGCGGTGCCTCCGGGTTCCCCGTCGTCGCTCGCCTTCTGAACGGAGGCGTCGGCGCCGATCACATAGGCGAAGCAGTTGTGGGTGGCGGTCGGGTGTTCCTTGCGGATGCGTGCGACGAAGTCCTGCGCCTCCTGCTCGGTGGCGGCGGGCGCGAGCGCGCAGATGAAGCGCGACCGGTTGATCTCGGTCTCGTGCACGCCCGCTCGGGCGACTGTCCGGTACTGCTCCTGCATCCGGCCACCCTATGCCCCGTACGGGAATGGTCCGGGGCCGCCGTCCGTTGTGCGGATCATGTACGCAGACGAAGAGACGATCCGCAGGATTCTCCTGAACGGCGGCGACACCTGGGCCGTGGTGGGCCTGTCCGGCAACCGGTCGCGTGCCGCCTACCGCGTCGCCGAGGTGCTCCAGGGTTTCGGCAAGCGGGTGGTTCCGGTGCACCCGAAGGCGGAGCGGGTGCACGGCGAGGAGGGTTACGCGTCTCTGGCCGACATCCCGTTCCCGGTCGATGTGGTGGATGTCTTCGTCAACAGCGGGCTGGCGGGCGCGGTGGCCGACCAGGCGGTCGCGGCGGGCGCCGGGGCCGTCTGGTTCCAGCTCGGCGTGGTCGACCCGGAGGCATACGCCCGCACGCGTGCCGCAGGAGTCGACATGGTCATGGACCGGTGTCCCGCGATCGAGATTCCCGCTCTGGACCGTTGATCCGCACCTGGGTCCCTCGCGCACACGTGCGTGGTGTCGCACCCGGAGTCCGGCTGGGAGAATGGCCCGCTGTGACCACTACCACCGCACCGACCCACACCCACAGCCGAAGCGGGCTGGCCGGGCAGCTCACCGAGTTGGGCGTGGAGCGCGACGGCGTCCTCCTGGTCCACGCGTCGATGCGCGCGGTGGGCCGTGTGAGCGGTGGGGTCCATGCGATGGTCGGTGCGCTGCGGGACGCCCTCGGGCACGGCACGCTCGTCGTCCCCGCCTTCACGCCGGAGAACTCCGACACCTCTCCGCACTACCTCGACCGGGTGCGCGGGCTCGGCGAGCGGGCCCGGGAAGCCGTGCGGGCGAGCATGCCGCCCTTCGATCCGGCGACATCGGCCGCACCGTCGATGGGCCGGCTGTCGGAGGCCGTGCGGCTCGGCGAGGGGGCGGCACGCAGCGGCCACCCGCAGACGTCCTTCGCCGCGCTGGGCCCACTGGCCCGGAACCTCGTGGCGCGCCACCGCCCCGACTGCCACCTCGGCGAGGACTCGCCGCTGGCCCGCCTCTACGATCTGCGGGCCCAGGTGCTCCTTCTGGGCACCGGTTTCGACACCTGCACCGCGTTCCACCTCGGCGAGTACCGGGTGCCCGCCCCGCCCCGCCGGAGCTACCGCTGTGTCGTGACGGCCGGAGGCCGCCGCCAGTGGTGGGAGTACGACGACGTCGCGCTGGACGACAGCGACTTCGCCGCCCTGGGCGCGGACTTCGCCCGCGCGGGCACGGGTGCGCCGGTCCGTACGGGCCCGGTGGGCTCTTCGACGAGCCGGCTCTTCCGCATCGACGACGCCGTCGACTTCGCCGTGGGCTGGCTGCCGGCCCACCGTGCCGGTTCACCGGCTCGGGCCCTCTGCCACTCGCCCGGCTGAGGCACCGGGGCACGCGAGCCCGGCATGATCCAAACGAAAGGCCCTGGGGGCCTCAGCCCCTGATGCCGAGCCCCTCGACGACCACCGCGCCCGGCAGTGCAGCCAGTCCCTTGCCCGGGACGATCAGCTTGCCCCGGCGGCTGCCGCTGCCGATCAGCACCCACTCCTCGTCGACGACCGCGGGATCGATCAGCAGCGGCCACGAGGCGGGCAGGCCGATGGGGGTGATGCCGCCGTACTCCATGCCGGTCTCGCCGACCGCCGTGTCCATCGGGGCGAAGGACACCTTGCGGGCGCCCAGTTGCCTGCGGACCACGCCGTTCACATCGACGCGGGAGCTGGACAGGACGAGGCACGCCGCGAGTGTCACCTCGCCACCGCGCTTGCCCGCCACCACGACGCAGTTGGCCGACCGGTCGAGCAGCTCCGCGCCGTGATGCTCGACGAAGACGGCCGTGTCGGCGATGGCCGGGTCGGAGTCGACATGGATGATCTGCTCGGCCGGGAACCCTCCCCAGCCCGCGGTCACGGCCGCGGCGACGGGGGCGGTGAGCAGGTCGAGGCGGTCGGCCGCCGGACCGGCGTTCTCGAAGGAGCCGATGGGAGCGCGCATGCGCGTCACGCTAACAGCGATCCCGCTGCCTTCGGCCGGCCGTCTCACCGTACGGGCGGGATGGAGACGGCCATGGTCACTTCGGCCGGCTCGGAGCCGTCGTTGCGGTAGGTGTGCGGGTGGTGCGCCTCGAACGAGGCGGAGCCGCCGGCCGGTACGGCGTACGAGGTGCCGTCGACGACCAGAGTGAGTTCGCCCGCAGTGACGTGGAGCAGTTCGACAGTGCCCTCGGGGTGCGGGTCGGAGGCGCTGCTGTCGCCGGGCATCAGCCGCCAGGACCAGAGTTCGAGCGGCCCCCTGGCCTCCGTGCCGACGAGCAGGGTGTTGGAACTGCCCGCATCGGTGGACCACAGGCGCACCGCCTGGCTCTCGGGCACCAGCCGGACCGGTGAACCCTGCTCGTAGTCGAGCAGGGTGGTGATGCTGACCCCGAGTGCGTCGGCGAGCTTGACCGTGGTGCCGACGCTCGGGTTGGTGCGGGCCTGCTCGATCTGGATGATCATGCCGCGGCTGACCCCGGCACGGGCGGCCAGAGCGTCCAGGGTGAAGCCGCGTTCCCCCCTCCAGCGCTTGAGATTGCGCGCGAGCGACTGAGTGAGCTGATCGAGGTCAGACACATTCCGTCCAATATTTTGGATGACAGGGTCGAAAATACTGCACTACGGTGTGGTGCACTCCACCGTCCACCGCACTGTACTGCGAGGCCTGCCGTGCGAAGGCGTCCTCGCGCGGTGCCGCTCGCGACCGGCCGGGACCCGTCAGCCGGCGGACGGACCCGAGGTCTCGCCGGGTTCCGCGAGGGCCAGCAGTTGCTCGGGCGTGACGCCCGTCGGGATCGGCACCGGAGCGGGGGTGCGCAGCGGCGGCTGCCAGCCCTTCTCGGCGTCCCAGCTGCGTACGACACGGGCCGGGGCACCGGCCACCACCGCATGGTCGGGCACCTCGCCCCGTACCACCGCACCGGCGGCGACCACCACATTGCGCCCGAGCGAGGCCCCCGGGAGGATCACCGCTCCGGTGCCGATCCAGCAGCCCGGCCCGATGGCGACCGGCTCCATGCGTGGCCACTGCCGGCCGACCGGCTCGTGCGGATCGTCGTAGCTGTGGTTCGTCGACGTGATGTAGACGTAAGGCCCGCAGTACGTGTCCGAGCCGATGGTCACCGTGGTGTCGGCGACCACATGGCTGCCGCGGCCGAGCACCACCCCGTCGCCCAGGGTCAGGATCGGATCGGGACCGAGATCGAGGTCGGGCATGAGTCCGGCCGTCAGCGTGACCTGCTCGCCGATCACGCAGTGCGAGCCGAGCTCGATCCACGGCTCGCCGAAGACCGTGCCCTGCGGAAAGGCCAGCCGGGTGCCCGCTCCGATCCGGCGAAAGCGCAGCGCACCCGGCCGGTCCGCCGTGACGGCGCCCGTCTCCTGCACCCATCGCCAGCCATGGTGGACGGCCCGGGACAGGGCGCGTCGCCGCCAGGCGGCGAGGGAAGAGAACGTGTTCCTGTTCTTCGGCACCCGCTCACGGTAGTCGTCGGCGCCCGAGCCGATCACCGCGGCAACCTGTGATGTTCACCCCACTCGGCCTCGGTCCGCCGGCCGTCGCATACCGTTCCATTGGCGCGATCGAACAGCCGCGGCCTGCTGCCGGGACCGGACAGCCGCGGCCGCACGACACCTGAGCACGGAGGAACGGGCGATGGCACAACAGGCGTTGATCACGGGAATGGGCGGCAAGGAGCCGGACATCGACGCGGATGCCTTCACGGCACCGACCTCGGTCGTCATCGGCGAGATCACCATGGCCGCGGGCTCCAGTGTCTGGTACCAGGCCGTACTGCGCGCCGACTGCGGCCCGATCGCCATCGGCGCCGACAGCAACATCCAGGACAACTGCAGCGTCCACGTCGACCCGGGGTTCCCCGTCACGGTCGGAGAGCGCGTCTCGGTCGGGCACAACGCGGTGCTCCACGGCTGCACCATCGAGGACGACGTCCTGGTCGGCATGGGCGCCACCGTCCTCAACGGCGCACACATCGGCGCGGGTTCGCTGATCGCGGCACAGGCTCTGGTCCCGCAGGGGATGCAGGTGCCGCCGGGCTCACTGGTCGCCGGGGTCCCCGCCAAGGTCAAGCGGCAGCTGACCGAGGAGGAGCTCGAAGGCATCAAGTTCAACGCGGTCGGCTACGTCGAGCTGGCCAAGGCGCACCGCCAGGCCCACGAGGGCTGAGCGCTGCGGGCGGTGCGCGGTCGCACCGCCCGGTCCGCGCCGTCCCCGTGCGGTCAGTCGGTGACCGCGGCCGTCGTCGGCTCCGGCACCGGGGCGGCCGAAGCCGCCGCCTTCTTGGCCCGGTTCTTGAGGATCAGCATCGAGGTGATGCCGATCAGCACCGCGACCACCAGGCCGAGATAGGAGAACCGCTTGAGCCAGGCCTCGGCGACGACTCCCACCGAGTAGATGACTGCCGTGGTGCCGCCCGCCCAGACGATGCCACCGAGCACATTGGCGATCAGGAACTTCCAGTACGGCATGTGCAGTACGCCCGCCAGCGGACCCGCGAAGATCCTCAGCAGCGCCACGAATCGGCCGAAGAACACCGCCCACATGCCCCACTTCTCGAACGACCGCTCCGCCATGGCGATCTGGTTCTTGCCGAAGTGCTTGGGGAACTTCCCGCCCAGCCGGGTCAGCAGCGGACGCCCGCCCTTGCGGCCGATGGCGTATCCGATCGAGTCACCGATGATCGCACCGGCCGAGGCGCAGATGCCGACCGTCCACGGGCTGATTCCGTCGTGCCCGGCGGCCAGGAGCGCCGCGCTGATCAGGACGATCTCGCCCGGCAGCGGAATGCCGAGGCTCTCCAGCCCGATGACCGCGGCCACCAGGGCGTAGACGCTGACCGCGGGGATGGTCTCCAGCCATTCCTGGATGTGCAACGCCGGTTCCTCCCGTAGCTGATGCCTGTTGCCCGCCGGGCAACTCCTCGGCGCACGGCGGGAAGCCTACCTGTCCCGCCCTGCCCGGACAGCTCGAAAAGCCGCCACCCACCCTCCCCGGGGCAGGTGGCGGCTCTTCGCGGAACCGGCCGGAATCAGGCGTTGGGGCGCAGCGTCCAGACGACCGTCATCTCGCCGGTCACCGCGCCGTCCGCGCGCTGGATCTCGATGGTCACGGGGAACTCCGGCCGCTTGCCCTCGTCGAGTTCGGCGATGACCTCGGCCACCGGGCGGCCGAGGGTCGCCGTCGCGGTGACGACCCCCTTGGCCAGCTTCTTGTAGCCGATCTCCGCCTTCACCGCGAGCGGCACGGCGCGCGACATCTGGTCGCCGAAGGCGGCGATGACGATGGCCCCGCTCGCCGATTCCGCCAGCGTGAACATCGCTCCGGCGTGCGGTCCGCCGATGTGGTTGTGGTATTCGGCCTGGTCCGGCAGTCGGACCACCGCGCGCTCGGCGGTCGTCTCCAGGAACTCGAGGTTGAGGGTCCGGGCCATCGGGACAGTCGCGACGAGCATCTCGCCGACGGTCATCTGTTCAGCACTCATGGCCAGATGTTACTCACGAGTAGAACTTTTTGGCCATCCCCGGAACCCCCGGTGCACCTTCCCGATCACCGCCTTCACCGTCCGCACACGGGGGCGGGCGTGGCAGACCGGCCACCGCCCCTCTATCGTTACTCGCCATGTGGCCAGGACAGCAGCCGCCCGGGGGCGAGCAAAACCCGCAGGACCAGAATCAGAATCCGTACCAGCAGCCGGGGTACCAGCAGCCGAATCCCTATCAGCAGCCGGGATATCAGCAGCAGGGCCAGCCGGGGCAGCAGCCGGGTTATCCGCAGCAGGGCCAGCAGCCCGGCTATGCGCAGCCGAACCCGTACCAGCAGCAGACCGTGCCGCAGTACGCGGTGCCCGATCCGCCCGGTGCTCCGCAGCCCGGTGACAACAAAAAGAAGACCACCGCCGTCGCGATCGTCGCGGCCACCGCTGTGGTCGTGGCCGCCGTGGTGACCGGTGTCGTCGTGATGAACAAGGACGACAAGGGCAAGGACGTCGCCGACGGAAAGCAGTCGTCGGCGCCCGCCAAGCCGTCCGGGTCCGCGTCCGGCGAGGCGAACCCGCGCGGCGACGACGGGGATCCCAAGCCCCTCATCCCCGGCTGGAAGGTCGTCACCAACCCCAAGTGGGGAACGCAGTTCGACGTGCCCGGGGACTGGGAGGTCGGGAGGCCCGGCACAGGCTCGTTCTTCGAGGACGAGAAGAAAGGGGACGGCTCGCCCCTCATCCTTTTCTCCGCGCCGGCGTTCTTCCAGAAGAAGTGGTGCGTGGACGACACCGACAAGGACGGTGTCGAAGAGAGCATGAGCCTCGCGAGCGCCGGTACCAGGGGCGCCCAGGGCGCCACCGACGCCGCCAAGAACGCCCACAGCGAGGCCGGTACCTGGGTGTGGGCCGCCTACGCGCAGCACATGCCGCAGAGCACCATCAAGTTCACCGAGGCCAAGCAGTACACCACCAAGTCGGGTCTCACCGGGCAGGTCGTCACCGCCACCGCCCCCAATGTCACCAAGAAGGAGAAGTGCGACAGCGACGGCAAGGCCATCGCCTTCACCTTCAAGAACAAGAAGGGTGAGTTCGCTTCCTGGGTCCTGTACGGAGCCGACTCCGTCAAGGACGAACTCCCGGACACGACGATCCAGAAGATCCTGAGCACCGTGCGGCTGGTGGACGTCACCCCGGCCCCCTGATCCCGCTCCCCTCCCCCGGGAAAGCAGTTGGCACGGCGGGGGCGCGGCGGCGATAGTCCCCTGGTGACTGTCGCCGCCACCGCCGCATCCCGTCCGCCGCACCCCGGCCGCAACTACCGTCTTCTGACCGCCGCCGCGATCATCACGGGCCTGGGTACCCATGGTGCGCTGATCGCGGCGGCGTTCGCCGTTCTGAAGGCGGGCGGTGACGGTGGCGACGTCGGTCTGGTGGCCGCCGCCAGGACCGCGCCCCTGGTGCTCTTCCTGCTGATCGGCGGGGCGATCGCGGACCGGCTGCCGCGCCACCGGGTGATGGTCGCGGCGAACGCCCTCAACTGCCTCTCGCAGGCTGCGTTCGCCTGGCTGGTCCTGGCCGGTGATCCGAAGCTGTGGCAGATGATGGTGCTCACCGCGTTGTGCGGCACCGGGCAGGCGTTCTTCAACCCGGCAGCCGAGGGCATGCTGATGTCCAGCGTCAGCCGGGAGCAGGCGAGCCGCGCCTTCGCGCTGTTCCGGATGGCCACGCAGGGCGCGACGATCGGCGGCGCGGCGCTCGGCGGCGCCATGATCGCGGCGATGGATCCCGGCTGGGTGCTGGCCGTCGACGCCGCGGCCTTCGCGGTGGCGGGTGCGCTGCGCGCGTTCCTGGACGTCGGCCACATTCCCCCGCGCACGGCGGGCGGCGGCCTGCTCGCCGATATGCGGGACGGCTGGCAGGAGTTCATCGGCCGCCCCTGGCTGTGGAGCATCGTGGCGCAGTTCTCGGTGGTGGTCGCCGCGGTGGGTGCCGCGGAGTCGGTGTACGGTCCGCTGGTCGCCCGGGACGAGCTCGGGGGCGCCCGCCCCTGGGGCTTCGCGCTCGCCGCGTTCGGGGCCGGCACCCTGGGCGGGGCGCTGCTGATGACGCGCTGGAGGCCCCGGCGGCTGCTGTTGGCCGGAACGCTCTGCGTCTTCCCGCTGGCGCTGCCCTCGGCGGGCCTGGCGGTGCCGTTGCCGGTGGGCGGGCTCTGCGTGGTGATGTTCGTCAGTGGCGTCGCCATCGAGGTGTTCGGGGTGTCGTGGATGACGGCCATGCACCAGGAGATCCCGGAGGAGAAGCTCTCGCGCGTCTCGGCGTACGACTGGTTCGGCTCGGTGGCGATGATGCCGGTGGCCACCGCGCTCGCCGGTCCGGTGGAGTCGCTGGTCGGGCGGAGCGAGGCCCTTTGGGGCTGCGCGGCGCTGATCGTGCTGGTCACCGGGGCCGTGCTGTTCGTACCGGAGGTACGGGGCCTGACCCGGGCCCCCGAGACCACCGAGGTCGCGACGGCGAAGGCCCCGGGGCCGTTCTCAGCCGATGCTGAAGGCTCCGTCGGGCGGCTCGGGTGAGGCGACCGCCTCCTCGTCGCCGACCGGCCGGGTACCACCGGCCAGCCGGTCCAGCGCGGCACCGTACTCGACCCGGGCGGGGAAGGCGTCGGCGGCGCAGCGGCGGGTGAGCGTGGCGGTGTCGAGGGGGCTCGGGGAAGCGACCAGGACGAGGTTGCCGAAGCGCCGGCCACGCAGCACCGCGGGTTCGGCGATCAGCGCGAGTTCCTCGAAGACGGCCGCGAAGGTGGCCAGTTGGGAGCGGAGGAAGCCGAAGGGCGCGCCGTCCGCGAGATTGGCCGCGTAGATCCCGCGGTCCCGCAGCGTACGGCGGGCGGCCCGTGCGTACTCGACGGAGGTGAGGTGGGCGGGTACCCGCGAGCCGCCGAAGACATCCGCGATCAGGATGTCGAGGGAAGCGGGCGCGGTCCGTTCCAGCAGGCCCCGGGCGTCCGTGCCGTGCACGGTGATGCCGCTGTCGGCGGGGACCGGCAGCTGTTCGGCGACCAGTTCGAGGAGCCCGAGATCGGCCTCGGCGACGTCCTGGCGGGAGCCCGGCCTGGTCGCGGCGGTGTAGCGGGGCAGGGTGAGCGCACCGCCGCCGAGGTGGAGTACGTCCAGCGGTGCGCCCGGTGCCGCCGCGCAGTCGACGACATGGGCGAGCCGTCGCGCGTACTCGAACTCCAGGTGTTCCGGTGCGTCGAGGTCGACGTAGGACTGGGGCGCGCCGTCGACGGTGAGCAGCCAGGCCCGGTCCCGGTCCACGTCGGGGAGGAGTCTGGCGGTGCCCTGGTCCACGTCCCGGATGACGGGTATCGAGTCGTTCACTCCCCCATTGTGGGGTGCCGGATCAGCTGCTCAGGACCGCGGCGACGGCTTCGGTGTGTGCCGCCGACTGATGGAGCCCGGCGCGGGCCGCCGCTGCCCGGCTGCTCGGGTCGAGGGGGTTGCGGCCGAATGCCTTCTTCGCGGCCGCGTCCGGGGTGATGACCTCGACCAGGGCACCGTCCGCGGCGAGTGCGGCCGCCTGTGAGCGCGGTGAGGCGATGGCCTTGTTCCCGCTCGCCGAGGGCGCGATGACCACGACGCGTCCGTATCCGGCGGCGAGCTGGGCGTTGGCCGTGGAGTGCACCCCGCCGTCGATCCAGGTCCGCCCCTGGGCGCGGGCGACGGGCCATACACCGGGGACCGCGCAGCTGGCGGTGACGGCGTCGACGAGGGGCACCCCGCCGTCCTTGTCGAACGTGTGGAGTTCACCGGTCGTGGCGTCGACGGCGGTGACGAGCAGAGGGCGCCCCGGCCACTCGGGCGACGGAAGACGGCTCGCGATCGCCTCGCGCCGTCGCTCCTCGGTGATGCCGGGCCGGGCGTCCTGCGCGATCCTGCCCAGCTTCCGGCCGTACGCCTCGGGGGTCCGCGCGGACAGTACGGCCCCCGTGTATCGCAGCAGCATGAGCGGGCCGAGCCTGCCGCCCGTCATGTCCTGCGGGTCGGCGAGCTGGAGTTCGTAGAGTTCCGGAAGGCCGAGCAGTCCGGAGGCCAGCTGCGCGCCGACCGCCGCTCCCGCCGAGCTGCCGATGATCAGATCTGCCGCGGAGAGGTCCACGCCCGCCTTCGCGAGCCCGTGCAGGATCCCTGTCTCCCACGCACCGCCGGTGACTCCACCGGCACCGAGCACCAATGCTGTCTCTGTCATGCCGTCAGTCTTGCGCACGGCACCGGGCCCGCCTCCCATGGGGTACGGGAGGCGGGCCCTCGGGCCTTTCGTCCGGATTGTGCCGGGCTCGCGGGATCCGGGCTGATCCGAACGGAAGACCCTTGGTGCGTGGCGGTTCAGAGCAGCCCGGTGACGGTCCCGGCGCCGACCGTGCGGCCGCCCTCGCGGATCGCGAAGCCGAGTCCGCTCTCCAGCGGGACGTCACGTCCCAGTTCGACGGTCAGGTCGACCGTGTCACCGGGGCGCGCCACCGCCACCGCGCCGAGGTCCACGTCGCCGACGACGTCCGCGGTGCGGATGTAGAACTGCGGCCGGTACCCGGTGGTGACCGGGGTCGTCCGGCCGCCCTCCCGCGCCGACAGGATGTACACCTGCGCGGTGAAGCGGCGGCTCGGTGTCACGCTGCCCGGAGCCGCGACCACATGGCCGCGGCGCACCCGGTCGCGCTCCACCCCGCGCAGCAGCAGGGCCACGTTGTCGCCGGCCTGCGCGGACTCCATCGGCTTCCCGAAGGTCTCCAGGCCGGTGACGACCGTCTCGATGCCCGCACCGAGCACCGAGACCCGGTCCCCGGTGCGAACGGTGCCGCGCTCCACGGCACCGGTGACCACGGTGCCCCGGCCGGTGATGGTCAGGACGTTCTCCACCGACAGCAGGAACGGCGCGTCGGTGTACCTGACCGGCATCGGGACGTAGGTGTCGACGGCGTCCAGCAGCGCCTCGACGGCCGACGTCCAGCGCGGGTCGCCCTCCAGGGCCTTCAGACCGGACACCCGCACGACGGGAACGGAGTCCCCGCCGTAGCCGTGCGCGGAGAGCAGCTCACGGACCTCCAGCTCGACCAGGTCGGTCAGTACCGCGTCCTCGCCGTCGTCGACGGCGTCCGCCTTGTTGAGGGCGACGACGATGTGGTCGACACCGACCTGGCGGGCGAGCAGCACGTGCTCGGCGGTCTGCGGCATGATCCCGTCGAGCGCGGAGACGACCAGGATCGCCCCGTCGAGCTGGGCGGCACCGGTGACCATGTTCTTGATGTAGTCGGCGTGCCCCGGCATGTCGACATGGGCGTAGTGGCGGGTGTCGGTCTCGTACTCGACGTGCGCGATGTTGATCGTGATGCCGCGCTGCGTCTCCTCCGGCGCCCGGTCGATCCGGTCGAACGGGACGAACGTGCCGGTCCCCCGGTCGCTGAGGACCTTGGTGATGGCGGCGGTCAGAGTGGTCTTGCCGTGGTCGACGTGGCCCATGGTGCCGATGTTGAGGTGGGGCTTGGTGCGCACGTATGCCGTCTTGGACATGGTTCATTCCTTGGTGTTCGAAGCTGGGAGAAGACCCCGGGGCCCGGCCGACCCTCCCCTTGCGGGGTCCGCCGGACTGTCGGGGGAGGGTCAGCTTCGGGCGCCGCCGATGAACGCTGCGGCAGTGGTGGACGCGGCTGCGACAACTGCTGCGGTGACGGGGTTCACGGCAGCCTTCGGCGCGTCCGCGACTGCGGACGGCGCTGCGGGGGAGGCGTACCGGAACATGGGTCCGATCATGTCCGACGGGCCTGGCCGAGTCGAATGGTTTTCCGGCGCACACCACAGTCCCGGCAAGGGACTTCGGCCCGCGCCGGCCGCCGGAGCGGACCAGGGGCGTGGGACCCGCGGACCGGCCCCTGCCGGGTGCGTTACGGCGATCACACGCCGGTGTCGGTTACTCTCCCGGCATGCTCGACCCCGTCCCCGCAGCCCGGCCCGCCTCCGGCCTCGTCGTGCGCTGCACGAGGGCGCTGCTCTCGCCCTGGTCCCGGCTCTCGCTGCTCGTGGCCGTGCTGCTGGGCGCCGCGGCGACGATGCTCCTCCTCGAACCCCAGCGGCTGCTCGCCACCGGCTGGCCCGCCCAGCTGAGCGGCGGCGCCGTGGCGCTGGTCCTCTTCGGTGTCGCGTACGGCGTGTGCACCGTTGCCTTCGTTCCCCGGCCGCTGCTCAATCTCGCCGCGGGCGCGCTCTTCGGTACGCAGGCCGGGTTGGCCACCGCACTGGCGGGAACGGTGCTCGGTGCGGGCATCTCGTTCGGGCTGGGCAGGGTGCTGGGGCAGGACGCGCTCCGTACGCTGCTGCGCGGGCGCTGGCTGAAGGCGGCGGACGGCCAGTTGAGCCGGCACGGGTTCCGCTCGATGCTGGCGCTGCGGCTGTTCCCGGGCGTGCCGTTCGCGGCAGCCAACTACTGCGCGGCGGTGTCGCGCATGGGGTATCCGCCGTTCCTGGTCGCCACCGGGCTCGGCTCGATCCCGAACACCGCGGCATATGTCGTCGCGGGCAGCGAGGCCTCGTCGCCGACATCGCCGGCGTTTCTGGCCGCGATGGGTTTCATCGTGCTGACGGGGCTCGGCGCTGCCGTCGTCGCCTGGCGCAAGCGCCATCGGCTGGCCGCCGAGTGAGCCGGTGCTCCCGGGAACCGGCCCGGGGGCGGTCCGTGGACGGCTCGGGGGTACGCGTAACTCTGTTCATCTGAGGGCGATACCCTGCCCGCGACCGACCGAAGATCTCCGGGCCCGTGACAGGCCTGCCCTCAATCGACCGCAATGCGCACGCTGCCGACGGCCCCCGACGCCGTCGGCCGATGCACGATCACCTCCGGGATGGCCAAAGCCCCATGAGCTGGTTCGAATCGTTCGTCCTGGGCCTCGTTCAGGGGCTGACCGAGTTCCTGCCGATCTCCTCCAGCGCGCATCTGCGGCTCACCGCAGCTTTCGCCGGCTGGCACGACCCGGGTGCGGCGTTCACCGCCATCACCCAGATCGGTACGGAGGCGGCAGTCCTCATCTACTTCCGCAAGGACATCGTCCGGATCGTCTCGGCCTGGTTCCGTTCGCTGACCGACCGGTCGATGCGCAGCGACCACGATGCCCAGATGGGCTGGCTGGTCATCGTGGGCTCCATCCCCATCGGTGTGCTCGGGGTGACGTTCAAGGACCAGATCGAGGGCCCGTTCCGCGATCTGCGGCTGATCGCCACCACGCTGATCGTGATGGGCATCGTCCTCGGCATCGCCGACCGTCTCGCCGCACGCGACGAGGTGGGCGGGAAGCACCGGGCCGGCAAGGAGCGCAAGACGCTCAGGGAACTCGGTGTGAAGGACGGTCTGATCTTCGGCTTCTGCCAGGCGATGGCGCTGATTCCGGGTGTCTCCCGTTCCGGAGCGACCATCAGCGGCGGTCTGCTGATGGGCTACACCCGTGAGGCCGCGGCCAGGTACTCCTTCCTGCTCGCGATCCCGGCGGTGCTCGCCTCGGGCGTCTTCGAGCTGAAGGACGCGGGCGAGGGGCATGTGTCGTGGGGGCCGACCATCTTCGCGACCGTCATCGCGTTCGGCGTGGGTTACGCGGTCATCGCCTGGTTCATGAAGTTCATCACGACCAAGAGCTTCATGCCGTTCGTCATCTACCGGATCATTCTGGGCATTTTGCTCTTTGTCCTGGTCGGCGCGGGAGTCCTGAGCCCGCACGCAGGCGAGTCTGCCGGGTGATCCACTCTCCACTTCTATGCTGATCTAGCACTTTCTAGCATTCCCGTGCATCCGCGCGTCATGATCGTCTCCCACTCGTCTCCCAGTCTTCTCCCGCTTTCCTCCCACGCAGGAGCCGGAGAGACAGGCAGCACGGTCGTGCGCTATCGCAAAGTCGGGGAGCAATAAGGCGGGCCCGCACAGCCGGAGCTGTGCGGGCCCTCTGGTGTCGCCGGGTCAGGGACGCCACCACTCCTCGGTGGGCCGCCACGGCTCCGGAGCAGGCGGCAGAGCACTGGACCGCGGGAGACGAACCCGCTCTGCCGCGTTCTGGGGACCAGTCTCCTGCGCGGCCACGGCGCGGTCCACGGCCACACCGGAAGGAACCCACTGGTGGCCGTCCCACTCCAGCATCCCGCGCGCCGTATCCGGGTCAACGTGACCACCCCGCGTGGAGCCCTCACCGAGAGGAACCGCCCTGCGCGCGCCGGGCGCCGGCCGGTTCGCATCCCGGCGTGCAGCCCATTCGTCCAACGGCTCGTCGTTCACGGGGCTTCCCTTCCCTACTCCTGATTGCCCAGTCTGCCCAGTCCAAGGCCAACGAAGAAACCCCCGCCTGGTCACAGGGTGAGGATCCAGCCCCCGCGAGACAGAGTCGTTGTCCCGTCCGGCGCAATGGCCACCCGCGCCCCGTACACGGGCAGCTCACCGTTCTCGACCTAGTACCAGCGGATCTGGTCCAGGAGGCCGTACAGGCGGCGCGGGCCGCCCTGGTGAACGGTGGCCGTGCGGGTGCCCGACTTGGTCTCGGCGCGCGCCCAGGAGCCGTCCGCGTGCAGCATCCACGATGTCCGGGTGCCGTCGTCGTCGACACCGGTCCGGTGCTCGATGCCGGGCGCGTGCAGGGTGAGAGCCGACCACACCTCCCAGGCCTGCATGACGTCGAGAACCGGGAACGGCGAGACAGCGATGTCCTCGCCCTCCTGGTCGCGGATCTTCTGGAACAGTTCGTCGAGCTGGGGCGGGTAGTCGGCGCCGGACCGGGTCTGCATGAACGCTGCCCGGTCCCACTCGATCCGGCCGGAGGCCCCGCCGTCGTCGGTCTTGTCGGCGGTCAGGATCAGCCCGGTCCCCGCGATGGTCGTCACCAGGCGCCCCCCGGGCCGCAGCGCGGACAGCCAGGACGCGGGGATGCGGGGCACGGACACCATGGACACGATCCGGTCGTACTCGTCGGGCAGCTCCTCCGTCGCGTCCTGGGTGACCACCGTCGGGCGGCGCCCGATGGAGACGAGCCGGCTGGCGGCCGACTCGGTCAGGTAGCGGTCGACGTCCACGGTGGTCACTGCGCTGTCCCCGAGCCGTGCGCACGCCAGCGCGGAGCTGTAGCCGGTGCCGGTCCCGACATCGAGGAGGCGGTGTCCTTCGCTCAGCTCCCCGAGCGTGAGCATGCTGACCACAAGGCTCGGCAGCGTGCTCGACGAGGTGGGTGACCCGACCACCGGCCGGGGACCGGCCTGGTCGGCGTGGTGTGGGCCGACCTGGGTCACGAGGGTCTGATCCGTGTACGCGGCCCGTGCCCACGTTTCCTCGTCTACGGGACCATCTGCCCGCGTCCACCCTTCGGGGCCCGCGGTGAACCAGGCCGGCACACACAGATGCCGGGGCGTGTCCACGACCGGCCGGTACCAGGGGGAGGACGGGCGCACCGCCGTGCGGGCCAGCGCGGCAGCCTGCGGTTTCCAGTCCATCAGGTGGCTACTCCTTGCAGTTCGTCAGCGATTGCTGCGGCGATCGGAAGCCCGGTCGCCCCTTGGATCCAGTCCCACTGCCCGCACGGATTCACTTCAAGGAACCACCACCGCCCAGCGCGGTCAACGATGAAGTCGGCGGCCCCGTAGGAGAGGCGCAGCCGGTCCATGAGGAGGCGCATCCCTGCGGCAACATCATCGGGGACATCCGTCGTGGTGTAGGTCAGCGAGCCATAGTCGGACCGCCAGTCCACGTGCGCGGCCTCACTGCCCGCATGGACTTCGGCGGCGAACATCCGCTGCCCGACGACCGTCAGCCGAACTTCGTGGCTCTTGCCTACCCAGGCCTGGAACAGATGGGCGGTGCTCTCGATACCGCGCAGGTCAGCGAGATCCTCCGCGGTAAGAAGCTGGGTGTAGACGGTCTTCAACTGGCCGTCCTCGATCAGCACCGGCGACGACACGGGCTTGCAGATCAGCGGGCCGTCAACGGCTGCCGCGAAGTCGCGGACCGCCTGCGGGCGGTTCGTGATCAGCGTGGCCGGGATCCGCAGACCGGACGCGCGGGCCGCTTCGAGCTGCACCGGCTTGTACTCGGCGCGGGCCATGAACGTCGGATGGTTGACCCACCGGCACTCCAGTGCGGACAGCACACCGCCGAGCCCGGCACGGGCCTGGGCCGCGGCGAACCGCTCCTCGGGGCCGGTCATTCCGGCGGGGAACTGGAACGCCCCGGGGGCGCGGTAGTACACCGCGCCGACCCGGTACAGGTCCACCGTTCGTTGAGCGGTGGCCAGTTCGCCCGCCCATCCGTGCCCTTGACCGATCCGGGCCGTCACTCCCAGGTACTGGAGGAAGTCCTCGGTGTCCATGCGGAACACCTCGACTCCACGGCCGGTCAGCTCAGTCACGACGCGATCGGTCGGCCAGTCATCGTTGGCCGCGATCACCAGGACAGGCAGGGACATGAGTTAGTCCTTCGGCCCTTCGTCCAGAGGCGGCGGGTTGGTCATCGACCTGTCCGGCACCGTCGGCTGGTGCGTGTTGGCCATGCACGTCAGCCGGCCCCCGTCGTGGGAGATGTTGACCTGGCGGTCCCGGTCGTAGAACGCGGCCGGAACGGCAACGGCACCGGTCGAGTCCGGGGTGCGGGCGAACCGCAGCGCCCAGGGCCGTGTCTCCGGCCCGGACGGACGTTCCGTACTGAGCGGCAGTCGGCCGCTGGAGAGCGGGAACGCTTCCCGCGCCCGGTCCAAGGTGGCAGTCATGAGAGTCTCCTTACGGTTGGTGTGGCAGTGCGAAATCGCCGCAGACGGGCAGGTGGTCGGACATCGCGCGAATGTCGTCCGTGTCCGGGACCAGCAAGTTCTTCAGCTGCGGCGCCATGCCCCGCGCGGGCAGCACGTAGTCGGACCTGAAGTCGCGCTGCTCGGTGGGGGACCAGTACCCGACGGTCCTGGCCGACGGGAATCCGAGGTGTGTGACGGGGTCGCGGAAACCCGCGTGGAGCAGGGCGGACAGGGCGCGCCGGTCCGATCCTGCGTAGGTGCCGTCCGGGTTCTGGAAGCGGTGGCGTGAGTGCAGCTCCGCTGGGAGCCAGCTCCACGATGTGACCGCAGGGTCGCCTGGGACCTCGGAGTTGAGATCGCCGGCCAGGATCACGTCGTCCCGCGCCCCATACTCGGTCAACCAGGTGACCTCCCGGGCGCGGTTGGCCGGCGAGAAAGGGTCGAGGTGCGTGTTGAGGACGGTGAAGTTCCCGCCTGGGCGCAGGTCCACCAGGTCGGCCCTGGCCAGCGTGTGGTGAAACTTCCCCTCCGCGGCGTCGGGCACGAAGCGCCGGACCTCTACGCGGCGGGGGTTGACCAGCGTCACCAGGTGGGAGCCGTGACTGTTCGACGGGGCCAGGTACCACTTCATGCCCAGCGCCTGACCGGTTCTCCTGGCCATCTCGAAGTCGTTCCGGTCGTAGTACTTGCCCTCCTGGAGGCACAGCACGTCCGGCTTCAGCAGCAGCAACAGCTTGATCTGCTGCTCCCAGCGCGAGATGTCGATCGCACCGGTTCCGGTCTCGACCCCGTCCCCGTCGAGTCCGCCCTCGCGCAGGTTGTACGTAACGACGCGGAGGATGTCTCGTCCCGCGCCCGACAAATACTCGGAGCCCATCTCTACTCACCCCCCGACGGGGCGGTGCGGAGCCGGTTGAGTAACGGGTTCGTGGGGATGGCCGGGCTACGGGAAGCGGTAGAGCTCACCGTGCTCCTCCTTCTGGTAGGCGGTTGGGCTCTGGAACCCGGTCCGGGGCTGGGCTCGCCGTGAGGGAGACTGGCGGTCAGTACCCCGCCCCGGACCGGGGGACATGCCTGCTTGGCGGCCAGGCCGGATGACGTCCGGGCCTCCAGGCAGAGATCTACGCGAGGGCCCTCTCCTCCTCTGTTCTGCCAGGCAGGGCGCACACGCTTCGTGGTGCCTCCTTGAGGCACTGGATCTCGACCAGGCGCTCCAGGAATGCTTCGAGCGTCCAGGCCATCCGGCGCAGATGCCCGACGTCTTGGGAGTGGTCCCCGGTCAGTGCGACGGAGCGGGTGGCCCGTGCGCGCTTCACGAGATCGGAGGCCTTCTGATTTTGCTGGTCCACCTTCGAGGTGACCGCAAGCTGCACCAGGCGCAGCAGGTGACCACTCAGCCGCGTCACGAGGACTTCGACCTCTTCCTCGCTGGGCACGTAGTCGTCGAGCACGAAATGCGACATCGTCGAGCAGGACACCGTCCACGTACGGCTGCCACTTCTGGACCTTGCTGAGCATCCAGCGCAGCCGGTCAGGGTCGAAGGGCTGGTCTGCCTGCCTCACGGGATGCTCCCAGCGCGGGGCAGCGGGCGCCGTGGTCATCGGCCCTGCTCTGAAGGAGGCCGGATGTCATCACGGCAGAACGCTCTCCACGCGCGCGTCAACGCACGTCTTGTCTCACACGGCGCATCAGCACGGCAGGCCGCGCACGCCAAGGTGTGGCCCAACAGCGTCTGGTACGACGCCTCCGCGGTATTCACTGGTGCCCTATCCACGGCCGTCCTCCTCCGCCAGGCGCTGCCCGGCACTTTGCTGGTGCCTGCCGTAGGCAATGAGCTTCCAGACCGCATCCAGGCTGCACAGGGTGCCGGGCCCGTCCATCGGCACACACCAGTAGGAGCGGGACTCCTCCAGCTCGGTCCGCTGCGGGCGCGGGACACCGAGGAAGGAGCCGGGGCCGAGGGACTCGACGCCCGGCACCCAACGGCCGGCGGGCGTGCTCACCGGAACGAGCACGTAATACCGCCGAGAGGACATGTCGATGAACACGGGACCGCCCTGGAGCGCTTCCCCCAAAAATGCATCGACGAGGTCGGGCTCCTCAGTGCCAGCGGCAGCCTGCACAATGTCGGCCTGGATACGGACCGCGGTGAACACTCCGCCGCACCGCAGGAGCGCGATACCTGTCCTCGCCCATTGGTCGCGAGCCTCATTCATGTCCGGAGCTGCGCTGAGCAACCAGTGGCCGACCGCGAGCTCGCGGTCGCGTCTGGAGTGCACGAACACGGGGCGGCTGTTGGAGCCGGAGGGAATAGGCGCGTTGCGACTCGTCATCGGTTTGGAGCCTTCGCTTGTTGTCTCGGCGCCCCGCCTGCACTCCGGACGGGGGCGTGGGGCAGGCCGGGCCGTCAACAGCCACCGCTACGTGGGGCTGGGCGGCTGACACCAAGACAACTCGGCTTGCAGCGCCAGCGGTTAGGGTTTTCCGGGGGAAACCCGAGATGGCCCCCTTGGGCGATTCGACCTCAGCATTACCTGACCGTCAGGGAGCATGGGGCTACGGTGAGTGGATGAACGCCGCGCGCAATGCCGCTCTTGAGGCGTGGATGGCCGAGCACGGTCACAGCTCCAACAGCCTGGCTGAGGTGGTGAATACCGCCCTTGAAAGCCTCACAGGACGCCCCGGCGGCCTGGACGGATCGTCGGTCCGGTCCTGGAAGTCGGGACGAGTCAGATGGCCCAAATCGGCGACACGTAGGGCACTTGAGGAGGTGTCCGGCCTGCCCGTGACCGCTTTAGGGTTCGTGCCACGGGGCCGGACTCTGCCCACCCCCGCCCCACCGCAGCAGGAGGACGCCATGAAGCGCCGCACCCTCGTCGGCGGCATTGCGGCCGCTACCGCAGCAGCCGTAGCCCCCGGCACCGCCGCACCGCGCCGGATCGGCATGAGCGACGTCGAACGCCTACAGGATCGCTTCGCCGAGATCGTCGCAAGCGACCACCGTCGAGGCGGACAGGTCGACATCGAACAGCAAGCCGCCGCACTCGCCGACGAGGCCCTGACCCTCCAGAACGCCGGCAGCGCCACTCAGCGGGTACGCCGCAACCTCTACGCTGCTGCGGCAGCGTTCCGGTCCTCCGCAATGTGGGCCGCCGTCGACGGCCGCCGCTACGACGTCGCGGAAGCCCACATGCGCAAAGCGCAGACCCTCGCCGAGATGAGCGGCGACCAGGCAATCAAGTTCCGCATCTGGAGCCACGCAGGCACCATGTACCGGCACATGGGCCGCCCCGCCGACGCCTTCGCCGCAAACGACGTGGCCCGCAACCTCCACATCACCCGACGAGACCCCCAGTTCGTCGCCCTCGGCCTCGCCCGGCAAGGCGCCATCCATGGCGCAGCACATGCGCAGCCCAGCGCCACCCGCGCGTTCGACCAGGCCCAGGACGCCATGCTGCGCTCCGATCCCGACGAGCACCGCCCGATGTGGATGCTCGCCTTCTGGGACGAGGCCGAGCTGCACTCCCTGGCTCTCTCGGCGTACCTGTCGCTCGGCAACTACCCGACCGCCGAGTTCCACGCCCACAGCTGCCTGGCCAGCCTCCGACCCCACATGGTCCGGTCCCGGGCCATCACCACGACCCGTCTCGCGCACGCCCAGCTCGCGCAGGGCGACACCGACACGGCCACTGCCACCGCGATGAAGGTCCCTACCGGCGCCGCTACCGAGCACGCCCGGGTCAGCCGCATGCTGCGCGAGTTCACCGCCGCCCTGCGCGCCACCGCACCAGGCAGCGCCGCCTTGCAGAACTGGACAGAGCACACAACCACCTGGAGGGCCACCGCATGACAACGGCACCCGCAATCGAGCTCCGCGCACACACGTCCCTCGACCCTGTCCGCGGGGATCTCCTGGACGTGTACGCCGAGGTCCGCGCGCCGCTCCTCCACCTGCCGAACTACGCGGTCCACACCTTCGGAGAGCGGTTGGACCGGCACGGCGCCGACCTCGACTTCACGGCCGTCCTCGCTTACGTCGGCGGGCAGCCGGTCGGCTACGCCTACAGCAACACGATCCGGCACGGCGACCGGTACTGGCAGCGCACCGCCCCGGAGCCGCCGGAGAAGTACACCGGGCACCTCACCGTGTCGCTGAAGGAGCTCGGCGTCGTGGAGGCCTGGCGGAAGACCGGCACGGCCCGCATCCTCCACGACGCCCTGCTCGCCACCCACGACGACAAGCCGTTCGTCACCCTCATGGTCAACAAGGCGGCTGGCGACGGGGCCGTCCACCGCCTGTACGAGTCGTGGGGTACAGCGATCTCGGGCAAAGCCAGCCGTCACCGGCTTCGCCGGTACTCACCGTGATGATCCGTCCCACCCACTGACCTGCTGGCCACCCGAACCGCACCGGAAACGAATCGCTGCCACCCCAGGCGAGGAGTTTTCGGCGACGCCGGATGCGTCGTCGCTCTTCCCGCTCGGGCTTCGCAGCTTCCGCGATCAGGCCCTCCAGCAGGGCCTCGAAGACGCCGGCGTCACGCCATTGCCGGAAGCGGTTGTGGACGGTCGACCAGGCACCGAACTCTTGCGGCATCTCCCGCCACTGCCCGCCCGTTTGAACCGCCAGATCACGCCCTCGAACTGCTGCCGAAGCCGCTCGGGGTACGGGCCGTACTCGCCGATGGGCAGGTACGGCTCGATGAACTCCCAATCCGTGTCCGCCAGTTGCACTCGCGTCATGCAAGAACATCTACCGGTCCAGGCACCGCCGCGAGGGCGAATCCCGCAGATTGATCACGACTCGATGCGCGCCCTAGTTCACCTCTCCCCGAGTTGGCTCAGTATCCGCCGTAGCCGCCGGGTACGCCCACCACGACAATGGCTACGCGACCGTAGCCGTTGTCGTACCCGTTGCCGTACCCGTTGCCGTAGCCGTACCCGTACCCGTTGCCGTAGCCGTAGCCGTACCCGTTGTCGTATCCGTAGCCGTTGTCGTATCCGTAGCCGTACCCGCCGCAGTCATCCCACCAGCCGCACCGGTCGTAGGAGTGGCTAGCCGCGGAGGTCGCGTGGGCAGGGGCGGCCGCAGCTGCCCCTCCGGCACCAACGGCGGCGCCACCAGCCAGCATCACACCGGCGGCGGCTACAGCGAGGGAACGCTTGATATGAGGTGCTCGCATGAGTCTCTACCTTTCCTTCCGCCACCGAAGATCGCAGGCGGGTGGCCACAGCGCATGCAAGACATACGGTGCGGTTCGCAGAGGTCACAGCTCCAAGCGGGAACACGTCTCGCCGCTCATTGGTTCCGGTCCTTCCGGAATCTTGTCGCCCGAGGCGCGCCCCGGTTGCGACTCTCACAGGCATCACGTTAGTAGCACATACCCTCTCCAGCATCTTGAGCAGAAGTCTGCTCAATTCCGCAGGTCAGCGGTCGGCGGTCAGGCCCGAGCCATGACGTCCCCCCTGACGCGGTCCCTCTTCGACGGTGACGCCCCAGAGCCCACACCACCCGCATGGAGTATGGGCGAGAAGTGGAGACACAAGGCACGGCTGGCCAGTGAGGCACCTCTTACCAAGCAGACCTATTATCGAACATGTGATCGACCTTCCGCCTGACCTGCCACGCCTCCGGGCCTGGCACGTCATGTGCCTGCGCGCCGTGGACACGGCGATCACAGCAGCCGAGCAGCGGGAAGCCGAGCACAAGCGCGGCGAGGAGCGGCGCCCACCCACACCTGACTGGGTGGTCGAACGCGGCATCGGCCAGGGCGCCCCGCCCACCGAGGTCCACGTCGGCGGCTGCCACATGGCGCGGAACACCCGGTCCGTCACCAGGGAGCAGGCGCTCCAGGCCCTCGTCGCCGGCGTCCGGGCCTGCATCCACTGCCGCCCGGACACCGAACTCGGAATCCTGGAGTAGCACAGCGGCAAGGGCTGCGGTTTGTGCGCCTTCGGCTGACTTCGTTCCGTGGTGGCCCGTACGGTTCAGGTATGCCAACTCCTCCCCGGCCTGACGGCCAGGTGCCCCCTGCCCTCGACAACGTCAACGCCCGGATCCGCTGCCTCATGGACCAGCCCGCCACCCCGCACCGCACGGAGGAGTACCGGCATCTCCTCACTGCGTGGGCCAACCTCGTACGGGGCGACGTCGACCAGACGGCATAACGTGCAACGCCCCCGCTCAGTGTCGAGCGAGGGCGTCAGGTCCAGTCGATAGCAAGCAGCCAGCAGCCATACGGAAAAGGACACAACCACCGTAAGGACGGGCACGGACATCGGGCGGGCCAGGGTCAGTACCCGGGATGCGCCTCGGCCAAGTGGCCCGTGACCGCCAACATGGCAGAGCGCCCGCCCCGGAGCGGGAGGGCGGGCGCTCAGTCTCGAAGGGCAGGTCACCGGAACAGGGCGATCGCCCCCGTCGCGGCGCCCACGACGCCGGCCATCGCGCCGACCATGCCGAGCGGCCACCGCCGGGCCTTGAGCGCGTCGACCTCGGCCCCCAGCTCGTTCAGGGACTTCTGCGTGTCGTTGCGGAGGCGTACGAGGTCCTGCTCGTTACGTGTGGACCGCTCGACCAGGACAGCCAGGCTGCCCTTGACCTCAGCGAACCCCGTCGTGACCGTCCCCCGCAATCTCTCCAACTCGACCGCAATGGCCTGCGTTTCCGGCTCCGGCGGCGGACTCATTGGCGGCTCTGCCTCACCAGCTCGGCGACGTCGTCCGTCGACGAGTACCGCGGGGGCCGGGCGTAGCCGAGGAGCGCACCCGCCGCGCCCTTCAGCCAAGCAGGCCCGTTGAACTTATCGACACTCCGCTCGACGAACCTGAACAGCAGGTAGTACGCGGCGACGACCGCGAACGCTATCGCGGTCTGCACACTGCCGGAGTCAACCGAGAAGCCAAGCCCGGTCAGGGCAACGATGATCCACCCGGCGAGGAGCGGAACGAACGTACGGAGAACGGAGGGCAGCATCAGGACTCCTTCCAGACGAGCGCGGTCAGGACCGCACTCGACACAGTGATCGACTGTTCGGACTGGTTCAGCAGCCGCACGCGCATACCGCGGCCCTTCCCGACTCGCTTCGTCAGCGGCGTGACACCGAACGCACCCCCGGGCGTGCCGACGACCTCGTGGACGGGGTGGTCGGCCTTGTACTCGTCGCCTTCGAACTCCGACATGCGGACCTGGACGACGTCACCGACCGGCAGGCCGTCGAACCGCAGGCTGATACTGCCGGTGAAACGAGCAGCCCCGCGCACGAAGACACTGCCGCCCGCCGCGTGGCCGGCCGCGGTGTCGCTCCATTCCTGCGTGAACTCGATCGAGTCCCACGCATTCGGCACCAGGGTGTACGGCTTGGCCAGGCCAAGGTTCACGTAGTCGGGCATGTCGTCCTCCTCATTCGGGCCAGTGCCCGGGTTCCAGCTCGCCGGATGCCTCAGCCGCTCAGCGACGTCGGCACGGAGCAGGGGCATGTCGATACCGCGCGGATCGACCTTGTCCGCGCTCCACTCCCGGTGACCGATCACAGACTTCGCCGACCACCCGTGGGCCCGACACAGGGCGGCCTGAACGCGGACGATCGCGTCGTACTGGGCGGCCGGCCACGGGTCGCGGCCGTCGCCGAGGTTCTCGCACTCCCACCCGTAGAAGTGGGCGTTGCCGTCGACCCCGTTGGCGTTGCCGCGGGTGGGCGGTGTCGGGCTGCTGCTGTACGACTCGGCAACCACCTGGTCCAGGACGCGCGGGTCACCGCCGCCGGCGTGGTTGGTGCGGCCCCAGCCGACCAGGTGCACCTGGCCGTTCTTCGCGATCATCCCGTGACACAGCGGGCCCGGCAGGTCCGGGTACCCGTCGCGGACGATCCTCACGGTGGAGTCCGTGCCCCGGGTCACGGTGTGATGGACCAGCGACCCGTTCGCCGGCCCCCA
This sequence comes from Streptomyces sp. NBC_00012, assembly GCF_045040875.1. Classification (NCBI taxonomy): domain Bacteria; kingdom Bacillati; phylum Actinomycetota; class Actinomycetes; order Kitasatosporales; family Streptomycetaceae; genus Streptomyces; species Streptomyces sp. NBC_00012. The sequence continues at coordinate 7,598,613 of NZ_CP108309.1, read as the reverse complement.
CGAGCCCTTGTGGTTCCGGTTGCGCGTACGCCAGTTACCGACCTCGACGACGCGGACACCCTCAGCGCGGAGCGCCTGGAGCAGCCGCTCGGCGGTCAGCGGGGCCGCCATCAGCCGTCCTCCGTCCTCCGAGTTCGGGCGATCGCTGCGTTGGCCCAGAACATGGCTTCTTCGATCTTGGTGATCGCGAGAGCCTGTTCCCGCCCGGCGGGGCACACGTCCGCGATCGTCGCGGCGAGCCCCGCGCATGCTCCACGCATCGTGGCGTGAGCTGCGGCGCGCTTGGGCGTCGCGGGCGGGTGGTAGGTGAACCGGTGCGTCAGGTCGTCGGCGGTAACCACGTCAGCGCCCCTTCTTCTGCGCGCCGTCCACGGCCGGGTGGGGCGGGTTGTACCCGGACATGCGGGCTGCGGTCTCCGCAGGGATGCCGGCCGCGATCAGTGCCTCGTAGTCCTGGCGGGCGCGCTCCTGCTCCGCCGCCTCCTGCTCTGCGGCTTGCTGAGCGTTGGCCGCCTCGATCGCGGCGACGCCCTCGTTGTACTCGGTCTCGGTGATCTCCACCGCGCCCTCGGGAGGCGTGACAGGGTCCTCGATCCCGCTGAACGTCGCCGTGGAGAAGGAGCCGTCGGCGTGGCGGTAGAAATGCGTTTCGTCCATGAGTCAGAGCTCTTTCTAGGCGCTGATGATGAGGGCCTGAATCGACCACTGGATCCGGGTGTATGTGGCCCCGCCGGTACCGCGCCCCATCGTGATCTCCAGAGGCTCGGTCAGGGTTCCTCCGGCGGGGATGCTCCGCCGCCAGCTCTTGGTCACCTGCGTGTGCACCCCCGTCGCTGTGGAGCTGCCGCGGTTCACGAATGCCTGCATGTCGTCGGCTCCGATTCCTGCGACAGCCGACGAATTTGCGGGGAGGGTGAAATCGACGTCGATACTCACGACCACCCAGGCGAGGGCTGGGCGGCAGGTGTCCGGATTATTCATGTTGAGCGTCTTCGTCGTCACAACGACGTCGCTCCCGGCCGGTACCGCCGTGGCCGGGTACGCCTGATTTCCGTCGGTCGAGGCGTTCGACACCCGGGTCCGGGGCTCGGACCGCAGCACCCCCGTGCTGTCGCAGTAGACGCCACCTGCTGTGGTGTCGATGGTGCATGGGTGCGGCCATGCCTTGGTCGCGGCGGTCACCGGGCTGCCGGTCGATCCGTCCCCCGTCAGGCCGCATCCGGTCGCCACGGTGCCGCCCGTGCCTCCGGCGAGGAGGAGCCCGGCCGGTCCGCACGCCAGGAGGTTGGTCGGGTTCGGGTCCAGGCGCGGGGCGGCGCTGAGCGGGGCCGCGGTGGTGCCCTGGCCGCTCAGGGTGATGCAGCTGCTATCGGCGGCAACGAGCGGGGCCGGTTTCGCGGTAATCACGATGGGATTTGACGGGCTGCCTGCGCCGTCGACTTGAATGCCGTCGCCCGCGACGATCACGCACGAGCACCGGTCTGTGCATCACAAGCGTAGCTGTCGCCGTCGGCAAACCCGATAAACAGCGCAACGGCGACTACCCGCAAAGCGAACTAACCGAACAATTCCACAATTACGATCCCGGTACCCCCGGGACTCCCGTCGTACTTCGCTCCGTCCGAAGAGAACGCGCCACCGCCGCCGCCACCACGTCCGCGAGGAGTGCCCCCCGGACCAGACGTGGACCGGCCGTACCCACCGAACCCGAGATGGGAGTCCCCACCGCGCCCTGACAAGCCACGCATCCCCATCCGGATCGCTCCCTCACCAGGCCCGCCACCCATGTTGATCTGCCCCGTTCCGCCCGTCGGCGCGCTGGTGCCGTTCGATGTCGTGTTCGTCGTGTCTGACACCATGCCGTCCCCGCCGCCGTTCCCGCCGTTAGCGGTCACCGTGCCCCCGAAGGAGGAAGCCCCGCCCGCGCTACCTGCGTTGTTACCGCTCCCGCCTGCGCCACCCGCGCCGACGACGACCGACTCCACGCCAGCGAGGGCGCCGACCTCGATCACCGACTCCGAGTACCCCCGCCCGATCCACCGGGCCGGGAGATCAGCTGCTTCGGGTCGGCATCCGCACCAGCCGAACCACCGCCACCCGCCTGGACCCTGACCCGCACGCGGGCCAACCACGGGTAATCCGCCTTCGTGAACTTGTAGATGCCCGCACTCCCGTACTGGACGACTTTACGGAGGCCCATCGTGCCCGGATTCAGGCACAGCTCTCCGGTGTCATCCACATTGAAGTACTCACCACATGCACAGACCGCAGCCATGACCCCTCCCAAGGGGGTTGCAGTGCAGCCCGGCCCACAACCAGCGACTACATCGAGACTAACCCGCGGTTAATCCGCACCATGGCTGGTCATCGTGAACACCCCTTCAGAGCCACAGCAATCAGTTCGATGCGGAAGGAGCCGGTTAACCCTGTGTCGGGGGGCCTTCGGTACCAGGCGAGCTGCTGTTCACCCATGGATTATCGCCCTTGAAGACGCAGAGGGAGGGCAACGCCTCTGAATCCGCTGGGAACGTAGAGCCTTCCTCCGCGAACACGCCTGCTGCCTGATCAACCACCGGCAACTCAAGTCACGGTGTTCCGCGCCAGATGATCCTGCAATTCACGATGTCGGAATTGATAGGAAGTACCCGAGATCCGCAACAGCCCAGCCCCGTAGCACCAGTCAAGGAAGCGTCCAAGCCGACAGGGCAAGTAAACACGATTCCATCGGCGTGTACAGATCAAAAGCGAGAGATAGCGCAACACCCCCAAGCCGGACCCGAAGGCGAAGGCCATTCCCATTCCTGCAGGAATCGCCGCAATAAGCCGCAGAGACAATCCTGCACCGAGGTCGCCGTTCCCACTGTACGCGAAGGTGAGGATAGCGCCGATGACGATGACTCCGGGCACAGTCATGACGAGGGCGAAGAACAGGCTGCTTCGCAGCGGATCCTTGGGCCGGACGACGAGTGCTTCCTTGTCTGCCTTCAGACCGATGAGCGCACCGTACGATAATCCGAACGATAAAGCTCCCGCGAGTCCATTTTGGAGAGCATTGCGCAACACCCACTCGGAGCCACTAAAGAAGCCCACAACGAAGGCCAGTAAGAACAATGCCGCGAGGGCCCCAACGAAGGCAATAACGAAGCCGAGAAACAGCATTACTCGACTCTCGCGGTGCCGTAGCCGACGCAGACTCAGATGCCGATCATCCGGCCAGGTGGGCGCCTTGTCCATGCGATAAGAGGCGAACGTGATCAAGAACAACCACGTCAACACCAGAGAACCCGGGACTCGGTCCTCGAACATCAAGGGAGGCACAGTCCCGATAAATAGAAGCAAGTACGTCTGCAGCTTGGCTACCGCCAAAGGCATACGCTCCCCGGCGATTGGCCAAAGCTCAAGGGGCGCGATATCCGTTCCGGACAGCGGCCGACCATCAATGACTCGATTCTCGGCCGAATTGTCGTTCAGATTAGAAGCGAGCGCTACCAGCCAGCCGTGCACCTGCTCCGGAGAGTACGGGCCTCCCCTTGTCCGTAAGTGCAAGTCCGTAGCCACCGGCACGTACAGCTCGTGCAGGTGTTCACCGATCGCAGCTTGGCCGCGCCCCGCCACCTGGACCAGGTCATTTGGGTCACGCGACCATTCTCCAGCCTCAGAACCGGAGTTGCGATGCTCGTAAACAAACAGTGCGAGTGTAAGTCTCCAGGGATTCGAGAGCCCCTTGGCCAAGGCTCCGTGCGGCCGGGCAGCTAACTCCTGCAGTACGGAGTTCCAGCGCCCCGGATCAGTTGCCTTGGTCCGCCACTCGATGAATTGCCGTGCGGTCTCCGCAGAAACGGACTTAATCTCAACATGGGCGGCTTCTTGCGCCAACACTTTAATATCCCTCAGGCCGCGATAAGTCTTCTTTCGGCAAATAACCACGAGATCGGCCATTCCTGTGCCCGAAAGATAGTTATTGATCGCGCTCACGGCCTGCCGAGCACGGGAGTTATAGCCCGTGCGTCCAGCGCCGTCCATCTCGTCCAGCCCGTCCAGTACAGGCAGGACACGCCGATCATGAACTAACTGAGCGGCGGCAGTCTTACTGAGCCCGAACATGTCGCAGAGACTTCGGATCAACCACTGTTCAAAGTCCGTTTCCGGAGGCCAGGAGGCGAGAGACAACCGGATCGGAACCGCGTCACCAGCACCGTCCTCACGCCGATTCAGCAACTCCAGAACCAGCTGAAGTGCGAGTACCGTCTTCCCTGCACCGGGCTCACCCAGGATGACCAGACGTCGCTTCCCGGGTTCGAGGTCCTCGAAATAATCGACAATACCCAACAGACTGCCCGCGTTCAGATTGTTGGGCAATGCGTGGTCAGGCGCCGGACGCAGCCGGAATCCGATGTCGATCGGTTTGTGACTGTCCCCTAGTAGTTGCCTGCGCGCCTCGCTTTCCTCATGCTTCACCACAAGTGCGAGTCGGTCTGCGTTCTCGACGGTACCCATGGCCGCTTGCCGTCTGACGTCCCAGACGGCGAAGATCGCGACACCCAACGAGATCGTTCCCGCCACTCCTCCGAGCGGATCGATGTCCCCGAGCTTCAACTTTGGCCAAAGTCTCACCGCAGCAACGAGGAACAACCCCGCGGTGAGCATCCAGAGCAACAACAAGCGCCGTCGTGTCCCCATGGCCCGACATCATCCTCTAGGAACAACGTTGCTGACAATACGAAAGATGCCATTTCCGGTAGCGATCCAGCTACGCAGGACACCGTCGGCATCGGTGGAGTTTGGCCTGAAAATGGGGACACCGACGCGATCTAACCCTCAACAGCGCCTTAAGTGACCCAGATTTACCGGACCTTTAAGGCACTGGCGTTGAGCCTTAACCCCAATACCGTTCAGTTAAGTGCTTCTGGGTTATCGTGGGGGATGCCGCGTTCTGGTTGGGTGAAGCCGTCGTCTGATGTCCGGTTGTCGGATTTGGTGTCTGTGGGGTTGCTGACGCGGGTGTTTCCCGCGGATGTGGTTGACGCGGTGATCGAGGAGGCGGGGCGTACCGAGCGGCGTCACCGGTCGTTGCCCGCACGGGTGATGGCGTACTTCTCGATCGGGATGGCGCTGTATTCGGATGGCTCCTACGAGGATGTGTTCGCGCAGCTCACGGACGGGCTGTCGTGGGCGTCGGGGTGGTCGGAGTCGTTCACGCCGCCCTCGAAGTCGGCGATCTTCCAGGCCAGGTCTCGTCTGGGGTTCGAGCCGGTGCGGGATCTCTTCGCTCGGGTTGCGCGTCCGCTGGCGGGGCCTGGCACGCCGGGGTCGTGGCTGGCCGGGCGTCGCCTGGTGGCGATCGACGGGACGTGCCTGGATGTGGCAGACACGGCAGCCAACGCGGAGTTCTTCGGGCGGCCCGCTTCCAGCCGGGGGGAGCGGGCCGCGTTTCCGCAGGCCCGCCTGGTGGCATTGGCGGAATGCGGCACCCATGTGGTCTTCGACGCTGCCACCGGCCCGTGCAGCGTGTCGGAGATCGAGTTGTCCCGGCAGCTCGTCGGGCGGCTGGAGCCGGGCCAGCTGGTCCTGGCAGACCGGGGCTTCTACGGGTTCCGCCTCTGGCAGCAGGCCGCGGCCACGGGTGCGGATCTGCTCTGGCGAGTGAAGACGAACCTGCGGCCCCGGTATCTGGAAACCCTGGCCGATGGGTCCTGGCTGGCCCGGATCGTCCCGACGTCGGGCACGAACCGGGCCACGACGGAGCCGCTCACGGTCAGAGTGATCGACTACACGGTCGATGACGGCCGGGACAACGCCGAGGAGTACCGGCTGTTGACCACGATCCTCGACCCTGCCGAGGCCGGCGCCGAGGACCTCGCAGCCGCCTACGCCCAACGGTGGGAGATCGAGACCACCTTCGACGAGCTGAAAACCCACCAGCGCGGGCCCCGCGCGGTACTGAGCTCGAAAGCCCCCGACCTTGTCCAGCAAGAAATCTGGGGACACCTGTGCTGCCACTACGCCATCCGCACCCTGATGGCCGACACTGCCGCACTCTCCGGCCACGACCCCGACAGAGTTTCCTTCGTCAAAGCCCTCCGCATCGCTCGCCGTTCAGTCGCGCAGAGCGCATTTCCCCCCTCCGGGCGCTGACGCAGCCGACGCGATCTGGCATCACGCCATCCGATGGCTCACCCAACACCTCAACCCAACACGCCGAAAACGCTCACACCCCCGAGTCGTCAAACGCAAAGTCCTGAAATGGGCCGCGAAACGCTCCCACCACACACACTGGCCCCAGCCCAAACACAGCCCCCACATCACCATCCAAGCCACTAACTGAACGGTATTGGCCTTAACCCTCTTGCGCCTCGCCATCGGGTGGGCTGCCAGGCACGGTTGCTAAAAGGTGGACAGCAATCCCGGCGGTGGGGACGGCGGGCAGCAGCCCAAGGCCGAGGACCGGCCGCGTACGCCACACCCGCACCGCGACGGATGTCTCCGTGACCTCTTCCACGGTGACGGTGCGCGGCCCACGCTCGCCATGCCTGGGGTCGGCCGCAACGGCGCTGATGACAGGGGGCTCCGGCAGCGGAGTGTCGAACGTCCAGGTGGCGCGCCCGTCCCGGTCGGTGACGGCGACCGTCGCGCCCGGTGACGGGCCGGGCGGGCCGGGATCTCCTTGCGGGCCTTGGGGGCCGGTCTCGCCCCTCGGGCCGGGCTCGGGGCTGGACTTGGGCTGATGCTCGATCGACCGGGTGCGCCGGTCGAGGTCCCGCAGGACGCCGGCGAGTGGGTTGTCCGGGGAGCGTCTGGGTGCGGAGCCGCGGAGTGCCACGTCGTCACACCCCTGCCGGGGTGAGCTGCACCGACACTGTTTCGCCGCTGCTGTCCTCTTTCACTTTCACCGTGGCGATCTTGAGGCTCTGGGAGATGGTGCGGCAGGTCTGGGTGGTGGTGACGTCCACGCACCAGCCGGGTACGAGGGCCGGTACGTCCACGCTCGCGTCCGGCGCCAAGGTGGCCTCCTGGGAGTCGATGAACACCGGGGCCGGGAACGAGGCTGCGAGGCGGGATCGGGCTGCCGCCTCCGCCGAGTTGTCGTCCAGGATCGACGTCTCCTCAGCGACTCGCTCCAGCAGCCCGTAGTAGGGGTGGACCCCGCCGGCCTCCCCCTTGATCGTGTCCTTGCCGTGGATGACCCACCGCGTGGCGAGCGCGAGGCCATCCTCCGCGACGACGAGCGGACTGCTGAAATCCGTGTCCGTCAGGGAGACGACGCGAGCGTAATGGTCCTCGGGAAGGATGATGATCGCTGACCCCAGGGCGGTGTAGTCGATGCCGGTCGCGGCGAGATCCCGCAGGTGGTCACCGGTCTGCCCCACATCCACCTGATAGGCCCGGTCACCACGGATACGGGACGGGCCGATGATCTGCACCGTGTGCCCCGGGTCATCCGGGGCGAAGCCGTCATCGATGAGCCAGGCCGATACCTCGGTGAGCTCGTGGGCCACGAACTGCTGGTCATTGTGGGGGACTCGGCGGTCGAGCCATCCGAGAATGTCTACGGCGCTGATGTCCACCCCGTCGGCCGTCCACTCCGGCGCGGTGATCGGCCCCTCCCACACCGGTGCAGCGTCCCGGTAGATCGCGAGCTTGTGGCGCCAGGAGCGGACCGGGAGAGGCTGGCGCAGCAGTCCACATCCGGGGCGATGCGAACGCGGGCCGTCGAGATGTCATCGAGGACGCGCGACCATTCGACTTCCAGCAGGACATCGGCCGTGGAGACCACGGCCCCGTCCCGGTCGATGATCTGCGCCGTGTGCGTCGAGCAGCCAGCTGCCACAGCAACCCCCAGGGTGGTGGTGCCCGGCCCAGAACCAGCAGCTCCGGCGAGTATAGGGCTCCGTCAGATCTGGCGATTCCGCGACAGTAAATAAAGCGCAGGCGATGCCGTTTCAGATCGACAGCACCATCATGCCGCGAAGCGCATTTCATGCGGCGGCGAAGTTTTCTGGCCAGAACTTCGCGACAGATGGCTGATAGGTGCCATTCCCAGTTCCTACAAGGCTTGCTAGAAATTCAGTGCTAGTTCGCATCAGCAGCCAACGCTCTTCAGGGGGCAACATGCGTGTTCGTCATGCCGTCGCCAGCGCGGCTCTCAGTACCGCACTTCTCGTGGGTGCGGCCGCAGCACCGGCCCACGCGGCCTCGTCCGGCGCGGCAGGGTGCCAGACGGCGTCTTGACAGAAGGGCAAGGACGGCACGGTCGTGTACACAACTCAGGCCGTGGTGCTCCACCAGCAAGGCCCCTACGGTGACTGCCTTCCTGGATACACCATAGGCGGCTCAAGTAACAAGCTCGTATATGACTGCTGGACTGAAAACAGCTACGGAAACACCTGGACCCACCTCACGGCTTACTACAGCAATCAGGTTTATGAGGGATGGATTTGGGACGCCAAGCTACCGAACGGCGGCAGCAGCATGAAATGCGACTGGTAGACGAAAAGGGGCCCTTGATAATTCGCGCCGTTGGTCACATCACTCGGCGCTGCAACGGTCTTTGATATGACTGGACCGCAGCTCGTGGGCTCCGGTCCAGTCATTTCCATGCCCCTGGCAGGCTCGTGTCTGTCAGTACTCCCGGCCGCTCAAGGACGCCGTCACCGTCGCGTCGTCAGCCGGGGGCACAACGGCGTCAGCGGCCACCTCGACGCAGTACCGATCACACGTCAGCAGCGGGAAGGTGAGCGGGCCGCCGTCACGCCCGTACGCGTCCGTGGTGCCCTCGCACCGGCCCAGGCACTCCAAGGTCGCACGGCCGACCTGACCGTCCAGCGTCATGACACCGCCCGCCGCCACGAAAGCGATCTCGTACGTGCTGTGCGGGTTGCAGCGCTCCAGCTCTACCACCCCGTCGCACGACAGCCCCTCGTGCTCCGCCGTCCGCTCATACAGGGTGATCGTGACACGCCGCAGGTCACTGCTCCCCGCACTGACCTCAATGATCGGCACCGCACCGAACCACCGCGGCCAGCTACTCAGGTCGAGTTCGTACGTCTCGGCGTTGACGGCCAGGGCGTGCCGGAAACACGTCTCCGGCGGCGGAAGAACCGGCGGCGTCGGCGTCCTGCAGGACGGGTTACCGCACAGATCCTCGGGTCCGGGCACGCGGCCAGGCGGCACGTCGCGTCACACGGGTCACGTACGGGCTCCAGCGCCGGCCAGGCCACCTCACAGGCCGCATCGATCAGTTCGGCCGTCACCGCGCCCGGGGTCGCACAGGTTGTGTCGGACGGCTCGATGCATACCGGGTCCGGCGGTCCTTCCGGGCCGCGGTGGATGCACCAGGTGATGCACTCGGTCCCGTCATCGGTCGGGACCGGGACGTCGAGCACGGGCACCGGGTCGGTCCACAGCCACGGCGTACCGGCCGTGAGGACGAACTCCACCGTGCGGATGTCCGCACCGGACTGGCACGCCCCGCTGCCGGTGCAGCCGTTGCCGTTGCGGTTGCGGTCGATGACGCGCGGCCCGTCGACCACGGCGACGCGGCGCAGCGTCCGGCGGTGCCGCTCCGCGAAACTGTCCGGGTTCTCGGTCTCGGGCGGGCAGCAGTTGTAGACGGTGAGGCAGTCACCGCCGCACCCGTCCGCCGTGCACCCGCTGAGGGCCTGGGCAAGCCATCGCAGCCCGTACGCGACGCCGCAGGCCCGACACTCGACAGGTATGCCTCCAAGCGGGCGGAGTTGTAGATCTCTACGCCGCCCAGGCTCATGTAGTCGCTCACGGGTGGCCTCCAACAAACAGTTGGTGGCCCGGCCCAAAACCAGCGGCATCACAACGAGTCTATCCGGCAAGTTCTGGTGCAGGCTGGCGTCACACCGCAGCACCGTCAGCAGGCCAACCACCGGGCCAGGCCCCATGCGGGAGGGACGCGGACCCCTTGCAAGCAGCCACTGGCCACCTGACCAGGTCGTTTCGGCCCTCACCGAAACATACAGACGCCGCAAGATCCATTCGGTACTTTCTGAATACCGCCAAGGAATGGGCGAATGAACCGCCCTTCGAAAGACGGCAAGAGGGAATTCCGCGAGAGCAAAGCAGTTCACGTGGCCACCATCACCCCTCCCAAGTAAAAGAAGAGACGAAACAAGGAGGCACATCATGAAGACAAAATGGGTTCGCAGACTTGCCTGCACAGGCGCAACCCTCGGGCTGCTGCTTGGCGCCTCAGTACCAGCCGAGGCAGGCTCGGATGCCTACTACAGAATCAAGGGAACCATCTCCGAGGCGAATGACGACGTGGGGGGCTACGATGTTCAAATCGAGTTCTTCCACAACGACGTCAAAAGCTACTTCCTCACCTTTTGGGCCAACGATGAGGTACTTCACCTCATGGACATGCAGACCGATGACGACAAAGCAGAGGCTCACGTCATCGTCCTGAAGAACGGCGTCGCCGTGGACAACGACCACTTCGTGACCGGAACACAGGACTGGTACGAACTCGGAACGCCTGACGGCTCCGGCGACATCCCTGAAGGCTACCGGGTGAAAATTAAACTGTGCCGCAAGGACTACCAGTGCAGCAACTGGTATACCGGGAAGGCGTGATCGCCGAACGCAGTTTCCTGCGACGAGCAGGTCGAATTCAGGAATCGCACCAAGTGGACTCTCGCGGCACTCATCTGAAGTGGCAGGCGCGAGGAGTGAGCGCCGTAGGCGAACACAACCTGCGGCACATAGCCTCGAACTCCCTGATGTTCTGGGCGTAGTCGAGGGCCTCGGCGTGGGCACGCGACCCGGCTGACGCAGCGCCGTATGCCGCTGGACCGGACAGGCGGTGCAGCTCGGCCACCCACCGGTCGGTGTCCTCCCGGAGGATGTACGTCGCCGCGGTGCCGAGCGCTTCGCGGATACCGGGCAGCGGGGCCGCGAGGACCGGGATGCCGGACAACATGGCTTCCACCCCGGCCCGGCCGTACGACTCCGTGGTGGACGGCATCAGCAGCACCCGCGTCTGCGCGTAGACATACCGCGGGTCGGTACGGTCGGCGACCACCACGTTCGGTGGGAGCGGCCCGTCGGGGGTGTGGCCGGCCGCGCGCACCATCAGGAACCGGGTCTCCAGCATCCGGTCGGCGACCTGGGCCAGGACGTCGGCGCCCTTCGCGACCGTGCTGCCGTTCAGGGTGACCATGGTGCCGGGGGTGGTCCGGTAGCGGCCCGGATCGATGGGCGGCGGGAGCACGATGGCCTGGCCGTGGTGGCCGGGGTAGTGGTCACGGCACGCCTCAGAGGGGACCACACCAAGCCGGGGCGCCCGAGGTCCTTCTCCTGCGACATGCCATGGACCATCAGCAGGTGCGGGATGCTCGCCGCCTGGGACACGATCCGGGCGGCCCTCCGGTCGCCGTGATGGGAGATCAGCAGCTCCGGCCGTGACGCCTGGACGGCGCGCCGCCAGTACCGCAGCGGCCACACCCTCACCCCGTCCTCGGTGCGCGGCTCGCCCGGCTCCTTGATCGTGGTCACCACCTGCACCTGATGCCCGGCCGCCACGAGCCCTTGGACGTACTCGCGGCTGGTGACGAATGCGCCCGTCGGAAGGGCCCGCCCGTAGACCGGCAGGATCACCAGTACGCGCATCCCCCGCAACCGCATCAGCTACCTCCGGGCTCGATGGCGTGCGTGTGGACGGTGCCCCAGGTGCCGGCCATCAGAGGTTCACCCCCGTCGTCCAGGACACGGCAACAGTGCCCGTGGTCGCGGCGACGGTGAGCGGCCCGGTCAGCAGAGCGTCCGCATCCCGGGCCACGGACCAGGTGACGGACTCTGAGGCGACGAGGCTCGACGTGCCGTCCGCCGTCGTCACCGTGCCCGTGCCCCGGGCAACGGCCGTAACGGACCGGAGCGTCGGCCACGCCGTCGCGTCCCACGTCTCCCCCGGGTCGAGGTCGACGCGGTGGGCCTGCACGCCGGATGCCGTCGGTGCGCCTCCCGGCTCGCACTCGACCGGAGAGACCGGGGTATACGGCGCCGACGTGTCCTCGGTGTACGTGCCGATCACCGTGAGGTCGCCGGTGCATGTGTCGACGCCTACCAGCTCGACGTAGTCGACCTCACCGACCCCGTCACCGTCGGCGTCATCGCACCGGCACTGCTCGATCACGTGGACCGGGCACGAGTCCGCGGAAGAGGTGCACTCGCCGACGTCGCCCGTCACCTCGTACGGCTCGCCGTCCAGCGTCGTGTCGACGACCGACACGGTGGCCCCGGTCGCGCAGTCCTTGACGAACGTGCGCAGGAACTGCGCCTCGCACTCGACCGGCGGGACCTCGGCCGACCACGAGAACTCGTCGACTGTCCCTACCTTGGGCCCGGCGCGGTGGTACGTCTCCAGGTCCAGGATCGCGACGATGTCACCCGTCGCGAGCGCCGCCGCCGGGACGTCGGCGGTGAGCGTCAGTGTGTGCGAGGAGCCGACCGGTGCGCTCACTGGGACGTCGACGTGCGTGAGCCGGGACGCCGCCGACGCGTCCCACAGGGCAAATCGGCCGTCGCCCTGCCAACCACTGTTCGGCCCGTTGTTCGTGGCCCTCAGCGACACCGTGACGCTGAGGGTGCCCGTGAGGGTGGGCGACCCTGCGGCGAGGTGGACACCGATCGCCCTATGCGTGTCGCCCGTGCTGCTGGCCGGGCAGGCAGGGTCAGGGCCGATGACGGCGGCCCCGCCGGTCCATACCGGGGCGCCCTGGCCGGTGGTGTCGAGGAGGCACCACCCCGACACCGGCGCCCCCGGCGCCCAGTTGTTGAAGCTGGCCGGGTTCGGCTCATCCGTCGCGGTCGGCTCGATGCCGGCCTGGCATTCCGGGTCCAGGTCGCACAGCAGCACCGTGCTGGTATCGCGGCACTCCTCCGTCGGGCAGCAGTCGCCGCCGGCGGTCGTGCACTCGCCGGCCTCTACGGTGACCGTGTACGGGTCGCCGTCGAGAGTGGTGTCCGTGACGGTGAGGACGGCACCCGTCTCACAGTCCACCGTGACGGTACGGAAGAACTGCGTCGCGCAGCCGGTCTGTTCGTAGGCGACGGACGCGGTGACCCCGGACAGCTCCCAGGACGTTTCGCGCGGGCTGCCGGGGCATGCCTGCGGGGAGTCATCGTAGGTGTCGAGCGCCACGAAGAAGGCAATGTTCCCGGCGGCCAGGTCGGCGGCCGGGACATCCGCCTCCACCGTGAGGGTGCCCGCCCAGCCGACCTCGGCGTCCTTGGGCGGGAGGACGGTAGCGACCGGCGTCGTGCCGTTGAAGAGGCGCACCGCGCCGGTGATGGCGCATCCGGTGTCCGGGCCGAGCTGTTCGGCGTCGACCAACACGGCCACGTGAGCCGTCCCGGTGTCGCACGCCGGGCGCGGGGCCTGGACCGTCGCGGCGAAGGTGCGCACGGTGCCGGGCTGCGGTCCGGTGCCTGGCGGGAGGGTGAGGGTGCCGCCGTCCCACAGTGCCTGTGCACCCGCCATGGGCAGGCCGGTCGGATACGGGTAGAACGGGCCGGGCACGGTGTCCGTGACCGTGGCCTCGGACTCACCGTCTGTCGGCGCGTCGCACAGCAGGAGCGTGGAGGCGTTCCGGCACTCGGGCTGCGGGCAGCACTCCCCACCAGCCCCTCCACCGCACGGGACGATGCGCTGCCCGTCCGGGATGGCGTCCTGCCGGGTACCGGTCTCGTCCAGGTAGTAGACGTGCTGGTCCTCGATGACCTGCGTCCACACACGCGGCTCATAGTCGTACGTCGCGGCGACGTGGAGCAGCATCCCGGCCTGGTTCGGGTTGGGGCACGTGGTGGGCGGTGCCGTCTCCAAGAGCTGCACGACGATCTCGTTCTGCCCCGCCCTGCCACCTGGGACGGCACTCGGCGGGAACGCCCAGGCCGGCGGGGTGAATCCGCCGCCGCTGACGGGCTGCCAAGCTCCATCGTTGAGGCGCCACTGAATCACGCCGTTGTCGGCGTTGAGGACGGACGCCGCGATACGGATCGTGTCCGGGTCCACGTTCACGGGGAGTTGCCACGAGGCGCGGGTGTACCAGGATCGTGTGTCGCGAGGAGCGCCTGGTGCAGCTCAGCCAGGAACCGGGGGAGCACGATGTTGCTTCATGCCGTTCGTCATCTACCGGGTGCTGCTCGGTGTGCTGCTGTTCGTGCTGGTGGCCGCGGGCGTGCTGAGCCCGCACGCGGGTGAGTCCGCGGGCTGAGCCGTCCCGTGGCGGTTCAGCGGACGACTCCGCTGAACCGCCTTCGCCGGGCACCGGTGCCCCGGGCCGCCGACAAGGCCCGGCCGTATGCCCACGCCGCGGGGCGGTCAGGGTGTGTCGCCCCGCCAGTCCCAGTGGTCGGGATCGCCGTCGCGCGGCCCGTACTCCGCCCTGCCGCCCGGTCCGAATCGCCCGATCTCCGTGTTCAGCGCCGCTCCCTCACGCAGCGCCCGGTCCGTCCAGCCCGTCACGTCGAGCAGCAGGCCGTCGAGCGGGCCGCCCACCAACTCCCGATAGGTGTGCCCCTGCCGGGGCCCCGGGTCGGGATCGTCATGGTCGGCGCCGTACACGCGCCGCTGCCGCATCAGCTCGTCCATGGGGGCAGGATCGCACCCGCCACTGACAATCACCGGGGCGGGAATCTCCACGGACCTGCCGGTCTCGTGCGAGTACCCGTCGGGACTGCCGAGGTACGCGTCCCACAGGCCGGCCATGAACGCCCCCGAGCTCGCGGGGTCCGGGCCGGGATCCGCCGCGCCCCGTCGGAGGTCGAGGACCGAGGCGGCTGGGCCCGCCTGTTGCCCCAGGACATGTCACAGCCCGACGCGGGTGGCGGTGTGTCCCGAAACTTCCGGGCAGATAGGGTCGAAAGCCCCTGCCGCGCGCTGTCCGCGCGTACAAGCCTGGGACACCCACCGCCAGAACCTGGAGGCAACCATGACCAGCACCGACCGTCCCGTGATCGCCGCGGTCGACGGCTCGTCGCACAGCCGCGAGGCACTCGACTGGGCCGCCCGCGAAGCCGTACGACGCGGACTCGGGCTGACGATCGTGCACGCCCGTACGCCCGACCGGCGCGTCGAGCAGGAGACGCTGCGGCGCGAGGCGCAGGAGCTGCTCGACCGGTCCGTCCGACGGGTCGCCCAACTCGCTCCGGAGCTGCAGCCGGCCACGCTGACACCGCTGGACTTCCCTTCGGCGGCGCTCACTTCGCTCAGCCGGAACGCCTCGCTGGTGGTGGTCGGTTCACGCGGCCTGGGCGGCTTCCGGTCCCTGCTGCTCGGCTCCAACAGCCTGGCCGTCGCATCGATGGCCGCGTGCCCCGTGGTCGTGGTCCACAGCGGGCCGTCGGACGAGGACGCGGTGACGGAGGAGACACATTCCGACATCGTCGCCGGAGTCGCCGCCGACGAGAGCAGCGAAGGGGTTCTGGAGTTCGCCTTCGAAACCGCCGCCTCCCGGCCCGGTGCGCGGCTGCGGATCGTGCACGGTTGGACGATGTTCTCCTCGATGCTCTCCGGTGGCCCCGTATTCGACCGGGACGCGGTGGCGGACTCCGCCGAACGCACCCTCGCGGAACTCGCCGCCGGCTGGCTGGAGAAGTACCCGCAGGTCGAGGTCGTCAGGGAACCGGTCGGCGGCTCCGCCTCACGCACCCTGGTCACGGCCTCGGCGACCGCGGCGCTGACCGTGATCGGGCGGCGCCGGGGCGGCGAGTCCCTCGGGCTGGGGCTCTCCCCCGTCGCGCAGACCACGCTCACCCACGCGCTCGGCCCGGTTGCCGTGGTGCCCTGCTGACCGCCGCGCCGCCCGCCGTGCGTGCACGCCTCTTGGCCTCGCACGCCGGTGGGCGGACACTGACCCGATGACACAGCGCGTGGACCTCGCGACCGTGATGGACCGGCTGGCCATCGATGCAGTGATCACCGGCTACGCGGTGGCGGTGGACGACGGCGAATGGGCGGACTACCGGGCCCTGTTCACGGCGGACGGCCGTGCTGACTACCGCGGTGCCGGTGGTGTCGAGGGGCCGGTGCACGAGGTCGCCGAGTGGCTGGCGCGGACCATGCGGCTCTTCCCCGTACGCCAGCATCTGGTCGTCAACCGCCGGATCGAGTTCCAGGACCTCGGCGGCTACCCGGGCGACCTCGCCGAGGTGTGGGCCGACTACTTGAACCCGATGCGGCTGGAGACGGCCCCGGATGGAACGAGCGGTTCGGAGGTACCGGCCACCGCGCCGAACTTCGTCTCCGGCGGGCGGTACGCGTTCTCGCTGTCGCGTACGGACGGCGGCTGGCGGATCCGTACCGTGACCGTCCACGAGAAGTGGCGCGGCCCGGCAGGCCCCTCCCCCGTGGGCTGAGCCGGACCACCGCTGCTTCCGCTTTCCCGCGCCGGGGAAGAACTGCGGAGCGGGGGGCAAAGGGGCAGACTGCTCATCAGGCGGGACGAGGAGGCGCGGTATGCGGATTCCGGCCGGTCGGAGCGGACAGTGGTCGCGGATGCTGCGGTCCGGCCGGTGGCGCGGCTGCCTGGCGGTGCTCGCGGGCGCGCTGCCCGCGCTCGCGTTCCCCGCCCCTTCCCTGTGGTGGCTCGCCTGGATCTGCCTGGTTCCGTGGCTGCTCCTGATCCGAACCGCCGGCACGGGACGGCGGGCGGCATTGGACGGCTGGCTCGGCGGCGCCGGCTACATGCTGGCGGTGCATCACTGGCTGATGCCCAGCCTCCATGTCTTCATCCTGATCCTGGCGGCCCTGCTCGGTCTGCTCTGGGCCCCGTGGGGGCTGCTGGTCTTCCGGATGCTGCGCGGGCCGGTGTCCGCCGGTGCCGCCGCGGCCGCGGTCGTCGTGGTGCCCTGCGGCTGGCTGATGATCGAACTGGCCCGTTCCTGGCAGGCGCTCGGCGGTCCCTGGGGGCTGCTCGGCGCCAGCCAGTGGCAGGTGGCTCCCGCGCTCCGGGTGGCTTCGGTGGGCGGAGTGTGGCTGGTGAGCCTCGTGGTGGTGGCGGTGAACACGGCTGTCGCCCTGCTCTTCGTGACCGCGGCCGCCCGTACGGTGGCCGTGGTGGGCATCATGGTGTGCGGTCTGGCCGTGGGGGCGATGGCGAGGTGGGCGCCGCAGCCCGAGGAGTCGGGAGTGGCCAGGATCGCCGTCGTACAGCCGGGTGTGGTCACCGGAGTGCACGGCGTCGAGCGCCGGCTCGCCCTCAGTGAGCGGCTGACCGGCTCCCTGGCCGGGCGCGATCTCGACCTGGTGGTGTGGGGCGAGAGCAGTGTGGGGGTGGATCTCGACCGGCACCCGGACATCACCGCCCGGATCGCCGCCCTCTCGCGCCGGGTGGGCGCGGATGTGCTGGTCAATATGGACGCCCGGCAGACCGACCGGTCGGGCCGGACGGGGATCTTCAAGTCGGCGGTGCTGGTGGGTCCGGACGGGCTGACCGGGGAGCGCTACGACAAGATGCGGCTGGTGCCGTTCGGGGAGTACATCCCGGCCCGGTCGGTGCTCGGATGGGTCGTGTCCCTGGGCCGGGCGGCGGGCGAGGACCGGTTGCGGGGCACCCGGCAGGTGGTCATGTCGCTGCCCGGGGCCGACGGTGGGCACGGGCTGCGCATCGGACCGCTGGTCTGCTTCGAGTCCGCGTTCCCCGACATGAGCCGCCGGCTCACCCGGGACGGTACGCAGGTGCTGATCGCCCAGTCGTCCACCTCCACGTTCCAGCACAGCTGGGCACCCGAGCAGCATGCCTCGCTCGGGGCACTGCGGGCCGCCGAGAACGGCCGCCCGATGGTGCACGCCACACTCACCGGTGTCAGCACGGCTTACGGACCGCGGGGAGAGCGGGTCGGGGCTCCGCTCGGTACGGACACGAGTGGGACCGCCGTGTACGACGTACCGCTGGCGACGGGCACCACGCTCTATGTGCGGCTGGGCGACTGGCCGGTGCAGGGGGCGGCGGCGGTGCTGACCCTGTACTGCGCCCTCGTAGGGGTCCGTGCGTTCCTGAGGCGTAACCAGGGCAAGGCCGGTCCAGGCGGGGAAGCGAGACTCGGGGAGGTGAGACTTCAGCCGCCAACCGGTTGAACATTCTTCGAGCACCCAGCGCGTCCCTGCGATCCGCATCAGTTCCTGAGCAGTGAGGTTTTCTCAGCGTTGATCATTTCCAGATTCCGTTGAGGACGAGGGCGGAGCGGGCGATATCGTCGATCCGGTTCGGGCTGAGGGTGACGTACTGCAGGCTGCGCCAGCGTTGTTCGGGTTCGGCGGGCGGTGTAGCCCTTGTCGGCCAGGGTGGGCAGGCCGTCGGCTGCTGCCTTGTACAAGGCCGGGAGCGCGTGCAGCCGGGCTGCAGTGATGTCCGGGGCGAAGCCAGGCCCGGCATCGGACACCCACAGCGGCGTGCCGTCGGAGGCGGGCAGGAACTGTACGCTCCCGGGCAGCGGTCCGGGGCCCGCCCGGACAGGACGTCGATGCCCAACGCATCGCAGCCATACGAGCCGAGCCCAATAGGCTCCGGGCTGCCTCTACCACTGCCTGCGAAGACGCACGGTCTGCGCCCTGAGCGGGGCATGCCTTGCCCATCGGGCTCATGCCCTGACCAGCAAAGTTGACTTGTGCCAGCATGAGATGTCTGGCCGGTCAACCCTCACGAGACCTGTCGAGTACCTCGCCGTCGAACGAGCACCCCGAGGGTCGGGTGGACCGACCTCAGGCGCAGTCCAGGTCGCGCAGGATGCGCTCGCAGAGTTCGTGGGTCCGCAGGGCGTCCTCGGCACTCAGCACCTCGCCGGCGCGGACCGCGTCCAGGAACGACAGCACGCTCTGCTCGATGCCGCGCTGACGGGCCACCGGCACCCAGTCGCCGCGCCGCCGCACGCTCGGCTGTCCCTTGTGGTCGATCACCTCGGCGAGGTTGACGACCTCGCGCTTGGTGTCCTGGCCGGAGACCTCCAGCCGTTCCTCGGTCGAGCCGCTGAGTCGGTTCATCGTGCCGATGGCGGTGAATCCGTCACCGGACAGCTGCAGCACCACATGGTGCATCAGGCCCTCGCGGATCCTGGCCTGCACGGTGGTGTGCTCGACCGGCCCCGGCGCCAGGAAGCGGAGGGTGTCGACGACATGGATGAAGTCGTCGAGGACCATGGTCCGCGGGTCCTCCGGCATGCCCACCCGGTTCTTCTGCATGAGGATCAGCTCGCGCGGGTGCTCGGCGCACTGCGCGTAGCCGGGCGCGACCCGACGGTTGAAGCCGACGGCGAGGCTCGTTCCGTGCTCCTCGGCGAGGCTCACCAGCCGCTGGGAAACAGCGAGTTCGTAGGCCAGCGGCTTGTCGACGTAGGTGGCGACGCCGGCCTCCAGCAGCCGGGCCACGATCTCTGGATGCACGTCCGTCGGGGCATGGACGAACGCGGCGTCCAGCCCCTGGGCGATCAGCGATTCGAGATCGGTGTGGCACTGCCCGGCCGGGATGCGGTGGGCCTCGGCAACCACGGCCAGGGTGGCGGGCGTACGGGTCTGCAGATGCAGTTCGACGCCGGGCAGTGCGGTCAGAACCGGCAGATACGCCTTCTGCGCGATGTCGCCGAGCCCGATGCAACCGACCTTCACAGGGGTCTCCCTCTCACTGTTCGGCGTCCACCGTCGCGGTGTCCGCCTCGCGAGGGGCAGCATACGTGTGCCGCGGCGGCCGCCAGTCGGCTATCCCGTCGAAGGTGCGCAGGACGAGGGCGGGCCCGATGCGTGAGACGGCAAAGAGCAGCGCGTCACGCGTCGCGACGGCCGGAGCGCTGGTCAGCCGCATCAGCCGCGCGGTCCGCGCGGCCTTGCGGACGACGGCCGATGTACGGGGCAACCGGTCGGCGGTGTACGCCGCCGTTCCCGCGCCGAGGTCGCCGCCCGGCGTCAGATGGTGGGCGAGCACGATCGCGTCCTCGATGGCCTGGTTGCCTCCCTGGCCGAGGCTGGGTGTCATCGCGTGCGCGCAGTCGCCCACGAGGACGGTGCGCCCCCGGTGGAAGGACGGCAGGGTATCGATCAGGTGGTGGACGTCGTTGCGGAGCACCTGGCCGGGATCGGCGGCGGCGATGATCGCCGGGATCGGGTCGTGCCAGCCGCCGAAGCGGCGCATCAGCTCCGCCTTCTCACCATCGGCGGCGTGGGTAGCGGCCGGGGCCACGGCGGCCGCATAGGCGTAGACCCGGCCGTCCTTGAGCGGCTGGGTGCCCCAGAGGCTGCCGCGCCCCCAGGTCTCGTGCGGGGCGAAGGGCCGCTCGGGCGCGGGAACGACGATGCGCCAGGTGGTGAATCCGGCGTACGAGGGTCCGGGGTGGTCCGGGAAGAGTGCGCGCCGGACGGCCGAGTTGATGCCGTCGGCGCCGATGACCAGGTCGGCCTCGATGCTCCCGGCCGCCGTCCCGACCACGGCGGGCGCGCCGTCCACCGTTCCCGGGTCCAGCAGTTCCGCCGCGGTGCCGGTCCGGACGGTGCCGTCGGGCAGCCGGGCCACGAGGCGGTCGACGAGGGTGGCCCGGTGCAGCAGGACGATCGAGCCGCCGAACCGCTCGGTCGCCGCGGCGCTGTCCGTACGGGAGAGCCAGCGACCTCCCGGGACCCGCATGCCCCCTTCGCCCTGCCAGGCGTCGAGGGCCCTGATCTCGTCGCCCATGCCGATGACGTCCAGGGCCCGCTGGGAGTTGGGGGCGAGGGAGATACCGGCCCCGACGGGTTCCAGGGAGGCCGCGCGCTCCAGAACGGTGACCCGCCAGCCGCTGCCGTGCAGGGCCACCGCCGCGGTGAGGCCGCCGATTCCGCTGCCGATGACGACGGCATGAGGCTTGTCCATGGCTCCTCCAGCAATCCACGAATCCCGGCCGCTCCGGAATCCCGGACCGACGGAACTACATCCGTAGTGACAGATTCACCGTACTACGGATGTAGTTCCGGCGGTAGATTGGCCCCATGGCCACACGCACGACCGGCAGCTCCCGCGCCGAACTCATCGCCGACACCGCCCTCGTACTCCTCGCCGAACGCGGGATGCGCGGGCTGACCCACCGCGCGGTGGACGAGCGGGCCGGGCTCCCCCAGGGCTCGACGTCCAACTACGCGCGGACCCGGCAGTCCCTGCTGGAGGCGACGGTGCGACGGCTGGCGGAACGCGAGGCCCGGGTGCTCGCCCCCGCCGAACTGCCGGCTCCGGCCGCCGGGGCGGAGGGACTGGTCGCCGGTCTCGCGCTGGCGCTGCACCGCTATCTCACCCGCCATCCCGAACTGCTCGTCTGCCGCTACGAACTGGCCCTGGAGGCGACCCGCCGCCCAGAACTGCGGGAGTTCTTCGACGCGACGGGCCGGCAGTTCCGCGAACCGCTGATGGCGCTGATGACGGCCGCCGGATCGGCCGAGCCCGAACGGCACACGCTCTCACTGGTGGCCTGGTGCGAGGGACTGATGTTCTCGTGCGCCGCGGGGTCGTTCAGCCGCTCCGTACCGAGCGAGGAAGAGCTGCGCACCGGCTTCACCGAACTGCTCGGCGGCATGCTGGGACCGGATTGGGCGCTCCACTGACCTGCGGGCATCACGCCGAGCGGCGTCACCATGGCGCCGCACTCACCGGCCGGTGTCACTCTTGCGGGCCAATCCCGGCTTCCCGGCTCCCCCGGAGCCCCGTCCGCACAGCAGAGTTGACCAGGTGCAACGAACCAGAATCACCGTGAGCCTCCTGATGGGCGTCGCCGTCACGGCACTCTCCGGCTGTGTGTCCGTGCAGCCGCAACCCGACGTTCCGCCCCGGCCCCGGGCCAGTGGGCCCGCCCAGGACCTGGCGCCACAGATCGTGCTGCCTCCGGTCCACGACTCCCTGGAGGCCGTGCCGAGCCCCCGGCCGTCCGCCTCCGCACCCCGCCCCGCTCACGTCGAGCCGCCGGACACCCGCCGCCCCGCGCCCCGCGCACCGCGGCAGCAGCGGCGCCCCGCCGCCACGAGGCCCCGGCCGCACGGTGTCCCGCCCGCCGCGGGCGTACCCGGCCCGGCCCTGCCCGCCCCGGTCGCCGGAACGGATGTCTGCGCACTGGGGCGGGGGTACGGGCGCTGGCCGGCGGGCAGCCCGCAGTCCCGGATCTGCGACGACACCTACGGCCACTGAGTCCGGACGGGGGAAGCAAGCGGTGGCCCGTCCGCCGTGGACGGGCCACCCTCACAGCTCGCGCAGCCGCAGCTCCAGCCGCGCGATCGCCGCGCGCACCCCTCCCCCGTACCCGTCGTCCGCCCCGTCGTCCGCGAGCACCCCGCAAGCGGCGCGCGCCCGGTCCAGATGGATCCGCGCCGCATCGGGGCGCCGGAGCTTAAGGTAGTCCGCCGCGAGATTGAGATGGAGCGAGGGACAGAACGCCCGCACCGCCGGCGCGTCGGGGTGCTGCGCCGCACGCTCGTCGGTCAGCGCACCGGCGGCGGTCAACGCCCGCAGGTCCCAGGCCAGTTCGTCACCGGGGTCGTCCTGGGCGTCGGCCATGTAGTGGGCGAGGGTGCACCGGTGCAGGGCGTCACCGTCCTCGCCGATCTCCGACCAGAGGTCACCGAAACGATTTCGGGCCTCCTCCCGGTCGCCGCCGTGCAGCAGCATGATCGCCTGGCCGATCCTGGTCATGACCGCGTCCTTGGACGCCTCCCGCTGCTCCGTCACTGCGACCTCCCTGCGTGCTCGTCCCACGTTTCGCATGCGACGCTAGCGGCAGCGGCGGTGAATCCCGCTGAGGCTCGGGCTGGCGTCCCCGGCCGGTCGCCCCGGACGCCCGCCGCCGGCCGGGGCGAAACCGCCCGTCAGCCCAGGTCGGGGATGCGCCAGTCGATGGCCTCGTGCCCCTGTGCGGCCACCGCCGCGTTGATCTGCCGGAACGGGCTGGAGCCGAAGAACTTCTTGGCCGAGAGCGGCGAGGGGTGCGCCCCCTTCACCACCACATGGCGCTCCTCGTCGATCAGCGGGAGCTTCTTCTGCGCGTAGTTGCCCCAGAGCACGAAGACCGCCGGGTCGGGCCGCGACGCGACCGCGCGGATCACGGCGTCGGTGAACTTCTCCCAGCCCTTGCCCTTGTGCGAGTTGGCCTCGCCCGAGCGGACCGTCAGCACGGCATTGAGCAGGAGCACGCCCTGCTCGGCCCACGGCATCAGGTACCCGTTGTCCGGGACCGGCAGGCCGAGCTCCTCCTTCATCTCCTTGTAGATGTTCCGCAGGGACGGCGGCGTCTTCACACCCGGCCGCACGGAGAAGCACAGCCCGTGCCCCTGTCCCTCCCCGTGGTACGGGTCCTGGCCGAGGACGAGGACCTTCACCTTGTCGTAGGGCGTGGCCTCCAGCGCGGCGAACACCTGGTCGCGCGGCGGGTAGACCGGTCCCTTGGCCCGCTCCTCCTCGACGAACTCGGTGAGCTCCTTGAAGTACGGCTTCTGCAGCTCTTCGCCGAGGACGCCGCGCCAGGACTCGGGCAGCAGGTCGGTGTCGGTCACTTCAACAACCTCCGGTAAGCAATCAGCTTTTCAACCGAGAACCTACCGGGGGCCACTGACAACGCGCCCTGCCGGTCCGGCTCCGGCCTACCAGCTGGCCTTGCGGTAGAACTCCCACAGCTGCATGACCGTCTGCGGGTCCAGGGCGCGCTCGCCGCCGCCGATGTCCTCGCCGGACGCGACGTACAGCTTGCCCTGCCACAGCGGCAGCATCCGCACGTCGTCGACCAGGATCTTCTGCGCCCGCTCGAACTGCTTGCTGACCGCGCCCCGATCGCTCTCCTTGCGGGTCTGCGGCAGCAGCTCCTTGGTGATCTCGTCCTTCGTGTACGGCATCCCCGTGATGCTTTCCTTGCCGAGGAACGGGGCGATGAAGTTGTCCGGGTCCGGGAAGTCCGGGAACCAGCCGCGACCGAAGACGGGGTACTGGCCCTTGTTGAAGCCTTCCTGGAACTCCTTCCAGGGCTTGCTCTTCAGCGTGATCCTGAACAGCCCGGAGCTCTCCAGCTGCCGCTTCAGCTCGTCGAACTCGGGAGCGGTGGAGGAGCCGTACCGGTCAGTGGTGAACCAGAGCGTCAGGTCGACGGGCTTGGTGATGCCCGCCTTCGTCAGGATCCGCTTCGCCTTGCCCTGGTCCGGGTCCCCGTACGCGTCGAAGAAGCTGGTGGTGTGTCCGGCGATGCCCTTGGGGACCATGGAGTACAGCGGCTCGGCCGTGCCCTGGTAGACCTTGGCCACCAGAGCGTCACGGTTCACGAGCTGGGCGATGGCCCGCCGTACGGCCACGTTTCCCGCCGCCGGGTCCTTGGGGCTGAAGACCAGGAAGCGGATGTCCGCGCCGACCGTCTCGACGATCTGCAGGTTGCTGTCCTTGCCCTGGCTCCCCTCCAGGCTGACGACGTCCTCGGCGGTGAGACCGCGGTAGATCGCGTCGATCTGGTTCTTCCGCAGCGCCGCCACCACGGGGGCGGACTCCTTGAAGTACCGAATGGTCACGGCGTCGTTCTTGCGGTTGGCAAATCCCTTGTAGTCAGGGTTCTTCACCAGTTCTGCCCGGTTTCCCGGCTTGTACGAATCAAGGAGGTACGGACCGGATCCGGTGATCTTTCCGTCGCCGCGTATCTTGTGCTTCGAATAGTCACTGGGAGCCACCAGCGACATCGCGGGCGTGGCGAGTATGAAGGGAAATGTGGCGTCCGGCTTGGTGAGGTGGAAGACGACGATGTCCTCGCCCTTGGTCTCGACCCGGTCGAGCGAGCCGAGCATGCCGACCGGACCACCCTTGACCCTGATCTCCGAGATCCGGTCGATGGAGTACTTCACCGCCTCGGCGTCGAGCTTGTCCCCGTTGGAGAATTTCAGGCCCGGGCGGAGCTTGCACCGGTAGGAGGTGCTGGTGGTGTCGGTGAACTTGCACCATTCCGCGGCATCGGGCTCGGGGCTCGTACTGCCGGTGGGGAAACTCACCAGGGTCTGGAAGACATTCCGCATCAGCTCCCAGGAGTTGTCCCACGCCGCCGCCGGATCGAGGGTGGAGGGCTCACTGGTCGTACCGACGATTATCTTCTGCTCGACTTTCGAACCGCTGTCGGAAAGAAGTCCGCAGCCGGCCAGCAGAGAAAGGGAAGCAAGGGCTGCAGCGGCCTGCAGACTGGCCCGGTAGAACACGTGAACGCTCCTCGATCAGCCATGGGTCGGCAGACCATACCGCAGTGCCCCGTCGGGTCAATCCACAGGCCCGACAGGGCACTTGAGTCAATCAGGGCCAAATCCGCTCAGGCCGTTCTCAGCCCACGCCCGCATTCAGGAAAATTCCACCGTCGACCACCAGGGTCTGCCCCGTGATCCAGTCGGACTGGCTGGAGGTGAGGAACGCGGCGGCACCGCCGATGTCTTCGGGCAGTCCCAGCCGGCCGAGCGGGTAGGCGGCCGCAGCCTCCTCCTCACGGCCCTCGTACAGCGCCTGGGCGAACTTGGTCTTCACGACCGCGGGTGCGATCGTGTTGACCCGGACGACGGGCGCGAACTCGTGCGCCAGCTGAATGGTCAGGTTGACCATCGCCGCCTTGCTGATGCCGTACGCACCGATGAAGGGCGAGGCGGAGAGCCCGGCGACCGAGGCGATGTTGACGATCGCCCCGCCGTTCTCCTTCTGCCAGGCCTTCCAGGTCTGCTGCGCGAAGCCGAGCGCCGAGATCACGTTGGTCTCGAAGACCTTGCGGGCGACATTGAGGTCGAGCTCCGCGATCGGCCCGAAGACCGGATTCGTACCGGCGTTGTTGATCAGGAAGTCGACCCGGCCGAACGCCTCCATGGTGCGCTCGACGGCCACCACCCGGTGCTCCTCGTCGTGCGCCTTGCCCGCCACGGCGATCGCCCGGTCGGCCCCCAGCCGCTCGACGGCCGCCTTGAGGGCGTCCTCGCCGCGTCCGGTGATGCACAC
Organism: Streptomyces sp. NBC_00012; assembly: GCF_045040875.1. Lineage (NCBI taxonomy): Bacteria > Bacillati > Actinomycetota > Actinomycetes > Kitasatosporales > Streptomycetaceae > Streptomyces > Streptomyces sp. NBC_00012. The sequence goes on along the minus strand of NZ_CP108309.1, from coordinate 7,572,652 downwards.
CCGGTCGCCGCGGGCCACCAGCGCCTCGGCGATGCCGTAGCCGATGCCCCGGCTCCCGCCCGTGATGAGCGCGACCTTCCCGCTGTCCTGCACTGTCATGATGTCCGCAGCCCTTCGGGTCAGTTGAGCGGTCCGCCGGCGACGTACATGACCTGACCGGAGACGAAGCCGGCGTCGTCGCCCGTGAAGAAGGCGATGGCGTTGGCGATGTCCTCGGGACGGCCGACGCGCTGGACCGGGATCTGGGTGGCGGCGGCGGCCTGGAACTCCTCGAAGCCCATACCGACCCGGGCCGCGGTCTGGGCGGTCATCTCGGTGACGATGAAGCCGGGGGCGACGGCGTTGGCCGTGATGCCGAACTTGCCGAGCTCCTTGGCCAGGGTCTTGGTGAAGCCCTGGAGACCGGCCTTGACGGCGGCGTAGTTGGCCTGGCCGCGGTTGCCGAGCGCCGAGGAGGAGGAGAGCGAGACGATCCGGCCGAACTTGGCGTCCACCATGTGCTTCTGAACGGCCTTGGCCATCAGGAACGCGCCCTTGAGGTGCACGTTCATCACGGTGTCCCAGTCGGACTCGGTCATCTTGAAGAGCAGGTTGTCGCGGAGCACGCCCGCGTTGTTGACGAGGATCGTCGGGGCGCCGAGCTCGGCGGCGACCCGCGCGACCGCGGCTTCCACCTGGGCGCTGTCCGACACATCGCAGCCGACCGCGAGGGCGGTGCCACCGGCGGCGGTGATCTTCTCGACGGTGTCCTTGCAGGCCGCCTCGTCGAGGTCGAGTACGGCGACGGCGCGGCCCTCGGCCGCCAGCCGTACCGCGGTGGCGGCGCCAATGCCCCGCGCCGCTCCGGTCACGACGGCGACGCGCTGCTCGGTGGTGGACATGCTTGGTTCTCCTCGCCCTTGGATCGCCGCTCAGCGGACGTCGGGGCACCCCCGGCACGGAACCTCGTGCACGGAACCTTCCCGATAGCTGAGCAACCGCTTAGTACCTTCAGCAGACGAGACGCTAGAAGCCCTGGCACCCGGTGTCAACGGCCCACGGCCGCCGGGGCGCATGTCACACCCGGCGGCGCCGCCCGCACGGTGGTGGCGGGCGGCGGCGCCGGGCGGTGGATCAGCGCACCAGCAGGTCGAGCAGCCGTTCGACCTCGGCCTCCGGGTCGGCCGTGAGGCCGCTGTGCACGGGGCTCGGCTGGACTACGGTGGAGCGCGGCGCGATCAGCCACCGAAAGCGGCGGCCCGCGTCATCACGGGCCGCCTGGCCCGCGTCCGTGCCGCCGCGGCACACTCCCTCGACGGCATGCAGGGCGGCCCGCACACCGATCACATCGGCGGTCGGGTCCAGGACCCTCAGCTTGGTCTCGTCGAGATGGGTGCGGGCAGCCACGAAGCTCCGCGCACGGCAGTAGACGACCACGCCGGCATTGAAGAACTCGCCGCGCTGCACCCGCGGCACCACGCGCAGCAGTGCGTACTCGAAGACATCGCGCTCGCTCACGGCCGGCCGTCCTTGTCGTTCTTCTTGGTGGGGTGCGGCCAGGGGGTGAGGTGTTCGGTGAGCCAGCCGGGGGCCTGGGACGGCTTGGGCGCGGTGGGGCCCTCCATCGTGATCCGCTCGTGGATGGTCGCGGCGCGCGGCAGCAGCGCCGCCACATAGGCGCGGCGCAGCTCGTCGGTGCTGTCGAAGCCCGGCTCGTCCACCAGCCACTCGTCGGGGACGTCGGCGGCGACCTCGGTGAGCAGCTCCTCGGTGACCAGCGGGGCGAGCTCGGCTGCGGCCGCCGCGATGTCGGGCGCGAACGGAGCGAGCGCGTGGTCGGAGGCGTTGTACGGCTTGGCGGCGGACGCCTGGGCGCCCGGCCAGTTGTGGTGCCAGATCATGGTGGCGCCGTGGTCGATGAGCCACAGGTCGCCGTGCCAGACGAGCATGTTCGGATTGCGCCAGGACCGGTCGACGTTGTTGATCAGCGCGTCGAACCAGACGACGCGCCCGGCCTCCCGGGAGTCCACCTGGTAGGCCAGCGAGTCGAAGCCGATCGAGCCGGGCAGGAAGTCCATCCCGAGGTTGAGCCCGCCGCTGGCCTTCAGGAGCTCCTGGACCTCCTGATCGGGCTCGGCGAGCCCGATGACCGGGTCGAGCTGGATCTGTACGAGGTCGGGGACGCGCAGCCCGAGCCGGCGGCCGAGCTGCCCGCAGATGACCTCCGCGACCAGCGTCTTGCGTCCCTGTCCGGCGCCGGTGAATTTCATGACATAGGTGCCGAGATCGTCGGCCTCGACGATCCCGGGGAGCGAGCCGCCCTCACGCAGGGGCGTGACATAGCGGGTCGCTACAACCTCATCCAACACTTTCCCAGGCCACCCATCTCTTCAGCCTTGCAATCCATGGTCACTACTTCGGGGGCGCAGGGCAAGAAGTCGTGGTCAACGATGCTGGGGAGAATCTGGGGGGTTTCGATTGGCCTGCCGGCCTCCCCGCTCCCCAAGGGCCCCGTCGATGGCGCCGCGCCCCTTGCTGCCCGCCTCCGGCATGAAGTGAGCATAGTAACCGAGTGTGATCGCGGGCGAGGAGTGCCCGAGCCTCCGCGCCAGGGTCACCACGGACTCTCCTGCTTCCAGCATGAGCGAGGCATAGGTGTGCCGAAGTACATGGAACCCGTCCTTCGGTGCGGCTTGCCACTGCCATGCCTTCGCTCCCTTGTCGTGGCCGGTGCCGGGGATACTCATGGCCATGATGGCGGGTCGCTGCCGGAGCATCTCGTCGGCTTCACCTCCGCGAGGGCCTTCCAGAAGCCCAGGGCGCCGTCACCGACCGCGAGGATGGGGCGTGCATGCTCTGGCGGGCGCAGTCACGCAGCAGGTCGGCCCACGACTCGCCGAACTCTCGGTAGCCGTCCTTGAGGGCTCCTTGGAACCGTCGGCACGCACCCCGACCAGGACCAGGACGCAGGCTTTGGCCTCTTCCAGGCGGACGTTGAGGTGGATGCCGTCGGCCCACACGTACACGTAGTCGACCTCCGCGAGGTTGCGGTCCATGAAGGCGGTGTGGTGCCACTGCTGGGTCAGCCGGGTACGTCGCCGGGAAGAGCCCGGCAGAGGAGCCGAGGAACTGCTCGAGTGCGGGCACGAAGTCGCCGGAGGACAGACCGTGCAGGTAGAGAAGTGGCAGCACCTCGCTGATCTTCGGTGGCTTGCGGCACCATGGCGGCGAGATCGCGGAGAACCGCTTGCGCTCGCCCGTGGCCTCGTCGACGCGCTTGTCGTTCACCCGCGGCGCCTTCACCTCGACCACGCCGGCTGCGATGGTGACCCTCCTGGGCTGGTGGTAGCCGTTGCGGACTACCAGGCGATGCCCCTTGGCGTCGCAATCACCTGCCAACTCGTCGATGTAGGAGTTGACTTCGACCTCCAGCGCGACAGCCACTCGTTGCCAGCGGATCAAGGTCCGGGCCACTCACGGGCCTTCGCCGATCCACACAACTCAGAGGCCACGTTTTCGGCTGGCCGGCAAGGCAGTGCCCCATGCACCACCAGCAGACGAAGAACCTGCTCGTCTCGTACTCGCCGAAGAAGCTGGACTTCTTCCAGACACCGGAAAAGGGGCGCCTGAACAGGCAAGATGGCCGTTCGGGGCGCCCTTGCCGGTGCAACGGCCAAGCGGCAGGTCGCCACGCGCGGCCTCACGGCGGAGCAACGGTGACGCCTGCTTCCGTTGCCGTGCCGTCCCGCAGACGCGGGGCCGCCGGCGGGCCGCCCATTGCGACGCGCTCCAACACGGACACATGCCGGAAGGGCACACGTACGGCCCGCCTCGTCGGCTGAGAACCAACTCCCCAGCAGCACTGTAGGAGTTGTAAGACACTACGCGCCGAAATATTGCACAGACTTCTGTGCACAACTTTCTATGCACAGACTCCTTTGTGGTCTAGCTTGAACCTCATGGAACTACCGCAGCAGCCCTCCCAGGTACATCTGACCGCCCGTAACCTGCGCGGCATCGCCCACCCACTACGGGTTCAGATCCTCACCAGCCTGCGGACAGAGGGTCCGGCCACGGCCACCACGGTGGCTCGCCGGCTGAATCTGAACACCGGGGCGACCAGCTACCACCTGCGCCAGCTCGCGGAGTACGGCTTCATCACGGAGGCACCCTCACCGGGCGGGCGGCGTGAGCGCTGGTGGCAGGCGGCGCATGCGAATACCGTCGCGCCCGACAACGAGGCGCTGGACGGCAGCGAGGGACTCGGCATCGCCTACCTCCAGGCCCTCGGCCGGGTCTGGTCCGACGCCCTGACGGCCGCGATCGAGGCGACCCCTTCACTCACCCCCGAGTGGCGCGACGCGCAGGACTTCGGTGACTACGCGCTTGCCCTCACCCCCGCCGACGCCAAGGAGTTGACGGCGGAGATCCACGCCCTGCTCCGCCGGCGTACGTCCGCCGCCGCGGCCGCCGACGCGCAGGCGCCGCAGGACGCGGCACGGGTCACCTTCCAGTTCCAGTTGTTCCCGACCAGCGAGGACCGGCGCGTCACCCAGCCCACCGACATGGAGTAGAGCGATGGCCACTCAGCACACAGCCGCCGGGACGGCGGCGGACAACGGCTCACGGATATCGGCGCCGGACACGGGCCCCAGGGTCCTGCGCGGCCTGATCGGCATGCTGTCGGCCAACGCGGCGGCCCTGTCGGCCAACCGGGTGTTGTCGATCGCCCTGCCCTGGTTCGTTCTGACGACCACGGGCAGCGTGGGCAAGACCGGTCTGGTGGCCTTCTGCCAGATCGTCCCGTACGTGATCTCGCAGGCGCTGGCAGGCCCGCTCATCGACCGTATCGGCCCCAAGCGGATCAGTGTGGCGGGCGACCTCCTGTCCACTGCCGCGATGGCCACCGCCCCGCTGCTCTACCTGACGGGCGGCCTGCCCTTCGGCCTGCTGCTGGCCCTGCTCGCGGTCGTCGGCGCGGCCGACGGGCCGGCCAACGGCGCCAAGGGGCTCTTCGTGCCGTCGGCCACCCGCGCCGCCCGCGTACCCATCGAGCGGGGCACCGGTCTTTCGGCCGCTGTCGAGCGGACCGCGACGACCGTCGGGCCGGCCCTCGCGGGCGTGGTCGTCACCGCGTTCGGCAGCCTGTACGCGCTGTGGATCACCGCCGCGCTGTTCGCGGTGTCGGCGCTGATCGTCTCGACGACCCTCACCGACCCGGTGCCCGAGCCGCACGAGACCCCGATCGAGGAGAGCGGCGGCTACCTCTCTCAACTGCGCCAGGGTGCCACCTTCCTGCGGGACGCGAAGCTGCTGCGGTCCATCGTGGGCATGCTGGCGGTGACAAATCTCCTCGACCAGGCATTCATGTCGGTGCTGTTGCCGGTGTGGGCGAAGGAGTCGGGGAACGGCGCGGAGGCCATCGGCCTGGTGGTGAGTGTCTTCGCCGCGACGTCGATCATCGCCGCGCTGGTGGCCGCCGGGGTGGCCGAGCGACTGCCACGGCGCACCGTCTATCTGATCGGCTTCTCCCTGGGCGGCCTGCCCCGGTTCGCCGCCATGGCGATGGGGGCACCACTGTGGCTGGTGCTGACGGTGCTCGCGGTGGGTGGCCTGGGGTCCGGCTTCGTCAACCCGATCGTGGGTGCGGTGACGTACGAACTGATCCCGACACCGCTGCTGGGCCGGGTCAAGACACTGGCGCAGGCGGTCACCTGGGCGGGAATCCCGTTCGGCGGACTGCTGGGGGCGGGGCTGGTGACCGCGACCAGCACGTCGACGGCGCTGTGGATCGTGGGCGGGCTGTACCTGGTCGCCATCGGTGTGCCTGGCATGAGCAGGGAATGGACCGGAATGCGCAAGCGGACGGCATCCGAACGCGCCACCACCGACGCTGCGGAAGACAGCAGCGGGGCGGGCCCTGCGAGCGCGGCGGACCAGACCGTGTCGCCGGAGGAGCCCCCGGTCACGGCCACGGCCTGAGCCGGCGCGGGAACGGCGTGGCACGAGTGCGGCGGCCGGGGCACCCCGCCCCGGCCGCCGCGCGTACGGGCAGAAGTGGCCACGTTCTGCGGGCAGAAGTAACCAGTTATCTCGTCAAGATCGCTCTGCGAGCATCGAATTCGGCTGAGCATCCGAGGGCCTTCCGTTACGGGTCGACGACGAGGAACTGGTGGACGCATGACTACGAATCCGATGGTGCCGCCGGCGCCGGCACCCGGCCGGGAAGCGGGGCGTGAGTTCTCGCCGGCCGAGGCCCGAATCGCCGACGTGTGGCGGTCCGTTCTCGGCACCGAGGTGAAGGCGGCGGAGTCCGACTTCTTCCTGCTGGGGGGCACCGGGGAGCAGGCGGCGGAAATGGCCCGCCGGGTGGCGATGGAGTTCGGCTCGGAATTCCAGGCCCCTTCGGCAAAGGGGCCTTTGACCGTACGGACCGTGGCATCGTCCCTCGCCGATGAGGCCATGCGACGGACCCGTCGGCTGTTCGAGTCCATCGACGAGGACATGGACGAGGGCGCGGATGCCCTGGCCTCACCGTCCGATCCCGACGTCACGGCCGCAATCCCCGCCGCCGCCCGTGACGGGCGGCCTCTGCCGCTGTCGTTCGCGCAGCGCCGCCTCTGGTTCCTGGATCAGCTGGAGCCGGGCCGCGCCGAATATCTCATCCCCATGGGGCTGCGCATCAGCGGTCCGCTGGACGTGCCGGCGCTGGAGGCGTCGCTGTCGGAGCTGGTGGCGCGGCACGAGGTGTTGCGGACCCGTTTCGTCACCGACGGGGACGGCACCCCCGGTCAGATCATCGACGTGCCCCGGCCGCTGCCGCTGGCCGTACACGACCTGCGGTCCGTCGCGGATGCCGGTGCCCGGGAAGAGGCCGCCATCGCGCTCGTGGACACCGAGGGCTTCCGGCCGGTGGATCTCGCCATCGGTCCGATGGTCCGCGCCTTGCTGATCCGGCTGGACGAGGCGGATCACCTCCTCTCACTGACGATCCATCACATAGCTTTCGACGGATGGTCAATGGGGGTGATCTCGCGGGAGCTCACCACGCTGTACACGGCGCGGGTCACGGGCATCGCCACTGATCTGCTCGAACCTCCTCTGCAGTACGCCGATTTCGCGGTCTGGCAGCGCGCATGGCTCACCGGTGATGAGCTGTCCGCGCAACTCGGCTACTGGCGTGACATGCTGGCGGGCACCGCACCGCTGGAGCTGCCCACCGACCGCAGGCGCCCGGCGCGGCGCAGTGGCAACGGGGCGATGCTCACCTTCAGCATCCCCGCCGCGACCGCCGACGGCGCCCGCAGACTGGCGCACGACACGGGCGCGAGCCTGTTCATGACGCTGCTCGCCGTGTTCCAGGTCGTGCTGTCGCGCTACAGCGGCCAGGAGGACATCGCGGTGGGCACTCCTATCGCGGGCCGCAACCGGGCCGAGATCGAGGACATGGTCGGCTTCTTCGTGAATACGCTGGTCATGCGTACCGATCTGTCGGGCGACCCGACGTTCACCGAACTCATCGACCGCGTCAAGGACACCGCACTCGGTGCCTACGACCACCAGGATCTGCCTTTCGAGCGGCTGGTGGAGGAACTGGCGCCACAGCGGGACCTCTCCCGGAACCCATTGTTCCAGACCATGTTCGTCCTCCAGAACACACCCGACAACCAATCCTGGGAGCTGCCCGGCCTCAGCGTCCGCCAGCTGGACGTGGCCGCACAGGAGTCGAAGTTCGACTTCACGTTCTACGCGACGGAGGCCGACGACGGCGGTCTGGACGGCACCATCGTCTACTCCACCGACCTCTTCGACGAAGCCACGATGGTACGGCTCGCCGGACACTTCGAGACCCTGCTCGGTGCGGCCGCTCACGCTCCCACCGCCCGGCTGTCCGCCCTGGAGATGCTGACTGCCTCGGAGCGGCGGCAAATACTCACCGCATGGAACGGAGCGGACACCGACGCCCCCGACGCCGTCACCGTGCACCGGCTCTTCGAGGACCGGGCCGCCGAACGCCCGAACTCCCCCGCTGTCACCTGCGGCTCGGATCATCTGACCTACCGCGAGCTGGACGAGCGGGCCGAGTGGATCGCCGCCCTGCTGCGCGAGCGCGGAGCCGGTCCCGGGACACTGGTCGCCGTCTGCCTCGACCGGGGCACCGACATGGTGAGCGCGCTGCTCGGAATTCTCAAATCAGGTGCCGCGTACGTGCCGTTGGACCCGACGTATCCGACCGAACGGCTCGCCTACATGGTCGAGGACAGCGGGGCCCCGCTGATCGTCACCCGGTCCTCGCACGCCGAGCGGCTGCCCGCCGCTACGCCGCTCCTGCTGCTGGAGGACTCCTGGCCGTCGGATCCGCCCGTCCGCCCGGGTGACGGTTCCGCGCCCGGGGCGAAGCCGGACGATCTGGCGTACGTGATCTACACGAGCGGTTCGACAGGCCGCCCGAAGGGCGTCCAGATCACCCACGGCGCCCTGCGCGCACGGATGCGGGAGACCCGGCGGCAGCTCGACCTCACCTGCGAGGACCGGGTACTGCAGTTCGCGTCGATCTCCTTCGACTCCTCGGTGGGGCAATTGTTCGCGCCTCTCGTCTCAGGTGCTTCCCTGGTACTGCGCGACGACGCGTGGGACCCGGGGATGCTCGGGCAGGCGCTGCGCACCAACAAGGTGACGGTGGCCTGGCTGACCCCGTCGGCGTTCGGTGCGCTCGCCGCCCAGCTCGACGGGCCGGATTCCCTCGGCCCGGAGCTGCGGCTGGTGCGGCTCGGCGGCGAGGCGCTCCCACGGGAACAGGTACGCCAGTGGTTCCGCCACACCTCGGTGCCGCTGGTCAACGGTTACGGGCCGACGGAGGCGGCGCAGGAGGCGGCGACGGCGCGGATCACCGGGCCAGGCGAGCACGTGCCGATCGGGCGCCCGGTCGCCAACGCGAAGGTCTTCGTGGTGGACCGCCACGGCCGGCCGGTCCCGGTAGGCGTCCCGGGTGAGATGTGGATCAGCTGCCCCGGCCTGGCCCGAGGGTATCTGGGCAGGCCCGAGCTGACCGCCGAGAAGTTCACGGTCGTCACGCTGGACGGCACGCCACGGCGCGTGTACCGCACCGGCGACCTCGCGAAGTGGCACCCCGACGGGCATCTGGAGTTCATCGGCCGGGGCGACAACCAGATCAAGCTGCGCGGCTACCGCATCGAGCCCGGTGAGATCGAGGCGGCGCTGCTCACCCACCCATCGGTCACGCTCGCCACCGCTCTGCTGCGCGAGGACATACCGGGCGACCCGCGGCTGGTGGCATACGTCGTCGCGGACCCGCCCGTCGAGACGGGCGCGCTGCGCGCCCACCTCCGGCGCGAACTGCCGGACTACATGATCCCCGCCGCGTTCGTGCCCCTGGACCGCATCCCGCTCACCCCGAACGGCAAGACGGACCGCCGCGCACTGCCCGCGCCCGCCTCCGACCGGTCCGAGCTGGGCGCCGCGTACACGGCCCCGCGCACCGGGACCGAGCGGACGGTGGCCGAGGTCTGGGCAGAGGTGCTCGGCGTCGACACGGTCGGCGTGGACGACGACTTCTTCGCGCTGGGCGGCCACTCGCTGCTGGCGACGCGGGTCGTGTCGCGGTTGCGCCGGCGGCTGGGCGTGGACGTCCCCGTACGGACCCTGTTCAGCGCGCCGACCCCGGCGCTGCTGGCCGCCGCGGTGGCGGACCTCGATGACGTCGGGATCTCCCGCATCCCCGCCGTACCGCGCGACGGTGCCCCGCTGCCGCTGAGCTTCGCTCAGCAACGCCTCTGGTTCCTCGACCAGTTGGAGCCGGACAGGGCCGAATATCTGCTGCCGTTCGCCTTCCGCGTCCACGGACTGGTCGATGTGGACGCCCTCAACTCCGCCTTCACCGCGCTGGTTGCCCGCCACGAGGTCCTGCGCACCCGGTTCGGCACGGACGAAGCGGGCTCCCCGGTCCAGTCGATCTCCCCCGAGGGGCCGGTGACGGTGCTGATACGGGATCTGCGCGCCGTCGCCGACGCCCAGGCCCGGGACGACGCCTGTGCGGCGGTCGTGACCGAGGACGCCCTGCGCCCGGTGGACCTCAGCACCGTCCCGATGCTGCGCGCGGTGCTGGTACGACTGGCCGACGAGGAAGCGGTCCTGGCGATCACCGTGCATCACATCGCCTTCGACGGCTGGTCAGTGGGCGTGCTGGTACGTGAGTTGTCCGCGCTGTACGCGGCGGCCCTGGAGAAGGGACCGGTCCCGGCGCCGCTGCCGGTGCAGTACGCCGACTACGCGCTGTGGCAGCGCGGCTGGCTGACCGGCGAACCGCTGGAACGCCAGCTCAGTTACTGGCGTGCTTGTTTGGCGGACCTGGAGCCGCTGGAGCTGCCGACGGACCATGCCCGTCCCGCGCAGCGCACCGGCAAGGGTGAGGTCGTCCGGTTCTCGGTGCCCGCCGACGTCGCCGCACGTGCCAGGGCGGTGGCCGCCGACGGCGGCGCGAGCCTGTTCATGACCCTGCTGTCGGTGTTCCAACTGCTGCTGGCCCGCTACAGCGGACAACGGGACGTCGCGGTGGGTACCCCCATCGCCGGCCGCAACAGGGCCGAGACCGAAGACCTGATCGGCTTCTTCGTCAACACTCTCGTCCTGCGCACCGACCTCTCCGGCGATCCGGCGTTCACCGAGCTGCTGGCCCGCGTCAAGGACACGGCACTGGGCGCGTACGACCACCAGGACCTGCCCTTCGAGCGCCTCGTCGAAGAGCTGGCTCCCGACCGTGACCTGTCCCGCAATCCGCTGTTCCAGACTCTGTTCGCGCTCCAGAACACGCCCGGAGCGGACGCGTGGAGCCTGCCCGGTCTGACGGCGGAGCCCATGGAGTCCCCTGTCCGCGACGCGAAGTTCGACCTGTCGATGTACCTCGCCGAGGCGGCCGACGGTACTCTGGACGGCGCCGTCGTCTACGCCGGTGACCTCTTCACCGAGGCCACCGCGCGGCGCCTCGTGGACCACTTCACCAACCTGCTGGACGCGGCGACGGCGCGTCCACGCAGCGCGCTGTCCGAGCTGGAGATGCTGGGTACGGACGAGCGCCGCCGGATCGTGACCGAGTGGAACGCCACCTCGGCGCCCATCCCCGTCGCGGCCACCCTGCATCAGCTGTTCGAGGCGCGCGCGGCGCTCACCCCGGACGCCGTCGCCGTCGTGTGCGGCACGGAAGAGCTGACCTACCGCGAACTCGACGAGCGGGCGAATCAGTTGGCCCACCGGCTGCGCGCCGAGCCGGGGATCGGACCGGACGTCCCGGTGGGCGTCTGCCTGGAGCGCTCCCCCGCCCTGGTGTGGACGCTGCTCGGCATCCTCAAGGCCGGTGCGGCCTATGTTCCGCTCGACCCTGAACATCCGGCGGAACGTCTGGCCTACCTGGTGGAGGACTCCGGTGCACCACTGGTCGTGACCGACACCGCACACGCCGGCCTGCTGGCCGAGGGCCTGGTCCTGCTGGCCGTCGACCGCGCCTCGGACCTGCCGGACACCCTCCCGGTCACCGCACCCGAGCCCGTCGCAGGACCCGGCGACTTGTCCTACCTGATCTACACCAGCGGCTCGACCGGGCGGCCGAAGGGCGTCCGCATCGAGCACCGAGGGGTGGTCAACTACCTGGCCGGAATGCAGGACGCGTTCCCGCTCGCGCCGGGCGAGGGCTTCCTTCAGGCGACGCCCCTGTCCTTCGACGTGTCGGCGTACGAGATCTTCTGGCCGCTGTGGCAGGGGGCGACGGTCGTCCTCGTACCCGGCTCCGACCGGCTGGACATGGCCGAGGTGTCACGCCTGATGGGGGCCCACCGGGTGGTCGGCCTGCACTTCGTGCCGAGCCTGCTGGACCTGTTCGTCTCACAGGCGGAGCCCGAAGACTGCGCGCACCTGCGTTACGCCTTCGCGAGCGGCGAACCCCTTCAGCCGACCTTGGTGGCCCGCTTCCTCGACCGTTTCCCCGGCGACCTGATCAACCTGTACGGGGCGACGGAGGTCTCCGTCGACACCACGTACTGGCGGGCCTCGCGCACCGACCCCCAGGGTCCGGTCCTCGCGGGGCGGCCCATGGTGAACCAGACCGTGTACGTCCTCGACCCGGACCGCCGGCCCGTACCCGCGGGAGTGCTGGGCGAGGTGTATCTCGGCGGAGACAGCGTGGGGCGCGGCTACCACGAGCGGCCCGAACTCACCGCGGAACGCTTCGTGCCGGACCCGTTCACCGGCGGCCGGATGTACCGCACCGGTGACGTCGGCCGCTTCACCCCCGATGGCGAACTCGACCTGCTCGGACGCATCGACCGGCAGGTGAAGCTGCGCGGCGTACGGGTCGAACTCGGCGAGATCGAGGCGGCCTTGCTCGCCCATGACGCGGTCGGGGTGTGCGCGGTGACCGTCCGCGAGGACGCCCCGGGCGACAAACGGCTCGTCGCCTATCACGTACCCGCGCCGGACAGTACGGCGGACACGGACGCCGAGGCGCTGCGGGCATGGGCGGCCGAGCGACTGCCCCGGGCCATGATGCCGTCCGCGTTCGTGGAACTGCCCGAACTCCCACTCAACCGGAACGGCAAGGTCGACCACTCTGCGCTGCCGGCCCCCGACGAGGCCGACACCACGGCGGAATTCGTGGCGCCCCGGGACGACATCGAGGCGGAGATCGCCGACATCATGGCCGGCGTGCTCGGACGCGAAAAGGTCGGAATCCACGACCGCTTCTTCGACATCGGAGGGCATTCCCTCCTCGCCATCCAGCTCGTCAATCGCATCGAGGCGGTGACCGGGGTCCGTATCGGTCTGCGCCGCCTGTTCCAGGCGCCGACGGTCACCGGTGTCAAAGAACAGCTCATCGAATTGTTCGACACACAGGAACAGGCGTCCTGAATTCAGCGGCCCCCTGCCCACCCGCAGAGACCCGTTGTCCCCGCGCAGAGACCCGTTGCCCACCCGAAGAGCAGAGGACAGACATCATCATGGGCGAGAACTCGATCGAGGCACGGCTACTGTCCCGTATGCGACGGCACGCGGACGCGGACCGGATCGTACGTGCCGACAAGGACGCCGCCGGACCACTTCCGCTGTCGTTCGCACAGCAGCGGCTCTGGTTCCTGGACCGCCTGACCCCCGAGAGCGCCGACTACCTCGTGCCCACGGCGCTGCGGGTACGCGGCCTACTCGACGTCACCGCACTGGAGACGGCGCTGTCCGGCCTGGTGGCCCGGCACGAGGTGCTGCGGACGGCCTTCACAGCGGGCGACGACGGCACGCCGCACCAGGAGGTCAACGCGCCCTGGCCGGTCGACGTTTCGGTGCACGACCTGCGGGGCGAGGGAGACGCGGACGCCGAAGAACGAGCCCGTGAGGTGCTGCGCAGCGAAGCGAAGCGCCCCTTCGACCTCACGACGGGCCGGCCGCTGCGGACGGACGTCGTACGCCTTGCCGATGACAACCACTACCTGCTCCTGACGGCACATCACATCGTGTCGGACGGCTGGTCCTCCGGCATCCTGGCGCGCGAACTCCGTGAGCTGTACGCGGCGGCCCTGGCCGGGGGGCGCGAAGCGTCGCTCCCGGACCTTCCGGTGCAGTATGCGGACTTCGCCGTCTGGCAGCGCGACCAGCTCACGGGGCCGGCGCTGGAGCGGCAGCTCGGGTACTGGCGCGAGCGCCTCGCCCGTTCCACACCGTTGGAGCTGCCCACGGACCGTCAGCGCCCGGCGCACGCGAGTGGCGCCGGCGACGTGGTCACCTTCGAGGTAGCGGCCGAGGTCGCGGAGCGGTTGCGGGAGGCGGCGGGACGGCAGGGTGCGAGCCTGTTCATGGCGCTGCTGTCGTTGTTCCAGGTCGTGTTGGCACGCTATTGCCGCCAGGACGACATCGCGGTGGGAACCCCGATCGCGGGCCGCAACCGGGCCGAGATCGAGGATGTCGTCGGCTTCTTCGTCAACACATTGGTGATGCGGACCGACCTGTCCGGTGACCCGACCTTCGGCGAGCTGATCGACCGCGTCAAGGACACGGCCCTGGGGGCTTTCGACCACCAGGACCTGCCGTTCGAGCGGCTGGTGGAGGAGCTGGCGCCGGAACGGGATCTGTCGCGCAACCCGTTGTTCCAGACCATGTTCGTCCTTCAGGCGCCGGGGAGCGCGGACGGCGAGGCATGGCAGCTGGCGGGCGTGGACGTCGAGCCGGTCGAGATCGAGCGGGGTGTGGCCAAGTTCGACCTGACGCTGACCGTTGTCGAGTCGTCGGACGGCCTCCGAGCTGTGTTGGAGTATCGGACGGATCTGTTCGATCGGGCGAGGATCGAGCGGATGGCCGGCCATCTGGCCACACTCGCCGCCTCTGTGGCAGCTGCCCCTGACGCACGGTTGTCCGAGTTGAACATGCTGACGGCGCGGGAGCGGCAGGAGATCCTGGTCGACTGGAACGGGAGCACCGGCCCTTACCCCGACACGGCGACCATCCACTCACTCATCGAGGACCGCGTCACTACCGACCCGGATTCCATCGCCGTCACCCACGGCGCCGAGCAGTGGACCTACGCCCAGCTCAACGCCCGCGCCAACCAGCTCGCCCACCACCTGCGCACCACGGGCATCACCCCCGACACACTGATCGCGGTCTGCCTCGACCGCTCCCCCGAACTGATCGCCACCCTCCTCGGCATCCTCAAGGCCGGGGCAGCATTCGTACCCCTCGACCCGGACTACCCCACCGACCGCATCACCTACATGGTCGAAGACGCAGACGCACCCCTGATCATCACCAGTACACAGCACAGTGACCGCCTTCCGACCGGCACCCCGCGTCTTCTCGTCGACACCGAATGGCCCGACGCACCCATAGACAATCCCGTCCCGCTCGCCACACCCGACGACCTCGCCTACATCATCTACACCTCCGGCTCGACGGGCAGGCCGAAAGGTGTGGCCCTGGAACACCGGGGCGTCGTCAACTACCTCCACTGGTGCGACCAGAACTACCCCGTCGAGGAACCGGGCGGCATCGGCACCATCCTCTACTCCTCGGTCACCTTCGACCTCACCATCACCGCCCTCTTCCTCCCCCTCATCCAAGGCACCCAACTCGCCATCCCCCACACCCAGCCCGATCAGACCGCCTTCGACGCCGCCATCGACCTCATCCTCACCAACACCCCGATCAGCTTCCTCAAAGCAACCCCCTCCCACCTCGAAATCCTCGCCACCCACCTCAACACCCAAAACGCCACCCACCACATCACCACCATCGTCGCCGGCGGCGAAAACCTCACCCCCACCCTCGCCGCCCAACTCCTCGACACCAGCACCACCACAACCACCATCAGCAACGAATACGGCGCCACCGAAGGCTCCGTCGCCAACGTCATGAGCCTCACCACCACACCCGACCCCAACGGCCACACCACCACCCTCGGCCGCCCCATCACCAACACCACCACCTACGTCCTCGACCACCACAACCAACCCGCACCCATCGGCATCCCCGGACACGCCCTCCTCGGCGGCATCTGCCTCGCCCGCAACTACCACAACCGCACCGACCTCACCACCCAACGCTTCACCCCCAACCCCCTCCACACCCCCAACGACCCCCGCACCTACCACACCGGCGACCTCCTCACCTGGCGCCCCGACGGCACCCTCGAATTCATCGGCCGCATCGACAACCAAATCAAACTCCGCGGCTACCGCATCGAACTCGGCGAAATCGAAAACGCCCTCAACACCCACCCCCACATCCACACCACCACCATCACCCTCCGCGAAGACACCCCCGGCGACAAACGACTCACCGCCTACATCACCACCACCCCCGGAAGCAATCCGAACTCCGACGAACTACGCACCCACCTCCAACACCAGCTCCCCGACTACATGATCCCCGCCACCTACGTGACGCTGGACCAGCTACCCCTCACCCCCAACGGCAAAGTCGACACCAAAGCCCTCCCCGCCCCCGGAACACACCGCCCCGACCTCGCCACCACCTACACCACCCCCCGCACCAACACCGAACACGTCATCACCACCATCTGGTCCGACATCCTCGGCATCGACACCATCGGCATCCACGACAACTTCTTCGAGCTCGGCGGGCATTCGCTGCTCGCGATACGGGTGACGTCCCGGCTGCGGCAGCAGCTCGGCATCGACGTGCCGGTGCGCACTCTCTTCACCTCACCCACCCCGGCGACTCTGGCCGCGGCCATGCGCGAGCTGGCAACGGCCGATGAGGCGCCGCTCGTACCGGTCGACCGTACCGAAGGCTCTCTGCCGTTGTCCTTCGCCCAGCAACGGCTCTGGTTCCTCGATCAGTTGACGCCTGAAAGCGCCGAGTACCTGGTGCCCTTCGGCCTGCGCATCCGGGGTGAGCTGAACGTCGGCGCCTTGGGTGCAGCGTTCACGGCTCTGGTGGCCCGGCACGAGATCCTGCGGACCCGGTTCGTCACCGACGATTCCGGTCGCCCTTCGCAGATCGTGGACGCGCCGTGGTCGGTCACCCCGGTAGTGCACGATGTCCGGACCGTCGCCGCCCTTGAGGACAGGGAGCGCACCGCACAGGAGATCATGGGAGCGGAGGCGCGTCGCCCGTTCGAGCTGGACGGAGGACGGCTGCTGCGCGTGGACCTGGTGCGAGTCGCGGAGGACGACCAGTACCTCTTGATCACGCTGCACCACATCGTGTCGGACGGCTGGTCCTCCGGCATCCTGGCGCGCGAGCTGCGTGAACACTACGCGGCGGCCCTGGCCGGGCGCGAGGTGGCACTCCCGGTACTCACGGTGCAGTACGCGGACTTCGCCGTCTGGCAGCGGGAACAGCTCACCGGCGACTTCCTGGACGAGCAGTTGGCGTACTGGCGGGAGCGCCTGACCGGCGTTCCGGTGCTGGAACTGCCCACGGACCACGGGCGTCCTACCGAGCGCGAGGGCGCCGCGGGAGACAGTGTGCACTTCACCCTGCCGGCCGAGGTGGCGGAGCAGCTGCGGTCGACGGCGGGACGGCAGGGTGCGAGCCTGTTCATGGCGCTGCTGTCCCTGTTCCAGATCGTGCTGGCCCGCTACGGCCGCCAGGACGACATCGCGGTGGGCACCCCCATCGCGGGCCGCAACCGCGCCGAGACCGAAGACCTCATCGGCTTCTTCGTCAACACACTGGTGATGCGGACCGACCTGTCCGGTGACCCGACCTTCGGCGAGCTGATCGACCGCGTCAAGGACACGGCCCTGGGCGCGTACGACCACCAGGACCTGCCCTTCGAGCGGCTCGTCGACGAACTGGCCCCGAACCGCGACCTGTCCCGCAACCCGCTCTTCCAGACCTTGTTCGTTTTCCAGAACACTCCGGACGGGGACGCATGGAGCCTGCCCGACCTCGAAGTCGAGCAGGTCGGGGTGGGCGGCCAGGACGCGAAGTTCGACCTTCAGCTGACGGCGGCGGAGTCGGACGGTGAGGTGCTGGCGGCGCTGGAGTATCGGACGGATCTGTTCGATCGGGCGAGGATCGAGCGGATGGCCGGCCATCTGGCCACACTCGCCGCCTCTGTGGCAGCTGCCCCTGAAGCACGGTTGTCCGAGTTGAACATGCTGACGGCGCGGGAGCGGCAGGAGATCCTGGTCGACTGGAACGGGAGCACCGGCCCTTACCCCGACACGGCGACCATCCACTCACTCATCGAGGACCGCGTCACTACCGACCCGGATTCCATCGCCGTCACCCACGGCGCCGAGCAGTGGACCTACGCCCAGCTCAACGCCCGCGCCAACCAGCTCGCCCACCACCTGCGCACCACGGGCATCACCCCCGACACACTGATCGCGGTCTGCCTCGACCGCTCCCCCGAACTGATCGCCACCCTCCTCGGCATCCTCAAGGCCGGGGCAGCATTCGTACCCCTCGACCCGGACTACCCCACCGACCGCATCACCTACATGGTCGAAGACGCAGACGCACCCCTGATCATCACCAGTACACAGCACAGTGACCGCCTTCCGACCGGCACCCCGCGTCTTCTCGTCGACACCGAATGGCCCGACGCACCCATAGACAATCCCGTCCCGCTCGCCACACCCGACGACCTCGCCTACATCATCTACACCTCCGGCTCGACGGGCAGGCCGAAAGGTGTGGCCCTGGAACACCGGGGCGTCGTCAACTACCTCCACTGGTGCGACCAGAACTACCCCGTCGAGGAACCGGGCGGCATCGGCACCATCCTCTACTCCTCGGTCACCTTCGACCTCACCATCACCGCCCTCTTCCTCCCCCTCATCCAAGGCACCCAACTCGCCATCCCCCACACCCAGCCCGATCAGACCGCCTTCGACGCCGCCATCGACCTCATCCTCACCAACACCCCGATCAGCTTCCTCAAAGCAACCCCCTCCCACCTCGAAATCCTCGCCACCCACCTCAACACCCAAAACGCCACCCACCACATCACCACCATCGTCGCCGGCGGCGAAAACCTCACCCCCACCCTCGCCGCCCAACTCCTCGACACCAGCACCACCACAACCACCATCAGCAACGAATACGGCGCCACCGAAGGCTCCGTCGCCAACGTCATGAGCCTCACCACCACACCCGACCCCAACGGCCACACCACCACCCTCGGCCGCCCCATCACCAACACCACCACCTACGTCCTCGACCACCACAACCAACCCGCACCCATCGGCATCCCCGGACACGCCCTCCTCGGCGGCATCTGCCTCGCCCGCAACTACCACAACCGCACCGACCTCACCACCCAACGCTTCACCCCCAACCCCCTCCACACCCCCAACGACCCCCGCACCTACCACACCGGCGACCTCCTCACCTGGCGCCCCGACGGCACCCTCGAATTCATCGGCCGCATCGACAACCAAATCAAACTCCGCGGCTACCGCATCGAACTCGGCGAAATCGAAAACGCCCTCAACACCCACCCCCACATCCACACCACCACCATCACCCTCCGCGAAGACACCCCCGGCGACAAACGACTCACCGCCTACATCACCACCACCCCCGGGGCCACCACCCCCACCACACACGAACTACGCACCCACCTCCAACACCAGCTCCCCAACTACATGATCCCCGCCACCTACGTGACGCTGGACCAGCTACCCCTCACCCCCAACGGCAAAGTCGACACCAAAGCCCTCCCCGCCCCCGGAACACACCGCCCCGACCTCGCCACCACCTACACCACCCCCCGCACCAACACCGAACGCACCCTCGCTTCGGTGTGGGGCGACATCCTCGGTATCGAGACCGTCGGTATCCACGACAACTTCTTCGAGCTCGGCGGCGACTCGATCATCAGTATCCAGATGATCGCCAGGGCGAAGAAGTTCGGCCTGCACCTCACCCCTCGCCTGATCTTCAAGCATCAGACCATCGCCGAGATCGCGGTCCACGCCGGCGCGACCACTCCGGTCGACGCGGAGCAGGGCCGCGTGGTGGGTGACGTGCCTCTGACGCCGATCCAGCACTGGTTCTTCGAGAAGGAACTGCCGGCCTTCGACCACTTCAACCAGGCCGAGCTGCTGGCCACCGACGCTTTGGACCCCGATGTTCTCCGGCTGGCGCTCGCTGACCTGATCGAGCATCACGACGCCTTGCGTTTGCGGTGCGAAAGCGGTGAGGACGGCTGGCGACAGTATCTGGACGAGCCGGTGGACACCGGAATCCTCGACGTCCATGACCTGTCCGATGTCTCCGACAGCGACCTCGGCGCGGTGTCGCTCGGTATCGCGGAGGAGACGCAGCAGGGCCTCGACCTGGCAAAGGGACCGCTGATGCGGTGCGCCCTGCTGGAGCTGGGAGCGGCGCGGGGGCAGCGGTTGCTCATCGCCGTACACCACTTGGCGGTCGACGGGGTCTCCTGGCGGATCCTCCTGGAGGACCTGGGGAGTTGCTACGAGCAGCGCGCCGTCGGCGGGGCACCACGTCTCCCCGCGAAGACGACATCCTTCCGGGCCTGGGCGGAACGGCTGCGCGGGTTCGCGACGTCGGACGCGGCAGATGCCGAGTTCGCGTACTGGGCGGAGGCGAAGCCCGGCGGGCGGGTTCCGCGCGACCGGGACGGACGGAACGACCTGGGCTCGGCGTCCACCGTCGCTGTGGCCCTCACCCCTGAGGAGACGCGCGCCCTGCTGCGGGACGTGCCCCGCGCCTTCAACACGCGGATCAACGACGCGCTCCTCACCGCTCTCGCCCACGCGCTGAGAGACTGGACCGGTGACGACGAGACGCTGATCGGTCTGGAGGGGCACGGCCGCGAGGATCTCTTCCCCGACGTGGACGTGTCGCGAACCGTCGGGTGGTTCACGTCCGTGTTCCCCGTCGCGCTGCGGCTGGCGCCCGGCGCCGAACCGCTCGCTTCGCTCGACTCCGTCAAGGAGCAGTTGGGCCGGATCCCGAACAACGGCGTCGGCTACGGCATCCTGCGCTACCTCGGGGCGCCCGAGGTGGCGTCCGTTCTGGGCGAACAGCCGGTCCCTGAGGTCAACTTCAATTACCTGGGACAGTTCGCCCGGGACCTTCCGGGCATCGGGCAGTACGCCCCTGCGAACGAGCCCAAGGGACACTCGATCAGCCCTGACGGCATGCGCTGGAACGTCCTCGACGTGACCGCGGCCGTCGAGGGCGACACGTTCGGGGTGTACATCGGCTATTCGGCCGCGCTGCACGACCGGCAGACCGTCGAGCGACTGGGTGACGGAATGATCAACCACCTGCGCGGGCTGATCGCCGGCAGCGCCGAAGGCCCCGCCGACTCCCGGACCACCCCGGGCATCCCCCTCACCGACGTCGGTGACACCGACATGGCCGCGATCCTGAAGAGGTTCTCGATATGAGCACGCACAACGTGGAAGACGTCTACGGGCTCTCGCCCCTGCAGTTCGGGATGCTCTTCCACTCACTGGAGGACACGTCCGACACCCGGCCGTACATGGTGCAGATGACGGAAGAGGTCGAAGGTGCCTTCGACGAAGCGCTGTTCGCACAGGCGTGGCAGCAACTCGTCGACCGGCACTCGATCCTGCGCAGCGCGTTCGTGTGGGAGGGCGTGTCGGAACCCGTGCAGGTGGTGCAGCGCAAGGCCCCCGTTCCGTTCGCGGTGCGGGACCTGCGCGGCCTGCCCGACCAGGAACAGCGGCTGGATGCCTTCCTGGCGGAGGACTGGGAGCGCGGCTTCGACCTTTCCCGGGCGCCGCTGGTGCGGGTGACTGTGCTGCGGACGGCGGAGGAACGGCGCTTCGTCGTGTGGTCGTTCCACCACATCCTGCTGGACGGATGGAGCGTGCAGATCCTCCAGAAGGAGTTGTTCGCCCTCTACCGCAGGCTGCTCGACGGTACACCGGCCGCGCTGCCGCCGACCGTGCCGTACCGTCGCTACATCGAGTGGCTCAATGCCCAACGGGGCGATGCCTCGGCGGACTTCTGGACGAACTATCTGGCGGGGATCACCGAGCCGACCGACCTGCACGTGGACCGGGACACCGGGGACACAGGTGTCGGGGAGTTCGAGGTGCACGCCTCCCCCGACCTGTTCGCGCAGGCTCGCGACTACGCCAGGTCCCAGCGGATCACGATGAACACTCTGGTGCAGGGGCTGTGGTCGATCCTGCTCTCCCGGTACAGCCGCCGCGACGAGGTACTGTTCGGCTCGACCATCTCGGGCCGCTCGATCGCGCTGCCGGGCGTGGACTCGATGATGGGGTTGTTCATCAACACGCTTCCGGTGCGAGGCCGGCTCACGGGTGAGCTGGGGGTCTCGGACTGGCTGCGGGATCTTCAGGACGAGCAGTTGGAGATGCGGCAGTGGGAGTACTGCCACCTGGTCGATGTACAGAAGAACAGCAGCATCCCCCGGGGGGAGCCGCTGTTCCGGTCCATCCTGGTCTTCGAGAACTACCCGGTGGTCCAGAAGCCGTCGGACTTCCCCGAGGGGCTGACCCGGCGCCTGGTCAACTGCGTGGAGCGCACGGGCTATCCGCTCACGCTGGTCGCTTCGGCGGGGCGTGCCCTGGAGTTCCGGTTCGTGTACGACCGGAACCGGTTCGACGCGGCGACGATCGAGCGGATGGCCGGCCACCTCCGGACCCTGCTGGAGTCCGTCGTAGCAGCTCCCGAAGGGCGTATCGGCGAGTTGAACATGCTGACGGCGCGGGAGCGGCAGGAGATCCTGGTCGACTGGAACGGGAGCACCGGCCCTTACCCCGACACGGCGACCATCCACTCACTCATCGAGGACCGCGTCACTACCGACCCGGATTCCATCGCCGTCACCCACGGCGCCGAGCAGTGGACCTACGCCCAGCTCAACGCCCGCGCCAACCAGCTCGCCCACCACCTGCGCACCACGGGCATCACCCCCGACACACTGATCGCGGTCTGCCTCGACCGCTCCCCCGAACTGATCGCCACCCTCCTCGGCATCCTCAAGGCCGGGGCAGCATTCGTACCCCTCGACCCGGACTACCCCACCGACCGCATCACCTACATGGTCGAAGACGCAGACGCACCCCTGATCATCACCAGTACACAGCACAGTGACCGCCTTCCGACCGGCACCCCGCGTCTTCTCGTCGACACCGAATGGCCCGACGCACCCATAGACAATCCCGTCCCGCTCGCCACACCCGACGACCTCGCCTACATCATCTACACCTCCGGCTCGACGGGCAGGCCGAAAGGTGTGGCCCTGGAACACCGGGGCGTCGTCAACTACCTCCACTGGTGCGACCAGAACTACCCCGTCGAGGAACCGGGCGGCATCGGCACCATCCTCTACTCCTCGGTCACCTTCGACCTCACCATCACCGCCCTCTTCCTCCCCCTCATCCAAGGCACCCAACTCGCCATCCCCCACACCCAGCCCGATCAGACCGCCTTCGACGCCGCCATCGACCTCATCCTCACCAACACCCCGATCAGCTTCCTCAAAGCAACCCCCTCCCACCTCGAAATCCTCGCCACCCACCTCAACACCCAAAACGCCACCCACCACATCACCACCATCGTCGCCGGCGGCGAAAACCTCACCCCCACCCTCGCCGCCCAACTCCTCGACACCAGCACCACCACAACCACCATCAGCAACGAATACGGCGCCACCGAAGGCTCCGTCGCCAACGTCATGAGCCTCACCACCACACCCGACCCCAACGGCCACACCACCACCCTCGGCCGCCCCATCACCAACACCACCACCTACGTCCTCGACCACCACAACCAACCCGCACCCATCGGCATCCCCGGACACGCCCTCCTCGGCGGCATCTGCCTCGCCCGCAACTACCACAACCGCACCGACCTCACCACCCAACGCTTCACCCCCAACCCCCTCCACACCCCCAACGACCCCCGCACCTACCACACCGGCGACCTCCTCACCTGGCGCCCCGACGGCACCCTCGAATTCATCGGCCGCATCGACAACCAAATCAAACTCCGCGGCTACCGCATCGAACTCGGCGAAATCGAAAACGCCCTCAACACCCACCCCCACATCCACACCACCACCATCACCCTCCGCGAAGACACCCCCGGCGACAAACGACTCACCGCCTACATCACCACCACCCCCGGAAGCAATCCGAACTCCGACGAACTACGCACCCACCTCCAACACCAGCTCCCCGACTACATGATCCCCGCCACCTACGTGACGCTGGACCAGCTACCCCTCACCCCCAACGGCAAAGTCGACACCAAAGCCCTCCCCGCCCCCGGAACGCACCGCCCCGACCTCGCCACCACCTACACCACCCCCCGCACCAACACCGAACACGTCATCACCACCATCTGGTCCGACATCCTCGGCATCGACACCATCGGCATCCACGACAACTTCTTCGAGCTCGGCGGGCAGTCCATCAGCGCGGTGCGCGTGGCCTCCCGGGTCCGGGAGGCGGGTCTGCCGATCGCCCTTCAGCAGATCATGCGGCATCCCACGGTGGCCGAACTGGCCGCCGTGCTGGACGCCCCGGAGACCGGGGCCGCCGGCGGACTGGTCGTACTCCTCTCGTCCGAAGCCGACCCCACTCTGCCCCGGCTGTTCTGCGTACACCCGGGCGGCGGGAGCACGCATCCGTACAAGGCGCTCGCCCAGCGCCTGGCCGGGGCGTTCACCGTGTACGGCATTCAGGCGCCGGGGCTGGACGCGAGCGAGTCGCCGCTCCTCGGCTTCGAGGCCATCGCGGACCGCTACTGGCGGGAGATCCGCCGGGTGCAGCCGGAGGGCCCGTGCACGATCCTCGGGTGGTCGACCGGTGCCGTGATCGCGCACGCGATGGGGGTGCGGGCCCCGCAGGCGGTGGCCGCGCTTCTCCTGCTGGAGCCGGCGGTGACCGGCGACGACCAGCAGGACCGGTTCCAGCGGCACGCAGAGGTGTACCGCCGGGTGAACGCCTTGTGGCAGCGGGGTCAGGACGAGTCCGGTGTCCAGCGCGCGTGTACCGAAGGGGAGATGAAGCGCCTGGCCCCGGAAATGAATATCGAGGAAGCCGCGATCACGCTGGACGAGTGGTTGCCCTACTCGGTGCTGGAGACCGAGGTGCGCTCGCTCGCCGCCTACCGGCCCGTGAGGTCGGCGGCCCCGGCAACGCTGTTTGTCAGCGACACTGTGCGCGAAGGCAGCGGCGACGAGGTGCCGCAGGCGCGGTACATCACGCACTGGCGCGAGCTCTACCCGATGGGTCTGGACATCCGTCCGATGCCGGGTCGCCACATGGAGATGGTCAAGGGTGAGGAGCAACTGTCCGTGCTGGTCGCCGTGGTGCGAGAGGTCGTGACGGACGGCTTCGGCCGGGAGGCGGGGCTACTGCTGCCGGTCTGACGGCTATCACGCCGCCCGAAACCGCCCTCCGCTCGTGCGGGGGGCGGCTGCCCGTTGTCAGGGGCGACGCCGACGGTTTCCGGTGAGGGGCCTGCCGAACGCGGCAGGCCCCTCACCATTGCAGGCCTCCTCATCGGGTGCGGGCCCGTGTTCGTGTGCAGGCCCCTCACCCGATGCCGTCCGCGCCGCCGGCGGCGCGGCCCATACCGAACGCACCGGCCCCGGGCTCCCTCCGCGTACTGCGGGAGGAGCCCGGGGCCGGGGCGAGACGTCGACTGCGACGGTCTGGTCAGCTCACCACCGTGTCAGCTCCGGGAAGAAGCCGGGAACTTCGGTGGCACGGCCGCTTTCCAGGGCTGTCCGGTAGATGTGGCAGCCGACCGCCAGGTCCAGGACGCCGAGGCCGAACGGCGAGAAGACGATGGGGCGGTCCCGGTCGAGGATGACCTTGCCGCGCAGGACGTCGGCGAGGGTGCCGTCGATGAAGTCGCGGGTACCGTACTCCGTCTCGGTGAGGTGGGGTGAGGTCTGAGCGGTGAGGCAGTGGTCGATGTCGTCGAGGACGTTGTGGCACTTGATCATGACTGTGGGGTGGATGTCGCGCAGGGACAGGTTCAGGATGAGCTGGTCCGGAAGCAGGGGCTGGCCGTCCGCCAGCCACGGCGCCGGCGCGGTGGTCGCGAGGACCACCAGGTCGGCGGTGGCCAGGGCCGCGTCGATCTCGGAGACCGCTCTGGTCTGCCACCCGTGGGCTTCGGCCGCGTAGGTGGCGAACTTCTCGGCGTACGAGTCCACATGGTCGTGGACGAGACACTCGCCGACGTTGAGTCCACGGGCCGCGAGGAAGTCGGAGACCGTACGGCCGATGACGCCGGCGCCGACGAAGAGCACCGTGCGGGGCGCGTCGTCGGGGGCCAGGGTCTCCACGGCGAGTGCGGCGGAGGCCGCCGTACGGGCGGCGCTGATGCGGGACGCCTCCAGGCAGGCGAACGGGTATCCGGTCTCGGCGTCGTTGAGGAGCAGGACCGCGGAGGCGCGGGGCAGGTTCTGCCGTACGTTCTCCGGGTAGCTGGCGATCCACTTCAGGCCGGAGACCGGTGCCTCGCCGCCCAGGTGGGCGGGGAGGGCGATGATGCGGGCGCCGGGGTTCTCGGGGAAACGCAGGAAGTAGCTGTCGGGGTTCACGGTGTCGCCGCGGCTGTGCTGGAGGTAGGTGTCCCGCACGATCTCCAGGATCTCGGACGGTGCGGAGGTGATGACGTCTCGGGCGACGGCGCCATCTATCACATGAAAAGCAGACATCGGCATTCCCTTTCGCGGGCGGGGCGCGGGGCGGTGGTGGTCACGCGAGGACACCGAGGTGTTCTTCCACCCAGGCGTCGTTGTAGACCGTGCCGAGGTAGCGCTCGCCCAGGTCGGGTGAGATCGCGGCGATACGGGAGCCGGCGGGGAACGCGTCGGCGTACTGGCGGATCGCGGCCAGGACGGATCCGGTGGAGCCTCCGACCAGGAGGCCGTGAGTGCGGGCGAGCAGTCGGCACTCGTGGACCGCGTTCTCCTCGGCGACGAGCACGACGTCGTCGGCAAGGCCGGGTTCGAAGAGCTCGGGGACGCGGCTGGCGCCGATTCCGGGGATGAGGCGGGGTCCGGGCGGTGCCCCGAAGATGACAGAGCCGACGGCGTCCACGGCGACGATCCGGGTGTCCGGGGAGAACTCGCGCAGGTACCGCGAGCAGCCGACGAACGTGCCGGTGGAGCCCGCGCCGACGAACAGGTAGTCGATCTGCTGGAGCTCCTTGAGCAGGGCGCGCGCGGTCTGCTCGTAGTGGGCGCGGGGGTTGGCCGGGTTGGCGTACTGGTTGAGCCACACCATGGCGGGGTCGGCCTCGACGCGGCGCCGGATGTGGGCGATGCGGGACTGGAGGAAGCCGCCGTTGGCGTCGACGGTGTCCACGACGACGACCTCGGCGCCGAGGGCGCGCATGTGGTCGATGCTGGTTGCGTTGGTGTTGGGGTCGACCACGCAGGTGAAGGCGTATCCCTTGGTGGCGCAGATGGAGCTGAGGGCGATGCCGAGGTTCCCGGAGGATGATTCGATGACGCGGGCTCCGGGGGTGAGTACGCCACGGTGCTCGGCGGTCTCGACCAGGCTCAGTGCCGTCTTGAGCTTGACGGAGCCGGCCGGGTTGAGCCCCTCGATCTTGAGGAAGACCTCGGCGCCCGGTGCCATCCGTGGCAGGCGGACGAAGAGGTCGTCGGTGACTATCTCGTACGTGTGCTCGTAGATCACGACTCGGGCCTCCACAGGTCCTCGGGGCCGGTCTCGTCCGCCGCGTATCTGCCGAGGGAGCTGACGGCCATGCGCATCTCCAGGGCCATGGCGTCCAGGAGGCGTTCGAGTCCGTGTACGGGGTCCTCGTCGGCGGCTACCAGCGCGGCGCGGCCGAGGCCGACGGCGCGGGCGCCGAGGGCGAGCAGTTTCACGGCGCGGATACCGTCCCAGACGCGTCCGCTGGCGAGCAGGGTGCGGCCGGCGGGTTCGACGCGGCGCAGGCACTCGGCCAGCGGCAGTCCGACATGGCCCAGGAAGCCGGTGGGGGCCCACCCGGTGCCGCCCTCGGCTCCGTCGACGGTGACGGCGTGGGCACCCGAATCCCAGGCGATGTCGGCGGCGTGGCCGACGTCCCTGCCGGGGAAGAGCTTCACCCAGCAGCGGGCGCGCGGGTAGTTGTTGCGCATGAGCTGGATCTGCCGGCGGAAGATCTCGTCGGTGAAGGTACCGGGGCTGGAGCAGCGCAGGACCGCTCCGCCGTCTGTGAGGCGTTCGACGGCGTACTGTCCTTCGAGGTCGGCGGCGACCGCCTCGCTGACCATGGTGAGGCCGCCGAGTCCTGGCTTGGCGCCCTGACCGACCTTCATCTCGAAGCCGAGGCGGCCCGAGGCGAGGAGTCCTGAAACGGCGGAGTCGCTGTAGACGTGGTTCCAGACCTCGGAGTCGGCGTCCTCGGTGCTCTGCTGGACGCAGAGGCCGCCGACGCCGTCGGGCAGTTCCTCGCAGTAGGCGAGGATGCGTTCCAGCAGTCCCTTGCGGTGGTCGTCGCCGCTGCTGCGGAAGCCGTTCATCGGGGCGACGTTCTCCCCGATGACCATGGGGATGCCGAGGCGCCCGGCCTGGCGGCTGAGGGCGAGGCTGGTACCGGCGACGCGGGTGGAGCCAAGGGCCGACACGTACACCGGCAGCGGGGCGTCGAAGCCGCCGAGGCCGGTGGTGAGGCGGACGTCGGAGTAGAGGGGCTCGCGCCCGAGTTCGACGAGCTGGGCGAGGCGGCCGGGCATGAAGACAGGCGGCGCCAGGCGCAGGGCGTCGATCTCGTCGCCCGGCTCGCGCGTCCCGCCGAAGACGGCGGTGCCGTAGCTGTCGAGGGGCGGGAAGACGGCGGCGGATCCGTCGCGGGCACGGGCGCGGATGGCGTCCTCGGGCAGGCCGGGTGCGGTCAGGTACGTCACGGGGACACGACCCCCGCGAGCTTGGGGAAGGCGGTCGCCTGCCATACGGAGTCGAGGCCGGCGACCCAGCGGGTGAGGCGTTCCAGGCCGATGCCGAAGCCCCCGCTCCGGGGAATGCCGTGCCGGGCGACATCGAGGTACCAGGCGTACTTGGCGGGGTTCTCGCCGGTCTCCCGCATCCGGGTGACCAGGGCGGCGTATTCACTCTCGCGCTCGCTGCCGCTGCACAGTTCACCGCAGGACTCGGGTGCGATCAGGTCGAAGTTGAGCAGGGTGCCGGGCTCGGCCGGGCTCTCCTTGTCGTAGAAGCCGCGAGAGCCCTTGGGGTAGCCGACGACGAAGAACGGGGCTTCGGCCTGGCGGGAGACGCGCTCCTCGGCCTCCCACTCGATCTCCGTGCCTTCGGCCTGCGGGTAGCCGTCGCGGCGCAGCCGCTCGACGACCTCGCCGTGCGGCACACGGGCGAACGGCCGGGCGACGAACCGGCGCAGGGTGTCGGGATCGCGGCCCAGTACGGCGAGTTCGGCGCCGCACTCGTCGGCGACGGTGGTGACCGCATGGCGGACGAGACCCTCGGCGATGTCCATGGCGTCGTCGCGGGTGGCGCCCGCGTACTCGACGTCGATCTGCCGGAACTCGGCGAGGTGACGGTTGGTCGTGCTGGTCTCCACCGGTTCCAGGCGGACGTTGGGCGCGATGAGGAAGATGCGGTCGTACGCCAGCAGGGACGCCTGCTTGTAGAGGATGGCGCTGGTCATCAGCTTGTAGCGGTGGCCGTAGAAGTCGACGTCGACCTGCTTGGCGCCGCGCGAGCCGGGGTCGGTGACGGGACCGATGATCGGGTGGGCCATTTCCACCGCGTCATCGGCACGCAGGTAGGCGCGGGCACCCGCGACCAGGGCCTGCTGGACGCGTAGGGCCGCCCTGGTGCGCGGGTCACGCAGGTGTTCCAGCGGCGAGGGCAGGGCGGGAGCGGCGGCGAACGCCAGGGAATGATCGATCTGGAGTGTCATGTCGGTCCTTGTCCGGTCGACGTACGGTTCACTGGCCCGAGAAGGGCTTCGGAGGGGGAGGGTGACGAGCGGTCAGCTCGCTCGGGCGAGCGAGACGGCGGGCGCGTCGTAGCGGGTCTTGACGTGCTGGAGCGCGTACATCAGTCCCGACGAGGTCAGGCGGCGGGAGCTGTGCACGGCGGCGGTGGGGCCGAGCGGCAAGGAGCCGGTACGGGACCACTCCAGCCGGCCCTGCTCGGAGATGACGCTGCGGGTGCGGCCCGCGTTGTCGGGGTGCAGGCAGAAGGGGACGTCGAGGTAGCCACGGGCGAAGGCCCGGATCAGGGCCTGCCCGAGGTCGTCGTGCAGGCCGAGGACGGCCTCCACGAGAGCGCGGGCCTCCTCCTCGACGCCGGTGGACGGCGGTGGTGCGGTGCGCCGCACGGACCGCGCGGCGTTCGTGGCCGTCTCCAGCGCCGTGACGTTCTCGGCGACCGACGGAATACGGGCGGCCTCGGCGGCCGTCTTGACGATGAGGCGCGCGGCTCCGGTCCGTACCGCGAGCCGGGCGGCGTCCGCGACGAGGGCCAGCGCGCCGGGCCTGGTCTCCGGATAGACGCCCATGTAGGCGTAGACGACCACGTGCCAGGAGGTGTCCGGGAGATGGTCGGCGGCCAGGGCGCGCAGCGCGTGGACGGCTTCCTCGTCCTGCTCCGGGCTGGTCTGCTGGGCGTAGCTCAGGGAGACGCTGCGCAGGCCGTGCTGCCGGAAGAACATCCCTTCCAGTACGGAGAGGGCGATGAGCAGCGAGGGCGGGCAGAGCTGGCCCAGCATGCAGCCGCCGAAGCTCTCCAGGTGCGGTTCGACGCCGGACACCCGGAGCGCGGCCAGCGTGCGGCACGCCTCGCGCCATGCCCGTACGGACGTGGCCAGCGAGGTACGCCCGTAGGGCAGGCAGTAGGAGACGGGGCCGCCCTCGGTGGCGTCGAGCCCGGCGTCGATCAGTGCCTCGACGATGCGGCCGGGCCGCGCGGAGCCGTGCCGCACCTGGACGGGGAAGTCCTCGCCATGGACGCCGTCGAGCAGCCCGGTGGTGGTGGCGACGGGCATGCTCACGAGCGGGTATCCGTTGAGCGGGTGCCCCTGGGCAGCGGCGCGGGCGGCGGCGGCGTAGTCGCCGACGCGGGTGAAGCTGTCGAGGGTGAGGGTGCCGACGGTGGTGGCGGCGGCGCCACGGGTGGCGAGCAGTCCCGTGCGCATCCTGGCGGGGTCGGCGAACCCCATACGGGGCTGGACGACGAGCGTGCCGGAGCGTGCGGCGTCGGCCATGAAGCGGTGGAAGGCCCCACCGTGGGCGGGGCCGGGGCGCGGCGTCGCGCTGCCGCGGGCGGGATCAGCGGACGGCATCGGCGTAGGCCCTTCCGTGTCCGCGCTGCGAAAGGGAGTCGAGCAGGGCAAGCAGGCGCGGCACGGCGTTCGGCCCGATCAGGACGGCATCGAAGCCGGCCTCGGTGAGCGCGGGATGGGCGTCAGGGTCGACGGACCCCTCGGTGTCGAGCTTGCCGCCGATGACGAGCGGCACCCGTACCAGGGCGGGCACGGCACGCACCGCGCGGGCCAGGGCCGGGGCCTCCTCGGCGCCGTGGCCGTTGACGGTGCTCACGACGATGAGGTCGGGGGGCCGTGCGGCGGACTCGGTGACCAGGGTGTCGACCGGGACGCAGGCACCGAGGTTGCTGACCTCCCATCCCTGTTCCTCCAGCAGGAGGTGGAGGAACAGCAGGTTCCAGGTGTGCGCGTCCGAGGGGATGGTGCTCAGGACCACGCGGGGCGGGCTCTCCGGGGGCTGGTGACGCTGGTACACGAACGGCTTTCCTCTCGACACCGTAGGGGCCGCGATCACTGCGATCGGGCCAGTCATCCGGGGCATGCCCTGCCCTGATCGATTCTCCGAAGTCCCTTCCGTCTTGCGGACGTTCGGCGGCACTTCGGGGAGTCGGCTCCGGACGTCCGGGCTGTCGGCGGGTGACGTCGTCCATCGTGGCCAGCGGTGTTCCCCCGCGGCACTGGGCACTTGTGGCCAGCCGCCGGGGCGTCACTTGTGCCCACTGGGGGCGCCCGTGCCCGCGTCCTAACGTGCTCACCGCGGACGTCCTTCCGGCGCCGAACCGCTTGTACCGCTTGTACCGCTGACAACGTGCTGACGATGGGGAGTGAACGGTGGCTGATCACCAGGTGGAGGAGTGGCGGCACGCGCTGGCGGGCCTGGAGCCGCTGGAACTGCCGGCGGACCGGCGCCCGTCGGACGGCGGGCCGGGTCCCTCGGACCGGGTCGTCTTCGACGTACCCGCCGTGACGGCAAAGGCGCTGTCCGCGACGGCGCACGAGCGGGGAACGGATCTGCCGACGGCCCTGCTGACGGTGTTCCAGGCACTGGTCGCACGGCACTCCGGCCGGGGCGATGTCCCGGTGGTCGTGTGGGGTGACGACGGACGGGTACGGGCCGTACGGGGCCCGGACGGCGACCCGCTGTTCGAGGACGCGCTGACACACGTCGCGACGGCCCTGCGTGCGCGGCGTGGCCTGCCCTACGCGCGGCTCACGGAGGCGGCCGGCGGTGCGCTGGACGATGCCCCGTGCTTCGCGTGGCACACGGCAGGCGAGGCTCCGGCCATGCTCGCGCCCACGGCGCAGGTCACCCTGGAACTCGCCGCCGACGGCGACGCGCTGCGTGGTGTCCTGGGCTACCGCACGGACCTGTTCGACCGGGCCACGGCGGAGCGCCTGGCGGACCACTTCGGCGTCCTCGCCCGGTCCGCCGCCGAGGCACCGGGGACGCGGCAGGCCGCGCTGGAGATGCTGACGGCGACTGAGCGGACGCGGATCCTCACCGAGTGGAACGGCGCCCGCTCCGCGTTCCCGGACACGTCGACCGTCCACCGGCTGGTCGAGGAGCGGGCCACCCGGCAGCCGAACGCGGTCGCCCTGGAGCATGGCGGGCAGCTGCTGACCTACCGTGCGCTGGACGAGCGGGCGAACCGGCTCGCGCGCCGTCTCGGCGAGCGGGGCGTCGGACCCGGCGCGCTGGTCGCGGTGTGCCTGGACCACGGCGCCGATCTGGTGTGCGCCCTGCTCGGGGTACTCAAGTCCGGTGCCGCGTATGTGCCGTTGGACCCGTCTTACCCGGCCGAGCGGCTGCGCTACATGGTCGGTGACAGTGCGGCGCCCGTGGTGGTCACGCAGTCCGCACACGCCTCCCTGTTCGCGCCGGGACCCGAACTGCTGCTCACCGACAGTGGCTGGCCGGACGGCGACAGCTCGGCCCCGGTGGTCGAAGCAAGCGCCGACGACCTGGCCTACGTCATCTACACCTCGGGCTCGACGGGCCGTCCCAAGGGCGTCCGTGTGGCGCACCGGGGTGTCGTCAACTACCTGCACTGGTGCGACCGCAACTATCCGGCCGCGCCCGGTGCCGAAATCGGCTCGTTGCTGTGCTCGTCGGCGGCCTTCGACCTGACGGTCACCGCGCTGTTCCTCCCGCTGGTGCAGGGGCTGCGCCTGACGATACCGGTCCCAGGTCCTGGGCAGACCGTGTTCGACGCGGCCTTGGATCTCGTGGCGTGCGGCGCGCGGATCAGCTTCCTCAAGGCGACGCCCTCCCATCTGGAACTGTTGGCCGCCCGGCTGGAGCGGGGCGGGTTGCGGCACGGCATCGCGACGGTGGTGGCGGGCGGCGAGGACCTGACACCGGCGCTGACCCACCGGGTGCTGGTGAGCGGCGCGGACGACACGGCCGTCGTCAACGAGTACGGGCCGACCGAGGCGACCGTGGGCAACGTGGTCAGCCGGACGGTGTCGGTGGACCCCGCGGCGGAGCACGTGCCGATGGGCCGCGCGATCGACAACACCGAAGTCTTCGTGGTCGGCGCGCACGGCGAGGTCCAGCCGGCGGGCGTGCCGGGCGAGTTGCTGATCGGCGGGGTGAACGTGGCCCTCGGCTATCTGGGGCGGCCCGATCTGACGGCGGAGCGGTTCGTGCCCCACCCGTTCTCGGCGGATCCGGACGCCCGGGTGTACCGCACCGGGGACCTGGTGAAGTGGCTGCCGGACGGGCGACTGGTCTACCTCGGCCGGATCGACGACCAGGTCAAGCTGCGCGGCCACCGGGTGGAACTGGGCGAGATCGAGAACGCCCTGCTCGCCCGGCCGGGTGTGGCGGCGGCGACCGTCGTGGTCCGCGAGGACGTCCCGGGCGACAAGCGCCTGGTGGCGTATCTGGTGGCGGCGGGCGATGCCGGTCCGGCGGCGTCCGGTCTGCGCCGGGCCCTGGCGCGGGTTCTGCCGGAGCACATGGTGCCCGCCCGGTACGTGACGCTGGAGCGGCTTCCTCTGACGCCGAACGGCAAGGTGGACCGTAAGGCGCTGCCTGCGCCGCAGGGCCACCGCCCGGAGCTGCCCGTGGCGTACACGGCGCCCAGCACAGCGACGCAGGTGGCGGTCGTCGGTATCTGGGCCGAGTTGCTGGGCGTAGACCCGGTGGGCATCGACGACGACTTCTTCGAGCTGGGCGGGCACTCTCTGCTGGCCGCCCGGGTCGCTTCCCGGCTGCGCCGGGACCTGGGCGTGGACGTGTCCCACCGCACCCTGTTCGAGGCGTCGACCCCCGCGCTGCTGGCGACCGCCCTCGACGCGCTCGCCCCGGGCACGGTGACGGCGATGCCGCGCGCGGACCGGCCGGCGGGGCCGCTGCCACTGTCATTCGCCCAGCAACGGCTGTGGTTCCTGGACCAGTTGGAGCCGGGACGAGCGGAGTACGTCGTCCCTGCCGGGCTGCGGGTCACGGGCCGCTTCGCACCGGACGTGTTCGGAGCCGCGCTGACGGCGCTGGTGGCCCGGCACGAGATCCTGCGGACCCGGTTCGTGGCGGACGGCACAGGCCGTCCGGTCCAGATCGTCGAGGCGCCGCGAGAAGTGGCCGTCGAGGTGCGCGACGCACGGGGCCTCGGTGGCGACGCGGCGCTCGGCATCCTGCGCGAGGCGGCGGGAATGCCGTTCGACCTGGCGGCGGGGCCGCTGCTGCGAGCGGTGGCGGTGCGTGTCGCCGAGGAGGAGTGGCTGCTGCTGATCGCGCTGCACCACATCGTCTCCGACGGCTGGTCGGAGGGTGTCCTGGCACGGGAGCTGCGGGAACTGTACGGGGCGGCGGTCGCGGGCCGTGAAGCCGGTCTCGTACCGCTGGAGCTCCAGTACGCGGACTTCGCGGCCTGGCAGCGGGAGGCCCTGGACGGGCCGGCGTTGGACGGACAGGCAGCGTACTGGCGCGACCGGCTCGCCGGCCTCCAGCCGCTGGAGCTGCCGACCGACCACCGCCGTCCGGCCGAGCGGTCGGGCCGCGGTGACGCGGTCGCCTTCACCGTGCCCGCCGACGTGGTCGAAGTGGCCCGGCGGACGGCGGCGGGGCACGGCGCCAGCCTGTTCATGTCCCTGCTGGCGGTGTTCCAGCTGCTCATGGCGGAGTACAGCGGGCAGGAGGACATCGCGGTCGGCAGCCCGGTCGCCGGTCGCAGCCGGGCCGAGACCGAGGAGCTGATCGGCTTCTTCGTCAACACCCTCGTGATGCGCACCGACCTGTCCGGCGATCCGACCTTCGGTGATCTGCTCGACCGGGTCAGGGACACCGCACTCGGTGCGTACGACCACCAGGAGCTGCCGTTCGAGCGGCTGGTGGAGGAACTGGCGCCGGAGCGGGATCTGTCGCGCACCCCGCTGTTCCAGACCATGTTCGTGCTCCAGAACACACCGGACGGGAACGCGTGGGAGCTACCGGGTCTTGAGGTGGAGCCGTTCGCGGTGCGGACGGAGGAGGCCAAGTTCGACCTGACGCTGTTCCTGACCGAACGGCCCGACGGTTCGCTCGACGGAAATCTCGTGTTCGCCGTGGACCTGTTCGAACGCGCGACGGCGAGACGGCTGGCCGGTCACTTCACCACGCTGCTCGAAGCGGCGGTCTCGGGCCGGAGGCAGCGGCTGTCGGAGCTGGAGGTGCTGGTCGGCGCCGAGCGCCGGCGCGTGCTGACCGAGTGGTCCGGGACGTCGTCCCTCTCCCCGGACACCGCCACGACGGCGCACCGGCTCGTCGAGGAGCGCGCCGCGCAACTGCCCGGTACGGCAGCGGTACGGTCGGAGACCGGGGAGCTGACGTACCGGGAGCTGAACGAGCGTGCCAATCGGCTCGCCCGGCACCTGCGGTCGCTCGGTGCCGGGCCCGGCCGGGTGGTCGCCGTCTGCCTGGAGCGCGGGCCCGACCAGATCACCGCGCTGCTCGCGGCGCTGAAGTCGGGGGCCGCGTACGTGCCCCTTGACCCGGAGCTGCCGGCGGACCGGCTCGCGTTCATGATCGAGGACTCCGGAGCTGCGCACGTGGTGACCGACGCCGCGCACACGGCCCGGCTGCCCCGCACACCCCATCGCTTCCTCACCGACCGGGACTGGCCGCGCATCCAGGATCTGGCGCCGCACGACCCGGAACCCGCCGCCGCCCCGCACGACCTGGCCTATCTGATCTACACCAGCGGCTCCACCGGCCGCCCCAAGGGGGTACAGATCGAGCACCGAAGCCTGGTCAACCTGATCCACTGGACGGTGGAGAGCTTCGGCGCGGCGCCGGGCCGCCGGGTCGCGCATCTCGCGGGAATCGGCTTCGACGCGGCGGCGTGGGAGCTGTGGCCCGCGCTGGCGGCCGGTGCCACCGTGTGCGTCCCCGACGACACGGTGCGGCGCACGCCTGAGCTGCTCCAGCGCTGGCTGGCCGGGCGGCGGGTGCACGGCACATTTCTCTCCACACCCATGCTGGAGGCGCTGGCCGCGCTGGACTGGCCGGAGACGACCTCACTGGCGTACGTCCTCACCGGCGGTGATGCGCTGCGTCTGCCGACCGGGCTGCGGCTGCCGTTCCGCGTCGTCAACAATTACGGGCCGACCGAGTCGACGGTGGTCACAACATCCGCCGAGGTGGTGCCGGGGGTACCGGTGCCGCCGATCGGCCGGCCGGTACGCAACACCGTCGTCCATGTCGTCGACCGGCACGACCGGCCGGTGCCGATCGGAGTCCCGGGTGAACTCCTGATCGGTGGTGCCGGGTTGGCACGCGGCTACCAGGGGTTGCCGCAGCAGACGGCGGAGCGGTTCATCACCGTGGACATCGACGGCACACCCCGGCGGGTCTACCGCACCGGGGACCGGGTGCGGTGGCTGCCCGACGGGCAGCTGGAGTTCCTGGGACGGCTCGACGACCAGGTGAAGCTGCGCGGTCACCGCATCGAACCGGGCGAGATCGAATCGGTGCTGCTGGCCGGTCCCGACGTCACGGGCGCGACCGTCGTCCTGCGTGAGGACATCCCGGGAGACAAGCGCCTGGTGGCGTACGTCGTCCCGGACGGGCCGGCACCGACCACCGAGGGACTGCGCGCCCGGTTGCGCCGCGATCTGCCCGACTACATGGTGCCGTCCGCCTTCGTGGTGCTGGACCGGCTGCCGCTCACCGCGAACGGCAAGGTGGACCGGCGTGCGCTGCCCGCGCCCGGGCCCCGCTCGCCCGGGGAGAACGTCGCGCCGCGCACACCGGCCGAGCGCGCGGTGGCGGCGGCCTGGTCACAGGTGCTGGACACGGACGTCACCAGTGTCGACGACAACTTCTTCGAGCTGGGAGGCCATTCGCTGCTGGCCACGCAGGTCACCTCGCGGCTGCGGACCGCACTCGGCGTGGAGGTGCCGGTACGGGCCGTGTTCGCGGCGCCGACGGTCGCCGCGCTGGCGGCCGTCGTGGCGGAGCTCGACACGGACGATGCGGATCGCATCACGCCCGCTTCCCGGACCGGCGGTCCGCTGCCACTGAGCTCCGCCCAGCAGCGGCTGTGGTTCCTGGACCAGCTGGAGCCGGGACGCGCCGAGTACGTCGTACCGTTCGCGCTGCACGTCCGTGGCGTACTGGATGTGACGGCGCTGGACGCGGCGCTCACCGGAATGGTGGCACGGCACGAGATCCTGCGGACCCGGTTCGTCCCCCAGGACGGTGAGCCGGGGCAGGTCATCGACCCCCCGACGCCGGTGGAAGCAACCGTCCACGACCTGCGCCACGTCGTCGATCCGGAGGAAAGGAGCTCGGCGGCACGGCGGTTCGCGGAGACCGAGGCGGGTCAGCCGTTCGATCTGGCAACGGGTCCGCTACTGCGCGCCCGTCTGGTGCGGCTCGCCGACAACGAGGCGTACCTCCTGCTGACGGTGCACCACATCGCCGCCGATGGATGGTCGGAGGGAGTCATGGCGCGGGAGCTGCGCGAGAGGTACCAGGCGGCGGTATCGGGGGTGGCGCCAACCGGTCTGCCCGAACTGCCGCTTCAGTACGCGGACTTCTCCGTGTGGCAACGAGAGCGACTGGCCGGTGGCGTGCTGGAGGAGCAACTGGCGTACTGGCGGGACCGGCTCACCGGGCTGGAGCCGCTGGAGCTGCCGAGCGACCACCGCCGTCCGGCGGGGCCGCCCGAAGGCGGCTCCACCGTGGCGTTCGAGGTCCCGGCGGGGGTCGCCACGCGACTGCGGGCGGCGGCGACGGCGAACGACGCGAGCCTGTACATGGTGCTCCTGGCGGCGTTCCAGGTGCTTCTGGCCAAGTACAGCATGCAG
The DNA here is from genome assembly GCF_045040875.1 of Streptomyces sp. NBC_00012. Taxonomy (NCBI): domain Bacteria; kingdom Bacillati; phylum Actinomycetota; class Actinomycetes; order Kitasatosporales; family Streptomycetaceae; genus Streptomyces; species Streptomyces sp. NBC_00012. The sequence goes on along the minus strand of NZ_CP108309.1, from coordinate 7,534,615 downwards.
GACGACATCGCGGTCGGCAGCCCGATCGCCGGCCGCAACCGGGCCGAGACCGAGGAGCTGATCGGCTTCTTCGTCAACACCCTGGTGATGCGCACCGACCTGTCCGGCGACCCCGCCTTCACCGAGCTCATCGACCGGGTCAAGGACACCGCGCTCGGCGCGTACGATCACCAGGATCTCCCCTTCGAACGACTGGTGGAGGAGCTGGCGCCCGACCGCGACCCGTCGCGAAACCCACTGTTCCAGATCTTGTTCGCTCTGCAGAACACGCCGGACGGCCACACGTGGAGCCTGCCGGGGCTGGAGGTGGAGCCGTTCGCGGTGACACTGCCGGACGCCAAGTTCGACCTGAGTCTGATGATGTCCGAGGGCCCGGCCGGCAGCCTGCGCGGGACCCTGGAGTACCGCACCGACCTCTTCGAACGGGACACCGTCGACCGGCTGGCCGGCCACTTGGGCACGCTGCTGGAGGCGGTCGCCGATGCCCCCGGGGCCCGGCTGTCGCAGCTGTGCATGCTCACCCCTGCCGAGCGGCGGAAATCACTCATCGAGTGGAACGACACCGCCGCCGCCTGTCCGGACACGGCCACCCTGCACGGCCTCTTCGAGGAGCGGGCGGCCCAGCAGCCGGACACCGTGGCCGTCGAGTGGCCGCAGGCCACATTGACTTACGGCGAGCTGAACGCGCGCGCCAACCGGATCGCCCACCACCTGCGGACCCGGTACGGGGCGCGGCCGGACATGCCGGTGGCGGTGTGTCTGGGCCGCGGGGCCGATCTGGTGACGGCGGAGCTGGCGGTACTGAAGGCCGGGGCGGCGTACGTGCCGCTGGACCCGGAGTACCCCGTCGAGCGGCTGGCGTACATGGTGCGGGACACGCAGACCCCGGTCGTCCTCACCCACGCCGCGTATGCGGACCGGATCCCGTCCGGCGTCCCCCTGCTGCTGCTCGACGAGTGCGACGCCGAAGGGGGCCCGCTGGACGGCGATCCGGTCACCGACCCGGAGCCGGCCGCCGCCTCTCACAACCTGGCCTATCTCATCTACACCAGCGGCTCCACCGGCCGGCCCAAGGGTGTCCAGGTCGAGCACCGCAGCCTGATCAATCTGGTCCACTGGACGGCGGGCGAGTACGGCCTTGAGCCGGGGCAGCGGATCGCACTGCTCGCGGGGATCGCATTCGACGCGGCGGCGTGGGAGCTGTGGCTCGGCCTCACCAGGGGTGCGACCTGCTGCGTCGCCGCCGAGAAGGTCCGGCTCGCCCCGCAGCTGCTGCGGGACTGGCTGGGCGAGCAGGGCGTCCACGCCACGTTCCTGTCCACGCCGATGCTGGAGTCGTTGTCGGCGCTCCACTGGGGCCCGGACAGCACCCTCGACTACGTACTGACCGGCGGCGACCGGCTGCGCATGCCACCGCGCGCCCGGCTGCCGTTCCGCGTGATCAACAACTACGGCCCCACGGAGACCACGGTCGTCGCCACCTCCACCGTATGCGTCCCCGGGGACGCCGTTCCGCCGATCGGCAGGCCGGTCGCCAACACCCGGTGCTTCGTGGTGAACCAGCACGGCACTCCGCAGCCGGTCGGCGTTCCCGGTGAACTCCTCGTCGGTGGCCTGCAGGTGGCGCGCGGATACCTGGGGCGCCGCGATCTGACGCGGGAGCGGTTCGTCCCGTTCGAGGCCGAGGAGGTGGGCGGGCGGGTGTACCGCACCGGCGACCTGGTCCGGTGGCGGCCGGACGGACAGCTGGAGTTCCTGCGCAGGATCGACCACCAGGTCAAGATCCGCGGCAACCGCATCGAACTGGGCGAGATCGAGGCCAACTTGATCAACCATCCCGGTGTCGGCGAGGTCGCCGTGATCGTCCGCGAGGACACGGCCGGCGACAAGCGGCTGGTGGCCTACCTGGTGGCCGCGGGAGCGGACGCTCCGAGCATCGCGGAACTGCATGCACACCTCGGGTGCCATCTGCCCGACTACATGGTCCCGGCGGCGTTCATGGTGCTGGAGCGGCTGCCGCTGACCGCGAACGGCAAGGTGGACCGGGCGGCGCTGCCGGTCCCGGACGGCAGGCGGCCGGACCTCGGAACGTCCTACACGGCGCCGCGCAACACCGTCGAGCGGCACATCACGGCCGTCTGGACGGAGCTCCTGGGCATCGAACGCATCGGCGTCCACGACAACTTCTTCCAGCTGGGCGGGCATTCGCTGCTCGCCACTCAGGTCGCGTCAAGGCTGCGGAAGGCATTGCGGGTCGACGTACCGGTACGGGCGGTGTTCGACCACCCGACCCCCGCCGAACTGGCGCAGAACATCGCGGACCTGATGATGGCGGCGATCAACGCACAGTTCGCGCCGGCCGGATGACGGCGTACGCCCCCACCGCGTCGGCGACGGTGGGGGCGTACGGTCACGCACAGGACGCGTCAGACCATGTCCTCGACCTGGATACCACCCTGGGCGATGGCCAGTGCGCCGAGCTGGAAGCGGCTCTGCGCACCGAAGCGATCGGTCAGCTTCTCGGAGAGCCGGCGGACCGTGCGCAGCGAGACGTCCATCCTGCGGGCGGCGGCGGCGTCGGTGAGGCCCTGTGCCCAGAGTCGCAGCACGTGCTGCTCCTGGAGGGAGAGACCGCCTCGGGTACGCGGGCGCGCCTCGGCCAGCGGCAGCGCCTCCTGCCAGAGGCGGGTGAACAGGGCGGCGAACGCCTCGGTGACCGACTCGACGCCGCACACCATGGCGCCGACGATGGACCGGGCGCTGACGACCGGAACCACGGCGTGGGTGCGGTCGCAGAGGATCATCCACGCGGGCAGCGACGGCAGCGTACGGATCGAACCGATGCTGTCGTCCTTCCCCCGCACGCGGCCCATCGCCTCGGGATCGTTGCGGACGCTCTCCAGGACGATGGTACGGGCCGCCGTGCCGCGCCGTCGCAGTATCTCGTCGATGGGCCGGGCGGACTCGGCGACGGGCACGGCGAGCCGCTCGGTGGGGCCGACGGTCAGCCACTCCTGCTCGCACCCTTCGGCGAGTTCCGCGACGCGCCGCCACACGGCGTCCGCACCGGCCAGCCACTCGACACCCGGCATGCTGTCCCGGCTGCCGCGGGCGTGCTCGGACAGCAACCGGGTCACTTCCAGCCGGCTGTCCTCCACCTGGAGCCGATGGCGGGCGAGTTCGTCCTGCTGCCGGGCGAGCATCGCTGCCAGGCCCACCCCCGGGTCGACCGGCCGCAAACCGGTGGCGGTGTCGCCGGGGACCACGAGCAGGAGGGCGGACAACCGCTCCAGCCGCTCTCTGACCGTGTCCTCGGCCTCCTTCAGCTGCTCCGCCAGCTCGGTGACTCCGGCGCCGGGCAGGTCGACCATGGCGAGATAGACGCTCCGTGCGAGGGAGTCGATACCCAGAGAGGTCCGCATGTCCTTCACTCCTGTTGTCTCGGCCGTACGGCACCTGTTGGTCACGAATCGAATCGGACGACGCTCCACGGTCCAGGGCGGAACGGTCCCATGCCGCTGCGGGAGTCCGTCGGCCAGGCATCAGTAGACGGGAGGCCGGGCGGCGGCGGATGCGGGCGGACCACCCACGTTGTGGCGGATGCTCCCCACAACGTGCGGCCGGTAAGGGCGGGGCGCCGCGCAAGGGCAGGCGGCCCGCCCGTCCGCGGCGTGCGGTCCCCGGTACCTTGCGGCGCTCACCCGTTCGCGGCAGGGGCTACGATCGCGCGCATGCCTGCCTCGCAGCCGACCGTCCTGGCCACCTCCGGAGGGCATCGCGCCGGTCCCCGTGCGCGGGTGCTGTTCGACTCCCTGGTCCACCACGCGGTCGACCTGTCAGGGGTGGACGGCCGCCGTCCGCGCATCCTGTACCTGGGCACGGCGGTGGGGGACGCGGAGCACGTCACCGCGCGCATGCACGAGGCGGCCAGGGTGGCGGGTTTCGACCTGACGCCGCTGCACCTGTTCCCCATGCCGAACGTGGACGACGTGGAAGGCACGCTCCTCGACCACGACGTCGTGTGGGTCATGGGCGGGTCGGTGGCGAATCTCCTGGCGGTGTGGCGAGTGCACGGCCTGGACCGGGCGCTGCGGCGCGCCTGGCAGGCGGGAGTCGTGCTGAGCGGGGTGAGCGCCGGGTCGATCTGCTGGTTCGAGGGCGGCGCGACCGACTCGTACGGACCGGATCTGCGGCCGGTGGTGGACGCGCTCGGCTTCCTGCCATACGGCAACGGTGTCCATTACGACTCCGACCCGGGCCGCCGTCCGCTGATCCACCGGATGGTCGCGGACGGCACCCTGCCGACGGCGCACTGCACCGACGACGGAGTGGGACTCATCTATCACGGCACCCGGCTCGTCGAGGCGGTCACGGAATCGGCGGGCAAAGGGGCATACGTGGTGACGTGCGAGGGTGACGGGGTGCGGGAGGAGCGTCTGGAGCCGCGCCTGCTGCCGCCGACCCGGTACTGACTCCTTCCGCGCGGGCGGCCCCGCAGCGGTGGGGCCCTACCGCCGGGACGGGCGTTCCGGCGGGCCGTACGAAGCACAGGCACGGGGGTACGGGCCGTGACCTGCGGGTTCGGCCTCCGGCACCGGGAACACAGGCCACATGCCCGCAGGTTCGCCGGCTCGGCCCCCACCCACCGGCGGGGGGCCATCGGAGAACATGGGGGACACACCCCCATGCGAAGGCCGCGCGGTATCTGCGACGTTCTTCCTGTGACCGAATCAGCCGCACCCACGATGCCCCGAAGCGCGCACCTGCCGCTCGCCTGGTGGGCCCCAGCGCTCTCCCTCGCCGAGCGCGTCGGCGCCCCCGGCCGTCCCGCGGCGTCACCCATGACCGCCACGTCCGGCCGTGCCCCGTGGGCCGCCGGGGACACGGTGGGCTTCGCGGCGCGGCTGGCCCACCTGGGTCTCGACGAACTTGCCGTGTGGGCCCTCGTCGGCGAGGCGCCGGAACATCTGGCGGACCGCGCCGGCACTCCACGCTGGGCCGGTTACGTCGAAGAGGCCCTGGATCGTGCCGAGGCCCTGGATCGCGCTCACGACGCCGCCCGGCCGGTGCCGGGTGGCGACGCCACCGGGCCCGAGGTGTTCGCACCGGTCGTGGCACCTCTGGTGGTGCCGGCCTCGGACGCCCTCGACCAGCAGCTGGCGCTGCTTCCTTCAGCAGAACGGAAGATTCTGCGCGCCTCGTTCGAGCAATGGCTGCTGAACCGGATGTCCCGGCAAGCGGCCCGCACACTCGTCCGCGAGCTGGACGGCGCCCGGCGCGCCGGACGGCTTCCCGGGGCCACGCCTCGTGATCGCTTCGCCTCCTTCCTCGCCGCCAGCAGCAGCGCGGACGGCCTGCGGGCGCTGTTCACCGCCTATCCGGTGCTGGCCCGGATGCTGGGCCGGACTGCACTGGACGCGGCCGACGCGGTCGCCGAACTGGGCCTGCGGCTGCACACGGACCGCGAGGAACTGGTGAGCGTCCTTCTCGACGGACGCGATCCCGGCCCGCTCACCCGCATCGAACTGGGCCGTGGCGACGCCCACCGCGGGGGGCGCTCGGTAGCGGTGCTGGAGTTCACGGACGGATCACGGGTGGTGTACAAGCCGCGTCCGTTGGGGCACCACGCCCTGCTGGACGACCTGACCCACTGGCTCGCCGGCCGGGTCGACGGCCTTGAGCTGTGCACCCCGCGCACTGTTCGGCGGCAGGAGCACGGCTGGCTGGAGTTCATCGAGCACCGCTTGTGCGCCTCGGTGACCGAGGCGGACGCCTTCTACCGGCGCCAAGGCGCACTGCTGGCTCTGCTGTACGCGGTGGACGGCGCGGACGTGCACTACGAAAACCTCATCGCCGCCGGTGGCCAGCCGGTTCTGGTGGACGCCGAAACCCTGCTGCACACCGGGCTGCCGCAGGCCACCACGACCGAGGCCGACCCGGCCGCCGACGCCCTCCAGGCTTCCGTGTACCGAACGTGCCTGCTGCCCTATCTGCTGATCGGTGAGCACGGCGCGCTGGACATCTCCGCGCTGGGACGAGCCGAGGAAGGCACGTACCCGAGCGAGGGCCTGCGCTGGGAGGACAGCGGACTGGACACCATGCGAGTCGTACGAGGTCCAGTGGTCAGTCCGGCCGCACAGAACCAGCCGCTGCCCGACGGGCACCGCCTCCAGGGCGCCGATCACCGCGCCGCGCTGCTGGACGGATTTCGCACCACGTACACCGCGATCCGTGCGCACGGCGGGGAACTCACCGAGCCGGGCGCCCTGTTGGCCCGTCACGCGGACAGCCCCGCACGGCTGATCGTCCGCTCCACCCGGCTGTACTCGACCCTGCTGGAGGAATCCACCCACCCTGCGCTGCTCGGCGACGCGCTCGCCCGGGACGCCGCGTTCGCGGTGCTGTGGACCGAGTCGGCGCACGACCCGGCACGCGGCCGGCTGGTGGAGCACGAGACCGAGGACCTGTGGCGCGGGGACATCCCCCTCTTCGTCCACCTGCCGTCCGGCTCGGGGGTGCGGACGGCCGGAGGGACCTGGGTGGCGGACCTGCTGCCGGTGGCGAGCCTGAGCGCGGTCCGCGCCAAGATCGCCCGGATGGACGAGGTCGACTGCCGGGACCAGGAATGGATCGTCTCGGCCGCGCTGGCCGCACGCGCGGCTGGCTCCCCGTTGGTCCGGCCGCGCTCCGAGCTGGTGCCGGCTCCCATGCCGGCGGTGGTGCCGGAGCCGTCACGGCTGCTCGCCGCGGCCTGCGGGATCGCCGACGAGATCGCCGCCCGCGCCGTGCGGTCCGGCGGCCGGACCAACTGGATCGGCCTGGAACGCCTGCCGGGCGGGCACTGGTCGGTCCTCCCGATGGGCGCCGGACTCGCCCAGGGATACACCGGAGTCGCGCTCTTCCTGGCCCAGGCCGGACTGCTCGCGGGCGCCGACCGCTACACGGCGCTCGCCCACGAGGCGGTACGGCCGCTGCCGGCCCTGCTGAAGATGCTGGCCACCGACCCCGAACTGTGCGTCGCGGTCGGACCGGGAGCGTACAACGGGCTCGGCGGCATCCTGTACGGCCTGGTACGGCTGTCGACCCTCCTCGACGCCGACCTGGCGGACTCGCTGCCCGACGCGCTCACCGCACTCGAACACGCCGTGGCGGGCTGCGTGGACCCCGGGTTCGCGGACGGTGCGGCCGGCGCCCTGGCGGCGGCGGTCGCCGCCCACGACGCGACGGGCTCCCGCCGGACCCTGGAACTGGCCGACGCGGTGGCGGACGCCCTGGCCCCCGCGGCCGCGCAGGGCGGTGGCACCGCAGAGTTCGCCGAGGGCGCCGCGGGCATCGGCTGGGCGCTGTGGCACCACGCGGACCACCGGGCGGACGGAAAGGGACACCCGGAGGTGGCGGCCGGGCTGCTGCGCTCGGCCAACGCCGCGCCTGACGCCGCCGCGCACAGCCCGTCGTGGACCACCGGCCTGCCCGGGATCGCCGCCGCCACGGCGCATCTGCCGGAGCGCGGCGACCTCGCCGCCCGGCTGGCCGCCCTCGGCGACGGCCCCGACCTCAGCGCGGGCCACGGCGCCTTCGGCGCCCTGGAGGCCCTGTCGGTCCTGGCCGACCGGGGCGACGCCACGGCGTCCGACGCTCTGACCCGCACCGCCGGCCGGGTGCTCGCGACCGTCGAGGCGCAGCAGCACCGCTGCGCCACCCCCGATCAGGTGTCCTCTCCCGGAATGCTGACGGGCCTCGCCGGCATCGGCTACGGGCTGCTCCGTCTCTGCTCCCCCGCCCGTGTCCCGTCCGTGCTCCTGCTGGAGCACTCCTGCCCGAGCCCCCTGCCCGTCTGTTGAGTGCGAGCGCCCCCGGTCAGCCGGACCCGGCTCTCTTTCCGCTCCTCTCCGCCCTCTCGTAGTCTCCCCTTCCTCTCATCCACGCACTTCCACACGAAGGAGCTCTCCCCATGAACCAGCACTTCAGCCGCGCCGCGTCCGTATCCGCCGCCCACGTGACCGACGCCGCCGACACCGATGCCCTCACGTCTGCCGCCGAGGAGCAGGACGTGGCCGGCGGCATCACCCTCTCGGGCCGCAACCGCGCTTGCGCGCGCGCCCGTATTCTGGCCGGAATGGTTCTCACCAGCGGCATCGTCATCACGCTGAGCTCGATCGACACCTCGGTGTCCGCGCCCCAGTAGCCGCCCCCGGACCGGCCCCCGGCCGGCTCGGCGGGCCGGGGGGAATCGAAATCCGAACGGCACGATACAATTCCAGAATTTCTGATTTATGCTTCGAGATCATGCGCTCCCAAGCACCTTCCCTCATCGGCCGAGATGCCCAACTGGGGCTGCTCGGGCGCGCGTTGTCCGACGCCCAGCAAGGGCGCGGTGGAGTGGTCTTCCTGGTGGGTGAAGCCGGAGCCGGCAAGTCCCGGCTGGCGGCCGAGGCCGTGGGCAGCGCGCTCGGGGTCGGAATGGGCGTCCTGCGGGGACGCAGCAGCACCACCGGCCCAGTGGTGCCCTTCCGGCCACTGACCGAGGCGCTGATGTCGCTGTTCCGCACCGGTGAACCGCTGGACGAACTGCCCCTGGGGCCGTACAGACCGGTGCTGGGACGACTGATCCCCGACTGGAACACCGGCGCAGGCGACAGCAGTTCGATGGTGATCCTGGGCGAGGCCGTGCTGCGCCTGCTCATGGCCACCGACAACGGCCGGGGCCGGCTCCTGGTGCTGGAGGATCTGCACGACGCCGACCCCGAGACACTGGGTGTCCTGGAATATCTCGTGGACAATCTGGAGTACAGCCCGGTCCTGCTGCTCGCCACCGTCCGCACGGACTTCAGCGACGCCCTGGATCTCGCACAGTCGGCCCGCCGACGCGGCGTGGCCTCGGTCGTGGAACTGCCGCCACTGACCCGCCCCCAGGTACGCGAACTGGTGGCGGGTCAGTTGGGCACCTCCCCGGAGGAGGTGCCCACACCCGTGCTGGAGCGGTTGTGGGAGGGCAGCGCAGGCAGCCCCTACCTGGTCGAGGAGCTGCTCCAGTCGATGATCAGCGCGGGCACCCTGGTGCAGGGACCGGACGGCTGGCGAACGGTCGGTGACCCGCGTGGCGATGTCTCCTCCGCTCTGGCCCGGGGAATCCTGCGCCGCATCGACCGGCTGGGCGCGGAGGGCCTGACGCTGCTGTCGGCGGCGGCCGTACTGGGCAGACGGTTCCCGCTGACCGTGCTCCAACGGATGACGGGAGTCGACGACCGGGCACTCCTCAGCCATCTGCACGCCGGAGTCGCCGCTCGCCTGGTGGTCCCGGACGAGCCCGCTCCCGACTGGTACTCCTTTCGCCATTCACCCACCGTGGAGGCCCTGTTCACCCAGCTGACGCCCAGCCAGCGTGCGGAACTGGCGCGTCAGGGCGCGGAAGCGGTGGAGAAGCTGCACCCTCAGTTACCCGGCGAGTGGTGCGCGCTCGCGGCGGGGCTGCGGTCCGAGGCGGGCGAGGACGCGGCGGCCGGCAAGCTGTTCACGGAGGCGGGGCGGCGGGCCCTGACGGCGGGAGCGCTCGGTTCGGCGGTGACCTTGCTCAGCCAGGCCGAAACCCTGCTGGCGCGGGCCGGCGACCCGCAGGAGCGGGCGGGCGCGCTGGAGCACCTGCTGCCCGCGCTGGCCGAGTCCGGCGACTTCGACCGGGCCTTGGGCCTGGTCGAGCATCTGCACGCCCTGGACAGCGCAGGGCTGGGTGCGTCACGTCTGGCAGTCCTGCACACCCGGTTGGCCAAGGTGGCGCACACGGCGGGGCGCTGGAGCGACGGGAACCGGCAGATCGACCGGGCCCGCGAGGTGCTGGGGGCGAACCCGGACGGTGCGGCGACAGCGGCCGTCGACGTCACCGCCGCCTATCTCGCGCTGGACACCCCGGGCACCGACCGCATCCAGCACGCGGAGAAGCTCGCCCGCTCGGCGGCCGACGCCGCCGAGCGCTACGCGCTGCCCTCGGTCGCCTGCCAGGCGTGGGAGCTGCTGGCGACCGTGGCCCGCGAGCGGGACCCGTCCGAGTCCCGGGCCATGCTCGAAAAGGCCCTGTCGACGGCGGAACGGCACCAGCTCCCACTGCGGCGGATGTACGCGGCGACCCGTATCGGCGGCAACGACTGGCTGGCGGAAGGTGACACCGCCGGGCTGCTGTCCGCCCGGGAGGAGGCTCTGCGGCTGGGCTCGATCAACATCGTGCACACCGTGGACGGCATCCTCGTCCTGGACGGGGTGATGCGGGGCGCGCGCGAGGCGACGCGGCAAACCGCCACCGAGGGTCTGACGATCGTGCGCAGGCTCGGGCTCGCCCCGGCCGTCCGGTACCTCCTGATGTCACTGGCCTCGCTGGAGGCGCACCAGGGCGACCGGCAGGCGATGGAGGCCGCTCTCGACTCGTTCGCCGAATGGGAGGGGGCGGGCTCGCAGGAGGAGCCGCTCACGCTGGGCATGGCCCGTGCCTTTTGCGCCCTGATGGAGGAGGACCGGGACCTGGCACGGGCGGAGCTTGGGGCTGTGTCGGCGCTGGAGCGGCACAACCCCACCACTTACCACCTGAGCGGCACGCACGGGGTGGGGCTGCTGCTGGACGTGCTGGCCGGTGACGCGGACCGCGCCCGGCAAGAGAGGGTAGCCGCCACGGCGGTCGGACGAATGCGGTGGAACCGCCAGTTCGTCACGCTCGCGGATGCCGTCCTGCTCGGCCGGCAGGGGCAGGGCGAACGGGCGGCCGAGCGCATCGGTGCAGCGCTGCGCGATGCCGCCGCGTACCCGGCCGCCCTGCACCTGGGCCTGCGGCTGGTCGCGGACGCGGCGCACGAGGACGGCTGGGGTGAGCCGGTCGCCTGGCTCAGACGGGCCGAACACCACTTCCACGAGCAGGGGGTGCCCGCCGTCACGAATGCCTGCCGGGCCGCCCTGCGACGGCTGGGTGCCCCCGTGCACCAGCACCGCAGCGGCACAGACGGCATCCCCGAACAACTGCGGGCCCTCGGCGTCACCGTGCGGGAGTACGAAGCGTTCCGGCTCCTCGCCGACCGGCTGAGCAACAAGGACATCGCCGACCGGCTGTTCATCTCCCCCCGCACGGTCGAGAAGCACATCGCCAGTCTGATGAACAAGACGGGCGCGGCCGACCGCGCGGACCTGTGTGCGCGGTCGACCCGACTGACGAAGTCGTGATGCAAGTCTTGGCCTGTTTCGCTCAGGGTGCGGCTGAGATTCGGGTAGAAACGCAAAGATGCCTTCCCGCGCCGGGACGAGGGACCTTTCCAGGGGTTCCGTCGTCGCCGGAGGAAGGCACTTTCTGCATGAAGGATGGGGTCGAGGAAGGTCAGCCGGATCAGGTCGCGCTCGGCCGAGGGCTGGACGCCGAAGTCCGTCAGCAGCGCGGCAGCCGCCCGGTTCCAAGCCAGGACGTCCGTGCCGCGGTGCAGCACCATGGCGGGGACGTCGCGCATGGTGTCGAGCAACTGCCGCAGCAGTGGGGCGACTCCAGGCCGACCTGGCTGTCGCGGCGCGAAGGGCGATCCCCGCAGGGGCGCCCGGATCATCGTGCGCCTGGCCACCGATCCGGCTTTCGCCGACACCAGCGGAGGCTACTTCTCCGTGCGCGACGCCAAGGCGCTGCAGTGCCCCGAACCCGGCCGCAGCGAGCGCGTGCAGCGGGAGCTGTGGGTGCAGACGGTGGCGCTGCTCGCCGGCCTCGGCGCTCCGTAACGGAAGTCGGGGCCGAGGCCGGACAATGAGACCCTGACCAGGCAATATGCCCCCGCCCCTGGATAGGGTGGCACGCCCTGCACGCAATCACATCTCACCATTTCTCACGCGCTTGGGCCAAAACCCCGTGCAGGCCCTCCCACGTCGTGGCGGCTCTGCGGAAATCCTCTACGTCGGCGGGGCCGGAGCACGAGCATCGGCCCATGGCGCGGGAGGCGGGGGGGGTTCCTCCTGGACGAGGGCCTCTACCCACTATGAATCCGCATTCTTGACGCCCGCCGGAAGGAGCTCCGTCAACATCCGATCGAGTGCGGTGTCGATCTCCTCGCCGCAGTACTCCTCGGCTGACCGCGTCCTGACCACGAAGTCACGCACATCGGCCGATGCCATCCTGACGACACACCAGGCCCGTCCCGAGATGAGTTCGACGTCCGTCTCGTCCTCACCATGCGGACGGACTCGCACATCACCCTCGCCCGACGGAAGGATGAGCCCAGTGGCAAGCAGATCCCGACCGAACACCCAGGTGGCGACCGGCGGCTCGTTCTCGGTCACGTGGAAATCCATCCGAATCGCCAGCGGATCGTCCGGAAAGTGTCGCATAAGCAGGGGCACTTCATGCCATTCACCCACCACCGACTGTACTGTCACGTTGATTCTCTTCTCAACGGGGAGTCTCATGCCAATTCCTTTCGCCACACTCGAAACTACGGGTTCTCCGGATGGCGGCGAGCCTCCCCAAGCACGCGATCTTGACCTCGTGCGCACACCTTGGAGATCAGGGCCGGCCCGGTCGGCTCGTCGCCCGTACCGCGTCCCGGATCAGGTCGGCAACCTGCTTGGGTTCGGACAGGGCGACGGCGTGGGAGGCGTCCGGGAGCTCGACGACGACGGCCCCGGCGCGCTCAGCGCCGAAGCGCTGAACATTGGGGTTGATCGCGCGGTCAGCCCCGGCCACCAGGGCCCAGGACGGCTTCGTCCGCCACGCGGCCACAGAGGCCGTCTCGGTGAAGGCCACAGCGGCGAGCGGGCGTTGGGCAGCTGCCAGGACCCTGGTGACGTCCTCGGCCACATCCGCGGCGAAGACGGAGGGGAAGGCCGCCTCGTCGATGGTGACCTCAACGGCTGAGTCGCCGTCGAGGTAGGGGTACGTCCACTTCTTCAAGTTGCTCGCCAGCAGGGAATCGGGGAAACGCCCCTGCAGCTCGCCGAGGCTCTCGCCCTCATGCGGTATGTACGCGGCGACGTACACGAGCCCGACGACGTTCTCCGCGGCGCCGGCCACGGTGATCAGCGCGCCGCCGTAGGAGTGACCGACGAGTATGACGGGGCTGTCGATCTGGGAGACGACGTAGGCGACGTAGGCGGCGTCGGAGGCGAGGCCGCGCAGTGGGTTCGGCGGCGCGATCACCGGGATGCCGCGGCTCCGCAGTTCCGAGATGACGCCTATCCATGCTGCCGCGTCGGCGAAGGCGCCGTGCACGAGGACGACAGTGGGGGTGGGGGTGGTCATGGGGAGATTCTCTTCTCGGTGTCAGGTCGCGTGTGGGGCGTCGCGCAGTATGCCGAAGGCGCCCACGGTAGAGCCGAGGGGACGACATCCCTTGCGCACCGGCGCATCACCGCTGTCATGACAGCGCACTGACCCCACGCATTCCCCCCAGGCGATGCGGGGCCATGGAGAGTCGGTGCGGGGGGCTCCTACGGTGGCTCAGGCAGGAGTCGGGCCGAGGACTCCTGCAGCGGTGTGCGAGACCGGCGACGGTGAACGGGGAACGCGGGCGCCGGTGACCGTCGCGGCGAAGAACGAGGTCGCCGGCGATTGCCATTCGCTGGGGGACATGCCGTACGCGCCCCTGAAGGTGCGGCTGAAGTGCGAGGGGCTGCTGAAGCCCCAACGGTGTGCCACCGCGTCCACGGTGAATCTCCGGTTTGACCGGGCTCAACTCGACCTGCAGGACTCGAGCCTGCGTCGCCGTACCCATTGGCTCACCGTGATGCCGTCGTGCTGGAAGCAGCTTGTGCAGATACCGGACGGAGATGTGGTGGGCACGTGCGATCGACTCCGGTGAGAGGTCCGGGTCCATCAGATGCTCTTCGATAAAGGCCTGGATCCGGGACAGCATCTCCGCCACGCGACCCGTCGGCCGCCTCGTCCGCCGTGCTCGTCTCCAGGAGTTCCATGACCAGTACGGAGAGGAGGTGAACGGCCGTCCGGGAGAGCCGGTCCCCGATCGTGGACCGGCGGAACTCCGCCTTGGCGGCGAGCGAGGACAGGAAGTCCGACACCAGCGTGCCCGGCCCCTCTCCGCCGCGCACGGGCACACCCACCACCTGGTCCAGTTCCGACTCCGTGACTCCCAGATAGCAGAAGGGTATCCGGAAGAAGGTCATCCGGCTGTCGTCGCGGACCTCACCAGGTGACGCCGGGCCGGGTCATAGAGGACCAGGTCGTTCGGCTCCAAGACGCCCTTGGCGCTATCGCGGACAATCGTGACCGGCCCGCGGACATGCATGCCGAGGTAAAGGAATTTCCTTCCTGTCCCCCTCGCCCGGCATTCCGGAAAGACTCTGAACAAGGGATCGGGTCACCGGAACTCCACACCGTATGGTTCCTCGGCCAGGAACTTCTCGACCACTGCGTTGAACGCGGCCGGGTTTTCGAGGAAGGGGAAGTGCGAGCTCGCCACGTCGAAGGGGAAGACGTGCAGTCGCGCATCGGGAATCTGCTCGGCGATAAAGCGCTGCGAATCGGGGTGCACATGGCTTCCCTCACAGCCGATCACCAGGGTTGGCACATCGACCCGGGGAAGCACGTCGCGCCAGTCCTGAGCGCAGTGGTCGAACAGCAGAGGTACGCCAGCGTAGGCGGGTGTCGCGGTGATCTGCTCGGCGACGAAGGCGAGCATCTCCGGGTCGGGCTCGCCGGAGAACATGCCGCGTACGAAATCGGCACGCACTTTGTCGCCGCCCGGCGCCGCGAGTGCGGCGCCCAGAGCGAGAAGCGCCGACACGTCGAAGATGGCGCCGGAGTCCTGCTGCTCCCGCTTGGTCATCCAAGGAACGGCGGCGACGGCTGCCGGCTGGTCCACGGCGACGAAGCGCCGGATCCGTCCGGTGCCGTACTGGTCGATGAAGCTCCACCACACCGAGACGCCCATGGACCAGCCCAGCGCGTCGAACCGCTCCAGCCGGAGATGGTCGACGAGTTCGAGCACGTCGCGCGAGAGGCGAGCGATGCGATAGCCGTGATGCGGCTTGTCGGACAGCCCGTGGCCGCGCAGGTCGATGGTGACGACGCGACGGCCGGGGGACAGATCCGCGACCTGGTGGCGGAACATCTCCTGCGTCTGGCCCCAGCCGTGCAGCATGACCAGGGGCACGCCCTCTCCACCACCGTCTCGGTACGCGAGCCGTGTCCCGTCCGTCGTGATCAGTTCTCTCATGGCATCTCTCCTGGCCGCGGTCTGGCTGTCGAGCCCGCCTCGTCCCCACAGTGTCGGATGCGGCGCGGCGCCGTTGCCACCGCGTGCTGTAGGAACCGGGCGGGAGGTCATTCGCATTTCGTTGAAGCGGTGCCGGCCACGAGACCGGGCGGGGATCACGCGCCCCCGTCGTCGCCCGTGGGGAGGAGTTCCTCGATCTTGAGCCCCAGGTGCAGAGTGAGCCGGTGTGTACCGTCGTCCAGGTCGAGTCCGGTGATCTTCTCGATCTGGCGCAGGCGGTAGTAGAGCGACGTGCGGTGAAGTCTCAGCGCGTCCGCGGTCTTGGGGATCGAGCCGGCGTGTTCGAGGAAGCACCGCAGAGTGTCCCGCAGCCGGTCGCCGCCGTTGGTCTCGTTCAGGGTGCGGAGCGGCTTCGGGACGAGGGACTCGTTCAGGGCGTGCTCCGGGAGTTGGAGGAGCACGGCGAACTCCCCGAGCAGGTCCCAGTCGCCCATGCTCTTCAGGGAAGGCAGCCGGCGCGCAGCGCGAGCCGCCACGAGCGACTGCTCGTACGACCTCCACGCGTCGTGCACGCCCAGGTGCCGCCCGCCGGCGCCAATCACGGGGGCCGCCGAGGGGTCCAGGAACGTGGTGAGTTCCTCAAGGATGCGGGCGGACTGGGCGGCGACCTCGGCCGGACCGGAAGCCCGGTCGCTCAGCTGGACCAGGATCGCCCGCTCCTGGTCGATCGCGATGAAGCCCTGCGCCGATCGTGTCTGCCGGAAGCCTTCCAACGTCCCCCACAGGGCTGCCTCGGCCTGCCGCACGGGCTCCGTGCCGCGGCACAGCTGGACGACGGTGACCAGGACGTGCTCGGCATCCCCGAGCAGCCCGGACTCCATCGCCCGCCGGCGTGCGGCGGTAGACGTGGCGACGTTGGTGTCGATCAGCTCCAACACCAGGGTCCGCTCGTCGGACTTCTGGGTGTCGGCGGCGAGGTGTTCCGCGTACATCTGTGCGGCCATGGCCTCGGCCGCCCGCGCAATGGCTTCGGTCTCCTGCTCCGCGAGCGCCTTTTCCGGCGCGACCACCATCAGAAGCCCGAGGAGGTACCCGCGCTCTCGCAGCGGCACGACATAGCGGGGAAGCAGTCCGAGATCGTCCCGGCCCTCGATGAATCCGGGCTTCGGCCACTGGGCCACGCCCTGGGCCAGGACGTATCGGACGGTCGCGTTGTCGGCGCGGCCCTGCAGTAGTGTGCCGATGCGCACCGGGTCCTCGTCACCGAAGTGGCGGCTCGTGCAGATCACGCGAACCAGCGGGTCATCGACCGCGACGGACCGGCCCAGCTTCTCGGCGAGTTCGTCGACAAGCACCTGAAGCCCGGGGCTGCCAGGACGGGCCCGCTGAGGCCTTCCGGTCATGCACTGTTCCTCTCTTGACCACCTGTGACCTGCGGATCTTTTCTCCTTTCCGCAGCTCTAGATCATTCTGAGGAAGCGACGACGTCAGCACATCGCACGAATCGTCCACGGGGGCACGACATCGACAGGGGATACGAAGCAATTACTCTCCGCTGTCGCGAGTCCCTACCAGCCGTGCCAACTCCGTTCGCGAGGT
The DNA here is from genome assembly GCF_045040875.1 of Streptomyces sp. NBC_00012. NCBI lineage: Bacteria > Bacillati > Actinomycetota > Actinomycetes > Kitasatosporales > Streptomycetaceae > Streptomyces > Streptomyces sp. NBC_00012. The sequence goes on along the minus strand of NZ_CP108309.1, from coordinate 7,517,834 downwards.
GATGTCGAGCTTGGTGAAGGCGCGGCGCAGGTGCGAACTCACCGTGTGCGGCGAGAGGGAGAGCCTCTCGGCCACCTGAAGGTTCGTCAGTCCTTGGGCCACGAGCCGTGCCACACGGACCTCGGACGCCGTCAGCTCGGGCCATTCCTTGATGTATCCGGCCGACGAGGGCGGCCTGCGCACGCCCGCGGCCCGCAGACGTCGACGGACGCGTGCGACGTCCCGCTCGGCGCCTGCTTGCGTGTAAAGGGCGAGGGCCTTGTCCAGGTACGGCACCGCTTCGGAGACACGGGTGGCGGCGAGCCTGCGGCCGGCGTCCTCCAACGCCGACGCCCGGGCGATCGGCCGGGGGCAGTCCTCGTGCAACCGGACCGCGCGCAGGAGGTGACCGAAGTCGTTGTCGTGCAGCCCGCGGGCGTGCGCGGCCGTGGCGGCGAGGATCGTGACGTCGGGGTTGCGCGCGGCCCGTCGCTCGGCCACCGCGACCGCGAGCGCGGCCCGCTCGCGTGCGCCGGCCCGGAGCGCCATGCGGACGAGGACGGGGGCGTCTGCGGGGTCGACCGGGCCGACGAGGGAAGGCCGATCCTCGGCGAGCGCCGCCATCACGTCGTCGAGTGCGGCCATGGCGTGGCCGGGCCGGCCTTCGCAGTCCGCCAGCAGGGCCAGCATCCAGGAGCCCATGTTGCGGACGAGCGGTGCACTGTCGCTTCGCATCCGCCGCGCATCGGCCGCGTACCCTCGTACGGCCTCCTGGTCGCCGGTGTGGAGTGCGACGCGCATCAGCGTGTACGAGAGCGTGAGGTCGGCGAGGTTGCCCATGCCGAGTTCGTCCGCCATCGCGGACGCGGCTTCCGCCTCGGCCCGGGCGTCCGTCAGCCGTCCGGCGTCGAGGAGGACTCGGGTACGGATCATGAGCCACATGCGTGTGGCGGCCGCATGGCCCACTTTCCGGGTGTTCCAAAGGCCGGCCTGCGCGACGGCCAGCGCCTCCGCGGAGCGGCCGGCCGCGTTCAGCAGGAAACCCTGCCACAGGGCCTCCGGAACCCACCCGGAAGGCACGATCCCCATCTCGGCAACCCGGTCCACCTGACGGAACGCCTCGTTCCAGTCCATCCGGTGGAAGCTGATGATCGAGTCGACCACCCTGAAGGTGGCCTCGGCGGCCCGGTCCCCGGCCGCTTCGACGGTCTCCAGCGCCTCGGCCACGGCCTGCTCGGCCGCCTCGTTGTCGCCCGACATCGACAGGCTGAGACAGAGCAGCGCGAGCAGTCGGGCACGCAGGGCCGCCGGGATCCCGGGCAGTGCCGCCCCGGCACGGGCCTGCCGGACCGCCTCGGAGAAGTCCAGCTCGCACGACAGGCGCGCCAGGCCGAGACGTATCCGTGCCTCGTCCTCGGGCCTGAGGCCACCGGCCGACAGAGCCGAGGTCCCCAGGTGACGGGCCCGGGCCCGCTGCCCCGTCTGCCAGAGCAACGGGATCGTCTCGGCGATGACCGTCGGCCGTTCTGGAGCGTCCGCCGCGGTGAGTTCCAGCGCTCTGATGCTGAGGTCCGCGGCTGATCCGGGAGCGGTGGCCGCGAGTTCCGCCGCAGCGGTGCGCAACCGGTCGACGGCCGCCCGATCACCGTCCGCGCCGCCGACCGGTGGCGTAGGGGGGTCGACCTGGAGTGTCGCGCTCTCCAGTAGCGCCTCGGCCTGACGGCGCAGGGTTCGGCGCACGGAGAGTGGAAGACCGGCTTCCAACGCCTCGCGGATCAGCTCGTGGCGGAATTCCAGATGATCGCCCGTTTCGGTCAGCAGATCGGAATCGAGGGATTCCCGCACTGCGGTGATCAGTGCCGCCGACGACCTGCCGAGCAGTTCGGCAAGGAGGCCCACGGTGACCGGGCGGCCCGCGACGGCTGCCGTTTCCACGAGTTCGCGAGCCGCGTCGGACAGCAGATCGAGGCGGCGCCCGACGGAGGGCAAGGAGCGGATGGGGAATGCGCGGGCGGGGAGGATTCCGGCCGACAGCCGGGCCGTGCCGTTGTCGACTGTCACCACCCCCTCGTCCCGCAGCCCGCCGAGCAGCTCGGTCAGCAGCTGCGGAACGCCGTCGGCGCGGCGGGCGACGCGGAGGACGTCCGGGTCGGGAACCGCACCCAGGACGTCCTGCGCGATCTGCGCGACCGCCTGGTCCGCGAGCGGGCCCAAGGCTACTTCGTGCGCGCCCGCCTGCTGGATCCTGTCCAGTGTCGTACGCACGCCCGGCGGCACGACGCTTCCGCTGCGCACGGCCACCAGCCACAGGATCGCGTGCGGCGAGAGTCGGGCCGCCAGGGTGTGAAGGGTGAGGAGCGTCAGGTCATCACACCACTGGAGGTCGTCGAGGATGATGAGCAGGGGCTCGCCCCGCGCCGCCTCCCGCAAGCGGTCCATCAGTTCCTGGAGCAGCCAGAACCGCTGGCTGGGCACCGTGGCAAGCTCCCGGAGCCGGGCGGCGTCCGGCAGCGGCTTCTCCCCGGAGATCAGCCCGTCCAGCAGCGGGGCGAGCGGCACGAACTGGTCGTCGGGGTCCGCTCCCCCGTGGAACACCCGCATCCCACGCCCCTTCGCGGATGCCGAAGCCTCCGCAAGGATCGTGGTCTTGCCACTGCCCGCGGGGCCTTCGACACGGACGATCCCGCCTTCGCGGCGGGCCAGCGAGTCAAGCCGCTCCTCGATGAACCCCACCTCCGTCTCCCTGCCGCGGACCGCCGCGCCCACGCCGCCGAGGTGCTCGGGAAATGGCCATGTTGTCAATCGGGTCACTCTCATTCCGCCGCCCGGGGCCGCACCGGATGGGACTCGGTTCCGGGTGCGGTAACGGCGGATCAGTATGAAGCATGGGACCGGCCCGATCTCCCCGAGGGTGTCCCCGGCCTCAGTCGAAGCGCAGGTCGGCGAGTTGCCGTTCGAGCGCGGTGACGTCGTCCTCGGGCTCGGCACGGGCCGGGCGGGCGGCCATGAGCGCGGCCAGCTCGCCGCCAGCCCGCCGGATGCGCGCGGGAAGACCGTCGGTGTACTCGTCTCCCCCTGATCCCCAGTCCTCGGACGCCGCGTACACCGCCGTGGGGACGACGGCGGCGCGCAGATAGGCGAAGAGCGGGCGCAGGGCGTGCTCCAGGACCAGGGAGTGACGGGCGGTACCACCCGTCGCCGCGATCACGACCGGTTTCCCGGTGAGAGCGTCCGGGTCGATCAGGTCGAAGAAGGACTTGAACAGCCCGCTGTAGGAAGCCGTGAACACGGGAGTCACGACGATCAGGCCATCGGCCTCCGTCACCGCGTCGATCGCCGCGGCCAGTCGGGACGGTGGGAAGCCGGTTACAAGGTGGTTGGCGACGTCGCGGGCCAGTTCGCGCAACTCGATGACCTCGGTCGGCACGGTATGCCCCTGGGCCGCGAGTTCGCCGCGGGCGGACTCGATGAGTCGGTCCGCGAGCAGGCGGGTGGAGGAGGGGGTGCTCAGCCCCGCGGAGACGGCGATCAGCTTCATGCGGCGCTCACTTCCCGCGTCGTCGCGGTGGCGGCGCCCCGTGCCGGGTGCGTCGGTGCGTTCGGCACGTCGGCCGGGCGTCCGTTCGCGAACTCCTTGCGCAGCACGGGCACGACCTCTTCGCCGAGGATGTCGAGCTGTTCCAGGACGGTCTTCAGGGGCAGGCCCGCGTGATCCATCAGGAAGAGCTGGCGCTGGTAGTCACCGACGCTCTCCCGGAAAGTCAGGGTCCGCTCGATGACCTGCTGGGGAGAGCCCACGGTCAGCGGGGTCTGCTCGGTGAATTCCTCCAGCGACGGGCCGTGGCCGTACACGGGAGCGTTGTCGAAGTACGGGCGGAACTCCCGTACGGCGTCCTGGGAGTTCTTCCGCATGAAGACCTGTCCGCCGAGACCCACGATGGCGTCCTCCGGACGGCCGTGGCCGTGGTGAGCGTACCGGCGCCGGTACAGCTGGACCATGCGCCTGGTGTGGTCCGCCGGCCAGAAGATGTTGTTGTGGAAGAAGCCGTCGCCGTAGAACGCGGCCTGCTCCGCGATCTCCGGGGACCTGATGGATCCGTGCCAGACGAATGGCGCGGCGCCGTCCAGCGGCCGGGGTGTCGAGGTGAAGGCCTGCAGGGGCGTACGGAACGTGCCCTCCCAGTCCACGATGTCCTCGCGCCACAGCCGCCGCAGCAGCGCGTAGTTTTCCTTGGCGAGGTTGATGCCCTGGCGGATGTCCTGCCCGAACCACGGGTACACGGGCCCGGTGTTGCCACGCCCCAGCATGAGGTCGACCCGGCCGTCGGCCAGGTGCTGGAGCGTCGCGTAGTCCTCCGCGATCTTCACCGGGTCGTTGGTGGTGATCAGCGTCGTGGCGGTGGACAGGATCAGCTTCTCGGTGCGGGCGGCGATGTAGCCGAGCATGGTGGTCGGGGACGACGGTACGAACGGCGGGTTGTGATGCTCGCCGGTCGCGAAGACGTCCAGGCCGACCTCCTCGGCCTTGAGCGCGATGGCGATCATCGCCTTGATGCGCTCGTGCTCCGACGGCGTGCGGCCGGTGGTGGGGTCGGGTGTCACGTCCCCGACGGTGAAGATGCCGAACTGCATGGGGTCTCTGCCCTCCTGGATCTGCCTGGGTCCTGCGGATGCGGGCCGTGGAAGCGGCGGGTGCGGCGTCACTTCGACAGGAAGGCGAGGAGGGCCGTGTTGACCTCCTCCGCATGGGTCCACAGGAGGCCGTGCGGGGCGCCTTCGATCTCCACGTAGTCGGCGGACGGGAGCATCTGGTGGAACGGGCGCGCCGTTCCCTCGGCCGGGAGGATCCGGTCGGCCGTGCCGTGCAGGATGAGCGCCGGGACGTCGATGGCGGGGATGTCGGCGCGGAAGTCGGTGTACCAGGTGGAGGGCGCGGCCGCGGCTGCGAAGGAACCGCCGCCTGCCGCGACGTTCCAGCTGTTGCTCACCGCTTCGGCGCTGATCCTGGTGCCGAGGTTCTCGTCGAGGTTGTAGAAGTCGTTGAAGAAGGCCGTGTAGTAGGCGTACCGGTCGGCCTTGACGGCGGCGACGACTCCGTCGAAGAACTCCTTGGGGGCGACACCGCCCGGGTTGTCGTCGTTCTTGAGCAGGAAGGGCTCAAGCGAGGCCAGGAAGGCGACCTTGGCGACCCGGCCGGAGCCGTACGCGGACACATAGCGGGCGACCTCACCGGTGCCCATGGAGAACCCGACCAGGACGGCGTCGCGAAGGTCGAGGGTCTCCATCACGGTGTTCAGGTCGGCGGCGAAGGTGTCGTAGTCGTACCCGGCCGTCGGCTGGCCGGACTGCCCGAATCCGCGGCGGTCGTAGGTGATCACGCGGTAGCCGGCATCGAGCAGGGCAGCGCTCTGCCGCTCCCAGGAGTGTCCGTCGAGCGGGAAGCCGTGGATGAGGACGACCGGCTGACCGGCGCCGTGGTCCTCGTAGTACAGGTCGATTGCGGTGGAGTTCTCCTGGCCCACGGTGATGTACGGCATGGGGTGCTTCCTCGATTCGGGTCGGCTGGTCCGCGCATCGGTGCGGCGCGGACTGCCGTCACGCTACGGTCGGCACGGCGCCGCCTGTTGTCGCGTGACGCACCACGCCTTGCCCAGGTGCGCAGAGTTCCGCCCGGAATCAACCGGCGTCGGCCGGCTCGACGTCGGCTCCCGCCAGCACGAGCCGGGTCAACTGGACCCTGGAGCTGACCGAGAGCTTGCGGAAGATCGACGCCAGATGGGTGTTCACCGTGTGCGGGGAGACGAACAGAGCGGCGGCGGCCGACCGGTTGGTGTGCCCCGCGGCGACCAGCCGGGCGACCTTGCGTTCCGAGGCGGTGAGCGCGGCCCAGCCCTGGGTGGGACGCGGCCGAGCCGCGGTGCGCCGGTTGGAACGGATCATGGCTTGGTCCAGGACCGCCCGGACCCGGTTGGCCTCGGAGCTGGCTCCCGCCTGCGTGTACGCCTCGTACGCCCTGGTCAGCGCAGGTATCGCGGCGCCGTCGCCGGTGGTCAGCAGAGCGCGCCCGAGGTCGGCGGAGGCGGCTGCGAGGTGCAGGGGGCGGGGTCCGGCCCGGAGAATCCGGACGGCCTGCTCCAGGAGTGCGTCGTCGGAATTCACCAGGGCGGTCGTGTGGGCGGCGATTCCGTTCGGGGTCGGCACGGAAGGGTTACGGGAGGCGTGCTCGGCCGCTTGGGCCGCGAGGTCCTCGGCCAGGGACCGGTCTCCGGCACGCAGGGCGATCTGCACGGCTTCGACGAACCGTGTGCGCAGAAGCCGCCATCGGACGAACGGGCTGTCCCGCTGGGCGGACCAGAGCAGCGCGGCCGCCGCCGCATGGTCGCCGTCGGCGTCCGCGAGAACGGCCTCAAGGTACTGATGAGCGGCGTGGTTGCCCATGTTCGGCCGGTCGGCCACGGCTGCCCTGACCACGCCGACGTGTTCCTCGGCGGCTTCGCGGTCGCCGCGCAGCATCGCAAGCCGGCCCCGGTTGACACGTATGTTGACGAGGTTGCCGGGCACGCGGATGTCCGCTTCCAGCCGTTCGGCGGTAATGAAGTCGGCTTCCGCGTCGTCGAGCCGCCCAAGTTCCAGGTTCAGGCTTCCTTGGGCCCACATCAGCATCGCGGGGCGCAGGGGTTCGCCGTCCGCCGTCCTCAGCAGCTGCCGGGCGCAGTCGAATTCGTCCATGTGAACCCGTGCGACGACCTCCTCGGGCAGAAAGGCCGCGTCGAACGCGCTCAACGCCATGTGATGGTCGACGGCGGCGGCGCATTCGCCCGCGTTGAGCGCGATCTCGCCGAGGCCCCACAGCGCGACGACGCGGGCCTCTCGGTCACCCGCGCGCTCCGCCTCGGCGAGCGCCCGCTCTCCGGTCCTGCGAGCGGCCGCGAGGTCGCGTCCGCGTGACTGGGCCAGTGCCTGCCGCGCGGTCAGACGAGCCGATGTCACCGGGTCGGTGACGACGGCCAGCGCCGCCGTCGACCGGCGGGCCAGCTCGGGGATGTCGTCGAGGTGCCACAGTGTGTCGCCGAGTACGGACTGCAGCCGGGCGTAGACCCCCAGGGGCGGCAGTCGGGCCAGCAGCACGTCGCCGGTCTCCCGTGCCTGGGTGTACCGGCCCGCGCGGGTCAGTGCGGTGATGGCCTGCTCTCCCGCTCCGAACGCCACGGGGTCGTTGGGCGGCACCAGTTCCAGGGCACGCAGCGCCAGGTCGGCGGCGAGGTCGGGCATGACGGCGAGTACGTCCGCGGCGGCTCTGCCGAGCAGCCCGACCGCCTCGTGATCACCGGGTTCGGCGCTCTTCAGCAAGTGCGGGACCGCGTCGACCGAGGTCCGCCCCGCCGCGACGAGCCGGCTCGCCGCCTCCCGGTGCAGTGCCCTTCGTACCGAGGGAACGAGGTCGCTGTACACGGCCTGGCGGAGCAAATCGTGGCGGAACACGAGGCGTTCGCCGTCGTCATCGAGGAGCCCGGCGGCGATCGCCTCCTGCAGTTCGCCGATGAGGCCGGTCGCGCTCCGGCCGCACAGGGCCGCGGCGTCGGCGAGCTGGAACGAGCGTCCCAGGACCGAGCCGATCCGCAGGAAATCGAGCGTGCCCGGCCGGAGCCCGGCCAGCCTGCCGCGTACGCCGAGCACCAGCCGCTCCGGCGGCTCCGTCCCGTCCGCGCCCGACGCCGCGATGCCCATGAGCATCTCGGCAGCGAGGAGCGGGTTGCCGCCCGACCCGTCGAGGAGATCCGTGACCTTCTCCGGTACGTCCCCGCCGAGCACGTCGCATGCCAGCTCGGCGAGGGCCTCGCCGGACAGCGGACGCAGGGGGAACGTCGTCGTCCGCGGTCCGTTCCCGCGCAGGTCCGGGTCCTCCCTGCCCGCGAGCAGCCACAGGACCGGGGAGGTGAGCAGTCGTGCCGGCATGACGTTCAGCGCGAACCGGCTCAGCGGATCGGTCCACTGCACATCGTCGATCGCGATCAGTACGGGCGTGCCCGCCGAGCGCTCCTCGATCAGCTGGGCCAGCCGTTCGACGAGCCAGATGCGCTGATCGTGGTGGCCCGCGAGATGCGCGAAGTCCTCGGCGGACACCAGGGGCGGGTCGCCGTGCAGGAGGCCCGAGGTCAGCGAGGCGAGCGGTGCCAGCTCATGCAGTTCCTCGGCGTGTCCCTGGCTGACGACGAAGCCGTGGGCCCGTGCGATCGAGACCGTCTCCTCCAGCAGTACGGTCTTCCCGATCCCCGGCTCCCCCACGAGCAGAGCGATCGCGCCGCCGTCACCGTCACGCACGGCCCCGACCAGGGCACGCAGCTGCTCCAGCTCGGCTTCCCGGCCTCGCAGCCCGGGCCGGCTCAGCCTCGTGCCCGTGGTCTCCTCGTCCCCTCCTGATGCGGACGTCTCCACCGCGGTCATCCCTTGACGGAGCCCGCGAGCAAACCCCGGGCGAAGTGCCGCTGGAGAGAGAAGAACACCAGCACCGGGACGAACGCCGACACGAACGCTCCTGCCGTGAGCCGCTGCCACTCGTTGCCACGCGTCCCGGCCAGTCCGGCCAGTCGCACCGTCACCGGCGCGGTCTCGGCCGTCCCGCCCGACAGCGCCAGCGCCACCAGCAGGTCGTTCCACACCCAGACGAACTGGATGATCGCGAATGTGACCAGGGCCGGGCGGGCCAGCGGCAGGACGATCCGGAGCAGAAGCATCGCGTGCGACGCGCCGTCGACCCGGGCGGATTCGATCAGGTCTCGCGGCAATCCGGCCAGGTAGTTGTGCAGAAGGAACACCGCGAACGGCAGGGCGAAGACCGTGTGGGCGAACCAGACGTGGCTGAACCGGGCCGGTCCGGTGAGGTCCCAGGCAGGCAGGAACAGCCATCCCTGGGAAAAGAGCTTCAGCAGGGGGACGAGCGCCATCTGGAGGGGCACGATCTGGAGCGCGAAGATGCCGACGACGAGTGCGTCGCGTCCCTTGAAGTCGATCCATGCCAGGGCGTAGGCGGCGAAAAAGGCCAGGACCAGGGGAAACAGCACCGACGGGAGGGCGATGACGATCGAGTTGACGAGGTGGTCGGCGAGCTGCCCCGACGCGTTCCCGCCTCCGAACAGCACCTCGCCATAGTTGTCGAGCGTGACCTGAGGCGAGCCGAGCATGGTCCACCAGCCCGTCGTCTTGATCTCGTCCTCGGGACGGAACGAGGAGAGGAAGAGACCGAGGGTCGGCGTCGTCCAGAGGACCGCGATCACCACGGCGGTCAGCGAGAAGGCGCGGGAGACGAGGCGCTCCCGGACACGGCTCATCGCGCGCTCCGCTGCGCTCGGACCTTGTAGGCGACGGCCGGGGTGACCAGGGCGAAGAGGAGCACGGCGAGAGCCGCGCCGCGGCCTGTCTGGCCGTAGCGGAAGGCCTGGTCGTACATCTCGTGGGCGATGACACCCGTGTCGAACTGACCGGCGGTCATGGTTCTGACGATGTCAAAGGCCTTGAAGGTGCCGATCAGCTCGGCGAGGACCACGACGAGCAGCGTGGGTCTGATCAACGGCAGAGTGATGTGCCAGAAGATCCGCCGGGGTGACGCGCCGTCCAGTCGGGCCGCCTCGGTGATCTCGCCGGGAACCGCCGTGATCGCGCCCGCCAGCAGGACGGCCGCGAAGCCCGCCTGTGTCCACACCATGGCCACGATGAGGAACAGGACGTTCCAGGGAGAGTCCACGAGCCACTGTCTCGGCGTGCCGCCGAACGCCACGACGAGCTGGTTCAGCAGTCCGATCTGGTCCGCCCCGGCAGGCCGGTAGGCGTAGACGAACTTCCAGACGAGGCCGGCGCCGACGAACGAGATCGCCATCGGCAGCAGGACGAGGGACAGGGCGGGTGCCCGGAACCGCGACCGTACGACGGCCGCCGCGTAGAGAAGTCCGACCGCCGTCACCAGCAGGGGCACCAGCACTACCCAGAGCAGGGTGTTGCGCAGCGCGACAAGCGCCTCGGGATCGGTGAACATCCACGCGTAGTTGTCGAGTCCGACCCATGCGTCCCCCTCCCCGTCCATGAACGACAGCAGCAGGGTGCGCAGACCGGGAAGGAGGAGACCGACCGTCAACAACAGCAGCGCGGGAGCCAGCAGCAGGAAGGCCGGCCCCCGCCGCCGCATCGGCCTCTGGTGCACAACAAGGAGGATCAGACAGACGACCGCTGTGAACGCGCCTGTGCCCTGGAGAAGGTGCAGCAGCTTGGGCTGCTGTGCGACAACATCGAACGACATCAGGGGCGCGGCCAGGACCGTTCGACGGAGTCGGCCATCGCCTTGGTGCTCTCTCCGCCGATCCAGTCGACGGCGCCCTTCCAGAACGTCCCGGCACCCACCGCCGCGGGCATCAGGTCCGAACCGTCGAACCGGAACTGCGTCCGGGGATCCTGGAGCAGCTGGATCGACAGCTTGTCGACCGGACCGGCGGCGTCGGCCGGATCCACGCCCTTGCGCGCCGAGACGAAGGGACCCCTCTTCATGCGCGCGTTGGCGAAGTCCGCGGTCGCCAGGTACTCCTGGAAGGCCCGGACCTCGGGGCGGTCGGAGAACGCGGCGGTGAACACCCCGCCGCCGAGCACCGGCCGGCTGGTCCTGTCCGTTCCCGGCAGGAGGAAGGCGAACACGTCCTTGTCCGGCCCGATCTCGGTACCGTCCGGCCAGTGCTCGGCGTAGAACGAAGCCTGGCGGTGCATCGCGCAGTCGCCGGACAGGATCGGCGTGCCGCCCTCCTGGTAGGCGATCGAGGCCATCGACCGCGCCGGACCGTACCCGCCGTTGGCGTACCGGTCGTTCTTGAGGACGGATCCCACCGTGTCGATGGCCCGGATCACTCTGGGGTCGTTGAACGGAATCTCGTGAGCGACCCACTGGTCGTAGACGTCCGGCCCGAGCTGGCGCAGCAGGACGTCCTCGATCCAGTCCGTCAGGGGCCAGCCGGTCGCCTCACCGGATTCGATGCCCGCGCACCACGGCTTGCCCCCCGATGCCGCGACCTTCTCCGTCACGTCCATCAGCTCGGACCAGGTGCGGGGAACGCTCAGTCCCCTGTCCCGGAAGAACTTCGGCGAGTACCAGACGAACGACTTCACGTTCGCGACCAGCGGAGTGCCGTAGAGGGTGCCGTCCACGGTCGCGTAACTGTTCCAGTCCGCCGACCAGCCCTGCTTCGCCAGGGACGCGAGCCCCGCACTCGCGGGCTTGAGCTTCCCCGCGCGCGCGAAGCGTTCCAACAGCCCCGGCTGCGGGAAGAACGCCACATCGGGCGCGTTCCCGCCCTCGACCCGGATCTGGATCTGGGCCTCGAACTCCCCGTCTCCCTCGTACGCGACGTCGATCCCTGTGCACTTCGCGAAGTCCGCCCAGGTCTCTTCGAACAGATCCGCTTCCCTGTCCCGATTCTCCGCGTAAACGGTGACCTGCGTGCCGGGGTGCTTGCCATATCGTGCGTACAGTCCGCAGTCCTTGCCCTCGTGAGGCTGAGAACCGCTCTTCGGCGCACCGCAGGCGGTGACCGTGACTGCGAGGGTTGTGACGGCGAGCGCGAGTCTCGCGCCGAACCTCATGGGTGTACTTCCTCCGATCGCCCACCAGGTGTTTCTTGGTGGGCGACCGGAGGCTACCAGCGCTCGGACATCATCGCCCAATCGTTCGAGCCCACCCCGAGGGGTGGGCTCGAACGGGCCCTGAGCCGGAGCGCGCGTCAGGCAGCGGTGGACCGGACCGCGTCCTGGATCAGCTCGGCCACGCGCTTGGGCTGGGCGAGCATGACCAGGTGCGAGGAGTCGACCTCGATGATGGTCATGCCGGCACGCTCGTAGCCGTAGCGCTCCACATCGGGGTTGATGGTCCGGTCGGAGGTGGCGATCAGGCCCCACGCGGGCTTACTCTTCCACGCTGCGGCCGGCGCCGTCTCCGTGAAGGCGCGCGCGGCCAGAGGGCGCTGGGAGACGGCGAGCACCGCGGCGAACTCGGGGTCGACATCCGCGGCGAAGAGAGCGGGGAACCTCTCGGCCTCCACCGAGACGTCGGTGCCGGTCTCGTCCGATCCCGCCACGGGGAGCGGCGTGTGGACGAGCGCGTCGGCGAGGCCGGAGTCGGGGAAGCGTCCTTGCAGCTCGCCGAGGCTCTCGCCCTCCTCCAACGCGTATCCGGCCAGGTAGACCAGTGCCCGGACGTTGTCCTCCATACCGGCGACGGTGATGACGGCGCCGCCGTAGGAGTGCCCCACCAGGATCACGGGGCCGGGGATGGCACGTACTACGGAGGCGATGTACGCGGCGTCGTCGACCAGGCTGCGGTTGGGCACGGCCGGAGCCACCACCTTCAGACCGGCGGCGGTCAGTTCGGGAATGACACGGGCGTAGCCGGAGGCGTCAGCGAAGGCGCCGTGGACCAGCACGACGGTGGGGCTGACGGGTCGGGACATGAGTGAACTCCTCGGTGCGTGGGCTGTGGTGTGGAAGGTCGGGCGTCGGCGTGCTTCAGAGGCCGAAATGTGCGCGGCGCGCCTCAGGCACCAGGTCGGCGTACTCGGGGTGCTTGCCGATCCACCCCCGGATGAAGGGGCAGTACGGCAGGACGTGCAGCTCGCGTGCCCGGGCGTCGTCGAGAGCGCCCCGGGCGAGCAGCCCGCCCAGGCCCCGGCCGGCGAACCCGGGATCGGTCTCGGTGTGGATGAAGGCGATCTCGTTCTCCGAGAGGTGGTACTCGGCGAAGCCCGCGGTCTCGGTGCCGTCGTCGCCGGCGAGGATCTCGTACCGGGACTTCTCGGGGCGGTCCACTACCTGCGGTTCCATGGGTGCTCCTGTGTGGTTGCGGTGTTCGTGCGGCGGCGTGTGCGTTCAGAGCGTGCGGCGCACGCCCGCCTGGCGTTCCAGGTTGCGGAGCTGGACCGCGAGGTCGCCCTCGACGGCGGCGTGGGCCGGGCCACTGCGGCCGATGGGCAGCACCTCCTCGCTGCGCATGTCCTCCAGCATCAGGGCGAACGCCGCATACATCGCGACGAGCGCCACCACGAGGCCGAGGGCCCCGGACGTGCGCGTGAGCCATTCGGCGCCGGTCAGCCCCGACAGACCGGTGGCTGCCCAGCGGGGCACGGAAACCACGAGGACGAACCACAGGGCGCGCTTCGGCCGCGTCACGGCGGTCATCAGTGCCCCGAAGCAGAGGAGCGCCAGATTGAAGACGCCCAGCACGCGGAGGCTCTCTGCTGCGCCGCTGAACATGACGAGCGCGTAGGCCAGCCAGCTGCTGGCGAACGTGCCCATGAGCGTCGCAGCGATCACGTCCCGGGCTCCGAAGGCCAGGATGCTCACCAGGAATTGCAAGGCGAAGGCGGGTAGCACGCACAGGGCGACGGCCCTTCGGGCTTCGGTCTCGAAGAGCCCGAGCTGCAGGCATCCCGTCATCACTGAGGCGATCGCCACCGTGAAGAAGCCCAGCGGCATGGGTGAGGCGATGGGGTGCAGGTTGATCCGGGTCATCGACCGGAGGTCCGGTTCGAAGCGGCGTCCCGGTGGTGTGTCCGGCTGGTTGCCCGGCGCGTCGTCGGTGCCGGCAGCGGAGGCGGAAGCGGTACTCATCTGGTGGTTTCCTCGTTCAGTGCTCGAAGCAGGGGTCGTAGAACGGCAGAGGCGCTTCGGGAGCGGAGCCACGTGCGACGCGCCACTGGCGGTGCTGCTCGGACTCGGCGACGGCCTCGGCCACGAGCGACGCCTGGCGAGCACCGCCCTGGTAGCCGCCGAAGTGGGCCACCGGGCTCCACGCCGGATTGACCGGCGGGAGGGCCTCGTCGAGCCCCTCGTACTCCGCGCTCGCGTAGACGATGCGGCCGCCGACGACGGTGAGCACGGACTCGATGTCGGGGATAGCAGCCTCGGGCACGGTGAGGTAGTCGTCGGACAGGATCGCGAGGTCGCCGTAGCAGCCTTCCCGCAGGACTCCCTTGACGTCCTGCTCACCGGTGAGTCGCGCCCCTCCGCGGGTGTAGAGGCCGAGGGCGGTCTCCCTGCTGATCAGGTTCTCGGCCGGGTAGAGCGCCGTGCCGCCGACGGTGCGCCCGGTCACCAGCCAGTGGAGCGCGACCCATGGGTTGTAGGAGGAGACGCGGGTGGCGTCGGTTCCGGCGGCCACGGTCAGGCCCCGGTCGAGCATCGCCCGGACCGGCGGGGTGTGTGCGGCGGCCTCGGCGCCGTAGCGGTCGCGGAAGGCGGTGCCCTGGAAGGACATGCGGTTCTGGACGGACAGGGCGCCGCCGAGGGCCGCGATCCGGTCCAGGCTGTCGGCCGAGACGGTCTCCGCGTGATCGAAGAGCCAGCGGTTGCCGCCGGGGAAGAGTCCTTCCGCCGCGAGCTTCTCGAAGACGGCCAGATCGCGCCGGATCGTCTCGTCGTAGGTCGCGTGGAGCCGGAAGCCCCAGCCGTTCTCCATCAGGAGCCGGACGGCCCGCTCGAACTCGGCCTCGTACCCCGCGGCGAGTTCGGGCCGGGGTTCGGAGAAGTTCTCGAAGTCGGCGGCGGCCCAGGTCAGGTTCTCGCCCGCGCCGTTCAGCCGGAGCCACTCGTCCCCGTCCTCGGGTTTCACCATCTCGGTCCAGCGCTTCAGGTCGGCGAGCTCCTGGCCGGCTGTCTGCGGGAACAGGTGATAGGCGATGCGCAGGGAGAGTTCCCCCGACCGGGCGAGGTCGACGACCGTGGCGTAGTTGTCGGGGAAGTTCTGGAATCCGCCGGCGGCGTCGACCGCGGAGGTCAGTCCGAAGCGGTTGAGCTCGCGCAGGAAGTGTCGCGTCGACGTCCGCTTGTCGGCCTCGTCGAGGGCCGGCGCTTTGGCCAGGGTCGAGTACAGGATGAGGGCGCCCGGAGCGGCGAGGAGGACCCCGTTGGGTTCGCCGTCCCGGCCCCGTACGATCTGCCCCCCGCGCGGGTCGGGGGTCTCTCGGGTGAATCCGGCGGCCCGCACCGCTGCCCGGTTCATCAGGGCCGACTGGTACAGGTGCAGGACGAATACCGGGGTGTCGGGGGCGGCGGCGTTCAGCTCGGCGACGGTGGGCATCCTGCGCTCGGCGAACTGTTCGGCGGTCCAGCCGCCGACGACCCGGATCCACTGCCCCTTGGGGGTGCGGCCAGCCTGCTCGCGCAGCATGGCGAGGGCCTGCCGGAGGCTGCGCACCCCGTCCCAGCGCAGTTCCAGGACGTAGTTCAGGCCGCCCCGGATGACGTGCAGGTGCGAGTCGTTCAGGCCGGGGATCACCCGGCGCCCTAGGGCGTCGACGACCCTGGTTCCCGGGCCGACGAGGTGGGCGAGGTCGTGGTCGTCGCCGAGGGCCGCGACCCGGCCGTCGCGGATCGCGACGGCGCGGGCCTCGGGGCGGTCGGGGTCACCGGTGAACACCTTCGCGTTGCGGACGAGGAGGTCGGCCTGCGGGTGTTCCTGCCGCGGGCCGGGCACGAGGCCCGCCACAGGCATGCTCATCGACGGCCCCATCACGCCAGGGCCTTGCGCAGGGTGTCGATCGCGACACCGATGGCGAGTTCCGCGGCCTGCGTCTCGCGCAGCGCGTTCAGCATGACGAAGTCGTGGATGACCCCCTGTACGCGCAGGGCGGTGACGGGGACTCCGGCGGCGCGGAGCTTCGCCGCGTACGCCTCGCCCTCGTCGCGCAGAACATCGGCTTCGGCGGTGATGACCAGGGCGGGCGGCAGGCCGGTCAGCTGCTCGGTGGTGGCGCGCAGCGGCGAGGCGGTGATCTGGGCGCGCTCGGCCTCGTCGGTCGTGTACTGGTCCCAGAACCACTGCATGCCGTCGCGGCGCAGGAAGTAGCCGGTGGCGAACTGGTGGTAGGAGCCGGTGTCGAAGCTCGCGTCGGTGACCGGGTAGAAGAGGACCTGGTGGGCGATGCGGACGTCGCCGCGCTGCTTGGCCATGAGGGTGAGGGCAGCAGTCATGTTGCCGCCGACCGAGTCGCCGGCGACGGCGATCCGGGTGCCGTCGAGCTCCTTGTGGTGTCCCTCGCGGGCGATCCACTGGGCGACGCTGTAGTTCTGCTCGATGGCGACCGGGTAGCGGGCCTCGGGCGAGAGGTCGTACTCGGGGAAGACGACGGCCGCCCCGGTGCCGACGGAGAGTTCGCGGACGAGCCGGTCGTGGGTGTGGGCGTTGCCGAAGACCCAGCCCGCACCGTGGATGTAGAGGATGACGGGCAGGGGGCCGGTGGCACCGCGCGGGCGCACGATCCGCGCGCGGATGTCGCCGGTCGGACCGCCGTGGACAGTGATCCATTCCTCGTCGACGGCGGGCAACAGGACGCCTTCACCGCTCTGGACGTCGTCCACGGCCTTGCGGCCCTCCGCCACGGGAATCTGGTAGAGGAACGGCGGCTGGGCGGTGGCCTCGGCGAACGCCTGGGCGGCGGGTTCGAGGGTCGGCCGGTTCGGCATGAGGGGTTCTCCTTCGGAGGGTGTGCGGAATGGGACGGGCGTTCAGCGGGTGCCGCGCCCGGCATCGAGCAAGGTCGCCCCGCGCATGAGCCAGTGGTGCTTCTTGTAAAGGGAGTACCGGATCCGCGTGTCGGCGAGTACGCGGTTCAGCCGCTGGCAGGCGTACATGCGGGTGTCGTGGCCGAGGCCGATCGGCAGCTGCTTGAGCGTGCCGACCGCCTGGGTTTCGGCGCCCTTCTGGTGCAGCAGCGGTCGGCCGCCACCGCGCGGGGGATGCGGTGAGTCGGCGGTTTCCTTCAGGTGCTCCTGGTCGGATGAGTGGGAGGGCCCGGCCCCCCGCGCGGGGGACGCGGGGCGGCCGGGCCCGGTCAGCGCGGCTCGCGCTCAGCGCCCACCGTGGGCGGCAGCCTGCGGCGCCGCCGGGGCCGGCCGATGCAGTACAAGCCGGGTGAGCAGCCCGCTGCCGAGACCCGCCACGAGAGCGACGCCCGCCCACCACAGCGGATACGGCGTGAGGCCGAGGGCCGCGTCGAGCGACCAAGCGCCTGGTCCGGTGGCAGCGAGAGCGGCGGCGGTACCGATGAGGACGAGCGGGTACTCGTACCCGTCGTTCTGCACCCAGAGGCCGTTGTGCCATTTCACGGTGAGAGCGACCGTCATGACTCCAATGGCCCCGGTCGCCGCGAGCGGGGTCAGGAGGCCGGCGGCGAGCAGCAGACCCGATCCGATCTGGCCACCGCCCGCCGCCAGGGCGGTAAAGGCTCCGCCGCGGAAACCGTCGGCACGGAACTCCTCCGTTCCGCCCTCGAGTCCCCTGCCGCCCAGGTGCGAGCTGATCTTCTGCACCCCATGGCCGGCGACGAGCAGGCCTACCAGCAGACGCAGGATCAGAATGCCGGTGTCCAAGGAGATCAGCCGGCCGCGTGCGCGCCGATGACGCTCTGCGCGTACACGACACCCAGGCCGTACGCGCCCGCGTGGGCCTTGACGATCTCCATGACCGCGCCGTACGTCTCCTGACGCGCCCAGTCACGCTGCAGCTCCAGCAGCACCTGC
The DNA here is from genome assembly GCF_045040875.1 of Streptomyces sp. NBC_00012. Lineage (NCBI taxonomy): Bacteria > Bacillati > Actinomycetota > Actinomycetes > Kitasatosporales > Streptomycetaceae > Streptomyces > Streptomyces sp. NBC_00012. The sequence continues at coordinate 7,500,308 of NZ_CP108309.1, read as the reverse complement.
ACCCAGGTCACCGGCACCGCGCCGGCGGCGATCATCCGCTGCAGCGCGTGCTCGTGGGCGGCCGGGCTGACGCCGCCGGAGGCGTCGGAGACCACGTACACCTCGTAACCCTGCTCCAGCGCGGACAGCGCGGGCAGCACCAAGCAGACCTCGGTCCACAGGCCCGCCAGGATGATCTTCTTGCGCCCGGTCGCCTTGACCGCCGCCACGAGCGCCTCGTCCTCCCAGGCGTTCATGGTCGTGCGGTCGATGACCTCGTGCTCGGGAAACACCTCGGCAAGCTGCGGCAGCAGGGGGCCGGAGAACGACTCGGCTGCGACCGTTGTCAGGACGGCCGGCACATCGAACGCCTGAGCCGCCTTGGCGAGACCCACGGTGCTGTTGATGATCGCGGCGCGGTCGCCGCTCCCGGTGCCGAAGAACATCTGCGGCTGGTGGTCCACGAAAAGCATGACCGCGTTGTCGGGCGTGAGCAGGTCCGCGCTGGGGGCAGCCTGCACCTTGTTGATGTCGAACATGAGGGGTCCCTTCGGAACAGTCGGTATCGCGCCCGCCGCGTTCCTGCGGCTCGGCACACCCCAAAGCTATGACCGGCCCGACCAACCGACTTTTCTCCCTGCGCCCAGGAGTTGGCACGACAGTGCACTACCCGCTAAGGACCGGGACCACCGTCCACTCCTCGATCACGCCACGTGCGCCATCGCCCTGCTGTCGCCGCCTGCCTCGACCGGATAGACATCGAGGTCGATCTCCTCCGCCGCATGGAAGCGGAAGGTCGCAAGCACCTCGTCTACCGGCCGGACCCGCAGCTCAGCGCACTCGGCGTCAGCCAAGCGGGTACTCGGCAGCAGCGAGCCGGAGCAGAACGGTGCCCGCACCGGATGCGGCACCCGTCGTAGCCCGAAGAGTGCAGAAGGCGGCGCACCGGTCCGCGGACCGCGGTTGTTGGCCTTCACGAGCGGGACGGCCGTGGTCGGCGTCGCCCTGGGTGGAGTCGCCGCGTGGCAGGACTGTGATGAGTCACGTCGAGATGGCGGACAAACTGCTGATCGAGCCAACGGGTGGACCTGGCCGAAGCCGACGTCCGGGAGACATATCGGGGGCACGGCAGTCTCTGACGAGCCGCCAATTACCTTGTGGCTCATGCCGGAACGCCGGCGCCGAGCCTGGCAGCAGCCCAACCCGGGCCGCAGCTCGGCCGTCAGCGCCATAAGCAGGCCGGCGCCGAGTGGGAACCCTGTTCCGGACTGCCGGCTCCGCGTTCGCCACCCTCGCCCACCCGGCGTCCCCGGTGCTCTGCCTTGCCCGACGACGGGCCGATGCCTCCTTCGCCATGCTCCGCGACAGAACGTTCTGTACCAGCGGCTCAGCCAGGAGGACACAGGGCCCGTGCGAAGCCGCGCCGCCATGCTGCCCGGCTCCACGCCCCGACGCGGCTCGCTGTCCCTTGGCCAGAACCCGGTCGGTATCCGCACGGCCCTCCACACCAGCCCCCTATGGCTGTCCACGGCCGCAAATCGGACACGGCGGGACGAGCTGCGTGCCGCACCTCACACTGTCGAAAATTTGGAGTCCCGGATTCACGCCTTGTAGAAAGAGGGTCAAGGGAAGGATCACCATGGCCGAACGGCTGCAACGGGCTCGGGTGGGCAGCGACGCACTGCAGGAACTCGTAGAGGAGCTGGCCGAGAGGCTGCAGCGTTCCGTGGTCCTCGACGACCCGCTCGTCAGGTTCATCTGCTCCAGCAGGCACTTTGAGGACGCGGATCCGGTACGCGTCCGCAGCCTGCTGCAGGGCCTCGCGGACAGCGAGATCATCCGGTACGTACTCGACCAGGGCGTTGCCCAGTGGGCGAAGCCGGGGTATATCGAAGGCCGAGACGACCTGGGACTGCTTCCCCGCTACTGCGTGCCGCTGCGAGAACGCGGACATCTTCTCGGCCTGCTCATGGTCATCTCCGCTGACAAGAACCTGACAGCGGACGAGACGGCCGCCATCGCCAAGTCGGCCCAGGTCATCGCGGCCCAGATGTACGCGGAACATGTGGCCGACCATGCCGAGGAGAGCGGCGCGCAGGAACTGCCCTGGGCCCTGCTCAACTCGAGCCCCGCCGCGCGCGGTGCCGCCCAGCAGCAGATCCTGGACACCGGCGTGCTCCCGAACGCCCCGCACGCCGTGGTCAGCGTCGTTCAGGTGGCTCGGTCCCACGAGCCACCCGGGCAGGTCGAGAACGCGCTGCGTGGTGCGCTGGAGAGTTTCCGCCGCACACGGTCGGCGCACGGCGCCGTCGCGGTCACCACCGACCGCGCGGTCCTGCTCCAGCTGAGCGAGCAGTCGCTGGATCCGCGGGAACTGAAGGAGCAGTCCCGTCGGATCATCGAAGCCCTCGACACCTTCCTGGACTCCACCGCCGCTCCTGTGCTCGGCATCGGAGGGCGTCAGACCGGCCTGGCCGACGCGTGGGTCTCCTACGAGCAAGCACTCGTGGCAGCCCGCGCGGCCCGACGGATGCCCCACTCCGAGCGCGTCGGCGACTGGGAGGAACTGCGGGAGTTCACGGTCCTCCTGCAGCTTCCGGATCATGCCCTGAACGCATCCCTGCTGCCCAAGCCGCTGCGCGCCCTGCTCGCGGCCGCCGGGGGACATCGTCTTGAGGAGACCCTGCGGTCCTTCCTGGAGCACGCCGGCTCGGTTCCGAGGACCGCGGAAGCGCTGCAGATCCACCGCACCTCGCTGTACTACCGGTTGCGGCAGATCCAGGAGATCACCGGGCTGGACCTGGACAGCGGCCCGGACCGGCTGGTCCTGCACCTTGGCCTGCGTATCCGGGAACTGCTGCAACCGGACGGGCACGCCACCACCGACTGAACGGACCGACCGCCACCCCCTGCCCCGCCTGTCGGTTCCACTGCTACGAAGTGACGTGGTTTTCGTCGGCCAATCCCTACGGAGCGCGGTGGTGGCGACGGACCTGCTCGAACGACAATGGGTTCAGGCGCGAGCCGACTACGACGTCGGCCGGCCATCGCATGGGTTGCCGACACGGCGATGCAAGGTACGCCGTGAAGGCTTGGCAGGAGAGTGAGGCAGGGACCATGGGCGAGCTGACGACGAACGACCGCGTGCGGCTGACCTACCGGGACAGCGGGGGCGAGGGCGTTCCCCTGGTCATGCTGCATGGCTGGGGACAGACCCAGGCGATGTTCCGACACCAGATGGACGGTCTCACTCCGGCCCGCCGCGTCATCACACTGGACCTCAGGGGCCACGGGCTCTCGGATAAACCGCGGCACGGCTACCGCATTGCCCGGTTGGCCCGTGACGTCCTCGAACTCGTCGATCACCTCGACCTCGATCGTTTCGACGCGCTCGGCTGGTCGATGGGTGCCTCGGTGTGGTGGAGCTTCATCGACCAGTACGGCACCAGCCGGATCCGCCGGTTCGTCGCCGTGGACCAGCCCGCGGCCGTGGCGGCCGTTCCCTGGCTGACCCCTGAGGAGCAGCGGGACTCCGGCGCCATCTTCGATGTGGCCGGGCTACTGGAACTCGGCGCCGCACTGGCGGGCCCGGACGGCGAGCAGGTGCGTGACGACTTCGTGCGCGGCATGTTCTCCGGTGACCCCGACCGCGACCTCATCGCGTTCGTCGCCGAACAGATCAAGTCGACCCCGTCCTACGCCGGGGTGCCCCTGCTCTACGACCACTGCGCGCAGGACTGGCGCGACGTCCTTCCCCTAGTGGACGTGCCGACCCTGGTGATCGGCTGCGAGGGAAGCCATGTGAGCCCAGCCTCGCAGCAGTTCATCGCCGGCCGGATCCCTGACGCGCGGCTCCATGTCTTCCCGGCCAGTGTGGCCAACTCCCACTTCCCCTTCCTCGAAAACCCGCCTGCCTTCAACGCGGTGGTCGACACCTTCCTTTCCGAAGTGGCGGACGCGATCCCGTAAATCCCGCGCAGTACGCGGGCACTTCACCTCACATTGACGAACGACGGCACGACTGGAGCTCATAGTGACCAGGTCGGTCATTTCACGCATGCCGAAAAACGCAGAAAAGCACACTACTCAAATACCCCAAGGCGCAGATTCCGGACACTGCAGAACTCTTCCCTGGGCATCGCAGAAAGGAGATGACGCATGCTTGTACCTAGGACTCAAACGCCTCTCACCGGAGACGTTTCCTCATAGGGAGGCTCAGCCCTCCCCGGCGGCCGGTGACCTTGTTCTCCTCGACGCCCTGCGCCCCGAGCACCTGGTACGCGGCAATGAATTCGTGTTCTTCCGCATCCCCTGCTGCTATCTGGGGATCGCACAGGCCGAGGTGCGGCACCTGACGGGCCTCCAGGTCAGCGGAGCCGGCGGTGTCGCGGCACTGGTGTCGAAGTTCCTGGCCGCGCTGATCGGCGAGGACGGGCTGTGGAACTCGATGAACGGCAAGCGGCTCGCCCTCAACGCCGTGGACGTCATCGCCCTGCTCGTTGCCGAACTCCTCGCGCCCTACCGGTCCGATTCCACCGAGAACGGCAGCGAGATGCTGGCCCGCATACGGTCGTACATCGAAGAGAACCTGATGGACCCAGACCTGTCACCGGAGTCGATCGCGCGCGCCCACCACATATCCGTCCGCTACCTGCACAAACTGTTCCAGGGCGACGGTACGACGGTGAGTACGCATGTACGGCAGCGCAGGCTCGCCGCCTGCCGCCTCGACCTCGGCCGGCTGCCGAACCGCAGGCGCTCCGTGGCCGCGGTCGCGCAGAGCTGGGGCTTCGCCAGCCCCTCCCACTTCAGCCGTCTCTTCCGCCAGACCTACGGCGAGTCACCCAGCGAATGGCAGGTCTCGGCTTCCGTCCAGGAACGGAATCTCTGACACCTGCGTCCGGCACCGCCGACGGGCCACTTGAGTGCGCTACGGCGCCAGCACTGGTGCGCGGGCGCGTCATCCGAGGAGCCACGGCGTCTTAGCGTGGCGCCGTGAGCCGCGAGACGCTCCGTCGCGCGCGGCCCTTCCCCCTTCCTGCCGGCAGGTCCGGCACACCATCGGAAACAAGGAGTTCGGTATGTCCCACACTGTCGAGCCGGTGCAGCCGGTGCTGGAGACGGCGGCAGCTGCTTTCGCCGAAGCGACCGCCAATCCGCCCTATCTGTTCGACCTGCCGCCCGCCGAGGGCCGTAAGGCAGTCGACGAGGTGCAGTCCGGCGAGATCGACAAGCCGCAGATCGACGAGGAATGGATCACCGTCCCGGGCGGTCCGACGGGCAGTGTCCGCGCACGCATCGTGCGCCCCGCCGGCGTGGAAGGGGCCCTGCCGGTGATCCTCTACATCCACGGCGCGGGCTGGGTGTTCGGCAACGCCCACACTCACGACCGCCTGGTACGCGAACTCGCCGTCGGCGCGAACGCCGCCGTGGTCTTCCCCGAGTACGACCTCTCCCCCGAGGCCCGCTACCCGGTCGCCATCGAGCAGAACTACACGGTGGCCCAGTGGGTCGTGACCCAGGGCGCGGCCAGGGGACTGGACGGTTCGCGGCTGGCCGTGGCCGGTGACTCCGTCGGCGGCAACATGACCGCTGCCCTCACCCTCATGGCCAAGCAGCGCGGCGACGTCCGCATCGCCCACCAGGTCCTCTTCTACCCGGTCACCGACGCGAGCTTCGACACCGGCTCCTACCACCAGTTCGCCACCGGCTACTTCCTGCGCCGCGACGGCATGCAGTGGTTCTGGGACCAGTACACGACCGACGAGGCCGAGCGCGCCCAGATCACCGCTTCCCCGCTGCGCGCCACCACCGAGCCGCTCACCGGCCTGCCCCCGGCCCTGGTCATCACCGCCGAAGCCGACGTCCTGCGCGACGAGGGCGAGGCCTACGCCAACAAGCTCCGCGAAGCCGGCGTGCCCGTCACCGCCGTCCGATTCCAGGGCATCATCCACGACTTCGTCATGCTCAACGCCCTGCGCGAGACCCACGCCGCCCAAGCCGCCATCACGCTGGCCGCCGACAACCTGCTCACCGCGCTGAACACGGTGTGAGAAGAGAGAGTCCACACATGTCTCCTGCTCCTCCCACGGTCGTCCTCGTGCACGGCGCCTTCACCGACGCGGCGGGCTGGCTCGGCGTGATCGACGAACTCCAGCGCGACGGCATCGCGGTCCTCGCGGTGGCCAACCCACTGCGCGGCCTGACCTGCGACGCCGCCTACCTGGCCTCTGTGGTCTCCCAGATCGACGGTCCGGTCATCCTGGTCGGCCACTCCTACGGCGGTGCGCTGATCACCGTGGCGGGCACTGCGGACAACGTCGTCGGACTCGTCTACGTTGCTGCCTACGCCCTCGAAGAGGGCGAGAGCCTCAGCGAGTTGCAGGACCGCTTTCCCGCTTCTCCGCTCGTCGGCAGCCTGAAGCAGTGGACCTACCCGGCCGACGGAGGGAAGATCGCCACCGAGGTCAGCATCGCCCCGGAGGCATTCCCCTCAGTCTTCGCCGCCGACGTCTCCCCGTCCATCGTCAGGGTGCTGGCTGCTACCCAACGTCCGCTGGCCACCTCGACGTTCACCGAGGCGGCCTCTGCGGCGGCCTGGCGGACGAAGCCTTGCTGGGCGCTCGTGGCCGGCGCGGACCAGGCGATCAATCCCGAGGTCGAACGCTTCGGAGCCAAGCGGGCCGGGGCGACAACCGTCGAACTGGAAGGCGCTTCCCACGCGGTCGCCGTCTCCCGGCCGACGGCGGTGGCGGACCTGATCCGCGATGCCGTTCGCGCGACGAGTGGTTGATGCACGCGGCCGCAGGACGTGAGAGGGCAAGGCAAGTACCTCACGTTCTGGAGGAGTTCACCGCAGGCCTCGCCCGGTAGACGGCGTACCCCCATTCGCCTGGCACGGCTCCACTCCACTTACCGGAGATCGCCAATCAGGCCGCGCACCACAGCGACGGCTTCTTCCACCACTCTCTGGTCGGCCGACCACACCAATTGCGGACGTCCAGGCAGGCCGGAACGAGCGGAAGGCCGGGGAACCGGCACGCATGAGTGAACCGTCGACGGCCGAAAGCACCGCCTCGCCGCATTGCGGCCCACCGAGTGAGAGGCCGGGCCCCGCCCGGCATGCCCATCCCCCGACCCGAGTGGACACGCATGGCAGACCTGACAGGCATGACACATCACACCGCCGTACTCAACGGGATCAAGCAGCACTGGGTGAGCGCGGGACAGGGCCCGCCGGTCTACCTGCTGCACGGCTTCCCCGAGACCTGGTACGGCTGGCGGAAGCAAATACCCGCACTGGCCGAGCGGTCCACCGTGATCGCACCGGACCTTCGCGGCTACGGAGACACGGAAAAGCCTGCCTCCGGCTACGACAAGCGGACCATGGCCAACGACATCGTCGCGCTGATGGACCATCTCGGCCACGAGCGGATCGCCCTCGTCGGCCACGACCGCGGGGCACGCGTCGGCACCCGGTTCGCCAAGGACCACCCAGAACGCATCGACCGTTTCGTGGCCATGGACAACATCCCCACCCGGGTCATCGCCGAGACCTATGACGTGAACCTCGCCCGGCAGGGCTACTGGTTCTTCACCTTCCTCGGCGTACCCGACCTCCCCGAGGCTCTGATCGCGGGCCGCGAGGAAATCTGGCTCACACACTTCTACCGCAGCTGGTCGTACGACCCCGACATGCTCACTCCCGAGGAGATCGCGGTCTACGTGCGCGCCTATCAGCAGCCCGGCGCTGTGCGGGGATCCTGCATGGACTACCGCGCGGCGCCCCAGGACGTCGCCCAGGACCAGGAGGACGCCGACCAGCTCATCGACTGCCCCGTACTGACCATGTGGGGCGAGGACTTCAGCGCCGTCGGACAGGCATACGACGTCCTGGACGTATGGAAGGGAATCGCCCGCGATGTCCGCGGCGCGCCCATCGCCCGGTGCGGGCACCTTTGCCAGGAGGAACGCCCCGACGTCGTCAACCGGGAACTCCTCGACTTCCTCGCGGACTGGAACGGCTGACCGGGGCGCCGCAGCCCGAACTCGGGGAACAGCTCAGCGGAGCGTGGGCCGGGGCCGATTGCGGCCCCGGCCCACTTCCGTGCCAGAGCAACGCCGCCCAGCCTGTGCCCGCCCGACAACGTGGGCACGCACAGGCCACAGCCAGGGCGCGGACAGGACAAACACGCCGCCCGGCGGTCCCTAGAGTTACTCACGTGTCAGCGATCTCCCGCTCGACAAGACCGCAACGCGGAGTCCGACGGGAACCCTCCGACTGAGTCCACCGCCGCCCGGTCAGTGCACACCGCAACCGATCCCGAGGCCGGCCCGCGACATCTCACGGCAAAGGGCCACCACGGTAGCCCCGACTCGGCCGACAGACCGCGCGACAGCCCACCCCATTGATGAGGGAGTTTCCCCATGCCCCGTTCCGACAAGCCGACCGTCGTCCTCGTGCACGGCGCCTTCGCCGACGCCTCCAGCTACGCCCAGGTCATCCCGCGGCTGATCGCACGCGGCCTGGACGTGGTCGCCCCGGCCGTGCCCAACCGGAGCCTGATAGGGGACGCCGCCTACGTCGCCTCCATCGTCCGGCAGATACCCGGTCCGGTCGTCCTGGTGGGCCACTCCTACGGTGGCGCGATCATCACGGTCGCCGGCACCGAGGACAACGTCAAGGCACTGGTCTACCTGGCCGGTTACGCCTTGGAGAAGGGCGAGAGCCTCGGCGAACTGCAGGGCCGCTTCCCGGACAGCGACCTTGCCGCCGCACTCGTCTACACCCCCTTCCCGATCGAGGGTTCGGCCACGCCCGGCACCGACGTGTCGGTCCGGACCGACAAGTTCCCGGCCATCTTCGCCGCCGACGTCGACCTGCGGCTCGCCGCCGTCCTCGCCGTATCCCAGCGCCCGCTGGCCGCGCAGGCCTTCGCCGACGCGGCCCCGGCCGCGGCTTGGAAGACCAAGCCTTCCTGGGGCCTGGTCGCCTCGTCCGACCACACCATCAACCCCGACGTGGAGCGCTACGGCTACCAGCGGGCCGGCATGACCACCGTCGAGGTCGACTCCTCCCACCTGGTGATGCTCGCCCACCCCGAGCGCGTCGTCGACCTGATCGAGGAAGCCGTACGGGCCACCTCCGACTGACCCCATGCGCACCCGCTCGCGCCCGTCCGACCGACCGGCCGTCACGCCACGGCCGTCTCCACCCCTTCGCAGAGAGCAAACGATGAACCCACCGATCTCACGGCGCACCGTGACCGTGTCCCTCCTGGCCGGCGCAGCCGCCCTGGGTACCGCCGGTGTCGCGCATGCCGCGCATCCCGTGCAGCCGGCGCCGGCCGACCGTTCGGCCGAACGGCACGGGCGCCCGGCCGCGCCCACCATTATCCTGATACACGGCGCGTTCGCCGACGCCTCCAGCTGGAGCGCGGTCGTCGAACGCCTGCAACGACAGGGCCACCGTGTACTGGCACCGGCCCTGCCACTGCGCGGACTGGCAAGCGACTCCGCCTACATTCGCAGCGTTCTGGACAGCGTGACCGGACCGATCGTGCTGGTGGGGCACTCCTACGGCGGAGCGGTCATCAGCCAGGCCGCGGCCGACGCCCCGCAGGTCAAGGCACTCGTTTACATAGCCGCCTTCGTTCCCGACATCGGGGAGAGCGCGCTCCAGCTCACCGACAAGTTCCCCGGCAGCACCCTGGGACAGGCCACCGCCACCCAGTACTACCCGATGCCCGACGGCGGACAGGGGGAGGAACTGGTCATCAAGAAGGACCTGTTCCGCAAACAGTTCGCGGCCGGTGTCCCCCGAGCGACCGCCCAGGTCATGGCCGCGGGACAGCGTCCGATCACCCTGGCAGCTCTCCAGGAGCCGGCCACCGCGGCCGCGTGGAAGAGGATCCCCAGCTGGTACCTCGTGGCCACCGAGGACCGCAACATCCCGCCGGCCGCCGAGCGCTGGATGGCCGAGCGCGCCCGCGCCCGCACGGTCACTGTCCGCGCCCCGCACGCAGCCTCCGTGAGCGATCCCGGCCCTGTCACCGGCCTGATCCTGCGGGCGGTCCGTTCCGTCCGCTCCGGCCACTGACCGGACGCATTCCTCGCCCACGTCGGCAACATTCCGCAAGAGGACATGGTGCCGGGACCGTGGCCGTCCGGCCGCGGTCCTCCTCCTCGCTTCCTCATGGCCGGCCTCACCTCGCGACGTGCCGCACGCGTTGCCGACCGAACACTTTGCAATGGAACGGAGAGCCGTATGGCACTGCTCGGTCCAAAACCGGGAAAGCTGCGCCCGCGGCAGACCCAGGGCCCAGCTACCGACCGGGTGCCCGACGAGCGGGCGTCCGGTACTCCCAATGCCCTGCGGGAGGACCTCGGCCGCGCACCTCAGCGCTGGCTGGCCGTCGGCGACGAGCTCGTCAGCTCCGTCCAGGGCATCGGCGAACTGCGACAACCGTTCGTCGGCTGACCTCTACAAGGTCCGCGACGCGCGGCAACTGACGTCTCAAGCGTCCCGCGCACCAGCGGCCCCAGCGGCGAAATCCCACAGCCCCCTGCAATCAGAGAGAAAGAGAAGAGAGCCCACATGCCCAGATTCCTGACAGGGACGCGCACCGGCCTCCTGGCCTCGGCCGTGGCGGCGGCCCTCGCCATGACCGCGGCCGGCCCGACGACCGCGGCCACCGCCGCCCCGACGCCGGACGTGCGCTTCGTGGCACACCTGGACATCGCCGATGGACAGCGACCGGAGAACATCACCCTGGAGCCTGGCGGCAGCGCCGTCGTCACCTTCGCCTACAGCCGCCAGGTGGCCCGCATCCACCCCGACGGCCGGGTGCACGTCCTCGCCACTCTGCCCCAGCCTCAGGCCGGCGCCGACACCCCTGCCCTCTCCTCGCCCTTCCTCGGCGGAATCGTCCGTGCCCACGACGGGACGCTGTACTTCTTGTACGCCACCGGCAGCAGCGACCTGACCGGCCTGTGGCGCCTACGCCCCGGCGGCGCCCCGCAGCGCATCGCCGCGCTCCCGGCCGACGGCCTGCCCAACGGCCTGGCCCTCGACCGGCACGAAGGCCAGCTGTACGTGGCCGACTCGGTCCTCGGCACGGTTTGGCGAGTGCCCGTGACCGGGGGCACGCCCACCCGGTGGGCCACCGCGCCCGAACTGGCAGCCGCCGGATTCCTCGGAGCCAACGGCATCAAAATCCACAACGGGGCGGTCTGGGTATCCAACCTGGACAAGGGCACCGTGCTGCGTATCCCGGTCACCCGGTACGGCATCGCCGGCCCCGTCGAGACCCGGGCCACCGGCCTGATCAACATCGACGACTTCGCGTTCACCGGCCACGGCGACACCCTCCTGGCCGCGATCAACGCGGACAACGAGGTGGCCCTGGTCAGGCCGGGCGGCAGCCACACCGTCGTGATGACCGGCGCCGACGGGCTGGAGAACCCGACCTCGCTCGCCGTACGCGGCAACACGGCCTATATCGCCAGCGGCGCCTACTTCACCAACAACGACCCCAACCTCCTGGCCGCCCGGATCAACCCCGCCCAATAAGCCGGCCCCGCGCCCGTGCCGCCGCACATGCCCGGTGCGGCGGTACGGGGCCCGTAGGCCATCAGATCTGCCGTACGACGAGCGGGTGGAGCGGCGGCCGCACGCGGCAGCACCCAACACCGCAGAAGAGGACAGAGTTGATGGACCAGTAGGACACGCAGCAGGCGGCAGCCGCCGCACCGCCCGCGTTCGACCCCGCCGCATTCCTGGTCGTCCCGGCCAGAACCTTCGAGGACCTACGCATCGGCGAAGTCTTCCGAGCCCCCAGCCGCACCCTGACAGACGCCCACGCCGCGGCCTTCCAGACAGTCTCCGCAGACAACCACCCGGTGCATTACGACGCCGAATGGGCACGCAGGCACGGCCACTCAGCACCGGTGGTGCACGGCCTGCAGGTGCTCGCCTTCACCGCGCCGGGCGCCACCCTGTTCCCCCCACTTCATCGGAGAGGTGTTCATCAGCTTCCTCGAACTGTCCTGCACCTTCCTGGCCGAAGTGCACTCCGGAGACACCCTGTACCCGGCGCTCACCATCACCGGCCTGGAGCCTCAGGGCGACAACGGTGTCGTGGTCACTGCGGCCACCATCCACAACCACCGCGGCGAACTTGTGCTGTCCGGCCAGCACAAGTACCTCCTGCGGCGTCAGTGAATCCTGAGGAAACAACGTGACACACCGTAGAACCCTCCTTGCCGCGCTCGTCTGTTGTGCCGCGCTGACCGGGTGCACGAGCCACACACCGGGCGGCGGCCCGCCTGAGGTTGGCTCCACGTCCCCGACGTCGTCCGTAGTCAGCCCAGGATCCGTCGACGGCGGCACCTCCGGTTCCTCCAGCGAGCCGATGGCGACGCCGCCCGCGTCCGGCGGCACGGGGACGACGGTGCCATCTCCGACCGAACCGACGGTGAGACGCTGTCATACTTCCGAATTGAAGGCGTCCGTCGGCCCCAACCGTCCCGGAGCCGGGCAGTCAAGCTTCGCTATCGTTTTGACCAATGGATCCCGCCGCACCTGCACGCTGTACGGCGTCCCGGGCGTGGCGTTCGTCAATGGCGCCGGTGAGGCCGTCACCCCGGACCCCGAGCGATCCACCGGTCAGCAGGGACAGGCTGTGACGCTCAGCCCGGGAGACAGCGCTTGGTCGACGCTGGCATACACCAATCCAGCGATTACTGGCGCCACCGCTGTCACCCCGGCGGCGCTGCTCGTCACCCCGCCCGACGAGACTGCTCCGATCTCAATCCGCTGGACCGGGGGCAAGGTCTCCAACACAGGGAAGGCGTCGGTGCCCCGGGTGAGCCCCCTCATGCCAGGCAATGGCGCCTGACTGCGCCGAGCGCGGGAGCGGCTCCCGCAATCGGTGGTGCCGAAGCGTGGACCAGGGGCGTCCATGCGAGACGTCAACTCCCATGTGGAGACCGTACTTTCGGCAGCGTCGACTGCGCATCCGCGCCGAACCGAACCGCGGCACCGAACGTAGTCCGGTCACCGGCCGTGGCTTGAGCACATGAAACGGTCCCGTCCCCGGCAGAGCGTACGGCGGGGACGGGACCGGAACTGCCGGTGCCGGCGGTCCATGCTCATGCGGTGCTCCCGCCTTGATGTCACCGATCCCGCTCCGCCTCCGAGCCGCCGGTCCGGACGTACCGGGGCTCGGAGAAGGTGGCGGCACGGGGCGTCAGTGCTGCAGCACGGTGTCCAGCCACTTCAGGACCTCGAGGGTCACCGGTCGGTGATGCCGGCGAACTCGTCATGCTTCTTGAGCGACTTCGCCACGTAGGGGCAGACCGGCACAATGCGCTTCCCCGAGATGCGTACGTCGTTCAAGGGCCTGCCTGCTGTACGAGTATCGAGGCCAAGCCCTGTCCGGCGAAGACGTCGTCGATTTCGGTGTGGTAGAAAACGCGCTGGTCGTCGCGGTACCAGTACGCGGTGAAGCCTGCAGTTTTGCCGTCGACCAGGATTTCGTAACGGTGTTTGGGGTCCACTCACTGGACAGTCGGAGCGGCGGCAGGCTGCGTCAGCGTATACCTTTCATTGGCACGTCGGGTTCTTGCGCGGTGCGATGGTGGCGTTGGGAAGGACAGGCGCGGGAAGACGGTCGCAGTCATAACCATCGACCTTTCCGAAGCGGTCGGATGCGCTCTGCCACGCTTCCCTGGCCTCGACGATGTCTTCGTGGCTCCGGCCGATGAAATTCCACCACATGACGATCTGTTCCTCGAACGGCGTCCCGCCGAGCAGGACCACCCTCGCAGCGGTATCCGTCTCGTTCGCCAGCGTCAGTGTGTCGCTTCCCGAACCGAGGTAGCCCAACTCCGGCGGGCGCAGGATTGTTCCAGCGATACGGACATCCCCGTGGTCGACGAGTAGACCGTGCTCGAAGCCGGTGTCGATGGCGAGCGTGGTCGTCGAGCCCGGCTCAAGGATGAGTTCGGCACCGAGCAGCGGCGTGAAGGTCCGCACCGGAGAGGTGTCACCTGCCAGCGTCCCCAGGAACACCCTGACTTCGGCACCGTCCACCCGGAACGTAGTGCTGGAAGTCACGGCCGGTGTGCCGGTGTTCTTCGGGCAGCGCCAGGTGGAAGCCGATGGTGCGGGGAGACAGGTAGAGCCGGGCACCGATGTCCCGGTTGGTCAGTCCCTCTGCAGCGAGTTGGGCGATCTGCAGTTCTTGCGGCGTCAGGTCGGCCACGGCTTCGGGCGCTGCCGAAGGCGCCACGGCCACGCCCGCCGAGCGGAGTTCGGCACTCGCCTCCGAGACGGCGTTCCAGCAGCCGCGCATCGGCGACCGGCTCGGATCGCACCGACGCCTCAGGCGTCGGTGCGCAGACGCTTTCACAATCCGGACCTTCATCGAACTGCATCTGGCTGATCCGGATCTGTCGCCGGAGTCGATCGCACTCGCCCACCACATCCCCGTCCGCTATCTGCACAAGCTCTTCCAGAGCGAGGGCACGACAGTGAATCAGTTGATACGGCTGCGCCGGCTCGCAGCCTGCGGTACGAACTCGGCCGGGCACCGGATCGCAGGCTCGCCGTGGCTGCCGCGGCGCACCGTTGGGGTTTCGCCAGCGCGTCACACTTCAGCCGGGTCTTCCGGGCCGCCTACGGCATGTCGCCCAGTGAGTGGCAGGCTTCGGCGTGGGCTGACTCGGACGCGCCCGTTCCTGGCCGTTCTCCCGGTGGGCATCGACGCCCCGGGGTTGTCATCGTGTCGCCCGTCTCGGGCACCACGGGTCCTGCGGCGGCGTCGAAGGCATGGGTCACCTCCGGTGTGGTGCCCTCGACGAGCAGTCGGCGGGCCCTCTCCTCGTGACGGCGGTCGGTGGCCGTGAGCCGGCTGTGGTGCTGGGCGAGATGCTCCGACCAGGACGCGACCAGGTAGTTCTCGACGAATCGGCCCGGATCGCTGCCGTCCTGGTAGAGGCCCCAGGTGAGGGCTCCTGTGCGTCGGCGTGAACGGGCCACATGGTCCATGCAGTCGATGAAGGCGGCCCTGTTCGCGGCCACGATCCGGTACACGACGGAGACCAGCACGGGGCCGTCGGCCGGTTCGGGCTCGAACACCAGGGGTGGAACGGGCCAGTGGTCGGACGGGGACGGGTCGATGCCGTCCGTGCCGTGCAGCGGCCAGCGGCGCACACTCACCGCGCCGAGCAGCAGCAGACCGCTGCCGGCCAGAAGGGAGACGGTCAACCCCGGCCCGTCGGCCAGCGCACCCCACAGAGGTGCCGCCAGCGCCTGCCCGCCCTGGAAGACCAGGAGATAGACGGCGAGTCCCCGGGCCCTGACCCAGCCGGGCAGCCGTGCCTGGACAGCCGCGTTGAGGGTGGACAGCACGCCGATCCAGGCCAGACCGGCGGGCAGCAGCACGACCGCCGCGAGCCACGGGACCCGGACTGTGGCCAGTACCGCCAGGACTCCGGCGAAGACGAGGGCCCCTGCGGCCAGAGTGCCGTTGACGCCCAGAGCGCGGCGGATCGCGGGCAGCGCGAAGGCCCCGCCCACAGCACCGGCTCCGACCGCACCGAGCAACACCCCGTACCCGCCCGATCCCAGGCCGAGGGAGCGGCTCGCGACCAGTGGAAGCAGCGACCACAGCGCGGCCCCTCCGGGGATGAACAGCACCGTGCGCAGCAGGACTCGGCGGACGCCGGGCGCGTTCCACACGTAGCGGCGGCCGGCGTGCAGAGCCGTCAGGAGCTTCTCGCTCTGAGCAGTCGGCGGTTCCGCCCCGGGCCGTCTCCACAGTGCGAGAACGGCCGCGGTGCCGAGGTAGGAGGCGGCGTTGAAGGCGAAGACCCAGCCCGCGCCCGCTGCCGCGACCACCGCTCCCCCGAGTGCCGGGCCGAGGGCGCGAGCGAGGTTCATGTTCACGGCGCCGAGCGCGGCCGCCTGTCCCAACTGGCGGCGTTCCACGAGTTCCGGCTGGATGGCCTGCCAGGCCGGGCCCATCAGAGCGGTACCGCATCCCAGCAGGAAGGTGAGACCGAGCAGCAAAGCCGGAGTGAGCGCGTCCGCGAACGCCAGAACCGACAGCGCGGTGGAGGCGGCGAGCATGGCGAACTGAGCGGCCAGCAGCACCGTACGGCGGTCGAAACGGTCGGCCAGCACGCCAGAAGGCAGAGCCAGCAGCACGACGGGAAGACTGGACGCGGTCTGCACGAGCGTCACCAGGGCGGCGTCCTGGCCGATCAGCAGCCACTGGGCGCCCACGGTCTGCATCCAACTACCGATGTTGGAAACCAGTTGTGCGATCCACAGCGCCCGGAAGACACTCGCCGCGAGCGGGGCCCAGGCTGAATCGGACTCCGGGAAGTCTTTCGGTGGCAGTGCGGTGTTCACATCGGTCCCTAGCGGTATGGGGCACGGACACCTTTCTTCCGGCGGTGTCCCGGGTGCCGTGCGGGCGCGGCCGAGGGTGGCTGCGAGGACGGTCGCGGGTGCCCGTCGGCTGGGAGTGCAGCGTCTGTGGTCCCACGGCTCACTGACGAGGGCGTCGGCCCCTCCTGCGGGGTCGGCGCCGAGTTCACGCCTGCGGCTTGACCCGGGGGCCGTCGGAGGCCGAGAGGCGACGGGCAGCCGCGGACGTCACCACGAGCAGCACCAACGTCAGGACCAGGACCAGGACGAGTCCGGTGTGTGCCAGAAGCGCGGCGCCGGCGAGGGCTCCGAGGAATATGGCCAGTACGGACAGGATCCGCGGGCCGGACCGGAGTGCGGCCCCGCCGGCAAGCGCGCCGACGAGGAACGCGGCCATCGACACGACAGAGGCGAGCACGGGCAGGCCGTCGGCACCTGCCAGGGCGAACCCAGGGAACACCACGTTGCCGATCACGCTGGCTCCGCGGGGTTGTCGGTGGCGCTGGGCACCAGCCCACCGACCGGCATCGTAAACACCTTTCGACAACCTCCTGCGGTATGAACAGCGTCGATTTCCATCTGCATCGGCTTCCAACTGCAGCGACAGCGGCGGGCAGAGAGAGTCGGGAGAACACGCAACAATGCGTCTACGCTCAACCGAAGAGAATTCCGGGTGGGCCTTCTGTGCGATGCACAGCACCAACTCCGGCAACCTGCAACTGCTTCGCCACCAGGCTATTTCGAGCCGAAGCATCCATGTGTCCCGGCAGTGCACAGCATTCGTTCCGACAGTGCACTGCGTCTCCTGTCCATGCACTGTGGGGTCAACTCCGGTGCACCGACGGTCAATCTCCGCCGCCTTCAGGGTTTTAGTGGCGATCGAACAGCCTCGCAGATCTCCATATCTGGCATAGAGTCGCCCCGCCGGAGGGACCAGCACATCGCATGAAACTCAGGAGACTCACAGGCTTCGGCCGCCGCGTGGAGGACCAGGCGATCAACCCGAGGTCGAGCGCTTCGGAGCCAAGCGGGCCGGGGCGACGACCGTCGAGATCGAGGACGCCTCGCACGCCGTGGCCGTGTCCCGGCCCAAGGAGGTCGCCGAACTGATCCGCGATGCGGTACGCGCGACGAGCTGACGAGGCGGCGGGCGGTAAGGCGGCCGCGCGGCGGCACTCATCACACGGTGAGTGCCGCCGCGCGGCCCTTCGGTCCCGGCACAGGGTGAGATCTCACCGCGGGCTTCTGCACCGCTGATCCACCGTGACCACCACGACCAGGACCGCCAGCAGCGCACCGGCGGCGAGGGCAGGTGCCGGAAGGAAAGCGGCCAGCAGGACGCCGACGGCCGCGACGGGATACGGAATCCACTCGGCCACGGTTCCTTGATGGGGCTGGAGGTGTACGGCCCAGACGGTGATCAGGAAGACGGCCGCGGGGACGGTGACCGCCGCGCCCGCGGCCAACGGCGAGGCGTCCGTGCGTCGCGTGACGTGATCGGCGTACGCGGCCAGGCCGGCTCCCTCGGCGGTCGCCGAAGCGAAGATCAAGTAGTGGCCGTAGGCCCAGGTGAATCTCTTGCGGTGGGCCTGGTGCGTCGTGGCAAGCAGGGCGTGCGCGGATCTTGCGAAGTACAGCCACCACATGGCGTAGGCCATGAACAGGCCACCGGCCGCCACCGCGTACAGCGAACCGGTGCCCTGGTGCCGGTCGAAGGCGCCCCGGACGGCGACGGTGGCCGCCGCGACGGACTCTCCGAGGACGATGAGGGTGAAGAGTTCGTAGCGCTCGGCAATGTGGCGCGGATGCCATGGGGTCATCCCGGCGGACTGCGCCCACACCGGGACGGAGACCTCGGCGATGATCAGCACCACAATGCCCGGCAGCCGCGCCGATGCCGGGAGACCGAGCAACCCGACCCACCCGATCTGGCATACCGTCACCCCAACGGCGAAGCGCAGTGGGGTCGGCCGCCGAGCGGGGTCGGACCACGCGGCGCGCAGCCACAGGGCGGCCAGCGCCGTGCGCAGCACGACGTATCCGATGGTGATGACCCGCAGGTCACCCTCCTCGAACGCGCGGGGAACGCCTGCGGCGAGCACGAGCGACCCCGTGATCTGGACCAACACCGTCAACCGGTACGGGACGTCGTCCGTGTCGTAGGCGGAAGCGAACCAGGTGAAGTTCATCCACGCCCACCAGATGGTGAAGAAGACCAGCGCGAAGCGCAGGACACCGGTGGCGTACTCCCCGCCGGTCAGCGCCTCGTGCAGACTCCCGGACGCCTGCGCCACCGCGATCACGAAACACAGGTCGAAGAGAAGCTCCAGCGAGGTGGCGGCCCTGTGCGGCTCGCCGGGGTCGCGGCCCGGCATGGTGCGCCATCGCCTGGGCGCCGGGGCCGCGTGGGCGATCGAGGGGCGGCTCAGCGGAGGGCTCCGAGCGCGGCCTCGACCGTCCGGTGGAAGGTGGGATACGTGTAAATCATGTGCTGGAGCCGGTCGACGGGTATCTCGGCGTGGACGGCCACGTTCAGTCCGTAGAGCACCTCGCCTCCCGCCGGCCCCGCCGACGTCGCGCCGATCAACACGCCCCGGTCCGCGTCCTCCACAAGCTTGATGAGCCCCTCGTTGCCCGGCCCGTGGATCCAGCCTCGCATGGAGAAGGCGATGGGCAGCACACTGGTGCGTACCCGCAGACCCCGCTTACGCGCCTGCCGCTCCGTCAACCCGACGGCCCCGATCTCCGGATCGGTGAAGGTGACGCGGGGCAGCGCCCGGTAGTCGGCGTCGGGACCGGGCTGCCCGAGGATGTCCCGGACGGCGATCTGCGCCTGGTACATCGACACATGGGTGAAGGCGCCTCGGCCTGTGATGTCGCCGACCGCCCACAGCCCCTCCCCCGCCCGCATCTGCCCGTCCGTGTTCACGGCTCCCGCCGTTGGATCCAGCCCCATCGTGTCGACCGCCAGCGCGGCCAGGTCGGTGTGGCGCCCGGTGGCGACCAGAAGCCGTTCGGCACGAAGCGGCTCCCCGTCACCCTCAAGGCGGACGGTGAACTCGGTGCCGTCATGGCTGACCTGCCGTGCCCGAGCACCCGTGAGTACGGTGACTCCGTCCGCCCGCAGTACCTCCGCGGCCAGCTCCCCGGCTTCCGGTTCCTCCTGCGACAGCAGCCGGTCCTGCCCCTCGATCACCGTGACCGCGCACTTGAAGCGGGCGAAGACCTGGGCGAGTTCGACACCGATGGCGCCCCCGCCGAGCACGACCATCGACTCCGGCAGCTCCTTGGCCGCCATGGCATCCCTGTTGGTCCAGTACGGCGTTGCCTCGAGGCCCGGCACCGGGGGGATCCGGGGCCGCGTGCCGGTGGCCAGCACGACACCGCGCCGGGCTTCGAACGTGCGGTCGCCGACCGCCACCCGGCGCGGCCCGGAGAGACGGCCCGTCCCCCGGACGAGCCGGCCGCCCTTGGCCGCGAGACGGCCGGCAGCGGCCTGGTCGTTCCAGTCGTCAGTGGCCTCGCCGCGGATACGCCCGGCGACCCTGCCCCAGTCCGGAGTCACGACCGCTTCGCCGGCGAGGGCGGGCACCCGGCCCGCCTCGGCGAGCAGATTCCCAGCCCGGATCATCATCTTGCTGGGCACGCACCCCCAGTACGGACACTCGCCCCCGACGAGTTCCGCCTCGACCCCCACCACGTCCAGTCCAGCTTCGGCCAGCGTGCCCGCGACGTACTCACCACCCGGCCCCAGCCCGACGACCACCACATCCGCCTGCTCGTTCGCGCTCATGCCTGCCTCTCCTCGTTCCTCGGGCTCCACGAACGTGGGCCGTCCTGCCGAGGCTAGATCGGCCGGCCGAAGGCCCGTGCCCGACAGCGCACGGGGGCTTGCCCGAAAGCGAACGCTTGGCACGGGACACCGCGCACTGTGCACTGGCGGACACCACCGCATGCGCTCCCGGTCAATGCGCCTTCGTCGGGGCACCTAGCGTCACTCGGGTACGCACAGCACGGCACCACAGGAGGCGAACCATGACCACCAGTACCAAGCCCGTGAGCAGCAGCCAGCCGTGGCTGCACCAGAGGGGCGAGGTGATCCAGGAGTTCGGCACCGTCAAGCAGTTCCCGATCGGTCTGTCCTACGAGGCGCGGATGTACTCCTGCCAGCGCCTGAACAAGGTCCTGGCGGACACTCAGATCCTCTACGGCCTCTACAAGAAGCATCACTGGCTGATGCGCGGCGCGACCTTCTACCAACTGCACCTGGTCCTCGACAAGCACGCGGGGGAGCAGCTGGAAATCGTCGATACCATCGCCGAACGCGTCCAGTCCCTGGGCGGCGTCGCGGTGGGCGACCCCAGGCACGTCGCGGAGATCACATCGATCCCGCGGCCTCCGGACGGAGTGGAGGAAGTGCCGGCGATGCTGTCACGGCTGCTGGAAGCCCACGAGACCATCCTCGTCGAGGCCCACGACGCCGCCGCCCGGACCGGTGAGCTGGGTGACGACGGCACCAACGATCTCCTGGTCTCACAGGTGATCAGGACCGGGGAACTGCAGACCTGGTTCCTGGCCGAGCATCTGGTCGACACCCCGCTCGTCCGCGCCTGAAGGATCCCGCCGGCCCGCGTCCGAAGGTGCCGGAGCGCGTGCCTGAAGGAACATAAGTCGGCCCCGGACGACGACATCGTCCGCATACGACGCAGCAAGGATCGTACATCGTCGTCTCTGTATTGGACGGAGTGCTGTTCGACCGGGAGCGGATGATGGATCTCCGGCAGATGAAGGTCGTCGTCGCGGTGGCGGATGCGGGCAGGTTCACGGCGGCGGCAAGGCGGCTGCACGTGGTCCAGTCCGCCGTGTCCAGCACGGTCCGGGGCCTCGAACGTGAGCTGGGCACGCCGTTGTTCGACCGCACGACGCACCGCGTCGCCCTGACACCGGCCGGCGAGGCGTTCGTCCCCGCCGCACGCGCGGCGCTCCGCGCCGCCGAACTGGCACGGGAGGCGGTCGACGCCGTACAGGGACAGCTGCGCGGGCGGGTGACGGTCGGCACAATGCAGGGGGTCTGGGCGGGTCTCCACCACGCCCTGGCCGCGCTGCGGGCGGAGCACCCAGGTGTGGTGGTCCAACTGAGGCAGGCGGCGGTGGCCGACATCCGGCAGGCGCTGCGCGAGGGCACGGTGGATCTGGCCGTGGTGGCGCTCGACCGCCAGCACCTGCCCGATGGCTGGACCGACTCGTGCCCGACCTGGATGTCGAGGTCGTTCTCGTCCTCGGGTACGAGGACGACCGCGACGCGCCACGCGGTCCGCGCGACCTCGTCGTAGGCGTCGCGCAGCATGTCGCGCGTGATCCAGGTCCACGCGCTCTTGTCGCCGACCTTGGAGAGCGTATGCAATGCCTGGCTGCGGGCCTGAGTGCGCTCAGAGTCGAGTTCCTGGCGAATTCGGGGCAGCGTGGTCTCCGGCAAGAGGCGAGTCAGCGCCCAGGGCAACATGTCTCGCACGAAGAAGTCCGGCCCGACCGCGCACCGCTCGACGAGCGTCTCCAGGAAGCCGGGGTCGGGGTTCGAGCCGACCGCGAGGGCCGCATGAAGCCGTACCGAAGAGTCCTCGGCGCTTAAAAGGTCGTTTTCACCTTGGATGCCCGTGTATCTATCGATTTTCGGAGTGCGGGATCGTGGCGCTGGTGAGGCTACAGGTGTGGTTGAGGCCTGTTGGCCAGGTGGGGTGACAGTAGGGGCGGGAGGCGGTCCGCGCCTGTCGCATCCCATGATGTCCAGTCTTCGGGGGTGTGCTTCCGTCGCCGTTGCCGTGCGCCTGGGCGCACTCGGTCCGGAGCGGTACGCCAGGAGCATGCCTGCGCGACGTCCGTACCCGAGTGATCTTTCCGATGTTCGCTCGGAGTTGATCGAGCCGGTCCTTGCCGCCTTGCGATTCGAGCGCCGGGGCAGGGCCGTAGACTTCGGCCGACCACCCGAGCACGACCTGCGCGACATCCTGGACGCGATCTTGCGGACCGCACAGGCGTGCAGCGGCGCTACGTCGCGTTCTCCCACAGGCGTATCACCAACACCGTCGATGCACGTGGACAACAACGCCGCCACCTGCACAAACGGCCTCGCCCTAGACCACATGGACGCCTTAAGCCCCTTCGGACAACCTGTGCCAGGTGGGACCGGTCACGGCCCAGGGCGGACAGCCGTCTCGCTATCAGTGGCCGGACGCAGCGCCTTCGAAGGGACGGGTACGCACAGGGCGGAGATCTTGGAGCCGAGATCACCCCTGGGATGCCGGCTGAGCGCCCGCTACAGTCACTCAGCGTGCCTGCGACAGCGCCAAGTTTCGTCTTCCGCCGTCCGTCACGGCAGCCCTCCTTGGGGAGAATCTGGGGAGGATCAGCGCTGATGGGGAGCGTCTGGGGAGAATCGACTACATGAGACGGCACGCCCCTGAAAGACCCTGAAAGATTCATCTGCGCTGGTCAGAGGCGGCTGAAGCTGCATCGCTCCAGGTCAGCGCGACGTGGTAGACAACTTCATGACATAGGTTCCGAGGTCGTCGGCCTCGACGATCCCGGGCAGCGATCCGCCCTCCCGCAGGGGCGTGACGTAGCGGGTCGCTGTGACTTCGGTGAGCATTGGCCCAGGCTATCCGGCGCACGGCGCGGCGCCCGGTCCCCGTGGGCGCCTTCGCGCACCGGGGGCCGGACGTCCGGGGCGTCGGTGTTACGCGTCCTCGTCGTTGACCCAGCTCATGAGCTTGCGCAGCTCGCGGCCGGTGGTCTCCAGGAGGTGGTCGCTGTCGGCCTTCTTGTACTCGTTGTACTTGGGCAGACCGTTGTGGTACTCGGCCATCCAGTTCTTGGCGAAGGTGCCGTCCTGGATCTCCGCGAGGATCTTCTTCATCTCGGCCTTGGTGGCGTCGGTGATGATCCGCGGGCCGGTGACGTAGTCGCCCCACTCGGCGGTCTCCGAGATCGACCAGCGCATCTTCTCCAGGCCGCCCTCGTACATCAGGTCCACGATGAGCTTCAGCTCGTGCAGGCACTCGAAGTAAGCGATCTCCGGCTGGTAACCGGCCTCGGTCAGCGTCTCGAAACCGGCCTTCACCAGAGCGGCGGTGCCACCGCAGAGCACGGCCTGCTCACCGAACAGGTCGGTCTCGGTCTCCTCGGTGAACGTCGTCTTGATGACGCCGGCGCGGGTGCCCCCGATGCCCTTCGCGTACGACAGGGCGAGCGCCAGGCCGTTGCCCGAGGGGTCCTGCTCGACGGCCACGATGCACGGAACGCCGCGGCCCTCCTCGTACTGACGGCGGACCAGGTGGCCCGGGCCCTTCGGGGCGACCATGCAGACGTCGACATTGGCCGGCGGCTTGATGAAGTCGAAGCGGATGTTCAGGCCATGGCCGAAGAACAGCGCGTCGCCGTCCTTGAGGTTGTCCTTGACGGACTCCTCGTAGACCTGGGCCTGGATCGGGTCCGGGACCAGGATCATGATGACGTCGGCCTCGGCCGCGGCCTCGGACGGCGTCACCACGCGCAGGCCCTGCTCCTCGGCCTTCGCCCTGGACTTCGACCCCTCGTGCAGGCCGACCCGGACGTCGACACCCGAGTCACGCAGCGACAGCGCGTGGGCGTGGCCCTGGCTGCCGTAGCCGATGACCGCGACCTTGCGGCCCTGGATGATGGACAGGTCGGCATCGTCGTCGTAGAACAACTCGGCGGGCATGGTGCTTCTCCTTGATTCCTGGAACGTGAGGGTGTGCGGACGGGAAAGAGAAAGGTGGTGGTCTGTACCGAGCGCTGCTAGGGCCTCTCGTTTGGATCATGCCGGGCTCGCGTGCCCCGGTGCCTGATCCGGCCTGATCCAAACGAAAGACCCTAGGCGCTCCGCGCGCCCGCCGTATCCTCGGTGGCCGCCGGGGTCAGTCGGATCGGCCGGGCCTCGCGGGCGGCGCGGTCGGCCAGGGCCCGGGAGCCGCGGCCGATCGCGATCGCGCCGGACTGGACGAGTTCCTTGATGCCGAAGGTGGCGAGCATCCGGAGCATCGCGTCGAGCTTGTCGCCGGAGCCGGTCGCTTCGAGGGTGACGGCGTCGGGCGAGACGTCGACGGTTCTGGCCCGGAACAGTTCGGCGATCTGGATGATCTGGGCCCGGGTGCCGTTGCCGGCGCTCACCTTGACCAGGACCAGTTCGCGCTGGACGGCGGAGTCCGCCTCCAGTTCGACGATCTTCAGGACGTTGACCAGCTTGTTGAGCTGCTTGGTGACCTGTTCCAGGGCCAGTTGGTGGTCGACCCGGACGACGATGGTGATGCGGGAGAGCTCGGGATGCTCGGTGGTGCCGACCGCGAGCGAGTCGATGTTGAAGCCGCGACGCGAGAACAGGGCGGCGACACGGGCGAGGATGCCGGGCGTGTCCTCGACCAGGACGGAGAGCGTGTGCTGGGACATGTCAGAGGGTCCTCTCAGTCGTCCGCGCAGTCGCCGAAGTCGGGGCGTACGTCGCGTGCGGCCATGATGTCGTCGTTGGAGGTGCCGGCAGGGACCATCGGCCACACCATCGCGTCCTCGTGGACGATGAAGTCCACCACGACGGGGCGGTCGTTGATCGCGTTGGCCTTGTCGATGATCGCGTCGAGCTCGTACGGGTTCTCGCAGCGCAGGCCCACACAGCCCATCGCCTCGGAGAGCTGTACGAAGTCCGGGACCCGGGTGCCGTGGTTGGTGGCGGATCCCACTCCTCGGGTCGATCCGGTGGTGGCGTTGGTGGCGCCGTCGTGCAGCACGGTGTTGGAGAACCGCGCACCGTAGAACAGGTTCTGCCACTGGCGGACCATCCCGAGCGCGCCGTTGTTGATGACCGCGACCTTGATCGGGATGTTGTTGAGTGCGCAGGTGACGAGCTCCTGGTTGGTCATCTGGAAACAGCCGTCGCCGTCGATCGCCCAGACCGTCCGCTCGGGGCGGCCGGCCTTGGCGCCCATCGCGGCCGGCACCGCATATCCCATCGTTCCGGCGCCGCCCGAGTTGAACCAGGTGCCCGGTTCCTCGTGCGGGAGGAACTGCGCCGCCCACATCTGGTGCTGGCCCACCCCGGAGGCGAACAGCGTTCCCTCCGGGGCCAGTCGGCCGATCCGCTCGATGACCTGCTGCGGGGAGAGCAGCCCGGGGTCGGCGGGCAGTTCGTAGCCGCGACGGTACGTGGCCCGCCAGTGGTTCAGCTCCCGCCACCAGGCCGGATATCGCGTCCGGGCGGCCTCGCCGACCCGCTCCTCCTCCCGTTCACCGCGCACGGCGGCGGTCAGGGCGGCCAGGACCTCGCGGGCGTCCCCGACGATCGGCACATCGGCGACCCGGTTCTTGCCGATCTCCGCAGGGTCGATGTCGGCGTGGACGACCTTGGCGTACGGGGCGAAGCTGTCCAGCCTGCCGGTGACGCGGTCGTCGAAACGGGCTCCGAGGGCGACGATCAGATCGGCCTTCTGGAGCGCGGCGACCGCCGCGACGTCCCCGTGCATTCCGGGCATGCCCACGTGCTGCGGGTGGCTGCCGGGGAAGGCGCCCAGCGCCATCAGAGTGGTGACCACGGGTGCCCCGGTCAGCTCGGCCAGGGTGCGCAGTTCGGCCGTGGCCCGTGCCTTGATGACTCCCCCGCCGACGTAGAGGACCGGGCGGCTCGACGCGCTGATGAGGCGGGCGGCCTCGCGGATCTGTTTGGCGTGCGGCTTGGTGACCGGACGGTAGCCGGGCAGGTCCGTCGTCGTCGGCCAGCGGAAGGTGGTGGCTGCCTGGAGGGCGTCCTTGGTGATGTCGATGAGCACCGGTCCGGGGCGGCCGGTCGAGGCGATGCGGAAGGCCTCGGCGACCGTGCGCGGGATGTGGTCGGCGTTCGTGACCAGGAAGTTGTGCTTGGTGATCGGCATAGTGATGCCGACGATGTCCGCCTCCTGGAAGGCGTCCGTGCCGATCGCCCTGGAGGAGACCTGACCGGTGATGGCGACCAACGGCACCGAGTCCATGTGCGCGTCCGCGATCGGGGTCACCAGGTTGGTGGCGCCCGGACCCGAGGTCGCCATGCAGACCCCCACCTTGCCTGTGGCCTGTGCGTAGCCGGTGGCCGCGTGCCCGGCGCCCTGCTCGTGGCGGACCAGGACGTGGCGGACCCGGGTCGAGTCCATCATCGGGTCGTAGGCGGGCAGGATCGATCCACCGGGAATGCCGAACACGGTTTCCGCGCCGGCCTCTTCGAGCGAGCGGATGAGCGACTGGGCGCCCGTCACGTGCTCGGCGCCGGTGTCGGGCTGCCCGGTGGTGCGGGGCAGCACTTGCGGGAGGAGGGCCGCGGGGGCCTGCTGCACAGCGTTTGACATCGTCAGTTCCAAAAGTCCGTAGGGATGTTGGCGAGGACGGATCGGTGATCGGCAGCCGCGGCGGGAGCGGCCGGGTGGTGCGTGCCCGCCGCCGGGTGATCACCGAATCGGTGCACCCGGCGGACCCGGCGGGTGGTCAGGGCGGGGTTCTTGCCGTCTGGAGCGCGTCGCAGGTGTGCCGTACGAGGTCGAGGCCGGCGAGCCTGCGGACGAGCGGACCTTCCACGGTCAGCTCGCCGCGTACCGCCACGGCCGCCGCATAGCCCCGGTCCACGGGTACGTCGAGCAGGGTCCAGCCGGACGGCGGGTACGGGCCCTCGGGGCGTCCCGAGCCGACGTAGTCGAGGGCGGGGTCGCGGCCGAGTCCTGTGCCGAGGCCCTTGAGGTAGGCCTCCTTGCGGGTCCACAGCCGGGCCAGGGCCCGGGGCCGGGCCGGCGGGCTCAGCGCCGACAGCTCGGCCTGCTCGTCCACGTGCAGCATCGCCGCGAGGTCGGCGGTGCCGTCCTCGTCCGGCACCAGTTCCACATCGACCCCGATGGGGGCCGCCGCGGTTCCGACGACGGCGAGATCGCCGCGGTGGGACAGCGAGAAGAACAGCCGGTCGTCGGCGTCGAGCACGGTGGGCCGGCCGTGCGGTCCGCCGCAGCAGGGGCAGGTGTCCCGGCCGAGGTGGACCTCCTCGGGGCGCAGGCTCAGGTACGAGCCGAGCAGCCGGCGAAGGGCGACATGCGCGGCCGTGAACCGGGTCCGGTCGGCGGCGTGCATGAGGGTGGCGGCACGTTGACGCTCGGTCGCGTCGAGTACCTGTTCGTCCAGGATGCCGATGGGGACATCCGAGACCCTCAGAAGCCAGAGGTCGAGCGAGCCGGGGGGTGGCAGCTCACGGACGACCCACGGCAGGGTTTGTTCCACGGGGTCTCTCCTGTTCGTACGAGAGTGACAGGCGAGTCGGGTCTCACGACGTGGCCGGCGCGACCGGCAGGTCCCGCCTCCGGCGCAGTGGTCCGATCAGGAGGAGCAGCGGGGTCAGGGCGAGTCCCGCGGTGAGCAGCCACAGGGTGGACCGCAGGCCGAGGGCCGTGCCGAGGATCCCGCCGAGCAGCGAACCGAAGGGAATGGCTCCGAAGTTCGCGACCGAGACACTGGCCGAGACGCGGCCGAGGAGCTGGGGCGGACAGTAGCGCTGGCGGAACGCACCCTGGATCACGTTGGCGAGTACGACGCCGAGCGAGAGGACCGCGCTCCCGACCACCAGTGCGGACAGGGTCCAGCCCATCCTGGTCAGGGGGATGAGCAGGGCGAACGGGGCGCTGGCAATGGTGGCCACCAGCAGTCCGCGGGCCGATCCGAACCGTGCGATCAGGCGTTTCGCGGTGGTGGCTCCGAGGATCCCGCCGATGCTGCTCGACGCGAGGAGCCAGCCGGTGGCGCCTTCGGGTACCCCTAGCTCACGGATGATGAAGACCGGCAGGATCGCCGCCTCGGCCGTCAGCAGCAGGTTGGTGGCGGTGCCGTACAGGGTGAGGACGCGTAGGTACGGGTCCTTGAAGGTGTAGTGCAGGCCCTCCTTGATGTCCTGTCGCAGGGCCCGGTGCCGCTCGGGTTTCTCCGGGAGCTGTTCCTTGCTCCGGATGCCGAGCAGGCACAGCGCGGAGACGAGGAACGTCGCCGAGTTGACGAGGAGACCGGAGGTGGCGCCGAAGGCCTGGGCGAGCAGTCCGCCACCGCCCAGCCCCGCGACCTGGGCCACCGATTCACTGCCCTGGAGCTTGGCGTTGGCCTCCTGGAGGTCCTCGGGTCCGACGATGGAGGGCAGGTAGACCTTGTACGAGATCCCGAAGAACACCGCGGCGAAGCCGTTGACCAGTGCCACGGCCAGCAACTGGGTCATCGTCAGGACCCCGAGCCAGCCCGCCACCGGAACACTGGCGAGCAGCACGAGCGGGACCACGTTGCAGATCAGCATGATCGGCCGGCGTCGCAGCCGGTCCACCCAGGCGCCGGCGGGCAGGCCGATGAGCAGCCAGGGCAGCCAGGGAGCGGCCGCCAGCGCACTCACCCACAGGGTGCTCGCGTCGAGCGTCACCACGGCCACCAGGGGCATGGCGACCCCGGTGATGTTGATGCCGACGCGGTTGGTCGTCTCGCCGGTCCACAGCAGCCGGAAGTCGCGGTGGCGGAGCAGTCCGCTGCGCGGCGCTTCCCGGTGTTCGGTGCCCGGTGCGCGTTCGGTCAGGCGGGCCGACATGACGTCACCGCCTCGGTAACGGCCTGCGACAGCAGCCTGCCTGCGTCGGACCAGCGGGTGCGCCGCTCGGCCGACTCAGCCTCGAGCGCGTCCCGTCGGGTGTTCAGGGCGCGGATCCCGTCGGCCGTGGAGCCGGGGCCGCCACCGTGGGCGCACGCCGCGGCCACCCGGTCGGGGGCCAGCCCGCCGTCGTCGACGGCGGCGAAGCGGGCCGCGTCCACCAGCGAGCGGCCGGATTCCAGAGCGCCGAGCACGGTCTCGCCGACCAGATGGTGCGCGGCCCGGAACGGCGTTCCGTCCAGGACGAGCCGTTCCGCCAGGTACGTGGCGGAGGTGAAGCCGTCCACGGCCCGGTCCGTCATGCGTTCGCGCTCCGGTTCGGTGCCCGCCACCACCAGGCTCAGCAGCGTCACCGCGTCGGTGGTGCTGCTCAGTCCGGGCCAGAGGTGCCGTACGGCCTCGGTGCCGACCGCGATGGCGTTGGTGTAGCCGCCGGTGGTCATCGCGGACGCCGCGCCGACGAAGGCGCCGAGGCTCGCGGTGGACCTGCCCTGGATGTGTTCGAGCAGGAACGGATTGCGCTTCTGCGGCATCATCGAGCTGGAGCCGACGAGGGTGTCCCCCACCCTCAGCAGCCCGAACTCCTCCGAGGTCCAGGTGCTCAGGTCCCGCCCGGCGCGGGCCAGTGAGACACCGAGGACGGCGCAGGCGGACAGCAGGTCCAGCACGAAGTCCCGGGAGGCCACCGCGTCCACCGAGTTGGGGGCGGCGGAGACGAAGCCGAGCAGTTCGGCGGTGCGCCGGGGGTCGATGGGTACGGAGGTCCCGCCGATCGCGCCGGCGCCCAGCGGGTTGACATCGAGCTGGCGTCCGGCGTCCAGCAGCGACTCGTGAGCGCGCAGCACCGCACCGGCGACGCCGGCCAGGTAGTGGCCATAGCTGATCGGCACGGCCGGCTGGCCGTGGGTGTAGGCGGGCATGATCACGTCGCGGTACTCCTCGGCCTTCGCCAGGAGCACCCCCGCGAGCCGGTCGACCGCGTCGAGCAGGGCCAGATAGGGACCGCGCGTCTTCAGCCGGGTGGTGGTGGCGTTGAGGTCGTTGCGGGACCGCCCGGTGTGCAGGATGCCGCCGGTCTCGTCGCCCAGCTTCCCGATGAGGTGTCCCTCGTAGGCGAGGTAGACGCCGCGCGGCATCGGGGTGGCCCGGACCGGTGCGAAGTCCTGTCCGCGCAGTTCCTCGACGGCACGAAGCAGGGCGGCGGCCCGGCCTGCGTCCACGATGCCGCGCTCGGTGAGCATGATCAGGTGGGCGCGGTCGACCTCGCTGATGCAGCGCAGCTCCTCGCCGAGCCCGTCCGCGGTGTCCGGCAGGTACTGGTCGTAGACGATGCGGTGCGCCTCGGCGTCGAGCGCGGCCTTGAGCCGGCCGGTGTCGACGCCGTGCGCCGTCGCTGCGGTCATGCGAATGCCTCCTCTGTGTGCAGGTCCGCGTAGGTCACGGCCTCGCCGAGCAGCGCCACGGCCCGGTCGGCGGCCTCGGCGGCCCGTACCGAGCGGTCGGCGACGGCGATGGCGTGGCCGACGCGGCCCCGGAAGTCCTCGGCGGGACCGACGGGTTCGCCCGGGGCGCGGTAGAGCACCGCCTCGACGGTGCCCGGGACCGTCCGGGCCCTGGCCACGGCTTCCGTCAGTGCGGCGGGCCGGGCGACGATGCCGTCCTGTTCCGCGGTGAGGAACCGGATCGAGGCGCGGGCGTATCCGGTGCGTTCCAGCTCGGGAGCGGTACCGAGGGCGGCCAGCACCTGGGCGCGGACCAGGTCGATCCCGCAGGCCCTGCGGACCAGTTCGGGGATCATGCCGCCGGCCAGCCTGGGGTTGACCTCGATGACCTGGGCGGTCCGGGGCCCGGTCAGGCGCAGTTCCACATGGGCGGCTCCCCAGCCGAGGCCGAGCGCCCGCACGGCGCGCACCGCGGACTCGCGCAGGGCGATCTCCTGTTCGCCGGGGAGCGCGGCGGGCACGTCGTGGCCGATCTCGACGAAGACCGGCAGCGCGCCGACGTGCTTGGCGACGGTGACGACGGCGTCGGTGCCGAACACCTCGACGGAGTACTCCGGTCCGGTCAGGTACTCCTCGACCAGGATCCGGCTCGGTGCGGCGATGCCCCGTTCGTTCACGGTGGCGGCGAGCAGCGTCCCGGCGTGCTCGGCGACCTGGTCGAGGTCGGTGCAGAGCCGTACGCCCAGACTCCCCGAACCCTGCACCGGTTTGACCACCACGGGCAGTCCGATGGAGCGGGCCGCGGCGAGTGCGTCGGGGACCTCGGAGACGACGGCGAAGCCCGGCGAGCCGACGTCCGCGTCGGTGAGCATCCGGCGCTGTTCGGCCTTGTCACGGCAGGCGCGTACGGCTTCGGCCGACGGGCCGGGCAGGCCGAGCCGGTAGGCCAGGGCGGCGGCGGCCGGCACGTAGTACTCGGAGCTGGTCAGGACGCCCGCGACGGTGGCCTCGTCCTCCAGCGCACGGACCGCCGCCCACAGTGCGGCCTCGTCGGAGGTGTCCACGACGACCGTCCGCAGCCGGTCCTCGGCGGCGTACGGGTAGCGGTCCGGGTCCGCGCACAGCAGCACGGGCACGACACCCAGTTCGGCTGCTCGCCGTGCGAACAGCCGTCCCGTACCGGTGGTGTTGCTCTCCACCAGGAGCAGCAGACGCTCGCTCATGAGCCGACCACCGGCATCACCACGTCGTCGAAGCCGCGGCGGGCCCACAGCAGCCGGGACCAGGCGGCGGTGGCGTCCAGCGGGTGCTCGACGGTGAGCGGGCCGTCGACGGCGGGGGCGGGGACGATCCCCTGCTCGCGCAGCCAGTTGTCGTTGTAGACCGTGGACTGGTAGCGGTACCCCTCGTCCGGGAGCACCATCACGACGGTGCTTCCCGGGTTCTGCTGGGCCCACCACGATGCCACCTGGAAGGAGGCGCCGCTGGTCGGGCCCATGAACAGGCCGTGTGCGCGGTAGAGCTCGTGGGTGGCGTGGAACGCCTCGGGTGCCGTCACCCAGTGGACCTCGTCGTACGCCGCGTGCTTGACGTTGCCCGGGTGGATGCTGCTGCCGAGCCCGCGCAGCATGCGGGGCCCGTCCGGGCTGCCGAAGATGATGCTGCCCTGGGTGTCCACGCCGACCAGGTGCAGTGCGGGGCCGGTCTGGCGCAGCGCTGCGGCGAGTCCGCCGGTGGAGCCGCCGGACCCGACCGGGCCCACCAGGCAGTCCACGGTGCCGACGGTGTTGCCGATCAAGTCGGCGACGACGCCGTACGCGCCCGGGTTGTCGGGGTTGTCGTACTGGCCGGGGACGAAGGCGTCCGGGTGCTGCCGGCGCAGCTCGGCCACGCGGGCGAGCCGTGCGCCCTGGATGCCGCCGGGCTGGCCGGTGTGCTCGACGATCTCCACCGTCGTGCCGAGCATTTCGAGCCGAGTGCGCAGGTCCCGGTCGATCGCCGAGTCGCCGACGATGGTCAGCGGGTAGCCGCGCAGCCGGCAGACCATGGCCAGGCCGAGGGCGAAGGTGCCGGAGGAGGTCTCGATGATCCGGGTGCCCGGGGAGATCAGGCCGGCGGCCTCGGCGCGGTCGAGTATGTAGCGGGCGGGCAGCAGCTTCATCAGGCTGAAGGCCGCCGCGTAGAGGTTGTCGGTCACCTTGATGATGCGTGGCAGCTCCGTCGCCTCCACGATCGAGGAGTGAGCCTTGGGGAGAGTCGTCGTCATGTCAGTCACCCGTTGTGTAGTTCCACTGCTCGTGAATTCCGAGCTCTTGCAGGAGGTCCTGGGCCAGGCCGGTCCGCGCCTCGGCCTCGGGGTCGTCCCGGTCGAAGAGGAGTCCGGCGATGTCCCCGCTGTGTGCCGCCTGTACGCCGACGGCTCCGGTGGTCCGCGCGATGTCCTGGATTCGGTCGAGGTCCGGGATCGGCAGATGACGCTGGTTGATCTCCGTGCTGGCCGTGGCCACCGAGCCGAGCAGGGCCACGTCCTTCATCTGGATGGCCTCCCGGAGCATGGCCTGCAGCCGGGTGAAGAGGTCGATCTCGTCCTGCCCGTAGCGGGCCGGTGAGAGGGTCAGGGTGTCCACGCCACGCCCCCCGCTCTCGGGACGTGAGCCGAAGCCGAGGACCCGCAGGGCCGGCATCCGGTAGCCGAAGTCCTCGATGACCGTGCCCTCGCGCTGAGCGAAGAGGACGGTGGACTCCTCGAACATGAGCGAGTCGGAGGCGGTCTCCGCGCGTACCGCGATCCGGGCGACGTCCTGCGGCGGCAGCGGGCTGACGAACGCGTCCTTCACCGCCCAGATCGCCGCGAGCACATCGCTCGTGGAGGAACCGAAGCCCCGGCACAGCGGTACGTCGCCGGTGAGGTCGAGGTGACCGCCCGGCAGTTCGGCGCCCGGCGGCGTCACGGCGCGCACCGCGAGCTCGGCCGCGCGCCGGGCCTTGCCCTTCCAGTCCGGCGTCACGGTGACCTCGGCGCCGGGAGCGGGGATGAAGGTGGCGCGGGTCGCGTGAATGGTGCAGGGAAGTGTGACGAGGCCTCGGGTGAGCCCGCCGTCACCGGTGAACACGCCTTGCAGGATCTCGCCGTGGTGGACGGGGGCTGAAGCTACCCCGACACGCCAGCCGGAATGATCAACCATTTCCTTGACTTTCTGTTGCCGGGAGCCGTGGCCTGCGGATGGCTTCACGCTATGCAGGCCGGAACCCGTCGCCCGGCGGCATGAGCGGCAGCCCGCGGGCAATTGGGCGCCCGGGGGCGGCGACGCACGCGAAGGTGCCCGGGACCGCCGTGGTGGCGGGCCCGGGCACCTGGGTGCGGCTCCGAGTCAGTGACGCGCTCCTCGCAACTCCTCGGCCAGCACCTTTCCGATCTCGCGCAGCGGCTCGGCCGTGGTCATGTCCCAGTGCTCGCAGTCGATGTCGTGCTCCTCGACCCGGCCCGTGACATGGGGTGCCCAGGCGTCGGCGCCGCCGGTCGCGGCCGGTGTGCGGGCGGCGTCGAAGAACACCGCGTCGCCGCCGAACCGCCGCCGGGGAACGTATCGATAGCGCATCTCCAGGTTGCCCGCCGTGGCGGTCACCACGGCCGCGGCCTGGGCCGGTTCCAGTGCGCCCAGGATCGCGTCCTCGGCGCGCAGCACGGCGGCCAGTTCCTCGGCGTCCGGGGCGGTGTCGGCGCAGCGCACGTCGAGTTCGGCGCCGCGGCCGCCGAGCAGGGCGGTCAGCACCTCCCGGCCGGTGATGGCGGGTGGCCGGAATCCGTCGGGCAGCGGGTAGGAGTCGAGCAGTGCCAGGAGGGCCACCTCCTCGCCCTGCTCCTCCAGGCGGGCGGCGATCGCGTGGGCCACCAGCCCGCCGAACGACCAGCCCAGCAGGTGGTACGGGCCGTGGGCCTGGACCGAGCGGATCTCGGCCACGTAGCCGTCCGCCATCTCCTCGATGCCGGCCGGCCGGTCCGACGGGCTGGTCAACTCCTTTGCCTGCAGCCCGATCAGCGGCCGCCGTCCGCCGATGTGCCGGAGCAGTCCGGCGTACGACCAGCTCATCCCGGAGATCGCGTGGACGCAGAACAGCGGGGCACCGGTGTCCGTGGCGCTCGCGGCCCGAATCGGCAGCAGCGTCTCCATGGGGTCGCCGCCCGTGTTCGTGGCGATGTGTTCGGCGAGGAGTACGGGGGTCGGGTACTGGAACAGGTCCCGGATGGTGACGCGGGTGTCCCAGATGGAGCGGATCCGGCCGATCAGCCGGGTGGCGAGCAGGGAGTGGCCGCCGAGTTGGAAGAAATGGTCGTCGATGGTGACCGACGTCAGCCCCAGGGCCTCCGCGAAGAGCCCGCACAGGACCTCTTCCGCCGGGGTGCGGGGCTCCCGGCCGCCGGTGGTGCCGGCCTGCGGCGGTTCGGGCAGCGCACAGCGGTCGAGCTTGCCGTTGACCGTCAGGGGCAGCGCCTCCAGCGGTACGAACATGGCCGGAACCATGTACTCGGGCAGGGCCGCCACCGCGTGCCGGCGCAGCTCGGGAAGGTCCGGCCGGCTGCCTTCGGTGGGCACCACGTACGCCACCAGCCGTTTGTCACCGGGCCGGTCCTCGCGGATCAGCACCGCCACCTGGGCGAGGGTGGGGTGCCGCAGCAGCGCCGATTCGATCTCACCCGGCTCGATGCGGAAGCCCCGCAACTTGATCTGCTGGTCGGCCCGGCCGAAATACTCCAGCTCACCGTCCTGGTTCCAGCGGGCCAGGTCACCGGTCCGGTACATCCGCGAGCCGGGTGCGCCGTGGGGATCGGCGACGAATCGTTCGGCGCTCAGTGCGGGCTGTCCGATGTAGCCGTGGGCGAGGCCGTGTCCGGCGACGTAGAGCTCGCCGGGGACGCCCGGCGGCAGCATCCGGAGGTTCTCGTCCAGGACGTAGGCGTGCTTGCCGGCGATCGGCCGTCCGATCGGGATGGCGGGCGCCGCTCCGGTGAGGGTGTGGGTGGTGGTGAAGCCCATGCTCTCGGCCGGTCCGTAGCCGTTGACGAGGTGGAGGTGGGGGTGGTCGGCCAGTGCCTTGGCGGTGTGGGCGGGTGAGGCCGCCTCACCGGCGGTCATGGCCTCCTTGACCCGGGAGAAGACCGCCGGGTGCTCGTCGAGCATGTGGTTGAACAGGCTCGCCGACATCTGCAGGGTCGTGATGGCGTGCCGCTCGACCAGCTCCGCGATCTGGTGCGGGTCGGTGTGCTGTCCGGGCTGAAGGACGCAGACGCCGCCGTGCAGGAGCGGTCCGAAGACCTCCAGGGCGAAGGCGTCCCAGGACACCGGCGAGCTCTGCAGATAGGTCTGGCCGGGTCCGAAGTCCAGGTAGTCGGGGCCGATGAACGTGGCGGCCAGCGCCCGGTGCGAGGCCGCGACGCCCTTGGGGACTCCGGTCGATCCGGAGGTGAACATCACGCAGGCGATGGACTCCGGGTGCCCGCCCGTCTCCACGGGTGTCCCCGGCAGGGTGCTGATCGCGGGTATCTCCGCGGTGAGGTCGATCAGGGTGGCCGGGGTCGACAGGGCGGTCAGGTGGGCCTGGGTGACCAGTGCCGCCGGGTCGGTCTGCCCGAGCACGGTGTTCAGCCGGCCGGCCGGGAACTGCGGGTCGAGCAGGGTGTACCCGGCCCCTGCCTTCAGTGCGGCGAGCAGGGTGGCGA
The DNA here is from genome assembly GCF_045040875.1 of Streptomyces sp. NBC_00012. NCBI lineage: Bacteria > Bacillati > Actinomycetota > Actinomycetes > Kitasatosporales > Streptomycetaceae > Streptomyces > Streptomyces sp. NBC_00012. The sequence continues at coordinate 7,464,039 of NZ_CP108309.1, read as the reverse complement.
TGAGCTGCGGGGAACGCTCCAGGTGGATGGCGACGATGCTGCCCCTGGTGACGCCGCGCGCGGTCAGGTGGCGGGCCAGCCGGTTGGACCAGATGTCCAGCTCCTGGTACGTCACCCGCTGTTCCTCGTGTACCAGCGCCACCTCGTGCGGCGTGCGGGCGGCCTGCGCCGTGAACAGCGCGTCGAGTCCGAGGCCGGGCGCCGAGGACTGTGCCCCGCTCCACTCCCGCAGCTGCGCCCGCTCGTGCCCGGAGACCATCTCCAGCTCCGCGAGGGGCAGATCGGGGGTGGCGACCGCGCCGGTGAGGAGTCGGGCCAGACGGTCCGCGGTGGCCTCGATGGTGCGTGCGTCGTACAGGTCGGTGGTGTACTCGATCAAGATGTCGAGGCCGTCGGGCCGGCCGTCCGCGGCGCGGTTCTCGGCGAACGCGAAGGTGAGGTCGAACTTCGCGACGGCGACCGGCGGGATGGCGAACTCGCTCTCCAGTCCGGCGAGTCGGGGGGCGTCGTCGCTGGTGTCGCCGACGGTGAGCATGACCTGGAAGAGGGGGTGCCGGGCGGTGGTGCGCTCGGGGTTGAGGGCCTCGACCAGCCGGTCGAACGGCAGGTCCTGGTGGCTCCAGGCCGCGAGGTCGGTCTCCCGGACCCGGGTCAGCAGCTCACGGAAGCTCGGGTCGCCGCTGGTGTCGGTGCGCAGGACGAGGGTGTTGACGAAGAAGCCGACGAGGTCGTCCAGCTTCTGGTCGGTTCGGCCCGCGACGGGTGAGCCGAGCGGGATGTCGTGCCCGGCGCCGGAGCGGGACAGCAGGGTCGCCACGGCCGCCTGGGCCACCATGAACAGGGTGGTCCCGGTGTCCTGGGCCAGCGACATCAGGGCGGTGTGCAGCTCGGCGGGGCAGTGCACGGCGTGTGTACGGCCCTGGTTGGAGGCGACGGCGGGGCGGGCGTGGTCGGCGGGCAGGGTGACTTCCTCCGGCAGGTCGGCGAGCACCCCGCGCCAGTGGTCGAGCCGGCGTTCCTCGTCCCGCTCCAGGATTCGTTGCTGCCAGAGGGAGTAGTCGGCGTACTGGACCGGCAGCGGCTCCCACGCGGGGGCGGTGCCCTCGGTGCGGGCCTCGTAGGCGGTGGCCAGGTCACGGAAGAGCGGTCCGTTGGACCAGCCGTCGGAGGCGATGTGGTGGATCACCAGCATGAGGACGTGGTCCTCGGCCCCGAGCTCCAACAGCTGTGCCCGGACGGGGATTTCGGACGCCAGGTCGAAGGTCCGGCCGGCCTGGGCGGCCAGTCGGGCGGTGAGTTCCTCCTCGGTGGTGGTGATCAGGGGGAGGTCGATGGTGGTCGGGGGCAGGATCTGCTGGTGGGGGGTGCCCTCGTGGGTGGGGAAGACGGTCCGCAGGCCCTCGTGACGGGTGGTGATGTCGGTGAGGGCGGCCTGAAGGGCCTGGCAGTCGAGCCGGCCCTTGAGCCGCAGGGCGAGCGGGATGTTGTAGGTGGCGGACGGGCCCTCCATCTGGTCGAGGAACCACAGCCGCTGCTGCGCGGACGACAGCGGGACGATCTCCGGCCGCTCCTCCGCCAGCAACGCCGGCCGCCGCTCGCCACTGCCCTCGGCCGCGATCCGCTCGGCCAGCTGCGCGACCGTCGCGTACTGGAACAGGTCCCGGATGGTGATCTCGGTCTCCCATACGGCCCGGATGCGGCTGATGAGGCGGGTTGCGAGCAGGGAGTGCCCGCCGCGCCGGAAGAAATGGTCGTCGATGGTGACCGACGGCAGTCCGAGAACGGCCGCGAAGAGACCGCACAGGACTTCCTCGGCGGGCGTCCGGGGCGCGCGGCCGCCGGTGTCGGCGCTCTGCTGGGGTGCGGGCAGGGCGCGTCGGTCGACCTTGCCGTTGACGGTCAGGGGAATCTCGTCGAGCACGACGAAGGCGGACGGGACCATGTACTCGGGGAGCGCGCCGGAGATCTCGCGGTGCACCGCGTCGGTGTCGATCCGGGCGCCTTCGGCGGCGACGAGGTAGGCGGCGAGGCGTTTGTCGCCCGGCCGGTCCTCCCGGACCACGACCGTCGCCTGCCCCACCGCTTCCTGAGCGGTCAACGCGCTCTCGATCTCGCCGAGTTCGATGCGGAAGCCGCGGAGCTTGACCTGCTGGTCGGCACGGCCCAGGTACTCGAGGGAACCTTCGAGGTTCCACCGCACCAGGTCACCGGTCCGGTACATCCGCGCACCGGCCGGACCGTACGGGTCCGCGACGAAGCGCTCCGCGGTCAGCGAGGCGCGGTTGAGGTAGCCCTGTGCCAGACCGGCCCCGGCGATGTACAGCTCGCCGGGAGCACCCGGCGGGACCAGCCGCAGTGCGGCGTCGAGTACGTACGGGCGGTGGTTGTCGAGCGGCTCACCGATCGGGATGGCGCCCGCGTGGTCGAGCGGACGGAGGATGTGGTGGGTGGTGGCGAAGGTCGTGGTCTCCGTCGGACCGTAACCGTTGACGACCGTGATGTCCGGGCAGCGGTCCATGACCCGGCGCACCGCCTCCGGCGCAACCACATCACCACCCGCCCACACCTCACGCACCCCGGCGAACGCCCCCGGCGCCTCCTCCGCCATGACGCGGAACAGACCGGCCGTCATCCAGAGCGCGGTGACCCGGTGCTCGGCCAGCAGCCGTTGGTAGTCGGTGGGGGCGAGATGGCCTCGCGGTGCCACCACGACCGTGCCGCCGTTCAGCCACGGCACCCAGATCTCGTACGTCGACGCGTCGAAGGCGGCCGGCGAGTGGAACAGCACCCGGGTGTGGTTGCCATTGGCGTACATGGTCTGCGCCGCCAGGTCCGCAACGTTGCGATGGGTGACCGCGACACCCTTCGGCACACCCGTCGAACCTGAGGTGAACATCGCGTACACCGGCTGGTCGGGGTGGATGGTGTGGGCGGGGGCGGCGGCGGGCAGCCCGGCGAGGTCGGTGGTGTCGCCCAGGACGATGATCCGCGCGTCGGCGTCCAGGACGACCTGGTGGTCGGCGAGGGCCGGGTCGGTGAGGAGGACGGGTGCCCGGGTGTCGGCCAGGATCTGGACGAGGCGGCTGTCCGGGTCGGTGGTGTTGAGCGGGGCGTACACGGCACCGGCCTTGACCACGGCGAGCAGCGCGGTGAGCAGGTCGGTCGAGCGCTCCATGAGGACGGCGACCACGTCGTGCTGCTTGACTCCGGCGTCGATGAGGTGGTGGGCCAGCCGGTTGGTGATCTCATCGAGTTCGGCGAACGTCAGATCGCGGTCCTCGTCCACCAGCGCTGTCGCGTCCGGGGTACGGGCCGCCTGCGCGGCGAACAGCTCCGCCAGGCTCGTGCCGGAGGTGCCGGTCGCGGTGCCGCTCCGCTCCTCCAGGAGCAGCCGCCGCTCGTGCTCGCCGAGCAGGTCGAGGACCGAAAGCGGGGTGTCGGGCGAGGTGACCACGGCCTCCAGCAGCCGGTTCAGCCGCGCCATGAGGGCGTCGATCGTCCGGGCGTCGTAGAGGTCGGTGGCGTACTCGATGGTGATGTCCAGGCCGTCCGGACGGCCGTCGCGGGTGCGGTGCTCGGCGAAGCCGAAGGTCAGGTCGAACTTGGCGATCTGCAGGGCGCTGTACTCGGTACGGGCGTCGAGCCCCGGGAACCCGACGACGTCCGAGCCGGCCTCGCCCATGGTGAGCATCACCTGGAAGAGCGGGTGGCGGGAGGCCGAGCGCTCGGGGTTCAGCACCTCGACCAGCCGGTCGAAAGGCAGGTCCTGGTTGTCCCAGGCCGCCAGGTCCGTCCCGCGGACCCGGGAGAGCAGGTCACGGAAGCTCGGGTCGCCGCTCAGGTCGGTGCGCAGCACCAGGGTGTTGACGAAGAAGCCGACCAGGCCGTCGAGCGCCTCGTCGATGCGGCCCGACACCGGGGAGCCGATCGGGATGTCGAGGCCGGCGCCGGAGCGGGACAGGGCGGTCGCCACTGCGGCCTGGACCGCCATGAACAGGGTGGCACCGGATTCCCGCGCGAGGTGGGTCAGACCGATGTGGATCTCGGCGGGCAGGTGGACGTCGCAGGTGGCGCCGATGTACGAGGCGGAGGCCGGGCGCGGCCGGTCGGCCGGCAGGGTGGCCTCCTCCGGCAGCTCGGCCAACGCCTTGCGCCAGAAGTCCAGTTGCCGGGATCCGGCGCTCTCCGGGTCGTCACCCTCGCCGAGCAGTTCCTGCTGCCAGAGGGTGTAGTCGGCGTACTGGACCGGGAGCGGTTCCCAGCCGGGCACGGCACCCCGGGCGCGTGCCTCGTAGGCGGTGGCGAGGTCCCGGAGCAGGGGCGCGGTCGAGCCGCCGTCCGACACGATGTGGTGCATCACGATGAGCAGGACGTGCTCCTGCTCGCCGAGCGTGATCAGGCGGGCCCGGATCGGCAGGTCCACCGCCAGGTGGAAGACCTGGGCGGACTCCTCGGCGAGAACGCCGGGCAGCGTCGCGGCGTCGGCCGGGACGACCGGGAGCGGGAGCTCCACGTCCTCCTCGGCGAGGATGTGCTGGTACGGGGTGCCGTCCTGGTCGGGGAAGAGGGTGCGCAGGCTCTCGTGTCTGGCGACCAGGTCCAGAAGTGCCGAGTGAAGTACCGGGCGGTCGAGTTCACCGCTGAGCCGTACGGCGAGCGGGATGTTGTAGGTGGTCGACGGCCCTTCCATCTGGGCGATGAACCACAGCCGCTGCTGGGCGAATGACAGGGGAATCACTTGGTCACTCCCATCCGGCGCATCGGCCGAAGTCTGGGCCGTGCGGCCCCGGCGCCGTCGAGCTTCTCGACGAGCGTGGCCACGATCGGGCTTTCGAAGAGGGTCGCCACGGAGAGTTCGACCCTGAGTACGGTGCGGATCCGGCCGACGAGCCGGGTGGCGAGGAGCGAGTGCCCGCCGAGGTTGAAGAAGTGGTCGTCGATGGTGACCGACGGCAGTCCCAGGATCTCCGCGAAGAGTCCGCAAAGGACTTCTTCCTTTGCGGTGCGCGGTGCGCGCCCGGTGGCTTCGTTGCCGAACTGCGGTGCGGGCAGGGCGCGTCGGTCGACCTTGCCGTTGACGGTGAGCGGGATCTCGTCGAGCACCACGAAGGCGGACGGGACCATGTAGTCGGGAAGCAGCCCGGACACCTGCTTCTGTACGTCCCCGGGTTCGATCCGGGAGCCTTCCTCCGCGGTGATGTAGGCGGCGAGGCGTTTGTCGCCCGGCCGGTCCTCCCGGACCACGACGGTGGCCTGGGCCACGCCGGGCCGGCCGGCGAGAACGGTCTCGATCTCCCCGAGTTCGATGCGGAAGCCGCGGAGCTTGACCTGCTGGTCGGCACGGCCCAGGTACTCGAGCGAACCTTCGAGATTCCACCGCACCAGGTCACCGGTCCGGTACATCCGCGCACCGGCCGGACCGTACGGGTCCGCCACGAACCGGTCCGCGGTCAGCACCGGACGGTCCAGATACCCCTGCGCCAGACCAGCACCCGCGATGTACAGCTCACCCGGTGTGCCCGGCGCGACCAGCCGCAGACCCTCGTCCAGGACGTAGAGCCGATGGTTGTCGAGCGCCTCACCGATCGGGATCGCACCCGCGTAGTCCAGCGGACGGTGAAGGCGATGGGTGGAGGCGAAGGTCGTGGTCTCCGTCGGACCATAGCCATTCACCACGGTCAGGTCCGGGCAGCGGTCCATGACCCGGCGCACCGCCTCCGGCGCAACCACATCACCCCCCGCCCACACCTCACGCACCCCGGCGAACGCCCCCGGCGCCTCCTCCGCCATCACCCGGAACAGACCCGCCGTCAACCACAGCGAGCTGATCCGGTGCTCGGCCAGCAGCCGCTGGTAGTCGGCCGGGGCCAGATGCCCTGCGGGGGCTACGACGAGGGTTCCGCCGTTCAGCCACGGGACCCACATCTCGTACGTCGACGCGTCGAACGCCATCGCCGAGTGGAACAACACCCGGGAGTGGTTGCCGTTCGCGTACATCGTCTGCGCCGCCAGATCCGCCACGTTGCGGTGCGTGACCGCAACACCCTTCGGCACACCCGTCGAACCCGACGTGAACATCGCGTACACCGGCTGATCCGGATGCACCGAGACACCGGGGTCCGACTCCGACGCATCAACGCCGGACAACGAATCCAGCACCCGCACACCCTCCGGCAACACCAACGAACCCGGATCCCGGTCCATCACCAGATGCGTGACCCCCGACTCCCCCACGATCAACTCGACCCGATCCGCCGGATACCGCGTATCCAACGGCACATACACCGCACCCGCCTTCACCACACCCAACGTGGCAACCACCGCACCCACCGAACGCTCCTGGAACAACGCCACCCGGCCGCCCGGACACACCCCTCAGCAATCAGCCGACGCGCCACACCATTGGCCAGCCCATCCAGCTCCCGATACGAAAGCTCACGCCCCTCACCCACCACCGCAACCGCATCCGGCGTCCGCGCCACCTGCGCCCCGAACAACCGCCCAAGACCCGCGTCCGGACCACCCGTCACCGCACCGGCCCACTCCCCCAACAACAACCCACGCTCACCAACCGACAACAACTCCAACTCACCCACCGGCACATCCGGCGCCGACGCCGCAGCACCCAACAACCGCACCAGACGCTCACCCGCCAACTCCACCGAACGAGCGTCATACAGATCCGTCGCATACTCGATCGTGATGTCCAACCCACCCGGCCGACCATCCACCGAACGATGCTCCGCGAAGCCGAAGGTCAGATCGAACTTGGCGATCTCCACCTTCGAGAACTCGTACGCCGTTTCCAACTCAGGGAGTTCGGGAGCGTCGGCGAACATGTCGCCGACGGTGAGCATGACCTGGAAGAGGGGGTGCCGGGCGGTGGTGCGCTCGGGGTTGAGGGCCTCGACCAACCGGTCGAACGGCAGGTCCTGGTGACTCCAGGCCGCGAGGTCGGCCTCCCGGACCCGGGTCAGCAGCTCACGGAAGCTCGGGTCGCCGCTCAGATCCGTCCGCAGCACCAGAGTGTTGACGAAGAAGCCCACCAGGTCGTCGAGCGCAGGGTCGGTTCGGCCCGCGACGGGTGAGCCGAGCGGGATGTCGTGGCCGGCGCCCGAACGGGACAACAGGGTCGACACCGCTGCCTGGGCCACCATGAAGAGTGTGCTGCCGGTGTCCTGGGCCAGCGAGGTGAGCGAGTCGTGCAGGTCGGTCGAGCAGTGCACGGTGTGTGTGGTGCCCCGGTTGGACGCGGTTGCCGGCCTGGGCCGGTCGGCCGGGAGCGTGACCTCCTCCGGAAGGTCCGCCAATGCAGCGTGCCAGTAGTCGAGTTGGCGTTCCTCGTCGCTCCCCAGGAGCCGTTGCTGCCAGAGGGAGTAGTCGGCGTACTGGACCGGCAGCGGCTCCCACGCGGGGGCGCTGCCCCCGGTGCGGGCCTCGTAGGCGGTGGCCAGGTCGCGGAAGAGCGGTCCGTTGGACCAGCCGTCGGAGGCGATGTGGTGGATGACCACCAGCAGGATGTGCTCCTGTTCGCCGAGTGACAGCAGGTGAGTGCGGATCGGTGACTGGACGGCCAGGTCGAAGGCGGCCGAGGAGAGCTCGGCCAGTCGGGCGGTGAGTTCCACCTCGGTGGTGGTGATCAGGGGGAGGTCGATGGTGGTCGGGGGCAGGATCTGCTGGTGGGGGGTGCCCTCGTGGGTGGGGAAGACGGTCCGCAGGCCCTCGTGACGGGTGGTGATGTCGGTGAGGGCGGCCTGAAGGGCCTGGCAGTCGAGCCGGCCCTTGAGCCGCAGGGCGAGCGGGATGTTGTAGGTGGCGGACGGGCCCTCCATCTGGTCGAGGAACCACAGCCGCTGCTGCGCGGACGACAGCGGGACGATCTCCGGCCGCTCCTCCGCCAGCAACGCCGGCCGAGGCAGTTCGCCGCTGCCCGCGGTGACGCACTCCGAGAGAGCGAGCACCGTGGGGTTCCGGAACAGGTCCTTCACCCCGAGTTGCACCCCGAACGCCCGCCGGATGCGGCTGATCAGCCGGGTGCCGAGCACGGAGTGGCCGCCGCGGTGGAAGAAGTGGTCGTCGATGGTGACGGACGGCAGTCCGAGAACGGCCGCGAAGAGGCCACAGAGCACCTCTTCCTGCGGTGTGCGCGGGGCACGCCCATTGGTGGTGTGGGAGATCTGGGGTGCGGGCAGGGCGCGTCGGTCGACCTTGCCGTTGACGGTGAGCGGGATCTCGTCCAGGACGACGAAGGCGGACGGGACCATGTACTCGGGCAGGGCGTCCGCGGCATGACCGCGCAGCTCGGCCACATCGATCCGGGCACCGTCCGCGGCGACGAGGTAGGCGACGAGGCGTTTGTCGCCCGGCCGGTCCTCCCGGACCACGACCGTCGCCTGCCCCACCGCTTCCTGAGCGGTCAACGCGCTCTCGACCTCGCCGAGTTCGATGCGGAAGCCGCGGAGCTTGACCTGCTGGTCGGCACGGCCCAGGTACTCGAGCGAGCCTTCGAGATTCCACCGCACCAGGTCGCCCGTCCGGTACATCCGCGCACCGGCCCGGCCGTACGGGTCCGCCACGAAGCGCTCCGCCGTCATGCCCGGGCGGCCGAGGTAGCCGCGGGCGAGACCGGCACCGGCGATGTACAGCTCGCCGGGGGTGCCCGGCGCGACCAGCCGCAGACCCTCGTCCAGGACGTAGAGCCGGTGGTTGTCGAGCGGCTCACCGATCGGGATGGCGCCCGCGTAGTCCAGCGGACGGTGGATGCGGTGGGTGGTGGCGAAGGTGGTGGTCTCCGTCGGACCATAGCCGTTCACCACGGTCAGGTCCGGGCAGCGGTCCATGACCCGGCGCACCGCCTCCGGCGCAACCACATCACCACCGGCCCACACCTCACGCACCCCGGAGAACGCCTCCGGAACCTCCTCGGCCATCACCCGGAACAGACCGGCCGTCAACCACAGCGAGCTGATCCCGCGCTCGGTCAGCAGCCCACCCAGGGTCCCGGGGTCGAGGTACCCGGGGGGTGCCACCACGACCGTGCCGCCGTTCAGCCAGGGCACCCAGATCTCGTGCGTCGACGCGTCGAAGGTGTGCGGCGAGTGGAACAGCACCCGGGTGTGGTTGCCGTTGGCGTACATGGTCTGCGCCGCCAGGTCCGCCACATTGCGATGGGTGACCGCGACCCCCTTCGGCACACCCGTCGAACCCGACGTGAACATCACGTACAGCCACTGGTCGGGGTGGGCGTCGGGCGCCGGGGGCGTCGACGGGAGGTGGGCGAATCCGGTGGTGCCGTCGAGCACGACGGTCTCGGCGGCGGTCCGGGCCACGATCGGGTGATCGGCGAGCGCCCGGTCGGTGAGCAGGACCGGCGCCCCGGTCTCCGCGAGAATCCGGAGCAGACGGGTGTCAGGGTCCGCGGTGTTGAGCGGGGCGTAAACGCCTCCGGCCTTGACCACCGCGAGCAGCCCGGTGAGCAGCTCCGCCGACCGCTCCATCAGAACGGCGACGACGCTCTCCGGCCGGACCCCGAGGCCCACGAGGTGGTGGGCCAGCCGGTTGGTGTCCTCGTCCAGTTCCGCGTAGGTCAGCTCCCGGTCGCCGTCGACCAGGGCGATCGCGTCCGGGGTGCGCGCGGCCTGCGCGGCGAACAGCTCCGCGAGACCCGCGCCGGAGGAAGCGGTGACCGCACCGTTCCACTGCTCCAGGAGCTGGTGACGCTCGTGCGCACCGATGAACTCCAGCTCGCCCACCGGGATTTCGGGACGTTCGACGGCATCTCCCAGCAGTCGTACCAGCCGGGCGGTGACTGCCTCGACGGTGCCGGCGTCGTACAGGTCGGTGGCGTACTCGACCCTGATGTCCAGTCCGCCGGGGCGGCCGTCGTCCGTGCGGTGTTCGTGGAAGGAGAAGGTGAGGTCGAATTTGGAGATGTCCAGCGTCGTGAAGCCCGACTCGGCTGTGATTCCCGGGAGTTCGAGGGTGGGAGTGACGGCTTCCTGGAGGGTGAGAACGACTTGGAAGAGGGGGTGGCGGGCGGTGGAACGCTCGGGGTTGAGGGTCTCCACCAGCCGGTCGAAGGGCAGATCCTGGTGGGCCCATGCCGCCAGGTCGGCGTCCCGGACCCGGGTCAGCAGCTCACGGAAGCTCGGGTCACCCGTCAGATCCGTGCGCAGCACCAGGGTGTTGACGAAGAAGCCCACCAGGTCGTCGAGGGCCTGCTCCGAGCGGCCCGCGATCGGGGCGCCGATCGGGATGTCCTCCCCCGCACCGGAACGGGACAGCGTGGTGGCGACGGCGGCCTGGGCCACCATGAACAGCGTGCTGCCGGTCTCCCGGGCCAGCCGCGTCAGCCCGTCGTGCAGTTGGGCGGGGACGTGGACGCTGTGGGTGTTGCCGCGGTAGGTGGCGACCGCCGGGCGCGGACGGTCGGCCGGCAGGGTGGCCTCGTCGGGCAGACCGTCCAGGGTGTCGCGCCAGAACTCGGACTGCCGTTCCCCGTCCGCGGCGAGCAGTTCCCGCTGCCAGAGGGTGTAGTCGGCGTACTGGACCGGCAGCGGCTCCCACGCGGGGGCGGTGCCCTCGGCGCGGGCGGTGCAGGCGGTGGACAGGTCCCGCAGCAACGGGGTGGTGGACCAGCCGTCGGAGGCGATGTGGTGCATCACCACCAGCAGGACGTGCTCCTGGTCCCCGAGCGCGAACAGGACTGCGCGGAGCGGCAGTTCTGATTCCAGATCGAAGCTGCGGGCGGCGTGCACCCCGAGTTCCGCCTCCAGAGTGGCCTCGGTCGCCGCGACGACCGGCAGCTCCACCCGGACCTCGGCCGCCGGGAGCTGCCACTGGTAGGCGGCGTCGTCCGCCATCCCGAAGAGGGTGCGCAGCGATTCGTGGCGCACCACGAGGTCGGTGAGCGCGAGCCGGAGGACCTCCGGGTCGAGTGCGCCGGTGAGGCGCAGGGCGAGTGGGATGTTGTACGTCGCCGACGGCCCCTCCAAGTGGTGCAGGAACCAGAGGCGCTGCTGGGCCGAGGAGAGCGGCACCCGGTCGGGCCTGACCGCCTCCCGGAGCGCGGGCCGCCGCACGGCTTCGCCGCCCGCTTCCACGTACTCGGCCAGCCCGGCCACCGTGGGGCCCTGGAAGAGGTCCCGGACGGTGATCTGGACGCCGAAGGTCTGCCGGATGCGGCTGATGAGGCGGGTGGCGAGGAGCGAGTGCCCGCCGAGGTTGAAGAAGTGGTCGTCGATGGTGGCCGACGGCAGTCCCAGGACTTCCGCGAAGAGGCCGCACAGGACCTCCTCGACCGGCCCCCGGGGCGCGCGCCCGGCCGTGTCGGCGCTCTGCTGGGGTGCGGGCAGGGCGCGTCGGTCGACCTTGCCGTTGACGGTGAGCGGGATCTCGTCGAGCACCACGAAGGCGGACGGGACCATGTAGTCGGGAAGCGTGCCGGCGATCTCGCGGCGCACCTCGTCGGTATCGATCCGGGCGCCTTCGGCGGCGACGAGGTAGGCGACGAGGCGTTTGTCGCCCGGCCGGTCCTCCCGGACCACGACCGTCGCCTGCCCCACCGCTTCCTGAGCGGTCAACGCGCTCTCGACCTCGCCGAGTTCGATGCGGAAGCCGCGGAGCTTGACCTGCTGGTCGGCACGGCCCAGGTACTCGAGCGAACCTTCGAGATTCCACCGCACCAGGTCACCGGTCCGGTACATCCGCGCACCGGCCGGACCGTACGGGTCCGCCACGAACCGGTCCGCGGTCAGCACCGGACGGTCCAGATACCCCTGCGCCAGACCAGCACCCGCGATGTACAGCTCACCCGGTGTGCCCGGCGCGACCAGCCGCAGACCCTCGTCCAGGACGTAGAGCCGATGGTTGTCGAGCGCCTCACCGATCGGGATCGCACCCGCGTAGTCCAGCGGACGGTGAAGGCGATGGGTGGAGGCGAAGGTCGTGGTCTCCGTCGGACCATAGCCATTCACCACGGTCAGGTCCGGGCAGCGGTCCATGACCCGGCGCACCGCCTCCGGCGCAACCACATCACCCCCCGCCCACACCTCACGCACCCCGGCGAACGCCCCCGGCGCCTCCTCCGCCATCACCCGGAACAGACCCGCCGTCAACCACAGCGAGCTGATCCGGTGCTCGGCCAGCAGCCGCTGGTAGTCGGCCGGGGCCAGATGCCCTGCGGGGGCTACGACGAGGGTTCCGCCGTTCAGCCACGGGACCCACATCTCGTACGTCGACGCGTCGAACGCCATCGCCGAGTGGAACAACACCCGGGAGTGGTTGCCGTTCGCGTACACCGTCTGCGCCGCCAGATCCGCCACGTTGCGGTGCGTGACCGCAACACCCTTCGGCACACCCGTCGAACCCGACGTGAACATCGCGTACACCGGCTGATCCGGATGCACCGAGACACCGGGGTCCGACTCCGACGCATCAACGCCGGACAACGAATCCAGCACCCGCACACCCTCCGGCAACACCAACGAACCCGGATCCCGGTCCGTCACCAGATGCGTGACCCCCGACTCCCCCACGATCAACTCGACCCGATCCGCCGGATACCGCGTATCCAACGGCACATACACCGCACCCGCCTTCACCACACCCAACGTGGCAACCACCGCACCCACCGAACGCTCCTGGAACAACGCCACCCGGCCGCCCGGACACACCCCTTCAGCAATCAGCCGACGCGCCACACCATTGGCCAGCCCATCCAGCTCCCGATACGAAAGCTCACGCCCCTCACCCACCACCGCAACCGCATCCGGCGTCCGCGCCACCTGCGCCCCGAACAACCGCCCAAGACCCGCGTCCGGACCACCCGTCACCGCACCGGCCCACTCCCCCAACAACAACCCACGCTCACCAACCGACAACAACTCCAACTCACCCACCGGCACATCCGGCGCCGACGCCGCAGCACCCAACAACCGCACCAGACGCTCACCCGCCAACTCCACCGAACGAGCGTCATACAGATCCGTCGCATACTCGATCGTGATGTCCAACCCACCCGGCCGACCATCCACTGAACGATGCTCCGCGAACGAGAACGTCAGATCGAACTTGGCGAACCGCAGCCAGGTGAACTCCGACTCGGTGTCCAGCTCCTCGGCGACGAGCGTCGGTGTGGCCGCGTCGGTCAGTGTCAGCATCACCTGGAAGAGGGGGTGCCGGGCGGCGGAGCGGTCGGGGTTGAGGGCCTCGACCAACCGGTCGAACGGCAGGTCCTGGTGGCTCCAGGCCGCGAGGTCGGCCTCCCGAACACGGGTCAGCAGCTCACGGAAGCTCGGGTCGCCGCTCAGATCCGTCCGCAGCACCAGGGTGTTGACGAAGAAGCCCACCAGGTCGTCGAGGGCCTGGTCCGTCCGGCCGGCGATCGGTGAGCCGAGCGGGATGTCGTGGCCGGCGCCCGAACGGGACAGCAGGGTCGACACGGCCGCCTGGGCCACCATGAACACCGAGGCGCCGGACTCGCGCGCCAGCTCCGCGAGCGAGGAGTGGATCTCCTCGGAGCAGTGCACGGTGTGGGTGGCGCCGCGGTAGGACGCGACGGCCGGCCGCTGCCGCACGGCGGGCAGGTTGACCTCGTCCGGAAGGTCGGCCAAGGTCCGGCGCCAGTAGTCGAGTTGGCGGGAGGCGACGCTCTCCTCGTCCGCCGGGTCACCGAGCAAGCCGCGGTGCCAGAGCGCGTAGTCGGCGTACTGGGCGGGCAACGGCTCCCAGGCGGGGCGCTCACCGCGTGAGCGGGTCGCGTAGGCGGTGCTCAGGTCGCGCATCAGCGGCTGGTAGGACCAGCCGTCGGAGACGATGTGGTGCATGACAACGAGAAGTACGTGGTCGCGCTCGTCGAGGCTGAACAGCCTTGCGCGGAACGGCAGATCGGCCGCCAGGTCGAAGATGCGCTCGGACTCGGCAGTGAGCAGTGCGGCAACCTCCTCCTCGGTCGCCGGGGTGACCGGCAGCTCCACCCGGACGCTGTCGGCGGGCAGGATCCGCTGGTACGTCTGTCCTTCTGCCTGGCCGAAGACGGTGCGCAGGCTCTCGTGGCGTCCCGCGACATCGGTGAAAGCCGACTCCAGGGCGGCTACGTCGAGTTCGCCGCGGACCCGGACGGAGAGAGGGATGTTGTATGTCGCCGAGGGGCCCTCCAACTGGTCGAGGAACCAGAGCCGTTGCTGGGCCGCCGAGAGCGGCAGCGGCTCCGGGCGCTCCTGGGCGGTCAGGGCCGGGCGGGCGGACTCGCCGCCGCCGGTGGCGACGTACTCGGCAAGCAGCGCGACGGTCGGGTAGTCGAAGAACTGCCGCAGCGTCAGCTGGACGTCGAGGGTGGTGCGCACCCGGCTGACCAGCCGGGTCGCCAGCAGCGAGTGGCCGCCGGAGGTGAAGAAGTCGTCGTCGATGCCGATCGACGGCAGGCCGAGGGAGTGGGCGAAGAGTCCGCAGAGGACTTCCTCGACCGGGTTGCGCGGGGCCCGGCCGCCCGGTGCCGCGACGACCCGGGGGGCGGGCAGAGCGCGCCGGTCCAGCTTTCCGTTCGGGGTCAGCGGCAGGGTTCCCATCGGGACGACCGCCGAGGGCACCATGTACTCGACGAGCTGTTCGGCGGCGTACCGGAGGAGTTCCGCTCCGTCCAGGACGCCTTCCTCGGCGGGTACGGCGTAGGCGACCAGGCGCTTGTCGCCGGGCCGGTCCTCGCGGACGATGATCGCGGCCTGGGCCACGGAGGGGTGGCGGACCAGCACGGTCTCGATCTCGCCGAGCTCGATGCGGTTGCCGCGCAGCTTGACCTGCTGGTCGGCTCGGCCGAGGAAGACGACCTCGCCGTGTTCGTTCCAGGCGGCCAGGTCGCCGGTGCGGTACATGCGGCCGCCGGCCGGTCCGTACGGGTCGGCGGTGAACCGCTCGGCGGTCAGGGCGGGCAGCCGGGCGTAGCCCTGGGCGAGGTGCGGACCCGCGACGTAGAGCTCGCCGGTCTCGCCCGGGGCGGTGTGGCGCAGTTCGCCGTCCAGGACGTACATGGCGGTGTTCACCATCGGGATGCCGAGGTGCAGCCGGTCGAGGGTGCGGACCTCGGGGGTGAATGCCTGGTAGCTGCAGAAGACGGTCGCCTCCGTGGGACCGTAGACGTGCACGATCGTGGTGTCCGGGCAGTGGTCGAGGGCCCGTTGGAGGGCGGTGGCGGACAGCACGTCGCCGCCGGTCCAGATCTCGCGCAGCTGCCCCAGGGCGTCGATCGCCTCGCTGGCCATGGCGTCGAAGAGGGCGGTGGTGAAGTAGGCGGCGGTCGCCCGGTAGCGGGTGATGGCGTCGGCGAGCTCGCCGATGTCGATCTTCGGGGCGGACAGCACGACGGCGAGTCCGCCGCGCAGCAGCGGTACCCACAGCTCGTAGGTGGAGGAGTCGAAGGGCAGCGGCGAGTAGGCGAGCACCCGCTCGTGGGCGGCGGCGCCGAAGCCCGGGTCCAGGGCCAGTTCGACGACGTTGCGGTGGGTGTTCACGACGCCCTTGGGGGTGCCGCTGGAGCCGGAGGTGAACATCATGTACAGCGGTTGGTCCGGGTGGACCGTGACCTCGGGCCCGGTGGTGGCCGTGCCGGCCGTGGCGCCGGTGTCGTCGAGCCGCAGGGCGGGCAGGCCGTCCGCGAAGCCGGTTTCCCCGGCCGGGCGGTCGGTCACCAGGAGGGTGGCCCCGGTGTTGGAGAGGATCCAGGCGAGGCGTTCCTCGGGCTGGCGGGGGTCGAGGGGTACGTACACGCCGCCGCTCTTGAGCACGGCGAGAACCGTGATGACGTAGGCGAAGGAGCGGTCGAAGAGGAGGCCGACGGCGTCGCCGGGCCGGACGCCCCGGGCGACGAGGCGGTGTGCGAGGGCGTTGGCCGCGCCGTCCAGCTCCCGGTAGGTGAGACCGCGGTCCTCGCGGACGAGAGCGACGGCCCGCGGGGTGCGGGCGGCCTGCGCGGCGAAGAGAGTGTGCAGCGCACCCTCGGGGAGGTTCTCGGCAGTGTCGTTGTACGCGGCGACGTGCGCGGGGACGACGCCGAGGGAGAGAGCTGGATCTGCTTGCGGCTGGGACATCTCGACACCTTCTCGGTAGCTCGGATCTCGTGGTCTCGCGGCGTGCCGGGAGACCGACGGAGCCACGGTGGATGACGTGCGGTTGGTGCGAAGCGGGGCGGTGGGGCGGGGAATCAGCCGGTACGGGGGGCCGCAGCGGCGTCGTTCGGCAGCAGGACGTCGTCCGCTTCCAGGGCGTTCGCGTGGTACTTGCCGACGGAGCTGATCAGCAGCCGGAGTTCCAGGGCGATGGACTCGACCAGCCGGACCAGGCCGGCTTCGGCGTCCTCGTCCACGGCGAGCAGTGCGGCCCGGCCGAGGCCGACGGCGCGGGCGCCGAGCGCCAGTGCCTTCGCGGCCCTGCCGCCCTCCCAGATGCGCCCGCTGGCGAGCAGGCAGTGGTCGGTGCGGCCGATGCGGGTGAGGCACTCGCCGAGCGGGAGCCCCACCTGGCCGAGGAAGGCGGTCGGCGCCCATGCGGTGCCGCCCTCGGCGCCGTCCACGGTGACGGAGTCCGCGCCGGCCGCCCAGGCGGTCGCCGCGGCGTGGGCCACGTCGCGGCCGGGGTGCAGCTTCACCCACACCTTCGCGCGGGGGAAGTTGTTCCGCATGAGCCGGATCTGCTGGCGCAGGATCTCCTCGGTGAAGGTGCCGGGGCTGCTGATCCGCAGCACCGAGTCGCTGTCGGCGCCGAACACCGGGTCCATGGCGTACTGTTCGGCGACCCTGCCGCCGGCCTCGCGGCCGAGGACCGTGAGACCGCCGAGGCCGGGCTTGGCGCCCTGGCCGACCTTCAGCTCGAAGGCGAGCCGGCCGGTGGCGAGCAGCGGCTCGGACACCGGGTCGCTGTAGACCAGGTTCCACACCTCGGCGTCGGCGTCCTCGGTGGACTGCTGCACCACCACGCCGCCGTGCTCGCCGTCGGCGGCGGCCGTGTAGGCGGCGATCCGGCCGAGCAGTGGGGAGACCCCGGAGTCGGCGGCGGCGCGGTAGCCGTTGACCGGGACCACGTTCTCGCCGATGACCATCGGGATGCCGAGTTGTCCGGCCTGCCGTCCGGCCGCCTCGCCCAGGTCGTGGCTGGCGACCTGCGTCGAGCCGAACGCGGACACGTAGAGCGGCAGCCTGGAGGCGAACCCGCCGATCAGCGTGTCCAGTTCGACGTCCGTGTACAGCGGCTCACGGGCCAGGTCGATGAGCTTCTTCAGCCGCTCCGGCATGAACACCGGGGGCACGATCCTGGCGCGCTCCAGCAGGTCGTACGGGTCCTGGCCGGCCGGGATCGCGCCCAGCAGGCCGCTGCCGTAGGACTCCAGCACGGGGAAGGCCCCGGCCGCTCCGGCCCTGGCCCGGTGCCGCACCTGTTCCTCGGGGAAGCCCGCAGCGCTCAGTACGGCGCTCATGCGGACACCACGCCGGGGAGCTTCGGGTAGGCGCTGGCCTCCCAGGCCGCGGTGCGGCCGGTGACGTACCGGGTGAAGCGCTCCAGGCCGATGCCGAAGCCGGAGCTGGCGGGGATGCCGCGGCGGGCCAGGTCGAGGTACCAGCCGTACTTCGCGGGGTTCTCGCCGGTCTCGCGCATCCGGGTGACCAGGGCCGCGTAGTCGTGCTCGCGTTCGCTGCCGCTGGCCAGTTCGCCGTAGCCCTCGGGGGCGATGAGGTCGAAGTTACGAAGGACGCCGGGGCGGTCGGCGTCCTCCTGGTCGTAGAAGCCCCGCGAACCCTTGGGGTAGTCGACGACGAAGAACGGACGGCTGGTCTTCGCGGAGAGGATCTCCTCGCCCTCCCAGTCGATCTCGGCGCCGGGGTCCTGCGGGTGTCCGAGCGCCACCAGGTCCGCGGTGGCCTCCTTGTGCGTGGTGCGGTCGAACGCTCCACGGACCACCTCGCGGAAGGCGTCCCGGTCCCGGCCGAGGAGCTCCAGGTCCGCGGGCATCTCGCGGACGACCTCGTCGACGACATGGGCGACGAGCCGCTCGGCGAGCTCCATCGCGTCCTCGCGGCGGGCGTCGCGGATCTCCACGTCGATCTGGTGGAACTCGGCGAGGTGGCGGTGCGTGACGGCCGTCTCCAGCGGTTCCAGGCGGACGTTGGGCGCGATGTAGAAGATCTTGTCGAAAGCCAGCAGCGACGCCTGCTTGTAGAGGATGGCGCTGGTCATCAGCTTGTACTTGTGGCCGTAGAAGTCGACGTCCACCTGCTTGGAGCCCCTGATGCCCGGGTCGGTGACCGGTCCGATGACCGGGGGCAGCAGCTCCTGGAACCCCTGCGCGGTCAGGAACGCGCGGGTCGCCGCGAGCATGCGGCTCTGCACCCGCAGCGTGGCGCGGGTCGGCTCGGCGATCAGGTGCTGGTCGGGAGAGGACGGGAACGAGGGTGCGACGCGGCCGTCGGACTCGGCGATGGTGCTGGTCATGGTGCTACCTCCTGGGTGTGCTGCCGATGGGCTGCCGGGCGACGGGCCGCCGGGGGAAGCGGGGAGCGGGATGCGTGCTGGGGAAGGGCGCGGTCGTGGCGGCGCTGTACGAACGAGAGGGCGTCGAACAGCCCGGCGGCGGTGAGCCGCCGGCCGCGGTCGCGGACGGGCCCGAGGGGCATCGCCCCGATCTCGGACCAGGTCAGGCGGCCGGACCCGTCGATGTGACTCCGGGTGCGGCCCGCGTTGTCGGGGTGCAGGCAGTAGGGGACGTCGAGGTATCCGCGGGCGAAGGCCTTCAGCAGGGCCTGGCCCAGGTCCTCGTCGAGATCCAGTACCGCGTCGACCAGGGCACGGGCCTCGGCGTACACGGCGTTGTCCGCCGCGTCGGTGTACGGGGCGGGGGTGTTTTGGGGGTGTGCGCCGGTCGCCGTGCGGTGCCGGGCGGCGGCCCGTGCGGCGACCCGCAGGGCCTCGACGTTCTCCGCCACGGTCGGGATGCGGTGCGCCTCGGCCGCCGTCTTCACGATCAGCCGGGCCGCCCCGGTCTCCACGGCCAGTTCGGCCGAGCGCTCCAGGAGGTCCAGGGAGCCGTGCCGGGTCTGCGGGTAGAGGCCCATGTAGGTGTAGAGGACTATGTGCCAGTCGGTGTCCGGCAGGAACTCGCCCGCCAGCCGGTGCAGCGCGTGCATCGCGTCACGGTCCTGGTCCGCGTTGGTCTGCTGGGCGTAGCTGAGCGAGATGCTGCGCAGCCCCGCCCGGTGGAAGAAGAGGGCCTCCAGCGCGCTGATCGCGACGAGCAGTCCGGGCGGGCACAGCTGACCGAGCATGCAGCCGCCGAAGGTCTCCAGGTGCGGTTCCGCCCCGGTGCCGCGCAGTCCGGCCAGGAAGTCGCAGCTCTCCTGCCAGTTGCGTACGGAGTCCAGGAGCGGGGTGCGTCCGTAGGGCAGGCAGTAGGAGACCGGGCCGCCCTCCGTGGCGTCCAGGCCCAGTTGGGCCAGGGCGGCGACGATGCGCTGGGGGCGGGCCGAGCCGTGCCGGATCTGCACCGGGAAGTCGGCGTCGCAAACACCTTCGAGGACCCAGCGCGAGGTGTGCGGGCTGTAGGAGGTGATGGGGAATCCGTTGAGGGGGACGCCGCCGTTCAGTGCGCGGGCCGCGGACGCCTCGTCGTTGACCCGGGTGTAGCTGTCGATCGTCATGGTGCCGACGACCGCGTCGGCGGCCCCCTTGGTGGCCAGCAGGCCGGCCCGCATCAGCGCGGGGTCGGAGAAACCCATGCGGGGCTGCACCACGAGGGTGCCGCTGGCCTGCGCCCCGGCGACGAACCGGCCGAAGGAGAGCGGTCGCCGGTGCACGGTGGTGCGGTGTTCGGCGGGCGCCTCCTGGACCGGCGCGGTCATCGTTCCACCTCCATGGGCAGTGAGCCGACGTAGGACTCGAAGGCGGCGATGTCGACGCCGTCCTGGAAGACCGCGTCGAATCCGGCTCTCATCAGGGCGTCGGCCTCTTCCTCCCCGTCCCCGGACACGCCGAGCTTGCCGCCGATGACCGCGGGCAGGCCGGTCAGCTCCCAGCGCGAGCGGATGGCCCCGATCAGCGGTTCGGCGTCGTTGAAGCCGTGCCCGTTGACGCTGCTGACGACCAGGAGGTCGGGCTGGAACTTGCAGCAGGACTCGACGATCTCGTCCTCGGGTACGCAGGAACCCAGATTGACGACCTTGTGCCCGAGATCTTCGAGCAGCAGTTGGATGTAGATGAGATTCCAGGTGTGCGCATCGGATTGCAGTCCGGTGACAACAACGTCCAGCGGCCCGGATCGATGACGAGCCGCCCATTCCGCAGGCTTCATTGTTCGCTTCGTCCACATCATTGGATGACAAGGGGAGAAAGAGGTCCGGGCTGCCCCGGAACTTCCTTTCGGCCATAACCGTAGATTCGCTCCGGAGGCGTTTCCGGCGTGAGCGGCGGCAACTGGGCGGCAGCAGAGGAGCAGTTGACCGATTGCCCGGTGCCGGGCGGACGGCAGGACGTGAGACTGGCCGCACTGCACCCGCAGAATTCAGCGCCCGGCCCGTTGCACACCGCCGGCGAACGACCGAGGAGTCATGACATGGCAGAGACCGGCCACAGCGACCGTGCGGCGGACGTGCTCGCGGACGTGCTGGCGGAGGTACGGGAACGGGTCGACCGGCGGGAAGCGCTCGGCGAGGCCCAGGTCGCTGTGCTGGAAGCCGCGGTGAACATTGTCCGCGCAGGTCAGCCAGGGATCGAGGTGATGCCGGTGGAGCGTTCGGAGCTGGTGCGCGAGGCGCTCGGCGCGGTGCGCGCGGCCACCGTGGCGACCGGGGTCGCCCTCACGTACGCGCATCGCACGGCCCGGGTGCCCGCCTGATCGCGCGGTCCGTGGTGCCGCCGATCTGCCTGGGCTTCTGCCCGGCGCGCCGTTCCGCGGCTCCTAGTCTTTGATGCAGCCGAAAAACTCAGGCACACCTGACGACTTCACGAATAACTTCGTCCAACCGAGGTGGAAATCATGGCAACCAACCCGTTCGAGGACTCCCAGGGCCGCTATGTAGTGCTGGCCAACGAAGAGGGTCAGTATTCGCTGTGGCCGGCCCGGATCCAGCAGCCGGCGGGCTGGGAACTGGTGAAGGACGAGGGCAGCAAGCAGGAATGCGGCGAATTCATCGAGGCGAACTGGACCGACATGCGGCCGCGTTCCGTGGTTGCGGCCATGGGTGGCTGAACCCATCGGTTCTCCCGTTCCGGAAGGGCGGGTGCGAGGCGCGAGGCGCGCCCGCACCCGCCCTTTTCGCACGCTGACCGGCGCAGAGCAGAAGGAACTCCCGGCGGTCATGGGGCGTGGGCCCATGACCGCCGGGAGCCGGGTGGGGTCGGGTCGGGTCGGGTCGGGTGGAGACGGGTGGAGTGGGGTCGGGTCGCGTGGGGGCGGGTCGCGTGGGGTCGGGTCGGGCAGGCGGTCAGCTCTGGATGCCGCGCACGCACCATTCCAGTACCGCCGCGGCGGCGGTCATCTTGTGGTGGGCCTGGCGCCAGGCCCGGCTGGACGCGCCGTCGAGCACCTCGTCGGTGACCTCCTCGCCCCGGACCGCGGGCAGGTCGTGCAGGACGACGGTGCGCGGGCCGGCGAAACGGTCCAGGAACGCGCGGTTGATCTGGAAGCCGTCGAAGTCCTTGAGCCAGTCGGGGTTCTCCTTCGTCACCCCCATGGTCTGCCACCGGCTGGTGTACACCGCGTCCACCGGGCCTCTGACCTCGTCGGCCGTCACGACCTGGCTCACCAGGGCCTTGCCGCCGCTGAGTTCGGCCGCCAGGTCCAGGGTCTCCTTGGGCACCTCGTACCCCTGCGGGCACAGCAGGGTGAGGCGCAGGCCGGGGGTGAGGGCGGCGGCGAGGGCGAGGGCGGCGCCCGAGCTGTTGCCCTCGCCGACGGCGAGCAGGTGCAGACCGTCGAGCGAGCCGAACTCCTCCGCCAGCGTGGCGAGATCGGCGATGGCCTGGGTCGGGTGCTCGTCCAGGCTCAGGGCGTTGACGACGGCCAGGTTCGCGCTGCTTCCGAGCCTGCGGATCTCCTCCACGTCGCCGTTGGTGCGTACGACCAGGGCGTCCAGGTACTGGCCCAGGACCCGGGCGGTGTCCTCGACCGTCTCTCCGGTGCTGAGCTGCAGCTCGTTCGGGCCGAAGGTGATCACGTCGGCGCCCAGGCGGGTCGCCGCGCTCCAGAAGGAAGTACGGGTCCGGGTCGAGGACTTGCGGAAGTACAGACCGACCTGTCGTCCGGCCAGCGGCTTCGGCACGATGCCGTCCCGGCCGAACGAGACGGCGCGCCGGACGAGGTGGTCCAGCTCGGCGGGCGTCAGGTCGGCGAGGGAGATCAGGTTGCGCATGGGTGCGGTGCCTTTCATGAGGGCGGGAACGGGGTGGAGCGAGGAACGGGGAACGGGGTGATGTGTGCGGTGGTGGTACTCACTCGCTCAGGGCGGCGGCGAGAGCTGCGGGCGCCGTCTCCCGCTCCGCGTCGAGCGCCGCGCGGACCAGGTTGAGCACGGTGAAGCCGACCGGGTCGCCCGCCGTCGTGGGGAGCCGGCGGATCAGGCCGCGGACCAGCAGGGCGTGTACGTCGCGGGCGGCTTCGGCCAGCGAGGTGCCGCAGGCACGCGCGGCATCGTCCACCGCCCACGGGTCCTCCAGCGTCGCCAGCGTGCGCAGCAGCTCGGCGGCCTGCGGGTCGAGCCCGGTCACGGCTGCGGTGAGCCGCTCGCCCAGGGTGGGGCCGGCGGCGGGATCGGCCGGGGTGACCCCGTCGAGCAGCACCAGCGGTGTGGTGCGGGCGATGTCCAGAAGTTGTTGCGGGGAGTACAGCAGCAGCCACGAGGCCGCGGCTTCCAGCGCCTGCGGCATTCCGTCCAGGGCCCGGCAGATGTGGGCAACGGTGGTGACGACGGAGTCGGTGGGAAGGAAGTCGGGCCGCATATAACTGACATGGGAGAGCGTCAGCTCGATGGCATGGCGGTCCGCCACGAGGGAGCCGCCCACCGCCTCGGCGGCGAGATCGGCAACGGTCGGCACCGGGAGCGGGGCCAGCGGCAGCAGCCGTCCACCGGGCAGCTGGACCGGCCGGTTGGTGGTGGTGAGTATTTTCAGGCGCTCGCAGGCCCGCAGCAGACTCAGCAGCCGAGGGGTGACAGATGGTGACGCATCGTAGCCATCCAGGACGATCAAGGTGGCCTTGGACCCTATGAGCGCGGCCAGTTCCTCGAATTCCTCGCCGTCGCGGACAAGTGCGCGCACCCATCCGGTCACGGTCGATTGCGGAGTACCGGGGGCCGCTCCGGTGGTTTCCGCCGCATCGTCCAGGGATACCCACAGCACCGGAACCCGGTCTCGGGTGTGGATCACGGATGCGGCCTCCTGGGCGAGCCGTGTCTTTCCGACTCCCGGCAGCCCGACAAGGGTCAGCAGGCGCTCGTGATCCGTGCGCAACCGGGCCGTCAGCGCCTCCAGTTCCGGACGCCGCCCGATCAGCGGGCGCAGCGGAGGGGGCGGCGTGGCCAGGCCGACTCCGTAGATGTCCTGGAAGACGCGCCCCACCGCCTTCGCGTCGACGGCGAGTTCGAGCTCGACACGTCGCGCGTCGCTCAGCCGCATGGCATTGGCGAGGAGCTTCAGCGTTTCCCTGCGCGGGTGCTGAACCCGGCCGAGTTCCAAATCACGAATGGCCCGCACGCTCACGGTGGAAAGGCCGGCGAGCTGTTCCTGCGTCAGTCCCGCCCGCCTGCGCGCATTCTGCAGCAGAACGTCGAGCCCGGGCGCGGGCTGGGAATTCATCATTGTCTCCTCGGTCTCCACATGCTCGGAAAACGCAATGGCCGGTTACCCGGCCGCCCAGGACTGTCCGGAACACACAGCGCGGCGAAGGATCTTTCCCGGTCCGCTCACGCTCCGTTCGCTCCGTACTCTCCGTGGCAGCGAAGGCCTGCCGTCGATGAACAGCATTCATCGAGCCATTCCCGAAATCTTCCCGGTGCGGTACCGCGAGTTCCTCGTGGCAGGGACTACGATCGCCTCGCGCTGGGGAAGCGCTGCGGGTGCGCAGAGCTGAGGGGGAGGATGCGTGTCATCTACGGAAGAGTTTCGGCTGCGCTTCAACATTCTTGGCCCGATTGAGGGTTGGTCCAACGGGACGCGCCTCCGGCTGGGCGGAGTCATACAGGAGCGAGTTCTGGCCACACTGCTCCTGGAGCCCGGAAAAGTGCTTCCGGTATCCCGTCTGGTCGAGGCGGCCTGGGACGAGGAACCGCCCACGACGGCTCCGCACCAAGTGCGCAAGGCAGTCGCGGATCTCCGAAGACGGATACCCGGGGGCGCCGGCGTTCTCCTCACCGACGGCCCCGGGTATCGCGTCGCCCACGAACAATGTGAAATCGACGTGGCCGAATTTGGCCTACTGATACGCAAAGCGAAGCTCGCGGCTTCCGACGGCCGCACAGCCGAAGCCGCGGAGATATTGCGCGGAGCCCTGGCGCTCTGGCGAGGACCCGTTCTGTCGGGGAGCGGCGGCCCGGTCATCGAGGCGGCGTCGACATCCATCGAGGAGCGCCGGCTGACCGCGGCGGAACAGCTCTTCGAACTCCACCTCGCACTCGGCGATTCGGCCGAACTCGTCGTCGAGCTGCGGGAGCTGGTCCAGCAGCATCCCCTGCGCGAGTCCCTGCGCGGCCAGTTGATGATCGCCCTGTACCGGTCCGGGCGGCAGGCCGAGGCCCTGGACGAGTACGGCAAGGTACGCGGACTCCTCGCCGAGGAACTCGGCATCGACCCCGGCCCCAACCTCACCAAGCTGTACGAGGGAATCCTGCGGGAGAGCCCCGAACTGGCCGGCCCCGAGCCGGCCGCCGCCCCGGTGGTGACCGTGGCGCTGCCGGCGGAACCCCCCAGCACCCTCCCGTACGACCTCGCGGACTTCACCGGACGGGACCGGGAGTTGGCCGAAATCCTGCGTGGTGCCGAGGCCGGCGGCGAGCAGGGTCCCCAGATCGTGGCCATCGACGGCATGGGCGGCTGCGGCAAGACCTCGCTCGCGGTACGGGCCGCGCACCGGCTCGCCCCCGAGTACCCGGACGGGCAGCTCCACATAGACCTGCGCGGACACACGCCGGGCGACCAGCCGGTGACCGCGGGCATCGCGCTCGACAGCCTGCTGCGTGCCGTCGGTGTCCCGGGCAACCTCATCCCCGACGACGTGCCCGCCCGCACTGCGCTGTGGCGCGCCACCCTGGTCGGCAAGCGGCTGCTGATCCTCTTCGACAACGCGGCCGACGCCGCCGCCATCCGCCCGCTGCTGCCCGTCTCCCCCGGCAGCCTCGTCATGGTCACCAGCCGGGCCCGGCTGGTCGATCTGGACGGCGCCCGGTGGATCTCGATCGGGGTGATGCCGCCCGAGGACAGTGCGATGCTGGTGGCCGAGACGCTCGGCGCCCAGCGCGTCGCCGCCGAGCCCGAGGCCGCCGCGGAGATCGCCCGGCTCTGCGGCCATCTCCCCCTCGCCCTGCGGATCGCCACCGCCCGGCTGCGCAACCGCCCGCGCTGGACCCTTCAGTACCTGGCGGAGCGGCTGCGCGACGAGACCCGGAGGCTCGACGAGCTCAGCTCGGGCGCCCGCAGCGTCTCCGCCACCCTGCGCCTGTCCTACCAGGCCCTGGACGAGGAGTGCCGGAACGCGTTCTCGACGCTGGCCCTGCACCCGGGCAGCGACATGGACATCCACGCCGCCGGTGCGCTGCTGGGTTCGGGCGCCCGGGACGCGGAGGACCTGCTGGAGATGCTGCTCGACGTGCACCTCGTGCAGCAGCCGGAGATCGGTCTCTACACCTTCCACGATCTGGTCCGCAGCTTCGCGCACAGCCTGCTCGTAGAGTCCCCCGAGGACTCCGTGGCGGTGGAGCGGCTGCTGGGCTATTACCTCACCGCCACCGAGGTGGCGTGCGATCTCCTCTATTCCGGGCGGCGTCGGCGCAGTACCGGCATCGAGCCCTCCAAGGCCGAACTGCCCGACCTCAACACCCCCGAGGCGGCGCGGAAGTGGTTCCTGCGCGAGCAGAGCTCGCTCCTCGCGGCGGTCACGCTCGCCGAGCGCCGGGGGTACGACCGCTATGTGGTGTGCCTGGCACGCAATCTCGTCTTCCAGCTCAACGACCTGGGGCTGCTGGAGGAGTTCGGTGAGCTGAGCCGGGTCGCGGTCACCGCTGCCGGCCGGCTCCAGGACCTGGCGCTGCTGGGGGTGAGCCTGTCCAACCTGGGCGTCGCCTGCTGGAAGCTCGGCCGTCTCTCCGAGGGGCTCGAAGCCGCCCGGGAGAGCCGGGACGTCGCGATCCGTCTCGGTGATCTGCACACCCAGGCGCACAGCGAGAGCATCCTCGGCCAGTTCAACAGTCTGCTCGGTGACTTCTCCGCGGCCCTGGGTCATATGGAGACGGCGATCGCGCACGAACGCGACCTGGACATGCCGCGCGCGGAGGCCGAGAGCCTGACCATGCTCAGCACTCTGTACGAGCAGTGGGGACGGTACGAGGAAGCGCGGGACGCGGCCCGGCGCTCGGCCGAACTGAGCCGCCAGCTGGGGCAGCACGAGGGGCTTCCCGGCGCCATCACCGACCTCGCCTTCGCCCATGTCGGCCTGGGGGCGTACGAGGAGGCCGACCGCTGCCTGGCGGAGGCCCGCGCACTGTACGGGGACGCCGGCAACGAGGTGAACCTCGCCCTGACCCTGGCGTTGTCCGCCGATGTGGAGAACCGGCTGGGCATGCCGCCGCGTGTCCCGGACCAGGCGGAGCTCGCCCTCGACATGATGCGGACGAATCCCTCGCCGCTGCGCCGGGCCAAGGTGGAGAACATCGTGGGCCGGCTGCGCAGGCGGCAGGGCGATGCCGCGGCGGCCCTCGCGCTGCACACCCATGCCCATGAGCTCGCCTCGTCCCTCAGTTACCGCATCGAGCAGGCCTACGCCCTCGCGGGCATGTCCGACGCCCTCGGCGACACGCCGGAGTCGGATCGGTACCGGACGGAGGCCGAGCGGCTCTTCGACGGGATGGGCGTTCCGGCGGATCACCGGCGCAGCTGACGACCGGCCGCCATCGCAGGAGGCGTCGCCGTCGCCGTACGGGACAGCCCTTGCTCCTGGACGGACAGCGACGAGCCCCGCACCGTGGTCCGGTGCGGGGCTCGTGTGTCGAGGCGGGGTGGGCTCACATGACGGGGGAGGTCGGGCCCTTGTCGTCGTCGGTGCCCGTGGTACCGATCACCGTCGGACCCTTGTCGTCGTCCGTGCCGGTGGTACCGATCACCGTCGGACCCTTGTCGTCCGTGATCGTCCGAGCGATGACGGTCGGGCCCTTGTCGTCGGCGAGCACATGGGTCCCGATGACCGTCGGACCCTTGTCGTCGTCGGTGCCCGTGGTGCCGATGATCGTCGGGCCCTTGTCGTCGGCGAGAACCTGCTGAATGCCCCGGGCTTCGTGCGCCTGCCCCGCCTCGACCACCGTGCCGATACCGAAGGCCAGCGTCGCCGCGATGATCCCGAAGAGTCCAGCAAGCTTGCGTCCCATTGTCCCGCCCCTAAGTGGTGTTTGTGAGGTTCTGCGGTGTTCCGCTTCCCGACACCACTGATGTTGCTGATCGGCGTTCCCGGTCCGTTCCTGCCCCGATCCCGCCTCCGGGAACTGCCGCGGGAACGGGACCGGAAGCCGCCTGTTCCGCTATTCCACGTCGAGCTGGCAGGCGGCGACGCGGGGGCCGAGTGGAGTGAGGACCACGCGCGTACGGGCCGTTCCCGACTCGTGGCCGGCCAGGTCGAGCAGCGATCTCACCAGGGAGCGGAGCACCGCACGCTCCGACTCGTCCAGGACCGCCGGACCGGCACCGTTCCCGGGTGGCCACGTGACGATCCGGGCCACCATGTGCATGCCGTTCTCGGTTCTGGTCTCGACGCTGAGCTGGGGCCCCTCCCAGGACTCCGGCGCGGTGTACGGATGGGACCTGACACCGGACGCCACACGCTCGGCCCACCGTTCCACGGTGGACAGGTCCTGGAGGGCCTGGCGCAGTTCCGTCCCGTCGGGCGAACGATCCCTGGGGTCCTTCACGTGAGTACTCCTTCTGCAGACAACTACGCGACGACCCTTGCCTTCCCGGCTCCCGCATCCCTCCCGATCCGTTCCCTCTTCCTTCCCGTTCCCGCGTTCGCGAAGGGAACGCAGCGGTAATCGGCCGCCGCATGATGACCCCGTTCGATTCGGACAGGGATCCGTGGTGATCCGCAGAGGACGCGACATCCTGGGGGATTGAGGCGTGGCAACCACACCGTTCGACGGCTCCGGCACCGTGTGCCGGATGTCGGTGCACAAGGGATCCGGTTCCTGATGGGCACCCGGATATCAACTGACATTCCCGGCCGATTCTCGGGAATGGGCCCCTTTCTCCTCGTCTGGTCCGGTCAGGCGGTGTCCCTGGCGGGCAGCGCGGCGGTCCGGTTCGCCTTCATCGTCGAGGTCTGGTCGGCCGGCGGGCAGGCGACCGCCGTCACCATCCTGTCGTTGTGCGCGATGCTGCCACAAGCCGTTTTCAGTCCGATTGCGGGCGCAATCATCGACCGTATACCCAAGCGCTCCGCGCTCCGGATCGCCGATGCCGGGGGACTCCTCGTCGTGGGCACCCTGGCCCTGTTCCACTACCTCGGCGCCTTCCAGGCCTGGCAGGTCTATCCGGCCACCGTTCTGCTCGGCGTCTGCGCCGCCTTCCAGTTCCCGGCCCTGTCCTCGGCCGTTCCCCTTCTGGTCCGCAAGGACCAACTGGACCGCACCAACGGGCTGTTGGCCGGTGCGAAGAGTGCCGCCGGGATCGGCGGCCCCGCTCTGGGCGGTCTGCTCGTCGCGCTCTTCGGGATCGGCCCCACGCTCCTGGTCGACCTGGCCAGCTACGCGTTCGCCCTGATCGGCATCCAGATCGTGCGCTTCAAGGGCGACCGGGTGACGAAGAATCCCGACGCACCGCGCCGCCGGATCACCGCCGATGCCGTCGAAGGGCTGCGCTACCTGTTCCGGGTGCCCAGCCTGCGCGACTTGATCGTCAACTTCTGTGTCGTCAACCTCGTGATGGTCTTCGGCTTCGCCCTCATCTCACCGATGGTGCTGCTCCGGGCCGGCAACGGAGCACTCGCCGCGGTCAACACCTCGGTCGGCATCGGCGGAGTGGCCGGTGCCCTGCTCATGGCCGCCTGGGGCGGACCCGCGAACCGGGGCCGGGGCATGATGCTCGGCGTGGTCGGCATGTGCCTGTCCGCCCTGGTGGTGATGGGCCTGGTGGGCAATGTGACCGGCTGGTGCCTGGCCATCCTGGTCGGTGCCCTGCTCATGACGGTGGTCAATGCCTCGATGCAGACGATCGTGCAGACCAAGGTGCCCCACGAATGGCAGGGCCGGGTCTTCGGCGCGGTGATGTTCCTGTCGCAGATCTCCGTGCCGCTGGCCATGGCGGTCTCCGGTCCCCTCGCCGATCACGTCTTCGAACCGCTGGCCGCCCGGGGCTCCGGGCTCTTCACCGTGCTCGGCCCCCTGGTCGGCGACGGTCCGGGCAGCGGCATGGCCGCCATGTTGTTCCTGGCCGGTATCGGCGGGACCGGGGTCGCCCTCTGGGGACTCGCCAGCCGCTCGATCAGGGACATCGACACCCTGCTGCCCGACCTCGACGCACCGCAGGACCAGGTCGAGCAGAGCGAGCCACTGGGAGGTGAGCGCGATGAGGTGCGTGCATGAACTGTTCGAGGAGCAGGCGGCGCGGACACCCGGCGCCACGGCGCTGATCGACGGCGGCGAGCGGGTCGACTACGCCGGACTAGACGACCGGGCGGACCGGTTGGCGGGCCTGCTGGCCACGCGGGGCATCCGGCCCGGCGACACGGTCGGCGTGTACCTGGAGCGCTCCACCGCACTCGTCGTGACGATCCTCGGCATCCTCAAGGCCGGGGCGGGCTACGTGATGCTGGACCCCGGGTTCCCCGCCGAACGGCTGCGGGCGATGGCCGAGGACGCGGGGGCCGCCGTGGTCGTCACGGCCCGCGACGCCGCGCCCGGGATGCTCGACGTGGCCCGGGTGCACATCGAGGACGCCGCCGGGGCCCGGCCGCTGCCGCGCGGCGCCGTCCCGGCCCGGCCCGACGACATCGCCTGCGTGATGTTCACCTCCGGATCGACCGGCCGGCCCAAGGGCATCGCCGCGCCGCACCATACGATCACGGCCACCCTCACCGGGCAGAGCTTCGCGTCCTTCGGCCCCGGCGCGGTCTGGCTCCAGTGCGCGCCACTGTCCTGGGACGCGTTCGCCCTGGAGCTGTGGGGGCCGCTCATGAACGGCGGGACCTGCGTCCTGCACCCCGGGCAGCGGCCCGAGCCCTTCCTGATGGCCCGGCTCGTCGCCGAGCACGGCATCACCTCCATGTACCTGTCGGCCTCCCTCTTCAACGTCGTCGTGGACGAGTACCCGCAGGTGATGGACGGGTTGCGGGAACTCGTGGTGGGCGGCGAGGCCATGTCGGTGCCGCACGCGGCCCGCGCGCTGGAGCACCGGCCGGAGCTGCGGCTGAGCAACGGATACGGCCCCGTCGAGTGCATGGTGTTCCTCACCGTCCACCCGGTGAGCGCCGCCGAACTCGCAGCGGGCCCGGTGCCGATCGGCCGTCCGCTGGCGGGCAAGCGGCTGTACGTCCTCGACGAAGAGCTCCGTCCGGTGCCGGACGGGCGGACCGGTGAGATCTACGCCGCCGGGGCGGGCATCGCCCGTGACTACTGCGGACGGCCCGTGCTGACCGCCGAACGCTTCGTCGCCTCCCCCTCCGGTGAACGCGTCTACCGCACCGGTGACCTCGGACGGCGGCGTGCCGACGGCGTCCTGGAGTATCAGGGCCGGGCCGACAGCCAGGTGAAGATCCGGGGCTTCCGGGTGGAGCCGGGCGAGGTCGAGAGCGTACTGACCCGGCACCCCGGCATCGACCGGGCCGCGGTCGTCGCCCATGAGCACCCGGCGGGCGACCGCCAGCTCATCGCGTACGTCGTACCGAGCGGCGGCGCCCGACAGGGCTTCCGGGAAGCGGAGTTGCGTGCCTACGCCCGCGGTGTGCTGGCCGACTACCTGGTCCCGGCGGTCTTCGTTCCGCTGGACGAGCTGCCGCTGACCCCCAGCGGAAAGCTCGACCGGGCCGCCCTGCCGGAGCCCGGAACCGCTACGGCCGCCGTCGGCCGGGCGGCGCCGGGCGGCACCGTGGCCACGCTGTGCGAGCTCTTCGCCCAGATGCTGCACACCGACCGCGCCGGCCCGGACGACGACTTCTTCGCACGCGGCGGCCACTCCCTGCTCGCCGCCCGGCTGCTGGGCCGGATCCGTGGCGTGCTCGGCGTCGAGATCGACATCCGCGGGCTCTTCGAGGCGCCCACCCCGGCGCTCCTCGCCCCGTTCGTCGACACCGCTCCCCCGGTGCGCCCCTCGTCGAGTGCTGTGCCCGGCGACGCCTCCGGGGCACTCCCGGTGTCGCACGCGCAGCACCGGCTGTGGTTCCTGGACCGGATCGGGGCCGGCGCCGCGTACAACCTGCCGATGCTGGTCCGACTGCGGGGCCCGGTCGACGCGGCCGCGCTGGACGACGCGCTGGCCCGGGTCGCCGAGCGTCACGAGGTGCTCCGGACCGTCTTCGAGGAGTCCGACGGCTCCCCCGTACGCCGGGTGCTGAGCGGGGCGGCCGCCCGGCCTCCGTTCCGGCAGCTTCGTACCACCGGGGACTCGATGGACCGGGAGATCGAGCGGGAGGCCGGTCACCGCTTCGATCTGCGTACCGAACTCCCGATGAGGGCGACGCTGTTCACCTCGTCGGAGCGGCCGGACGAGCACGCGCTGCTGGTGCTGGTCCATCACATCGCCGGGGACGGGTGGTCGCTGCGGCCGCTCTTCCGCGATCTTTCCCGCGCCTACGAGGCACGGGTCCGGGGCGCGGACCCGGCAGGGCTTCCCCCGCTCGCCCTCCAGTACGCGGAGCACGCCCGTCACCAGCTGGACCGGCTCGGCTCGCCGTCCGATCCGCACGCATTGGCCGCCCGTCAGCTCACGTACTGGCGCAAGGAACTGGACGGGCTGCCGGCCGATGGTCCGCTGCTGCCCCGCCGCGCCGGACGCCCCGCCGTACCCGGTCCGGCCGCCCGGGTGGTGGTGCGCCGGCTCGACGCGGCGGCGCACGCCCGGGTAGTCGAATCGGCCCGCGTCCGGGGCGCCACGCTCTTCATGGCCCTGCACGCGGCGCTGGCCACCGTGCTGGCACGGGCCGGCGCGGGCGAGGACCTGGCGATCGGCGCCCCGGTGGCCGGGCGCGCCGGGGACGGCAGCGTCGAGGACGTGGTCGGGTTCTTCGTCAACATGCTGGTGCTGCGCACCGATCTGTCCGGCGACCCCACCACGGCCGAAGTGCTCGCCCGGGTGCGGGAGACGGACCTCGCCGCGTTCAGCCACCAGGACGTGCCGTTCGAGGACGTGGTGGGCGCGCTCAACCCGCCGCGTCCCCCGGGCCGTCAGCCGTTCACCGATGTGGTCCTGGCGCTCCAGAACAACGCGCGGGCCGAGGTCACGCTGCCCGGCGCCGAGCACGGCGTCGAGGTCGTGCGCACCGGCGCAGCCCGGTTCGAACTCCTGGTGGACGTCACCGACTCCACCTCGGACCGGGGCGCGCCGGACGGGCTGACGCTGACGTTCGAGTACCGCGGGCAGGCGCTGGAGGCGGAGTTCGTCCAGTGGCTCGCGGACGCCCTCTCCGAGGCCCTGGAGGCTGCCGCGGCCGCGCCCGACACCCCCTTGTCGCGGCTGGGCCTGCCCGCCCCGCCGCGACTGGCCGGCGAGAGCGACCGGATCGCGGCACCGGACCGGCGCCGGTCCGTCACCGAGCGCCCGATGACGGCTCTGGAACAGGAGATCGCCGCCGTGTGGTGCGAGGTCCTCGGAGTGCCGGGCGCCGGCCCGGACGACGACTTCTTCGCACTCGGCGGCAACTCGCTGCGCGCCGTGCGCGTCGTGGCCCGGCTCGGTGCCGGGCGGCAGTTGACCGTGGCCCAGCTGTTCGCGGCGCCCACGGTCGCCGCCTTCGCCGTCGAGCTGGAACGTGCGGCCGCCCTGCCCGCGCCCGCGTCCGCCTCCCCCATCCCGCGCCGCCCCCGGGTGCCGCGCCGCCCGCAACCCCAGACCCAGCCCCAGACCGGAAGAAAGCAGGAGGAGTGGCAGTGGACCTCAGTGTGATGTTCTTCGGTGCGGACAGCACCACCGCCGGCGAGGCCCGGCACACCGAGACGTACGAGGACATCCTCGCCGTGGCCCGGACCGCCGACCGGCTCGGCTTCCACGCCGTCTGGACCCCCGAGCGCCACTTCCAGCAGGTGGGGCAGGTCTTCCCGAGCCCGCCGGTGCTCAGCGCGGCACTCGCCGTCGCCACCGAGCGGATCGGGATCCGCGCGGGCAGCGTCGTCCTGCCGCTGCACCACCCGCTGAGCGTGGCGGAGGACTGGGCCGTCGTGGACAACCTCTCGCACGGGCGGGTGGGCCTGTCCGTCGCCACCGGCTGGCACTCCAAGGACTTCACGCTGGCCCCCGAGAGTTACTCGGACCGCCGGCGGACCGCCCTGGAGACGATCCCGCGGCTGCGGTCGTTGTGGGCGGGCGAGCCCGCCGAGTACCCCGACGGCACGGGCACCCCGGTCTCCGTCACACCCCAGCCCCGCCCGGTGCAGGACACCCTGCCGCTGTGGATCACCACGTCCGGCAACCCGGAGACCTGGGAGGCCGCCGGACGGCTGCGCGCCGGAGTGCTGGGTGCGACCGTGGGACAGAGCCGGGACGAGCTGGCCGAGAAGATCGCCCGCTACCGCGCCGCCTGCGCAGAGGCCCCCGACCAGCGGGGCACCGACGCCCACGGGCGGGTCACGCTGATGGCCCACACCTACGTCGGCACCGATGACGCGGAGGTCCGCCGGATGGCGGGCGCCCCGCTCAAGACCTATCTCGCCTCGTACGTGCGCCAGACCGCGGCGAACCGCTCCGCGGACGCCACGACCGCGAGCCTCACCGAGGAACAGACCACGATGCTGGCCGACTTCGCATTCGAGCGCTATCTGAGCTGGGGCAGCCTGCTCGGCTCCCCCGGTCACTGCGCCAAGATGCTCGCCGATCTGGCGGAGCTGGGCGTCGACGAGGTCGCCTGCTTCATCGACTTCGGCATCGGACGGGACGACGTACTGGCCGGGCTGCACCGGTTGGCCGAACTGAAAGAGAACCTGTGATGAGCGCCCCCACCGTCTCGCGCACCGCCCCGGTCGCGGCATTCCCCTCCATGGCCGACCGGTTCGTCGCACTCGGCCGGGAACAGCGGGTCCGGCTGATGCGCCGCCTGCTGGAGGCGGGTCGGGCCCGCGAGATACCCGCCGTCATACCGCCGCGCGACCCGGCCCGCCGGGTGCCGCTCAGCCCCGCGCAGCACGACCTGTGGGTGTACGACTCGCTGTATCCCGGTACCCCCGCGCTCAACCTGTGCGCCGCCTACCACTTCGAGCGGCCCGTGGACCCGGCACATCTGGAGGCGGCGCTGACGCTGATGCAGCGTCACCACGACATCCTGCGGACCCGGATCGTGACGGACCCGTCGGGCGAACTGCACGTCGAATTCCCGGACGACGGGACCTTCGACCTGGAGCGCGAGGATCTGCCGGGCACCGGCGGGACGATCGACGCGGCCTTCGAGACCTTCCGCAGCCGCCCCTTCGACCTCGGCCGGGACAAGCTGATCCGGGCCCGGTTCGTCCGGGTCGACGAACGGCGCTCCACACTGATGCTGAGTCTGCACCACACCATCAGCGACTGGTGGTCGTTCGACGTGCTGCAGAACGAGTTCGCGCAGGCGTACGGCGCGCTGCGCGACGGCCTGGAACCGCCCCTGACCCGCCCGGCCGCGCAGTACGCCGATTTCTCCTCCTGGCAGAGCGAGTTGGCGGAGTCCGGGGTCTTCGCGAGCCGGCTCGACTTCTGGCGGCGCTATCTCGCCGACCCGCCCGGCCCGCTGACCGTGCCCGGCAGCACCGGCGTCACCGGGGACGAAGGCATCGCGCAGGTGCCCTTCCACATCGACGCAACCACCACCGCCGCCGTGCGGGCCCTGGCCCGGGAGCGCGGCGCCTCGGTCTACGTCGTCCTCATGGCCGCCTTCGCCGTCCTGGCGCACCGGGTCAGCGGCGCCGACGACCTGGTGATCGGTACTCCCATTGCCAACCGCGCGGCCAAGGGCCTCGACCGGGTCATCGGCTATGTCATGAATGCCGTGCCGACCCGCTGGAAGGTGGATCCGGACCGGTCCTTCGCCGATCTGCTCGCCGGGTTCGCGGTCGACTTCCCGGATCTGATGGCCAACGCGGACGTGCCCGTGGGCCGGATCGTTTCGGCCGCCGCGCCCGAGCGCAGCGCGGGCCGTGCCCCGCTGTACCAGTGGGTGTTCATGCACCTGACGCAGCAGCCGAGCGTCTCGGTGATGAAGGAGTTCGCGGAGCCCGAGCGGATCCACACGGGCGGCGAGCACGACCTGGTCGGCGTGGTGAAGGACAGCGGTGACGGCATGGAGGGCAGCTTCGGGCTGCGCACCGATGTCTTCGACCCCGCGACGGTGGCCCGCTGGACGCAGTGCTACGTCGAGCTGCTGAAGCGGATCACCGCCGACCCGACCGCGCTCGTCGGGGACATCGACCTGGTCCCGTCGGCGATGCGCGGTGAGCTGCTCGCCGGTTCCGCCGGGCCCGTCGTCCCCGCCCCCGTCCCGCT
Source organism: Streptomyces sp. NBC_00012 (assembly GCF_045040875.1). Classification (NCBI taxonomy): domain Bacteria; kingdom Bacillati; phylum Actinomycetota; class Actinomycetes; order Kitasatosporales; family Streptomycetaceae; genus Streptomyces; species Streptomyces sp. NBC_00012. Next base: position 7,428,153 of record NZ_CP108309.1, on the reverse strand, counting down.
GCCGGAGCTGGTCACCCGGCAGGCGGCCCGCACGCCGGACGCGCCGGCCGTCGAGTCCCCCGCGTACACCCTGAGTTATGCCCAACTGGACGACCGGGTGGCCCGGTTGGCCGGGCATCTGGTGAGCCGGGGGGCCGGCCCCGGGCGGATCGTGGCGCTCGCCCTCGCCCGTGGCAGCGACTGGCCGGTGGCCGCACTGGCCGTGCAGCGGGCCGGCGCCGCCTATCTGCCCCTCGACCCCGCCCATCCGGCCGAGCGCATCCGCCGGGTGCTCGCCGAGGCCGCGCCGGTGCTGCTGGTCACCGAACCCGGCGCCGCGCCCCTGGACACCGGTCTGCCGACCCTGGTCCTCGACGAGCACGCCTGGGCCGGGGAGCCGCTGCCGCCGGGTGGTCCGCAGCCGCACGACACCGCCCATGTCATCCACACCTCCGGCTCGACCGGCACCCCCAAGGGTGTGGTGGTCGACCACGCCGGGGTGGCCGCGCTGACCCGGAGCCTGGTGGAGGGCATCGCGCTGGACGCGGACAGCCGGGTGCTCCAGCTGGGGCCGCCCTCCTTCGACATCTCCGTCGGCGAACTGTGCATGGCCTTCGGCTCCGGCGGAACGCTGGTGCTGCCGCCCCGCGGTCCGCTCGTGGGCGAGGATCTGGGAACGGTACTGACCGAGCGGCGGATCTCCTGCGCGTTCATTCCGCCGTCGGTGCTCGCGACCGTGCCGGCCGGGCCGCATCCGCAGCTGCGCGCCCTCGTCGTCGGCGCCGAGGCATGCCCGCCGGAGCTGGTGGCCCGCTGGGCCGTCTCGGGGCGGCGCTTCCACAACGCGTACGGGCCCACCGAGTCGACCGTGGTCGCCACCGTCTCCGGACCGTTGGAGGCCGACGGGACGGCGCCGCCGATCGGCACACCGGTGGCGGGCACCACCGCCTACGTCCTGGACGAACGGCTCCGGCCCGTACCCGCCGGGGCGGGCGGTGAGCTGTATCTGGCGGGTGCGGCGCTCGCCCGGGGCTACCTGGGCCGTGCCGCGCTCACCGCCGAGCGGTTCGTCGCCGATCCCTACGGTCCGCCCGGAAGCCGCATGTACCGCACCGGCGACCTCGCCCACCGCGACGACCACGGGAACACGTACTACCTCGGGCGCGGTGACGAACAGGTGAAGCTGCGCGGGCTGCGCATCGAGCCCGGTGAGGTCGCCGCCGCACTCGCCGAACACCCCACCGTGGAACGGGCGGTGGCCGTCGTACGGCACGACCGGGGCGGCACGGCACAGCTCGTCGCGTACGTGGTGCCCACGCCGGGAGCGGCGATCGACGAGAACGGGCTGCTGCTGCACGCCTCCGGGCGGCTGCCCGCGGCCATGGTTCCGGCCGCCGTGGTGGCGCTGGACGCGCTACCGTTGTCCTCGCACGGCAAGCTCGACCGGGCCGCCCTGCCCGCGCCCGCCACCCGGACCACGGACATCGCCCGGCTCCCCGGGTCGGCGCGCGAGGAGGTCCTCTGCGGACTCTTCGCGGAGCTGCTGGACGTCGAACAGGCCGGTGCCGACGACGACTTCTTCCGGCTCGGCGGCGACAGCATCATGGCGATCCAGCTCGCCGCGCGGGCCCGGGCGGCCGGTCTGGTGCTCTCGCCGCACGATGTGTTCACGGTACGCACCCCGGCCCGGCTGGCCGTGCTGGCCCGTACGCCCGACGGCGACGCCCCCGAGGAGGAGGACACCGGGGGCGGGCGGCTGCCTCTCACCCCGGTGATGCACTGGTGGCGCGAACAGGTCCGGGACACCGCCGCGTTCACCCAGTCCATGCTGTTCCCCCTGGCGGCCGGCACCCGGCTCGCCGCGATCGAGGGGGCCGTCTCCGTACTGACCGCGCGCCACGCCGCGCTGCGGATGCGCCTGGTGTGCGAGGACGACACCGGCTGGGAACTTCACGTGCCCGAGAAGGGCGGCCCCCGCGGTGCGCGGGCCTTCCGGGTGGCCGTGCCCGCGGACGCCGATCTGCACTCCCGGGCGACGGAGCTCGCGCGCACCATCACCCTGCGCCCCGAGGAGGGCGAAATGGTGCGGGCGGTGTGGCTCGACCCCGGCCCGGACCGGGCCGGTGCCCTGCTGCTGACCGTGCACCACCTGGCCGTGGACGGCTTCTCCTGGCGGGTGCTCGGGCAGGAGCTCGCCGCGGCGCTGGACGGCGGCCCCGAGGGTGACACCGCGCCCGCGAGGACGGCCTCGTTCACCCGGTGGTCCCGGCTGCTCTCCCAGGAGGCAGGGCTGAGGATCGGCGAACTCCCCTGGTGGAAGGCACAGCTGGCGGACGACACGGCCCGGCTCACCGACGGCCGTCGGGCGGGTGGCCGGCGGGAGACCCTCACCTTCGATCTCGACCCCGGGCTCACCCGCAGCGTGCTGATCACCTTGCCGGGCACCTTCAACTGCCGCCCCGACGCGGTGATGCTGACCGCCCTGACCGCCGCGGCCGTCCAGCGGCGCGGCAACGGGTCCTCGCTCGTCGTCCATCTGGAGGGCCACGGGCGCGAGGCCGTCTCCGCCCCGGTCGACGTGTCCGGCACGGTCGGCTGGTTCACCACACAGTACCCGGTCCGCCTGGACATCGGCGCGGCGTCGGTGGCTCCCGGCGGCCGGCCGGGAGAGGCCCTGAAGTGCGTCAAGGAGCAGCTGCGTGCGGTGCCCTCGGGCGGGCTCGGCTGGGGGCTGCTGCGCTACCTCCACCCGGAGACCGGCCCGGCACTCGCCGCGCTCCCCGCACCCGATGTCCGCTTCAACTATCTGGGCCGGTTCGCCGCTGCCGACGCGGCGGGCGGGCGGCTGCTCGAACCCGGCCCGGACGCCGTGCCGCTGGCGCACAGCCTGGAAGTGGATGTGCTGGCCCGGGAGGAGAACGGCGAGCCCGTGCTGGAGGCGAGCTTCTCCTACCCGTCCGGAGCGTTCACCGAGGACGAGGTACGCGCACTGGCCGGGGCGTGGTCCGAGGCGCTCGGCGTCCTCGCCGAGCACTGCGGGCCGGACGGCGGGGCCGGCCATGCCCCGTCCGACTTCCCGCTCGTCGACCTGACCGGGGACCAGCTCGAACTGCTCACGCAGGAGATGGACTTCGGCGACCTCGACACCGACCTCGACACCGGACTGGACGCCGGACTCGGCTCCGGACTCGACGACACCGGCCGCACCGGCCGCGAAGGGGAGCGACGATGAACGCGCGCATCGCGGACGTGCTGCCGCTCTCCCCGCTGCAGGAGGGCCTGCTCTTCCACTCCGCCCGGCAGACCGAGGGCCCGGACCCCTATCTGGTGCAGGCCCGCTTCCTGATCGGCCCCGCGATCACCGGAGACGCGGTACGGGCCGCGGTCGCCGCGCTCCTGGACCGGCATCCGAACCTGCGCGCCTGCTTCCGGCACGAGCGCCTCGACCGTCCGGTCCAGGTCGTGCCCAAGGCGATCAGGGTCCCGTGGGCCGAGGTGGACCTGACGGGTCTCGCCCCCGACGAGGCAGACGCGCGGACCGAGGAGGTGCTGCGGAAGGACGCGGCGCTCCGCTTCGACGTGGCCCGCCCGCCCCTGGTCCGTGCGACGTTCCTGCGGCTCGACTCGGGTGCCGAACTGATCGTGTCCTTCCACCACATCCTGCTGGACGGCTGGTCGATGCCGGTCGTCGAGCGGGACCTCGCCGCCCTCGTGGCGGGCCGGCCGCTGCCGCCCGCCGCACCCTACCGGGACTACCTGGTGTGGCTGGGCGGTCAGGACCGGCACAAGGCCGAGGCCGCCTGGTGCGAGTCGCTGGAGGGCGTGCAACGGCCCGCGCTGCTGGCCCCGGCCGGACCCGACACGGTGCCCGACCGTTCGCGGCTGTGGCTGGCCACCGACCTCACCGAGAGGCTGGTCCGGCGGGCCGCCACGGCGGGCGTCACCCTCAACACCCTGGTCCAGGTCTCCTGGGCGCTGGTCCTGGCCCGGCTGACCGGATCGCGTGACCCGGTCTTCGGCGCCGTCGTCTCGGGCCGCCCGCACGACCTGCCCGGCGTCGAGTCCATGGTGGGCCTGTTCATCAACACCCTGCCGGTACGGGTGCGGCTGCGGGACGGCGAGCGGGTGGACGAGCTGCTCCGCCGGATCCAGGACGAGCAGTCCCGGCTGCTGGAACACCACCACGCCCGCGCCGCCGAGGTGCAGCGCGCCGTGGGGGCCGGTGAGCTCTTCGACTCGGTCATCGCCTTCGAGAACTTCCCGCGCGGTTCCGGCAGCGACGACGGTCCCGACACCGTCCGCCTGGCGAAGGTGAAGGACGCGACGCACTACCCGGTCACGATCGCGGCGGTCGCCGAGGACCGGCTGCTGCTGTCGGTGAGCTGCCGCCGGGGCATCTCGGCGACCGCGGTCACCGAGCGCCTCGCGCACGTGCTGGAGCAGCTGGCCGACTCGCCGCAGACGCCGGTGGAGGACATCGACGCCCTGCCCGTGGCGGAGCGGCACCACCTGCTGGCCCTGGCCGACGGCCCGGCCCGCGCACTCACCGGACCCGCCACCCTGACCGGGCGGTTCGCCGACCGGGTGGCCCGCACCCCGGACGCACCGGCTGTCGACACCGACGGCGAGACGCTCAGCTACGCCGGGCTCGACGCCGCGTCGGACCGGCTGGCCGGCCGCCTGGTCCGGGCCGGGGTGGCGCCCGGCGACACCGTGGCCCTGCTGCTGCCCCGCTCGGCGTCCCTGGTCGTGGCACAGCTCGCGGTCCTCAAGGCGGGCGCCTGCTGGCTCCCCCTGGACCCGGCGCACCCGGCACAGCGGCTGGCCCGGCTGCTGGCAGCGGCAGGACCCGCCCTGGTGCTCACCGGGGGGACCGACCCGGCCGCCGCCCGGCTGCCCGCCGGTGTCTCGGTGCTGGACATCACCGAGACGTCCGGGCCCATCCCCTTCGACCGGGTCGACACCCATCCCGGGTCCGCCGCCTGTGCGATCTACACCTCCGGCTCCACCGGTGAGCCCAAGGGGGTGGTCGTCCCGCAGCGGGCCATCACCGAACTCGCCGCCGACGGCCGCTTCGCGGGCGGTGCCCACGACCGGGTGCTGCTGCACAATCCGTACACGTTCGACGCCTCGACCTACGAGGTGTGGGTCCCGCTCCTGAACGGCGGGGCCGTGGTCGTGGCCCCCGCCGAGGCGGTCACCCCCGAACTGCTGGAGCGGGTGGTGCGCGAACGGCGGGTCACCGCGCTCATGCTCACCCCCGAACTGCTGCGCACCGTCGCGGAGATCGCGCCCGGCGCGCTGTCCGGGCTGCGTGAGGTGTGGTCCGGCGGGGACGTCCTGGCGCCCGGCACCGTGCTCCGGATCCGGGAGCACTGCCCGGACACCGTGGTCGTCAACGGCTACGGACCCACCGAGACGACGGTGTTCGCCACCGCGCACACCGCCGGACGGTCCGCGGACCGTCCGGGGGCCGTCCCCATCGGGCGCCCCCTGGACAACACCCGCGCCCATGTCCTGGACGCCCGGCTGCGCCCCGTCCCGGTGGGCGCCGCCGGTGAGCTCTACCTCGGCGGCAGCGGTCTCGCGCAGGGCTACCTCGGGCGGCCGGCGGCCACCGCGGAGCGGTTCGTCGCCGATCCGTACGGACCGCCCGGCAGCCGCATGTACCGCACCGGGGACCTGGCCCGCTGGACGCCGGACGGCGTCCTGGAGTTCGCGGGCCGGGCCGACGACCAGGTCAAGGTGCGCGGCTTCCGCGTGGAGCCCGCCGAGGTCGAGGCCGCGCTGGCGGGCTGCCCCGGCGTGGCACGTGCCGTGGTCGGCGCCCGGCGGGACGCGGCGGGCGGCAAGCTGCTGGCCGCCTGGCTGGTGCCGGCCGGGGGCGGGGGCGGGGGCGGGGAGGAGCAGTGGCAGCGGACCCTCGCCGCGGTGCGGGCGCGTGCCGCCCGGCAGTTGCCCGCGCACCTGGTGCCGACCCTGTGGGCCCGGATCGACGAGGTGCCGCTCACCCGGCACGGGAAGGCCGACCGGGCCGCGCTCCCCGACCCCGGACCCACCGGGGAACCGGTGGCCCGGCGGGCGCCGCGCACTGCGCGCGAGCGGGAGCTGTGCGCGCTGTTCGGCACGGTGCTCGGTGTCCCCGCCGTCGGGCCCGACACCGACTTCTTCCAGGCGGGCGGCCATTCGCTGACCGCGCTGCGCCTGAAGTCGAAGATCGAGACGGTGCTCGGCGTACGCATCCCGGTGTCCGCCCTGTTCGACGCTCCGACCCCGGCCGGTCTCGCCGCCCGGCTCGACGCCCCGCCGTCCACCGCCAGCCCCGTCGCGCGGACACCGCTGCGCCCCACCCGCGAACGCCCCCGGTCCGCGACCGCGCCGGACGACCCGCACCACAACGGCCTGGAGCATGTGCTCACCCTGCGGACCGGTGGCGACCGCACCCCTCTCATCTGCGTGCACCCGGGGCTCGGTCTCAGCTGGTCGTACGTGAATCTGCTGCCGCACCTGGCTCCGGACCGTCCGGTGCACACCCTGCAGAGCCCGGCGCTGCTGACCGGTGCCGCCGGACTCCCGGCCACCATCGGCGAGATGGCCGACCTGTATCTGCGCAGCGTCCGTGAACTCCGGCCGCGGGGACCGTATCTGCTGCTCGGCCGGTCCTTCGGCGGTCCACTCGCCCATGAACTGGCGGTGCGGCTGCGCCGGGCCGGCGAGGAGGTCGGGATGCTCGCGGTGGTGGACGCCATACCGATGCCGGAAGCGATCAGGGGCACCCCACTGGACCCCGCCGCCGTCGAGGAGGAGATGCTGCGCATCCTGCTCCACTCCCATGCGCCGCAACTTCCGTTGCCGGACAGGCCGTTGGAGCGTTCCACCTTGTTCGCCCGGGCCCGCGAGGGCGCCTTCGACGGCCTCTCGGAGGCGCAGCTCCACACCCTCGTCGACACCGGGGCGCATCACACGCGGCTCGTACGGAACTGGCACCCGTCCCCCTACGACGGCGCGACGACGCTCTTCTCCGCGACGCACGACGACTGGCCCACGACGGCCGAGAAGACCGAGGCCTGGCAGCGCGTGACCGCCGCGCTCGACGTGCACGAACTGGACTGCGGTCACAGCGACGTACTCACTCCGGGCCCGGCGGCCGAGATCGCCGCGGTCCTCGAAACCGCCCTCCGAGGGGACTGAGAACCATGACCGTCGACGCCATCGAGCTCATCGACCTCTATGCCGGGGAGGGCGGCGGGGACGAGGAGTACGAGTTCCCCGCCTCCGACGCCCAGAGCCGCCTGCTGGTCCTCGACCAGCTGAACCCGGGCTCCCCCCAGTACAACGTGCCGGTCGCCTTCGCGGTGCACGGGCCCTTGGACACCGACGCGTTCGGCCGCGCGCTGGATGCGCTGGTCGCCCGTCACGAAGCGCTGCGGACCGTCTTCCGGACCGCAGACGACGGCACCCCGGCGCAGCGCGTCTCGGCCCTCGGGCGGGTGCCGCTCACGGTCCGGCGGGGCGTGTCCGCCGCCGGTGCGGACGCCCTGGTGCGCGCCGATGCCGCCCTCCCCTTCGACACCGCCGCCGGGCCGCTGCTGCGCTGCACCGTGTACGCCGTCGACGACGGCAGCCACCGGGTGCTCCTCGTCGCCCATCACCTGGTCTGCGACGGCTGGTCGCTCGGGCTGATCCTGGACGAGCTGTCCGAGGGGTACCGGCACGAGGCCCAGGGACTGGCGTACCGGCCGGCCGAACTCCCGCTCCAGTTCCCCGACTACGCGGCCTGGCAGCGGGAGCGTGCCGCGGACGGCGCGTTCGAGACCTCCGTGGAGCACTGGGCCGACCGGCTGCGCGGCGCGCCCACCGCCATGGAGCTGCCGCTGGACCGCCCGCGCCCGCCGGTGCGCACCGCCGCGGGCGGCACCGAGCGATTCCTGCTCGGCACCGAGGTCAGGGAACGCCTGGCCGAGGTGGCCGCGGTCCAGGGCGCCACCCCGTTCATGACGATGCTCGCCGCGTACACCGCGTTCCTCTCCCGGCTCTCGGGCGGCGAGGACCTGGTCGTCGGCTACCCGTCGTCGGGGCGCGAGCGGCCCGAGCTCCAGGAGATGGTCGGGATGCTGACCAACACCCTGGCGATGCGGGTGGACCTGTCCGGCGACCCGTCCCTCGACGAGCTCACCCGCCGCGTCCGGGCCTCGGTGCTGGCGGCGCAGCCCTATCAGGACGCGCCCTTCGAGGCGGTGGTCGACACCCTTGCCCCGGTCCGCGAGACCAGCCACGACCCGGTGGTGCAGGTGGCTCTCAGCTACGACGACGAGGCCACGTCCCAGCTGCGGCTGACCGGCGCCACCACCGAACGGCTCGCGCTGACGCTGGACACCGCGAAGTTCGACTTCCACCTGTTCGTGGAGCGGTGGGGCGCCGGACTCGCCGCCCAGTTCATCTACCGCAGCGACCTGTTCGACGCCGCGACGGTCCGCCGCTGGACGGACAACTTCCGCACGTTGCTGGCCGGTCTCCTCGCCGACCCGTCCGCACCGCTGTCCTCCGTGGACCTGGTGCCGGCCGACGAGCGCCGTCGCACCATCGCAGGCGCCGACCGCCTCACGGAGGCCGCGCCGCTCGACCGCCTGGTGCCCGACCTCATCGCCGACCGGGCGGCCGAACGCCCGGATGCCACCGCCCTGGTCTGTGGCGGACTCCGCCTCAGCTACGCCGAACTGCTCACGCGGGCCGACGCGCTCGCCGCCCGGCTGCGCGCCGCCGGGGTGCGGCCCGGCTTCCGGGTCGGTCTGCTCCTGCCCCGCTCGGCCGACCAGGGCATCGCGGCCCTCGCCGTGCTGCGCGCGGGTGGGGCGTACGTACCGCTGGACCAGGCCCAACCGGAGGCCAGGCTCCGGCACATGGTGGACAGTTCGGGCACCGGGCTCCTACTGGCCTCCCGGGAGACCGCGGAGAAGGCGGCGGGCCTGGAGGTGCCGTGCATCCGGGTCGACCGTCCGGCCGTCACGGACCCCGTCACACCGGGTCCGCCCACGGCGAGCGGCACCGCACCGGCCCCCGAGGACCTCGCCTACGTCCTGTTCACCTCGGGCTCCACCGGCATCCCCAAGGGCGTCGCCGTCGAGCACCGGGCACTGGTCAACCTCACCCGGGCGGTCCGGCACTCCTTCCCGGTCGATGCCGGCGACCGGGTGCTGCAGTTCGTGTCGTTCGGCTTCGACGTCGCCGTGTCCGACCTCTTCTTCCCCTGGGTGGCCGGAGCGGAGCTGCACGTCCCTAGCGAGGACGAGCGGATCGGCGAGGCGCTGCTGGAGCGGCTGCGGGACTCCCGCATCACCTATGTGTTCCTGCCGCCGTCCGCCGCGATGCTGCTCCCCGACCTGACCGGACAGCTGCCCGAGCTGCGGACCGTCGCGGTCGGCGGCGAGGCGTGCCCGGCCGAACTGGTGGAGCGGCTCAGCGCGCCGGGGCGGCGGATCGTGAACGCGTACGGCCCCAGCGAGGTGACCGTCTACGCGACCACCGGGGACCTCTCCCCCGGTGAGCCCGTGGTGCTCGGCGGCGCCGTGCCCGGGGCCCGGGTCTACGTGCTCGACGAGCTGCTCCGGCCGGTCCCCGCCGGGGTCGCCGGTGAGATCTACGTGGTCGGCGCCTCGCTGGGGCGCGGCTACATCGGCCGGCCCGCCCTGACCGCCGAACGGTTCGTCGCCGACCCGCACGGCGCACCGGGCACCCGGATGTACCGCACCGGCGACCTCGGCCGGATCGACGCGAAGGGGCTCATCCACTACCTCGGGCGCTCCGACCTCCAGGTCAAGCTGCGCGGCGTACGCGTCGAGCTCGGCGAGATCGAGACCCTGCTGGCCGGTGCGCCGGGCGTCGCCCTGGCGGCGGCCACCGTCCGCGGCACGGGCACCGCGCAGCGGCTCGTGGCGTACGTCGTGGGCCGGGACGGGACGGCGCCCCCGGACGCGGAGCTGCGCGCCCATCTCGCCCGGCGGCTGCCGGGGTCGATGGTGCCCGAGGTGTTCGTGCGCCTGGACGAGATGCCGCTCAGCAGCAACGGCAAGATCGACCGGGCCCGGCTTCCGGAACCCGCCACCGTGCGATGCCGGCCGGACGGTTCGACCACCGTCGCGGGCACCGCGACCGAGCAGCTGGTGGCCGGCCTGTGGGCCCGGGTGCTCAACCTCGAACTCGTCGCCGTCACCGACCACTTCTTCGACCTGGGCGGCAATTCGATCCGGCTGCTGAGCGTCCTGTCCGCCCTGCGCGAGCTGGGTACGTACGGCGAACTCGGCCTGGTCGACCTGTTCCGTCACCCCACCGTCAGCGCCCTGGCCGCCCACCTCGACCGGGCGTCCCTCGGGGCCGCTGCCGGATCTCCCGCCACCGTTCCCCCCGCCGACACGGCCGCCGCGCGCGGCGGTGACCGGCACGCACGACGCACCGCCGCCGCCCGACGACTCAACTCCCGGAAAGGCTCCACACGATGACCGAGAACGCAAGCGCCGCAGAGCCCCTCGCAGCCGACTCCGCGATCGCGGTCGTCGGGATGAGCGGCCGCTTCCCCGGCGCCCCCGACCTGGACACCTACTGGGAGAACCTGCTCGGCGGGCTCTGCTCGGTGACCGATTTCACCGAGGACGAGCTGATCGCCGACGGCGCCGATCCGCAGGAGGTGCGCCGTCGCGACCACGTACCGGCCAAGGGCCATCTCGCGGACGCGGACCGCTTCGACGCGGAGCTGTTCGGTTTCAACCGCACCGAGGCCGCGGCCCTGGACCCCCAGCACCGGCTGCTCCTCCAGACGGCCTGGGCAGCGCTGGAGGACGCCGGCCGCAGCCCGCTGGGCGGGTCGGCACGTACCGGCGTGTACGTCGGCGGCGGCCCCACCGAGCACATGCTGGCCGCGCAGACCGACCCTCGGCTCGCCGCGTCCGTCGGGGCGCTCCAGGTGCGGATCCTCACCGACCGCGAGTTCCTCGCCCCCTGGGTCTCCTACCGGCTGGGCCTGGAGGGCCCGAGCCTGACGGTGCAGACGGCCTGCTCGACCTCGCTGACGGCGGTGCACCTCGCGGTGCAGTCCCTGCTGCTCGGCGAGTGCGACACGGCGCTGGCCGGGGGCGTCGCCGTGGACACGGTGCGCAAGCGGGGCTACGTCCACCAGCAGGGCGGCATCTACTCGCCGGACGGCCGCTGCCGGCCCTTCGACGAGCGGGCCGGCGGGACCGTTCCCGGCAATGGAGTGGGCGTGGTGGTACTGCGCCGGCTGTCCGACGCGCTCGCCGACAACGACCCGATCAGGGCGGTCGTCCGGGGCAGCGCCGTCACCAACGACGGAGCCACCAAGGTCGGGTTCACCGCGCCCGGCGTCGACCAGCAGACCGCCGCGATCGTGGAGGCTTGGGCGGCGGCCGGTCTCGACCCGGCCGACGCCCAGTACCTGGAGGCGCACGGCACGGCCACCGCGCTCGGTGACCGTATCGAGGCGGCGGCGGCGACCGCCGCGTTCAAGGGGGCGCTGGGCACCGGGCGGATCGGGATCGGCTCGGTGAAGTCGAACATCGGTCACCTGGACGCGGCGGCGGGCGTGGCCGCGCTGATCAAATCGGTACTCATGCTGGAGCACGCGACGCTGGTGCCGAACGCCGACGCCGGCCGCCCGCACCCCGAACTGGGCTTCGACGACTCACCGTTCCACCTGGTCGGGCGGGCGACCCCCTGGCCTGAGCCCGAGCACGGCCCCCGGCGGTCCGGGGTGAGCTCGGTCGGCATCGGCGGCACGAATGTGCACGTGGTCCTGGAGGAGGCGCCCCCGCGTACCGATGCCAAACAGCCGGAGACCGAGCGCGCGCCGGAGGTCCTGCTGCTGTCCGCCCGTACCCGGGAGGGCCTCACCTCGGTGGCCGGCCGGCTGGCCGGGGCGTTGCGGGCCCCGGGCGCCCCGTCCCTCGCCGACACCGCGCACACGCTCCACGTGGGCCGTGCCCCGATGGCCGTGCGCGGCTATGTGCGGGCCGGAAACCTGGCCGAGGCGGCGGACCTGCTGGCCGAGCTGGCCTCGGGCGGTGCGGTGGGGCTCGGCGGGCCCGATCCGCTCGGCGATGCCTGGCTGGCGGGCGAGCAGGTGGAGCGGGAGGGGGCCGGCCGGCGGGTCGCGCTTCCGACGTACCCCTTCGCCGGTGAGAGCCACGGCGCGTACCGCCTCGTGCCCGTCGCACCGGTCGCACCCGGCGGGGAGCAGCCGGGGCAGGGCGGCCAGTGTGCCGACCTGGAGCGGGACATCCGCGCGCTGATCGCCGAGGCGCTGGGGCTGGAGGACGCCGACGACCCGGAGATGACGTACTTCGCGGCCGGCGGCGACTCCCTGACCGCGGTCCATCTGGTCGGCTGTCTCCGGGACGACTTCGACCTCGATGTCCCGATCACGCTGTTCCTGGAGCAGCTGACGCTGCACGAGATGGCCCGCCGGATCGTCACTGCGCAGGACGGGGACGACTCCCTCGACGCCCTGCTCTCGGAGTTCGAGGCGGAGTGAGCGACGAGGCACAGGGCTTGGGCCCCGCCCCGGAAGGGTCGGGGCCCAAGCCCTGTGCGCCGTGCTGTGCTGTGTCGCGCTGTGCTGTGTCAGACGCCCGTACGCACCGTTCGTCCGGGCACGTGCGCGGCAATGAGCTCCGCGACGCGGGGCAGGTGGTCGCCCAGGAAGAAGTGGCCGCCGGGCAGTACGTGCCGCTCGAAGGGCCCCTCGGTCTCCCGCTCCCACGCCTGTACGGCCTCGACGGCGACCCGGGGGTCGTTGTCGCCGGTCAGTGCGACGACCGGGCAGCGCAACGGCGGCCCGGGGACATGGACGCTGCGGAACAGCATGGCGTAGTCGGCGCGCAGCGGCGGCAGTGCGAGTGCGAGGATCTCCGGTTGGGCCAGCAGCTCTTCGTCCGTGCCGGACAGCAACCGCATCTCCCTGATCAGTTCGTCGTCGCTGGGCAGTTCGGGCAGCCGCCCGCGCCGCGGCAGCGACGGGCCCCCGCAGCCCGAGACGAACAGCGCCGCGGGCTCCCGTCCCACTGCCGCAAGGCGCCGTGCGGTCTCGTACGCCAGGAACGCGCCCATGCTGTGGCCGAACAGAATCAGCGGCCGGCCCCCGCTCGCGGGGAGCGAGGACAGTACCCCGTGCACGACCTCGCCGAACCGTTCGGCGAACGGTTCGGCGACGCGGTCGTGCCGTCCGGGGTACTGCACGACCAATGCTTCCGCGGTCCCCGCGACCTGCGTCGACAGCGGGACGTAGCCGCTGGCCGAACCACCTGCGTGCGGGAAGCACAGCAACTGTGCCGCGGCGTCGGGGGCCGGGCGGAAACACCGTATCCAGTTGTCCACGACATCCCTTCTCTCATGTTCTCGGTCCGGCCGTCGACCGGCTCCGTGAACGGTATCGGCTCATTGCGCGGCGGCGGTCCAGTTCTCCAGTTGTTCACGGGTGGTCGCCGGGTCCGCGACGAGAACGGCGAGTTCGTCGTCGCGGGGTTCCAGTGTCGTCAGGGCCGGGCAGCGGTGGCAGGCCTCGACACCGACCTGGTTCCACCACTTGCAGTGCGGGCGGAGGTGGCACCGTGGCACCGCGGCCGGGCCGGGCTCGGCCGGCACGGTGGTGATGCGTTCGATCAGCCCGCAGGCCTCGCCGACCCGGTTCGCGCAGTCCGACACGCAGTGCGAGGCGAACCGGAGCACCCGGTTGGGGGCGATCCCCTCCGGGATACTGCCGAGAACATCGGCGGCGGGTACGGGTTCGGCCAGGTAGGCGACCTGGTCCCGCTCCCCGGACCGCACGCCGAGAACAACGCTCTCCGGGCGGCTCGCATCGCCGCTCGGACACCATCTGAGGGGGCTTTCCCGCCCGTCCCGGGCAGGGTCCGCAGTGCTGTCCACGGTGCTCACCTCCGATTCGTCAGCAGGAACGCGGGCCGGTCGAGTTGAGCACCATGCCGCCGATGACACCATCGGTGACGGCACCCTTCTCCTGCTCGGCCGCGACCGCCTGGGCGATGCTTCTGGCGAGCTGCTCCTGGCCGGTGATCCGCGCCGGACGCTCGGCAGCGGCGGCACCGGTGGTACCGCCCACCGTGACGAGACCGGCAACGAGGGCTGCGGCAGCGGCCGCGGTGCGCATGCTGTTGTTCATCCCTGTCCTCCAAGGCATCGGTGATGGCTTGCAGGAACCGACGCTAGGGTCCGCTGCGCGCCGCGATCGGCAGTTACGGCGGCGACTTGGAGGCGCGGGGGCTCGGGGGCTCGTTCCGCCGCCGGGCACAGGTCCACCCGCCGGTTGCTCATTGGTCGCGCCGCCAATAGTATCGCCGGTATGTCGTCAAGCCCTCAGCGGAAGCGGATCCGGAAGTCCCCGGCGGACCGGCGTGCGGAAATCGTCGACGCGGCGGCGGCCATCGCCCTGACCGAAGGGCTGGAGTGCATCACGCTGCGCCGGATCGGCGAACAGCTCGGCGTCCGCCCCGGTCTCATCAGCCACTATTTCCCGGCGGTCGAGGACCTCGTGGCCGAGGCGTTCGGCACCGCCGCCGGCGCCGAACTGAACACGCTGCTCCCGGCGGCCCCGACCGCACAGTCGCCCACGGACCGGCTCGCCCGCTTCTTCGCGCTCGCGACGGGCGCCGCGTACGACGACATCAGCCGGCTGTGGATCAACGCCCGGCACCTCAGCCGCTACCGCCCCGCCCTGCGCGACCGGGTCGGCCGCCAGGAGGCGCTGTGGCGGGGCCGCCTGGAGGACCTCGTCCGGGACGGCGTCGCCGTCGGCGAGTTCCGCACCGCCGATCCGTATGTGGCGACCATCCAGATCCTGGTCGTCATCGACGGCCTCGGCGCACACGCCAACACCGAGGCGGCGGAACGCCCCGAGGCGGTCACACGGATGGCCGTCGGCACGGCCGAACGCGAACTCGGCCTGGAGAGCGGCACGCTCACCAGGCGCAGTGCCGCGCTCGACGTCGCCCGCGGCGACGCACTCGCGCCGTCCGCCGCCAACGGCACCCCGGACACGGCCTGAGAGCTGTCCCGCCCTCAGCCGGCGTCAGCCAGTGGCGGAGCCACGACCGCCGGAACCCGCGTACGGGTATCGATATCGGAGGCGGCTCATAGAGTCCTGCCATGAGCGACCCGGTCAACAGAACACTCCTCGAGACCGTCACTCCCGCCCCCGTCGCACGCTCCGCGGTGGAGGGCGGGCCGCTGCCCATCGACATGGCGGCCGTCCGCCGGGGCGCGGAGGCGATGCGCGCGACCCTGTCCGAAGCCTGCCGGGCCGCCGGGACTCCCGACGACAGCGGCTGGCTGACGGAGTTCACCCGGCCGGACTTCGGCAGCTTCCAGGACCTCGTCGCCGAAGTGCGTACCGACCCCGATCCCGACCACGTGCCGCTGATACCGCGGTTGTGCGGCCGGCTGCTCGGCGACGACGCCCGTACGAACCGCTCGCTGATCGGCGGCCAGGAGATCCGCGAGCCGTTCTTCCACCATGGCGACCTGCTGGTGAAGGGGCACCTCGATGTGGTGGCCCCTTCGTGGTCACCGGTTCGCTCTTCGTCGAGGGCTGTCTGACCGACTGCGGCCCCGACTAGCGGACCGGACGCCGCGGCGCACCGACCCCTACCGGTGCAGCTCCGCCAGGACTCTGCCGCGCAGCAGCTCGTACTCCTCACGGAGCCGCACGATCTCCGCCGGCCGTACGATCACCTCCCCGCCGACGACGATCTCCTCCGGGCTGAACTGCTCGCGGGTGAGATCGACTTCGACGCCCATGCCCAGCCGGTTCCACCAGTGGTAGTCCACCCGCCGGCCGTCCACATGGACCTCGCCGCGGATCAGATCGCCGCCCAGGAGGTCGTGCACCACGAGTGCGGTCACTCCGCACTGATCGCGCGCCGGATTGTCCGGGGTCCACTCCGCCCGGTGTGCCGGTGTCGTGGTGTCCGCGCCCCAACTCCTGCGAACGGCCTGCTCGAGGTCGCTGAAACTGCTCAGTGTCATACCCCTCAGCGTGGCAGACACCTCTGACAGTCCATGCCCCTCGCTCCGTCGCCGGGAGAACCACCTGTCATGGTGTCGCCATGATTCCGACAAGCGGTGCCGCGACCGATGACACGACGAACGACACCCATCGGTTCCCGGAGCAGTTCGGGCGAACCCACCGGTTCTCGCTCGGGGTACCCCGAGCCTTCACCGTCTCACCGGACGGCGCACGGGTGCTCTTCGTACGTTCCACGTCCGGTACGGACCAGGTCAGCCGGCTCTGGCTGTTCGAGGACGGGAAGGAGCGGCTGCTCGCCGATCCGCTCGGGGCCGGGCACGGCGGTACGGCGGGCGGTCGGGTACCGCCTGAGGAACAGGCCCGCCGCGAACGGGCTCGCGAGACGTCGTCCGGTGTGGTGTCCTACGCGACCGACGCACAGGTGCGGCTCGCGGCCTTCGCACTCGACGGCGAGCTCTGGGTCGTACGGACCGACGGGAGCGCTCCGCGCCGGATCCGGACCGCCGGTCCGGTGGTCGATCCCCGTCCCTCGCCGGACGGCACGCTGGTCGCGTACGTGTCCGGTGGCACGCTGCGGACCGTCACGACGCAGGGGGCGGACGACCGGGTGCTCGCCGCCCCGGACGGCCACCGGGTGACGTACGGGCTGTCCGACCACGTGTCGGCCGAGTCGATCCACCGCCCGCGCGGCTACTGGTGGTCGCCCCGGGGCGATGCGCTGCTGGTGGCGCGGGTGGACACCTCGATGGTGCGGCGCCGGTACATCAGCGATCCGGCCCATCCGGAGCGGCCCCCGCGCGAGATGGCGTACCCGGCGGCGGGCACGGCGAACGCGGAGGTCTCGCTCCACCTGGTGCGGGTGTCCGGGGAGCGGCTCGCGGTCCGGCTGCCGCGCGAGGCGGACGCGGACCACCCCGAGGGGGCGTGGACGGACCGGTCGTTCGAGTACGTGGTGTCGGCGGCGTGGGACGGGCACGGGCCGCTGGTCTCCGTGCAGACGCGTGACCAGCGTTCGGTGCACGTGCTCGCGGTGGATCCGGGCACGGGAGGGACGAGCGTCCTGAGCCGTGCCCACGACCGGGCGTGGGTCGCGCTGCGGCCCGGGACGCCGTCGCGGCTCCCCTCCGGTGCGCTCGTCGTTCCCGCGCGGCCGGGCGGCGACACCCAGGGGCTGGAGATAGGCGGGCTGCCGACGCCCCCGGGGCTGGAGGTCCGCGAGGTGGTCGGATCCAGCGGCGACCGGCTGTTCTTCACCGCGAGCGAGGAACCGACCGAGATCCATGTCTGGTCGTACGGGGCGGCGGCCCGCGGTGACGGCGCCGGCGTTCCCGTGCGGGTCAGCGAGGCCCCCGGCGTGCACACGGCCGCGGTCGGCGGTCCCACCGTGGTGCTGGACAGCAGGACCCCGGACGGTCAGACGGTGACCGTGCTGCGGAACGGAACGCCCGTGGGCCGGATCGCGGTCCTCGCCGAGACTCCGCTGGTCGTCCCGCGGCCCGCGGCGCTGAGCCTGGGGAAGCGGGAGCTGCGCAGCCGGCTGTATCTGCCGTCGTGGCACCGGCCGGGCGACGGCCCGCTGCCGGTGCTGCTCAGCCCGTACGCCGGCCACGGCATGCAGGTCGTCCTCAAGGTGCGTTCCTGGTTCGTGGCGGTCGCCCAGTGGTTCGCGGAGCAGGGTTTCGCGGTGCTGGTGACGGACGGCCGGGGCACTCCGGGACGTGGTGAGGCCTGGGAGAAGTCGGTGCACGGAGACCGGCTGACGGCTGTGCTCGACGACCAGATCGACGCGCTGCACGCGGCCGCCGCGCGGTGTTCCGCGCTGGACCCGACCCGGGTCGCCATGCGCGGCTGGTCGTTCAGCGGGTATCTCGCCGCTGCCGCCGTGCTGCGGCATCCGGACGTCTTCCACGCCGCGGTGGCCGGTGCCGCACCGGCCGACCGGCGGCTCTACGACACCCACTGGGAGGAACGGTTCCTGGGCCACCCGGACGTTCTGCCGGAGAACTACGAGCGCAACTCGCTGCTCTCGGAGGCGGCCGGGCTGACCCGCCCGCTCATGCTGGTGCACGGACTTGCCGATGACAATGTGGCCGTCGCCCACATGCTGCGGTTCTCCGCGGCGCTGCTGGCCGCGGGCCGGCCGCACACGGTGCTGCCGCTGTCCGGGGCCGGTCACCTGGTCACCCGGGAGGCGGCGGGCAACCTGTTGCTGCTGGAGCGGGACTTCCTCGGGAAGTCCCTGGGTGTTGAACACGGGGGTCCCGCCGCGCGTACCCCTGGTCGTACACCGAAGTCGTGAACACCTGAGTCGTGAACACCTGAGTCGTGAACACCGTGGAAGGGAAGAGCCATCATGAGCACAGCGCAGAACCACGAGGGCCGTCCAGGGCGGCGGGCCGTTGTCGCCGCCGGCGGAGCCCTCCCCGTCGCTGCCGTACTCACCGCCTGCGGCAACCAGAAGGAATCGGGCGGTTCGGATGTGGTCCAGCCCGCCGACAGCGGATCGGACGGCGGTGACGCCGCCCTGGCGCGGACGGCCGACATCCCCGAGGGCGGCGGAAAGGTCTTCGCCGACCGGGGTGTCGTGGTGACGCAGCCGAAGGCGGGCGAGTTCAAGGCGTTCTCGTCGAAGTGCACCCACCAGGGGTGCGCGGTGTCGCGCGTCGCGGACGGCACCATCGACTGCCCTTGTCACGGCAGCAGGTTCGACGCGTCGACGGGCGCCGTGGCACACGGCCCCGCCACCGAACCGCTGCCCGCCATGACGATCGCGGTCTCGGGCGGCTCGATCAGGCTCACATCCTGATCGTCCCGGCTGGCGGCACCGGCAGCACGAGGATCCCGTCCCTCAGGAACCGGCGCTGCGGGACGTGCGGTTCGGCCAGCAGCCCAGCACCTCGTCGGTGGTCGTGATCGTGGCGACGAGGGCGAGCGTGTTGCGGATCATCGCGGGGGTGTAGTCGGCAGGTACCCCCGCGATGGCGTCGGACGGCACCACGGCGGTGTAGCCGAGGTTCACCGCGTCGAACACGGCGTTGGGGACGGCGACGTTGGCCGAGACCCCGGTGACGACGAGGGTCCGGCAGCCGAGGTTGCGCAGCAGCGCGTCCACATCGGTGCCGGCGATGGGCGAGAGGCCGTGCAGCCTGCGTACGACGAGGTCCTCGTCGGCCACTTCGATCGGTTCGGCGATCCGTACCGCCGTGGTGCCGCGGTGCTGTTGCACGGGCAGCCGGCCGGCGGCCCGGAAGAGCCGGGCGTTGCTGTTGGCGCCCCGCCCGTCGGGGCGGCGTTCGGCCACCGCGTGCAGCACCTGGACGCCGGACTCGTGCGCGGCCGCCACCAGCCGGGCGACGCGGTGCAGGGCGCCGGAGGAGCGGGCCTCGTCGGCCAGTTCGGGCAGTGCGCTCCCCGGACCCACGACCCCCTGCTGGCACTCGACCGTCAGGAGCACGGTGGTGGCCGGATCGAGCTGCTCGACGAGCCGGTTCTTCGACGGCACGGCTGACCCCTTTCTGCTGCGGACGGGGCGCGCGAGGCTAACCGCCATTGCGCGATGAGGGAAGAGACCCCATGATTTCTGACACACAGTCAGACAATGGGAGGGGGCGCCCACATGGCCGCCATTCAGCGACGGGGCCGTCGGATCATGATGACGGACGCCGACCGCGACGCCTATCTCGCCGAGCAGCGCACCTGCCGGGTCGCCACCGTGTCCGCGGACGGCCGCCCGCACGTCGGCGCCCTCTGGTTCACCTGGGACGGAACCTCGCTCTGGCTGTACTCGATCACCCGCAGCCTGCGCTGGTCCCAGCTGCGCCAGGACCCGAGGATCGCGGTGGTCGTGGACGACGGGGTGGAGTACGGGGAGCTGCGCGGCGTCGAACTCTCCGGCGAGGCCGTACCCGTGGCCGAGGCCCCCCGCACCGGCGAACCGTGCCCCGAACTCACCGTTCCGGAGCGACTGTTCGCGGCGAAGTACTTCGCAATGGACACCATGCCGCACGACGGCCGCCACGCCTGGCTGCGGCTGACGCCGCAGGCCATCACCTCCTGGGACTTCCGGAAGCTCGCCGGCCCGCCCACGGCGTGAGAGCGGCCCTCCCGCGACCGCACCCGCGGTCCCGCGCGTCGGGCCCGCTCCGCGGCATCTTCAGGGACGCCTCAGCAGCCCCCGTTCCATGGCCACCACCACCGCCCGCGTCCGGTCGCTCACGTCGAGCTTGGCGAACAGGCGCAGGAGATGGGTCTTGACCGTGGCCTCCGCGATGACGAGGCGTCTGCCGATCTCGGCGTTGGTCAGGCCGTCGGCCACCGCGTCGAGCACATCGGTCTCGCGGGCGGTGAGCGGCTCCTGGGCCGGGCGCCGCATCCGCGCGAACAGCTTCTCGGCCACCCGGGGCGCGAGGACGGTCTCGCCACGCGCCGCGGAGCGGATCGCGTCGGCGAGCTGTTCGCGGGTGGCGTCCTTCAGGAGGTAGCCGATGGCGCCCGCCTCGACCCCGCGCTCGATGTCCTGATCGGTGTCGTACGTCGTCAGGATCAGCACCCGGGTGCGCGGGTACCGGGCGACGATCCCGCTGGTCGCCCCTACCCCGTCCAGCACCGGCATCCGCAGGTCGACCAGGGCCACGTCGGGGTCGTGCCGTGCCACCAGGTCGAGGGCCGCCCTGCCGTCCCCCGCCTCCCCGACGATCTCGATGCCGTCCTCACCGGCGAGCAGGGCGACGACACCCGCCCGCATGACGGTGTGGTCGTCCACCACGACCACCCTGATTCGTCCGCCGGTCATCGCGTCCCCTCTCCTTCCGCATCGTTCCCCGGATCGCCGTCCCCGGGCACCGGCTCCAGAGGGATCACCCCCAGGACCCTGGTGCCGTCGCCGACCGAGCTGGTGACCGTGAACCGGCCGCCCAGTTCCGCCAGTCGTTTGCGCATCCCGTCGAGCCCGAATCCCTTCGACTCCTCCGGCACGAATCCGACGCCGTCGTCGGTGACCTCCAGCTCCGCCCCATGCGGCCCGCGGGTCAGCAGCACGCCGACCGTGGAGGCGCACGCGTGTTTGCGCACGTTGGCCAGGGACTCCTGCGTACAGCGCAGCAGCGCGATCCGGGTCTGCTGGTCGCACTCCACGTCCGCCAGATCGCCGGCCACCGTGAGTCCCGTGTCCTCCGCGAAACGGTCCAGGATGCGGCGCAGGGTCTGCGCCACCGACCCGGCCGCAGCCACGCCCCGCTGCTGGGCCGAGCCGACCAGTTCCCGGGCCTCGGCGAGGTTCTCCCGGGCCGTCGACTCGATCGAGCGGAGCTGCTGGGCGCTCCGGACCGGCTCCGCGTCGAGTCCCGCCCGCGCCGCCTCCGCCAGTACGACGATCGACGCGAGGCCCTGCGCGAGGGTGTCGTGGATGTCCCGCGCCATCCGTTCCCGTTCGTCGGCCGCGCCCTGGCGCTGGTGCGCCTCGGACAGCTCCGCCTGGGTCCGTTCCAACTCGACGATCAGCCGGGCGCGTTCGGCGCTCTGCGCGACCACCGAGTGCGCCCACAGTCCGATCAGGACCCCCACGGCGACGACGATCAGGGTGGACACCATGGTCTCGCCGAAGAACTGCAGCGACGAGCCCTCCCGGAACCAGCTCCCCGTCAGCGTCGCCGCCGTCGCCAGCCCCAGGAACCCCATCGAGGTCCTGGGGGTCCGTCCGAACATCCAGTAGTGCGGCAGCGTCACCATGAACAGCGCCGCGTAACTGCCGCCCAGATGGGCGAGCCCGCCGAGCGCGAGCACCAGCACGGAGAGGTAGCCGTGCGGGCGGACGACGGGATTGCCGGGGAAACGGTCGAGCAGCGTGTAGCAGAGCACCACGCAGCCGAGCAGCGCGAGCGCCGCGTACCGGTCCCGGACGGACCCGTCCATGGCGGCGAGCCCGGCGGCCATCGCGACGAACAGCACCCAGCACACGGCGTTCCAGCGGCGCAGCGATGTGGTCCACAGGGCGTCGGCCGAGGGCCCGGCGAGAACGGTCATGCCGATCAACGTACTTCGGCCAGTGACTCGTCGCGGACGGTCCGGTCCGATTCGGCCGGGGCGGGGCGCGACGGCCACCAGGTCGCCTCGCCCAGCAGGAGCAGTGCCGCCGGCAGGATCATGATGCGGACGACGAAGGCGTCGAGCAGCACGGCCGCCGCGAGCACGAAACCGATCTGCTTCATCTCGATGATGTGCAGCAGGACGAAGCTCACGAAGACGGTCGTCATCACGACCGCGGCGCTGGTGACCACGCTCGCCGACGTACGGATCCCGTCCAGGACCGCCTGCCGCGTGGGGACACCGGCGAGCACGGCCTCCCGGATCCGGCTCACCACGAACACCTGGTAGTCCATGGAGAGTCCGAAGAGGATCACGAAGAGAAAGAGCGGGACGCGGGAGCCGATCGAGCCGGTGGAGTCGAAGCCCAGCAGTCCCTCGGCCCAGGTGCCCTGGAAGACGAGGACGAGCAGTCCGAGCGCGGCCGCGGCGGAGAGCAGGTTGAGTACCACCCCGATCAGGCCGAGCACCACGGAACGGAAGGCGTACACGGTCATCGCGAAGGTCACCAGCAGCAGCGCCCCGAGGACGAGCGGGATCCTGCCGTTCTGATGGGCCGGGTAGTCGGCGTACCGGGCGACGTCCCCGCTGACGCCGTACTCCGCGCCCGGGACCCGTCCGACGGTGGCGGGCAGGTACTCGTCGCGCAGGTGGTCGAGGGAGTCGCGGGCAGGGGCCGAATCGCCGAGGTGCGGCACCTTCAGCCGCAGCACGCCGATCCGGTGATCGGCCGAGGCTTCGACGCGCGGACCACCGGCGAACAGCGGGTCCTTGTCCGCGAGCCGCGCCAGTTCACGCAGCGCGCCGGTGACCTCCCGGCTGCGCGAGGCGTCGGCGCGCACGACGACATCGTGCGTCACCCGCTGCCCGGGGAACGCCTCGTTGAGACGGTCGTACACCCGCATCGCGGGAATCTCGCGGGAGTGGGTGTCCCGGCTCATCTCCGTGATGTTCAGTCCGGCCAGTGGCAGGGCGAGCGCGAGCAGGGCGAGGACCGGGACGCAGAGCGTGGCGAGGGGGTGCCGGGCGGCGGGCCGCAGCAGTGCCGTCCAGATCCGGCCCGCACCCTCGCGGCGGGGGCGCGGGGCGGGCTTCCCGTGCTCCGCCCGGCGCCGTGCCCGTCGTTCCGCCCGCTTCCCGAGCACGGTCAGCAGCGCGGGCAGCGCCGTCAGGGAACTGGCCACGGCAACCAGCGTGACCACGATGGTGCCGGTGGCGAGCGAGGAGAAGATCACGTCGGAGGCCAGATACAGCGTCGCGGTGGAGATGACGACCGCCAGCCCCGACACCACGACCGCCCGGCCCGACGTGGCCGCGGCCAGTTCCACCAGCGCCTCGGTGCTCAGCCGGCCACCGCTGCGGGCCCGTTCCTCGCGCTCCCGTTTGAGGTAGAAGAGCGTGTAGTCGACCCCGACGGCAAGACCGATCATCAGGATGACGTTCGTGCCGACCCCGGCGTCGGGAGAGAGGTGCGAGACCACCATCGACAGTCCGATGGCCGCCGCGATCGACGAGAGTGCGAGCAGCAGCGGCACCGCAGCCATGACGACCGATCCGAAGACGACCAGCAAGGTGACCAGGGTGACGGGAAGGGTGATCTTCTCGGACAGGGCCAGGTCGTCTCCGCGCTGCCGGTCGACCCCCTTGCTGATGGAAGGGCTTCCCGTCTCCTCCAGCAGCAGCCCGGGGCGGGACTCCTGAACGGCCGAGGTCTGTGCCGCGACCGCGTCGACCTTGTCCTTCGCGTCCCGCTCCTCGCCCTTCAGCGCCACCTCGACCATGAGGATCCGGCCGTCGCCGGACCAGAGTGGCGCGGCCACGTCCGCGACCTCCGGCAGCTTCTTCATCCGGGCCGTGAGATCACGCGCGGCCGCCTCGGTGGCCCGGGTGTCGGGGGCGCCCGACCGGGTGGAGATCAGCACCTGCTCGGTGGAACGGCGCTCCAGGTGTCCCTCGGCCGCCATGGCCTCGGCCCGGCCCGCCTCGCCGACACGGTAGTCGGCCGTCTTCGCGTTGTTGGTGCCGACGGCTCCGCCGACGACCAGGCAGAGCGCCACGA
Organism: Streptomyces sp. NBC_00012; assembly: GCF_045040875.1. Taxonomy (NCBI): domain Bacteria; kingdom Bacillati; phylum Actinomycetota; class Actinomycetes; order Kitasatosporales; family Streptomycetaceae; genus Streptomyces; species Streptomyces sp. NBC_00012. Next base: position 7,403,986 of record NZ_CP108309.1, on the reverse strand, counting down.
ACACCAGCCAGCCGACGACCGCCCGCCAGGGGTGCCGCGCGCTTCGGCGCGCCATGCGCACAGTGAATGAATTCATGCCCGAAAGCCTTGCTGAACAGGGCAGTTGACGGACAGAGGTGTCAGGTTGAACCTGCCGTCCACCGATCGGTGGACCCCGGTGCTGGGGGAAACCCCCGCACGCCGCGCCGGTGCCCCCGGCTCACGGCGCGTCCAGCTCCCGGCCCGCCGCGCGCAGGGCGGCCACCGCGGCCCTGATCGACGGACGCCGGTCCGCGTCGGTACGCCAGACGGCGTGGACGTGACGTCGCATCTTCTGCCGTACGGGCACGAGCCGCACCCCGTCGGGTACCGGTCCGCGGCCCAGCCTCGGCGCCACACAGACGCCCATCCCGGCGGCGATCAGGGCGAGTTGGGTGTGGTGCTCGCCCGCCAGGTGCGCGATGCGCGGTTCGATGCCCTTGGAGCGGAGGGTGAACATCAGCCAGTCGTAACAGAATTCGCCCTCGGGCCAGGACACCCAGTCGTCGTCGGCGAAGTCCTCCAGGTCCACCTCGTCCCGGTCGGCGAGCCGGTGGCCGGCCGGCATCGCGATATCCGGCGCGTCGTCCAGGAGTTCGGCCTTGGCCAGGCCGGCGGGCACGGGCAGCCGCTTGTTGCTCCAGTCCAGCACCACCGCGAGGTCGGTGTCACCTCTGATCACCGCACGGATTCCGTCCTCGGGCTCCAGTTCCCAGGTACGCACGCGCAGCTCGGGGTGGTCCCCGCGCAGCGCGCGGAGCGCCGCGGGGAAGAGGCCGCGCGCCGCGGTCGGAAAGGCGGAGAGCCGGATCTCGCCCACCACCGCACCGCGCTGTGCCTCGATGTCGGACTGGGCCAGCTCGACCTGGGACAGGATCCGGGCCGCGTGGTCGGCGAGCAGCCGGCCGGCGTCGGTGAGCCGGACCCCGCGACCGTTCCTGGCCAGCAGCTGCTGCCCCACTTCGCGCTCCAGCTTCGCCATCTGCTGGGAGACCGCCGACGTGGTCACGTGCAGCCCCTCGGCGGCGCCGCCCACGGAACCGTGCCGGGCCAGTGCGTCCAGGGTACGCAAGCGCTCCAGATTCAACATGTAAGCAATGCTACGCAGACCCTCGTACAAAGTCTCGCTTGTCCTACGGGGTCGGGGCCGCCATCGTTGACTCCATGAGCGCCACCGCCGCACCCGGAACCACGCCTCCCACCGAGTCCGACACCCCGCCCACGCCCACGCCCACGAGTACGACGAGCTGGACGAGCACGGCCGGCGAGACGGCAGGGACGGGCGGGACGGCGGGGGCGACCGCACCGGCCGGGGCCACGCCCCCGAGCCCGGCCCCGGCGCCTGCCGCCCGTCCGGCGCTGGACTGGCGGCTCCGCTTCGGCGCGCTCTCGCTCATCTGGGGCTTCAGCTTTCTGCTGATCAAGGTAGGTACCGAGGGATACGCCCCGTTCCAGGTCACCCTGGGCCGTCTGCTGTCCGGCACCGCGGTGCTGGCCGTCGCGATGGCGGTCCGGCGTGAGCGGCTGCCCCGGGGTGCCCGCACATGGGGGCACCTGGCCGTCGCCGCGTTCTTCCTGAACGCGCTTCCGTTCTCGCTCTTCGCCTATGCCGAGCTGACTATTCCGTCGACCCTGGCAGGCATCTGCAACGCGACATCGCCCCTGTGGGGCATGGCTCTGTCGCTCGTCGCGCTCTCCGAGGACCGGCCGACCCGCCGCCGGGTCGCGGGACTCGGGCTCGGCTTCCTCGGCGTGCTGACCGTACTGGGTGCCTGGCAGGGCTTCTCCGGCTTGGACTTCACCGGGACCGCGATGGCCCTGCTCGCCTCCCTCAGCTATCCGATCGGCTGGATCTACGTCCGCAGGACCCTGGCGGGCAGCGGCTCGTCGACGCTGGCGCTCACCGGCAGCCAGCTCTTCCTGGGTACGGCGCAGATCGCCCTGGTGACCCCGCTGTTCACCTCGGCCCCCGACGGATTCCCGCTGCTCCCGACCCTGGCCGTGGTCGCCCTCGGGGCGCTCGGCACCGGCCTCGCGGTCCTGTTGCAGTACGGCCTGGTGGCGGAGGTCGGGCCGACGACCGCGCAGATGGTCACCTACTTCATCCCGGTCATCGCCACCGCCGCCGGGGTGATCGTGCTCGGCGAGCAGCTGAGCTGGAACACACCGGTGGGCGCCCTCGTGGTCCTGGCGGGCGCCGCCCTCACCCAGAGCCGGGCCCGGAGCGGCCGGCCGTCCGCCGGCCGGTCACACAATGCCGGAGCCGCGACCGGGGTGGAGACCGGAGCCGGGGAGAACGCCGGGACCGGGGCCAGGGAGAAGGCCGCGACCGGGACCGAGACCGGGGCCATGGAGAAGGCCGCGACCGGGGCCGGGACCGGGGCCAGGACAAAGGCCGCGACCGGGGCCGGGGATCACCCGTAGGTCAGCGGCTTCACCGGCCCCGCCGCTGCCGCCACCGCATCCGCCAGTGATCCGATCTCGTCCTCCGCCAGCGACGAGACGGTGAGCCGGATCCCCTGGGGCGCGGCCAGCCGGAACCGCGCCCCGGGCGCCACGGCCCAGCCGGCGTGCAGCAGCCTTGCCACGGCACCGGTCTCGTCGCCGACCGGCACCCACACATTCATCCCGCTGCGTCCGTGGGCCGCCACGCCCCGCTCCGCCAGCGCCCGCACGAGACCGTCCCGCCGTTTCGCGTACGCCCTCGCCACCTCCCCCGGATCGACGGCGCCGGAGATCCACAGGTGCACCACGGCCCGTTGCAGCAGCCTGCTGACCCAGCCGGGGCCCAGCCGCTGGCGCCCCGCCACCCGGTCGGCCGTGACCGGGTCGCCGGTCAGTACGGCGACCCGCAGATCCGGTCCGTACGCCTTGGCGACGGACCGCACGAAGGCCCAGCGGTCCGTGGCGCCCGCCAGGGTATGGAGCGGCAGATCGACGATGCCGTGCCCGTGATCGTCCTCGATCAGGAGGACACCGCGGTGGCCGGCGAGGACTCCGCGCAGCTCGAAGGCGCGTCCGGCGGTGACGGCCGCGCCGGTCGGATTCTGCGCGCGGCCGGTGACCACGAGCGCGCGGGCACCGGCCTTCAGCGCGTTCTCGACGGCGTCGGGCACCGGGCCCTCGTCGTCGACCGCGACCGGCACAGGACGCAGCCCCAGCGCCGGTACGAGATCCAGCATGCTGCCCCAGCCGGGGTCCTCGACGGCCACCGCGTCGCCGGCCCTGAGGTGCGCGACGAGAACGCGCTCGATCGCATCCAGCGATCCGGAGGTCGCGACCACGGGCCCGGCCGGCACCCCGTCCGCGTCGAGCGCGGCACGGGCGAGCGCGGCGAACTCCGGGTCCACCGGCGCCTGCCCGTACATCCCGGGCTGCCGCGCGTACTCCTGCGCGACCGCCGCGAAGGCATCCCCCAGCGCGGGCAGCAGCACCGGATCGGGGTTGCCCGCGCCCAGATCCCGCACGCCCTCCGGCGCCTCGACCCGGAGCGAACCCCGCGCCGTACTCGCGGGGCGCGGCCGCACCCTGCTGCCCCGGCGCCCCGCAGTCTCGATCACCCCGCGCTCGCGGAGCGTCCGGTACGCGGCCGCCACCGTATTCGGGTTCACCCCCAGATGATCCGCCAACTCCCTCATAGGAGGCAGCACTTGACCGGGTTCGAGCTCACCGGAACCGACCCCGCGCTCCACACTGGCGGCAATCTCCGATGCGCGCCGCCCAACAATCCGATACTCTCCTAGCACAAACAAGATTATGCACTAGTGCAATGGAGTACGCAATGTCGGACACCGCATCGCCGCAGACCACGGCCTCGGACGCCGCAGCAGCCGGATACGAGCCGACCGAGCGCACCATCCCGACCCGTTCCCGCGAACGGGCGGCATACGACCGGGAGGTGGTCCACTCGATACTCGACGAGGCATACCTCTGCCACCTCGGCTTCGTCCGTGACGGCGCACCCGTCGTCCTGCCGACACTCTTCGGCCGGATCGGCGACCGGCTCTACGTACACGGCTCGACGGGCTCCCGTCCGCTGCGCGAGGCGGGCCGGACCGATCCCGGTCTGCCCGTGTGCCTCACGGTGACGCATGTCGACGGGCTGGTGCTCGCCCGCTCCGCCTTCCACCACTCGGTCAACTACCGCTCCGTGGTGGTCCACGGCGTCGCGCACACGGTCACCGATCCCCAGGAGCGGCGGACCGCCCTAGACGCCATCGTCGACCATGTGGTGCCCGGCCGGTCCGCCGATTCCCGGCCCGCCGACGAGAAGGAGCTGGCCGCGACCGCGGTGATCCGGCTGGACCTGCGGGAGGTGTCCGCCAAGATCCGCACGGGTGGCCCCAACGACGAGCCCCGCGACCTCGCGCTCCCCCACTGGGCAGGTGTCGTCCCACTCGCCCGCGGCTACGCGACGCCGCTGCCCTCGGACGACCTCGACCCCACGATCGGCGTGCCGGACTACATCACCGAACTCTGACGCGCACCAGCCGACGGGCCCGCCACCGGCCGACGGGCCCGCCCGCGTCGCGGCAGAACATTGCACCGGCCGACAAGCATCCCGTCCGAAACGGGCCGGAGGCGGGCGCCGGCAGCTACCGATCAGCGCATCTCACCTGTGGGATCGCCGCATCACGTGGCGGCACGACCGGCGGACAGCTCCCCCTCGGCAGCGGCCCGGCCGCTGTCCGGTCCCTCGGCAATCCCCGCACCCGGTCCGGACACGACGGGACCCGAGGGCGTCCGCGGCATCGACGACTGGGCGATGAAGGCACCGATCAGGACCATGGCGCCGCCGACGAGCTGGGGCGCCGAAAGGTGCTCGCCGAGCATCACCCAGGCGAGCACTGTGGCGATGACCGCCTCGAGACAGGCGACCACACCCGCCACCGCGGGAGAGAGCAGCCGCACCGAGATCACCCCGGTGACGTACGCGATCACGGTCGCCAGCAGCACGATCCAGACGAGCAGCAGCCAGGCCGGAACATCCGTGCCGTCCATGCCGGCCGTGCCGCTCAGGACCGACCAGTCCATCCCCCAGGGCTGTGCGACCACGGTGAGAACGGCCGCGCCGATCAGCAGCCCGTAGGCGATGACCCCGACCGGATGCGGCGGTTCGACACCGTCCGCGCCGTCCGCACTCCCCTGGTCCGACAGAACGAAGTAGCCGACCTGACAGCAGGCGGCACCGAGCGCCAGCAGCAGTCCGACCACGTCGAAGCTCAGCCCCGACCAGACCTCGACGACGCACGCCAGTCCGCCGACGGCGAGCACCACGCCGACCGCGGCCCGCCGGGTGACCGGCCTGCGCTGGACGAACCGGACCCACCCGAGCACGAGCGCGGGCGCCAGGTACTCGACGAGAAGCGCGACCCCGACGGGGATCCTGGAGATCGCGGCGAAGTAGAAGGCCTGCACACCCGCGACGGCGAGCAGCCCGAAGCCGAGCAGCAGAACCGGCCGGCTGCGCACCAGATCCCGGTGGCGCCAGGCCACCGGCAGCATGACCAGCGCCGCGCCCGCCACCCGCAGCCACACCACATGGAGCGGATCGAGCCCTGCCTCGATCATCGGCTTGGCCGCCACCCCTGAACCACCGAATGCGAACGCCGAGGCCAGGGCTAGTCCCAGGCTGGCGCTTCTCCCCTGAGACGCGTACATCGGCCCATCATGACAGCTGCGGTCAGGGGCGTCACCCCCGGTCACCCCTGACATGCCCACCGTCGGGCGGGCGGCTCCACACCGACCGTCCCCGCCGGCCGCCGGGACCGGACGCTCAGCCTCCGCCCTCCGGCACACCCTGCCCGGCGACATCCGCGACCCGGCCGGCGAGCCGGTCCGCGTCGACCCCACCCCGTACCAGCACCTCCACGGCCCGGCACTCGTGATCGGTGGCCAGTGCCGCGAGCAGATCGAGCCCTCCGGCCCGTGCGTCGCCGCGCGAATCCGCCCGGTCGAGCGCGCCGGCCATCGCAGAGGCCGCCGCGGGCGACCAGCTCTCCATCCCCATGTCCCGCACGACGGAACCGGGGGCCGGGACGACGGAACCCGGGGCCGGGACGACCGGCACGGTGCCGGAGTCCTCGACCGAACCCTGCCAGCGAAGCCCGTATCCGATACTGCGCTGGACGAGGTAGCCGAGCACCCTGGCCAGTTGGGGCCCGCCCTCGAAGGCCGCCCGCACCGCTGGGTCCGATTCGATGAGGGAGTGCAGCAGATGCGCCGTGTCGATCTGCCGGTCACCGTCGCGCAGCGCACGCCTGCGGGCGCCCGTCACCACGGCGGCCAGCTCCACGGTGAGTCTGGCGTCGAGCTCGGCGCGGTTCGTTACGGGCTGCTGAGGGATCCGCGGCGTCCGGTTCTGCACATCTCTCACCCCATCAGTTCCGCAGCGCGAATACATCCCCGGATGGGCCCATCCAGGCATCCCACGCAAGTTGGGCACACCCGAACGATTTCTCCTCCTTGCGGATGAGATCTCGCCATCTCTGGATCCGATCGGAGAAAAGGGCGCGCGCCGCCTTGCCACGCGCCCCCCGGGCAACCGGGAGTCGCCTCCGGACGTCCCACAGGCCATACCCCATGCGACAGCCGGAAGGGAGCCCGCGGACGTGTCCTGGTTGGTCGCCCTGCCGGCACTCGACGGACGGGAGTACGTGTACCGGGTCCACGCCCCGGCCGACGCACTGCGCGCCGACCTCTTCTGGGCCGCGTTCCACTGCCACGACGACGGTCCACACCCCCGCGCCTTCGACCGGTTCGACGCCGCTCTGATCTGGCGCGCGGGAGCGGAAGGAAACGATCAAATAGATCTGACAGTTCATCAGTATTGAATGTTCTGGCCGCTGCGGCTACGTTCCGCGACACCGTAACCCGCCGAGAAGGGGTGGTCGCATGGCCGAAGTCAGTGCAGAGGCGCGCATCGAAGCACCGGCCGAGAAGGTGTGGGCCCAGCTGACGGACTTCACCGCGTACGGCCAGTGGAACGCCACCCACACCAGCTTCCCCAAGGGCGGTCCGGCGACACTCGAACTCGCCGCCACCTACGAGGAGAACATGAAGCTCATGGGCTTCCCGGCCGAGGTGACCTGGACGGTGGCGGAACTGGAGACCGCTCGCCTGCTGACCACCAAGGGCAAGGGCCCGATGGGCGTCAATCTGGCCATGCGCTACTCGCTGACCCCCGACGGGGATGCGACCACGGTCCGCATCGACGGGGAGTTCACCGGCGCCGCGGTCTCCCTGATGGCCGGAAAGCTCAAGGACTCGGCGACGGCCGCGCTCGTCGAGTCACTGCGCAAACTGGGCGGGCTCATCGCCGCCTGACACCGCCGGGCCGTCGGAAAGGGCCCCGCGGCTCGGCCGCGAGGCCCTTGACGCCCCGCCCACGGGCAATCGCACCCACAGGCTCAGTGCTCGTCGGCAAGAATCAGGTACAGCTTCTTACGGGCGTCGTTGATGACCGCGAGGGCCTTCTGCCGCTGGCCGACCGAGCCGGTCTTCCAGACCTGCCCGAACGCCTCCATCAGGCCGAACCCGGCCTGCCGGATCTCATTGGCGCTCTCCCAGTCGACACCGCGCCCGACTTCCTCCCAGGGCGCCTCGGGCCCCGACTCCGCCTCGGTGCGGCCGGCGTCGGTGAGCGTGAACAGCTTCTTGCCGCCCTCGCTCGCGCTGACGATCAGGCCCTCGTCCTCCAGCAGCTGAAGGGTCGGGTAGACCGAGCCCGGACTGGGCCGCCAGGCCCCGCCGCTGCGCTCACCGATCTCCTGGATCATCTCGTACCCATGCATCGACCGGCCCTTCAGCAGCGCCAGGATCGAAGCACGTACGTCACCACGCCGCGCCCTCCCCCGACCGCCACCCCGACCGCGCCCGCCCCCGAAGGGGCCACCCCCGAACGGCGGCCCGAACTGCCCGAAGGCCGCACGCCGCCCCTCGAAGTCACCACGCCCCTGACCCGGCCCGCAGTGACCATGCCCATGCCCGAACTCTTGCCCGTGTCCATGTGAACGCATCGCTCTGCCCTTCCTATCGTTGATCTGTCGCGATGCTTCAACGATATATCGGAACCGATCGCCTGACAATCCTGAGGGAAACGTGGGCCTGTCCCGTCTCACTCAATCGAGTCGCCTTCTCGACGAACCGAGTCGTTCGGGCTTCTGTCTCAGCGAACCCAGGCGCGCGGCTGAGTGCGCTGGGGTGCCGGGTGGCTGTACCGGCTGGGACCATGGCCTCATCCGGAGTGAGCTCGATAGTGATCTGCTCGTTGTCCACAGCCGGAACGTACTTCTAGCCATGCCGCCCTGGCTCCGAAAATCCCATGGCTCTCGACTGTCCGATCAGCCAAGGTGCAGTGGTGAGCGCTGAAAGGACTCCCGTCGAACACGAGGACCGGTGGGCCCTGCCCCTTCGCGGGATGAAACTCACCGAGATCACCGTGGACTTCCGACTCGTGCTGGTCCTCGACTCGGACGGGGCAGTCGCACTGGAAGCACCCGTCGACCTCTCGCACCGGACACCCCACGCCAACCCGTCCGTGCTCCTGAAGCCGGAATCACAGGACGTCGCAGCGGCCCTCGCGCTCTTCGGAGCGAAGGTCCTGTCGGCGGTCGCGGACCGAGCCGTTCGGGCTTCCGTCTCGGCGAACCTGGTCGCATTGAGTGGGCATCGATTCACTCCACGGACGTTGACCGCACTTCGGGCCGTCCCTACGGTGAGTTGGCCAACAAGTGTTGAACGAATGGAATGGCCCCTGTGTCGCATCTGGATACACCTGCCGCTCGCACCCTCGCGAGGTGCTGACCTGCTATCACCAGGCCATGCTCGACAAGTCCCCGGACGATCTCGCCGATCTCTATGCCGTGGACGCGGTGCACGAATTCCCGTTCACCTCCCCCGGTTTCCCCCCGCGCTACGAGGGGCGTGAGGCCGTGCGCGCCGGATACCGGGCGGCCTGGGGCGCCAGCCCCGCCCAGATGCTGGAGGTCAGGAAGATCGCGACCTACGAGACAGACGATCCGGAAGTGATCATCGCCGAGCACGTCGTGGTGGGAACGGTGGCGGCCAAGCCCACCGAGTTCGCCGTCCCCGGCCTCTTGATTCTCCATGTCCGCAACGGACTGATCACGCGAGTCCGCGACTACATGGACGGCTTGGGAGTCGTCGGCGCCAGAGAATGAGGGGCCGGACCGGTGCGGCGGTAACCCGGCTCGGGCTCGGGCCGGAACGGCACTCAGTTTGTTCCGGCCCCGACCCGCGAGTTCTTCTCGACGAACCAAGCCCCTGCGTCTCACCCGATCCGGTCCACTCAGGTCGGCGCGGGCGCGAACGACCGAATTCGTCGAGGTCAGGACGCAGGCCCTGTCCTGAGTCCGTTCCATCGAGGTTCGGGGGCACGGAGTGCCGTGCGTCACAAGCGGTCGGCCACTGTCCCACTACCGTGGCTCGTATGACTCACTCCGAGATCGAGATCACCGCGGATCTGGTGCTGGACCTGCTGCACGACCAGCACCCCGACCTGACCGATCGCCCAGTGCGGCTCGGCGCGCTCGGCTGGGACAACCAACTGTGGCGGCTCGGCGACGACCTCGCTGTCCGGTTGCCCTGGGCGACGCAGTCGGCGGACGAGCTGCTGCGCAAGGAGTACGACTGGCTGCCCGGCCTCGCCCCGCACCTTCCCCTTCCGGTCCCCGTCCCACAGCGCATCGGCGAACCCTCCGAGCGCTTTCCGCGGCCCTGGATCGTCACCACCTGGGTGCCGGGCACGCCCGCCGACCGCGCCCCGGCCACCCGCGCCGCGGAATCGGCCGATGCCCTGGCCGCCTTCCTGACGGCCCTTCACCGGCCCGCCCCCGACGAGGCTCCGACCGGCCGTGACCGCGGAGGACCGCTGGCCGACCACGCCGAACAGTTCACCCAGCAACTCACCTCGGCCACCGAGCAGGGGCTGATCCCCGACCCCGACGCCGTCCGCGCGGTCTGGGAGGACGCCGCCGCCGCGCCCGACTGGTCGGGCCCGCCACTGTGGCTCCACGGCGACCTGCATCCCGCCAACGTCCTTACCGAGGACGGGACTTTCTGCGGTGTGATCGACTTCGGCGACCTCTTCGCGGGCGACCCGGCCTGCGACCTCGCCGCTTCCTGGATGCTGCTGCCGGACGACGCCGTCGACCGCTTCCATGCCGCCTACCGACCGGCCCCGGACCCCGCCACCGTGCGTCGCGCCCGGGGCTGGGCAGTGATCAAAGCGCTCGTCTGCATCCTCATCGGAGAGGCAGGCGTCCACGGCCGCCCCGGCGGCAAACCCACCTGGGGCCCGCCCGGACACTCCTCGCTGAGACGCCTCATCGCAACGGCCCGCCGCTGATCACGCGCCACCTGCCGTGCCGACGTCCATGGCACGCACGGCTCCGGCAGGGGGCCGGCCGCTCGTCATGACGGCCCTGATCGCCCGGCCCGGCGAGCCTGCGCGGTCACCACACCAGGTCATTCCGTCCGGAAGTCCGTGGCAGCAGCGATCTCGATGCTGAGTTGGGAGCCCAGCTCCTCGAAGCCCAACGCGGCCGCAACCCGCCGTGAGGCGGGAGGGCGCGCCCTCCATTGCGGCAGCAGCCCGACAGCCAGGGCATGCGCGACCGCCGCGGAGCCTGTCACCCGCGCCAGTCCGCGCCCTCGCGCCTCCGGCGCTGTCAGTACGCCGATATGAGCCGTCCGACGCGGCCAGGCCCGGTATCCCGCAGCGGCGAGCACCCGGCCACGCTCGCGAACCACGAACCCGGGCATCGTGCCAGTCGGAGCGAGCCACTGCCCCCACTGTCCCGGAAACGACTCTGCCGGATCTGCGTCAAGGACGTGATGCCGACTACGCCCCACACCCGCGAGCCGTACCATCCGCAGAGCCCGTCCCATGAAATGACCGACCGACGCCCATGACCGCCGACTCGCCCTTGACCGGACGCACATGGATCTTCCAGATTGTCGCCGGACATCCCAACTCCGCGATCACGCAGGGCTCATGACCGCAAATGCCCATCGACGGCGCACCGGCCGGCCGGGACCGTCGATGGGCAACTCGGAGTTGACGGTGGTCTTCCGCATGGCCGGCCGGGCGCACCGGGGACGCGAGAGGGAACACAGTGAGTACGACGACGGACCTGGCCCTGGCCTACAACCCCGCCTTCCTGGGCCTTCGCTTCCTGCTGGAGGTCTTCGCACTCTTCTGCTTCGGACTGTCTCGCTTGTCAGGGAGCGGCGACGAGTTCGCCGAGTCGCACGGCGAGCCACGGCCTGCGTCCGCCTGCCCGCATCCGGCCGCAGGCGATCGCCTTCCAGATCGGCGTGCGCCGGAAGGAGACCAGCAGGAACGTGACCGGCGCCGCCGTGATCGTGCAGTCGTACGCGCGCGGCGGGGCGTCGCGGGTCACCGTCATCGTCCCGTCCTCGACGACGACCGCCAACCGCAAACCGCCCTTGATCCTCAGGTCGAACGCGATGCTGACGCCCCGCGCCTTCGCCGTGTCCAGGGCCGGAGTCATCATCGCCGGCATCGACTGTCCGAGCACCAGGCGCGCCTCGTCCGGTCCGATCTCCCAGGCGAGTCCGGCTCCGCGCGCGATGTCCAGGCCGTGCACAAGGCTCTCGCTGAGCATCAGACCGGTCACCGTGGCCAACGTGGTCGTCGTCCCCTGCCCGTACCAGGGCGCGATGACGGGTGTGCCGGGGGCGAGGCCCTCGGTGATCCGCAGGAACATCTCGCCCCGCTCGGCGACGAAGTCGCCGGGACAGGCGTGCCCGTCGCCTCCGAAGAGGTCGATGGACTTGGCGTTCATGGCCGCGATCCGCTCGACGAACAGCGAGTCGTCCGACGGCAGGACCGTGTCCCACTCCACGGAACCGTCGGAGACGATGGAGCAGTACGCGAGATGCACGGCCGCGAGATGCGTACCGACGTCGCCCACCGTCCGCACCGGAACACCGGAGGACGCTTCCGGATCAGGGACGTCGCCCAGCCGAACCAGTCGCGGGACCACGGCACGCAGCGCGGAGCGGGTCTTCTCGTGCTCGGTGACGGGATCGAATCCCGGGACGGTGCCCATGCCACTCCCCCATGCTGTGGACGGGTCCGCAGATTACGACATTGGGATCTATTAGCGGCAGAGCGGCTGCTTGAGGGGCGATGTGCCGGGTCGCCTCTGGGCTCCCAGGGCCGGGGTGTCAGTGGTTCATGCAAGGGTGCCCCCATGGAACCTTCGGGAGTGATTGAGGCATTGTGGGATCGGATCCAGGCGCGCGATTGGTCAGGTGTCGCCGACTTGGTCGCAGAGGACGTCGTGGTCGAGTGGCCGGTCAGCGCGGAGCGCATCGTTGGCAACAAGAACTTCGTCGCGGTGAACAGCGAATACCCGGGGGGCTGGTCGATTCGGGTGCTGCGGATCGTGGCTGACGGCAGCGAGGTGGTCTCCGAAGTCGAGGTGCCGCATGATGAGTTCGGCGTGTTCCGCGTGGCCTCGTTCTGGACCATCCAGCAGGGACGGATCGTGCGTGGCCGGGAGTACTGGACGAGTGTTGGGGCTGATCCGCGCCCGGAGTGGCGGGCGGCTCTGGTTGAGCCCATGTGAAGCGGTTGCCGCTCGCAGCGACGTTCCGGCTGATTTGGTCGTGCCGTAGCAAGGGCCGTGCGGGTTAGGTGAGTTGTGAAGCTGACCTGGGCCCGCGCGGCCTGCTCCCATCCTGCCCTGTCTGGTGTCTCCCGCGCACACTTCGGCGAGTTGTTCGCCGAACTCGCCGCCCCGTGGGAGGCCGCGCGGCAGTCCGGACTTCGCGAAGCCCGAGGTGGGGAACGCCGCAGGGCGGCCGGCGCCGGGCGCAAGCCGAAGCTGGTCTTCTGCGACCGGCTGCTTCTTGCCCTGGTGCACCTGCGCCATCAACTGCCGCACGAGGTCCTGGCCGAGCTGTACGGCGTCGACCGCTCGACCGTCTCGACGGCGATTCGGCAGGTGCGGCCGTTGCTTGCGGCCCGGGGCTTCGCAGTGCCCGACCGGCCTGGAGTGCGGCTACGGACACTGGAGGACGTCTTCGCCTACGCCGAGGACGTCGAGCTTCGGCTCGACGGCGCCGAGACCCAGGTCAGATGCCCGCGGGCGGGCCGACCCGGGCGGCGGGCCTTCGTCTCGGGCAAGCGCCGACAGAACACGATCAAGACCACCACGTTCAGCGACAGGCAGGGCCGCATGCTGCTGTCCGGGGTGGTCCGGCCCGGCCGGATGCACGACCAGACGGCCCTGCGCACCAAGGGCTTCGCCGAACAGCTCCGACTCCACCCCTCGGTGATGTCCCAGGTCGACGCCGGGTACGCGGGGCTGGCCAAGGAGTTCCCCCGCCAGGCTACCGCCCCGCCCAAGAAGCCGAAGAACGACGCGTGCGACGGTGACAAGCGGGCCTGGCACGAGGCGCGGCGGCACCAGTCCTCAGCCCGGATCTGTGTCGAGCACACCAACGCCGAGCTGCGGCAGTGGGCACCCCTGCGGCGCTTTACCGGACGCCGTGAAATCTTCGAGGAGACCAACCTGGCGATCGCTGGCCTGGTCTCCGACCGCTCCGCACAGCGGCCCACCCGGCGCCGGACGAGCACCGCACTCATCCTCGTCCGCAACGACGCCTGCTGATCACACCAGCCGAACCGCCAGGCCAGCACGTCCCGACCTCATTTTCCCCCGAGGTCGTTACCGCCGGGTAGGTCGGTTACGACAGGACTCCCACGAACCCGGAGCCACCGTGCCGTCACTGCCGCGCTGCGACGGCCGGGCCCTCAAGGCACGGAAGAACCTCGGCCAGGCCGGGGAGATGCGATTCGGTCTGCCTGCACGTCATCCGAGAAAGAGCGGGAACCGGGCGGCCTGCCCGCCCAGCGCCGCCTTCTCCGCGCCCGTCGCGGTACGCCGCCCCGTACCGACCAGCAGCGCGTCCTTGTCGGAGAACGACGTGGGGAACGCCACCCCGGCCATGCTCTCCAGCATCTCGCGGGACCGGGCGAGCCCCTCCGCAGGCGGTTCGGCCGCGCCCGGAATATGCGCGACGAGGTCGAGGTGGTGCAGCGTCCACTCCAGGACGTACGCGCGGAGGTAGTCGCCCGCGGTGAGGACCACGTCGCGGGTGCCGACCCGGAGGTCCGGGTCGGCGAGCACGGCGGCGCGGCCTGCGGCGGAGCCGACATCGTCGAGGTGGAACCTGAGCAGGCGCGGCTCCTCGTACGCCGCGGCCAGCCGGACGATCAGCGCATCCAGCGGGTCGTCTCCGGTCGGCGGCGTCTTTGAGACGTTCCAGTAGGTCACCGCGTCGTGGGTGGGTTCCGTTCCGGCTGGGGTCACAAGGGTGATCAGGACGTCCTGGGCATCGATGACCAGATGACACACCAGGTCCCTCACGAGCCAGCCGGCACAGCCTGACGGTCGCTCGAAGTCCTCGTCAGGAAGCTCGGCGACCGCCGTGCGCAACGCCGTCCAGGAGGGTGAGAAGAGATCCACATCGGCAAGGTAGTGCGGTTCGGCGAGAGGGGACAAGCACATCGGAACGGCCGCCACCGTCGACGCTCCGGCACCGGGCACCACTTGAGGGCTGTCGGCAATCAGGTCCGGTCCCGCAGAGGTCCAGTGACACGCAATTGGACTTGGCGCACGGCTTCGCACCGTACGTATGGTCACGGCATGAGGATTCGAATCGTCGACACGTTCACCGACCGCCCCTTCACTGGCAATCCGGCGGGAGTCCTGGTCCTGGATTCCGACCACTTCGCCGACGACGATCGTCTCCTGCGGGTCGCCATGGAAGTGAACCTCTCCGAGACCGCCTTCGCCCATCCGCTGCCCCCGGGCGGCGAGGCCGACTGGGCGCTTCGCTGGTTCACCCCGACCACGGAGGTCGACATGTGCGGGCACGCCACCCTCGCCACCGCACACGTCCTGCACACCACCGGGACCGCGAGCGGCACAGTGCGCTTCGCGGCCCGGTGCGGGATCCTCACCGCGACCGCCCGCCCGGACGGCGCGATCACCCTCGACTTCCCCACATCCCCGTTGGCGCCCGAGGCCACCCCAGCCGGGCTGGCCGCCGCCCTGGGCGCGGAACCACTGTCCGTGCACGACACCGGCCCGCACATCGGCGACCTGCTCGTCGAACTGCTCGACGAGGCGACCGTACGAGGGCTGACCCCCGATATCGCCAGGCTGGCCGATGTCTCCCGGCGGGGCGTCATCGTCACGGCCGCCGCGGAGGACCCGGCCCGCGGCTACGACTTCGTCTCGCGCGGCTTCTTCCCGCGCGTCGGGATCGACGAGGACCCCGTGACCGGCAGCGCACACACCGCGCTGGCACCCTTCTGGTCGGCCCGCCTCGGCCGGGACGAACTGACCGGGCTGCAGGCCTCCGCCCGTTCCGGCCTGGTACGGACCACATTGCGCGGCGACCGTACGCTGCTTACGGGCGATGCCGTGACGGTCATCGACGGCGAACTGCTCACATCACTCTGACCCCGGACGAGGGTGCGGGGCCCTGCGGACCGCTCCGCCACTCCCCCGACTCCACTGCCCGCACCCGTCCCGTGACCTCACAGCCTTTACGGCGTGGGCAACCAGCCCACCTTGCCCGCCAGCAGCGCGTATCCGACGAACGCCCCGATATCCAGCAGCGCATGTGCCGCGACCAGCGGCCCGACCCGCCCCCAACGCCGGTACAGCAGCACGAAGACGACGCCCATCACCATGTTCCCGATGAAGCCGCCGATCCCCTGATACAGGTGGTACGAGCCGCGCAGCACCGAACTGGCGACCAGGGCCGCCACCGGCGTCCACCCCAACTGCCCCAGTCTGCGCAGCAGATACCCGACGACGATCACTTCCTCCACGACGGAGTTCTGGATCGCGGAGAGGATCAGGACCGGAAATTTCCACCACACGTCGGGCAGTGACTCCGGGACCACGGTCAGGTTGAATCCGGCGGCCCTGGCCACCAGGTAGAAGGCGAGTCCGGCGCTTCCGATCCCCGCCGCGATCATCGTGCCGCGTCCCAGGTCCGGCCACGGCCTGGTGCGGTCGAACCCGATGGCCCGCAGACCGGCGCCTTCCCTGATCAGCAGATGCGCCACCAGGGCGACGGGCACCAGCGCCGTCGTGATGCCGAAGAGTTGCCAGGCGAGATCCAGCCATGGGCGCCCTGGAGCGTACGAGCTGTTGAGCGTTGCCGCCTGATCCTTCAAACCCCCTGGTTTCGTCAGCGATCCGACAAAACTGATCAGGGCAGACACCCCGCTGGCACCCAACGAGAGAGCCAGCACGAGAACCGTCTCGGACCGCAGGATTCGTCGCGAGAAAGCCTCCTTGGGGAAAGAATCAGCCATAAGCCCCGCCTCCACCTGTACACCTGCCTTGAGTTGTGCATTCATGCCTCATCCTGCTCCCCCTCCGGCTAGGGTCTCGAATGCAGGTACGAAGATCATGCGCGACAAGCCGGGGGACAACCACCATTGCCGATGGTGTGGTCCCCCTTTTCCTTGTTCATCCTCAAGGAGGGGCACCACCGACATGGGACGTCACAGCTTGCCCGACGACTACGCCGGAGACGGAAGCGGGGACGGATCACCGCCGCGCCGTCGGCGAACCGTCGCGATCGCCACCATGCTCGTCGTCGCGGTGGCTGCGGGAACGGCGGTAGCGGCGCAGGGCGGACTTCTGTCGTTCTCGAAGAGCTGCGAGGACTCCGCCGTACGTCTGTCCATGATGGCCTCCCCGGACATCGCCCCCGCCGTTCGCGCCATCGCCGACAAGGCGCGCAAGGACGAGGTGCGTTCCGACGGCCGCTGTCTGTACGTGACGGTGGTCGCCCGCGACTCCTACAAGGTCGCCGACGCCCTCACCAGCGACACCCGTACCCCGGACTTCCAGGTCTGGCTGCCCGACTCCGACCTCTGGCTCGACCGGGCCAAGGGCACCGGCGACGGCGTTCCGATCACACCGGGCGACTCCATCGCGTCCTCCCCCGTGGCCCTGGCCATGGTCCCGTCCGCGGCCAAGCGCCTCGGCTGGCCGAAGAAGAAGTACTCCTGGGCGGAGCTGACGGCCGCGGCCATGGATTCGGACAAGGTGCGCCTCGGCTCGGCCGACCCCGCACGCAGTGCCACCGCTCTGCTGGCGCTCGCCGGCATCGGCGCGTCCTCCGAGAAGCAGGGCGGAGACAGCGACACCAGGGTCGCGGCGACCGCCAAGCTGCTCGCGCAGCGCATGTCGGACGGTGACACCCAGGTGCTGGAGACACTGGCACAGAGCGATTCGGGCGCCGAACAGGGCAACCCGGAACGCAACCAGGCCGTGCTCCTGTCCGAGCAGGCCGCGTTCGCCCACAACGCGGAGGCGTCCGGCGGCGGAAAGCTCGACCTCTTCTACCCCGAGGACGGCACGCCGCTGCTCGACTATCCCTACACACTGGTCAACGAGACCAGGATGAGCACGTCCGAGAGCCGGGCGGCGCTGCGGTTCAGGACGCTGCTGGACGAACCCGCCTCGCAGGCCACGCTGGAGAAGCACGGTTTCAGGGACGTCGACGGCACGGCCGACGAGGCGGTGGTCGCTCCGGCGGGTGGCAGGAAGCCCCAGCCGTACGCCACCGCGGCCGCCGCCGCGCCGACCGCCGAGGAGCTCCAGCAGACCCTCGGCATGTGGACGATCACGGTGCAGAGCGCCCGGCTGACCACGGTCGTCGACGCATCCGGGTCCATGGCCACGATCGTCCCGGGGCGCAACCAGTCCCGGATGGACGTCACCAAGGCGTCCCTGATCCAGGCCCTCAACCAGTTCACCCCGAACGACGAGATCGGCCTCTGGGAGTTCGCCACCGCGCTCGACGGCGACAAGGACTACCGCAAACTGGTGCCGGCCACCCGGCTGGGCGATCCCGCGAAGGGCGGCGGCACCCACCGCGAGAAGCTCTCCGCGGCCTTCGCGGCTCTGAAGCCCGTACCGGGCGGCGCGACCGGTCTCTACGACACCATGCTGGCCGCCTACAAGGACGCCCAGGCGACCTATGTGAAGGGCAAGTTCAACGCGGTCGTGATCCTCACCGACGGCTCGAACCAGGACAGCCTCTCCATCTCCCGCAGTGCCCTGATCGCGGAACTGAAGCGGATCGCCGATCCGCAGCGTCCGGTGCCGCTGCTCGCCATCGCGGTCGGTCCCGAGGCCGACCGCGAGGAGGTCAACGAGATAGCGAAGGTGACCGGCGGCGGTGGCTACCAGGTCATCGACCCGGCCGAGATCCAGACGGTGATCCTGCAGGCCATCATGACGGCCGGCCAGAGCACTCACACCGTCCAGGAGTAGCCCCGGGCACGGCCGGTCCGGGACCGGCCCCACCGCACGGGAAGCCGGGCGACGGCATCCGCGGTCCCGGGGTCATGGCCTGGGAACACCCGTCGGCCAGCTGTGCACCGGCTCCCCGCTGTGCATCAGCTCGGCGTACCGCCGGGTCGTCGCGGCCAGCGCCGCGTGCCGGTCGAGCCCGGCCTCCCGTGCCCGGTGGTAGGTGTCCGTCTGCCAGGACGCTCCGTTCACCCGTCGCTTGCAGCGCTCCTCGATGACCCCGAGGTAGCGGTCACGGTCGGCGGGCTCGATGTTCCAGGCATCGAGCCCCGCCGCGGCCAGCGGCAGCAGCTCGTCCCGTACGAGCTTGACGGCGGGCACCCGGGTGAGCCCGCCCGCACGGCCGGGACGCGGCCAGATCAGCTCCGCGTCGATGCCCCGGCGGCACGCGGTGTCGAAGTTCTCCGCCGCGGCGGAGAACGGCAACCGCGTCCACACCGGACGGGACTCCTCGGCGAGCGCCCGCACGAGCCCGTAGTACAGAGCCGCATTGGCGATCAGGTCGGTGACCGTGGGCCCGGCGGGCAGGACCCTGTTCTCCACCCGCAGGTGGGGTACGCCGTCGGCCAGCCCGTACACGGGCCGGTTCCAGCGGTAGACCGTGCCGTTGTGGAGCACCAGTTCCTGCAACCGCGGCACCCCGCCCTCGTCCAGGACCCGCAGCGGCTGCTCCTCGTCGCAGATCGGGAGCAGCGGCGGGAAGTAGCGCAGGTTCTCCTCGAAGAGCTCGTACGCCGAGCCGATCCACCGCTCGCCGAACCAGGTCCTGGGCCGCACTCCCTGGTTCTGGAGTTCGGGCGGCCGGGTGTCGGTGGCCTGTTGGAAGAGCGGCGGCCGCGATTCCCGCCACAGCTCCCTGCCGAACAGGAACGGCGAGTTGGCGCCCAGTGCGATCTGCACCCCGGCAACGGCCTGGGCGGCGTTCCACACGGCTGCGAATCGCCCCGGTGTCACCTGCAGATGGAGCTGGACGGAGGTGCAGGCGGCCTCCGGTGTGATCGAGGCGGAGGTGGACACCAATCGCTCCACGCCCTGGATATCGAGGGAGAAATCCTCGCCCCGGGCGGCCACCATTTGATCGTTGAGCAGTGTGTAGCGGTCCGCGTCCGAGAGGTTCGCCGCGACGAGGTCCTCACGGCGCAGGGTGGGCAGAATACCGATCATCATGATCCCGGCATCGACCTCGCCCGCCTTCCGGTGGGCATATCCGAGCCCGGCCCTGAGCTCTTCGGCCAACTGGTCGAAAACCCGCCCGTCCAGTCGGTGCGGGACTATGTTCACTTCCAAATTGAACATCCCGAGTTCCATCTGGAAATCTCGGCTCGCGATGCGCGGGAGGACCTCCCCATTCGTCATCTTCGGCATGCCGTCGGCGCCCGCGAGATTCAGCTCGATCTCCACGCCCATGAGGTTGCGCGGCCGGTCGAACCTCCGCTCCGCCAGCAGCCGCTCCAGTCCCTCCAAGCACTGGTGGAGCTTTCTCCGGTACCCCTGCCGATCGGACAGGTCATAGGCGCCGGCCACGACCTTCTCCCCCATCGGAGCGTCCCTCCCTCAAGTGGGCGGCCCGCGGCCCAGGCCGCTCGCGTCACGATCGATAATGCCCAGGCCGGGTGATCCATAACGCCCCCTCGAACGCCGCAGACCCAGTAATCTGAGTGCGCCCGCCCGAGGCACATTCCATGGGCATGATGCAGCACGGGTTTCCCCGCCCGGCGCATGGTGAATACCCCGTCAGGTTTCAGCCGTCCCCGCCGGGGGAAAAACCCCAGACGGCGGCTGCGCCGCTGACGCGGAATCAGCAGATTCTCCGCATAATAAAGTCCCGATACCGACTTGTCGGCAATATCTGCGACGGCTAGTGGAATCACCGCGTGAACACGTGTCGTATAAACTCCGCGGACGAGGCAGAGAGTTGACGCACCGGCCCAGTCACCGGCCTCCTCTGGCCCCGCATGCCGACAGCGCCGTCTGCACCCGCCCACGCACCACCGTGTCTCCGAAGTGAGAGGCGACCCACTATGCCGCTGCATGTTCCCCCGGCTCCCGCGCCCGCTCTGCGCAGCGTTCTCGCGGCACTCGGTTCACCCACCGCAGTCCGCGAGGCCCGCACTCCAGCCCTCCGATCCGCCGAGGGACCGCTGAGCCCCGAACTCCCGCTCCCCGTCCATGTACTGGACCGGATCGGGCCGGGCGGACTCGCTCCCGCCACCAGGCTCGCCGCATGGCGGTTCCTGATCAGCAGCTCGGAGCAGCCCGTCGCCGCCGCGGACACCATGCTCACTCCGGACGGCTGGACCTTCTCGCACTTCTTCGAGGGCCCCTACATCGCCTCGACCGAACTCGCCCTGCGCCAGGCCGAGACAGTCACCAGCCACTACCAGCCACGGCTGCTGTCCATCCCGGAGCTGTACATGCTCGCGCTGTGGCTGCACGGCGACGCCGAGGCCGACGCCGCCGGCGGGGCGCTCGCCCCCGCCGATCTCCTGGTCCCGCTGGCTCCGGCCCCACCGGGCATCGCGGCTCATCGCCCGCACCGGGTCGCCGATCTGCTCCGCGTGATGACCCTGCGCATCACCCCCGGCCCCGGCCCCCTGCTCGGATCACCTGCCTGAGAACCGGACCCCCGTACGAGAACGCTGTGCCCCGCCACCGTCCCTGGTGGCGGGGCACGGCGCTGAAGGGGCGCACTTCGATGCCCGTCCGGACTAGCCCGGTCCGGTCACCCCGAACCACCCGAAGTGACAGTGCAGTTGCGGTGAACCGTCCGTGCGGGTGACGCGTCCTTCGAGTAAGGAGAAGTGCTGCTGCGAAATCCCTGCGGAATGACGCCCGTGGGGCAACACTGGGACCGGACCGATCGATACGGGGGGCGGCTATGAACACCTCATCCAGCCGCAGGACATTCACTACAACGCAGCGAAAGAACCCAGCCATGTGCCAGCACCAGCCACCATGCCCGACCGCCGACTCAGCCGACCGGGAAGCCGCCCGTCTGACGGCCCACCACCCGGAGCAGGGCTGGAGCCTGCTGTGCAACGGAGTCCTGCTCTTCGAGGACACCGGTGAGCTGCTCCCCGACGGCCAGATCATCGCTCCGCACCGGCCCCTGGGGACCGACCGGGTGATGAGGGCCGCCTGACCGCGGCCGGTAAGAGCTGGGGCCGGCCCGGAGAATCCTCCGAACCGGCCCCGACGCATGTCCGCGTCACTCCTCCGCGCTCACGACTCAGTTGTCGTACTCGTCCAGCGGCGGGCAGGAGCAGACGAGGTTACGGTCACCGAAGGCGCCGTCGATCCGGCGCACCGGCGGCCAGTACTTGTCGGCGGCCGAGACCCCGGCCGGGAAGACCGCCACCTCACGGCTGTACCCGTGCTTCCACTCCCCGCCCAGCATCGCCGCGGTGTGCGGAGCGTTGTGCAGCGGGTTGTCCTCCGCGCTCCACTCGCCGGAGGCCACCTTCTCGACCTCGCCACGAATGGCGATCATCGTGTCGCAGAACCGGTCGAGCTCCGCGAGGTTCTCGCTCTCGGTCGGCTCGATCATCAGCGTCCCGGCAACCGGGAACGACATGGTCGGCGAGTGGAAGCCGTAGTCGATCAGACGCTTGGCGATGTCGTCAACGCTGACGCCGGTGGACTTGGAGATCGGCCGCAGGTCCACGATGCACTCGTGCGCGACCAGACCGGCCGGGCCGTTGTACAGGATCGGGTAGTGCGGCTCCAGACGCTTGGCGATGTAGTTGGCCGCGAGCACGGCGACCTGCGTCGCGCGCTTCAGGCCCTCCCCGCCCATCAGGCGTACGTACGCCCAGGAGATGGGGAGGATGCCGGCCGAGCCCCACGGGGCGGCCGAGATCGGTCCGACACCGGTCTCGGGGCCGGCGGCAGGCTGCAGCGGGTGGTTCGGCAGGTACGGGGCGAGGTGCGCGCGCACCCCGACCGGGCCGACGCCGGGGCCGCCACCGCCGTGCGGGATGCAGAAGGTCTTGTGCAGGTTCAGGTGCGAGACGTCGCCGCCGAACCGGCCCGGCTTGGCGAGGCCCACCAGCGCGTTGAGGTTGGCGCCGTCGACGTACACCTGGCCGCCGGCGTCGTGCACCTCGGCGCAGATGTCGGCGACGTGCTCCTCGAACACGCCGTGCGTCGACGGGTACGTGATCATGAGTACGGCGAGCTCGTCGCGGTGCTTCTCGATCTTGGCGCGGAGGTCCTCGATGTCCACCTCACCGTCGTCGGCGGTCTTCACCACGACGACCTTCATGCCGGCCATGACGGCGCTGGCCGCGTTGGTGCCGTGCGCGGAGGACGGGATGAGGCAGACGATGCGCTGGTCGTCACCGTTGGCCCGGTGGTACGCCCGCACGGCCAGCAGGCCCGCGAACTCGCCCTGCGACCCCGCGTTCGGCTGGATGGAGACCGCGTCGTAGCCGGTGACCTCGGCGAGGCGCTCCTCCAGCTCGCGGATGAGGGTGAGGAAGCCCTGCGCCTGCTCGGCCGGCGCGAAGGGGTGCAGCGCGCCGAACTCGGGCCAGGTGATCGACTCCATCTCGGTGGTCGCGTTCAGCTTCATGGTGCAGGAGCCGAGCGGGATCATGCCGCGGTCCAGCGCGTAGTCCCGGTCGGCGAGCTTGCGCAGGTAGCGCAGCATCGCGGTCTCGGAGCGGTGCTGGTGGAAGACCGGGTGGGTGAGGATCTCGTCGGTGCGCAGCAGCGCCTCGGGCAGCGTGTCGGCGGTGGTGGCGTCCAGCGCCTCTATGTCCCCGTCGGCGCCGAAGGCGGCCCAGACGGCGGCGATCTGCGTACGGGTCGTGGTCTCGTCGCAGGCGAGGGAGACCAGGTCGGCGTCGACGAACCGCAGGTTGACCCCGCGCTCGCGGGCGGCGACGACGGTCTCGGCAGCCCGGCCCGGGACGCGCACGGTGAGGGTGTCGAAGAAGGCGCCGGTCACGACGTCGACCCCGGCGGCGCGCAGGCCCTCGGCCAGGATCGTCGCGTAGCGGTGGGTGCGCCCCGCGATCGTCCGCAGCCCGTCCGGGCCGTGGTACACCGCGTACATTCCGGCCATGACGGCGAGCAGCACCTGGGCGGTACAGATGTTGCTGGTGGCCTTCTCGCGGCGGATGTGCTGCTCGCGGGTCTGCAGGGCCAGCCGGTAGGCCTTGTTGCCGTCCGCGTCGACGGAGACACCGACGAGGCGGCCTGGAAGGCTGCGGGCGAACTTCTCACGCACGGCCATGAATCCGGCGTGCGGTCCGCCGAAGCCCATCGGCACACCGAAGCGCTGCGTGGTGCCGACCGCGATGTCCGCGCCCAGGTCACCGGGCGAGGTGAGCAGGGTCAGGGCGAGCAGATCGGCGGCGACCGTGACGATCGCACCCAGCTCGTGGGCCTGGTCCATGACGGGCTTGATGTCCCGGACGGCTCCGGAGGCACCCGGGTACTGCACCAGCACGCCGAAGACACCGCGCTCGGCGATCTCCACCGGGATGCCCTCGGACAGGTCGGCGACGACGACCTCGACACCGGTCGGCTCGGCGCGGGTCTCGATGACCGCGATCGTCTGCGGCAGGGCGTCGGCGTCGACCAGGAAGACACCGTTCTTCACCTTGCCGACACGCCTGGAGAGAGCCATGGCCTCGGCGGCCGCGGTGCCCTCGTCGAGCAGCGAGGCGCCGGAGGTCGGCAGCCCGGTCAGCTCGGCGACCATCGTCTGGAAGTTGAGCAGCGCCTCCAGCCGGCCCTGCGAGATCTCCGGCTGGTACGGCGTGTAGGCCGTGTACCAGGCGGGGTTCTCCATGACGTTGCGCAGGATCACCGGCGGGGTGAAGGTGCCGTAGTAGCCGAGCCCGATCATCGGGGCCAGCACCTGGTTGCGGTCCGCGAGCTCGCGGAGCTCGGCGAGGACCTCGGCCTCGGTGCGCGCGGCCGGCAATCCGAGCGCCTCGGCGCTCTTGATGACGTCGGGCACCGCTGCAGCGGTGAGTTCGTCCAGCGAGCCGTAACCGACCTGGGCGAGCATCTTCGACTGCGCCTCGGCATCGGGTCCGATGTGGCGCTGCTCGAACGGAATGCCCTGCTCCAGCTGGGAGAGCGGAGTGCGACGGGGGGTCATGGTGGAGGCCTCCTGGTCTGTCACGACCTGCGAGGGGCACCACGGCGTGGGTGCCCGAACGGCCTCCCCCTCTGTCATCTCAACCTGAGAGCTTCACCGGCGCGCGCTGCGGCGTACCGGCTTTCACCGTCGGTGAGGAAGGGACTCGCACCGGCACTCGGCCGCACGAAACCCGCCCTGCTTTCCAGAGTGACCTCGTCCGTGCGGTACGGGGGCCTGAGAGATTCCGGGGAGGATTTGCTCCTTCGGCGCCTTCGGATCAGCTCCGGAGGACTCTCCCGCACGGGGTCAGCAGCCATGACCAGCCTACCAGCGGGGTTCGTGGCTGATTTCTCGAGTGGCCAACCACCCGGATCTGCCTTTTTGTAGTGCTTGTGGAGTAGCCGCGACCAGTGGGAGGGACCGTGCAGACCGACATCGATCCGCGCCGCCTGATCGGCCGCAAGGCGTTCGACCGCAAGGGCACCAAGATCGGGACCGTGGACGAGGTGTACCTCGACGACGCGACCGGTGTGCCCGAGTGGGCAGCCGTACGTACCGGACTCTTCAGCCGGGACGCGTTCGTCCCGCTGGAACCCAGCGAATTCGTGGAGGACACGCTCCGCATCCCCTTCGACCGTGCACTGATCAAAGACGCACCGGACTTCGGTGTCGGCCGCCATCTCTCGCCGGAACAGGAGCTACAGCTCTACCGGCACTACGGTCTGGACTCCCCGCCCGAGGAGATCGGCCCGGACAGGGACTTCGGCAGGCTGGCAGGCCAGGACGAGTAGTCCACCGGGTCCCGCACCAGAGGCAGCGGGTCGGCGGGCCGCAGTTCCGGGTCGTCGATCCGGAACGTTCGCACCCGGCCGGGCTCCGATCCGGGCTCCTCGAACCGCACCGTCACCCGGCCGACACCACTGCCCTGCACCCAGCCATGGCCGTACGCCTCATGGTGTACGTCGTGGCCGGCGGGCCAGCGCCGTGCGGCGCGCTGCTCGGCGGTCTCCGGGGCATCCGCCCCGGGGTCGCCCGGCGGCTCGCCCCCGTCGTCCCCCGCCGGTGCCGCCCCCTCCGCCGATTCCTCGGCCGATTGCCTGGCGGCCTCCTCTGCCGCGGTCCGCTCACCGGCGGCCTGGGCGAAGAGATCCTCCTGGGTGTAGTCGGCAAGCCCCGTCACGCCCACTCCCAGGAGCCGGACTCCCCCGGTGGTGTCAACGGCCTCCAGGAGCCGTGCGGCGGCCTCACGGACCACTGTGGGGTCGTCCGTGGGCCCACGGAGGGTCTCGGACCTCGTGAGGGTGGAGAAGTCGTACCGGCGCACCTTCAGCACCACGGTGCGCCCGGACCTCCCCGCGCCCCGCAGCCGCTCGACGCACCGGTCGGCCAGCCGCTCGACCTCCGTCCTGATCCGCACCCGGTCGTGCAGGTCGGCGTCGAAGGTGTCCTCGACGGATACCGATTTCGCGTCCCGCTCAGCGACCACCGGCCGGTCGTCGTACCCGAACGCCATGCGGTGCAGCGAGCCGCCGTGCGCCTTACCCAGCAGGCGTACGAGTTCGTCCTCGCCCGCCTCTACCAGATCGTCGACCGTCGTCATCCCCGCACGGCGCAGATGATCCGCCGTCGCCGGCCCGACACCGGGAAGGGTCCGCACCGACATGGGCGCGAGCAGCTCCCGCTCCGTGCCCGGCTCTATGAGCAGCAGGCCGTCCGGCTTCGCCTCCTCCGAAGCGATCTTGGCCAGCATCTTGGAGCCGGCGAGCCCGACCGAGCCGGTGAGCCCGGTGACCGCCTTGATGGCCGTACGCAGCTGCTCGCCGATCTCCAGCGCCGAAGCCGCGTCATCGGCCGTCCCCCCGGCCTCCAGGTCCACGAAGGCCTCGTCGAGGCTGAGGGGCTCCACCAGCGGTGAGAGCCGGGCGAGCAGCTCCATCACCTGGTCGCTCACAGTCCGGTACAGCTGGAAGCGCGGCACCAGATAGGCCGCGTTGGGCGCCAGCCGCCGCGCCTGCGCCGTGGGCATCGCCGAGTGCACCCCGAAGCGACGAGCCTCGTACGACGCGGTGGCGACGACTCCGCGCGGCCCGAGCCCGCCCACCACGACCGGCTTTCCGAGCAGGCTGGGCTTCGCCGCCTGCTCGGCAGAGGCGTAGAAGGCATCCATGTCCAGATGCAGGATGGTGGGCGCGGCTCTCACATCAATCGATGCTGCCCTACGGCACTGACAATCGCCTCGCCCGAACCAGGTGCCGCGTCAGCCGGCGCGGTTGCGCCGCCGCGCGAGCTCATCGGTGGGGTTGTTCCCGATGAGGGTCTCACCGGTGTCCACCCGCTCCCCGTGCAGCTGCGAGAGGGCGGCGTCGACGTCCTGCCACACCACACCCACCGCGATGCCGAAGACCCCCTGCCCGCCCTGGAGCAGGCTGACGACCTCGTCGGGCGAGGAGCACTCGTAGACCGTCGCCCCGTCACTCATCAGCGTCATCCGCTCGAGATCCTGGAATCCGCGGGCCCGTAGATGCTGAACCGTGGTGCGGATGTTCTGGAGTGCCACGCCGGTGTCCAGGAAACGCTTCACGATCTTCAACAGGACGACGTCCCGGAAGCTGTAGAGCCGCTGCGTGCCGGAGCCGTACGCCGGACGCACGCTCGGCTCCACCAGCCCCGTGCGCGCCCAGTAGTCGAGCTGCCGGTAGGTGATCCCGGCTGCCGCGCAGGCGGTCGGCCCGCGGTAGCCGATGTCGTTGGCCGAAGCCGCTCCTTCCCCCGCCACCGCCGCCGGTTGAACCGGTTGCACGATGGTGTGGTCGGCTGTACTCCCCTGCTGCGGATACGGCCCACCCGCTGCCGTACCGTCGCCGCTGCTTCTCACGCCGACCTCCGTCCTTGACCTGCCATCTCGAAGGTAGGCAGTCACTCGGGGTGCGTCAACGATCGCCACACTCGGCACGCCGAGTGATAATCACCCTGAGGGTGGTTTCCCGTGTCTCTCGAGCGGGAAAGGCTTGCCGGATGCGCTGACGGTGACCCCGAAGAACGGTCACTGACTGTTGGTGCCGAAATCCTCCGGGGAGATCTGATCGAGGAACTCGCGGAACTTCTCCACCTCATCCTCCTGCTCGTCCGGGATGGCGATGCCGGCGTCGTCCAGCACTCCGTCACTGCCGTAGATCGGCGTTCCGGTGCGCAATGCGAGCGCTATGGCGTCGGACGGCCGGGCGCTCACCTCGACCCCGCTGGCGAAGACCAGCTCCGCGTAGAAGACCCCTTCCCGAAGGTCCGTGATGCGGACCTCGGTGAGCTCCTGGCCGACGGCCTCGAGCACGTCCTTGAAGAGATCATGGGTCAGCGGCCTGGCCGGAGCCATGCCCTGCTGGGCGAAGGCGATCGCGGTCGCCTCACCAGGACCGATCCAAATGGGGAGGTACCGGTCGCCTCCCACTTCACGCAGGAGCACGATCGGTTGGTTGGAGGGCATTTCCACCCGGACACCCACAACGTCGAGCTCGTTCACACAGCAACCCTAGGACGTGCCCGGCAGGTTTGGGTAGTCGGGCACCCGCTCGATCAGTGGAGCCGGATGTGCAGGGCGCTCTGCACAAGGGCCGAATGAAGCCTCACGGACAGCTCCGCAAGTTCTTTCGCGGTGGCCTCCGCATGGGCTCTGGTCTGCGGATTCCGGTGCAGCCGCAAGGGTGCGACCACCTGCTCGATGAGCCCGACCTCGCGATCCGCAGCAGCTCGCATGGCACGCAGGTGACGCGGCTCCAGGCCGAACCTGCCCAGATCCGCCACAAGCTTGGCCACGGTGACCATCTCGGCGTCGTAACCGCCCTCGGCGGTCGGAACCACCAGGCCGTACGACTCCCACTCGTCGAGGTCGCTCTCGGTGGCCTCGGCGGCCGCCAGCAGCTCCGCACGGCCGATCCGGGCCGCGGTGGCCCGTCCCGCCTCCGCGTCCCAGCCGCCGTCGACCAGATCCCGCGGGCCGCCCCCGGAAGGCAGGGCGGCCCGTTCACCACGGGCGAGGGCATCCAGATGCTCACGGATGACCTTCAGCGGGAGGTAGTGGTCCCGCTGCATGCGCAGCACCTGAGCCAGCCGCTCCACGTCGGCGCCGCGGAACTTGCGATAGCCGGAAGGGGTCCGTTGCGGCTCGACGAGCCCCTCGGCCTCCAGGAATCGAATCTTCGAGATCGTGACCTCGGGGAACTCGTCCCGTAGCCGCAGGAGCACCGCGCCGATACTCATCGGACGGTCGTCGGCGGAGGCGGTGCCGGCCACGGCACCGCCCGTCGGTGTTCTCAGCATGGACCTTCCCTGACGGGTCAGATACCGCGCTGGCTCGCGTAGAAGACCAGCCGGTACTTACCGATCTGCACTTCGTCGCCATTGGACAGGGCAACGGAGTCGATGCGCTCACGGTTGACGTAGGTGCCGTTCAGGCTGCCCACGTCCCCGACCGTGAAGCTGCCGTCGGGGCTCCTGCGAAACTCCACGTGCCGCCGCGACACTGTCACGTCGTCGAGGAAGATGTCGCTCTGCGGGTGGCGGCCGGCCGTGGTCAGCTCACCGTCCAGCAGGAAGCGGCTGCCGGAGTTCGGACCACGACGCACCACCAGGAGCGCGGAGCCGAGCGGAAGGGCGTCTACGGCCGCCTGCGCCTCGGGCGAGAGGGACGGGACGGCCGTCTGCCCGGTGGCCTCAGCCTCGTATGCCTCGAGACCGGAGATGGAGATGGTCGACGTCGTCTCCGAGGCACGCTCGGGGACCCCGCCCCGCAGCGGCGCACCGCAATTGGAGCAGAAACGGCTGGCCTCGGCATTGCGATGCCCGCACCTCGTACAGACCGGCATGGACGAACCCTCCTGCCTGGGGGCGAACTCTCCACCCGTACTCGAGGTCGACGATTCCCCGAAACCTATGCGGCCGGGACCAGCAGGGTCAACAGACGACGCGCCGGATGCTCCCGAATTGTCACTGTCCGTACCCGACACCTGATCACGGAAGAGCGGGCGCTCCGTGCCCTGCTCCTCCGGCTGGCCATGACGCGGCGCGCGATGGCGGGCGGCCTCGTCGCGAGCGCTCTTGCCGAACAACTTCCCAAACAACTTCACGGGCGATTCCCCTTGACCGAAATAGACCCGCCCGTGGGGCAGGACGAACCCTGAATGAACACACCTGCCGACCCGGACATCTTCACAACGTCCGTATCCACTCGACAGTTTCCACCACGCACCACCAATACGATGCGGCGACCCCCCGCAACCTTGCGCCCGTCTCTTCCGCCCCTTCCACGCCGCCGCCTCACGGGGACGACGACCGAGCGTAGTCAGGCTGCTTCGCCGGTCGCAAGGCGTCCACGACGATGTCCTCGGCCTGCTCCACCTGCGCGGTGGCCTGCTCCTTCTCCAGCGTCTGCACCACGCCGCCGGGGATGTTCAGCGCCGGCTCCAGATCCTGGGGCTTGCCGATCACCTTGAAGACGTACGGCGCGGTGATCTTACGGTCGTCAACCCTGACGTTGCCGCCGTCACCGGAGAAGTACGTATTGGCCACCACACGCACTCCGTTGACCTCGATCGCCTCGGCGCCCGCCGCCCGCAGCTCCTGGAGCGCGTCGAGCAGCATGTCCGCCTTCACCCCGTCCCCGGGGTCGTTGACGGTGAGCGTGATCCCGGGCCCGTGTGCCGCCACGGTGCCCGCGAGAACACCGAGTTGCCGCTCCTTCTCCACCGTCTGCTTACGCGCCTCCTCAGCCTGGTCGGAGCTGTTCTCCAGCTCCGTGCGCTGAGCGCCCAACCGCTGCTTCTCGTCCTCCAGACGCTGGGTCCGGTCGTCCAGCTCGTCGAGGATCCGGACCAGGTCTTCCTGCCGGGCACCCCGCAGCGCGCTGTTGTCACTGTTGGACCGCACCTGAATGGCCAGGCCGAGACCGAGCACGAACAGCAGTACCGCGACGATGAGTTGGGCCCTTGTCACCCGCGGGGGCCAGAGTCCGGCGATGAGCCGCTGACGACCGGTGAGCTGGTTGGCGGGGCCTGCCGCGCGCTCTGCGGCGTGCTCCGTCTCGTCGGGAAGTTCTTCGTTACTCATCGGCCTCAGGCCCGGAAGACGTGCCGGCGGATGGCCGCGGCGTTGGAGAAGATCCGGATCCCGAGCACGACCACCACACCGGTGGACAGCTGCGCACCGACGCCCAGCTTGTCGCCCAGGAACACGATCAGCGCGGCCACCACGACGTTCGAGAGGAACGACACGACGAACACCTTGTCGACGAAGATCCCGTCGAGCATGGCGCGCAGACCACCGAAGACTGCGTCGAGAGCAGCCACGACGGCGATCGGGAGATAGGGCTCGACCACCGCCGGCACTTCGGGCCGGACCAACAGTCCGACCACGACTCCCACGACGAGGCCCAGTACGGCGATCACGATGTGCCCTTCCCTGTGTCTGCCGCACCACTGCCGGTGTCTGCGGCCTTGTAAGGCTCTGCTGTACGTACGATCAGGCTCGGCGCGACCGGAAGGCTCACCTTCTGCTGCACGGACATGCTCGTCCGGATGCTGAAGGTGTCCTTGAGCGCCTGAAGATACTGGCCGTCGGCACTGTCCTGGAACTCGGTGCCGAGTTGCTTCCCGTTCCCCACCGCAAGCACCGTGTAAGGCGGGACGAGCGGCCTGTTGTCGACCAGTATGGCGTCGCCCGCCGCTCGGATCGCCGACAGGGCCGTCAGACGCTGCCCGTTGATCGCGATCGCCTCGGCGCCGGACTGCCACAGGCCGTTGACCACCCTCTGGAGGTCCCGGTCGCGGACCCGTCCGGTGTCGGCGAACCCGCTGCTCTCCCTCGGCCCGCCGCCGCCCTGATCCGTGTCCTTGGCGTCGTCGACGACGAGCTTCACGCCGGGCCCCTCCACCGGGGTCGCCCCGGCGAGGAGTGCGACCCGCTCCCCCTGATCCCCGCCGTGCTTCTCCAGCGCCTTGCGCTGACGCCTGCCCACGTCGCCCCGGAGCTTGTCCACCTGCGACTCCAGGCTGTCGGCCGCCGCCGTCTCGTCATCGATGCGGTCGATCAGCTCCTGGCGCTCCTTGGCGAGGACCGGCGCCGACACGCGAGCCTCCGCGGCCCCGAGCGTGACGACGAGGGCGGCCAGCACCAGGCACGCGGCAAGGCCGAGCTTCGACTTGAGCGTACGGGGCAGGCCCGCGCTCCCGTCAGCCTTGCGACGCGCCGAGGCCTCGGCGTATCCGTCGTCCAGGCTGTGGTCCATCACATTGGTCAGCAGCGACATGGATGCGTCGGGACGCGCGGGAGGCGAGGCGGTGCTCCGATCGGGGGACTGCTGCGACATGCCGCACATCGTCGCACGTCGCCACGGCTAGCGCCGAATGGCCCCACCGGTGTGCCCGCAGACGCCGACGGGCACCCCCGGACACACCGGAAGAACCGTCACTGACCTGCGCTGTCCACGACTGACGCCCATTCGTCCAGCAACGCCTGCGCGGAGGCGTCGTCCGGACCTTCGGCCCACAGATGGGTGACCGCTTCGGCCCGGTCCGGCAGCACCATCACCCACCGTCCGTCGGCCTCGACCACCCGCACCCCGTCCGTGGTATCGACACTACGGTCACCCGCGGCCTCCACGACCCGTCGCATGACCAGACCCTTGACGGCCCAGGGGGTGGCGAGATCACGGCGCAGGACATGGGCGCGCGGGATGCGGGCATCGATCTGACTCAGGGTGAGCTGGGTCCTGGCCACCAGGCCGAGGAGCCGCACGAACGCAGCCGACCCGTCGAAAACGCTGCTGAATTCGGGAACGATGAAGCCCCCACGCCCGTCTCCACCGAAGATGGTGCCTTCCTCACGCGCCACGCGGGTCAGATCGTCGGGCGATGTCGTCGTCCATTCGACCTGCGTGCCGTGGTACGCCGCGACCTGCTCGGCGACTCGTGTCGTGGTGACCGGCAACGCCACCCGCCCGCTGCGCCGCTCGGCCGCCACGAGGTCGAGCATCACGAGGAGCGCCCGGTCGTCCTCGACGATCCGGCCCTGCTCGTCGACCAGGGAGAGCCGCTCACCGACCGGGTCGAACCGCACGCCGAACGCGGCCCGCGCCGAGGAGACGATCTCGCCGAGCCGTACGAGTCCGGCGCGCCGGGTCTCGGCTGACTCGGTGGGTCGTGATTCGTCGAGGCCGGGATTGATGGTCAGCGCGTCGACACCGAGGCGTCCCAGCAGACTGGGCAGTACGAGCCCGGCACTCCCGTTGGAGGCATCGACGACCACCTTGAGACCCGCTTCGGCGACCCCCGCGGTGTCCACGTTCCGCAGCAGCGATCCGGTGTACGAGTCGAAGACGCTGGACGGGAAGTACAGATCGCCGATCTCGCCCGGGAAGGCACGCCGGTATTCCTGACGTGCGTAGACCCGGTCGAGTTTCCGCTGCCGTGCCTGCGACAGGTCCGCTCCGCGCTCGTCGATGAACATGATGTCGACCGAGTCGGGCACGCCGGGAGACGTACGGATCATGATCCCGCCGGCGCTGCCCCGCGCGGTCTGCTGGCGCGCGACGGGCAGCGGTACGTTCTCCAGGTCCCGGACGTCAATGGCGCTGGCCTGAAGGGCCGAGATCACGGCTCGCTTGAGGGCACGGGCACCGCGGGAGTGGTCACGCGCGGTGGTGACCGTCGAGCCCTTCTTCAGGGTCGTGGCATAGGCACCGGCGAGCCGGACCGCCAGTTCCGGCGTGATCTCGACGTTCAGGATCCCGGACACGCCACGGGCGCCGAAGAGATGAGCCTGTCCGCGCGATTCCCAGATGACCGAGGTGTTGACGAAGGCGCCGGCCTCGATGGTCTTGAACGGGTACACACGGACATTGCCCTGAATGATCGACTCCTCACCGATCAGGCATTCGTCCCCGATGACCGCGCCGTCCTCGATGCGTGCCGCCCGCATGACGTCGGTGTTCTTGCCGATCACGCAGCCACGCAAATTACTGTGCTGCCCGATGTAGACGTTGTCGTGCACCACGGCCTTGTGCAGGAATGCACCGCTCTTGACGACGACGTTCGATCCGATGACCGTGTGCTCGCGAATCTCCGCATCGGCTTCCACCTTTGCGTAGTCCCCGATGTAGAGAGGTCCTCGGAGAACCGCGTCGGGATGTACCTCCGCGCCTTCCGCGACCCATACGCCGGGAGAGATCTCGAAGCCGTCGATGTCAACATCGACCTTGCGTTCAAGGACGTCGGCCTGTGCCTTCACATAGCTCTCGTGGGTGCCGACATCCTCCCAGTAGCCCTCGGCGACATAGCCGTAGATGGGCTTGCCTTCCTTCATGAGCTGCGGGAAGACATCGCCGGACCAGTCCACCGAGACGTCGGCTTCGACGTAGTCGAATACCTCGGGCTCCATGACGTAGATGCCGGTGTTGACGGTGTCCGAGAAGACCTGCCCCCAGGTGGGCTTCTCCAGGAAGCGTTCGACCTGGCCGCCCTCGTCCACAATCGTGATGCCGAATTCCAGAGGGTTCGGCACACGGGTCAGACACACCGTGACCAGACCGCCCTTTTCCTTGTGGAAGGCGATCAGATCACTGAGATCGAAATCGGTGAGAGCGTCGCCCGAAATTACGAGGAAGGTGTCGTCCTTCAGTGCTTCCTCGGCGTTCTTCACACTCCCCGCAGTACCGAGGGGTTTCTCCTCGTTGGCGTAGCTGAGCTCCATCCCGAGCTCTTCGCCGTCCCCGAAGTAGTTCTTGACCAGCGAGGCGAGAAACTGGACCGTTACGACGGTCTCATTCAGCCCGTGCCGCTTGAGCAGCCGAAGCACGTGCTCCATGATCGGCCGATTGGCGACGGGCAGAAGCGGCTTGGGCATGCTCGAGGTCATGGGGCGAAGGCGTGTGCCTTCGCCGCCAGCCATCACGACGGCCTTCATGTCGGAAACGTCCTCCTTGAAGAGACGACGGTCTAGCCGACTTCGCCCGTCAGGGCACCATCCGGGTCATCAGCGGCGGGCCGGCCACACTGCACGGCACCGCATCAACGAGCTCAATCGGCTGCTGCATCCGCCTTGACGAGGCGGCGTACCTGAACCACGTAGAGGATCCCTGCCCACCAATAGAGCGTTGTACCCCAACCTGCGAACGCCCATCCGAAAACAGCGGCCAGCGATGCAAGCCAACCACTTCCATCGCTGAGCAGCAACAAGGGAAACGCGTACATCAGGTTGAACGTGGCCGCCTTGCCCAGGAAGTTCACCTGGGGCGGCGGATAGCCGTGACGCCGCAGGATTCCCACCATCACGAGGAGCATCAGCTCACGTGCAACAAGTGCTGCAGTGAGCCACAGCGGCAGGATCTCCCGCCAGGTGAGGCCGACGAGGGTCGAAAGAATGTAGAGGCGATCCGCAGCAGGATCAAGGAGCCGGCCGAGGCTGCTGATCTGGTTCCACCGGCGAGCGAGCTTGCCGTCGAGGTAATCGCTGATACCGCTGAGCATCAACACCAGCAGGGCCCAGCTGTCGCTCTGAGGTCCGCCGAACACGGGGCGAAGAATCAGCCACAGGAAGAGCGGAACCCCGACAAGGCGAGCCATGCTGAGGATGTTGGGGATGGTGAGTACCCGGTCCGTCTGAACCCGAGTCTCCTGGACCTCCACCCGGGGGCCTCCTGTGAAGAAAGTGCCAATGATGCCCCCTGACCTTACCCTCAGCCACCGTTCCCGGGTGCACAGGGGTGAGGCAAGGGCCTCGTAAACGCAGAAAAGCCCCGTGCCACAAAGGGCACGGGGCTTTCTACAATGATTGTTCGGCGGCGTCCTACTCTCCCACAGGGTCCCCCCTGCAGTACCATCGGCGCTGAAAGGCTTAGCTTCCGGGTTCGGAATGTAACCGGGCGTTTCCCTAACGCAATGACCACCGAAACACTATGAAATAAACAACACCGGAACAACACGGCCGTTCGTTATTTCAGAACTAACACAGTGGACGCGAGCAACTGAGGACAAGCCCTCGGCCTATTAGTACCAGTCAGCTCCACCCGTTACCAGGCTTCCACATCTGGCCTATCAACCCAGTCGTCTACTGGGAGCCTTAACCAATCAAGTTGGTGGGAATACTCATCTCGAAGCAGGCTTCCCGCTTAGATGCTTTCAGCGGTTATCCTTTCCGAACGTAGCCAACCAGCCATGCCCTTGGCAGAACAACTGGCACACCAGAGGTTCGTCCGTCCCGGTCCTCTCGTACTAGGGACAGCCCTTCTCAATATTCCTACGCGCACAGCGGATAGGGACCGAACTGTCTCACGACGTTCTAAACCCAGCTCGCGTACCGCTTTAATGGGCGAACAGCCCAACCCTTGGGACCGACTCCAGCCCCAGGATGCGACGAGCCGACATCGAGGTGCCAAACCATCCCGTCGATATGGACTCTTGGGGAAGATCAGCCTGTTATCCCCGGGGTACCTTTTATCCGTTGAGCGACAGCGCTTCCACAAGCCACTGCCGGATCACTAGTCCCGACTTTCGTCCCTGCTCGACCCGTCGGTCTCACAGTCAAGCTCCCTTGTGCACTTACACTCAACACCTGATTGCCAACCAGGCTGAGGGAACCTTTGGGCGCCTCCGTTACTCTTTAGGAGGCAACCGCCCCAGTTAAACTACCCATCAGACACTGTCCCTGATCCGGATCACGGACCCAGGTTAGACATCCAGCACGACCAGAGTGGTATTTCAACGGCGACTCCACAACCACTGGCGTGGCTGCTTCAAAGTCTCCCACCTATCCTACACAAGCCGAACCGAACACCAATATCAAACTGTAGTAAAGGTCCCG
Source organism: Streptomyces sp. NBC_00012 (assembly GCF_045040875.1). Taxonomy (NCBI): domain Bacteria; kingdom Bacillati; phylum Actinomycetota; class Actinomycetes; order Kitasatosporales; family Streptomycetaceae; genus Streptomyces; species Streptomyces sp. NBC_00012. The sequence goes on along the minus strand of NZ_CP108309.1, from coordinate 7,367,617 downwards.
GGGTCTTTCCGTCCTGCTGCGCGAAACGAGCATCTTTACTCGTAGTGCAATTTCACCGGGCCTATGGTTGAGACAGTCGAGAAGTCGTTACGCCATTCGTGCAGGTCGGAACTTACCCGACAAGGAATTTCGCTACCTTAGGATGGTTATAGTTACCACCGCCGTTTACTGGCGCTTAAGTTCTCAGCTTCGCCGACCCGAAAGTCAGCTAACCGGTCCCCTTAACGTTCCAGCACCGGGCAGGCGTCAGTCCGTATACATCGCCTTACGGCTTCGCACGGACCTGTGTTTTTAGTAAACAGTCGCTTCTCGCTGGTCTCTGCGGCCACCCCCAGCTCATGGAGTAAATCCAATCACCAGTGATGGCCCCCCTTCTCCCGAAGTTACGGGGGCATTTTGCCGAGTTCCTTAACCATAGTTCACCCGAACGCCTCGGTATTCTCTACCTGACCACCTGAGTCGGTTTAGGGTACGGGCCGCCATGAAACTCGCTAGAGGCTTTTCTCGACAGCATAGGATCATCCACTTCACCACAATCGGCTCGGCATCAGGTCTCAGACTATATGCACGACGGATTTGCCTACCGTGCGTCCTACACCCTTACCCCGGGACAACCACCGCCCGGGCTGGACTACCTTCCTGCGTCACCCCATCGCTTACCTACTACCACCTTGGTTCATCGGCTCCACCACTACCCTCAACTCCGAAGAGATCGGGCCGGCTTCACGGACTTAGCATTAATGGGCTCAGTACTGGGCGTTTCAAAGCGGGTACCGGAATATCAACCGGTTGTCCATCGACTACGCCTGTCGGCCTCGCCTTAGGTCCCGACTTACCCTGGGCAGATCAGCTTGACCCAGGAACCCTTAGTCAATCGGCGCACACGTTTCTCACGTGTGTATCGCTACTCATGCCTGCATTCTCACTCGTGAACCGTCCACAACTCGCTTCCGCGGCTGCTTCACCCGGCACACGACGCTCCCCTACCCATCCGTACTCCCGTTGGGGATTAATGTACGAATGACACGACTTCGGCGGTACGCTTGAGCCCCGCTACATTGTCGGCGCGGAATCACTTGACCAGTGAGCTATTACGCACTCTTTCAAGGGTGGCTGCTTCTAAGCCAACCTCCTGGTTGTCTCTGCGACTCCACATCCTTTCCCACTTAGCGTACGCTTAGGGGCCTTAGTCGATGCTCTGGGCTGTTTCCCTCTCGACCATGGAGCTTATCCCCCACAGTCTCACTGCCGTGCTCTCACTTACCGGCATTCGGAGTTTGGCTAAGGTCAGTAACCCGGTAGGGCCCATCGCCTATCCAGTGCTCTACCTCCGGCAAGAAACACACGACGCTGCACCTAAATGCATTTCGGGGAGAACCAGCTATCACGGAGTTTGATTGGCCTTTCACCCCTAACCACAGGTCATCCCCCAGGTTTTCAACCCTGGTGGGTTCGGTCCTCCACGAAGTCTTACCTCCGCTTCAACCTGCCCATGGCTAGATCACTCCGCTTCGGGTCTTGAGCGTGCTACTGAAACGCCCTATTCGGACTCGCTTTCGCTACGGCTTCCCCACACGGGTTAACCTCGCAACACACCGCAAACTCGCAGGCTCATTCTTCAAAAGGCACGCAGTCACGACTGCATGTGCAAGCACATACAGCGACGCTCCCACGGCTTGTAGGCACACGGTTTCAGGTACTATTTCACTCCGCTCCCGCGGTACTTTTCACCATTCCCTCACGGTACTATCCGCTATCGGTCACCAGGGAATATTTAGGCTTAGCGGGTGGTCCCGCCAGATTCACACGGGATTTCTCGGGCCCCGTGCTACTTGGGTGTCTCTCAAACGAGCCGTCAATGTTTCAGCTACGGGGGTCTTACCCTCTACGCCGGACCTTTCGCATGTCCTTCGCCTACATCAACGGTTTCTGACTCGTCCCACGGCCGGCAGACCGCAGAAGAGAGATCCCACAACCCCGCATGCGCAACCCCTGCCGGGTATCACACGCATACGGTTTGGCCTCATCCAGTTTCGCTCGCCACTACTCCCGGAATCACGGTTGTTTTCTCTTCCTGAGGGTACTGAGATGTTTCACTTCCCCTCGTTCCCTCCACACTGCCTATGTGTTCAGCAGCGGGTGACAGCCCATGACGACTGCCGGGTTTCCCCATTCGGACACCCCCGGATCAAAGCTCGGTTGACAGCTCCCCGGGGCCTATCGTGGCCTCCCACGTCCTTCATCGGTTCCTGGTGCCAAGGCATCCACCGTGCGCCCTTAAAAACTTGGCCACAGATGCTCGCGTCCACTGTGCAGTTCTCAAACAACGACCAGCCACCCATCACCCCGCTCCGAAGAACAGGTTCACTGGGGCCGGCAACTGAAGGCGACCATACGGCCGTACCCTCAGATACCCAACAACGTGCCCGACCCGACCTGCCGTCCCCCACGTTCCACGCCGAAGCAGTACTAGTGAAAAACAACCTGTCGTGCCGAATAGTCAACGTTCCACCCATGAGCAACCACCGTCGAACATTTGCCGACGTAGTGGCCTCTGACCAGGCAAGCCCGGTAAGAAGTGCTCCTTAGAAAGGAGGTGATCCAGCCGCACCTTCCGGTACGGCTACCTTGTTACGACTTCGTCCCAATCGCCAGTCCCACCTTCGACAGCTCCCTCCCACAAGGGGTTGGGCCACCGGCTTCGGGTGTTACCGACTTTCGTGACGTGACGGGCGGTGTGTACAAGGCCCGGGAACGTATTCACCGCAGCAATGCTGATCTGCGATTACTAGCAACTCCGACTTCATGGGGTCGAGTTGCAGACCCCAATCCGAACTGAGACCGGCTTTTTGAGATTCGCTCCGCCTCGCGGCATCGCAGCTCATTGTACCGGCCATTGTAGCACGTGTGCAGCCCAAGACATAAGGGGCATGATGACTTGACGTCGTCCCCACCTTCCTCCGAGTTGACCCCGGCAGTCTCCTGTGAGTCCCCATCACCCCGAAGGGCATGCTGGCAACACAGAACAAGGGTTGCGCTCGTTGCGGGACTTAACCCAACATCTCACGACACGAGCTGACGACAGCCATGCACCACCTGTACACCGACCACAAGGGGGGCACCATCTCTGATGCTTTCCGGTGTATGTCAAGCCTTGGTAAGGTTCTTCGCGTTGCGTCGAATTAAGCCACATGCTCCGCTGCTTGTGCGGGCCCCCGTCAATTCCTTTGAGTTTTAGCCTTGCGGCCGTACTCCCCAGGCGGGGAACTTAATGCGTTAGCTGCGGCACCGACGACGTGGAATGTCGCCAACACCTAGTTCCCAACGTTTACGGCGTGGACTACCAGGGTATCTAATCCTGTTCGCTCCCCACGCTTTCGCTCCTCAGCGTCAGTAATGGCCCAGAGATCCGCCTTCGCCACCGGTGTTCCTCCTGATATCTGCGCATTTCACCGCTACACCAGGAATTCCGATCTCCCCTACCACACTCTAGCCTGCCCGTATCGAATGCAGACCCGGGGTTAAGCCCCGGGCTTTCACATCCGACGTGACAAGCCGCCTACGAGCTCTTTACGCCCAATAATTCCGGACAACGCTTGCGCCCTACGTATTACCGCGGCTGCTGGCACGTAGTTAGCCGGCGCTTCTTCTGCAGGTACCGTCACTCTCGCTTCTTCCCTGCTGAAAGAGGTTTACAACCCGAAGGCCGTCATCCCTCACGCGGCGTCGCTGCATCAGGCTTTCGCCCATTGTGCAATATTCCCCACTGCTGCCTCCCGTAGGAGTCTGGGCCGTGTCTCAGTCCCAGTGTGGCCGGTCGCCCTCTCAGGCCGGCTACCCGTCGTCGCCTTGGTAGGCCATCACCCCACCAACAAGCTGATAGGCCGCGGGCTCATCCTTCACCGCCGGAGCTTTCAACCCCGTCCCATGCGGGACAGAGTGTTATCCGGTATTAGACCCCGTTTCCAGGGCTTGTCCCAGAGTGAAGGGCAGATTGCCCACGTGTTACTCACCCGTTCGCCACTAATCCACCCCGAAGGGCTTCATCGTTCGACTTGCATGTGTTAAGCACGCCGCCAGCGTTCGTCCTGAGCCAGGATCAAACTCTCCGTGAATGTTTTCCCGTGATCGGGACAACACAACACGAGAGCGGAACGACCGGACGGAATAAGACCGGTCGTTCACAGCGTCCTCGCTGTGTAATTGCCTACCGGGTCAGTGACCCCGTAGGACTTTCAAAGGAACCACCAACCTGCCGAAGCAGGCCGGGGTATCAACATATCTGGCGTTGACTTTTGGCACGCTGTTGAGTTCTCAAGGAACGGACGCTTCCTTTGTACTCACCCTCTCGGGCTTTCCTCCGGGCTTTTCCCTTCGGTCTTGCGTTTCCGACTCTATCAGACTCTTTCGTGTCCGATTCCCGGTCGAAGCGGGCCCTGCTTTCGCTTTCCAGTTCTTCGCTTTCGCGTTTCCCTTTCCGGCGAGTCCGACTCTATCAGTCCTTTTCGCTTTCCCTGACCAGCTCCTGCAGACATGCAGGTGCCGAGTTTGGGTTAGAGTCAGGGCTTAAAAATCGCCGCCGACCCCCGACTCAAAGTCGTGTTGGGGCCAGGCAGGAGTACGACAGTACAGGCCGCCGGGAGTCGAGGCAAATCGTTTCCGGTGTGCCCCTAAGGCCGCGAACCACTATGACTCGGGCGGAACCGGGACTTCTTATGACTTACGCTGCTGAGCAGCACGCCGTCGCCCGCAGGTTGTGACGGCGCCGATCAAGCTCCACCCCTGGGAGGCCCCTATGACCACTGTGACGTCCCCTCTCGCCGGACGTGCCATCGGACTCGCTGCGGTACCGGACCCGGTCTTCTCCGGCGCGATGGTGGGTCCTGGAACCGCCATCGACCCCGTGCGCGAACCGTCCGAGGCGGTGTCGCCGGTCGACGGCATCCTTGTCTCCCTGCACCCGCACGCCTTCGTCGTCGTCGACGACAGCGGGCACGGAGTGCTCACGCACCTCGGCATCGACACCGTTCAGCTCAACGGCGAAGGGTTCGAGCTGCTCGTGAACAAGGGGGACAGGGTCACGCGCGGCCAGGGCATCGTGCGCTGGGACCCCGCGAGCGTCGAGGCGGCCGGCAAGTCGCCCGTGTGCCCGGTCGTCGCGCTGGAAGCCACCGCCGAATCCCTCTCCGACGTCCGTGAGGACGGCGACGTGAAGGTCGGCGACACCTTGTTCGGTTGGCAGTGACGGACTCGGCTCGATGACGGCCGACTGGATATCCACCGCGGCGGCACGGACCACCGCACGACCGGAGACGGGTGAAATGGAGACAACGCTGCGAGGCGTCGGTGTGAGCCACGGAGTGGCGATCGGCGAGGTGCGTCATATGGGTACGGCGGTGCTCGAACCGCCGGCCAGGCAGATCCCCGCCGAGGAGGCCGAGCGCGAACAGGGGCGTGCTCGCCAGGCCGTGGAGGCTGTGGCAGCCGACCTGATCGCGCGCGGCAACCTGGCCGGTGGCGAGGCTCAGCACGTGCTCGAGGCCCAGGCCATGATGGCGCAGGACCCCGAGCTGATGGCCGATGTGGAACGGCGCATCGCCGTCGGCAGCACCGCCGAGCGTGGCGTCTACGACGCGTTCGCCGCCTACCGGGCGCTGCTCGCCAACGCCGGGGAGTACCTGGCGGGGCGCGTTGCCGACCTCGACGACGTGCGCAACCGGATCGTGGCGCGGCTGCTCGGTGTGCCGATGCCCGGTGTGCCGGACAGCGACGAACCCTATGTGCTGATCGCGCGGGACCTGGCGCCCGCGGACACGGCGTTGCTCGACCCGGCTCTGGTGCTCGGTTTCGTGACCGAGGAGGGCGGACCGACCAGCCACAGCGCGATCCTGGCCCGCGCGCTCGGGGTGCCCGCCGTGGTGGCGCTCCCCGGTGCCGGTGAGCTGGCCGAGGGCACGGTCATCGCCGTGGACGGCAGTACCGGTGAGATCTTCGTCGAGCCGAGCGCCGAGAAGCGTGCGGAGATGGAGAGTGCCGCCGCGGCGCGCAAGGCCGCACTGTCGGCTTCGTCCGGTCCGGGTGCGACCTCCGACGGCCACAAGGTCCCGCTGCTCGCCAACGTCGGCGGCCCCGGAGATGTACCGGCGGCGGTCGAGGCCGGTGCGGAGGGCGTGGGGCTGTTCCGTACCGAGTTCCTGTTCCTGGACGACAGCAAGCAGGCACCGTCCGAGGAGAAGCAGGTCGCGGCGTACCTGGCGGTGCTGGAGGCGTTCCCCGAGGGGCGTGTCGTCGTGCGGGTGCTGGATGCCGGGGCCGACAAGCCGCTGGACTTCCTGACGCCGGCGGACGAGCCGAACCCGGCGCTGGGTGTGCGCGGGCTGCGGAGCCTGCTGGACCACCCCGACGTGTTGCGTACCCAGCTGACCGCGCTGTCGAAGGCGGCCCAGGGGCTGCCCGTACACCTTGAGGTCATGGCGCCGATGGTGGCGGACCGTGCGGATGCCAAGGCCTTCGCCGACGCCTGCCGCGAGGCCGGACTGCAGGCGAAGTTCGGCGCGATGGTGGAGATTCCGTCCGCCGCGCTGCGGGCGCGTTCGATCCTGCGGGAGGTGGAGTTTCTTTCGCTGGGGACCAACGACCTGGCGCAGTACACCTTCGCCGCCGACCGTCAGGTGGGTGCGGTGTCGCGGTTGCAGGACCCGTGGCAGCCCGCGCTGCTCGATCTGGTGGCGCTGTCGGCGGAGGCGGCCAGGGCCGAGGGCAAGAGCTGTGGTGTCTGTGGTGAGGCCGCCTCCGATCCGCTGCTGGCCTGTGTCCTGACGGGGCTGGGTGTGACGTCGCTGTCGATGGGTGCCGCGTCCATTCCCTACGTCCGCGTGGCGCTGGCGAAGTACACGCTCGCGCAGTGCGAGCGTGCCGCTGCCGCCGCTCGTGCGGCGGACTCCGCCGAGGAGGCGCGGGTCGCGGCTCAGGTGGTGCTGTCGGGCGAGTAGTTCCTGCGGCGTTCTGTGGTGAAGGGGCTCCCCGCCCGATGGTGGCTGGGAGCCCCTTCGGCCTGTCAGTGGTGCGATTCCGGTTCGTCGGCGCCGAGGTCGAAGCCGGCGCAGTACTCCACGTGGGGCTCCGGGGCGACCGGTTCGCCGGTGTCGGCGTCGGTGCAGTAGGCGCTGAAGACCTCGCCCGCGCTGAGCGGGACCAGATTGCCGCGGGCCAGACGCCAGCCGTGCACCCGGTCCTGGGCTCCGGAACGGGTCGTTCGGAGTACGACTCCCCCGGGCCTTTCGAGGGCGATGCCCACGGCCAGCACCGTGACGAACTCTGCTCCTTCATCGGTTTCGAGCCGAGCGGGCCCGGTGCTGTCCCGCTCGGTGTGCAGGACAGCGAGCAGGTGCTCGTTGTCGGTGGGGGTGCTGCAGACCAGGTGATGGGTGCCGGCGCCTGCCGTCTCCAGGATGCGGAGCAGCAGGTGCGAGGCCCGGTCGAAGGCCGCATGGCCGACGTCCTTGCCGCAGTCCGCGCATTCGCCGAGGCCGGCCAGGATCATCGTGGCGTACTCCCAGGTGGCCCGGCGGACGGCCCGGCTGACCAGGAGCGGGATCAGGGCGTCGATGGGTTGTCCGGTGTAGGCGACGGTGGCGCCGGCCGAGGCGATTTCGGCCGTGAAGCGGCTGCGGCTGGCCGGGGCGTCGGGAACGAGTCCCGACTCGGCGCAGTACTCCGCGTACTCCTCCGGGTCGAAGAGCGCGACCGTGGCGTGCATGCCCTGTGCCGAGAGTGACCTCAGCAGCGTTTCGACCTGCTGGAGATAGATGGTGTGGTCGTCGAAGGTGAAGGTGCGGTAGCGCCGCATCGCCGCGAAGTCCTGCTCGTCGGCCAGGAGGCCGATGGTGCTGGGTGCTTCGCGGCGCAGCGTGCGTCGCATGGATTCGCCGGACCGGCGGTACCCGGCGGTCCGGCCGTACTCGCTGTCCCCGTTGTTCCTGATGTGCGCCATGACTCCCCCAAGTGCACTGTCGATCATTGCTCACTCAGAGTAATCATGGTCACTGACAACGGAGACGGTCAGTGACGCTTGCGGGCGAGGTCCTCGTAGAAGTGGAGGAGTTCGAGGTTGTCGATCGAGCCGGGGTTGACCGCCTTGGCCAGGGCCGTGCCCTGCAGGAGGCGCTTGACCGGGACCTCGATGCGCTTGCCGGTGAGGGTGTGCGGGATGCCGGGTACTTCGATGACCTCGTCCGGGACATGGCGCGGGGAGAGGTTCTCCCGGATGGTCCGCTTGATGCTGTCGCGCAACGCGTCGTCGAGCCGCGCGCCCTCGGCGAGGTGGACGAAGAGCGGCATCCAGTAGCCGCCGCCGGGCTCTTCGAGGCCGATGACGAGGGATTCACGGATCTCGGGGAGCCGTTCGACGGCCTCGTAGATGTCGGCGGATCCCATCCGTACGCCCTGGCGGTTCAACGTGGAGTCGGAGCGGCCGTGGATGACGACCGAGCCGTGTTCGGTGATCGTGATCCAGTCCCCGTGGCGCCAGACGCCGGGGTACATGTCGAAGTAGCTGTCGTGGTAGCGGCTGCCGTCGGGGTCGTTCCAGAACCGGATGGGCATGGACGGCATGGGTGCGGTGACGACGAGTTCGCCGACCTCGCCGATGAGCGGTTTGCCCGCGGGGTCCCAGGACCGGAGGTCCGTGCCGAGGCAGGGGGCCTGGAGTTCGCCGATGTGGACGGGAAGGGTCGGGACCGCGCCGGCGAAGCAGCTGCACACGTCCGTGCCGCCGCTGACCGAGGCGATCCACAGATCGTCGTCCACCTCGTCGTGGAGCCAGCGGAAGCCGTCGGGCGGGAGCGGGGAACCGGTGGTGGCGACGCACTGGACGCGGGAGAGGTCGAGGTCGCGGCCGGGATGGATGCCGGCTTTCCGGCAGGCCATGACGTAGGCGGCCGAGGTGCCGAAGAGGGTCGCTCCGGTCTGTTCGGCGACGCGCCACTGGGCACTGACGTCCGGGTAGCCGGGGCTACCGTCGTACAGCACGAGGGTGGTTCCGGTGAGGAGGCCGGAGACGAGGAAGTTCCACATCATCCAGCCGGTGGAGGTGTACCAGAAGAAACGGTCTTCGGGGCCGAGGTCGCAGTGCAGGCCGATCTGCTTGAAGTGTTCCAGCAGGATGCCGCCCTGGGACTGGACGATCGCCTTGGGGAGCCCGGTGGTGCCGGAGGAGTAGAGCACCCAGAGCGGGTGGTCGAAGGGGAGCTGCTCGAAGACGGGCTCGGTGTCGGCGGAGGTGAGGGCGGACCATTCGAGGGCACCCTCGGGAGCCGCCGTGCCCAGCAGCGGGATGTGGACGACGGCGCGCAGGGTGGGCAGTTCGCGGCGCAGCTCGGCGACCGTGTCGGCGCGGTGGTGTTCCTTGCCTCCGTAGCGGTAGCCGTCGACCGTGAAGAGGACGACGGGTTCGACCTGCTGGAAGCGGTCGAGGACGCTGCGGGCGCCGAAGTCCGGTGCGCAGGACGTCCAGACGCCGCCGACGGCCGCTGTGGCGAGGAAGGCGACGACGGCCTCGGGGATGTTGGGGAGGTAGCCGCTGACACGGTCGCCGGGGGTGACACCGAGGGCACGGAGTTCGGCGGCGAGGGAACCGACCCGGCGGCGGAGTTCGGACCAGGAGACGGGGATCTGGGTGTGGGTCTCGTCGACGTGGAGCAGGGCCGGGGCGTCCGCGCGCAGGGGGTCCTCGGCGGTGCGCAGCGCGTGCTCGGCGTAGTTGAGGGTGGCGCCGGGGAACCATTGGGCGCCGGGCATGGTGCGGTCGGCGATGACGGTCTCGTACGGGGTGGAGAACCGCACGTCGAACCAGTCGGCGACGGCCCGCCAGAAGGTGTCGAGTTCGTCGACGGACCACTGGTGCAGCGCCGGGTAGCCGCCCTCGGCGGGTGCTCCGTAGTGCTGGGACGCCCAGCTCTGGAAGCGGGTGACGGCTGCGGCCGCGATGCGGTCGGGGCCGGGCTGCCAGAGGGGGGACTCGTTGGCTGCTGCGGTCATGGGGCGGCTCCCTGGCTGTACGGGTACGCGGGATGGGCGTGGGCCCGCGCACACGTGCTGGGGTGTGCGCGTGAGGCGGCTTTTACGGACGATGCCATGTGATCGTCTTTCGCACCAGGGTTCCCCGCCCATGGCCGAGTGTCCGGACATGTGGTCCGGCCATGGGTGAACGGAAGTTGAACGGAGCCCGCGCCCGCCCCGCCGGATGGCAGGCTGAGCTGCATGGACGGTCGTGACCTGGTGCGCTCGGTGAAGATGGTCGGTTCGGTGCGGGGGCTGAGCGCGGTGCGCTCGGCCTGGCGGCGCCGCAGTGCGGATGCGCGGGCGCTGCCCCGGCGCGGCGCGGAGCGCGCGCGGGTGCCCGGCCTCGTGGTGGGCGCGGAGCCGGAGCCTGGCGGGGGTGTGGTGCGGTTCGCCCGTTCGGAGTTGCGGGTGCGGGTGGCGGTGGGCGGTGCGGTGTTCTGGGGCTGGGACGGGGCGGAGCCGTTGCCGTCGTACGCGCTGCCCGGTGCGGCGCCCGAGCCGGATCCGCGGGCCGAGCTGGAGCCGGACAAGGACGGCGGCTGGCAGGTGGTGTCGGAACGGCTGACCGTCGCGGTGTCGCGGCACGGGGCCGTGGAGCTGCGTACTCCGGGCGGGGTTGTGCTCCGGCGGGAGCTGCCGCCGCGCTGGTGGGAGCCGGTGGCGGGGGGCGATGCCCGGTGGGTGCAGCGTTCCGAGCTCCCGGCGGACGCACGGTTCTTCGGGCTCGGGGGCCGGGCGTCGGGGCCGCGGCTGCGGGACGGTGTGTACGGCTTGTGGAACACCGATCCCGGCGGGCGCTTCGAGCCCGGTGACGATCCGCTGTATCTGACGATGCCGGTGCAGCTCGTGGTCTGTGACGCCGGGACGCATCTGGTGTTCCACGACAACACCTGGTCGGGGCGGGTGACTCTGCGCGAGGGCGAGGAGGGGGCGGGCTCCGGCCATGACCGGCCCGGGATGTGCGAGGTGCGGATGGACGGGGGGCCGTTGCGCTGCTGGGTGGTGGCGGGTACGCCGGCCCGGGTGCTGCAGGGCTGGACGGCTCTCACGGGTGCTCCGGCGGTGCCGCCGTCCTGGGCGCTGGGTCCGCAGCATGCCCGGTGGGGGTTCGGGAGTGAGCGGGAGGTGCGCCGGGTCGTTGCCGGCTACCGGGAGCGGGGGCTGCCGCTGTCCGTGCTGCATCTGGACATCGACCACTACGACGCGCACCGGGTGTTCACCGTCGATCAGGGGCGTTTTCCCGATCTGCCGGGTCTGGCGAAGGAGTTGCGGGAGGAGGGCGTGCGGCTGGTGTCCATCGTCGATCCCGCGGTGAAGACGGAGCCGGGGAACGCGGTGTTCGACGCGGGGGCGGCGGTCGGGGACCTCGGCGCGTTCGTCCGGGACGCGCGGGGGCGGGTGGTGCGCGGGGAGGTGTGGCCGGGCGAGTGCGTGTTCCCGGACTTCACCGATCCGCGGGTGCGGGAGTGGTGGGGCGGTCTTTACGAGGAGCGGCTGGCGCAGGGGTTCTCGGGTGTGTGGCACGACATGAACGAGCCGGTGTCGTTCGCGGCGTTCGGGGATCCGTCGCTGCCGCGGTCGGCTCGGCACTCGCTGGAGGGTGTCGGGGGCGATCACCGCGAGGCCCACAACGTCTACGCGCTGGCGATGGCGCGTGCCGGGTACGAAGGGCTGCGCCGGCTGCGGCCCGAGGAGCGTCCCTTCCTGTTCTCGCGTTCCGGCTGGGCGGGGATGCAGCGTTACGGGGGCACCTGGTCCGGTGACGTGGCGACCGGCTGGCCGGGGCTGCGTGCCTCGTTGGCGCTGGTCCTCGGGCTGGGGCTGTGCGGGGTGCCGTACTCGGGGCCCGATGTGGGCGGGTTCGACGGGTCGCCCTCGCCGGAGCTGTATCTGCGGTGGTTCCAGCTCGGTGCGTATCTGCCGTTGTTCCGTACCCATGCGGCAATCGACGCGGGGCGGCGTGAGCCGTGGGAGTTCGGGCCCCAGGTGCTGGAGCACGCGCGGGCGGCGCTGGCGGAGCGAGAGCGGCTGCACCCGTACTTCGTGACCCTTTCGCGGCTGGCCGGGCTGACCGGTGCCCCGTACGTGCGGCCGCTGTGGTGGCGTGCGCCCGGGGACCGGGCGTTGCGGGAGTGCGAGGACGCGTTCCTGCTGGGAGACGCGCTGCTGGTGGCTCCGGTGCTGGAGCGCGGCGCGGATCGACGGGCGGTGCGGTTGCCGCGGGGGCGTTGGTACGACACGGCGACCGGTGAGGTGTACGAGGGGCCGGGGCAGGTGCTGATCGACGCGCCGCTGTCGCGGGTGCCGGTGCTGGCGCGGGCGGGTTCGGTGCTGCCGGTGCGGGGTGCGGACGGTGGGGTGGAGCTGGAGGTGTGGGCTCCGGCGGCGGGGCGCAGCGGGAGCGGGCTGGTGGTGCGGGACGCGGGGGACGGCTGGGAGAGGGCGGAGGTCGAGCGGTACACGTCGCGGCTGGCGGGCGGGCGGGTCGTGGTCGAACGGGAGGGCTGGGAGGGTGAGGAGGGGGCGGTGGGGTATCCGGTGCGGGTGCGCGGTCTGTAGCGACCGTCAGGGAAAGCGACCGTCCGGGAAGGAGTGCCCTCGGGCCGGGGTGCCCGTCGACCGGGGTTCCCTTCGGCGGGCTCTGCCCTCACTGCCGGGCGGGGTCCGTGGTGCCGGTCAGCGGTAGGCGCCGTCGAACCAGTTGCGGACGGCGCGGGTGTGCAGGGGGAAGGCCAGCTCGGCGGGTGCGCGGAGCAGTCGGAAGCCGGACGTCTCGCCGGTGGGCCTGGAGGGCGGGAGCTCGGTCGCGGGGCGTTCCGGGAGGAGGCCGAAGAGGAGCAGGTGGCCGTCCGGGGCGCTGAGGGCGTCGGCGAGGCGGACCTCCCGTTCGTCGGCCACGATGCCGGTCTCCTCGCCCAGTTCCCGTACGACCGCGTGCTGCCAGTCCTCGTCGTGGTCGATGTAGCCGCCGGGGAGGGCTAGGCCGCCCGGGTGGGGCGGGATGGTGCGGGTGATCACGACGAGTCCGGCGCCGTCCCGGCCAGTGACGGGGAGGAGGGCCACGGCGACCGGCAGTGGGTTGCGGTAGGCGGTGCTGCCGCAGGCGGTGCAGGTGCGGGGCCAGGGGGCGGATTCGGCCCAGAGTGCTCCGCAGCTGTCGCAGTGCGAGTCCTTGGCCGGCTTCTCGGGGTTGCTCCTGGGTGCGGACACGCGCGGACTGTACCGGATCCTCCGGCGGACTCCCCCGTACTACTGGATTATGTGCCCATGACAGGTCTCGCTTCCGCTTTCCGTGCCCTGACGGCCGCTGCCGCCGCCCTGCTCACCGTCACCGCCGCCGCGCCCACGGCCCGGGCCAGGCCCGAGCCGAAGGCACCCGAGGAGTTCGTCGCGCTGAGCTCGGTGGATCCGACGATCATCCAGGAGATGCGCTACCCCACCGCCCACAACTTCATGGGTGTCGCGGTGGACGGCTACCGCAATCCGCTCTGCATCCTGACCCGGCCCGCGGCCCGGGCGCTGCACGACGCGCAGGCCCGGCTGCTGCGCCGGGGCTACTCGCTGAAGGTGTACGACTGCTACCGGCCGCAGCGAGCGGTCGACCACTTCGTACGGTGGGCGAAGGACCTAGACGACGAGACCATGAAGGGCGAGTTCTACCCCCGGGTCGACAAGACACGGCTGTTCGCGGACGGTTACATCGCGGAGAAGTCCGGGCACAGCCGCGGCAGCACGGTGGACCTGACGCTGGTGAAGCTGCCCGCCGCGCCGACCCCGCCGCACCTGCCGGGTGACCGGCAGGTGCCCTGCTACGCGCCCGCGGCCGAGCGGTTCCCGGACAGTTCCGTGGACATGGGCACCGGCTTCGACTGCTTCGACACGCTTTCCCACACCGACGATCCGCGCGTCCAGGGGGCGCAGCGCGCCAATCGGCAGTTCCTGAAGAAGACGCTCACGGACGCCGGTTTCGTGAATCTGGCCGAGGAATGGTGGCACTACACCTTCAAGCCCGAGCTGTTCCCGGACACCTATTTCGACTTCCCGGTGGCCCGGCGGTCCGTCGCCGGGCACTGACGCGTTCACGCGGAAGCGGACGGCCGGGGCCACCCCCGTGGGTCCCGGCCGTCCGCTTCTTCCTCTCCGACGCGGATCGGCCGTTTCCGGTTGCGGTCCGGGACCGTCCCGTAAACCCTGTCGTACGCCCTCGGGGATTGCGGGACGGCCCTGAGTAACTACGGTGCCCGTATGTCACAGCAGACGTTCGATTCGTACGAGGAGTTCTGGCCCTACTACGTGGCGATGCACTCCAGGGCCGCGACCCGGTGGGTCCATCTGACCGGCACCCTGACCGGGCTCGCGGTCTCCGCCTACGGTCTGGCACGGGGGCGCAAACGGTACCTGGCCGCGTTGCCGCTGATCGGGTACGGGACCGCCTGGCCCGCGCATTTCCTGATCGAGAAGAACAATCCGGCCACGTTCGGGCATCCCGCCTGGTCGCTCCGTGGCGACGTGCAGATGATCCGGATGATCTGGCGGGCCGCGACCGGGAGCTGGCTGAGACCGCCGCCAAGTGGCTCGCCGACAACGAGTGCTGCCAGGAATGTTGACGGCCTGTCGTCGCGGGAGAAAACTCCTCGCTCAGTGAGGCGACGACGCACGGCCCGTACCCCGGTCGGCGGGGGTACGGGCCGTGTCGTTCACAGAACGGGCGTCACGTGGCGGCGGGCTCACGGACGCGTTCCGCGCGGGCCACGGCGTGTTCGACGACGCCGACCAGTACGTCCCGTACGGAGCCTCGGTCGCGCGCGTCGCACATGAGCACGGGCACCTCCGGGTCCAGGTCCAGCGCCGCCTGCACCGTCTCGACGGGGAACTCGTCGGCCCCCTCGAAGCAGTTGACGGCGACAGTGAACGGAATGGCTCTGCGTTCGAAGTAGTCGACCGCGGCGAAGCAGTCCTCCAGCCGACGGGTGTCGGCGAGCACGACGGCCCCGAGCGCGCCCTGGGCCAGCTCGTCCCACAGGAACCAGAAGCGGTCCTGCCCCGGGGTGCCGAAGAGGTACAGCACCAGGTCCTCGCGCAGCGTGATCCGGCCGAAGTCCATGGCCACCGTGGTGGTGGTCTTGGCCTCCACGCCCGCCAGGTCGTCCACCGGACGGCCCGCCTCGCTGAGTCTCTCCTCCGTGCGCAGCGGCCTGATCTCGCTCACCGCGCCCACCAGGGTCGTCTTGCCCACTCCGAAGCCGCCCGCCACCAGGATTTTCAGGGTAACGGGCTCAACGGGCCGCTTCTTGCGGCTAGAGCGCCCGAAGGCCATTGATCACCTCGCGAAGAATGTTCACGTCCGGCAGCTCGGCCGGCGGAACGGGACGGGTCACATGCACCAGCTCGTCCTCGACGAGGTCGCCGACCAGTACCCGGACCACCCCGACCGGGAGGTCCAGGCCGGCCGCGAGCTCCGCGATCGACTGGGGCATGCCACTGCAGAGTTCGACGATCTCCACGTGTTCCGGGGAGAGCGTCTGGTCCCGGCCGGGGTCGTCGGCCTCGGGTTCGGGGACGACGATCGCGATCAGGTCGAGCCGATGACGGGAGGCGCTGCTGGTTCGGCCCCGGGTCATCGCGTACGGACGGACCACCGGTCCCGCATCGGCGTCGTACCAACGCGAGGCCTGCGGGTCGGCGGGCGTCGCCGGAGATTGGGTGGAGTCAGCGCTCACCGTCCACTCACCCCCCGGCGGACAGACCGGTCGTCCGGGGGGCGTTGGCCAGGTGGGCACCGACGCGCTTGACCATCAGAGTCATCTCGTAGGCGACCTGGCCGACGTCCGAGTCGGCGTCGGCCAGCACCGCGAGACAACTGCCGTCACCGGCCGCCGTGACGAAGAGGAACGCCTCGTCGAGTTCGACGACGGTCTGGCGGACCCGGCCCACTTCGAAGTGCCGTCCGACGCCCTTGGCGAGGCTGTGGAATCCGGAGGCGACGGCCGCCAGATGTTCGCTGTCCTCGCGGGTCAGCTCCTTCGACGTGCCGGTGGCGAGGCCGTCGCTGGAGAGCACCAGCGCCTTGTGGATGCTGGCGACGCGTTCGACGAGTTCGTCGAGGAGCCAGTTGAGCTGGCCGGAGCCCTGTCGTGCGGCGTTGGTTGCTGCGACGTTCGGTGCGGTCATCGACCGTCCCCTCCCGGAGTGGTTCCTTGTGCTGTCTCACCGGGGCCGGTCACGTCCTCGGCGTTCTGCCGACGGCCGCGCTGCCAGCCGCGTTGGAGCGAAGCCATCCGGCTGCGCACCTCTTCCGCATCACGTTCGAAGTCCTGGTCCGGTTCCGTCCGCGCCGGTTCGGGATCGCGGACGGCCGCTTCCTCGCGCAGTTGCGGGGCGAGACTGGCCTGCCGGACACGGCGGGGCAGACCGCCCACGGTCTCCCGGGGGCCCGGGGCCACGGGGGACGCGGGCTGCTCGGATGTGGCGGGCCCGGTGGGCTTCCGGAAGCCGGTGGGCTGCCGGGGTTCGGTGGGCGTGGCGCCGGATCGGGGCCCGCCCGCGTCGGTGGCGCCGGGCTTGACGTCCCGCCCGGCGGTCGTGGGATGGGCGCGGCCCGCCTCGTCGACCCGGCGGCCGTTGTCGGTGACCAGGGTCGGCGGCTTGCGGCGGGGCAGAGGCACCGGACCGCCGGGACGCATCGGCCGTACGCCGGCCGGCGACTGCGACTCCTGGTCCGTGGCCTGCTGGTGCTGTTCTCGGTCGGCTTCGCGCCGGAGATCACGGGAGCGGAAGATGCCGCCGCGTTCGCTCTCGGTGTCGTCGAGGTCGGAGGCACCGCCCAGCAGGGGTTCGAGCAGCGGGTCGAGCACGGGGTCGCTCTCGAAGCCCAGTGTTCCGACGGGGCCTTCGAGCTCGACCGGCCCGTCCAGGAGTGCCGGGTCGACCAGGCCGGTCGGAACGGGGGCGAGGCCGGAGGGCCTGCCGGTGGCCCGGCGGTCCGGTGCGCCGTCCCTGCGGTCCTGGCCGCTGCCGGACGCGTCACCGGCTGCCCGGCTACCGCTGCCGATCGCCCGCTCGGCCCGGCGGTCGAGACGGAACCCGGTGCCGTGGGTCTCCGGGGCGTCGGTGAGCAGTGCCGCCGGGATGAAGACGACGGCGGTCGTGCCACCGTACGGAGAGGTCTGCAGCGAGACGCGGACGTTCTGGCGCTGGGCGAGACGGCTGACCACGAACAGGCCGAGCCGGTCGGTGTCGGACAGTTCGAACTCGGGGGTCTCGGCGAGCCTGAGGTTGGCGTCCAGGAGGATGTCGGGTGCCATGCCGAGGCCGCGGTCGTGGATTTCGAGCGTGAAGCCGTTGGCCACGCGTTCGCCGAGCACCTGGACCGCGGTGTGCGGGGGCGAGAACACGGTCGCGTTCTCCAGGAGTTCGGCGATCAGGTGGGTGAGGTCGGCGACGGCGGGGCCGCCCACCCCGATCCGGGCCAGCCGGCGGACCTCGATCCGTTCGTAGTCCTCGACCTCGGCGACCGCCGCCCGCACCACGTCCATCAGCTGGATCGGCTTGCGCCACTGGCGGGACGGGGCCGCCCCGGAGAGGATCACCAGACCCTCGGCGTGACGTCGCATGCGGGTGGTCAGATGGTCGAGGCGGAAGAGGTCGGCGAGTTCATCGGTGTTCTCGGTACGGCGCTCCATGGCGTCCAGGAGCGTCAGCTGCCGGTGCAGCAGCACCTGGTTGCGGCGGGCGAGGTTGACGAAGACCTCCGACACGCCGCGCCGCATGTCGGCCTGCTTGACGGCGGCCTCGACGGCCGCCCGCTGCAGGGTGTTGAGGGCCTGGCCGACCTGACCGATCTCGTCCCGTTCGTACTGGAGGTGCGGGGCTTCGGTCTCGACGTCGACCTGTTCCCCGGCGGCGAGCCGGCGCATCACGCTCGGCAGGCGTACGCCGGAGACCTCATGGGCATCCTTGCGGAGCCGGGAGAGGTCCCGGATCAGTTCACGGCCGATGCGTACGGAGACGAACACCGAGGCGATCAGGGCGAGGAACCCGAGGACGCCCGCGATACCGGCCTTGATCAGGATGCTGTAGCCGGCGGGCTTGCCGCGGTCCTTGAAACGGTTGTTCATCTCCGTGGAGTCGTTGGCCAGCCGGTCCAGGACCGGTGGGGCCGCCTCCTGCCAGCGCTCGGCGTCGACGGCGCGCGGGTCCTGGGTGGGGCCGACCTCGATGAGGGTCTTCTCCGCCGTCCGCAGCGGTTCGCTGTCCGGGCTCGCCCAGTACTGCTCCACGCGTTGGCGCTCCGAGGCGGGAAGCGCGTCGACGTTGATCTCGTAGAGCAGCTTGCGGTTGGCCACGAGGTCGGATATCTGGCGCAGTTCGGCTGCGGTGAGCCGTCCGGCTATGAGGGACGAGGCGACCAGGGCGTCTTCGCGCGAGAGCATTTCGCGGGCTCGCGAGATGCCGACCAGCCCACGGACCTGCTTGTCCATCGACACGTTCTCCATCGTGCGGAGACCGGTGAGGAAGCGATAGCAGGGGTCTATGAGCCGGCCGTAGAACTCCATCGCCTTGGAGCGGTCGATGGAGCGCCGGTCGACCGAATCACGCAGCGCGCCGAGTCCTTCGACCGTGCCGAGGATCGAATTCAGCTGGGCGTCGTCGTCGGAGCTCAGCGCGTCGCGGATGTCCTTCTGCCGGGCGCCGTCCTTGACACTGTTCAGGACGCGGTCGGTGGCCGCTCGTTGGCGTTGCAGGAGCGGGAGGGCGTTGGAGGCCCTGGGGTCGGCGAGGAAGACAAGGGTCTGGCGGCGCTCGTCCTGAATGGCCCGGACGGTGTCCTCCAGCGGATGGCCGACCTTCTCCACCAGGGTGCCTGCGCTCAGCAGGTTGCCGGCCTCGCGTCCCGTCAGAAAGGTGGCGAATCCCCAGAGTGCGATGAGGGAGATGAGCGGCACCAGCAGCAACGCCACGATCTTCCTGCGGATGGACTTTCCGCGAAAGCGCATGGACTCCCCCAGCTCGACCCCGCGGGGCGAGGGTCGTGTTCCGTCAATAAACGGCGCGAGCCTACTACTGACGGGGTAACAACTCGAAGAGACATCCGGACGATTTTCGGCCGCACTGTCTGGTGTTGATCGTGGGTTGTCCTGGTATTCCCGGCAATGAAATTCGCGAAAGCGGCAGAAGAGACCCGCCAGGGCTTCATGCCGCTCGGTGAGGCAGTTGGCTGGAATCCTTCGCTTCACACCGGTTCGGGGGAATCTTCACGGCCGTTCACTCGTCTCTCTGTACGGGGCAGGGGTAACACGGGGAGAGCCGGGGCCGGTCAGGCGGGATCATGGTCCGGGGGGCGCCATGCGCGTTCCGCCGGGCACACTGCGCGGGGCAGGGGTTGCAAGGCAGGGCGGTCCGATCCTCCCGCGTAGAAACGGCGCATGCCGGGCAGCAACCCTGAAGTGGGACAGTGGTGGGGAGTTGAGAGCCTTGAAGACGGAACAACGTCGGGGCACGGTGTCGCCGGCACCGGCCGCGACGGCGAACTCGGCGGTGGGCGGGGCGAAGATCCCGCGCCAGCAGTTGTGGGTGGAAGAACCCGCGCCCCGGAGGCGGATGCCGGACCCGGTCCGCAGGTCCGCCGTGCGCGCCGTTCTCATCATGTCGCTGACGATCATCCAGGCCATGGTGGCGTTCCTGTGCACGCTGGCCGGGTCCTGGCCGGCCTTTCCGATGGTGCTGAGCAGTGTGGGCAGCACCGTGGTCGCGACCTGGTCGGTGCTGGACGTATGGGTGACCAGGCAGGTCTGGAATCAGCGCAACGGCGTGGTTTCGGTGCCGAGCAGTTCGGCGCGGCAGTTGCGCCGTGAGCGTCGCAGAGCACGGCGAGCGGCGCGGGCCGCGCAGCGGGACGAGGCGCGGATACGCCGCCGGGGCGCGGAAGGCCTCTCCCAAGCCTGAGCGCCCTCGGGCCGCGGGCGTGCCGGCGCTGCCGGCCCGTCCCGCCCATCCCCTTCTCGTCCGGTCCTGCCGCAGGAACGCCCTCGCGCGTTCCTGCGGGTCCCGCCCCTACTCGTCGGAGGAAGCCGCAGCGGGGGCCGGGGCGGTGTCGGGAGATGTGGTGGCGCGCTTGAACATGCGGGTGGCGGTGATCTCGCCGTGCACCGTCTCGCCGTTCGGGTCCTGCTGCGGCAGTCCGGGGCGCAGGTGCTCCTCCACGCTGATGTATTTCAGCCCGGCGCGCAGGTCCGCGTCGTTGCGCAGCCGGATGACCAAAGGGAATTCGGCGAGCGCGGTGGTGTCGAACAGCCCGGTCGTGTAGAGGAGTTGTACGCCCAGGGCATCCGACACCGCACGCTGGAGCTCCAGCAGATAGGTGGCGTTGGCCCGGCCGATGGGGTTGTCCAGGAAGAGCGTGCCCGCGTGCCGGTGCTGGTGCCGGTCACGGCCCCGGTCGTTGCTGCGCAGCGCGGCCATCGTGCAGTACAGGGCGATGGCGGCGGTGAGGAGCTGGCCACCGGAGAAGACGTCGCCCATCTGCCCGACCGGGACGCGCTCGGCGCGCAGCACCGCGTCCGGCTTGAGGATCTCCACGGCGATGCCCTTGGGCTCCAGCGCCGCCTGCACCCCGCGCAGCAGCAGGGACATGCCGTCCCTGCGCAGGTCCGAGTTCTTCTTCAGCGCGGCGCGGGTCGCCTCGTCGACGACCTCGCCGAGCCGCTCGGCGAGCGTCGCCTGGTCGGGTTCCTCGAAGCGGATGCGGAGGAATTCCTGGCCCGACCACTCCCCCAGTCCCTCCGGGAGCCGGGAGAGCCGCTGGGCGGAGCGAAGGGTGGTGAGCGCGGATTCCACGAGGCCGCGGAGCCGGTCAACGATGGAGTCGCGGTTGCGCTCCAGCTGGGCCAGCTCGTCGGTGAGTACCCGGAGCCGGGGCGCGAAGGCGGCGGCCCACTTCTCGGCGTGCTCCGGCAGCGCCGCGGCCGGCAGCTCGCGGATCTGCTGGCGAGCGGGGGTGCGGACCTGTTCGTAACGCGTGGAGTTGGCGTGCCGTACGAGGACGTCGCTCGCTTCCCGTACGGCGCTCTCGGCGGCGGACAGGTCGGTGGCGCAGCCGCGCAGTGAGCGACGGGCCTCAGCGGCGGACTGCCGGGCCTCGTCGAGGCTGCCCGGGTACGGCTCCGGGGCCTCGGTTTCGTCGTCCGCGCCGTGGTCCCGGAGCAGGTCGCGCAGGAGTGCCGCCGTCTCGTCGAAACCGCCTGCCGAGTCCTCGGCGGTGCGGTGGGCGTGCAGCAGTTCGGCGTGGGCGGCGCGGGCGGTGTCCAGGGTCGCGGTGGCGGCGGCGAGTTCGGCCGTGGCGGTGCGCAGGAGGGCTTGGGCCCGGTCGGCGTCAGCGGGTACCAGCTCGTCGGGGAGCTCGGTGTGGTGGGACTCGCCTTCGGCCGGGGCCAGGCGCTCGGCCTCGCCACGGAGCCGGCCCAGCTGCTCGCTCGCCGTGGAGGCCCTGGTCTCCAAGAGCTGGACGAGGGACTCGGCACGGGCGGCGGCCGCCTGCCGGGACGGGCCGTCCGCGCCGTCGGTGCCTTCGAGGAGCTGGGCGGCGCGGGTGCGGACCTTGTTGGTGAGCCGGTCCAGTTCGGCGAGGGCGGCGCTCTCGTCGCTCTCCGCGCGGGCCTGTTCGGCGCGCAGATCGGCGCCGACGCCGACCTTCTCGTACAGCTGGGACGCTGCCCGGTACGCCTCGCGCAGCGCGGGGAGTGCGGGGCGCGGGCTGTCGTCCCCGGGCTCCGGGAGGTGCTCCGGGGCGCCCGCGATCTCCGCCCGTTCGGCACGCAGGGCGCGGGCGGTACGGCGGGCGTCGTCGGCGGCGCGCTGGGCGGCCCGGCGGTCCTCGTCGGCGGCGCGGGCCCGCTCCAGGCAGACGGTGGCCCGGGCTTCGGACTCGGCCGCCTCGTCGACGAGTTCACGGAGCTTCACCTGCCAGCCCGCGCGTTCGCGGAGCCGGTACGCGAGGCCCGCGAGGGCGTCGGCGGCGCGGCGGGCCCGCTGGGCGGCCTCCTGGCGCTCCTCGCGGACGCGGGCGGTGTCAGCGGCGGCCTCGTCCGCCTCGGCGCGCACCGTGCGGGCCTCGGCGAGCTCGGCCTCGGCGGTCTCCGCCGCCGTCCGGGCGGTACGAGCGGCCTCGGCGAGCTCGGCGAGCATGCCGGGCGGGCAGTCGGCCCGCCAGGAGCCGATGCGGGCGGCGAGGGAACGGTCGGCGGTGAGGCGGGCCGCGAGGGTACGGATGTCCTCGTCACGGGCCGCGGCCCGGCTCCTGAGGGCCTGGCGCTCCTCGTCGGCCGCGTGCTCGTCGTGCATCGCCGGGTTCGGCGGGACGAGGAAGACCCCTTCCGTGCTCGCCGCCGAGCCCGTGCCAGCGGCCGGGACGGGGGCGAGCAGCGCGGCGGCGGTGCCGACGGCGACCGCGGAACGCGGCAGCAGTGCGGCACCGCTGAGGACCTCGCGGGCTCGGGCGTGCGAGTCGGGGTCGGTGATGACGACGCCGTCGACGAGTTCGGGGCGGGCGGCGAGTACGGCCGCGTGGTCGGCGGGGTCGACGGCCTGGGCGAGGTAGCGCCAGCCGGGCAGGGCGGGGATGCCGTGCTCCCCGAGGTATTCGACGGTGGCGAGGACGTCGGGGCCGGGCGGCAGCAGTCCGCCGTCGCCGAGTGCGCCGAGGATGCGGGAGTCGTCGGCGGCCGCGGTGCGCAGTTCGAAGAGGCGGCGCTCGGCGGAGGAGATGCCCTGGTCGAGCAGCTCGCGCAGTTCCTCGGCGCTGCGGTCGAATTCCTGCGCGGTGAGCGGCTGTTCGGGGGCGATGACCGGTTCGGCCATGACGGTGTGGGTGCCCTGTGGCGCGTGGGCGGGCCAAGTCGCCTCGCCCGTCCGGCCGGTCGCGTCCTCGGCGGTCCGTCGGTCGGCGGTGTCCGCTCCGTGCGGGGCGTCCGGGTCCGTTCCGGCCGCGCCCCGGCGGGGCCCGGGCACGCCGGCGCCGTGGCCGGTGGGCAGGCCCAGCAGGTCGGCCAGCCGGTGGTCGGCGGCGATCGACTCGGCGGCCCTGAACTCGGCCTCGTAGGACTGTTCCGCGGCCTGGGCGGCGTCGGCGGCGCGCGCCGCCGCGAGCTCGGCGCGGCTCTCGGCGGCCGCGGCCTCCCTGGCCGTGTCGGCCGTCGAGCGGGCGGCCTCCCTGGCCGTGTCCCACGCGGCGACGGCGGAGGTCTCGGCGTCGCTGGCGGCGAGGGCGGCGCGTGCCGGGTCGGCGTCCGGCGCGGTGTCGTCGAGCCAGCCGGCCCGCACCGCCTGTGCAGTCTCCTGCTCGACCTCGGCGAGGCGCTGGCGCAGATGTCCGGCCTCGCTGCGGGCGCGCTGGGCCTCGGTGGCGGCGGTGGTGGCGTCCCGGTGAGCGGTCTCGCCCGCGTGCTGGAGGGTGTCGGAGCGCCCCTCCTCCTCGTTGGCGACGGCTTCGCCCGCCTCGGCGGCGGTGTGCAGCGCCTGTACGAGGTCGGCGGCGGTCTTGGCGCGGGCGGCGAGCGCGGGCGCGGCGTCCCGCTCGGCCTCGCGGATGGCGACGGCCACCCGTGCGGAGCGGTCGGCTGCGGCGCGGTGGCGCAGGACGGCCTCGGCGGCCTGCCAGGCGGAGTACAGGGTGCGGGCGTCGACCAGTTCACGGCGCTGGGCGGCGGCGCCCTTCTCCGCCGCGGTCAGGGCCAGCGAGGCGTGCCGGTAGGCCAGTTCGGCGGCGATCAGGGCGCTGTGGCCACGCGCCTGTTCGGCCGTGGTGACGGTGTGCGCGGCGCCCGTCACCTGCTGGGCCAGCTCGGCGGTCCGGCCGCGTTCCTCCCGGGCGCGGGCGGAGAGCCTGTGGGCGAGCGTGCGGGTGCGGCGCTCGGCGCCCGCGTGGACGTCCCGGGCACGGGAACGGGTACCGGCGGCCTCCACGATCCGGCCGAGCAGGTCGACCGAGCCCGCGGTGAAGTCGCGCTCCGCGGTCAGTTCGGCGCGGCGGCCCAGCTTGTTGCCGAAGCCGCTCACCAGATCGGCGAGGCCGTCGGTGTCGCGGGTGTCGGTGACGGCGCGGAGCAGCAGGTCGGTGAAGTCGGAGTCCTTCTTGACCGCGAAGAGGCCTGCCGCCTCGCCCTCGTCGGCGTTCATCTCGCGCTGGTAGCGGAAGAGTTCGGGGTCGAGCCCGAGATCCCCGAGGTGCTCGTTCCAACGGTCGTGGATCTCTTCCCAGTGCACATCGAGGTGCTGGTAGAACTTGCCCGCCTCGGTCAGGGCGTCACGGAAGCCCTTCATCGTGCGCCGTCTGCCCCGGGCGCCGGAAACGCCTTCGGCGGGCCGGCGCACGGAGGTGGCCTCGGCGACCGGCAGGGAGTCCAGGCTGAGGCCGGGTCCGGGGCGGAAGGAGTACCAGGCCTCGGCGAACTTCCGGGGGTCGTTGGAGACCTGCCTGCCGCGCCATTCGCTGACCTTGCCGACGACCACGCACTCGCCGGTGAGGGTGTGCTGCCACTCCAGGGCGACATGCCCGCAGTCGTCGGCGAGCAGGAACTTGCGCAGCACGCCGGAGCTGGCGCCGCCGAGGGTGTTGCGGTGGCCGGGCAGCATCACCGAGAAGATCAGCTTCAGCAGCACCGACTTGCCGCCGCCGTTCTCCAGGAAGAGCACACCGGCGGGGGCGGGGCGGCGCGGCGGGCCGACCGGCTCCTCCTCGAAGAACTCCGCCTGGGCCGGCGCGGGGTTGGGCACGGGCTCGCCCACTCCGCGCAGGTCGAGCACGGTGTCGGCGTAGCGCGCGCCGGCAGGCCCGATGGAGTAGAGGCGGACCCGGGACAGCTCGTACATGGCGGCGGACTCTCGTCGTTCAGGCAGCGGGAGGGAGACGGCGGTGGTGGTGGGGCGGGCCGGTCAGGCGCCGTAGGGCGGACCGGCCGGACGTGGCTGGGCGGGCCGGTCAGGCGTGGAAGGGCAGACCGGCGTCGGCGGCCAGCTCCAGGTCGTCGGCGTCGGGTGGCGGCAGCAGCGTCGCCGTGCCGTCGGTGACCGGTACGACGCCGAGTTCCAGCAGTTCGGCCATGGCGGCGCCGCCGGCCATGTCGCGGACCTGGAGCTGGTAGCGGGCGGTGGTACGGAAGGCGCCGCCGGCGTCGTCGCCGGTGCGCTGGAGGAAGCCGGAGTCGGTGAGGAAGGCGACGGCCTTGCCGACGATGCCGGTGGTGGAGCCGGCCAGGCGGCGGGCGTCCTTGGTGGCGCCGGTGGAGCTGCGCCGGGCGTAGATCCGCCAGGCCGCTTCGAGTCCGGGGGCGTCGGTGGCCGGGTCGGTGTTGTCGCCGTGCTCCTCGGCGCGTTCCTCCAGGCGGTGGCACGCCTGACGTACGAAGGAGTCGACGCCGTTGACCGTGATCCGGCCGATGTACGCGTCGTCGGCGAGGTCCTCGGGCCGGGGGAAGGCCATCGCGGCGACGGCCAGGTGTGCGAGCCCGTGCAGGAAGCGGTCGGCGGAGTCGGAGGAGGCGCGGCGGGCGTAGTCGCCCATGCGGACGGCGAAGACCGATTCCTCGCCGGCGGTCACGGCCATGCCCGCGCGGGTGGAAACCTCCAGGACGACCAGGCCGAGTCCGGTCGCCACGGCGTCGGCGAGCCGGGCGAAGGCGGGCTCCTCCCGGTAGCGGCGGAGCAGTTCGGCGTATTCGGCGTCGCGGGCGGGCAGCAGCTTGGGCTGGAGGCCGAAGGCCACGAGCCGGGCGGCGTCGGCCGCGTCGGCCGGGGTGACGGAAGGCGTGGCCGCGGGAGCCACAGGGGCGGCGGGGCCGGTGCCCTCGGTCGCGTCCGCGGCGGTCGGCTCGCTCCACGCGTCGGCGTGCTGTGCGCGGTGGTCGCTCACGACTGTCGCTCCTTGCTGCGGAAACTCTTCGGTACGGGGTGGACGGCGCCGGTTGTCGCGGTGGTGGTCCCGGGCGGCACGGTCCGATCCGTGCCCGTCGCGCGGGTGCCGGCGCCGGCCTGCCGCGCCGGCGCGCGGTGTGCCGCGCACGCCAGGCCGGTCATGACGCCTCCGTGCGGTCGGCTGCCATTCCGGCCGCGTCCAGCAGGGCCGTGCCGACGATCAGGTCCGCGCCGCCGAACTCCGGGTCGTCGAGCTGCGTGCCGTCGTCGACGGAGAACAGCAGCCGCTGTTCTCCCTGGCGGTAGGCGGTGCCGACCGGCGGGCTCGCGGCGTGCACCGCGAGCAGGGCGACCAGGTAGGGCAGTTCGGGATCGAGGCGCCGGGCCTCGGCGAGGAGTCCGGAGAGCCGTCGCGGGGCGTCGTGCTCCAGGTCCAGGAGCTCCATGGCGCTCGCGAGCTGCTCCTCGCTGAACCTGCTGTCGTCGGGGGTGGCGATCAGATCGGGCTCGGGCATCTCGGCGCCCAGGTGTTCCCGCTCCAGGGGCGGGGTGAGCAGCATGTCGACCAGGTCGCCGACCCGGACCGAGGTGGGGGTGCGCAGTCCGGTGCCGTGGGCGAAGTAGGCGTCGGTGACGCGGATCGCCTGTTCGACGGGGAGCGGCAGCAGCGGGGCGACCAGCTGGCCGTACAGGTCGAGGCCGGTGCGGGCGGTGGGGGTGGCGAACGCCTGCCGGTCCTGCTCGGCACGGAACAGCGGTCCGGCTTCCAGCAGGCGGGACTGGAGCTGGGTGTGGCGGCGGATGCAGTCCTTGACGATGTCGACGAGCTCGGCGGCACGGCGTTTGTGCTCGGGCTCCTCCGCCTCGTCGCGCGCCCTGCGGATGTTGGTGAGGATCGCGTTCTCGTGGCGGTAGCGGTCGGCGACGTGGTCCAGCGCTTCGGCGATCATGTCGGGCACCGCGTTGAGCCAGTCGACGGCGCGGACGTTGCGCCGGGTGGCCTCCAGGGTCTTGCGGAGGGTCTCCGCGTACTGCACGGTGCGGTAGCGGGCCTGCTCGGCGGCGAGCTGGGCGTCCGCGAGGCGGCCCCGGCTGATGAGGACCTCCAGCTTCACCTCGGCGGCGATCTGGGCGCTGGTCACGTCCGTGTCGAGGGCGCCCACCAGTACGTTGACCGCTTCGTCGGTGGCCCGGAGGTAGACCGTGCCGCCGTATCCCGGGACCTCTTCGATCAGCTTGAAGTCGTAGTCGCGGCGGACGTACACCCCGTCGGGGCCGAAGGTGCCGTACACCGCGCGGAATCCGCGGTCCACGCTGCCGACGTTGATCAGGTTCTCCAGCACCCAGCGGGCGACCCGCTCGTGCTCGGCCACCGGGCGGCGCGGGGCCTGGGCGGCGACGCGGGGCAGCAGTCTCGTCACTATCTGGTCGTGGTCGGCACCCGTGTCGAAGTCCATGTTGAGGGTGACGAGGTCGATCGCGGCGAGCGCGACCTCGGCCATCGCGTAGACCGTGTACTCACCGGCCAGATTCGCCTTGCGCACATCGAGATCGTGCAGCGGCGCCGTGCAGGCGAGCGCGCGCAGCCGCCGCGAGAGCCCCTCGTCGGCGGCCGGGCCCGGGGCGGGCCGCGGCCCCGCGCTGAGCTGGGGCGCAGCGTTGTCCGTGTAGGCAGGCGAAGTCACGGTGCACAGATTAGGTCCTCGGACTGACAACGGTCGAAACGGCGCAGAAGCGACCCCTGGCCCCGGGCCTCCCGGCCGTGGCGCCGCAGCCCGCTCCGCACCGTCGCCGCAGGCCGGCCGGCAGTGGTGTCAAGGCCGTTCCACGCCGCCCTCCGCACCGCTTTCCGCACCGTCGTCGCCGCCCGGCTCCGGGGTTCCGTAGCCCCCGCCGCCCGGTGTGCGCAGCACCAGTACGTCTCCGGGCTCCAGCTCGGCGGTGTCGCAGCCGCGCAGCGGGGTGGCCTCGCGGTCGTCCGGGTGCTCGATGTGCTGGTCGCCCGGTGCACCGGGCCCGCCGCCCGCCATGCCGTACGGCCGGACCCGGCGGTGGCTGGAGAGCAGCGCCACGGTGACGGGCTCCAGGAAGCGGATCCGGCGCTCCACGCCGCGCCCGCCGTGCCAGCGCCCGCTGCCGCCGCTGCCCTCGCGCACCCGGAAGCTCTCCAGCAGGACGGGGTAGCGCCATTCCAGGACTTCGGGGTCGGTGAGGCGGGAGTTGGTCATGTGGGTCTGTACGGCGTCGGCGCCGTCGAAGCCGTCGCCC
The DNA here is from genome assembly GCF_045040875.1 of Streptomyces sp. NBC_00012. Lineage (NCBI taxonomy): Bacteria > Bacillati > Actinomycetota > Actinomycetes > Kitasatosporales > Streptomycetaceae > Streptomyces > Streptomyces sp. NBC_00012. Next base: position 7,339,381 of record NZ_CP108309.1, on the reverse strand, counting down.
GCGCCGGAGCCGCTCGCCACGGTCTCGTAGTACTGGACGCGTTCGTTGCCGAAGGTGAGGTTGTTCATGGTGCCCGAGCCCTCGGCCTGGATGCCGAGGGCCGCGTACAGCGCGCCGGTGACGGCCTGGGACGTCTCCACGTTTCCCGCGACGGTGGCCGCCGGGTGTACGGGCGCCAGCATGGAGCCTTCCGGGATCCGGACCTCCACGGGTTCGAGGCAGCCGCTGTTGAGGGGGATGTCTTCGTCGACCAGGGTCCGGAAGACGTACAGCACGGCCGCCATGACCACGGATCTCGGCGCGTTGAAGTTGCCGGGCTGCTGCGGTGAGGTGCCGGTGAAGTCGACGACCGCGCTGCGGGCGGCCCGGTCCACGGTGACGGCGACCTCGATGACCGCGCCGTTGTCGGTCTCGTAGCGGTAGGCGCCGTCGCGCAGTCCGGCGATGATCCGGCGGACGGACTCCTCGGCGTTGTCCTGCACGTGCCGCATGTACGCGGCGACGGCGTCGGGCCCGAACTGTTCGGTCATGCGGCGGAGTTCGGCGATGCCCTTCTCGTTGGCGGCGATCTGGGCACGCAGGTCGGCGAGGTTGGCCTCCGGGTCGCGGGAGGGGTACGCGGCGGTGGTGAGCAGTTCGCGCGTCTCGTCCTCACGGAGCCTGCCGTCACGTACCAGCAGCCAGTTGTCGAACAGCACCCCCTCCTCGTGGATGGTCCGGCTGAAGGCGGGCATGGAGCCGGGAGTGATGCCGCCGATCTCGGCGTGGTGTCCGCGTGAGGCCACGAGGAAACGGAGCTCCGGCCGCTCGCCGTCGGCCCTGCCGGCCCCGTCGAACACCGGTGTCACCACGGTCACGTCGGGCAGGTGGGTTCCCCCGTGGTACGGATCGTTGATGGCGTACACGTCGCCGGGACGCATCGTGCCGCCGTTGCGCCGCAGCACCTCCTTGATGGACTCCCCCATCGAGCCGAGGTGGACGGGGATGTGCGGGGCGTTGGCGATCAGGTTGCCGTCCGCGTCGAAGAGCGCGCAGGAGAAGTCGAGCCGCTCCTTGATGTTGACGGAGTGGGCCGTGTTCTCCAGGCGCACGCCCATCTGCTCGGCGATCGACATGAAGAGGTTGTTGAACACCTCCAGCATGACGGGGTCGACCCGGGTGCCGACGGCGGTGCGGTCCGGGCGCGGGCGGGCCCTGGTGAGCAGCAGATGGCCGGTGCCGTCGAGAGCGGCCTGCCAGCCCGGATCGACGACGGTGGTGGCGTCCGCCTCGGCGATCACTGCGGGGCCGGTCACGGTGTCGCCCGGGCTGAGGTCCTCGCGGTGGTGGAGCGGGGTGTCCTGCCATCGGCCGTCGGCGAACATCCGCACGGTGTCGCGCGGTCCTGGCCGAGCGTCCGGGCCGGGTGTGCGGCCGGCCGGGCGTGGCCGGTGCCGGCCCGCCGTTCCGGTCGCCTCGACCGACACCGCCTCGACGACCAGGGGCTTGTCCATGGTGAACGCATAGCGCGCCCGGTGCTCGGCAGCGAACGCCTCGGCCATGGCGGAGGCGGTGTCCAGGTCGACGGGGAGGCTGGAATCCGTACCGGCGTAGCGCAGCAGCACCCGGGCGTGGGTACTGATCGCACTGTCGGGGACGGCGTCGGCGCGCAGTTCGGCGCGGGTCCGGGCGGCCAGTTCGTCGCAGAGTCCGCCGAGCTCGCTCCGGGTCTCCTCGTTCAGCTCCGCCTCCACCGACTGCTCGCGCATCGCGGTGGCGTCGGCGAGGCCGATTCCGTACGCGGACAGCACGCCCGCCAGCGGCGGTACGAGGACCGTGTCGATGCCCAGCGAGTCGGCGACGGCACAGACGTGCTGGCCGCCGGCGCCGCCGAAGCCGGTCAGGGCGTAGCGGGTGATGTCGCGCCCGCGCTGCACGGAGATCTTCTTGACCGCGTTCGCCATGTTGAGGACGGCGATCTCCAGGAATCCGGCGGCGGTCTCGGCGGTCGAGCGCCGGGTCCCGGTGGCGCGTGCGACGTCCTCGGCGAGCGTGTCGAAGCGTTCGCGGACCAGGTCCGCGTCGAGCGGGAGGTCTCCGTCGGGTCCGAACACGGCCGGGAAGTGCGCGGGCTGGATCCGGCCGAGCATCACGTTGGCGTCGGTGACGGTCAGCGGACCGCCGCGGCGGTAGCAGGCCGGGCCGGGGATCGCGCCCGCCGAGTCGGGGCCGACCCGGTAGCGCCGGCCGTCGAAGTGCAGCACGGAGCCGCCGCCGGCCGCGACGGTGTGGATGCTCATCATCGGGGCGCGCATCCGTACCCCGGCGACCTGGGTGCCGAGTTCGCGCTCGAACTCGCCCGCGTAGTGCGAGACGTCCGTGGACGTGCCGCCCATGTCGAAGCCGATGACCCGGTCGAATCCGGCCTGTTCGGAGGTGCGGGCCATGCCGACGACGCCGCCGGCGGGCCCGGAGAGCACCGCGTCCTTGCCGCGGAAGTGGGAGGCCTCGCGCAGTCCGCCGTTGGACTGCATGAACATCAGCCGGATGCCGCGGAGTTCACCGGCGACCTCGTCGACGTACCGGCGCAGGATCGGCGAGAGGTAGGCGTCGACGACGGTGGTGTCGCCGCGCGGTACGAGCTTGATCAGCGGGCTCACCTCGTGCGAGCAGCTGACCTGGGTGAAGCCCGCCTCGCGGGCCGCGTCGGCCACGGCGCTCTCGTGTCCGGTGTGACGGTATCCGTGCATCAGGACGACGGCCGCGCTGCGCAGTCCGTCGGCGCGGGCCGCCCTCAGCCGTTCGGTGACCGCTTCCCGGTCCAGTGGGGTGACGATCCGGCCTCGGGCGTCGATCCGCTCGGGGACCTCGATCACCCGCTCGTAGACGGCCTCGGGCAGCAGGATGCGGCGGTCGAAGAGGTGCGGCCGGTTCTGGTACGCGATGCGCAGGGCGTCCCGGAAGCCCTCCGTGATGACCAGGACGGTCGGCTCGCCGTGCCGCTCCAGCAGGGCGTTGGTGGCGACCGTGGTGCCGATCCGCACGGCGGCGACCCGGTCGGCGGGGACCGGGTCGGTGGGTCCGAGGCCGAGCAGCACCCGGATTCCGGCCACGGCGGCGTCACGGTAGCGGTCCGGGTCGTGGGAGAGCAGCTTCCGGGTGACCAGGTGCCCGTCCGGATCCCGCCCCACGACATCGGTGAACGTCCCGCCTCGGTCGATCCAGAACTCCCAGCGTCCGGTCATCCCTCCATACTGGCCCGCGGCATGGACAACGGCCCAGAGGGCACGGCCCGTTTCGGCTGTACGGCGTCCAGTGCGCTGCGCAGCGCCTCCTCGGCCCGTCGGTCGAGGCGAGCGCTGGTCCCGCACGCCCGGTGCCGCAGCTCGGCCCCGGCCAGGCAGAGCAGCTGGGGCAGCAGATCGGTGCTCCGGCGGGCCAGCCAGCCGGAGCCGGCGACGGCCGGCCGGAGCCATGAGTCGAGGCGGCTCGGGGGCGGCTGCCGGGGGTCGAGCCCGGGGGCGGCGCCGAGGGCCAGGCCCCGGGCGGCCAGCAGCCGGTGGAAACCCGCCGCGACGATACGGTGCCCGCGCTCGGCCGGATGGAGCCGGTCGGGGCTCCACAGCGAGCGGTCGTCGACCCAGGTCCGGTCCGCCATGTGCAGATGGACGGCGTCGTAGCGTTCGGACAGGGCGTGGACCACGCCGTTCACCGCGTCCTGTCGCCGGGCCAGTGGTCTGCCCAGCGGTGCGGGGAGCCCGAGCACGGCGCCGGAGTCGGGCAGCGCGCAGGCCCCTGCGAGGAGTTCGACGTGCTTCTCCGGGGCGAGCCGCCCGACGTACCCGACGATCGTCTCCCCGCCGGGCGCAAGCCGGCGGCGCAGCGGCTCGTCCCGCAGTGCGGGTTGGAATCGCGCGGTGTCGACACCTCGTGGCCAGAGCCGCACCCGGGGCACGCCGTGCCCGGTGAGGTCGCGCAGCGCGGCGGTGGACGGGGCGAGGGTGCGGTCGGCGTTCTCGCCGGTGCCGAGATAGGTGCGGGCGTAGCCGGCCAGATCGGTCTGGTAGACGGCCACGGCCGGCAGCCCGAGCCGGGCGGCGGCCGCCATGCCCCGTGCGCCGAGCACGAACGGGCCGGCGAGGTGGACGAGTTCGGCGCGGTGGGCGGTGAGGGCGGCGGTCAGCCGTCTGCTCGGGAGCGCGATCCGGACCTGGGGGTAGCCGGGCAGGGGGAGGGACGGGACGCGCACCACGGGGCAGGGGGTGTCGGCGTCGAAGGCGTCGGAGGGGTCCGGGCGGGACGTGGTCGTCGCGGCGGCCGGGGCTATGACGAGCGGTTCGTGGCCTCGGGCGACGAGGTGACGGGCCGTCTGCAGGGTGCAGTGGACGACGCCGTTGACATCGGGCGGGAAGGATTCGGTGACGATGACGACACGCATATCCGTGTTGTCGCCACGCCGGGCGTGACCGGCCGACTTGGATCTTTCCGCCCGGGGAACGTCCCGTGAGCGTTTGAGCCGGGGCGCGTGCGCCGCCCGCCCGTTCACGCCGCGCGCCCCCCGACGCGCGTCGCTGTACCGCTCGGTCAGACCGTCGGGGTGTCGGGCCCGATCCTGCTGCGTACCGCCGTCTGCACCTCGGCTTCTTCGGCCGGGTCGGCGGCGAGGCGGCGGAGTCGCTCGGCGACCCTGATGTCGCCGGTCTCCGCGTGGAGTGCGGCCACCTCGCGGGTGGTCTCCTCGCAGTCCCACAGGCACTCGACGGCGAAGCCGGTGGCGAAGGACGGGTCGGTGGCGGCCAGGGCACGGGCCGCCCGGCCGCGCAGATGTGACGAGGAGGTCTCCCGGTAGATGTGACGCAGTACGGGTGCGGCACAGCCGATGCCGAGCCGTCCCGCGCCGTCGACGAGGGTCCACAGCCGTGGTGCGTCCGGTCCGTCGCCCCGTACGGCCTCGCGGAGTGCGCCGAGGACGAGTGGGGCGTCCTGGGCGCCGCCCCGGCAGGCGAGCACACCGGCCGCGGAGGCGCCGAGCGCGTCGGGCCGCCGGGCCCAGCTCCGGGCGCGGTCCACCGCCGCGTCGCCGCACATCCGCTCGAAGGCGGCGACGGCCGCGTCGGCGACGGTGCGCGAGGCGCCGGCCGCTCCGGCCTCGATCAGGTCGAGCACGGCCGGGTCCCTGGCCTCGGCCAGGTAGTGCAGGGCGGCACAGCGTGCGCCCTCCGGGCCGCTGCGGGCGGCCTCGACGATCGTGGGCCGGTCCTCGGGGCCCGCGACGGCGGTGAGGCAGCGGGCGGCCGGCACATGGAGGGTGCTGCCGCGTTCGAGTCCCTGCTGGGCCCAGTCGAAGACCGCCTGGACGCTCCAGCCCGGGCGGGGGCCGCCGGGGCGCATCTGGCGCTGCCAGCGGTCGAACGAGCCCTGTTCCGAGGCTGCCCTGATCCTGGCGCCGACCGCGTCGCGCGGGTCGTCCGCCCAGAGCCGCCAGGGGCGGGGTTCGTAGGCGTCCCGTACGGCGGCGGCCAGCTCGGCGGCGCCGTCCTCGGTGGCCGGGAACCGGCCGAGCACGGGGACGGCGAGGGATCGGAGCCCCGCGTCGTCGTCGCGCAGGGCGAGCTCGTCGAGGGCCCAGGCCCAGTTGGCACCGGTCGCGGCGTACCGCCGCAGCAGGGCCAGGGCGTCGCCGCGTCCGTACGAGGCGAGGTGGCCGAGCACGGCGAGGGCAAGCCCGGTGCGCGAGTCGTCGGTGTCGAGGTGGTCGTCGGGATCGCACAGGTGCCGCTCGATCTCTTCGATGCCGCCGTCGAGGTCGAGATAGAGGCGTGCGTAGTAGAGGGAGCGGTTCTCCACCTGCCAGTCGTGACGCGGATCGCTCAGGACGCAGTGGTTGAGAGCCGCCAGGGCCTCGGGGCGTGGTGCGGCGAGCGCGTGGAGCGTGCCGTCGCCACGGCCCCTCTGCAGCAGGCCGAGCAGGGTGCCGCTCGGCGCTATGAACGGATCAAACATGGGAAAAAGCCTCACATCAAGCTGTCGACGCAACCGGGACTGTGCAGTTCCAAGTGCCGGGTGGGCACTACGCCGCGCAGCAACATGATCGGCCGACCGCCGTCTTCTGCTTGGTGTAGACCATCTTCCTCTGCCTCTCGTCGGTGGCCCGGAGCCGGGCCCGCGACGTCATGATGACCCAGCCATTTCGCCACCGCGACCACATTTACGGCGTACCCGGTCAGCGGGAGCCGAAGAGTTCCAGCAGGTCGGCCTTGCCGAACATGCGGGCCGTGTCCAGGGCGGAGGGCGTTCCGGCGGCCGGATCGGCCCCTGCCGAGAGCAGCGCCTCGATCACCGCGTCCTCACCCTTGAAAACGGCCCCGGCGAGCGGCGTCTGGCCGCGGTCGTTGGCCCGGTCCGGGTCGGCGCCCCGGCCGACGAGGGCCGTGACGACGGCGGCGTGGCCGTGGTAGGCGGCGAGCATCAGCAGCGAGTCGCCCCGGTCGTTGGTGAGGTTGACGGGGACGCCCGCGTCGACGTACGCGGCGAGCGCGTCGGCCTCACCGCGGCGAGCGAGGTCGAAGACCTTCGTCGCCAGCTCGACCACCTCGGGATCGGGTGTTTCGCTCATCGGACGGACCGCCTTCCATTAACCGGTTTCACCGCTGTCGACCTGCCGGGGCGTACGCCGTGGGGGCCGTACGAGTGAATCGACAGGGTACTGCCCGGCCGGGCACATGACCCGGCCCACCCGTGGCAAAGGATCACGAATGGTGCGCCGGAACAGTACGCGACATCGAACGTTCCGCCCCACCGGGACCACCTTGGCGGCCATTCAAGTGAAAATAATGACTTTTCACCCAAATGCAGCTTTTATCGTATAGATACTTCCGGTGAACCTGGAAGGACTCATGGTGACTGTCCCCCCAACCAGGAGAACCACTCATGATCCTGTCCATGTCAGGCGTCGTCATCCTCGGCATCATCGTCTTCCTGTTCTTCAGGAAGGACGGCCTCAAGGCCTCGCACGCCCTCGTCACCGCCCTGTTCGGCTTCTATCTGGCGGGCACCGCCATCGCACCGAGCATCACCGCGGGAGGCGCGAGTCTCGCCGGCCTCCTGGGCGGGATCAAGTTCTGACCCTCCGCGACCGCTCCCACCCCTTCAGGAGACCGACGTGGCCCGGCGACCACTCCCCCGCATTCTGAGCAGCGGCAGCGCCTCGATCACTCGCAGTCGCGAGTTCGCGCGCACGGCCGCCGACAACGCCACGGACGTCCTCCATCCGCTGATCACGATCACCCGTGGTCTGCGGCTGCTGGCCGCAGCCGGACGGCAGAAGTGGGCCGCGACGCCCAAGGACAAGCGTGGCCCCACGCTGTGCCTCGTCGCGGCCTGCGTCCTCGCGTTCGCGCTCATGCCGTACGGGGGCCTGATCGCCCTGGTCACGGTGATGGGCGCCGCCGCCTGGGCGGGGCGGGAGCGGACCCCTGCGAAGACCGGCCCCGACGAGGCGGAGACCGCGCGGCTGCGGTCCCTGTACGAGGCGCTCGTGCCGTACTTCTCGGTGGCCGACGACCCCGGTCCGCTGTTCTCCCACGGCGGCGACTGGGAGAAGGCCTTCAGTGGGTACGAGTTCGACACCGACGGGCGGCTGACCCGTCTCCAGGTGACGTACCCCGCCTACTTCACCGACAGCGAGGCCGCCTCCCGGGCCCGGATCGAACGGCTGCTGCACGCCAAGTCCGGCCGCGGCCGCGAATACCACTTCGCCTGGGACGAGGAGGGCAACCGGCTCGTCATGAGCGTCCTCGGCGCCCTGCCCACCTCGGTCTGCGCCCAGCGCTTCGTCACCGCGCCCGGCGAGACCGTACTGGGCTTCACCGACGGCGACGCGGTGCAGCGCACGGTCCCGGTCCACGACGGCGATGCCACCCGCGACGCCCCTCCGGTCGTCTGGCGGACCGGCGCCCGCTCCACCGAGCCGCATCTGCTGGTGATCGGGCAGCCCGGCAGCGGCACCACGACCCTGCTCCGCTCCATCGCCCTGCAGGCGCTCCAGCACGGCGACATCCTGATCGTCGAAGGCAGCGGAACCGGCGAATACGCGTTCCTGACCGGGCGCGACGGCGTACTGGCCGTGGAGTGCGGGCTCGCCGGCGCACTGGCGACGCTGGAGTGGGCGGCCCACGAGACGGAGCGCAGGCTGATCGCCGCGAACCGGGCCCGGCAGTCCGGCCACCCCACGCCCGACGACACCCGACGCCCGCTCTGGATCCTGCTGGACCGCCCCGGCACCCTCGGCCACCTGGCCGCCGCCGACGGCGGGCCCGATCCTCGGGAGCTGCTCCAGGTGCCGCTGCGGCACGGCAGGGCGGCCAACGTGACCGTCGTCCTGTCCGATCAGTTCGACGGCCTGGACGCCCTCGGCGAGACCGTACGCACGCACTGCCGGGCCCGGGTGGTGCTCGGCAACTGCTCCCGCGAGCAGGTGGAGTCGGTGCTCGGGACCGAGCCGCACACCACCCCCGCCCCCGATGTCCCGCCCGGCCGTGGCTACGCGCGGCTCGGCACCGGTCCGGTGCTCCGGCTCCAGGTCCCGGCCACGCCCGATCCGTACGACGAGGCGACCGGCGAGGCGCAACGGCAGGCGGTCCTCGGGCTGCTGCCCGAACGGCAGGCCCCCGTCGAGGCGGCCGTGCCGGCCGAGACCCCCGTGCCGGCCGGGACGGGCGCGCCGGAGCCGGTGCTGCCGCGCACCGTGGCCGTGGCCGCCGACAGCATGGCGGTCACCGACTGACCCGGCCCGCCCGGGGGTGACGGACCGGCGGTCCGTCACCCCCCGTCCGTTCCCGGATCAGGCGACGAACGTACGCGGCGTCTCGACCCCCGCGCCCGCCCCCGATCCGACCAGCTGCGCCGCCGCCGCGAGCCGTACCGCCGCCTCGTCCGCGACCGGCCCCGCGACCGTGAACGGCAGCCGCACGTACCCCTCGAAGGCGCCGTCGACCCCGAACCGGGGGCCGGACGGAACGCGTACCCCGACCCGCTCCCCGGCCACTGCCAGCCGGGAGCCGGAGAGGCCGCCGGTCCGCACCCAGAGCGTCAGGCCGCCGCGCGGCACCGAGAACTCCCAGTCGGGCAGCTCCCGGCGGACCGCGGCGACGAGCGCGTCCCGGTTCTCCCGCGCCTGTTCGCGCCTGACCTGCACGGCCTCCTCCCAGCCGCCGGTGCGCATCAGCCAGTTCAGAGCGAGCTGTTCGAGGACGGGGGTGCCCATGTCGGCGTAGGCGCGGGCGGCCACCAGGCTGCGGATCACGTCCGGGGCGGCGCGCACCCAGCCGATCCGCAGGCCCGCCCAGAAGGCCTTGCTCGCCGATCCGACGGTGATCACGGTGGAGCCTGCGGGATCGAAGGCACAGACCCGGCGGGGCATCCGCACATCGGGATCGAGGCAGAGCTCGTTCATGGTCTCGTCGACGACCAGGACCGTACCGGCGGAACGGGCCGCCTCCACCAGGTCACGCCGCTGGTCCTCACCCGCCAGCGCGCCGGTGGGGTTGTGGAAGTCGGCGACGACATAGGCGAGCCGCGGTGCCGCGTCCCGCAGCACCTGCCGCCACCGGTTCATGTCCCAGCCGCCGAGCCCCTCCTCCATCGCCACCGGCACCAGGCGGGCGCCCGCCTCCCGCATCAGCTGAAGAATGTTGGCGTAGCTCGGGGACTCCACCGCGATCCGCTCGCCCCGGCCCGCGAAGAGGTGGCAGATCGCGTCGATCGCCCCCATCGCACCGGTGGTGACCATGATCTGTTCGGGCATGGTCGGGATGCCGCGTCCGCTGTAGCGGTCGGCGATCATCTGCCGCAGCGCGGGCAGCCCCGCCGGGTAGTCGCCGTGGGTGTGGGCGTACGGCGCGAGCTCCTCGATGGCGCCCTGGACCGCCCGGGTCAGCCACGGTTCGGGCGCCGGCAGCGAGGCGCAGCCCAGGTCGATCATCGAGCCGAGCGACTCCGGGGGCAGCGGTTCCAGTCCGCGTGCGGGCAGCGGATTCCCGGCGGGCACGGCGGTCCAGCTGCCGGCTCCCCGGCGGGACTCCAGGAACCCCTCGGTCCGCAGCGCCTCGTACGCTGCGGCGACGGTGGTGCGGCTGACGGAGAGGGCGAGCGCCAGTTCGCGTTCGGCGGGGAGCCTGGCGGCGACGGGCACCCGGCCTTCGAGGACGAGCAGACGGATCCCGTCGGCCAGCGCACGATAGGCGGGCGGCCTGCGGGCGCCCGGTCCGGCGGGCCGGGGCTGCTGGGCCCGGAGCTGCCGGGCGAGCTGGGCTGCGCCCACTGCCGAAGTCCACTGAGCCATGGAAATCAGTCCACCTTCCTCGGATTGGCCATAGTTGGCAGCCAATCCCCTGCCACAGAGTGACATGCGGCAGTCCACCATCACCACACCAGGGGGCACCCCTTGACCATCACAGCCGTCCCTCGCGGGGCGCACCTCACCCGACGGCTGATCCAGCTGTACGCCGGTCTCGCGCTGTACGGGGCGAGTTCGGCGCTGCTGGTCCGCGCCGGTCTGGGGCTCGAGCCCTGGGGCGTGCTGCATCAGGGGCTGGCCGAGCGCACCGATCTGTCCATCGGGGTCGTCTCGATCATCGTCGGCGCGGCCGTGCTGCTGCTGTGGATCCCGATCAGGCAGCGTCCGGGCCTGGGCACCGTCTCCAATGTCTTCGCGGTGGGCATAGCCATGGACGGCACGCTGGTGCTGGTGCCCGATGTGCACGGCCTCGCCGCGCAGATCGCCGTGATGGTCGCGGGGGTCGTGGTCAACGGCGTCGCCACGGGGCTGTACATCGCGGCGCGGTTCGGGCCCGGTCCGCGTGACGGGCTCATGACCGGGCTGCATCTGCGTACCGGCCGCTCCATCCGGCTGGTGCGGACGCTGATCGAGGTGGCGGTCGTGGTGACCGGCTTCCTGCTCGGTGGCACCCTCGGCGCGGGCACGGTCGTGTACGCCCTGGCCATCGGCCCGCTCGCCCAGTTCTTCCTGCGGCTCTTCACGGTCGGCGGGAAGCCGGTGGCGCGGAGCAGCGACGGAGAAGAACCCGGGGCCGGCGGGGAGGAGGCCGTCGCACCCGCGCCGGACAGCGACACCGCCGTCACCGCCCGGACACCGGAGCAGTCCATACTTCCGAAGTGACCTCAGTACGCCACCCCTATCTGGACCATCCCGCGACGATCCCCTTCGCCCATCGCGGCGGTGCGGCGGACGGGATCGAGAACACCACCGCAGCGTTCCGCCGGGCGGCCGATGCCGGGTACCGCTACTTCGAGACCGATGTGCACACCACGTCGGACGGCCGCCTGGTGGCCTTCCACGACTCCACCCTGGACCGGGTGACGGACGCCCGGGGCCGGATAGCCGAGCTCCCGTGGAGCGAGGTGCGGCAGGCCAGGGTGGCGGGCCGGGAGCCGCTCCCCCTCTTCGAGGAACTCCTGGAGACGTTCCCCGGGGCCCGCTGGAACGTCGACATCAAGGCCGGGCCCGCCCTGGCCCCGCTGATCGAACTGATCCGCCGGACGAACGCCTGGGACCGGGTGTGCGTCGGCTCCTTCTCGGAGGCCCGGGTCGCCAGGGCCCACCGGCTGGCGGGCCCCCGGCTCGCGACCTCCTACGGCGTCCGCGGCGTGCTGGGCCTGCGGCTCCGCTCGTACGGAATACCGGCGGCGCTGCGGGCGGGCGCGGTGTGCGCCCAGGTGCCGGAGAGCCAGAACGGCGTCCGGGTGGTCGACCGGCGCTTCGTGCGCGAGGCGCACGCGCGCGGGCTCCAGGTGCACGTCTGGACCGTGAACGAACCCGATCGGATGGCAGCGCTCCTCGACCTCGGTGTGGATGGCATCATGACCGATCACATCGAGACGCTGCGCACGGTGCTGAGCGAGCGGGGAGCCTGGGCCTGATGCCGGCCGTGCGACGTCTTCACGGGGAGAGACGAGGGGGTGCGGGTTGAGCGCCGAGACCGCGGAAACCGCTGGGCCGACGGAACCGACAGCGGATTCCGACGATGCCGCGAGCCGCAGACGTGAACAACGCGGCTGGTATTTCTACGACTTCGCCTGCTCGGTCTACTCGACGAGTGTCCTGACGGTCTTCATCGGCCCCTATCTCACCTCGATAGCCAAGGCGGCCGCCGACGCCGACGGCTTCGTGCACCCGCTCGGCATTCCGGTCCGCGCCGGGTCGCTCTTCGCCTACGCGGTCTCGGTGTCCGTCGTGGTCGCAGTGATCGTGATGCCGATCGTGGGCGCCGCCGCGGACCGTACCGGGCGCAAGAAGCCGCTGCTCGCGGCCGCCGCCTACACGGGGGCCGCCGCCACCACCGGCATGTTCTTCCTGGACGGTCACCGCTATCTGCTGGGCGCCTTCCTGCTGATCGTGGCGAACTCCGCGATCTCGGTGTCGATGGTGCTCTACAACGCGTATCTGCCGCAGATCGCCGGACCGGAGGAACGGGACGCGGTCTCCTCGCGGGGCTGGGCCTTCGGATACACCTCGGGCGCGCTCGTCCTGGTCCTGAACCTGGTCCTGTACACGGGCCACGACTCCTTCGGCCTGTCCGAATCCGACTCGGTACGCATCTGCCTCGCGTCGGCGGGCCTGTGGTGGGGTGCCTTCACCATCGTGCCGCTGCGCAGGCTGCGCGACCGGCATGTGGCGCCGGGCGGCGAGGGGACGGTCGGTTCGGGGTGGCGGCAGCTGATGGCCACGCTGCGCGACATGCGCCGCCATCCGTTGACGCTCTCCTTCCTGCTGGCGTACCTGGTCTACAACGACGGTGTGCAGACGGTGATCTCCCAGGCGTCGGTGTACGGCTCGGAGGAGTTGGGCCTCGATCAGACGACCCTGATCACGGCGGTGCTGCTGGTGCAGGTGCTCGCGGTGGCCGGAGCCCTGGGGATGGGCCGGCTGGCCCGGACGTACGGCGCGAAGCACACGATCCTCGGCTCGCTCGTCGTCTGGACGCTGATTCTCGTCGCCGGATATTTCCTCCCCGCCGGGGCGCCGGCCTACTTCTATGTACTGGCGTCGGCGATCGGCCTGGTCCTGGGCGGCAGCCAGGCGCTGTCGCGCTCACTGTTCTCCCACCTGGTACCGCGCGGCAAGGAGGCCGAGTACTTCTCCGCCTACGAGATGAGCGACCGCGGACTGAGCTGGCTGGGGCCGCTGGTGTTCGGGCTCGCGTACCAGCTGACCGGCAGCTACCGGGACGCGATCATCTCGTTGGTGATCTTCTTCGTGGTCGGTTCCGTGCTGCTCGCGAGGGTGCCGGTCCGGCGGGCCGTGGCGGCCGCGGGCAATCCCGTTCCGGAACTCATTTAGACGTTGAAGTGAAAGGCCGGTAGTGTACGCCTTTGGCCTGCCCGGAGGACCGTTACTGCGGGCGGAAGAAGCCGAACTGTTGGGTGACAACTTCCGCCAGATGTGACAAACCGGGCATCGCTGGGTACTTGAAACCCTGGGAAACCTGAAATAGCAGCGGCACGACGGGCGACACATGACCGGCAACGGGAATCTTTACCGCCGACCGGACGTTGACCGGATGACGACGACAGCGACACCTGTCCTGTGGGCGACAAGCCCGGGAGGCACGATTCATGAGTGAGCGAGCTCTCCGCGGCACGCGACTCGTGGTTACCAGCTACGAGACGGACCGCGGCATCGATCTGGCCCCGCGCCAGGCGGTGGAGTACGCATGCCAGAACGGACATCAATTTGAGATGCCGTTCTCGGTAGAGGCGGAAATTCCGCCGGAGTGGGAGTGCAAGGCGTGCGGCGCCATGGCACTCCTGGTGGACGGGGATGGCCCCGAGGAGAAGAAGGGCAAGCCTGCGCGCACGCACTGGGACATGCTCATGGAGCGGCGCACACGCGAGGAGCTGGAGGAAGTGCTCGCCGAGAGGCTGGCGGTTCTGCGCTCCGGAGCCATGAACATCGCCGTACATCCGCGGGACAGCAGGAAGTCTGCCTGACCGCGTAACACCTCGGTACGACAGAGCCGCGGGCCGTGACACGCAATGTGTGTCACGGCCCGCGGCTCTGTCGTACCCGGAATCCGTCCGGCGGCCGTGTCCTGCCTCGGCCGCCGGACGTCCGGCTCAGGGGGTCAGTGGCGGCCGGGGACCCTCGTCGGGGCGTGCGCCCGGTCCTGTGCCGTCCTCGCGGATGACCTCACCCTGGACGATCTTTCCGTCCGGCCGGTGAATGCGGGCCTGCTGGAAGGCGTCGGAAAGGCTGCCGGGGGTCGCGGCGCGCATCCGGCGCTCCAGCGACCGCTCCGTGTACCGGCCCAGCCGGGAACGGACCGGCGGCACCAGCAGCAGGAGTCCCGCCACGTCCGAAACGATGCCGGGGATCATCAGCAGCAGGCCGCCGAGCATCAGGAAGCCGTTGCCGCTGCCGCCCGAACCGTCGGCCGGCGGGGCAGCGGCGGCGCCGGACTGCCCCGGCATCTGCTGGAGTGTCTGGGTGAGATTGCGGAAGGCCCGGCGGCCGGCCCGCTTCATCACGGCGGCACCCAGCACGATCCCCGCCACCAGGAGCAGCAGCACGGTGAAACCGCCCGCCGCGTCGGCCACGACGGTGAGCAGCCAGATCTCCAGCACCGCCCAGGCGGCGATGGCAAGGGGGACGAGGGTTCGGGCGCGAGAGCGCTTGGGGGCGGTCGGGGGCGGTGTGCCGGTCGTCATGGTCCCCAGTGTGCCCGTACGGGCGTCCGAACGGCACAAGGGGGTGATCATGGGCGCCGGACCTTGTGCCCGCCGCCGGGCGCGGCGGGCGCGGCGGATCAGATCGCCTTGCGGCCCAGCACCCGGTTCGTACGGGAGGTGACGCCCCAGGAAGTGACCCGCCAGAGGGCCTCGACCAGAATGTCACGGCTCATCTTCGAGTCGCCGATCTCCCGGTCGACGAAGGTGATCGGCACCTCGACGACGTGGTAGCCGGCCTCGATGGCCCGGCGGGCCAGGTCGACCTGGAAGCAGTAGCCCTGCGAGGCGACCTGGTCGAGGCCGATGCCCTCCAGGGTCTCGGCGCGGAAGGCCCGGTAGCCGCCGGTGACGTCCCTGGTCCGCAGCCCGAGAAGGAGCCGGGAGTAGGTGCTGCCGCCGCGGGAGATCATTTCGCGGGACTTGGGCCAGTTGACCACGCGTCCGCCCGGCACCCAGCGCGATCCGAGCACCAGGTCGGCGCCCTTGAGCGCGGTGAGCAGCCTGGGCAGCTCCTCGGGCTGGTGGGAGCCGTCGGCATCCATCTCCACGAGCACGCCGTAGCCGTTCTCGGTGCCCCAGCGGAAGCCCGCGAGATAGGCCGCGCCCAGCCCTTCCTTGCCCTTGCGGTGCAGCACCTGGACCTGGCTGTCCTCGGCGGCGATCTCGTCGGCGACCTTGCCGGTGCCGTCCGGGCTGTTGTCGTCGGCGACCAGGATGTCGGCGTCCGGCACAGCGGCGCGCACCCGGCTGACGATCGGCTTGATGTTCTCGGCCTCGTTGTAGGTCGGAATGATCACCAGGATTCTGCCGAGCGGGCCGTACCGCCGCTGACCGCCGTCGTTCACTTACTGCCCCTTAAGTCCGTACGCAGATGCACACCATATCCAGCGGGCGGGGGCCGCTCTCCGACGCGGTCGGGCGGGGGTGGGCACCGCCGGGGACAGAAGGACG
Organism: Streptomyces sp. NBC_00012; assembly: GCF_045040875.1. Taxonomy (NCBI): domain Bacteria; kingdom Bacillati; phylum Actinomycetota; class Actinomycetes; order Kitasatosporales; family Streptomycetaceae; genus Streptomyces; species Streptomyces sp. NBC_00012. The sequence goes on along the minus strand of NZ_CP108309.1, from coordinate 7,323,703 downwards.
GAAGTACGGACAGAAACCCGGGTACGAGCGCGGACGGAAACTACGGATGGGGGCCCGGCGCCCTTCGGGCCGACCTGGGACCCGCTGGCTGCGGGTCGACCTAGAGCCGTTGTCTACTGAACGTCCGGGCCCCACCCGGGTCGCACCGCCGTCCGGATGAAACCTTCCCTCGCCCCCGAGGCGCGGGCGCTGAACCTGGCTGTCAGTGGTGGTGCGCCGGTGCGGCACACCGCCCCATGACCCAGCGGCGTTCGACGACTGCGTGGAGGTTTAACCGGTCGGACGTCCTGTGGTGGACCCGGCCGAACCTACCGGCCGGTGGGCGCGTTCTGTCAATAGCCGTCTGACCTGCAATATTTACGAAACTTGCCTGGTCAGTAGCGAAGATCCGCAGGTCGCGGCGGAACGGGGACCACCACGGGTGACGATGCGAAACGGCCGGACGTCACTCGTTCGGCCGCTCGTAGACAGTTCGTCCGAAGACCACGGTCCGCAGGCAGACCGGCAGATCGACGCCGGGGGTGAGATCCGGCAGGCCCGGCGTGCCCGAGCGGGGGTCGGTCGACCAGCGGGCGACCCGGTCGTCCGGGGCCTGGACCACCAGGTCAGCGGTGCGCCAGACCGCGTAGTCGGCCGGGGCGCCGGGCACCAGGGTCCCCGCGTCGTCCCGGCCGACGGCCCGCCAGCCGCCCCGGGTGTGGGCGGTGAAGCCGGCCCGTACGGAGATCCGGTGCTCGGACGTGCGGTGGAAGGCGGCGGCCCGTACGGTGCCCCACGGGTCGAGCGGGGTCACCGGGCTGTCGGAGCCGAAGGCGAGGGGCACACCGGCCCGCAGGAGTGCCGCGTACGGGTTGAGGGTCCTGGCCCGCTCGGCGCCGAGCCGCTGGGCGTACATGCCCTCCTCGCCGCCCCAGGCGGCGTCGAAGGCGGGCTGGACGGAGGCGGTCAGCCCCAGCTCCGCGAACGCGGCCACGGTCTCGGGGGTGAGCATCTCGGCGTGCTCGACACGGTGCCTGGCGCCCCGGATCCGGGGCAGTCCGAGCGTCTCGGCGGCGGCCCTGACCCCGTCCACCACGGCGGAGAGCGCCGCGTCCCCGATGGCGTGGAAACCGGCCTGGAGCCCCGCCTCGGTGCACGCGGTGACATGGGCGGCGATCTGCGCCGCGTCCAGATGCGCGGTGCCGGTACCGCCGGCCGGGCCGTCGGCGTAGGGCTCGTGCAGGCAGGCGGTGTGCGAGCCGAGCGAGCCGTCCACGAAGAGGTCCCCGGCCGCTCCGACGGCGCCGAGTTCCCGGATCCGGCGGGCGTCCTTCTCGTCGGCGACCTGCTCGGCCCAGTAGCCGAAGACCCGCGGCCCGCGCTCCGCGGCGGCGAGCCCGAGCAGGCCGGCGAAGTCCTCCTCGTCGGAGATGTGGGGGCCGCCGCACTCGTGGACGGTGCCGATGCCGAGCGACGCGGCGCGGAGCAGTGCGGCGCGCTGTGCGTCGGCGCGCTGCCGCGGCGAGAGGGCGCCGTGGGCCGCGGAGCGGACCGCGTGGTGCGCGGCACCGGTCAGCGGGGCGTCGGGGTGGTAGCCGGTCAGCCCGGTGACGCCCTGGACCAGGTCGAGCAGGGCGGTGGTGACGACCGCGGAGTGCACATCGACACGGGGCAGGTAGACCGGGCGCCCGCCGGCCGCCGCGTCGAGCTCCCCGCGCGACGGGGGGCGCTGCTCCGGCCAGCGGGTGGCGTCCCATCCGTGGCCGAGGACGACCCGGTCCTCGGGGTGCGCGGCCACATGGGCGCGCAGCAGGCCGAGCGCCTCGTCGAGGGTCCGGGCACCGGACAGGTCGAGGCCGGTCAGGGCCAGGCCGGTCGACGTGGTGTGGACGTGGGCGTCGGTGAACGCCGGGGTCACCAGCGCACCGTCGAGGTCGACCACTTCGTCGACGCCGCTCGCGAAGGCGTCGGCGGCCCCTTCCGAACCCACCCAGGCGACGTGGCCGCGTTCGACCACCATGGCGGTGGCGAAGGGGTCGGCGGGGCTGTGGACGTCTCCACCGCGCAACAGCACGGTGCGGTGTTCGCTCTGGGGGGCGGTGCTCTGGGTCATGGGACCAGTCTGGCGCCTGCCGGGAGCCGCGCCGCCCGCGACCCCCTCAGATCCGCGGCGGCCGTGCCTCGTACGGCGTGGACAGGACGACCGTGGTGCGGGTGGAGACACCGGCCAGCGAACGGATCCGGGTGAGCAGGTGCTCCAGCTCCAGTGGTGTCGCGACGCGCACCTTGAGGATGTAGTTCTCGTCGCCCGCGACGCTGTGGCACGCCTCCAGCTCCGGGACGTCGGCGAGCCGCTCGGAGATGTCGTCCGGCGCGCTCGGGTCGAAGGGCTTCACCGAGATGAACGCGGTGAGCGGCAGGCCGACGGCCTCGGGGTCCACGACCGCGGCGTAGCCCCGGATCACCCCGCGCTGCTCCAGCCTGCGGACACGCTGATGAACGGCCGATGTGGACAGGCCCGTGGCCTTGCCCAGGTCGGTGTAGCTCATCCGCCCGTCCTTGACGAGCAACTCCACGATCTGTCGGTCCAGCTCCTCCATACGGATCAACCTATTGCCCCAGGTCCCTCCAGGCACAGCGGCGGGGGCCCCGGAAGGGGCACCTGCGGCGAGCATGTGACGAATGCCACAGGTTTACGGGGCGGTAGCCGACCCCCTCGCGGTTACGGCCGACGCGCGACGGGAAGTGCTTGCAGTGGTCGAGGCCGTGTCACCTGGTCGGCCCACCTGAGGGGGGAATTTCCCATGCAGAGCCTGAAGCTCACCGGACGTACCGAACCGGATCCCGTCGAGGACGTCGCTGCCGTCGAGGACATCGCTCCCGACGCGTACGACACCTTCGAGATGTACCGGGTGATCTGCCCGGACTGCGCACAGCCGATCGCGCTGCTGGCGGACGAGGACGTACTGCCGGAGCACGCGCTGTGCCCGACACCGTGGAATCCGTTCGTGCTGACCGTGTGCGCCGGTACCGGCCGCGCGGCGGCGCAGGCGCGGCCGGCCGACGAGTCGCTCGACGTCCAGGAGCAGGAGACGGGCCTGCTGTTGACGCTCCCTCAGGGGCTCGACTGGAGAATGCAGCCGTTCTCGCACGCCTGCGGTCCCGGCTCTCGCCCGCTGCGGGTGCCGCAGATGCGGCGTCACGCAGCCTGACGGCAGCCCCCGCACGCGACCGGCCCGGACACGTGCGGGCCCGCCCGGCATTTCTGCGCCGCACCACGACGGCCCGGCCGACGTGGTGCCCGCGGTGAGAACGTCCGCCGCCCGGGGACGGGACGAACGGGCTCTCGAATCGGCCGGACAGTGACCGGGGCCCGCCCCGCACCGTTGGCCAGCTATGACCCTGCTGCATTCACCGGCCGGTCCCGGCCGCCGCCGTCTCGCCGCTCCCACCGCCGAAGAATCGGTTCCGCAGCCCGTGGCTCCCCGGTCGGTTCCGCACTCCACCGATCCGCCCATCTACCGGGCCCTGCTGCGTCATTGGGAGGGTGCGGACCGCACCCTGCCGGGCCGCCATGACCAGGAGTGGAACCGGATCACGGCGACGCCCGTGTGGTCGGACCGGCCGCTGCGGGTCAGCGCGTCTCAGGACCCGCGAGGTGGCGTGCGATGACCATCCGCTGGATCTGATTGGTGCCCTCGACGATCTGCAGCACCTTCGCCTCGCGCATCAGCCGCTCGACGGGGAAGTCGAGGGTGTAGCCGTATCCGCCGAGCACCTGGACGGCGTCCACGGTGACCCGCATGGCGAGGTCCGTGCAGAACAGCTTGGCCATGGCCGCCTGGCGCGAGAAGGGCTTGCCCTCGTCGCGGAGCCGGGCCGCCTCCAGGTAGAGCGCCCGGCCGGCCTCGATCTGGGTGGCCATGTCGGCGAGCATGAAGCGCAGCCCCTGGAAGTCCGCGATCGGGCGGCCGAACTGCTGCCGTCCGGTGGCATAGCCGACGGCCTCGCTCAGGGCCGCCTGGGCGACGCCGATGGCGCAGGCGGCGATGCCCAGGCGCCCGGAGTCGAGTGCGGACAGGGCGATCGCGAAGCCCTGGCCCTCCTCGCCGATCCGGCGCGCGTCGGCGACCCGTACGCCGTCGAAGTTCAGCTGGGCCGTGGGCGAGCCCTTCATGCCCATCTTCTTCTCGGGGGCGGCCGCGTTGAGCCCCTCGGCGTCCCCGGGGACCAGGAACGCGGTGATGCCGCGGGGGCCCTCGACCCCGGTGCGGGCCAGGACCGTGTAGAAGTCGGCGATGCCGCCGTGGGTGATCCACGCCTTGGTGCCGGTGATGACCCAGTCGTCGCCGTCCCGTACGGCCTTCGTGCGGAGCGATGCGGCATCGGAGCCGGAGGCGGGCTCGGAGAGGCAGTAGGCGCCCAGCAGGCCGCCTCCCAGCATCGCCGGGAGGTGTTCGGCCCGCTGCTCCTTGGTGCCGTATCCGGCGACCGCGTGGCAGGCCAGGGAGTGGACGCTGACGCCGAGGCCGACGGTCAGCCGGGCGGCCGCGAGCTCTTCGAGGACCTGGAGGTAGACCTCGTACGGCTGGTCGCCACCGCCATGGGCGGAGTCGTAGGGCAGTCCCAGCAGTCCCGACTCGGAGAGCAGCGAGAAGACCTCGCGCGGGAACCGGCCCGCTTCCTCCTCCTCCGCCGCCCTGGGCGCGATCTCTCGCTGGGCGATGTCGCGGACGAGCGCGACGAGCTGCCTGGACTCCTCGGTAGGCAGACGGCGTTCCACCAAATACGGGGCACGGTCGGACATGACGGCGCTCTCCTCCCTGTCGGGCGTTGCGACGGTCGCGCGCGAGGGGTGTGGGCGGCGCCGCCGGGGGCTTCCGGGCCCTGGCCCGGACAAGCACTGCTACCCAGCCGACGCCGGCTCCCTCGGATTACGAGAGCTGCTGGCCAGCGGCTGTGGCGGCTCGAGTATGCCCGATCGGACGATATCCGTCACTGGGCCACCGGGCGACTCGGCGCCGGGCACGACGATCACCGGAAATGGTCCGAACCATTGACCTCACTGGTCTAGTCCATCTACGGTCCCAGAGGAAACGGCCTTTGCACGTTCATGCCAAGTCCATGAGATGGCCGACTGACAGCCCCCACAAGCGAGTTCCCTCCCCCACGAGGAGACAAGATGTTCGGTACGCACCGTCCCCGCGCCCGCCTCCGGGCGTTCGCCGCAGCCGCCTGTACCGCCGCCCTCGGCGCCACCCTGCTGGGTGTCGCGGGCACCGCGTCGGCCGGCACACCCCCCACCACGCGGGCAGCGGCCCCCGTCGACGCAGCCCCCACGGCGGACGGCGACAAGGTGGTCGGATACTTCACCAACTGGGGTGTCTACGGCCGCAATTACCACGTCAGGAACATCGAGACGTCCGGCTCGGCCGACAAGCTCACGCACATCAACTACGCCTTCGGCAACGTCACCGGAGGCAAGTGCGCGATCGGCGACTCCTACGCCGACTACGAGAAGGCGTACACCGCCGACCAGTCCGTCGACGGCGTCGCCGACACCTGGGACCAGGACCTGCGTGGCAGCTTCAACCAGCTGCGCAAGCTGAAGAAGCTCCACCCGGACCTGAAGATCATCTGGTCGTTCGGCGGCTGGACCTGGTCCGGCGGCTTCGGTGACGCCGCGAAGAACCCGGCCGCGTTCGCCGAGTCCTGCTACAACCTGGTGGAGGACCCGCGCTGGGCCGATGTCTTCGACGGCATCGACATCGACTGGGAGTACCCCAACGCCTGCGGCCTGACCTGTGACACCAGCGGCCCGGCCGCGCTGAAGGGCCTCACCTCGGCGCTGCGTTCCAAGTTCGGCAAGGACTACCTGGTGACGGCCGCCATCACGGCCGACGGCTCCGAGGGCGGCAAGATCGACCTCGCCGACTACGCCGGCGCCGCCCAGTCCCTGGACTGGTACAACGTGATGACGTACGACTTCTTCGGCGCCTGGGACGCCAAGGGCCCGACCGCCCCGCACTCCCCGCTCACCTCGTACAACGGCATCCCGAAGGCCGGCTTCAACTCCGCCGACGCCATCGCCAAGCTGAAGGCCCAGGGCGTCCCCGCGTCCAAGCTGCTGCTCGGCATCGGCTTCTACGGCCGCGGCTGGACCGGCGTCACCCAGGACGCCCCCGGCGGCACCGCCACCGGCGCCGCACCCGGCACCTACGAGGCCGGCATCGAGGACTACAAGGTCCTCAAGAACAGCTGCCCCGCCACCGGCACCGTCGCCGGCACCGCCTACGCCCACTGCGGCACCAACTGGTGGAGCTACGACACCCCGGCCACCATCGCCACCAAGATGAACTGGAAGAACCAGCAGGGTCTCGGCGGCACCTTCTTCTGGGAGCTGAGCGGTGACACCGCCGAGGGAGAGCTGATCAAGGCGATCAACTAGGGTCTTTCGTTCGGATCGGGCCGGATCAGGCACCGGGGCACGCGAGCCCGGCGTGATCCAAACGAGAGGCCCTGGTCACAGCACCGAGGACGGGGCGGGGGCAGTCGGCCCTCCGCCCCGTTTCCTCCGTGATGGGGTGATCCGGGCCCGGGTCAACAGGGCGTGGTTCACGCGGCGTTCCCGCTCCGGCCGAAGCTCTCGCGGATCACTCCGGCATGATGGAGCCGCACCCGCTCCGACAATGTGTTCCCAGGACCGCGGTGTGGCCCCAAGGAGGAGGATTCCGCTTGTCACGCCAGGTTCTGACGGTCTGTCCCGAGCGGCCCGACGGCTTTCGAACGATCGGTGAGGCGCTGGCCAGGGCCCGCAACGGCGCTGTGATCAGCGTCCGTTCCGGCACCTACGCCGAGAGTCTGGTCATCACCGTCCCCGTCACCGTCGTCGCCGAACAGTCCCGCGGCAGCGTCGAGATATGCCCGCCCCACGGCAGTGCGGTGGTTCTCCAGGCCGAAGCCGTGATGCTCACCGACCTGGTGCTGCGCGGCCGCGACGAGGAGCTGCCGGTCGTGGACGCGCCGCGCGGCCAGATCGCGATGGACGGCTGCGACATCACCGGTGCGTCGTGGACCGCCCTGCTGGCCCGCGGGTCCGGCTCGGTGGCGCTGCGGGACTGCCGGGTGCGCAACCCACGCGGCGCCGGGCTGGTGGTGACCTCGGCGGTGGAGAGTTCCGCCGAGTCCTGCACGGTCGAGCACCTGGGCACCTCGGGCGTGGTGATCGGCGAACGCGGCCGGATCACGCTGCGCGGCTGCACCATTCGCGACGCCCGCGCCAACGGGGTGCTCGCCAACGGCGAGGGACAGGGCTCGGTCGAGGAGTGCGACATCTCCTCCACCGACAAGCCGTCCATCGCGCTGGAGGAGCAGAGCACCACCCAGGTCCTGCGGACCGTGGTCCACGACACCGGCGTCGGCATCCACCTCTCGTCGTCGGCCCGGACGGTCCTGGAGGACATCCGGGTGACCGGCACGAGCGGGCCGGGCATCGTCCTGTCCGGCGGCACCGATCCGCTGCTGCGCCGTTGCCGCACCGCTCGCACGAAAGGTCCCGGCCTGCTCGTCTCGGACCGGTCCCGGGGCACCTTCGAGGACTGCTGGCTGGATTCGGCCGAGGACGCCGCGCTGCACGTCCGGGGCTCGGCCTCCCCGGTGCTGATCGGGCTGACCGTCCGGGACAGCGTGCAGACGGGTGTGCTGCTGGAGGAGGAGTCGGTCGCCGAGCTGGACCGCCTCGAAGTGCTCGACGCGGGCGACGTGGGCGTATGCATACGCAGCGGCGCCAATCCGCTGGTGCGCCGGGCCAGGATCGGCGCTGCCAAGGGGCACGGAGTGGAGGTCGTCAAGGACGGCCGGGGCCGGCTGGAGGACTGCGAGATCGAACGGCCCGGCAGCGCCGGGATCCGGGTCGCCGACAACGGCAACGTCTACGTCGGCGGGGGCGCCGTCCACGGTGCCGCGCACGGCATGTCCGTGGCGGCAGGCGGCAGCGTCGCCGTCCGGGACTGGGACGTCCGGGAGTCCACGGACACGGGGGTGGTGGTCGAGGACGGCGGTGAGCTGACCGCGACCCGGCTGCGGATCGCCGCCGCCGCGGGGCACGGAGTGCTGCTGGCCCAGGGCGGCCGGGGCGCCTTCACCGCCTGCGAGGTGAGCGGCTCGGGCCGGGACGGCTTCCGGGTGGAGACCACGGCCGCGGTGTCGGTGGTCAACTGCACCGCGCGGGACAACGAGGGCGGCGGTCTGGTGCAGGCCCTGCCGGGCGAGCGGCTGGCGGTGGAGAACCTGACCAGTACGGACAACGGCAAACGGGACGCCTGGGGGCTCGGCGAGGCAGAGGGGACCGATCCGGCCGGTACGGGCGCCTCCGGCGACGGCTCCGGCGCGCCGCGCGAGGACGGCCCGCTGGCCGAACTGGACGCACTGATCGGCCTGGAGAACGTCAAGCACCAGGTGCGGACACTGGTCAATCTGATCCAGCTCGCCCAGCGGCGTGCCCGCCTCGGTCTGCCGGCCCCGCCGATGAGCCGGCACCTGGTCTTCTCCGGGCCGCCCGGCACCGGCAAGACCACGGTCGCCCGGCTCTACGGGGCGATCCTCGCCGAACTGGGCGCGCTGCCCTCCGGCCATCTGGTGGAGGTGTCGCGCGCGGACCTGGTGGCGCAGATCGTCGGCGGCACCGCCATCAAGACCACCGAGACCTTCAAGCGTGCGCTGGGCGGGGTGCTGTTCATCGACGAGGCGTACAGCCTGCTGTCGGACGGGCGGGGCTCCGGCGCCGACTTCGGCCGCGAGGCCGTCGACACACTGCTGAAGCTGATGGAGGACCACCGCGAGGACGTCGTCGTGGTCGCCGCCGGGTACGCGGACGAGATGCGTGACTTCCTCGGCTCCAACCCGGGTCTCGCCTCGCGCTTCTCCCGAACGGTCGAGTTCGAGAACTACGCCGTGCCCGAACTCGTCGCGATCATCGAGAGCATGTGTGCCCATCACCGCTACGAGCTCGACGAGTCGACGCTCGGCGCACTCGCGGCGCACTTCGAGCGGATGCCCCGGGACGCCGGCTTTGGCAACGGCCGGGCCGCCCGGCAGGTTTTCGAGGAGATGGTGGACCGTCAGGCGTACCGGCTGGCCGCGCTCCCCGACGCCGACGAGCAGGATCTCACCCGGCTGCTGCCCGAGGACGTCGGCGAGGAGGCCGCGGCGTCCGGACAGCCGGCCGACGGCGGGGCGGAGAGCGACCCGCTGGCCCGGCTCGGCGACATGGTGGGTCTGGCCGCCGTCAAGCGTGACGTCACCGACCTGGTCAATCTGCTGGCCACCGCGAAGAAACGCGAGGCGGCCGGGCTGCCCGCGCCGCGGATCAGCCACCATCTGGTCTTCACCGGGCCGCCCGGCACCGGCAAGACCACGGTCGCCCGGCTCTACGGCGAGCTGCTGAAGTCGCTGGGTGTGCTGCCGCGCGGCCAGCTCGTCGAGGTGGCCAGGGCGGACCTGGTCGGCCGGTACGTGGGACACACCGCCCAGCTCACCCGGGAGATGTTCGACCGGGCCAGGGGCGGGGTGCTGTTCGTCGACGAGGCGTACGCCCTGACTCCGGAAGGGTCCTCGGGCAGCAGCGACTTCGGGCGCGAGGCGGTGGACACGCTGCTGAAGCTCATGGAGGACCACCGCGACGAGGTGGTGGTGATCGTCGCCGGCTACACCGGCGAGATGGAGCGCTTCCTCGCCTCCAACCCCGGTCTCTCGTCGCGGTTCTCGCGGCGGGTGGAGTTCGCCGACTACTCCTCGGACGAGCTGGTCACCATCGTCCGCCAGCACGCGGCCGCGTCGGGATACGAGTGCGGGCCGGGTGCCGGTGCGGTCATGCGGGAGTACTTCGACGCACTGCCCAGGGACCGTTCGTTCGGCAACGCGCGGCTCGCCCGGCAGGTCCTGGAGGGCATGATGACCCGTCAGGCGGGTCGGCTGAGCGCCATGGCGGCGCCCGGTCTGGACGATCTGCGGCTGCTGCTGCCGGAAGATGTAGTGCGCCCGCAGGCGGTGCCCGAATGACGCCGGGCGGCGGTGTGCGACGCGGTTTCGGACGCCGCACCGGACGGGTTCCCGCCGCGGCGTTCCTGGCCGCGGCGATGGTGCTGCCGGTGGCCGGCGCGGCCGCCGCGGCCGACGGCGAGAAGGTCAGGCTGCCGGTGATGCCCGCGCGTCTCGATGCCGGTGATCCGTGCACTGGCGGTTCGAAGGCGCGGGCCACGGCGGTGCCGTGGGAGCAGCAGAACCTCCAGCTCGCCCGTACCTGGGAGTTCGGCCGGGGGGCGGGGGTGAAGGTCGCGGTGGTGGACACCGGGGTCTCGGCACAGGCGCCGACGCTCGCGGGCCGGGTCTCGGCCGTGGGCTCGGCCGGGGAGGACTGCGTGGGCCACGGGACGTTCGTGGCCGGGCTGATCGCGGCGGCGCCCGCGAAGAACGTGCGCGTCGCGGGGGTCGCCCAGGAGTCCCGGATCATCGCGGTACGGGGCACGGACGAGCGCGGGACGGCGACCGCGTCCTCGGTCGCCGACGGGATCCGGGCGGCCGCCGACGCGGGGGCGAAGGTCATCCAGGTCTCCCCCGCGCTGGCCGCCGACTCGGCCGGGCTCCGTTCGGCCGTGAAGTACGCGGCCTCCCGCGACGCGCTGATCGTGGCCGCCGCGACCCCCGACCCGGCGGGTCCGTCGCCGGGCCGGGAGCCCGAACCGCCGCGCGACTATTGGCCCGCCTCGGCGCCCGGGGTCCTCTCCGTCATCGACATGGACGCGCGGGGCACCCGCCCGGACACCGCGCCGGCCACCCGCGGCGCGGATCTCGCCGCCCCCGGCGACGGGGTCGTGGGCGTGGGGCCGCGCGGAACGGGGCACTTCATCGGGTCGGGGGCCTCGTTCGCCGCCGCCTACGCGGCGGGCGCCGCCGCGCTCGTACGGTCGGCGTATCCGGACCTGTCGGCCGCCGGGACGGCGGAGCGGCTGACCCGTACCGCCTATCCGGCGGATGTGCCGCGCCTGGATCCGTACGCGGCCGTCACCTCCGTGCAGGACCCGGCGGCGCGCCCCCGGGTGGAGCGGGACGACTCCGTGGCGCTGCCGCCGGGCAACGGCAGCGGGGGCGCGACCCGCAGGGCGGTGTGGATCGCGGTGGCGGGCGGCTCGCTCGCTCTGCTGGTCGCGTGGGTGGCGCTGGTCGCACCCCGCGGCCGTTCGCGCGGCTGGCGCCCCGCGGAGCGCCGTCGGGTGGCGGCCGCGCCGGGCGACTGAGCGCCCGTACGCGACGGCGAAGGGCCCCGGGGCCACGGCATCCGCCGTACCCCGGGGCCCTTCGCCGTCGCTCAGCCCGCGAGCGGCTCCCCGGCCTCCCCGGCCAGTGCGGTCTGCACGAGGGTGGGCTTGCGCCGGACGATGTACTGGGCGCGGCCCGGCGGCAGGTTGCGCGGCTTCACATTGCCGAACACATAGCCCTCGGACGGCGGGCAGGACAGCAGCATGCCGGGCGTATTGACCTCATCCAGGCGGCGCAGCAACTGGTCGTTGAGGCCGCGGCCCGCGCCGGTGGCCGAGCGGATCGCCACCACGTGCAGACCGACCTCGTAGCCGAGCGCGAGATGGTCCAGCAGCGGGGCGAACGGGTGGTCGTAGGAGCCGGTGCCGCTGACCATGTCGTAGTCGTCGACCAGGACGAACAGGCGCGGCCCGGTCCACCAGTCGCACTGCCGCATCCGGGACGGGGCGATGTCCGGACCGGGGAGCCTGGTCTTGATCGCGCGGGCCGCGCCGCCGACCAGTTCGCGCAGCGAGTCGATGGCGACGACGTGTCCGAGGCGGTATTCCTCGGGTACGGCGTCGACCAGTTCGCGACGGTAGTCCACCACCAGGATGCGAGCCTCGGCCGCGGTGTACCGGGCGGTGATGGAACGGACCAGCAGACGCAGCAGGTTGGTCTTGCCGCTCTCGCTGTCGCCGATGCCGATCAGGTGCGGGTTGCGGCCGAAGTCGTGCCAGACCGGCGAGAGGGTCTCCTCGTCCAGGCCGATCGGGACGCGCAACCCCTCGGTGCGCTCGGGCTCGGGGAGTTCCGCGGCCGGGAGGCGGTGCGGCAGCATCCGTACCGGAGGGGCCGGCGGGCCCTGCCAGTGTTCGGCGATCCGGCCGACCAGGTCGGCGACGCCTTCGGCGAGGTCGTCGGCGCTGTCCCGCCCGTCGATGCGGGGCAGGGCGGTCAGGAAGTGGAGCTTGCCCTCCATGGTCAGGCCGCGTCCGGCGCCGCGCGGCACGGTGGCTGCCTTGCGGATGTCGATCATCGAGTCCATCGGGTCGCCGAGCTTGAGTTCCAGCCGGGTCAGGGCCTGGTCGCGGACCTGGGCGGGGAGCTCGATCCAGCGGGAGGTGGTGACGACGATGTGGACGCCGTAGTTGAGGCCGCGGGCGGCGATCTGGTGGAAGGTGGGGATCAGCGAGTCGAAGTCCTGCTTGACCGTGGCCCAGCCGTCGACGACCAGGAAGACGTCGCCGTGCGGCTCCTCGGGGAACTCTCCGGCGGCCCGGCGGCGCCGGTAGGAGGCCATCGAGTCGATGCCCCGGTCCTGGAAGAACTGCTCACGTTCGTTGAGCACCGCGGTCACCTCGGCCACCGTACGGCTGATCCGTTCGGTGTCGAGCCGTCCGGCGACACCGCCGACGTGCGGCAGTCCCGAGAGTGCGGAGAGCGCGCCACCTCCGAAGTCCAGGCAGTAGAACTGCACTTCGCGCGGGGTGTGGGTGAGGGCGAGCGCGCTGATCAGGGTCCGTACGGCGGTCGACTTGCCGCTCTGCGAACCGCCCGCGATCGCGACATGGCCGCCGGCGGCGGAGAGGTCCACCGTCAGCGGGTCGCGCCGCTGCTCGAACGGCATGTCGACCAGCCCCAGGGGCACCTTGAGCGTGCCCGGCCCCGACGTTCCCGCCGGGGTGAGGCCCCGTGCCGGGTCGGGCTCGGGCGACGGCAGCAGCAGGTCGAGCGCGGGCGGCAGGTCCAGCGGCGGCAGCCACACCTGGTGGGCGGCCGGTCCGGAGTCGCGCAGCCGTTCCAGGGCGACGGAGAGCAGTGTGTCGCCGGTGCCGGGCTCCTCGGGCGCGGCGGCGGGTTCGGGGTCCGGGGTGCGTGCGGGGGCTCGCGGCACGACCCAGTCGGTGGTCCAGGGCATCACCTGACTGGCGACCCTGGCCTGGACGGCGGCGCCACGGCGCTTGCGGTACGGGCCGGAGACGTAGGCCGCCCGGAACCGGGTCAGCGCCTCGACCCCGCTCTTGAGGAAGCCGCTGCCGGGCTGGGAAGGCAGCTGGTAGGCGTCGGGGACGCCGAGCACGCCTCGTGACTCCATGGCGGAGAAGGTGCGCAGCCCCACCCGGTAGGAGAGGTGGCTCTCCAGCTGGTGCATGCGGCCCTCGTCCAGACGCTGGGAGGCGAGCAGCAGATGGACGCCGAGCGACCGGCCGAGCCGCCCGATCATCACGAAGAGGTCCATGAACTCGCGGTGCGCGGAGAGCAGTTCGCTGAACTCGTCGACGACGACGAAGAGACTCGGCAGCGGTTCGAGGTCGGCCCCGGCCGCGCGGGCCTTCTCGTACTCCAGCGCGGAGGTGTGATTGCCGGCGCTGCGCAGCAGCTCCTGGCGGCGGATGAGTTCACCGTGCAGGGCGTCCTGCATGCGCTCCACGAGGGCGACTTCGTCGGCCAGGTTGGTGATCACCGCCGAGGTGTGCGGGAGTTCGTCGAGTCCGAGGAAGGTGGCACCGCCCTTGAAGTCCACCAGGATGAAATTGAGTGTTTCGGAAGAGTTCGTGAGAGCGAGGCCGAGCACCAGGGTGCGCAGCAACTCGCTCTTGCCCGAACCGGTGGCGCCGATCAGCATGCCGTGCGGGCCCATCCCGCCCTGCGCGGACTCCTTGATGTCCAGCTCCACCGGGACTCCGTCGGCGCCGACCGCGACCGGGACGCGCAGCCGCGCCGAACCGGTGGAGCGTTCCCAGAGGGTGGCCGGCTCGTGCCGGTACAGATCGGGAATGCCCAGCAGGGCGGTGAGTTCGACGTCGGTGTCCAGTGGCTGCGCGGCGTCCGACGACAGGCTCATCCGGTACGGCGCGAGCAGCCTGGCCAGTGCTTCCGCGGAGCCGGGTCCCATGACGTCGGGGCGGCCGAGGAGGGTGGTCTGTTCCTTGCGGCTGCGGTCGGTGCGGACCAGGTGCAGGCTGTCCGGCTGGACGTCGAGGCGCAGCGTGGTGCGCCCGGGACGCCAGCTGAGGGCGCCGGACAGGTCGAGAACGACGGCGTTGCGCAGGCCGGGTCCGTCGAGGCGGTGGCCCGCTGGCACGGTGGTGCCGTCGACGACGATCACGGTGAAGGGTTCGTCGCGGCCCGGCACGGCCTCGGGGTCGAATACGGGCCGCTCGGAGAATTCCGCGCCGAGGATTTCCTCCAGGTCACGGAAGGTGGACGCGACCAGCCTGGAGGGGCCGGCGCCGTCCTGTTCCTGGGCGTGCTGGCTGTGCGGGAGCCATTTGACCCACTCCCATTCGGCGCGCTTCTCGTCGGCGACGCAGAGCGCGATCCAGAGCTCCTCCGGCGGGTGGAAGAAGGCGAGCTGGGACAGGACCGCACGGACGGTGTCCCGTACCGCCCGGTCGTCGCCGCGGAACAGGATCCGGGTCCAGGACCGCAGATAGAGACCGGTGGGCTGGTCGGGAACGACTCCGTACGCCTTGATGAAGCGGCGCAGCGCGTGGGCGCAGAGCGGTTCGAGGTCCTCGACCGGTTTGGTCGCCGTGGGGGTGAGGCGCAGCGCGAGCTGCTGGTCGCCGACGGCTATCCGCACCTCGGCGAAGTCGTCGTCGGAGACCCGGCGTTCCCACAGCCGGGTGGAGCGCACCATGGTGCGCAGCACCCTGGGTTCGGGGTGTCGCCAGGCGAGGGCCTCCTGCTGGTCGCTGACCGCCTCGTGGACGCTGCGCCGGATCTGGGACAGATAGCGCAGGTAGTCCCGGCGTTCGCCGCGGAGCCGCTGCTTGCGCTCGCCGCCCTTGCGCATCATCTGACCGACGAGCATGGCGGCCGAGGCGGTGACCATCATGCCGAGTGCCAGGTAGGTGAAGACGCTGCTGCCGCCGCCCGGACGCATGAACATCAGCATCATGGACACCGACATCATGGCCATCGGCAGATAGGTCCAGATCGCCGAGGAGTCAGGAACCGTCTCCGGCAGGGTCGGTGGCTCCTGGAGGTTCAGCTCTCCTTCGGGCATGTCCGGGCCGCGACGGCGGGCTGGGCGGCGGAAGAGGACCACACTCAACGAACAGACTCCTTCGACGACGGCGACGGAAGGCCGCGGACAGCGGCGGACCGCCCGCCGTGACGGGTGGACCGGACCGGTGGGGCGCACGGGAGTGCCGACGGGCGCACAAGCCGGACGGTTACGGACCAACAGGGACTCGGATGAGGTCCGTTGACGTGGTCCGGATGATGATCAGTAGTCTGCATCCGATCACCAAGCGCGTCCACGTCGCATCCGACAAGTCCCCGAGAACGCGAGCCCTGACCTTGACCGACAGCTCCGTGGCGGGCCTGTGCCGCCTCACCATACGTGCCCCCGAAAAGACCATTGACCTTGCGGTGCCCGCCGATGTCCCGGTGGCCGATCTCCTTCCCACCGTGCTGCGTTACGCGGGTGAGGAACTGGAGGAGAACGGCCTGGACCACAGCGGCTGGGTGCTGCAACGGCTGGGCGGACCGGCCCTGGACGACGAGGGAACCCTGGAGACCCTGGGCCTCAAGGACGGCGAGGTGCTGTATCTGCGCCCGCACACCGACGCCCTGCCCGAAGTACGGCTGGACGACCTGGTCGACGGCATCGCCAGTGTGGTGCGCGACCGGCTGCAGGGCTGGAACGCCGATTCCAGCAGGCGGCTGCTGCGCGCCCTGTGCGTGCTGACACTGCTGGCCGGACTGGCCCTGCTGGCCTGGCCGGGGGGCCCGGTCGGTGTACGTGCCGCCGGGGCGGGCGCGGTGGGGGCGCTGTTGCTGGCCGGGGCCGCCTCGGCGAGCCGCGCGGTGGGCGACGCGGCGGCCGCCTCGGTGTTCGGGTCGATGGCGAGTCCGTATCTGGCGCTGGCGGGCTGGCTGCTGCCGGGTGGCGATCTGGGCGGCCCCGACGTGCATCAGGTGCTCGGCGCACGGCTGTTGGCTGCGGGGGCCGCCGGTGCCGGCGGTGCGGTGCTGGGGCTCGCGCTCGCGGCCGTGTCCGTGCCGTTCTTCCTGGCGACGGCGGTGTTCTGGTGCGCCGTCGCGCTGGGCGGGGCGCTCGCCGGGCCCGCCGGTCTGACGATGGACGGTGCGGCGACGGTGCTCGCCGCGCTGGCCGTGGTGCTGGGCGGTTTCGTACCGGCTCTGGCGTTCAAGCTGGCGGGGATGCGGATGCCGGCGCTGCCGACCAACTCCCAGCAGTTGCAGGAGGGCATCGAGCCCTACGCCGGTGGTGACGTGACCACCCGTACGGAACTGGCGAGCGGCTGGATGACCGCGCTCTACGGAGCGGCGGGCACCGTCTGCGCGGCCTGTCTCCTGGTGCTGGCCGACGGCCCGAACCTGCCGGAGACCCTCACCGCTTCGGTGCTCTCGCTGCTTCTGCTGCTGCACGGACGCGGCATGGTCAATGTGCCGCAGCGTCTCGCGCTGCTGCTGCCCGGGGTCTGGGGTGCGCTGCTGCTGACCGTGGCGCTGGCCGCGTCCCTGTCTCCCGACGAGCGGCCGCTGCTGGTGGCGGGGCTGGTGGCCTGTACCGCACTGCTGGCGATCGTGTCGTGGACGGTGCCGGGGCGGCGGCTGGTGCCGTACTGGGGCCGCGCGGCCGAACTGCTGCACTCGGCACTGGCGATCAGCCTGCTGCCGCTCGCGCTCTGGGTGCTCGGCGTGTTCGCCGCACTCCGGGCGATCAACGGCTGACCCGGAAGGTATTGCCACATGCAGTCCAAGCGTGACCAGGTCCAGGCCCACACCTTCGTGATGGGCCGGCTGACCTCGGGGATGCTGCTCGCCGACCCGGACGCCCCGGAGAGCCCGCTGGGGCGGACCACTCGCGGGGTGCTGATCGGTGTGGTGATCACCGTGCTGGTGGCCGCCGGTTCACTGGTGTACGGCTTCATGTCCCCCGGTGGCAACGACGCGTGGCGGGCGTCGGGGACCCTGGTGGTGAACCGGGACACGGGAGCCCGTTACGTGTACGTGGCGGGCCGGCTGCGTCCGGTGCGCAACTACGCCTCCGCGCTGCTCGTCGGCGACGGCAAACTGAAGTCCGAGGATGTGAGCACCGCGTCGCTGAAGGGCACGGCGGTGGGCGCCCCGGTCGGGATACCGGGCGCGCCGGACTCCGTACCGGGCGTGGCGGACCTGGAGAAGGATCCGTGGCAGGTGTGCTCGGTGCTCGCCTCGGAGGCCGGCGCGGAAGACTCCGGCGGCTCCGCGCATCCGACCGGTGCCTTCACCGCGCTGGTGGCCGGTGCGCCCGTCGAAGGGCGGGGCATGGGTGCGGGGCAGGGTCTGGTGGTGTCGGGTCCGGACCGGGCACGGTATCTGGTCTGGCAGGGCAGCCGGTTGCGGCTGGACCGGAGCGGGAACGCCGCGGTGTCGCTGGGGTACGGGTCGGTGACGCCCCGGCCGGTGTCCGCCGCGTTCCTGGACGCGTTGGTGCAGGGTCCGGATCTGGTTCCGCCCGCCGTGCCCGGCCGCGGTGGGGCGGGGCCGTCGTTGGGCGGGCGTCCCTCGAAGCTCGGGCAGGTGTTCCAGTCGCGTACGCCGGGGGCGACGCGCCAGTACTACCTGCTGCGCAAGGAGGGCCTGGTGCCACTGACGGAGACCGGGGCCGCGCTGGCCCTGGGTTCCGCCGAGACCAAGGACGACGCGTACGGCGGTGCGGCGCCCGCCGCGGCGGTGATCGGTGCGGCCGAGGTGAAGGCCCGGCTGGCACCCGGCACGGAGGGCAGCGAGCCCGTTCCGGCCGGCCTGCCGCGGACGCCGCCGCGCGCCGAGCCCGTACCGGCGGGCTGGGCGGCCTGTGCCCGGGTACGGCCCGACCGCGGGGACGGCACGCGGGTGACCGGTGCGCTGGTTCCGCTCACCGCGCTGCCCCCGGCCTCCGCGGCATCGCCCGAGAACATCGCCCCGGCCTGTCTGCCAGTGGACGCGACGGTCGTACGGCCGGGGCACGGCGCGCTGGTCAAGGCGCTCGGCGCGGGCGGCACCGATGTCGGCTCCACCACCTACTTCGTCGCCGACAACGGGGTGAAGTACCGGCTGCTCTCCCAGGCGGCGCAGAAGGCGCTGGGGTACGACGGTGCCTCGGCCCAGGCACTTCCGTCCCCGCTCCTGGCGATGCTGCCGTCCGGCCCCGATCTGAGCCCGGAAGCGGCCACGGCGGGACGCACCGTGGGCACGACGGCACCCTCGTGCCCGCAGGTGGCGGGGGAAACGGGCGGCCGTGAGGACAACGGGACCTTGCCGTCGGGTAAAAGAAGTTGACTGATCCTCAGGAAAAGCTCAGATGCGGCCAACGATCATTGAGCACGCCACGGATCTGATCATAGGATCACGGCCATCCAGCAGTTGAGCATGGGAGACACCGTGGCAGACGCAGACGCGCAGGCGGGACCGGGCGGCAACCTCCAGCAGTCGAGCGAGAGCTCGACCCGGAACGGCATTCAGGCACTTGAGGCCGCCTACAGCGGAATCCTCAAGTCCCGCCAGGACGTCGACGACACCCGCAACAACCTGAGCAAGGGCTACCAGGGCAGCGACGGCGGCCAGTACGGGGTCCTGCTGAAGCAGTGGGACGACCAGGTCAACATCATCCTCCGCAACCTGGAGGACATGGTCGACAAGCTCAACACGAGCCTGGTGGAGCACGGCAAGACGCAGGGATCGTCCAACGACGCGATCAACCAGGCCTACAGCGCCTCGCAGAAGGCGTTCGACGACCTCATGGCGTAGGACCGCCCCGGACGGCGTCATCGCACCGTCCATCCCGCCGGCCGTCCGGCACCCCTCGCCGCCCCTGCGGCGAGGCATCCTTCCCAGGCAGCGAAGCGAGGTCTCCCCGATGCCCGACAACCTGACAGACGGCTACATCCTGGTCGACTACGGCCACATGAACAACGCCGGCGACGACATGGTCCGCCAGACCCAGGCGATCGCCCGGACGCTCGCGTCCCTGGAGGCGGAGCTCGCCGAGCTGCGCAAGACGTGGTACGGCTCCGACGCCGACACCTACCGTCAGAAGCAGGCCGCCTGGGACCAGGCGGTGCGGAACATGGAGACGCTGCTGAATTCGCACGCGGCCCTGCTGACCGACATCTCGGGCAACTACAAGTACAGCGAGAACTCGCTGTCGCAGATGTGGTCCGAGATCTCCATCGGCCGCTGAGCGAGGGCATCCGATGGCCGATCTGACCCACCTCGACGGCAAGACCCTCAAGTCGTTCGCGGAGAACGACGTCACGGATTTCCAGACGGCACTGGACAAGATCCGCAAGGACGATCCCAACGGCCTCAAGGCGCTCAAGAGCATCCTCGACGGACGCACCTCGCCCACCACGCTCCAGCAGGACCCGGCGCTGGCCATCGGCCTGCTGGGGACGGACGACAGTGTGCACGGCCAGTCCCTGGTGAAGGCGGTCAAGGCGGCGGCGGGTTCGGTCGACGACATCTTCGAGAATCAGCAGACGCTCTTCAAACACATCAAGAGCGACCTGCTGACGACCATCGAGAAACTGCTCAGCACCCAGGGCAAGAGCCTCGAATCGATCGACGGTGCCGCGCTGCTCGACATCTTCTCGGACGTGGACAAGGACCTGAGCCCGACCACCACGACCGGCGCCTGAGAGGCTGCCGGGCGACCTCCGACAGCCTCTGCCCCGGCCTCCCCCTCGGGGGCGGCCCGTCCCCGGCGATCGCCCGGGCCGCTCCCGGCGGTCCGGGCCGACCCTTCTCCGTACAGACTCCACTCCGCCCGCCCCGACCCTCTTCCTCGCCTCCGGAGCGTTCCGCATGTCGACCCCGACTTCACAGAGCTACGACGCCGACGACTACTGGGGGCAGGCCGTCACCAAGCTGACCGGCTATCCGATGCCCAGCCGGAAGGGCCTGTTCACCGGCCTGAGCAGCAAGGAGAAGAGCCCGCTCTTCCGGATGAGCCTGGACAAGATCGGTGTCCAGTCGGTGGTGAACGCGGCGACGCAGGGATCGCTGAAGAGCTCGGGCCAGGACTACGACCTGTACTTCTACTCCAACAGGAACGGCCACGTGGAGATGTACCACGCCCGGCTGGTCTTCATCGGCTCCTTCATGTCGGAGAACGGGCGCAGCCGGGGGCTGGAGGCCAACGAGTCCCTGAGCGGTGGCAAGTACAAGGGAAAGTACGGCGACGACTTCGACATCGGCCCCCTGGGGCAGTACATGGGAGGGCCGGGGGCGGCGCTGGGCGCTCTGATCGGCTCGAAGACCACGCAGGGCGCTTCCTTCAACGGCGCCTCGGTTCCGGACGCCAACGTGGTGGATCTCAATTCCTTCCAGAACACCGCTCAGGCCTTCGACCGGGCCGCCCAGTTCTTCGTGGACCAGACGGAGATCCTCGCGGCGTGGGAGAAGTCGCTGGGAAGCGAGCAGTCCTCCTGGAAGGGCCAGGCAGCGGGAATTTTCTGGCAGCTGGTCCATCAGCTCCACGGAAACTACGACAACTACAAGGAGCAGCTCGGCGCGGGCGGCACGTTCGACGCCGTCGGGGAACCCGCGTTCACTCCGAAGTCCAATCATTCCAAACAGCTGATGGCGGCCCAGCAGACGCTGCTGACCCAGGGGAAGTCCCTGCAGACGGCGTGGAACGCGTGGATGGGGCGCAACGAGCACGACCCGCACTACTTCCTGATCAAGGTCCTGGACGACATCCTGACCTGGCTGACGGCGCACAACATCCCGTTCATCTCTGCGACGACCACCCAGGGGAACGTCATCAACCCCAACTCCACCACGACGTACTCCACCAAGGACGGTTTCCAGGAAGCCCACCCGAGCTACGGCGACCTGACCGACATCCAGAACTGGGCCAAGGTGGGCGAGGAAGCCGTACGGCAGTGGAACGAGTTCATCGAAACGCCCCACCCGGACATCGCGGGGCTCGAACTCGGCCTGAACGGAACGGCGCAGCAGGTGCTGTCCGACCTCAACAACAACTGGATCGACGCCACCACGCCGTTCGAGTCGCCGCTCACCACCAAGAACACCGGGTCGCTGACGGAGTTCTACACCAAGGAGAAGACCGACAAGGCCAAGGAGGACGCGGACAAGAACAGCAAGGATCTCAACACGGCGCTGGACAACCTCAACAAGGGCATCGGTGACATGGGGAACAACGTCACCAAGTCCCTGAACGACTTCGGGGGCGGCGGGCCCGGCGGCATCAAGGACCTGCTCGGCAACAACGAGACGAAGGATCTCAACCCCGGGTCGGGCAACGGTCTCGACGACAAGCTCGGCAAGGACCTGACCAGCGATCTCAACAACATCGACAAGCCGGGCAACGAGGACTTGACCCAGGGCAACGGGAACTCCACGCACACCGGCCCGTTGAATCCGCTGCTCCCCCCGCCCAAGCTCCCCGGCAACACGGTCCTGGGGCCCGGCGGCGGGACCACCTCCCTCGACAAGAACCGCAGCCTGGTCACGACGTACCCCAATGGCGACCGGGTCACGTACGACCCGAAGACCGGCAAGTACACCGTCACCCCCCACCAGGGGAAGACCACGGTGCAGGACCTCAACCCGGGCCAGAGCGTGACCAACCCGGACGGCAGTGTCACCAAGCTGAACAAGGACGGCACACTCACCACCACGTTCAAGGACGGCAGCCGGCAGGTCGTCGATCCGGAGACCGGCAAGGTCACCACCATCGACAAGAACGGCAAGGAGACGGTCAGCGACCTCAACCCCAAAACCGAGCTCGAGTGGCCGCCGAACCGCAACAACCACCTCCCTCCGCCGCCGACCCATCAGGACCTCAACCAGGACCTCAACAGGGACCTCAACCGTGACCTCAACAGGGATTTCCGGAGCGACCTCGACCGGGATCTCAACTCCCTCGGCGGGAACTCCCACACCTCGTTGAACGACTCCACCTCGGGCGGCGGTCAGAACCGGTCCGGCGGGGGCGACTACGAGGAGTACGACAGCACGTTCCACCCGGGCGGAACGCTCGGTGCGCCGCCCGGCACCTCGGACACCCTGTCGACAGGCACGGGGACGGGCACGGGCACGGGCGCGTCGTCGGACGGCTCCACCCCGCTCAACCCCATGATGCCGATGGGCGGCATGGGCGGGATGGGAGGGATGGGCGCCGGCGGGCAGGCGGGCGGTTCGTCGGGCGAACGCGTCCGCAACGTCCTGACGGAGAGCAGCCCCGGTACTCGCGGCGGGACGTCGCGTACGGGCGGCCGACGCGGCGCCGACGAGGAGCGCAGCGCCCGCAGGACCCGCACCGCCACCAGCTCCACGGCCGTCGCAGGCGGGGCTGCGGGCGGCACCCAGGGCGGGCAGGCGACCGGCAGCGGTGAGCGCGACCGGGTGCACTGGGTGGCCGAGGACGAGGACGTGTGGGGCGCGGAGGAGGGCGGCACGCCCACGGTGATCGGACGGTGAGCGGCGCGATGAACGAGGCGTCGGAGGACTCGGGACGCGGCGAGGTCTCGCCGTACGCCCGGTCCGTGGAGGCGCGGCTCGCCGCGGCGATGGCCGAGCTGGAGGCCACCGAGAAGGGCGTGGCGAAGGCCGAGGCCGAACTCCGGCAGGCGACACGCACCGTACGGTCGGCGGACCGGTCGGTGGAGGTGACGGTCGGGCCCCAGGGCGAGCTGACCGCGCTGCGCTTCCTGGAACAGAAGTACCGGACCATGTCGCCGGGTGAACTGTCCGGGGCGGTGCTGGAGGCATTCGGGCGGGCCCGCGCGGAGATGGCCCGGCAGGTGATGGAGACCTTCGAGCCGTTCACCCGGCCGAGCACCGGGGCACCCGAGTTGACGGGTGTGGACATCGACTGGGCGCGGATATTCGGGCCCGAGGTGCTCCAGGACCCGGACGAGCGGGCCCGGCAGGACTCGGGACGTCGGCTGCGTGACGAGATCGACGAGGACGAGGAGCGCTGAACACAGCATGAGCGACGGTTACTACGCCGAACCCGCCCGTATCCAGGCCGGGTTGCGGCAGATGTTCTCGATCAGCACCTCGATCGGCTCGATGGTGGACGACTTCGTCATGGATGTGCGGGCGACGAGCGACTGGCCGGGCCAGGACGACAGCTTCGCCAAGGAGGTCATCCCGCAGGAACAGAAGGAGCGGGAGAGCAGCAGCGGGACCGCGATCGCCCTGTCCGACGCGGTGAACGGCGTGGCACACGGGACCTCGGTCAACCTGGCCTCGATCAAGTCCAACCAGAACAACATCCTGGACGCCATCCGCGACCACCGGATCAAGCCCAACACCAGCGGAAAGCGCTGACGGCAGAGAGCACGGCCCCATGTCGATCAAGGCGACGCCCGAGCTGAACAATCTGCTGTTCGTCCTCATCGGCGAACGGCTGTTGCAGGCTGACGAAGACCTGGCGTACGCCAGCCGGCGGCCGTACCACCGGCTCGCCGACCGTCTCACCGACCTGTCCGGTGAGATCGAGCAGTCGGTCGTCGGGATCAGCAGGTCGCTCCCGCCCAAGGTGGGCGCGAACTACCTCCAGTCGATGAAGCTCTTCATCGACAACGGGGGTACCAACCATCTCCGGGACTTCTCCGACCAGCTGAAGACCATCGGTGACGGGCGCACCGAGACGTCGATGAACATCACCGAGTCCAAGTGGCAGATCATCGCCGAGCTGATCCGGCTGATGATCGAGCTGCTGATCATCGCTGTGCTGGCGTTCTTCTCGGGCGGGGCCTCGGCGAGCGACACCGCAGTGGCGAAGGCGCGCAGCCGGGTGGTGCTGCTGACGGTGCTGGACACACTGCTGCAGCGTACGCATCTGATGCCGAGCCTGAGCGAGGCGTTCCAGGAGGCGTTCCAGACCTTCGCGGTGCGTCTCGCCATGATGCTGGCGGGGCCCGACGGGCGACGGCCCAAGGGTTTCGACTGGAAGGCCATCGCGCAGGACGGTGTCTTCGGCGCGTTCGCGGGGTTCTTCCACGGTGTGTTCTCGTCCGGGCTCGGCAAGCTGCTCAAGAATTTCACGGGCTCGGGCCCGGTCAAGAACCTCACCAAGGACGTGACCGACAAGGCTCCTCGGCCGAAGACCTTCTCCGCGAAGAACCTGGGCAACACCGCACTGAACGACACAAAGGACTTCCTGACCTCCGGTGGCTCGGAGGCCGTCGCAGAGGTCGTGGCCGGTGGCCTCATGACCGGGAACTGGACGACCAGCTGGGACACCTTCCTGGGATCGGGGATCAGCAGCAAGGCCGAGTCCCTGCTCGGGAGCGGCGCGTCCAAGCCCGGTACCTGGGTGAAGAACAATTTCGCCGGGACGAACGTGCCGACGTCGAGCCAGGCGGACGACGAAGGCACGGGGACGAAGTCCGGGAACGGAACGGACTCCGGTGCCGGAAGCGGGAGCGGAGCCGGCAGCGGGAGCGGGAACACGAGCACGACGGGGAAGGGATCGACGACCGGGACCGGCGGGGCCTCGGGAGGCGGGAAGAACAACAGCACGACGAACGGCTCCGGTTCCCAGGACCAGACGGACTCGACCGAACAGACGGGGCAGAAGGAACAGCCCGAACAGACGGGGAACAACGACGAGGAGACCGGACCCGAGTCGACGTCCCCGTCGAAGGGCACCACGGGCCCGTCCGGACCGGCCACCAAGGGGTCGGTCAACACCTCCAGCAACGCCGACAACACCGACAGCACGAACAATACGGTCGACACAGACGCCACAGACGCCACGGACGAGGAGACCCAGCAGCCCTCCGACGAGCGCACGGTGCCCCCCACGGGATCCGATGCGCACACCGGTCCGTCCCACACGTCCAACACCCCCCACACCGGCAACAACTCCTCCGACAACGCGCGCGGCGGCCCGATCCGGAACAACGTCCCCGACACATCGCAGGACGAGCAGACGCCGAACGCGCAGTCGGACACGGAGAACGGTTCGGACCAGGACCCGAAGAACGGTTCGGACCGGAGTTCCGAGCACGACTCGGAGAAGGAGCCCGCAGCACCGACCACGCCGACGGACGCGGAGAACGACGACCCGGAGAACGACACCGAGCCCAGCACGGGCCTGCTCACCGAGGACGGCACCTCCGACACCGACGCGTCCCTGTCCGAAACGCAGGCCCCGTCCCAGTCGCAGGCCACCCCCCACGCCGTCACGGTGCCGGAGCATCAGCTGTGGACGCGGCTCCTCGGCACCCCCGGCAACCCGCCGCAGCAGCTGCTCGACGAGATCGCCGCCCACCGTCGGGGGAACGCGCCGTCACCACAGGAGATCGACCTCCGCAGAGAGCTGCACGAGAAGCTGAACGGTGCCGGGGGCGGTGTCACGATCTACGTCGACGACGCGGCCAACTTCGGCCATCAGGCTGCCGCCACGATGCTGATGGACTCCCTCGACGAACTGGGCTACAAGGGGCCCATCACCGCGATCGCTCCCGAGAGCGTCCAGCAGAAACTCAAGCTCCTGCTGAGTGACGACCTCAATGCCCGCGTCAACTGGCAGACCCGGACGTTCGACCCGCACCAGCGTGCGACCGACCCCCGGGCGTCCGGGAAGCCGGGGGCCCAAGGCCTGGTCATGGTCGCGGCGAGTGACCGGCTCGACGACGACGCAGAGGCGGCGGAGCGGTTCCTGAACTTCCTGGGAACCGACCGGGCGATCGTACTCAAGCCCTATGCCTGGGACACCTCGCACCGCTATCTGTACAGCAGGCCGTCCGCGAACGACGCAGTCGAGATCAGGGATCTGGAGAGCACCGAGCCGTCCGAGGACGCGGGAAACGCCCTGGCTTCGGACGCTCTGTTCAACTTCCACACCCCGCTCCTCACCCTGGACGAGCTCACGGACCTGATCGACCGACGCGTCACCGACCCGGCCGTAGCCGCCGGACTCAAAGCGGTCGCCCGTGCCGTTCACGAGAACGGCACCGAGGTCATGCCGGTCTACGGCCTGCACAACGTGACCGACTCGGGCCGGGTGTCGGCGCTCAGCTCCCTGGCCGCCGGGATCACCAGGGCCGGGATCGACAAGCCATCCGTGATTCTGTCGTTCGGCCGCACCACGGTCGACTTCGCCCCCGCCCACACCGATGCTCACCTGAGCCGGACCGAGATCGACGCCGGCGACCTCGACCAGCAACTCGCCCGGCTCGGGCCGGGCGACGTCCTCATCGTGCAGTCTCCGGGCCTCCCCCAGGACGTGTTCCGGCAGGTCTTCCAGCTCGGCACGCTTCCGGCGGTGCTGGAAGGCGCCAACACCACGAACCTGATGCAGTTGCTGGGCCGCCCGTATTTCTCGGCCCTGACCCATCACACCCCGTACGACAGGCTCGACCCGGTCGCGGCAGATCATCTCGGCCAGGTGACCAAGGCCATCACCCACCCCAGCCAGTGGGGCCGCAAGGCCGCGAAGCTGACGAGCGAGCAGCCGACGCCCGAATGGGAGGCGTTCAACAACGTGCGCATGGCCCAGTCCGTGATGCCGTCGCTGCCCCAGGACGGGGAAGGACGAGTCCTGACGCGGGACGAGATGAACCGCCTCCTGGCGAAGGGGGTGCTGAGCACCAAGGACCTGGAGTCGCTGCTCGGTGACGGCGACGACGTCAAGGCCGTGGTGAAGGACCCGTACACCGGCCTCGGAGTGACCATCACCAAGGATCAGTACGCCTCGGTCCTGACCCGGCTGCAGAAACGCCGGGACGAGCATGTCGTCAAGGTCCGCAGCACCATGGACCTCTTGTCCGTCGTTCCGGAGGAGAGTGCGACCGAGGTCATCGCGGAGGCCATCGGTGAGCTGATGCGGCCCGGCTCCCGGCTGCACACCTATTTCGGGAACCTCCGGGCCAAGGCACACGAACCACACAACGACCAGACGCTGCAGGCCCTTCGTCTGGCCCTCACCGATCGTCCGGCGTTGCCCCGGACCGAGTCTCTCGACCATGACGAGAGCCACGAAGACGACGAATCGCAGGAAGAGCCGCGCTGGCGGACCGACTGGGACCGGCGGGAGGAGTCCGACGACGAATCCGACGACGACCGTTCATCGAGCTCCGGCAGCATCCGGACGCGGACCGTCAGCCGGCAGGAGAGCACGGCCGAGGAGCAGAGCGAGGACGAGGGCGGGGAATCCAGGGCCACGGTTTCCCCGGCCGAGATCGCCGACGACGGCTCCGAAATCGACGTCAGTCTGGGCCTGTTCGGCGACACCACCACCACGCCAAAATCCGACGACGAATCCGAAATCGACATCAGCCTCGGCCTGTTCGGCGACACCACCACCACGCCAAAATCCGACGACGAATCCGAAATCGACATCAGCCTCGGCCTCTTCGGCGACACCACCACCACGCCGAAAACCGACGACGAATCCGAAATCGACATCAGCCTCGGCCTCTTCGGCGACACCACCACCGAGTCGGTGTCGGAGATCTCCCCGGCCGTCGATACAGCCGCCGTCAGTTCCGCCACGCCACCTCCCCGGCTCCTGCTCAGGTCCGCCCGCTCGGCCGGTGACCACACAGTCGACTCGGACGAAATCGTCCGGCAGACGGTCGCGAACGACACATCCGACTCGTCGGTCCTGGCCTCGTACACGCAGGCGGACTGGGCGCAGCGGAGTGGGCGTTTCAACACCGTCATCGCCTCCACGACCTTCCAGGACCACCATCACCAGGAATCGTCCATGTACCGCCGGCCGCGCCGACTGCCCTGGGGCGGCCAGAAGGTGTCCTTCTTCGCGGCGCACGGCACTCCCACACGGGTGACGCTGACGCGGGAGGACGGGACGACCGTGGTGATCAGCGGCCGGGAGCTCGGTCGCTACCTGGAGCACTCCGCCGACCTCGGTCCGAAGGACCGTCCCATCGTGCTGTACGCCTGCTCCACCGGCGCCTCACCCACGCACGGCGGGCTGTCCGTCGCCCAGCACGTCGCCAATGTGACGGGCCGGCCGGTGTACGCACCCACCACGACGGCGGGTACGGCGATCGGCTCCGATCAGCAGATACGCCCGGTGCTCTTCCGGGACAGCGACGAGAACCCCGGTCACTGGATCTCCTACGCTCCCGAGCCGGCCGGCGCCGAACTCACCGCGCTCGCCCGCACAGCCGGACTGCATCCTCCGGCGGACACCACGAACACCTCGGACGCCGCAGGCGTCGGGAACTCCACCGGAGCCACGCCCTCCGAGGACGCCCCCGACGTCTGGGCCACGATGCGCACGCTCCAGCTGGTGCGCACCCTGCGCGGCACCTTCGGTACGCAGATCGCGCAGTCCCCCGATCACGACTCGTTGCTGGCGGCACTCGGCGCACTGGACAAGGAACGTTTCGGCGGTAACGACAGCGTCTGGGAGCCGTACCGTGACGGGCGGATGACACCCGATCTGCTGCGCCGCATCACCGAAGGTCTGTCAGGGACCGACACCCCGGGCCTGAACCGGTACTCCGCTCTGTTCGACCGGGTCGGCGAGGCATCCGCCGAGACCGGACCGGCCGCCGCCGAGCGGCAGGACGACCTCCGCTCCCCATCCCACGACATCACGCAGGACGCGCTCGACCCGCCGCAGACACAACAAGAATCACAACAGGCGAACCAGCAAGAGAACCAGCCGCTGGTACCGGCGTCCCCCACGCAGACCAACACCTCCGCCGACGCCGTCCAGCTCGTCGTGGCCGAGCTCGCCGAACAGCGCCCGGCCACCGTCGACAACCAGATGGTGGTGGCACCGCGCGAGGGCGCGGTCCAGCAGTTCCCGGGCGGCCTGAGCCTTCCCACGTACATCACCGGAGACGGCAGGAACGCCGATTCGGCCTTCACCTACGGTGAGAGCCAGGTGATCCAGCGCGGTGTCGACAACGTGCTCACCCGTATAGCCACCTCGGCACTTCCCGTCCCTGCCAGACGCCCCGGTGCCGTCGGGAACAACCCGCTCGGCGAACTGGAACAGGCCCTGAAGCAGATGCCCCATCTGTTCCACGGGGACGGCTGGCTCTCCACCCCGTTCAAGGACACCACCGGACGCGTCCGCCAGCTGCGGGTCTCCCAGCGCCCGCAGGCCCCCTGGTCCGTGATCACCAACGAGAAGGGCGCGCCGATCACGCTGGACCCGGTCAAGGTGGACCAGATCCATCGCAGTCAGATCACCTCCGGGAAGTCCGAGACGGCCAGTTCTTCGCGGCAGTTCGGCGTGTCCGTCCCGCTCGGCCCACCGATCGGCCCGGCGAACATGTTCGGGCGGGTGGGCCTCACCCTGGGCTTCACGAAGTCCGTCGACTTCAACCTCCAGGACCAGACCCTGAGCCAGGTCGAGAGCCGTCACTCCGACGAATCGCATCTGTACCTGGGCGATGTGATGTACACCGTCGAGTTGACGGACCCGGCGCCCGAGAAGCACGGGAAACTGAAGAGGATCACCGAGCGGTTCAACCGGCCGGGGACCCGACCCGCGGTACAGACCCAGGACGGGTCGGCCGCCAGGATCACGTTCGGTGTGAAGGACGGGCTGTTGCTGCGTCTCCCCGACAACTTGACCGCCGAACACAACCGTGAGCACGCGCCTCATGAGATGACGCTCAACGAGCACAGTGACTACCGCACGGTGCACACCGAGGGATACGGCTCCGTCGCGGACATCCACACATGGGCGGTGGGCAACGCCGGAGCCGTCGTCGGATCGGCGATGCACGCGGAGATCACCCGGTTCTTCAGCTCGGAGAACTTCATCCGGACCGCGGACCGGATGACGCACGGTCCGGTCACCAGCCAACCCCTGTTCACGGATTCCGGCGAACCCGCCGGCGTCTTCGTCGTGGACAAGATCGTGCCGGGCAGGGCCACCCACCTCTCGGGAACGACCGCGGCCGAACTGCGGAACGCGATTCAGCGGGTCATC
Organism: Streptomyces sp. NBC_00012; assembly: GCF_045040875.1. Taxonomy (NCBI): domain Bacteria; kingdom Bacillati; phylum Actinomycetota; class Actinomycetes; order Kitasatosporales; family Streptomycetaceae; genus Streptomyces; species Streptomyces sp. NBC_00012. Next base: position 7,293,522 of record NZ_CP108309.1, on the reverse strand, counting down.
AAGAACGACCGCAGTACGTCCACCGCGTACAGCCAGGACCTCCAGTTCACCGTCGGCCCCAGCTTCTCCTTCGACGAGTACGCGACAAGCGCGGTCCAGCCACGCGTGCAGGCGGCGGGCTTCGCGCAGTTCGGCAACCGCTCCACTCGGACCACCGGATTCGGCGGTTCGGGCAGCCGCAAGATCGTCGGACGTGCCAAGAAGGTCCGCACCGAGCTGTACCTCGTGGAGAAGGAGGTCCACGTCCGCAGATCCGGGGGGAAAGGCAGCCAGACGTTCACCGTGCGGACCCTCGACCGGATGACCCGCGCGGAGGCGCGCCGCCTCGCCGGATGGGACGACGGCACGACCCTGCGCACCCGCTCGGCCCAGCTCTCGGCCGGCAATACCTCCGTGGCCGAGGGGAGCAACAACAACAGCGACGTCATCACGTCCGTGACTCCCCACACGGGCGAGCCGCTGCCTCCGGTCTATCTGCCCGAGGACCGTCCGACACTGCTCGGCATGGCGAGGCTGGAGGCGTTCCTTCCCGACAGCGACAACGGCAACGACGACCGCAACGACGAGGAGGGCAACGAGGAGGGCAACGAGGAGGACGCCGCCCAGGGCGCGTCCACGACGCCCGCGCCCCCGCCCCCCGCCTCGTTCCTCACCGAGCTGACGAACAGTGTGATCGCGGCCGTCGCCGAACAGCACCCCGGTCTCGTCGCCCCGCTCGCCGACTTCACGGATCCTGCGGACAAGACGAAGGGATGGCGGGGCAGGAACCACTTCAACGCCGCCCTGCAGAACACCCTGAGTGTCATGGACGCCCTCAGCCATCACAGCGTGGCGGGACAACTGGAGTCCTTCGCCGCCGACGGGCTGCGTATCCGGCTGGTCGACATCACCGGAACCAAGCGGAAATACCGCTGGATCCAGGTCAAGGGCGACCTGACCGGACGCCGCTACGAGGGCACACGCAACGAGCTGATCCTTCGAAGCAGCACACCCGGCACTCAGCGACTGGACAGCTCCGGCACGGTCTCCCACACCAGGGAGTTCGGGATCGACGTCGGAGTATCGGCGCGCGAGAGCAACGCCGACTCCTTCAAGCAGCCGATCAACAGCGGTGTGCTCACCCCGGCGGGCCGGTTCGCCTGGCAGAAGGCCCGGAAGACCGGCTCCGGTGCCACGGTTTCGTACGAACCCCTGCACGCCACGTCGGGCCCGTCCCATGTGTTCAGCTACCAGCTGTCGGTGACCGTCACCAGCGGTGGGTACTGGCGGTTCCGCGAACCGCTGCGGTTCCTCGGCGTGCTCGGTACGGGGCTCTCCGTCGGGCGCAATGCGGAGACCGACCTCATCGGCGGCACGGCACGCCGTCCGGCGGTGACCGGGCGGATCCTGCTCGACGTTCCCGATGAGCACATTCCACCGAACCCGCTGAACCCGCAGCAGAACCAGGAACAGGGCCAGGAACAGGAACAGGAACAGGAACAGAATCCGAGCCGTCCCGCCCCCGTCCCCACCCTCCTGAGCACCAAGGAGGTCCAGGATCTGCTGGACGGTGACACGGACGACACGGCGGAAACGGACGAGAACACGAACAGTGGCGCGGGCGCCGACGGCGACGCCGACGTCCACGAACTCACGGAACTGCCCGGCCCTCTGACTCCGTTCGACGATCTGCCCCACCAGGTCATCGCCGTCGCCGGCAGCTCCGAGCTGAGCCAGGCTGTCGAGACGACACTCAAGGACGGCTCCGGCAACGCCTGGCAGTTCAGCCTGTACGGAGCCGCACCGCACGATGCGGTGATACGTCAGTTCCAGCCGCAGGTCCTCGCATCGTTCCTGGACCAGTCGGTCACCCGCGCGGGCATGCGCATGGTCGAGTTGTTCGGCGCCGGCCCGTACGTCAATCGGATCGGCCGGCTCGTCCACCGGGTCTCGTTCCGGAATCCGGTCGTGCAGTCGAAACCCGTAGCGGTGGAGACCGAGTTGACGCTCGGTGCCGAGACCCAGGTCTCCCATGCGAAGACATCGGTCACGGTGGCCAAGCTGAATCTCGGATTCGCCTACGCGCGCAGCCACGACCAGGGGCCTTCACTGGTCGGTACGTACGGACTGATCCTGAACGGGGCTTGGGCCAAGGGCCGCACCGCGACGGTCACGAACACGGTCTCGGTGGAGAACGACCGGGACGACGAGAACCTCAAATACCTGGTCACCGCCGACATCCAGCACGAGGTCGGCTTCACGACAAAGTCCAACGGGCTGGCCGGCCCCCTGCGCACACTGCTGCCGATACTGAACTCGCACTACGCGGGATTCAAGCTGAACGTACCCGGCGGATGGCTCGGCCACATCCCGGAGAAAACCGCACACCGTCTCGGACTGGTCGGCCAGGGGCTTCCTCCTGTCCCCCTCTACAAGGAGAACTCCTGGTCACCTGCGCCCTGGCTGAAGGACACACCGTTCGGTTCGTTCCCGGTCAACTCCCTGGACTCCTCCCGGGCCGCGCGGGACTTCGCCGAACTCCTCAAGTCGCAGGGGGTCGACGACGCCGGGCGGGACCACATCCTGGACCTGGTGTCGCCGCGCGCACTGCTCGCCCTCCGGCAGCAGATGGCCGCCGCCCGGAGCGGGGTCACAGCGGTGACCCGCACCGCCTGGACCAAGCTCGGCCAGGTGTCCATCGGCTCGCAGCGTGCCACGGTGCGCATCGAACTCACGCAGGAGAAGACCGAGTTCGACGGGATCGATCACAGCGTCACGTTCCAGGAGACGCTGGGCATGACCGAGACCGTGGAAGTGAACGGCGTCAAGGCCGTCACCACGACAACCGGTTTCTCCGTCACCGAAGCGGTGCGGACCCAGAACACCGCCGCCCCCACCGCCGGGCCGAGCCTCTCCGAGTCGCTCGCCGTCACCCAGCAGAAGACGGTCACCACGTCGGCGAGCCGTATGAAGAACTACACGTTCTACCCCAACGAGCCGTTCGCCGACTTCCTCACCACGTACCGGCTCCGCATGGTGCTGGTGAACTCCGACGGAACGGAACTCACGTCGGGGGACCTCCCGATCGGCACACTGCGGGAGCAGCTGCCGCTCAGCCTGGCCATGCCGGACATGAACGACGACGCCGTGCAGCACAACGTCGCGTCCTCGACCCAGCACAACGTCGCGTCCTCGACCCAGCAGAACACCTCGGTCTCGCAGCAGGAGATCACCGTCGAGGAAACACAGCCGCTGGAGAACACCGACAGCAATCCGCTGGAGGAGCAGGACCCGGCTCCCCGGATCACGCTCCGGCGGCCCGGACAGCTCACGACCGAGGACATCGAGAACTGGCGGCGAGAGGGTGGGACGGAGGTGTTCACCATGCCCTCCAACGGCTTCATGCCCCGCCGGATCGCCGGCACCGACACGGCGCTGGACGCCGCGCACCTCGCCATGGCCAAGGCGTTCAACACCAAGCTCCCGCACCTGCCCAAGTCCACCGGCCCCGTGGAGCTCACCGGCCCTCAGTTGACGGAGGCCGCGGCCAAGGCCCGGAGGTCGGGCCTCGCCCCCCAGGGACTGGCCTCGGGGCAGGCCCTGGCCGACGGGCTCGCGAGCACCCAGACGTCAGCCTTCTTCGCCAACACCGCGACGTCCAACGGCTATCTGGCGGCCACGATGCACGATGCCGGTATCGCCCTGGACACCCAGGGCAGCTACCGGCTCTTCTCCCGCCCCCAGCTGAATCAGGCGGTACTGCTGAGCGTGGCCGCGGATGCCACGATGGAGAGCCCCGAGCGGCAGACAGCGAGTTCGGACGTATCGATCACGGAGACGGGCGGGCAGAGCACGACGCTCGGAGCGTCCGTCGGCACATCCGTACCGTCGGTCGGCACCGTCTCGCCCGCGCCGACGGGCAGCGGGGGGAACACCGGCGAGTCCGGGACCCTCAAGATCGCCTCGGCCGACGGCACCCAGCAGAACATCAAGCCCAAGACGGGCCGGGCGTTGCTGTTCTCGATTCCCACGGACTGGCTGGGCGAGGCAACGATCGCCCACGGCAAGCTCGCCAGTGTCTTCGTCCAGGGAAGCAAGTCGCAGGTCGTCGAGTACCGGACCAATGTCATGGCCTGGGTACGGGAGGACGTGGCCCGCGAACTCGGACTGATCGACGACACGACCTTCCCTGCCGATGTCACCGCCGCCTGGACAGCGGTGGCCGCGGCGAGCAAGGCATGGGTGGACGCGGACAAGGCGTACTGGAAGGTCCGGCGCGCAGCCACCGAGTCGACGGGGGACGATCAGGCCGCAGCCGAGCGGCTGGAACAGATGGAGCAGCTGGCCGCCCGCTCGCGCGACGCGATGCGGGAGTTCCGCCGGGTGCGGGCGGAGACGGATCGCCTCACCCAGTGGTTCCACAGCGCACCGCGCCGCGGCCCCCAGCCTCCCCCGGTGGAGTTCACGGCCCCCGGGTCGCCGAGCCCTGAGACCCCCAAATTCACCGTCCCGGACACGACGCAGGACTCCTCCGACGCCGTGCAGACGCTCGTCTCCCCGGAGGGTGACACCTACACGCTGCAGGACGTGCCCAAGGACGGCGCCGCCTTCTTCCACGCGCTCGGGACAGGACTCCGACACACCGGCACACCGTTGCCGGTCCCGGACGGCAACTCCGAGAACACCGCGACATCCCCCGCCGGGCTGCTCGGACGGATGACAGACACCCTGACGAACGACTCGGGCGATCTGCTGGACTTCACGACCCCGGACCTCCTCGACACATTCGACCCGCAGGAGCTGGACGGCGGCGGCCCCACGTTCACCGAAGGGTCTCCCGAGGCCCGCGAGTTCGCGGATCCCGCACGCACCCTGCCGCTGTACGCGCGGCTGTCGCCCGACGAGCGCAGGGCACTCGCGCTGGCGCAGCTGCGGCGCCCCGGCGACTCACCCGACGACACCGGCTGGGACCACGGGGCCGCGGACCTGCTGCCCGCGCTCGCCGCCCGGACCTTCGGCGTCAGGGTGACGGTCGTCCGGGACGACGGCACGTTCCAGGATTTCGATCCCGGTACCGCCGACGAGCCCACGCGTCGTGTCGTGCTGTACCTGAAGGACCGCCACTACCAGGCGGCACTGTCCCCTGTGCTCACGGAGTCCGAGTCGGACACGGAGGACGACAGCTCAGGAGAGAACAGCTCAAGGGACGACGACCAGCACAACGACCAACAGGACAACGGCGAACAGGACAACCAACACGACGAGCAACAGAACAACCAGCAGAACAACCATCAGGACGACCAGCACGACAACGGGCACAACGACACGAACATGCCGGTGTCCGAGACCACCACGGACAACGACAGCGACGCGTCGGAGTCCGGCTACTTCGCGGACGTCGAGTCGAGCGCCCCGTCGCACACGCAGCAGGACACACTCCGATCACCAACACCCCACCCCGTCGTCGAGCCCACCGCCGACGACGTGGAGGAGGACCCTTCGGAGACGGACTACTACGCGGACAGCGAGTCGAGCACGCCCCCGCGGGCGCGACGGCGCGCACCCCGACGGTCCGCATCCCGGCCGTTCGTCGAACCGACCACGAACCGCGGCCGGAACCCTTCGGAGACGAGCTACTACGCGGACAGCGAGTCGAGCACCCCGCCACGGACACGGCAGCACACGCCTCAGCGGTCCCCGTCCCCATCCGTGGTCGAGCCCGCCACGGACGAGGCATCGGCACCGCCGCTTCCCCCCGCGGCCACAAGCGACGCCGACAACACCGAAGGGGACTCGGACAATTCCTCCGCCGACGTCCTCGCCCGTGTCCTCGACGACCACGGGGTGCGGGACATCGTCGTACGGCAGGTGAATCTGCGCCCTCTCAATGACCCGCTCAAATCCGCGATGGCCTCGCTGGACCTCGCACCCCAGGGGCTGTCCATGCGTGCCTTGGAGCTGACCGACATTCAGATGCTGAGAGTGCTCGCCCACCACCGTCATCTGTCCCCGGAGGCAGTACAGGAACTGCTCAAGTACCCGCCGTACGCGGCGATCCTCCAGCACGACGACGAGGATGCTCAGGCGTCGGCACCCATCACCACGACGTCATGACGGACACGAACCGAGGCACACAGATGCAGCACACCGACGGGCCGGCCGGTAAGGAACTTCCGCCCGTGCCCGACCACATCCGCGAAGCCGCGCGGGAGGCGCCGGACCACTGGATCGGCGTCGTCGACCCCGCCTGGACGGACGATGCCGCCCCGCCGCCCTGGGCAGTGGCCGGGGAGTGGCGGTCCGGGCTCGACGGCGAGGTCGTGGAGTGGCAGTCCAACGACGACTACCGGCCGTCCCCGATCGCCCTGGGCTGGCCCGAGCCGACCGATCCGGTCGATGCCGCCGTGCAGCTGGCCGTCACCGGGTACGGCCCGCTGAGCGATGCCGTCGAGGCGCTGGCAGGCGCGGAGGCGGCGGTGCTTCGGGCACCGGACGGAGGCCCGTTGACAGTCGCCGGTGCCGACGGTTCACCCGCGATCCCGCTCTTCACCGCCGTGCCCCACCAGCCGTTCGAGGGCGCCCTGGCGCACGACACGGTCGCCGTCGCCGATCTGGTGCGCGGCCTCGCAACGGACCAGGTACGCCTCTCGGTCAACCCGGCAGGCCCGGCACGCATCCTGCTGGACGCGCGTCAGGTACTCGACGCCGTCCGGCCCACCGTCCCCACACCTGCCACCGCTTCCACCGATTCGCCCCACCAGCTCCCCACCAGTCCCGTCACCCAGAGGACCCCATGACCACGTCCAGGAACGAAGAAACCGCGGCCGCCTCCGAGCCGGAGCCCCACGCCACCTCGGAGGCCGCCACGGGCGAGACCTCGGTACGGACCGCTCGCGCGGCGTCCGGCGAGGGCAGTGGCACGGCGGGGGCGGCGGAGCCGTTCGCCGCTCCGGAAGAGACGGCCGGAGCGGCGCCGAAGAAGCCCGCCGAGGCATCCGGCGAGGCGTCCGGCGAGGTGTCTTCCACGGAGGAGAAGGGCGCCGCGCCCGTACCCGCGGGAGCGGCGACACGAAGCTCCGGGGCGGCGGCACAACCCGGGCGGAAGAATGCGCAGGAAGAAGAGACGGAGAGCGGGGGCGCCACCACCGCCACCGGGGGCGCGACCACCACTGCCACCGCCGAGGGCGGGGCCGCGACCGCCGAGGCAGAAGCGGAGGCGGAGGCCACCGCGACCATGACCGCCACCACCACGGCCGACGCTCCCGAGAAGACGGGGCGTCCGAACAAGGCGCTCCTCGCGGGCGCCGCCATCGCCGGTGTCCTGCTGGTGACGGTCCCCTTCCTGGTACATGTCGGAGGTGGCAACGACGGCAAGCGCTCGGCAGGCGGCGGCGAGGCCCCCGGCACCATGCTGGGTTCCGGCAAGGGGGACATACCCGGCGCATTCGCGTCCGCGGCGCCCTCCCCCCGCAAGGTCGACGGCAAGCAGGTTCCGGGCGGCAAGGACAGCGAGAACACCAAGGGCGGCGGCCCTTTCGCCGACGGCGCGCACGGCTCCACCCCGCTCAACGAGGGCGGCGGCTCCACGGGCGGGAGCACCGCGCACGGCGACAACTCCGCGCGGAAGTCCGGTGACGGCACGAAGACCACGGCCGGGAAGACCACGACGAACAAGACCGGCACGGGCGGCGCGGCGGGCGGTTCGGGCGCCACCACGGAGAAGTCCGCCCCCCAGTCGACCGTGGTCTACACCGGCGTCGCCGGTCCCGGCTGCGCCACTCCGGCCGGTGGCGGTTACCAGCAGGACGGCTACTTCTCCGACGGCAGCGCCGGCTGGTACACCCGGTCGTCCGGCGGCTGGTCGGGCAACGGCTGCAACGGCCGCTACGTCGCCGTCCCCATGTCCGGGGACACCGGCGTCGACGCGAAGAGCCGCGTCAAGTGGTGGTGGAAGCCCGGCACCCAGGCTCGCACCTGCCAGATCTCGGTATACATCCCGAACAGCAACACCTCGCTGTACGTGGGCGGGCACCCCACGAAGTACCACGTGCTGGTGAACGCCAACGACCGCTCGACCATGTACAGCAGCTTCACGATCAACCAGGTCGCCCACCGCGGCCAGTGGGTCGACGCGGGCACCTTCGCCCTGAAGGGCTCCACGATCGGGGTGAAGCTGCTCGACCGTGGCGACGACTGGTCCAAGGGGTGGGAGAAGGCGCACCACGCCGCCGCCCAGATAAAGGTCACCTGCCGCTCCTGACGATCCGCCGCTCCGGGCGGCGTGTCGCTTCGGGCGGTGGATCACGGCGGGCCGGCCCCGGCCGGGGCCGGCCCGCCGTGATCCACGACGCCGGATGTTGCATGATCATGCGAAGCGGTGCATAATCTTGCCATGTCCAAAGTCCTCACCTCACTCCCCACCGGCGAGCGCGTCGGCATCGCCTTCTCCGGCGGGCTCGACACCTCCGTAGCCGTCGCCTGGATGCGCGACAAGGGCGCCGTCCCCTGCACGTACACCGCCGACATCGGCCAGTACGACGAGCCCGACATCGCGTCCGTGCCCGGCCGCGCCTCCGCGTACGGCGCCGAGATCACCCGGCTCGTCGACTGCCGTGCCGCCCTGGTCGAGGAAGGGCTTGCGGCGCTGTCCTGCGGCGCGTTCCACATCAGGTCGGGCGGCCGTCCGTACTTCAACACCACGCCGCTGGGGCGCGCCGTGACCGGCACGCTGCTGGTACGGGCCATGCTCGAGGACGGGGTGCAGATCTGGGGCGACGGCTCCACGTTCAAGGGCAACGACATCGAGCGGTTCTACCGCTACGGCCTGCTCGCCAACCCCCACCTGCGGATCTACAAGCCCTGGCTCGACGCGGACTTCGTCACGGAGCTGGGCGGCCGCAAGGAGATGTCCGAGTGGCTGCTCGCACACGGGCTGCCGTACCGGGACTCGACGGAGAAGGCGTACTCCACGGACGCCAACATCTGGGGCGCCACGCACGAGGCCAAGACCCTGGAGCACCTCGACACCGGCGTCGAGACGGTCGACCCGATCATGGGCGTGCGGTTCTGGGACCCGTCGGTCGAGATCGCCACCGAGGACGTCACCGTCGGATTCGACCAGGGCCGCCCGGTCACCGTCAACGGCAAGGAATTCGCCTCCCCGGTCGACCTGGTCATGGAGGCCAACGCGATCGGCGGCCGCCACGGTCTCGGCATGTCCGACCAGATCGAGAACCGGATCATCGAGGCCAAGAGCCGCGGCATCTACGAGGCCCCCGGCATGGCGCTGCTGCACATCGCCTACGAGCGCCTGGTCAACGCGATCCACAACGAGGACACCCTGGCCGCCTATCACAACGAGGGCCGGCGACTCGGCCGGCTGATGTACGAGGGCCGCTGGCTGGACCCGCAGGCGCTGATGATCCGCGAGTCGCTCCAGCGCTGGGTCGGCGCGGCCGTCACCGGCGAGGTGACGCTGCGGCTGCGGCGCGGCGAGGACTACTCGATCCTCGACACCACGGGCCCGGCGTTCAGCTACCACCCTGACAAGCTCTCCATGGAGCGGACCGAGGACTCGGCGTTCGGCCCCGTGGACCGGATCGGCCAGCTCACCATGCGGAACCTGGACATCGCCGACTCCCGTGCCCGGCTGGAGCAGTACGCGGGCCTGGGCCTGGTCGGCGGCGGCCACCCGACGCCGATCGGCGCCGCACAGGCCGCCTCGACCGGTCTGATCGGCGCCATGGACCAGGGCGGCGCCCAGGCGATCGCCTCCCGGGGCGAGGCCACGGACGAGGAGACGATGCTGGACCGCGCCGCGATGGAGTCCGGCACCGACTGACACCGGACCCCGGCCACCGGCCGCACGTATCCGGGCAGCGGGCCCCGGCGGATTCCCTTCCGCCGGGGCCCGTCGGCGTACGGCGAGCGGACACACGCTCCTGATGCCATGTCCCGGCAGGACCGAAGCGGCTTCCACGTCACCGGTGGTTCACCCGCCGCTGATGAGGTGATCCCCGTCGGTGCTCCCCGCCGTCCGGATCAAGGAGATTCCATGCCCAGTCAGCGCCTGTCCCGCAGCCACCTGATAGCCACCGGTGCGGTCCTCGCCGCCACCGCCACCGCCGCGGTCGCCCTCACGGCGACGGCCGGTGCGTCCGGCACGAAGGAACACGCGAAGGACGCCGTCAAGGGCGGCAAGGCGAAGAACGTCATCCTGCTCATCGGTGACGGCATGGGCGACTCGGAGATCACCCTCGCCCGCGACTACACGGTGGGCGCGGCCGGCCGCCTCGACATGGACAGGTTTCCGCTGACCGGCGCGTACACGACCTACGCCGTGCACGCGGACGGTACTCCGGACTACGTCACCGACTCCGCGGCCAGCGGCACCGGCTGGGCGACCGGCGTGAAGACCGTCAACGGCCGGATCTCCAAGACGCCGGGCACCGACAAGGCCGTGCCGACCATTCTGGAACTGGCGCAGAAGGGCGGGTACGCGACCGGCTCGGTGACCACCGCCGAACTGACCGACGCCACCCCGGCCGTCCTCGCCTCGCACGCCACCGACCGCTCATGCCAGGGCCCCGCCGACATGGCGAAGTGCCCCACCGACACCATCGCCGAGGGCGGCCCCGGTTCCATCGCCGAGCAGAGCGTGAACCACAAGGTCGACGTCCTCCTCGGCGGCGGCAAGCAGCGCTTCGACCAGAAGGTGACCGAGGGCCGGTACAAGGGCCTGACCGTCACCGAGCAGGCCCGGAAGCTGGGCTACCAGGTCGTCACCGACAACGCTTCCCTGAAGGCGGTCAAGGGCGGCAAGCCGGTGCTCGGGCTCTTCGCGCCCGGCAACGTTCCCACCGAGTGGACCGGCAAGGCCGCCGCGGTCGGCGGGACCGACCCGCAGCGCTGTGTCACCTCCAACCCGAACCGTCCCGCCGGCACCCCGAACCTCGCCGACCAGACCACCAAGGCCATCCAGCTCCTGGAGGCGAAGCAGAAGCGCGACCACGGCAAGAAGGGCTTCTTCCTCCAGGTCGAGGGCGCGTCGATCGACAAGCAGGACCACGCGGCCGACCCGTGCGGCCAGATCGGCGAGACCGCCGCGTTCGACCGCGCGGTGAAGACGGCGCGCGCGTACGCCGCCAAGCACCCCGACACCCTGGTCGTCACCACCGCCGACCACGGCCACAGCAGCCAGATCGTGCCCCTGGAGGCCCAGCCGCCCGGTCTGACCTCCACGCTGATCACCGACGAGGGCCAGCAGATCAAGGTCAACTACTCCACCAACACGCCCGGCCAGTCGCAGGAGCACACCGGTACCGAGGTCCGGATCGCGGCGCAGGGCCCGCAGGCCTACCGGGTCCTGGGCGTCACCGACCAGACCGACCTGTTCACCACGCTCCGCGAGGCACTCCGGGTCCGCTGACCCCCGGGGAACCGCCCCGGCCCCGTCGGTGCATGCGTCATGCCGACGGGGCCGGGGCGGCGCCGTGACCGGCCCGGGCCACCGGGTACGGCCGCGGCGCCGCGCTCCGGGTCTACCTCGTCGGAGGCGGCGTGGCCTCGCTCGCCGCAGCCGCCTTCCTCGTACGGGACGCCGCAGTGCCCGGCGAGAACGTGCACATTCTTGAGCAGCTGCCGATCCTCGGCGGATCGATGGACGGAGCCCCCGCCCCGACCTCCGAGGGCGGATACGTCACCCGTGGCGGCCGGATGTTCGAGGAAGAGCACTACGTGTGCCTCTGGAACCTCCTGGAGACCATCCCGACCCTGGGCGATCCGGCGATCTCGGTACGGCAGGAGATGCTCGCCTTCAACATCGAGCACCCCACGAACGCCAAGGCCCGGATCATCAATGGCGACCGCACCATCGCCGACGCTTCCCAACTCGGTCTGGACACCCGGGATCGCGTCGACATGACCCGGCTCCTCGCGCTGCCCGAGCGGGTGATCGGTGCGCGTCGTATCGACGACTTCTTCCAGCCGCACTTCTTCGCCACGAACTTCTGGTGCATGTGGCGCACGACGTTCGCGTTCCAGACCTGGCACTCGGCGATCGAGCTGAAGCGTTACTTCCTCGCCTTCGTCCAGGAATTCGACCGCATCCACACGCTGTCCGGGGTGCGGCGCAGCAAGTACAACCAGTACGACTCCGTCATCCGTCCGATCCAGGAGTGGCTCACCGCCCGGGGCGTGCGGACCGAGTTCGGGGTGACCGTCGCCGACGTCGACTTCTCCGATGCCGCGGCCCGCAGGGCCTCCCGGCTCCACCTGGAGCGCGACGGCGCCGAGGCGGGTGCGATCCGAGCTGGGCAAGGACGACTACGCGTTCCTGACGATCGGGTCGATGACGGCCGACACCACGTACGGCGACCGCACCACCGTTCCCGAGCTGATCCGCGACAAGCGGGACGGTTCCTGGCGGCTGTGGGAGTCGATCGCCAAGAAGGCCCCGGACTTCGGCCGCCCGACCGCTTTCTGCGGCAATATCGACGAGACCAAGTGGGAGTCCTTCACCCTCACCATGACCGGCAGCACTCTCCTGGACCGCATCCAGGAGTACACCGGCAACGTCCCCGGCGAAGGCGCCCTGATGACCTGGAAGGACTCCAGCTGGCTCCTTTCGGTCGTCGTGCCGGCCCAGGCCGCACTTCCGGGACCAGCCGGAGGACACGTACACGCTGTGGGGATATTCCTTGTTCGGCGACGTCCCCGGCGACCATGTGCCGAAGAAGATGGACGACTGCACAGGCACCGAGATCCTCGATGAACTCCTCGGCCACCTCGGTTTCGACGACATCGCGGACGAGGTCCGGGCCACCACCAAGGTGACCACGGTCCAGATGCCCTACATCGACGCTCAGTTCCAGCGTCGCACTGTCGCCGACCGGCCTCTGGTCGTCCCCGACGGCGCGGAGAACTTCGCGTTCCTGGGCCAGTTCGTCGAGATCCCCGAGGACGTCGTCTTCACGGTCGAGTACTCGGTCCGCGCGGCCATGCTCGCGGTCCACCACCACTTCGGCGTCGACAAGAAGATCCCGGCGATGTACCACGGCCTCTCCGACCCGAAGATCGCCTGGTCCGCGCTGAGAACGGCCCTCGCCTGATACGGATGCCGGGGTCGCCGGGCCGTCCGCCGCAGACAGCGATCACCACTCGGCGGGCATTCCCCGCCTCCGGACCTTGTTCACGGAAGCTGGGCAATCCCGCCGAGGGTTCCCCTCCGCAGGCCGAACTCCTGCGGAGGGGAACCCTCATGGCCCCACGGTGTCAGGACACCGGGCCCCTGAGTTCGGCCGGCAAGCGGTCAGACGCGGTCGGCTGCGATGAGGAGGTACTGGAAGGACCCGTCCTTGTAGGAGTTGATGAACGCGTCCTCGATTCCCGTGACCAGCGAAGACGTGGCCCGCAGCTCCCAGTAGGGCAAGGTGTCGGGGGTGAGGTCGATGACGGCCTGCGGCACGAGGCGATTGTCGGCCATGGCACGCAGGTACTCCCGGCGCGAGTGGATGTTGCACTCGAAGTGTGCGTTGATCTGCGAGACCCACTTCGAGGGCTGACCGTACCGCGGGTTCCAGCAGCCGGTGACCGTCACGTAGCGACCGCCGACCGTGAGGACGCGGGAGTGTTCGGCGAAGAGGTCGTGCAGGTCGACGTACATGCTCGACTCGTTGTTCCACGAAGCCGCGGCCGACCCGGTCTCGAAGGGCGTGGCGAGCATGTTGCAGACGCGGGCGCGGACGTGGTCCTCGAAGCCAAGTTCACGGGCACGTCCGTTGGCGAAGTCGGCCTGCTTGGCCGACAGTGTGACACCTTCGACCTTGCATCCGAAGCGCTGGTGCGCCATCACCATCGTGCCGCCGCGACCGCAGCCCGCGTCCACCAGGGTGTCGTCACGCCCGATGTCGCCGAGCTGCCCCAGGAGGAACTCGGCCTGCGCCGACTCCAGTCGGTGGAGCTCGGAGATCAGCTTCTTCTCCCGCTCACTGTCCTCGGGGGCGCCGAGTGCGGTGTGGTCGACCTCACCGATGCCGTAGTGGTGGTGGTAGAGGCCGTCGACAGCGCCGAGACGCAGGTTCACGGGCCTGGCCTCCCCGTCCCAGTAGCGGGCGATGTCCCCCTGGTAGGGCGTCGCCGGGTGAGGGATGCGCGGGGAGGTGGCGGTGGCGGTGAGCTCGGTGTTGGGCACAGGTGAATCCATTCTCTTACCAGAAATCGGGCAGGCTGTAGCGATAGGTATTGGACTGGTGCCAGTGGTGGTTGCCGTCGACCCATGCGGCCACGCCCCGCAGGAAGCGCTGCACGTTCGGGGCGGGGCAGGCGGCGGCCAGGGCCGAGGCCTCGGTCTCGAAGTCGTGCATGAGGTCGTTGTGGACCTCGATCGACTTCAGATATGCCTCCCGGTCGGAGAGACCCTCACGCTCGGCGATCACGACGGGCAGGTTCAGGTGCTGCCCTGGAGCGTCGAGTTCCTTGGTGTACGAGTACAGGTCGTTCACGATGGTCGTCGCGTTTCCCGCGAGAGCGATGACCTTCTGCATGGCGGCCTGGGCGTGCAGGTCCGCCGGCAGTTCGTAGCCGCCGACGGTGTCGGTGATGGTGGGGCAGGGCCGGAAGTTGTTGAACTGGCGCATCGCCAGGTACTCCCACACCTCCGGGACATGGTCCAGCTGGGCCCAGGCCGCTTCGGCGAGGTACCCCATGTGCAACCGGGCCATGTCGTGCCGGAGCCGGTCCGCCTGGGAAGGGCTGGCCGCGCGGACGAAGTACTCCATGGCGGAGCGGTAGGCGCGCCGCGGCGCGTCCGCGTGGAGCGACTTCGCCCACTGCGGCTGGTACTCCTCCGTCGTGTACAGGGGGTCGAGGGCGGTGTGCGCCAGCAGAAGGCGCTCACCGAGGCCGACGGGCGAGCCCCCGTGATCCTCGCAGTAGCAGTCGTCCACCGCGTTCTCGGCCACCATCAGGCGCGTGGCGAGCATCAGGTGGTCGACGGTGGGGGCGTCCGGATGGCAGCCGACCATGTAGCGACCCACGGAGAAGCCGTCGAACTGCTCCTCCCAGTCCTCGGGATACAGGGCGACCTCGTCCAACGCCCAGGACTTGATCCTTCGGCTGACCTCCTCGACCCGCACCGGGTCGGGCTCGGGCACCGGGTGGTAGTAGAGGCCCGGGACCGGCACGCCTTCCGTCGTTCCTGCCGCCGGGGCCGAAGGCGTCGGCAGCTCCTCCCGCGGGACCATGCGCAGGCCCGCCGTGCCCAGACCGCTGGGGCCGCGCAGGATCCGGTCCAGGTCGGCGGCCGGTGCCGGCGCCCCGGCTGCCGGGGTGCCGAGGGGAGGCGCGGAGGGCGCGGAAAGCGCAGGTGCGGCGGGCAGGGAAGGCGCGGCGGGCAGGCCGCCGACGGCGGCCTCGATATCGCAGGCGCGGGCCGCGGCGGCAGCCAGTACGTGCGCCCCGAAGCGGGAAGCGGCCTCGGGCAGGCTCGACTGCGGCGGTGGCAGCTCAGGCACGGGCATCCATGGCTCCTCGGTGGGTGGGCGGCTGTCCCGAAGCCCTCGGGCACGCCCGACCTCTCCGGAGGATCCGGGGTGTCGCACACATGCCTTCCGGGCCGGGGCCGTTACTTGGGCCAGCGCGCGATCTGCACGTTCTCCAGCACGCCGACCGCATCCGGCACGAGGATCGCTGCGGAGTAGTAGGTGCTGACGAGGTAGGAGATGATCGCCTTCTCGTCGATGCCCATGAAGCGGACCGACAGACCCGGTTCGTACTCGTCCGGCAGTCCTGTCTGGTGCAGTCCGACGACGCCCTGGTTGTCCTCGCCGGTACGCATGACGAGGATCGAGCTGGTCTTCTCCGGCGTGACGGGGATCTTGTTGCAGGGGAGGATCGGGACCCCGCGCCAGGCCGGGACCTGCTGGCCCCCGAGATCGGTGTGGTCGGGATAGATCCCGCGCGCGTTGAACTCACGCCCGATCGCCGCGATCGTCCGGGGGTGCGCGAGGAAGAACTTGGAACCGCGGCGTCGGCAGAGCAGTTCGTCCATGTCGTCCGGGGTCGGCGGGCCGGAGTGCGTCTGGATGCGCTGCTTGAAGTCGGCGTTGTGGAGCAGGCCGAACTCCCGGTTGTTGATCAGCTCGTGCTCCTGGCGCTCACGCAACGCCTCGATCGTGAGCCTGAGTTGCTCCTTGGTCTGGTTCATCGGCTCGTTGTAGAGGTCGGCGACCCTCGTATGGACCCGCAGAACGGTCTGGGCGACCGAGAGTTCGTACTCGCGCGGATGCAGTTCGTAGTCGACGAACGCGCCGGGCAGCTCGTGCTCTCCGACGTGGCCGGCCGACATCGCGATCTCCGCCTCGCCGCGATGGTTCTGCCGCCGGTGGGAGAGCGACGAGAACTCTTCGACATGGGCCCGGAGGCCCGGCGCCGTGGACAGCACTGCCGCGAAGTCGGCGCGTGACAACGTGAGCAGCGTGCCCGAGGTCTCGGCGGTGACCGTGCGCTCCCACCGGGCGTCCTCGTCCAGGAGGGTGTCCTCCCCGAACCGGTCGCCGTCGGCGAGTACGTCCAGAGCGACCTCGTCACCGTAATTGCCGACGGAGGTCTGGTTGACGCGGCCGTGGGCGATCAGGTGGAGCTTGTCCGCGGGCGTCCCGCGCTCGACCAGCGTCTCGCCCGCCCGGAAGTCGTGCTGGATGCAGCGGCCGGCGAGTGCGGTCAGCACCTCCACGTCGTCGAAGCCGCGCAGCAGGGCCAGTTCACCGAGCTCACGGGGGATCACCCTGACGTGGGCGCCGTCCTGCACGAACTCCACACTCCCGTCGCCGACGGTGTAGGACAGGCGACGGTTCACCCGGTAGGCCCCGCCCCGGGCCTCCACCCAGGGGAGCATCCGCAGCAGCCAGCGGGAGGTGATCTCCTGCATCTGCGGGGCCGATTTGGTCGTGGTGGCGAGGTTGCGGGCAGCCGCCGTGCCCAGGCTGGATTGCCGGGGCGGTTCCGGTCGTGCTTCCGGGCTCGAGTCAACAGTCATCGGGCGAGCGCTCCTTGGGAAGGGCGGTGACACGCGTATGTGGACGCCATCGGGCAACAGCTGACGAAAGGGGTATGTGAACGGGAATCCGTCCAGATCCAGGGGAACCCTAGTAGCCGCTTCGCTCCCCCCAGCAAGGAAAGCCGCCGACATTAACTCGATACGATGATCGTGTCTGCACGATGTTTGCCTGGGTACCGACCTGATTCGGCCGCAATCGTCGGCGCGTCCCGGCCAGCAGCCGATTCGGACCCGGCGATGCGGTACCGACGGCCCCGCGTAGCCTCAGCCCCGAAGCGGCCGGGAACAGCCCGATCCCGGCCCGACGTCCCGGAGAAGTCCATGAGATGCTGCCGCGCCCCGCTGCCCGGCATCTCCCAGCCGGCCGTCAGCCCGTGACCGATGGTGCAATCCCTGATGCCTCAAACCCCTGAGTGCGCTCCTGGCCACCGTGCGGTGCCACCGTGTGACGTTTCCGCTGATCAGAATAGGTGCACCGGGTTGGGCCGCGCCCTTCCGTGCTGCACTGTCCAGAGACGTCCGTCCACCGGCCGTCCACCGACGCGCATCGCCGCTCAGCACGTAGTGACCATGCGGTGGCTTGCCGACACCACAGACGCTCATCCGGCCACCCGGCCCTGTGCCCTTGTAAGGATTCGACAGGCCCTGTGGGTCGGCGTCTCACCGGAGGCCGTGCCTTCTTTCTGACGGCCCGCCCTGATCGTCCAGCACCGCCCCAGCCCTCGGCGTGCCGCTGTACCAGCGTGCCCAAACCCAGAAGGAGCTGGGCACATAGAAGGTTTTCGTAGCTGGTGACCGCTTGGGCCGGGAGCGTGACCTGGTGCCTTTACGGCGAGATGCTGGGGTATGCCGAACGAGGTCTTGGCCTCCTGTTCCAGCAACTCGTCTGCGTAATAGTCGAGTTGGCCGTCGCTGTCGACGGCGTCGCGGTGGTCGCCGCGCGTGCCCGGGACGGGCCGACATCTCGTGCGGGATGTGGGCGCACATCCGTGTGGCCGCCCAGCAGGGCATGGCCCTGACAGGCAAGGCAGGCTCCCGCCTGCTGCACCACCTGCATCAGGCACTGAGCTGGGCCACGCCGCTCAACTGTGTGATGAGGGTGCCCGATCCACCGCTGCCCGGGCTGAGAGTGCTCGCCGTCGACGACTTCGCGCTGCGGCGACCGATCGTCACATGGCGATGAAACTGTCCGGATGATGGAAATCGGGTTTCGGCGAGACGTGCTTCAGAGCCCAACGGCTGAGATCGCCGTTGTCGTCCTCGACTACGGCAGAAAGGGCCATGCGGCGGGCGTGCGGTAGGCCATGCATATCCAGTCGTACGTCCAAATGCAGCCGATCCGGCTCCCTGGTGAAGTGCACCCGGGGAGGCGTGGACAGATGCACCTGCGCCCCGTTCTGGTGGTAGTCGTCGAACGTATAGAGAGCCCATTCAGTGGACGGCGAGACGTTGAGCTCGTAGTAGGCCAGGGAGTCGGGCCACTTGCGCACGAACATCTCGAAGCAGGTGTGCTTCCACAGTTCGTCTGTATGACGCGGACTGCGCGTGGCGGGGATACGCAGGCGGGAGAGGTCCGCGTACAGCGTGTACCGCAGGGTGAACGTTCCCTGTACCGGTTCCTCCACCTGCACGTCGAGCGCCCGCACGATGCCGAAACCGGAAGGTGTGAAGGGCCTCAGGGAGAACCTGCGCGGAAGGCGTGAGGTCATGTAGTCCCATTCTGGAGAACTTCAGGAGGAAACGAGTCAATCCTCGGAAAGGATTTCTTCTGCGGAATCGAGGATGATCGCGACCGCCTCGTAGCCGGGCAGGATGAAACGGGTCTCCGCCTGCGCCTCGATCCCGCCTTCCAAGACGGAAGCAAATCTTTCCCATTGGGCCGCCAGGGGTTCGCAGCGGGATGCGACTCTACTGGCGGTCTGCGCGGCGGTGCTGGAACTTGGGGACTCCAGTTCGGGCGGCCGGGGATGCGCATTTCCCGCAACAGGGAATTACGTTCGCGTGATATCGATGACAGTCCTGTGGAAATCGGGGGCGCAGGCCAGCATCGAGTACACCTGCGTGACCTTTGTCAGGGGGTTCCGGTAATCCGGAACGTCGCCCTCCATCGTGGAGAACGTTCCACCGGCTTCCTGGATGATGACGTGTGGGGCGACGCAGTCCCAGATGCGGTTGCGGCGGTGCATGGAAGCCGCGTACACACCCTTTGCGACCATCATGCAATCGAATATGCTGTTACTCATGCGGATCCCTCGGCAGCGGGATGCGATGCTCGCCATTGTTCGGTAGTCGAGTTCCGTCTCCGGCGGATGAAAATCCATGCCGTAGGCGACCAGTTGTTCTGCCATGTCGCCCCCGGCTTTGAGTTCGAGTTCATTTCCATTCACGTAGGCGCCGTGCCCGACCGCGGCGACATATGTCTCGGAGAGAGCGGGAAGACTCACCCCGCCTGCCACCGGCCTGCCGTGCTCAAGAATCCCGACCATGATACCGAACAGAGGGCTTCCCGCAGCGAAATTGGAGGTTCCGTCGATGGGGTCGATCACCCATGTGATGGCAGAGGTCCCCCTTACCGTGCCCCACTCCTCATCGATCTTGCTGTCATGCGGGAACCGTTCATGGATCCGGCTTTTGAGTTTTTGTCCGATGGCCAGGTCGGCGTCTGTCACGACCTGGTTCGGATCGGCGTCCTTGATGCGGAAAGCCAGGCCTCGCGGGAAAGATAGGGCTATTTCGGCTGCTTCCCGGAGCAAAGATTCCAGGAAGGTCAGATACTCCTGCAGGGGGGGTCGGGAGGCGGTGGAGGTCACCGGGAGACGCTCGCGAATCTGGTGTAGTGTTCCAAAATTGGCACTTCCGGTGCGATCAGGTCGGCCGGCAAGTCACTTGTGACGAAAAGTCTTGCCTCAGAAACTTCCGAGGGATCCTGCTTGAGGTGCGACCAGTCTCGAGCTGTGGCTGTGTAGACCGCGGTCAAATTGAAGACCCGATCCCCGTTGGGATACTGGTAGTACTGTTCTGGCCCGGAGAAGACGTTCATCAGTTTCAGCTCGTCAACCTCCAGTCCGACCTCCTCCATAACCTCTCGCCGCGCGGTCTCCTCCAGGGACTCTCCCGGATCCATAAATCCTCCCGGCAGTCCCCATCCTCCGGTGTCGGCGCGCTCCATCAGCAAGACTCGGCCGCCGGAATCCACGACGATCACGGCAGCTCCGGGCAGAATAAGTGGACGCGTGCCCACACATGCGCGCAATTCTGAAATATAGCTCAATTCGAGATCCTTTGAAATTTATAGACACCTTCGCGATGAGTCACCAGGGTAACTACCCGCATACGGCGAAGCACAGCGATTCGTCATCCACCGAATCTCCCGATTTGTAGATGCTCCGCGTCGAGGAGACACTCCGTCCTGCCCGTGGCTGATCACACCCACTTTGACCTGCGCAAATCTGGCGCGCGGGAGGTTCGTTCGGTCGCATCGCGATCAGGAATGCCGAACGGTGTTTGCCTGGACGCCTTGACAGTTCGCCGACCTCCTTCAATCATGAGCGGACTTGCAAGGCATACCTGACCCGACGGGCTCGGCCCTCTGGAGACCTTGAGCCGGAGTCAGGCGGCAGCCAATTTTCCGCACATCCGAGAAGGGCGCACTTTCATGAGCGATGTCCATTCCCAGGAGCTCGGGATCGAGAACATTGAATCCGAGCCGCATGTGGGCCCGAGCACTCTAAAGCGCCTCATTGTCTCCTGGCCGCGACGGGCCAGCATCCGCACGGACATGTCCGCCTTCATGAAATCCGAAAACGTTGCATCGGATGTACTGGACTATCCGGTACACCTCATTCCCTTCGCCGAGCACCCGCGCTTCCTCGATGCTCCGGAGGCGTCGCGCCGGCTCGTGAACACGTTGGCGTGGCAGGCCTACAACGCCCGGGTGATCGCGGCTGAGGAGAACGTCGCCAATCCCACCTTCGAGATGCTCGCGCGCGGAGTGTTCCCCGGCATCGATCGGTACGAGGCCAAGGAGGCAGTCCAGCAGTCGCACATCGACGAGGTGTGGCACACCTATATGCACATGACGGCGATGCAGCGTACGAAGGAGGCTCGCAACCTGACCCTGGAGCCGGACTACTCCCATCCGGTGACGAACAGGCGTCTGTTCGAGCTCACCGCGCAGCGGAGTGAGAAATGGGAGCAGGACATCCTGTTCCTGGTTTGGACGGTGGTTGGCGAACTCCACATCAACAACTTCCTGGAGTTACTCGCACAGGACAAGACGATTCATCCGATGCATTCGCTCGTGACGCGCCTTCATGCCAGGGACGAGGCGGCGCATGGGCCGATCGTGGCCGAACTGATGAAGGACGTCTTCGTCCACCTCACCAAGGAGCAGCGCGACCTCTTCACCGGTTCTGTCGGGGACGCGATCCGGGCCCTGGCGGCACAGGACTACGAGCTGTGGTCTGAGATTCTCCAGTTCGTCAGGATCCCCGGCGCGGTTGAGATCATCGCCGACACGCACGGCCTGCCGGGCACGGACATGATGTTCACCGACTTTTCCACGGTGGAGCGTCTCGTCCGCGAGTTGGAGATCGAGGAGCGTGTCGACTACGACTTCTCGAGGACGGCACAGTAGCGTGGTTCAGCCCATCGAAGCGCATCAGCCACTCGATCGGCTCTGGTCCCGGGATTTCACGCTCTTCTTCGCGGGCCGGACCGTATCGGTCTTCGGCGACCAGATGCTTCTTCCGACCACGATCACGGTGGCGGTACTGCAGGCCGGGTACGGGGTCACCGGAGTGGGCTACGCGCTCGCCGCCTATACCGCTCCGCTGGCCATCTTCGTCATCTTCGGCGGTGTCATCGTCGACCGGTTCACTCCGGTGCGCGTGATGGTCGCCGCAGACGTAGCTCGGCTGATTATTCACAGCGCTCTCGCGGTGGCATTCGCGGTCGGCAGGCCCACCCTCTGGCTGATCCTCATGATCCTTGCGCTGAGCGGGTGCGCCGCGGCGGCCTTTCAGCCCGGTTTCGGCAGCGTCATTCCGCGGATCGCCCGTGACGTCCAGAAGGCCAACGCGGCGATTCGCGTCACGGAATCGCTGGCGACAGTGGCCGGACCCGCCGCGGCCGGGCTGCTTCTCGTCCTCGCGTCCATTCCGGTCGTCATGGCGATCGACGCCGCGACGTTCGGTGTCAGCGCCGTCTGTCTGCTCGCCGTGCGGCTGAGGACCCCGCGCGTGCAGCGACGGACGTCCCTCCGGCGCGACCTCGTCCAGGGGTGGCAGGAGTTTCGAGCGCGTACGTGGCTCTGGAGCGTGATCGTGGTCTTCATGCTCTTCCAAGTGACCGTGAACGGTCCCTTCTTGACCCTCGGGCCGAGTCTCATCACCATCGAGCACGGAGAGAAAGCCCTCGGTCTCATCATGTCGATGTTCGGGGTAGGCGCCGTTCTGGGTGGTCTGGTCGCCGCTCGCCTCAAGCCGCGATATCCCTTGCGGGCCGGTGCTGTCGGTCTGGCCGTCGGCACCCTTGCCATCTTGGTGGTCGCCATGCAGCTGTCCCCGCCGTTGCTTGCCGGCGGATATCTCCTGGACGGTGCGGGCTCCGCGTTCTGGCTGGTCATGTTCCACACGAGCGTGCAGACGAAAATACCCTCCGACATCCTGGGAAGAGTGCACGCCTATGATGTCGCCGGATCCGTGATCATGCGACCGATCGGACAGGTCGCCGCCGGACTGGTAGCCCTCTCGCTCGGCGCGGCGCAAGTGCTGTACTTCTCCGCGGCGATGCTGATGGTCACCGCCTGCCTGCTGCTCGCCATTCCAGTGGTCCGCAACCTGCCCAGGGACTGACCGGGTCAGCTGCCTGACGTGCGCTTCTCACTTCAGGCCGTCGGCACAGGACTCAGCCGCCGAGTTGGGCGAGCAGGACGGCACCGGAGTCCGCCAACTCGTAGAGCACGCGCGGGCCTATGCGATGGCGCCCTACGAGGCCCGCCGAGTGGAGCACGGCCAGGTGCTGGGACACGGTGCTCGGCGCCAGGCCGGTGGAGCTGGCCAGTGCCATGGTCGTGGCCGGTGTATGCAGACCGCGCAGGACTGACGCCCGTCCGCGCCCAAGAATGGTTGTCAGCCTGTCGTTCTGGCGCACCTCGTCGGCGGGCCTGCCCGCGGCGCCGGCAGGCCCGCGGAGAATCGCGGCGTTCTGTGCCTGATAGGAGAACGCAACCGTGTCGCGCAGGGTTGAGAAGATCCTCGTGCCGCGCGCGAACAGCACGGGAACAATGATCAAGCGGCCGTCCGTCATGCACCAGTCCAGATCGGCCTGGTGCGGAACGCTCAACTCGGGGCGTTCCCAACGAACCCGTCCTCCTAATTCGTGCAGCATCATGGCCGCGCCCCCGGTTACCAGGGTACGGCCGCGCACCAGGATCTCTTCTTCCAACGCGCCCCGCATATCGGGCCAGTAGGCCGCGATCGCAGCGCTCCAGTAGTCCCCTGTGAGCTCGGCGAACCTGTTGTGTCCCGAGGCTCGAAGAACCTCCAGTTCGTCCTCGATCGAGGACGAGGAGCAGTGGGGGATCGGCGTGAGAGAGGACGACAGGCCCACCTGGTGCACTCGCACCATGCCGACCAGCTCTTTGTGCAGCGCGGGCGAAACCTGACGCCGTGCGGTCGCGAGCCACTTCGCGTAAGGGTGTGGAATCTCGCTGCGATATCGAATGGTCAACGCCAGGCTGGAAACGGCCTCCCACAACGGGCTGATAGCGATACGTACCCGTCCGAGAGTTAGCTCATCGAGCTGTATCCGGATCACGAGGCGTCGCTCAGACCTCTATCTTGAGCGACAGGTCCTGACACAGGGCAAGAACCTCGTTGATCCACCTCGACGGGTCGGCGGGATCAAAGCCCTGCATCGTCTCGAGTTCCCAGTACTTGTCAAAGCTGAGCGCCGTGGGCTTGGCCTCTCGGAAGCGGCGTGACCGCCACTTGATCAGGTGGCTTCCGAACTGCCCCTGCTCCTCCAGCAACGCGTCGACTGTGTAGCCGAGGGCTTGCCGCGCCGAGAGCACGGCACTGTTCAGATCGCCGCCCTCCAACTGCCCGAGGCTGTCTTCGATGGCCCGGTCCGCTTCGCCGAGGGACCGGGTGACGAGGATGGACTGAAAGGCGGAAGCCTCTAGTTCGGCGCGACGCCGCAGCACCCAGTCCTCACCGTACAACGGCCGACACGTCGCCAGTCGTCCGAGGAGCACTTCCTCCCGCGGCGGCAGCATGTCACCGCTGTTGGCGCGGACCTGGTCGAAGCCGGTCCAGGAGAGCTTGGCGAGCAACTGGTCGAACTGGGTGTCCACCCAGTAAGCGAGATCCCAGTCGCGGTTGTCGGAGTGGAAGGTGTGCCACTGCACGACCGAGGGCTCGAGGAGCACCGAGGTCTCGACACAGTCCGGGCCCGTCCACGGTTCCGTGCTCACCATGCAGATGTCGAAATCGCTCTTGTCGTTGCCCCAGCCGTTGGCGGACGACCCGACGAGAAAGGACGCCTGGCAGCTTTCCGGCACCAACTGCCGTTCGATCAATGTATCCCAAATCCGGGCAACATCTACCTGCATCTGGATCTCCGTTGGAATGAGTGAATACGGACAACTGAAACTGGCGGCCAGGCTAACGACGCCGCGTAACGGTGTACATCGATTCGTCGCGGGCCGAATCGATCCCATTCGCGGCCCTGTTCGCCGCAGCGTGTGTGGGCGGGCGGGGGATCCGCTTCGCGGGATGGGGTCTTTACAGCGAATGGCCGGGCGGCCCCGGGCGTCTCAGCCCGGGGCTCCCACAGAGTGAACCGCCGGCGAGGTACTTCGGGCTGAGGTCCTTTCCCGACGGGTGCAGCTCGATGCTCATACGAGATTTTCATAGCCGGTGATCGCCCAGAGGCTGTCGGTGGCGGGTTGTCGGGGGCTTCGGCGGGAGTGGGCGACGAGGATGACGCTTGTGGAGCAGCCGGATGCCGACCCATCCCGGGTACGCGCGGCGACCACCGCGACGCCGTCGACTACGACGTCCAACTCGGGGCCTTTTTAGGCCAGTTGATGGAGCACGTGATCACCAATGGTCTAGATCTTTCACTGCCGGACAGCCATAATCCCTGGGCGCGAACGCACCGACCACGACTACGCCGGCGTCGTCGAGCGTGCAGCCGCAACTTCGAGGCCTGGCACGCCATTTTTCGACCCCTCTGCCCATATGACCGTCCGCTAACGCCCGTTGTCTTCGAAGGCTTGCCTTGCCATCCGTCTCGGCTCACGGCCCGACGGTCGCCCTGTGCCTGCCCGGGAAGACCTACAGCAACCGGAAGTGATCGTGTATCGCGACGATTCGAGCGCCGTCTACTACCCCGTGTCAGACCTCAGAATCACCAGCGGCAGTGGCGTCCACATCAGAGACTCCGACGGCCGCGAGTACATCGACTGCGCGTCCGCCACCTTCAACCTCAGCCTGGGATACGGGCATCCAGCTGTCGTCAACGCGATGAAGGAGCAGGCCGACCACCTGGTCCACGCCACGTCCAGCTTCCAGACGGATGTGATCAACCGGCTCTCCGCCCGTCTGGTGTCACTCGCACCCAAGCGACTTTCCAAGGCCCACCTCAAGGTGTCCGGCGGCTCCACGGCCAACGAGGGGGCCATCAAAATGGCGCAGCACGCCACCGGGCGGCGCGACGTCGTTACCCTTTTCCGTAGCCATGTGGGCCAGACCATGGCCATGGCTGCGCTATCCGGGAATGCCTTCCGCAGGAAGTCCTTACCACTGGTGGGTATCGGCGGCCTCCAGGTGCCCGACCCGTACTGTCTGCGTTGCTTCTACGGACAGCAGCGCGACAGTTGCGGACTGATGTGTGTGGATCGGCTGGCCGACTTCCTGGAGTACGCGAGCAGCGGAAGCGTCGCGGCTGTCCTCGTCGAGCCCATTTCCGGCAACGGCGGCAACATCGTGCCCCCCGACGGCTACTTCGCCAGGCTGCGCGAGCTGTGCGACACGTACGGCATCAAGCTGATCCTCGACGAGATCCAGACCGGCATCGGACGCACAGGCCACATGTTCGCCGCGGAACACTTCGGCGTGGAGCCCGACGCCATGACCGTCGGGAAGGGGCTCGGGGGCTCCGGCGCGCAGGTCGCGGGCATCCTCGCCAGCGACGAGCTGAGTGGCCTTCCGGCTAACGACCACTCGTTCACGTACGGGGCGAACCTGATGTCCGCGGCCGCTGCCCTCGCCACGCTCGACGTCATCGACGACCCCGCCTTCCTCGCCAACGTCCGGGCCACCGGATCACTGATCCAGGAACGCCTGAAAGCCGTCCAGCCCTCGCTGCCGTGCGTCGCGGAGGTGCGTGGCGTCGGTCTGATGATCGGCGTGGAGATCGTGGACACGGACGGCGCTCCCAGCGCCGTCCTCACCAACTTCCTCGCAAACAAGGCGATGGAGTACGGACTGATAGTCCGCACCTCCCGCTACGGACACGGCAATGTGCTGAAGATCCGGCCTCCGCTGATTCTCAGCATGGACGAGGCTCACTTGATCTGTGACCGGTTCGAAGCGCTGCTGCGCGCCCATGGTCACTGAGCCTCTTTCCCGCACCTCATTCCCGCAAGGAGAAACTCCGATGGATAAGAACTTGGGCTTCCGGGACTTCGGCGTCGACGTCGTGGTCAAGCTGGGAGGCAGCCTCCTGGCCGACTTCGACCGGGCCCGCGAGCTGGGCGAGACCCTGTCGCGGCTGGCTGCCACACACCGGGTGGTCGTCTTTCCCGGTGGTGGCCCCATCGACAACTACATCGAAGACGTGGACCGCACACTCCACTTCCCCGCGGATATCCACCATCAGCTCTGCGCCCGTGCCCAGGACCAGACCGGATTGATCTTCTCGACCCTCTGCCCCGGCTCGAAGGTCTTCACCCGGCCCGTCGAGGTCTCCTCCGTCCTCGATGAGAAGCGTGTGGCGATCATGCTGCCGATGGAGCAGATCATCGGCCTCGATGTCTTCGAACGGTCCTGGGTCATCACCTCCGACTCGATGGCCGCATGGTTCGCTCGCTTCTTCGGTGCGCGGAGGTTCGCCATCCTCACCGACGTCCCGGGAATCCGGCGCCCGGAGGGCGACGGCACCTACCTGGAGCGCCTGTCGACGGTGGACGCGGCGGCCATGGGGCGGACCAGCATCGACGAGTGTCTGCCACCCTTCCTTGAGGCCAACGGCATGTCCTGCACGGTCCTGAACGGGCAGGACCATGCATCCGTCGAGAACTGGTTCCAGGGCATGCCCGCTCCGGGAACCGAGGTGTACCCGGCGGGCGTGGGGAACTGAGTCGGCATGAACGTCGTACACACGGGCGTCGGGCCCTTCGTGCCTGAGCGGAACTCCGGCTTCGTCCTCTTCTCCCCCGACGCGACCGGTTCGGGACGGCAGTGGCCTGCCCTGCGCTACCTCGACACCCTGGGCATCCGCATCAAGGGCGTCGCCCTGCCGCGGCCCACCTCGGAGCAGATCGCGGCGCTGTACGGGAAGAACCGCAGAGACCGGGCACCGGAAGCTGAGGATCTGCTGGTCGACCGGCTCTTCGCGGCCGGGCCGAGTCTCGCCTGCTGGCTCGTCTCCGACCACCTCGACACGCCTTCCTTGACCGACACGCTGCGCGCCTTGAAGGGGCCTTCGGACCCGGCGGCTTGCCATCCCGGGCATCTCCGCCATGTTCTCGGCGCCGAGAATCGGCTCATGAACGGGGTGCACTCCAGTGACTCCCTGGAAGAGGCCCTGGCCGAGCTCGATGCTCTGGGGGTCACGGAGTTCGAGGCGTTCCCCGGCCCCGGTGACGAGGCCGCCGGCACGCGCCCGGCCAGTGCGCTGGCCGTGGCCTGTCACGTTCGGCGCCGTATCCTGGATGCCGCCCTCGACGTCCCCGTACCCGAGGCACATTCCCTGCAGAATCAGGCGGAGGAGCTGGCCGGGCGGCGGATCAAACCGGCTGGGGTCCTGACGTCTCTCAGTGCGCTGTGGGACCGCCAGCACGCGGCGGTCGAGGCCACCGGGGTGGGGAACAGGCGGGCGGTCATCGACTGCCTTGCCCAGGTCACGGAGGCCTGCTCAGTACGGTTCGACGCGGACATCCTGACGGCCGCGGCAGCCCCTTACGGTGTCACCCCGTCCGGCTGGGAGGACCTGGTTCTTCGTTGCCAGGCGACCACCGGGGTTCCGGCGAGCTGGCACAGCCCCGCCGAGCCCCCGGACCTGCCGGCCACGCTCTGAACCTTTGTCCCGCATCACGGCCCGGGACCGCTCGACGAGCGGTCCCGGGCCGTTTTACGGCCCTGTCGGCGTCGGCGACCTCCAGCACGTGATCGGACTGACCGAGACCGACATGGTCAACCGTCTCGGCACACTGGCGCGGCGCAGGTTGGTCGACTGGTGCCGGGACAACGACGAGAGGTCCGCGTGGGCGGAGAAGACCACCTGGCCGACCGCCGACCGCGCAGCACGAATACAGGAAGCGCGCCGCGATCTCCTGCGCAAGTCGTGGGGCCGCGCCATCAGGCGGCTCGATCTGCCCGTATACAACCCGCACGACTTGCGGCACAAATGGACCACCGTGGCCCTGACGAACGGTGTGTCCGTCCACAAGGTGTCCCGCCGGCTCGGACATCGCTCGATCGAGGTCACGGTGGACCGGTACGGCCACCTCACGCAGGACGGCCAGGAGCGCTGCCGTCAGGTCGTCGAGACGGCCGTGGGGCCGTACATGCTCACAGCAGGCCGAGCGACCGCAGTGCGCGGTGCTGGCTCGGTGCCGGCCTAGCAGGCCAGTAGACGTAGCAGACCCCGCCCGTACCGCTCCTGACCTTGCCGTTCGCGTCGTAGCGCTTGGTGCGGAGCCAGATGTTCTCCCACTCCCGGCGCCGGTAGATCCGACGCACCGCCTCATTGTCCGGCGAGGCCGGGTCGTTCGCGATCACGTCGCCGTCGGCGGTGAAGCCGATCACGGTCATCAGGTGGCCGGAGGTCCCGTACCCGGCGCCGGTCAGCTCCTCCTTGAGGAAGGACTGTGACGTTATGACCGGGATGCCCGCGCAGACCAGCGTCTCCAGGTCCTGGAGCGAGTCCAGCCGGGTCACCACCGAGCTCATCTCGTCGTACGTCGCGGCGTACGCGGCGTTGAACGGCCAGTTGCCGCAGCCCTCGTACTGGTAGTCGTAGGTGAACCGGGCGGCGTGGCAGACCTGCGGGTCGGCCAGGCCGGGCTTGACCCAGGCGAGGTCCTCGGCGGTCGGCCGGCGCCCCCAGTACTCGATGATCATCTGCGAGGAGGTGGGGCTGCACCATGCCTCGCCGCCGTTGTCGTACTCGGGGTACTGGCCCGCGTGGACGTTCTGCGAGTAGCGCGGCACCCGCAGCTCGCGGACGAGGCCGGGGGTGCTGGCCGGCACGGTGAAGCGGTCCGGGATGTCGGAGGCCATCGCGCCGAGCCGCCGGACCGTGGGCGTCAGGCCGGTGCCCGGGGTGCGGTGGAGGGTGAGTCGCAGCCGGTAGGAGACCAGTCGCAGTCCGCTCGCCGGGTCGTCCATCGAGAAGGTGTCGGTCCAGATGGAGCTCTTGCCGTCGCTCTGGTCGTCCACGGAGGTACGGCGGATGTCGCCGTCGCCCGCGGCCCAGCGCCCCATCACGTACCAAGGGCTCGGGGTGCCGTCCGAGTAACGGCCCTGGAGCTCGATCTGGATCCAGGTACCGGCCGGGGTCTCCGCGTTCCAGGAGGCGATCACCTCGGTCGCCGGGACCGAGGACCGGTGGAGCGGGGAGGTCCAGGTCGCGTACTCCCAGCTGGCGGTCGTACCGGTGTGCGGGTCCGTGTAGTCGGTGCGCCCCGCGGCGTGGTCGATCACCAGCCCGGGGCGGCGTCCGGCGACAGCGCGCGTCCCGGCTCCGGAACCGGCGCGCCAGTCGGTGTAGGTGTGCCAGAAACGGTTGTCCACGGCAGGCGCCTCGACCGAAGGAGCATAGGGCGGGGCGGCGGAAGGGGCGGCGGCGGTCGCGGAGCCGGCGGACGACACCGCCCCGGCGGTGGCCGCTGCCGCGAGCGCGGCGGTCAGCACGGTTCGGCGTGAGGTCGGTCTGTTCATGGGCGAGACCCCCGGTCGTAAGCGGAATGGGGCTGCAAGGTGCACGACAGTGCGCCAACTATTGCGGGTCGTGGCAGGATCCGGCCAGCGATTCGGCTCGCACCGATGAACCAATATTGGTCTGGTCCACTGGCGCGACCTGCGACTGATCCACTGGCGTGACCTGCGGCTGCCGCGGACAGGACCGTCGCCCGCCCGGGACCGGCTCGTAGGCTGGTGGCCATGAACGACCTCTCGCTCCTCGCCGGACGGCTGCGCACCCTGGCACCGTCGTGCGGACCGGTCCGGCTGATCGCCGTCGACGGCCACGCGGGCTCGGGAAAGAGCACCTTCGCCGCCCGCCTGGCCGCCGCGCTCGGCGGCGCCCCCGTCCTGCACCTGGACGACATGGCCACGCACGAGTCCTTCTTCACCTGGGTGGACCGGCTGCAC
Organism: Streptomyces sp. NBC_00012; assembly: GCF_045040875.1. NCBI lineage: Bacteria > Bacillati > Actinomycetota > Actinomycetes > Kitasatosporales > Streptomycetaceae > Streptomyces > Streptomyces sp. NBC_00012. The sequence goes on along the minus strand of NZ_CP108309.1, from coordinate 7,262,883 downwards.
GATCAGGTACTCGTACCCCTGGAGCGCGGCGAGTGTGCGCGGTACGCGCCGTACGACTGGACCGCGCGGAGCTTCGGAACGCCGCGCGGCCTGGAGCCCGAGCCGGTGGTCCTGATCGAGGGGGTCGGGGCCGGCCGCCGGGCGCTGCGGCCGCGGCTGGCCCGGCTGCTGTGGATGGACCTCCCCGCCGCACAGTCCTGGGAGCGCGGCCGCCACAGGGACGGTCCCGCGCTCTCGGGCTTCTGGGACGGGTGGACGGCGGCCGAGGCACAGCACTTCTCGGCCGACCCTTCCCGGCCCCACGCGGACACTCTGGTAAGGCAGTTGCCTGTGGGGTACGAGTTGCTGGAGAGGCCCGGCGCAGCAGCAGGAACGAACCATTCCGTCACGGACCGTGAGCACATTGCGCCGTCGTGCTGAATGGTGAGAAATCGCCCCGGAAGTGCCCCAACTCCGCTTGACCCGGGGGCGGTACAGGTCTTACGTTCTCAATGTGCGGCTTTTCGGAGCCCCCACGAACGCGAAGCCCCCGATTGTTCCCCCGTGATCGGGGGCTTCGTTCTGCCCTCGCATCCCCTCCCCCACACCGGCCCGACGAATTCCGCTCACCCTGGGTCACGGCTCCCCTTCGGCCTGCGGCGCTCTTAGTCGCACACTCCCTGCGCAGGTACGATGCCTCTCGGTGCGGTCAATTCCCGTCCGTGGCAAAGTGATTCGGCGCGCCCGGATGGGCAGAATCGTGCGGCGGGACATCCTGGGGGCACGGTTTGTGGGGGACCAGATGGACATCGGCACGCAGGGCGCACAGGCCCCGGCCGACCTCGCCTGGCTGCGCGGCGTGGACGCCTACACCATGGGCGCCTACCCACAGGCCGAAGAGGAGTTCAGGGCCGCGGTCCGGCTCGATCCCGGCATGGCGGACGGCTGGCTCGGCCTCCATGCGCTGAGGGTCGACACGACGACGGCGCTGCTGCGCATGTACCGCCATCGCGAGCGCTTCGGTGAGCAGCGCACCCGCCACAGGCGCACGCTCAACTCCTGGTACTGGCTGGGCTGGTGGGTGCAGCCGGTACTGGAGAGCGCACGCGACCTGCTGCTGGCGCACGCCTCGCACTGGCTGGACGGCCGCCACGTCCCCGAGCTGGACCGTGCCCTCGCGGGCCTGCCGCCGGTGGACGCGGACCCGCAGGTGCGTTTCCTGCACGCCTGCCGCTCGTACCTGGTCAAGGACTGGGAGCTGCTCGTGCGGAACACCGAGCAGTTGGTGGACGATCCGCTGCTCGGCATCGAGGCGGGGCTGTTCGGCGGCATGGCCCGGGTGCGTCTGGAGATGTACGGGCAGGCCGAGCCGCTGCTGTCCACCGCGCTGATGCGCTGCCGCAGCGAGCAGCCGCAGCGCAAGGAGCTGCGCTACTGGCTGGCCCGCGCGCACGAGGGCACCGGTCGCAGCGCCGCCGCCCTGCCGCTGTACCGGGCGGTGCACCGCATCGACCCGGCGTTCATGGACACCTCGGCGCGGCTCGCCGCGATCGCGGACTACGACGGCCTGGAGGGATCCGACGAGGCCGCGGGCCTGGCCGCCGTGTCCCTGGCCGGGCTCGGCACGGACGGCACCGCCTCGGAGGCACAGCCGGAGGCGGATCCGCTGCTCGGCGCCGATCCGGTGGACGGCCGGGAGCTGCGGCCCGGCGGTGAGGCGTCCGGCCCTCCGGGCGTCGTGATGCCGCCGCCGTCCGGCGGGGCGCGGCGCCGGGGGGCGGCGCCCGGACAGCCGCTGTCCCCGTTCCCGGCGGGGCCCAGCGATCCGGTGCTGCTTGCCGAGGCGCTGGCCGAGCTGGAGCGGATGGTGGGCCTGGAGCCGGTGAAGCGCCAGGTCAAGGCGTTGTCCGCGCAGCTGAACATGGCGCGGCTGCGGGCCGGTCAGGGGCTGCCCGTGCAGCCGCCGAAGCGCCACTTCGTCTTCTCGGGCCCGTCCGGGACCGGCAAGACCACGGTGGCCCGCATCCTGGGCCGGGTCTTCTACGCGCTGGGGCTGCTCGGCGGTGACCATCTGGTCGAGGCACAACGGGCGGATCTGGTGGGCGAATTCCTCGGCCAGACCGCGGTCAAGGCCAATGAGCTGATCGACTCGGCGCTCGGCGGGGTGCTCTTCGTCGACGAGGCGTACAGCCTCGCCAACAGCGGCTACAGCAAGGGCGACGCGTACGGCGACGAGGCACTGCAGGTCCTCCTCAAGCGCGCGGAGGACAACCGGGACCATCTCGTGGTCATCCTCGCGGGCTACCCGGAGGGCATGGACAGGCTGCTGGCCACCAACCCTGGGCTCTCCTCGCGCTTCACCACCCGGGTGGACTTCCCGAGCTACCGGCCGCTGGAGCTCACCTCGATCGGCGAAGTGCTGGCGGCGGATAACGGCGACGTGTGGGACGAGGAGTCCCTGGACGAGCTGCGTTCCATCAGCGGCCATGTCGTCGAGCAGGGCTGGATCGACGAGCTGGGCAACGGCCGGTTCCTGCGCACCCTGTACGAGAAGAGCTGCGCCTACCGCGATCTGCGGCTCTCCGGCTACGCGGGCGTACCGAGCCGGGACGATCTGGCCACCCTGCGGCTGCCGGACCTGATGCAGGCGTACGGCGAGGTGCTGTCCGGCCGGGGTCCGGTGGACCGGGGGCAGCAGGAACCGCCGGCCCTGTGAGCCACGGTCTGCCGGAGGGGCCGGGCGACGGCCCCTCCGGCAGCCGATCGATACGCCTAGGGCCTCTCGTTTGGATCATGCCGGGCTCGATCCAAACGAAAGACCCTAGCGAACCGCCGCGGTGAGTTCCCCGTAGCCGGTCGTCGTGCCCGCGGGTTCCGCCGCCCGGCGTGGTACCGCGATCCGGTGGGCCGGGTCGCGTACCTCGCCGACGAGCATCTCCAGGACGTCCTCCATGGCGACCAGGCCGAGGATCCGGCCGGAGGCGTCGGCGACCTGTGCCAGGTGCGTGGCCGCCCTGCGCATCACGGTCAGGGCGTCGTCCAGGGGCAGCTCGGCCCGTACGGTCGCCATCGGGCGCCACACGTGCTGGGGGACGGCCCGCTCGCCGTCCTCCAGGTCCAGCACGTCCTTGACGTGGAGATAGCCCATGAACGGACCGCCGCCCTCCGCGCACACCGGGAACCGCGAGTAGCCCGTGCGTACGGTCAGCTCCTCGATGCGGTGCGGGGTGACGGACGGGTCCACGGTCACCAGGGAGGCCCGGCGGAGCAGCACATCGGTGACGGGCCGGCTGCCCAGCTCCAGTGCGTCCTCCAGCCGCTCCTGCGCCTCCGGTTCCAGCAGTCCGGCCTGGCCGGAGTCCTCCACCAGCCGGTTGAGCTGCTCGCTGGTGAAGACGGCCTCCACCTCGTCCTTCGGTTCGACGCCGAAGATCCGCAGCACCAGCCGGGCACAGGCCCCCAGTGCGGCGGTGACCGGGCGGCAGAGCCGGGCGAAGCCCACGAGGCCGGGGCTGAGCCAGAGCGCGGTCTTCTCCGGCGCCGCCATCGCGAGGTTCTTCGGGACCATCTCGCCGATGACGAGGTGGAGGAAGACCACGAAGACGAGTGCCAGGACGTAGCCGAGCGGGTGGACGAGGCCCTCGGGCAGGTGGATCGCCTGGAAGACCGGCTCCAGCAGATGGGCGATCGTCGGTTCGGCGACGGCGCCGAGGGTCAGTGAGCAGACGGTGATTCCGAACTGGGCGGCGGCCATCATCTGCGGCAGGTTCTCCAGGCCGTACAGCACCTGGCGGGCCCGGGCCGAGCCGGCCGCCGCGAGGGGCTCGACCTGGCTGCGCCGTACGGAGACGAGGGCGAACTCGGCGCCGACGAAGAAGCCGTTCGCCAGCACGAGGAGTGCGGCGAAGAGCAGTTGGACCAGGCTCATCGCACGGCCTCCAGGACATCCTGGGCCACCGGGGCCTCGGCGGTGCGGACGAAGCGGACCTTCTCGGCGCGGTAGTGGCCGACCTGGCGGACGGAGATCCGCCAGCCGGGCAGCTCGGCCCGGTCGCCGGGGGCGGGGATGCGTCCCAGCAGATCGGCGACGAGTCCGGCCACGGTCTCGTACGGTCCGTCGGGGACGTCGAGTCCTATCCGGCGCAGGGTGAGGACCCGGCAGCTGCCTTCGGCGTCCCAGGCCGGGCGGCCGTCCTCCGGGGCGGCGGGGGCCAGCTCGGGCCGGTCGGCGCCCTCGGCGTCGTGCTCGTCCCTGACCTCGCCGACGAGCTCCTCGATGATGTCCTCCAGGGTGACCACTCCGGCGGTGCCGCCGTACTCGTCGACCACCACGGCGATCGGCTGCTCGTTGCGCAGCCGCTGGAGCAGCTGTTCCACGGGCAGCGTCTCCGGGACCAGCAGCGGCGGTACGGCGATCCGTCCGGCGGAGGTCCGCAGCCGGTCCTGGGCGGGCACGGCGAGCGCGTCCTTGAGGTGGATCATGCCGACGACCTCATCGATCCGCTCCCGGTAGACGGGGAAGCGGGAGAGGCCGGTCGCGCGGGTGAGGTTGAGGACGTCCTGTGCGGTCGCCGAGGACTGCAGGGCGCTGACCTTCACCCGTGGGGTCATGACGTGCTGGGCGGTGAGTCCGGCGAGCGACAGGGTCCGTACGAAGAGATCCGCGGTGTCCTGTTCGAGGGTGCCGGCCTCGGCCGAGTGCCGGGCCAGGGAGACCAGCTCCCCGGGGGTACGGGCGGAGGCCAGCTCGTCGGTGGGTTCGACGCCCAGCAGCCGCACCAGCCTGTTGGCCACGGTGTTCAGCAGGCTGATCACCGGCCGGAACGCGGCGGAGAAACGGTGCTGGGGGCCGGCGACGAACCGGGCGACCTGGAGCGGCCGGGAGACCGCCCAGTTCTTGGGCACGAGTTCACCGATCACCATCTGGACGGCGGAGGCCGCCATCATCCCGATCACCACGCTGACGCCGGGGACGGCACCGTCGGGCAGACCGGTCGCGGTGAGCGGGCCGTCCAGCAGCTGGGCGAGTGCCGGTTCGGCGAGCATGCCGACGACCAGTGAGGTGATGGTGATGCCCAGCTGGGTGCCGGAGAGCTGAAAGGAGAGTTCACGCAGGGCTTCGACGACGGTACGGGCCCGCCGGTCGCCCTCGGCGGCGGCGCGCTCGGCGTCCGGCCGCTCCACCGTGACGAGCCCGAATTCGGCTGCCACGAAGAATCCGTTGGCGAGGATGAGAAGGAATGCCGCGCTGAGAAGCAGCAGGGGGGTGGTCATGCCGCCGCCTCCGGGGAAGGGGCGGCGCAGGTACTACCGGACGATCCGTCCATTGCTGGAAGGAGTCACTCCTTGGGTCGCAGGAAAGCCCCGCCGGTCTCATGGACCTCTGGGTGCGGGGCGGGGGCGCAGGGGCACCGCCGCCCCCCAGAGTAATCAAGAAGAGGCCGTACGGGGCAGGGGGCTCAGCCGATGTCCGTTCCGGTGCCGTGGCTCTCGGCGAGGGCACGCAGCGTACGGGCGTCGCGGATGGCCTGCTGCTTGGCGATTCCCGGCTGGATGCCGAGGGCGGGCATGCTGGTCCCGTCGCTGAGGTCGAGAAAGACCCAGGGGTCGCCGACGCGCAGGTTGACCCGGAGGATCTCCGCCCAGGACAGCCGGCGCGTCCGGGTGAGATTGACCACCGTCACCCCGTCCTCGTTCGCGACGACCTTCGGGCGGCTGAGCAGCGCGAGCACTGCGAAGAACAGCAGCGCCGTGAAGACGAAGCTGGCCCGCTCCCCCGGACTCAGCTGCTCCAGGGTCAGCGCTACGGCGGTGATGACGACGAACATCACCGCCCCCACGGTCAGCAGGACCACCCGGGTTCGGGTCGGCCGGAACGTGACCGGGAGAGTGGGGAGTTCGGGCCGGGGTGCGGGGGCGGACATGGTGTTCTTCTGTCTTCCGGGTGATCGCCCGGCCGTCAGAGGCGGCAGGCGTGGATGGCGGTGGTGAGGATGGCGCGGGCGCCGAGGTCGTACAGGTCGTCCATGATCCGCTGGGCCTCCCGGGCGGCGACCATGGAGCGGACGGCGACCCAGCCCTCGTGGTGCAGCGGCGAGATGGTCGGCGACTCCAGGCCCGGGGTGAGGGCGACCGCGCGCTCCAGGTGCTCGACGCGGCAGTCGTAGTCCATCATCACGTAGGAGCGGGCGACCAGGACGCCCTGGAGGCGGCGGAGGAACTGCTGCACCTTGGGGTCGTCGTCCGGTGCGCCGGTGCGGCGGATGACGACGGCCTCCGACTTCATGATCGGCTCGCCGATCACTTCGAGTCCGGCGTTGCGCAGGCTGGTGCCGGTCTCCACGACGTCGGCGATGACCTGGGCGACACCGAGCTCGATGGCGGTCTCGACCGCGCCGTCGAGGTGGACGACGGAGGCGTTGACGCCGACGTCGGCGAGGTGCTTGGCGACGATGCCCTCGTAGGAGGTGGCGATCGTCATGCCGTCGAAGTCCTGCGGGCCCTCGGCCGAGCCGGGCTTGGTGGCGTAGCGGAAGGTGGAGCGGGCGAAGCCGAGCTGGAGGATCTCCTCGGAGTCCGCGCCGGAGTCCAGCAGCAGGTCGCGGCCGGTGATGCCGATGTCGAGCCGGCCGGAGCTGACGTAGATCGCGATGTCGCGCGGCCGCAGGTAGAAGAACTCGACCTCGTTCTCGGGGTCGACGAGGACGAGCTCCTTGGACTCCTTGCGCTGCTGGTAGCCGGCCTCATGGAGCATCGCCATCGCAGGCCCGGAGAGTGAACCCTTGTTGGGGACGGCGATGCGCAGCATGAGGTCAGGTTTCCTTTGCGAGGAGGGAGTCTTCTGCGGATGTACGTGGTGCGAGGGTGGTGCTCAGAGGTGGGCGTAGACGTCGTCGAGCGAGATTCCGCGGGCGACCATCATCACCTGGACGTGGTACAGCAGCTGGGAGATCTCCTCGGCGGCCGCGTCCTTGCTCTCGTGCTCGGCGGCCATCCAGACTTCGGCGGCCTCCTCGACGACCTTCTTGCCGATGGCATGGACGCCCTTGTCCACGAGCTCGGCGGTACGGGAGGTGGAGGGGTCGCCGTTGGCGGCCTTGAGCTGCAGCTCGGCGAAGAGCTCTTCGAAGGTTTTGTTCGCCATGATGGTCTTAGAGTACGGGGTCGTCACCCTGTGCTCAGCGCCAGGGCTCGCTGACCGTGCGCAGCGTGGCGGCGGTGGCGACCGCCGCGGTGACCGCTTCATGCCCCTTGTCCTCGTTGGACCCTTCGAGACCGGCCCGGTCGAGCGCCTGCTCCTCGGTGTCGCACGTGAGTACGCCGAAGCCGACCGGTACTCCGGTGTCGACGGCGACCTGGGTGAGGCCGTTGGTGACGCCGTGGGACACGTACTCGAAGTGCGGGGTGCCGCCGCGGATGATCACGCCGAGCGCCACGATCGCGTCGTAGCCGCGGCCCGCGAGGACCTTGGCGACGACCGGGAGCTCGAAGCTGCCGGGCACCCGGAGCAGGGTCGGCTCGTCGATGCCGAGCTCGTGCAGGGCGCGCAGGGCGCCGTCGACGAGGCCGTCCATGATCTTCTCGTGCCACTGCGCGGCGACGACCGCCACGCGCAGGTCACCGCAGTTGCGTACGGACAGTTCGGGTGCGCCCTTGCCGCTCATGTCTCTCCTGTCGCTCGTTTCCGTGATCGTTACTGGTTGCCGCAGGTCGACGCCGTGGCGGTGTCGAGCCAGGGCAGGTCGTGCCCCATGCGGTCGCGCTTGGTGCGCAGGTAGCGCAGATTGTGTTCGCCGGCCTGGACGGGCATCGGCTCGCGGCCGGTGACGGCGAGCCCGTGGCGCAGGATCGCGGCCGTCTTGTCGGGGTTGTTGGTCATCAGCCTGAGGCTGTGGACGCCGAGGTCCTTGAGGATCTGGGCGCCGGCCGCGTAGTCGCGGGCGTCGGCGGGCAGGCCGAGCTCCAGGTTGGCGTCGAGGGTGTCGATGCCGCGCTCCTGGAGTTCGTAGGCGCGCAGCTTGGAGAGCAGGCCGATGCCGCGGCCCTCGTGGCCGCGCAGGTAGACGACGATGCCGCGGCCCTCGTCGGTGATCCGGCGCATGGAGGCGTGCAGCTGGGGTCCGCAGTCGCAGCGCTGGGACTGGAAGATGTCGCCGGTCAGGCACTCGGAGTGGACCCGGACCAGGACGTCGTCGCCGTCGCCGAGGTCGCCGTGGACGAGCGCGACGTGCTCGACGCCGTCGCTGGTGGAGCGGTAGCCGTACGCGGTGAACGCGCCGAAGGCCGTCGGCAGCCGCACCTCGGCCTCGCGGCGGACGGTCGGCTCCGAGCTGCGGCGGTAGGCGATCAGGTCCTCGATGGAGATGATCGTGAGGCCGTGCTTGCGGGCGAACGGGACGAGCTGGGGCAACCGCAGCATCACACCGTCCTCGCCGGCGATCTCCACGATGGCCCCGGCGGGCCGCAGCCCGGCGAGCCGGGCGAGGTCGACGGCGGCCTCGGTGTGGCCGTTGCGGACCAGTACGCCGCCGGAGCGGGCGCGGAGCGGAAAGATGTGGCCGGGCCGTACGAAGTCGCCGGGACCGGCCTCGCCGCCCGCCAGCAGCCGGAGCGTGGTGGCCCGGTCGGCGGCAGAGATGCCGGTGGTGACGCCGTGGGTGCCGGACGCGTCGACGGAGACGGTGAATGCGGTGCGCATCGACTCGGTGTTGTGGTCGACCATCTGCGGGAGTTCGAGCCGTTCCAGCTCGTCGTTCTCCATGGGTGCGCAGATCAGCCCGCGGCATTCGCTCATCATGAACGCGACGATCTCGGGGGTGGCCTTCTCGGCGGCGATGACGAGGTCGCCCTCGTTCTCCCGGTCCTCGTCGTCGACGACCACGACGGGCCGTCCGGCGGCGATGTCCCGGATCGCCTGCTCGACGGGGTCGAGGCGGAGGTCCTCGGCGCCGCCTCGGTGTTCCGGGTGCAACCAGGTGGGCTGGGCAGTCATGCCGTGGCTCCTTCCAGAGCGGGTGTCCGCGAACGCAGCCACCAGTCGCGCATGCCCCACAGGACCAGGGCGCCGTACACGACGTAGATGAGACCGGAGAAGGCGAGCCCGCTGTGGAAGTTCAGCGGTACGCCGACCAGGTCGACCAGCAGCCAGGCGAACCAGAACTCGACCATGCCGCGGGCCTGGGCGAGCATCGCGACGAGCGTTCCGGCGAATATGTACGCGTCCGCCCACGGGCTCCAGGAGAGCGAGGGGAACGCGGTGAACAGGCCGCCGACCGCGAGGGTGCCGACCGCGGCACCGCCCAACAGGTAGCCGCGCTCGCGCCAGGTGGCGAACCGTACGGCGATGGAGCCGTCCTGGGCCTGCTGCCTGCCCCGGGTCCACTGCTGCCAGCCCCAGACGGCCACGGCGATGACGACCAGCTGCTTGCCGACGCTGCCCGCCTGGTGCACGGAGGCGTTGGCCGCGACCAGGACGACGCCGGACAGCAGCTGGGCGGGCCAGGTCCAGATCGAGCGGAGCCAGCCCAGGGTCAGCGCGATCAGACCGACGGTGTTGCCGATCATGTCGGACCAGATGATGTGCTGTCCGAAGACGGTGAACGCCTCCGAGTTCAGCCAGTTCAGGGCGGTCACTTCGCCGGCTCCTCGGGTTCCTGCGCGGGGTTGCCGAGCAGTCGCTCGACGTACTTCGCGATGATGTCCACTTCGAGATTGACCGGGTCGCCGGGCTCCTTGATGCCGAGCGTGGTCAGGGCGAGCGTGGTGGGGATGAGGCTGATGGTGAAGTAGTCGGGTCCGGCGTCCACGACGGTGAGGCTGACGCCGTCGACGGTGATCGAACCCTTCTCCACCACGTAGCGGCTCAGGTGCGCGGGGAGGGAGACCTTCACGATCTCCCAGTTCTCGGAGATCCTGCGCTCGACGATGTGCCCGGTGCCGTCGACATGGCCCTGGACGATGTGTCCGCCGAGCCGGCCGCCGACCGCCATGGGGCGCTCCAGGTTGACCCGGGAGCCGGTGTCCAGGGCGCCCAGGCTGGACCGGTCGAGGGTCTCGGCCATCACGTCGGCGGTGAATTCGCCGTCGCCGAGGTCGACGACGGTGAGGCAGACGCCGTTGACGGCGATGGAGTCGCCGTGCTTGGCACCTTCGGTGACCACGGGACCGCGCAGGCGGAAGCGGGAGGCGTCGGCGAGCTTCTCGACGGCGGTGACTTCACCCAGTTCTTCGACAATTCCGGTGAACACTCAGTTTCCCTTCCGGGCAGGGCCGGGGACGGCGGTGATGCGCAGATCGGGGCCGATGCGGACGGTCTCGGTCACATCGAGGCGCAACGCCTCGGCGATGGTGGAGATTCCGGCGTCGGCGAGGGCCGCGGGGCCCTCGCCCAGCAGTACGGGGGCGAGATAGCCGACGACCTTGTCGACCGTTCCCGCGGCGACGAAGGCCCCGGCCAGGGTCGGGCCGCCTTCGAGGAGTACGGAGCGGATGCCGCGCCCGTGCAGGGCACGGAGCAGTGCGGGGATGTCCAGGCCAGGGCCGGTGGCGGCGCGCGGCAGCCGCAGGACGGCGGCTTCGGGCAGGTGCCCGGCGTCGGCGTCCTCGGCGACGGCGATCAGGGTGGGCGCGGTGCCGTCGAGGACCCGGGCGCCGGGGCGTACGGCGGTGGCGCCGGTGTCGACGACCACTCGCAGCGGCTGCGCGGCGCCCTCGATACCGCGTACGCCGAGCTGCGGGTCGTCCGCGCGGGCGGTGCCGGAGCCGACCACCACGGCGTCGGCCTCGGCACGCAGCCGGTGGACGTCGGCGCGGGACTCGGCGGAGGTGATCCAGCGGCTGGTGGCGTCGGCGGCCGCGATCCGGCCGTCGAGGGTCGCCGCGTACTTCCACAGGACGTACGGGCGGCCCAGGCGCACCGAGGTGAGCCAGGCCGCGTTGCCCGCCTCGGCCTCGTCGGCGAGGAGCCCCTGCTCTGCCTTGATCCCGGCCGCGCGCAGGGTGTCGCCACCACCGGTGGCCTGCGGGTCCGGGTCGCCCACGGCGTAGACGACGCGGGCGACCCCGGCCTCGATGAGCGCCTGGGCGCAGGGGCCGGTGCGGCCGGTGTGGTTGCAGGGTTCGAGGGTGACGTAGGCGGTGCCGCCCCGGGCCCGGTCGCCCGCCTCGCGCAGGGCGTGTATCTCGGCGTGCGGTCCGCCGGCCCTCTGGTGGAAGCCTTCCCCGGCCGGGCGGCCCGCGGCGTCGAGGATGACGCAGCCGACCACGGGGTTGGGGCTGGTGAAGCCGAGAGCGCGGGCGGCGAGCGTGATCGCACGGCGCATTGCGGTGATGTCGGCTGCGGTGTCCACCGGGTCCTCCTGCCTCTTCGGGCACGGACTCCGGGGCCTGTCGATGACGACAGATGAAGCGGGAACGCCACGGGGGAACGCCGGAAATGCCGGAAAACACGGATGGATCGGTCGCCCGAAATCCATCCGCCGACGGCGGCGTACCCGCGAAACGGCCCGCCGCGCACTGCCTCCCATCCGGACTTTAACCGTCGGTCCAGGAATCCCACCTGGTCAACCGGCCGCTGGATGCGGACGGGTCGCGGACTATAACCGCCGGTTCGGAATTGCACCGACCCCGGAGTGCGCTGCTGCTGGTACACGATCAGTGTGCCACGCCGCGCGGTGGGCCATGCGGGTGAGTATCTGTGGACTGGCTCACAGGACGCCCGTGCCGGACGGCACGGCGAAAGAAGTTGACCCTTAAAGGTCCAGACCTATTGACGCACTGGTCTAGTCCTTTTAATCTCTGCGTCACCTCCGAGGAGCGGTCCCGCGGTGTGCGCACACTCGGGGCACCAACACGACCCACCCCTTTGCCAGTTGTGTTCTGCCGAACCTCCCCGGGAGGAACCGAACGTGCTGTCCCCCACTCGTGCGAGAGCCACCCTGCTCGCAGCCGGCGCGGCCGTAGCCGCGCTGCTGATGGGCTCGCTCGCCGCCACCCCGTCGGCCGCCGCCGACCAGGAGTCCTGTCGCCCCGACGGGCGCTACGCGACGCCCGGTGTCGCCGTCCCCTACTGCTCCGTCTACGACACCGAGGGCCGCGAGAGGATGGGCGCCGACCACCAGCGCCGGGTCATCGGATACTTCACGAACTGGCGGACCGGCAAGAATGGCAAACCCGCCTATCTCGTCCCCGACATCCCCTGGGGCAAAGTCACCCATTTGAATTACGCGTTCGCCCATGTCGACGGCACCAACAAGCTCTCGGTCGGCGCCGACGGGCCGGACAACGCCTCGACCGGCATGACCTGGCCGGGTGTCGCGGGCGCCGAGATGGACCCTGACCTCCCGTACAAGGGCCATTTCAATCTGCTCAACAAGTTCAAGAAGAAGCACCCGAACGTGAAGACCATGGTGTCGGTGGGCGGCTGGGCCGAGACCGGCGGCTACTTCGACGACAGCGGCGGGCGGGTGGACTCCGGCGGCTTCTACTCGATGGCCACCAACGCCGACGGCTCGGTCAACCAGGCGGGCATCGACACCTTCGCCGACTCGGCTGTCGCGTTCGTCAAGAAGTACAGCTTCAACGGCGTCGACATCGACTACGAGTACCCGACGACCATGAAGGACGCGGGCAACCCGCTGGACTGGACGCTGTCCAACGCGCGCCGGGCCGGTCTGGTCAAGGGCTACGCCGCACTGATGAAGACGCTGCGCGAGAAGCTCGACCGGGCATCCGCCGCCGACGGCACCCACTACCTGCTGAGCGTGGCCGCACCCTCGTCCGGCTATCTGCTGCGCGGGATGGAGACCTTCCAGGTCCAGAAGTACCTGGACTACGTCAACATCATGTCGTACGACCTGCACGGCGCCTGGAACGAGTACGTCGGCCCCAACGCCGCGCTCTTCGACGACGGCAAGGACGCCGAACTCGCCCAGGCGGGCGTCTACTCGACCTCGCAGTACGGCGGCACCGGCTATCTCAACACCGACTGGGCGTACCACTACTTCCGCGGTTCGATGCCGTCCGGCCGGATCAACATCGGCCTGCCGTACTACACCCGCGGTTTCAAGAACGTGCAGGGCGGCACGGACGGGCTGTGGGGGCGCGCCGCCACCACCGACTGCCCGGCCGGCGCGGGCCTGACCAAGTGCGGTGACGGTGCCGTCGGCATCGACAACCTCTGGCACGACCAGGACGCCGACGGCAAGGAGTCACCGGCCGGTTCCAACCCGATGTGGCACGCGAAGAACCTGGAGAAGGGCATCGTCGGCGACTACGTCACCGACTACGGATTCCCGGCCGGCACCACGCTCACCGGCACCTATGCCCGCAAGTACGACTCGACGCTGGTCGCGCCCTGGCTCTGGAACGCCGAGAAGAAGATCTTCCTGTCCACCGAGGACGAGCAGTCGGTCGCCGCGAAGGCGGACTACGTCGTCGACAAGGGCATCGGCGGCACCATGATCTGGGAGCTCGCGGGTGACTACGGCTGGGACGCCGGGAAGGGGCAGTACGGGCCGGGCTCCACGCTGACCTCGACGATGTACGACACGTTCAAGTCGGCCACCCCGTACGGCGCGAAGCGGTCCACCGTCGATCTGCCCACCCAGGCGCTCGACATCGATGTGTCCTTCGACCAGTTCCCGCTCGGTGACTCCAACTACCCGATCAGCCCCAAGCTCAAGATCACCAACAACACGAAGGCGCCCCTGCCCGGCGGCACGGAGTTCCAGTTCGACTACGCGACGTCCGCCCCGGCCAACGCCAAGGACCAGTCGGGCTTCGGCACGACGATCGTGCGCAGCGACCACACCGCCGTCGGCAACGTCGGCGGACTCAAGGGCGACTACAACCGTGTCTCGCTGAAGCTGCCGGGCTGGCAGAGGCTGGCTCCCGGTGCGTCGGTCCAGGTCGACTTCGTCTACTACCTGCCCGCCTCCACACCGTCGAACTGGACGGTGACCTTCGGCGGGAAGTCGTACGCCCTCGCCGCCGACCTGGCTCGCGGCACCACCTTGGTCGACCCCGGCACGGGCACGTCGACGGCGTCGCCGGACCCGACGCCCGGTGGCGGCGGCTGCACCGCGCCCGCCTGGAGCGCGGGCTCCGAGTACGGCGCCGGTACGGCGGTCGCCCACGGCACCCGCCAGTGGAAGGCCAAGTGGTGGACAAAGGGCGACGAGCCCGGCTCCACCGGTGACTGGGGTGTCTGGCAGGACCTCGGGGCCTGCTGACCCTCCCCCGTACCGCTCGGCGGTGACCGGATCGCCCCCGGTCACCGCCGGGCCGATCCACCCGGGCCGGCCCCGGCCCGGCGGACGGCTCAGGAGTGACAGAGCAGGTCGAGGACGACGGCCTCGGCGTCGAGGTTGTCGAGATAGCGGTTGGCCCGATCCCAGTAGCCGTCGGTGCCCGCGTCCGTCCACGAACCGTCGAGGGTGATCAGTGCGAAGCCGGGCACGGCGCACCGGACCGACCACAGCCGGGTCTCCTCGAATTCTTGCGCGAAGTACGCGACCGGGTCGTTGAGCAGGAACGACGTGTCGAAGTGCGGGTCTCCTGCGACGGCCCGCCGTGCCACGTCCTGCACCAGCGGCTGGGCCAGATGCTCCCTCTTCGCGTCGGCCAGGGAGTACTGGTCCGGATCGGCCTCGTGCTGTGCGACGAAGTCGGTGAGCGGGCGAGCCGGGGGGTGCACCGCGGTCAGCCCGTTCCAAGCGGCGAGCAGCGCTTCGTACTTGTGGGACGCCCGTTTCCGCATGCCCTCGAAATCGAGCAGACCCCGAGGTCCGCCGTAGCACTCCAGGGGCCCGAGGTGATCGAGCTCGGCCTTCCTGCGCGGCACGGTCGAGGCCGTGACGAGCCTGCGGTCGCCATCGTGCCGGGGCAACACGAGGTAGGCGTTGCCCGCACCGGAGTGGATGGCCCACCCGTCCCACTGGCCCACCGGGTTCCAGTCCTCGGTGAGGTTGATGTCGTAGGGCGCCATGGTGGCGGCCACCGCCCGTGGAACCTTCCGTGGGGCGGTGGGAGGCAGGCACACAGTGGCGAAGAACTTGGTCATGGCCGGGAGCCTAGGACCTGTCCCCGCAGGTGATCGACGGGATTCCGCACCGCGTGCGGAAACGTGCCGACGACGGCACCGCGGCGCCGTCATCGGCTGTCGCCGGTCTCATGCCCGAGCGCACCACCGCTGACCGCGAAGACGCCCCGGGCCCCAAGCTGCCCGTCGCCCTCGGCATGCCGGGCGAGGTTCCGCCGGAGCTGGTGACAGGGAGTGGCGATGGCGATGGCTCAGTGCTCACACAGGGAGAACTCTCGCTCGTAGAGCTGCTCGTTGTGTTCGTCGATGAAGAATTTGCGTTCCTGCATGAGTTGTTCGCGGTATTTCATGGCCTGCTCCAGTGTCATGGTCGATGTGGCAGACCATGGCTGTTGCGGCGGTACATCGGATGTCGAGACAATCGTTTCCGACGGATCGACCAGGAAGAACGCAAGGATTTTGCGATGTCCCGGCAGGGTGGGATCCGTGAGGCGAAATGAGCCGACGCGGTGTTGCAGGATGTTCGGGAATGCCAGGCAGCGGCCCGCCGGGGTCGATGCCGACCCCAGTACCTGGTTCAGTGGGTCCTCGTTGTCCAGCCCATAGACCTCGCTCACACCGGTGTCGTCGTTCTGTTCGTAGTCCGGGTCGTCGAGTGCCGCCCGGAAACTCAGCCGACTTTCGGTGATGTTCTCGCTGTCCCAGTAGTAGATTCCGGTCGAGACGATCCGCTCGTTCATCATCCCCTCGACATGCCAGGAACCGCCGGGGTACTCGGGCTTGTCCGGGGTGAGATGAATAGTGGCGAGCTTGACGATGACCTGGAGACGACGGCCGCGCAGGTCGACGCGGGCGGAGTCGTCGGGCAGCGCGGGCGGGACGAAGACCGGGGCGTCCGGGACGACCGGGCGGCGGTCGTCCCACCAGTTTTCCTCGGCCTTCTCCCAGGCAGCGTAGGCGTCACTGTCATTGTCGTCGGAGGGTTCGACCGGCTTGCCCGGGGCCTCGTCGTACCACGTGTAAGGATCGGCCTCGATCCGCAGGGGCCGCGGATGGCGCAGATCGGTGAGCACGTTCTCCAGCAGCGGGCGCAGGCGCGCGAACAGGACCGGCAGGGCGGAGGCGAGTTCGCGATGAGCCACGGGGTGGACATTGTTGACGTACGAACGGAAGACGGCGTCGCCGTCGTCGCCAACCTCGGCATCCGTGGGCAGCCACTGGAATTTCTCCGAGAATTCGTACCGCGATCGGCCGGCTTCCGGGCTCCGCCATGCCCGCTCGGGTGCTCCGCTCACCTCTCGCACGAGGCAGAACAGTGAGGGATGAACCAGATCCAGCACCTGGCCATTGGATCCCGGATGCCAATCCTGTTCCGCTTCGGGGACCTGCTCCAGAACCCGAACCGCCTCGCGCAGCCTGGACCTGAGCTCTTCGTCGACCAGTGTGTCCGACTGCCACACCCCGTCGACGGCGGACACCTCGATTCCGGATCGCCCGTCCCGCAGCCGGGCGTAGTGCGCCAGTTCGGCAAGTACATAATTGATCTGAGCTTCGTTCAGGCCCTGAGCCACCGCTTCTCGCGTCCACCTGGCGACGATTTCTGGGTCGTTCATCTTGTCGAACCACCCTGGCTTCGCCCGAATATGGGCGCTGCACTGCATCATCTGAAGTTCCCGAAGTGTTCGGGGCTTCGCGAACGATATTGCGCGGGAAGCAACAAAGGGCAGTGGGAAAGCAGACAGGTCAGTCAATTCTCTCGGTCCTCCCGGTCGGTGTGCGGCGGCGGGAAGGATACTTCAGCGGACTGACACGGCAGCCGCGGTCCTGGCCGTGACCCTGCACAACGCCTGCCCGCGCGCTCCCACCACTCGCCATGGCGTGCCCCTCGACGCTGAACTCCGGCCTCTTGACTTCGAGTCCGCTCCAGCTCATAGGCTCCGCCGGACGATCCGCAGCCCGCACCACCAGCCCAGGAGTCCTCTTGCGATATCGCATGCTCGGCAGAACCGGCATCGAGGTCAGCGTCCACTGCCTCGGCACGATGATGTTCGGCGCAATCGGCAACCCCGACCACGACGACAGCGCCCGGGTGATCCACACCGCCCTCGACGCCGGCATCAACTTCGTCGACACCGCCGACATGTACTCCGCGGGCGAGAGCGAGGAGATCGTCGGCAAGGCTCTCAAGGGCCGCCGCGACGACGTCGTGCTCGCCACCAAGGTGCACTTCCCGATGGGCGAGGGCCGCAACCGCGGCGGCAACTCCCGGCGCTGGATCATCCAGGCGGTGGAGAACAGCCTGCGACGCCTGCAGACCGACTGGATCGACCTCTACCAGGTCCATCGCCCCGACGAGAACACGGACATCGAAGAGACGCTGTCGGCGCTGAGCGATCTGGTCCACCAGGGCAAGATCCGCGCCTTCGGTTGCTCGACCTTCCCCGCCGAGGACCTGGTCGAGGCCCACCACGTCGCCGAGAAGCGCGGCCTGCTGCGCCTGCGCACCGAGCAGCCGCCGTACTCGATCCTGGCCCGCGGCATCGAACGTTCGCTGCTGCCGGTCTGCGAGCGCTACGGCATGGGCGTGCTGACCTGGAGCCCGCTCGCCGCCGGCTTCCTGTCGGGCAAGTACCGCAGAACGCAGCCGGTCGACATGACCACCGGCCGCGCCGCCCGGCAACCGTTCCGCTTCGACCCCGAGCTCCCGCAGAACGCCGCCAAGTACGAGGCCGTGGAGCAACTGGCCGAGCTGGCGGCCGACCTCGGCTGCTCGCTGCCCGAACTGGCCGTCGCCTTCGCCGCGACACACCCCGCCGTCACCTCGGTGATCATCGGCCCGCGCACGCCGGACCAGCTCGAGGGCCTGTTGAAGGGCGCACAGCTCACTCTCGACGACGCGACCCTGGACCGCATCGACGAGATCGTCCCGCCAGGAACGGACATCTACCGCGCGGACGCCGTCTGGACCCCGCTGTCCCTGGCCGACCCGGCACGCCGGCGCCGACCCCTCACGGAGCGTTCCGCACATTGACCGGTTCGATCGGGTTCGGAGCCGGACGGTGAAGGCCGCGGCGGTTGCGGGGCGACCCTAGCCGGACGGTGAAGGCCACGGCGGTTGCGGAGCGGCCCTAACCGGCCGGTGTGAACAGCTCGTCCTGGGCCGCGTCCCGGGCGGCGAGCAGCGCACCGCGCAGTACCGCCGCGCCGCCCAGCCGACCGGCCCTGACCTCGGTGCGCAGCGGTGACATCAGGGCCAGCCGCTCCTCGACCCGTTCCGCGAGCGCGGCACCGCCCGCGTGGCCGACCTCGCCCGCCAGCAGCACACAGCCGGGGTCGAGGACCGAGGCGATGGCGGCGGCGCCCAGCGCGAGCCGCTCGGCGAGGGTGTCCAGGAACGCCTCGTGCTCGCCCTCCCCCGCCAGGGCCGCCCGGACGGCCGCCGCTGCTCCCGGTTCCTTGTCTCCCTCGGCCTCGCCCGCGGGCACGGCGATGCCGTGGGCGGCGGCCAGTTCGCAGACCGGGGCGGAGCCGACCAGTGAGTGGAAGCCGCCGTCGCAGTTGAGCGCCGACGGCGTAGCGGCCGTGCCGGGCACCGGCAGGAAGCCGATCTCGCCCGCTCCGCCGGAGGCTCCCCGGCGGAGCTTCCCGTCCAGCATGACGGCGGCGCCGACGCCGTGGCCGAGCCAGAGGAGCACGAAGGTGTCGCGGTCGGCGGCCGCGCCGCCGCGGTGTTCGGCGACGGCGGCGAGATTGGTCTCGTTCTCGACCAGTACGGTCGCGGGCAGCCGTTGCTGGAGCACCCGCACCAGTCGCCGGTGCCAGGCCGGCAGCCCGCTGGTGTCGCGCAGCTCGCCGGTGACCGGGTCGATCAGCCCGGGTGCGCCGATGCCGACGCTGTGCAGCGGGCCGGCGCCTGCCTCACGCGCGGTGCGCTCCAGGAGTGCGGCGGCCTGTTCGGCGGCTGCCTCGGTGTCGGTGTCGCTGCCGATGGGCAGGGTCGCCTCGGCGAGCGTCGTGCCGAGGAGGTCGGCGACGACCACGGCGACGCTGCGGGTGCGTACGTCGAGTGCGGCGAGATGGGCGCGGTCGGCGGCGATCCCGTACAGCCGGGCGTTGGGGCCGCGGCGCTCGGCACCGGCCTCGCCCACGACCCGGATCAGACCGGCCCCCTGCAACCGTTCGACGAGGTCGGCGACGGTGGGCCGGGAGAGGCCGGTCAGGGTCTTCAGCTGTGCGGCCGTCAACGGGCCGTCCTGCTGGAGCAGGCGCAGGGCGAGCCGGTCGTTGATGGCCCGTGCGGTGCTCGGTGATGCGGGCATGCCGGGATCCTTCCAGATCGCTGACGTACTGGACGCACAGGCGCACTATTTATCAGGCAGGGTTCCTGATAGTTTACTGCGCGCACCGTGGAGACGGGCACCGGGATCACCGGAGACAGCGGGTTCCAAGAGAATTTCCAAGGGAGGGCACGGAGGTATGACAGCGGATTCCACAGAAGCGGGCTTCGGCATGGCGCAGGTGAGGCGGGCCAGGTTCGCCGTCGCCGCGGTCTTCACCGTGCACGGCGCGGTGACCGGCAGCTTCGCCACCCGGGTGCCCTGGATCCAGGACCACGCCGGGGTCAGCGCCGGCCAGCTCGGTCTGGCTCTCGCCTTCCCGGCGATCGGCGCCTCACTCGCGATGCCGCTGGCCAGTGCGATCAGCCACCGCTTCGGCGCCAAGGCCGCGCTGCGCGGACTGCTCGCCCTGTGGACGCTGGCGCTGATCCTGCCCGCGCTGGCACCCAACCTGCTGACGCTGTGCGCGGCGCTCTTCGTGTACGGGGCCTCGGCCGGCATGTCGGACGTGGCGATGAACGCCCTCGGCGTCGAGGTGGAGAACCGCCTCGACAAGTCGATCATGTCCGGGCTGCACGGGATGTGGAGCGTGGGCGCCCTGATCGGTTCGGCCGCGGGCACGGTGGCCGCGCATCTGGGCACCGACGCCCGGCTGCACCACGTGCTGGCCGCGCTCGTGCTCACCGCACTCGGCCTGATCGCCTGCCGGGACGTACTGGATCTGCGCAGCGAGCCGGACGAGGAGCCGCCGCCGCGCTTCACGCTGCCGCCGAAGTCGGCCCTGATCATCGGCGCGGTGGGCTTCTGCGCGGTGTTCGCGGAGGGGGCCAGCCTGGACTGGTCGGCGGTCTATCTCCGGGACATCATGGACACCTCCGCCGGACTCGCCGCGGCGTCCACGACGGCGTTCGCGCTGACCATGGCGGTCGCCCGGATCGCCGGTGACAAGGTCGTCGACCGCTTCGGCGCGGTCAGGACCGTACGGTTCGGCGGTGTCCTCGCCACGGTCGGCGGACTGCTCGTGGTCACGTCGCCGAACGCGGTTCTGGCGATGAGCGGCTTCGGGCTCCTCGGCCTCGGTGTGGCCGTGGTCGTCCCGCTCGCCTTCGCGGCGGCCGGGCGCAGCGGGCCGAACCCGAGCCAGGCGATCGCCGGCGTCGCCACCATCACGTACACCTCGGGACTGATCGCTCCGTCCGCGATCGGAACGCTCGCCGAGGCGACCTCGCTGGTCGTGTCGTTCGGCCTGGTGACGGTGCTGGCGTTCGGCCTGGTCCTGGGGGCCGGGGTGCTGCGGGCGGGCGACCGCAGGCCGGTGCCGCCCTCGGACGCAGGCGCCCCGAGCTCGGCTGCCGCCGAGCCGCGTCCCTGACCCCTCGGACCGGCGGACGGCACCTCCCGCTCCCCGCCTCACCTGCGTCGTCAGGAGTGTCACAGCCCGGCCGCGAGCACTCCGCGGCCGGGCATTACCATGTCGCTGATCATTTCCGCGGCAGCGACGTGCCAGGCGAAGGCCGCAGAATCCGAAGACGCAGGTCGAATCCCCACCTTCACGGCCAGTCCTGTCGGCATGCGCCTGAACCGCGTGTTCCGCTGACCCTGCACGAGGTCGTCAGTCTCGAGCCCCCGGTCCGGCCGGCGGATCTCGGGACCATCCCAGCAACACATCGAGGAGCAAGACCATGGCGGGCTTCGGCTGGAAGCTGCACGGCGACGGCAAGAGCCTCTCGCCCGGTGAGGTCGTGAGACCGGACGAGCGACTCACCTGGGGGCGCACCGTCGGTCTCGGCGCCCAGCACGTGGTCTCCATGATCGGAGCCTGCTTCGTCGCCCCCGTCCTGATGGGGCTCGACCCCAACCTCGCCGTGATGGCCTCCGGCGTGGCCACCATTCTCTTCCTGCTGATCACCCGCGGTCATATCCCGAGCTACCTGGGCAGCAGTCTGTCGTTCATCGGTGTCGCCGCCGTCATCAGCACACAGGGGGGTGACGCGGCGACCCTCACCGGCGCGCTGCTGGTCGTCGGCGCGGTCCTCTTCCTGTGCGGGGCGGTCGTTCGTGCTCTGGGCGCCCGCATCATCCACGCCGTCCTGCCTCCGGTGGTCACCGGTGCGGTGGTCATGCTCATCGGGTTCAACCTGGCTCCGGTCACCGCCGGTACCTACTGGCCCCAGGATCAGTGGACAGCACTTCTGACCATGCTGTTCACGGGTTTCGCCCTGGTTGTGCTGCGCGGCTTCTGGTCCCGTATCGCGATCTTCCTCGGGCTGGCCTTCGGGTACGCCGTCTCGTGGGTCTTCGACCGCGCGTTCGGCAAGATCCACTCCCCCGCGGGCGGCGCCGAGTCCGTCGACCACTGGCGCCTCGACCTCTCGGGCGTGTCCAAGGCGGACTGGATCGGCCTGCCCGCCTTCCATGCCCCGAGCTTCTCGCTCTCGGCCGTTCTGGTCGCCCTGCCCGTCGTCATCGCCCTCGTCGCCGAGAACGCCGGACACGTCAAGGCCGTCGGTGAGATGACGGGCGAACCGCTCGACGACAGGCTCGGCACCGCGATCATGGCCGACGGTGCGGCGACCGTGCTGTCGACGTCCGTGGGCGGCCCTGCCACGACCACGTACGCCGAGAACATCGGTGTCATGGCCGCCACACGTGTCTACTCGACCGCCGCCTACTGGTGCGCCGCCGGCTTCGCGATCCTGTTCGGGCTCTGCCCCAAGTTCGGTGCCGTCGTGGCCGCCATTCCCGGCGGTGTCCTCGGCGGGATCACGGTCATCCTCTACGGCATGATCGGCCTGCTGGGTGCCCAGATCTGGGTTCGTTCCCGCGTCGACCTCTCCAATCCCCTGCACCTGGTGCCGGTGGCCGCGGGTCTCATCGTCGGCATCGGCAATGTGAACCTGAAGCTCACGGACAACTTCCAGCTCAGTGGCATCGCGTTGGGGACGCTGGTCGTCCTCATCGGCTACCACGTCCTGCGCGTCATGGCTCCCGCCCACGCGAGGGACGAGCCACCGTTGCAGGAGCCGGGCAACCCGGGCTACGACCGGGGCTTCCCGGACGGATCGTGACCGCAGGCGGCGCTGGTGAGCCGCAGCGGAAACGGCCCGAACACCCGCCGACGGACTCGTTGCGTCAGCGGCTCCGAGTGCCCGGACGGTGAGACCGTTCCAACAGGAAGCGGCCTCACCGGTCCGGGCGCCACAGGGCAGGTCACGATCTGTCTGGATCCGCTCCGTCACCATCGACAACATCGTGGAGTCGCTCATCGCGTCCGGGCCCGAGGGGTTCAGACGTCGACTGACACGTACTCCTTGCCCTTGTCGTTCTCGATCACGACCTTCTGCACGTCGTCCATGGGGACGGCCGCCGAGCCGTCGAGGTCCACGCCCTTCTCCTCATCGGCGACGAGCCGGCTGCCCGCGATCTCGCGGCTGCCGTCCTTCGCGACGACCACCACGCGGCAGCGCTCGCCCGCCGGGATGCCCGCGACCGAGGCGTTGAGGCGGATCCAGTCGACGGCCGGGGTCAACCGGAGCCTCATCTCGCTGCCGGTCGAGGCGCTGCGTCCCTCGAGGACCTTCATGCTGCCCGGCTGCGACGGTGGCAGGGTCGCCGCGACCGAGGGGGTCGGCGGGTTCGCCTCCGGGGTGCGATCGCCCGTGTTCTGGCCGATCAGGACGCCGCCGCCGAGGACGGCTGCCGCCGCGACCGCCGCGACCGCGCCCAGGACCGCTCTTCGCCGCAGCGTCTGCCCGGCGCGTTCGCCAAGGAATCCCTGGTCTTCTCCGGGAGCCCCGGCAGGTCCTCGGTGATCCGCGTCTTCAGGGCGTCCATCGCCTGGCCCTTGCCCCGGCGCAGCGCCCCGTCGTCGCGCCGCGGCTCGACCGCCTCGTCCGCCCCGTCGCCCAGCTCCTGATAGGTCCTGGCCAGTGTTCTGATGGCCTCCGGGTCCCGGGGGTCGGATCCTCCCCGAACCCGAGCACCTCCCAGCCCGTGGTGTGCCGACGCGCCATGTCCAACTCATCTCGGCTACACGCCCGTTCGGCACCTCCTGACGGGGCGTCCCACGTTTTGGTCCGACCCGAAGCTGATCAGCCCGTACACCCGCCCCGACGGCACGAAGCAGCTCACCATCGACTGCTGGCCGCTCTACTGGTTCACCGGCGACAAGAAGCCCGGCGACACCAACGGCCAGGGCGTGAACGGTACTTGGTTCACCGTGCGGCCCGACGGCAAGCTGGCCAAGTAGTCGCGCCGGACCGGGGAGGGGACCGGGGCTTCCCGGGCGGGCCGTGATCAAGGGCGGCGGCCCGGTCCCCCGGCTCAGGACACCCGGTCGTCCTGGGCGCGGTCGGCCAGAAGCGCGCCGAGTTCCCCGGCCAGCCGGTCGGTGTGGGTCATGTAGAAGTAGTGGCCGCCCGGAACGAGACGGAGCGTGAAGGAGACCGACGTGTGCGCGCCCCAGTCCGAGAGTTCCGGGACCGTCACCCCCGGATCGTCCGTGCCCTGGTAGGCGATGACCGGCACGGGGAGCGGGCCCCGGGGCTCGTGGACGTACTTCAGGCCGAGCTCGTTGTCGCGGCGCGTCTGGCGCAGCAGGATGGCGTGCAGTGCCGCGGGCATGCTCTCCCAGTCGAGTTCCGGCGGCCAGAAGCGGCGCATCCCGTCGAGAACCTCTTCGTCCGAGAGCTTGTCCAGGGCCTCGAAGGCCGGGGCCACGTCGGGGGGCTGCCGGCCCGAGACCAGGAGCGCGCGGGTCGGCGGAAGACCTCGTTCCAGGAGCTGCCAGACGAGTTCCAGGCCCACGATGGTGCTGAAGCAGGTCGCGAACACGGCGTACGGGCGCCCGGCGATGCGCGGTTCGAGCTCGGCCGCCAGCTCGGCGGCGAGGCCCGGCACGGTGAGCTCGCGCGGTGCCCGCGTGCGGCGGCCCCGGCCCGGCAGGTCGGGAACCACCAGGCCGGTGCCGGCGGGCAGGGCCTTGCGCAGCTGGGCGAACATGCCCGCGCCGCCACCGCCCGCCGGAAGCGCCACGACCAGCGAGGTCTCCTCGGACACGTCAGATGTCGAGGGCGACATCGTAGGTTTCGAGCCAGTTGTTGATCTCAATGAGACCCTCCAGAACGATGCGTCCCCCCGCGAGGGAGTCCTGTCCGTCGGAGCCCAGCTCCGCGACCGCCGCCGGGTTGAGCAGCGCGGTGAGGGGCGCTTCCGGCCGCCCGGCGATCTTGCCGAACTCGGCGATGACCGAGGCGTCGTAAGCGGGATCCTGGGTGCGCGGGAAGTGGCTCTTGCGCCGGTCGAGCACGGTGCCCGGCAGTAGATCGCGGGCGGCTGCCCGGAGCAGGCTCTTCTCGTGCCCGTCGAAGGACTTGAAGCTCCACGGCACGTTGTACACGTACTCGATGAGCCGGTGGTCGCAGAACGGGACGCGGACCTGGAGGCCGGATGCCATGCTCATGCGGTCCCGCCGGTCGAGCAGGATCTGGGAGAAGCGCGTGAGGTTGAGGTAGGTGATCTCGCGCATCCGCCGCTCCAGGCGGCTCTCCCCCGCCAGGACGGGCACCTCGGCCAGGGCCTCCTGGTAACGGCGGGCGTGGTAGCCGGTGATGTCCAGCTCCGCGTAGAGGGCGGGGTCCATCAGGCCCGCGCCGGAGGCATCGTCCTCGGAGTGCCGGGCCAGCCACGGGAAGGTGTCGGCCTCGACGACGGCGGGGTCCTGGAACCAGCTGTACCCGCCGAAGAGTTCGTCGGCCGACTCGCCCGACAGGACCACCGAGCTGTGTTCGCGGACCGCTCGGAAGAGCAGGTATCCGGAGGTGCTGAGGTCGCCCATGCCCGCGGGCAGGTCCATCGCCCGCAGTACGCCCGTGCGCGCGTCGGCGTCGGTCAGCTCGGAGCTGTCGAGCACCAGGGTGGCGTGTTCGGTTCCGCAGTGGTCCACGACGTCCCGGATGAACGGTCCGTCGGGTGTGGCCCGCATGTGACTGGCGCGGAAGTGGTCGGCGTACCCGACGAAGTCCACGGAGAACGTGGCGAAGCGGCCCCCGCCGTGCTCTGCGGTCCAGGAGGAGGCCAGCGCGGTGAGCGTACTGGAGTCCAGTCCGCCGGAGAGCAGCGAGCAGACCGGGCTGTCGGCCACCAGTTGCTCGCCGACCGCGTCGGCGAGCAACCGGCGCACGGTCCGGACGGTGGTGTCCAGGTCGTCACCGTGCTCCGCGGCGGTCAACTGCCAGTAGCGGCGGATCCGGACGCCGTCCCGGCCGATGCGCAGCACATGGCCGGGACGCAGTTCGTTGAGTCCGTCCATGACGGCGTGGCCGGGGGTCTTGCCGGAGGAGATGATCTCCCGGAGCCCGTCGGTGGTGAGCCGCCGCTCCAGTTGCCCTTGTTCGAACAGCGCCTTGGGCTCCGATCCGAAAAGCAGGAAGGAAGCGCCCCGGTGATAGTAGAGCGGCTCCACCCCCATGCGGTCGCGGACCAGCAGCAGCTCCTCGGTACGCAGGTCCCAGAGCGCGATCGCGTACATGCCGACCAGACGGTCGACGAAGGCCTCGCCCCACTCCAGGTAGGCACGGGCCAGGAGTTCGGCGGCGCCCTCGGTACGCAGCCGGTGTCCGCGGCCCTTCAGTTCGGCCCGCAGGTCACCGGCGTTGAAGACGGTCCCCGTGCAGACGGCTGCCACCAGCGGGACACCGTCCTCGGCGACGACGGACACCTCGCCCGTTCCGCCCGGGTCGGCGGCTGCGAGCCGGGTCTGGCCCAGCGCCGCATGGCGGGTGGTCCAGTGGCCGACGCCGTCCGGGCCGCGGTGGGTCAGGCTCTGTGTCATCCGCCGGACGGTGCCGTCCTCGGCGATGAGGTCGCGGGTGAAGTCCACCCAGCCGGTGATGCCGCTCATCTGGTTCCCTCTGCAGTGTCGAAATCGGATCCGTGTGTCACTTGAGCGCCAGGAATCCCTCGAAGCAGACGTACTTCTGGACGGTCATCACATCGACGAATCCGGCCCGGGAGAGCAGATCGAGGTTGCCCTGCGTGGAGAAGGGTTCAAGGACCCGCTTCAGGCTGCGGCTCTTGCCGACGATGTCGTCCGGGGTGTAACCCTGTTCGAGTTTGTACTCGGTGTAGAGCTGGGTCATCACGTCCTGGAAGCGGGCATCGGGGCCGCGGACCTTCTCGAACATCAGGAGTGCGCCGCCCCAGTTGAGGGCCTGGTAGATCTCGTCGAGCACGGTCTGGCGGAACTTGGGCGGCACGAACTGCAGCGTGTAGTACATGACGACGAGGTCGGCCTTCTCCCAGGTGACCTGGGAGAGGTCCTGGTGCTGGATCTCGATGCTGTCGATGTCGCGGCACTTGCGCCGGGCGATGGTCACCATGTCCTGCTCGCAGTCGACGCCGATGATGCGCGGCGACTTGTCCGCGTGCCTGCGGGCGAGCCGCTCGGTGAGGCTGCCGGTGGAGCAGCCCAGGTCGTAGACGGTGCTGTCGGGGCCGACGAAGAAGTCGGAGAGCCGCTCCACGAGTTCGTGGCCGGTCTCGTACAGCGGAACGCTCTTGGAGACGTGCCCGTCGAAGTTCTTGCTCGCCTCGCCCGCGAAGTTCCAGCCGGCGTTGGACGCCTGTATGCCGTCGCCCACGACGGCCGCGGCGGGTCCGGTCAGTTCGGTCGGTGCGGTCATTTCGGTGCCTTCCTCGATATGGATGGAGCGGAACGTGCGGAGACTCAGTCCTCCTTCGTCGCGACCCAGACGAGGTGGTTGGAGGCGGACCCGAAGGGCCGCTTGTCGTAGCCGCCGTAGGTGTGTTCCAGACGGAAGCCCGCCTGCTCGATCAGCCGGCGCAGTTCGGCGGGGTGGCGGTAGTAGAGCGTCTGCGTGGAGTGCCGCCGCTCCAGTACCAGGCCTTCTTCGTCGAGCGTCTCCGTGATCCGTCGCCTGGTGGCGATCTGCCGGACCTCGTCGATGCTGGAGGCGTCCCAGATCGCCACGCGCTGCCCGCTGACGGGGTGACGCACCTCGCAGGTGAAGTGGAGCCTGTTCTGCATGTCGGCGGCGGCCGGTGCCCGCAGTACGGGCACCCCCGCCGCCCAGCGGCCGCCGGGGGCGACATGGGCGCGGACGGTCTCCAGGGCCGCGCTCAGCGCGTCGTCGTCCTTGAGGAAGAACAGCGGCTGACCGCCCATCATCACGAGCGGGAACTCCCGGTCCAGGCGCGCCGTGCACATGTCGCCCTCGACGAACGACACGGCTCCCTCGAGGCCTTCGTCCTTGGCCTTGGCCCGCGCCCTGTCGAGCATCGCGGGGGCCAGGTCGATGCCGACCGCCTCGCCCGCCGCCCGGGCGACGGGCAGGGTGATCCGGCCGGTGCCGCAGGCGAGTTCGAGGACCGGGCCACCGGTCTCCTCGGCCAGGTCGGCGAAGAACCCGACGTCGGGCTGGCCGACGCGGAAGGGCAGTACGTCGTAGACCTCCGCCTCCAGGGCGAATGCCGCAATCATGTCCGAGCTCATGGTTCTTCGTTCCTCCGGGTTTCGGTGCGTTCGTGGCAGGGGCTTCCGGGCGGCCGGCGCCGCACGGGTCACGCCTGGGCGGGCATCTTCCGCAGGCCGCGCAGCGGCGACAACGAGCTCCAGACGACGGCGGTCATGGACCCGATCGCGCCGACGAGGAGGGTGGTGCGCAGGCTGGTCGCCTCGCCGAGCAGGCCGCCGGCGAAGATTCCGACCGCCACCAGGCCGTAGCCCAGGAAGCGGTACGTGGCGTTCACCCGTGCCAGGAATGCTCTGGGGGTGTAGGCCTGCCGGACGCTGGTGATCATGATGCCGCCGATGGTCCAGCCGTACCCGGCTACCGCGAAGCACGCGATGAGCCAGGGAATCGCGATGGCGTGGCGCTCCGGGCTGAACGCGACCATCGTGAACGGGATCGAGGCGATCACCGACGAGGCGATGATGACGCGCCCCGGTCCGATGCGCTCGCTCAGCCGGCCCACGGTCATCGAGCCCACGAGTCCGCCGACCGCGGCGGCGGAGACGATGCCGCCCATCAGCCCGGCGCTGAGGCCGAGTTCCCGGATGGCGAACAGCGGGAACATGGCGACGACCCACTGGCTGAACATGTTGAAGAGCGCGCCAATGCCCACCAGCGAGCGCAGCACGGGATCCCCGAGGGCCGTCTGGAGCCCCTCCTTGAGGGAGGTGAGGCCGCTCGGCCTGTGCTCTGGCTGCTCGGGAACCTTCTCGTCGATCCGGATCGCGGCCAGGCAGCCGCCCGAGACGAGGAAGCTGAGCGCCTGTCCGAGCAGGGTGATCGGCGCGGTGAGCCACTGCACGAGCACACCGGCGAGGCCGGGGCCGCCGACCTGGGCCACCGAACCCGAGGCCTGGAGCCACCCGTTGGCCTTCACCAGCTGTTCCTGCGGTACGAGGCTGGGAAGCACGGTGGTGTAGCTGATGTCGAACAGCACCGTGCCCGCGCCGAGCAGGAAGACCGCGGCGACCAGTACGGGCAGCGTGAGCAGGTCCGCCAGCGCGAGCGACACCACGGCGATCATCAGCGCCGCGCGCGTCAGGTCCGCCCCGATCATCACGGGTATCCGCCGGCGCCGTTCGATCCAGACGCCGGCCCACAGCGAGAAGAGCAGGAACGGCAGCCAGCGCGCCGCACCGATGATGCCGAGTTCCCCCGCGTCGGTGTCCAGGACCAGGATGGCCAGGAGCGGGAGCGCCATTTCGCTGATCTCGTAACCGATGAGCGCCGCAGACTGCCCGGTCCAGAGCTTCACGAAGTTGCCCTGCCGGGTCAGCGGCGGGTGGGTCGGTTCGATGCTCTTCTCTTCTTGCACTGCTGTGGCTCCAGATGGATGGTCAGTCGGTGAATGAGACGTTGTACGTACGCAGCCACCGGTCGACCTCGATGAGCGGCAGCAGGAAGTGCAGATTGTCGGCCATGGTCAGCATCTTGGTGTCCCCGTAGGCGAGTTCGCGCACCTTGGCACCGTCCAGCATTCCCGCCAGGGGCGAATCGCGGTCCGCCACGAGCGCGTCGAGAGCGGCGCGCTGTGCCTCGGCGTGGGCCGGGGCGAAGGTCGCCGGGTAGCCGCTCTTGCGCCGCGTCAGAACCGACTGCGGCAGCAGGTCCTCGGTGGCAGACCGCAGCAGGCTCTTCTCGCGCCCGTCGGAGACCTTCATCTTCCAGGGGACGTTCCACACGTATTCCAGGAGCGTGTGGTCGCAGAACGGGACCCGCACCTCCAGGCCGACGGCCATGCTCATCCGGTCCTTGCGGTCCAGGAGGTAGAGCAGCGGGCCCTGCAGGCTGAGGTGGAGGACCTCGCGCATCCGCGCCTGAAGGCCCGACTCCCCCGGGAGTCTCGGCACCCGGGCCAGCAGGGTGCGGTAGCGGTCCTGTTCGTCGTCCTGCGGGCGGATCCGCGCCTGCACGCCGGGGGCGAGGCAGTCGGTGAGCCTGGGCGCGTTGCCGAGCCAGGGGAAGGTGTCGCCGAAGACGCTCGCGCGGTCGAAGAACCACGGGTAGCCGCCGAACACCTCGTCGCCCGCCTCGCCGGACAGGGCGACCGTGGAGGTCTTCCGGATCTCCTGGAAGAGCAGATACATGGAGGTGTCGAACTGACCGAGGCTGGGCATGTCGCGTGCCGCCAGCGTGGCGGGCACGTACTCGGGGAGGATCGCGGGGTCCAGCGTCACCATGGTGTGGTCGACGCCCAGGTGGCGGGCGGCGGCCAGCGCGAAGGGGGTGTCCCGTTCGGGGCGCAGGGCGGTGGCGCGGAAGTCCTCCTCGGCGCCCTCGAAGTCGACCGAGTACGACCGCAGCGCGTGCGGCTGGTTGCGGGCGGCGAGCGCGGTGATGGCGCTGGAGTCCAGGCCGCCGGAGAGCAGGGAGCACAGGGGCACGTCGGCCACCATCTGGTGGGCGACGACGTCCTCCATGATCTCGCGCACCCGGCGCACGGTGGTGGGGTAGTCGTCCCGGTGCTCGCGGCTGACCAGCCGCCAGTACGGGGTCTCGTGCGCCCCGGAGCGGTCGACGCGCACGAGGTGGCCCGGCTGGACCTGCCGCATGTCCGTGAACGGCGTCTCCCAGGGCATCGCCAGGCGCGGGTTGAACAGGATGGGCAGCTTCGCCTCGCTGGTGCGGGCGGTGAAGAGCGGGTTCGCGAGGATCGCCTTGGGCTCGGAGCCGAAGAGCAGCCCGCCCCGGTAGGCGTGGTAATAGAGCGGCTTCACACCGAGCCGGTCGCGGACGAGGATCAGCTCTTCGCGCCAGGCGTCCCAGATGGCGAACGCGTAGATGCCCTGGAGCCGGTCCACGAAGCCGGCCCCCCATTCCAGGTAGGCGCGCAGCACGACCTCGGTGTCGGAGGAGGTGCGGAAGTGGTGGTTGCGGCCCTTCAGTTCGGTCCGCAGCTCACGGAAGTTGTAGAGCTCGCCGCTGTAGGTCAGCACGACGGGCGCGTCGGAGCCCCGGCGCTGCGTCTCCATCGGTTGCGCGCCGCCCGCCGGATCGACGACCGCGAGCCGGCGGTGGCCCAGTGCCACATGGGGGCCGAGCCAGATTCCGGAGTCGTCGGGGCCCCGCCGGTGCATCGAGCCGGTCATGGCCTCCACGGTCGTGTGCTCAAGACCGAGATTCCGGTTGAAGTCGATCCAGCCGGTAATGCCGCACATCACAGACCCCCTTCGCTGCGTTTGAGTACGTAATCGCTCTGCCGGGCCGGCAGCCCGGCGAGGAAGGCGTCGAGATCGATGAGGCGCTGGCCGTCGACGCCGGGGCACTGCCAGCGCAGGTCGAGCCGTGGCGGCCGGTCGGCGTCGTGGAAGTGGACGGCCCACAGGGCGCCGTCGTCGTCGAGGGTGAGCATGGGGTTGGCGACCAGGAAGTCGCGCACCTGCGGACTGTCACGCAGGACCCGTACCAGCAGCCGCCGGTCGTGGAAGTGGTTGGGCGGCAGCGAGATGTGCGGATGCATCTTCCGCTTGAACTGGAAGGTGCCCTTGCTGAGGAACGGCTCGCCGCCGGACAGGTCGACCCGGGTGAAGCCCTGCTCGGCGGCCCACTGGAGGATCAGGATGAACAGCGCCATGTAGGTGCCGGAGCGGTACGCCTCCTCGCCGCCGCCGTCGACCCCGGCGAGCCGGATGACGAGGGTGCGCCCCTCCAGCCGGCACAGCATGCCGGCCACCCGGCGGCCGGACTCGCACAGGAAGAACATCGCGCCGTGCCGGAAGATGCACGCCCGGGCGCTCTCCTTGGCCTCCGAGCGGGCGGCGTCCCCGTGCCGGCGGCCCATGGTCGGCACGTGCATGTGGTCGTAGAAGGAGTCGAAGTCGGCTTCGTTCCGCGAGACTTCGAGGGTGCGGACCCGGGAGCGCAGCTCACGGGCGTGCTGCTGACGGGCCTTGCGGGAGATCCGCCGGAGCACGGCGGCAGCGGGGTCGTCGGCGGCCTCCAGGGGCACGGTCAGCGTGATGCGGAACGGCAGCAGCAGGCTGTGCCGGGGCAGCGGGTCGGGCACCCTGCTCCGCCGGTGGCCGACGGCGAGGATGTCCGTGTCCGCGGCGGCCCGGCCACCGGCCAGTTCCGCCCAGGAGGTAGTGGTCCGGGTGCGGACCGAAGGGGTTCCACGCCGCTGCTCCAGGAAGGGCAGTACGTACGTCAGCTCATGATCCAGGCCCGCGTACGCCAGCACCGGGCCCTGGCCCTGGGGCACCGACCGGGTGAGCCGGGGCCGGGCCAGCGCCTCGGCCGCGCCCCGGGCCCCGAGGACGAGCGCGCCGCCACTGTTGTTCCAGGCGTACCGCCAGGACCGTGGGATCACCGACTCTCCACTGCGTCGCCCGGCGTCAGACCGTGGCCCTGCGGCACCCCGGACAGGGACGGGTCGAGGGAGTCGACCCGGTTGTCGGCGTCCACGAAGACGACGCCGGGCTTCATCGAGCGGGCTTCCTCGTCCGTGACCTGGGCGTACGAGATGATGATGACGAGGTCGCCCTTCTGCACGAGCCGGGCCGCCGCGCCATTGACCCCGATGACGCCGCTGCCGCGCTCGCCCTCGATGACGTACGTCTCCAGGCGGCTGCCGTTGTTGATGTCCACCAGGTGGATGAGTTCGCCGGGCAGCAGGTCGGCGGCGTCCATGAGGTCGGCGTCGATGGTGAGCGAGCCGACGTAGTTGAGGTCGCACTGGGTGACCGTTGCTCTGTGGATCTTCGACTTCAGCATCGTCCGGAACAAGACAGGCGTCCTCTCGAATTCACTGCGGTTTCCATGGGATTGGGCCGTGTCACTCGGTTGCCAGCAGCAGCCGCACCTCTTCGTCCGACATGCTCAGGATCTCCAGCGCCGCCGCTGCCCGCCCCTTCAGGTAGCCGCGCGGCGCGAGTGCCTCCAGCGCGGTGGCCACGCCCCTGGGGGTGGGGTCGGAGTACAGCGCCCGCAGTGGCAGGGTCACCGCGAGCAACCGGTTGATCCGGACCAGGAGTCGGGCCGCGAGCAGCGAATGGCCGCCGAGAGCGAAGAAGCTGTCCCCGGTGCCGACCGGGCGGGCCGGGGAGAGTACGTCGGTCCAGAGCGTGACGAGCAGCTCTTCCAGGGCGTCGCCGGGCGGCGGGCCGCCCGGCGCGGCGCCGGTCCCGGTGTCCGCGGGGGCCGGCAGCATCCGGACGTCGACCTTGCCGTTGACGGTCAGGGGCAGCGCGTCCAGGGCGACCAGCGCGGACGGCACCATGTAGTCGGGCAGCCAGGAGTGCAGCTCGCGCAGCAGGCCCTCCTCGGACGGTGCGGGGTCCGCCGGGGTGTAGTAGCCCACCAGGCGTTTGTCGCCGGGCACGTCCTCGCGTACGACGACCGCACAGCCGGCCACGCCCGGCCGGCGGGCCAGGGCGGCCTGGACCTCGCCGAGTTCCACCCGGAAGCCCCGCAGTTTGACCTGGTGGTCGCCGCGGCCGAGGAAGAGCAGCTCCCCGTCCGGCAGCATCCGTACCTGGTCGCCGGTGCGGTAGAGCCGTCCGCCGACGGCACCGCTGAGGGTGTCGGGAACGAACTTCTCGGCCGTCTGTTCCGGACGTGCCAGGTAGCCGCGGGAGAGGGCCTGCCCGCCGAGGAGCAGTTCCCCGGCGACACCGACCGGGACGGGCCGCAACGCCTCGTCGACGACGTACACCGGGCAGCCCGGAAGCGGGCGGCCGATGGTGGGCGGTCCGTCGCCGGTGATGGGGCGGCCGGTGACATTGTTCGTCTCGGTGGGTCCGTACACGTTGAACGCCCGCCAGGGGCCGGCGCCGAGGCTGCGCCACAGGCTCTCCGACACCGCCTCGCCCGCGACGATCACCCGCATCGGGTGCGGGACCCGGCCGAGGCCGTCGGCGAGGACGAGCAGCTCGGCGTGCGACGGTGTGCAGTCGAGGATGTCGATGTGCTCGCGGGCGAGCAGTTCCACGAAGCGGTCCGGGTCCTCACGGACCTCGTCCGGGACGATGACCAGCGTGGCGCCGCGGAACATCCAGCCCAGCTGCTGCACCGAACCGTCGAAGAACACGGGCGCGTTCATCGTCACCCGGCGCGGCGGTTCGGCGTCCCGGCCCAGCAGCGTGCCCAGGGCGCGGAACATCCGGGCCTGGGCGCGGTGGCCCATGGCGACACCCTTGGGGGTACCGGTGGAACCCGAGGTGTAGATCACGTACAGCAGCTGGTCGGGGGTGGCACGGCGGCCGGGGCGCGTGGGCGGGTACGCCGCGACACTCTCGCCGGCGTCCAGGCGCAGCTCGGGGCAGTGGCCGGCGAACCGGCCCTCGTGCCGGGCCTGCGTCAGGACGGCGGTGGCCTGCGCGTCCTTGAGCATGAAGCTCAGCCGGTCGGTCGGCAGAGCCGGGTCCAGCGGCAGATAGGCGCCGCCCGCCTTGAGCACGGCGAGGAGGCCCACGATCATCTCCACCGACCGCTCCAGGCAGAGCGCGACGACGCTCTCGGGTCCGGTTCCGCGCTCGACCAGCCAGCCGGCCACCCGGTTGGCGCGTTCCTCGAGCTCCCGGAAGGTCAGCGTGTCCGTTCCGCAGACCACGGCGACCGCCTCCGGTGTGCGATCGGCCTGCTCCTCGAACAGCTCGTGCACGCACTTGTCCTCGGCCAGGTCGAGGTCGTCGGCGTTCCACTCCACCAGGAGCCGTTGGCGTTCGTCGGTGCCGAGCATGTCCAGTTCCGGCAGCGGCGTGTCCAGGTCGTCGGCCAGCGCTTCGAGGAGGCGGATGTAGTGCCCGGCCATCCGGCGTGCGGTCGCGGCGTCGAACAGGTCCGTGCTGTGGTTGAGCGCGCCCCTGACCCGGCCCCCCTCCTCCTTGATGTCGAGGGTGAGGTCGAAACGAGCTGTGCGGGGACGGACGTCGAGGACGTCGAGGGTCAGGCCGGCGCCCTGCGCGGAGGACGGGGGCAGGTTCTCGAAGTCGAACATCACCTGGAACAGGGGGGTGCGGCTGAGGTCCCGCTCCGGCTGGAGTTCCTCCACCAGCCGGTCGAAGGGGACGTCCTGGTGGTCGTACGCGCCCAGGCAGCTCTCCTTGACCCGGGCGAGGAAGGAGCGGGCCGTGGGGGCGCCGGTCAGGTCGGCGCGCAGCACCAGGGTGTTGACGTAGAAGCCGATGAGGGGGTCCAGTTCGCTGCGCGAGCGGTTCGCCACCGGGGTCCCGACCACCAGGTCGTTCTGTCCGGAGTACCGGGCGAGCAGGATCTCGAAGCCGGCGAGCAGGACCATGAAGAGGGTCAGCCCTTCGGACCGGCAGATCTCCCGCAGCCGGTCGGCCAGTCCGGGCGGCAGGTCGAACTCCTCGTCACGGCCGTGGAAGCCGGGCTCGGCGGGACGCGGCCGGTCGGTGGGGAGATCCAGCAGCGGCGGAACTCCGGCGAGCCGCTCACGCCAGTAGTCGAGCTGGGCGGCGACCTGCGCGGAACCCTGCCGGTCCGCTTCCCACAGGGCGTGGTCGGCGCATTGCACGGGCAGTGCGGGCAGTGCCGTGCCGCCCGCGTAGAGGTGCGCGAGTTCCTGGACCAGGATCCGTACCGACCAGCTGTCGAAGACGATGTGGTGGACGGTGAGCAGCAGTACGTGCTCGGCTGCGCCGGCCCGGAGCAACCGGGCGCGCAGCAGCGGTCCTTCGGCCAGGTCGATGGGGTCGAGCACGGCCGCGTCCACCCGGCGGCTCAGCTCCGCCTCGTCCAGGTCCGGTACGTCCTCGACGGGCAGCGGCACCGGAGCCGGGTCGGTGACGACCTGGTGCGGGGTGCCGTCCGCCGCCGGGAACACGGTCCGCAGGACCTCGTGCCGCGCGACGATCTCCGACAGGGCGGTGCGTAGGGCCTCCGGGTCCAGTGTGCCGCGCAGCCGGATCGTCAGGGGCAGGCGGTAGGCGGGGCTTTCGGGCTGGAGCTGGTCCAGGAACCACAGCCGTTCCTGGTTCGCCGTCAGGGGCACCGACCCGGTGCCGGTGCGCGGCAGAACGGGTTGCGTGGCGGCGGAGCCGGCGGAGTGGACGAGGGCCGCGAGGTCCCCGATGCGGGGGGTTTCCAGCACCGTGCGCGGTGTGGTTTCGGCGCCGAACTCGCCGCGGATGCGGGCGGCCAGCCGCATCGCCAGGAGCGAGTCGCCGCCGAGGGCGAAGAAGTCGTCGTCGGGTCCGATGTGCGGGACGTCCAGGAGTTCGGCGACCATCGCGGCAAGCCGCTCATGGGCCGGGTCGGCGAAGCCGGGCCGGTTCTGGCCCACCGGCCTGCCCGGGGCGGCGTCGGGGGCGGGCAGGCGGTCACGGTCGATCTTGCCGATGCCCGGATGCCGCGGCATGGCGTCCAGGGTCACCACCGTCGCGGGGATCATGTAGGCAGGCAGCCGGCCGGCGAGCGCCGTCCTGATCTCCTCGGCCCGTGCCGGTGTGCCGTCGGTGGTGACATAGGCGGTCAGCCGCGCCGCGCCCGCGTCGCCGTGTGCGACGACCGCTGCCTCGTCGATGTGCGGCAGGTGGCTGAGGGCGTGCTCGATCTCGCCGAGCTCGATGCGGTAGCCGCGGATCTTCACCTGCCGGTCCAGGCGGCCCTCGAACTCGATGGCGCCGTCCTCGCGCAGGTGGACCAGGTCCCCGGTCCGGTACAGGCGCGCGCCCGCCTCGCCGCTGAACGGATCGGGCACGAAGCGCTCGGCGGTGAGGGCGGGGCGGCCCGCGTACCCCCGGGCGAGCCCGGTGCCGCCGATCAGCAGCTCGCCGTGACCGCCAGGGGCCACCCGGCGCATGTCCTCGTCGACCACGTAGGTCCGTACGTTCGTGATCGGCTCACCGATGGGCACGGACGGGCCGTCGCCCGGGCGGTCGGCCGCGTACGAGGTGGCGTTGACCGTGGCCTCGGTGGGTCCGTACACGTTGTGGAACGCGATGCCGGGCAGCGCCTCGCGGCACCGCAGGACGAGTTCGTCGCGCAGTACCTCGCCGCCGGTGAGGATCCACCGCATCGCGGTCCCGTCGAACTGCCCGGTGTCGAGCAGGGTGGAGACCACCTGCGGGGTGAGGTTGACCGCCTCGACCCCATGGGCGAGCAGCAGGTCCCGCAGCTCGAGTCCGGCCGCGGTCAGGTCCGGCGGTGCCATGACCACGGCGCCGCCGCTCGCCAGTGGGGCGTACAGGTCGATCATCGACGCGTCGAACGCCGCGGAGACGCCCTGCAGGAATCGGACCGGGTGACCGGCCAGAAGCTCGGTGGTGATCCAGCCCACTTGGTTGACGATCGCCTCGTGGGTCACCATCACCCCCTTCGGGACGCCGGTGGACCCCGAGGTGTAGATCAGGTACGCGAGCGAACCGGGCAGCGCGTCGCCGGCGCACCGGCCGGCGGATCCGGCGTCCGGCAGCGGCTCGTCCTGGTCCATGCAGATCACGGCCGGTGCGCCGAGGCCCTCGGCGAGGCCCTGCCGGGTCACCACGAGCCGTGCCCCGGCGTCCGCGAACACGAAGGCGGTCCGGTCGGTCGGCGTGAGCAGCGGATCGACCGGCAGGTACGCGGCCCCGGCCTTGAGAATGCCGAGCATCGCGACGACCAGGTCCAGCGACCGTTCCAGGCACAGGCCGACGACGTTCTCCCGGCCTATGCCCTGCCGGCGCAGCCGGTGGGCCAGCCGGTTGGCACGTTGCTCCAGTTCCCGGTAGGTCAGCTTCTCCTCGTCGCAGATGACGGCGACGGAGTCGGGCGTGCGATCGGCCTGGCGCTCGAAGAGTTCGTGCAGACAGCCGGCGGCGGGGCGTTCGTCGGTCACCGCGATATTCCGTTCAGCCGGGAGAGGGGTGCGTCCGGGGCCCGCAGCATCTCCGTGATGATCTGGGCGTAGTCGGCCAGCAGACGCCGGGCCGTGGCCGGTTCGAAGAGGTCCGTGCAGTACTCCAGCGCCAGGACGATCACGTCGTCCCGCTCCTTGACGAGCAGGGACAGGTCGAAGCGGGCCACGCCCTGTTCGGCGTCGAACTGATCGACGGTGAGCCCGCTCAGCTCCGGTTCGTGGTCAGGGGTGTTGGCGAGGGCGAACATGACCTGGACGAGCGGGGAGCGGCTGGGGTCGCGCGGCGGTCGCAGTTCCTTGACGAGTTCCGCGTACGGCATGTCCTGGTTGGCGTACGCGCCGATCGCCGTGTCACGCACCCGGTCCAGGACATCGAGGACCGAGGGGTCGCCGCTCAAGTCGGTGCGCAGCACGAGGGTGTTGACGAAGAAGCCGATCAGCGACTCGATCTCGACGCGGTTGCGGTTGGCGACCGGGGTGCCGACGACCACGTCCTCCTGGCCGCTGTAGCGGGCGAGCAGGATCTTGAAGGCGGTCAGCAGGACCATGAACATGGTGACCTCCTCCCGCTTGCACAACTCCCGCAGCCCCTCCGTGAGCTCCGCGGACAGCACGGTCGCCTCGTGCACGCCCCGGTGCGACTGGACGGCGGGGCGGGGGTGGTCGGTGGGCAGTTCCAGGACCGGCGGCGCACCGTCCAGGGCCTCGCGCCAGTAGTCGGCCAGGTCCTCCAGCACCCCGTCGGCGAGCCAGTCCCGCTGCCATACGGCGTAGTCCCCGTACTGCACCGGAAGGTCGGGGAGCTTCGGGCTGCGGCCCTCGGTGCGGGCCGCGAAGCACTCGGCGAGCTCGCGCAGGAAGACGCCGAGCGACCAGCCGTCGAAGACGGCGTGGTGGATCGTCAGGACCAGGACGTGGTCCTGCGGCGCGACCCGGAGCAGGCAGGCCCGCACCAGCGGCCCCTTGGCCAGGTCGAAGGGGGCCCGGGTCTCCTGTTCGGCGCGGGCGACCAGCGCCTCCCGGTCCGCGCCCGGCATGTCCTCCTCGAACCAGGGCAGCACGAAGGCCTCGTCGACCGACTGGCGGGGCCTGCCTCCCACCGAGGGGAACGAGGAGCGCAGCGCCTCGTGCCGGGCGACGACGTCCTCCACCGCGGCACGCAGCAGCCCGGCGTCGAGGGCGCCGCCGAGGCGCAGGACCAACGGCTCGTTGTAGGCAACCGTGCCGGGGCGCAGCTTCTCGAAGAACCACAGGCGTTCCTGGGCGATGGCCAGTGGCAGCGGCGCGTCGCGCGGGGCCCGCGGAATGGCGAAGAAGTCGAACTCCTCGGGGCTGTCGGAGCCCTCGCTCTCCACGGGCCGGCCGGCCAGCACGACGGGCAGGAACGCGGCGACGGTGCGCGCGGTGAACAGGGCGCTCAGCGGCAGCTCGACCCCGAACGTGGAGCAGACCCGGGAGATCAGCGCGACGGCGAGCAGCGACTGCCCGCCGAGTGCGAAGAAGTCGTCGTGGATGCCGATCCGCTCCGCGGGCAGGTCCAGCACGCCGGCGAACAGGTCGACGAGCTGCTGCTCCTGGCCGGAGCGGGGTGCGACGTAGGAGTCGTCGGAGCCGGAGCGGTGGTCGCCGGGCGCGGGCAGCGCGTTCCGGTCGATCTTGCCGTTGGCGGTCTGGGGCAGTTGCTCGAGCTGGACCAGCAGCGCGGGGACCATGTACTCCGGCAGCCGTTCGGTCAGCCACTGCCGCAGGTCCGATGTGCGGAGCTCGGGCTCGGGGGCCGTGAAGTAGCCGATGATCCGGGCGTCGCCGGGTCGGTCCTCGCGCAGCACCGCGACGGCGCTGTCGACATCGGGGTGCTGGAGCAGCACGTTCTGGATCTCGTTGAGCTCGATCCGGAAGCCGCGCAGTTTGACCTGGTGGTCGGAGCGGCCGAGGAACTCCAGGCGGCCGTCCGCGCGGTACCGCACGATGTCGCCGGTCCGGTAGAGCCTGCCGCCGTCGCCGCCGTACGGGTCGGGCACGAAGCGCTCGGCGGTCAGGGCGGGCAGGTTGACGTAGCCGCGGGCGACGCCCCGGCCGCCGATGCACAGTTCGCCGGGCACGCCCAGGGGAACGAGCTCCATGGCCCGGTCGACGACGTAGACCCGGGTGTTGGCGACCGGCCTGCCGATCGGGACGGTGCCCTGGCCGCCGGAGGCCCGGTCCAGGGCGGTGGCCAGGGACCACACCGTGGTCTCGGTCGGCCCGTAGACGTTGTGGACCCCGGCGACGAGCGGCAGCAGCCGGTCCAGCAGTTCCGGCGGTAGGGCCTCACCGCCGCACAGCACCCGCACCTTCCGGTCGCCGGCCCAGCCGCTGTCCAGGAGCATCCGCCACAGCGAGGGGGTCGCCTGCATGGCGGTGGCACCGCAGGCGGTGATGAGGGGGCCGAGGAGGCGGCCGTCCGAGACGGTCTCTCGGTCGGTGAGGACGACGGTCGCCCCGCGGGCGAGCGGGCCGAGCAGTTCGAGCGCGGCGATGTCGAAGGCCGGGGTGGTGACGGCGAGCAGCCGGTCGCCGGGGCCGAGGCCGATCTCGTCGCAGAGGCCCTGGATCAGGTTGACGACGGCCCGGTGCTCGATCGCGACGCCCTTGGGCACACCGGTGGAACCGGAGGTGTAGATGACGTACGCGAGGGAGCCGGCGCCCGCCGTGGCGGCGGGGGGACCCGCCGGCGTCGGGCCCGCGTCCGTCCGGTCGACGCCGAGCGTCGCTGTTCCTTCGGGGAGCCGGGCGGCGAGCCGGTCCTGGGTGAGGACGAGGCGGGTGCCGGAGTCGTGCAGCATGTGTGCGAGGCGGGGCTGCGGCTGGGCGGGATCCAGCGGGAGGTAGGCCGCACCGGCCTTGAGGACGGCCAGCAGGCCGGTGATCAGCTCGGGGCCGCGGTCGCAGTACAGGCCGACGACGGACTCGGGGCCCACGCCCCGCTCGGACAGCCGGTGGGCGAGCCGGTCCGCGGCGGCGTCGAGCTCCCGGTAGGTGAGGCGGGCCTCGCCGTGGACGACGGCGGTGGCGTCCGGCGTACGGGCGGCCTGAGCCTCGAACAGACCGTGCAGGGTCTCCGGAGCACCGGGCCAGGAGCGCTCGGTGGCGTTCCACCCTTCGGCCAGCAGACGCCGCTCCTGGGCGGGGATCAGCTCGAGGGAGGAGATCCGCTCGCCCGGCCCGGCGTCGACCATGGACCGCAGCAGCACCAGGTAGTGGTCCCAGAACCGCAGGACCGTCTCGCGGTCGAACAGGTCGGTGGCGTATTCCAGGCCGCCGACGACCTCGTCGCCCTCCTCCCGCAGGAACGCGGAGAGGTCGAACTTGGCGACGCCGGGCTCGACGGAGAGCGGCCGGACGGTGAGTCCGGGCAGCTCCGGTTCGTGCTCGGGGGTGTTGGCCAGGGCGAACATGACCTGGACCAGCGGCGAGCGGCTGAGGTCGCGCTCCGGGCGCAGCTCTTCCACCAGCCGGGCGAACGGCAGGTTCTCGTTGGCGTACGCGCTGATCGCGCTGGAGCGCACCCGGCTCAGCAGTTCGCTGACGGTGGGGTCGCCGCTGATGTCCGTGCGCAGCACGAGGGTGTTGACGAAGAAGCCGATCAGCGGCTCGGTCTCGGCGCGGTTGCGGTTGGCGATCGGGGTGCCGACGACGACGTCCTCCTGGCCGCTGTAGCGGGCGAGCAGTACGTCGAAGGCGGCCAGCAGGACCATGAACAGGGTCACGTCCTCGCGGGCGCAGACCACCCGGAGCCCGCTGACGAGGTCGGCGGGCACGGCCACCAGCTCATGGGTGCCCCGATGGGTCTCCACGGCCGGGCGGGGGCGGTCGGCGGGCAGTTCGAGGACGGGCGGCGCGCCGTCCAGGGCCTGCCGCCAGTGGTCGAGCAGCTCCCCGAGGACGTCGCCGTCCAGCCAGTCGCGGTGCCACTCGGCGAAGTCACCGAACTGGATGGGGAGTTCGGCGAGGGCCGGCGGCCGGCCCTCGGTGCGGGCCGTGAAGCACTCCGACAGCTCGCGGTTGAACACGCCCACCGACCAGCCGTCGAAGACGATGTGGTGGAAGGTCAGGACCAGGAGGTGGTCGTCCGCCCCCGAGCGCAGCAGGCAGGCTCGCACCAGCGGCCCCTTCGCCAGGTCGAAGGAGGTGCGCGACTCCTCCTCCGCCCGGGCGAGCACGTCCTCCTCGCTCAGCCCCGCCACGTCCCGAACGGCCCACGGCAACTCGGCCTCGTCGCGGATCACTTGGCGCGGGCGCCCGGCCACCGAGGGGAACACCGACCGCAGCGCCGCGTGTCGCGCCACGACGTCGCCCAGCGCGGCGCGCAGCACCTCCGTGTCCAGGGCGCCGCTCAGGCGGAGGGCCAGCGGCACATGGTAGGTGGGCTGGCCGGGGTGCAGCTGCTCCAGGAACCACATCCGTTCCTGCGCGAGGGAGAGCCGGCTCTCGCTCCTCGCGGACTTTTCGATCGGCGCGTCGCCGGGCCGGTCGAGCCCGCGGCTGCGGAGCAGCTGCAGAAAGAGTGCGTCGCGGTCCTGGGACATGGCCAGGGCTCCTTTCACATTGCGCGGATGGACCGGGCCGGCCCGTTCTTCGGGAACGGGCCGCCAGGGCGGGGACGGACGGGACGGACGGGGCTCAGTCCGCCGTCTCTTCCCCCAGCGCCGCAGTCGCCAGGGCCACGACGGTCCTGACGGTCGGCTCCTCGAAGAACTCGCCCAGGGACACCTCGATGCCCAGGTGCTCGCCGACCGCGCTGACCATCTCGACGGCGAGCAGCGAGTGCCCGCCGAGCTCGAAGAAGCTCTCGTCCGGACCGAACTCGTCGATGTCCAGACAGCTGCGCCAGAGCCCCGTGATGAACGGTTCGACGCCGTCCTGCACCGTGGCGGGTTCCTCGCGCCGGGAGCCCTTGGCTCCGCGTTCCCGGAGGACGAGCTCGCGGACGGCGGCCCGGTCGGTCTTGCCGCTGGGCAGGAGCGGCGGGCGCTCGCCCAGGAAGACCTGGTCCGGCACGAGGGCCGCGGGCAGCCTGCGCTGGGCGGCCCCGCGCACCTTGGCCGGGTCGACCACCGCGCCCTGTGCCGGGAAGACCATCGCGACCAGCGCCGGGCTGTCGTCCCCGACGACCGCGGCGACCGCGGCGACGACGTCGTCGTCCAGGGCCAGGACGCTCTCGACCTCTTCGAGTTCGACCCGGATGCCGCGCAGGTTCACCTGGAGGTCCGCACGGCCGCGGAACTCCAGGGCTCCGTCGCCGCGCCGTACGACGAGGTCGCCGGTGCGGTACATGCG
This sequence comes from Streptomyces sp. NBC_00012, assembly GCF_045040875.1. Lineage (NCBI taxonomy): Bacteria > Bacillati > Actinomycetota > Actinomycetes > Kitasatosporales > Streptomycetaceae > Streptomyces > Streptomyces sp. NBC_00012. The sequence goes on along the minus strand of NZ_CP108309.1, from coordinate 7,219,878 downwards.
CGCGCCCGGCACGCCGCGATACGGATCGGGCAGGAACCGCTCGGCGGTGAGGCCGGGCCGTCCGAGGTATCCGGTCGCCACGCCAGGACCGGAGATGAAGAGCTCCCCCTCGGTGCCGTCCGGCACCACGGCGAGCTCTTCGTCGAGCACGTACAGCCGGGTGTCGTCGATCGCCGTGCCGATGGGTACGGGGCCGGCGGCATCGTCCGCCTCGTAACGGTGGAACGTCGAGTCCACGCAGGTCTCGGTGGGGCCGTACTGGTTGTAGAGGGTGGCGTCCGAGAGCGAACGGAACCGCCGTGCCAAGTCGTTCGTGAGGGTCTCGCCGCCGGAGAAGAGGACACGGAGCGTGTCGCAGCCGGCGAAGGCCTCACGGCCGACGACCCCGGCGAGCACGGACGGCACGAAGTGCGCGTGGGTGATCCGCAACCGCTTGATCGATTCGGCCAGCTCGTGGAAGTCCGGGTAGTTGGCCGGCTCCGGCGCGACCAGGGTGGCGCCGTGGGCGAGGGTGGCGAAGACCTCCCACGCGGAGAAGTCGTAGATGTAGCGGGTGTGGTGCAGGACGCGGTCTCCGGCGCCGAGCGGGTAGACCCGCCGGCCCCAGGCGATGCGGTTGGCCAGGGCCCGGTGAGGGATCAGGACGCCCTTGGGCCGGCCGGTGGAGCCCGAGGTGTAGATCACCGAGACCGGGGATTCGGCCGGAACGGGAACCGGGGGGTGCGGGGTGTCGTGCGCGGAGGCATCGAGCACGGGCATGGCAGGTACGCCGAGCGTGGCGAGAGGGGCGGCGGCCCCGGTGTGCACCACCAGCCGCGCGCCGGAGTCCTCGACCATGGCCCGCAGTCGGTCGCCGGGCAGCGAGGGGCACAGGGGTACGTAGGCGGCTCCGGCCATCGCGACGGCGACGAGCGCGATGACGCCTTCCTGCGAGGGGCTCGCCAGAACGCCGACCGGTGCTCCGGTGACGACGCCGCGGGCGCGGAGCCGGGCGGCGAGTGCCTCGGCCCGGCGGCCGAACTCGCCGTAGTCGAGGGTGCCTGCCGGGCCCTCGATCGCCGTGTCCCCGGGGGACTCGGCGATCGTCCTGCGTATCAGGTCCAGGACGGATCCGCTCATCGCTGCCCCCGCACGTAGTCGAGGACGTCGTCCAGGGCGGCGAACAGCACGTCGATGTCATCCCTGTCGTTGTAGAGATATCCGGAGACCCGCAGTACCTCGTCGTCGGTGAACCGGTCGACGAAGGGCTGGGCACACAGGTGGCCGGTCCGGCACAGCACCCCGTAGGAGTCGCTGAGGATCTTCGCGATCTCCTTGAGGTTGTGGACGCCGTCGATGGCGAAGCTCAGGATCGCGGCGCGGTCGGCCGGCTCGCTCGGGCCGAGTATGCGCAGGTGGGGACGTTTGAGCGTCTCGCCCAGCATGGCATCGGCGAGTTCGGCGTCGTGCCGGGCGAGTTCATCGAAGCCGATGCCGCTCAGATAGTCGATGGCGGCGTGCAGCCCGTACGCCTCGGCGATGGCCGGGGTGCCGGCTTCCAGGGAGTGCGGGACCTTGCGGATCGTGTGGCTCTCGGCGTCCACCCAGTCGACGACTCCTCCGCCCAGGGCGGTCGGGCGCAGCCGCTGGAGGTGCTCGTGACGTCCGCAGAGCACGCCGATGCCGGTCGGGCCGAGCATCTTGTGCGCGGAGAAGGCCAGGAAGTCGATGTTCTCGCCGCCGACCCGGCGGTGCCCGGCGGACTGCGCCGCGTCGACGACGGTGAGCGCGCCGGCCTCCTTGGCCATCGCCGCCATCTCGGCGACGGGGGCGTAGACACCGGAGACGTTCGAGCAGTGGGTGAGTACGACGACGGCGGGGCGGGCCCGCAGGAGTTCGGCGTACTGGTCGAGGTCGACGGCCCCTGACCCGTCGACGGGTATGGAGCGGACATCGGCCACGCGCCGCCAGGGAAGCAGGGCCGAGTGGTGGGCGTCGAACGGGACGAGAACGATGTCGTCGCGAGTCAGCCCGAGGCCCGAGGCCACCGTGTTGATGGACGCGGTGGTGTTGGCGGTGAAGACGACCTCGCTGCTGAGGAAGCCGGTGAACTGGGCGGTCCGGGTCCGGGCGGCCTCGAAGTCGTCCGAGGCCTGCTCGGAGAGGAAGTGCTTGCCGCGGTGGATGTTCGCGCCGACCTCGTGGTAGTAGCGGACCATCTCGTCCGTCACCTGGCGGGGCGTCAAGCTGGTGGCGGCGCTGTCCAGGTAGACGATCCGCCGGCCGTCGATGGTCTGCCGAAGAAGCGGGAAGTCGTCACGACATCGCTCGGCAAGCGTGGGCTCGATGCTCATTGTTCTCCCCCGTTGGAACCCGGCTGAGTGGCCTCTGAGACGCAGGAGGCGAATTTGCCCGTGCGGGCCGCCGGAATGTACGGCACGGACTCGATCGCGAGGGACGTCGCCGTGCCCAGCGTGTCCAGGAGGCGGTCGCGCAGCGCCTTCTCGTCGACGCGTGCCCCGGCACTCGGGATGTACCGGAGCTCCATCGCGCCGTTCGCCGGCTGACGCAGCTGGTACACGTCGATCGGCAGGTCGGCGCCGACGGCGCGGTCCACGTCCCGTGGGCTGATCAGGGCCGAGGCGCCGTCCTTGACCACCTTGATCATGGAGGTCCGGCGTCCCTCGTGCGTGGCCTGCGGCAGGTCGCTGCCGCAGACGCAGGGCTCTTCGCCGAGTGAGTAGATGTCGCCGGTGCGGTAGCGCAGGTGCGGGGAGATCCGGTCGCCGAGACTGGTGGCGACGAGCTCGGCGCGCTCGCCCGGCCCGGCCGGCCGGTCGCCCACCAGGAACTCGGCGAAGAACGCACGGTTGTTGACGTGCATGCGCCCGGCCGGGCACTCGATCGCCACCCAGCCGAGTTCGGTCATCGACACGATCTCCGCCATCGGCATGTCCGCACCGAAGAACTCCTGGAGCTGGCGGCGCGCGACACCGGTGACCAGGGTGTAGGTCAGGGCGACGGCCGAGACCTGCGGCGGCTTGAGCCCACGGTCCTTCAACTGACGTACCAGGAAGGCCAGGTGGGTCGCGTCCGCGTAGAACCAGTGCGGATCGAACTCCTCGATCTCGTCGATGGCCTGCTGCACCAGCTGGTCCGGGGTGGCGAGCACATCGTGCGACACCGGCAGGACCAGCGTCCCGTCCGGCAGCGTGCGGTCCTGGATCGTGGTGAAAGGGGTCGCACATTCGACATCCGAGCAGTTCGGTGCCGCGTAGCGGATCGGGCGGTGCGAGCGGCAGCGCGCCAGGGCCTCGCCCAGCTCCTTATTGGCGGAGAGCGTTGCCCGCATGCGCTCGGCCAGCGCATACGTATGGGTAATCGTGGTCAGTCGTTCACCGCCAGTACCGGAGCTCTGGCTCTTCAAGGTCAGCGGGTCCCTGAGGGTCTTGCCGCGGGCGAGTACGCCCTGGGGGAAGTTCCGCCGGTAATCGATCTTCTGCGTGGTCGGAATCCGGCGAAAGTCGTCCGCTGTCCGAACATCCGCCAGCCGGATGCCCGACTCATCCAGGTGTCCGGCGAAGAAGGGAACCTGCTCGTAGGCGAACGAGACCTCCGCCAACGCCTTCTTGAAACTGCTCGACCGAAATCCGAAGTCCGTCACTGATGCCAAAGCCGTGCTCCCACTCCTGAAAGCCCACTGATGTCAGGTCGTCCGGCACCGGCCGGCGTCACTCGCCCATCTGCCTGATCAGGCTCAGCGGGCGAAGGTCGGTCCAGGTCTCGCCGATGTGGGCGAGGCACTCGTCCTTGGTGCCGTGCGTGCCCTCGTCGGACCAGCCCGGTGCGAGTTCCCGGCCGACGGGCCAGATGCTGTACTGCTGCTCGTGGTTCACGACCACTCGGTGATCAGCCCCGGTCATCAGCAAGTTCCTCCGTTATCACAAATGTGGTCTGGGGAAGCGGGATGTTCTCGAACATCTTGGCCAGATATGCCTGGAGCGATGCCGCGAATACGGCGGTGCTCTCGCTGTCGAGGGCAGCGACGCTCCGCTCGGGAGACGGCCCGGAATCGACAGCGGCGGGACTCAGGGAAAAATGCGTGTCCGCCGGAATTCGGGAAGGCAGCGCGAAGGCTGCATCGAAGTCCCCGTCCGAATTTTCGGCCGACCAGGTTGTCCGCACCTCATATCCGAGGCGCTTCCCCAGCATATGACATTCTTCCGGGTCGAGTCCGGATTCCGGTACACCGATATCGCGCAGTATTTCCATGACAGAACTCATGGGTGCGCCCTCTTCGAGAGCCCGCAGCGCGCCGGACTCGTTCCTGACCCGGGTATTGGGTATGCCGTTCAGACGCAGTACGGCGGGATTCTCCCCGGCGAGGAAATCTTCCAGTGCGGCGATTTCACCGATCTCGGCTCCCCAGCCCAGCCGGACCGAATCTTCGAGCGGAAGTGTCCGGGCCGGGTTGCGGCCGATCAAAACATCGTATCGATAGCGCGTCAGTTCATTGTGATGGATTCCACGGCGCAGCCGGACATCGATCAGGGAGATGCCCTCGATCCGTGCCGGTAATCCGGTGAAGAACTCCGGGTCGAGAAGAAGCTCGCGTTCCTTCAGCAACTGCTGTTCGATGGAGCGCCCGACACTCGCGGCGGTGGCTCCGGGATCCGACCGGTAAAGCTCGGCGGCGGCGTAGAGGCTGCGCCGCAAGCGGCGGTTCCTGATGTCGCCCAGCAGGATGAACCCGCCGGGGGCGAGGGCGGCGAGAGCGCCCTCGATCACATCGGCGAGGTAGTCCGCGTCGGGGAAGTACTGGACGACCGAATTGAGGATGACGGTGTCGAAGTAGCCGGATGGCAGGCCCGTGAAGTCGTGCGCCGACTGGTTCCTCACCTCGACCACGCCGCTGAGCTGCGGGTTTCTCCCCACAGCACGGGCCAGGATGTCCACCGCGTCGCGGCTGAGGTCAGTGGCCCAGTAGCTCTCGCACCGGGGGGCCACCCGGGAGAGGATCAGCCCCGAGCCGGCGCCTATCTCCAGGATCCGGCGGGGCCGCATCCCCAGAACGGTGTCGACCGTGCCGGTGCGCCACTCTTCCATCTCCGCGCGGGCTATGGGTTGCCGATCGTAACTGCTGGTCCATTCGGAGAAGTTCTCGCCGAATTCCTGAGAATCCGGCTGGGCCTCATAGACCGAACCATAGATCATACGCCATTCGTCGAGACGACGTTCCTGGGCGGATTTACGCATGGATTGCAGTGCGCGTTCGGCTGGGACCACGGTTACTTCAAGGCTCTGATTTCCCCCGTCGTCCGGCCGTTCCACGATGGCCACCTTCGCGACGCCTGCATGCCGTAAAAGAGCCGATCTAATATTCCGAGGATCAAACCCTAAGCGGGTGCGACTCCCCCGACCTACGCGACCATCCCCACTCAAGCTCGCCCCCAGTTACTCAAGCTTTCACGAAGTTGAAACAAACGTGGGGCCAGTGTTACTTCGGGCCAGAAGCCCTGTCAAGCATCGACCTGTCACACCGGCACACACCCACCACGTAAGCGGAACGGAACCTTCATTTCCACTTCAACCGGTACGTCCTTCTTCATCCATTTTCACCCATTTGGGACCTCCTACGGAAAACCCTTGACGTGCCACTACGAACTACGCCAAGATCTTTCTCCGTTACGGAGAATGTCCCACATCCGCGCTGCAGCGGCACAGTCGCAAGGAACGGCCTAATGGACTTCAGCCTCTTCTATTTCTCAGCTGATAGCGCCGGAAGCGAACAAGACCGCTACGAGTTACTCCGTGAAGGTGCCCGGTTCGCCGACACACACGACTTCTCGGCAGTGTGGACACCGGAACGTCACTTCCATCAATTCGGCGGGCTCTACCCGAACCCGGCGGTGACGGGCGCGGCCGTCGCCGCCATGACCGAACGGATCGGGATCCGGGCCGGCAGCGTCGTGGCCCCGACCCATGAACCCGCCCGCATCGCCGAGGACTGGTCGGTGGTCGACAACCTCTCCCGCGGCCGGGTCGGTGTCTCCTTCGCCTCCGGCTGGAGCGCGATCGACTTCGCCTTCACGCCCGACAACTATCCGCGGCGCAAGGACTTGATGTTCGAGTACGCCGAGGAGGTCCGCCGCCTGTGGCGCGGCGAACCGCTGTACGTACTCGACGGGGCCGGCGACCCCACCGAGGTGAAGGTGTTCCCGCCGCCCGTCCAGCCGGAGCTTCCGGTCTGGATCACCAGCAGCGGAGACGTGGACACCTTCCGGCGCGCGGGGCGGATCGGTGCGGGACTGCTCACGCATCTCCTGGGCCAGGATCCCGACGAACTGCGCGTCAAGGTCGAGGAGTACCGCTCCGCGTTCCGTGAGGCCACCGGCGGCGGCCGCGGCCACGTGGCCCTGATGGTGCACACCTTCCTCGGCAATGACGAGGACGCGATCCGGGAGAAGGTCCGGGGCCCGCTCTCCGACTACCTGCGCTCGTCCCTCGACCTGTTCGTGGGCTCCCGAAGCGCCGCCGCCCTCAAGCTCGACCCGTCGGGCATCCGGGCGGCCGATACCGACTTCCTCGTCGAGCGGGCCTTCGAACGGTACTTCGACGAGAGCGGCCTGCTCGGCAGCGTGCCGAAGGCCCGGCGCATCGTCGAACGACTACGCGGGGCCGGGGTGGACGAAGTGGCTTGCCTGATCGATTTCGGGCTGCCCAACTCCGAGGTCCTCGACGGTCTCAAGCACCTGGACCAGCTCCGGCTGGAATGTAGCGCCTGATGCGCGCCCACGGAGAGACGTCGCCGCACGGGCCGATCATCGCCGTCATCGGGACCGGCGGCCTGGCCCGCGCGGTCTGTTACGCGCTCGCCGCCGCCACACAGCCCGTCCGAGTCCTGGTACTGGGCCGCGACCCGGTGAAGACCGCCGAGATCTGCTGGATCAGCGGCGCCCGCGCGATCGGCACCAGCGACGCCCCGCCCGCGGTCACCTTTCAGCCGGTGACCGTCGACCTGGCCGCCGCCGGTGCCCTGGCCGAAGCCCTCGCCGAGGCCCGCCCCACGGCCGTTCTGGTGGCGGCCTCCCGGCAGTCCCCCTGGGAGCGGATCAACGCCCCGTCCGCCTGGACCGCGCTGATCCAGCGGGCCGGCTTCGGGCTGACCCTGCCGCTCCAGGCGGTGTTCGCCCGAGAGGCGGGCCGGGCACTCGCCGAGCACCACCCCTCCGGATGGCTGCTCAACGGCTGCTTCCCCGACGCCGTGAACCCGGCCCTGGCCGGCCTCGGCGTGGCCCCGCTGTGCGGGATCGGCAACGTGGCACTCACCGCCACCGGCCTCCAGTCGGCCCTCTCCCTCCCACAGCAGCACCGGCTGCAGGTCCTGGCCCACCACCTGCACCTGCACTCACCGCCGCCCGGCGTCGAGGAGGTACGGGCCTGGATCGACGGACAGCCCGTGCCCGGGGTCGGCGATCTGCTCGGCCGGCAGCGCGCGGCCTCGCGCGCGGAGCTCAACCACGTCACCGGATTCGTCGCCGCCCGGCTGCTGACCGAACTGCTCGCCGGGCGCGAGGTCCGGGCGAACCTGCCCGGCCCGCTGGGTCTGCCCGGCGGCTACCCGGTGCGGATCACGGCCGACGGCCCCACCCCGCGCGTCGAGCTGAACCTTCCGGAACAGCTGAGCCGCGCCGAGGCCGTCGCGTACAACGAGCACGCCGCCCGCCACGACGGCGTCGTCATCGAGGACGGCCGTATCCACTTCACCCGTACCGCACCTGGTGACCTGCCCTCCGAGTTGTCCGGCGGATTCCCCGTCACCGACCTGGCGGAAGCCGCCCATTGCCTGGCCGCATTCCGGGACCACCTGCGCGACCGCGCCCAAGGGGTCCCGTAAACCACCTACCTAGGAGCCACCATGTCTGTGACCAGCTTCGACGGGGCCTCATCCGCACGGTCGGCCAACCTCATCCTCGACTACTACGACCAGGTCGAACGGACGATCCCCGGGATCGCCAGCGACATCGGCCCGGCGCGCGACGACGACGCCGCGTTCAAGCCGGGCTTCCGACTGCCCGAGCTCGACGACGGCCTGCGGCGCTTCTTCGCCGCTGCCACCGTCGAGTGGCGCGAGCTCGGCGGCTACGGAGAGCACCGCCTGCACCTGATGGACCTGACCGGCAACCCCGGTACGGGCACCACCAAGACGTTCCCGTCCCTGCTCATGGTGGCGCGCGCGGTCGAGTACATCCGCCGCTACGACGAGAGCGTCACCATCTTCTCGCCGACGTCGGCCAACAAGGGCACCGCACTGCGCGACGCGGTACTGCGGGCCATCGATGCCGGTCTGGTCACGCCGGAACAGCTGCGCGTGGTGATCATCGCCCCGGCTGCCTGCCGGTCGAAGCTGCGCGACAGCCGGCTGTCGCAGGACCCGACGCTGCGCGCGCTGAACCCGATGTTCCTCTACACCGGGCAGGAGTCCGAGCAGGTCAAGGCCGTCGGCCGTGAGTTCATCGACATGTACGCCACCGAGGCGTCCAAGCGCCTCAACACCCGCCTCTGGTACACCCTGGAACTCTCCAACTACCTGATCGCCGACACCGCACGCGCCTTCTTCGAGCAGCAGGCCCTCCCGGACGGCGGGGCCGGCCGGGTCCACGCGCACGCCGTGTCCAGCGCCTTCGGCCTGCTCGGCTACCACGAGGGCCGCGCCGCCCTCGAACGGGCCGGACTGGCCGGCGAGGACGCCCGGCCGGAGAGCCTGCTCGTCCAGCACCTGGGCACCCCGGACATGGTGCTGAACCTGGCGCACGGCGACTTCAGCCGCGACGGCATGCCGGCGTACGAGCTCGGGGACGGCCTGTACCACCAGTGCGCCGACCCGCGCTTCCCGCAGGTCACCGCCGACCCCGGCGAGGTGCTCGACCCGACCTTCTACACCCACCGCCCGGTCACCTCACCCGCCATGAACGAGCTGATCCGCCGGTACGGCGGCAACGGCATCGTGGTCTCCGGCGAGGAGTGCCGGCAGCGCTACGAAGGGCTGCGGGACCGGCTCGCCGGCACCGGCTGCGCACTGCCCGCGGACCCCGCGTCGCTGCGCGAGTGGTCACTGGTCATGGGCCTGACCGGAGTGATGAACGCCGTCGACCGCGGCCTGATCGGCGGCACCGGCAAGGACATAGTCGTGCACGGATCGGGTGCCTACAGCACGTCCGACTACCAGCCGCTGGAGCACTTCACCGAGATCTCCGGCCCGCAGGACATCGCGTCCGCCCTCTACGGCCGTTCGTGATGTCGCGAACGTCGGACGAACTCCAGTTCCTGGCCGCGGAGTTCTGGAACTGGCGGGCGGCGACCGCTCCCGACTCCGGCGACGACCTGCCTCGTCTGGAGCGCCCGCCCGGCTGGGCACCCGACTGGTCGGCGGGCTCCGTCGCGGCCCGCCGACGGCGCATGGAGCAGTGGTACGAGCGCCACCGCCGCCTGGACGTCGCCGATGAACCGGTCTCCGTACAGGTCGACTTCCGCCTCCTGGGATGCGCGCTCGACCGGGTGCACTGGGAGCTGGAACTCCTGCGCGGCTGGCAGCGCAACCCCTGCTTCTACATCGACCAGAGCCTGGTCCCGGTCTACAACCTGCTGCTGGTCTCCACTCCGTTCACGGCCAGCCGGGCGGACGACGTCGTCCGGCTGCTGCACCACGTACCGCAGGTGCTGCGCCAGGCACGGGAGAACCTCGCGGACACCGCGGCCGAGCCGTTCGCCGTGTCCGCCCTGCGCAAACTCGAGGACGCCGGCACCCAGCTCACCGACGCGATGAGCGCACTGGTCCCGTACCTGCCGGCAGCGCAGGCGGCCGAACTGCCCGCCGCCGCCGAGCGGGCCGCCACGGCGGTGGGAGAGTTCGCGGACTGGCTGCGCGCGGCACTTGCGGGGTTCCATGCCGACGGTGCGGCGGGGAGCGCGGCCATGGAGTTCCTGCTGCACCGCGTGTCGCTGCTGCCGTACGGCGCGGACCGGCTGCGTGAGCAGGCCAAGCAGGAGTGGACCCGGGCGGTCGCGACGGAGGCCGTCCTGCGGCAGCGGCTGCGGGGCCACGCCGGAACCGAGAAGCAGCACAGCGCGGCCGAGCAGCTCGATCTGGCGCGAACCCAGGAGCACGAGATGCGCCGCTTCTACCGCGAGCGCGGACTCCTGGGCCAGCCCGAGTCGCTGCGCCACTACCGCTTCGCGGTCTGCCCTCCGTACCTGGCCCCCCTCACCTGGCTCGGCATCCCCGACGACCTCACCTCACCGTCCCGCGCCCATGAGGACGCGGTGCGTTACGTTCCCGCCGACACGGACGCGGAACTGCCGTACTTCGAACGGGCCGCGGCGATCGATCCGCGGACGGCGATCGTCCACGAGGGCGTCCACGCCCAGCAGTTGGCCCTCTCGTGGGACCACCCGAATCCGGCTCGCCGAAACTTCTACGACTCCGTTCCCAACGAGGGGATCGCTTTCTACAACGAGGAGTTGATGCTGATCTCGGGCGCCTGCGACTCCAGCCCCACCGGCACCGAGTTCATCGTCAACGCCATGCGCCTGCGTGCCCTGCGGGTCGAGATCGACCTCGACCTCGCCCTGGGCGTACTCACCGTCGACGAGGCCGTCGGCCTGCTGTGCCGGCTGGTGCCGATGGACGAGGCGACGGCCTGGGCCGAGGCGGTGTTCTTCCTCGGCAACCCGGGGCAGGGGCTGAGCTACCAGACGGGAAAGCTGCAACTCCTGGAGCTGCTCGCGGAGGCGGCGGGCCGGGGTGGCTTCGACCTCGAAGCGTTCCACGACCGGCTGTGGCGGGAGGGGAACACCCCCTTCGCACTCCAGCGCTGGGAGCTGCTCGGCCTGCGGGACCAACTCGACGCGGCGGACCGCCACGCGGGCGCCGCCGGTGACGGACAGGGGGCCTAGGGCCGTTTGGATCATGCCGGGCTCGCGTGCCCCGGTGCCGCACCTCGCCGCGTTGTCGTCAGTCACCGACGCTCCGCGTCGACTCCCTCCTCCGCCTTGCGACGCACGGCACCGGACCCCGCTCCCCGATCCGGCCCGATCCAAACGGAAGACCCTGGGCCGGCGGCTCCCTCCGCGCCCTGCTCGAACGCGGCCGAGAGCTCGCGGAAGCGGCTGTCGTCGCACGCCCGCCAGGGATTGCGGGACGGCCCTCAGAAGCAGTCGCCGTACCAGTGGACCGCACCGGGCGCCGTGACCGTGGCCCGCACCGACTCCTCGGTGGCGAGCAGCGGGCGTGCCATGCCCACGTGCTCCGTCACCTGCCGGGCGTCCGCCAGCAGGGCCGGCAGCGCGGCCCGGGCCCCGGGGCCGTCGGGGAGCCGGACCCGGGCCCGGCTCAGTCCGGCCGCCCGGCCCCGTTCGCCGGCGGCGGCGTACAACTGGCCCAGGCACTCGGCGGCGCCCGCGAACTCCCGCACCTCCAGGTACTCCCCCTCGTGCTGGGCCACGAGCATGCCGGCGAGCGCCCCCGACGCCGGGTCCTGCGCAACCAGCCACCGCTCCGCCGGGCCGTACCAGGCGGGCACCCGCACCGCCCAGTCCTCCGCCGCCCGCACCGAGCTGAGCGGCCGGTCCGCGTTGTACGCGTGGTGCAGCGCGGCCAGCTCCGCGGCGTCCTGCGCGGTGGCGGCACGGATCCGGAACCGCCCGGCGGCGGGTGCGGGCGAGAGCCGCCCCTCGGTGTACGTACTGCCGAACTCCTGCCATCCCGAGCCCCGGTAGACGCCCGGCGTCCCGGTGAACAGCAATGACCAGGCGCACCGTTCGGCCGTCATGGTGTGCTCCGCCGCCACCAGCAGCCGCCGCACCAGGCCCTGGCCGCGGGCCTCGGGACGGGTCGCGACGCTGCCGATGCCACCGACCCGTTGCGGGATGCCGTGCGCGTCGCGGATCAGCCTCGGTACGTAGACGACGACGGCGTCGATCCCGTCACCGGCGGCGTTCTGCGCGACGAAGGTGTGCCGGTGGCGGTCCGGGTCGAGGGCGTGCAGGGCGGTGATCTGCGGTGCGTCGAAGCAGCGCCGCCACAGGGCGGCGAGCGCCGGGTCGTCGGCCGGGGTGGCGGTGCGGATCGTGGCGGTCACAGGGTCAGGTTCCCGTCCGTGCGCACCTTGTCGCCGTTCGCGGGCATGGCGGTGCGCTTCGTGCCGTGCTCCACGCAGGTGGTGTGCAGGAGGGAGTCCAGGGCGTCCGGGGCGAGGTGGAGCGTGCCGCCGGTGAAGCGGCTGCCGGTCGCCGCGTAGTGGTTGGTTCCGTCGGCGATGCGGACATGGGCGGTGTCCTGGCCGGTGGTGGAGCTGCTGAGACCCTCGATGTCCCAGGTGAGTCTCCCGGCGCCGGCGGCCCGGCCGAGCAGCGCCTTGGCCTTGTTGCTGCCGGTGAGGCGGGCGCCGCCGGTGACGGTGATCCGCTGGTCGCGCACGGCGCTGAGCTCGATGCCGGTGTTGTCGTATCTGCCGCCGTCGATCCGGAGCTCCGCCGATCCGACCGAGAGCGGGGCCGCGTTCTCGGCGCCGGTGACCGTGCAGTCGGTGAAGTGGACGGGCCCCGCCCCGCGCAGGATCGCGCCGTCGACGCCCGTGAACGTGCAGCGTACGAAGTGCACGGGCGCGGTGACCGGGGTCTGGACGAGGACGGCTCCGGCGGCCGGCTCGAAGGAGCAGTCGCTGATGGTGGTCGGCCGGGTGGAGCGGGCGGACCGCTGGGCGACGGCGAAGGTCTTCGCAGTGCAGCCGCGCACCTGTGCGCCGTCGGCGTTGACGGTGAGGGTACCGGCCTGGTCGAAGGTGGGGCGGGCGATCACCGTGATGTCCTCCAGGGTCAGATCGGTGATCTTGGTGTTGGCGGTGAACCAGGAGCAGACATGTCTGCGGACGGTGATCCGTTTCGCCGAAATCCCCCACTGCGCCCCGGAGTTGGCGATGTCCATCAGCCCGGAGTTGCCGTCGAAGAGCAGATCGTGCTCGTACTGCCCGTGCGTCGTGAAGGGGTTGCCGCCCGCGTCGTCGCCGTCGCCGTGGCAGTTCACGACGGTGCAGTAGGCGGAGGCGGTGAGGTCGTTGAGGTGGCGGACATTGCTGGTCGTGCAGTCCGCGACCCGCCCGTACAGGCAGTAGATCTGCTGGGTGAGGTAGCCCGCGCCGCCGTACTCGACGGTGGGCGGGTTCTTCAGGGAGCAGTCCTCGGTGCGGAAGCGGGTGCACCAGCGGCGCATGATGACCGGCCAGAAGGTGCCGGTGGCGTGGATCCCGGAGACGTCGCAGCCCACGGCGTACTCGAAGCTGACCGGGTGGGAGCCGGTGTACTCGTCGGGCCCCGCGCCCTCGAAGACCATGTTGCGGATGTGGGTGCCCTGGACCGGTTCGACACGGGTCCAGGTGAGCTTGCGGCCCGCGGCGAGTTCCCAGCCGTTGAGGTAGCCGATCCGGATGTGTCCGGCGTCGACGATCTCAGTGATCTCGACCAGCTTCTGCAGCTCGCGTTCGTCACCACCGCCGCCCGCGACGGGGGCCACCTGCACGGCCCACCACTGGCCGACCCCGAACGCCTTGGCGTCGGGTACCGGGAAGGTGTCGGTGAGCTCGATGACCTTCCCGGAGAGCGCGTGTTCGACGGTGGTGTCGGTGACGGTGCCGCGGAAGGAGAGGACGGCGCCGAAGGGGTTGTCGTGGGTGTTCTTCTCGATGCCTTCGGTGCGTATGCGGTGGCCGCCGAAGTCGAGTTCGATGTTGGAGCGGTTCCAGAGGTGGCGTTGGGTGAAGAGGAGGTCGGTGTGGGCTTCGATGCGGTGGACGCTCTTGTCGGCGATCATCGTGTCGAGTGCGGCGTCGGCGGGGGTCTTCGCGTCGAAGTGGCCGAAGGTGCGGAAGTCGAGGGTTCCGGTGTGGAGCTGGTGCCAGCGGCCGGTGCCGGTCTTCGCGGGGGCTATGACGGTGCCGCCGTTGTGTGCGGCTTCGGACTTCCTGTCCCATCGCACGGCCATGGAGCCGCCGTCGCCGGGGGTGTGGTATCCGGCGATCAGGACCTGGGTGCCGTCGTCGAGCGGCTTGGTGTTCAGCGCCCGGAGTCCGGCGACGGTGTCGACACGGAGCACGTCACCGGTGGGGGCGGGTGCGGCCTGGGCGGAGCCGGCGGCCACGGCCGAACCGGCCATGACCAGACCGGCCAGACCCGAAGCCCGCAACAGATTCCGGCGGGACGAGGCGGAGGACGGAGCGGGGGACGAAGCATTGACGGACATGACGGAGGTGCTCCTCGCGTTGTCGATGCGTGCTCGGTGGGACCGACTGCCGGTCGGTCGCGGTCAGATCGTGTTGCGGTACTGCGGCATGAAGCGCATACGCGGCATCTGGTCGGCCAGCACTCCCCCGTCGACGACGATGCGCGCCCCGGTGAGATACGCCCCGGCGTCCGAGGCCAGCAGCAGCAGCGCGCCCACGCATTCGTCGGGCTGGGCGTACCTGCCGAGCGGGATGCGCTCGCGGTACGCGGCTTCGAAGGCCTCCCGGTCGAAGGGGAATTCGCCGTCGATGGGGGTCTCGACCATGCCGGGGGCGAGGGTGTTGGCGGTGATGCCGTGCGGGGCGAGTTCGACCGCCAGGGTCTCGGTGAGCAGTTGGGCGGCGGCCTTGGAGGCGTTGTAGTGGGCCAGGCCGGCCTCCGCCACCAGGGCGTTCTTCGAGGTGATGGTGATGATGCGGCCCGCGACCGAGTCCGCCGTCATGTGTTCGGCGATGCGCTGGCTGAGGAAGAACACGGCGTCGACGTTGACCCGCATGATGTGCGACCAGCTCGCGGGGGTGATCTCGTTGAAGCGTTCCAGCGCCGCCGTGCCCGCGTTGTTGACCAGGATGTGCAGCGGTCCCGCCTCGGCACGTACGGCGTCGACGAAGCCGGGCAGCGCGTCGATGTCCGCGAGATCCTGGCCGTACGTCCGGCAGCCACGGCCGAGTGACTCGATCGCCGCCGCGGTCTCGGCGACACCCTCGGCACCGGGCAGGTCGACGAGGACCAGATCGGCGCCCGCCTCCGCCAGACCGACGGCGAAGGACCGGCCCAGGCCCCGGGCGGCGCCGGTCACGACCGCGGTGCGGCCGGTCAGATCGAAGCGGTCGGTTCCGCGGGGCGGGACGGCTGCGGTCATGGCGGGGTTCCTCCAGGCGGAGCGGTACGGAGAGGGGTGGGTCGGGTCCGGTACTGATCGCCGGAGGGGTCCGGGCCGCCGCGCTGGGACACTTGGGTGATGGGCGCGGCGGCCCGGCTGCCGGTCGGTACCGGGCGACAGGGGGATGACCCCGGCACCGTACCGGCAGGTTCGGAGGAACGGCCGGATCAGCCGTTCAGTCCCAGCAGGTCCAGCGACGGCCGGTGGATGATCTCCTCCACGGCGTCCACGTCCAGCGGCGGCAGCCCGGGGATGCCGGGGATGCGGGCGATCTCCCGCAGCCCCTTCACCGAGTCGTCGACCGTCGTGAACGGATAGTCGCTGCCGAACATCAGCTTGTCGAAGACCCCGTAGTCCTGGACGAGCCGGAGGCTGTGCCAGAGCTGGAAGGGCCGGTAGTGCAGGGCGCTGATGTCCGCGTACACATGCGGGTGCTTGCGGATGACCGCGATGCACTCGCCCTCGAAGGGGTGGCCGAGGTGGGCGAGGACCATCCGTAGTTCCGGATGGCGGATGGCGACCGCGTCCAGGTGGCGGGGCATCGCCCACTCCAGCGGCGCGCTCGACACGAAGGTCGTGCCGGTGTGCACCAGGAGCGGGAGTCCGTGCCGCTCGGCGTAGGTGTACAGCTCGTCGTACTCCTCGGCGGCCGGGTCGAAGCCCGCGTACATCGGCATCAGCTTGATGCCGCGCAGGCCCAGTTCCTGGTGGCCGTGGCGCAGCTCGTCCTGCCAGCCGGGCTGGGTGGGGTCGAGCGAGAGGTAGCCGATGAGCCGGTCGGGGTGTGCTCCGGCGTACGAGGCGACGGCGGCGTCGTCGACCCAGAGGCCGCTGCGCCGCGCCTTGCCGCCGACGACGATCGTGCGGGTGCCCTCGGGTGCGGTGGCGGCGTACTCCTCCCACTTCACCGTGAGGTCGACCTCGCCCGCGTGGGCGCGGGCGGAGTCGGACCTGAACGGGTCGGTGAAGTCGTGGCTGTGCCGGAAGAGGTGCGAGTGGACGTCGACGATCATGTCCGGTTCCGCTTCTCCCAGCCGTCCGCGAACATGTTCCAGAAGCGGTGGCTGGGCGGGTGCTCCTCGAAGACCTCGTCGACGAGCTCGACACCGAGACCCGGTGCGGTCGGCAGGCCGATGCGGCCGTCGACGATCGGGAGGGTGCCCTTGAGTGCGTCGAAGACGTAGTCCTCCAGGAGTCCGTCGAAGGTTTCGAGGATCTTGAAGTTGGGGATCCCGAGCGTCGCGTGCACCGAGACGGTGGTGCAGAGCGGCGAGTTCGAGTTGTGCGGGGCGACGAGCATGCCATGGGTATCGGCGATCGCGGCGAGTTTCCTGACCTCGGTGAAGCCGCCGGCCATGGAGAGGTCGGGCTGGATGATGTCGACGGCGTTCGTCGCGAAGAGCTGCTTGTACTCGTAGCGGTTGTGGAAGTGCTCACCGCCGGAGATCGGGAACGCGGCGCGCTGTCGCAGCTCCGCGTAGCGCTCGATGTGCGTCCACGGCATCGGCTCCTCGAACCAGCCGATGTCGAAGGGCTCCAGCTCGCGCACCAGCCGGGCCGCGGTCGGCATGGCGAATCGGGCGTGGCCCTCGATGAAGAGGTCGACGTCCGGTCCGATGGCCTCGCGGACGGCGGCCACCAGGTCGACGGAGCGGCGCAGTTCGGCGCGCTCCAGGTCATGGAGGCCGGGGCCGAACGGGTCGAATTTGAGGGCGGTGAAGCCCTTCGCCACGGTCTCCTTCGCCTTGGCCGCGAAGGTCTCGGGCTCACGCTCGCCGGTGTACCAGCCGTTGGCGTACACGCGTACGTCGTCGCGGCAGGCACCACCGGTCAGCCGGTAGGCGGGGACGCCGAGCGCCTTGCCCATCAGGTCGTACATGGCCTGGTCGAGGCCGGACAGGGCGATGCCGCCCATGTCGCCGCCGCGCAGGAAGTCGCCCTGGTAGACGCGGAGCCAGAGCTCCTCGATGTCGAAGGGGTCGGCTCCGATGAGGTGTCGCTGTGCCAGTGCCTCGGTGAGGGCGCAGACCTCGCGGACCCGGTAGGGGTGGGTGATCTCGCCGATGCCGCTCAGGCCCTCGTCGGTGTGGACCCGGACATAGCCGAAGTCGCGCCAGGAGGTGCCGAGCATCAGGGTCTCGACGCGGGTGATCCGGCCCGCGGGGCCCGCCGGACGGGTACGGTTTACGGTCAGCATCAGCGGGTCGCCCCGCCCATGGTGGAGGTGTTCTCCAGGTCGCGGGCGCCGCCGTCGGCGAGCACGGCCTTGACCGCGGCCTCGGTGCCCTCGATGAGACGGTCCACGTCGGCGTCGGTGTGGGCGTAGCTGATGTGGCTGCGCTTGAGGTTGAGCGGCAGCTCGAACAGACCGTGGTCGAGGAGCTTGCGGCGGTAGCCGACGAAGAGCGAGGCGTCGTTGTTCAGCAGGTCCGCGTAGGTGCGGGGGGCCTCGCCCGGCATGAAGTAGCTGACGAAGACGGAGCCGTAGCCGGTGACGACGGCGGGGACGCCGAGACGCTCGTACAGTCCGGTCAGTTCGGTGCGGACGCGCTCACCGAGCCGGAAGACGTGCTCGTGGACCGGCTCCTCGCGGAGCTTGCGCAGGGTGGCGAGGGCCGCGGCGACGACGGACGGGTGTCCGTTGTACGTGCCGGCGAAGAAGGCGGGGGCGCCGGGGCGGGTGGAGAAGAGGTCCATCAGGTCGGCGCGGCCGCCGATCGCGCCGACCGGGGCACCGTTGGCGATGGCCTTGCCGAGGGTGGTGAGGTCGGGGGTGACGCCGGAGATCTTCTGCCAGCCGCCGATGTCGTGGCGGAAGCCGGTGATGACCTCGTCGAAGATCAGGATGCTGCCGGCCTTCGTGGTCTCCTCGCGCAGCGTGGTGAGGAACTCCTGGTACGGCAGGAGCGCGCCGACGTTGTGCGGGACGGGCTCGACGATCACGGCGGCGATGTCGGAGCCGTGCTCGGCGAAGGTGCGGCGGACGGCCTCGCTGTCGTTGAACGGCAGGACGAGGGTGGCTTCGAGGACCTCGGGCAGGATGCCGGTCGAGATCGGGTCGTGGCCGCCGACCTTCTCGGGTGCGGAGATGACGTTGAGGCTGACCGCGTCGTGCCAGCCGTGGTAGCAGCCCTGGAACTTGACGACCAGGCGGCGGCCGGTGGCGGCGCGGGAGACGCGCAGCGCGTGGAACGTGGCCTCGCTGCCGGTGCTGGTGAGCAGCACCTTCTCGATCGAGGGGATCAGCTCGGTGAGCTGTTCGGCGAGGAGGACCTCGCCCTCGGTGACACCGACGCCCATGTGGCCGAGGGTGGCGCCGGCCTCCGCGGTGGCGCGGGCCACGTCGGGGTCGTTGTGGCCGAGCAGGGGCGGCCCGAACGCCGAGTGGAAGTCGGTGTACTCGCGTCCGTCGGCGGTACGGAACCGCGCGCCGTCCGTACCCGTGACGACCAGGTCGGTCAGTCCGGGAACGCTGCGCTGACCGCTGTTCACGCCGCCGGGTACGACCTGGCGGGCGCGCTCGGCGAGTCGGGCTCCGGATTCGTTGCCCACCGGGCCTGAACTCATATCGCTTGCTCCTTGCGTCGAGAGTCGTCGGTCTTCGCAGGCCCTGCCCGGCCCGTGAATCCCTGGCGCCATCCGCCCGGCAGTCGCCGCAGGAAGGGGATGATCCGTGGTGCTTGGGGTGGTGCGTTTCGCTTTTTCCGAACGCTGTTCTGTAGAGCAGAACAGTGCCTGGATATTACGTCCGGCCTCGGGGCCGGTCAAGACCTTTCCGGGCCCCAGAAGGCCCGTTTCCGCGCCTTCTTCACAGAGAACGCGCATTCCGGCCCCCCTGAGGGACTAGGCTGTTCTGCTATGACGAACAGTGCTGCCCCAGAAGAACCGAAGTACTGGGTCAAGAGCGTGGCCAGGGCAGCGGACATCCTCGAGGCGCTCGCCGCCCCCGCGCAGGGGAACGGCCTGAGCGTCACGGAGGTCGGCCAGGCCTGCTCCATCTCCAAGAGCGCCGCCTTCGGCATGCTCCAGACCCTGCGCGCCTACGGCCTCGTCTCGGACGACGGCGAGGGCATGAACCGCCGCTACCGGCTCGGCATGAGCCTGGCCCGGCTCGGCGACCGGGCCCGCTCCCAGGTGTCGCTGCGCGGCGTCGCCCACCCGGTGCTGCGCGAGCTGACCCGGACCACCGGAATGGCATCCAGGCTCGCCGTCCCCGAGGACGGCCACGCGGTCGTGGTGGACCAGGTGGAGCTCGACCAGCGCGTCCGGCTCGATCTGCGGATGGGGCAGCGCGAGCTGCCGCACTGCACGGGCCTGGGCAAGGCGCTGCTCTCCGCCGTGCCGCCGAGCGAGGCGGCCGCGGTCGTCGAGCGGTTCGGGCTGCCGCGGCGCACCTCCCGCACGATCACCGACCCGGCGACCTTCCTGTCGCATCTGCGCGACATAGCCCGGGTCGGTTACGCCCTGGACGACGAGGAGGACGCCGAGGGCATCATCTGCATCGGCGCGCCGGTCTTCGACGACCGTTCGGTGTGTGCCGGGGCCGTCTCCATCACCGGCCTGAAGCTCGGCCTGCCGGCCTGGCGCTACCAGGAACTGGGCGGCCAGGTGCGGGACGCGGCCCGCCGGATCAGCGTCTCGCTCGGCTGGGTCGACGACGCGGACGGGGCCGAATCGGACACCGACGCGTCGCATTCCGACGAATTCGGGTCTTGACCAAACGGCTCAACCCGCCGTAGGTTCCCTGCCAACCGCGATGACACTCCATGGTCACCGGCGATTTACCCCTTCCGACCCGGTTCCGGCGCCTGCCCATCGCACCTGAACATCCAACGGCCGGACCCTTTTCAGCCATCCGCCTCATGGCAGTCCCCCGCAGGAACGCTCCCTCACTTGTCGCACTTCTCGGAAGGCGAAGTCCGCATGAGCGTTCCGCACCACCACACCTCCGCCTCGTCCCGCCGGAATCTGTTGCGGGCTTCGGGTCTGGCCGGTCTGGTCATGGCCGGTTCGGCCGTGGCCGCCGGCTCCGCCCAGGCCGCACCCGCCCCCACCGGTGACGTGCTCCGTGTCGACACCGTCGCCGGACTCCGGGCGCTGAACACCAAGCCGCTCGACGACGGCACCCAGGTCCTGATCGCCGGATACCACACCCCCGGCGACGGCGGCTCCATGGCCGTGCGATGGGACAGGAAGTCCGAAGCCGCACACAACGGCGGCACCGTCATAGCCCCCGCGAAGACCGGCACCGGCCGCTGGCACCAGCTCCACACCGGAACCCTCGACTTCCGCACCTTCGGCCACTTCGACGCGAAGACCCCCGCCGACGCCGCACTCGACACGATGATCGCCGACAAGAGCGTCCACCGCATCGAAGCCCACACCGACCTCCTCTTCACCCAACGCCACCTCTGGAACCGCTCCAACATCGAACTCGACTTCGGCGGCCACCGCATACGCACCGAAGGCATCGAGAAGAACACCCACGACAACCCCTTCGGCGCCGTCCTCTCCTTCCGCGGCACCGTCACCGACACCACCGTCGAACACGCGCTGAGCGCCGCGATGCCGGACCTCTCGGACCTCTTCGAGGTCGGCGACTCGTCGAAGTTCGCCGTCGGCCAGTGGTGGGCCGTGGAGATCGACGCCCTGGCGGGCAAGTACGAGAAGGAGATCCAGCGTCTCGTCCAGATCACCGACGTCGTGGACTCGACGCACGTCCGGGTCAACTACCAGATCGGCTGGGACCTGGCCGCGGGCCGCAAGCTGAGCTGGACCCGCATCGAGCCCGTCGACCGCGCCCACGTCCGCAACATGGTCTTCGAGGGCTGGGGCGAGGACGAGATGACCGGCTCGCACCCGGTCGCGTACGAGTACGCGGTGCGCTGCGACGTCTCCGGGATCGAGGCCATCGGTACCTTCTGGCCGGTCGTGATGCGCCGCTGGTGCACGTACTACCGCACCGAGCAGTGCTCGCTGACCAACCCGAAGTCCGTCACCTACGGCGGCGCGGGCTACCTCACCCAGCAGATCTACTGCCTGTACGGACACGTGGAGGACTGTCACACCTCCAACGCCCGTCACCTCAACGACTTCACGGCCTCCGCCTACTGCTACGTCACCAACTGCCACGGCGACGGTGACGACGAGGGCCCGTTCGTGACGCACGGTCAGTTCGAGCACGACCTCGTCTACACCGGCAACTCCGGGCTGATGACCTTCGCCAACTCCGGTGCCGCCTGGGGCGGCAGGGCCAAGCGGATCACCGTACGCCGGCACGCCTGCTCCTGGTTCGTGGCCCGGGTCAAGATCACCGATCTGACCCTGGAGGACGTCCTGGTCATCGGCAAGAAGTCGCTCGCCGGCTCCGGAATGCTCTGGGTCAACGCCGACGGTGTGCAGATGCGCGGCTGTACGGCCACCGGTCCGCTGATCGTCTCCCGGGCCTCGGACCTCTCCGCCCGGCCCAATGTGATCGCCGACTCCTCGTTCGCGTTCGCGGCGGGCGCGGAGATCACCCAGGCCAACGTCACCGCCCCGCTCACCATCCAGCGCAGCGTCCTGAAGGGCGTCGACGGCGCGGTCCTCAACGGCACCGGCCCGCTCACCCTGGACCAGTGCACGCTGACCGGGTCCAAGGACACCGCCCCCGTCTCGCTCGCGCACGCCGACATCACCGTGCTCGGCGGCGAGCTCCGCGACACCGGGCTGAAGCTGACCTCGGCGAAGGACCAGCGGCTGCGCGTCGACGGCACCCGGCTGAGCGGCACCAACAAGGACGGCGCCCTGCTCGCCCGCACCGGCTCCGGGCGGACCGTCGACTGGCAGCTCACCGGCCTCGACTCGACCGCGCCCAAGGGCACCGCCCATGTTCTGGTCACCGAGGGCCCCAACCGCTACCGGGCCACCGGCTCCACCTTCACCGGCGGCCGGCTCGAACTGCGGCCCGCGGCGTTCACCGGCGACAGCCACCTGCTGCACACCGGCTGCGTCGAGGACGGCACCGAGCGCACCGCACTGCCGGACGAGGGCGAGCGCGTCGCCCACACCGCGGCCACGCTGCGCATCTGATCACCCCATCGAGCACCAGGGATTCCCGTGTCCACGCATACCCCGATCACCGGCCGGCCCGTACGGGTCGCGCTCGTCGGCGCCGGCAACCGCGGTCTGACGTACGCCGAGTGGATCAAGGCGCACCCCGAGCGCGCCGAGCTCGTCGCCGTCGCCGATCCGCGCCCCGCGGCGCGGGCCGCGGCCGGCGCACCCGTCGAGTTCGACGACTGGCGTCCGCTGGTCGAGAACCGCATCGCCGACGCCGTCGTCGTCGCCACCCAGGACCGCTTCCATGTGGAACCGGTGCTGGCGCTGGCCGAGGCCGGTTACGCGATCCTCGCCGAGAAGCCCCTCGCCCCGACCGAGGAGGAGACCCGGCGGATCGTCGAGGGCGTGGAGCGGGCCGGAGTCCTGTTCGCGGTGTGCCACGTCATGCGGTACACCCCGTACACCGACCTGGTGAAGGAGGTCGTGGACTCCGGAGTGCTCGGTCAGCTGGTCTCCCTCGACCATCTGGAGCCGGTCGGCTGGTGGCACTACGCCCACAGCTATGTGCGCGGGCCGTGGCGCAGCGAGAAGGACTCCTCCCCGATGCTGCTCGCCAAGTCGTGCCACGACCTGGACTGGATCACATACGTGATGGGCGGCCGGATCGAGCAGGTCTCCAGCTTCGGCGGGCTGAAGCACTTCCAGCCTTCGAACGCCCCGGCCGGGTCCGCCGAGCGCTGCCTCGACTGTGCGGTCGAGCCCGACTGCCCGTACAGCGCGCTGAAGCTCTACATGCCGACGCTGCGCGAGAAGGGCGCGGTCTGGCCGGTCACCCATGTCACCGAGGCGAAGGACGAGGCCGGTCTCGTGCAGGCGCTGCGCGAGGGCCCGTACGGCGTCTGCGTGTACCGGAGCGACAACGACGTGGTCGACCACCAGGTCCTGGCCATGCAGCTGACGGACGGGGTGACCGCGACCTTCCAGATGGTGGCGTTCACCGAGCAGACGCACCGCCAGACCCGGATCTTCGGCTCGCACGGCTGGCTGATCGGCGACGGCGAGCGGGTCACGGTGCAGGACTTCCGTACCGGCGAGACCACCGTCCATGAACTCGGCGCGTCCGGTTCGAACGCGGCCGACGGGCACGGCGGCGGGGACGCCGCGCTCGTCGAGGCGTTCGTCACCGCCGTCGCCACGGGTGACGCCGGGGCGGTCCGCTCCGGTCCCGCCACCTCGCTCGGCAGTCATCTCGCGGCGTTCGCCGCCGAACGTGCCCGGCACACCGGCACCGTCCAGACGGTTCCGGCGCAGTGACTCCCCCTGAAGGGCCGGTCGTTCGGACCGGACCGGGCTCGCCCTCTTCCCGCCCCACCCTCACGTCCTCGGAGGACCACCTCATGTCCCGTCTCCTCACCCGCCGTTCCAGAGTCCGCGCCGTCGCCGCCCCCGTGGTGGCCACCGCGCTCGCCGCCGGTGTGCTGGCCGGCTGTTCCGGCAGCGGCAGCGGCAGCGACGACAACACCGTCACCATGTGGACCTACCCGGTCATCTTCGACGAGGCCAAGAACAAGGCTTACTGGGACGGCCTGGTCAAGGCGTTCGAGAAGGAGCACTCCGGCGTCAAGGTGAAGGTGGAGACCTTCCCGTGGGCCAACCGCGACACCGCGCTGGCCACCGCGATCGCCTCCGGCAAGGGCCCGGACGCGGTCTACCTGATCCCCGACCAGCTCCCGAAGTACGCCAAGAGCATCGTTCCGGCCGACGACTACATGCCGGCCGACGCCAAGTCGGACTACACCGACTTCGCGCTGAAGTCCGTCACGGTCGACGGCAAGGCGCTCGGCACCCCGGTCCTGACCAGCGCCAACCCGCTGATCTGCGACAAGCGGGTGTTCGCCGCGATCGGTGAGAAGAGCTACCCGACGAGCTGGGCGGAGCTGGAGGCACTGGCCCCGAAGCTGAAGGAGAAGGGCTACTACGCCACCAGCTACAGCGGTGACACCCAGCAGACCCTGAACATGACCTTCTACCCGCTGCTGTGGCAGGCCGGCGGCGACGTGTTCTCCGAGGACGGCAAGAACGTCACCTTCAACGACGCGGCCGGCGTCAAGGCGCTGACGTACCTGAAGAAGCTGGTCGACGGCGGCTACACCGACAAGGACCTGGTCACCACCACGCCCAAGCTGGAGCAGACCCCGACCGCCAAGGGCAAGGTGGCCTGCACCTGGCAGAACACCCCGGCGGACGTGGAGCCGTTCTGGGGCAAGGAGAACATCGTCGTCCAGCCTCCGCTGAAGGACGCGAAGTCGGTCGGCTACGGCACCGTCGGCGCGCTGTCGATGCTGAAGGGCGCCGACAAGAAGAACACCGGCGACTGGCTGAACTTCGTCGCCGAGTCCAAGAACGCGGCCGGCCTGCAGAAGGGTGCGGGCTACTTCCCGGCCCGCAAGTCCGGCGGCGACCTGTACCCGGGCGACGCCCTCCAGACCGCGGTCGGCGCCACGCTGCCGACCATGGACGTGGGTCCGCTCCAGGACAAGGCACGTGAGGTCCAGGGCGTGCTCGCGCCGGAGATCCAGGCGGCGCTGCTGGGCAAGAAGAGCCCGCAGGAGGCGCTGAACGCCGCGCAGAAGGCCGCACAGGCGATGCTCGGCCGCTGACCGGGCGCGGTGCCCGGGTCAGGCCGCACCCCGACCCGGGCACCGTTCCCTCCTCCCGGGGGGGCACTCCCCCCCCGACCCCCCGCAATTCCCCCGTACCGCAAGGAGATCCCCGTGGCAGTCGTCGCGGAACCAACCCGCCGGGGCCGTCGCAGCGGGCCGCAGGCGCGCCGCGAGGCCCGGATCGGCCTGCTCTTCGTCCTTCCGTGCTTCCTGCTCTTCCTGGCGTTCCGGTTCGGTCCGGGCATCGCCGGGGTGCTGATGAGCTTCACCGACTACTCCCTGACGGGCGGTGGCAGTTTCATCGGGCTGGACAACTTCACCCGCCTGTGGGACGACCCGCTGTTCTGGCAGGCGCTGAAGGTGACGGTCCTCTACACCGTGCTCGCGGTGCCGGGCACGCTGATCGCGTCGGTGTCCCTGGCGCTGATCACCCGCCGCGCGTTCCGCGGCGCCAAGTTCTTCCGTTCGGTGTTCTTCCTGCCGGTCGTCACCTCGCTGGTGCTGGCCGCCACCGTCTTCGTCTGGATCTTCTCGACCGGTGGGCCGTGGTCCACCCTGATGAGCTGGTTCGGGATGTCCGAGGGCTCCTGGCTCTCCGACGACGTGCTGGTGCTGCCCGCGCTCGCGATCATCGGCGTCTGGTCCCGCTTCGGATACGGGATGCTCATCCTGCTGGCCCGGATGCAGGACATCCCCCGCGAGCTGGAGGAGGCGGCGCTCACCGACGGCGCGGGCCCCTGGCAGCGGTTCCGGTACATCGTGCTGCCGCAGCTCAAGCCCGCCCTGTTCTTCCTCGCCGTGATCGAGACGACGGCCTCGTTCCAGGTCTTCGACGCGGTCTACACCATGACCGGCGGCGGCCCCGCCAACGCCAGCTACACGCTCGTCTTCCAGCTCTACGACGCGGGCTTCAAGTACTTCGACCTGGGTTACGCCTCCGCCATCGGCGTCGCGCTCTTCGCGCTGACCGTGGTGGTCGCGGTGATCCAGCGGCTCGTGATCGGGAAGGACCAGTGACCATGACCGCAGCACCCGCCCAGACCGAGACCCCGCCCGGGACCCCGCCCGCGCCGAAGGCCCCCGCGACCCCCGACCGGGCCGCCCGCCGCGCCGAACGCAAGCTGCGCAAACTCTCCGAGCAGGACACCGTCCCGTACGGCATGCGGCCCACCCGGGCCGGCCGGATCGGCCGCGCCGTCCTGCTGACGGTGGCCGCGATCGTGACGATCTTCCCGTTCTACGCGATGGTCGTGCTCTCCCTGAAGCCGTCCGCAGCGGTCGAGTTCCCCGGCAGCCTGCTGCCGTGGCCGCTGACCGGCGAGGCGTACGACACCGTCATGAACGCCCAGGACGTACCGCGCTGGCTGTTCAACACACTGATCTACTCGGTCGTCTCCGTCGTCGGCGTGCTGCTGCTCGCCTCGCTCGCCGGGTACGCCTTCGCCAAGAAGCGCTTCCCCGGCCGGGAGACGATGTTCTGGTCGTTCCTGTCGATGGTGATGGTCCCCTACCACGTCACGATGATCCCGACCTTCGCGATGATCGCGAAGCTGGGCGGCGTGGACACGTACTGGGGTCTGATCGTGCCGACCCTGGCCAACGCCCAGGCGGTGTTCCTGATGCGGCAGTTCATCCAGGGACTGCCGGACGAACTCTTCGAGGCGGCCCGGCTGGACGGCTGCAACGAGTGGCAGATCTTCTACCGGATCGTGCTGCCGCTGCTGAAGCCGATCCTGGCCACCCTCGGAGTCTTCGTCTTCCTGTGGCACTGGAACGACTTCCTGTGGCCACTGGTCATCGGCCAGTCCACCGACATGCGCACCCTCACCGTCGGCATCGCCTCGCTCCAGCAGCAGAACGTGCCGCTCAACGTGGTGCTCTCCGGCTCCGTCATCGCGTTCGTGCCCATCTTCGCCGCGTACATGGTGGGCCAGCGCTACTTCACCGAGGGCGTCACCGCGTCCGGAATCAAGGGATAGCTACGAATGTTCACCGATGAGGCCGCGCTCGAAGAGCGGCTCGCCACCCCCTCCCCCGCGCTCGTCGCCGATCTCGGCCGTCTCGAAGGCGATCTGCTGGTGCTCGGCGCCGGCGGCAAGATGGGCCCCAGCCTGTGCCGGCTCGCCCGCCGCGCGCTGGACGCCGCGGGCCGCCAGGACGTCACCGTGTACGCGGTCTCCCGCTGGTCCGACAAGTCCGCCGCCGACGAGCTGGAGGCCGCCGGGGTCTCCACCGTGGCCTTCGACCTGATGGACCCGGCCGCCGATCTGGCAGAGCTGCCGGACGCCGGGAACGTCGTCTTCATGGTCGGCGCCAAGTTCGGCTCCGCCGGGGCCCCTTCGCACGCCTGGGCGGTGAACGCCGCGATGCCGGACCGGGTGGCGCGCCGCTGGTCGCAGGCGCGGATCGCCGCGTTCTCCACCGGCAATGTGTACCCGCTGGTACCGGTCTCCTCCGGCGGCTGCACCGAGAGCGACCCGGTCGGTCCGGTCGGCGAGTACGCCATGTCGTGCCTGGGCCGGGAGCGGATCTTCGGCCACGCGGCACTGACCCGTGGCACCAGGGTCGCCAACATCCGCCTCAACTACGCGGTCGACCTGCGCTACGGCGTCCTCGCCGACATCGCGTACCGCGTACAGGCCGGCGAGCCCGTCGATGTGACGACCGGTCACGCCAATGTGGTCTGGCAGGGGTACGCCAACGAGGTCGCGCTGCGCTCGCTGCTGCACGCCACCGACGGCGAGGCGTTCACCCTCAACCTCACCGGCCCCGAGACCGCCTCCGTACGGCGGCTCGCGCACTGGTTCGGTCAGGAGTTCGGCAAGGAGCCGGTGTTCGCCGGCGAGGAGGCGCCCACCGCGCTGCTCTCCGACGCGAGCCGCTGCCACGCGCTGTTCGGCTACCCGGACGTCACGCTGCGCACCCTCGTCGAGTGGCAGGCCGACTGGCTGCGCCGCGGGCTGCCGCTGTCCGGCAAGCCCACCAAGTTCCAGGTCCGTGACGGAAGGTTCTGATCCACTCCATGTCCACTCCCTCCCCGGTGTCGACCCCCGCCCTGGACGCGCTCGCCCACGGTGCGGTGATCCCCGCGCATCCGCTCGCCCTGCACGACGACGGCTCCTTCGACGAGCGCCGGCAGCGTGCGCTGACCCGCTACTACCTCGCCTCGGGCGCGGGCGGCGTCGCCGTCGCCGTGCACACCACCCAGTTCGAGATCCGCGAACCGGAGGTCGGCCTGTTCCGGCCGGTCCTGGAGCTCGCCGCCGAGACGATCGACGCCGAGGCCGGCCGTCCGTTCATCAAGGTCGCCGGTGCCTGCGGCTACACGGCGCAGGCCGTGTCGGAGGCCGAGACCGCCGCCGAGCTCGGCTACGACGCGGTGCTGCTCAGCCCCGCCGTGCCCGGCGCGGACGAGAAGGGGCTGCTGGAGCGGGCGCGGGCGGTCGGCGAAGTCCTGCCGGTGATCGGCTTCTACCTCCAGGAGGCGGTCGGCGGACGCTATCTGTCGCCGCACTTCTGGTCCTCGTTCACCGATCTGCCGAACACGGCCGCGGTGAAGATCGCCCCGTTCGACCGCTACCGCACCGCCGATGTCATACGGGCCGTGGCCGCCGCCGACCGGGCCGACGAGGTGGCGCTGTACACCGGCAACGACGACGACATCATCGGTGATCTGCTCACCCCGTACGAGACGGCGGCCGGCCGGCCGCGCTGGTTCGCGGGCGGGCTGCTCGGCCAGTGGGCCGTGTGGACCGGCTCCGCGGTGACGCTCCTGGACGATGTCCGAAAGGCCCGCGGCGGGGACCACGAGGCGATGGTGCGCTGCCTGGCCCGCCGCCCCGAGCTGACCGATGCCAACAGCGCGGTCTTCGATGTGCGCGGCGCGTTCCGCGGCTGCATCGCCGGGGTCCACGAAGTGCTGCGCCGCCAGGGCCTGTTGGCGAACATCCGGTGTCTGGACCCGGCCGAGACGCTCTCCCCCGGACAGGCCGAGGAGATCAGCCGGGTGGCCGCGGCCTACCCTTGGCTGACCGATGACGCCTTCGTTGCGGAGCACCTCGATGCCTGGCTCTCCTGATCCTGACGGCCGCTCCCGGGTGGTCGTCGCCGTACCGCCGGGCCTGCGCGCCCAGTTCTTCACCGCCGAGGTGTGGCGGGAGCTGGAGCGGGCGGCCGAACTCATCGTCGTCGACGACCACCGCGCACGGGCGGCGGTCGCGGCCGCGCTGCCCGGCGCCCGTGCGCTGATCACCTCGTGGCGGGCGCCGAAGGTGGACGCCGGGCTGCTGGAGCATGCGGACCGGCTGGAACTGGTGGCGCACACCGGTTCGGCGGTCGCCCCCTATGTCACCGAGGACGTGTTCCGGCGCGGCATCCTGGTCACCCAGGCCGGTGACGAGATGGCCCGCCCGGTCGCCGAGGTGGCGCTCGCGTTCACGCTCTCGCTGCTCCACCGCGTCCACCGCTTCGACCATGCCCTGCGCGGCGGGCAGGAGTGGGCGGCGGCGAGCGAGGCCCCGCCGCGCCACGAGATCCACGGCAGCGACATCGGCGTGATCGGCGCCTCCCGCACCGGGCGCGCCTACATCGCCCTGGTGCGGGCGATGGGGGCACGGGTGAGCGTCACCGACCCGTACCTGTCCGCCGCCGACGCCGAGGCACTCGGTGTGGAGTCCGTACCCCTCCAAACGCTGCTCTCGCGCAGCAGGGTCGTGGCCGTGCACGCGCCGGTCACCGAGGAGACCCACCGGATGATCGGCGCCGAGCAGCTGGCGCTGATGCCGGACGGGGCGGGTCTGGTGAACACCGCCAGGTCGTGGCTGGTCGACGAGGACGCGCTCCTCGCCGAGCTGGCCACGGGCCGGCTGGACGCGGCGATCGACGTCTTCGACGCCGAGCCGCTGCCCGTGGACCACCCGTTCCGTGCCCTGCCGAACGTGCTGCTCACCCCGCACCAGGCGGCGGGCAGCGTCGAGTGCCGGCAGCGGCTGGGCGCCAGCGCCGTCAACGAGGTGCTGCGGCTGCTCGCCGGGCGCCCCCCGGTGCACGCCGTCACCGCCGACGCCCTCGCCCGTCTGCACTGAGAGCAGTACAAGGGCCGAGCGCCCTCAACACCCGTACCGTTCAGGAGATCTCACCACATGCGACTGATGCGCATCGGCGAGCCGGGCCACGAGCGCCCGGTCCTCGTCTGTCCCGAGGGCCGTCACTACGACCTGTCCGGCATCACCGACGACATCGACGGCGCGTTCCTCGCCGCGCTCGCCGACAACCCGCACCTGATGCCCGCCGAGCCGGTGCTCCCGGAGACCGACATCACCGGTCAACGGATCGGAGCCCCCGTGGCCCGGCCCTCCGCGCTGCTCTGCATCGGCCAGAACTACGCGGCCCACGCGGCGGAGTCGGGGGCCGAGCCGCCCGAGCAGCCGATCCTCTTCTACAAGTCGCCGAACACCGTCGTCGGCCCGTACGACGACGTGCTGATCCCGCGCGGCTCGAAGAAGACGGACTGGGAGGTGGAGCTGGCCGTCGTCATCGGCCGCCGCGCCTCCTACCTCGACTCCCCCGCCGACGCCGCCGCGCACATCGCGGGCTACGCCGTCAGCAACGACGTGTCCGAACGGACCTTCCAGCTGGAGGAGTCGGGCGGGCAGTGGTCCAAGGGCAAGAGCTGCGCGACGTTCAACCCGCTGGGCCCGGTGCTGGTGACGGCCGACGAGGCCGGCGACCCGCAGCAGCTGCGGCTGCGCAGCTACGTCAACGGTGAGTCCCGGCAGGACTCCTCCACCGCGGACATGATCTTCAGCGTGGCGCACCTGGTGCACCACCTGTCGCAGTATCTGGTGCTGGAGCCCGGCGACATCATCAACACCGGAACCCCGCAGGGCGTGGCGCTGTCCGGCCGCTTCCCCTACCTGGGCCCGGGCGATGTGATGGAGGTCGAGATCGCGGGCCTCGGCCGGCAGCGCAGCGTCTGCCGGCCCGCTTGACGGAAGGCCGTAACGCCTCTCAGTCCTCCGGGAGCTCGACCGGGGCGATGTCGTCGAAGACGTCGCCCGGGCCGGGGTTCGTCGCATCGGTCGCGCCGCCGAACCGGGTCATCACACCCCACACGGCGTTGAGCGCGGTCTGTACGGCGCCCTCGGCCCAGCCGGCCGTCCAGGAGATGTCGTCGCCCGCGAGGAACAGGCCCCGGCGGTCGGCGGGCAGCCGGTCCTGCATGAAGTGGGTGAACAGCCGCCGCTGGTAGCGGTAGTGGCCCGGCAGGTTGGCCTTGAACGCGCCCATGAACCACGGCTCGTTCTCCCAGGACACCGTCACCGGGTTGCCGATGATGTGCTTCCTGATGTCGACGTCCGGGTAGATCTCGCCGAGCGACTTGAGCATGACGTCCATGCGCTCGTTCGGGGAGAGCGGCAGCCACTTCAGGCTGTCGTCGCACCAGGTGTACGAGAGGCAGATGACGGCGGGCTTGTCCGGGCCGTCGTCCAGGAGGTACGTCCCCCGGGTCATCCGGTCGGTGAGCGTCATCGACATGGTGTCCCGCCCCGTGGCCTCGTCCTTGTCGAGCCAGAACGGCCGGTCGACGGGGACGAAGAGCTTGGACGACTCCATGTAGTGGGTGCGCTCCATCGCCGTCCAGTGGTCGATCGGGAAGAGCGCGTCGTCGCAGTCGATCTTCGATAGCAACAGCCAGGACTGCCCGGTGAAGATCGCGGCCGGGTAGGTGCGGATGTCGCCGGTGGCATCGGTGACGGTGATCCGGTTGCCGGCGGTGCGGTTCAGCCGGGTCACGGCGGGGCGCGGCTCGCCGTTGTGCAGCGAGGACAGCGATGTGCCGAGCGGCCAGTGGACGATCTTCTGCGGCTCGCGGTCCCAGAGCCGCAGCGGGAGCTGCTGGCTGCCGCCGACGATGCCCCGGTGGTGGTCGTCCGCCTCGGTGTAGACGACGCGGAGGATCTCCAGGATGGAGTTGGGGAAGTCGGTGTCCCAGCCGCCGGTGCCGAAGCCGACCTGGCCGAAGATCTCCCGGTGCCGGAACGACTTGAAGGAGTCGGAGTCGCAGAGGAATCCGTAGAAGGTCTGGTTGTCGAGCTTCTGGACGAGCTTCGCCCAGATCTCCCGGATGCGCGGCACATCGCGCTCACGCATCGCGCGGTTCATGTCGGAGAAGTCCGCGCCCTCCTCCAGGCAGCGGTTCCAGGCGTCCATCACATCGCGGTAGACCTGCGGCAGGTCGTCGATGGTCCGGGCGTAGTGGGACTCGCCCTTGAGGTCGACGACGGTCGAGGGGGTGGCCGGGGAGAGCGGGTTGGGGAACGGCCTCGTCTCCAGGCCGACCAGGTCGATGTAGTGCTGGAGCGCGGTGGAGGACGGCGGGAAACGCATCGCGCCCATCTCGGCGGTGAGTTCCGGGTCACAGCCGTCGAAGCCGACGGTGCGCAGCCGGCCGCCGATCTCGTCCGCCTCGTAGACGACGGGCTTGAGCCCCATCTTCATCAGCTCGTACGCGGCGACGATGCCGGAGAGACCGCCGCCGATGACGGCGACCTCGGTGCCGTGCTCGGTCGCGGGTATCTGCCCGATGCCCGCGGGGTGCGCCAGGAAGTCGTCGTACGCGTAGGGGAAGTCCGGCCCGAACATGGTGATCGGCTCGGCGGCGTCGGTGTGCTGGACGGCGTTGGGCACCGTGGACGTCATGGGGTAGGGACTCCTTGCGCGAATGACAGTGGAACGGTGGGGCGGGCTCAGACGAGGGAGCCGTACAGGCCGGGGCGGCGGTCGCGCAGATACGGGTTCGCGGTCCGCGAGGCGCTCAGCAGCGCGGGGTCCACCTCGCCGACGACCAGTTCCTTCCCGCGGCCGGCCCGGCTGCGGACGGCGCCGTCGGGACCGGCCAGGCAGCTCAGCCCGACGAACTCGAACTCGCCCTCCGGACCGGTCCTGTTGACGTACGCCACGTACATCTGGTTCTCGAAGGCGCGGACCGGCACGAGGGACTCGGCGACGAACTGGAAGGGGTGCATCTGCGCGGTGGGCACCAGGAGCAGATCGGTGCCGGCCAGTGCGTGGGCGCGGACGTTCTCCGGGAACTCGACGTCGTAGCAGATCATGATCCCGATGCGTACGCCGTCCAGCTCTGCCTGGACCACCGTCTGCTCGCCCGGGGTGAACCACTCGTGCTCGAAGGAGCCGAAGAGATGGGTCTTGCGGTAGTTGGCGAGCGGCGTCCCGTCAGGGCCGATGAGCTGTGCGGCGTTGAAGACCCGCTCGCCCGCGCGCTCCGGGTACCCGTAGAGGACGGCGAGTCCGTGCCGGGCGGCGATCTCACCGACGGCCAGGGCGGACGGCCCGTCGGCCGGCTCGGCCAGCCGGGGCACCTCGGCCCCGATCGCGTAGCCGGTCAGGAACAGCTCGGGGCAGACCAGGAGCCGCGCTCCGGCGTCCGCGGCCCGCCGCGCCGCTCCGTCGAGCACCTCGATGTTCTCGGCCACGTGCCCGGGGAGTCCGGAGTTCTGGAGCAGGGCGGTGCGCAACGGCGGCATGGCTGACCTCGGACGGTGCGGGCTGGCGGGGACGTATCGAAGGTACGGTCCGCCGCTCGTGGGGGACAAGGCGCGAGTGTTGCGCGTGCACCGTCGATCCATTGCGTGCCCGGGGCCACCGGCGGCGATTCATTGCGTGGGGCGTCTTCGCAGGTCAAAAGGGTGACGTGGGTCTCATGCGGCCCGGCGCGCGGAACCTACTCCGGCGCGCCCGACGAGTACCGCCGCAGCAGCGGCGACAGCACCAGGACGGACTTCGTCCGCTCCACGTACGGCTCGCCCGCGATCCGCTCCAGGACCTGCTCGAAGTGGCGCATGTCGGCGGCGAAGACCTGCACGATCGCGTCGGCCTCCCCCGTCACCGTGGAGGCCGACGCGATCTCCGGATAGCGCGCGAGCCCCAGCTTGATCGCCTCCGGCGAGGTGTTGCGGCTGCAGTAGATCTCGATGAACCCCTCGGTCTCCCAGCCCAGCGCGGCCGGGTCGACCCGGACCGTGAAACCGGTGATGGCGCCCTCGGCGCGCAGCCGGTCCACCCGGCGTTTCACGGCGGGCGCGGACAGGCCGATCATCGCGCCGATGTCCGCGTAGGAGCGCCGGGCGTCTTCGGCGAGGGCGTGGACGATGCGTTCGTCGAGGTCGTTCAGGCGCACTTCGGGCGGTTCACTTCTCTGCGATGGCCGGTGTCGGGGGCGGCACGGGCCGCCCCCGAAGTAGACCATGACGGCGCCCGCCCGGGCGCGCTCACGGCGGTGTGCGACCGGTCAGAACGGGAACCGCGAACGGCCGTGCTGCACCGAGATCCACTTCTGGGTGGTGAAGGCCTCGATCATGGCCTCGCCGTTCAGCCGGCCGAGGCCGGAGCTCTTCTCGCCGCCGAAGGGGACGATGGGCTCGTCGTGGACCGTGCCGTCGTTGATGTGGATCATGCCGGTGTGGATGCGCTGCCCGACCCGTACACCGCGCTCGATGTCGCCGGTGTGCACCGCGCCGCTCAGGCCGTACGGGGTGTCGTTGGCGATTCGTACGGCCTCGTCCTCGCCGTCGAACGGGACGATGAGCGCGACCGGCCCGAAGATCTCCTGGGACAGGACGGGGGAATCGGCGGCCAGTCCGGTCAGCACGGACGGGCTCACCAGATTGCCGTCGGCCCGGCCGTGCAGCAGGGCCGTCGCACCGGCCGCCACGGTCTGGTCGACGAGCGAGGAAATGGCCTCGGCCTGCGAGGAGTTGATCAGCGGGCCGATCACGGTGTCCGGCTCGGCCGGGTCCCCGACCTTGAGCGAGGCGACCTTGGCGACGAACTTCTCGGTGAACTCCTTCTCCACCGCCCGGTCGACCAGGATCCGGTTGGCGGCCATGCAGACCTGGCCCTGGTGCACGTACCGGCTGAAGACGGCCGCGTCCACGGCGTAGTCGAGATCGGCGTCGTCGAGGACGATCAGCGCGCTGTTGCCGCCGAGTTCGAGCACGGCGCGCTTGAGGTTCGCCGCGCAGACCGTGGCGACGTGCCGCCCCACCTTGTCCGAGCCGGTGAAGGAGATGACCTGCGGTACGGGGTGCTCCAGCAGGGCGTCGCCGATCTCCGCGATGTCGGTGACCACGACGTTCAGCAGGCCGGCCGGCAGCCCGGCCTCCTCGAACACCTTCGCCACCAGTGTGCCGCCGCAGACCGGGGTGTTCTGGTGCGGCTTGAGCACCACCGCGTTGCCGAGCGCCAGGGCGGGGGCGACCGACTTCAGGGACAGCAGGAATGGGAAGTTGAAGGGGCTGATGACGCCCACGACACCGACGGGCACGCGGTAGACGCGGTTTTCCTTGCCCTCGGTCGGCGAAGGCAGTATCTGCCCGGAGGGCCGCAGCGCGAGCTGGACCGACTCCCGCAGGAACTCCTTGGCGAGGTGCAGCTCGAAGGCGGCCTTCAGCCGCGTGCCGCCCAGCTCCGCGACGATCGCGTCACCGATCTCGGACTCGCGCTCCTCGACGACCCGCAGTGCCCGCTCCAGCACGGCCCGCCGGGCGTACGGGTTGGTGTCGCCCCAGGCCCGCTGGGCGTCCTGCGCGGACCGGTACGCCCGGTCGACCTCGTCGGCCGTGGCGACCGTGATCGAGGCGAGCTTCTCACCGTTGTACGGGTTGAAGTCGATGATGTCCCAGGACCCCTTGCCCGGCCTCCACTCTCCGTCGATGTACTGATGGGCCAGGTCGGTGAAGAAGGACATGAGATCCCTTACCACTGAGGAACGAGCGGCTGATTGGGCTTCATGTTACTTAGTCCGAACGGCAATTGGGGCGGCGTCGGACGACCGGAAGCGGTCATCCGCACAGCCCGTCGCAGAAGCCCGGAAACGCAGGTGCCCCTCCGGGCCGGAGCGGCCGGGAGGGGCACCTGTGTCATCGCGCCGCGGGATCAGTTCCAGCTGGCGTGCAGCGGCTTGCCCTCGGCGTATCCGGCGGCGCTCTGCACCCCGACGACCGCCTTCTCCGCGAACTCCGCGAGGGAGGCCGCACCGGCGTAGGTGCAGGAGGAGCGGACACCCGCGATGATCGAGTCGATCAGGTCCTCGACGCCGGGCCTGGCCGGGTCGAGGAACATCCGCGAGGTGGAGATGCCCTCCTCGAAGAGCGCCTTGCGGGCCCGGTCGTAGGAGGACTCCTCCGACGTACGGTTCTTCACGGCGCGCGCGGACGCCATGCCGAAGGACTCCTTGTAGAAGCGGCCGTCGGCGGACTGCTGGAGATCGCCGGGCGACTCGTACGTACCGGCGAACCAGGAGCCGATCATCACGTTGGACGCGCCGGCGGCGAGCGCCATGGCGACATCGCGCGGGTGCCGGACGCCGCCGTCCGCCCAGACGTGCTTGCCGTACTTCTTCGCCTCGGCGGCGCACTCCAGTACGGCGGAGAACTGCGGCCGGCCCACACCGGTCATCATCCGGGTGGTGCACATGGCGCCGGGTCCGACACCGACCTTGATGATGTCCGCGCCGGCCTCGATGAGGTCGCGCACGCCCTCGGCGGCGACGATGTTGCCCGCGACGATCGGGACCTGCGGGTCGAGCCCGCGGACGGCCCGGACCGCGTTGATCATGGACTCCTGGTGGCCGTGGGCGGTGTCCACGACGAGCGTGTCGACACCCGCGTCGAGGAGCAGCTTGGCCTTGCCCGCGACATCGCCGTTGATCCCGACGGCGGCGGCGATCCGCAGCCGGCCGTCCGCGTCGGTGGCGGGGGTGTACAGCGTGGCGCGCAGAGCGGCCTTGCGGGTGAGGATGCCGACGAGCCGGCCGTCCGCGTCGACCGCGGGGGCGAGCTTGCGGTTGGCACCGTCCAGCTTGTTGAACGCGTCACGCGGGTCGATGTCCGCGTCGAGCAGCACCAGGTCCTTGGACATGACCTCGGAGAGCTGGGTGAAGCGGTCGACGCCGGTCAGGTCGTGCTCGGTGACGACACCGAGCGGCCGCTGTTCCTCGTCGACGACGACGCCCGCGCCGTGCGCGCGCTTGGGCAGCAGCGAAAGGGCGTCGGCGACCGTCTGGCCCGGGGTCAGCACGATCGGCGTGTCGAGCACCAGGTGTCGCGTTTTCACCCAGGAGATGACGTCGGTGACGACCTCGATCGGGATGTCCTGCGGGATGACGACGATGCCGCCGCGGCGGGCGATCGTTTCGGCCATCCGGCGGCCCGCGATGGCCGTCATGTTCGCGACGACGAGGGGGATGGTGGTGCCGGTGCCGTCGGGCGAGGAGAGATCGACACCCTGGCGGGAACCGACTGCCGAACGGCCCGGGACCATGAAGACGTCGTCGTACGTGAGGTCGTACGGGACCGAGGGGGACTCTGTGTAACGACCAGTACCGGGCTCAAGAAAACGCATAACGCTCATTTTTTCATATGAAACGGAGCAGGTCGCTTCCACGAAGACACAACAAAGGGCACCCGCGTTCATATGTTCCTCCGAGGAAACCGGGCGGGCGTCCCGGGCAAGTGGAACCTGCCTTGCCGGCGGACCCTACCCGAAAGGCATTCGAATCATTCGCGATCATCTTCCCTGGACCTGGTGACAAGGGGTCGGGTAGCTTCAAACCCGCAGGTCCCGTGGGTCTCGACTACGCCCCGGAGGAACAGCCGGAAGGGTCACAACTTCCGGTACCCGTACGACCGGAGAGGATCACGACCCACCCGTGGAGAGCGAACTGCCGGACATCTACTGCCCGTTCCCCCAGCGCACCAACCCGCATGTCGGAGCCACCCGGGCCCATCTCGGCGAGTGGACCCGCAACACCGGTCTGGTGCACCGTGATTCGGCCAGGGACCGCTTCGTGCAGGCGGACTTCGGTTCCTTCGTCGGCATGGTGTACCCGACCGCCGACAGCAAGAATCTCGACCTCGTCGCGGACTGGTTCGTATGGCTGTTTCTCGTCGACGACCAGCTCGACGACGGCCATCTCGGCCGCAGCCCGGAGCGCGTGCGGGACGTGGTCGAGCTGATGCGGACCGTGATCGAGGGCGGCGCTCCGGCCCCACTGCCGGACGGGCGGCTGCCCGCCGCCGTGGTCGCCCTGGCCGACCTGTGGGAACGGACGACGCCGACAGCGGCCCCGCACTGGCGCACCCGGTTCGGATGGCACCTGACCACGTATCTCACGACGACCACCACCTGGGAGGCGGGGAACCGGGCCGCCGGGGTGGTGCCGTCCGAGGAGACGTACATCGCCAAGCGGCGCCACACCGGCGCGATACATGTCTGCATGGACCTGATAGAGATCGTGGCCGGGATCGAGGCTCCCGAGTCGATCCACAACGACTCCCGGTTCATCACCGCGCTGGAGGCCTCCTGCAACGTCGTGTGCTGGGCCAACGACGTGTACTCGTACGAGAAGGAGCAGGTGCTCGGCGAGATCCACAATCTCGTCCATCTGGTCCGGCACCATCGCGGCTACGGCGAGCGGCAGGCGCTCGGACACGTCTGCGCCGAGATCACGACGGAGACGGAGCGCTTCCTCACCGCCCAGGCCGAGCTGCTGGGGGCGTACCCGCAGCTGTCCTGGATGCTCACTCCGTACCTGGAAGGCATGCAGAGCTGGATGCGCGGCAACCTCGACTGGTCGCGGCAGACCCCGCGCTACAACCCGGCCGATGTGAGCCAGTACGAGGAGCCGGAGGAGTACCTGGAGGCGACGGTCCTGGGCATGGCCCGGGACTGAGCCGCCGGACAGGGCGATGCCCGGACGACGCGCGCGTCGTCCGGGCATCGCCCTGTCCGCGACCGGTGGGGGCGGCGGGGGCCGCCCCCATGTCGCTCAGACGCCGTCCGGGTCGGCCCGCTCCAGCGCCGGCCGCTGCGGTGCCGCCGACTCCGTCAGCAGGTAGTCGGCCGCCGCCGTGTCCGTCACCAGGCTGGTGACCAGGCCCGACCTCAGCACCGCTCCGATCGCCGCGGCCTTGCGCTGGCCGCCCGCGATCGCCACCACCTCCGGGATCCGGCGCAGCCGGTCGGCCTCGACCGTGATGCACCGCTCCCCCAGGTCCCGGCCGACCCGCCGTCCCTCGGTGTCGAAGAGGTGCGCCGACATCTCCGCGGCGACGCCGAGCGAGGCGTAGTGCGCCCGCTCCTCGTCGCTGAGCATGTCGTGCACGGTCGAGATGCCCGGCTCCCAGGAGCCGATGGAGACCGCCGCGACGGTCACCTTGTCGAAGTACTCGAAGGCGCGGGCGATCCCGGTCTGGTGTCGCAGCGCGGCCGCCGTCGCCGGGTCGGGCAGCAGCATCGGCGCGTAGATGGGGTGGGCCTCGCCGCCCGACACCTGGGCCGCGCGCCGGACCGCCTCGACGGAGCCGCGCTCGGCCGTCCCCGCGTCGTACACCCCGGTGAGCTGGACGACCGTGCACGGCGGCAGCCGGTCGAGCGCCGCGGCCATGTGGATGGTGGATCGGCCCCAGGCCAGCCCGAGCACATCGCCCTCGTTCACCAGTTCGCCGAGGAGATCGGCCGCGACCTCGCCCAGGTTCTCCGGGTCCGGTGCGTCGTCCTGTTCCTCGGCCGGTGACTCGACGACGACCGCGTGGCGCAGCCCGTAGCGGGCGCGGAGCGCGTCGGAACGCTCGGCGTCCAGTTCGGCGGGGACGCGGATCTCGATCCGTACGAGGTCGCGCTCGAGAGCCGTCTCCAGAACCCGGGCCACCTTGAAGCGGCTGACGCCGAACTCCTCGGCGATCTGGATCTTCGACTTTCCCTCGAGGTAGAAGCGACGGGCCATGGCCGCCGCCTGCACCAGCTCCGCGGGCCCCATCCGCAGGGCGGACCGGCCCGCCGACATTGCAGACACCGCGATCTCCTCACTGCTGTTCACACTCTCGATACGCCGTTCATCCTGTCAGATCCGGCGTTCCTTGATCGGTCCCGTCGGACCGAGTTCATCTGTCCTTGGCCGGGCCGTCCCGAAATCGGGTACGGGAGCCGGTTCCGGTGTCAGTGACCGCACGCCCAGGCCGCCGAGGCGGTGGCCCCGTCGGCCTGGGCACGCAGGGCCCGCACGGCTTCGGACGGGTCCGTCGCCCCGTACACCGCCGAACCCGCGACGAAGACGTCCGCGCCTGCCTCGGCACACCGCTCGATGGTGGAGGCGGAGACGCCGCCGTCGACCTGGAGCCACAGTTCGAGGCCG
The DNA here is from genome assembly GCF_045040875.1 of Streptomyces sp. NBC_00012. Taxonomy (NCBI): domain Bacteria; kingdom Bacillati; phylum Actinomycetota; class Actinomycetes; order Kitasatosporales; family Streptomycetaceae; genus Streptomyces; species Streptomyces sp. NBC_00012. Next base: position 7,179,761 of record NZ_CP108309.1, on the reverse strand, counting down.
TGCTTGGAGATCAGCTCACGGGTGCGGCGGATCTTCGGCAGCATGATGTCCAGGAAGGCCTGGCCGCCGAAGCCCGGCTCCACCGTCATGATCAGCAGCATGTCGAGCTCGGGGAGCAGGTCCTCGTACGGCTCGATGGGCGTCGCGGGCTTGAGCGCCATGGAGGCGCGGGCGCCCTTGGCCCGGATCTCCCGCGCCAGCCGTACGGGGGCCGCCGCGGCCTCCGCGTGGAAGGTGACGGAACCCGCGCCGGCCTCGACGTACCGGGGCGCCCAGCGGTCCGGGTCCTCGATCATCAGATGGCAGTCCAGCGGGGTGTCCGTGGCCCGGCTGAGCGATTCGACGATGGGCACGCCGAGGGTCAGATTGGGCACGAAGTGGTTGTCCATCACATCGACGTGGAGCCAGTCGGCCCCTTCGACCGCCTTCGCCTCCTCGGCGAGACGTGCGAAGTCGGCGGACAGGATGCTGGGGTTGATCTGGGCCATGCCCCCAGCCTGCCATGTTCCGCGCCACTTCCCCGCCCCGGTGCGGGCCAAAGCCTCACGGGATCATTACAGTTCGCGCGATCCGGCTGCCCCCGGCCGCACGATCCGGGCGTTTCGGTCCCGGGCGGGCGGTTCGGGGGCCCGCCGCCGCCGGAACGCGCGGGAACGGGCACGGGCCCCCGAGGCCCGTCGAAGGGGTCAGGCGGTACGTCGCAGCAGTGCCAGGTACATCGCGTCGGTGCCGTGCAGATGCGGCCACAGCTGGACGTCGGGGCCGTCACCCAGCGCGGGCACGCCCGGCATCAGCGGGCGCGCGTCCACCCACTCGGCCGCCACGGGCTCACCGCCGCGCCCCTTGAGCACGTCCTCGACGACCACCCGGGTCTCCGCGAGGTGCGGCGAGCAGGTCGCGTATCCGACGACGCCGCCGACCCGCACCGCCTTCAACGCCTCGCGCAGCAGTCCGCGTTGGAGCGGGGCGAAGTTCTCCAGGTCCTCCTTGCGGCGGCGCCAGCGCGCCTCCGGGCGGCGGCGCAGGGCGCCGAGGCCCGAGCACGGCACGTCCATGAGGACCCGGTCGAAGCTGCCGGGCCGCCACGGCGGGCGGGTGCCATCGGCGGTGATCACCTGGTACGGGCCGGGGTTGCCGGCCAGCGCGCGCTCGACGAGACGGGCCCGGTGCGGCTGCTTCTCGGCTGCGAGCAGGGCGGCGCCCCGTCCGGCGGCGAGCGCGGCGAGCAGGGCGGCCTTGCCGCCGGGGCCCGCACAGCCGTCGAGCCAGCGGCTGTCGCCGCCCTCCACGGGTGCGTCGGCGAGGGCGGCGGCCACCAGCTGGCTGCCCTCGTCCTGAACCCCGGCCCGGCCCTCCTGGACGGCGGTCAGCGCGCCGGGCTCGCCGCCCTCCGCCATCCGTACCGCGTACGGGGACCAGCGGCCCGGCAGGCCGTTCTCGTCGCCGAGGGCGGTGAGCAGCTCATCGGTGGTGGAGCGGCCGGGCCGGGCGACCAGGGTGACCTCGGGCCGCTCGTTGTCCGCTTCGAGCAGGTCCTCGATCCCGGCGCGGCCACCGCCCAGCGCGTCCCACAGCGCGGAGACGATCCACCGCGGGTGCGAGTGCACGACCGCGAGGTGGTCCTCGGGGTCCTCCTCGTACGAGGGGGCCACCTTGGCCACCCAGCCGTCGAGATCGTCCGCGGAGACCTTGCGCAGCACGGCGTTGACGAACTTGGCCCGCCCCTCGCCGAGCACCACCCGGGCCAGCTCCACGCTGGCGGAGACCGCGGCGTGGGTGGGGATCCGGGTGCCGAGCAGCTGGTGCACGCCCATGTCGATCACGTCCAGGACCGGCGGGTCGACCTCGCGCAGCGGCCGGTCGATACAGGCCGCGACGATCGCGTCGTACGTGCCCTGGCGGCGCAGCGTCCCGTAGACCAGCTCGGTCGCCAGCGCCGCGTCCCGGTTGTCGAAGTCACCCTTGGCGCGTGCCTTCTTCAGCAGCGGGGGCAGGACGAGGTTGGCGTACGCGTCCCGTTCGTCGACGGCCCTGAGGGCTTCGAAGGCGAGGAACCGGACGGGATCCTTCTTGGGGCGGCGATGCGGCTTGGCGGGACGGCGACGCTGCTGGTCGTTCACGTGAAAGGTGCTCCGCTGATGGTGAGAGGACGAACCCTCCCAGCCTACGTCGCCGCCCCGGCCCCGGAGGGCTCAGCTGCCCAGCAGCTCGCCGTGGGCGATCCGTACCCCGCGGGCCCAGTCGGCGGCCCGCATCGGCTTCTTGCCCTGGGGCTGGACCCAGAGCAGCTCGACCGCGTGCGATCCGGTGCCCACGTACACGTTGTTCTTGGCCGCCGACAGCTCGCCGGGCGCCAGATCCGCACGGTCCAGCACGGGCACCGCCTGGATCAGCTTCAGCCGCTCCCCCCGGAACAGCGTCCACGCGCCGGGCGCGGGGGTGCAGCCGCGCACCACACGGTCGACCCGCAGGGCCGGGGCGGACCAGTCCACCTGGGCGTCCTCGACCGTGATCTTCGGTGCGAGGGTGATCCCGTCTGCGGGCTGCGGCACGGCGTGCAGGGTGCCGTCCTCGATGCCGTCCATCGTGGCGACGAGCAGCCCCGCACCGGCGAACGCCAGCCGGGTCAGCAGGTCGCCGCTGGTGTCGGTGGGACGCACCTCCTCGGTGAGCACGCCGTACACCGGGCCGGAGTCGAGCCCCTCCTCGATCAGGAAGGTCGACGCGCCGGTCACCTCGTCCCCGGCCATGACCGCGTGCTGAACGGGGGCCGCGCCGCGCCAGGCGGGCAGCAGCGAGAAGTGGAGGTTGACCCAGCCCCGGGCGGGGACGGTGAGCGTCTCCTTGGGGAGCAGCGCACCATAGGCGACGACCGGGCAGCAGTCAGGGGCGATCTCCCGCAGCCGGGCGAGGAAGTCCTCGTCGCGCGGCCGGGCGGGCTTGAGCACCTCGATGCCGGCCTCCTCGGCGCGCTCGGCGACGGGGCTGGCGACCAGCCGGCGGCCGCGCCCGGCGGGGGCGTCGGGCCGGGTCACGACGGCGGCCACCTCGTGCCGGTCGGAGGCGATCAGGGCGTCCAGGGCGGGTACGGCTACCTCGGGGGTGCCTGCGAAGACGAGCTTCATGGGTGGCTGACTGCCTCTCGGGCCGGAACGTACGGTGACGAGCAACGCACCAGTCTATTGGCCCGGCGGCCGGGGGGCGTACGCATGGTCGCGCGCCCCTCTGAAGGGCGTACGCGCCCCTGAAGCGTGACCAGATCCACAGCTGAGGCGTTGGTCAAGAGAGATTGACCGAAGCGAGCCGCCACGGTGCGGCCCGATCCCTTTCAACGCCGGTTCGAGAGGCTTCTTCATGGCCGACCACGCAACCCACGACGCCCAAGCGAGGGCCACTCTGCATCTGTTGGTGCGGGACATCGAGCGGGTCCGGCGGCAGGTGGACGCGCTGCGCACGCTCACCGCCCAACTGGGCAACGTCTACCGTCCGCGCCGCTCCGGCCCGTCCACGGGCTTCGTCGTCTACGGCAGGGCCCCGGCCCCCACTGTCAGGCTGGCCCAGGAGCTGCGCGACAGCGTCGAGACCCTGGTCACCGCCGCGGTCGACTTCGACCGCTCGCTGGGCTTCTCCTGGGACGCGGTGGGCTCCGCACTCGGGGTCACCAAGCAGGCGGTGCACCGCCGCTACGGCGCACGCCGCAACGCCCGCCAGCCGGGAGCGGCCGAATCCGGCGCGGAGACCGCGGTGCCGCGTCCCCTGCCGGGCTCCCCCAACAACCCGGCCGCGCTGCCGCCCGTCGTACCTGCCGCGCGCTCCATGCCGCCGCAGCCGTCGGCGGAGCGCCCGTCACCACTGCGCGAGGACCTGCGCCCCGGTGTCTTCCCCGGCCCGCGCAACGGCTGACCGCTCCGCCCACTGCCCCGCCGCGCGCGACGCCCGGCGGGGCAGCCATATGTACCCGCACCCGAGCACCGGACGGCCCGGGCGCCGGGCACTTCGCCGGACATCCGGTGCCCGCCGGGCCGCCGCTCCGCGGGGCCGCCCGGCCCGCCGTCTCACCCGATGTCCGGCGGGTCCACCCTGATCCGGACCTGCTCGCCGCTCCCCCGGGACATCCGGGCCGCCTGTGCGGCCTTCAACGCGGCAGCCAGTGCCGCCCCGCTGCCCGGAGGCACCCTGAGCAGCGCCCGCTCCCAGGACTCCCCCCCGGGTGCGTCACCGGGTCTGCGGGGCCTGCCCGGTCCGGGGACCGGCATCGGGACCGGGCCCAGCACCTCGACGTCCGGCGGCAGCTCGGCCGCCGCGAGGAACGCGGCCAGCGCCTCGGGCGTACCGGTCACCGCGGCCATCCGGGACACCGGGGGGAAGCCGAGCTCGGCCCGCTCCGCCAGCTCACGGCGGGCATGGCCGACCGGGTCCCAGCGCACCAGGGCCTGCACCGGCCGCAGCGTCGGCTCCGCGACGACCACCACCGTGCCGCCCTCCGGCTGCCCGCGCACCAGCGAGGCCGCGGCCGTCCAGCGGCGCAGCGCTTCCTCGCCGGCCCGCAGGTCGGGGCGGCCGACCATCGCCCAGCCGTCCAGCAGCAGCGCGGCCGCGTAGCCGCCCTCGGCCACGGGCTCGGCGCCCGGGGTGCTGACGACCAGCGCGGGCACGCCCGGCACCGAGTCGAGGACGTGGTCACGGCCGGAGGTCCGCACCGGCACGGCAGGGAACGCCCGGCCGAGCTCCTCGGCCGTCCGGCGGGCGCCGACGATCTGGGCCCGCAGCCGGTTGGAACCGCAGGCGACGCAGTGCCAGGCGGTCTCGGCCCGTCCGCACCAGGCGCAGTCGAGCCCCTGCTGGTCCGGTGCCTCCAGCGGCCCCTGGCAATGCCGGCACCGGGCGGGCTCGCGGCAGCGCTCGCAGGCCAGCCGGGGCGCGTACCCCCGGCGCGGCACCTGGACCAGGACGGGGCCGCTGCGCAGCCCGTCCCGTACCGTCTGCCAGGCCAGGCTGGGCAGCCGGGCGGCCCGCGCGGCGCCGTCCCGCGCCAGCTCGCCGTCGCCGACCGTACGGACCAGGGGCGCCGCGGTCCGCAGCTGTTCCCGGTCCGCGCGCAGCGGCAGCGCCCAGCCGCTCTCCACCAGCTGGGCGGCCTCCACCGTGCAGCTCGTGGAGCCGAGCAGGAACGCGCAGCGGCCGTGCGCGGCCCGCAGTTCGAGCACCTCACGGACGTGCGGGAAGGGGGCGTTGTCGTCGCTGTGGCTGGAGTCCCCGTCGTCCCAGACCGCGACCAGGCCGAGGTCTGCAACCGGGGCGAACATCGCCGCTCTCGTCCCGACCACCGCCCGTACCGAGCCGCGCCGCACGGCGAGCCACTCGCGGTACCGCTTCTCCGGTCCGGAGTCGGCGGTCAGCAGTGCGTGGCGCCCCGGGCCGAGCAGCCCGGTGAGCGCGGCATCCACCCGCCCGGCGGTCCGGCCGTCGGGGACGACGACGAGGGCACCGCGCCCGGACGCGAGGGTCGCGGCCATGGCCCTGGCGATCTCCTCGGGCCAGTGGGGCCCGGGCAGCGCGGTCCAGACGGCCCGGGGCGCACCGCCCTCGGCGAGCGCCCGCAGGAACGCGGGCCCCTGCGCGTACCGCTCCCAGCTCCCCGCCGACGGCGCGGGCGGCGGTGGGAGGGGCTCCGGCGAGGGCCTGGACTCGGCCCTGCCGTTCCGGGGCGGCACGGCGAGCTGGAGCACATCGGCGAGGCTGCCCGCGTAGCGGTCGGCGACGGCCCGCGAAAGCGCGAGCAGTTCGGGGCCCAGCACCGGTTCGGGCGATACGACGTAGGCGAGCGCGGCTAGGGCGCCCGTGTAGTCCGACTCGGCCAGCCGCTCGACGAGGAAGCCGTCGATCAGCCCGCCGCCTTCGCGCCGGCCGCCGCGCACATTGCGTCCCCCGGCCCCGAAGCGGACCCGCACCCGCACTCCGGGCCGGGCCTCGGCGTCGAGCTCCTCGGGCACCGCGTAGTCGAAGTACTGGTCGAGGTGGAGCACGCCCTTGTTGACCAGCACCCGGGCCACGGGCAGTTCCTTGGCGAGCGCGGCGCCGCGCCAGGTCCTCGGCTTGGCCCGCGGCACCTTGGCCTTGCGCACCGTCTCCCGGATCAGCGCAAGCTGCTCCGGGGGCCCGTCGCCGGGGTCCGCGGGTCGCTCGTTGTCGCTGCTCACAGCCAAATTCCTACCAGACACGACTGACAGCGGCCCCGTCGAGGCGCCGAGGCCCGACGCGCCGGGGCCCGGACACCATGTGCGGTGTCCGGGCCCCGGCGCAGCGACGGTGAGCCGGCCGGCCTACAGCCCGGCCGCCGCGCGCAGCGCGTCCACGCGGTCGGTGCGCTCCCAGGTGAAGTCGGGCAGCTCACGGCCGAAGTGGCCGTAGGCCGCGGTCTGGGCGTAGATCGGACGGAGCAGGTCGAGGTCGCGGATGATCGCGGCCGGGCGGAGGTCGAAGACCTCGCCGATGGCGTGCTCGATCTTCTCGGTGTCGACGACGGCGGTGCCGAAGGTCTCGACGAACAGGCCGACCGGCTCGGCCTTGCCGATGGCGTAGGCGACCTGCACCTCGCAACGGGCGGCGAGGCCCGCGGCGACGACGTTCTTGGCGACCCAGCGCATGGCGTAGGCGGCCGAGCGGTCCACCTTCGACGGGTCCTTGCCCGAGAAGGCACCGCCGCCGTGGCGGGCCATGCCGCCGTAGGTGTCGATGATGATCTTGCGGCCGGTCAGGCCGGCGTCGCCCATCGGGCCGCCGATCTCGAAGCGGCCGGTCGGGTTGACCAGGAGGCGGTAGCCGTCGGTGTCCAGCTTGATGCCGTCCTCGATCAGCTGCCCGAGCACGTGCTCGACGACGAACTCGCGGATGTCGGGCGCGAGCAGCGAGTCGAGGTCGATGTCGCTGGCGTGCTGCGAGGAGACGACGACCGTGTCGAGACGGACGGCCTTGTCACCGTCGTACTCGATGGTGACCTGGGTCTTGCCGTCGGGGCGCAGGTACGGGATCGTCCCGTTCTTGCGGACCTCGGAGAGCCGGCGGGAGAGCCGGTGCGCGAGGTGGATCGGCAGCGGCATCAGCTCGGGCGTCTCGTCGCACGCGTAGCCGAACATCAGACCCTGGTCGCCCGCGCCCTGCTTGTCGAGCTCGTCCTCATCGCCCTCGACCCGCTTCTCGTACGCGGTGTCGACGCCCTGCGCGATGTCCGGGGACTGCGCCCCGATGGACACCGAGACACCGCAGGAGGCGCCGTCGAAGCCCTTCTTCGAGGAGTCGTAGCCGATCTCGAGGACCTTGTTGCGTACGAGGGTCGGAATGTCGGCGTAGGCCTTGGTCGTGACCTCACCCGCAACATGCACCAGACCGGTGGTGATCAAGGTCTCGACGGCGACGCGGGACCGGGGGTCCTCGTGGAGCAGCGCGTCGAGAATGGTGTCGCTGATCTGGTCAGCGATCTTGTCGGGGTGACCCTCGGTGACGGACTCCGAGGTGAAGAGACGGCGGGACACATCGCTCCCTGGGGTTGCAGCGGCTGCTGGCTGATCATTTGGCGGACGGCCGGGAGCTGCGCCCGGCACGGTCCGGGGTCAGTTTATCGGTCGCCCCCGTCCGGCGGACAACATGTCTCGCCCTTTGGGAGTTCTGTGACCTGCGGCACGGCCTTGAGGAGCGGGCCGATTCCCCTCGGGCGACGCCATTTCCGCCGATATTCCAAGGGATTTCGGCCCGGCCACGGGCGCGTCACAGGATTTTCATCCGAGACGTGAAGACACGAGATCCCAGACCGTGTCGGCGAGCGCCTCCTTGGGCCCGTACGGCACCTGGGTCTCGCCTCCGTCGGCGGCGAGCACCACGGCCTCGTTCTCCTCCGAACCGAAGGTCCGGCGCTCGCCCACCTCGTTGACGACGAGGAGGTCGCAGCCCTTGCGGCGGAGCTTCTCCCGGCCGTTGGCGAGGACGTTGTCGGTCTCGGCGGCGAATCCGACGACGATCTGCTCCGGCCGGGCGCGTTCGCCGGCCACCTCGGCGAGGATGTCGGGGTTACGGACCAGCGTGATGGGCGCGGGCTCCTGGCCGTCCTTCTTCTTGATCTTCCCCGTGGCGTACTCGGCGGGGCGGAAGTCGGCGACCGCCGCCGCCATCACGACCACGTCGGCGTCCGCCGCGGCTTTCAGCACGGCCTCGCGGAGCTGCACGGCGGTCCCCGCGTGCAGGACGTCGGCGCCGGCCGGGTCGGGCAGTCCGGTGTTGGCCTCGACGAGGGTGACCCGGGCGCCGCGGGCGACGGCGGTGCGGGCCAGGGCGTAGCCCTGCTTGCCGGAGGAGCGGTTGCCGAGGTAGCGCACCGGGTCGAGCGGCTCGCGCGTACCGCCCGCGCTGATCACCACATGGCGGCCGGCCAGGTCGGGCTCGACGGGCCCGCGGGCCAGTACCCGGCGGCAGACCTCGAAGATCTCCCCGGGGTCGGGCAGCCGGCCCTTGCCGGTGTCGACACCGGTCAGCCGTCCGACGGCGGGCTCGATCACGACGGCGCCCCGGCGGCGCAGCGTGGCGACGTTCTCCTGGGTGGCGGGGTGCTCCCACATCTCGGTGTGCATGGCGGGTGCGAAGACGACGGGACAGCGGGCGGTGAGCAGCGTGTTGGTGAGCAGGTCGTCGGCGAGGCCATGGGCCGCCCTGGCGAGCATGTCGGCGGTGGCGGGGGCGACGACCACCAGATCGGCGCCCTGCCCGATCCTGACGTGCGGCACCTCGTGGACGTCGTTCCAGACCTCGGTGGATACCGGGTGGCCGGAGAGCGCGGACCATGTGGCGGCTCCCACGAAGTGCAGCGACGACTCGGTCGGTACCACGCGCACGTCGTGACCGGACTCGGTCAGCCGGCGCAGCAGTTCGCACGCCTTGTACGCGGCGATGCCTCCGCTGACCCCCAGAACGACCTTCGGCTTGTCCACTGCGTCTCCCCGCACTCGGATACGAACACCCCCATGCTGCCTCACCGCGCCCGGTCCGACGCTGTCGCCCCGGACACACCTCAGGCCCGGCGGTTGTGGCCGCCGGGCCTGAGGTGAAGGAGCAATTCCTGCTTACTGCGCGGGGCCCTCGATGGCCTCGGAGGTGAGCAGGCCCGCGTTGATCTCGCGGAGCGCGATCGAGAGCGGCTTCTCGTGCACGTGGGTGTCGACGAGCGGACCGACGTACTCCAGGAGACCCTCGCCGAGCTGCGAGTAGTACGCGTTGATCTGGCGCGCGCGCTTGGCGGCGTAGATCACGAGGCTGTACTTCGAGTCGGTGGCCTCGAGGAGCTCATCAATCGGCGGGTTGATGATGCCCTCGGGCGTGGTGATGGAAGAGGACACTCTCTGCCTTCCGAAGGGGGTAAAGATCAAAGAGATCTTTGACGGTGCGGAGTTCCGCGGTGGCGCGTACCGACTTCGTCAGTCGCTGTCGGCACGGTGGCCGAAAACCTCCAGCATCAAGGCTAGCAGCTCACGGGCCACGTCCTCGACGGAGGTGTTGACCAGTGTGGTGTCGAACTCGGACTCGGCGGCCAGTTCGATCTTGGCGGCGGCGAGCCTGCGCTCGATCACCTCGGGCGCCTCGGTCCCGCGGCCGGTGAGCCGGCGGACCAGCTCCTCCCAGCTCGGCGGGGCCAGGAAGACCAGCTGTGCGTCCGGCATCGACTGCCGGACCAGCCGGGCACCCTGGAGATCGATCTCCAGCAGCACCGGCTCGCCCGCCTCCAGGCGGTCGAGCACGGCGCGGCGGGGCGTGCCGTAGCGGTTGCCCGCGAATTCGGCCCACTCCAGCAGTTCGCCGTTGGCGATCAGCTTGTCGAACTCCTCGTTGTCCACGAAGAAGTAGTGGACACCGTTGCGCTCGCCGGGGCGCGGCTTGCGGGTCGTCGCCGACACCGAGAGCCAGACCTCGGGGTGAACCTTGCGCATATGAGCGACGACCGTGCTCTTACCGACCCCGGAGGGGCCGGAGAGCACGGTCAGCCGCGGACGTACGTCCGGGGGTACGGGGGACGTCCCCCGGGATGTTGCAGCCATGGAGCGATTATCCAGGTTCTCAGGAGTGCCTGAGAACCTCAGGCGGCGCTGCCGCCGAACTCACGCTCCAGGGATGCGATCTGGTTGGACCCGAGACCCCGGACCCGGCGGCTCTCGGAGATGCCGAGCCGCTCCATGATCTGCTTGGCGCGGACCTTGCCCACGCCCGGCAGGGACTCCAGAAGGGCGGAGACCTTCATCTTGCCGATGACGTCGTTCTCCTGGCCCTGCTTGATGACCTCGTGGAGGGAGGCGCCGGAGTGCTTGAGTCGATTCTTGACCTCGGCCCGCTCCCGGCGAGCCGCGGCGGCCTTTTCGAGCGCGGCTGCGCGCTGTTCAGGGGTAAGGGGCGGAAGAGCCACGCCTACGTCACCTCGGATGTCGATCTGTCGGATACGGACCGGTGAGGAAGCTGAGCGCTCCACACCAGGTGAGCGACGGACAACTTGTGTACGTCGGCTCTCGACGGAGACTAGCGGCCAAGGCCGCCGGAGTCAGCGAGAACCAACGAAAAGTCCTGGTCAGCCTTGGCCGACCAGGACATTCCAGGCATAACAACCGAGTTTTTTGGTCAGGAAAGAGTCAACACCCGGTTACGTGGCATGGTCAGCTACCCGCCACGGCTTCCCGGATCTCGTCCGTGAGCCGTTCGGCGGCCTCCCGCAGCCCCGCCGTCTCCGGTCCCCGGCTCAGTACGGCGCGGCTCACGCTGGGCACCACATTGCCCACCGACGCGCCGAACACGCCGGGCAGATCCGCGGGCGTCGCGCCCTGCGCCCCGATCCCGGGGGCGAGCAGCGGGCCGTTGATCGCCAGGTCCGCCCCCGCGTCACCGAGCGTGGCTCCGACCACCGCGCCCACGGAGCCGAGCGGGGTCATCCCCACGTTCTCGGCGGCCATGTGGTCGAGCATGACCTGGGCCAGCGAACGGCCGTCGGCGGCGGTGGCGCGCTGCACCTCGGCGCCCTCCGGGTTGGAGGTGAGGGCCAGCACGAAGACGCCCGCGCCGGAGAGGACCGCCGCGTCGAGCGCCGGACGCAGCGAGCCGAAGCCGAGGTACGGCGAGACGGTGACCGCGTCCGAGAACAGCGGCGAGTCCTTCTCCAGGTAGGTCGCCGCGTAGGCGCCCATGGTGGAGCCGATGTCGCCGCGCTTGGCGTCCATCAGCACCAGCGCGCCGGCCGCCCGCGCCTCCTGGACCGCCTTCTCCAGGACGGCGATGCCGCGCGAACCGAAGCGCTCGAAGAACGCGGACTGCGGCTTGAGCACGGCGACCCGGTCGGCCAGTGCCTCCACGACGGTGCGCGTGAAGCGTTCGAGCCCGGCGACGTCGTCGCTCAGGCCCCAGGCGGTGAGCAGCGAGGCGTGCGGGTCGATGCCGACGCACAGCGGGCCGCGGGTGTCCATGGCGTGGCGCAGGCGCGCGCCGAATGGTTCGGGGCTCATGCGGTGGCCTTCCTGGTCTCTGCGCCGACGGCCTCGGCGAGGGTGGCGTACGGAGAGGCGGCCAGGCGCGCGGCCAGGCCCTTGTGGATGGCGCGGGCGTAGAACGGGCCCTCGTAGATGAAGGCGCTGTAGCCCTGGACCAGCGTGGCGCCGGCCAGGATGCGCTGCCAGGCGTCCTCGGCGTTCTCGATGCCCCCGACGCCGACCAGGGTGATCCGGTCGCCGACACGGGCGTAGAGGCGGCTCAGCACCTCCAGGGAACGGGCCTTGAGGGGGGCACCGGAGAGCCCGCCGGTCTCCTGGACGAGGGACGGCGAGGACTTCAGGCCGAGGCCCTCGCGGGCGATGGTGGTGTTGGTGGCGATGATGCCGTCCAGGCCCAGCTCGACCGCGAGGTCGGCGACCGCGTCGACGTCCTCGTCCGCGAGGTCCGGGGCGATCTTGACGAGCAGCGGGACCCGCCGTCCGGTGACGGTCCGGTCGGCCGCCTCGCGCACGGCGCTGAGCAGGGGCCTCAGCGCCTCGGTGGCCTGGAGGTTGCGCAGCCCCGGGGTGTTGGGCGAGGAGACGTTCACGACGAGGTAGTCGGCGTGGGCGGCGAGCCGCTCGGTGGACTTCACGTAGTCGCCGACCGCTTCGGCCTCCGGCACGACCTTCGTCTTGCCGATGTTGACGCCGACCGTGGTCCGGAAGACCGGCCTGCGGGCGGCCAGGCGGGCGGCGACGGCGGCCGAGCCCTCGTTGTTGAAGCCCATGCGGTTGATCAGCGCGCGGTCCGCGACGAGGCGGAAGAGGCGCTTCTTGGGGTTGCCGGGCTGCGGCTCGCCGGTGACCGTACCGATCTCGATGTGGTCGAAGCCGAGCATCGACATGCCGTCGATCGCCACGGCGTTCTTGTCGAAGCCGGCGGCGAGGCCGAACGGGCCGTGCATCCGCAGGCCGAGGGCCTCGGTGCGCAGCTCCTTGTGACGGGGCGCGAGCGCGGCGGCGACGAAGGTGCGCAGCACGGGGGTCCGGGCGGTGAGACGGATCCACCGGAAGGCCAGGTGGTGGGCCTGCTCCGGGTCCATCCGCTTGAAGACCAGGCGGAAGAAGAACTTGTACATCGGGGTGTCCTCGGTGTCCTCACGGAGAGGGGGACACCGTTTCCGGTGTCCCCCTGTCGGCTGCTAGTCGCGGGCCGCGGTCAGATGCTCGGCGTGTTCCTGGAGGGAACGGACGCCGACGCCCCCGTGGGTCAGTGCGTCGATGCCCTGGACGGCGGCGGCGAGCGCCTGGACCGTCGTCAGGCACGGCACGGACCGGGCCACGGCCGCGGTACGGATCTCGTAGCCGTCGAGGCGGCCGCCCGTTCCGTACGGCGTGTTGACGATGAGGTCGACCTCGCCGTCGTGGATCAGCTGGACGATGGTCTTCTCGCCCTGCGGGCCCACGCCCTCGGACTGCTTGCGCACGACCGTGGCGTTGATGCCGTTGCGCTTGAGGACCTCGGCGGTGCCGGAGGTGGCGAGCAGCTCGAAGCCGTGGGCGACGAGTTCGCGCGCCGGGAAGATCATCGAGCGCTTGTCCCGGTTGGCGACCGAGATGAAGGCGCGGCCCTTGGTGGGCAGCGGTCCGTACGCTCCGGCCTGCGACTTGGCGTACGCCGTGCCGAAGACCGAGTCGATGCCCATGACCTCACCGGTGGAGCGCATCTCCGGGCCGAGGACGGTGTCGACGCCGCGGCCGTGGATGTCGCGGAAGCGCGACCACGGCATGACGGCCTCCTTGACGGAGATCGGCGCGTCGAGCGGCAGGGTGCCACCGTCGCCGCTGGCCGGGAGCAGGCCCTCGGCGCGCAGCTCTGCGACGGTCGCGCCCAGCGAGATGCGGGCGGCGGCCTTGGCGAGCGGGACCGCGGTCGCCTTCGAGGTGAAGGGGACGGTGCGGGAGGCGCGCGGGTTGGCCTCCAGGACGTAGAGGATGTCGCCGGAGAGCGCGAACTGGATGTTGATCAGTCCGCGTACGCCGACGCCCTTGGCGATGCCCTCGGTGGAGGCCCGCAGCCGCTTGATGTCGTAGCCGCCGAGCGTGATCGGGGGCAGCGCGCAGGCGGAGTCGCCGGAGTGGATGCCGGCCTCCTCGATGTGCTCCATGACGCCGCCGAGGTAGAGCTCGGTGCCGTCGTAGAGCGCGTCGACGTCGATCTCGATGGCGTCGTCGAGGAAGCGGTCGACCAGGACCGGCCGGGTGGGGCTGATCTCGGTGGACTCGGCGATGTACGAGGAGAGCCGCGCCTCGTCGTACACGATCTCCATGCCGCGGCCGCCGAGCACGTAGCTGGGGCGGACGAGGACGGGGTAGCCGATCTCGTCGGCGATGGCCTTGGCCTCGTCGAAGGTGGTGGCCGTGCCGTGCTTCGGGGCCGGGAGCCCGGCCTCGGCCAGGACGCGGCCGAAGGCGCCGCGGTCCTCGGCTGCGTGGATGGCCTCCGGGGACGTGCCGACGACCGGCACGCCGTTGTCCTTGAGCGCCTGCGACAGGCCCAGCGGGGTCTGGCCGCCGAGCTGGACGATGACACCGGCGACCGGCCCGGCGAGGGTCTCCGCGTGCACGATCTCCAGCACGTCTTCCAGCGTCAGCGGCTCGAAGTACAGGCGGTCGGAGGTGTCGTAGTCGGTGGAGACGGTCTCCGGGTTGCAGTTGACCATCACGGTCTCGTAGCCCGCGTCGCTCAGCGCGAAGGAGGCGTGGACGCAGGAGTAGTCGAACTCGATGCCCTGGCCGATGCGGTTGGGGCCGGAGCCGAGGATGATCACCGCTGGCTTGGTGCGGGACGCGACCTCGTTCTCCTCGTCGTAGGAGGAGTAGAAGTACGGCGTCTTCGCGGCGAACTCGGCGGCGCAGGTGTCGACCGTCTTGTAGACCGGGCGGATGCCCAGCGCGTGCCGCACCTCGCGCACCACGTCCTCGCGCAGGCTGCGGATCTCGGCGATCTGCGCGTCGGAGAAGCCGTGCCGCTTGGCCTCGGCGAGCAGTTCGGGGCCCAGCTCGTCGGCGGCGGCGAGCTCGTCGGCGATCTCCTTGATCAGGAAGAGCTGGTCGACGAACCAGGGGTCGATCCTCGTGGCGTCGAAGACCTCTTCCTGGGTGGCGCCGGCCCTGATCGCCTGCATGACGGTGTTGATCCGGCCGTCGGTCGGGCGGACCGCCTCGGCCAGCAGTTCGGCCTTGTCGCCGGGCTCACCGACGAAGGAGAACTGCGAGCCCTTCTTCTCCAGGGAGCGGAGCGCCTTCTGGAGCGCCTCGGTGAAGTTCCGGCCGATCGCCATGGCCTCGCCCACCGACTTCATGGTGGTGGTGAGGGTGGAGTCGGCCGAGGGGAACTTCTCGAAGGCGAACCGCGGGGCCTTGACGACGACGTAGTCGAGGGTCGGCTCGAAGGAGGCCGGTGTCTTCTCGGTGATGTCGTTGGGGATCTCGTCGAGCGTGTAGCCGACGGCCAGCTTGGCGGCGATCTTGGCGATCGGGAAGCCGGTGGCCTTCGAGGCGAGCGCGGAGGAGCGGGAGACGCGCGGGTTCATCTCGATCACGATGACCCGGCCGTCGGTCGGGTCGATGGCGAACTGGATGTTGCAGCCGCCGGTGTCGACGCCGACCTCGCGGATGATCGCGATGCCGATGTCGCGCAGCCGCTGGTACTCGCGGTCGGTGAGCGTCATCGCCGGGGCGACGGTGATCGAGTCACCGGTGTGGACGCCCATCGGGTCGAAGTTCTCGATGGAGCAGACGACCACGACGTTGTCGTTCTTGTCGCGCATCAGCTCCAGCTCGTACTCCTTCCAGCCGAGGATGGACTCCTCCAGGAGCACCTCGGTGGTCGGCGAGAGCGTGAGGCCCTGTCCGGCGATGCGGCGCAGCTCGTCCTCGTCGTGGGCGAAGCCGGAGCCGGCGCCGCCCATGGTGAAGGAGGGGCGGACGACGACGGGGTAGCCGCCGAGCGTCTCGACGCCCTTGAGGACGTCGTCCATGGAGTGGCAGATGACCGAGCGGGCGGACTCGCCGTAGCCGATCTTCGCCTTGACGGCCTCGACGACGCCCTTGAAGAGGTCGCGGTCCTCGCCCTTGTTGATGGCCTCGACGTTGGCGCCGATGAGCTCGACGCCGTACTTCTCCAGGACACCGTTCTCGTGCATGGAGATCGCGGTGTTGAGCGCGGTCTGGCCGCCCAGGGTGGGCAGCAGCGCGTCGGGGCGCTCCTTGGCGATGATCTTCTCGACGAACTCGGGGGTGATCGGCTCGACGTACGTGGCGTCGGCGATCTCCGGGTCGGTCATGATCGTCGCCGGGTTGGAGTTCACCAGGATGACGCGCAGGCCCTCGGCCTTGAGGACACGGCAGGCCTGGGTCCCGGAGTAGTCGAACTCGGCGGCCTGGCCGATGACGATCGGGCCGGAGCCGATGACCAGGACGGACTGGATATCGGAGCGCTTAGGCACGCTGGCCCTCCATCAGGGAGACGAAACGGTCGAAGAGGTACGCGGCGTCGTGCGGGCCGGCGGCTGCTTCGGGGTGGTACTGGACGCTGAAGGCCGGCTGGTCGAGGAGCTGGAGCCCCTCGACGACCTGGTCGTTCAGGCAGACGTGGGAGACCTCGGCGCGGCCGAACTTGGTGTCGGACACCTTGTCGAGCGGGGCGTCGACGGCGAAGCCGTGGTTGTGCGCGGTGACCTCGACCTTGCCGGTCGTGCGGTCCTGCACGGGCTGGTTGATGCCGCGGTGGCCGTACTTCAGCTTGTAGGTGCCGAAGCCGAGTGCGCGGCCCAGGATCTGGTTGCCGAAGCAGATGCCGAAGAGCGGGGTCTTGCGCTCCAGGACGCCCTGCATGACGGAGACCGGGTGGTCGGCGGTGGCCGGGTCGCCGGGGCCGTTGGAGAAGAACACGCCGTCGGGCTGCACCGCGTACACGTCTTCCAGGGTGGCGGTGGCGGGCAGCACGTGCACCTCGATGCCGCGTTCGGCCATCCGGTGCGGGGTCATGCCCTTGATGCCGAGGTCGATCGCGGCGACGGTGAACTTCTTGGTGCCGATCGCGGGGACGACGTACGTCTCCTTGGTGGCGACCTCGGCGGAAAGGTCGGCGCCGACCATCTCGGGGGCCCGCAGGACCCGGGCCAGCAGCGTGGCCTCGTCGGCTACGGCGTCACCGGAGAAGATGCCGACGCGCATGGCGCCGCGCTCGCGCAGGTGGCGGGTGAGCGCGCGGGTGTCGATGCCGCTGATGCCGACGACGCCCTGGCGCTCCAGCTCCTCGTCGAGCGAGCGCTGCGAGCGCCAGTTGGAGGGGACCCGGGCGGGGTCACGGACGACGTAGCCGGAGACCCAGATCCGTCCGGACTCCGGGTCCTCGTCGTTCACCCCGGTGTTCCCGACGTGCGGGGCGGTCATCACGACGACCTGGCGGTGGTACGAGGGGTCGGTCAGCGTCTCCTGGTAGCCGGTCATGCCGGTGGAGAAAACCGCCTCGCCGAAGGTCTCCCCCACGGCCCCGTAGGCGCGGCCGCGGAAGGCGCGGCCGTCCTCCAGGACGAGTACGGCGGGAGCTTTCGCGGCTCCCCGGGTGGAGATCGTCATCGTGCGGTGCCTTCCGTAGTGCTGGTGAGTTGGTCGATGGCCTCGACCCAGGCCGGATGTTCGGCGGAGCGGTCGGAGCGGAATCCGGAGTCGATCAGCTTGTCGCCGTGCGCCCAGGTGATGATCAGCAGGCCGCCCTCGGGGAGGACCTTGCCGGCGATGCCCTTGTCGAGCCGGGCCTCGCGCAAGGCTGCGGCCGGCACGAAGAAGTCGGCGGCCCCGGGCCGTACGACGTCGAGGCCCTGTTCGGTCAGGGTGAGCTCGACGCGGCTGCGGGTGCCGAGGCCATGGGCGACGATCCGGTCGAGCCACTGCCCGGCGGTGGTCGAGGCGTGGTACCGGCCGGTCAGTGTGAGCAGCTTCTCGCCGTCCGCGAACCCCTCCGGGGTGGCGGCGAGCTCCGGCAGGCCGGACTGGAGGCTGCCCCGCCACTTCCATCCCTGGCGCATCAGCCAGTAGACGAAGGCGATGAGGACGATCAGTCCGATGACCCAGCTGATCCGGGCGGACCAGTCGGTCACCTCGGCCGACTTCCGGTCGGCGGCGAGCTGGTACAGGGGGGTGAGTGATGTCACGCGAGTTTCCCGTCGACGACCGTGGCACGGCCCCGCAGGAAGGTGTGGGTGACTCGGCCCGGCAGCTCGCGCCCCTCGTACGGAGTGTTGCGGCTGCGGGAGGCGAAGCCCGCGGGGTCCACGACACCACGGTAAGCCGGATCGACCAGGGTGAGGTTGGCGGGTTCGCCCGCCGAGACGGGCCGGCCGTGTCCGTCGAGCCGTCCGATGGCGGCCGGGCGGAACGACATCCGGTCGGCGACACCCGCCCAGTCGATCAGCCCGGTCTCGACCATCGTCTGCTGGACGACGCAGAGCGCGGTCTCCAGGCCCACCATGCCCATGGCGGCGGCGGCCCACTCGCAGTCCTTGTCCTCGTGCGGGTGCGGGGCGTGGTCGGTGGCGACGCAGTCGATGGTGCCGTCGGCGAGCGCCTCGCGCAGGGCCATGACGTCGGCCTCGGTGCGCAGCGGCGGGTTCACCTTGTAGACCGGGTCGTAGGACCGTACGAGCTCGTCGGTGAGGAGCAGGTGGTGCGGGGTGACCTCGGCGGTGACGTTCCAGCCCTTGGACTTGGCCCAGCGGACGATCTCGACGGAGCCGGCGGTCGACAGGTGGCAGATGTGCACCCGGGAGCCGACGTGGGCGGCGAGCAGCACGTCGCGGGCGATGATCGACTCCTCGGCGACGGCGGGCCAGCCGCCGAGACCGAGTTCGGCGGAGACGACGCCCTCGTTCATCTGGGCGCCCTCGGTGAGGCGCGGCTCCTGGGCGTGCTGGGCGACGACGCCGTCGAAGGCCTTCACGTACTCCAGCGCGCGGCGCATGATCACCGCGTCGTCGACGCACTTGCCGTCGTCGGAGAAGACCTTCACCCCGGCGGCCGAATCGTGCATGGCGCCGAGCTCGGCGAGCTTCTTGCCCTCCAGGCCGACGGTGACGGCGCCGATCGGCTGCACGTCGCAGTAGCCGGACTCCTTGCCGAGCCGCCAGACCTGCTCGACGACACCGGCGGTGTCGGCGACCGGGAAGGTGTTGGCCATGGCGTGCACGGCGGTGAAGCCGCCGACGGCCGCGGCCTTGGTGCCGGTGAGGACGGTCTCGGAGTCCTCGCGGCCGGGCTCGCGCAGGTGGGTGTGGAGGTCGACCAGGCCGGGCAGGAGGATCTGTCCCGCGGCCTCGACGACGGTCGCGTCGCCGGCCTCGATGCCGGTGCCGACCTCGGCGATGGTCTCGCCGTCGATCAGGACGTCCTGGGGTTCGCCGCCGAGGACCTTCGCGCCGCGGATAAGGATCTTGCTCATGGTTACTTGTTCTCCTCGGTACGGGACGGGGCGGCGGGGGCGGCGGATTCGTACCCGCCCAGCAGCAGGTACAGGACGGCCATGCGGATCGAGACACCGTTGGCGACCTGCTCGACGACCGTGCACCGGTCGGAGTCGGCGACCTCGGCGGTGATCTCCATGCCGCGCACCATCGGGCCGGGGTGCATGACGATGGCGTGCCCGGGCATCCGCGCCATGCGGTCGGCGTCGAGGCCGTAGCGGCGGGAGTACTCGCGCTCGGTCGGGAAGTACGCGGCGTTCATCCGTTCACGCTGCACACGCAGCATCATCACCGCGTCGGACTTCGGCAGCACCTCGTCGAGGCTGTAGCTGATGTCGCACGGCCACCGCTCGACGCCGACCGGGACGAGGGTCGGCGGGGCCACCAGGGTGACGTGCGCGCCGAGCGTGTTCAGCAGGTGGACGTTGGAGCGGGCCACCCGGCTGTGCAGGATGTCGCCGACGATGGTGATCCGGCGGCCTTCGAGGTCCCGGCCGAGACCGCTGTCGGTACCGACCAGGCGGCGGCGCATCGTGAAGGCGTCCAGGAGGGCCTGGGTGGGGTGCTCGTGGGTGCCGTCACCGGCGTTGACGACGGCGCCGTCGATCCAGCCGGAGGTGGCGAGGCGGTACGGGGCGCCGGAGGCGCCGTGCCGGATGACGACGGCGTCGGCACCCATCGCCTCCAGGGTCAGCGCGGTGTCCTTGAGCGACTCGCCCTTGGAGACGGACGATCCCTTCGCGGAGAAGTTGATGACGTCGGCGGAGAGGCGCTTGGCGGCGGCCTCGAAGGAGATGCGGGTGCGCGTCGAGTCCTCGAAGAAGAGGTTGACGACGGTACGGCCGCGCAGGGTGGGGAGCTTCTTGATCGGCCGGTCCGCGACCCTGGCCATCTCCTCGGCGGTGTCGAGGATCAGGACGGCGTCGTCGCGGGTGAGATCGGCGGCCGAGATGAGGTGGCGCTTCATCTGGGTGTTCTCCGGGTGGCTGGAGGATTCAGGCATGCGGGCGTGCGGAAGCAGCCGTACGGGCTCGTGGTACGCCGTACGGGTGTGGAGGGGCTACTGCTCGCCCGTCGCGGCGGTCCGCTCGACACCGAGCAGCACGGCGTCCCGGCCGTCCTCCTCGGCGAGCTGGACCTTGACCGTCTCCCGCAGCGACGTGGGGAGGTTCTTGCCGACGTAGTCGGCGCGGATCGGGAGTTCGCGGTGACCGCGGTCGACGAGGACCGCGAGCTGCACCGCGCGGGGCCGGCCGATGTCGCCCAGAGCGTCGAGGGCGGCGCGGATCGTGCGTCCCGAGAAGAGGACGTCGTCGACGAGCACGACCAGGCGGCCCTCGATGCCCTCGCCGGGGATGTCGGTGCGGGCCAGGGCGCGCGCCGGGCGCAGCCGCAGGTCGTCGCGGTACATGGTGATGTCGAGGGAGCCGACCGGCATCTTTCCGCCGGTGATCTCTTCGAGCTTCTCGGCGAGCCGGCGGGCGAGGAACACGCCTCGCGTCGGGATGCCGAGGAGGACCACGTCGTCGGCACCCTTGGCGCGTTCGACGATCTCGTGGGCGATCCGGGTCAGTACCCGGGCGATGTCGGGAGCCTCCAGAACGGGGCGTGCCGCATTGCCGGTGGCTTCGTGCTGTGCGTCCATAAGAAACGGACCTCCTTCTCCGTCTCACGGGACGGACCTTAAAGGACGTCGAAATTGCGTCAACCACGTTACCAGGGCTTGCGCCGGCCCCCGCCCCCACCCCTGGGGGGTGCCGGTCCGGACCATTCGGCTTGACGCATCCAAGTAACGCTGCGTAACCTCACAGTGAGTTACCAGCAACGCGGCGGAGCCGCGAAATGTCCCAGCGTCCGGGGAGCCTTATGTCCAGCGAATACGCAAAACAGCTCGGGGCCAAACTCCGTGCCATCCGCACCCAGCAGGGCCTCTCCCTCCATGGCGTGGAGGAGAAGTCCCAGGGCCGCTGGAAGGCCGTGGTGGTCGGTTCGTACGAGCGCGGCGACCGTGCCGTGACCGTACAGCGCCTCGCTGAGCTCGCGGACTTCTACGGGGTTCCGGTCCAGGAGCTCCTGCCCGGTACGACGCCCGGCGGTGCCGCCGAGCCGCCGCCGAAGCTCGTCCTGGACCTGGAGCGTCTCGCCCACGTCCCGCCGGAGAAGGCCGGTCCGCTGCAGCGCTACGCGGCGACGATCCAGAGCCAGCGCGGTGACTACAACGGCAAGGTGCTCTCGATCCGCCAGGACGACCTGCGCACACTGGCCGTGATCTACGACCAGTCGCCGTCCGTGCTCACGGAGCAGCTGATCAGCTGGGGTGTGCTGGACGCGGACGCGCGTCGCGCCGTGGCCCACGAAGAGGGCTGACGCCCCACTGCTGACGCCCCACTGAAGAAACGTACCGCCGTGTCGGCGCGGTTCACCCCAACGGGTGCTCGCGCCGACACGGCTTTTTCGTGCGTGAGGTGCGTGTGCGGTGGCCCGCGCGTGACGGGCCACCGCACGCCGAAGGGCCCACGATCGCTCGACCGTGGGCCCTTCGTTGGCTGAACGCCGCCGGCTACTGCTCCCGGCGGAGGTTCGGCTTGAGGTCCTTGAAGCGGGCCAGCAGCCCGTTCACGAAGGACGGGGAGTCGTCGGTGGAGAACTCCTTGGCGAGCTGGACCGCCTCGTCGATCACCACTGCGTCCGGGGTGCCGTCCACCCAGATCAGCTCGTAGGCACCGAGCCGCAGGATGTTCCGGTCGACGACCGGCATGCGGTCGATCTCCCAGTCCACCGCGTAGGTCACGATGAGGTCGTCGATCCGGTCCGCGTACTGCGCGTACCCCTCGACGAGCTCCATCGTGTACTCGGTGACCGGCGGCTGACGGTTGTCGGCCCGCGAGTGCCGCACCCAGTCCGCGAGGACCGTCTGCACGGACTCGCCGCGCTGGTCGGCCTCGAAGAGGATCTGGAAGGCGCGCTTGCGGGCCTTGTTCCGGGCAGCCACGGTTAGCTGTTCACCCGGCCGAGGTAGTCGCTGGTGCGGGTGTCGACCTTGACCTTCTCACCGGTGGTGATGAAGAGCGGCACCTGGATCTGGTAGCCGGTCTCCAGGGTGGCGGGCTTGGTGCCACCGGTGGAGCGGTCGCCCTGGACGCCCGGCTCGGTCTCCTGGATGACGAGCTCGACGGCGGCCGGGAGCTCGACGTAGAGCACCTCGCCCTCGTGCTGCGCCACGGAGGCGGTGAAGCCCTCGATCAGGAAGTTGGCGGCGCTGCCGACGGCCTTGCGGTCGACCATGAGCTGGTCGTAGGTGTCCATGTCCATGAAGACGAAGTACTCGCCGTCCATGTACGAGAACTGCATGTCGCGACGGTCGATGGTGGCCGTCTCGACCTTCACACCGGCGTTGAACGTCTTGTCGACGACCTTGCCGGAGAGCACGTTCTTGAGCTTGGTGCGCACGAAGGCCGGGCCCTTGCCGGGCTTGACGTGCTGGAACTCGACGACGGACCAGAGCTGGCCTCCGTCGAGCTTGAGCACCAGGCCGTTCTTGAGGTCGTTCGTGGAAGCCACGGTTGCGGAATCTCCTGGACTGAAGCTGGTGGAACGACCGAGGATGCGCGCTAGAGCGCGAGCAGCTCCTTGGTCGTAATGGTGAGTAGCTCGGGTCCGCCGTCCGCCTCGGGGCGCACGACGAGCGTGTCATCGATCCGGACTCCGCCCCGGCCCGGGAGGTGGACCCCCGGTTCGACGGTGACCGGCACACAAGCGTCCAGTTTACCCATGGCCGCAGGTGCCAACTGCGGGTCCTCGTCGATTTCCAGTCCCACCCCGTGCCCGGTCCAGGGCGCCAGGCCCCCGCCGTGCCCCGCCGAGTCCAGGAGATACCGGGCCGCGCGGTCCACGTCGCGGTAGGCGGCGCCCGGTACGAGGGCCTCGCGCCCGGCCCGCTGAGCGGCGAAAACCAGGTCGTAGAGCTCGATCTGCCAGTCGGCGGGCGCCGTCCCGATGACGAACGTTCGGCCGATCTCGCAGCGGTAGCCGCGATAGTTGGCACCGAGGCAGACGGAGAGGAAATCTCCTTCCTCCACCCGCCGGTCCGAGGGGCGGTGGCGGCCCTGCCCCGAGTTCGGGCCGGTGGCGACGGAGGTGGCGAAGGCGGGGCCGTCGGCGCCGTGGTCCACCAGACGGCGCTCCAGCTCCAGGGCGAGATGCCGTTCGGTGCGGCCCACCAGAATGGATTCGAGGAGTTCGCCCAGGGCCTGGTCGGTGATCTCGGCGGCGATCCGCAGGCAGGCGATCTCCTCCTCGTCCTTGACCACCCGCAGCTGCTCGACGGTGGCCCCGAGATCGGCCAGCCGCAGCCGCGGGGCGACCGAGCCCATGGCCCGGTGGCGGGCCACCGTCAGATGGTGCTCCTCGACAGCCAGCGAATCCGCGCCCGAGGAACCGGCCAGATCGGCGGCCGCGACCGCCGGATCGCCGTCGGAGGGGGGCAGCAGGGAGACCCGCAGCTGATCGTCGGTGCGCCCGTCGGCCGGGTCGCCGCCCGTGGCCCGGGGCGAGATCAGGACGTCCCCGCCGGGTCCGAGCAGCAGCACGGCGCCCGGGGGCGCGCCGCCCGCGAGATAGCGGACGTTGGCGGGGCGGGAGACCAGAGCGGCCGCGGATCCGACGGCGGCGCACCGGTCGCGAAGCAGCCCGCGGCGGACGGCGTACACCTCTGACATGTCACGAGCCTACGAGCGGTGGCGCGGGCCTGCTCGGTCAGCGCACCCGACCGGGGAGGCGGCCGCGCAACTGGAGCAGTGCCCGGTGACGGTTCACCAGGTGGGCGGGCTGGCTATGGAGCGGGCGAGTATGTCGTCCAGAACGCGGGCGGTGGTCTCCACGTCGTACGTCGAGTTGTCGATGATCGGCAGGCCGGAGCCGTACCAGCCGGCCATCCGGCCATGAATCCTGGCGACCTCCTCGTCCGAGAGGCGGCGGTTCCCGCTGCGGGCGGCGTTGCGCTCCAGCACGATCTCCAGGCCGGGCAGCAGGACGACGGGCAGGAGTCCGGGGCCGACGTGGCGCTTCCAGCCGCCGAGTCCGACGACCGGCCGGTCGGGGAAGACGGCGTCGTCGAGGATGCAGGAGATGCCGTTGGCGAGGAAGTTGCGGGCGGCGAAGCCGCAGGTACGGCGGGCCAGGCGGTACTGGGCCTCGGAGTGGTCGTTCCACCCGGCCTGCGGGTCGGCGAAACCGGAGCAGACCCATTCACGGACGTCATCGAGGCTGACATGGGCGGTGGGCACCCGGCGGCGGCTGGCCCAGAGCTTGGCCACGGTGGTCTTGCCGGCGCCCGCGGGGCCGATCAGGAGGACCGCGAGGGTCGCGCTGCCGGTGCCGGGCTCTGCGGCCGGCGCGGGAAGCGGGACCGGGCCGCCGGGCGGCAGCTGGACGTGTCCCGTGGTCTCCCTGGCGGGCGGACCCGGGGCGTGGTGCGGGGCGGGCCCGCTCCACCCGCCCGGCGCGGGCGGGGTGATGGGCGGCGGCCCCGGCGGACCGGGGTGGCCGGGGTGCTGGGCCTGGTGCGACCAGCCGACAGGTCCGCTTCCGGGTCCTTGGGGCGGCGGCAGCGGGGCCCCCACTGCGTGCTGCATCCGGTGCCACTCCGTCTCGTACAGGCAACTGGCGCTGGTGGAACGGCAACCGTACCGTCCCCGGCCGCCGCTGGGACAACGGCCGGGGACGCGCAACAGTGCCCGGATGGCCGGGAAACCGGTCCGTCAGCCGGCCAGCTCGTCCGCGAGGGCGCGCAGGGCGAGGCGGTAGGAGCCGATGCCGAATCCGGCCACGGTCCCCGTGGCGACCGGCGCGACCACGGAGTTGTGCCGGAATTCCTCCCGCGCGTACGGGTTCGAGATGTGCACCTCGATCAGCGGGGCGGTGCGCTGGGCCGCCGCGTCCCGCATCCCGTACGAGTAGTGGGTGAAGGCACCCGGGTTGAGAACGACCGGAATTGAACCGTCCGCGGCCTCGTGGAGCCAGCGGATCAGCTCGCCCTCGTCGTTGGTCTCTCGGACGTCGACGTCGAAGCCGAGCTCCTTGCCGAGCGCCTGGCAGGTGTCGACGAGTCCGGCGTAGGACGTGGCACCGTACACATCGGGCTCGCGGGAGCCGAGCCGGCCGAGGTTCGGGCCGTTGAGGACGAGTACCCGGCGGGTCACGCCGACACCTCCCCGTAGGCGGCCAGCAGCACGGCCGGGTCGGGGCCCTCCAGGACGGTGGGCTTGCCGAGGCCGTCCAGGACGATGAAGCGCAGCAGGTCGCCGCGGGACTTCTTGTCGACCTTCATGTTCTCCAGCAGCTTGGGCCACTGGTCGCTGCGGTAGGTGAGCGGCAGTCCGACGGACTCCAGGACGGCGCGGTGCCGCTCGGCGGTGGCGTCGTCGAGGCGGCCGGCCAGCCGGCCCAGCTCGGCGGCGAAGACCATGCCGACCGAGACGGCCGCGCCGTGCCGCCACTTGTAGCGCTCGTTCTTCTCGATGGCGTGGGCCAGGGTGTGGCCGTAGTTGAGGATCTCCCGCAGCCCGGATTCCTTCAGGTCACCGGAGACGACCTCGGCCTTGACCCTGATGGCTCGTTCGACCAGCTCGGCGGTGTGCGGTCCGGTCGGCGTCCGGGCGCCTTCCGGGTCCGCCTCGACGAGGTCGAGGATGACCGGGTCGGCGATGAAACCGGCCTTGATGACCTCGGCCATGCCGCTGACGTAGTCGTTCACGGGCAGCGAGTCCAGCGCCGCGAGGTCACAGAGGACCCCGGCCGGCGGGTGGAAGGCGCCGACGAGGTTCTTGCCCTCGGCGGTGTTGATGCCGGTCTTGCCGCCGACGGCCGCGTCGACCATGCCGAGCACGGTCGTCGGTACGGCGACCCAGCGCACCCCGCGCAGCCAGGAGGCGGCGACGAAGCCCGCGACGTCCGTGGTGGCGCCGCCACCGATGCCGACGATGACATCGGTGCGGGTGAAGCCGGTCTGGCCCAGCGCCTTCCAGCAGTAGGCCGCGACCTCGACGGTCTTGGCCTCCTCCGCGTTGGGCAGCTGGATCGCGATGGCCTCGTAGCCCTGGCCGGCGAGGTCCTGACGGACCGCCTCGCCGGTCTCGGCGAGCGCCTCGGGGTGCAGCACCGCGACGCGCTTGGCACGGTCGCCGATGAGCGCGGGCAGCTCGCCCAGCAGTTGCCGGCCGACCAGCACCTCGTACGGGTCGGTGCCCGCGCTGCCTGCGATCGGGATACGGGTGGGGCCCTGCTCGGTCATACGTGTGTTCTCCCGGCCGGGGGTGACGGGGTCGCCCGTGCGCTCCGGCAGTTCCAGTGCGTCGAGGACCGCCTGGGCGACCTCTTCGGGGGTCCGCTCGTCGGTGGCGACGGTCGCCCGGGCCACCTCGGTGTACAGGTGGCGGCGGGCGTCCATCAGCTCGCGCCACTGACGACGCGGGTTGACGGCGAGCAGCGGGCGCGCGGTGTTCAGCCCGACCCGCCTGACGGCCTCCTCCACGTCCATCGAGAGATAGACGACGGGGCGGCCGGCGAGCAGCGCGCGCGTCGTCGCGTCGAGCACCGCGCCGCCGCCGAGGGAGAGGACGCCCGTGTGCTCGGAGACCGCAATGTGCACCGCGCGCCGCTCCAGCTCGCGGAAGTGCTCCTCGCCCTCGTCGTAGAAGATCTCCGGGATCGGCTTGCCGGCCGTGGCCACGACGTCCGCGTCGGTGTCCCGGTAGGTGGTGCCGAGCCGGTCGGCGAGCAGCTCACCGACCGTGGACTTGCCGACTCCCATCGGGCCGACGAGGACGATCAGCGGGCCGCTCATCGGATCTGGAGGTGGTCGAGGTACGACTGCACGTTGCGGTGGGTCTCGGCGACGCTGTCGCCGCCGAACTTCTCCGCGACGGCGTCGGCCAGGACCAGGGCGACCATCGCCTCGGCGACGATGCCCGCGGCCGGAACGGCACAGACATCGGAGCGCTGGTGGTGGGCCTTGGCCGGCTCTCCGGTGACGACGTCGACGGTGGCGAGCGCGCGCGGCACGGTCGCGATGGGCTTCATCGCGGCACGGACCCGCAGCAGCTCGCCGGTGGTCAGACCGCCCTCGGTGCCGCCGGAGCGGCCGGAGGCGCGCTTGATGCCGTCCTCGGTGACCAGGATCTCGTCGTGCGCCTTGGAGCCGGGGACCCGCGCCAGGTCGAAGCCGTCACCGACCTCGACCCCCTTGATGGCCTGGATGCCCATGAGGGCCGCGGCGAGCCGGGCGTCGAGACGGCGGTCCCAGTGGACGTGCGAGCCGAGGCCGACGGGCACCCCGTACGCCAGCACCTCGACGACGCCGCCGAGGGTGTCGCCGTCCTTGTGGGCCTGGTCGATCTCCGCGACCATTTCCTTGCTCGCGTCGGCGTCCAGGCAGCGCACCGGGTCGGCGTCGAGCTTCTCGACGTCGGCGGGCGTCGGGTAGACGCCGTACGGCGCCTTGGCCGCAGCCAGCTCGACGACGTGGCTGACGATCTCGATGCCGGCGGTCTCCTTGAGGTACGACCGGGCTACGGCGCCGAGCGCGACGCGGGCCGCCGTCTCCCGGGCGCTGGCGCGCTCCAGAATCGGCCGGGCCTCGTCGAATCCGTACTTCTGCATGCCTGCGAGGTCGGCGTGGCCGGGCCTCGGACGGGTCAGCGGGGCATTGCGGGCCAGCGCGGCCAGCTCCTCGGGGTCGACCGGGTCGGCCGACATGACCTGCTCCCACTTGGGCCACTCGGTGTTGCCCACCATCACGGCGACCGGGGAGCCCATGGTGAGACCGTGGCGCACCCCGCCGAGGAAGGTGACCTCGTCCTTCTCGAACTTCATCCGCGCACCGCGGCCATAACCGAGCCGCCGCCGGGCCAGTGCGTCCGCCACCATCTCCGTGGTGATCGGGACACCGGCGGGAAGACCCTCCAGCGTCGCCACGAGTGCGGGGCCGTGCGACTCCCCCGCGGTCAGCCAGCGCAACCTGCTCAACGGTGCTCCTCATGCTCGCGCCTGGAACTGCGACGGCGCGACCGGGTGCGCGGCCCTGGCCCGCCGCCCTCGATCCTCCCACGGTCCGGGGCCCCGGCCCGCCGCCGGTCCATCAGACGGACGGATCAGCGGGTCGGAAGGACGGTCAGCGGGCGGCCAGCGCCTGCTCGCCGGCCCGGCGCATCGCGGCCAGCGGCGCCGGGGAACGGCCCGTCATCTGCTCGACCTGGAGAACGGCCTGGTGCACCAGGAGATCGAGACCTCCGATGACTGGGCCGCCATGAGCCGCCCAGGCGGACGCGAGTCCGGTGGGCCAGGGCTCGTACAGCACGTCGAAGAGCGTGCCGGGACGCTCCGGCACGTCATCCATCAGCCCGTCGGTGGCCCCGGCCGGGGTCGTCGCGACGACCAGCGGGGCGCGCAGCGACTGTGCGGCCTCCGCCCAGTCGGCGATCCGTACATCGACCCCGAGCCGCTCTCCCCAGCCGCGCATCTCGTCACCGCGCTCGCGGCTGCGGACGTAGGCCGTGACCGGTCCCGTGCAGATCTGCGAGAGCGCCGCGAGCGCGGACGAGGCGGTGGCTCCGGCGCCGAGCACGGCGGCGGACTCGGTCTTCTCGACGCCGCGCTCGCGCAGGGCGGCGATCATGCCGGGGATATCCGTGTTGTCGCCGACGCGTCGGCCGTCCTCGGTGAACACCAGCGTGTTGACGGCCTCGACCGAGGAAGCGGTCGCACTGATCTCGTCCAGCAGCGGGATGACCGCGCGCTTGAGCGGCATGGTCAGCGCGAACCCGGCCCACGTGTTGTCCAGGCCCTCGATGAAGCCGGGCAGCGCCTGCTCGTCGACCTCGAACCGGTCGTACGACCAGCCGTCGAGGCCGAGTTCGGCGTAAGCGGCCCGGTGCAGGACCGGGGAGAGCGAGTGGGCGATCGGGGAGCCGAGAACGGCGGCCCGGTGGCGCCCGTCAGCCGAGGCCATGCTTTTCCTTGAACTTGTCGTTGAGCTTCTCGTGCTCGGCGGCCGTCTTGGTGAACTGGGTCTTCTTGCCGTCGAGCGAGATGAAGTACATCCACCCGTTACCGGTGGGACTGAGCGTGGCCCGCAGGGCTTCATCGCCCGGATTGCTGATCGGACCCGGCGGAAGTCCCGCGTGGTAATAGGTGTTGTAGGGGTCCGGGTTGGTCAGGATCTCATTCGAACTGATCTTGATCTTGCTCTGCTTCTTGAGGTAATTGAAAGCGGAGTCGAATTGGAGCTTGCGGTTCGTGGCAGTGTTGTCGGGCTTCAAGCGGTTGTAGACGACTTCGGCCATCTTGCGGAAGTCGTCGTGCGTGAGCCCCTCCGCCTGAACCAGGCTGGCGACCGTGAGGACCTGCCAAGGGCCGTCCAACTTGTACTTCTTGGCGGTTCCTTCGAGGTCGAGCTTCTCGTACTCCTCGTTGGACCGCGAGACCATCTTCTTGAGGATCGCCTCCGGCTTGGTTTCCTTCGTGACCGGATACGCGGCCGGGTAGAGGAATCCTTCGAGCGGGTCCTTGATGTCCTTGTTGTCGCTCGCCCAGTCCGGCAGACCGAGGTCGGACGCATCGGACTTGGCGATCCCCTTGGTCGTTCCCTTCTTGAGGCCCAGCTTCTTGTCGACCAGGTCGTAGACGGCGACATTGCGGAACCCCTCGGGAATCACGAGAAGGTTCTGGCTCTTCGGGTCGACCATCATCTTCACGGCCTCGGCCGCCGACATCTTCTCGTGAAGGAGATACACCCCGGCCTGGATCGACTTCCCCTTGGGGTTCTCGGTCTGCGCGGAGACGAACGCGTCGACACTCTTGACCACACCCTGCTTCTTCAGGATGTTGCCGATGTCGGACCCGAACGCGCCCTTGGGGATCTCCACCTCGACCGACCCCGAGCCGCTGCCCGCGTAGTCGGGCGCCGCGCCGAACTTGTCCTTCCAGTACGAGTAGCCGAAGTAGCCCACCCCGCCGAGGCCGCCGACCAGGACCAGCGAGACGACCAGGCAGGCACAGCCGCTGCGGCTCTTCTTCTTGCCCTTGCCACGGCGCTCGTTGCCGCCGCGGCTGCCGCGGCGCGACTCACGCGGGTCGTCGTCGTAGTCGTCGTCCTTGCCGTCGCCGTTGTCATCGCGGTCGCGGTTGTCGTCGGCGCCCGTGAAGAACGGGTGGGTCTCCTCCGGCTGGACCTCCGGGTCCCAGTCGGGAGTCTGCGTCGGGGCCTGCTGGGGAGCGGCCTCACGACGGCCCGGGGGCTGCGGCGGCGGATAGGCCTCCGGCGTGCCGTAGTAGTCGTGCGTCTCGCTGTAGCCGCCCTGTCCCTGTCCCCCGCCGTACGGGTCGGCCGCCGGCTGGGGGTCGTACGGCACCGCGGCGGGCTGCTGCCCCGTGTCCCAGCCACCGTTGTCGTACTGCGGCTGCTGCGGCTGCTGCGCGTATGGGTCCTGCGGGACTCCGTAGCCGGGCTGCTGCTGGTAGTGCTGCTGCGCGTACGGGTCCTGAGGTTGTTGCGGCTGCTGCTGCCCGTACGGATCGTGAGGGTAGGGCTGCTGCTGTCCGCCGTACTGGTTCTGGCCGTGGGCAGACTGCTGTCCTCCCCATCCCTGGTCCCCGTACAAGGGGTCCTCGGGATGCCACGGTTCGGAGCCGGGGCCCCGGCCATACTCAGTCATCGATCCCCTAGAGCCGCGAGACGACGTTCCGTCTCTTGCTGTGCGGTGTTTGTTCGAAGCACCGCCGCATCGCGCGGAACGTTACCGTATCGCGATCAGGCAACCACTTCGACGCCTTCGCCCGGGGCCCGGCCCGACGCGCGTTCGGACTCCAGAGCGTTCTGAAGGATCACCACAGCGGCAGCTTGATCGATGACGGATCGGCCTTTCTTGGACTTCACGCCCGAAGCGCGCAGCCCCTGACTGGCCGTAACTGTGGTCATCCTCTCGTCCACCAGTCGCACCGGAATGGGTGCGACCGCGCGGGCGACCTCCTGGGCGAAGACCCGGATCTTGGCGGCGGCGGGTCCCTCACCGCCGCCGAGGGACCGCGGCAGGCCGATGATGATCTCGATCGGCTCGTACTCCTCGACGATCTGTCCGAGCCGCCGGTGGGCCGCCGGGACATCACGTCCCGGAACGGTCTCCACCGGCGTGGCGAGAATCCCGTCGGGGTCGCACGAGGCGACCCCGATCCGGGCGTCCCCGACGTCGATCGCGACACGACGACCGCGGCGCATCTGCGTCATTCCCGTCGTCACGCCGTCTCGGTGACGAGGCGTTCGACGGCGGACACCGCGGCGCCGATGGCCTCCGGGTCCTGGCCGCCGCCCTGGGCGACGTCCGGCTTGCCGCCACCGCCGCCGCCGAGGGTCTTGGCCGCGGTACGGACCAGGTCTCCGGCCTTGAGACCACGCTCGCGGGCGGCCTCATTGGTGGCGATGACGGTCAGCGGGCGGCCGTTGGCCGTGGTGAACAGGGCCACGACGGCCGGACGGCCGCCCTGGATGCGGCCCCGGACATCGAGGACGAGCTTGCGGAGATCGTCGGCCGTCGTGCCGTCGGGGACCTGGCCGGTGACCAGGGCGACGCCGCGTACGTCCTTGGCGGACTCCACCAGTCCGGCGGCGGCCTGGAGGACCTTCTCCGCGCGGAACTTCTCGATCTCCTTCTCGGCGTCCTTCAGCTTGCCGAGCATTCCGGCGATCTTCTCCGGGAGCTCCTCGGGACGCCCCTTGACCAGCTCCTGGAGCTGGGCGACGACCGTGTGCTCCTTGGCGAGGAAGTTGTACGCGTCGACGCCGACGAGGGCCTCGATGCGACGCACACCGGATCCGATGGACGATTCGCCGAGCAGCTTCACCAGGCCCAGCTGGGCGGTGTTGTGGACGTGCGTACCGCCGCAGAGCTCCTTGGAGAAGTCGCCGATGGTGACGACCCGGACGCGCTCCCCGTACTTCTCGCCGAACTCGGCGATGGCGCCCTGCTTCTTGGCCTCGTCGATCGACATGACCTCGGCCTGGACGTCGAGTTCGCGCGAGAGCACGTCGTTGATCTTCTGCTCGACGTCGGTCATGACCGAGCCGGGAACGGCGTTCGGCGAGCCGAAGTCGAAGCGGAAGCGGCCGGGCTGGTTCTCGGAACCGGCCTGGGCGGCCGTCGGGCCGAGTGCGTCACGCAGGGCCTGGTGCGTGAGGTGCGTGGCGGAGTGGGCGCGGGCGATGGCACGGCGGCGCTTGACGTCGATCGAGGCGAGGACCGGAGCGCCGACGGTGACCTCGCCGACCTGGACGACACCCTTGTGGACGTGGACGCCGGGAACCGGCTTCTGGACGTCGCGGACCTCGATGACGGCGCCGGTGTCGAGCCTGATCCGGCCCTGGTCGGCGATCTGGCCGCCGCCCTCGGCGTAGAACGGGGTGCGGTCGAGGACCACCTCGACCTCGTCACCCTCGGACGCGGCCGGGGAGGACACACCGTCGACGAGGAGGCCGACGATGGTCGACTCCCCCTCGGTGGCGGTGTAGCCGGTGAAGTCGGTGGCGCCGGAGCTGTCGGCGACCTCGCGGTAGGCGGACAGGTCGGCGTGGCCGGTCTTCTTGGCGCGGGCGTCCGCCTTGGCGCGGTCCCGCTGCTCCTTCATCAGGCGGCGGAAGCCCTCCTCGTCCACCGAGAGGCCCTGTTCGGCGGCCATCTCCAGGGTGAGGTCGATCGGGAAGCCCCAGGTGTCGTGGAGCAGGAACGCCTTGTCGCCGGCGAGGACCCTGCCGCCGGCGGCCTTGGTCTCGGTGACGGCGGTGTCGAGGATGTTGGTGCCGCCCTTGAGGGCCTTGAGGAAGGCGGCCTCCTCGGCGAGGGCGACGGTCTCGATGCGCTTGCGGTCGGTGATGAGCTCCGGGTACTGCTGCCCCATCGTCTCGATCACGACGTCGACCAGGTCCTTGACGACCGGTCCGGTGGCGCCCAGCAGCCGCATGTTGCGGATGGCCCGGCGCATGATCCGGCGCAACACGTAGCCGCGGCCCTCGTTGCCCGGCGTGACGCCGTCGCCGATGAGCATCACGGAGGTACGGATGTGGTCGGCGACCACGCGGAGCGAGACGTCCGAGCCGTGGTCCGCGCCGTACCGGACGCCGGTCAGCTCGGTGGCCCGGTCCATGACGACGCGCAGGGTGTCGGTCTCGTACATGTTCTGTACGCCCTGCAGGATCATGGCGAGGCGTTCCAGGCCCAGACCCGTGTCGATGTTCTTCGACGGCAGGTCGCCGAGGATCGGGAAGTCCTCCTTGCCGTCACCGGCGCCGCGCTCGTACTGCATGAAGACCAGGTTCCAGATCTCCACGTACCGCTCGTCGTTGACGGCCGGGCCGCCCTCGACGCCGAACTCGGGGCCGCGGTCGTAGTTGATCTCGGAACAGGGGCCGCAGGGTCCGGGGACGCCCATGGACCAGAAGTTGTCCTTCTTGCCCAGCCGCTGGATGCGCTCGGCCGGCACACCGATCTTGTCCCGCCAGATGGCCTCGGCCTCGTCGTCGTCGAGGTAGACCGTGATCCACAGCCGCTCGGGGTCCAGGCCGAAGCCGCCGTCCGCCACGGAGCTCGTCAGAGCCTCCCAGGCGTAGCCGATGGCGCCTTCCTTGAAGTAGTCGCCGAAGGAGAAGTTGCCGCACATCTGGAAGAACGTGCCGTGCCGGGTGGTCTTGCCGACCTCTTCGATGTCCGGCGTACGGACGCACTTCTGCACGCTGGTGACGCGCGGGGCGGGCGGCTTGACCTCGCCGAGGAAGTACGGCTTGAACGGAACCATGCCCGCGGGGACCAGCAGCAGAGTCGGGTCGTCCGCGATGAGCGACGCCGAAGGGACGACGGTGTGACCGCGCTCCTCGAAGAAGCTCAGCCAGCGGCGACGAATTTCAGCCGACTCCATCAGTGGTCCTCATTCCGGTTGTACGACTTGTAGGGGAGCTTGCGGTGTTCGGTGGCCCCGAGGGACCTTTCGGGTCCGACGGGCTCGGACGCCTCGACGACGTAGTGCCGCCGGATCGGGAGGTCCTGGTCGACCGGCGCCTCCAGGCCCAGCACCTCGCCCAGTTCGGCTTCGCGGCGGGCCATGGACTCGCGGACGTCCAGGGCGAAGTCCTTGAGCTTGTGCCCCGTCTCGATCGCCCGGTCCGCGGCCTGCGCCGCGAGGCTCTCGGGGGTCAGCTGCTTGAGCTTCCGGTTGACCTTGGCGGTGGCCCAGACACCGGCGGCGGCGCCTGCGGTGAACCAGAACGTACGGCGGAACATGGCTGCGTCAGTCCTTCGATCCGCGGGAGTTTCTGCCGTTGCGCTTCCGTCCGCGCGCGGACGGCACGGTGCGGCCGACGACCACCGCGCGGCGGGCGGGTTCCGGTTCGGGGTCGGCCCTGCGGCCGATCGCCCGCCGCACCCCGTAACCGAAGGCGGCGACCTTGACGAGCGGGCCGCCGAAGGTCGAGGCGACGGTGGTGGAGAGCGCGGAGGCGTTCGAGGTGACTTCCTGCACGTCCGTCGCGATCGCGTCGACCTTGTCGAGCTGGGTCTGCGCGGAACGCACGGTCGCGGAGGCGTCGGCCAGCAGCGGGACGGCCTGCTCGGTCACGTCCGCCACGAGCTTGGTGGTCGCCCTGAGCGTCTGGGCCAGCCTCACCAGCACGACGGCGAGGAACGAAACCAGGATCGCCCAGAAGACGGCCACCAGGATCCCGGCCACCTCTCCACCGGACACAGTGCACCGCTCTCTAGCTTGTCGCTGTCTCTGTCTGTCTCTCCGGCGACGGCCGTCGCAGCGGCCGGTCGTCGTCCCCCGAGCCTATCGCGCCGGTGGTCGCACCCCGTACCGCATTACCCGCGGAAAAGACGGGCGTTGCCATAAGGAGATTGTACGGAGAGCTTTCGGGCCAGTACTCTGCGTGTCTCATGCGACGCCCCCAGCGCTCCGTTCCGTCCCCCCACGATCCGAGTGCCCCCACCGCGCCCGGACATCTCCCGGCGGAACTGAACAGATTCGTGGGACGGGAGAACGAACTCGTCCGTCTCGCTCAGCTCCTGGACGAGTCCAGGCTCGTCACCATGGTCGGCGTGGGCGGCGTGGGCAAGACCCGCTGCGCCGCCCGGATCGCCGCACTTCTGGAGAAACGGTACTGCGACGGTGTCCGGATGGCCGAGCTCTCCGCCGTCCACGACCCCGAACTGCTGGAACACGCTCTGGTCGACGCCCTGGGCCTGACCGACCACACCAGCAGACCGCCCCGCACGACCCTCGTCGAGCACCTGGCCGGGCGTCGGCTCCTCCTGGTGATCGATGGCTTCGAGCACCTGGTGGACGCCTGCGCCGAACTCGTACGCGTACTTCTGCGCCGGGCTCCGCACCTGCGAGTGCTGGCCGCCGGGCGGCTGCCGCTGGAGCTGGGCGGGGAGGTCGTGTTTCCGCTCCCGCCGATGACGGACGAGGACGCGATGCTGCTCTTCGCCGAGCGGGCCGTCGACGTACGGCCGGACTTCCGGCTGACCGACGAGAACCGCTCGACCACGCTGGAGCTGTGCCGCCGCCTGGACGGCATCCCGCTCGCGCTGGAGCTGGCCGCCGGACGGCTGCGCGCCCTGTCCACCGTCCAGGTCCTGCAACGCCTGGACGACCGCTTCCGGCTGCTGACCGGTTCGAGCCGCAGCGCGCCGGCACGCCACCAGACGCTCCGCACGGCCATCGGCTGGAGCCATGAACTCTGCGCTCCGGAGCAGCGGTTGCTCTGGGCGCGGCTCTCGGTCTTCGCCGGACAGTTCGACCTGGAGGCCGTCGAGTACATCTGCACCGGCGCCGATCTGCCGGCCGAGTCGGTGCTCGACGTGCTCTCCGGGCTGCTGGCGCAGTCCGTCGTGCTGCGCGAGGACTCGGCACACGGCACCCGCTACCGGATGCTGGACACGGTGCGGGAGTACGGCGCCGAGTGGCTGGCGGCCACCGATGACACGGACCGGCTGCGGCGCCGGCACCGGGACTGGTTCCTGGGGCTGGCGACCTGGTGCGAGCTCGACTGGTTCAGCCCGCGCCAGGGCGAGGTGGCCGCCCGGGCCGAGAGCGAGCTGCCGAATCTGCGTCAGGCGATGGAGTGTTCGCTGGAGATCCCGGGCGAGGCCCATCTCGCGCAGTATCTGGCGGGCACCCTGTGGTTCCTCTGGGTGGGCTGCGGGCGGCTCTCGGAAGGCCGCCGCTGGCTGGACCACGTACTGGAGGAGGACACCCCGTACGACTCCTCGCGGCTGAAGGCTCTGTGGGTGCTCGGGTACGTGGCCGTGCTGCAGGGCGATCCGGTCGGTGCGGTCTCCGCGCTGCAGGAGTGCCGGGACGAGGCGGAGCGGGCCGGTGACTCCACGGCGCTCGCGTACGCGGTGCACCGGACGGGATGCCTGGCGCTCGTCACCGACGACATGGCCAGGGCCCAGGAGCTGCTGGACGACGCGCTGCGCCGCTACCGGGAGCTCGGCGAGCTGAACAGCAATGTGCTGATGGCCCAGATCGAACTCGCGATGGCGGTCGGCTTCCAGGGCGATCTGGACGGGGCGGCCGCCATCTGCGACGAGGTGAGGGAGATCTGCGAGGACCACGGGGAGCGGTGGGCCCTGTCGTACGCGCTGTATGTGCTGGCCTTCGCGGCGTTGCAGCGCGACCGGCCGAAGCGGGCCCGGGAACTGCTCGGCCAGTCGCTGGCGATCAGTCACGCCTTCCACGATCTGCTCGGCTCGACGCTCGCCCTGGAGCTGCTGGCACTGATCACCGCCGTCGAGGGCGATCCGGCGGAGGCCGCGGTTCTCCAGGGAGCCGCCGACCGGATCTGGCCATCGGTGGGGCTGCCACTGTTCGGATCGGTGCACTACGGGCAGCCCCGGGCGCGCTGCGAGGAGCTGGCCCGGCGGGAGCTGGGCGACAGCCGGTACGAGGCGGGGCTGCGCGCGGGCGGGCTGCTGGATCCGGACGCGGCGGTGGCCAGGGCTCTGGCGAACGGCCCCGCGGGCCGCGCGGACACTCCGGAGCGGCTGCCCGGGACGCTGCCGGGTCCACGGGAAAACGCTCAGGCCCGCCGCCTCCCGTACATCCGGGAGGGGCGGGCCTGAGCGCTGGTGAGAGCGGCTACGCCTGGATCAGCGGGCGTAGTACTCGACGACGAGCTGCTCGTCGCAGATCACGGGGATTTCCTTGCGGTTCGGGTCCCGGTCAAGGCGGAAGGCCAGGGCCTTCAGGTTCACCTGCAGGTAGCGCGGGGTCTCACCGTCGGTGTCGTAGCCACCCTCGCGGGCCACCTGGAAGGGGTGCTTGTCGCGGCTGCGCTCGCGGACCATCACGATGTCGTCGGGACGGACGCGGAACGACGGCTTGTCGACCTTGCCACCGTTGACCTCGATGTGACCGTGCACGACCATCTGACGGGCCTGGTAGATGGTGCGGGCGATGCCCGAACGCAGGACCAGCGCGTCGAGACGGCGCTCGAGCTCGACGACCAGCGCCTCGCCCGTCTTGCCCTCGGCCTTCTTGGCGCGGTCGTACGCGCGCGCCATCTGACGCTCGCTGATGTCGTACTGGGCACGCAGACGCTGCTTCTCCAGCAGACGGACCTTGTAGTCCGAGTTCTGCTTGCGCCCACGGCCGTGCTCGCCCGGCGGGTAGGGGCGGGCCTCGAAGTACTTGACGGCCTTCGGCGTCAGCGCGATGCCGAGCGCGCGGCTCTTCTTGACCTTGGGACGCGACTGGTTAGGCACGTTCTCCAGACCTCCGTTGTAGGTTAGGTTAGGCTCACCTTACTTGAGGAGATCGCATGTCTCGCCCGGGGAACACCAGTCACATCACGGACAGCACTGACAGCGTCGACACCTCTCGGGGTGCCGATACGACGGAGGACCGATCAGATCGTGGTCAGCCGCGTCCCAGCGGGCTTGAAAACACTCGGATGCCGTCAGCAGCCGAGCGCACACGAACTCTCGTACAGAGTACCTGCTCGTCGGTACTGCTCATCCCCGGGCCGGCGACGGCGGCCTCGGATCAGCTGATGCCGCTCGCCACGAGCGTCGGCCCCGACGGCGATCTGTTCCTCGAGCTCCCCGCCGATTCCCCGGCCGTACGGACCGCGACGCACGCCGAGGACGACGAGCTGACGGCCGTGCTGGAGATCACGGACGTCGCCCCGGTCTCCGTCCCGCACCGGATCCGCGGCCGCGCGTGGGTCTCGGGGCGGCTCACCGCCGTACCCGGCCTGTCGGGGCCCGGCCGGATGACGCTTCGGCTGGAGACGGGCGAGGCGTACGTCGACGATCTGTGGGGCGCCGAAGAGGTCGGGCCGGAGGCATTCCGGGACGCGGCACCCGATCCGCTGATCGGGTACGAGGCGGAGCTGCTGCAGCATCTGCACACGGCGCACGGCGAGCAGCTGGCTTCGCTGTGCGGGCTGCTGGGCGAACGGACGAAGGGCCGCTGCCCGGCCCACCTGCCTTCCGTCGTACCGCTCGCGCTGGACCGGCACGGGCTGCGGCTGCGGCTGTGCGAGGACCGGGGGCAGTGCTACGACGTCCGCTTCGAGTTCCCCGCGCCGGTGCGGGACGCCGACGAACTGCGCGACGCCATGTACACGCTCTTCGAGGCCGCGGCGCACTGAACGGGGGCGCCGCCCCGTGCGGCCTCAGCCCGCGGACGGGCCGGTGCCGTCGCCGGCCGTGCGGCCGAGCCGCTCACGGACCCGCTCCACCACATCCGCGTAGCGTGCCTCCGCGCCGTAGCGCGTGGGACGGTAGTAGTGCTTGTCGCGCACCGCGTCCGGTGCGTACTGCTGGGTGGCGATGCCGCCGGGGACATCGTGCGGATACACATAGCCCTGGGCGTGGCCCAGCTTGGCGGCGCCCTTGTAGTGGCCGTCGCGCAGATGGGCCGGGACAGGCCCCGCCAGGCCGTTGCGCACGTCCTCCTGGGCGGCGGAGATCGCCAGCGTCGCCGCGTTGGACTTGGGGGCGAGAGCCAGGGCGATGGTGGCATGGCTCAGGATGAGCGCCGCCTCCGGGAAACCGATCATGGCGACCGCCTGGGCGGCCGCGACGGCGGTGGGCAGCGCCGTGGGGTCGGCGAGGCCGATGTCCTCGCTGGCCGAGATCATCAGCCGTCGCCCGATGAACCGGGGGTCCTCCCCCGCCTCGATCATCCGGGCCAGGTAGTGCAGCGCGGCATCCACGTCGGAGCCGCGGATCGACTTGATGAGCGCGCTCGCCACGTCGTAGTGCTGGTCGCCGTCCCGGTCGTACTTGACGGCCGCGCGGTCGACGGTCTCCTCCAGGGTCAGGAGGCTGATCTCCTTCTCCTGCTTGGCCAGCGCGGCACCGGCCGCGGCCTCCAGTGCGGTCAGCGCCCGGCGGGCGTCGCCGCCCGCGATCCGCAGCAGATGTGCCTCGGCCTCCTCCGGCAGCGTCACCGCGCCGCCGAGCCCCCGCTCGTCGGCCAGGGCGCGCCCGAGCAGCCCGCGCAGATCGTCGTCGGTGAGCGATTCGAGGGTGAGCAGCAGCGAACGGGACAGCAGCGGCGAGATGATCGAGAAGTACGGATTCTCGGTGGTCGCCGCGATCAGCGTCACCCAGCGGTTCTCCACCGCCGGCAGCAGGGAGTCCTGCTGTGCCTTGGAGAAGCGGTGGATCTCGTCGAGGAAGAGGACGGTCTCCTTGCCGTAGCCGCCGGTGGCCCTGCGGGCGCCCTCGATGACGGCGCGCACTTCCTTGACGCCCGCGGTGATCGCGGAGAGCTCGACGAAGCGCTTGTTGGTGGCCTTGCTGACCACGTACGCCAGAGTCGTCTTCCCGATGCCGGGCGGGCCCCAGAGGATCACCGACGACGGGCCTGCCGGCCCGCCGTTCCCCTCGCCGACCAGGCGGCGCAGTGGCGAGCCCGGCTTGAGCAGATGCTGCTGGCCGACGACCTCGTCGAGGGTGCGGGGGCGCATCCGGACAGCCAGTGGGCTGCTGGACGGGTCCTTCTCCTGGCGGTCTTCGGCTGCTGCGGTAAAGAGGTCGGGCTCCACGTTTTGAAGCCTATGCCACGACACTGACATCCCCGCCGGGCCGGTCGCCCGGCAGAGCCCTGGGGTCCGTCAGCTGGTCCAGAAGTCCCACCAGCGGGTCAGGATCAGCATGCCGATGACGCCGACCCACAGGACCGGCGGCACCCAGTGGAACTCCGTCAGACCATTGCGCAGCCAGTTCGGCGCGGGAATGATCCGGTGCTTGATGTTGTGCGTGGTGACGTAGCAGAACATGAAGATCGTGGCGACCCAGGCCAGGCAGCACCAGAGGCAGAGCGAGTTGATGTTGTAGAGCGACTGGTACTGGAGCCAGGTGCAGAAGCCGACGCCGAACAGGGTGCCGGCGTTCATCCCGAGCCAGTACCAGCTGCGGAAGCGGGCGCCCGCGAGCAGTGCCAGCCCGATTCCGATGATCACGGGGTAGGTGGCCATGCCGAGCATCGGGTTCGGGAAGCCGAAGGCGGCCGCCTGCTCGCTCTTCATGATGTTGCCGCAAGCGACGACCGGGTTGAGGCTGCAGCCCGGTGTGAAGTTGGGGTCCTCCAGCAACTTGAACTTGTCGATGGTGATGACCCAGGCGGCGAGGAGTCCGGCGGCACCCGTGATCACCAGCAGCAGTGCGAGCGCCCGACTGCCGCCGATCGTCTTCTTCCCGCCGTCCTCGTCCTGTTCGGAGGAGGGATGGTCAACCGCTGCAGTCGTCATATCGCCGTTCCATCAGTGAGTGGCCTGCTGGGCACGGTCATTGTGCCGTACCACGGCACAGATCTTCTGTTCGATGGACATAAAGGTGTACCCGAAGGTCTGCGCACGACCGGCGCGGAACGCGGAGGTCTGCGCCGGCTCCGCGCCATGACCGAATTCGCGGTGGAGGTACGCGGACCGGGGAAGCGCTACGCCGAACCGACCGCCACGGACGGCCCGGACCTGGGGATCCGGCCGGGCGAGGGCTTCGGGAGCCCCGGGCCGAACGGGGCGGGAAGATCACGACCGGGGACCCGCAGGGCCGTCGCAGCCGTGACGAAGAGTCCGTCACAGCGCTCGGCGTCGATCCGGCCCGTACCGACCGACGTTGGTGTTCCCGGGCCGGCATCGCCTGCCAGGATGAATCCGCACCCGCCGAGTTGACGGTACGTGAGGCGGTGGCGCGCTTCCCCGCTACCGCCCGAGGTCGGGGGGCCGACGGAAGGATCCCGCCGGCCACCCCGACGACGCCTCAGGCCAGGCGCTCGCGGACCGCCTCGACCGCGCCGGACAGCGGCACGGCCGTCTGCTCGCCGGACTCCATGTCCTTGAGCTGGACGACTCCCTCGGCCAGGTCACGCTCGCCCGCGACGATCGTGAAGCGGGCCCCCGAGCGGTTCGCGCTCTTCATCGCGCCCTTGAGGCCCCGGTTCCCGTACGCGAAGTCCGCCGCCACACCCTCGCGGCGCAGCTGCGTCACGACGCCGAAGAGCACCCGGCGGGCCTCCTCGCCGAGCGGTACCGCGAAGACGCTTGTGGCGGCGGGCAGTTCGAGCTCGATGCCCTCCGCCTCCAGCGCGAGCACCGTACGGTCCACGCCGAGCGCCCAGCCGACCGACGGGAGCGCCGGTCCGCCGATCATCTCGGACAGACCGTCGTAGCGACCGCCGCCGCCCACCGCGGACTGCGAGCCGAGCCCGTCGTGGACGAACTCGAAGGTGGTGCGGGTGTAGTAGTCGAGGCCGCGGACGAGCTTCTCGTCGTCCTCGTAGACCACACCCGCCGCGGAGAGCAGGTCGCGCACCTCCTCGTGGTACGCCTTGCAGGCGTCGCACAGGTAGTCGCGCAGCACCGGAGCACCGGTCAGCTGCTTCTGCACCTCGGGCCGCTTGTCGTCGAGAACCCTCAGCGGGTTGATCTCGATGCGGCGGCGGGTCTCCTCGTCCAGGTCGAGCTCGCGCAGGAAGCCCTGGAGCGCGTCCCGGTAGACGGGGCGGCACTCCTTGTCGCCCAGCGAGTTGAGCAGGATGCGGAAGTCACGCAGACCGAGCGCGCGGTACGCCTGGTCGGCCAGGATGATCAGCTCGGCGTCCAGCACCGGGTCCTCGGCACCGATCGCCTCGGCACCGACCTGCGAGAAGTGGCGGTAGCGCCCCTTCTGCGGCCGCTCGTATCGGTAGTACGAGCCGGAGTACCAGAGCTTCACGGGGAGATTGCCGAGCTTGTGGAGGTTGGCCTCCAGTGCGGCTCGGAGCACGGAGGCGGTGCCCTCGGGGCGCAGGGCCAGCTGGGAGCCGCCCTTGGTGGTGAGGGTGTACATCTCCTTGGTCACGATGTCGGTGGACTCACCGACACCGCGGGAGAAGAGCGCGACGTCCTCGAAGCCGGGTGTCTCGATGTAGCCGTAGCCGGAGTTCTTCAGGGGTGCGGCGATCGCCTCGCGCACCGCAAGGTACTTGGCGGAGTCGGGCGGAGTCAGGTCGTACGTGCCCTTGGGGGCCTTGAAAGTGCTCACGGGAATTCTCTCGTCACATTCCTCGTCGGGGCGCGTCCATGCCGTTCAGGAACGGATTCGAGGCGCGCTCACGGCCGATGGTCGTCTGGGGTCCGTGGCCCGACAGCACCACGGTCGAGTCGTCGAGCGGCAGGCACACACGGGCCAGCGACTCGAGCAGCTCGGCGTGGTCGCCGCCGGGCAGGTCGGTGCGTCCGACGGAGCCGGCGAAGAGCAGGTCGCCCGAGAAGAGGATCTGCGGAACATCCGCGGCCTCGGGCATCCTGAACGTCACCGACCCCTTGGTATGGCCGGGCGCATGCGCGACACCGAACTCCAGACCGGCCAGCTTCAGCAGAGCACCGTCGCTCAGCTCCTTGACGTCGTCCGGCTCCCCGATCGTCAGCTCGCCCATGAGCGGCATCCCGATGGAGCGGCCGAGGGCCTTCTCCGGGTCACTCATCATGTAGCGGTCCTCGGGGTGGATCCAGGCGGGGACGTCGTGCGCGCCGCACACGGGGACGACCGAGGCGACGTGGTCGATGTGGCCGTGGGTCAGTACGACGGCGACGGGCTTCAGCCGATGCTTCTTCAGTGCTTCCTCGACTCCGGCCGCGGCCTGGTGGCCCGGGTCGATGATCACGCACTCCTCGCCTGCGGCCGGGGCGACCAGATAACAGTTGGTCCCCCAGGCCCCTGCGGGGAACCCGGCAATGAGCACGATCGTCCTTAAATGGTCGTCCGACGGCGGATGGCGACTGAGAAGGTCGCGGCAGTTCAGAGCCTACCGGCGCTCCTCATTCCACAGCTAACCCATATACGGTACGGGGCAGCCAAGGCCCCATCACACGACCTACAAGGAGATCACCCGGTGGTCAGCAGCGATCAGCGGCGGCGGCAGCTCGCCAGGGAGAAGTTCGAGCGGCAGCAGCAGCGCCGGGAGGAGGCCCGCCGCAGGACGAGGCGGCTGACGGTCGTCATCGCGTCCGCGGTGGCCGTGGTGGCGGTCGTGGGCGTGGGCTCGTACCTCGCCCTCGGCGACGACGACAAGAAGGACAAGGCGGACGCCGCCGCGAGCGCGAGCCCGTCGGCCGAGGCGTCGCCGGCACCGAGCGAGAGCAAGGCGCCCGAGCCCGCGATGAAGATCGACAAGAAGGCCGAGTACAAGATGTCGCTCGGGACGAGCCAGGGCGACATCGCGTTCACGATGGACGCGGCGAAGACCCCGCACACCGCCAACTCCTTCAAGTCGCTGGCCGACAAGGGCTTCTTCGACGGCACCAAGTGTCACCGGC
Source organism: Streptomyces sp. NBC_00012 (assembly GCF_045040875.1). Lineage (NCBI taxonomy): Bacteria > Bacillati > Actinomycetota > Actinomycetes > Kitasatosporales > Streptomycetaceae > Streptomyces > Streptomyces sp. NBC_00012. The sequence goes on along the minus strand of NZ_CP108309.1, from coordinate 7,135,890 downwards.
TGACCACGCAGGGCATCTTCGTCCTGCAGTGCGGTGACCCCAAGGGCGACGGCACGGGCGGTCCCGGCTACACCATCCCCGACGAGAACCTGACCGGGCTGGGCAAGCCGGCCAAGGACGGCATGGTGACCTATCCGGCGGGCACGGTGGCGATGGCGAACGCCGGCCCGCAGACCGGCGGCAGCCAGTTCTTCCTGGTGTACAAGGACAGCAAGCTTCCGCCCAACTACACCCCGTTCGGCACGATGGACGACGCCTCGCTCAAGGCCGTCAAGGACATCGGCGCGGCGGGCGCGGCCGGCGGTGTCCCCGACGGTGCGCCGAAGAAGGAAGTGAAGATCACCAAGGCGGCTGTCGACAAGTCGTGACCGGCCGGCCGACCGGTGGCGGCGAGCGCGGGACGGATTTATTTCGGCCGCGCTGAGTGCGGACAGCCGGGCGGCCGGTCGCCTAGATTGGGCGTTGTGCAGGGCGGGCGCTGCCCGCCCCAGGAAACTGTGGACGATGCCAGGGGGGCGAACCCTCTCGCGGGCATCAGGTGGAGGAGGCGCTGTGAGCAGCGACCCGTGGGGCCGTGTCGATGAGACCGGCACCGTGTACGTGCGGACAGCCGACGGCGAGCAGGTCGTCGGATCGTGGCAGGCGGGTTCCCCCGAGGAGGCTCTGGCCTACTTCGAGCGCAAGTACGAGGGCATTGTGGTCGAGATCGGCCTCCTCGAACGGCGGGTGAAGACCACCGACCTGTCGGCGAAGGACGCGACGACCGCCATCGAGCACTTGCGTCTGCAGGTGGACGAGCATCACGCCGTCGGTGACCTCGACGCGCTGCGCAAGCGGCTCGACGCACTCGTCGCGACGGTCGACTCGCGGCGCGAGGAGCGCAAGGCCCAGAAGGCGAAGCAGACCGACGAGGCGAAGCACGCCAAGGAGGCTCTGGTCGCCGAGGCCGAGGAGCTGGCGCAGAGCGAGCAGTGGCGCTCCGCGGGCGAGCGGCTCCGTGCGCTCGTCGACACGTGGAAGGGCCTGCCGAGGCTCGACCGCAAGTCCGACGACGAGCTGTGGCACCGCTTCTCGCACGCCCGCTCGGCGTTCTCCAAGCGCCGCAAGGCACACTTCGCATCGCTGGACGCCCAGCGCGAGGAGGCCCGCAAGGCCAAGGAGAAGCTGGTCGTCGAGGCGGAGTCGCTCTCCGGGTCCACCGACTGGGGGACCACGGCCGCCCGCTACCGCGACCTGATGACGGAGTGGAAGGCGGCGGGCCGCGCCCAGCGCGAGGCCGAGGACGATCTGTGGAACCGCTTCCGCGGTGCCCAGGACGTCTTCTTCGCCGCCCGCGGCGAGGTCTTCGCCGAGCGGGACGCGGAGCAGGGCGAGAACCTCAAGCTGAAGGAGGAGCTCGCGGTCGAGGCCGAGCGGCTGGTGCCGGTGAAGGACCTGAAGGCGGCCAGGGCCGCGTTCCGGGCCATCAACGAGCGCTGGGAGGCCATCGGCCACGTACCGCGTGACGCCCGCCCGAAGGTGGAGGGGCGGATGCACGCGGTGGAGCGGGCGCTCCAGGAGGCCGAGGAGTCGGAGTGGCGGCGGACGAACCCGGAGGCGCGTGCGCGCGCCGCGGGTCTGACCGGTCAGCTGCAGGCCGCCGTGGACAAGCTGCGTTCGCAGATCGACACGGCCCGCGCCTCGGGCAACAACGCCCGCGCCGACAAGCTCGCCAAGGAGCTGGAGGGCCGGCAGGCGCTGCTGGACCAGGCTCTGAAGGGCCTTGAGGAGTTCGGCGGCTGACACCTCCTGACTCTTCGCCCGAGGGGCTTCCCTGCGTTCGCGCGGGGAAGCCCCTCTCGCGTGCCCGGGCCGTACGCGGCGTTCACCGGTCCCGCCGTGGTGTCGTCACAGCGCGACTGCCGCACGGCGTGGCCCCGGCCGCGACCCGCTGTGCGCGGTCGGCAGCGAGGAGTCGTGGTCACTGCCGGAACCAGGCAGTGATCCGCAGCCGGGGCAGGGACGACAATCACCGCACCGGCGCGCTTCGTGCGGCTGCCGGAATCCTCCGAGATCACCACGTCCTTGAGGCAGGTCCACAGATGAGACTGACCCGTGCCGCTCTGACCGTCGCGGCCACCGCTCTGGCCCCGGCGCTTCTGCTGACCGGCCCGGCCTTCGCCGCCGGGAAAGCTTCCCCGTCCACCGCGTTGTCCACGGCACCGGCGGCCGACGGCTCCGGCACACCGGTGGGTGAGATGTCCGACGACGACCTCCGGATCGCGATCCTGCGCATCCTGGCGGACGAGGACAGCGGCAGGAGGGTCGTCCGGGAGGCCAACGAAGCCCTGGACATCGGCACCACGGAAGCCATGCGGTACTTCCTGGAGACCGGCTACCCCCTGGCCCAGGCCGAGGACGACCAGGTCGCCCTCTTCCGCATCCTCGCCGACCCGGACTCGGGCAAGCGGGTCACCAAGGAAATCAACCAGCTCCTCGACAGCGGGGCCCCGCAGGACATACGGCAGTGGCTGGAGACCAGCTACCGCCTCGCCCAGGCCGAGGACGACCGCGTCGCCCTCTTCCGCATCCTGGCCCGCCCCGACATCAGCGAAGCACTTCGCGCGGCGGTCGGCGAGGCGATCGACGGCACGCCGGAGGAGATGCGGTACTTCCTGGAGTACGGCCAGTACGAGGTCGACGCGTAGCCGGGCACCGTCCGCCGGCGGCGGAGGCCGGAGCCTCACCGCCGGCGGGTGCCGGTCCGTGCTACGGCCTGCGGGCCGAGGTCACCCGGTAGACGTCGTAGACGCCCTCCACGCCGCGTACCGCCTTCAGTACGTGGCCGAGGTGCTTCGGGTCGCCCATCTCGAAGGTGAAGCGCGAGGTGGCCACCCGGTCCCGGGAGGTCTGCACGGCCGCCGACAGGATGTTGACATGCTGGTCGGACAGGACGCGGGTGACGTCCGAGAGCAGCCGGGACCGGTCGAGGGCCTCGACCTGGATGGCGACCAGGAAGACCGAGGACTGGGTCGGCGCCCACTCGACCTCCAGGATCCGTTCCGGCTGCTGCGACAGCGAGTCGACGTTGACGCAGTCGGCACGGTGCACGGAGACGCCGCTGCCCCGGGTGACGAAACCGATGATCGGGTCGCCGGGGACGGGCGTGCAGCAGCGGGCCAGTTTGACCCAGACGTCGTCGACGCCCTTGACGACCACGCCCGGATCGGCGTTGGAGCGGCGCTTGTTGCGGCTGCGCGAGGGCGGCGAGCTCTCGGCGATGTCCTCGTTGGCCTCGTCCTCGCCGCCGAGCGCCTGGACCAGCTTCTGCACGACCCCGGCGGCCGCGACATGTCCCTCTCCGATCGCCGCGTACAGCGACGAGATGTCGGGGTAGCGCATCTCGTGGGCCAGGGTGACCAGGGAGTCGCCGGTCAGGATGCGCTGGATCGGCAGGTTCTGCTTGCGCATGGCACGCGCGATGGCGTCCTTGCCCTGCTCGATCGCCTCGTCGCGGCGCTCCTTGGAGAACCAGGCCCGGATCTTGTTGCGGGCGCGGGGCGACTTGACGAAGCCCAGCCAGTCCCGGGAGGGTCCGGCGCCGGCCGCCTTGGAGGTGAAGACCTCCACCAGGTCGCCGTTGTCGAGCGTCGATTCGAGCGGCACGAGCCGCCCGTTGACCCGTGCTCCTATCGTCCGGTGGCCGACCTCCGTGTGCACCGCGTACGCGAAGTCGACCGGCGTCGCACCCGCGGGCAGCGCTATGACGTCGCCCTTGGGTGTGAAGACGAAGACCTCGTTGCGGGAGAGGTCGAAGCGCAGCGACTCCAGGAACTCGCTGGGGTCCTCGGTCTCCTTCTGCCAGTCCAGGAGCTGGCGCAGCCACGCCATGTCGTTGACGGTGTCCTGGCTCCGGCCGCCGCCCGTGTTCTTGGGGACGTCGGTGCGCACCTTGGAGGCGCCCGCGACGGCCTCCTGCTTGTACTTCCAGTGCGCGGCGATGCCGTACTCGGCGCGGCGGTGCATGTCGAAGGTGCGGATCTGGAGTTCGACGGGCTTGCCGCTGGGACCGATCACCGTGGTGTGCAGCGACTGGTACATGTTGAACTTGGGCATCGCGATGTAGTCCTTGAACCGGCCGGGAACCGGATTCCATCGCGCGTGGACGGTGCCGAGCGCCGCGTAGCAGTCGCGGACCGTGTCGACAAGTACCCGAATTCCCACCAGGTCGTAGATCTCGGCGAAGTCCCTGCCCCGCACGATCATCTTCTGATAGACGCTGTAGTAGTGCTTCGGCCGCCCGGTGACGGTGGCCTTGATCCGGGCGGCGCGCAGGTCGGCCTGGACCTCGTCGGTCACTATGGCGAGGTATTCGTCGCGCTTGGGGGCCCGCTCGGCGACGAGACGGACGATCTCGTCGTACATCTTGGGGTAGAGGATCGCGAAGGCGAGGTCCTCCAGCTCCCACTTGATGGTGTTCATGCCCAGGCGGTGCGCCAGCGGGGCGTAGATCTCAAGCGTCTCGCGGGCCTTCTTCTCCTGCTTCTCCCGCTTGAGGTAGCGCATGGTGCGCATGTTGTGCAGCCGGTCGGCGAGCTTGATGACCAGGACCCGGGGGTCCTTGGCCATGGCGACGACCATCTTGCGCACGGTCTCGGCCTGGGCGGCCTCGCCGAACTTGACCTTGTCCAGCTTGGTGACGCCGTCGACGAGCAGGGCCACCTGGTCACCGAAGTCGCGGCGCAGGGTGTCCAGGCCGTATTCGGTGTCCTCGACCGTGTCGTGCAGCAGCCCGGCCATCAGCGTGGCCGGGTCCATGCCCAGCTCGGCGAGGATCGTCGTGACGGCGAGCGGATGGGTGATGTACGGGTCGCCGCTCTTGCGCTTCTGGCCGCGGTGCCAGCGCTCGGCGACCTGGTAGGCGCGCTCGATCTGACGCAGCGTGGACGTCTCGATCTTGGGGTCGTTGCTGCGGACCGCGCGCAGCAGCGGTTCGAGGACCGGGTTGTACGGGCTGGAACGCTGCACGCCGAGACGGGCCAGCCTGGCCCGCACCCGGCTGGACGAGCCGCCGGAGCGGGTCGCGGAGGCGCTCGGCGGGACCGGTCTGGCCGCGGGCTTCGCGGGGGGCTTCGGGGCGGACGCGGCCGGGGAGACGGGTGCGGTCGGCTGGACGGGGGAAGCGGGCGCGGCCCCGGGCGCCGGGCCGCTCGCCCGGTCCGGGCCCGAACCGGGCTCGGGGGCCGGGGGCTTCGGCTTGTCCGCGGGCTGCTTCTTCCCGGGCGTGGCTGAGGCCGCCGCGGGCTTGTCGGGCTGCGGGGCGGCGACTGGCTGGGCCTCGTCTGGCAAGAGCGCTCCTCGTGCGGATCCGGGTACCCGGAGAGGCCATCGTATCGACCCTGCGGCCGGTCCTCCCCCGCGGACCGTGAGACTCCTGACAACGCGGGACGGGCACCCGGTTGTTCCCGGGTGCCCGTCCTGTTCGCACGATCCGCTGCCGCGTACGGTCGGTGCTGCTCAGACCGTGATCAGAACCTCCAGCGGCGCGCCCCGCAGGCCCTGCTCCAGCCGGGCCCGGCCGGGGAGGAAACCGAGCTCCATGAGCACCGCGACGCCCGCGACCTCGGCGCCGGCCCGCCGGATCAGCTCCAGCGAGGCCTCGGCGGTGCCGCCGGTGGCGAGGATGTCGTCGATGACCATGATCCGGTCGTCGGCGGACAGGTCCTCCGCGTGGATCTCGATCTCGGCGGTGCCGTACTCCAGCTCGTACGCCTGGCTGAGCGTGGCTCCGGGCAGCTTCCCCGCCTTGCGGACGGGTACGAAGCCGAGCCCGGCCCGGACCGCGACCGGGGCGGCCAGGATGAAGCCGCGTGCCTCCAGGCCGACGACCTTCGTGGCGCCGTGCCGTACGCACAGCTCCGCGAGGGTGCCGGTGAGGGCCGCGAACGCCGTCGGGTCCGCGAGCAGCGGGGTGATGTCCTTGAACAGCACACCCGGCTTCGGGTAGTCCGGGACGTCGCGGATCCGGCTGAGCAGGAGCTCGCGGGTGCTCTCGGTGGTACTGGTCATCAACGCTTCCCCGGGGTCCGGCCGTGGCCCCTGGGGGGCTGCTGGCGCTGGCCGACGACCGCGGCGGCGGGGGCGGCGTCCCGCGGGTGGTCACCGTCCGACTGCTCGTCCTCGGCGGACTCGCCCTTGGCGGCGGCAGCCGCGCGCTTGGCGAGGACCCGCTTCTTCAGAGCCTTCATCTGCGGGTCGCGTTCCTTGAGGTCGGCGACGAGCGGGGTGGCGATGAAGATCGAGGAGTACGCGCCGGCCGCGAGGCCGACGAACAGCGACAGCGAGATGTCGTTCAGCATGCCGGCGCCGAGGACGCCACCACCGATGAAGAGCAGACCGGCGACGGGGAGCAGGGCCACGACGGTGGTGTTGATGGAACGGACCAGCGTGCCGTTGATGGAGCGGTTGGCGATCTCACTGTACGTCCAGCGGGTCTGCTTGGTGATGTCCCCCGTGCTCTCCCTGAGGCTGTCGAAGACGACGACCGTGTCGTAGAGGGAGTAGCCGAGGATGGTCAGCAGACCGATCACGGTGCCCGGGGTGACTTCGAAGCCGACCAGGGCGTAGATGCCGACCGTGATGGTGATGTCGTGGATCAGCGCGACCAGGGCCGCGATGGCCATGCGCCACTCGAAGGCGATGGCCAGGTAGATCACGACGAGGACCATGAAGATGCCGAGGCCCGTCCAGGCCTTGTTGGCGATCTGCTCACCCCAGCTGGGGCCGACCAGGTCGGCGGCGATCTTCTCCGTCGGGATGTCGAGGTCCTTGGAGAGCTGGTCCTTGATCTGGTCGGACTTCGCGGTGTCGACTCCGCTGACCTGAATACGCAGACCACCGCTGTTGCCGAGCTTCTGGACGATCGCCTGGTGACCGGATGCCTCCGTCGCCAGATCCTCCGCCTCGGAGACGCTGACGCTTGTCTTCGGGGTGGTGAAGACCGCGCCGCCCTTGAACTCGATGCCCATGTTCAGGCCGCTGACCGCCAGGCCGACGATGGCCGTGATGGTGATCAGGATCGAGATCCCGTACCAGATCTTGCGCTTGCCGATGAAGTCGTAGCCGACTTCGCCGCGGTAGAGACGGGCGCCGAGACTGCCGAGTCGCGACATCTCACGCCTCCTTCGGGTGGTCGGTGGGGGCGTTGACACGGCGCGAGCGGCGCAGCGGCGGCTTGGCGCCGAGCCGCTTCGGGTCCAGACCGGACCACGGGTGACCGCTGGAGAAGAACTTCGTACGAGCCATCAGCGTCATGACGGGCTTGGTGAAGAGGAACACCACGACCACGTCGAGCAGGGTGGTGAGTCCCAGCGTAAAGGCGAAGCCCTGGACCTTGCCGACGGTGACGACGAAGAGCACCGCGGCGGCGAGGAACGACACGAAGTCGGAGACCAGGATGGTGCGCCGGGCGCGCGGCCAGGCACGCTCGACGGCCGGGCGGAGCGTACGGCCCTCGCGGATCTCGTCGCGGATCCGTTCGAAGTACACGATGAAGGAGTCCGCGGTGATACCGATGGCCACGATGGCGCCGCAGACCGCCGGGAGGTTCAGCGCGAAGCCGATGGCCGGGCCGAGCAGCGACATGATCGTGTAGGTCAGGATGCCGGAGACCAGGAGGCTCAGGAGCGCGATGAACGCGAGGCCCCGGTAGTAGGCCACCAGGTAGATGACCACCAGGGCCAGACCGATGGCACCGGCGATCAGACCGGCCTGGAGCTGCTCACCGCCGAGCGCGGCGGTGACCGTGGTGACGCTCTGCTCCTTGAACGAGAGCGGGAGCGCACCGTAGGAGAGCACGTTGGCCAGGTCCTCGGCGGACTGCTGGGTGAAGCTGCCGGAGATCTCGGCGCTGCCGCTCAGTGTCGTGCGCACGGAGGGCGCGGAGACGACCTCGCCGTCCAGGGCGATGGCGAACTGGTTCTGCGGGGGCTGCTGCGCGGAGAGCTTCTTGGTGATCGTCTGGAACTGCTTGGAGCCCTTCTTGGTGAACTCCATGTTGACGACCCACATGCCGCGCTGGTCGAAGCCGGCCTTGGCGTTGTCGACCTCGGTGCCCGACACCTCGGACGGGCCGAGGACGTACTTCGCGTCACCCTCGGAGCTGCATGCGACGACCGTGTCGGTGGGCTTGGCGCCCCGTGCGGCCTCGGCGCGGGACGCCTTGCTGGAGCAGTCGAGCGCCGCGAACTTCTTCTGCAGCTCGGCGGCGGCCTGGTCGGCGGCGGACGCCGACGGCGTGGCGTCGGCCTTGGGCGTGGCGTCCGCCTTCGGCGTGGTGCTCGCCTTCGGCGTGGGCGTGGAGTCGGCCTTGAGGGCGCCGGTGACCGCGCGGCCCTGGGTGGTGGCGCTCGCGCTCGGGGTCGACGAGGCCTTCCCCTTGTCCGCGGTGGGGGCGCTCGGGCTGCCGGACGGGGTGGGCTTGCCGGACGACGAGGCGCTGGGCTTCGGGGTGGGCGTGCCCTGGGCGACGGTCAGCACCGGCCGGAAGTAGAGCTTGGCCGTGGTGCCGACCTGCTCCCGGGCCTGGGCGGAGTTCGTGCCCTTGGGGATGTTGACGATGATGTTGCGATCGCCCTGTGTCTGGACCTCGGCCTCGGAGACGCCAAGACCATTGACACGGCGCTCCATGATCTGGACGGCCGTGTCCATGTTGGTCTTGTTGATCGCCGATTCCTGGCCCGGCTCGCTCTTCGCCTCCAGCGTGATGGACGTGCCGCCCGCCAGGTCGATGCCCAGCCGTGGGGTCGGCTGATCGGCCAGGAACATCCCGCCGGTGAGCGCGACCATGGCGATCAGGATCAGAGCCAGGGAACGCCCCGGCCTGCCCTGACCGCCGGCCGGCGCTCGCCTCTTCTTCGGTGCTGCCACCTTCTCGTTTCTCCCTGTCCAACCGCCCCGCGCCGGGTACGCGCCCGAGCGGCCACGAAGTGTAGTGGGGACCCGCCCCCGCAGAAGATCGCACGGACCGGGGAACGCCGGACGCCGGTGGGCTCACGGCATTCCCCGGGCGTGGCTTACTTCGCGTCGGCCTCGCCGTCGTCCTTGCCCTCGGACTTCTTGCCGGACTCCGCGTCCTTCGGCTCGGCGTCGTCGGCCTTCTTGCCGAGGTCGATGCGCGCGTCGTCCGGGGCGTCCTTGTCGGCATCGGCCTCGGTCAGCGAGGAGGCGTCGTCCGGGACGACGGTGCCGTCGAGGTCGAGGCCGCTCTCGTCGTCGCCGTGGACGATGCGGTTGTACTCCGCGTCGTCGAGGACGGCGCCGATGGCGTTCTTGGCGTAGATGGCGTGGACGCCGGGCGCGATCTCAAGGAGAACCGTGTCGTCGTGCAGCTCCTTGACTGTGGCGTACATGCCCCCGATCGTCCGGACGCCGGTGCCGGGCTGCATCTCGTTGCGCATCTGGGCGGCGGCCGCCTGCTTCTTCTTGGCGGACCGCGTCATCAGGAACATGGCCCCGATGAGCACGATGAAGGGGAGGAGAGTCACGGGATTCACGGGACGAGTTTCCTTCGCACGACCGCGCTGGAAGGCGGCCTGTATCTACGGGGGTGGGTACACCGACCTGTAAGGGCGGCATCGGCGGAGTCTAAGCGAGTCCGCATCGATGGAACAACGCCCGGAGTCGCCCGGCGGTTCCTGCGCCGGTCAACCTGTGACAGATCACGCCCCGAACAGGCCCTGTTGTCCCTTTCCGCCTTGCGGCGGAGGCACCAGACCCAAATGGGCCCAGGCGGCGGGGGTCGCGACCCGCCCCCGCGGCGTCCTGGCCAGCAGTCCCTCCCGGACCAGGAAGGGTTCCGCGACCTCCTCGACGGTCTCGCGCTCCTCCCCCACGGCGACCGCGAGAGTGGACAGCCCGACTGGTCCGCCGCCGAAGAGCTTCAGCAGGGCACCGAGCACCGCACGGTCGAGCCGGTCGAGGCCTCGGGCATCGACCTCGTACACCCCGAGGGCGGTGGCGGCGACCGGACGGTCGATCTTTCCGTCGGCCTTGACCTGGGCGTAGTCCCGGACGCGGCGCAGCAGCCGGTTGGCGATCCGGGGGGTGCCGCGGGAACGGCCGGCGATCTCGGCGGCGCCGTCCGCGTCTATCTCCACGTCGAGGAGGCGGGCGGAGCGGTGGATGACGCGTTCCAGCTCGGTGGGTGCGTAGAACTCCATGTGGCCGGTGAAACCGAAGCGGTCGCGCAGCGGCGGCGGCAGCAGTCCGGCCCGGGTGGTCGCGCCGACCAGGGTGAAGGGCGGCAGTTCCAGCGGGATCGCGGTGGCTCCGGGGCCCTTGCCGACGATGACGTCGACCCGGAAGTCCTCCATCGCCATGTAAAGCATCTCCTCGGCCGGCCGCGACATGCGGTGGATCTCGTCGAGGAAGAGGACCTCGCCCTCCTGGAGGGAGGAGAGGATCGCGGCGAGATCGCCCGCGTGCTGGATGGCCGGGCCGGAGGTGATCCGGATCGGGGCGCCCATCTCGGCCGCGATGATCATGGAGAGGGTGGTCTTGCCGAGGCCGGGGGCGCCGGAGAGCAGGACGTGGTCGGCGGTGGCGCCACGGGCCCGGGCCGCCTTGAGGACCAGGTCGAGCTGTTCGCGCACCTTCTCCTGGCCGACGAATTCGTCCAGGTCCTTCGGTCGCAGTGCCGCTTCGACCGCGGTGTCCTCACCGTCCGCGTCGGCGTGGACGAGGCGCTCGTCGAGCCGCTCGTCGGTGTCGGGTCCGGTCTCGTCCCAGTTCATTCAGTCTGTCCCGCCTCGGGTGTTTCGGTGCCGTGCGGTGCCCGGCCCGGCGTCGGGGGTGGTCCCCGGGGGTGTGGCGCTCCGGTCAGCGCGCGCGGTTGAGGGTCTGGAGCGCGGCGCGCAGCAGCTGCGGCACGGGGGCCCGTCCGCCCTCGGCGATGGCCGCCTCGGCCTGGGGCGCGACGGCGGTGACCGCCTCGTCGGCCTCGCGGGTGGCGTAGCCGAGGCCGATCAGGGCGGCCTGGAGCTGATCGCGCCAGGAGGTGGTGACGGCGGTGCCGATGCCCTGGCGGCCGATGTGGGCGCCGACGGGCTCGCCGAGTCTGTCCTTCAGTTCGAGGAGGAGTTTCTGCGCGCCCTTCTTGCCGATGCCGGACACGGCGGTCAGCGCCTTCTCGTCGCCGGTGGCGACCGCGGTGCGCAGGGCGTCCGGGCTGTGGGTGGCGAGCATGGCCTGGGCGAGCCGGGGCCCTACCCCGCTGGCGGTCTGGAGCAGCTCGAAGACCTGCCGCTCGTCGTCGTCGGCGAAGCCGTAGAGGGTGAGGGAGTCCTCCCGTACGACGAGGGAGGTGGCGAGCCTGGCCTCCTGGCCGATCCGGAGGGCGGCGAGGGTGTTCGGCGCGCACTGGACGGCCATGCCGATGCCGCCGACCTCGATCACGGCCGTGGTCGGGGCGAGCGCGGCGACGGGGCCGCTGACGAAGGCGATCATCGGGGGACCTTCCGGACGGGGACTGCGGGTGTACGGGGGACGCGCGGGGCGCGGGCCGCGGCGGCTGCCGCGTGGGCCTGCTGGAGGCGGTTGACGGCGGGGGCACGCCAGATGTGACAGATGGCGAGGGCGAGGGCGTCGGCCGCGTCGGCCGGTTTCGGCGGGGCGTCGAGCCGCAGCAGCCGGGTGACCATCGCACCGATCTGTGCCTTGTCGGCGCGGCCGCTGCCCGTGACGGCCGCCTTGACCTCGCTGGGGGTGTGCAGGGCGACGGGGATGCCGCGGCGCGACGCGCAGAGCATGGCGACGGCGCTGGCCTGGGCGGTGCCCATGACCGTACGGACGTTGTGCTGGCTGAACACCCGCTCCACGGCGACGAATTCGGGCCGGTGCTCGTCGAGCCATTCCTCGATGCCGCGCTCGATGGCGACCAGCCGGTGGCCGAGCTCCGCGTCGGCCGGGGTGCGCACGACCCCGACGCCGAGCATCGTCAGGGGGCGGCCGGCGACGCCTTCGACGACGCCGACACCGCACCGGGTCAGCCCCGGGTCCACACCCAGCACCCGCATGGAAGGCCCCCTCCGTACCGATCGGTCAACTGTTCCCGCAGGCTATCGGCTCGCACTGACAATGCGACGGGCCGACGGGGTGTGTCCCCGTCGGCCCGTCGCTGAAGGCTGCGCAGAGCGCGGCTCAGGCGTCGACCTTCTCCATGACCTCGTCCGAGACGTCGAAGTTGGCGAAGACGTTCTGCACGTCGTCGCTGTCCTCCAGCGCGTCGATCAGCTTGAAGATCTTGCGCGCGCCTTCCTCGTCCAGCTCGACCTGCATGGTGGGCAGGAAGTTGGCCTCGGCGGAGTCGTAGTCGATGCCGGCCTCCTGGAGCGCGGTACGGACCGCGACCATGTCGGTGGCCTCGCTGACGACCTCGTACGTGTCACCGAGGTCGTTGACCTCCTCGGCGCCCGCGTCGAGGACCGCGTCGAGGACATCGTCCTCGGTCAGCTCGCCCTTGGGAACGATGACGACGCCCTTGCGGTTGAAGAGGTACGAGACCGAACCCGGGTCGGCCATCGAGCCGCCGTTGCGGGTCATCGCCACACGCACGTCGGAGGCGGCACGGTTGCGGTTGTCGGTGAGGCACTCGATGAGCACCGCGACACCGTTCGGGCCATAACCCTCGTACATGATCGTCTGGTAATCGACGCCGCCCGCTTCGAGACCGCCACCGCGCTTGACCGCGGAGTCGATGTTCTTGTTCGGTACGGAGCTCTTCTTCGCCTTCTGGATCGCGTCCACGAGGGTCGGATTTCCCTCGGGGTCCACACCGCCGGTGCGGGCCGCGACCTCGATGTTCTTGATCAGCTTCGCGAAGAGCTTGCCGCGCTTGGCATCAATCACGGCCTTCTTGTGCTTCGTCGTAGCCCATTTAGAGTGGCCGGACATCTGCCTTCTCCTTCGCGTCACCAAAAACGATTCGAACCCGAGAGATCCTACCGGGATCGAATCAGCCGACTGCGCGCACCATGTCCACGAACAGCGCGTGAACGCGGTGGTCTCCGGTCAATTCCGGGTGGAAAGACGTGGCCAGGGCGTTTCCCTGACGTACGGCGACGATATGGCCGCCGTGCTCCGCCACCACCTTGGCCTGCGCGCCGACCGACTCCACCCAAGGGGCGCGGATGAACACGCCCTCCACGGGTCCGTCCTCGATGCCGGCGACCTCGACGGCCGCCTCGAAGGACTCGTTCTGCCGCCCGAAGGCGTTGCGGCGCACGATCATGTCGATCCCGCCGACCGTCTCCTGGCCCGAGCGCGGGTCGAGGATCTTGTCGGCGAGCAGGATCATTCCGGCGCAGGTGCCGTAGACGGGCATGCCGTCCCGTACCCGCTCGCGCAGCGGTTCCAGCATGCCGAACAGGGCGGCCAGCTTGGACATCGTGGTGGACTCGCCGCCGGGGATGACCAGGCCGTCGACCTCGGCGAGTTCCTCGGGACGCCGGACCGGCCTGGCCAGGGCGTCAGCCGAGGCCAGGGCGATCAGGTGTTCCCGTACGTCGCCCTGGAGAGCCAGGACTCCGATCACAGGGGTGTCGCTCATCAGTGATTACCAGCCACGGTTGGCGTAGCGCTCGGCCTCGGGCAGGGTGTCGCAGTTGATGCCGACCATGGCCTCGCCCAGGTTCCGGGAGGCGTCCGCGATGATCTTCGGGTCGTCGTAGAAGGTGGTGGCCTTCACGATCGCGGCGGCGCGCTTGGCCGGGTCGCCGGACTTGAAGATGCCGGAGCCGACGAAGACGCCCTCGGCACCGAGCTGGCGCATCAGCGCGGCGTCGGCGGGGGTGGCGACACCGCCCGCGGAGAACAGCACGACGGGCAGCTTGCCGAGCTCCGAGACCTCCTTGACCAGCTCGTACGGGGCACGGAGCTCCTTGGCGGCGGCATACAGCTCGTTGTTGTCGTAACCGCGCAGACGGGCGATCTCGTTCTTGATCTGGCGCAGGTGGCGGACCGCCTCGACGACGTTCCCGGTGCCGGCCTCGCCCTTCGAGCGGATCATGGCCGCACCCTCGGCGATCCGGCGCAGGGCCTCGCCCAGGTTGGTCGCGCCGCAGACGAACGGGGTGGTGAAGGCGAACTTGTCGCTGTGGTTGACCTCGTCGGCCGGGGTGAGGACCTCGGACTCGTCGATGTAGTCGACGCCGAGGGACTGAAGGACCTGGGCCTCGACGAAGTGACCGATACGCGACTTCGCCATCACCGGGATGGAGACGGCCTCGATGATCTCCTCGATCATGTTCGGGTCCGACATCCGGGCCACGCCGCCGTCCTTGCGGATGTCGGCCGGAACCCGCTCCAGGGCCATGACGGCCACGGCGCCCGCGTCCTCGGCGATCTTCGCCTGCTCGGCGTTGACGACGTCCATGATCACGCCGCCCTTGAGCTGCTCGGCCATGCCGCGCTTGACGCGCGCGGTGCCGGTGGCCGGGGAGTCTGCGGGCTGCGGGGTGGTGGGAAGCGTGGACATGGATCGACCTCACTCGGAGAAAAAGTTGCTGAAAAGCGCTGCTTCGCGCAGTCCTGAGCAAACTCTCCGGGAGCAGTCCACTGCAAGGGCCAATGGCAGGCCGGTGGATCGTTTTGAACGCGTACGGGACGACATGTGGCCCCCGTCACGCCCGAATGCGGCGGTCCGGTCAGCTGACGGGGCGGTCCGCAAGGGCCACCGGCGGTTCGTCGTCCATCTCGAAGGCCAGCGGGAAGGGGGCGTGTCCGGCCAGCCGGAACCACCGCACCTTGCGGTGCCGGCGCAGCGCGCGGGCCGCGCGCACCGCGTCGTTGTGGAACCGCCGGGCCATCGGGACGCGGCGCACGGCGGCGGCGAGTTCGAGCGCCGCCTCCTCACCGCCGGGGATCTCCTTCACGGCCTCCACCTGCGCCGGCTCGCCGAAGACCGCCCGCAGCGCGGTGCTCAGTTCGCTCTCCGCGACCTCGCGGTGTTCCTCCTCCGCCTGGCGGGCGGCGTGCGCGGCCTCGTACAGGACGATGGAGGCGGCCGGATCGAGGACACCGGACGTGGCGAGTTCCTGGGTGACCGACGCACGGCGCAGGAGTTGCGCGTCGAGGGCGGCCCGGGCGGCGTCGATGCGGGTGTGCAGCCGGTCCAGCCGTCCGGCGGTCCAGCTGAGGTACATACCGATCGCGACGACCGCGACGGCGATCCAGATGAGGGTTTCGATCACGGGCGGCAAGGCTACCGGTGGGGCACGGACGGCGTGGCCGCCCGGCCCCGGATCCCCGGCCCCCGGTCGGCGGCCCTCACTCCCGCGCCAGTCCGAACCGGGCGCGCAGCCCCGTGCGCTCGTCGGCCGCCACCGAGGCCGCGCCGTCCGTCACCGTCTCGTACACCGCCAGGATGTCCGCCCCGACCGTCGACCAGTCGAACCGGCGCACATGCGCGGTGCCCCGCTCGCGCAGCTCCGCACGCCGCTCCGGGTCCCCGAGCAGCCGGATCGCCGCCGCGGCCAGCGCGTCCGCGTCCTCGTTGGTGAAGAGTTCGCCCGCCGCGCCCAGATCCAGCACCTGGGCGAAGGCGTCCAGGTCGCTGGCCAGGACCGGGGCACCGGCCGACATGGCCTCGACCAGGATGATCCCGAAGCTCTCGCCCCCGGTGTTGGGTGCCACGTACACGTCGACGCTGCGCAGCAGCCGCGCCTTGTCCTCGTCGCTCACCATGCCGAGGAACTCGACCCGCTCGCGCATCGCCTCGGGCAGTGCGGCGACGGCCTCCTCCTCGTCGCCCCGGCCGGCCACCAGCAGCCGGGTGTCCGGGCGGGCGGCGAGAATCGCGGGAAGCGCCCGCATCAGGACCGGCAGGCCCTTGCGGGGCTCGTCGATGCGCCCGATGAAGCCGATCGTGCCTCCCTGCCACTCGGCCCTGGGCTCGGCGGCGGCGAAGAAGCCGACATCGACGCCGTTCGGGATGACGACCGCGTCCCCGCCCAGGTGCTCGACCAGGGTGCGGCGCGCGTACTCGCTCACCGCGATGCGCGCGCTGATCTTCTCCAGTGCCGGCTGGAGGATCGGGTACGCCGCGATCATGGCCCGGGAGCGCGGGTTGGACGTGTGGAACGTGGCGACGATCGGCCCCTGCGCGGCCCAGCAGGCCAGCAGCCCCAGCGACGGCGAGGTCGGCTCGTGGATGTGGATCACGTCGAAGGTGCCGTCGTGCAGCCAGCGGCGCACCCGGGCGGCCGAGAGGAAGCCGAAGTTCAACCGGGCGACGGAGCCGTTGTACGGGACGGGCACGGCCCTGCCCGCCGTCACCACGTACGGCGGCAGCGGCGTCTCGTCGTCGGCGGGCGCCAGCACCGACACCTGGTGGCCCAGCCGGATCAGGTGTTCGGCCAGGTCGCGGATGTGGAACTGCACACCGCCCGGTACGTCCCAGGAGTACGGGCACACGATGCCGATCTTCACGTCCGGTCCTCCCGGGGCTCCAGATCGGCGAGCCAGAGCCGTTGCAGCATGTGCCAGTCCTCCGGATGGTCGGCGATTCCGACGGCGAAGGCATCGGCCAGCGCCTGTGTCATCGAGGACGTCTTCTCCGTACGGTCACCTGACTCGGGCGGCTCGACCGGCGCATGGATCCGCGCCTTCATCACGGGCGTGTCGTCGTAACTAAGTGTAACCGGAAGCAGCAGCGCCCCGGTCTGCTGGGCCAGCAGCGCGGGCCCGGCGGGCATCCGCGCGGTGTCGCCGAAGAAGGTCACCTCGACGCCGGAGGCGGACAGATCGCGGTCGGCGACCAGGCAGACCAGCCCGCCCGCGCGCAGCCGCCTCGCCAGGGTGCCGAACGCCGCCCCGCCGCTGTGCGGCAGTACCTCCATGCCGAGACCCTCGCGGTAGGCCACGAACCGGTCGTACAGCGTCTCGGGCTTGAGGCGCTCGGCGACCGTGGTGAAGGGCACCTTGAGATCGGTGGTGACCCAGGCTCCCGCCAGGTCCCAGTTCCCCAGGTGCGGCAGGGCGAGGATGACGCCGCGGCCGGTGTCGAGGCCGTCGGTCAGCCGGTGCGCGTCGGTCACGTCTATGGACGCCTTGATCCGTGCCGGACTCCAGGTTGGCAGCCGGAACGACTCCATCCAGTAGCGCATGTACGAGCGCATCCCGGCCCTGGAGAGTTCGGCCAGCCGGGCGGGTGACGCCCCGGGCACGACCCGTGCCAGATTCGACTCCAGCCGCAGCACGCTCTTGCCGCGCCGCTTCCACACCTGGTCGGCGATGGTGCGGAAGAGAGCCCGGGCGACCGGCTCGGGGAGCTTCTTGACGGCGCTCCAGCCGAGGCCGTACAGCCCGTCGGTCAGCCGGTCCCGCAGACCGTTGCGCGGCTGGGCCGGATCGTCGCTCACTGTGCGGTCCCGCTCCCCGGCCGCGCGGCGGCGGCCTCGGCCGCGTCGGCCTCCGCGGACTCTCGGCGCACGGTCACGACCCGCTGCACCAGCGTGATCAGGCTGCCCACGGCGACGATCCACAGCGCGATCGGCAGCAGGACCTGGATGCCCGGGACACCGAACTTGTGCAGGCCCGCGAATCCGGCCGCGACCAGCGAGATCACCAGCCGCTCGGCGCGCTCCACGAGACCGTTGACCGCGACCGGCAACCCGATCGACTCGCCGCGCGCCTTCGTGTACGAGACCACCTGGCCGCTGGCCAGACAGAAGATCGCCACCGCGCAGAGCACGTTGTCGTCGCCGTTGCCCGCGTACCAGAGCGCGAATCCGCCGAAGATCGCCCCGTCGGCGACCCGGTCCAGCGTCGAGTCCAGGAACGCGCCCCAGCGGCTGGAGATGCCGGCCTGCCGGGCCATGTTGCCGTCGACGAGGTCGGAGAAGACGAAGATCGTGATGACGATCGTGCCCCAGAAGAACTCCCCCATCGGGAAGAAGACCAGCGCACCTGCCACCACCCCGGCCGTACCGATCAGAGTGACCGCGTCGGGGCTCACGCCCAGACGGAGCAGCAGTGCGGCGAACGGTGTGAGGACACGCGTAAAAAATGCACGCGCGTACTTGTTCAGCATGGCCTTCCCGAGGGTCGGTGGGCCGAGCGGCCCCTACGGCCACCGGCTGGCCCATCGTAGTCACGCCCGCCGGACTCCACCGTCCGGGCACCCGGCGTCGCGCGGCGGCGTGCCATGTATGGACGCGGCCCGGCACGAGTGGAAAGCTCGAATTACCGCGGGCGTCGCCGTAGCCGCCGCGGCGGCTCCCCAGTGCCCGTGCAGCTCTCCCCACACCGCGTCGGTATTCCCTCCGCATCGCACCACTACCTGGGAGGCACGCATCATGGGCGACAAGGCACACGCACACACCGGGGCCGCCGGCAGGGCAGCGACGGCCGGCCGGCCCTCATCCGTACGGAATGTCGTGCTGGTCGGTCACAGCGGCTCCGGAAAGACCACGCTCGTCGAGGCCCTCGCACTGACTGCGGGCGCGGTCAACCGGGCCGGACGGGTCGAGGACGGCACCACCGTCTCCGACTACGACGAGATCGAGCACCGCCAGCAGCGTTCCGTACAGCTCTCCCTGGTCCCCGTCGAATGGGGCGGGTACCGGATCAATCTTCTGGACACCCCCGGCTACGCCGATTTCGTCGGCGAGCTCAGGGCCGGTCTGCGTGCGGCGGACGCGGCCCTTTTCGTTGTGTCCGCCGCCCAGGAGGCCGACGCGGTGGCCGGCACCACCCGCGCCGTCTGGGAGGAGTGCGCGGCCGTCGGCATGCCGCGCGCCATCGTCGTCACCCACCTGGACACGGCACGCACCTCGTTCGACGAGATGACCCGGATCTGCGGCGAGATCTTCGGCGGCGACGACCCCGATGCCGTGATCCCGCTCCATCTGCCCGTCCACGGCACCGAGGGCGCCGACGGGCACGCCCCGCTCACCGGGCTCACCGGACTCCTCACCCAGCGGATCTTCGACTACTCCTCGGGCGAGCGGCAGGAGAACGCGCCCGCCGAGGAACAGCGGCCGGCGCTCCAGGAGGCCCGCAACCGGCTGGTCGAGGGGATCATCGCCGAGAGCGAGGACGAGACCCTGATGGACCGCTACCTGGACGGGGCCGAGGTCGATGTCAAGACACTCGTCGACGATCTGGAGCGCGCCGTGGCCCGGGGCTCCTTCCACCCCGTCCTCACCGCTGCCCCCGCCGCCCCGGGTGCCCGCCAGGGCGTCGGCACCGTCGAGCTGCTGGACCTGATCACCGGCGGATTCCCGACCCCGCTGGAGCGCCCCGTCCCCGACGTCACTCCCCTGCACGGGGCGTCACGGCCGGTCGTGACCTGCGACCCGGACGGCCCGCTCGTCGCCGAGGTCGTCAAGACGGCCTCCGACCCGTACGTCGGCCGGGTCTCGCTGGTACGCGTCTTCTCCGGCACCCTGCGTCCCGACGAGACCGTCCACGTCTTCGGCCACGGCCTCACCGACCCAGGCCACGAGCCCCGCCCCTTCCACGAGGCCGAGGTACGCGTCGGCGCGCTCTCCTCCCCGTTCGGCAAGCAGCAGCGCCCGCTCACCGCGTGCGCCGCGGGGGATCTGGTCAGCGTCGCCAAGCTGGGCGGCGCCGAGACCGGGGACACGCTCTCCGACCCGGACCTGCCGCTGCTGCTGGACCCCTGGGCCACGCCGGACCCGCTGCTGCCGCTCGCCATAGAGGCGCACAGCAAGGCGGACGAGGACAAGCTCTCCCAGGGACTCGCCCGGCTGGTCGCCGAGGACCCGACCATGCGCCTCGAACAGAACCAGGACACCCACCAGGTGGTGCTGTGGTGCCTGGGCGAGGTCCACCAGGACGTGGCGCTGGACCGGCTGCGCAGCCGGTACGGCGTCCAGGTCGACGCCGTACCGCACAAGGTGTCGCTCCGCGAGACCTTCGCCGCACCGTCGACCGGGCGAGGCCGTCATGTGAAGCAGTCCGGCGGCCACGGCCAGTACGCCATCTGCGAGATCGACGTGGAGCCGCTGCCCGCGGGTTCGGGCATCGAGTTCGTCGACAAGGTGGTCGGCGGAGCGGTGCCCCGTCAGTTCGTACCGTCCGTAGAGAAAGGTGTGCGCGCACAGGCCGCCCGCGGGGTCGCGGCCGGCCATCCGCTCGTCGACGTGCGCATCACGCTGCGGGACGGCAAGTCGCACTCGGTGGACTCCTCCGACGCGGCGTTCCAGACCGCGGGCGCGCTGGCCCTGCGCGAGGCCGCGGCGGACACTCGCATCCAGCTCCTCGAACCCGTCGCCGAGATCCGGGTCCTGGTCCCCGACGACTATGTCGGGCCGGTGATGAGCGATCTGTCCGGGCGGCGCGGCAGAGTGATCGGAACCGAGCAGTCCGGCGCCGGCCGCACCCTCGTACGGGCCGAGGTGCCCGAACTGGAGATCGGCAGGTACGCGGTCGACCTGCGGTCCCTCTCCCATGGCGCCGGCCGGTTCGACCGGGCGTACGCCCGGCACGAAGCAATGCCCCCGCAGCTCGCCGAACGCCTCCGGGGACAGCAGGAGAACAACCCGAACGACTCGTGATCAGCCATGCCGCCCGTCTTTGTCCACAGGGGCGGGCGGCGCAGCGATCCGGACGATACGCTTTGGTCCCAGCTCAGAAGGTGTGCCGGGCACGGCAGTTGGGAAACAGCCGCAGGAGCAATTCCTCGGCGGCGAGTGGGGGCGACAGTGGCCAGCGACGGATTCGATTTCTCTCCCGGAGCACAGATCCCGCTCCAGGGTTCGGGCGGACAGGCGGTGGCGACGAACGCCCTCGCCTCCGCCGCATACCGCGACAGTCCGGTGGAGAAGATCCTTGACGCCAACAGCGAGTGGCACAAGTCCGAAGTCAAGGTGGGCCGTTCCAAGCTCTTCAAGTCCGACTATTTCAAGCCCAATCTGGGCGAGGCGTTCTCCCGCGCCGTCCAGGAACGCATGCTGGGCGGCGCCCGCAAGGCCCTCATCCAGTCCTTCGGGACGGACCCGCAGACCGTCGTCGAGCACTGTCTGTCCGCGTCCCGCCTCCGCAAGAGCCGCGACACCAAACTCACCGCCGTCACGGCCCTGTTCGGCTTCCTCTTCCTGCCCGGCATGATCCTGTGGGTCCTCGCGTTCCGACTGCGCGACTACCTCGGCAACACCAAGGACAAGGCGCTCTCCGCCCTGGGCGGCGCGCTGCTCCCGGTCATAGGCATCGTGGCGCTGGTCTTCCTGGTCGGCCTGCCGCTCACCGGGTTCCTGGCGCTCTACGTCCGCGCGATGATCATCGCCCCCGTCATCGGCTGGTTCATCGCCAAGCGGATCGCCGAGACCTCCGCCAAGGACATGCGCGCCCGTTGGGAAGGGCTGCTCTCCGGCGGCGGCGTCAGCGCCAAGATCCCCGAGGCCGTGCCGAAGAACCCCAACGAGACCTCCCGCGAGGCGCTCCGCCAGGGCCTGGAGAAGCTCACCGCCGAGCAGCAGTCCAACTCGGTCTTCTATGCGGGACCCAAGGGAATCCTCGGCATGGGCACCCGCTGGGGCAGCTGGCAGCTCGCCGAGGAGCTCGTCTCCAAAGACCCCGGCAAAGAGTTCCACCAGTTCCGCAGCTGGGACCTGATCCGGGCCATCCACGACCAGCTCAAGGTGCTGGAGCGCGGCCCGCTGAACACCGGGGGGTTCCCCACCCCGTCGGTCACCCACTGGATCGTGTCCCCCGTCGGGGAGAACGCCGACTCCGTCTCCCGCCCCGCAGGCGAGGACGTCGCCACCTTCCAGGTCAAGCCGCACGAGATACAGCGGATCTGCAACCACCAGCAGTTCGGCGGTGGTGACCGGCACTATCTGGGTGTCCAGTTCACCCTCTGGGACGGCCAGTTGGTCATCACGATGATGATCACGGTCACGGTGCTCTACGAAACCCTGCGCATCGAGGTCACCGGGCATGCGCTCGGCCCGGTCCACTCGCTCTTCACCAGCAAGCCCGCGGCCAAGACCAAGACGGTCAACAAGACCGTCCGGTTCTGGGAGACCCGCGACATCACTCTCCCGCTGGTCGAATCCAGCGAGGTCGTCCGGCTCGCCCTGCGCGCCCCGTTCACCTGGTACCCGCCGCTGCTGGACTACCTGGGCGGCAAGATCGCCCTGCCCGAGCCGTTCGGCCTGCGGCACGCCTGGGCCGAGAAGCCGTGGCGCCATCGCTTCATGGCGGACGACGCGATGCGGGCCGCGACGCCGGTCCTGCGCGCCGTCCACAACGCCGCCCTGCGCGTCCTCGCCGAGAACGGCGTCGATACCGAGCGCTTCGACAACCGCTCGATGATACTGAGCGGCGCGGTCCAGGACCCGACCCCGCGCAAGGCCGATCTGTACGACGCGTAGCCGCGCACCCCGACGCGCGAGGGCCGCCCCGGCAGGAACTGCGGCCGGGGCGGCCCTCGCGGAAGCAACTGCCGGGATCAGCCGGCCGGCCAGGCGTCGGCCAGCATCTTGCGCGTATCGGCGAGCAACTGCGGCAGCACCTTCGTGTGGCCGACCACCGGCATGAAGTTGGTGTCACCACCCCAGCGCGGCACCAGATGCTGGTGCAGGTGCGCCGCGATACCGGCACCCGCCACCGAACCCTGGTTCATGCCGATATTGAATCCGTGTGCCCCCGAAGCCGTCCGCAGGGCCACCATCGCCCGCTTGGTGAAATCGGCCAGCTCCATGGTCTCCGGGCCGTCCAGCTCCGTGTAGTCCGCGACATGCCGGTACGGCACCACCATCAGATGGCCGCCGTTGTACGGATACAGGTTCAGCACGGCGTACACGTGCTTGCCGCGGGCGACGACGAGCCCGTCCTCGTCCGAACTCGACGGGATCCCGCAGAACGGACAGCCGTCGCCGGCCTCCGGACCGGTCGGCTTGTTCTCACCCTGGATGTACGCCATCCGGTGGGGCGTCCACAGGCGCTGGAACGCGTCGGGCGTTCCCACTCCGATCTGCTGCTCCGGCTCACTCGTCATGGCGATCAGCATATTGCTTCACTCCCGGGGTGCGTGTCGCCGGGGCCACACCCGTCGGCGTACGGCGATGCTGAGGCGATGAGTGACCGGGCCGCCGACTCCACCCCTCCTCGCCTCCGGCGCTGGGAGCAGCGCACGGAAGTGCCGCTCCTCGGAGTCTCCCTGCTCTTCCTGCTCGGCTACGCGGTCCGCGTCCTCGCCCCCGAGGACATCGGGCCCTGGCGGGACCTCGCCCTCCTCCTGGTCGGCACCACCTGGCTGGTCTTCGCGGCCGACTACCTCGTGCGGTTCCTGCTCAGCGGCCTCGGTCACCGCTTCTTCCGGGTGCACTGGCTGGACACTGTGGTGCTGCTGCTTCCGCTGCTGCGGCCGCTGCGGCTGATCCGGGTCTACTCCGCCGTCCAGCAGCGCCGGGAGCAGCCGCGGCTGAGCCTGTACGCCCGCGTGATCAGCTACGCCGGAGCGTCCGCCCTGCTGCTCGGCTTCTCCGCGTCGCTCGCGGTCTACCACCAGGAGCACAAGGTCCCGGACTCCACGATCCACACCTTCGGCGACGCGGTGTGGTGGGCGTGCGAGACGCTCACCACGGTGGGGTACGGGGACGCGGTGCCGGTCACGCCGGGCGGCCGGGTCGTCGCCGCGGGTCTGATGGTCTGCGGGCTGGCGCTGCTGGGGGCGGTGACGGGGTCGTTCTCGTCGTGGCTGCTCCAGGTCTTCCGGCGGGAGGACGAAAAGAAGCCCCCGGAGAGCGGGTAGCTCTCCGGGGGCCTCTCACCCGCAAGGTGTCCGTCAGACCTGGACGCGGTCCTCGACGGCCTTCTGGATCTTGGCGATGGCGTCCTCGACCGGGATGCCGTTCTCCTGCGATCCGTCGCGGTAGCGGAAGGAGACGGCGCCGTTGGCCATGTCCTCGTCGCCCGCGATGATCATGAAGGGCACCTTGGCCTTCTGCTGGTTGCGGATCTTCTTCTGCATCCGGTCCGAGGAGGCGTCCACCTCGACCCGCAGCCCCTTCTTCCGAGCCTTGGCCGCGAACTCCTGGAGGTACGGGATGTGCGTGTCGCCGATCGGGATGCCCACTGCCTGGACCGGGGCCAGCCACACCGGGAACGCGCCCGCGTAGTGCTCCAGCAGCACCGCGAAGAAGCGCTCGATGGAGCCGAACAGGGCGCGGTGGATCATGACCGGGCGCTGCTTGGTCCCGTCCGGGCCGGTGTACTCCAGGTCGAAGCGCTCCGGCAGGTTGAAGTCGAGCTGCACGGTCGACATCTGCCAGGTACGGCCGATGGCGTCCTTGCACTGCACGGAGATCTTCGGGCCGTAGAACGCGGCGCCGCCCGGGTCCGGGACCAGCGGCAGACCCTGCTTCTCGGCGACCTGGCGCAGCGTCTCGGTGGCCTCTTCCCAGATCTCGTCGGAGCCGACGAACTTCTCCGGGTCCTTGGTGGAGAGCTCCAGGTAGAAGTCGGTCAGACCGTAGTCACGGAGCAGGTTCAGGACGAAGGTGAGCGTCCGGTCGAGCTCCTCCGCCATCTGCTCCTTGGTGCAGTAGATGTGCGCGTCGTCCTGCGTGAAGCCGCGCGAGCGGGTCAGACCGTGCACCACGCCGGACTTCTCGTACCGGTACACCGTGCCGAACTCGAAGAGGCGCAGCGGCAGTTCGCGGTAGGAGCGGCCGCGCGCGTCGAAGATCAGGTTGTGCATCGGGCAGTTCATCGGCTTGAGGTAGTAGTCCACCCCGTCGTCGAGCTGCATGGGCGGGTACATGCCGTCGGCGTACCAGTCCAGGTGGCCGGACTTCTCGAAGAGCTTGCCCTTGGTGGCGTGCGGGGAGTAGACGAACTCGTAGCCCTCCTCCTCGTGCCGGCGGCGCGAGTAGTCCTCCATGGCGCGGCGGATGATGCCGCCCTTGGGGTGGAAGACCGCGAGACCGGGGCCGATCTCGTCCGGGAAGGAGAAGAGGTCCAGCTCGTTGCCGAGCTTGCGGTGGTCGCGCTTGGCGGCCTCCTCCAGGAACTCCAGGTGTGCCTTGAGCTCGTCCTTGGTGGGCCACGCGGTGCCGTAGATGCGCTGGAGCATCGGGTTCTTCTCGCTGCCCCGCCAGTACGCCGCGGCGTTGCGCATCAGCTTGAACGCCGGGATGAAACGGGTGGTCGGCAGGTGCGGGCCCCGGCAGAGGTCCTTCCAGCACAGATCGCCGGTCTTCGGGTCGAGGTTGTCGTAGATGGTCAGCTCGCCGCCGCCCACCTCGACGTCGGCGCCGTCGTCCGAGGACGCGGAGCCCTTGATGCCGATGAGCTCCAGCTTGTACGGCTCGTCCGCCAGCTCCTCGCGGGCGGCCTCGTCCGTCACGACCCGGCGGGAGAACTTCTGGCCCCGCTTCTGGATCTCCTGCATCTTCTTCTCGATGGCCTTGAGGTCCTCGGGAGTGAAGGGCTTCTCGACGTCGAAGTCGTAGTAGAAGCCGTCCTTGACCGGCGGACCGATGCCGAGCTTGGCCTCGGGGAAGAGCTGCTGCACGGCCTGCGCCATGACGTGCGCGGTGGAGTGCCGCAGGATGTTCAGGCCGTCCTCGGAGGAGATCTCGACGGGCTCGACGACCTCGCCGTCGGCGACGGCGTACGCGAGGTCCTTCAGCTCGCCGGCGACCCGGGCGGCGACCACGGTGCGCTCGCCGGGAAAGAGCTCGGCTGCCGTAGTGCCCGTCGTCACCACGCGCTCTTCCCGCTCGGAATCGCGTTGGATGATCACACGGACGTCTGACACCGGTCTCTCCTGACTCAGGGGGAACGCACGCGTTCGTAGTGCGCGTGCGATACGAATCGTACCGAGCCGCGGGCCCCCTCTGCGAAACGGTTTGGGCAGCCGGCCCCACGGCTACCCCGCGGGGCCCTCCCGGACAGGCCCCAGGGCCCTATTCGCTGGTGCACGCCTCCTCGAAAAGGTCGACGTTCTCCTGGAGCGACTTCATCAGCCGGTCCCGTTCCGCCTCGTCGACCTGCACGGGCACGACGTGCGAGGTCCTGGTCAGCCGCCGGAAGCCGCCGCGGCTCTCCAGCCGCCCCTCCACCCGGATCGGCAGCCCCACCAGATGGGCGTGGCCGGCGATCCGGTACGCCTCCTCGTCCAGCTCCAGCCGTACGTGCGGCACCTCGGCGCCCGCCAGCACCCGCAGCCGCACGATCCCGGGGCCCCGCGGAGCCGAGCGGCGCATCCGGACGACCGCGCCGGTGATCCGTACCGTCACGGCCGGCTCGTCGTGGAGGTAACGGGCGCCCGCCCGGCGCAGGGCCGGCAGATCGCCCGGTGAGAATTCCACCGGCTCGGGCCGGGCCGGGCAGCCCTCCGGGGTACCGGCGGCGGGCGCCCACTCCAGGGCGATCCCGGCCCCTTCCGAGCCCCGGACGAGTGCGATGACGGCCTCGGTCAGCTCCCGGCTGACGCCCGCCTCGACGGCGGTGTCGAAGGCTTCGTAGCCGCCGGTGGCCCGTTGGTAGTCCACGGCCTCCCGGGTGGCGTGCAGCGCCTGGTAGAGCCGTACGGCGACGGCACGGCCCGGTTCGACCGGCACGAACGCGGCGAGCTCCCGGCCGCCGGGCGCGGGCCCGACGAGGATGCCTTCGAGCGCGGCCCGGGCCCTGCGGCGGTGACGTGCGCCGTGGTAGCCGGTGTTCGCGCGTACGGCGAGGGCTCCGGCGAGCAGTATCTGCCGGGCGGCGGTGTGCAGCCGCTCGGCCCCGGCCCAGCCCGTGGCGCCCGCGACCGCCTCGGGGATCTCGCGCCACCAGCGGATCTCGTCGCTGGGCACGGCGAGGGAGACCAGCACCTCGCGGGCGGAGGGCGCGGCGCTGCGGGCGAGCGCGGTCAGCGCCTCGGCGAGGAGGTCCTCGCTGTCGGGGAAGGCGGTGGTGTCGGGGACCAGGAGGCTCGTCCCGCCGCCGGGCGGGGCCGGCGGGCCCGGTGGGGTCCACCGGCTGTAGTGCCCGGCCGCCCCGCCCCGGCGCTCCCAGCCGTGCCGCCCGAGCAGGGCGCCGAGGACCGCGGGGTCGACACGGGCCGGGTCCGGGACGTCGCCCGGGAGCCGGGCAGCATCGGGCCACGGCCCCGCGGACTCGGCGGGGTGCGGGCGGGTGGCTGACGGGATCGCTCCGTCGGCGTACTCGTCCATCGGCCGGTGCATCAAGGTCTCCCTCCCGCCCCTACGCGGGTCATGATCTCGCAGAGCGCCCGGTCGTCGAAGATGCGCGAGGTGGGGATCCGCACGGTGGTCCGGTGCCGGCCGGTCACCGCGTGACCGGCCAGGTTGGTCCAGTAGCAGCAGTGCCGCAGGTCGAGCCGGTCGTGCCCGGCGCGCAGCCAGTCGTCCTGGCTGCGCGGCACGATCATCACGACGAGGATCTTGTGCACCGACACGGGTGTCCGGGCGAGCTTGACGAGGTGGGCGTTGTCGAGCGTGAAGGCGAACGTCGGTCCCGGCGGGTTCGGCGGGATCTGGTACGTGCACTTGAGCTGAACTTTTATGGTCACTTCGTCGTCCACGGCATGGCCTGGGGCGCCGTGGCTGACGTGCCAGTCGATTCCGTTGTCGGGGAAGGGCTGCGACAGGGAGCACCCCGCCGCGGCCGCGACCGCGTGCAGATAGCCCACCTGGAGCGTCTCCATGCAGGCGGTGGTTGCGAGTGTGCCGCGCAGCGGTTCGATCCGCTGGGACAGCAGCCCGCTCGGTTCGGGCTGCGCGAGCGCCATGGCTGCGTGTGCCTTCCGGGCTGTGCCGATCGGTTCTCCGGGCGGGGCGACGGCCAACTACCGTTCTCCCCACCTGTGTTGTCACCGCACGGGACGGCCCGCAAACGGCGTATCAGGCAATGGGTGCGGGTATCACCGGACCGGGCAGAGGAATCACACATCTGCCGTTCGGGCACGAGGAGTTCGGGGATGACTCACTGGTACGAGGGGCCGCTGGCCGCTTTTGACACCGAGACAACAGGAGTCGACGTCGAGGGGGACCGGATCGTCTCGGCCGCCCTGGTCGTCCAGGACGCCGCGGGCGGGCGGACGCGCGTCACCCGCTGGCTGGTGAATCCGGGGATACCGGTGCCCGTGGGGGCGACCGAGATCCACGGCCTGACCGACGATCACCTTCAGCGCCACGGCCGCTGGCCGGCGCCGGTGGTGGAGGAGATAGCCCGCGCGCTGGCCGAGCAGTGCGCGGCCGGGCGCCCGCTGGTCGTGATGAACGCGCCATTCGACCTGACGCTGCTGGACCGCGAGCTGAGGCGTCACCGCGCCTCGTCGCTCGGGACGTATCTGCAGAACTCCCCCCTGTGCGTGCTGGATCCGCGCGTGCTCGACAAACATCTGGACCGCTACCGCAAGGGGCGCCGGACCCTCACCGATCTCTGCGAGCTGTACGGAGTGGTGCTCGACGGCGCCCATGACGCGGCGGCCGACGCGGCGGCCTCGCTGGAGCTGGTACGTGCGGTGGGGCGGCGGTTCTCGTCCCGGCTGGAACGGCTGACCCCGCCGGAGCTGCACACCCTGCAGGCCGTGTGGCATGCGGCGCAGGCGCGTGGACTGCAGGCGTGGTTCGCGAAGAACGGCACGGCGGAGGCGGTGGATCCGGCCTGGCCGCTGCGTCCGGAGCTGCCAGCCGCTGCGTGACCGGGCGCCCGGACGCCCCCGCTCGTGCACACGCAGAAGCCGGTCCGTCGATTCTGCTGACGGACCGGCTTCTTCCGGGTGGGCGATACTGGGTTCGAACCAGTGACCTCTTCGGTGTGAACGAAGCGCTCTCCCACTGAGCTAATCGCCCCGGAACGGGTTGAACCATACAGGGCTCTGCGGGTCCGGTTCAAACTGCTTCCAGCCTGGCCGTGAGGCCCCGCCGCCCGGCACGCATCATCAGGGCGTGATTGGCCCGGAACACCGGGCGTCCGGGCACCGCCAGCAGCCGCATCAGCCGCCGGCGCACCTCGACCTCCTGCTCGTAGACGGCCCGGCTGCCACCGCCGCACGCGGTGACCGTCCAGCGGACCCAGCCGTCCAGATCGCCGCTGAGCGTCGCCTCGATGACCCTGGCCCGGGGGTCGCGGCGGCGTTCGCGGACGGTCATGACGAGGTCGTACGGGAGGAGCGAGCGGATGCGGGTGGTGCCGGTGGTGCCGTCGACCGGGGTGACCTCACGGACCTGCGGCCACCAGCGCGGATAGTCATCGGCTCGTTCGAGGATCCCGTACACGGCGTCGGGCGGGGCGGGAAGGTCCCAGATACTCACAAATCGGTAGTGGCTCCAGTCCATGGGCCCAGTCTGCGCGTACTCAGCCGGGCAACTGAGTATCCGAGCGCATGTCCGAACCTGTGGCTCGCGCCACACTCGCGTCCATGGAACATGTGCCGCCACCCGCCGAGGAATTGGCGCTCCTCGATCGCGAACTGGCCCGGCTGGACGCCCGCCGGTCCCAGTTGCTGGTTCGCCGTGCCTGGCTGCTGAGCGTGCTGACGCCACCCGCCGGACCTTCCGCCATGCCGCCGGCTCCGCAGTTCGCCGGCCCGTTCGGGCCGCCTCCGACGGCTCGGCCCTCGGCGCCTTTCGCGGCTCCGTCCGGGCCTCCCGCATCACAGGCCGGACCGCGCAGCGCGCAGAATGTGCTGCTCACCCTGGGCGGTCTGCTGCTGACGATCGCGGCGATCGCCTTCACCCTGGTCAGCTGGGGCCACATGGGGATCGGCGGCCGTTCGGCGGTGCTCGCCGTGGTGACGCTCGCGGCGCTCGCCGCCCCCGCCGTGCTGCTGCGTCGCGGGCTGTCCGCGACGGCCGAGTCGCTGGCTGCCCTGGCGTCCGTGCTGATGATCCTCGACGCCTACGCGCTGCACCGGGTCGCGATGCCGGATGCCGACGGGCCCGGTTTCGCCGCGGCCGCCTCGGCGGTACTGGCGGTGCTGTGGGGCGGGTACGGGCTGCTGCTCGGCCGGCTGCGGCTGCCACTGCCCCTGGCAGTGGTGAGCGCTCAGCTGCCGCTGCTGCTGTGGGCCTGGTCGGCGGGTGCGGGTGCCACGGCGTTCGGCTGGGCGCTGCTGCTGACGGCGGCGCTGGACTGCGCGATCGCGGTGCGGGGGCCGGGCCTCGCGGTCCGGGTGACGGCCTGTGTCGGCTGCTGGACGACGGGCCTGCTGGGACTGCTGGTGGCCCTGACGCAGTCGGTGTCCGCCGACGTGGCGTCGGGCGCGGTGGCGCCGGCCGTGCTGCTGCTCGCGGGCGCGGCACTCGCGCTGTTCGGGGCGTGGCGCGCGCCCAGGGGTCTCGCGGTGGCCGGCGGTGTGCTGGCCGGGCTGTCCGGGGTGGCCGCGGTGGGTGGCGTGCTGCGTGCCGGGGTGGACTGGAACTGGTCGGTGCCGGTGTATCTGCTGTGCGGTGCGGTGCTGCTGGCAGCCGTGCGCGCACCGCTGCCCCGTCCGGTCGGGCAGGGGCTGGTGTGGGCCTCGTCGACGGTGACTGTGGCATCGGTGCTGGCTTCGGCGCCGCCGGTCGGCATGTCGCTGATGGGTACGGCGTCGCAGCTGGCCCGCGTGTGGTCCGGCGCTCCGGACGCTGGCGTCCGGGCCGCCCTGGGCACGGAGGGACTGGCGTGGTCCCAGCTGACCGCGGCCCCGGTGGTGCTGCTGGTGGTGGCCGGCCTGCTCGGGGCGGCGCACCGGTCGTGGGACCGGCTGGTACGGGCGGCCGGTCCGGTGGTCTCGCCGGGTCCGGCCTGGCGGAACGCGGCGGGGGCCACGGCGACGGCGCTCTGCTGGGCGGGGCTCACCGCGCTGCCCGCGGTGCTGGGGCTGTCGTACGCGGCGGCCGTGTCGGCGCAGTCGGTGCTGACCGCCGCGGCGTTCGCGGTGGCGGTACGGGCGCTGCGCCGCGGGACGGGCGCCGTGGGGACGACCGCGCTGGTGTGCGGACTGGCCGGTGCGGTGAGCGCGGGTCTCCTCTCGCTCGCGGCACAGGCCGCGACGTACGCGGTGTTCGCGGTGCTGCTGCTGGTGCTCGGGGCCGTCGCGGTGCTGCTCGACGGCGCGGCGATGCCGACGCGGCAGTTGCCGGACGCTCGGGCGGTACGTGCGGCGGCGGCCCTGCGGATCACACAGGCGGTACCGGCGTGCGGGGCCGTGGTGTGCGCGATGGTGCTGGCCCGTGCGGCCGGGGCGTCGCTGGGACTTGCCGGATATCAGGCGGCGCCGCTGATGCTGGCCGTTCCCGGGGTGACGGTGCTGCTCGGGGCCCGGCTGCGAAACCGCCCTTCGGCGCTTCCGGTCGAGCTGACCGGCGCCCTGTCGGCCGTGGTGGCGGTGATCATGGCGGTGCCGGACCGGCCGTTCCTGGCGCTGGTGCTGGCGCTGAGCGGAGTGCTGGCGGCGGGCACGGCCGTACGGGCCGAGCGGCGGCCGGTGGCCGGGTACCTGGCGGTGGCGCTGTTCGTCCTGGCGACCTGGGTGCGGCTCTCGGCCTCGGGGGTGTCGGAGCCGGAGGCGTACACGCTGCCGGTCACGGTGCCCGCCCTGGCCGTCGGCGTGCTGCGCCGGCGTCGCGACCCGGAGGCGTCGTCATGGACGGCGTACGGGGCGGGTCTCACGGCGACGCTGGTCCCGAGCCTCTTCGCGGCGTGGGTCGATCCACACTGGCTGCGCCCGCTGCTGCTCGGTGTGGCGGCCCTGGTGATCACCCTGGCGGGTGCCCGGCTGAGGCTCCAGGCACTGCTGCTGGTCGGTGGCGCGGTGCTGGCCCTGGACGCCGTGCACGAACTGGCTCCGTACGTGGTCCAGGTGGTCGGCGCGCTGCCGCGCTGGCTGCCTCCCGCTCTCGCCGGGCTGCTGTTGCTGGTGGTCGGTGCGACGTACGAGCAGCGCCTGCGCGATGCGCGGCGGCTCAAGGAGACCGTGGGCCGGATGCGCTGACGGTACGTCGCACGGGAAGCGGCGGCGCGAACTCGCCCGTGAAATCGAGCAGTTCGCGCCCGCCGTCACCGCTGCGGGAATTCCGGCGGAGTTCTCGAATCGTCCTGGGCATTGCTCACGGATGCCGGGGGCCGAACTCTTTCCGGGAATTCCCGTGGCCGCGGGAGCGCTCCGACCGCGATATCCGGATAGCTCTCCTCGATTTACGGACCCGGACCGTCCGCCACCGCATGGATTGAATCGTTCACGTAAGCGCTTGTGAATCGTTCCGAAGGCATCCGCGAGGCCCCTGCGGGCCGGCCGGGAACGGCAAACGCAGAGGGCCCGTGAGACTCTCTGGTCTCACGGGCCCTCTGTCCGGGGTGGGCGATACTGGGTTCGAACCAGTGACCTCTTCGGTGTGAACGAAGCGCTCTCCCACTGAGCTAATCGCCCGGGCGCAGGCCAAACATTACCCCATGTCAGCGGCGCCCCATGACCACCCCCGGGTCACTCGTGGATCTTCCACGGCATGGTGATGCCGAACTTCCAGACGTAGATCCCCACCAGCACCGCGATGATCACCAGGCCGATCGACGTGAGGATGATGTTGCGCCGCCGGACCTTGGGGTCGAGCGCCCGCTGGGCCGCCTCGGTCACCTTCCGCCTGGTCCAGCGGAGCACCAGCTGCGCCCAGACGAACTCGGTCGCCCAGATCGCCATGCCGCCGAAGATCACCAGCCAGCCGGGGCCGGGCAGCGGAAGCATGATGATGCCCGCCACGACCACGGCGAGGCCGACGATGAAGACACCGACCTGCCAGCTCAGGTGCAGCGTCCTGGACGCCTTGATGAACCCGGGCGCCCGGGAGCCGAGATCCCGCTCCTTGGTCACACCCTCGGTGACTTCACCCGTCACGCCGTCCGCCCTGTCCCCCGCACCGGACACCGGTGCCGCCGACTCGGCGTCCCCGTTGTTCCGCACGTCACGCTCCGCATTCATGACAGCCAACCTACCGGAACGGCCTTCGTCACCGGAATGGCCGCATAACCGAAAGTTACACACCGCCGTACGAGCTACCTGAAGGAACACAAAAAGGTCAGAGGGGTTTACAACGCCACCGTAGGTGGCATGTCGATTTCGCCGACGTGCGAATCCCCGAGCGCACACTGAGCGAAAGGCCCTGGCGCTTATGAACACCACGGTCAGCTGCGAGCTGCACCTGCGCCTCGTTGTGTCGAGCGAGTCCTCACTGCCTGTTCCCGCGGGCCTGCGGTATGACACGGCCGATCCGTATGCCGTGCACGCCACCTTCCACACCGGAGCGGAGGAGACGGTCGAATGGGTATTCGCCCGCGACCTCCTTGCCGAGGGGCTGCACCGGCCCACCGGCACCGGAGACGTCCGCGTCTGGCCATCCCGTAGCCACGGCCAGGGCGTCGTCTGTATCGCGCTGAGCTCCCCAGAGGGCGAAGCCCTGCTCGAAGCCCCGGCGAGAGCCCTGGAGTCGTTCCTGAAGCGGACCGACGCCGCGGTTCCACCAGGCACCGAGCATCGTCACTTCGACCTCGATACGGAGCTCTCACACATCCTGGCCGAGAGCTGAGCCAGGCCGAGAGCTGCGCGGCGCCGTCCGACTCGGGGAGACGGCGCCGCGCGGAAAACTTCATATGGCTGACACCGGCGCCGTCATCACGGAATCCACCGTGGTGACGGCGCCGGTGCGCGCCCAGGACTCATGGCGCCCGCCTCACGCCCCGGACGGACACTCACCGGCTTGAAATACGCATCCATGGCCGGTATCCGCTCCACGCGCCCCCCACAGGCCCTCTCGGGCCGCTGTGCGCCGCGGCCGAGCCAGTAGAGTCAGCCCGCATCGGCGGACACCCGCCCGCCGCAGGCAGGGAGCTGAAGCGTGCTGATCCCCCACGACACCCGGAGCGCCCTCGACACGGTGGTCGAACTGATGAACACCGCACCCGAGAGCGAACCACCGGCGAGCGGGCAGCCGGAGGACGAGCGGAGCGACGGCCTCGCCGACATCGCGGCGCTCTACGACTTCGCGCGGCGCCATCGCATCAGCGGCGTCGGCGAGCTCCACGAGAAGGACCTGCGAGCCGTACGGGACGTACGGGCACGCTTCGCCGAGATCTTCGCGACGGACGACGCGCAGACCGCCGCCTCACTCGTCAACGCGCTCGTCGCCGCCGCCGGCACCACGCCGCAGCTCAGCAATCACGACGGCTACGACTGGCATGTGCACTACTTCGCCCCGGACGCGTCGATCGCCGACCACCTCGCGGCCGACTGCGGCATGGCACTGGCCTTCATCGTGGTGGCGGGCGAGCAGGAACGGCTGCGGCGGTGCGAGGCACCGGACTGCCGGCACGCCTTCGTCGATCTGTCCCGCAATCGCTCCCGCCGCTACTGCTCCAGCCGCACCTGCGGCAACCGTCTGCATGTCGCCGCGTACCGGGCACGCCGCAAGGAAGCGGCCGGCTGACCGTTCACAGCATGAAGAGATCGTGCACCGCGGCCATCAGCAACAGGCTGCCGACCACCGCGAGGAAGATCATCAAAGGGGGCTGGGAAAGCGCGAAGAGGCAGCCGCGCGGCTCTTCGGCAGGGCTTGCGGGGACATCGCCCCGGGTGGTGTCGACCATCTCAGGACGATCATGACTCAGTCCGGCCCCCGTTGGCGATCAACACGCCTTTTCGTACCGGGAGTTCACCCACCCCGGACGGGTCGGGATTCGCTCCGGCGTCCGATCTCCCGCCACACATTCGGTGCCGCATCGGGAGCGCCCCGTCCCCAACTCCCCCGAACAGAACCCGAGGACACCGACCGACACCGGGCGCGGCGGGCCCGGACGGTCAACGCCGCCTCGTACACGGCGAATTCTGGATACGGCCGCACACACCCCAGCGGTCCGCGCCCCGCGGCCTCAGCACGGCGTCGAGCTGGAGGCCCGCACCACGAGCTCCGGCTGGAGCACCACACTGCGGTGTTCGTGAGTACCGTCCACGTCGTCCGACTCCTCCAGCAGGAGTTCCGCGGCCATCCTGCCCATCACGACCGCGGGCTGGCGGACCGAGGTGAGCGGCACGGCAGCGGCGGCGGCGAACTCGATGTCGTCGTACCCGACGATGGCGATGTCCTGCGGCACCCTGACGCCCGCCGCGTACAGCGCCTGGAGCACCCCCAGCGCGAGCAGGTCGTTGGCGCAGAACACCGCGGTCGGCCGGGGAACGAGGCCGAGCAGCCGGGCCCCGGCATCGCGGCCCGCCGCCACGTCCAGCCGGCCTGAAGGAATCTCGACGAGCGCCTCGGGCGGCAGCCCGGCGTCCGCGAGGGCCGCCAGGGCGCCTTCGCGCCGGTCCCTGATCTGATGGAGGTCGCCCGGGCCGCTGACGTACGCCACCGAGCGGTGACCGGCCGAGACCAGATGGCCGACGGCGAGGGCGCCGCCGCGGACATCGTCGACGGAGACCGCGCAGGTCCCCGTGCCGGACGCCACCCGGTCCACCAGCACATAGGGGATCCGGTGCCTGCCGAACGCCTCCAGGTTCCGGCCGGTCGGGTCGGCCGGGGTGACCAGGACGCCGCAGACCCGCTGTTCGGCGAAGAGCCCGAGGTACTCGGCCTCCTCCGCCGGACTCTGGTCGCTGTTGCACACCATGACGCCGAGACCGGCCTCCCGGGCGGCGCGCTCGGCGCCGCGGGCCACGTCCACGAAGAACGGGTTGCCCATGTCGAGGACGAGCAGGGCCATGATCCGGCTGCGGCCCGCCCTGAGCTGGCGCGCCGACTCGCTGCGTACGTAACCGAGTTCCTCGATGGCTGCGAGCACCCGGGCGCGGGTCTCCGGCAGCACCGCCTCGGGCCGGTTGATCACGTTGGACACGGTGCCCACGGAGACTCCGGCCCGCCGGGCCACATCCTTGATCCCTGCCACACGCGCCACTTGCCCTGCCCCACTGATGCCTTCGGCCGCACCGGACCGCGGCGTGTCCCCATCGTACGGACGGCGTCGCGGGCCGCTCCGCTCCCGTACCCCACGAATCCGCCGCCCCTGCCCTCCCGAGGGCCGGGGCGGGGGTCAGATGCCGTGCTTCTTCAGGATGGCCTCGATGTCGCTGAAGTCCTCGCCCGGAGCGGCGGACTGCTGCCGGGACTTCGCCTTCGGCTGCGTCCCCGTCCCCGGGAGCCCCGCCCCCAGGGACGGCGCCGAGGCCGCGGGGGCGACCGCTTCGCCCTGCGCCGCCCGCGCAGCGGCCCTGCGCTCCTTGCGGGTGCCGCCGCCGCGCCGCTCGACCGCCCGAGTCGTCGTGAACAGCAGCCAGGCCACCGCGAGCAGCCCGAAGCCGAGCCAGACGCTCGGCTTGAAGGCGATCCCGGCGACCCAGTCCACGATCCCGGTCAGGACCAGGGCGATCGGGACCAGGGAGTAGGCGGCGATCCGGGTCGCGGCGAGGAAGCGCTTTCGCCAGGCGGTGACGGCGGCGATGCCCAGGCCCGCCGCGGACACCGCGGAGCAGATGGTCTCGGCAAGCATCGGAGCCTCCAGGCGCACGGGGAAACGTCCCTTCCATCCTGCACCGATGACCGGCCCGGTGGCCACGATCCCGGACCGCATCAGGGACATTTCAGGGCCGGGATCCTCCCCAGGTGCCGATCCGCGGCGCACCGGACGCCCGGAGCCCGGCCGGACCGGGTGCCGATTGGGAGGCTCGCGCGGGCCCTGGGAGACTGGCCGCATGAGCGATTCCACCCCTGCGGCCCCCGTCGTCCTCGACGTCTGGTGCGAGCTCCAGTGCCCCGACTGTCACCAGGCCCTCACCGATGTGCACGCCCTGCGGGCCAAGTACGGCGACCGGCTGGAGGTGCGGCTGCGGCACTTCCCGCTGGAGAAGCACAAGCACGCCCACGCCGCCGCACAGGCCGCCGAGGAGGCGGCGGCCCAGGGGAAGGACTGGCCGTACGTCGAGGCGGTCCTCGCCCGTACCGCCGATCTCGGCCGCACCGGCGAGCCGCTGCTCATCGAGGTGGCACGGGAACTCGGCCTGGACGCCGAGGAGATGGACACCGCCCTGATCGACGGACGCCACATGCTGATCGTCGACGCCGACCAGGCCGAGGGCAAGGCGATCGGGGTAACCGGCACCCCGACGTATGTGATCGGCGACGAGCGGCTGGACGGCGGCAAGAGCCAGGACGGCCTGCGCGAACGGATCGAGGAGATCGCCGACCGGCTGCTCGCCGAGCGGGGCTGAGCGGGCCCGCCCTCAGAGGTTCTTGGCCAGGTTGTACTGAGTCGTCCGGTATCCGAGCGACTCGTACAGCCGCAGGGCGGGTGTGTTGGCGGCGAACACATGCAGACCCAGCCGGCGGGCGCCCGCGGCCAGCGTGATGTGCTCCGCCTCCTGCATCAGGGCACGCCCGTGGCCGCGCCCCCGGTGCTCCTCGCCCACCTCGACGTCGAAGACGAAGCCGGTCGCCTCGCCGCCGGCCTCGCTCACCGACACCCACACATGGCCGACGACCGTGTCCCCGGCGACCAGGACGTGGAAGTGCATGCCCGCGCTGTCCAGGCCGTCCGGCAGGTTGCGGGCGTGGTCGGCCCGGGACTTCTGCATGGCCTGCTCGGCCGGGATGCCCTCGTCGATCCAGGACTGCGCGTACGTGTCGATGCTGGTGCGCCGCCAGACCATGAATTCCTCGGCTGTCATCTCCCTGGCCACGACCCCGTCCGGGAGTGCGGGAGCCGCCGGGCCGAGGTCCTTGAGCATGTTGCGGCTGCGGTCGGTGTAGCCGAGTGCGGCCGCCAGGCGTCGGGCCCCCTCGTTGCCCTCCGGGACGGACAGGCGCACCAGGCCGCAGCCCCAGCCGCGCAACACCTCCTCGGCGGCGAGCGCGGCAATGGTGCCGCGGCCCCGCCGTCGGCTCGGTTCGTCGATGTTCAGGGAGAGCAGCACGCCCGTGGACGCGCCGAACGCCGCGTCGGTGCCGATCTCGACGGAACCGACGGGCCGTCCGTTGTCGCACACGTCGTACGCGCTGTTCTTCGCACCGTCGGTGCCTTGCTGGAGCGGCCGGGTCGGCCGAAGGGTCGTGGTCATCGGAGATGTTCTATCCGCTGGGGCCCGGCCCGTCACCCCGATTTCGGGCGCTCTACGGGTCGAGGTCGTTCCCGGCCCGCTCGTCGAAGATCCGCATGGCCTTGGCGGTCACCGGTCCGGGCGCGCCGGGCAGCTCACGACCGTCCACCCGGTGGACGGCCTGCACATCGCGCAGGGTGGAGGTGAGGAAGATCTCTTCGGCCCGCTCCAGGATGTCGAACGGCAGCTCGGTCTCCTGCGCGCCCGCCCACTCCACGGCCAGCGCACGGGTGATTCCGGCCAGACAGCCGGAGGCGACCGGCGGGGTGTGCAGCTGCCCGTCGAGGACGACGAAGACATTGGAGCCGGTGCCCTCGCAGAGCTGGCCGACGGTGTTGGCGAAGAGCGCCTCCGTGGCGCCGTGCTGGTGGGCGCGTGCCAGGGCCACGACGTTCTCGGCGTACGACGTGGTCTTGAGGCCGGTGAGCGCACCGCGCTCGTTGCGTGTCCAGGGGACGGTGATCACGGCGGTGGTGTCGGGGCGGCGGGTCGCCTGACCGAGGGCGACGACGAGGCCGGGTCCGGCGTCGCCGCGGTCGGAGCCGAGCGGGGACAGCCCTCCGGTGTAGGTGATGCGAAGCCTGCCGAGTGCCATCGGATTGGCGTCGATGACTTCGGCGCAGGCCCGGCGGACCTCGTCGAGGTCGGGGTCGGGAAGTCCGAGGCCGCGGGCCGAGCGGGTCAGCCGGTCGAGGTGGCGGGTGAGGGCGAAGGGCCTGCCGTCGATGGTCCTGACCGTCTCGAAGATGCCGTCCCCCACGGTGAGCCCGTGGTCGAGCACGGACACCCTGGCGTCTTCGGCGTCGCGCAGTTCACCGTTGACCCAAATCCTCATCACGCGGTCCTTCCGGTTGTTTCGTGAGCGCCCGACGCTACAGCGAGCAGTCTGGACGCCTTGAGCTCGGTCTCGTCCCACTCGCGTTCCGGGTCGGAGCCCCAGGTGATGCCGGCCCCGGTGCCGAAGCGGAGGACCGGGGCGGGACCGGTCCGGTCGGTCCAGAAGGTGCGTATGCCGACGGCGAGCGAGGCGGTACGGCGGTCGGCGTCGACCCAGCCGATGCCTCCGCAGTAGGGCCCGCGCGGTGCGGTCTCCAGCTCCTCGATGATCCGCAGGGCGCTGGATTTGGGTGCCCCGGTGACGGAGCCGGGCGGGAACGCGGCGCCGAGGAGCTCGGGCCAGCCGGCACCCTCGGCGAGTTCCCCGCGCACGGTCGAGACGAGGTGGACCAGGCCGGGATGCTTCTCGACCACGCAGAGATCGGGAACGGTGACCGATCCGGTGGCGCAGACCCGGCCCAGGTCGTTGCGGACCAGGTCGACGATCATCACGTTCTCGGCGTGGTCCTTCTCCAGCAGATCGCCCTCGGTCCGCCCGGTGCCCTTGATCGGTCCCGACTCGACGGTCCGCCCGTCCCGCTTCAGGAAGAGCTCGGGGGACGCGGTGGCGATCTCCACGCCGTGCGCGGGCAGCCGAATCGTTCCTGCGTACGGGGCGGGATTACCGCGTGCCAGCAGCGCCGTCAGCGCGTCCACGTCCGCCGCGCCCGGATCGGGCAGTGGCGCGGTCAGCACCCGGCAGAGGTTGGCCTGGTACACCTCGCCCGCCGCGATGTACTCGCGGATCCGCCGTACGCCCGCGATGTACGCGGCGCGGTCCAGGGACGAGGTCCAGTCACCGGCCGCGGGCCCGCGCCAGGCGCCCCGCACGGGAGCGGGCACCGCCCGCGTACGTACGGAGCCGAAGCGGGCGCAGACGAGGCGGCCCTCGAAATCGGCGGATACGGCCCAGAAGCCGGAGGATTCTAGGGCTGCGGGATCATTGGTCACGTCCCGCAGATCGGACGCGACGAGGCCGCCGAAGCGGGCCATTGGAGCGAGGTCGTGCACGTCGTCGAGTCTAGGGCGGCGCGTGATGACCTGCGCCGGGGCAAGCGCACCTCAGCACGCTGCACAAACGCGTTTTTGTACTGGCCCGGGAATCCGCTAGAGTTCAACACGTCGCCGGGACGCGCAAGCGGACCGGGAAAGACAAGCGGACGTAGCTCAGTTGGTAGAGCGCAACCTTGCCAAGGTTGAGGTCGCCAGTTCGAACCTGGTCGTCCGCTCGCATAAAGTGGGGGATCTTCCCGAACCCCCACTCGTGGTGGAGTGGCCGAGAGGCGAGGCAACGGCCTGCAAAGCCGTCTACACGGGTTCAAATCCCGTCTCCACCTCCAAGGACGATTAGCTCAGCGGGAGAGCGCTTCCCTGACACGGAAGAGGTCACTGGTTCAATCCCAGTATCGTCCACTGATCCGCAAGGATCCCGCGCGATTAGCTCAGCGGGAGAGCGCTTCCCTGACACGGAAGAGGTCACTGGTTCAATCCCAGTATCGCGCACGCAGTACACGCAGGTTCACCCTGCGCGATTAGCTCAGCGGGAGAGCGCTTCCCTGACACGGAAGAGGTCACTGGTTCAATCCCAGTATCGCGCACCAGCAGAAGCCCCGGCCGTTCCGACGACCGGGGCTTCTTCGTTTCCGGAGGTCGTCGGCTCCGGCGTACGCCTACCGGTGCGGACGCACTGCGGGCCCGGACGAGACGCGTCCGGGCCCGCGGTCAGGCACTCGGCGGTGGTGCCCCGTTCAGGACGAGAAGAGCATGCGGCCGAAGCTCTTGTGCCGGTAGTGACCGCCGTGGTGCTGCGGGGCACCCCAGGCGGGTGCCGGGGCGGACGGGTACGCCTGCGGGGCCGGCGGTGCGGGCGGGGCCTGCTGCGTCCACTGCGCCTCGATGCGGGTGAGGGACTCCAGCTCGCCGTAGTCGAGGAAGATTCCCCGGCAGCCGCTGCACTGCTCGATCTGTATGCCGTTGCGGTTGTACGTGTGCATCTGTGCGTGGCACTTGGGACACTGCATGGTTCGGCTCACTCCTCGCCGTCGGGTCGCCGTCGCCGGAATTCATGCCCGTCGACGGTCGGTTCAGCCTACGACGAGTGTTCGGCGCCCAACTCGGGCGGGAGAGATGCAATTCGGGCGCAGGCGTCGATCATTGTCTGTTCCACCTCATCCGGAGTCCGGTCTTCCACGGCGGACTTGGCGAAGGCCAGCGCGGCGGCCTGGACGGTCAGCGCGCGGGCCGGGACGTCGAGGTCCGGCCAGGGATCGCCCTCGGCGCGGACGGCGGGGCCGCCCGCCGCCCGGTAGGCGTCCAGGAAGCGGAGCCAGACCTCGGGGGGCAGGATCCCGGCCGCGTACCAGGCGGCGGGGCGGGCCAGGTCCCAGGCGGGATCGCCGAGACCGGCGTCGTCGACGTCGATGAGCAGCCAGGGTCCGTGCGGGGCCGGATGGCGGACGAGCTGGCCGAGGTGCAGATCGCCGTGGCAGAGGAAGCGCGAGCGGTGCGGGGGTGCGGCGGCCTCGTCGCGGGCCCAGGCCGGCAGACGGTGCCAGGATTCGAGTACGGGAGCGGTGGCCGGGTCGCCGGGCCGGGCAGCGCGCATCCGGGCGACGGCGAGCGCGGTCTTCGCGGGGCCCCGCATGGGCGGGAGCGCCAGGGTGGGCGGGGCCGGGGTCCGGTGCAGCCCGGCCAGCAGAACGGCGGCCTCCTCCCAGGGGGCGGCGCCGGGGTCGACGGGGTCGACGGGCCGGCCGTGGGGCCAGAGCGTGACGGGGCGGCCGTGGATGGTGGCGGGCGGCTTCGAAGGGCCGGGGATCAGCGGGGCGAGCAGGATGCCGGTGAGACGCGGGTCGTTCGCGAGGGTGAGACGGGTGAGCAGGCCGGGGGTGTCCGTGCCGGGGGCGTGGGCCTTGGCGACGACGGCCCCGCTGCGGACCACCGTGCCGTCCTCGCGGTCCGCGAGCACCGCCGGGGGCGGGCAGGCGCAGGGTTCCCCGGGCTGTTCATGGGCGGCACGGTGGGCGAGATCGCCCAGCGCGCGTACGACTGCGGTGGTCACGGTCTCCCCCGGTGGCGAACTGGTACGGGCGGGCCCGGTGCGGACCGGGCCCGCCGATGAGCGTACGCGCGCCGGGAGGAGTCGCGGGCGGCGGCGACCGCCGCCGCGTCGGGGACGCCCCCGGAAAGCGCGATGTCCGGTCAGCTCCCCAGCTGACCGGACAAACGCTGCCGTCCGCCGCACCCCCGTCCCCACGGGGTTGTTGGCCGGATGTCCCGGTCCGGACCGCTCTTCCGGACCCGGGGCGCCGCTCAGCGCCCCAGCATCACGCCCACGGACGACGCCTGTGTGACCACTGCGTCCCAGCCGCCGAAGACGACCACGAGCAGGGCCGCCAGAGGAAGAACCATCGCCGTTGCCACGAGTGGGTGGCGCGTACCGGAGGACGGGCGGCCGCCGAACGAGGCATGGGCCCTGCGTCCTGCGCGGGTCATGGTCCGCGTTGCCGTGTCCGCCATGGTTC
The DNA here is from genome assembly GCF_045040875.1 of Streptomyces sp. NBC_00012. Taxonomy (NCBI): domain Bacteria; kingdom Bacillati; phylum Actinomycetota; class Actinomycetes; order Kitasatosporales; family Streptomycetaceae; genus Streptomyces; species Streptomyces sp. NBC_00012. Next base: position 7,093,413 of record NZ_CP108309.1, on the reverse strand, counting down.
CTCTCCTGACTTGATGTGGGGCGGCGGGCGTGTGACCTCGGGGGACGAGTATTGCGCCCGCCGCTTGACCTCAACATTAAGGACGCACGGCGCTGCGGGCGTCATGCCCGCGTACCGATTGCCGGGCCTCCCGGAGGATGAGCCCCGGACCGTCGTTGTACTCCCCTGGGTGGAGACCGGGCGCCCGGCCCTGGGGACATCCCGGAGGGGTGACCGCACGGGCGGCGAACTTCGCGCGGCGCCGGAGTCGTTGGACAGGGCGTCCCACCGGTACGCACGGCGACGCTCACCGTGACTTCACTCACCCTTGCCTCCCCCGGTTCCCGACGGCCGGGCCGCCCGCCCCGACGGAGGCCGCGAGCCCCGTCCGGGCCGAGGCCGACGCCGTACGGCGGATGCCCGGGCACGGCTCCAACCGCCCTTCCCCGAAACCGCCTTGGGCCCGGGTCCGTCCGGCACGGGACGCGCCCCGGCCCCATGTCCCGTCAGGGAGCGTGCCGCGCAACGACAATCGATCGACCGGTGAGGGCGCGGCCTCTGAGCGCCCCGGGCGCCGGGTACGTAAGCTGTGCCTCGTCAGGCGGACCAGGCAGCGGGGATGGGCAGACATGGCGATGATGCGGCTCCGGCGCGAGGACCCGCGTGTCGTCGGCTCGTTCAGACTGCACCGGCGGCTCGGGGCGGGCGGCATGGGTGTCGTCTACCTGGGTTCGGACCGGCGGGGCCAGCGGGTGGCGCTGAAGGTGATCCGCCCGGATCTCGCGGAGGACCAGGAGTTCCGCTCCCGTTTCGCGCGCGAGGTGTCCGCCGCACGGCGGATCCGTGGCGGCTGCACGGCGCGCCTGGTGGCCGCCGACCTGGAGGCGGACCGTCCGTGGTTCGCCACGCAGTACGTTCCGGGGCCCTCGCTGCACGACAAGGTGGCCGAGGAGGGCCCGCTGTCGGCGGCCGAGGTGGCCTCGATCGGCGCCGCGCTCTCCGAGGGGCTCGTCGCGGTGCACGAGGCCGGGGTCGTCCACCGCGACCTGAAGCCGTCGAACATCCTCCTCTCGCCCAAGGGCCCCCGGATCATCGACTTCGGGATCGCCTGGGCGACCGGGGCCTCCACCCTCACCCACGTCGGTACGGCGGTGGGCTCGCCCGGGTTCCTCGCACCCGAGCAGGTGCGCGGCGCGGCCGTGACACCCGCGACCGATGTGTTCTCGCTCGGTGCCACGCTGGCGTACGCGGCCATGGCCGACTCGCCCTTCGGGCACGGCAGTTCCGAGGTGATGCTGTATCGCGTGGTGCACGAGGAGGCTCAGCTGCACGATGTGCACGACGCACTCGCACCGCTGGTGAGCGCCTGCCTGGCGAAGGATCCGGAGGAGCGGCCGAGCACGCTCCAACTCTCCATGCGGCTCAAGGAGATCGCGGCGCGGGAGGCACAGGGGCTGCACGAGAGCCGGCCGCCCGTGCAGCGTTCGGCACAGGAACTGGACCGGCCGACCGGCCGTCTCGACGGCCCGTACACCGAGCAGCAGACGCGGCGTGCGGCTCCTCCCGCGCCCCGTCAGCAGAAACAGAAGCAGCCGCAGGGCAGCAGACCGCCCTCGTCGTCGCGGGCCGGGTCGCCGCGGACCGGTGGTTCGCGCTCCCAGCAGCATCAGCCGTCGCGCAACACCACCCGGTCCGGGCGGCGCCCGCAGGGTACGAACGGTGCGAAGGGCCGGCCGGGAACGCGGCCCGGGACCCGTACGACTTCGACGGGGCTGCGTCCCGCCAATCCGCGGCTGCTGCGGCAGCGGCTCGTCGTCTTCGTCGTGGTGACGCTGCTGGTGGCGCTCGGCATCGCGGCGGCCCAGGGCTGCCAGGGGCCGACCCGGGGGCTGGGTACCGATCAGGGCGACGGCCGGACGCAGAGTCAGAGCCTGGTGCCTGCCGGGCCCTGATCCGGTGGACGGGCCCTCGGGCGTGCCCGGTGCGGCCGGTCCGTGACGGCCGGGGGCGCCCCCGGCCGTCACGGCCTCCTTCGGCGTCCTCCGCTGCCGGGAACGCCCCGCCTCAGCTGCGTTCGAGCACCCGCCGTACCTCCCGGCAGGCGGCCGGGACCGGCCCGATGACCGGCACCGGGAAGCGCCCTTGCACGGCTTCGGCCGCCTCCCCCAGCGGACCTCCGCCGATGATCACGGCCTCGGCCCCGTCCTCGGCGATGCAGGCACCGACCGCGTCGGCCAGCCGCTCCCGCATCACCTCGGGGGCGGCGGCCAGCTCCAGGGGGTCACCCGGCGTGAGGCGGATGCCGGTGTACTGGGAGGAGCGGCCCAGGCGGTCGACCCGCGCGGCGATGGCGGCGGCCAGTCCCGGCGTGGTCGTGGCGATGCCGAACCGACGGCCGCCCGCCGCGGCCTCCGCCATGGCGGCCTCGGCGATGCCCACGACGGGCACATCGGCCCACGCACGCAGTTCCTCGATGCCGGGATCACCGAACGCGCCGACCACCAGGGCCTTGACGCGCTCGCCCTCCGGCCCGGCGAGGGTGGACCGCGCCGCGGCGAGGACCTGCGGCCCGGCAGCCCGCAGTACGTCCTCGTCCACCAGCATCGTGGGGCCGTCGGCCACGGTGACTCCGAGGACCTCGTAGCCGTCGTCGGAGCGCAGGGTCCGCCTGGCGATGGCCGCCATCATCTCGGTGGTGGCCACCGAGGTGTTGGGATTGATCAGGGCCACGACGGTCACCGGGTGCTTCCCGTCGTATCGTCCGCGGGCTGCCCCGTCGGTGCCGGGACTGACTGTTCCGCCGTCTCCTCCATGGACCGGCCGAAGGTCTCCGGCGGGAATTGGACGGACACGGCGAGGCCCACGAAGAGGATGCCGATCAGGGTGAACATCCCGGCCATCCCGTACGCGTCGAAGGCGGCGCCCGCGAGCATCGGCGTCAGCCCGCCCGCCAGGGAGCCGAGGGCCAGGATGATCGACGTGCCGAACGCCCGCACCCTGGTGGGGAACCGCTCGGGCGCGAAGATCCAGATCGTGGTGTTCAGCGTGATGATGCAGCAGTTGACTGCCGCGCCGAGGATGAGGATCAGGGCGACGCCGTTGGCCAGGAAGCCGAAGCAGAAGGCCTGTTGCAGGGCGGCGGAGCTGCTCGTACGCCTCGCAGTGGAGCGCTCCGCCGGCGTGCGGCGGCGTCTCCGGGTCGGCCTGCGACGTGCGCAACCGGCCCGGCCCGCACGGAAATCGACGAGGCCGTTGCCCCGCGTCCGTCAACGCTGGGCAACGGCCTCGGCCGGTATTGCGGAACCTCCGCTCCGTGCTACTTGTCCAGGGCCGCCGCGCCGGCCCTGGCGAACTTCTCGTCCAGGTCACCGGACGGGGCTCCTGCGACACCGATGCCCGCGATCGGCGCGCCCTCCGCGTCGACCGGCACGCCGCCACCGAGGAACAGGGTGCCGGGGATGTCCTTCAGCGTCGGGGTGTTCTCCAGGCGCTTGACCAGCTCGGAGGTGGGGGCGTTCCAGGAGACGGCGGTGAACGCCTTCTTCTCGGCCGCCTCGTAGGACTGCGAGCCGGCACCGTCGCCGCGCAGGGTGACGACGGCGTTGCCGTTGCGGTCGGCGACGGCGACGGCGACGGCGACGGCGACACGCTGGTTCTCCTTCGCGGCAGCGTCGAGAACGGCCTGTGCGGCCCGGCAGGCCGCGTCGATGCTCAGGTGCGTGGACCGGGCCAGGTTCTCGCCCGCCGCCTCCGACCGGGCGGCAGCGCTCGGGGACGACCCCGCGTTGGCCGAGACCACGGCGAACGTGCCGAGAGCGGCGGCGCCGGCCAACGTACCGCCGATGACGAGGCGCATACGCTTCGTGGTCTTCCTGGCGTGCTTCATTCCGGTCACTCCTGTGATGGATGAGGGGTGCGGCTCCGTCCGCTCGGGGGAATCCGGCGTTCGGGCCCGCCGGCTCCTGCCGTCCCGTTCTGATCAAGGTTGCGGCCGGACACACGCCCACTCCGTCGACGTACCGGCTCCATGTGACGAGCGGGAAGGCTGACACCGGGGTCATCTGATCGGTGACCCCGGCCCGACCGGCTCGGGCAGGCGGACAGACGGACAGGCAGGAGGAGGGGAGGAAGGAGAAGCGGGCGCATGCCGGAGGGGGTGGGGCCGGGCGCAATGGCCCGCCGTCCGGGGCGGACGGGGCGGCTCCGGGCGCCGGACGGGAGGTGCGCCGGAGTCAGGCCGCACCCGGCCGGGTGGCGTAGAAGGCGACGGCCGAGGCGGCTGCCACGTTGAGCGAGTCGACACCGGCGTCCATCGGGATGCGGACGTGCTCGTCGACCGCGGCGAGGGTACCGGGGGCGAGGCCGGCTCCTTCCGTGCCGAAGACCAGCGCGAGCTTCTCGTCCTTGCGCGCGGCGAGTTCGTCGAGGGTGATCGCTCGTTCGCTCAGGCAGAGGGCGGCGAGCGTGAACCCCGCGGAACGCAGGACCTCGACATCCTTCGGCCAGGACTCCAGCCGGGTCCACGGCACCTGGAGGACCGCCCCCATCGAGACCTTCACGGACCTCCGGTAGAACGGGTCGGCGCAGCGAGGGGTGAGAAGGACCGCGTCGATGCCGAGAGCGGCGGCGTTCCTGAACGCGGCGCCCAGGTTGGCGTGATCGACGATGTCCTCGAACACGGCGATACGCCGCACCGCGCGCTCGCGCCTGCCCGACGGCGGCACTGCTCCCGGGTCGGTGCGGTCGTCGGCTGCCGCCGCACCGAGGGTCGCGCCCAGCAGTTCGTCGGCCGTCGGCAGCGGCTTGCGCTGCATCGAGGCGAGCGCGCCTCGATGCACGTGGTAGCCGGTGACCCGCTCGGCGATTTCGGGACTGACCGCGTACACCGGGGCCGGGACCTCGTCGATGACGTCCCGCATCAGGTCGACCCACTTCGCCGAGAGCAGCATCGAGCGCATCTCGTACCCGGCGTGCCTGGCCCGCCTGATGACTTTCTCGCCCTCGGCGATGAAGAGCCCTTCGGCGGGCTCCCGCCGGCGCCGGAGTTCGACATCGGTCAGTCCGGTGTAGTCGTGCAGTCGGGGGTCGTCGGGGTCGTCGACGGTGATGAGATCAGCCACGGGTTCGATACTGCCTTGTCCGGTGTGTGGTGCCAACGGCTCGGAAGAAGATCCGTTACCGCCGGTTACTCGGTGGGGAGCGGTGCCGCGCCCGTGCCGACCCCGACGACGTCGCCGATGACGATGACGGCCGGGGGACGTACTTCCTCGGCGGCGGCACGTTCGGCGACGGTCGCCAGGGTCGCGTCGACGCGGCGCTGGGATGCCGTGGTGCCCTCCTGGACCAGGGCGACCGGGGTGTCCGGGGACTTGCCGTGGGCGACGAGGGCCTCGGCGATGACGCCGATCTTGTCGACGGCCATCAGCAGCACCAGGGTGCCGCGCAGCTGTGCGAGCGCCGCCCAGTCGACCAGCGAACGCTCGTCGTCGGGGGCGACATGGCCGCTGACGACGGTGAACTCATGGGCGACCCCGCGGTGGGTGACGGGGATTCCGGCCGCGCCGGGCACGGAGATCGAGCTGGAGATGCCGGGGACGACGGTGCACGGGATGCCTTCGGCGGCGAGCGCCTGGGCCTCCTCCATGCCCCGGCCGAAGACGAACGGGTCGCCGCCCTTGAGCCGTACGACGGCCTTGCCGGCCTTGGCGTGCTCGATGAGCGCCTGGTTGATCGCCTCCTGCGCCATGAAGCGGCCGTACGGGATCTTCGCCGCGTCGATCACCTGGACGTGCGGCGGCAGTTCGTCGAGCAGGTCGCGCGGGCCGAGCCGGTCCGCGATGACCACATCGGCCTCGGCGAGGAGGCGCCGGCCGCGCACGGTGATCAGGTCGGGGTCGCCGGGGCCGCCGCCGACCAGCGAGACGCCGGGGGTGGGCCGGGTGCGGTGGTGCGGGGCGGCGAGCGTGCCGTCGCGCAGCCCCTCGACGATGGCGTCGCGGACTGCGGCGGAGTGGCGCGGGTCGCGTCCCTGGGCGTCGGTGGACAGGACGGCGACGGTCACCCCCTCGCTGCGGCCGGTGGCCGGGGTCCAGGCGGTGGCCACATCGGCGTTGTCGCTGCGCACGCACCAGGTGCGGGTGCGCTCGGCCTCGGCGGACGCGGCGTCGTTCGCGGCGTCGTCGTCGGAGGCGATCAGCGCGTACCAGGTGTCGGTCAGGTCGCCGTCCTCGTACCGGCGGCGCTCCCAGCGGATCTCGCCGGCGTCGGCCATCGCCTCGACGGCCGGGGTCGCGGACGGCGATACGAGGGTGATGTCGGCGCCGGCCGCGATGAGCGTGGGGAGGCGGCGCTGCGCGACCTGGCCGCCGCCTACGACGACGACGCGGCGCCCGCTCAGGCGGAGTCCGACGGGGTACGCGGGGTGATCGGCGTGCTCGGCCATGGCGGTGCGGACTCCTCGTGCGGTGCGGGGTGCGGGCCGCTGCGACGGTGGAGCGGCTGTGACGTGCGGTTTCGTGGGTGTGGGTCCACGATACGGGGTGCGGGGGGGCGCGGTCGGGGCCTGTCCCCGCCCGGTATCAATGGCTCCGGCCCGGCGCGCGGGGCGCCGGGCCGGTTCGGCCGTGGCCGCGTACTACTTCTCGGTGACGCCTGCCGAGTCGAACGTCGCGACTTCGTGCATCGCCCTCGCCGCGCTCTGCACGATCGGCAGCGCCAGCAGCGCTCCGGTGCCCTCGCCGAGGCGGAGGTCGAGGTCGACCAGCGGGCGCAGGCCCAGCTTGTTGAGAGCGGCGACGTGGCCGGGCTCGGCGCTGCGGTGGCCCGCGATGCAGGCGGCGAGGGCCTCCGGGGCGATCGCCCTCGCGACCAGGGCCGCGGCACCCGCGCTGACGCCGTCCAGGATGACGGGCGTACGGAGCGAGGCGCCGCCCAGCAGGAAGCCCGCCATCGCGGCGTGCTCCAGGCCGCCGACCGCGGCGAGCACCCCGATCGGGTCGGCCGGGTCGGGCTGGTGGAGTTCGAGGGCGCGGCGGACGACGTCCACCTTGCGGGCGTGCATCTCGTCGTTGATACCGGTACCGCGACCGGTCACCTCGGCCGGGTCCATGCCCGTGTACACGCAGATCAACGCGGCCGACGCCGTGGTGTTGGCGATCCCCATCTCACCGGTGAGCAGGCCCTTGTTGCCTGCCGCGACCAGATCGCGGGCGGTCTCGATGCCGACCTCGATCGCCGCGAGCACCTCTTCGCGGGTGAGCGCGGGGCCGGTGGTGAAGTCGGCCGTTCCGGCGCGCACCTTGCGGGGCAGGAGACCGGGCGTCGCGGGCAGCTCCATGGCCACGCCGACGTCGACCACACACACCTCGGCGCCCACCTGGGCCGCGAACGCGTTGCAGACCGCGCCGCCGCCGAGGAAGTTGGCGACCATCTGGCCGGTGACCTCCTGCGGCCAGGCCGTGACGCCCTGGGCGTGCACCCCGTGGTCACCCGCGAAGATCGCGACGGCCGCGGGCTCCGGGATCGGCGGCGGGCACATCCGGGAGAGTCCGGACAGCTGCGCCGCGATGATCTCCAGCATGCCGAGTGCGCCGGCGGGCTTGGTCATCCGCTTCTGGCGTTCCCACGCCTCGCCGAGCGCCTTGGCGTCCAGCGGGCGGATGTTGGAGATGGTCTCCTGGAGCAGGTCGTGCGGCTCCTCGCCGGGCAGGGCACGGCGGCCGTAGGTCTCCTCGTGGACGACCCAGGACAGCGGGCGGCGCTTGGACCAGCCCGCCTGCATGAGCTCGGGTTCCTCGGGGAACTCGTCGACGTAACCGACGCACAGGTACGCCACGACTTCGAGGTGCTCCGGCAGGCCGAGGGCCCGGACCATCTCACGCTCGTCGAAGAAGCTGACCCAGCCGACGCCGAGCCCCTCGGCGCGCGCGGCGAGCCACAGGTTCTCGACGGCGAGCGCGGAGGAGTACGGGGCCATCTGCGGCTGGGTGTGCCGGCCGAGGGTGTGGCGGCCGCCGCGGGTGGGATCCGCGGTGACGACGATGTTCACCGGGGTGTCGAGGATGGCCTCGATCTTCAGTTCCTTGAACTGCTTGGCCCGGCCCTTGGGCAGCGACTTGGCGTAGGCGTCCCGCTGACGCTGTGCCAGTTCGTGCATGGAGCGACGGGTCTCCGCGGAGCGGATGACGACGAAGTCCCAGGGCTGCGAGTGACCGACGCTGGGCGCCGTGTGCGCGGCTTCGAGGACGCGGAGCAGGACCTCGTGCGGGATGGGGTCGCTGCGGAAACCGTTGCGGATGTCGCGGCGCTCACGCATGACGCGGAGCACCGCCTCGCGCTCGGCGTCGTCGTAGCCGGGGGCCGGCGGACCGGCCGGAAGCGCGGCCTCGTCGGACTCGGACGCCTCCGGGTTCTCAGGGGCCTCGGCTTCGGCGGCTCCGGCGGTTTCCGGCTCGGGAGCAGGGGCCGGGGCCGCCTCGGCGGTCTCCTGGGCCGGGGCTTCGGTGGGCAGGGCCTCGGGCTGCACGGAGTCCGGGTGGCCGGTCTCCACCTGGCCGGTCTCCGCGGCGGCCGTGGCCTCCGCCGTCTCCATGGCCTCCGTCGTCGCTGCGGGCTCCGCGAGGGGGACGGCCTCCACGGTGTCCGTGGGGGGCGTGATGTCCGGGGTCTCGATGACCTCCGGACCCTGTTCGGGCTCCGGCTCGGACACCGTCAGAATCTCGGCCTCGGGGGCGGGGACGGGCTCGGCGGCCTCGGCGATCGCCACGGGCTCGACCTGCTGCACGGGCTCGACCGGCCCGGCGTTCGCAGCGGGCTCGGAAGGCTCGACGGCTGCCTCCGCCACGACGGGCGCCACCGGCGTCACGGGCCCCATGGCGATCGGCACGCGCTCGGGCTCGGCCTCGGGTGCGGCCTCGGCCACCGGCTCCGCCTCGGCGCTCTCCTCGACCACGGGGGTCGGGGCCAGGTGCGGAGTCGTCGGCACCGAACCCTCCACGGGCACGAACTGCCCCATGGGGACGGCCTCCGCGATGTCCTGCGGCGCGATCGCTTCGGCGGGGATCTCGGCCGGGCTCTCGGTCGGGGTCTCGGCGGGCGGCTCGACCGCGACCGGCACCGGTGCCGGTACCGGTACCGGTTCGGCGGCGGGAGCGGCCACGGCCTCCGGTGCCACGACCGCCGCGGCCTGAACCGGCTGCGCCGCAGGCGCCTGCACCGACTCGGCGACCGGCTCGGCAACGGGCTCGGCGACCGGCGCCGGAACGACCTGCTCCGGGGCCACCTGCTCCGGAACGACCGATTCTGCTGCCGCCGGCTGGGGATCCTGGGCCCCCCACGGGCTACCGCCCTGCGGCAGGATCTCGCCGAGCTGCGGGCCCGGCAGAGCCGACGCGTCGTCACCCGGCAGTTCGAAGTACTCCGGGCCCGTGGTCGGCGGTCCGGCGTGCCGCGTGGGGGCCTGGGTACGGGCCTGCGGCTGGGGAGCGCCCGCGGGGCCGCGGTCGGCGAGCGAACGCACCACTCCCCCGGTCGGAGTCCCGCCGTAGGACGGTGTGCCGTCGGGCGCGACCGGGCCGCGGTGCAGCGGCCGGCGTACCGGTGTCTGGGGCTGGGCCTGGGCGGCCGGAGCCGGGGTGGGCGACGGGATGCGTACACCCGTCAGGTCGACCGAACCGGAGTCGCGGCCACCGGACTCGTGCGTCCCCGGGCCGGTGGCGGGCAGCGGTTCCGCGACGGCCTGCTGGGCGGCGTACACCTCGGCGGCCTGGGCCAGGACGGGCTCCTGCACCTGGACCTGGACGGGGCCCTGCGGCTGCGCCGGGGTCTCGCCGGCCGACTGGGCGTAGGGCGGCTGGGCCTGGTAGGCAGCCTGAGCGGGCAGCGGTGCCTGGACGGCGACGCCCTCGGGGTACTGGCCCGGGGCCGGTACGGCCTGCGGGTCGCTCCAGGCTCCCTGCGGGCTCGGCATCAGGAGGAGGTCGTCGTCCTCGGAGACATGCTCGGAGGGAGCGAGGTAGGTGTAGGCATCCGGGGCGGCGACGCCCGGCTGCTCCACCGTGCCTGCGTTCTCCGGCAGTCCCTCACCCGGGATCTGGCCGGTGTCACTCATGCGTACCCCTCGCCCATCGTCAGTGCTCCTTCGGCCCTTCGCCCGGGACGCCCGAACACGGCACGCCGGCGCTCGTCAACAAGAACGAGCGGGCTCGCCGCGCGGCACGAGTCGGTCGCGGACATACTGCATTCTCGCGGCCGTTCGCCGCCGCGGCAGCTCATTTCGCCACGGCCCGCTGTGGACTGCGCCACGTCGCGCGTCCCCCGGTTCTGCCGTACCACAACGGGGGCCAAAACGGTCCCCCTTTCCGGACATTGACGAACGAAGCGACGAACGTCCGGGCGCGGTGCAACGATCGGCCAGCCTACCTCTCGCTGTACGCCGACCGGGTCACGGGGCGAGGTCGGAACGCAGTGCCGACAAGAGAAACACGACCGAGCGTTCGCGCTCCGACCATGCTGCCGTGTCGAGTTCGACGGACTGGAGCAGCGAGCACCGGACCGTGTATCCGTTTCCGCCCAGGGCGGCGCCGAGCGCCTCGGCCTCGTCCCGCGTCGACGCATGGGTCACGATGCGTTCCGGCCGCCGTTCGGTGACGGCGGTGACGACGGGGACTCCGCCGCCGCCGATCCGAACGACATCGGGTTCCGGCAGCCGTTCCAGCACATGGGGGGCGCGGCCCTCGACCACCTGGAGCTGCACTCCGAACGCCCGTGCCGCCGCGGCGGTCCGGGCGCAGGCGGCCGGGTCGCTGTCGACCGCGAGGACCGCCGCACCGAAGCGGGCGGCCTCCACGGCCAGGGCACCGCTGCCGGAGCCGATGTCCCAGAGGAGGTCGCCGGTCCGGGGGCCGAGGCGGGCCAGCTGGGCGGCGCGCAGCCCCGGGGACTCGCCCTCGCCGCTCTCCGCGCCGGTCCCGGTGGCCTCGCCCGCGTACGCCTCGGCGGGCAGTGCCCAGCCGCGTACGTCGTGGGGGTGTGCGGAAAGGCCGCCCGCGATCCAGGCTCCGGCGGCCTGCGGTTCGGGTCCGCCGCCGATGACGACGACCACGTTGGGGTCACGCCAGACGTGGTCGGCGGCCTTGTCGGAGGTGACGACGGTGACCTGTTCGCGGCTGGTGCCGAGCTCCTCGCAGATGACGAAGGTGCGGTGGACGCCTTCGAGGAGCAGGGCGAGTTCGGCGGGGCCGGCGCCGGGCGAGGTGAGGACGGCGACCTTGTGGTGGGCTCGGCAGACGTTCACGGCGCGGCGCAGTGTGCGGGGGTGGGCCACGACCGTCCGGGCGTCCTCCCACGGCATTCCCGCGCGGGCGAAGGCGGCGGCGACCGAGGACACGGCCGGGACCACCTCGACCTCCAGCCCGTGTTCGGGTGCGCGGAGGTTGCGTACGACGCCGAAGAATCCCGGGTCCCCGTCGGCGAGGACCACGGCGCTGCCCCGGTGGCCGGCGATCCGGCGGGCGGCCAGGTCGATCGAGCCCAGGCGGATGCGTTCGGCGTTCGCCGGGACTTCGGGAAGTGCGAGGTGGTGGGCGGCTCCGGCGACGAGCGTGGCGGCCGAGAGGGCGGCCGTGGCCGCTCCGGTCAGTGGCGAGCCGTCCCAGCCGATCACGGTGACCCGATCGGCCATCTGTCGTCAGTCTCCTGGAGTCGTCGCAGGTTGGATGGTGGTGCTGGGTGGGCGCAGGGTGAGAGTACCCGGTCCGTACGAGCGTGGTGTCGGGGCCCCTTCGCGGGGTCAGTTCCAGTCGTTGTAGGCGCCGTAGCCGCCCGCGTCGGCGAGCTGTTCGGCGACGCCTTCGAGGTCCTCGGGAAGCAGGCCCCAGACGATCAGGTCGGTCCGGATGTCGGTCCAGCCCCCGTCCGTGCCGTTGTCGGTCCGGGTGCGCGCTATCCGGGCGTTGCGCAGGACGCCCTCGCTGATGCAGCCGAGCTTCTGGGCGACCTGCTGGGAGGCGGTGTTGTCGGCGGCGGTGCGCAGTTCGATGCGTTCGAAGCCCTGGTCGCGGAAGAGCCACTGGGCCAGGGCCAGCACGGATTCGGTGGCGTATCCCTCGCCGCGGGCCCAGGGGGCGGTGATGTAGGCGGCTTCGGTGGCGCGGGTGCGCCAGTCGGTGTTGCGGAGCCGGACCGAGCCGACCAGCCGCTGGGTGAGGAATTCGGTGACGGCGAGGACGATGCCGTCGCCCGTGGTGCGCTGGGCGGGTGCGATCCTGCGGATCCAGCGTTCGGCGTCGACCTGGGTGTAGGGGTGCGGGGCTTCGGTCCAGGCGATGACGAGTTCGTCGTTCATCATCTCGATGTATGCGGGGGCGTCCGCCATGTCGAAGGGGCGCAGCACCAACCGGTCCGTGCTGATGGAGATGTCCGGAAAGGTGGAAGTCATGCGCAGCTCCATACCGAAGACCGTTAAAGGCACAGCATGCAGCATCGGGCCGGTGCCGCGCATGGGCGGGTCCGCACGGCGGAGCCCCGCGCCCCCTTGTGGGTGCGCGGGGCTCGTCGGACAAATGCCCTGCCGGTGTCAGGACTTGGCGGCGGTGCCGAAGGCCGGGACGACCGAACCCTGGTAGGTGTCCTCGATGAACTTCTTGACCTCGTCGGAGTGCAGGAGCTTCACGAGCTTCTGGACGCGGGGGTCCTGCTCGTTGCCCTTCTTCACGGCGATGATGTTGGCGTAGGGGTTGCCGTCGGCCTTTTCGAGCGCCAGGGAGTCCTTGGCGGGCTTCAGGTCGGCCTCGATCGCGTAGTTGCCGTTGATGACGGCGGCATCGACGTCGTTCAGGGCGCGGGGCACGGTGGCGGCCTCCAGCTCCTTGAACTCCAGGCCCTTCTTGTCGGTGATGTCGCTCAGCTTGGCGCTGGTGCCGACGCCGTCCTTGAGGGTGATGAGGCCGTTCTCGGCGAGCAGCTGAAGCGCGCGGCCCTCGTTGGTGGTGTCGTTGGGGACGGCGATGGTCTGGCCGGCCTTGATGCCCTTGAGGTCCTTGACCTTCTTGGAGTAGAGGCCGAGGGGCTCCAGGTGGACGGTGCCGACGGAGACCAGGTGGGTGCTCTTCTTCTTGTTGAAGTCGTCCAGGTACGGCTGGTGCTGGAAGAAGTTGGCGTCGACCTGGCCGGTCTCGGTGGCGGTGTTCGGCAGGACGTAGTCCGTGAACTCCTTGACCTCCAGCTTGAGACCGGCCTTCTCGGCCAGGTTCTTCTTGACGAAGTCAAGGATGTCGGCGTGCGGCGTCGGGGACGCGGCGACGACGAGCGCCTTGGAGGTGTCGGCCTTGGCAGCGGTCTCGCTCTTGGCGCCCGGGTCGGACGAGGTGCCGCAGGCGGTGAGGCCGAGGGCGATGGCGGCGGTGGCGGCGGCAGCCGCGGTGATCTTGATGTTCTTACGCACGAAAAGTGCCTCTTTCTGGTGGTGATGGTGGTGCGCCCGGACAAGGAGTTCGGGCTTGTGAGCGGAGTGGAAGTCTCAGAGGCTGCCCGGCAGCCGCTCAGGTGGCGGCGCGGCCCCGGCGGGCCAGCAGGCGTATGGCCAGGTCGCCGATCAGCTGGATCACGGTCACGATGACGATCAGCACCGCGACGGTGATGAGCATGAACCGGTTGTCGAAGCGCTGGAATCCGTAGGTGACGGCCTTGGAGCCGAGCCCTTCGCCGCCGACCGCGCCGGCCATCGCGGAGTAACCGATGAGCACGATGACGGTGGTGGTGACGCCGGAGACGAGCGAGGGCAGCGCCTGCGGCAGCAGGACCTTGCGGACGATCGTCGGGATGGATCCGCCCATCGACTGGACGGCCTCGACGAGTCCGTGGTCGACCTCGCGGACGGCGGTCTCGACGAGCCGGGCGAAGAACGGGATGGCGCCGACGGAGAGCGGCACGATCATCGCGGACGGGCCGATGAAGGTGCCGACGACCCAGGTGGTGAAGGGGATCAGGGCGATCAGCAGGATGATGAACGGCAGCGAGCGGCCGATGTTCACGATCACGCCGATGACCTTGTTCACCGGGGCGTTCCGGAGCAGTCCGCCCTTGTCGGTGAGGACCAGCAGGACGCCGAGCGGCAGCCCCACGAGCACGGTGACGACCGTGGACCAGAGCACCATGTAGAGGGTGTCGATGGTCCCCTGGGTGAGCAGCGGCTGCATTTCGGACCAGGTCACTTCGCCACCTCCTTGGTGAGCGGGGCGGGGGTCTGTACGGGGATGGCGGGGCTGTCGTGCTCCACGACCTCGGCCTGGAGGCCCTGCTCGCGCAGGAAGCCGATCGGGACGACGTTCTCCTCGAAGCGGCCTGGCAGCTCGATGCGCATCCGGCCGATCTGCTTGCCGCCGACGGTGTCCATCGCGGCGCCCAGGATCGAGATGTCGATGTTGTACGTGCGGGAGAGCTGGGAGATCACCGGCCGGCCGGCGGCGTCGCCGTGGAAGGTGACGTCGACGACCGTGCTGTCGGGGCCGGAGGCCGCGCCGCCGACGGGGAACAGTTCGTGGGCCAGTTCGGAGCCGGGGGTGGCGAGCAGTTCGCCGACGGTGCCGGACTCGACGACGCGGCCCTTCTGCATCAGCGCGGCGGAGTCGCAGATCGTCTTGACGACGTCCATCTCGTGCGTGATGAGCAGGACGGTCAGGCCGAGCTGCTGGTTGAGGTCGCGCAGCAGCTGGAGGATGGAGCGGGTGGTCTCGGGGTCGAGTGCCGAGGTCGCCTCGTCGGAGAGCAGGACCTTGGGGTCCCCGGCGAGGGCGCGGGCGATGCCGACGCGCTGCTTCTGGCCGCCGGAGAGCTGGCCCGGGTACGCCTTGGCCTTGTCGGCGAGGCCGACCAGGTCGAGGAGTTCGAGGGCCTTGCGGGAGCGGTCCCGGCCCGGGACGCCGAGGATCTCCAGCGGGAGTTCGACGTTGGCCTGGACGGTGCGGGAGGCCAGCAGGTTGAAGTGCTGGAAGACCATGCCGATGCGGCTGCGCGCCTCGCGCAGCTCCTTGCCGGCCCGGTGGCCGCGCCCGGCGAGTGCGGTGAGGTCCTGGCCGGCCACGGTCACGGTGCCGGAGGTGGGGCGCTCCAGGAGGTTGATGCAGCGGATCAGGGAGGACTTGCCGGCGCCGCTCTGTCCGATGACGCCGTACACCTCGCCCTCGCGGACGTGCAGGTCGACGCCGTCCAGGGCGGTGACCTCACGGCCGCGCGACTGGTAGACCTTCGTGAGGCCCGAAGTGGTGATCACAGGGGTTTCCGTCACTGTCGAGTGCGCGGCGCGGTGGCCGCCGGGCACGGGGCATTCGTCTGATGAGCCTGTTTGGACGTTTCGATCGGACGTTCCAAGCTGGGGTCTCGGCACGGCTCCGGGCGGCGGGTGGCCGGGCAGCGGTGCTGGGGCAGGCTCGTTCCGCTGGATGCGGACGGCTCGGCTCGGTCTCGCTTCGGGGCGCGAGGATCGGGCGGGGGCCCTCAGAAGGTGCGCATTCGACACATACAACGAGCACCGGGCGTCGTGATCGCCTCGGTCGCAAGGATGCGGTTGCTCGTCGTGGTCATGGGCCAAGTAAAACAGACGTAACGTTCCGCCCGACCAGCCTGTCCGAATAGCGGACAGACGTGGATGGTGCGGTGAGACGGCTCCGCCGGTCGCCTTGGTTCCCGCTCCCACGGCCGTGACCTGCGCCGACAGGGTGGGGCGGCCGAGGAGAGGCGATCGGCGACGGCATCCGCGACCGGCCCGGAACGGTCACGCGCTGTGGCCAAGGCCACGACCCCCGCCCCGGGCACCGGTCCGCCCCGCACCGCTCCGGGGGCAGGGGCGCGGGGTGCGCTCGGGGAACAGGGACGGGGGCGCACGCAGGGGGCCGTTTGGTCCGTAATACCCTCACCACATGCTTGACGCCCTGACGGTCGCGGTCGCCGTGACCGCGCTCGCCCTCACCGCCTGGTGCGGATTCGCCGCATACCGGGACCAGCCGACCAAGGACTGGCACTTCATCGGGATGGCCGTGGTCTCGCTGCTGGCGCTGGCCCAGCTGGTGGTGGGAATCGTGCAGCTGTCCCGGGGCGAACGGCCCGATCAGGGCATGACGATCTTCATCGCGTATCTGATCGGGGCCTTCCTCGCGGTGCCCGCGGCCGGATTCCTCTCGCTGACCGAGCGGACCCGGTGGGGTTCGGTGACGGTGGCGGCGGGCGCGATCGTGCTGGCCGTACTCGAGGTACGGCTCTACGACATCTGGGGAAACTGACCGTGACCGACACCGATCGAACCCCCGCCGCGGCCACCGGCGAGAAGCAGCCCTTCGACCTCGGTACGGGTCCGGGCCGGGTACTGGTCTGGTTCTACGGGGTGTTCACCGTCGCCGCCGCCTCCCGCTCGATCGTCCAGATGATCCTGGACTTCGGCAAGGCACCGCTCGCCTATGTGCTGTCGGCCGTCGCCGCGCTGGTGTACGGGTTCATCACGTACTCGCTGGTGCGCGGGGGCGAGAAGGCGCGCAGGACAGCGCTGGTGTGCTGCGCGGCGGAGCTGCTGGGCGTGCTGGTCGTCGGGACCTGGACGATGGTGGAGCCCTCGGCGTTCGCGGACGCCACCGTCTGGTCCGACTTCGGCATGGGCTACCTGTTCATCCCGGTGATCCTGCCGATCACCGGGATGATGTGGCTGCGCCGGGCCAGGAACGCGTAGCCGGGGCCGGGGAGCTCGCCGCCGGCCGAGAAGCGCGTGGCCGGCTCAGGCGCTGGCGACGTACGCCGGTTTCGTGGCGTCCTTCTCCAGCAGGATCATCAGGACGCCGTCCCGGCCGGTCTCGTTGCCCACCGGGGCGTATCCCGCCCGCCGGTAGAGCCGCAGATTGCTCTCGCTGCGGTGGCCGGTGTGCAGCCGGAACAGGGTGGCCGACCGCTCGTCCGCGAGTCCCGCCTCCGCCGCCCGCAGCAGTCGGGCGCCGAGACCGTGCCCCTGGAGCCGGGGGTGGACGCAGAGCCTGCCGATCTCCCCCGCGCCGTCCTCGCCGACGGCCCCCCGGACCGAGCCCACCACCTCGTCGCCCAGCCGCGCCACGAACACCAGGTTCGTGGCGATCTCGGCGTGCAACGAGTCGAGGGTCTGGACGAGCGGGTCGATCCGGTAGTTCCCGTACAGCTCCGCCTCGCTCTGGAAGCAGAGGTACTGGAGTTTCAAGATCTGTTCGGCGTCCTGTGCCGTCGCCGCCGAGATGATCACGCTCATGCCCATCCGCGCATGCCTCCGCCCACCTGATCCACCGGTTGTCTAACGCTCCTTTCCCCGCAGTTCAGGAGCAGCAACCTCCGCCGCGAGCATTCTGCGCAGACATCCAAGGCAACGGGAACGGATCGGACCCAAACTCCCCTGTGACATACCCAACTTCCCTGCGATTTCCCGGTAGGTGGGATCGCCGGGCGCGAGCATCGCCCCCAGCAGCCGGGCGCACCTGCCGGGCAGCCGGTCCACCGCCGCGCGCAGCGCCCGGCGTTCGTCGGCACCGAGGGCGAGCCGCTCGGGGCAGCCGGCCGGATCGGCGGTGGTCTCGTCGCGGTAAGGGCGTTCGTGCCGGGTGGTGCGTCGGGCCCTGCGGGCCTCCGCCCGTACCGCGTCCCGCACCCAGCGCGCCGGGTCCACCGGTGGCCCCTCCCCCGCGAGCCGCTCCAGCAGCCGCAGCCAGACGGCCTGTTCGAGGTCGGCCGGTTCGACCGCCGCACCCGTCATCGAGGCTGCCGCCTCGGCCCTGGCCTCGGCGCTCACCAGCGGGTACAGCGCACGGACAACGGTCACGGGGGCGGGGGCGGGTCCCGCCGGAGCAAGATCGAGAAGCGTCATGCCCCGGCCGACGCGCCCGTGGCGGCGGCCGGTTGCCGTACCCGGCGAGCACCACCCGACCGGGGCAAGCCCCGGCCGGGTGCTGACGCGGGGGTCACTTCGCGTTGTGGTCCGCCGCGGCGAGCAGGGCGGTGTCCGGGTTGTCGGAGAAGATTCCGTCGATGCCCGTCGCGAAGTACGCCTGGAACGCGCCGAACGCGTCGCCGTAGGCGTTCGGGTCCGTGCCGCGCCGGAAGTCGGCGGGCAGGAAGCTGTTCTCGTTGCGCATGGTGTAGGGGTGCAGGACCAGGCCCTGCGCGTGCGCGTCCTTGACCAGGGTGGTCGGTGCGGTGAGCCGCCCCGAGGCGTCCTTGGGGATGACCAGGTCCAGGGTGGGGCCGATGCCCTGGGCGAAGGAGGCCATCCACTTCAGCCCCTCGGGCTTCACCAGGTCGGCGACGGTGCGCGGGTCGCCGGAGGTCACGAAGTCCCAGGGGCGCTCGCCCGCGCCGGAGAGCAGTACGACGCGCGGGGTCGCGACGAGCCGGGACAGCCGCTGGATGCTGCCGGGCTCGAAGGACTGGAGGATGAGCGGCGACTGCTGACGGTGCCGGTTGTAGCGGCGCAGCAGCTTGGCGAGCGGCTCTTCGAGGCCGAGGCCGAGGCCGCGGAAGTAGGTGGGGTGCTTGGTCTCGACGTACAGCCAGACGGGCTTTTGGCGCCTGCGGCCCTCCCGGTCGGCCCAGCGCAGCACCTCCTCGAAGGTGGGGATCTCCCAGCGGCCGTCGTAGAGCGTGTTCTTCTGACGGGTGCCGGGGATGCGCTCCTTGGCCCGCAGCGTCTTGAGTTCGGCGAGGGTGAAGTCCTCGGTGAACCAGCCGGTGAGGGAGACACCGTCGACCTTCTTGGTGGTCCTGCGGTTCGCGAACTCGGGGTGGTCGGCGACATCGGTGGTGGCGGTGATGTCGTTCTCGTGACGGCATACGAGATGGCCGTCACGGGTCGGCACCAGGTCCTGCTCGACTATGTGCGCGCCCATGTCGAGCGCCAGCTGGTAGGAGCCGAGGGTGTGCTCGGGCCGGTAGCCGCTGGTGCCGCGGTGTCCGATGACGGTGGGCACCGGCAGGTCGAGGCGGAAGCCGTGGCCGCCACGCCGTTCGGAGACACGGCCCGCGGTGCGGTCCGCGGCGTCGGCCGGGCCGCCGGCCAGTCCGAGGGTGGCGGTGCCCAGTACGGCGGCTCCCGCTCCCAGCATGGTTCTGCGACCGGGACCGGTCTGCGCGCGCTCAGTCATGAATGCTCCTCGCGTGTGATGTCAGGCACCTGTCGGACGGGGCCCGAGCGTAAGCAGCAGTACCGTCGTGGAGGCAGCCCCTGGACGAACATGGCGGAAACTCACGTCAACGCCACGTATCCGCTCCGTGAACCCGATGTGCGATCTGTGAGCGGCCGCGAGTATCGTCCTCACCTGCATGGACCGTCACGCTCCCGTACCTCGGCCGGCCCGGCCACTACACCGGAGGACCCGTTGTCCCGACACGCACTCATCAAGGCAGTGCTCGGACCGATCTTGCGCCTGATGTTCCGCCCCCAGGTGGAAGGTGTGGAGAACATTCCCGGGGACGGTCCGGTGATCCTCGCGGGCAACCATCTGACGTTCATCGATTCGATGATCATGCCGATCTGCTGCGACCGGCCGGTGTTCTACATCGGCAAGGACGAGTACGTGACGGGCAAGGGGATCAAGGGCCGGGCGATGGCCTGGTTCTTCACCGGCTGCGGCATGATCCCGGTGGACCGGGACGGCGGGCGCGGCGGTGTCGCGGCGCTGATGACGGGCCGTCGGGTGCTGGAGGAGGGCAAGGCGTTCGCCATCTACCCCGAGGGCACCCGCTCCCCCGACGGCCGCCTGTACCGGGGTCGTACGGGCATCGCCCGGCTGACGCTGATGACGGGCGCGCCGGTGGTGCCGTTCGCGATGATCGGCACGGACAAGCTCCAGCCCGGCGGGGCCGGCCTGCCGCGTCCCGGCAAGGTGACGGTCCGATTCGGTGAGCCGATGGAGTTCTCCCGGTACGAGGGCATGGACCGCGACCGCTATGTGCTGCGGGCGGTGACCGACTCCGTGATGGCCGAGGTGATGCGGCTGTCCGGTCAGGAGTACGTCGACATGTACGCCACGAAGGCCAAGGCCGCGTGAGCTGAGGCGCGACGCGCCGACAGCAGAACATGCGGAAGGGCCCGTACCACCGGGAAACCGGGGTACGGGCCCTTCCACGTGTCCGGGTCGCGGCGGCTACTGGTGCACGATGCCGTCCTCCAGCTTCTGACCGCGCAACAGGAACCAGGCGGCCGCGGCCGTCGCCAGCAGGACCGCCGCGCCGACACCCGCGGCGAGCCCCAGCCCCTCGACGAACGACTCCTGCGCCGCGGAGATCAGCGACTGTCCCTGCTGGGCCGGCAGTCCGTGGGCCGCCTCGACGGCGCCGCCGAGCGATTCGTGGGCCGCGGCCGAGGGGCCTGACGGGACCCCCTGGGGTGTGTCGAACTCCTGGTAGACACCGGTGACGATGGAGCCGAGCAGGGCGATACCGAGGGCCGCGCCGAGTTCGTACGCCGTCTCGGAGACCGCGCCGGCGGAGCCCGCCTGCTCCTTCGGGACGCTGGAGAGGATCACGTCGGAGGTGACGGTGAAGGCGAAGCCCGCGCCCACGCCGACGACGAGCAGCACCGCGCCGATGAGCGGGTAGGAGGTCTCCTTGTGGATCAGGGTGACCGCGGCGAGCGCCAGGCCGATCGCCGCGAGTCCGCCGCTCACCACCGAACGGACCGAGAAGCGGCGGGCCACCCGGCCCGCGATCAGACCGGCGACGACCGCGCCGACGGCCGCGGGCAGTTCGGCCAGCCCGGCCTCCAGCGGCCCGCGCCCCTGCACCAGTTGGAGGAACTGGGACAGGAAGAAGACCAGTCCGGACAGGCCGAGGATGGTCAGCAGGTCGGCGAGGACGGCGCCGGAGAAGCCCCGGTGGTGGAAGAGCCGCATGTCCAGCAGGGGCGCGGGCAGCGTGAGTTGCCTGCGTACGAACCAGCAGAGTGCTGCCACACCGCCGATGCCGGCGGCGATGTTCCCCGCGCTCGGGCCGTGCGCCGCCAGCTCCTTGATGGCGTACACGACGCCGATCATGCCGACGAAGGAGAGCGCGACGCTGGCCAGGTCCCAGGGGCCGTGGGCCGGGTTCCTGGACTCGGGGATCATCTTCGCGCCGACGACCACGAGGACCGCCATGACCGGCAGGTTGATCAGGAAGACCGAGCCCCACCAGAAGTGCTCCAGCAGCAGTCCACCGACCACGGGGCCGACGGCCGCTCCGGCGGAGGCCATCGCTCCCCAGATCCCGATGGCGAGGCTGCGCTCGCGCGGGTCGTGGAAGAGGTTCCGGATCAGGGCGAGCGTGGACGGCATCAGGGTGGCGCCCGCGACACCGAGCAGTGCCCTCGCCAGGATCATCATCTCGGGGGTGTGCGCGTAGGCATTGAGCACGGAGACCGCGCCGAACGCCGTCGCGCCGCACAGCAGCAGCTTCTTGCGGCCGATGCGGTCGCCGAGGCTGCCCATCGAGACCAGGAGGCCGGCGATGACGAAGGAGTAGACGTCGCCGATCCACAGCAGCTGAGTACCGGTCGGTTCGAGGTCCTCGGTGAGGAACGGGGTCGCCAGGCCGAGGACGGTGGCGTCGATCGCCACGAGCAGCACCGCGAGGACGAGCACGGCCAGGGCGATCCACCGCCCGGGACGGTGCAGTTCGTCCGGGGATGCCACGCGCTGTTCGATACGGCTCATTGCTCCACGCTCCGGCGTGCACCGCCGAGCAGCAACTCGACGATCATGTACTGGAAGTCCTGACTCGCGACCCGGCCGTCCTGGACTGCCCAGGCGCCGCTGGAGATGAGGCCGTAGAGCGCCTCGGTCAGCCAGGCGGGGGTGAGATCGATGCGGAACTCGCCGCGCTCCTGGCCCCGTCTGAACAAGGCGGAGACCCGGGCGTCGAGGCGGTTCCAGCCCTCGTTGACCTCTTCGCCCTCGAAGAGCTGGTTCTCGGTGACGAGGAAGGAGAGCAGGCCGGCGCTCGGCTCGACCGCCGCGACCAGACGGCGCAGTGCCTCCGGCGCGGCGCCCTCGTCGAGGGCGGCGGCGTCCAGAGCCGCTTCGAACTCCTGGATGCCCAGGTTCTCCAACGCTCTGACCAGGGCGTCCCGTCCGGCGAAGTGCCGGTGCAGGGTGGCGCGGCCGATGCCTGCGGCCTTGGCGACCTCGTCCATGGTGGCGGTGGATTTGCGGGTCAGCAGAGCGGCGGCGCTGCGCAGCACCTGTTCACGATCGAGACTCATGAGACAATTGTAGACCACATGAGACATGAATGTCTCAACTATCAACCGCAGGCCGGCGGTCGCGGCGCGGTGCGAACCGCTGCCCGCGCCGCGAGCCCCCGGCCGGCCCCGTCAGTCGCCGAGGACCGTCAGATCGAGGCCGGGCAGGCGGGACGGGTCGTCGATCACGGACATCTCGACGATTTTCCCCCGGGCGACCGTGAAGACCATGACCGCGAACCGCCGACCCTCGTGCGCGGCGATGACGGCCGGTTCGCCGTCGACCAGCGCATGCTGCGCCGACCGCGCGAACGGCGCGAACATCATCGCCTGACGGGCCACGGCCGCGGCACCACGCACCAGGCCCGGGGCACCGTCGGCACCGGCGTCGGACCGCACCACCACATCCGGATCGAGCACGGCCAGGAGGGCCTCGAATTCACCGTCACGGGCGGCCGCCAGGAAAGCGTTGACGACCTCGCGCTTACGGGCGAGGTCCGGGTCCGTAACCGGGCCCGCGCCCTGCACCCGGCGCCGTGCCCGGCTGGCGAGCTGCCGGGCCGCGGCCGGGGTGCGGTCCACGACACCGGCGATCTCGTCGAACGGCACGGCGAACATGTCGTGCAGCACGAAGGCGAGCCGCTCGGCGGGGTCGAGCGTTTCGAGCACCACGAGCATCGCGAGACCGACCGAGTCGGCCGTCAATGCCTGCTGCTCGGGGTCGGCCCCCGGCCGGCCACCGAGGTCCGGGCCGGGGGCCGGCTCCTCGGGCGCCCCCGTGCCGAGGGGCTCCTCACGGCGGGAGCGGCGGGAGCGGAGCAGGTCCAGGCACACCCGCCCGACGACCGTCGTCAGCCAGCCGCCCAGGTTCTCGATCGCCCGGTCGTCCGAACGGCTGAGCCGGATCCACGCCTCCTGGACGGCGTCCTCCGCCTCACTCGCCGAGCCGAGCATCCGGTAGGCCACGGCCTTCAGCCGGCCCCGGTTCTCCTCGAACCGCTCCGCCAGGAACTCATGTCCGTCCACAGTCACATTCCTCCGTCGTGTTCCGTCACAGCACTGACGGACGGAACCCCGCCGATGTGACGGACGGCCCGCGCCGCTCTCCGGTCAGCTCCAGGGCAGCCCGGCGCGGTGCCGCCAGTACGCCTCGGGCTCCTCCACCAGCGCGTCGAGCCGGGCGCGCCGCTCCTCGTCGAGATCGACGACGGCCGCGTGCAGGTTCCCGGCGAGCTGGCCGACGGTCGCCGCGCCGGAGAGCACCACCCCGGCCCAGGGCTGGTGCAGCACCAGGGCCAGGGCGACCGCGTCGCTGCCGAGACCGGCGTCGCCGGCGATCTCCCGGACCACGGCGGGGGCCTGGGTCCCGGCGAGCCGTCCGTTGGCCATGGCCTCCTTGACGATCACGGTGAGTCCGGCCGCATGGGCCTCGGCGAGCGCCGTGCCGGCCGAGGTCTCCAGGGCGTTGTAGGTCGCCTGCACCGTACGGAAGAGCGGCTCGCCGTCCACGGTGACGGTGAGGGCGGCCCGGATGGCGTCCGCCTGGGCGGGCCCGCTGGTGGAGAGGCCGACGCTGACCCCTTCGGCGGCGAGCGCGGCCAGCCGGGCGTGCAGTTCCTTGTCGGTGAGCGCCGGGCTGTCGGCGGTGACCGAGTGGATCTGGTACAGGTCGAGGCGGTCGCCGAGCAGCGCGTCGGTCTCGGCCCGCTGGCGCAGGAAGGCGGCGAGGCTGTGGTCCTTGACCTCGTGTGCCTCGGCGTCGACGCTCCAGCCGGCCGTGTAGGTGTAGCCCCACTTGCTGCCGATGACGACATCGTCCACCTCGGGGCGGGCCGTCAGCCACTCGGCCAGGAACTCCTCCGAGCGGCCGTAGGAGCGGGCCGCGTCGAAGTAGCGGACGCCCTGCGCGTAGGCGGCGTCGAGCAGCTCGTGGGTGCGTGCGCGCATCGCCTCGACGCTGCGGTCCCCGGGCAGATCGCGGTCGCGGTGGAGATTGATGTAGCCGGGCCTGCCGACCGCCGCCAGGCCGAGCCCGATGTGGGCGGTCGGAGTCGTCGCTGTGGCCAGCCGGGCGAAAGGCATCGTGGGCTCCTCCTCGGTCGGTGCGCTCCCGTCAACGTAACCCAGCGCACGGAAACCGGAAGGCGGGGAGCGTACGTACGCCCCCCGCCCGGGTGCCGCCCTCGTCGCGGTCAGTTCTTCGCGGTGGCCCACGCCTGCTGGACGTCGAGGTCGGCCTTCACCTCGGCGAGCTGGACGGCCACGGCCGACGGGGCCGTACCGCCGCGGCCGCTGCGGGACGCGAGCGCACCGGCCACGTCGAGGACCGTGCGGACCTCGGGGGTGAGGTGCTCGGAGATCTTGGCGAACTGCTCGTCGGTCAGCTCGTCGAGCTCGATGCCGTGCTGCTCGCACTCCTTGACGCACTCACCGGCGACCTCGTGGGCGACGCGGAACGGCACGCCCTGCTTGACCAGCCACTCGGCGATGTCGGTGGCGAGCGAGAAGCCGGCCGGGGCCAGCTCCTCCATGCGCGCGCGGTTCACGGTGAGCGTGGCCATCATGCCGGTGAAGGCGGGCAGCAGGACTTCCAGCTGGTCGCAGGAGTCGAAGACCGGCTCCTTGTCCTCCTGGAGGTCGCGGTTGTACGCGAGCGGGAGGGCCTTCAGCGTGGCCATCAGACCGGTCAGGTTGCCGATCAGCCGGCCGGACTTGCCACGGGCCAGCTCGGCGATGTCCGGGTTCTTCTTCTGCGGCATGATCGAGGAGCCGGTGGAGAAGGCGTCGTGCAGGGTGACGAAGGAGAACTCCTTCGTGTTCCAGATGATGATCTCCTCCGCGATCCTGGAGAGGTTCACACCGATCATCGCGGTGACGAAGGCGAACTCGGCGACGAAGTCGCGGGAGGCCGTTCCGTCGATGGAGTTGCCGACGGAGCCGTGCTCGAAGCCGAGGTCGGCGGCGACCGCCTCCGGGTCGAGACCGAGCGACGACCCGGCCAGCGCGCCGGAGCCGTACGGCGAGACGGCGGTCCGCTCGTCCCATTGGCGCAGCCGCTCCGCGTCTCGGGACAGGGACTGCGCGTGGGCCAGGACGTGGTGGGCGAAGAGCACCGGCTGGGCGTGCTGGAGGTGCGTACGGCCGGGCATCGCGACGTCCGGGTGCGCCTCGGCGAGGCCGACCAGCGCGCCCTGGAGGTCGGCGATCAGGCCGCCGATGATCCGGGCGTGGTCGCGCAGGTACATCCGGAAGAGCGTGGCGATCTGGTCGTTGCGGGACCGGCCGGCCCGCAGCTTGCCGCCGAGGTCGGGGCCGAGGCGTTCCAGCAGCCCGCGCTCCAGCGCGGTGTGGACGTCCTCGTCGGCGATGGTGCCGGTGAAGGAGCCGTCGGCGACATCGGCTTCGAGCTGGTCGAGGCCGGCGATCATGCGGCTCAGCTCGTCCTCGGTGAGCAGGCCCGCCTTGTTCAGCACGCGCGCGTGGGCGCGGGAACCGGCGATGTCGTACGGCGCGAGCCGCCAGTCGAAGTGGACGGAGGCGGACAGCTTGGCCAGCGCCTCGGCCGGACCGTCGGCGAAGCGGGCGCCCCAGAGACGTACGTCGCTGTTGCCGTTGCCGTTGCTCACTGCGTGCTCCTCGGAAGAACAGGGTGATGGGTGTGCGACCGCCTCCCCGCGCGGAGGGCCGGAGAGGCGGTGGCGTAACTACCGGGGGTCGGGCGAGGTCACGCTTCGCCGTCGCGCCGCCCGAGTGTTGGGTATAACTATGCAGAGCTCCGTATGTTTTGTCAAAGCTATGCGACCCTCCCCCACCGGCCCGCCGGCCGTCCCGGGTGTCCCATGGGCTGAAATCACCTCGTCGGCACCGGAGTCGGCAACGACAATGACACCCATGGGTAAAACGTATGAACGTATCGACGGTCGGCTCAGGACCTTCATCGAAGAGCAGCACATCTTCTTCACGGCGACGGCGCCCCTGGACGGCGAGGGCACGGTCAACCTCTCCCCCAAGGGCGTCAGCGGCTCGTTCGCCGTGATCGACGAGCTGACCGTGGCCTATCTGGACTTCGCGGGAAGCAATGCCGAGACCGTCGCCCACCTCCGCGAGAACGGCCGCATCACACTGATGTGGTGCGCCTTCCAGGGGCCGCCGAACATCGTGCGGGTGCACGGCCGCGGTGAGCCGGTGTTCCGGGACGACCCGCGGTTCGGCCCGCTGCTCACCCACTTCCCGGACGTGGACCCCGCCCTCCACGGGCTGCGCGCCGTCATCGTGGTGCGGGCCGAACTGATCCGGGACACCTGCGGCTACGCGGTGCCGTTCATGTCGTACGACGAGGACCGGTCGCTGCACGCCCGGCGCTTCGCCCGCGAGGACGACGCCTCGCTCGGCGCCTACTTCGAGAAGAAGGACCACATCGCGTCGAGCATCGACGGGCTGCCGGGGCTGCCGCTCCCGCTGCCGGCCATGCCGCCGCGGGCGGGGCGCGATTGAGCCGTACGGAGCAGATCCGCGGGTGGCGTCCGGCCAAAGGGTCTACCGTCCGGGCATGCGCAGATCCCTGGTGACCTTCTCGGTACTGCTCGCGCTGACGGGCTCCGTCGCGGCCCGGCCCGCAGCCGCGCCCCCGCTCCCGGACCGGATGGCCGACACCGGCGGCGGCACCCAGCTGATCACGGCCGAGGCCCCGGCCGAGGGCTCCACCACGGGCACCGTGACGTGGTGGAACCTGCGCCGGGGCACCTGGGTGAAAGGCGGGTCCGCACCGGCCCGCTTCGGCGCCAACGGCCTGGCCGAGGGGGCGTCGCGCAAGCAGGGCACGAACACCACCCCCACCGGCCTGTACGACCTGCCGTACGCCTTCGGCGTCAAGCCCGCCCCGGCCGGCACCGTCCACCCCTACCGTCGGGTCAGCGACCGGTCGTGGTGGTGCCAGGACAACGCGGCACGGGCCTACAACCGCTGGGTGGAGCCACGGCCCCAGGACTGCCGGGCGGGCGAGGCGGAGCATCTGATCGCGTACCCGACGCAGTACGCCCGCGCGCTCGTCATCGGGTTCAACTACGAGCGGCCGGTGCGGGGTCGCGGCGCTGGGATCTTCCTCCACGTCAACGGGCGTGGCGCGACCGCCGGTTGCGTCTCCGTACCGGCGGCCGCGATGGACCGGATCCTGGACTGGGTGAACCCGGCCCGCCGTCCGCACATCGCGATCGGGACCAGGTCCGGCCCGACCGCGATCACCCGCTACTGACGCGGCCCGGCCGACACCGGTCCGCTCAGCGCTCGTTCTGCGCCAGTCGCAGCAGATGGTCGGCGAGCGCCTGGCCGCCCGACGGGTCGCGGCTGATCAGCATCAGGGTGTCGTCACCCGCGATGGTGCCGAGGATGTCGTGCAGTTCGGCCTGGTCGATGGCCGAGGCGAGGAACTGGGCCGCGCCCGGCGGTGTGCGCAGCACCACGAGGTTGGCCGAAGCCTCCGCGGAGATGAGCAGTTCGGCGGAGAGCCGCCGCATCCGCTCCTCCTTCGCGGACCCGCCCAACGGCGCCTGCGGGGTACGGAATCCGCCCTCGCTCGGCACCGCGTAGATCAGCTCGCCGCCGGTGTTGCGGATCTTCACCGCGCCCAGCTCGTCCAGATCGCGGGAGAGCGTCGCCTGGGTGACGCTCAGCCCGTCGTCGGCGAGGAGCTTGGCCAACTGGCTCTGCGAGCGCACCGGTTGCCGGTTCAGGATGTCCACGATCCGGCGGTGGCGTGCGGTGCGGGTCTGCGGCACGGACGGCCCGCCGTACTCGGTTTCCTGCGCCTCGGTCATCGTCGTCGCCTCATTCTCCGGATCGTCCGTCCCCTTGTGCCGCGTCGAGAGCGCCGGGCAGTGCCCGGAGCAGCGCGTCCACTTCCGCGTCGCCGATGATCAGCGGCGGCATGAGCCGCAGGACATCGGGGGCGGGCGCGTTCACCAGGATTCCGGCGCTCTGAGCCGCCTGCTGCACCTGGGGCGCGAGGGGCTCGGTGAGCACGATACCCAGCAGCAGTCCGGAGCCCCTGACGTGGGAGACCAGCGGGTGGCCGAGACCCTCCACGCCGTCCCGGATCTTCTCGCCGAGCCGCTTGACCCGGTCCAGGACGCCGTCGGCGGCCAGGGTGTCCAGGACGGCGAGACCGGCGGCGCAGGCGATCGGGTTGCCGCCGAACGTCGTGCCGTGCTGGCCCGGCTTCAGCAGATCGGCGGCCGGGCCGAAGGCCACGGTCGCGCCGATCGGCAGTCCGCCGCCCAGACCCTTGGCGAGAGTGACGACATCGGGCTCGATGCCCTGGTGGGCCTGGTGCTCGAACCACTGGCCGCAGCGGCCGATACCGGTCTGCACCTCGTCGAGCACCAGCAGGGTGCCGGTGGCGCGGGTGATCTCCCGGGCGGCCTCCAGATACCCGGCGGGCGGTACGACCACACCGTTCTCGCCCTGGACCGGCTCGATGATCACCAGCGCGGTCTCGGTGGTGACGGCGGCCCGCAGGGCCTCCGCGTCGCCGTACGGGACGTGCGTGACGTCACCGGGCAGCGGGAGGAACGGTTCGCGCTTCTTGGGCTGGCCGGTCAGTGCGAGCGCGCCCATGGTCCGGCCGTGGAAGCCGCCGTCGGTGGCGACCATGTGGGTCCGCCCGGTCAGCCGGCCGATCTTGAAGGCTGCCTCGTTGGCCTCGGCACCCGAGTTGGAGAAGTAGACGCGGCCGCTCCGGCCGAAGAGCTGGAGCAGCCGTTCGGCGAGCAGGACGGGCGGCTCGGCGATGAAGAGGTTGGAGACATGGCCGAGGGAGGCGATCTGGGTGGAGACGGCCTCGACCACGGCGGGGTGGGCGTGCCCCAGCGCGTTCACCGCGATACCGCCGACGAAGTCGAGGTACTCGGTGCCGTCGGCGTCCCACACCCGGGCGCCGTCGCCCCGGACCAGGGACAGCTGCGGGGTCCCGTAGTTGTCCATCAGCGCCTTGCCCCAGCGCTGTGCGAGTTCCTGGTTGCTCATGACTCCCCCTGCGCGTCGGGCACGACCATCGTGCCGATTCCTTCGTCGGTGAAGATCTCCAGCAGGATCGAGTGCTGGACCCGGCCGTCGATCACACGGGCGGTCTCGACGCCGTTGCGCACGGCGTGCAGGCAGCCCTGCATCTTCGGCACCATGCCGCTGGAGAGTTCCGGCAGCAGCTTCTCCAGCTCGGCCGCGGTGAGCCGGCTGATCACGTCGTCGCTGTTGGGCCAGTCCTCGTAGAGGCCCTCGACATCGGTGAGGACCATCAGCGTCTCGGCGTTCAGCGCGGCGGCGAGCGCGGCAGCCGCGGTGTCGGCGTTGACGTTGTAGACGTGGTTGTCGTCGGCGGAGCGGGCGATGGAGGAGATGACCGGGATCCGGCCGTCGTCCAGCAGCGCCTGGATCGCCCCGGTGTCGATGGCGGTGATCTCGCCGACCCGGCCGATGTCGACGATCTCGCCGTCGATGGTGGGCCGGTGCTGGGTGGCGGTGATCGTGTGGGCGTCCTCGCCGGTCATGCCGACGGCGAGCGGGCCGTGCTGGTTGAGCAGGCCGACGAGTTCGCGCTGGACCTGGCCGGCCAGCACCATCCGTACGACGTCCATCGCCTCGGGCGTGGTGACGCGCAGGCCTGCCTTGAACTCGCTGACCAGGCCCTGCTTGTCGAGCTGGGCGCTGATCTGCGGGCCGCCGCCGTGCACGACGACGGGCTTGAGGCCGGCGTGCCGCAGGAACACCACGTCCTGGGCGAAGGCCGCCTTCAGCTCGTCGTCGATCATGGCGTTGCCGCCGAACTTGATGACGACGGTCTTGCCGTTGTGCCGGGTCAGCCAGGGCAGCGCCTCGATGAGGATCTGTGCCTTCGGGAGTGCGGTGTGTTTCCGCGCCGCGCTCATGAGCTGTACGCGCTGTTCTCGTGGACGTAGTCCGCGGTGAGGTCGTTGGCCCAGATGACGGCGGACTCGGTGCCGGCGGCGAGGTCGGCGGTGATCCCGACCTCCCGGTAGCGCATGTCGACCAGGTCGCGGTCCTCGCCGACGCCGCCGTTCTTGCAGACCCAGACGCCGTTGATGGCGACGTTCAGCTGGTCGGGCTCGAAGGCGGCCTTCGTGGTGCCGATCGCGGAGAGCACCCGGCCCCAGTTGGGGTCCTCGCCGTGGATGGCGCACTTGAGCAGGTTGTTACGGGCGATGGAGCGGCCCACCTCGACGGCGTCGTCCTCGGTCGCGGCGTTGATGACCTCGATCCGGATGTCCTTGGAGGCGCCCTCGGCGTCACCGATGAGCTGGCGGGCCAGGTCCGCGCAGACGGTCCGTACCGCCTCGGCGAACTCGCCCTCCTCCGGGGTGATTCCGCTCGCCCCCGAGGCCAGCAGCAGCACGGTGTCGTTGGTCGACATGCAGCCGTCGGAGTCGACCCGGTCGAAGGTGGTGCGGGTGGCGGCGCGCAGCGCGGTGTCGAGTCCGGCGGCGTCCACGTCGGCGTCGGTGGTGAGGACGACCAGCATGGTGGCGAGGCCCGGGGCGAGCATTCCCGCGCCCTTGGCCATGCCGCCGACGGTCCAGCCCTCGCCGCCCGCGACCGCGGTCTTGTGGACGGTGTCGGTGGTCTTGATCGCGATGGCGGCCTTCTCGCCGCCGTGCTCGCTGAGGGCGGCGGCGGCCTGCTCGATGCCGGGCAGCAGCTTGTCCATCGGGAGCAGTGTGCCGATCAGCCCGGTCGAGGCGACCGCGATCTCACCGGCGTTGTGGCCGGTGAGCACCTCGGCGGCCTTCTCTGCGGTGGCATGGGTGTCCTGGAAGCCCTTGGGTCCCGTACAGGCGTTGGCGCCACCGGAGTTGAGGACGACGGCGGTGACCTCGCCACCCTTGAGCACCTGCTCCGACCAGAGGACGGGGGCGGCCTTGACGCGGTTGGAGGTGAAGACGCCCGCGGCGGCACGACGCGGACCGTGGTTGACCACGAGGGCCAGGTCCGGGTTACCGCTCTCCTTGATTCCCGCGGCGATGCCCGCCGCGGAGAACCCCTGTGCTGCCGTGACGCTCACGGTGCGACTCCGATCGTGGAAAGACCTGTGTCCTCGGGAAGTCCGAGGGCGATGTTCATGCTCTGCAGGGCGCCGCCGGCGGTGCCCTTGGCGAGGTTGTCGATGGCGCTGATCACGATGATCCGGCCCGCCGCCTCGTCAAGAACAACCTGGATCTGTACGGCGTTGGAACCGTGGACGGACGACGTGGCGGGCCACTGCCCCTCGGGGAGCAGTTCGACGAAGGGCTCGTCGGCGAACGCCTTCTCGTACACGTCACGGACCGACTCGGCACTCACGCCGGGCTTCGCCTTCGCACTGCAGGTGGCGAGGATGCCGCGGGGCATCGGCGCCAGGGTCGGCGTGAAGGAGACCGTGACCGGTTCGCCGGCCGCCGCACTGAGGTTCTGGATCATCTCCGGGGTGTGCCGGTGGCCCCCGCCGACGCCGTACGGCGACATGTTGCCCATCACCTCGGAGCCGAGCAGATGCGGCTTGGCCGCCTTGCCCGCCCCGGAGGTGCCGGACGCGGCGACGATCACGGCCTCGGGCTCGGCCAGCTGGGCCGCGTACGCCGGGAAGAGCGCGAGCGAGACGGCGGTCGGGTAGCAGCCGGGCACCGCGATACGCTTGGACCCCGCCAGCGCAGAGCGTCCGCCCGGCAGTTCCGGCAGACCGTAGGGCCAGGTACCCGCGTGCGCCGAGCCGTAGAACTTCTCCCAGTCACCGGCGTCCTTGAGCCGGAAGTCGGCCCCCATGTCGACGACCAGCACCTCGTCGCCGAGCTGCTCGGCGACGGCGGCCGACTGTCCGTGCGGGAGGGCGAGGAAGACGACGTCGTGCCCGGCGAGGACCTCGGGAGTGGTCGGCTGAAGCACCCGGCCGGCGAGCGGCCGCAGGTGCGGTTGCAGCGTGCCGAGCTTCTGTCCCGCGTTGGAGTTGGCGGTGAGCGCCCCGATCTCGACCTGGGGGTGAACCAGCAGGAGACGGAGCAGCTCCCCACCGGCGTATCCGCTCGCCCCTGCCACTGCCGCACGTACCACCATCGAAATCCTCCTCGTCGATGGCATGACTATACGCATGCCCGCACTTTTATGCAAAGCTTTCGGGGTGTCGCCCGGCGATCGCCACATCGGCCGGAGAGCCGATACGCGATCCTCGCGGCCGGTACCGCCCCGAGGTGCACCGGATCCCCGCCCCGCCCGTTCGCACGAGCCGCGAGGCGATAACGTCGAACCCATGATCGTATGGCTCAACGGCACCCACGGCGCCGGCAAGACGACGACCAGTGCACTCGTGCAGCAACTGATCCCGGATTCACGGGTGTTCGACGCCGAGAAGGTCGGCGTGACACTCATGGACATCACACCGGGGCTGCCCTGGACGGGCAACTTCCAGCACTGGCCGCCGTGGCGGCAGCTCGTGGTCGAGACCGCCCGCCACGTACTCGACTACACCGGTGGCACCCTGGTGATGCCCATGACCGTCCTGGTCGAGGAGTACTGGCGCGAGATCAGCACGGGCCTCGCCCAGCACGCCATTCCCGTACGGCACTTCGTCCTCCACGCCGACCAGGACACGCTCCGCGGGCGCATCGAGGGGGACACCGTCATGGGCCCCTCCTCGTTCCGTCTCGAATACCTCGAGCCCTACGCCGAGGCGGCCCGCACCTGGCTGCACGGTGAGGCGGAGGTCGTAGACACCACACACCTCACACCCGCCCAGGCCGCCCTGCGGATCTCGGAGGCCGTCAGGAGCTGAGGCCCGATCGCCACGCGGAGGCCGCGCCGCGGTGTCATCCACCCCGTGGGCCGGAACGGTCCGGCGGGCCCCGGCACCGCCCCCCGGCGGGGCTGCGACCCGTGCCCGCCCGTCGACGCCGGAGGCGTCGATGTCAGGATGGTTCCATGACGAGCAAGGTTTACTTCGACATCACCATCAACGACGAGCCCGCAGGGCGGATCACTTTCAAGCTGTTCGACGACATCGTTCCCAAGACGGCGGAGAACTTCCGCGCGCTGGCGACCGGCGAGAAGGGCTTCGGTTACAAGGGGTCCTCGTTCCACCGCATCATCCCCGCCTTCATGCTGCAGGGCGGCGACTTCACCGCGGGCAACGGCACCGGCGGCAAGAGCATCTACGGCGCCAAGTTCCCGGACGAGAACTTCAAGCTGTCGCACACCAAGCCGGGCCAGCTGTCCATGGCCAACAGCGGCCCCGACTCCAACGGCTCGCAGTTCTTCATCACGACGATCGTGACGTCGTGGCTGGACGGCAAGCACGTGGTGTTCGGCGAGGTCGACGACGAGGCCGGACTGGACCTGGTCAAGAAGATCGAGGCCCTCGGCACGCAGAGCGGCCGCCCGCAGGCGAAGATAACCATCGCGGACAGCGGCGTCCTCTGAGCCGCACCCGCAACCGCTGAATCGAGCGCGCCGCCCGGCAGTCCCGCCGGGCGGCGCGCTCAGTCGTACCGGCGGCCGGACCGCCTCGGCCCCCTCGGTACGGTGCCGGGATGGGGAACACATTCCACGGCGGGGGCCGCAGCCTGTCCATGTCCAACGGAGGCACGGACGTCTTCGTCGACGTGCTCGTGTTGGCCGTGTCCGATCTCGCCGAGAGCGTCTGGCAGTACCGCTTCGCCACCCTGCTGACCTTGCAGGACCAGGGCGCCATGGGGCGCGGGGTGGTCGGATTCGACCTGGAGGAGATCGACTGGGGCAGCTCCACCGATGAGCGGGCCACGGCGAAGGACTTCATCCTGCGAGTGATCGATCTGGCGCTGCGCAGGCACCGGTGGGACGAGCTGGGCTACGAGCCGCCCTTCGCCGAGGGATATCTGCGGCAGTACCGGGAGATGGTCGTGACGTTCGACCCCGCCGGCGCCGAGCGGCAGAGCGGCAGGTTCCCCTTCCCCGGCCCGGAGGAGGCCGCCATGGCCTCGTGCGTACGGCACCGCGTGCTGTGCGCGCCGGCGTACTGGGACGCATGCGTCTTCTGCAACCGATCCATGGCGCCCCGCTGATTCCGTGGCGCATCGCCCCACCGACCTCACCGTCAACCAATGGTTGACACCTCGCCACTGTCAACCTAAGGTTGACGCATGGTGAATCCCGTACGCCCGACGCATCCCGTGCGCCTCGACGACCTGATCGAGGCCATCAAGAAGGTTCACACCGACGCCCTCGACCAGCTCTCGGACGCGGTGATCGCCGCGGACCACCTCGGTGACGTGGCCGACCACCTGATCGGACACTTCGTGGACCAGGCCCGCCGCTCCGGCGCCTCCTGGACCGACATCGGCAGGAGCATGGGGGTGACCAGGCAGGCCGCCCAGAAGCGGTTCGTGGCCAAGGACCCCGGCGAGGTGTCCGATCTCGACCCCAGTCAGGGGTTCAGCCGCTTCACCCCGCGGGCCAGGAACGTCGTGATGGCCGCACAGAACGAGGCCCGCTCGGCGCGCAACGACGAGGTGGGCACCGTGCACCTGGTGCTGGGGCTGCTCAGCGAGCCGGAAGGACTGGCTGCGGCGTTCGTCAAGGCCCAGGGCATCACCCTGGAGGACGTCCGCCGGGCCGCGACCGAGGCGCTGCCGCCGGCCGCGGCCGGCGAGCTGCCGGAGATGGTCCCGTACGACGCCGGGGCCCGCAAGGCGCTGGAACTGACGTTCCGGGAGGCCCTTCGGATGGGCCACAACTACATCGGCACCGAGCACATCCTGCTCGCGCTGCTGGAACAGGAGGACGGTACGGGAGTGCTGACAGGCCTCGGCATCGACAAGGCGGCCGCCGAGGCGGACATCGCCGAGGCCCTCGCCCTGCTCACCGCCCCGAAGGAGGACGGCTGAGCGGGGCGGCACCGGCCGCCGTGTGACGGACGGCGGCCGGTGCGCGGTCCCCGCCGGCCGCGGCGAATTCCGGCCAGCGCGCGACGACCGGGGCACCGCGACCGTGGTGGCCCCGGTCGACGCGGGCACGGCGCACTGAGCGGGCGGCTCTCGTCCGCGGGCCGTGCGCCGACCAGGGATTCCGGCTCCCGTCGGCCGGGCTCCCGCTCCCCGGAGGCCGCGCGGGCCCGGGGCGCCGGCCGTCGCGGCGGGCGGTCAGCGGACTCCCGCTTCGAGCCGGAGGCTCCAGCGGCCCGGCACTCCGGTGAGAGTGACCGTGGAGAGCGGCCCGACATCCACGTTCCAGTACGTGGACGGCGGGGCCTTGAGCGCGTACACGAGCGCGGCCCGGACGACCGCCGGTTCGGCGACGGCGACGATGGCTCCGTCGCATGCGGGGCGGGTGTCCAGCCAGCCCCCTATCCGCGAGATGAAGG
Organism: Streptomyces sp. NBC_00012; assembly: GCF_045040875.1. Taxonomy (NCBI): domain Bacteria; kingdom Bacillati; phylum Actinomycetota; class Actinomycetes; order Kitasatosporales; family Streptomycetaceae; genus Streptomyces; species Streptomyces sp. NBC_00012. The sequence goes on along the minus strand of NZ_CP108309.1, from coordinate 7,057,849 downwards.
CGAGCAGCGGTTCGCCGCCGTGGGGAGCGGAGCGCGGGTCAGCGAGCCAGGCGTCGACGCCCGCGGGTTCGCACGCCGTGACATCGGCGAGGGTGCAGCCCCGCCAGCGGCCCATGTCGCAGTCGCGCAGGGCCGGCTGGACGAGCGGGGCGAAGCCGAGTGCGTCGCCGGTGGCACGGCTGCGCGGCGTCGGTGAGCAGTAGCGCAGCTCGGCGGCGCCCAGCGGCATGAGGGCGGGCGCGGCGAGCCGTATCTCGTACAGCCCGGTGTGGTCGAGCGGCCGGTCGTCGTCGAAGCGCTCGGCGAGCAGGGTGGAGCTGCGAGCCGCGGCGACCAACGAGACTCTGGAAGTCATGGCGGTGATCGTGGATCCGAACACTCTTCCGGTCAAGAGGGCCTTCACAAGTCCGTGCGCCGCGGTCGAGGTGAGGCGGATCCCGCGGCACCCGCCCCCGATTGGCTGGAACCGCCCTTCTCATGGGGCGTGCGGGCATCCCCGGTCAGGGCCGGCGACCACCGCCGGAACCGCTCAGGACTTCGTCGCAGGCGGTGCGCAGCCGGCGGATCCCCTCGGCGATCTCGGCCGCCCCGGCGGCCGCGGCAAAGCTCAGCCGGATCTGCGGGGACGGGGGCTCGGCGCAGAAGTACGGGCGGCCGGGGGCGATGGCGACACCTGCGCGCAGGGCCGCCGACACCACCGCGGACTCGTCCGTACCGGCCTCCGACTCGGGCAGGCGCAGCCACAGACTGCCGCCTCCGGCGGGGATGTGCGCGAGCGTGAGGTCGGGCAGCTCCAGGCTCAGGGCCGTTGTCATGGCGGTGCGGCGGTTCCGCAGCCCGGCCGACACGGAACGCAGGTGGTGACCCCACGCCGGGGATCCGACGAGTTCGAGCGCGGCCTCCTGGAGCGGCCGGGGGACGAAGAAGCTGTCGACGACCTGGATGGCACGCAGCCGGCCCAGCACGGGCCCGCGGGCGGCGAGCGCCCCCACCCGCAGGCTCGGCGAGGCGATCTTGGTGAGGGAGCGGACATGGACGACCACCCCGTCCGGGTCGTCGGCGGCCAGCGGTGCGGGCAGCGGCCCGGCGTCGTCGTGGACGAGCCGGCGCGCGAAGTCGTCCTCGACGACGAAGGCGCCCGCCGCACGGGCGATCCGGACGACCTCCGCGCGCCGTCCGGGGGCGAGGACCGCGCCGGTCGGGTTCTGGAAGAGCGGCTGGCAGACGAAGACGCGGGCGCCGGTGGCCCGGAACGCCGCGGCCAGCAGCTCCGGCCGTACGCCGTCGGCGTCCACGGGCACCGGCACGGGCCGCAGTCCGGCGGCGCGGGCGACCGCCAGCATGCCGGGGTAGGTGGGCGACTCGACCAGCAGCGGGGCGCCGGGCGGGGCCAGCGCGCGCAGCGCGGTGGCCAGGGCGCTCTGGCCACCCGCGGTGATCAGCACGTCGGCGGCGGTGAGCGCGGGCCCGATCTCGCGGGCGAACCAGGCACGCAGTTCGGTCAGGCCGTCGGTGGGCGGCCGGTCCCAGGCGCCGGGGCGGCGGCCGGCCCGGGCGAGGGCGGCGGCGAGCGCCCGCTCCGGCTGGAGGGAGGAGTGGAGGTAGCCGCCGTTCAGCTCGATGACTCCGGGCGGCGGTGCGGCGAGCGTGACCAAAACCCCGGAGGCGTCGACGGTGCGCGGCACCGCTTCGGGCCCGCCGTCGCCGCTGAGGGAGACCTCCTGCCAGGAGGTGTCGCCCGGCGGGGGTACGTCGGTACGGGGCTGCGCCCGGAAGGCACCGGAGCCGGGCCTGGTGACCACGAGGCCCTCGGCGACGAGCTGTGCGATGGCCCGGGAGACGGTGACGGGGCTGACCCGGAAACGCTCGACGAAAGCTCGACTGGACGGCAGCTTTCCCCCGGGTGAGTAGCGGTTCAGTTCACTCCTGAGAGATCCGACGAGGTCGGCGACGCTGCTACGCTCGTGCATGAGAGCCAAGAGTAGCGCTATCGACCAAAGCTCGATAGCGGTCGATCCATCGCCCGATATCGACCTCGCCACCGGAACCAGTACCGGCAGCAGCACCGCCACCGGCCACAATCCGCAGCGCGGCGGTCTCGTGCTCGCCGGGCTCGGCGTCTTCACCTTCTCGCTGACCTTTCCCGCCACCGCCTGGGGCCTGGAGAGCTTCGGCCCCTGGTCGCTGGTGGCGCTGCGCACCCTCCTCGGCGCGGTGATCGCGGGCGGCGCGCTGCTCCTGGGGCGCGTCGCGATGCCGGACCGCCGGCACCGGGCCGGCCTCGTCGTCGTCGCCGCGGGCGGGGTGGTCGGCTTCCCGCTGCTGACCACGCTGGCGCTCGAGACCTCGACGACCTCGCACGCGGCCGTGGTCGTGGGGCTGCTGCCGCTGACCACCGCGGTGTTCTCCTCGCTGCGGACCGGAGCACGGCCGCCCCGCGCCTTCTGGATCGCGGCGCTGGCCGGGGCGGCCGTGGTGATCGTGTTCACCGTGCAGCAGAGCGGGGGCGCGCTTTCCGGTGGCGATCTCTGTGTCTTCGGCGCGCTGCTGATCTGTGCGGCCGGGTACACGGAGGGGGGCAGGCTGGCGCGGGTGATGCCGGGCTGGCAGGTGGCCGCCTGGTCGCTGGTCCTCTGCCTGCCGCTCGCGGTGGTGGGGGTGGCGGTCGCGTTGCCGGCCGAGCCGGTGCGGCTGACCGCGCACGGGGTGATCGGTCTGGTCTGGGTGGCGGCCGGTTCGGCCTTCCTCGGTCTGTACGTCTGGTACCGCGGGATGGCGGAGATCGGGGTGCCCCGGGCCAGCCAGCTCCAGCTCGGGCAGCCCCTGCTGACCCTGCTGTGGTCGTTCCTCCTGCTCGGCGAGACGGTTCCGGCAGCGGCGCCGGTGGCCGCTGTCGCGGTGCTCGTCTGCATCGCGGCCACCCAGCGGGCGGGGCGTGACGGGCGTCCGCGGCGAGCGGCCCGTACTCCCCACCGGGCGAAGTCGGCTCCGGGCCATAGACTTGTCGACATGGACCGCCACCCGTGAGGAGGTCAGTCCCGATGGAGGCACACACGGGCGACCAGCTGCTGATACACGGCAGGACCGTGGGGCAGCACGACAAGGTCGCAGAGATCGTCGAAGTGCTCGGGGCCGGGGGCACTCCCCCGTACCGCGTCCGCTTCGAGGACGGACACGAACACCTGGTTTCACCCGGTCCCGACAGCGTCGTACAGCACGCCGACACCCGGAAGCAGGCCCCGGAGACTCCGTAGCGGCCTCCGGCGGTCGGCACTGCTCCTCGCCCCCGGGCCGGGGGCGGGCCGGTCGGTTCCCGAGCCCGCCCCGATCATCCGTTGCGTCCACTCCGCCCTTCGGTCAGCGGGGTGGGCGCACCCTGTTGCGGTAGTGGTCGCCGACCACCCGGTCCATGGCCCCGATCCGGTCCCGGACCACGTCCTTCCCGGAGAAGTAGACGTGACCGCGCACCTGGTCGTACCCGGCGGCGAAGTCGATGTGCCGGGAGAGTTCGGCGGGGTCCTGCCAGGCGGCGGGCTGGGCCGGGTCACCGGCCTTGTAGAGCGCCTCCCCCACGAACAGGTCGACGCCCGTTCCGCGTACCACCTCGTCCCACCAGGGCAGCAGCTTGGCGTAGTCGGCGGCGGCGAAGCCGATGTTCCAGTAGATCTGCGGGCAGATGTAGTCGATCCAGCCCTTCCTGACCCAGCCGCGGGTGTCGGCGTGCAGGTCGTCGTAGGTCTGCACCCCCGCCTTGGTGTCGGAGCCGAGCGGATCGGTCGAGGCGTTGCGCCACACCCCGAACGGACTGATCCCGAACTGGACGTTCTTCTTGATCTTCTTGATCCGCTCGGCGGTCTCGCGCACCAGCTTGTCGGTGTTGTCGCGCCGCCAGGCGGCCTTGTCCGGGAAACCCGCGCCGTACTTGCGGTACGTGGCGTCGTCGTCGAAGACCTGCCCGGCCACGGGGTACGGATAGAAGTAGTCGTCCCAGTGCACGGCGTCGATGTCGTAGCGGCGGACGGCGTCCAGCATCGCGTCCTGGACGAAGCGGCGGACCTCCGGGATCCCGGGGTTGTAGTAGAGCTTCCCGCCGTACGGCAGGACCCAGTCGGGGTGCACCCGGGCCGGGTGGGTGGCGGCCAGCCGGGACGGGTCGGTGTGGTTGGCGACCCGGTACGGGTTGAACCAGGCGTGCAGTTCCAGGCCGCGGCGGTGCGCCTCGCGGACGGCGGTGCCCAGCGGGTCCCAGCCGGGGTCCTTGCCCTGGACGCCGGTGAGGTATTGGGCCCACGGCTCGTAGGGCGAGGGCCACAGCGCGTCGGCGGTCGGCCGGACCTGGAGGATGACGGTGTTCAGCCGCCGCTCGACGGCCTCGTCGAGGTACGCGATCAGTTCGGCCTGCTGCGCGGCCGCAGTCAGGCCGGGCTTCGAGGGCCAGTCGAGATTGGCCACGGTGGCGACCCACATGCCGCGCAGTTCGCGCCGGACGACACGACGGTGGTCGCCGGAGCGCTCCGGCACTCCGGTCCGCCGGGCCGGATCCGCGACGGCCTCACCCGCCATGGTGACGGTGCTCACCACCCCCGCGACCAACCCGGCCGCCCCCGCCACAAAGCTCCTTCGGGCCATTTGCCGCATTTCTCTGCACCTGCCGTCTCTCTGTCATCGTCGTCAACGGTTCGTAGCCCCTGTATTCAGGCGTAACGCAGAGCATGCCCGCCCCGGCCCACGATGACCCGTAGGCCGCGGAGTAACGTCGGGGGGTCGGGGCGGGCACCGGAATCAGACGGGAACCTGCGACACGCAGAACAGCGAAAGGCACGAGGTGACGGACTCTATGGCCGACATTGCACGCGTCGGAGTGGTGGGCTGTGGCCAGATGGGCGCGGGTATCGCGGAGGTGTGCGCGCGCAGCGGTCTCGAGGTCATGGTGGCCGAGACCACCGGCGAGGCACTGGAGATCGGCCGCACCCGGCTGCACAACTCCCTCTCGAAGGCCGCCGAGCGCGGCAAGATCACTGCCGAGGAGCGCGACGAGACGCTCGCCCGGCTGAGCTTCACCACGGACCTGGGCGAGTTCGCCGACCGCGACCTCGTGATCGAGGCCGTCGTGGAGAACGAGCAGGTCAAGACCGAGATCTTCCAGGTGCTCGACCAGGTGGTGACCCGGCAGGACGCGATCCTCGCCTCGAACACCTCCTCCATCCCGCTGGTGAAGCTGGCCGTGGCGACCTCCCGCCCGGACCAGGTCATCGGCATCCACTTCTTCAACCCGGCCCCGGTGCAGAAGCTCGTCGAGCTGATCCCCGCGCTGACGACGTCCGACGAGACGGTGAAGCGCTCCGAGGCCCTGGTGCAGGACGTGCTGGGCAAGCACCCGATCCGCGCCCAGGACCGCTCCGGTTTCGTCGTCAACGCGCTGCTGATCCCGTATCTGCTCTCCGCGATCCGGATGTTCGAGTCGGGGATCGCCAGCCGTGAGGACATCGACAACGGCATGGAGCTCGGCTGCGCCCACCCCATGGGCCCGCTCAAGCTCTCCGACCTGATCGGTCTCGACACGGTGGCCTCGGTCGCCGACTCGATGTACGCGGAGTTCAAGGAGCCGCTGTACGCCGCTCCGCCGCTGCTCCAGCGCATGGTGGACGCGGGCAGGCTCGGCCGCAAGACGGGCTCGGGCTTCTACCCGTACTCCTGATCCTTCCTTCGTGCCCGTACGGGGCCGGTCCGGGCGATCCCCGGCCGGCCCCGTACGCGGTTGTGCGGTGCCTCACCCCAGCCGTAAGTGACGGAGCATCATCAGCCCGGCGGCCATTCCGGCGGCCGGTACCTCGCCACGGGCGATCAGGTCGGGCATCTGCTTGAGCGGTATCCACTCGCGGCGCGAGGACTCGAAGGCGTCGCTGGGCGGGCCGGTCCAGTCGGCCCGTTCGGACCAGTAGAGGTGGTGACGGGCGTCGATGAGGCCGTTCGACGGCTCCACGGTCAGCAGCGGGCGCAGCGGACCGGGGCGCCAGCCGGTCTCCTCCTCCATCTCCCGGGCGGCGGCCGCCGCGCTGTCCTCGCCGTCCTCGACGACGCCCGCTGCGAGCTCCCAGCCCCAGCTGTCCGTGATGAACCGGTGCCGCCAGAGCAGCAGCACCTCATCGGCCTCGTTGACGACGGTGGCCGCCGCGACGGGGCGGAGGCGGATGAGGTAGTGGTCGAGATGGCGGCCGTCAGGGATGACCACGTCCGCCAGATTGACTCGGAACCAGCGGTTCTCATACACAGTTTGTTCGTTCAGGTTCGTCCATTGCACGGTTCTGCCACCTTTCGACAAGTAGGTGGCAACATCGCAGCAGGAGCAGGAACGGAAGGGAACATACCGGTACCTGCGGGTCCGCACTCCCTGATGCCCGCTCCGGCTCCGCGCTCACAGCGGTACGCGCAACGCCCCGTCGATCAGTTCGGCGGCCCGCCCCGCGTCGGCGCAGCCACTCGCGACCAGGTCCTCGCGCACGGCACGCAGCCGGTCGCGCAGCCGTCGCGACTCCATGCCCCCGGCCTGCTCCGCCATCTCCACGGCGGTGGCCGCCGCCCGGTCCGCCTCGCCCTGACGCAGCTCGATATGGGTCAGCATGGCCAGCCGGTGCACCCGGCCCCGGTCGTGCGCCGGGATCCGTACCGCCTTCGCCGCGTGCTCCCGGGCACCCGGCAGATCACCGATGCCGAGCAGCGCCTCGGCCACCTGCACATCGACCAGTCCCGGCTGGACGTACCCCGTCTCGTCCGGCTCCTGGCCCGGCCTGATGCGCCCGGCCTCCGACTCGGCGCGCCGGATGCACTCCCGGGCCCCGCTCGCGTCGCCGAGGCGGGCGTACGCCTTGGCCTGCATCGCGTACAGGTCGGCGGCGAGCGCCGGGCTGATGTGTCCGGTGGCGGCCCGCAGCGCCGCCTGGGCGAAGGCCACGGACTGCCGGTAGTCGGCGAGGAAGAGCGACTGGTTGACCAGCAGGGCGATCACATAGCCGCCGAGCCCCCGGTCCCCGCTCGCCTTGGCAAGCCGCAGCGCCTGGTGGAAGTAGCGCTGGGCGAGCCCGTGCGCGTCGGAGTCGTACGCGCAGATCCCCGCGACCGCCACCAGACCGCCCGCCGCCCGGTACAGCCTGCGGCCCATCGCGTCGCTGTAGCCGCCGCGCAGCAACGGGGCGGCCTCGGCGTTGAGGAAGCCCACGATGCGGGACCGGGTCGCGATTCCGCCTGCCCGGCGGTACATCAGTTCGTAGTGGGTACGGGCCGCGCGCAGGGTCACTATGTCGGCCGTGGAGACCCGGGTCGTCCCGTCGCGGGAGACATCGGTGTCCTCCGGCGGGTTCTCCCACTCCCAGACCGGCATCACCGCCGTGGTGCCCGTGACGGCGGCCGGGGCGAAGGCGTGCGGGCGCTGCGCCTCGTCGGAGCGCCACAGCGCGGTGGCCCGCTCGACGAAGCCGGGGAGCGAGGAGCCGGGCACGGGCGATCCGGTGCCCGGGGCCGCCATGCCGATGTCGTCCAGCGAGACGGGCCTGCTCAGCCGGTTGCCGAGCACTTCGCAGACCAGGTCGGGCACCTGGCCGCGCGGGCGCTGGCCCTTCAACCAGCGGGCCACCGCGGTGTGTTCGTACCGCAGGCGCAGTCCGCGGGAGCGGCCGGCCCGGTTGATGTGCGCGGCGAGACCCGCCCTGGAGACGCCCGCCTCCTCGATCAGGGCAGCCAGCAGAATGTTGGGCTCCGTTGCCCCCATGTGCCCCTCCGGTGGTTCGGCACGCCTAGGCGTGTCGCACCAGTGGAGCACGATTCACACGGGGTGTGAACGCAATGCCCGAACCGTCCCGCTGCGCACCCTGTTGCGCCGGCGCGCGGATCGGTTGAATCAGTCGTCTCGCAAGAGGCGGACGGGTCGTCTGCTCCCCCTCGTACAGCACGACGACCCGCACCGCGCCGTCCGCTCTGCCGACCTGCCCGACACTCCGTGGCAGCGCGGACGGCGCCGGACCGCACGGCCCACTGCCCACGGATCGGAGGGTTGCTGCGGGATCGGCCCGGAGCCGGGTTCCCCCGGGCCGCGCCGGGGCCCGCGTGCGGTCCACGCCGTTCGGCGAGCATGGCAGGAGGGGCGCATCCGGTGACCGGATGCGCCCCTCCTCGCCGTCTGTGTACGGAACGCTACGCGCCCCGCAGCACCGCGCCCGTCCGCTCGGCGGCCAGGGCCACCGCCGCGTCGCGCGCGGCCGAGGCCTCGTCCACGGTCAGCGTGCGGTCCGCCGCGCGGAAGCGCAGCGCGTACGCGAGCGACTTGCGGCCCGCACCGATCTGCTCACCGGTGAAGACATCAAACAGCCGCACCGATTCGAGCAGTTCGCCCGCACCCTCGCGCAGCGCCCGCTCCACATCGGCGGCCGGGACGTTCTCCGCGACGATCAGCGCGACGTCCTGGGTCGCCACCGGGAAGGTGGAGATCCGTGGCGCCTGGAGCGCGCCGTCGACGGCCTGCTCCAGGACGTCGAGCTCGACCTCCATGGCGCAGGTGCGCTCGGGCAGGTGGAGGTCCTTGACGACCCGCGGGTGCAGCTCACCGGCGTGCCCGAACAGGGTCTCCTCGCCGTTCACCATGACGTACAGCGCGGCGCAGCGGCCCGGGTGCCAGGGAGCGTGCCGGTCGCTGCGCACGGTCACCTCGACACCGGCCTCGTGGGCGATCGTGCGGGCGGCCTCGATGGCGTCCGCCCAGTCGGCCGGGCGGCCCTTGCCCCACCAGCCGGCCTGCTCACGGGCGCCCGCGAGGACGGCCGCGGCGCGGCGCGGCTGGCGCGGCAGCGCGGCGTCGAGCGAGGCGATCTCCTCGTCGGTGGGACGCCGGTCGACGGGCAGCCGGACGGGCTTGGTCTCGTTGCCGGTCGGCCGGAAGACCAGGCCGGTCTCGAAGAGAGCGAGGTCGTGGCTGCCGCGGCCGTCGTTGCGCCGCAGTGCGCCGAGCAGGCCCGGCAGCAGCGTGGTGCGCAGCGCCGGCTCCTCGTCGGAGAGCGGGTTGACGAGCTTGACGGTACGGCGGCGGGCATCCTCGGCGTCGAGCCCGAGCTGGTCGAGCACGGCCTCGCCGATGAACGGGTAGTTCAGTGCCTCGACGTAGCCGGCTCCGGCGAGCGCCCGGCCGACCCTGCGGTACAGCCGCTGGCGGTCGGTGAGCCCGCGGCCCGACGGCGGGGTCGGGAGGGTGGACGGGAGGTTCTCGTAACCCTCCAGCCTGATGACCTCTTCGGCCAGGTCGTTCGGCTCGCTGAGGTCGGGACGCCAGGACGGCACGGTGACGATCAGCTCGTCCTGCCCGTAGACGTCGCAGCCGACCTCCTGGAGGCGGCGTACGACGGTCTCGCGGCCGTAGTCGACGCCGGCCACCTTGTCGGGATGGTTCGCGGGCATCGCGATGGTGCGGGGCGCCGACGGTGCGGTGACCTCGGTGACCCCGGCCTCGGCGGTGCCGCCGGCCAGCAGCACCAGCAGGTCGACGGTGCGCTGCGCGGCGGCCGCGGCGGCCTGCGGGTCGGAGCCGCGCTCGAAGCGCTTGGACGCCTCGGAGGACAGCTTGTGGCGGCGCGCGGTCCGGGCGATCGCGATCGCGTCGAAGTGCGCGGCCTCGATGACGACCTCGGTGCTGCGGTGCTCGCCGTCCTGGACGTCCGCGATCTCGGTGTTGGCACCGCCCATGACGCCCGCGAGGCCGATCGGCCCGCGATTGTCCGTGATGACCAGGTCCTCGGCGTCCAGGACGCGGACCGTGCCGTCGAGGGTGGTGAGCTTCTCGCCCTGCTGGGCGCGGCGCACCCCGATCGGCCCGTCGACACGGGTGCGGTCGTAGGCGTGCAACGGCTGGCCGAGTTCCAGCATCACGTAGTTGGTGATGTCGACGGCGAGCGAGATCGGGCGCATCCCGGCCTTCTGCAGCCGGCGCTGCAGCCAGATCGGGGAGCGGGCCTCGGGCTGGAGGCCGACCACGGTGCGCGCGGTGAACCGGTCGCAACCGATCGGGTCGGCGACCTTGACCGGGTAGCCGTACGCGTTCGGCGCGGGCACGTCCAGCAGGGCCGGGTCACGCAGCGGCAGCCCGTACGCGATGGCGGTCTCGCGGGCGACGCCGCGCATGGAGAGGCAGTAGCCGCGGTCGGGCGTGACGGCGATGTCCAGGACCTCGTCGACGAGCTGGAGCAGCTCGATCGCGTCGGTGCCCGCCTCGTGCTCCGGCGGCAGCACGATGATGCCGTGCGTGCCGTCGTCGCCCATGCCGAGCTCGTCGGTGGAGCAGATCATGCCGTGCGAGGTCTTGCCGTACGTCTTGCGGGCGGCGATCGCGAAGTCACCGGGCAGCACGGCGCCCGGGAGGACCACGACGACCTTGTCGCCGACGGAGAAGTTGCGGGCGCCGCAGACGATCTCCTGCGGCTCGCCGGTGCCGTTGGCGCTGCCGACGTCGACCGTGCAGAAGCGGATGGGCTTCTTGAAGCCCTCCAGCTCCTCGATGGTCAGTACCTGTCCGACGACCAGCGGGCCCTTGAGGCCGGCGCCGATCTGCTCGACGGTCTCGACCTCCAGACCCACGGCGACGAGCTTGGCCTGTACGTCACGGCCGGTCTCCGTCGCCGGCAGGTCGACGTACTCCCGCAGCCAGGAAAGCGGGACGCGCATCAGATCTCCATCCCGAACGGCCGGGTGAACCGGACGTCACCCTCGACCATGTCTCGCATGTCTTCTACGTTGTGGCGGAACATCAGCATCCGCTCGATGCCGAACCCGAAGGCGAATCCGCTGTACTTCTGGGGATCGACACCGCAGGCGATGAGCACCTTGGGGTTGACCATGCCGCAGCCGCCGAGCTCGATCCAGCCCTCGCTGCCGCAGGTGCGGCAGGGGCGGTCCGGGTTGCCGACGGACGCGCCGCGACAGACGTAGCAGACCATGTCCATCTCGGCGGACGGCTCGGTGAACGGGAAGAAGTTCGGCCGCAGCCGGGTCTTCATGTCCGGGCCGAAGAGTGCCTGGACCATGTGGTCGAGGGTGCCCTTGAGGTCGGCCATGGTGAGGCCCTCGTCGACGGCCAGCAGCTCGATCTGGTGGAAGACCGGGGTGTGCGTCGCGTCGAGCTCGTCGGTGCGGTAGACGCGACCGGGGCAGACGACGTAGACCGGCGGTTCCCGGTCGAGCAGGGAGCGGGCCTGGACCGGCGAGGTGTGGGTGCGCAGCACGACCCCGGACTCGTCGTTCCTTGCGCCGTCGGGGCCCTGGACGAAGAAGGTGTCCTGCATCTGCCGGGCCGGGTGGTCGGGCACGAAGTTCAGGGCGTCGAAGTTGAACCACTCCGCCTCGGCCTCGGGGCCCTCGGCGACCTCGTAGCCCATGGCCACGAAGACGTCCGCGACGCGCTCCATGATGGTCGTCAGCGGGTGGCGGGCGCCGGCCGGGGTGCGGTCGTAGGGCAGTGTGACGTCCACCGCCTCCTCGACCAGCACGCGGGCGTCCCGCTCGGCCTCCAGCTCCGCCTGGCGGGCGGCGAGGGCCTTGGAGACGGCGCCGCGGGCCTGGCCCACGCGCTTGCCCGCCTCGGCCTTGGCCTGCGGCGGCAGTGCGCCGATCTCGCGGTTGGCGAGCGACAGCGGTGAGGTACCCCCGGCGTGCGCGGTCTTCGCCTGGGCGAGCGCGTCGAGGTCGCCGGCGGCGGCGAAGGCGGCGAACGCCTCGTCCCGCATGCGCTCGATCTCTTCCGGTTTCAGTGCCTCGACCTCGACTGGGTCGTACGACTTGTTCGGTGCCGACATCTCTTCCCGTGCTTCCGATTGGCTGATACTGCGCTTACCGGGGAAGGCCCCGGACCCCCATGGCCCCGATCGACGACTGGAGGACGCAAAGGTGCCAAAGGTCGAGTCTAAGGGCCACAGGACGTGTGGGAGGTCCGTGGGCCGCTCGGGCCCGCCCGTCGCCCGCCACCACCCTGCCCGATTGCTCCGCAAACGCCTCTAGTTCATATAGGCCGGCGTGCTCACGGGCAGAATAAATCGGAATTCCGCGCCGCCGCCGGGGCCGCGGCCGACCGTGATCGTGCCGCCGTGCGCCTCGACGATGCCTTTGACGATGTAGAGGCCCAGGCCCGTGCCGCCGCGCTTGCTCCCCCGCCAGAAGCGGGTGAAGACACGGCCCATCGACTCCTCGGGGATGCCGGGGCCTTCGTCGCTCACGGTGACCGCCGTTCCCTTCTCGTCGCTCTTCGCGGGTGCGGGTGCGACTTCAATGGTGACGGTTCCCTCGCCGTGGCGCACCGCGTTTTCCAGGAGGTTGCCGAGCACCTGGTCGACCTTGTCCGGGTCGGCCCAGACCGCGGGCAGCGGCTGGCAGGTGCGGACCAGGAAGCGGTCGGGGTTCTGGCCGGTCGCGGTGAGGGCCTGTACATGACGCTCGACGGCGATGGAGAGGTCCACCGGCTGGCGCCGCAGCTCCAGGCGTCCGGAGTCGATCCGGGAGATGTCGAGCAGCTCGGCGATGAGCCGGGTGACGCGGCCGGCGTCGGCGTCGACCGTCTCCAGCATCAGGCGCTTCTGGTCGTCGGTGAACCGCTCCCACTTGGCGAGGAGGGTCGCGGTGAAGCCCTTCACGGAAGTCAGCGGGGAGCGCAGCTCATGGGCGACCGTGGCGATCAGCTCGGCGTGGCTGCGTTCGTTGCGGCGGCGGGCCTCGGTGCCGCGCAGCGAGACCACCACCCGGCGCACCGGTCCCCTCGGGTGCTCGCGCACGTAGCGGGCGGAGACCAGGACCTCCCGGCCGCCGGGCAGCAGCAGATTGCGTTCGGGCTGGCCGACCCGGGTGGCGAGGCCGCCGTAGGGATCGGTCAGGGCCCACCAGCGGCGGCCCTTGAGGTCTTCCAGCGGCAGCGCGTGCTCCAGGGAGCGGCCGAGGGCGGCGGCACGGGGCATCGCGGTGATCCGGGCGGCCGCGGCGTTGAAGCAGACGATCCGGCCGGTCTCGTCGGCAATGACCAGGCCGTCGGGCAGGTGGTCGGGATCGATCCCCAGGTCGACGGCTCCCGGCTCGGGGCTCCCGGCCGCGTCGTCCGCCTCGTCGGCGGATTCGGCGCACACGACGGCCGCATGTGTCTCGCGCGGCGTGCTCATGCCGACAGCCATATCCCGTACCCCACCTCTCGAACCGGCGCAGTGGGCCCCCGAGTTCGCCACCCTACTAGTCGTCGGTGACGCGGCGACACCCTGCGGTGTCACCGCGGGCGCTGGGCCCTCGCGGAGGCGTACAGACAGACGGCCGCCGCCGTCGCGAGGTTGAGGCTCTCCGCCCTGCCGTGGATGGGCACCCGCACGACCGCGTCGGCCAGTGCCCGGGTCTCCTCCGGCAGGCCCCAGGCCTCGTTGCCGAAGACCCAGGCGGTCGGCCCGCCCATGGTGCCCGCGTCGAGCTCGTCGTCGAGGTCGTCGTCGCCCGCACCGTCGGCGGCGAGAATCCGTACGCCCGCTGCCCGCAGCCCCTGCACGGCCTGTTCGACCGGGACGCCGACGGCGACCGGCAGGTGGAAGAGCGAACCGACCGAGGCCCGGACGGACTTGGGGTTGTAGAGGTCCACCGACGCGTCGGTGAGCACGACGGCGTCGGCGCCCGCCGCGTCGGCGCAGCGCAGCACCGTCCCGGCGTTCCCGGGGTCGCGTACGTGGGCGAGGACGGCGACCAGCTTCGGCTTCGCGGCGAGGATCGCGTCGAACGGGGAGTCGAGGAAGCGGCAGACACCGATCAGCCCCTGCGGGGTGACGGTCTGCGAGACGTCGGCGAGCACGTCGCTGTCGGCGAGGTGCACCCGGGCGCCGGCCGCGTGGGCGGCGGCGACGATGTCGGCGTACCGCTCGGCGGCCTCGACGGTGGCGAACAGCTCGATCAGGGTCGGCTCGCCGTCGCTGCCGCGGTGCTCGGCGGCCTCGCGCACGGCCTGCGGCCCCTCGGCGATGAACCTGCGCTCCTTGCCGCGGAAGTTGCGCTTGGCCAGCCGCCGGGCGGCGGTGACGCGCGGCGATCGCGGGGAGATCAGTTCGGGGGTGCCCATGGTCGGCGGCGAGCCTCTCTGCGTACGGAGGTGGCGGACGTACGGAATGTGCCGTGCAACGCACCGGACCCGCAGACGGCGAGCGCCTGCGGGTCCGGAACGGAAAGACAGTGCGACCTGGATCAGGCGGCCTTCGGGGCGTTGACGTCGCTCGGGAGGGCCTTCTGGGCAACCTCGACGAGGGCGGCGAACGCGTTGCTGTCGTTGACCGCGAGCTCGGCCAGGATCTTGCGGTCCACCTCGATGTTGGCGGCCTTCAGACCCTGGATGAGGCGGTTGTACGTCATGCCGTTCTGGCGGGCAGCGGCGTTGATGCGCTGGATCCACAGCTGACGGAAGTCGCCCTTGCGCTTCTTGCGGTCGTTGTAGTTGTAAACGAGGGAGTGGGTGACCTGCTCCTTCGCCTTGCGGTACAGGCGGGAGCGCTGACCGCGGTAGCCGCTGGCCTGCTCGAGGATTGCCCGGCGCTTCTTGTGAGCGTTTACTGCCCGCTTGACGCGTGCCACTTTTTAACTCCTTGTAGCGGGGCCGTGGTTGGACTCACACGGCCCGGAAACGAATTGGTCCCGGTCTCAGTCGAGTTCGCCGCCCACGGGTTCACCGCGGGCCGCGGACTCACTTGCCGAGAAGCTTCTTGATCTTCTTGGCGTCGGACGGAGCCACTACGACCGTGCCGGTCAGCGAGCGGGTCTTCTTGGACGACTTGTGCTCAAGAAGGTGGCGCTTGCCTGCGCGCTCACGGAGCACCTTGCCGGAGCCGGTGATCTTGAAGCGCTTGCTGGCACCGCTGTGCGTCTTGTTCTTCGGCATCGCGCCGTTCTCTCCTCGTCAGTGGCGCCCCTCGCGGTGCGGGCACCGGGCAGCAGGGGCGTCAGGTCTTGGTGGGAATTCCGGGGAGACCCGGGGCCGCCTGGATGGCGGCCCCCTGAGGTCAGGCCTCGGAAGGTGTCTCGGCCGGAGCCTCGGGCTGCGCTTCGACAGCCTCGTCCGCGGCCTCGGCGTCGGGGGTGGAACCCTGACGCTCCGCCTTGCGGGCGGCCTGGGCCTCGCGGGCCTCGGCCATGGCTTCGGTCTTCTTCTTGTGCGGGCCCAGAACCATGATCATGTTCCGGCCGTCCTGCTTCGGGTTGGACTCGATGAAGCCGAGTTCCTCCACGTCCGAAGCCAGACGCTGGAGCAGTCGGAAGCCCAGCTCGGGGCGGGACTGCTCACGACCACGGAACATGATCGTGATCTTGACCTTGTCGCCCTGCTTGAGGAACCGGACGACGTGACCCTTCTTGGTGTCATAGTCGTGCGGGTCGATCTTCGGCCGGAGCTTCATCTCCTTGATGACCGTGTGCGCCTGGTTCTTGCGCGCCTCACGGGCCTTCATGGCCGACTCGTACTTGAACTTCCCGTAGTCCATGAGCTTGCACACGGGCGGACGGGCGGTCGCCGCCACCTCGACCAGGTCGAGGTCGTACTCCTGTGCGAGTTCCAGGGCCTTGGCAAGCGGAACAATCCCGACCTGCTCGCCGCTGGGACCGACAAGTCGCACCTCGGGAACGCGAATCCGGTCGTTGATGCGGGGCTCGGCGCTGATGGATCCTCCTCGGTAGCACCACGCGGCCGCCTGGCGGACAGCCACGTAACGTCTCTCTCATGAGACCAACCGCACAGGGGAAAGAAAAATGCCCCGGACGGGACACAGGCGGGGCTCCTGGAACAACCGGAACCACCGCGGTCAACCGCGGGGCGCATCGGGCGGTCCCATCGTCCGTACGGAACGATGGCCACCGCCTGACCGGATGACCCGCCGCCCCGGAGGACGGTCAGGTGGGAGATCGGAGCCTCCACTTGTGGGCTGGGCACATGGTTGCCCAGCCGGTCGTTACACAAGGTTAGCAGCTCCCCCGGGCGGACGCTAACCGGCGCTCGCCCACCGCTCCCGCGGACGGGACGGCAGTGGCGTGGGCCTATCGTATGGCGCATGAGTGACGCGACCCCCACCAGTGATTCCCCCGGCTTCGACGACATGACCCGCGACATCGCGGAGGTGCCCGCGGTCGAGGTGATCGTGACGGTCGCGGTCAATCTGATGAGCGCCGCCGCCGTGAAGCTCGGACTGACCGAGGACGGCGACGAGCACAAGGACCTCGACGAGGCCCGCAAGCTGGTGCACGCGCTGGCCGGGCTGCTGGACGCCAGCGCCACCGAGATCAGCTCCTTCCACGCGGCCCCGCTGCGGGACGGCCTGAAGTCACTGCAGCTCGCGTTCCGCGAGGCTTCGCTCGTACCGGACGAGCCCGGTCACGGCCCCGGCGAGAAGTACACCGGCCCCGTCTTCGGCTGAGCCCCTTTCCTGTTCCCGCGACGCAATCGAGTCCCCTGCCCACCCGGGCAGGGGACTCGATTGCGTCCTACCGCGATCAGCGCGTGAAGAGCGGCTCGCCCGGTGCCGCGGCGTCGGCCGGCAACAGCGCCAGGTCCAGGCCGCGCACCAGGCGGGCGCGCAGGACCTCGTCGGCCGCCAGCACCTGCGCGACGCGGCGGGCCGCTTCGGCGGGGTCTGCGCCGGGTTCGAGGACCAGGGCGAGGGTGCCGTCGGCCCGGCCGGGTCCGAGGTGGGCCCGGAGCACCGAGGGCTCGGCGGCGACCGCGTCACGCACCGCCGAGGTGACGGCGGGGTCGTCCAGCGGGTCGGCGCTGGTGCGGCCCTCGGCGAGGGCGAGCAGCGCGGGGCCGGTCAGCTCGAACGCGACCGGGCCGGCGAGATCGAGGACCACCGTGTCCGCCTTCTCGTGCGCGGCGGCCTGCAGCGCCTGGTGCAGGGGTACGGCGACGGGGCGTGCCTGCGGATCCCAGCGGGCCAGCGAGTCGGTCGAGGTGAAGGCGGGCAGGGCCCGGCGGTCCCCGGCCTGGAGGGTGGGGACGGCCATGTCACTGGTCTTCTCGCGACGCAGCCCGCTCGCCCGGCTGCCACCACTGCCCTTGCCGGACGCTGCGCGGCTCGCCTCATCGTCCTCTTCCACCTCCCCGAGCACGGCGACGACCGGGACGAGGAGCCGGGCGCCCTTCAGGGCTTCGAGTACCGGGCCGAGGGCCTTGCGGTTCTCGGACCAGGCGGCCAGAGCCGCCGCCAGTGCCGGGTCGGCCGTGCCGTCGTCGTCGGAGTATCCGGGGTCCGGAATGTTCTTCTGCGCCACGGGGCGAGCCTAGTGCCTGGGCCGTGCCGCCCTGCCGACAGGTCCGTACGGGGCCGCTGAGCCGGGGCGGTCAGCCCCGTACGGCGAAGGGGCCTCGGCCCCTGTCGCGCCAGAGCACCACTGCCAGGGCCAGCAGGACCGCGCCGAGGCCGCCCGCGC
Source organism: Streptomyces sp. NBC_00012 (assembly GCF_045040875.1). Taxonomy (NCBI): domain Bacteria; kingdom Bacillati; phylum Actinomycetota; class Actinomycetes; order Kitasatosporales; family Streptomycetaceae; genus Streptomyces; species Streptomyces sp. NBC_00012. The sequence continues at coordinate 7,040,395 of NZ_CP108309.1, read as the reverse complement.
CGGCCGCGAGCCAGCCCGCGCGGCCGCTGCCGTGCTGCTCGGGGGTGGGACCGGAGCCGAAGTAGCGCTTCCGGTAACCGGTCTCGGTGGTTTCGGCGCGCAGACCGGCGGGGCGGACATCGGCGCCGGCCTCGATCGCCGCTGCCGGGTCGACGATGCCGTACCCCCGGGCGTCGTCCCGGCCGGACGCCGGGGCGCCGCGGGCCGTGTCCGCGAGGAGCTTCTTGATCTGGGCGGGCGTCAGCCCCGGGTGCGCGGCGCGGACCAGTGCGACGGCGCCGGAGACGAACGCGGAGGCGGCGGAGGTGCCCCACTCCACGTAGTACTGCTCGTCGGGCGCGGCGACGACGATGTCGACACCGGGTGCGCTGACGGTGGCGTACCAACGGCGGGTGGAGAACGCGGCATGGGTGCCGTACCGGTCGACGGCGGCGACCGCGATCACACCGGGGTAGGCGGCGGGGTACGAGATGTGGTCGCCCTTCTCGCCGCCATTGCCCGCGGAGGCGACGACGACCGCCCCCTTCTTCAGCGCGTACTGGATGGCGGCGTCCTCGCCCGGGTCGGGGTGCGCGGACTTGCTGTCGTCGCCGAGCGAGAGGTTGATGACGTCGGCGCCGTGGTCGGCGGCCCAGCGGATGCCGTCGGCGAGGGCCGTGCCGCGTGACTCCCGGGCCTTGGCGCGGGCCGGGTCGGAGGCTTCGAGGATCACCCGGACCGGGAGGATCTTCGCCTCCGGCGCGATGCCGAGCACTCCGTCGGTGCGCCCCGTCCCATGGCCGTGACCTGCGATGATGCCTGCCATCGCGGTGCCGTGGCGAGCCCAGGAGCGGTCACCGCGGCCGGCGCCGAAGCCGATCATGTCCTTGCCGGGCAGTACTTGGCCGGACAGATCGGGCAGGTTGCCGTCGACCCCGGTGTCGACTACGGCGACGGTGATTCCCTTCCCCTTGGTGGTCCGCCACGCCTGGTCGGTGTGGAGTGCCTGGAGGCCCCACTGCTGGTCCCGGATGGCATCGGCCCTGGCCGGTACCGCGGGCAGGAGCGCGAACGCGGTGGCGGCGCAGACCGCGCCCAGGGCACGGCGGGTGCGGCGGCTCATTCCGATTTCTCCGTGAGGTCGGTGACGGTCCCGCGCAGACCACGCTCGATCCGGTCGGCGATGCCCTTGGCCTCGTGGCCGAGCCCGGCCTGGGCGGCGGCCGTCGTGGCGTTCGCGGCCATGGCCCTGTCGACGGGCTGCGGGTCGGCGACGGTGCGCCCGTCGGCGAAGCCGGACACGGCGAACACGACGACGGGCACCTCGGTCAGCACGTGGACGGTCCAGCTGGCGCGCTGCCGGTCGCCGAATCCGGCGGCGACGGTGCCCTCGACGGGGTAGGTGCGGGGCATCAGGTCGGTGCGCCGGCCGAGGTGCTGGCCGGTGAAGCGGGTGCTCAGCGCCTTCATCGCCGCCTCGTCGCCCTCGGTGAAGATCACCCCGACCGTGGTGACACTGCTGGCGGTGGCGTCGGTGTAGGTGGCGCGGAGCATGCGCTCGCAGCCGACCGGGCCGAGGGTCCGGGCCAGCAGCGGGTCCAGGGCCGCCCGGCAGCCGCTGTCCGGGGCGACGGCGATCCGGGTCCAGACCCGGTCGGCGCCGCCGGGGCCCGCGCCGTCACCGGTCAGGGTGCGGGGGAAGAGGGTGTCGACGGGGACGTTGTGCCAGGCGGTGCGGCCCACGGTGTAGGCGCTGCGGGCGGCGGCGTCGGCCGAGGAGTCGCTGGTGAGCCAGGCGCCGGTGGCCGCGCCGCCGATCAGCCCGAGCCCGAGCACGACGCAGGCGGCGGCCGTCGCAGTCCTGGCGGGGTGCCGGGTACGGATCGGGCGCAGCCGGGTGGTGGTCTCGGCGGGCGTCTCGGGGTGGGGGACGCGGTACGGGTACGAGTACGAGTACGGGTACGGCTGCGGCTGCGGCTGCGGGAAGACGTGGGCCGACCCGTTCGGTGGCGGAACCGCTCCCGGGCGCGGGGTGAGGTCCACGGCGCCGACGGGCCGCCGTCGCGTCACGGCGGGCGGCTGGTCGCGGCGTGGCGGGGCGGTCATGGGCGGGGCCGCGACAGGCGGGGCGGGGCGCGGCGGAGTGGCGGGCACTTCTGCTGCGGGGGCCGGGGGCACCGGCCTCAGCCGGGCCGTGGTCTCCACGGGCGGGACGGCGGCCTCGGGAGGGCCAGCGGCCACGGCCGGAGGTGTGTTCCGGTCCGTCGGAACGGGTGCGTCCGTGGCGGCCGTCGCGGGGGCCTGCGTCGGGGGCGTCGGGGGCGGGGTCGTGGGGCGGGGCGGGACAGGAACGCGCTGCGCCTCGGTACTCATCCGCCCCCCTGGTCCCGTTCCGTACCGCGCGCGGATCGACTTCACAGGCAGGCCCGTTGATTGCCGCGTGCCGTCACTCTACGGGGTGCGACGGCCCCGGCGGGAGCGGGCGACTCCCCGCCCCGGACGATCTGCGCAGATCATCCCCCTACCCAGCGGTACGGACGTCTGGCAAGCTGCGGCCATGACTGCCCGTGCCGCTGACCGGACCCGTTACAACCGGGCCACCGCCCATCTGGACGCCCCGATCGCCATTGTCGATCTCGACGCGTTCGACGCCAATGCCGACGATCTCGTCCGCCGGGCGGCAGGGAAGCCGATCCGGGTGGCGAGCAAGTCGGTGCGCTGCCGGACCCTGCTGGAACGGGTGCTCGCGCGCCCCGGTTTCGCCGGGATCATGTCGTTCACGCTGGCGGAGTCGCTGTGGCTGGCGCGGGCCGGGTTCGAGGACGTGCTGCTGGCCTATCCGACGGCCGACCGGGCCGCCCTCGCCGAGCTGGCCGCCGATCCGAAACTGGCCGCCGCGGTGACGCTGATGGTCGACGACCACGCGCAGTTGGAGCTGATCGACGCGGCGCGGGCGGGTGGCCGCGAGGAGATCCGGGTCTGCCTGGAACTGGACACCTCGCTCCAGCTGCTCGGCGGCCGGGTCAGGATCGGAGCCCTGCGTTCGCCGCTGCGCTCCCCCGCCCAACTGGCGGAGCTGGCACGCTCGGTGGCGCGGCGGCCGGGATTCCGGCTGGTGGGCCTGATGGCGTACGAGGGCCATATCGCCGGGGTCGGGGATTCCGTCGCGGGGAAGCCGCTGCGCTCCCGCGCGGTCCGGCTGATGCAGGCCGCGGGCCGCAGGGAGCTGGCTGTCCGGCGGGCCGAGGTGGTGCGCGCGGTACGGGCGGTGGCGCCGGACCTGGAGTTCGTGAACGGCGGTGGCACGGGCAGTGTGCAGCACACGGCGGCCGAGCGCGCCGTGACCGAGATCGCGGCCGGGTCGGGGCTCTACGTACCGAGGCTGTTCGACAACTACACGTCGTTCACGGCCCGTCCGGCGGCGCTGTTCGCCCAGCCCGTGGTGCGCCGGCCCGGTGTGGGGGTGGTGACGGTCCTCGGTGGCGGCTATCCGGCGTCCGGCCCGGCCGGCCCGGACCGGCTGCCCGTCCCGTACCTGCCGGAGGGGCTTCGCTACGACCCGCAGGAGGGGCCCGGCGAGGTGCAGACCCCGCTGCTCGGTGCGCCGGCCGACGATCTGCTGATCGGCGACAAGGTGTGGTTCCGGCACGCGAAGGCCGGTGAACTGTGCGAGCGCTTCGACGAGTTGCAGCTGATAGAGGGCGACCGGATCACCGCGACGGTGCCGACGTACCGGGGCGAGGGCCGTACATTCCTCTGAGCCTCACGGCCCGGCTCAGTGCTCGATCGCGCTGCCCACGCCGCCGCTCGTCGCGCTGTCGCCGATCGGCCGGATCGCCTTGGTGATGGTGTCCATGAGCGAGAGCGGCGGTCCGTCGGGGCCCGCGTCGAAGGCGTAGCGCACGATGATCAGCGACTCGCTGCCGATCGCGGACGGGAAGACGAGCGACTGCACGTAACCGCCGGGCCCCTTGGCCGTGTTGACCCGCCAGCGCACCTGGTAGCCGGCCCGTCCGGCGACGCTCACGGACGCGGAGTCGAGTACCTCGTGGGAGGTGATGCCGCCGTGGATCCGGTCACCGACGATGTTCTTCTCGTAGGCGCCGTCGGCGGCGGTGGCGATGTCCTGCTCGGCGAGCTTCTCGGCGGAGGTGATGTCGGTGGCGCTCGCGACGCGGCTGGTCACCGTGCCGTGGTAGCAGAAGTCGGAGGAACTGCCGGGGCAGGCGTAGGAGTCGACGGTGCGCATGGTGAGGACCTGTTCGGCGGTCCTGACGGGCTTCTCCCAGCCGTCGGGGATCGGCAGGGTGATGCCGTTGAGCTGGTCGACGAGGACCTTCGGGTCGCCTTCGGCCGGTGAGCCGCTGGGTGACGGGGTGTCCGTGGCCGTGGTGGGCGGCGGTACGGAGACGCTCGGCCCGGCCTCGGGCCGCGTGCCGTCGTCGTCCCTGCCGAGCAGGACGGCGCCGGTGACGGCGGCGCCCACGACGATCAGCCCGGCCACGGCGAGCGCGACGACGCGGGTGCCGCCCCGGCCGGGTGCGGTGACGCCGTTGCCGGGTGCGGTGGCGACCGGCTCGGGCGGGCCGAACGCCTGCGGAGCGGCGGCGGGGCGGGTGTGCGCGGTCCACGCCGCGCCGTCCCACCAGCGGTCGGTGCCCGGTGCCGCGGCGTCCGGATACCAGCCGGGCGGTGTCGCGTTGGTCATCCACACACTCTAGGGTTCGGCCACCGGCACCGACCGATGATTGTCCGACTGTCCGATTCATCCGTGGTGCCGGCCGGTCCACGAGCGGTAGCCGGTCCCACGGCGGGCGCCCCGCACCCGGCCGACCGGCCGGAAGACCTAAGCTGTGAAACTTAAGGTGTGAGGCTCAACCATTACTGGCCGGCCGCCGACGGTCGGCCACTGGCCCGGAAGGGGAACGGGGCATGGCCGGGGAAAGCGAGTTCATCGACCGCCTGATGCCCGTACTGCGGCCCGTCCGGGCGGGGAACGGCTTCGAGGAGGCGCTGGAACAGATACTCCAGGTGATCAGGCTCGGGCTGGTGCCGGGCGGCGGCCGACTGCCGGCCGAGCGCGATCTCGCCGAGCTGCTGGGGATCAGCCGGGTCACCCTGCGCGAGGTGCTGAAGGTCCTCCAGGACCAGGGCCTGGTGGAGAGCAGGCGCGGCCGGTACGGCGGTACGTTCGTGCTGCGGCGCGCCGGCAGCCCCGGCGAGGACGAGCTGCGGCGGCGGATCGCGTCCGTCGACATCGAGGACGTGCTGCGCTTCCGTGAGGCGCTGGAGGCCGGGGCGGCCGAGCTCTGCGCCGCGCAGGGGCTCGACGACGAGGGCGCGGACCGGCTGCGTGCCGCCCTGACGGCGACGCACGAAGCGCCGCTGCAGGACTACCGCAGGCGCGACACCCTGCTCCATCTGACCCTGGCCGAACTGTCCGGGTCCGCGTCGCTGACCACTCAGTACGCGGCCGTCCGCGCCACCCTGAACGACCTGCTGGACTGCATACCGCTGCTGGTGCGGAACCTGGAGCATTCGCAGCACCAGCACACCAGCCTCGTCGAGGCGGTCCTCGACGGGGACGGGGAGGGCGCGCGCGCGGTCATGCGCGAGCACTGCGCGGGTACGGCCGCGCTGTTGCGCGGGTTCCTGACCTGAGTCGCGGATCCCTGACCCAAGTCGCGGATTCCTGATCCGAGCCGGGGGGCCTGATCCGAGTCGGGGATTCCCGGCCCGAGTCGCGGATTCCCGACCCGCGCGGGGTAAGCGCGCCGTCTTCCTCCGGTGCGGCGCCGGGGAGGACGTAAAGGTATCCACGCTCACCATTGGAGCCGCGGGAGCCGCCTCAAGGAGCGGTGTGCCCGAGCCTGCCGCGCAGCCACCGCAGCGCCGCCGCGCCCTGGGCTCCCTGGAAGGCCCGCAGCGTCGGGAGGCCGGGTGGGGCCGGTTTCAGTGCAGCCGCCACGAAGTAGCCGGTCAGCGCGGTGAGTACCGCTGTCACTCCCGCCGGGTCGGCGTCCCGGCCCAGCGGGTGGGTGGTGAAGACGGTCTCCGGGTCGGGGCCGCCCTGCGCCGCCACGCACGGCAGCATTGTCAGCAGGTCGAACCAGGGGGCGGCCCTCAGCGCGTGGGGCCAGTCGACGAAGACCACCCGGTCGTCGGTGAGCAGGATGTTGTCGGCTCGCAGGTCGCTGTGGGCGAGGCTGTCCCCCGTGGCCGGTTCCGCCCAGCCCGACTCCAGCTCCGCGAGCAGGCCGAGGTTGCGCGCCGCCCACGGATCGAGCCGGCCGGTGTCCCCGTCGGCCAGCAGGGTGCGCCAGCCACTGAACATCCCGGCCTTGCGGTCGGCCGCGGCGGGCGCGTCGATCGGTGCCGGGGTCAGTGCCGCGCCCAGCTCGCCGACCGCCGTCAGGACCCGGTCCAGTTCGGCGGCGTCCCAGGGGACACGGGGCTGGCGGCCGTCGATGTCCTGGAGGACGAGGGCAACCCGGGTGCCGTCGTCGTACGAGCCGAGCAGCCGGGGCGCCGGGATGCCGGGCGGGAGCGCCGCGGTGAGGCGGGCCTCGGCGCGGTGCAGGTCCGGGCTGCCGGGGTTCGTCTCGGCGCTCACCGCCTTGACGAACGCGCGCCGTCCGTCCGCGAGCCGGACGCGGGCGGCGACCCCCGGCGAGAACCCGCCGCTCTGGCTGCGCGCCTCGACGATCCGGCCGCCGAGGATGTCCTCGACGGCGTCACGGACGGGCGCGGGGAGGTCGGCCCAGTGATGCCGGACGCCGGTGGCGGGTGGAGCGATCACGTTCATCCGCGCATTCTTCGCCACGCGGCGGGGCGCCCGCCAGCGCTTTCGCCCGGGTGGGCGGGACCCGGGGCGTCAGGTGTCCCGTCCCGTCAGTGACAGCAGGTCACGGGCCGGGCCCGTTGGACGGTGACCCGAGGGCCAGACCGCGCGCAGCTGGCGCCGCAGGCGTACTCCGGCGACCGGGACCTTGACGAGCCGGCGCGAGGACAGTTCCTCGCCGAGGGCCAGTTCGCTCAGGACGCACGGCCCGGCGCCGCTCTCCGCCGCTCCCTTCACCGCGGTCGTGGAGGAGAGTTCGAGCAACGGCTGGGCGAGGCCGCCGTGCACGGCGAGGGCCGCGTCCAGGACCTGGCGGGTGCCGGAGCCGTGTTCACGCAGGATCAGCGGGGTCACGGCCAGTTCCTGTGGGGTGAGGGGGGCCAGGCGGCGGGCCCAGGCGTGTGACGGCGCGACCACGACGACGAGGCGGTCATGGGCGATGACCGTGCCGTCGAGCCCTTCCGGCGCGGACAGGCCCTCCACGAATCCGAGGTCCGCCTCGCCGGCCAGCAGCCGGCCCGCCACCGCCGCCGAGTTTCCGGCCAGCAGCGAGACCGCCGTGTCCGGCCGTTCCGCGCGCAGCGCTATCAGCCATCCGGGCAGCAGGTATTCGGCGATGGTCATGGAGGCGGCGACCCGCAGCCTGGAGTCCCGCCGGTCGCGCAGCGCCTGCGCGCCCGCGTCGAACGCCTCGGCCGCCTCGATGATCCTGCGCGCCCAGTCGGTGACCAGTGCACCGGCGTCGGTGAGCCGGGAGCCGCGCGGCGAACGGTCCAGCAGGGCCACGCCGAGCTGGCGTTCCATGGACCGGATCCGGCTGCTGGCGGCGGGCTGGGTGACGCCGACGTCGCGGGCCGCGCGTCCCAGGCTGCCGTGCCGGGCGACGGCGAGCAGGAGTTCCAGCGCCCCGAGGTCGGGGATGCGGTGGGAGAGAGGAACATGCGCTTCGCCGGTCATAAAGCCACCTTATGACCTCATAGATACGGACTCCCTGGTGGAGCCCGGCCCTCGCCGGGAAAATCGTGGCATGGCCATCTTTCCGCAGACGCAGCAGGCACAACAGCCCTCGGCCCCGTTTCCGACCGCCGAGCGGCTGCCCGCCCTGCGGTACCTCGGCCCCAACTGGTACGCGGCCGTGATGGGCACCTCGATCGTCGCGAGCGCGGGCGTCGCGCTGCCGGTGCACGTGCCAGGGCTGCGGGCCGCCTGCACGGTGGTGTGGGCGCTCGCGGCGGTCGCGCTCGCCGCGGTGCTCGCGGCCCGGACCGGGCACTGGATCGCCCACCGCGACCAGGCCCGCAGCCATCTCCTCGACCCGGCCGTCGCCCCGTTCTACGGCTGTCTGTCGATGGCTCTGCTCGCGGTCGGCGGTTCGACGATGGTGGTCGGGCAGGACGTGATCGGGCACCGGGCGGCGCTCGCCCTGGACGTGGTGCTGTACTCGGCGGGCACGCTGATCGGGCTGGCCGCCGCGGTCGCGATCCCGTACCTGATGGTCGTACGCCACCGGATCGAGCCGGGCACCGCGTCACCGGTCTGGCTGCTGCCGGTGGTGGCGCCGATGGTCTCCGCGGCTCTCGGTCCGCTGCTGGTGCCGGAGCTGCCGGCCGGACAGTGGCGGGAGGCGATGCTGCTGGCCTGCTACGCGATGTTCGGTCTGAGCCTGCTGGCCACGCTGGTGATGCTGCCGCTGATCTTCGCCCGGCTGGTCCACCAGGGGCCGCTGCCGCTCGCGCTGACGCCCACGCTGTTCCTGGTCCTCGGCCCGCTCGGCCAGTCGACGACCGCGGTCAACCAGCTCGCCGATGTGGGACAGGGTGCGATCGGGGCACCGTACGCCTCGGGGCTCGGGGTGTTCGCCGTGCTGTACGGGGTGCCCGTGATGGGGTTCGCGCTGCTGTGGCTGGCGCTGGCCATCGCCATGGTGATGCGGGCCGCACGCAATGGCATGACCTTCGGCATGACGTGGTGGGGCTTCACCTTCCCCGTCGGTACGTGTGTCACCGGCGCCGCCGGTCTGGCCCGGCACACCGGGCTCACGGCGTACACCTGGCTGGCCGTCGCGCTGTACGTGCTGCTGGTGGCGGCCTGGGCGGTGGCCGGGGTGCGGACGCTGCGCGGGCTGTTCAGCGGAGCGCTGCTCGCAGCACCGCAGGCGCCCGCACCAGTGACGGCCCGTACCACGTGAGGTACCGCCCGTCGACGAGTGCGGCGGGCAGCACGGGGAAGGCCTCGGGCCCGTCGTCGGCGGTGAAGCGGTACGGCTCGTCGGGCAGGACGACCAGGTCGGCTCCCGCCGCGTTGAGCACGTCGAGCGGGATGCGGGGGTAGCGCTCGACATGGCCGGCGTACACGTTCTCGACGCCGAGCCGGGCCAGCAGGTCCCCGGCGAAGGTGTCACGGCCCAGCACCATCCAGGGCCTGCGCCAGATCGGCACGATCGCGCGGCGGGGCGCACGGGGCGGCGGCAGCGCGGCCCAGGCCGCCTCGGCCTCGTCCAGCCAGCGCGGCCTGGCCAGCCCGCAGGCGGTGACCAGGACCCTGTCCAGCTCCTCGAAGGCCTGGTCGAGGGTGCGGATCTCCGTGACGAGCACCTCGGTCCCGGCGGCCCGGAGCGCCGCGAGGTCGGGCTCGCGGTTCTCCTCCTCGTTGGCGACGACCAGATCGGGCCGGAGCGCGAGGACCGCCGCCACATCGGGATTCTTGGTGCCGCCGATCCGGGCCGCGGCCAGCCCGGCCGGATGGGTGCACCAGTCGGTGGCGCCGGCCAGCAGACCGGGCGCCGTGACGGCGAGGGCCTCGGTGAGCGAGGGGACCAGGGAGACGACGCGCACGAAGGCCCCGCTCAGCGGCGCGGGTCGTAGGTGGCGTCGATGTGCTCGGCGACCGCGACGACCAGCAGCCTCGTGCCGGGCACGGTGGCCCGCCAGCGGTGCCGCACCCCGCCGGACAGGAAGAGGGTGTCGCCCTGCTCCAGCCGGTAGGCCTGCCCCTCGGCCTCCACCTCGGCGGCGCCCCGCACCACGTACATCACCTCGTCGTTGCGGTGCTGGAACTCGCGCCCGAGGTCGAGTTCGCCGGTGAACTCCAGGGCGCTGAGCTGATGGCGTCCGCGCACCACCCTGCGTACGCCGTCGTCCTCGGCCCCCCGTACGACATCGACGGCGCGTGCCGAGTCCGCTGCGGCGCGCAGCCGTGCCGTGGTGGTCTCCAGGGCTTCGGCGACCCGGTCCAGCGACCGGGCGCTGGGCCTGGCCCGCTCGTTCTCGATCTGGCTGAGGAACGGCACGGACAGACCACTGCGGCCGGCGACCGCGGCCAGCGTGAGCCCCAGGGTCCTGCGCCTTCGGCGGACCGCGGCGCCCACGCGGAGTGCTTCCTTCTCGTCCATGTCCGGCTCCCTCCCGACTCGCCATCCTTCCGGCTGCCAGCACATTACGCATACGGTTGCGCAAGGTCGGCCGGATGGCGATCCTCCGAAAACCCCGAAAGGGCGGGCCCGCCGTCGGCGGTGCCCACCCTTTCCGGTGCTTCGGAGCCTGCGGGAAGCCCTACTGGGGAGCCATCGTGTCCGCGATGCCCGGGTTCTTCTCCATCCAGGCCTTCACGGCCTCCTCCTCGTGCCCCGCGCCGCGCTTCTGGATCTGGTTCTCCAGACCGGCGAGCTGGTCCTCGCTCAGCTTGAAGTCCTTGAACCACTTCGTCAGCTGCGGGTAGTTCTTCGGGAAGTCCTTGGACGCGATGGTGTGCAGCCGGTCACCGTTGCCGAAGGCCTTCTCGGGGTCCTTCAGCTTGGTCATGCCGTACTCGCTGTACGCCCAGTGCGGGGTCCAGAGCAGCACCGCGATGGGCTCCTTCTTGGCGTACGCGCGCTTCAGCTCGGCGAGCATGCCGGGCGTCGAGGAGTCGAGGACCTTGTACTCCTTGTCCAGGCCGTACGCCGGCAGCACGTTCTTCTTGAGGTTCTCCATCGTGGCGGTGCCCGGCTCGATGCCGACGATCCGGCCCTTGAACTGCGAGCCCTTGCCCTTGAGGTCGGCGAGGGACTTGACGTCCTTCACGTAGGAGGGCACCGCGACCTCGATGGACGTCGGGCCGTACCACGACCCGAGATCGCTCAGCTGTGAGCCGTACTTCTGCCAGTAGTTCTTCTGCGTGTACGGCAGCCAGCCGTCGAACTGCACGTCGATCTGGCCGCGCGACATCGCGGCGTACATCGGGCCGACCTCGAACTGCTTGAGGTTGATCCTGTAGCCGCGCTCCTCCAGGACCGCCTTCCACAGGTACGTGGCGGCGATGTCCTCCTCCCAGGGGAACCAGGCCATCTCGACGGCGCGGTCGCGCTCGTCCTTGCCGTTCGTGCCCTTGGCCTTGGCCTTGGCGGCACCGTCGACCGGGGTCCACTTGTCGGCGACGCCCGGGTTGGCCTTCAGCCAGACGCGGACGGCCTCCTGCTCCTTGCCGGAGCCGGACTTCTGGATCTGCGCCTCGAGGCTGGTGAGCTGGTCCTCGGTCATCTTGAAGTTCTTGAGCCAGCTGCCGACCTCGGGGTTGTCGGCGGAGAAGCCCTTGCGGGCCAGGGTGTGGATGCCGTCGCCCTTGCCCCAGAGGTTCTTGGGGTCCTTGAGCTTGGTGAGCTCGAACTGGTTGTAGGCCCAGTGCGGCGACCAGAGCGGAACGACGATCGGTTCCTTCTTGGCGTACGAGCGCTTCAGCTCGGCCAGCATCGACGGCGTGGAGCCGTCGACGACCTTGTACTCCTTGTCCAGGCCGTAGCCCGGCAGGATCTTGTCCTTGAGCAGGCCCGTCTCACCGGCGCTCGGCTCGATGCCGACGATCCGGCCCTTGAACTGCGAGCCCTTGCCCTTGAGGTCGTCCAGCGACTGGACGTCCTTCATGTACGAGGGGACGGCCAGCTCCAGGGAGGTGGGGCCGAACCAGGAGCCCATGTCCTCCAGGCGGTCCTTGTACGTCTTCCAGTAGCTGGCGTGGGTGACCGGGAGCCAGGAGTCGGTCTCGAAGTCGATCTGGCCGTTGGCCATACCGGTGTAGAGCGCGCCGGCCTCGTACTGCTTGGCGTCGACCTCGAAGCCGCGCCGTTCCAGCATCTCCTTCCAGAGGAAGGTGGAGGCGATGCCCTCGTCCCACGGGATGTAGCCCATGCTGATCTTCTTGCCCGCGCCGATGTCCGAACCGTCGGCGGTGTTCTTCTTCTCGTCCGAGCCGGAGGAGCCGAAGATGCCCAGGGCGCCCGCGACGAGCGCGAGGACGACGACCCCGGAGATCGCGACGACGGGCTGCGGGCGGTGGTTCCAGATCTTGAAGCCGCCGGCCATCGCCTGCGCCCTGGCGAGCGCGCGGCGGGCGAGCGGGGAGACCTCGCGGCCGAGGGCGCCGGTCATCCGGTCCAGGTACATCGCCACGATGACGATGGAGATGCCCGCCTCGAAGCCGAGGCCGACGTCCACGTTGCCGATGGCGCGGTAGACGGCGCCGCCGAGGCCGCCGCCGCCGACCATGCCGGCGATGACCACCATGGACAGACCCAGCATGATGACCTGGTTGATGCCCGCCATGATCGTGGGCAGCGCGAGCGGCAGCTGGACCCGCAGCAGGGTGTTGCGCTTGGTGGTGCCGAAGGCCTCGGCGGCCTCGACGAGCTCGCCGTCGACCTGGCGGATGCCGAGCTCGGTCATCCGGACGCCCGGAGGCAGCGAGAAGATGATGGTGGCGATGATTCCGGGCACCACGCCGACGCCGAAGAAGATGACGCCGGGGATCAGATAGACCATGGCGGGCATGGTCTGCATGAAGTCCAGGACCGGCCGGGTCACCGCGCTGACTGTCTTGGAGCGGGACGCCCAGATGCCCAGCGGTACGGCCAGCACCAGCGCGATGATGGTGGCGACGAGCACCAGGGTGAGGGTGTCCATCGCTTCGTCCCACAGCTCGACGGAGTCGATGACGGCGAAGCCCACGAAGGCGAGCACACCGGCGAGCAGGCCGCGCAGCCACCAGGCGATGACCGCGACGATGCCCGCGAAGAGCAGCGGCGCGGGGGCGGAGAGAACGGCGGCTATGCCGTCGAACATGTTGCTGACTATGGAGCTGATCGCGTCGAACAGCCAGGCGAGATGGCTCTGCAGCCAGTCGACGGCGGAGTCGACCCAGTCACCGAGCGGAAGCCTAAACACTGGCCACCTTCTTCGTGACGGTCGTGCCCGCCGGGACGTCCTGCGGAGCCTCGGCGGGGGTCATCGGTTCACCGAGGACGGCGAGCAGCCGGGCGCGCGGGACGACGCCGACGAGCTTGCCCTCGGCGTCGGTCACGGCGACCGCGACCCCGCTCTGCGAGCAGGGCGTGAAGAGCTCGATGATCGGCGTGGACTCGGTGACGGTGGCCGGGGCGGCCGCGAGCACGTCGGCGGCGGTGCGCAGCTCCTTGCCGTCGTCCGTGCTGGTGCCCATGACGGTGTGCGGCTCGGCCATGATGGCGCCCGCGGTCAGCACCCGGGTCCGGTCGACGTCCTGGGTGAAGGAGGCGACGTAGTCGTTGGCCGGGGTGACGAGGATGTCCTCGGCGGTGCCGAGCTGGACGATCTTCCCGTCGCGCATCACGGCGATGCGGTCGCCGAGGCGCATGGCCTCGTTGAGGTCGTGGGTGATGAAGACGATGGTCTTCTTCAGCCGCTTCTGCAGTTCGAGCAGCTGGTCCTGCATGTCGCGGCGGATCAGCGGGTCGAGTGCGCTGAAGGACTCGTCCATCAGCAGCAGGTCGGCGTCGGTGGCCAGGGCGCGGGCCAGGCCGACACGCTGCTGCATGCCGCCGGACAGCTCGTCGGGCCAGGACTTCTCCCAGCCGGCCAGGCCGGTCATCTCCAGCGCCTCGGTGGCGCGCTTCTCGCGCTCGGCGCGCGGTACGCCCTGCACTTCCAGGCCGTACGCGGCGTTCTCCAGCACACTGCGGTGAGGGAAGAGCGCGAAGTGCTGGAACACCATGCTGATCTTGGTGGAACGGACATGGCGCAGCTCGGCGGGGCTCAGGGCGGTCAGGTCCTGGCCGTCGAAGAGCACGCGTCCGGCCGTGGGCTCCAGAAGTCCGTTGAGCATGCGCAGCAACGTGGACTTTCCGGACCCGGACAGACCCATCACGACGAAGATCTGTCCCGGCTCGACGGTGAACGAGGCGTCGATCACCGCTGCGGTCGTTCCGTCGGCGCGCAGCTCGTCGCGGTCTGCGCCGCCTTCGAGCTTCTGCACGGCTTGATCGGGTCGTCTGCCGAACACTTTGTACAAGCGTTCAGCTTGCAGCCTTGACACATACACCTCGCGGGTTGAACCGAAAAACGGTCTGCCACCCCCTCCGGCAGACCGTGGAGCGGCGCGGATTCGGCCCGCATGGCACGTGCACTAATTGAAACTGGTACGTGATCCGCTCCGGCTGCGCGCCTGCCCCCGCTTACAGAACCCAAACACAAGAGTGACCCAGGTCACACATGAACGATTGATTGCGGCCACCTGTCGCCCTTGCTTCCGCGCCCCTGCGGCCGGTGTCGGTGGGGTGCGGCATCATCGGGGGGTGACGCGACGCCTGATGCTCCTCGACACCGCCTCCCTCTACTACCGCGCCTACTTCGGGGTCCCCGACTCGGTACGCGCCCCGGACGGGACACCGGTCAACGCCGTGCGCGGGCTGCTCGACTTCATCGGGCGCCTGGTGCAGGACCACCGGCCGGACGACCTGGTCGCCTGCATGGACGCGGACTGGCGGCCCCACTGGCGGGTCGAGCTGATCCCGTCGTACAAGGCACACCGGGTCGCGGTGGAGACCGCCGAGGGGCTGCCGGACGAGGAGGAGACCCCCGACACCCTGGCCCCGCAGGTGCCGGTCATCGAGGACGTGCTCGACGCGCTCGGCATCGCCCGGGTCGGTGTCGCGGGCTACGAGGCGGACGACGTGATCGGCACGCTCGCCGGCCTGGCCACCGGCCCCGTGGACATCGTCACCGGCGACCGGGACCTCTACCAGCTGGTCGACGACGCACGCGGGGTCCGGGTGCTCTACCCGCTGAAGGGCGTCGGCTCGCTCCAGCTGACGGACGAGGCGTGGTTGCGGGAGAAGTACGGCGTGGACGGCTCCGGCTACGCCGATCTCGCCCTGCTGCGCGGTGACCCGAGCGACGGACTGCCGGGCGTCCCGGGCATCGGCGAGAAGACCGCGGCCAAGTTGCTGGACACCTTCGGCGATCTGGCCGGGATCATGGCCGCCGTCGACGACCCGAAGTCCAAGCTGACGCCGTCGCAGCGCAAGCGGCTCGACGAGGCGCGGGCGTACGTCGCCGTCGCGCCGAAGGTGGTCCGGGTCGCCGGTGACGTACCGCTGCCGGAATTCGCCCCCGCGCTGCCCGCCGGGCCGCGCGATCCCGCCACCCTGGAAACCCTCGCCAAGCGATGGGGGCTGGGTGGTGCGGTGCAGCGCCTGCTCTCCACTCTGCAAAGCTGAGGTGTTAGCTTAGGTAAGCCTAAGCAATCGGAGCAGGGAGAACCTCGTGGCAGAACGACCGGCGCGGCAGGCACCCCGGGCACAGGGGGCCGAGGTGCTGCGCACCGAGCGGATCACCCCGCACATGGTGCGCGTGGTGCTCGGCGGCGAGGGCCTCGCCGGCTTCGAGCTCGCCGGCTTCACGGACCACTACGTCAAACTCTGCTTCGCCCCCGAGGGTGCCGACTATGCGCACCCCTTCGACATGGCCCGCATCCGCGAGGAGCAGCCCCGCGAGCTGTGGCCCACGACCCGTACGTACACGGTGCGCTCCTGGGATCCGGCCACCCGTGAGCTGGCGATCGACTTCGTGGTCCACGGCGACGAGGGCCTCGCCGGGCCCTGGGCGCTGCGGGCGGCCCCGGGCGACCAGGTGACCTTCCTGGGTCCGGGCGGGGGCTACGGCCCGGCCGCCTCGGCGGACTGGCACCTGCTGGTGGGCGACGAGAGCGCGCTGCCGGCCATCGCGGCGGCCCTGGAACAGATGCCCGCGGGTGCGGTGGTACGCGCGTTCGTCGAGGTGGCGGACGCCGCCGAGGAGCAGAAGATCGTGACGCCGGACAGCATCGGGGTGACCTGGCTGCACCGCGGGGACCGCCCGGTCGGCGAGGCGCTGACCGCCGCCGTGAAGGGGCTCGATTTCCCCGCGGGCGAGGTCCAGGCGTTCGTCCACGGCGAGGCGGGCTTCGTGAAGGAGATCCGCCGCCATCTGCGCCTGGACCGCGGGATCCCGCTCCCCCGGCTGTCGATCTCGGGCTACTGGCGGCTCGGCCAGAACGACGACGCCTGGCGCTCGGTCAAGCGCGAGTGGAACGCCCAGGTGGAGCGCGAGCAGGAGAGCGCCGCGTAACACCGGATCGCCCAGGTACGCCCCGGCCCCCGGCCGGGGCGTACCCGCGTCCGGGCCACCGGCTCACCCATCGGCACCCGGCACCCTCGCGCTTTCCGCACCCTCGTCGGCCGGACCGCCCGCCGCGTCACCGTCCGGGCCGACCGCCCCCTCGCTGCCCCGACCGCCCGCCCCTTCGTCGCCGTCGTAGGCACGCGCGGACGCGTCCACATGCGCGAGCCGTCTCAGCGCACTGAACATGGCCTCGCCCAGCACCGTGCCCACCACCACGCTCTCCACCAGTTCCTCGCGCGCCACCCGCCGTCCCACATAGTCGAGGTCGGCCCGCGCGACCGGTTCGGCGGCGGCCGCGTAGTCGTCGAGCAGTTCGACGAAGCCTCCGTGCCCGGCCCTGCGGAGCGCGACGATCACCCCGGCCAGGGACTCGCCCGCCGGGCCGTGCGCCTCGACCCGCCAGCCCCGCCGCTCCACCAGTTCCGCCACCTCGTCGCGGGCGTCATCCAGTTCGGGCCCCACCTCGCCCTCGTGCGACGGGGTGAGGCGCTTCGCCGCGGCACTCAGCACCTTGTGCACCGGCTGCGCCGGGTCCTCGACCACCCGCAGCACATCGCCGATGGCGGCCAGCGAGAGCCCCCCGACATCCAGCAGGGCGCGGATCAGACGCAGCCTGCGCTCGTGCCCGGAGTCGTAGCTCGCCTGGTTCGGGCTGGTCAACCGCCCTGCCGGCAACAGCCCTTCACGTACATAGAACTTGATCGTCGGCACCGGGACCCCGGACCTGCTGCTCAACTCGCCGATGCGCACCGCGTGTTCTTCCTTCCGCGCTTGCCAATCCCCCGACCATCATAGATAGTTCCGCTATCGGATAGCAGCAAGTGCCACTATCCATAATCTCTGAGGGGTCCTCATGTCTTCCTGGCGTTCCTGGCATCGCCCGTTAGTCCTCTTCGCCGCGGCGATGGCCGTCATGACGGTCGTCTCGGGCATCGGCCTCATAGCCGACGACCGGGTCCTGGCAGGCGCGCCGATATGGTTCAAACCGTTCAAGTTCGCGGTCTCGTTCGTCGTGTACGCACTCGCCCTCGCCTGGATGCTGACGCTGGTCACCCGTGGCCGACGAATCGGCTGGTGGGCCGGGACCGTGGTGGCGCTGTCCAGCCTGGCCGAGATGGCGATCATCACCGGACAGGTGATCCGCGGGAAGCGGAGCCACTTCAACCACGCCACACCGTTCGACGAGACGCTGTTCAGCGCGATGGCCGTCACCGTCGTCATCCTGTGGACCAGCACCCTGGTCATCGCGGTCCTGCTGCTGCGCGCCCGGATCGCCGACCGCGCCTCCGCCTGGGCGATTCGCTCGGGTGTGCTGCTCGCCCTGGTGGGCGCCGGATTCGGTTTCCTGATGACGCAGCCCACCCCCGAGCAGCGGGCGGCCGGGAACCTGGACACCGCCGATGTGATCGGCGCGCACTCCGTCGGCGTACCGGACGGCGGCCCGTCGATGCCGCTGACCGGCTGGTCCACGACCGGCGGCGATCTGCGCATCCCGCACTTCGTGGGAATGCACGCGCTCCAGCTGCTGCCGCTCTTCCTGCTCGCGCTGGTCGCCCTGGCCCCGCGCTTCCCGCGGCTGCGCGACCCGCGGGTCCGGCTGCGGCTGGTGCTGGTGGCTTCGGGGGCGTACGCGGCGGTCGTCGCGCTGGTCACCTGGCAGGCGCTGCGCGGCCAGCCGCTGAACCACCCGGACGGTGCGACGCTCGGTGCCGCCGCGCTGATCCTGGTCGCGAGCGCCGTCGGCGCCCTGGGGGCGCTGAGGCCGGCTCCCGCTGGGCAGCAAACAGGCACCAGCCCTGAATCCGCTTCCACCCAGAAGGAGTTCGCGTCATGACCGGTGCGCTCTTCGAGATCTCGTTCTTCCTGGCAGCACCGTTCTGGCTGCTCATGATCCTGGCGCCCAACTGGCCTCCCACGGCACGCCTCGCCGCCTCACCGCTCACCGTCCTGCCGGTGCTGACGCTCTACCTGATCATGGCCGTGCCCGTCTTTCCCGAGCTCTGGGACGCGGTGCGCAGCCCCGACATCGACACCTTCCGCGACCTGACGGCGCTGGCGAACGGGGCCGGGGCGATCTGGGCGCAGGTGATCGCCTGGGATCTGCTGCTGGGCCAGTGGATGTACCTGGAAGGGCGCCGGCTGGGGATCTCGCCGCTGGTGATGGGGCCGTTGCTGGTGCTGACGATCGTGCTGTCACCGTTCGGACTGCTGGTCTTCCTCGCGATGAGGGCGGTGCTGAAGCCGAGGGCCCGGCCCGGGAACGCGGTCCCGGACCGGGCCGGCGGTACGACTCCGTCGTAGGCGCGCCCGTCAGACGGACTTCTGGTACGAGCGGAACGTGCGGGTCGACAGCCCGACCGCCACCACCGCGAGGAACAGAAGGGCTCCCCCGCGGCTGAGGACCACGTCCCGGTCCGGGGCGGCGGTCAGCGCGGAACGGCCCGCCACCATCGCCCAGTCGACCGGGTTGAAGTCGGCGATGTGCCGCATCCAGGACGGCATCTGGCTCGGGGCCATGAAGGAGGAGGAGAGGAAGGTCAGCGGCAGCAGCAGAAAGGTGTTGATGCCGATGATCGACTCACGCCGCCGGACCAGCATGCCCAGGGCGTTGGAGAGCGCGCCGAAGACCGTACCGAGCAGGACCGAGGCGACGACCAGGATCAGCAGTCCGCCCACGCCGCCCGGGTAGGAGGCCCCGGCGGCCCAGCCGAGCAGCACGATGATGACGGACTGCGCGGCGGTGCCGATGCCGTTCTGCACGACGTTGGCGTTCATCAGCGCGTTGCGGCTGACCGGCGTGGTCAGAAAACGGTTGAGGGTGCCCCGCTCGATCTCCTCCAGGGTGCCCATCCCGGACCACATGCTCGATCCGAGCGCGCTCATCACCACGATGCCCGGGATCAGGTAGTCCAGGTACGACGTGGTGCCGAAGCCGCCGAGCTCGACGACCTTCTTGAAGAGGTTGCCGAACAGGAACAGCCAGATCACCGGCTGGATCAGGGAGATCGCCAGGAAGACCGGCTGCCGGATGATCCCCATGAGCTGGCGCTGCGTCATGTACCAGGTCTGGGCGAGTGCCCGACCGCTCATCGGTTGCCTCCGGCGTGGGTGGGGACGGGGGCCCGCCGGGCGTCCGCGCCCTCGGCTTCGGCCTCGGCGAAGCGGCGACCGGCGTAGCGCAGATAGACGTCGTCGAGGGAGGGGCGGGCCACGGTGGCGGCGGCGACCGCCGCACCGGCCCGCTCCAGGGCGGCGAGCAGGACGGGGACGGCCGCGGCGCCGTCCCCGGCACGTACGCTCACCCGGCGGCCGTCGACCAGCACCTCGTGCACGCCGGGCAGCCGGCCGAGCGCGAGGGTGATCACCGCGGTGTCGCCGTCGGCACGCAGCTCCATGTGGACGGCGTCGCCCCGGAGTTCGCCCTTGAGCTCGTCGGGGGTGCCTTCGACGACGATCCGGCCGCGGTCGACGATCGCGATGCGCTCGGCGAGCCGGTCGGCCTCGTCCAGGTAGTGCGTGGTGAGGACGATGGTCAGCCCGTCGTCGCCCGCCAGCCGGGCGATCTCGTCCCACATCGCGGTGCGGGCCTCGGGGTCGAGTCCGGTGGTGGGTTCGTCGAGGAAGAGCACCTCGGGACGGTGGACCAGGCCGAGCGCCACGTCGAGGCGGCGCTGCATCCCCCCGGAGTACCCCTGGACCCGGCGGTCGGCCGCTCCGGCGAGGTCGAAGCGGCCCAGCAGCTCATCGGCGCGGCGCCGGACGTCCGCGCCCCGCATCCCGTACAGCCTGCCCTGGAGCAGGAGGTTCTCCCGGCCGGTGGCGACCGGGTCGGCGCCGGACTTCTGGGCGACGACTCCGATGGCGCGGCGGACCCGGTCGGGGTGGCGCAGGACGTCGTGTCCGGCGACGGTCGCGGTGCCGGAGTCGGGGCGGGCCAGGGTGGTGAGGACCTTCACGGTGGTGGACTTTCCGGCGCCGTTGGGGCCGAGCAGTCCGAAGACCGTGCCGGCCTCGATGCCGAGGTCCATGCCGCGCAGGGCGGTGACATCGCCGGGATAGGTCTTGATCAGGTTTCGCGCCGCTACCGCGGGCGCACGGGTGCTGTTCCGCGCCGCTGCGGGCGCACGGGTGCTCATGACAGAGCTCTCCTGTGGGTCGGCGGGGTGCTCGGGGGCACCGAGCACTCGGGTATACCGAGCCGGATCCGCGTGAAGAGCGCCGGGCTATCCTTGGTGTGCCGCACCTCGATCGCCCGGTTCGCCTTCACGGCGTGACCGGTCCGGGGTTCGGGACCCCGGCGGTCGCTGCTCCAACAGCTCCCGTCGGGGTCCTTCTCACTCCGGGTCCTGCGTTGGGCCCTTGCTCTCCGGGTCCAGGACGATCTCCTCCGCGTCCAGGTCCTGCCAGTCCTGCGGGACCTGGCCGGTCTCGTGGAAGGACTTCCACTCCTCGATGCCGCTGATCGTCTCTTCGGTCAGCTCGTCGCGGAAATTCTTGATCCACTCCAGCTGCGCGTCGATCATGTGGAGCTGGTACTCGGTCTCGATGACGAAGACGCGGGGCAGCTTCTCCCCCAGCCGGCCGAGGACACCCCGCAGGGCCGCCGACCGGATCGCCAGCGCCGACCCCCGGGTCTCCATCAGCTCCGCCACTTCCTGCGGCGGCAGTACCGGCAGCAGCGCCAGCGCCGTCTCGAAGACCGGGTACTCGGCGGCGGGGACGGCGAGCAGATCGGAGAGCCAGTCCAGCATCTCCGCGCGCCCGGCGTCGGTGATGCCGTAGAGCGTGCGCTCGGGGCGGTTGCCCTGCCGCTGGACGCCGGCCACCTCCACGTACCCGTGCTTCTCCAGGTTCTGGACGACGGTGTAGAGGGAGCCGAAATTGATCTTGACGCTGTGTTCCTTGCCGCGTCGCCGAAGCGTCTGGGCGATTTCGTACGGATGCATGGAGCGCTCGGCGAGCAGCACCATGACCGTGAGCGCCAGCGGATTGCTGAGCTTGCGCCGCTTGGCCACCGCCCCCACCTTCCCTGCCTGGACTTAACTCGTCATCGAATACTCGTGGGCGAACATATCGCGTTCACCCAGACGCGTCAACCAAGATGTATCGCGAGTTCCGGGAGACGTGGAAGGATCTCGCGCACCGATCCGGCCCGGCCCGGCCCGCATCGACCGATCCGCGCTGCCGTCGGTTCCCGGTCCTGTCGGGCAGCCGATGCGCGACCAGAGAGGAAGCCCGCGTGAAGGAAGCCGTGCACATCGGCGGAGCGCCGTCGGCGGGGCCCGATCTCCAGGAGCTGCTGGGGCTGGTCGCCCGGGGTGACCAGGAAGCCTTCGCCGCGGTGTACGCCGCGGTCAGCGGGCCCGTCCTCGCGCTGGTACGGAACGTGCTGCGCGATCCGGCCCAGTCCGAGGAGGTCGCACAGGAGGTCCTGGTCGAGGTGTGGCGGTCGGCGGCCCGCTTCCGGCCCGCCCGCGGCAGCGCGATGAACTGGGTGCTGACCCTTGCGCATCGCCGGGCCGTGGACCGGGTGCGCTCGGCCGAGGCGTCGGCGGCCCGTGAGCGCGCGGCGGCGCTGCTGGACCGTACGCCCGCCTACGACCAGGTCACCGAGCAGGTGGAGACCCGGCTGGAGCACGAACAGGTCCGCCGCTGCGTGGGGCGGCTCTCCGAGGTGCAGCGCCAGTCCGTGACCCTCGCCTACTACCGGGGGTTGAGCCACCGCGAGGTGTCGGAGCTGCTCTCCGTGCCGCTCGGGACGGTCAAGACACGGCTGCGCGACGGACTGATCCGGCTGCGCGACGGCCTCGGGACGAGCACCTGAGCGGCGCCGCCGGACTCGCCGGCCGCGTGACCGGGGCCGACTCCCGGCCCCGTCAGGCGAACCGCGCCCGCCGCAGGGCGCCGTGACAGCCCGTCGCGCGGCGACGGCACGACCGGCACCCGCATGACCAGCACCGGAAAGGACACACCGCCATGACTGTCTCCGTCGCACTGTTCACCTCCGACCTGCGGGTGCACGACAACCCGGTGCTGCGGGCCGCGGTACGGGAGGCGGATGCCGTCGTTCCGCTGTTCGTGCGGGACCGGGGCATCCAGCGGACCGGCTTCGACGCGCCGAACCGGCGGGCCTTCCTCGCCGACTGCCTCGCCGACCTCGACGCGGCTCTGCGCGACCGCGGCGGACGGCTCGTCGTCCGGGACGGCGACGTGGTGGCCGTCGCCCGTGCCGTGGCCGTGGAGACCGGTGCGCGGAGTCTGCACGTCGCCGGCGGAGTGAGCGGGTACGCGACGCACCGCGAGAGCGGGCTCCGTACGGCCCTGGCGGCGGTCGGATGCGCCCTGCACGTCCACGACGCGGTGGTCACCGCGGTCGCCCCGGGCCGCGTCGTCCCGGCGGGCCGCGATCACTACGCGGTGTTCACCCCGTACTTGCGCCGTTGGCAGGAGGCGGGGGTACGGGGAACGCTGGCCGCGCCACGCGCGGTGCGGCTGCCGGACGGAGTGGAGCCGGGACCGTTGCCGGAGCGGGCGGCGGTGGCCGGCGTCTCCCCCGGGCTCGCCAGGGGCGGCGAGTCGGCCGGACGCCGGTTGCTGTCGTCCTGGCTGCACGGCCCGCTGGCCGGCTACGAGAACGGCCACGACGATCTGGCCGGTGACGCGACCTCCAGGGTCTCCCCCCACCTCCACTTCGGCTGTCTCTCGGCGGCCGAAGTGATCAACCGGGCGAGGCAGCGGGGCGGGCCGGGCGCCGACGCGTTCGTACGGCAGCTGGCGTGGCGGGACTTCCACCACCAGGTGCTCGCCGCACGGCCGGACGCCGCCCGGGAGGACTACCGCACCCGGCACGACCGCTGGCGGCACGACGAGGACGAGATCGAGGCCTGGCGCACGGGGCGCACCGGCTACCCGCTGGTCGACGCTGCGATGCGGCAACTGGCGCACGAGGGCTGGATGCACAACCGGGGCCGGATGCTCGTGGCCGGCTTCCTCACCAAGACGCTGTACGCGGACTGGCGGGTGGGTGCCCGGCACTTCCTCGACCTGCTGGCCGACGGCGACCTGGCGAACAATCAGCTCAACTGGCAGTGGATGGCGGGCACCGGCACCGACACCCGGCCCAACCGGGTCCTGAATCCGGTGGTCCAGGGCAAGCGGTTCGATCCGCGCGGCGTCTACGTGCGCCGCTGGGTGCCGGAGCTCGCGGAGCTGGCGGACTGCGAGATCCATGAGCCGTGGAAGCTCACCGGGCCGCGCCGGGCCGCGATCGAGTACCCGGATCCGCTCGTCGGCCTGTCGGAGGCACGGGCCCGGTTCGAGCGGGCACGCGGCCTGGACCGACGCGCACCCGATCGGGTGAGGGACCAATCCGCCCGGCGCGGGGCGACGAATCCCGGTCGTGAGTGAAGACCGAGACGATGCAC
This sequence comes from Streptomyces sp. NBC_00012, assembly GCF_045040875.1. Lineage (NCBI taxonomy): Bacteria > Bacillati > Actinomycetota > Actinomycetes > Kitasatosporales > Streptomycetaceae > Streptomyces > Streptomyces sp. NBC_00012. Next base: position 7,016,705 of record NZ_CP108309.1, on the reverse strand, counting down.
AGCGGACCGGGACAGCCAGACCCCGGCGACCGGGCGCGACGCGCGCCGCCCTCGCCGCGCTCAGCGGTCTGATCGCCGGGTTCTGCGCCCTGGCGGTCGCCGAGCTGGCCGCGGCTCTCGTACGTCCCGAGGCGGGCCCGGTCACGGCGGTGGGCAGTGCGGTGATCGACCGTACTCCCCCGGCCGTGCGGGACTTCGCCGTACGGAACTTCGGCACCGCCGACAAGCTGGTGCTCCAGCTCGGCATCCTGGTACTCCTGGCGCTCTTCGCCATGGCGATCGGGGTGCTGGCGCTGCGGCACCGGCGGATGGGGTCGGCCGCCGTCCTGGTGTTCGGCCTGGTCGGGGCCGTGGCGGCGGCAGGGCGGCCGGAGGGCATGCCGGCCGACGCGCTGCCTTCGGTGGTGGGTGCCGCGGTGGCGGTGGCGGTGCTGTACCTCCTGGCCGGACGGCTCGTATCATCGCCCGGTCCCGCGGCCGGCGAGCGGGACGAAGGAGCGAACGGCGGCTTCGACCGCCGCGGCTTCGTGGTCGCGGCCACCGCCACGGCGGCGGCCTCCGCCGGCGTGGGACTCCTGGGCCGGCGGCTCACCTCCTCCGTCCAGGCAGGAGCCTCCGCCTCACGTCATGACCTGGTCCTCCCGGCCCCGCGTTCCGCCGCACCGGCGGTGCCGGCCGGCGCCGATCTGAGGATCCGGGGGCTGAGCCCGTTCATCACCCCGAACCAGGACTTCTACCGGGTGGACACGGCTCTGGTCGTGCCACGCGTCGACGCCGGCACCTGGCGGCTGCGGATCCATGGCAGGGGTGTGGCCCGGCCCGTCACCGTCGGCCTCCACGACCTGCTGCGAAGGGAGGCCCTGGAACGCGACATCACCTTGACCTGCGTGTCCAACGAGGTCGGCGGACCCCTGGTCGGCAACGCCAGGTGGCTCGGGGTGCGACTGGCCGGCCTGTTGCGCGACGCGGGAGTACGCCCCCCGTCGGAGGGCGGCCCCGCCGACCAGATCGTGGCGCGTTCCGTGGACGGCATGACGATCGGTACACCGGTCGAGGCGGTCATGGACGGGCGCGACGCGATGCTCGCCTTCGGCATGAACGGCGAACCGCTGCCCTTCGAGCACGGCTTCCCGGTCCGGATGGTCGTACCCGGCCTGTACGGATACGTGTCGGCCTGCAAGTGGATCGAGGACATCGAGCTGACCACGTTCGCCGCCTACGACGCCTACTGGGTCCGGCGGAGCTGGGCCCAGCAGGCACCGGTCAAGACCGAGTCACGGATCGACACCCCCCGCCCGCTCGCCTCCCCGAAGGCCGGCACCGTACCGGTGGCCGGGGTGGCCTGGGCCCAGCACCGCGGCATCTCCGGGGTCGAGGTCCGGGTGGACGGCGGGAAGTGGCACCCGGCACGGCTGGCCGCCGCGGACACCCGGGACACCTGGCGCCAGTGGGTGTGGGAGTGGCCCGCCACATCCGGCCGTCACACCCTGGAGGTCCGCGCCACCGACGGAACCGGCGCCACCCAGACCGGCGTTCGCACGGGCACGGTGCCCGACGGTGCGACCGGCTGGCACTCGGTGACGGTCGACGTGCGATGAACCCGCGTACGGCGGGAGGCCGTCCTGGGGCAGCCCGTACGCTGACCGGATGAATCCTCCAGGCCCCGTGGAACGCCAGGACCGGGTGGCGGGCGCCGTCGTCGGTTCGGCGGTGGGTGACGCGCTGGGCGCACCCTTCGAGTTCGGGCCCGCCGGTGTGTACACCGCCCGCTTCCCGGACGGCGTCGGCACGATGTGCGGGGGCGGCGGCTGGGATCCGGGGGAAGCCACGGACGACACGCAGATGGCCGTGCTGGTCGCGGAATCGCTGCTGGAACGGGGCGGTCTCGACCTTCCCGACATGTTCGGCCGGTTCCGCCGCTGGGCGGCGGGCAACCCGAAGGACATCGGGCTGCAGACCGAGGACGTCCTGACGAGCGGTGCGCAGTGGGACCTCGCGGCGGCGCTGCACTTCCAGGTCAACGGGCGCGCGGCGGGCAACGGTTCGCTGATGCGGGCGGCCACCTCCGCCGTGTATTTCGCGGCGCGGGGCCGTCCGGCGACCATGGACGCCGCCCGCCGGATCGCCTCCCTCACCCATGGCGACCGGGCCGCCTGGGAGGGCACCGCCGTGCTCCACGAGCTGATCCGGGTGGCGCTGGACGGCGGTGATCCGCTCTCCGCCGTCCCGGACGCCCTGGCGGACGTGCACGAGGATCACCGCGAGCGCTGGGCCGGCGTCCTCGCGCCCGACTGGCGCCCGGAGGCCGCGACGGAGTTCAACGGTGCGGTCTGGCCGTGCCTGGGCACCGCGCTGTGGGCGCTGCGCACCACGGATTCGTACGAGAACGCCCTGGCCACCGCCGTGGACGTGGGCGGGGACACCGACACGGTGGCCGCCGTGACCGGCGCCCTGGCGGGTGCGGTGTACGGCTTCGAAGCGATCCCCGGGCGCTGGACGGAGCCGCTGCACGTGCCGCTGCCGGGGTACGGGGACCGGGTGCTGCGTACGCCCGGCCTGGTGGAGCTGGCCCGGCGGCTGGGCGGTGCATCACCGCGTGCGGTTCGTACGGATTCTCGCGAGCCCTGAATCTACACATAAGGGAGATATAAGCGCAGAATGGCATAGCAGGCCGCTTGTCGCAGACAGAAAACGGGTCGGTCTGCAGGAGCGAAGGAGACGAACCCCATGTCAAACATCTCGCACACCGGCCGTGACATGGCCAGTCACCCCGATGTCTCCGAAATGCGCGATCGCTATGCCCGCATGCTCGGTGGCCGCGATGTGGCCCTGGTGGACGCACCGGTGTTCCTCGTCGGTCTCTACTGCGCCGTCTCGCCGTGGGTGCTGCACTTCACGGCAAGTCAGTCCACACTCGCGACGCACAACCTGATCATGGGTATCGCGATCGCCGCGCTGGGCCTCGGGTTCACCGTGATGCCGGAGCGCATGTACGGCCTGAGCTGGGCCATCTGCGCGATGGGGATCTGGACGATCCTCTCGACGTGGATCGTCGGCAGCAGCCCCGACCTCGGCATCGTCCTCAACAACGTCATCATCGGCGGCCTGACCATACTGCTGGGCCTGGCCTGCGTCGCCGTGTCCATGAAGAGCGGCAAGCGGGCGGTCTGAGACAAGGGATCACTCGGCGGAAGGGATGCCCCGGCCGGTCCGCTCCGCGCGGACCGGCCGGGGCCGTCGCGGCCGGCCGGCCCGTGGGTCAGCTCTCCCGGAACGGCAGGTAGTCCACGTCGTACCCGAAGTAGCGCGGCCCGGCGAGCGCCAGGCCGCCCGGGGTGGTCCAGCGCGGGTCGCAGGGCGCCGCGAGGACGCTGACGCGCAGGCCGTAGCGCAGTCCCTCCGTGGTCACCGGATCGCCGGTGTCGGTGTCCAGCACGCAGATCAGGTCGGGCGTGGTGGCGACCGTCTCACCGTCCCGGGTGGCGAGCAGGTGCTCGTTCTGGAAGCCGAGTTCGAGCACCCGGCCCGCGTCGTCGCCGATGCCCTCGATCCGGGCGCTGCCCCGGGCGAAGCCGCCCTCGGTGCGGCGGCCGACGTCGATCACCTTGCCGGTCAGCAGATGGGTGCCGGACAGCATGGTGCGGGCCGCGAGCACCGGATCGGTGTGCGCCGCGCGCGCCTCGCGCACCGCCGCGCCGAGCCGCTCGGCGAGCGTCAGCGTGGCGGGGACGAGCCCGTCGGCGAGCTGGTCGCCGCGCATCACGGTGTCGGCGCTGGAGATCTGGCAGCCGAGCTCCACGCAGACCGCCCTGGCGATGCGCTCGGCGGCGTGGTTGGAGACGGCGTCGACGATGATGCTGTTGCCCTTGTCGTCGGCGAGCGCCATCGGGGTGTTGGCCACCCCGATCAGTCCGGGCAGCACCATCTGTGCCTCGGGGAAGGCACGGCCCATGGCGTCGCCGTCGACCAGCGGCAGCCCCGCCTCCGCGGCGCAGGCGATGGGCAGCATGGAGTTGACGCCGCCGACCTCGATCGGCGCGATGTGGGTGGCGGCCCGGCCGATGTGCTTCTCCAGGGCGCGCAGCGCGGCCACCTCCTCGCCACCGGCGGGGACGCGTTCCAGCAGCACCGTCGGTGCCCCCATCCCGGAGACGGGAACCACCGTCGCGTCGTCCGGCACCTCGTCGAAGGCGACGAGCCGGACCGGGCCGTACTTGCGGATGGCCTCACGGGCCAGGAGCTTGCCGATGTACGGGTCGCCGCCCCCGCCGGTGCCGAGGATGCCCGCGCCGCGCGCGATGTCGTCCAGGTTGTCGAGGTTGATCTCACGCATGTGACGCTGCTCCATGGGTGTCGCGCGCCCCGGCCGGGGCGTGGGTGGTGCCGATGCCGTTCAGGTCGAGGTCGCCGACCGCCTTGACGCGGATACGGGTCGCGCCGCCGGGCAGGTAGGCCAGCGGGACCTCCTCCACGTCGACGATGCGGACCGTGCCGGGCCTGGCGCCGGCGCTCTCGGCCCGGCCCACGGCCTCCTCGCGGGCCTCGGCGAGCACGGCGTCCCTGCGCCCCTCCGGGACCTGGAAGACCCGGTCGACCTCTCCGCCGACCTGGGCGATGGCGGCGCCCACCGCGTTGGCGACGTCGAAGTGGCCGGGGCGGCGCACATCGTCGAAGCCGGGCAGGGCCGCGGGCACCAGCACGCTGCCGCCGCCGACCGCCACGACCGGCAGTGGCCCCGCCGAGGTGCGCATCCGGTCGACGGTCTCCGCCAGCCGCTCCGCGATCCGGTCGAGCGCGCGGGCGGTGAACTCCGGATCCAGGTGGGCGACCCGGGAGCGGTCGCCGATGTCGGCGCGGCCCGCGGCGACCGCGAGATCGGTGGCCGTCAGGGTGTCGCCGCCGAAGACCAGTGCCTCCTCGGTGAGCCGGAAACCGACCGATCGGGGACCGGTCTCGCCGTCGGGCGACACCAGGGAGCCACCGCCTATGCCGAGCGAGAGGACGTCGGGGATACGGAAGTTGGTCCGGATGCCCGCGGCCTCGCTCTCGCCCGCCGCCTCGCGTGGGAAGCCGCCGGCCAGGATGCCGACGTCCGCGGTGGTGCCGCCGACGTCGACGACCGCGCAGTCCCCGAGACCGGACAGGAAGGCGGCGCCGCGCATCGAGTTGGTGGGCCCGGAGGCGAAGGTGGCCACCGGGTAGGCGCGGGCGAAGTCCACGTCCATCAGCGTGCCGTCGTTCTGCGACAGGAAGAACGGGGCGGTCAGCGACACCTCGGCGAGCGACTTGGCGAACGACTCCACGATCGCGGCCGCCAGGTCGCGCAGCGCCGCGTTGATGATCGTGGCGTTCTCACGGGCCAGCAGTCCGACCCGGCCGAGTTCGTGCGAGAGCGAGAAGTGCACGCCGGGGCCCAGTTCGGCGCCGAGGATCTCGGCGGCCCGGCGCTCGTCCTCCTCGGCGACCGGGGAGAACACCGACGAGACGGCCACCGAGGTCAGTCCGCGCGCGGCGATGTCGGCGGCGGTGCGCTTCAGCTCCTCGGGGTCGAGCGGCGACAGCGGCCGTCCGTCGAACTCCCGCCCGCCGTGGCAGAGATAGCCGTGCCCGCCGACGGCCGCCCGCTGCCGCCGCGGCCAGTCGGTCATCGGCGGCAGAGCGGCGGTGGCGGGCAGACCGAGGCGTACCGCGGCGACGGGGGCGAGCCGGGCGCCCTCGATCAGCGCGTTGAGGAAGTGGGTCGTACCGATCATCACGGCGGTGACGGATTCCATCGGCGGGTCGAGGGCCCGGATCGCCGCGGTCACGCCGGAGGTGATGTCGGAGGTGGTGGGGGTCTTCGCGGTGGCGATGATCCGGTCGTCGTCCCCCAGGAGGGCGGCGTCGGTGTTGGTGCCTCCGACGTCGATTCCGATGCGCATGGTGTGTCTGTCTTTCGTAGGGGGTGGGGTGTTCGGGTGGGTGTGCGGGTCAGGCAATGGCCTTCGGCGACCAGGCCGTGCCGGATTCCGCCTCGATCGCCGCCGCGGGACGTACGGGCTGTTCGAACGGCAGGTCACGGGCGCCGCGCACCAGGCCGAGCTTGCCGAGGACGACATAGCCGAGCCCGGCCAGCAGCAGGGAGTTGAGCGCCGGGATGCCCCACCACTGGTAGTGGTCGCCGAGCCAGCCGAACAGGGAGGCGGCGGCCCACAGGGCGATCGTGGCGGGCACCCAGCTGGGTTCGGTCTCGGGCAGCCGTCCGGCAGCGCGCGAGGCGTCCAGCTGCGGGCGCCACTTCTTCACCACGAAGTACTCGGCGACCATGATCCCGGCGACGGGCGGGGTGAGGACGCCGAGCACCGTGAGGAAGTCCGTGAACCGGTCCAGGATTCCGGCGGCCGCGGCGAGGCTGCCGAGGACACCGATCGTGACGGTGGTGCCGACCCGGTTGAGCCGGACCTTGAAGAGCGCTTCGACCGCGCCGATCAGGCCGAGCGACGACGAGTACAGATTCCAGTTGTTGATCTTCACGGTGGCGGAGACCAGGACGATGACGCCGATGACACCGCAGGAGGACGTGATGATCGCGATCAGGTCGGAGGACTTCACCGCGTAGGCGAGCAGCACCCCGCCCAGGACCAGGACGTACTCGCCGAGGCTGATGCCCACGACCGTCTGCTTGACGACGTCGCCGGTGTTGCGGTTGAAGCGGGTCATGTCGGGGGTGGTGACCGCGCCGACAATGTACGAGCCGGCGACGATGGTCGCGCCGGTGGCGATGGACATGTGGGCGCCGAACGGCGCCGAGGCCACCATGTCACCGACGTTGTGCCGGGAGAACTCGACCGTCATCGCCCAGCCCGCGAGGCCGAGGAAGGCGGGAACGGTGACGAAGGCGGTCCAGCCCATGGCGCGGAAGCCGCGCAGGACGAGCGCGGTGACACCGAGCCCGCAGATCAGGCACCAGGCCCAGACCGGCAGCGCGGGGACGATGGAGTGCAGCCCGGCCGCGAACACCGCCGTCTGCACACCGAACCAGCCGAACAGGCTGACCGCGATGACGAGTCCGATGAGGGTGGAGCCGTAACGGCCGAAGCCGGTCCAGCGGACCATCATCGAGGTGGACAGGCCCTCCCGCATACCGGCGATGCCGACGAATATGCAGACGATCTCCAGGATCACCGAGCCGAGCGTGAACGCCCAGAAGGCGCCCCAGAAGGAGAGTCCGGCGCCGAGCGCGGCACCGAGCAGGAACTGCGTCAGGTCGGAGAGCTGGCCGAAGCGCTGCACGGCGACGTTGAACCAGGAGTAGCGGGCCGCGCGCGGCACCCGCTCCAGCGGGTAGTCCTCGTCCTGCTGCGCCTGGGGCCGGGCCTGGGCCGGTGGGGATGGCTCTTGGTGCACATCGAACTGCTGGGTCATGGGGACGGGTCCTCGGGATGCGCGGGCGGGCAGGAGGGGGCAGCAGCACGGCGCCGGGCCTGCTGCGGTGGGGCGGGGAACGGGGGTTCAGAGCGGGAGGGGCGGTCCGACGGCGCGGGCCCGCAGGAGCACCGCCCCGGGCAGGTACGGCACCGGAAGGTCCGGTTCCGAGTGGGTGCGTACGCGCCTGGGATCGGCCCCGGCCCGTACGGCGCCGGCCCGGGCCAGGTCGCGTACTTCGTCCCGTACCGCGTCGAGCCGTCGGCCGGGTCCCCGGCGGACGATGCGGTCGTACTGGCCACCGACCGGGCTGGCCGCCGCGCCGAACGCCCCGGCGACGCCGCCGTGTCCGGGCCGTACGACGTCGAACCCGGCCAGCACCTCGGCGGGTACGCCGCCCGCACCGCCGCCGACCAGGATCAGCGGGAGGAGCCCGGCGGCGGGGCGCATCCGGTCGGCGGCCTCGGCGAGTTCGCGGTGGGCGTCGGCACGGACGGTGATCAGGTCGGGGAAGCGCACGCTGACCGGGACGCCGCCGATGCGTTCGCCGGGGCCGGCCTCCTGGGGGTAGCCGCCGGTCAGCGCCCCTACCCTGGCACGGCGTTCACCGATGTCGGCGACCACGGCGTCCCGGAGCCCGGCCAGGAGCCCGGCGCCGCGGATGGTGCAGGCGGGTCCGCTGCCCAGGCTGAGTCCGGGCTGACGGCGCAGGTACTCCAGGCTCATCAGCGTGCCGTCGCTGCGGGTGACGAGGACGGCGGCGCCGGGGGCGAGGCCGAGCCGGGGCAGTGTGGCGGTCAGCTCGTCGGCGACCCGGGCCACGAGTACGGACAGGGCCGCGTCGAGGACCGTGGCGTTCTCACGGGCCAGCAGATCGAGGGTGCCGACGTCGCTGGAGAGCAGGACGGTCGTGTCGGGCCCCGTCTCGGCGCGCAGGATCTCGGCGGCCTCCCGCTCCTGGCCGCCGTCGACCGGCGAGAACACGGCGGTCACGGCGAACGCCTCGGCGCGTCCGGCCAGCGAGGCACCGAACCGGGCGACGGCGTCCCGGTCGAGCGGCGTGGTGTCACGGGGCGCCAGACCACCCCCGCCCCGCACGTTCGCGGTGCCGGCGCACACGGCGTCGCGCAGCGCCTCGGGCCAGCCGAAGAGCGGCCGCACGGCGTCGGCGGCCGCACCACCGACCCGCAGCACCCCGACCCGGGCGAGCCCGTGCCGCTCCCTGACCGCGCGGGCGGCGACCCGCAGGCCCACGGCGAGCTGGGTGGCCCGGCCGCGCAGCTCGGCGGGGAGCGCGCGGACGGCGGCGGCGAGCGATCCGACGGCGTCCCCCGCCACCGAGGGCACCTTGACGGCCCGCACCGCCCGGTCGCCGTCGAGGAGCACGGCATCGGTGTTGGTGGGCCCGACATCCACACCGAGGATCATGAGGTGCCTCCCTGGGCCCGGCGCTCGACCGCGGCACCCGCGAGGCCGGCCAGACCGAAGGCCGACGGCCCGGCGAGCCGCAGCCCCCCGGGGGTGTACCAGGCGGGGTCCGAGGGGAGCGTGACGAGGTGGACGCGCAGTCCGTAACGGACCTCCTCGACCGGGACGGCCCAGCCGGTCGCCACGTCGACCAGGGCGATCACGTCCGGTACGACGGCGAGCGGTGTGCCGTCCTCCAGGGCCGCGACGAATTCGCTGCGGGCCTCGACGAGCACCAGCCGGCCCGCGTCGGGGCCGCCGCCCTCCAGCAGCACGCCTGTGGCGTCGTCACCGTCGGCGCCCTCGGTGGCGTACCTCCGGACGGAGGAGACCTTGCCGGTCAGCAGCGGGGCCGGTCCTTCGCCGCGGCCGAGGGCCAGGGCGCGCGTGACCGATCCGGCGACGGCGTGCCGGGCCGCCTGCCCGGCGGTGAGGGGGTAGTCGGTGGACGCGGCGCGCCCGCCGAAGGCGACGACGGCGGCGCGGGCGAACTGTTCGAGGTGCGCGCCGTCCACATCGTCGACCACGACGGTGTGGCCGTGCTCGTCGGCGAGGACGGCCGGCCCCGGGCGCAGCCCGGCCAGCTCCAGGACGTTCTGGTCCATCCGGGGAAAGGCCCGGCCCATCGAATCGGCGTCGAGCAGTGGCAGCCCCAGCCGGGCCGCCCAGGCGACGGAGACGCAGCCGTTGAGGCCGCCGATCTCACTGCTCATCACGGCGGCGACCGGGGCGCCGTGCAGCGCCTCGAAGCGGTCCCGCAGCCGTGCGGGCTCGTCCCTGCCGCCGATCCGTTCGGCGGCGACGGCGGGCGATCCCACCAGCCCCACCGGCATGACCAGTGCCTCGGCGGGCAGCGCCGCCGGGTCGACGACGGGCACCGGACCGCACTCCTCGATCGCCTGTCCGGCGACGGGAAGGGCCACATCGGCGGGTCCGCCGCCCCCTGATCCCAGGACGGCACAGCCCCGCGCGAAGTCGGCGAGTGCTCCGGCGTCCACGTGCATGAATCCCAGCGTACGGAGACGGATCGCGCCCCCCATGGGCCATCGGCCCGTGATTCGACGACCAGGTGTGCTCATGGCACATCGGCGGCACACTGGGGGGATGGCGAACATCCTGGAACTCCTCTCCTCCCCCGGGCTCGAAGCGGTCCGCCCACTGGTGGGCCCGCTCGACGCGGTGGAGGTCACGGGAGTGCGGCTGGAGCCGCGCCCGGACCGGCTCGCCGCCATCCCCGCCGGGACGGTCGCCGTGCTGCTGGCCCCGGTGCCGGGGCATCTGCTGGACGTGGCGGTGCGGGACGCGGCCGCGGCGGGGGCCGCCGCACTGGTCCTGACGGGCGTGGCCGAGGCTCCGCGCGGACTGCCCGCCGAGGTGACGGCCACGGCGCGGGCGCTCGCCGAGCGGGGCCGGGTCGCGGTGCTGTACGCGGAGGAGGACCTCGCGGCTCTCGTGGTGGCCGTGGAGCGGGCGGTGGCCGGGTCCGCGGCGGACGCGCTGGCCCGGGTCGCGGCCGCGGCACGGGAGGTGACGGCGGTCGCGGGCGACCCCGACCGGGTGGCCGCGGCGGCCGGCCGCACTCTGGGCGTACCCGTGGAGCTGCGCGCCGCCGGTCCGGGCGAGGAGGGCGCGGCCGCCGCGGGCCCGGACGGCGAGATCCGGCTGGCGGCCCCGGCCCGCCCGGGTCACGCGGGTACGGCGGTGCGCTCGGTCCTCGCGCTGGCGGCGCTCGCCGCGGCGGGCGGCGGGCACGGCGACGTACCGGTGCGCTCCCGGGGCCGGCTGCTCGCCGAACTGCTCGTGGTCCCGCAGGACCAGGCCGCCCGGCTGGCCGCCCGGGGCCGGGCGCTCGCACTGCCGGTGGACGGCTGGCACATCGCGCTGCGGGTCGAGGCGGGCGGCCTGGACGCCTCGAACCGCCCCAAGGCCCTGGACGCGGTCATGTCCCAGGCGTTGACCCTGCTGCGGGCCTGGGACGGGGCGGCGGCCCCCGGCAGCGCCGCCGTCGCCCCGTCCGCCTCGTCCCCGCAGTCCGCCGACTCCGTCCAGTGGAACGCCGCGCTGGTCGACGACGCCCTCGTCCTGCTCAGCACCTGGCCCGCGGACCCGGGGACGCACGGGCGGCGCACCACCCTGGCCCGCGCCCGCCGGGTGGTGGACCGGCTGGCCGCACTGCGCCCGGAGGCCGGTCTGCGGTGCGGCGTGGGCGCACCGCACCGGGGCCCGCTGGGCATCCGTACCTCCGCCCGGGAGGCCCGTGCCGCGGTGCCGCGCGGTGCGGGGCCCGCGGTGGCGGCGCACGACGCGGTGGGCCTGGACCGGATGCTGCTGGAGTGGTACGCCTCCGACACGGCACGCGAAGCGGTCAGCGAACTCCTCGCCCCGGTACTGGCGTTGGGACCGGAACGCGCCGAACCACTGCTGCGCACGCTCCAGGGTTATCTGGACCACAACAACTCGCCCGCCCGTGCCGCGGACGCGCTCCATCTGCACCGGAACGCGGTGGGCGCCCGCATCCGCAAGATCGTCCAGCTGACGGGCGCCGACCTGAACGAGCCGGATGTCCGCCTCGCACTCCAACTGGCCTGCCGTGCGGGCCTGTCCGCTCCCCCCAACGAGCCGGCCACCCCCGCCGACGGCCCGACGACCGGACGCGATGGCGCCCCATGACGCATGGCCCCGCCCCACGGACAAGGGCCCGAGGCAATAGGACAGGACAAGAATCCGAGGACCGACCATGGCGACAACCTCCCTCGTCCTCAACCGAGTCCGGGACGCCCATGCCCGTATCGACGCGGTGCGGCGCCCCGAGCTCTGGATCGGTCTGCGCCCCCGGCACGACGTGGAGGCGGAGGCCGCGCGGCTCGACGCCCGCCTGGCCTCGGGCGAGCGGCTCCCCCTCGCGGGCCGGCTGCTGGCCGTCAAGGGAAACATCGACGTGGCCGGCCTCCCCACGACCGCGGGCTGCCCTTCGTACGCGTACGAACCGGGCTCCGACGCCCCGGCGGTGGCCCGGCTGCGCGCCGCCGGTGCCCTGGTGATCGGCACGACCAACATGGACCAGTTCGCCACGGGCCTGACCGGCACCTGTTCCCCGTACGGCGCGGTGGCCTGCGCGTACGATCCCGACCGGATCGGCGGCGGCTCCAGCTCCGGTTCGGCGGTCGCCGTGGCCCTGGGCATCGCGGATCTCGCCCTGGGCACCGACACCGCGGGCTCCGGCCGCGTCCCCGCCGCGTTCAACGGCGTCTTCGGCCTGAAGCCGACCCGCGGTCTCGTACCGACGGACGGTGTGGTCCCCGCCTGCGCGAGCCTGGACTGCGTCACCGTCTTCGCCCGTACGCTCCCCGAGGCCGAGCGGGCGATGACCCTGATGGCCACCCCGGCCCCGCACCCCGACCGCTTCCGTGTCCCGGGCCCCTGGCGGATCGCCGTCCCGCCCACCGGGCAGCTGGGCGCTGCCCCGGGCTGGACGGCGGCGTACGAGTCGACGGCCGCCCGGCTCCGCGCGGCGGGCGCGGTGCTCCGGACAGTCGATCCGACGCCGTTCACCGAGGCAGCCGCGATGCTGTACGACTCCGCGTTCGTCGCCGAGCGTTACACCGCGGTCGGCGCGTTCATCGACTCCATGCCCGACGCTCCCGGCCTGGACCCCACGGTGGCGGGGATCATCGCCGGGGCCCGTGACATCCCGGCACATCGTCTCTTCGCCGATCAGGCCCGGCTGGCCGGGCTCCGTGCCGACGCGACGGCCGCGCTCGGAAACGCGGACGCCCTCCTGCTGCCCACCGTGCCGGAACACCCCACGCTCGCCGAGGCCGTGGCGGACCCGTCGGCCGTCAACGCCCGTCTCGCCCGGTTCGCCGGCTCCACCAACCTGTTCGACCAGTGCGCGGTGGCGGCCCCCGCCGGTGAAGCGGACGGCCTGCCGTACGGCGTGATGCTGATCGGCCCGGCACACACCGACGAACGCCTGGCCCGCATCACCGAACTCACCGGACCAGCCCCGCCCATCACCCCCGCATCCAGCCCCTCCGACGCCCCATAGCCAGCCCCTCCAGCGCCCCGCATTCAGCCTCTCCGACGCTCCGTAACTAACCAGCCCCTCCGGCCCCATATTCAGCCCCTCCGGCGCTTGAGGAGCGGGGGTCCGGGGGCAGAGCCCCCGGTCACGGGAAGGGGCGGGCAGGGGAACGACCCTCAGCAGGCCCACCCCCGCCCCCGTACCCAGCACCGACGGCACCGCACCCCGCACGAACCTCACCCCACGGAGCTGTACGCCACAACCCCCCGCAACACCGCGTCCACCGCCTTGTGCGCATTCCGAGCCACGGAACTCCCGTCCCGCGGCGCCGCGGCGGCAATCTGCCCCAGCACGTCGATCACCTGCTTGCACCACCGTACGAAGTCCCCGGCCGGCATCTCCGCCTCGCCCAGCACCTCGTCCAGCGTCCGCCCCGACGCCCACATGTAGACCGCCCAGGCGAAGCCCAGATCGGGTTCGCGCTGCCCGACACCCTCCGCCTGGTTGATCTTGAAGTCCTCTTCCAGGGCATCGAGCCGGCCCCAGATCCGGACCATCTCGCCCATCGCGGTCTTCGCGGGCCCCGACGGCAGCTTCGGCGCCACCGCGTCATCCGCCTGCCGCGCCTCGTACACCAACGCCGAGACGCAGGCCGCGAGTTCGGCAGGGTTCAGCCCCTCCCACACACCCGCCCGCAGGCATTCGCTCGCCAGCAGATCGAGCTCGCCGTAGAGCCGCGCCAGCCGGCGCCCGTGCTCGGTGACCTCGTTGCCCCGCAGATAGTCGAGCTCGGTGAGCAGCGCGACGATCCGGTCGAAGGTGCGGGCGATCGTGTTCGTCCGCCCCTCGATACGCCGCTCCAGCTGCCTCGTGTCGCGCTGCAGCCGGTGATACCGCTCGGCCCACCGCGCGTGGTCCTCGCGCTCGTCGCACCCGTGGCAAGGGTGCGCGCGCAGCTCCGCCCGGTAGCGGGCGATCGCCCGGTCGTCGGCCGCGACGGACCGCCCCTTGCGGTGCCGCTCCGGAACTATGTGCCCGGCCTTGGTCCGCAGCGCGGAGGCCAGGTCGCGGCGCGACTGCGGGGAGCGCGGGTTGAACGACTTCGGCACCCGCATTCGCTCCAGCGCCTCCACCGGAACCGGGAAGTCGATCGAGGCGAGCCGCTTGACCTGGCGCTCGGCCGTGAGCACCAACGGCCGTGGCCCGTCGTGGTATTCGAGCCCGCGATGGCCGTGCCCATTGGTCCGCCCGGCGGGCAGCCCCGGGTCGAGCACCAGCGCCAGCCCGGCGAACTTGCCGGTGGGCACATGGATGACATCGCCGGGCTTGAGCCTCTCCAGGGACGCCGCGGCCTCGGCCCGCCGCTGTGTCGCGCCCTGCTTGGCCAGATCGGTCTCACGGTCCTTGAGGTCGCGGCGCAGCCGCGCGTACTCCTCGAAGTCACCGAGGTGGCAGGTCATGCCCTCCCGGTAGCCCTCCAGCCCCTCTTCGTTCTTCTGGACCTGCCGGGAGATGCCGACCACCGACCGGTCCGCCTGGAACTGCGCGAAGGAGGTCTCCAGCAGCTCGCGCGAACGGTGCCGCCCGAACTGCTGCACCAGGTTGACGGCCATGTTGTACGAGGGCCGGAAGCTGGACCGCAGCGGATACGTACGCGTACCCGCGAGTCCGGCCAGCGCCCCCGGATCCATGCCGCGCTGCCACAGCACCACCGCGTGGCCCTCGATGTCGATGCCACGCCGTCCGGCCCGCCCGGTCAGCTGGGTGTACTCGCCGGGGGTGATGTCGGCGTGCTGCTCGCCGTTCCACTTGACGAGCTTCTCCAACACCACCGAGCGCGCGGGCATGTTGATGCCGAGGGCGAGCGTCTCCGTCGCGAAGACGGCCTTGACGAGCCCGCGCACGAACAGCTCCTCGACGACCTCCTTGAACGTCGGCAGCATGCCCGCGTGGTGCGCGGCGATGCCCCGCTCTAGCCCTTCGAGCCACTCGTAGTAGCCCAGGACATGGAGATCCTCGCCGGGAATGGACGCGGTCCGCTCCTCGACGATCTCGCGGACCAGGCGCCGCTTCTCCTCGTCGTTGAGCCGCAGTCCGGCGTGCAGGCACTGCTGCACGGCGGCCTCGCAGCCGGCCCGGCTGAAGATGAACGTGATGGCGGGGAGCAGCCCTTCGGCGTCCAGCCGGTCGATGACCTCGGGCCTGGCCGGGGTCCAGATCCGGCTGCGCTGACGCCGCTCGCGCTCCCGGTCCGCCTCGCGGACCATCTTGCCGCGGCGGCGCTCACGCGGGTTGTACCCCCGCTGGTTCTCCATCCGGGCGAGCCGGACGAGGTCGGGGTTGACCTCGCGGCGTCCGGCGCCGCGGCCGCCGTGGTCGGTCTCCTCCTCGAAGAGGTCGTACATCCGGCGGCCGGCCAGGACGTGCTGCCAGAGCGGCACGGGCCGGCTCTCGGAGACGATCACTTCGGTGTCACCGCGGACGGTGTCCAGCCAGTCGCCGAACTCCTCCGCGTTGGACACGGTCGCCGACAGCGACACGAGTGTCACGGAGTCCGGGAGGTGAATGATCACTTCCTCCCAGACGGCGCCCCGGAAGCGGTCGGAGAGGTAGTGCACCTCGTCCATCACCACATGACCGAGACCCCGCAGCGCCTGCGAGCCCGCGTACAGCATGTTCCGCAGCACCTCGGTGGTCATGACGACCACCGGGGCATCGGCGTTGACGCTGTTGTCGCCGGTCAGCAGGCCGACCTTATCCGGCCCGTAACGCTTGACCAGGTCGGTGAACTTCTGGTTGGACAGGGCCTTGATGGGCGTGGTGTAGAAGCACTTGCGGCCCTGTTCGAGTGCGAGGTGCACGGCGAACTCGCCGACGATCGTCTTGCCCGAGCCGGTCGGGGCGGCGACGAGCACTCCCTTGCCTGCCTCCAGGGCCTCACAGGCCTCGATCTGGTAGGGGTCCAGATCGAATTCGTACAGCTCGCGGAAGGGCGCGAGTGCGGTGGCCTGCTCGGTGGCACGGGCCCGAGAAGCCTGGTATCGCTCAGCTGGTGAGAGGTCCTCTGTCATCGTGCTTTCGAGCCTACCCGCCACCTCTGACAGCAGGCGCGATCTTTAAATCCCGCCGGAAGAACCCGGTGCGAGCACCCGCACCGCACCGGGCACGCAGCGCGCGGTGAGCGGCAGGGCCCCGAGCGGTTCACCGTCCGCGTACGCGGTGACACCCGCTGCGACCAGCTCGATCGAGGAAACCCGGTGCACGGTGACCTTGGGGTGGCTGAGGTGCGTTCCCTTGTAGACGCGGGGGAAGACCTTGAGCAGGGTGGCCCGGCTGCAATCCCCGACAACGGTCACGTCGAACAGCCCGTCGTCCATGACGGCGTCCGCGCAGATCCGCATGCCTCCGCCGTACGTCGACCCGTTGCCGACCGCGATGAGCGTCGCCTCGGTCTCCCTGACCGGTCCGTCGTCCAGCCTGACGCGGTACGGAATGGGCTTGAACGCGGCGAGTTCGGCGAGGATCGCGAGGTCGTACTTGAACCGTCCGCCGACCCAGCGCATCCGGTTCCCGCGGTCGTTGACCCGGGAGTCGAAGCCGGAGGCGAGCACCGACCCGAACCACCGCTCACCGACCCGGCCGAGGTCGATCTCGCGGACGCCGCCGCCCTTGAGCGCCTCGGCGGCCAGCCGTCCGGCGGCGGCCGGATCCCGTATCGGCAGCCCGAGCGCGCGGGCGAAGTCGTTGCCGGTGCCGACGGCGACGACCCCGAGCGGGGTCATCGTTCCCGCGACGGCCTGCAGGGCGAGGGACATCATGCCGTCCCCGCCCACGGCTATCAGCGCACCGGTCCCGCCCGCGACGGCCTCACGGGCCCGCCGCAGGGCATCGTCGGCATCCTCACCGAGAACCGTACGCACGGAGAATCCGGCGTCCCGCAACGCGGACGCGGCCGGCTGCGCGGCGTGCGCGCCCCGGCCGCGTCCTGCGGTGGGATTGACGAAAAGGGTGATCTCGCTGGTCACCCGGGGACCCTACAAGGTCAGGTGATGTCGTCGTAACCGTTCACGCGGTCCCGGTCCGAACTCGCCTGTGCGGGCAACGCCCGGGAGGACGAGACCGATTCGATCCCACCGACGTCCTCGGGGGTGAGATCCAGCTCCGATGCCTCGTCGTCGTCCAGTTCGGCGTCGGGATCGGCACGGCGTCGCCGCTTGTCGTTCAGCAGGGAGAAGCCGACAGCCATGAAGTACAGGACCACGATCGGACCCGCGAGCGCGATCATCCCCACGGGGTCGGTGGTAGGAGTCGCCACTGCCCCGAAGACGAACACCCCCATGACCACACCGCGCCACCAGCCGAGCATGCGACGCCCGGTCACTATGCCCGTGAGGTTCAACATGATCAGGAGCAGCGGCAGCTCGAAAGCCGCTCCGAAGATGAGCACCATCCGGACCGTGAAGTCGAGGATCTTGTCCATCGGGAGGATGTTCGCCGACCCGTCGGGCGTGATGCCCAACAGGACACGCATGCTGATCGGCAGGATCGTGTAGGCGAGCGCGGCACCACCGAGGAACAGCGGCACTGCGGCCGCCACGAAGGCGTAGGTGTATTTCCGCTCGTGCTTGTGGAGCCCGGGCGCCACGAACGCCCACAGCTGGTACAGCCAGATCGGGCTGGCGATGATGACGCCGGCCATGAGGCTGACCTTCACCGTCGTCGTGAAGGGGGAGAGAAGGTCGGTGTACGCGATGACCGCGCACGCGCCCCCCGTCGTCTCGCCCAGCCCCTTCTCGCAACGGGGCACGGGAGCAGAGAGGAACTCCATCAGCGCCTGGCTGTAGAAGGCTGCGGCGATCGTCACGACGACGATGGCCAGCATGCCCTTCGCCAGCCGGTTACGCAGCTCACGCAGGTGCTCCACCAAGGGCATGCGGCCCTCTGGGTCCGTCTCCTGCTTGCGGGCAGACTTGAGCAACCCACGTCCTCATCTCGTGCAGCAGGCCCTCACTGATCAGGGCGCCTGCGTCGGCCCGGTTCTTGTCAGCGCTTGGTCGAGTCGGTCGGCTCCGCGACCGGACGCGAGCTGCTCACGTCTCCGGGGGCGGCCTTGATGGTGCGCTGGGCGGCCTGGTCCTGGGCGGCGTCGTTGGCGGCCGGCTCGGCCGGGGTCGCCGACGGACCACCCTCGGACTTCATGGCCTTGGCCTCGCTCTTGAGGATGCGGGCCGACTTGCCGAGCGAACGAGCCATGTCAGGAAGCTTCTTCGCGCCGAACAGCAGAACAATGACGACGAGGATCAGGATGATCTCGGGAGCGCCGAGCCTTCCGAACATATGTGTGTACCTTCTCACCGAGGCAGCAGGGGTGGGGCGGATCGAACCTCGGACGGACGTCCGACCTTCGTACTGTCAGCGATCGTATCCCGCAGGAGTAAACGCAGGGCAATACCCACGCATCCTTGCGATTACGGCCCACGCCTCGCTCTCCGGGCCGCCTTCAGCAGCGTACCCCTCGAACCCGGGAAACTGGAGGCCGTGCCCGCTCCGATCGATCAGCCCTGCTCACAGCGTGGATCGGGTGGAGAAGCGGTACGGCTAACGCAGCGCCTCGCCGGTGGCGGCGAGGTCCGTCGCCGCCCTTTCGAGGTCCTCCGCGGCCCGGTTGATGCGCTGGGTGGTACGTGTCACCTGATGCCCGAGCCGCTGGGCCTCGATGAAGACCTTGACGGCCAGCACACCGAGAACGGCGATCCCGAGGAACCCCAGGGCGATGGCGAGCATGGGCCAGAACATGCGCAGAGCCTCGATGTGTCTAGGTGTCAGAAGTGCTCGGCACCGGCGGGCGGGAGCGTTCCGGAAGCGGGTGAGGAAGAGAAGGGGACGACGGCCGGGGTCAGCACTGGAGGCCGGCGTGCAGGCGCAGCGTCCGCACCCCGCCCCTGGTGAGGAGCTCTACTATCCGCTCCCCCGCGGGCTTGCGGACGGACGCACCGCACTGCGGGCAGGTGAAGGAGTAGAACGTCGTCCGGCGGCTCGCGCCCACCGCGAGGCGAATGGCGCCCGCGGCCAGTTCGAACCGTTCATGGCAGTCCGGGCAGGCGGCCTTGAACCGGACGGACTCGGGCACCACCACGGTCGGAACACCTGACACCACAGACATATTGCTCATATCTCCCTCAGGTTTCCGCTCAGGCCGGTTCGTCGTACGCGGCGAGCGCCGCACGGGCCGCCTGCTGTGCGCTTCGCGCCAGCTCCGGCGGGGAGACGATGCGGCCTTCGCCGCCCAGCCGCAGCGCGAGCCTGCGCAGCGAGGCCGGGTCGGGGGTGCGCAGGGTGATCCGCAGCCCGCCGTCGGGCAGCTCCCGTGCGCTGTCGTGCGGGTAGTACTCGGCGACCCAGCGCCCGCCGGGGCCCACCTCGACGACGACTTCCGGGTCCTCGGCGGCCGGCTGGACGAGCCCCTCGGACAGGTCCCGCAGTTCCAGCTCGGGCGGTGCGGCGGGCTCGTCCAGCAGCCGGATCTCGGCGACCCGGTCGAGCCGGAAGGTACGCCGGTCCTCGGACGACCTGCACCAGGCCTCCATGTACGTGTGGCCCACGGCGAACAGCCGGATCGGGTCCACCTCGCGCTCGGTGAGTTCGTCGCGCGCGGGCGAGTAGTAGCGCAGCCAGAGCCGGCGCCGCTCGGAGATCGCCCGGTCCACATCGGCGAAGACGCCGCCCTCGGACTCGAAGGTGACCGAGAGCCGCGAGCTCGCCGCCCCCACCTCACCGGCCGCGGTCTCCAGCTTCGCGGTGGCCCGCAGCAGCGCCTGCCGGTCGCTCTCGCGCAGCCCCGGCAGCGTGGCCACGGCACGGGCGGCGACCAGCAGGGCCGTCGCCTCGTCGGCGGCGAGCCGCAGCGGCTCGGCGACGTCGTCCGGGTTGTGCCACCAGATGCGGTCACCGTCGGTGTCGATGTCCAGCAGGTCGCCGCCGCGGAAGCTCGTCCCGCACATGGGCAGCACGTCAAGGTCCGAGATCAGCTCGTCCTCGGTGATCCCGAAGGCGCGGGCGACGTCCTGGACATGGGCGCCGGGGCGCTCACGCAGATACGTCACCAGGGAGAGCATCCGGCGGGTCTGGTCGATCGCGTTCGTGGCCATGGGTTGCCGTACCTCTCTCAGTCCTTGGCCACGGCGCGCAGCCGGTCCATCACATCGGCCCGCAGATCGGCGGGTTCCTGTACGACGACGTCCGGGCCGAACTCGACGAGCCAGGCATCCAGGCCGTGACCGTACGGAATCTCCAACTCGTCCCACCCGTTCCCGAGTTCCCGGACCGACACGGCGCGCGAGCGCAGCGGGTAGCCGGCCCCGGTGCGCAGCCTGATCAGCGCGGTCCGGGTCGCCGTCTCCCCCGCCCAGCTCTCGACCGTCTCGCGTACCGTCACGACGTCGGGCACCTCGGTGGTGAACGCCCCGGCCCTGGAGCGGACCCGGCCGGTGATCCGGGAGAGCCGGAAGACCCGCTCGGCGCCGCGGTCCCGGTCCCAGCCGGCCAGGTACCAGTGTCCGCGCCAGCACTCCAGGGTCCATGGCTCGACCTGGCGCTGTTCCGGCGTGGCGGCGTTGCCCTTGCGGTAGTCGAAGGTGACCGGGCGGCGGTCGCGGCAGGCCAGCATCAACGGCTCGAACGCCGCCTCGTGGACGGGGATGCGCGGTTCGAGAGCGCTGTGCACCTCGTACGCGTCCTCGGCCTCCGGCATGCCGGCGGCCCGCAGCTTCTGGAGCGCGCCGCTGGCCGCACCGGCCAGCCGCGCCTGCTGCCAGACCTTGGCGGCCAGCCCGAGCGCGGCGGCCTCCTCGGCGTCCAGCGTGATCGGGGGCAGCCGGTTCCTGTCACGGCGGGCGAGATATCCCGTGTCGCCGTCCAGGTTCTCCACGGTCTCGATGATCAGACCGAGCTCGCGCAGATCGTCCTTGTCGCGCTCGAACATCCGGTTGAAGGCGTCGTCGGAGCCCGCCTCCAGATAGGCCTCGATGGAGCCGCGCAGCTCGCGCTTGCTGAGCGGGCGGCGGGTCCCCAGCAGACACAGCGCCAGGTTCATCAGCCGCTCGGCCTTGGCAATCGCCATCGATGCCCTTTCTGTTTCGCTCTACGACGCTCGACCGTACCGCTACGCGGTGTCGGGACAAAAGCGAGGGCCCGTGCCTGGCGGCACGGGCCCTCGTATCGCACGGACGCGGATCAGACGGCGACCAGGTCGCAGACGAAGATCAGCGTCTCGCCGGGCGCGATGCGGCCGCCACCGGCACCGCGGTCGCCGTACGCGAGGTGCGCGGGGATGGTCAGCCGGCGACGGCCGCCGACCTTCATGCCCTGGACGCCCTGGTCCCAGCCTGCGATGACCTGGCCGGCGCCGAGCTGGAACTGCAGCGGGTTGCCGCGGTTCCAGGAGGCGTCGAACTCCTCGCCGGTGGAGAAGGCCACACCGACGTAGTGAACGGAGACGAAGTCGCCCGCCTTGGCGACCGGGCCGTCGCCCTCCCAGAGGTCCTTGATCTCCAGGTCGGACGGCGCCTCGCCTTCCGGGAAGTCGATCTCGGGCTTCTCGATGCTCACTGACTTGCTCCTCTTGATGATGAACTGGGCAACCGGGACAGTCTTACATCTTCGCCAGGAGGTCCACGGCGAAGACCAGCGTGGACTTGGCGGGGATGGACTGCTGCGCCTTGTCACCGAAGCCCTGGTCCGGCGGGATGACGAGGAGCACCCGGCTGCCGATCTTCTTGCCGACCAGACCGTTCTTCAGGCCCTTCAGCGTCACCTGGGCGAGCGGGAAGGTCTGCGTCTTGCCCGCGGCGTAGGTGCTGTCGAAGGTCTTGCCGTCCTTCCACGTCATTCCGACGTAGTTCACGACGACGCTGTCGGTGTCCTTCACGACGTCGCCCTTGGACTCCAGGATGTAGTTGGAGACGAGCTTCGCCGGCGGGTCGCTCTTGGTCGGAATGGTGACCTTGGGGGCCTTGCCGTCCGTGTTGGTGCCGACCTTCGGCAGGTCGATGTTGTCCTGGGCGACCTCGGTGCCCTTGGCCGAGGCCGGGATCTGCGTCGCCTTCAGTACGTCGACGACGAAGACGAGCGTGGCCTTGGGCTTGATGTCGCCCTGGCCCTGGTCGCCGTATGCGAGATCCGGCGGGATGACCAGCTGGACCCTGCTGCCGACCTTCTGGCCGACGAGGCCCTTGTCCCAGCCCTGGATGACCATGCCGGCGCCGAGGGTCAGATCGAACGGCTGCTTGCGGTCGAAGCTGTTGTCGAACGGCTTGTCGGAATCCCAGGACTGACCGAGGTAGTTGACCTGGATGGCGTCGCCGTTCTTGAGCGTGGCGCCGTCTCCCTGGCTGACGACTCTGGTCTTCAGCTCCTTGGGCGGGTTCCCCATGCCCTTGGCCAGGGTCGGCTTCTCACCGAATTTCGCGCCCGCGGTGATCGCGGGGAACCCGTCCTTCGTCGCGGGGGAAGCGGAAACGGAATCGGAGCCCTTTTCGTCGCCGCAAGCCGCTGTCAGCAGCAACAGGGGGACGACGAGAAGGCCGGCAAGTCGGCGCACTTGTTCCTCAGATCTCAGACGGCACAGTTGGTTGAGTCCCCGACACTCTAGGGCGTACGCAGGGCCCCGTACGAGGAACGTACGGGGCCCGCGTCGCGTCGGTGGCCGGGATCCTGCCGTGCCGGCTCACATACCCGCGATCAATTTCTCCACCCGGTCGTCCACCGAACGGAACGGGTCCTTGCACAACACGGTGCGCTGCGCCTGGTCGTTGAGCTTGAGGTGGACCCAGTCGACGGTGAAGTCCCGCCGCTGCTCCTGCGCCCTGCGGATGAAGTCGCCGCGCAGCCGCGCCCTGGTGGTCTGCGGGGGCACGGACTTGCCCTCGAAGATCTTCAGGTCGTTGCAGACACGGGCGGCCTGTCCCTTGCGCTCCAGCAGGTAGTACAGGCCGCGACGACGGTGGATGTCGTGGTACGCGAGGTCTATCTGGGCGACCCGCGGATGCGACATGGTCATGTTGTGCTTGGCCCGGTACCGCTCGATGAGCTTGTACTTCATCACCCAGTCGATCTCGGTCTCGATCCGGTCGAGGTCCTCGGCCTCGACCGCGTCGAGCGTACGGCCCCAGAGCTCCAGGACCTGGGCGACGGTTCCGGTGCGGATGCCACGGCGGTCGACGAAGTCGACGGCCTTCTCGTAGTACTCGCGCTGCACCTCGATGGCGGACGCCTCACGGCCACTGGCCAGGCGCACCTTGCGCTGTCCGGTGGTGTCATGGCTGACCTCGCGGATCGCCCGGATCGGGTTCTCCAGCGTCAGATCCCGCATCACCGTGCCCGCTTCGATCATGCGGAGCACCAGGTCGGTCGCGCCGACCTTCAGCAGCATGGTCGTCTCGGACATGTTGGAGTCACCGACGATGACGTGGAGCCGGCGGTACCGCTCCGCGTCCGCGTGCGGTTCGTCACGCGTGTTGATGATCGGGCGGGAACGCGTGGTCGCGGAACTGACGCCCTCCCAGATGTGCTCGGCACGCTGGCTGACGCAGTAGACGGCGCCCCTGGGGGTCTGCAGCACCTTGCCCGCGCCGCAGATCAGTTGCCTCGTGACGAGGAAAGGAATGAGGATGTCCGCGAGCCGGGAGAATTCTCCGTGCCGTGCCACGAGGTAGTTCTCATGACATCCGTAGGAGTTTCCCGCCGAGTCGGTGTTGTTCTTGAAGAGATAGACGTCGCCCGCGATTCCCTCCTCGTGCAGGCGGCGTTCGGCGTCGACGAGCAGGCCTTCGAGAATGCGCTCGCCGGCCTTGTCGTGGGTGACCAGTTCGGTCAGGTTGTCGCATTCGGGGGTTGCATATTCCGGATGCGATCCCACGTCGAGGTAGAGGCGGGCGCCGTTCCGCAGAAAGACATTGCTGCTGCGGCCCCATGACACAACACGGCGGAAGAGGTAGCGCGCCACTTCATCAGGGGACAGTCGGCGCTGTCCCCTGAACGTGCACGTGACGCCGTACTCGTTCTCCAGCCCGAAAATGCGGCGGTCCATGACTGAACATTACGCCTGATGGCCTGAGCTGAAACCGGGTTCGACAGCACCGTTTCGATCATTTTCCGATCCCCGTACGGAAACGGCCGTACGCCCGGGAACTGCGAGTACCCTTCCCGTCGCCAGCAGAACGAGCAGCGCCGCCACCCCACCGGCCCCCGCCACGGCGAAGCTCCACGAGGTGCCGCCCAGCTCGACGGCCGGGCCCGCCACGGCCGTTCCCGCCGCCGCGCCCACCCCGAAGGTCGTCACCAGCCAGGAGAACGCCTCGGTCACGGTGCCCCGCGGCGCGTGCCGGTCGACCACGATGAAGGAGCAGGCGATCGCGGGCGCCAGAAAGACTCCGGCCACTGCCGCCAGTGCGGTCATGGCGACCACTCCGGGGGTCAGCATCAGCGGCAGATAGCCCAGCGCCAGCAGCGCGACGATGACCCGCAGCCGGCGCTCCGGCGCCCCGGCCCACTGCCGCGCCCCGTAGACCGCGCCGCCGGTCAGCGCGCCCAGGCCGAGCGCGGCCATCAGCCAGCCGTACACCGACTCCCGGCCGTGGTCGTCGGCGTAGGCCACACCGGCCACCGTGATCGAACCCAGCGCGAGCCCGACGAAGAAGAACGACCCGAGCAGCGCCAGCAGCCCCGGCGAGCGCAGCGCACCCAGCCAGTGCGCCTCGCGGGGTGCGGAGCGCCAGGTCCGGGAGGGCTCGGAGAGGACGACGGAGAGCGCCCCCAGGACGCCCAACGCGTTGATGACCAGCAGTGCGGCCGCGGGCGACCACAGGGAGACCAGCACCGTCACCAGCAAGGGGCCCACGGTGAACATGACCTCCTGGGCGACGGCGTCCATGGCGTACGCCCGGTGCACCCGCTCCTGGCCGCCCAGCACGCTCGGCCACAGGGCCCGCAGGCCGCCCTCCAGCGGCGGTGTGAAGACTCCTGCCACCGCCACGGCCCCGTAGGCCAGCGGGAGCGATCCCAGGCCCACCAGGGCCAGCAGGGCCATGCCCAACGCCGACACCACGGCGGCCGGGAACTGGACACGCGGCTGGCCGTACAGGTCCACGGCGCGGCCCAGCAGCGGCTGGCCGACCGCGGTGGCCAGCCCGTACACGGCCGCGAGCGCTCCGGCGAGGGCGTAGCTGCCGCCCTCGGCGCGGGTGAACAGCACGATCGCGACGGGGGCGGTGCCGTTGGGCAGCCTCCCCACCAGGGTTCCCGCCAGCAGGCGGGCGGCATGCCGCGCCCGGAGGATGTCCAGATATCCCGCGGCCATGTCCTGTCGCCCCTCTCCCTCCGGCACCCTTCCGGCGCCCAGAGGTTTTACGTATAACGTCGAAGTTCATACGTACCATGTGCCCAGTCCGCAGGTCCACTTCACGGCGCCTGCCCCCGACCGGCCCGGAGGCCCGAGTGACCAGCGCACCACAGCCTGCCCCGACCCGGCCCACCAGCCGCGATGTCGCGCGGGCCGCAGGCGTCTCGCAGGCCACCGTCTCCCTCGTGCTCGGCGGCAAATGGCCGGGCAGGGTCTCCGAGGCCACCGCCGAACGCGTCCGGCACGCCGCCCACGGCCTCGGCTACCGGCCCAATCTCGCCGCCCGCAACCTGCGCCTCGGCCGTACCCGGACCGCGCTCCTGGTCGTCCCCGCGCTGACCAACGAGTTCTTCGCACGCGTCTACACCGGCGCCGCCGAGGTCGCCGCCGAGCACGGCTTCGGCGTCGTCCTCTACCCGTCCCCCGAGGGCACCGGGCCGGCCCGGGACCCCTTCGCCTCGGCGAGCGCCTCCCTGGACGGCGTGATCGCCTCCTCCATGGCCGCCGGAGCTCTCGACGCGCTGCGCGGCGCGGGGCTGCCGCTGGTCATGCTCGACAGCGATCCCGCGGACACGGGGGTCGCGGCCCGTGTCAATCTGGACATCGCCGACGGAATGCGGCAGGTCGCGGAGCACCTCCTGGCCCTCGGCCACCGTCGCTTCGTCCACCTGGCGTCGGCCGTCGGCTCCTGGACGTTCGCGGTGCGCGGCCGGGCACTGCACGAGGCACTGCGGACGGTGCCCGGCACCTCCCTGCGGACCGTCGCGGCGGCGCTCGACGTCCACGCGGGCCGCGTCGCGGCGGAGCACACTCTCACCGCCCCGGGGCCCCGGCCCACCGCTCTCGTCTGCGACGACGACATCCTCGCCGCGGGTGCCTGCAAGGCCGCCCGCAGACTGGGCCTCCGGGTGCCCGACGACCTGTCCGTCACCGGGTTCGACGATCTGGCCCTGGCCACGGCCGTCGAACCGGAGCTCACCACCGTGCGACTGCCCGCCGAGCAGGTCGGGGAGCGTGGCATGGCCGCCCTGCTCGCGGCCCTGGACGACCGGCCGGCCGAGCCCGGCAGCCTCCCCGTGCACCTGGTGGTCCGCGGCTCCTCGGCGCCCCCGCCCCCGGACGCTCCGCAGGCATGACCGTGCCCCGGCCCGCCGGGAACGGCGTACCGGGGCACGGTCACAGCGGTGGACCGTCCTTCGACGGACTACTCCACGTCACCACCGGAGTCGGCGGAGCCGGTCGCGTCCGGAGCGGCGGCGGATCCGGTGCCCTCGCCCTCCTCGGTGTCGGACGGGGCATCCGTCGGCGCGGAGCCACCGTCCGCCTCCAGCAGCCGCGCCAGCTGCCTGCCGACGATCCGCTTGAACTTCCGCTGCTGGGGCCGCGTACGGTCCAGGACCGCGACCTCCAGCCGCTCGGCGGGGATCTCCCGCTCGCTGCCGTTGGGATCGCGCGACAACGCCTGCACCGCCAGCTTGAGCGCCTCGGCGAGCGTCATCCCGTCGCGGTGCCGCTGGTCCAGGAAGGTGCTGATCTGCTCGGCGTTGCCGCCGACCGCGACCGAGCCGTGCTCGTCGACGATCGAGCCGTCGTGCGGCAGCCGGTAGATCTGGTCGCCCTCCGGGTCGGTGCCCACTTCGGCGACCACCAGCTCCACCTCGTACGGCTTCTCGGCCGCACTGGAGAAGATGGTGCCCAGCGTCTGCGCGTACACGTTGGCCAGCCCACGGGCCGTCACATCGTCACGGTCGTAGGTGTATCCCCGCAGATCGGCGTAGCGCACGCCGCCGATACGGAGATTCTCGTACTCGTTGTACTTACCGGCGGCAGCGAAACCGATCCGGTCGTAGATCTCGCTGAACTTGTGCAGCGCACGGGACGGGTTCTCGCCGACGAACACAATGCCGTCGGCATACTGCAGCACAACCAGGCTGCGACCACGGGCGATGCCCTTCCGGGCGTATTCCGCCCGGTCGGCCATGGCCTGCTGAGGTGAGACATAGAACGGCGTCGACACCGGTTATCCGTCCCTTTCTGTCAGTGACGAGAGCATCGAAGAAGCAGCGGAACGGAGGTCAGAGCAGCGCGGCGCGCGGGCCGTCGGGCTGCTCCAGCCGGCGCTCCAGGACCGAGCGCGCGATCTCGGAGGACTCCGCCTCGTCCAGCCTCCGGAAGCCTTCGTCGGTGATGACGGTGACGATCGGGTAGATCCGCCGGGCCACATCGGGTCCGCCGGTCGCCGAGTCGTCGTCCGCGGCGTCGTACAGCGCCTGTACGACCAGGGTGAGCGCCTCCTGCTCCGTCAGCTCCCCGCGGTAGAGCTTCTTCATCGAGCTCCGGGCGAAGACCGAACCGGAGCCGGTGGCCGCGTACCCGTGCTCCTCGGAACGGCCGCCGGTGACGTCGTACGAGAAGATCCGGCCCTTCTCACGGTCGACGTCGAAGCCGGCGAAGAGCGGCACGACGGCGAGGCCCTGCATGGCCATCGCCAGATTGCTGCGGATCATCGTGGAGAGCCGGTTCGCCTTGCCCTCCAGGGAGAGCTGGGCGCCCTCGACCTTCTCGAAGTGCTCCAGCTCCAGCTGGAAGAGCTTGACCATCTCCACGGCCAGTCCGGCCGTGCCGGCGATGCCCACCGCCGAGTACTCGTCGGCCGGGAAGACCTTCTCGATGTCGCGCTGGGCGATCACATTGCCCATGGTCGCGCGCCGGTCACCGGCCAGCACCACACCGCCGGCGAACGTCACCGCGACGATCGTCGTCCCGTGCGGCGCCTCGATGGCCCCCTGGAGGGGCGGCAGGTTCCGGTTGCCCGGGAGCATCCCGGGCGACTGGTCGGACAGGAAATCCATGAACGAAGAGGATCCCGGCGTCAGGAAGGCAGCTGGTAGACGCCCGGTGCTACGAGTGTTGGCTTCCACGCGTTTCCCTCCAGGTAAGCGACGGCCCTGAGCAAGGCGTCAGGATCGTCTCCCAACTTGCCGATGGCCGAATTGCAGTTGATGCGGTTACGCCACGGACCCTACCCGTCCGGCGGCGGTGATCCACATGAACGGCGGGGGCGGCTGCACGGCTCGCGATGCCGCTTGCGCCCGCGCGGTACGGGCCGGACCGGCCCGTACCGCGCGCACTGCTCTCCATGCCCCCGCGTTCACACTCGCGAACTACTGTCCACCCTTTTGAACGAAGGACCGCACGAAGTCCTCCGCGTTCTCTTCCAGCACGTCATCGATCTCGTCCAGAACCGAGTCGACGTCGTCGCTCAGCTTCTCCTGGCGGTCCTTGAGGTCCTCGGAGACCTGCGCGTCCTGCGCCTGCTCCTCGACCTCCTCGGTGGAACGAGTCGCCTTCTGCTGTCCGCCGCCGGTGTCCTTGGTCGCCATATAGCTCACCCCGCTCGGTTCGAAGCACTTGATCAGACCCTACCCACGGGCTCCGACATCGGCCCGGTACTTTCTCTCAACGTCCGGGGGTCATCCCGATGATTCCCCGATCCCGGCCCTTTCAGCCGCCCGACAGGACCTGGACCAGCTCCTCCGCCGTGCGGCAGCGGTCCAGCAGCTCCTTGACGTGATCGCGGGTACCGCGCAGCGGTTCCAGGGTGGGTACCCGTTGCAGCGAGTCATGACCCGGCAGGTCGAAAATGACCGAATCCCAGGAGGCCGCCGCGACGTCGTCGGCGTACTGCTCCAGGCAGCGGCCGCGGAAGTAGGCCCTGGTGTCCTCCGGAGGCCTCGTACGGGCCTGCTCGACCTCGTTCTCGTCCAGCAGCCGCTTCATCTTCCCGCGGGCCGCCAGACGGTTGTACAGGCCCTTCTCGGCCCGCACGTCGGCATACTGCAGATCCACCAGGTGCAGCCGCGCCGCGTCCCAGTCCAGGCTGTCACGGCGGCGGTAGCCCTCCATGAGTTCCCGCTTGGCGATCCAGTCGAGCTCGCCGGACAGACTCATCGGGTCGTTCTCCAGCCGGTTGAGGGTGTCCTCCCAGCGGATCAGGACGTCCTTGGTCTGCTCGTCGGCATCCGCCCCGTAACGCTCCTCGACGTACTTGCGGCCCAGCTCGAAGTACTCCATCTGCAGCTGCACCGCGGTGAGGGTACGGCCGCTGCGCAGCGTGATGAGGTGCTTCAGGGTCGGGTCGTGGGAGACGTGGTGCAGGGTGCGCACCGGCTGGTCGACCGCGAGATCGACGTTGATGAAGCCGTCCTCGATCATGGAGAGGATCAGGGCGGTGGTGCCGAGCTTGAGATAGGTGGAGATCTCCGAGAGGTTCGCGTCCCCGATGATCACATGGAGCCGGCGGTACTTCTCCGCGTCGGAATGGGGTTCGTCGCGGGTGTTGATGATGGGGCGCTTGAGCGTGGTCTCCAGCCCGACCTCGACCTCGAAGTAATCGGCGCGCTGGCTGATCTGGAAGCCGTGCTCGTGGCCGTCCTGGCCGATCCCCACGCGTCCCGCCCCGGTGACCACCTGGCGGGAGACGAAGAACGGGGTCAGATGGCGCACGATGTCGGAGAACGGGGTTTCCCGCTTCATCAGGTAGTTCTCGTGCGTGCCGTACGAGGCGCCCTTGTTGTCGGTGTTGTTCTTGTAGAGGTGGATCGGCTGGGCGCCGGGGAGCTGGGCCGCGCGCTCGGCGGCCTCGGCCATGATGCGTTCGCCGGCCTTGTCCCAGAGGACCGCGTCCCGCGGATTGGTGACCTCCGGGGAGCTGTACTCCGGGTGTGCGTGGTCGACGTAGAGGCGGGCCCCGTTGGTGAGGATGACATTGGCGAGGCCGATGTCCTCGTCGGTGAGCTGGCTGGAGTCCGCGGTCTCGCGGGCGAGGTCGAAACCTCGCGCGTCCCGCAGCGGATTCTCCTCCTCGAAGTCCCAGCGGGCGCGGCGCGCCCGGTGCATCGCCGCTGCGTAGGCGTTGACGATCTGGGACGAGGTGAGCATGGCATTGGCGTTGGGGTGGCCGGGGACGGAGATCCCGTACTCCGTCTCGATGCCCATTACTCGCCGTACGGTCATGCGGCCCTCCTTGCCCGGCGGCGCTCCCTTGAGGGGCGGCGCTCAAGTACCGCTGCTTGTCGGTGCGCGTGCACTGCCCGTCCACACACTGCGCGACCGGGCGGTACGCAAGAGCCTAGAGCGCCTCTGTGCTGGTGGGGAGATCAATTACGTCATTGCTGCGGTGTCGCGTGAACGGGACCGAAAGCAACCGGCTGCGGATGCCCGGCCGGGCATCCGCAGCCTGACTGCGTTCTACAGGTACTGCCCGGTGTTCGCCACCGTGTCGATGGAGCGACCGGTGTCCGCGCCCTGCTTTCCGGTGACGAGCGTGCGGATGAAGACGATCCGCTCGCCCTTCTTGCCGGAGATCCGGGCCCAGTCGTCCGGGTTGGTGGTGTTCGGAAGGTCCTCGTTCTCCTTGAACTCGTCCACGCACGCCTGGAGGAGGTGGGAGACGCGAAGGCCCTTCTGGCCCTGGTCGAGGAATGCCTTGATGGCCATCTTCTTGGCCCGGTCGACGATGTTCTGGATCATCGCGCCGGAGTTGAAGTCCTTGAAATACAGGACTTCCTTGTCGCCGTTTGCGTACGTCACCTCGAGGAAGCGGTTCTCCTCGGATTCGGTGTACATCCGCTCGACGACCGACTGGATCATGGCGTGCGCAGCGGCTTCCTTGGAGCCGGTGTGCTCCGCGAGGTCGTCGGCGTGCAGCGGCAGCGAAGGCGTGAGGTACTTCGCGAAGATGTCCTTCGCGGCCTCCGCGTCCGGGCGCTCGATCTTGATCTTCACATCGAGACGGCCGGGTCGCAGGATCGCGGGGTCGATCATGTCCTCGCGGTTGGAGGCGCCGATGACGATGACGTTCTCCAGGCCCTCGACGCCATCGATCTCGGCGAGCAGCTGGGGGACGATGGTGTTCTCCACGTCCGAGCTGACACCGGATCCCCGGGTACGGAAGAGGGACTCCATCTCGTCGAAGAAGACGATGACGGGCGTGCCCTCGCTCGCCTTCTCACGGGCACGCTGGAAGACCAGGCGGATGTGCCGCTCGGTCTCGCCGACGTACTTGTTGAGGAGCTCCGGGCCCTTGATGTTGAGGAAGTAGCTCTTGCCCGTGGGCTGGCCGGTGACCTCGGCGACCTTCTTGGCAAGGGAATTGGCGACGGCCTTGGCGATGAGCGTCTTGCCGCAGCCGGGGGGACCGTAGAGCAGGATGCCCTTCGGCGGACGCAGTTCGTGTTCCTTGAAGAGGTCGGGGTGGAGGTAGGGAAGTTCGACCGCGTCCCGGATCAGTTCGATCTGGTCGCCCAGGCCGCCGATCTTGTCGTAGTCGATGTCCGGTACCTCTTCGAGGACGAGCTCTTCGACCTCGCTCTTGGGAACCACTTCGTAGACGTAGCCGGACCTCGGTTCGAGCAGGAGGGCGTCGCCGGGGCGGATGGTGATGTCCAGCAGCGGCTCGGCGAGCCTCACCACCCGTTCCTCGTCGGTGTGCCCGATGACCAGGGCCCGCTCGCCGTCCTCAAGGATTTCCTTGAGGGTGACGATGTCCCCGGCCCGCTCGAATTCCATGGCGTCGACCACGTTGAGCGCTTCGTTGAGCATGACTTCCTGGCCGCGCCGGAGGTCTTCGAGCTCGACACTCGGGCTGACGTTCACCCGGAGCTTTCGGCCCCCGGTGAAGATGTCGCAGGTGCCGTCCTCATTGCCCTGCAAAAACACACCGAAACCGGCCGGCGGCTGTGCGAGCCGGTCGACTTCTTCCTTGAGGGCCACGATCTGGTCGCGGGCCTCGCGCAGTGTGTTGGCGAGCCGCTCATTCTGTGCGGACACGCCTGCCAGGTTGGTCTGCAACTCGACGATCCGCTCTTCGAGAATCCTCGTATGGCGCGGAGAGTCGGCGAGCTTACGTCGCAGGACGGCGATTTCCTGCTCGAGATAGGCGACCTGGCCGGCTGGGTCTTCGGACCCCCGCCCGGGCCGGATGCCGCGGTTGATGTCGTCGTCGTGGGCTGCCACGGTCCTCACCTCCTCCAAGGGGAGCTGGACGCTTCCTGACCCTACCTGGGTGGGTGATGATTGAAACCCCTAGATCACAAAGACTGCGGGGCGTGTCCGATCTTCACCCGTGCGTTCCCGCTCGTGTCAGGGGAATACCCACCCTTCAACATCGGAAAGCGGCCGGTTGTATCGTCGAACCGTTCAACACCCGTCAGGGCTGGCATCTTTTGGTTCGGATACGCAGGGAACGGCAGGAGAAATGACCGTGCAGCAGGACGCTCCCATCGGTGGCGACACGCAGGACCTGGAGGTCTGGATCGACCAGGACCTCTGCACGGGCGACGGTATCTGCGTCCAGTACGCACCCGAGGTGTTCGAGCTGGACATCGATGGTCTGGCCTATGTGAAGAGCGCCGACGACGAGCTGCTGCAGGACCCGGGCGCGACGACGCCCGTTCCGCTGCCGCTCCTGCAGGACGTGGTCGATTCGGCCAAGGAGTGCCCGGGCGACTGCATCCACGTCCGTCGCGTCTCGGACAACGTCGAGGTGTACGGCCCCGAGGCCGCCTGATCCGGTGGTCGCGGGTCTCCGGTCACGCGCGGTGACCGGTCAGGCGTTGCCCGGGGCAGCCTGGGTGGCGCGGACGAACGCGCCGCCCCGCCACTGCCAGGTGACCCGCTCCTGCTGGTCGGGGCAGCAGCGCGCCACCTCGTCGGAGGAGTAGCCGAGCAGGGTGGCCGAAATGACTCCGTCACGCACTGCGAAATCGCCGATGCTCATCGCCTGGGCGGGGTCCACCAGGGTCGCCACGACCCGCGGTGCGGCCCCGCTTCCGCGTGTGAGGACGTAGACCCCGCTGGGCGGGGTGCCGGAGCCGGCCGCGCAGTGGACCACCGCGACGGTCTCGGGCCGGCCGTCACCGTCGAGGTCGCCGGTGGCCTGCTTGGCCACGGTGCTCTCGACTCCGCCGCACTCCAGGGGGAAGTCCGCCCGTGCCGGGTCGGGGGCGGCGACGGTCGTGGTGCCGTGCTGCGCCGTGGTGCGGTGGGGGGTGGAGGCCGAGGCCGTGGGGTCCGGCTGGAGCAGGCCGGCGGCCGCGACCACGGCGGCCATGGCCGCCGCTGTGGCGAGCCAGTGCAGCGGCTTGGTGTCGGTGTGCGCGAGGTCCGGGAGCTCGGAGGTCTGCACGCGGGATGTCTCCTGTGGTTCCTGTGGATCGAGGACGCCCGGGTGGGCGGCGCCACCGGTGGGACTGCCGCGGCGGCATGGGGTGGCCAGCATCGTGCCACACCTCACGGACCAGCGGAACGGTGGGGTCGGCACGGATTGCGGGGCCGCCGAGGACGGTGTCCCCGTAGCGGCAACGAAAGGGCGCCGCCGCCGAGTTCCCGGGTCGGTCCGGGAACTCGGCGGCGGCGCCGGTGCGTTGCGCGGGTCAGCCGCGGGAGGAGCCGCTCTGGCTGCCGGGACCGTCGTAGTCCTCGCCGTAGGCGCCCTTGGCGGGGCGGCGGCGGCGCAGCGGGGCCTCCACGCCGTCGGCCAGGCGGCGGGCGGTGACGAGGAAGCCGGTGTGGCCGATCATGCGGTGGTCCGGGCGGACGGCCAGGCCCTCGACGTGCCAGTTGCGGATCATCGACTCCCAGGGCTGCGGCTCGGCGAAGCAGCCGATCTCACGGATGGACTCGACGGTCCGCGCGAGCTGGGTGGTGGTGGCGACGTACGCGCAGAGGATGCCGCCGGGCACCAGAGCCTTGGAGACGGCCTCCAGGCACTCCCAGGGGGCGAGCATGTCGAGGACGACCCGGTCGACATCGGTGTCCGACAGGTTGTCCTGGAGGTCGCCGACGGTGAGCTGCCAGGCCGGGTGCGGTTCGCCGAAGTAGCGTTCCACGTTCTGCTGGGCGATCTCGGCGAAGTCCTCGCGGCGCTCGTAGGAGTGCAGCATGCCCTGGTCACCGATGGCGCGCAGCAGGAAGGTGGAGAGCGAGCCGGAGCCGACGCCGGCCTCCACGACGCGGGCGCCGGGGAAGATGTCGGCGAAGGCCAGGATCTGCCCCGCGTCCTTGGGGTAGACCACGGCGGCGCCGCGGGGCATGGACAGGACGTAGTCGGGGAGCAGGGGGCGCAGCGCGAGATAGGCGACGTTTCCCGTGGTTCGGACAACACTGCCCTCGGGGGCACCGATCAGCTCGTCGTGCGGGAAAGAACCCTTGTGGGTGTGGAAGTTCTTTCCGGCTTCGAGCGTGAAGGTGTAGTGGCGTCCCTTGGGATCGGTGAGCTGGACCTGGTCCCCGACCTTGAAGGGCCCGCGTCGGCGGGCGGCACCGGTCGGTTCAGACATGTGACCAGCCTACCGGTGATTCCCCCGGCTCCGACCGCGAGCCCGGGGCGGGGGCGGGGCGGTCAGGCGGCCGGCCTGGCCAGAGCCGCGACGAACGCGCGTTCGACGTCGGCGGTGGAGAGGACGCCGTAGATCTCACCGCTTTCTTCCAGGACCAGGTACTCGGTGGCCGGGCTGGCCTTGAGCCTGTCCAGGAGCGCTTCGCCCGACAACTCGGCGGAGACCTTCATGCCTTCGGTGAGGTCCTGGGCGAGGCCGCTGACGGCGACCCAGGGGCGGCGGTGCTCCGGCACGGCCACGATGGCCGTCTCCCGGACGATGCCCTTCGGTTCGCCGTGGCCGTCGACGACGACGAGGGCGCGGGCGCCCGCCTCGTTGGCCCGGCGCAGCGCCTCGGAGAGCGGGGTGGCGGACTCCACGGGGACGGCGCGCCGGGTGAGCGTGCGGGCGCGCAGCTCGGGGAGGTGTTCGCGCAGCCGGGCCATGCGCAGGCTGTTGCCCGCCCCGGTCCAGATGATCGCGGCGAGGATGGCGGCGAGCAGCGCGTCGGTGATGGTGTCCATGCCGCTGAGGTCGCCGGGGTCGTTGCCGAAGGTCCCGGTGTGGGTGAGCAGCGGCAGGCCGATCAGGGTGATGACGGCGAGGGCGCGGCCGACCCAGGCGGCGGCGACGGTGCCGCTCATCGGCTTGCCGGTGATCTTCCAGACGACGGCGCGGAGCATGCGCCCGCCGTCCAGCGGGAGGCCCGGGAGGAGGTTGAAGGCGGCCACCAGGAGGTTGGAGATCATCAGGCCGGCGAGCAGGACCCCGGGCACGGTGCCGGGCGCGACGAACATCATCCCGATGTAGAAGACGCCCGCGAGCACCAGGGAGAGCAGCGGTCCGACGAAGGCGAGCACGAACTCGCGGCCCGGGGTCTCGGACTCCTTCTCGATCTCGGAGACACCGCCGAAGAACTGGAGCTGGATGCGGCGCACCGGCAGCTTGTAGCGCAGTGCCACGACGGTGTGGGCGAGTTCGTGGACGAGCACGGAGGCGTAGAAGGCGATCGCGAAGAAGAGGGAGACCAGGTAGCGCGCCGTGCCGAGCTCGGGCAGCACCCGGTCGAGCTGGCCGCCGAAGACCCAGGTGATCAGCGCGGCCACGAGGAACCAGCTGGGCGCGACGTACACCGGCACGCCGAAGGGGCGGCCCATGAGAATGCCGCCTCCGGGCTCTTCGGGGCGCTGCGGCCCACCCTTTCCGGGGCCGGTTCCGGGGGTCGTTCCCCCTGCACCGGGCTGCGGCCGCCCGCTGTCGCCGCTCTCGTCCACGGGGTCCCTTCGGTCGGTGCCCTACGGCACGATCATGCAGTGTTCGAGGCTGTGTGGTCGATGGTATGCCGCCCGCTGTCAGTGGCGGGCCGTAGGGTCTTCGACATGACCTCCCTGCCGCGGCCCGCTCAGCCGCCCTCGTCCCTGTCGCCGTCGCGGGCGAGCGATTTCATGCAGTGTCCGCTGCTGTACCGCTTCCGGGTCATCGACAAGCTGCCTGAGAAGCCCAGCGAGGCGGCTACCCGGGGCACGCTGGTCCATGCGGTGCTGGAGCGACTGTTCGACAACCCCGCGGTGGAGCGCACGGCGGGCCGGGCCACGGCGCTGATCCCCGCCCAGTGGGACCGGCTGCTGGAATCCAGGCCGGAGCTGTCGGAGCTGTTCGCCGAGGATGCCGGGGGCGAACGGCTGGCGCGCTGGCTCTCGGAGGCGGAGAGCCTGGTGGAGCGGTGGTTCTCGCTGGAGGATCCGACGCGTCTGGAGCCCGCCGAGCGGGAGCTGTTCGTCGAGACGGAGCTGGAGTCGGGGCTGCGGCTGCGAGGGGTGATCGACCGGATCGACGTGGCGCCGACGGGCGAGGTCCGGATCGTCGACTACAAGACGGGGAAGGCGCCGCGCCCGGAGTACGCGGAGGGCGCACTCTTCCAGATGAAGTTCTACGCCCTGGTGATCTGGCGGCTCAAGGGTGTGGTGCCGCGCCGGCTCCAGCTCGTCTACCTCGGCAGCGGGGACATCCTCACGTACGACCCGGTGGTGGCGGATCTGGAGCGGGTCGAGCGCAAGCTGCTCGCGTTGTGGGACGCGATCCGGCTGGCCACGGAGACGGGTGAGTGGCGGCCCCGGCCGACGAAGCTCTGCGGCTGGTGCGACCACCGGTCGGTCTGTCCCGAATTCGGTGGCACTCCCCCGGTCTATCCGTTGACGGCCCGCCCGGCCGAGGCGGAGCAGGATGTGCAGGGCAGAATGGATCCGGTCCGTGCTGAGGCCGGCCGGCCTGTGGCCCTCGAAGGACCTTGAAGGAGACCCTGTGGCTATCCGCGTCCTACTGGTCGACGACCAACCGCTGCTGCGCACCGGCTTCCGGATGATCCTGGAGGCGGAAGGCGATCTCGCGGTGGTGGGTGAGGCCGGTGACGGCCTCCAGGCTCTCGACCAGGTGCGGGCGTTGCAGCCCGATGTGGTGCTGATGGACATCCGGATGCCGCGGATGGACGGCGTCGAGGCGACCCGCCAGATCACCGGACCGGGCCGCGACGGCCCGGCGAAGGTGCTGGTGCTGACCACGTTCGATCTCGACGAGTACGTGGTGGAGGCGCTGCGCGCCGGTGCCAGCGGCTTCCTGCTGAAGGACGCTCCGGCCAATGAGCTGGTGCAGGCCATCCGGGTGGTCGCGGCGGGCGAGGCGATGCTCGCCCCGAGCGTCACCCGTCGGCTCCTCGACAAGTACGCGGACCACCTGCCGTCCGGCGAGGAGCCGGTGCCCGACACCCTGCACACGCTGACCGACCGCGAGGTCGAGGTGCTGAAGCTGGTGGCCCGCGGCCTGTCGAACGCGGAGATCGCCGCGGATCTGTTCGTCAGCGAGACGACGGTCAAGACGCATGTCGGCCATGTGCTGACCAAGCTCGGGCTGCGCGACCGGGTGCAGGCCGCGGTGTACGCGTACGAGAGCGGTCTGGTGCGCCCCGGCGCCCAGTGACCCGCGCGGTGGGTGTCCCGGCCGGGCAGTGCCGGGGCACCCCCTGGCTCAGCGCGGGTCCTTCGCCAGCTCCCACAGCTGGAGTTCGGCGGAGGCGTCGACCGCCCATTCGACGCCGGTGAGACCCTCGCGCGAGGCGACGTACTGCTTGCCCTGCCAGATCGGCAGTACGGGCACGTCGGTGGCGACGGACCTCCTGGAGCCGCTGGAAGGTCTTGGCCGCGGCGCTGCGGTCGGTCTCGCGGCGGGACTGCGGGATGAGCGTCTTCTGCGCCAGGACCGACTTGTACGACGAGTTGAGGAAGTTGTTCCGGCCGAGGAACGGCGCCATGAAGTTGTCGGGGTCCGGGAAGTCGGGGAACCAGCCCATGCCGTAGATGGCGTAGTCGCCGCGGACCTGAGCGGGGCGGAATTTCTCCCAGGCGGTTCCCTTGACGGTGACGTCGAACAGCCCGGTGTCGTCGAACTGCTTCTTCAGGGCCTGGAATTCGGCGGCGGTACCGGCGCCGAAGTGATCGGTCGTGTAGTGCAGGGTGAGCTTCACCGGAGTGCGGATGCCCGCCGAGCGCAGGATCGCCGCGGCCTTCGTGGTGCTGGGATCGCCGTACTTGTTGTAGAACGAGTTGGTGTGCCCGGTGATGCTGGAGGGGATCAGCGAGTACAGCGGTTCGGCCGTGGCGCCGTACACCTTGCTCGCGATCTCTCCGCGGTCGATGACCTGGGCCATGGCCTGACGGACCGCCTTGTCCTTGACGGCCGGGTCCTTGGTGTCGAAGCCGAGATAGCGGATGGCGAGGCCGGGCATCTCGGTGAGCTTGACACCGCTCTCGGGCTTCTCCAGCAGTCCCTGGGCCTGTGCGGGCGTCATGGTGCGGCTCATCATGTCGATCTTCTTGCTGTCGAGCGCCTTCCCCATCGCGGTCGCGTCGGAGAACAGGTCCAGCTCGACCTTGTCGTTCCGCACCTTCAGATCCCCCTTGTAGTGGGGGTTCCTGGTGAAGCGGATCTTGACGACCTTGTGGTGCCGGGTCTCCGCCTTCATCGTGTACGGACCGGAGCCGTCCACCCGGAATCCGGTCCGCGCGGACTTCGCCGGGTACACGCTCCGCGGCACGATCCCGGCGACGGGGGTGGCGAGCTTGTACGGGAACGTGGCGTCCGGTGTACGCAGGTGGAAGACGACCTCCCGTTCACCCTTCGTCTCGATCGTGTCGATGTTGTCGAGCAGGGCGACCGGCCCGTTGGCGGCATGGATGCCGATGACCCGGTCCAGGGAGTACTTCACGTCGTCGGCGATGACCGGCCTGCCGTCGGCGAACTTCAGGCCGCTGCGCAGTTTGCAGCGATAGCTCTCGTTCTGGGTGTCCGTGAAGACGCAGCTCTCGGCCGCTTCGGGCACCGGCCGGCCGCCGCCACGCGGCACACGCATCAGGGTCTGCACGGTCTGCCGGAGCACGTTCCACACGCCGGCTTCGTAGCCCATGGCGGGATCGAGCGGCGCGGGGTTGTCCTTGGAGGCGACGATCTGGTCCGTGGCGCCGACGACGATGGTGTCCTTGCCATCGCCCCCGTCCCCCGACGCACCGCAGGCGGCGAGTACGGGCGCGAGCAGGCCGATGACGGCCGGCAACACCAGAGTCTTGCGGTTCATCTTGGACGCTCTCCCTCATCCGGGCATTGAGAAAGCGACATTAGTAGGCATCGTCAGCAATGCCGGACCGGAGAACTGAGGGCGTGTAATCGGATGGTGATGGGAATTAACGGCGAGCCATTTTCCCGCGCCAGGATCGTTTCGCAGATATCCGTACGAAGTGGGGCATCCAAGCGCACCAAAACGGACACCTCGGGGGATCTTGAGAATCACCCCGACCGATTTCGGGTGACAAGGCTCACGCCCGGGACCGCGCGAATCCTTTATTGGATCACCGGCTTGCCCACGTGCGTGCGACAGGAAATGCACCATCCACCGCCGAGAGTTTTTCTATTCATTCACAGAAATACTCTCGGTATGCGGATCAACGCTTTCCCGTGACCAGGCCCCGGAGAAAGGCGAGGTCGACTTCTTCGAGCGACCGTACGACCACCCGGCCGGACGCGGGGGCGATGGGGGCCACGGACGGCACGGCGACCACCCGGCAGCCCGCCGCCTCGGCGGCCGCGACACCGGTCGCGGTGTCCTCGATGACCGCACAGAACTCGGGATCCGCGCCGAAGCCGGAAGCGGCGGTGAGATACGGCTCCGGGTGCGGCTTCGTACGGGAGACCTCGTCGCCCGCGACGGTGAGGGCGAAGTGGTGACGGCCCACCGACTCCAGCACCCGGTCGATGATCCGCCGGTGCGAGGCGGAGACCAGGGCCGTGGGAATCTCGTGCCTGGCCAGTTCGGCCAGCAGCCGGGCCGCGCCCGGCATCAGCGGCACACCGCGGCCGATGCGCTTCTCGAAGCGGTCGTTGAGCAGCACGGTCAGCTCGTCCAGGGTGATGTCCGCACCGGTGACGTCCACGAGGTAGCCGGCACTGCGGGTCATCGGCCCGCCGACCACCACGTCCCGCCAGGCTTCGTCGAGCTGGTGTCCGAGCTCGGCGAAGACCTCCACCTCCGCGTCCCACCAGAACCCCTCGGTGTCGACGAGGGTGCCGTCCATGTCGAGGAGGACGGCCTGGAGCGCGGCACCTTCGGCCGTGCGGGTCAAGGACGCGGGGATCGTGCTGGTCATCCGGCACACCTTCCGTGAGGGACGAGAAGGCCGGCCGCCATTTCCCGTGGGAAGGGCGACCGGCCTGCACTGGGCCGACAAGTGTACGACTTGTACTGCCACCTCGCGTTGAACGGCGTCTTACCGCGCGTTGAAGTACTTCGCCTCGGGGTGGTGGATGACGATCGCGTCGGTGGACTGTTCCGGGTGCAGCTGGAATTCCTCCGAGAGATGCACCCCGATCCGCTCGGGCTGGAGCAGCTCGGCGATCTTCGCCCGGTCCTCCAGATCGGGGCAGGCGCCGTAGCCGAGGGAGAAGCGCGCGCCCCGGTACTTCAGCGCGAACATGTCCTCGACATCGGACGGGTCCTCGCCGCCGAAGCCCAGCTCCGAGCGGACCCGGGCGTGCCAGTACTCGGCGAGGGCCTCGGCCAGCTGTACGGACAGGCCGTGCAGCTCCAGGTAGTCACGGTAGGAGTTGGCCTCGAAGAGCTTCGCGGTCTCGCCGCCGATCTTCGAGCCGACGGTGACGACCTGGAGACCGATCACGTCCGTCTCGCCGGACTCCTCGGGGCGGAAGAAGTCCGCGAGGCAGAGACGGCGGCCGCGGCGCTGGCGGGGAAAGGTGAAGCGGGTCCGCTCGGAGCCGTCCTCGTGGAGCAGGATCAGGTCGTCGCCCTTGGACACGCACGGGAAGTAGCCGTGGACGACGGCGGCTTCCAGGAGGTTCTCGGTGTGGAGCTTGTCGAGCCAGCCGCGCAGGTGCGGGCGGCCCTCGGTCTCGACGAGCTCCTCGTAGGTGGGTCCGTCGCCGGTGCGGGCCTGCTTGAGTCCCCACTGGCCCTTGAACAGGGCGCCCTCGTCGAGCCAGGACGCGTATTCCTTGAGCTGGATTCCCTTGACGACGCGGGTGCCCCAGAAGGGGGGCGTGGGGATCGGGTTGTCGACGGCGACGTCGGAGCGTACGCCCTCCTCCGGCTCCGCCACTTCCAGGACCGCGGTGTCACGCTTGGGCACCCGGCGCTGCTTGAGTTCGGGCAGGACCGCTCCGGGGACCCCGCGCTTGACCGCGACCAGCGCGTCCATCAGCCGCAGGCCCTCGAACGCGTCACGGGCGTAGCGGACCTCGCCCTCGTAGATCTCGTGGAGGTCCTGTTCGACGTAGGCCCTGGTCAGGGCCGCGCCGCCGAGGATGACGGGGTACTCGGCGGCCAGCTTGCGCTGGTTCAGCTCCTGGAGGTTCTCCTTCATGATCACGGTGGACTTCACCAGGAGGCCGGACATGCCGATGACATCGGCCCGGTGCTCCTGTGCGGCCTCCAGGATCGCGGAGACGGGCTGCTTGATCCCCAGGTTGACCACGTTGAAGCCGTTGTTCGACAGGATGATGTCGACGAGGTTCTTCCCGATGTCGTGGACATCCCCGCGGACGGTGGCCAGGACGATGGTGCCCTTGCCCTCGGCGTCCGACTTCTCCATGTGCGGCTCCAGATGAGCCACCGCGGTCTTCATCACCTCGGCCGACTGGAGCACGAACGGCAGCTGCATCTGCCCGGAGCCGAACAGCTCACCGACGACCTTCATGCCCTCCAGGAGGGTGTTGTTCACGATGTCGAGAGCGGGCGTACCGGTGAGCGCCTCGTCGAGGTCGGCCTCCAGGCCGTTCTTCTCGCCGTCGATGATGCGGCGCTGGAGCCGCTCGTCCAGCGGCAGGGCCAGCAGCTCCTCGGCCTTGCCGGCCTTCATCGACTTCGTGCTGACGCCCTCGAACAGCTCCATGAGCTTCTGGAGCGGGTCGTACCCCTCGGCGCGGCGGTCATAGATCAGGTCGAGGGCGACCTTGACCTGCTCCTCCTCCAGACGCGCGATCGGCAGGATCTTCGAGGCGTGCACGATCGCCGAATCCAGGCCGGCCTTCACGCACTCGTCCAGGAAGACCGAGTTCAGCACGACCCGGGCGGCCGGGTTGAGACCGAAGGAGATGTTCGACAGACCCAGTGTGGTCTGCACTTCGGGGTGCCGCTTCTTCAGCTCACGGATCGCCCCGATCGTGGCGATGCCGTCCCCCCGGGACTCCTCCTGACCGGTGCAGATGGTGAAGGTCAGGGTGTCGATGAGGATGTCCGACTCATGGATGCCCCAGTTGCCGGTCAGGTCCGCGATCAGCCGTTCGGCGACAGCGACCTTGTGCTCGACGGTGCGGGCCTGGCCCTCCTCGTCGATCGTCAGCGCGATCAGCGCGGCACCGTGCTCCGCGGCCAGCGCCGTGACCTTGGCGAACCGCGACTCGGGGCCGTCCCCGTCCTCGTAGTTGACGGAGTTCAGAACAGCCCGGCCACCCAGCTTCTCCAGACCGGCCCGCAGGACCGGCAGCTCGGTGGAGTCGAGCACGATCGGGAGCGTGGAGGCGGTGGCGAAGCGCCCGGCCAGCTCCTCCATGTCCGCGACACCGTCCCGGCCGACGTAGTCGACGCAGAGGTCGAGCATGTGCGCGCCCTCGCGGATCTGGTCCCGCGCCATCTCCACACAGTCGTCCCAGCGGGCCTCCAGCATCGCCTCACGGAACTTCTTCGACCCGTTGGCGTTCGTACGCTCACCGATCGCCAGGTACGACGTGTCCTGGCGGAACGGCACGGTCTGGTACAGGGAGGCGGCGCCCGGCTCCGGACGGGGCGCGCGGGGGGTGAGCTCGGAGCCGCGGACGCGCTCGACGAGCTGACGCAGGTGCTCGGGGGTCGTGCCGCAGCAGCCGCCGACCAGCGAGAGGCCGTACTCCTGGACGAACGTCTCCTGGGCGTCGGCGAGCCCCTCGGGACCGAGCGGGAAGTGCGCCCCGTCCTTGGTGAGCACCGGCAGTCCGGCATTCGGCATGCAGAGCAGCGGGATCCGGGAGTGGCGCGTGAGGTAGCGCAGGTGCTCGCTCATCTCGGCGGGGCCGGTCGAGCAGTTCAGACCGATCATGTCGACGCCGAGCGGTTCCAGCGCGGTCAGCGCGGCCCCGATCTCGGAGCCGAGCAGCATGGTTCCGGTGGTCTCGAACG
The DNA here is from genome assembly GCF_045040875.1 of Streptomyces sp. NBC_00012. Classification (NCBI taxonomy): domain Bacteria; kingdom Bacillati; phylum Actinomycetota; class Actinomycetes; order Kitasatosporales; family Streptomycetaceae; genus Streptomyces; species Streptomyces sp. NBC_00012. The sequence goes on along the minus strand of NZ_CP108309.1, from coordinate 6,973,323 downwards.
CCAGCGAACACAGCACCAGGAGGTCGCTGCCCATCGCCTCCAGTGCGCGCCGTGCGCCCAGTACGGCGGCCTTGGTCTGCAGCAGGTCCTGCGTCGTCTCGATGATGAGCGCGTCCGCGCCGCCGGCGATCAGGCCCTCGGCGTTCTGCTGGAAGCCGTCCCGCAGCACGGTGTAGGGAGCGTGGCCCAGCGTCGGCAGCTTCGTACCCGGGCCCATCGATCCGAGCACCCACCGCTGCTGCCCCGTCGACGCGGTGAACTCGTCGGCGACCTCGCGGGCGATGCGCGCGCCGGACTCGGAGAGCTCCTGGATCCGCTCGGCGACGTCGTACTCGCCCAGGGCGGAGGCGTTGGCCCCGAAGGTGTTCGTCTCGACGCAGTCCACGCCGACCGCGAAGTACTCCTCGTGCACCGAACGCACGATGTCGGGGCGGGTGACGTTCAGGATCTCGTTGCAGCCCTCGAGGTCCTGGAAGTCCTCGAGGGTCGGGTCCTGTGCCTGGAGCATGGTGCCCATGGCACCGTCGGCCACCACCACTCGGGTGGCGAGCGCCTCGCGGAGGGCTTCGGCTCGGTTCCGGCTGTCGGCGGAAGGGGTCGGCGACGAGGCCATGGATGTACTCCCTGGGATGCGACGGCTGTCGGCTTTGCGTCTTCGGTGGAAGGCGCACCAGGCCAGCCTAGCCGGGCGGCGCCCGGGGCCGTCACTCCGTCCCACGGAGCGGACTGCATGCTGTGCGGGGGGATGTCCCGATCGGAGCGGTGTCGCGGTTTCGGCACACGATCGAGCAATGGTCGGCATCGACCGATAGTGTTCAGCATTGTCGAACCGAGGTGGAGGAGTACGGCGCGATGGCCAAGAACATCCAGTCGCTGGAGCGGGCGGCGGCGATGCTGCGTCTGCTGGCAGGTGGCGAGCGTCGGCTGGGGCTCTCCGACATCGCCTCTTCACTGGGCCTGGCCAAGGGCACCGCGCACGGCATCCTGCGCACGCTCCAGCACGAGGGCTTCGTCGAGCAGGACACCGCGTCCGGCCGCTATCAGCTGGGCGCCGAGCTGCTGCGCCTGGGCAACAGCTATCTGGACGTGCACGAGCTGCGGGCCCGCGCACTCGTGTGGACGGACGACCTGGCCCGCTCCAGCGGCGAGAGCGCCCATCTGGGCGTGCTGCACCAGCAGGGCGTCCTCATCGTCCACCACGTGTTCCGCCCCGACGACAGCCGGCAGGTCCTGGAGGTCGGGGCCATGCAGCCGCTGCACTCCACGGCACTGGGCAAGGTGCTCGCCGCGTACGACCCGGTGGCGCACACCGAGGCGATGGAGGCCGAGCGGCAGCCCTTCACACCGCGCACCGTCACCGATGCGGAGGAGTTCGAGGCGATGCTCGACCTGATCCGGGCGCGCGGCTGGGCGGCCGACGTGGAGGAGACCTGGGAGGGCGTGGCCGCGGTGGCCGCCCCGATCCACGACCGGCGGCGGATGCCGGTCGGCGCGGTGGCCGTGACCGGTGCCGTGGAGCGGGTCTGCGCGGACGGGGAGCTGCGCCCCGAACTGATCGCCGCGGTGCGCGACTGCGCCCGGGCGGTCTCCCGGGACCTGGGCGCCGGGCGCTTCTGAGCGCTGCGGCGGCCCGCCACCCGGTAACGATCGAGTTATAGGCCACACAACCCTTGACGCCCGATTCACCTGGGGGAAGCATTGCCGTTCATCGGTCGGCATTGTCGAACACCAAACGGAAACAAGCGTTAGGGTGTGACAGCGCCAAGGGCCGGAAAACGCCCTCCCACGAGGGCGCGGACCACCGGAGGGACCCGGGGTTCGGCTTCCCTGGACGAAGGACAAAGGAGTCGCGGGTGTCCAGCTCCGACATCTTCATCGGCGAGACCATAGGTACCGCCGTGCTCATCCTGCTCGGCGGCGGTGTCTGCGCAGCCGTCACTCTCAAGCGCTCCAAGGCGCAGAACGCCGGCTGGCTGGCCATCACCTTCGGGTGGGGTTTCGCCGTGCTGACCGGCGCTTATCTGGCCGGTGGCGTTTCCGGCGCGCACCTCAACCCGGCGGTCACCATCGGTCTCGCGATCGAGGGCGGCACCAAGTGGAGCGACGTTCCGCTGTATCTCGTCTCCCAGCTGTTCGGCGCGATGATCGGCGCGGTGCTGGTCTGGCTGACGTACTACGGGCAGTTCCGGGCGCACCTCACGGATCCGGAGATCGTGGGCGCCCAGACGGGTGAAGAAGGCATGGTCGACAAGGCCGCCGCCCCGAAGGCCGGCCCGGTCCTGGGCATCTTCTCCACCGGCCCCGAGATCCGGCACGCCGTGCAGAACCTGGTCACGGAGATCATCGCCACCGTCGTGCTCGTCCTGGCGATCCTCACCCAGGGCCTGAACAACGAGGGCAACGGTCTGGGCACGCTCGGCGCGATGGTCACCGCTCTGGTGGTCGTCGGTATCGGCCTCTCGCTCGGCGGCCCGACGGGCTACGCGATCAACCCGGTTCGCGACCTCGGTCCGCGTATCGTGCACGCGCTGCTGCCGTTGCCGAACAAGGGCGGTTCCGACTGGGGCTACGCGTGGATCCCGGTCGCCGGACCGCTCATCGGCGGCGCGATCGCGGGCGGGCTCTACAACGTCGCCTTCGCCTGAGCCGTGGCGCACAGAGCCCCGACCCTCACGACCACACAGACCTCCGGGAGCACACCGTGACCGACGCACACACCACCGGCCCGTTCATCGCGGCCATCGACCAGGGCACCACCTCCAGCCGCTGCATCGTCTTCGACAAGGACGGCCGGATCGTCTCCGTCGACCAGAAGGAGCACGAGCAGATCTTCCCGAAGCCGGGCTGGGTCGAGCACGACGCGACCGAGATCTGGGAGAACGTCCAGGAGGTCGTGGCCGGTGCCATCGTCAAGGCGGGCATCACCGCCGCCGACGTGAAGGCGATCGGCATCACCAACCAGCGCGAGACCACGCTGCTCTGGGACAAGAACACCGGTGAGCCGGTCCACAACGCCCTCGTCTGGCAGGACACCCGGACGGACGCGCTCTGCAAGGAGCTCGGCCGCAACGTCGGGCAGGACCGTTTCCGCCGTGAGACCGGGCTGCCGCTCGCCTCGTACTTCGCCGGCCCCAAGGTCCGCTGGCTGCTCGACAACGTCGAGGGGCTGCGCGAGCGCGCCGAGCGCGGCGACATCCTCTTCGGCACCATGGACTCCTGGGTCATCTGGAACCTGACCGGCGGCACCGACGGCGGCGTCCACGTCACCGATGTCACCAACGCCTCGCGCACCCTCCTGATGAACCTGCACGAGATGCAGTGGGACGAGCGGATCCTCCAGTCGATGGAGATCCCGGCCGCGGTGCTCCCCGAGATCCGTTCCTCCGCCGAGGTGTACGGCAGCGCCAAGGGCGGCGTGCTCGACGGGGTCCCGGTGGCGTCCGCGCTCGGTGACCAGCAGGCGGCCCTCTTCGGCCAGACCTGCTTCTCCGAGGGCGAGGCCAAGTCCACATACGGCACCGGCACCTTCATGCTGATGAACACCGGTGAGACGCCCGTCAACTCGTACAACGGGCTGCTGACGACCGTGGGGTACCGGATCGGCGACCAGAAGCCGGTCTACGCCCTGGAGGGCTCCATCGCCGTCACCGGTTCGCTGGTGCAGTGGATGCGCGACCAGATGGGCCTGATCAAGTCCGCGGCCGAGATCGAGACCCTGGCCTCCTCGGTCGAGGACAACGGCGGCGCGTACTTCGTGCCCGCGTTCTCCGGTCTGTTCGCGCCGTACTGGCGCTCCGACGCCCGCGGTGTCATCGCCGGTCTGACCAGGTACGTCACCAAGGCGCACATCGCCCGTGCCGTCCTGGAGGCCACCGCCTGGCAGACCCGCGAGATCACCGACGCCATGACCAAGGACTCGGGGGTCGAACTGACGGCCCTGAAGGTCGACGGCGGCATGACCTCCAACAACCTGCTGATGCAGACGCTCGCCGACTTCCTGGACGCACCCGTGGTGCGGCCCATGGTCGCCGAGACGACCTGCCTCGGCGCCGCCTACGCCGCCGGTCTCGCCGTCGGCTTCTGGCCGGACACCGACGCGCTGCGCGCCAACTGGCGCCGGGCCGCCGAGTGGACCCCCCGCATGGACGCGGACACCCGCGAACGTGAGTACAAGAGCTGGCTCAAGGCCGTGGAACGGACCATGGGCTGGCTCGAAGACGAGGAGTAATCAACCATGACCACCCTGCAGAGTGTCCCGGCCCTCGGGACCCACCTGGCCTCCGGCTCCCTCCCGAGCCGTGCCGAAACCCGGGAGCAGCTGTCCAAGGCGGCGTACGACCTCCTGGTGATCGGTGGCGGCATCCTGGGCATCTCCACCGCCTGGCACGCCGCGCAGTCCGGGCTGCGGGTGGCGCTGGTGGACGCCGGCGATTTCGCCGGCGCCACCTCCTCCGCCTCCTCCAAGCTGCTCCACGGCGGTCTGCGCTACCTGCAGACCGGCGCGGTGAAGCTGGTCGCGGAGAACCACTTCGAGCGCCGTGCGGTGTCCCGCCAGGTGGCCCCCCACCTGGCCAATCCGCTCACCTTCTACCTGCCGGTCTACAAGGGCGGCCCGCACGGCGCGGCCAAGCTCGGCGCGGGGGTGTTCGCCTACTCGGCGCTCTCCGCGTTCGGTGACGGGGTCGGGCACGTGATCAGCCCGGCGAAGGCCAGGCGCGATGTGCCCGAGCTGCGTACGGACAACCTGAAGGCCGTCGCGGTCTATGGCGACGACCAGATGAACGACGCCCGGATGGCGCTGATGACGGTGCGCGCGGCCGTCGACGCGGGTGCGGTCGTCCTCAACCACGCGGCGGTGACGGGGCTGCGGTTCACCAAGGGCCGGGTGACCGGCGCCGAGCTCGAGGACCGTCTGGACGGCACGGAGTTCGGCGTCAACGCCCGTCTCGTGCTGAACGCCACCGGGCCGTGGGTCGACCACCTGCGCAGGATGGAGAACCCGGACGCGGCGCCCTCCATACGCCTGTCCAAGGGCGCGCACCTCGTACTGAAGCGCACCCGCCCGTGGAAGGCCGCGCTGGCCACCCCGATCGACAAGTACCGCATCACGTTCGCCCTGCCGTGGGAGGACATGCTGCTGCTCGGCACGACGGACGAGGCGTACGAGGGCGATCCCGCGGATGTCGCGGTCAACGAGAAGGACACCGCGCAGATCCTCGACGAGGCGGCGTTCTCCATCCGGGACCAGCAGCTCTCGCGCGATCTGATCACGTACTCCTTCGCCGGTCTGCGGGTGCTGCCGGGCGGCCCCGGCGACACGTCCAAGGCCAAGCGCGAGACAGTCGTGACGGAGGGCCGCGGCGGGATGCTGTCGGTCGCGGGCGGCAAGTGGACGACGTTCCGCCACATCGGCCGTACGGTGATGAACAAGCTGGCCGCGCTCCCCGGCCACCCGCTCGCACAGGACATGGAGCCGATCTCGCACCTGCCGAAGAAGCTCCCGCTGCCCGGCATCGCCAACCCGAACGCGGTGGCGCACCGGCTGCTGATCGACGGCGGCACACCGGGTCCCCGGATGTCGGCCGACACCGCGCGGCACCTCGCCACGCACTACGGTTCGCTCTCCTTCGACATCGCCCGGATGGCGAACGAGAACCCGGCGCTGGCCGAGCGCATCCACCCGGACGCGCCGGAGATCTGGGCGCAGGTCGCCTACGCCCGTGACCACGAGTGGGCCGAGACCGCGGACGACGTGCTGCGCCGCCGGACGACTCTGACGATCCGTGGCCTGGCGACGGACGAGATCCGGGCCGGCGTCGAGTCCATGCTCGGCGACCGGGGCTGACCGCTGCGGACACGCGGCGAGGGGCGGCTCCCGCGGGGGAGCCGCCCCTCGCCGCGTGTCCGCAGCGGCACGGTCGGTATGTCCGCAGCGGCACGACCGGCCGACGCACCACCCGGCCGCCGGCTGCCCGTGCCCCGGACGACCTGCGGCAGACCTGGTTCATCCGCCTCTTCCGACCCGCATAATGAAGAGATACATCGGATGTCTGAACCCAGTTCTGATTCCAGTCCCGATCCAGGAGGACCGTCATGGCTGTCACCGACGAGGCGATCGAGAAGATCAAGGGAATGATCGTCTCGGGTGCGCTGCGCCCCGGCGACCGGCTCCCCAAGGAGAGCGAACTCGCCGCGGAGCTCGGGCTCTCGCGCAACTCGCTCAGGGAGGCGGTGCGGGCCCTCTCACTGATCCGCATCCTCGATGTGCGCCAGGGCGACGGCACCTATGTGACCAGCCTCGATCCGCAGTTGCTCCTGGAGGCGCTGAGCTTCGTGGTGGACTTCCACCGCGACGACACGGTGCTGGAGTTCCTCGCGGTCCGCAGGATCCTGGAGCCCGCAGCGACGGCGATGGCCGCCACCCGGATCAGCGAGGCTCAACTGGACGTGCTCAGCTCGCAGTTGGATGCGTTGGGAGCGCAGCCCTCGGTGGAGGAGCTGGTCGCCTGCGATCTGGAGTTCCACCGCGGCATCGTGCAGTCGTCCGGGAATTCGGTGCTCTGCTCGCTGCTCGACGGGCTGTCGGGGCCGACCACCCGGGCCCGGGTCTGGCGCGGTCTGACGCAGGAGGACGCGGTCAGCCGCACCCTCCATGAGCACCGGGCGATCGTGTCGGCGCTGCGGGACCGCGACGCGGAGGCCGCGCGTGCCTGGGCGACGGTCCATGTGGCGAGCGTGGAGCAATGGCTGCGGTCGACGCTGTAGCGCGGAACGGGGCGGGTGGGGACTCCTCCCCCACCCGCCCCGTCCGGGAAGCGGGCGTCAGTCCTGCCTCTCGCCGCTCGCGAAGCGCGAGATGACCAGGGCGACGATGATGATCGCGCCGTTGAGGAACTGGTTCCACAGCGCCGGGACACCGCCGAGGGTCATCACATTGACCACCAGCTGAAGTGTCAGCACACCGGTCAGCGCGCCGAACAGCGTGCCGCGACCGCCCTTGAGGCTGATGCCGCCGATGACCGCGGCGGCGAACACCTGGAAGATCCAGCCGTTGCCCTGAGTCGCCGCGACCGATCCGTAGTGACCGGTGTAGAGGATGCCCGCGAAGGCCGCGAGCAGGCCGCCGACGGCCAGCACGATCCAGGTGACCCGGTCCACCCTGATGCCCGCGGCGCGCGCCGCCTCCGGGTTGCCGCCGATGGCGTACAGCGAGCGGCCGTGGCGCAGCCAGGCCAGCGCGGCGCCGCCGACGGCGAACAGCGCGAGGCAGATCCAGACCGCGGCCGGCGCGCCGAGCCACTCGCTCTTGCCGAGGTAGCGGAAGGACTCCGGAACGTCGGTGATGGACTTGCCCTCGGTGATCCCGATGTGCAGGCCGCGCAGCATGGTGAGCATGCCGAGCGTGGCGATGAAGCCGTTGACCCTCAGCTTCAGCATCAGGAAGCCGTTGACCGCGCCGATGGCCAGGCCCACCAGCAGGCAGAGCGGGATCGCCGACCAGGTGGGCAGCAGACCCAGGCCCGCGAAGCGGCCGCCCTCGGCGGGCAGCACCAGCCACATCGCGACGACCGGCGCGATGCCGATCGTCGACTCCAGCGACAGGTCCATCCGCCCGCAGATCAGGATCAGCGCCTGGCCCAGCACCAGCAGGCTCAGCTCGGAGGACTGCTGGACGACGCTGATCAGGTTCTCGGAGGTCAGGAACACCGGCGAGACGATGAAGCCGATCACCATCAGCACCAGGATCACCGGTACCAGGGAGAAGTCGCTCCACCTGATCAGCTTCAGCCGGTCCAGCGGCCTTTCGCCGGTCAGGTAGCCCTTCGGCCCGCTGTCGATGCCGTCGGCCGCCAGGGGCCGTACTGTGCCGGTCATTCCCTGTCCCCCACACCTTCCATGGCGGCGACGAGCTCCCCGTCGTTCCACCCGCTTGCGAATGTCGCGACCACGCGTCCGTGGAACAGGGCCAGCACCCGGTCACAGACCCGCAGATCGTCCAGCTCGTCCGAGATGATCACTGCGGCGTTCCCTTCGTCGGCGACCCGTCGCACGACTCCGAGCAGCGAGTCCTTGGACTTGATGTCCACGCCCGCGGTGGGCCGGACCGCCACCAGCACGCTGGGTTCACGGGCCAGCGCCCTGGCCACCACCACCTTCTGCTGGTTGCCGCCGGAGAGCCCGGAGACGGGCTGCTCGGGCCCCTGCGTCTTGATGTCCAGCGAGGCGATCATGGAGCGTGCGAACTCCCTGGTACGGGAGGGCAGTACGGTCCCCCACGGGCCCAGCTGGTCGGTGACGGTGAGCGTGGCGTTCTCGGCGACGCTGCGTTCCAGGACGAGGCCCTGGTCGTGCCGGTCCTCCGGGATGTAGCCGATCCCGGCGTCCAGCGCGTGCGGCACGCTGCCGGAGCGCACAGCCCTGCCGTGCACCCGGACGGTGCCGCCGCCCGCCTTCCGCATGCCGGCCAGGGTCTCCCCCAGGGCCGTGTTGCCGCTCGCCGCGGAGCCGGCCAGGCCGAGCACCTCGCCGGGGCGGACCTCCAGGTCCAGCGGTTCGAACTGGCCCTGAACGGTGAGTCCTTCGGTACGCAGCACGGGGGCGGCCGCCCCGTCCCGCGCCGCGGACCCGGTACTGCCCGCGTGCCAGGCGGTGGCACCGGCGGACTGCTCGCCGGTCATCGCCGCCACCAGCTCCGCCTTGGCGATGCCGGCGACCGGGGCGGTCAGGACATGGCGGGCGTCACGGTAGACGGTGACCGCCGTGCACAGCTCGTACACCTCCTGGAGGTGGTGGGAGATGAAGAGGAACGCCACTCCCTGGCTCTGCAGTTCCCGCAGCTTGTCGAAGAGCCGCCCGATGCCCCGGGCGTCGAGCTGAGCGGTCGGCTCGTCCAGGACGATCAGCCGGGCGCCGAAGGACAGCGCCCTGGCGATCTCGACGAACTGCCTCTGTTCCACGGCGAGATCGCGCGCCCGGGTGTTGGGGTCGACCTGGACGCCGTATTCGGCCAGCAGCCGCTCGGCGCGTCTGCGGAGCTTCCCCCAGCTGATCCAGCGGGCGTTGTCGTCGAAGCGGTTGAGGAAGAGGTTCTCCGCGACGGTCAGGTCCGGGACGACCATGGACTTCTGGTAGACGCAGGCGATCTTCGACTGCCAGGCCGTGGTGTCCCCGAAGGCGGGCGTGGGCTCCCCGCCGAACGTGACCGTGCCCGCGTCCGCCTTGTGGAGTCCGGTCAGGACACTGACCAGCGTCGACTTGCCGGCGCCGTTGCGGCCGACCAGGGCGTGCGACTCACCGGGCTGCACGGTGAGCCGGACCCCGTCGAGCGCCACGGTGGGCCCGAAGCGTTTGACAACGCCTTCCGCCTGTACGGCAGGTGGTGCCTGGTCCATGGCTAGCTCTTCTTCTCCAGCTGGTTGGCCCACAGCTTCGGGTCGTCGACGTTGTCCTTGGTCACCAGCGGCGCGGGGAGCTGGTCCTCGAAGCCGTTCGGGATCTTGATGATGTTGGAGTCGTGGTCGGTGGGGCCTTCCTTGAAGGTCTTGCCGTCCAGAGCCGCCTTGGCGTAGTACAGCGCGTACTTCGCGTAGAGGTCGGCGGGCTGGGAGATCGTGGCGTCGATCTTCCCGGCCTTGATGGCGTCGAACTCCTCCGGGATGCCGTCGTTGGAGATGATCGTGATGTGTCCCGGCGTACCGGCCGGCTTCAGCAGCTTCTTCTGCTCCAGGAGGGCGAGGGTGGGCTGCAGGAAGACCCCGCCGGCCTGCATGTAGATGCCGTTGATGTCGGGGTTGGCGGCCAGGGTGGACTGGAGCTTGGCGGAGGCGACGTCGCCCTTCCAGTCGGTGGCCAGCTCGAAGACCTTGATGCCGGGGAAGTCCTTGTCCATGCAGGCCTTGAACGCCTCGGAACGGTCGCGGCCGTTGATCGAGGAGAGGTCGCCCTGGAACTCGACGACCTTGCCCTTGCCCTTCAGCTGCTCGCCGAGGTACTTGCAGGCGTTGGTGCCGTACGCCTTGTTGTCGGCACGCACCACCATGTAGATGTTGCCCTTGTCGGGGCGGGTGTCGACGCTGACGACCGGGATCTTCTTCTCGTTCAGCGTGTTGAGCGACTCGGCGATCGCGCCGGTGTCCTGCGGCGCCATCACGACGGCCTTGGCGCCCTGGTCGGTGAAGGTCTGGACGTTGGCGACCAGCTTGCCGATGTCGTTCTGCGAGTTGGTCAGCGGCAGCGCCTTGACCTCGCCCTCCTTGACGCCCTTCTCCACGTAGTTCTGGTACGAGTTCCAGAAGTCGCTGTCACTGCGCGGCAGGTCGATCCCGACCTTCCCGCCGCCCGCGCCGTCGTCGGTGGACTCGCGGTTGCAGCCCGCGAGGGCGGTGACTGCCAGCAGTACGGCGCAGGCCGCCGCACTCGTCGTACGCACTCTCATTGGTGTCCCGTTCCTTTGTGAGTACCGGCTCGGAGCTCTGTCGGCAAAGCGGAGGTGCATCGTGAGCGGAGGTGCATCGTGGCGGAGGTGCATCGTGCGCGGGGACACGGCCCGTGACGCGGCTCGAGCCGCGCTCCCCCGGTCAGCTCTCGGCGGGACGCAGGCGCAGTCCCTGCATGCCGCCGTCGACGGCCAGTGCCGTGCCGGTGACCGAGGCGGCGGTCGGGCTCGCGAGGTAGACGATCGCGGCGGCCACCTCGTCGGCCGACACCAGCCGCCCCAGCGGCTGGCGGGCGTTGAGCGCGGCCCGCTCGGCGGCCGGGTCGTCGGCCTGACCGAGGAGCCGGCCGATCCACGGGGTGTCCGCCGTACCGGGGTTGACGCAGTTGACCCGGATGCCCTCGCGGACGTGGTCGGCGGCCATCGCCAGCGTCAGCGAGAGCACCGCGCCCTTGCTCGCGCTGTACAGAGCACGCTGCGGCAGCCCGGCGGTCGCCGCGATGGAGCAGGTCTGGGTGATCGACACGGCGCCTGGGCGGTCGGCCGCCGCGCGCCGCAGATGGGGCATGGCGTGCCGGGCGGTTCGGACCATGCCGAGGACGTTGATGTCCAGGACCCGGGTCCACTCCTCGTCGGCGTTGTCCTCGACGGTGCCGACGGATCCGATGCCGGCGTTGGAGACGACGGTGTGCAGCGCGCCCAGTTCGGCGGCGGCCCGGTCGACCGCCTCGCGCACCGCGTCGTCGTCGGTGACGTCGGCCTTGACGGCGAGGACGCCCTCGGGGGCGCCCGCGGTCTCCCGGTCCAGTACGGCGACCCGGGCGCCGCGCGCCAGCAGCATGGTCGCGACGGCGGCCCCGATGCCGGAGGCACCGCCGGTGACCAGGGCTCCCATTCCCTCGAAGTCTCTCGTCGCGGTCATCGGCCGGCCTCCTCGGTGGTGCGGCGGGACTGCCATACGGCGCCCTCCGGATAGCGGTGTGCGTCGATCGACTCGGGGAGCATCCGGGCGGAGAAGCCCGGGGCGCTCGGCGCGGTGTAGCGGCCCGACTCGATCACGGTGGGATCGGCGAAGTGTTCGTGGAGATGGTCGACGTACTCGATCACGCGGTTGTCCCGACTCCCGGAGACCGCCACGTAGTCGAACATCGAGAGGTGCTGCACCAGCTCGCAGAGTCCTACCCCGCCCGCGTGCGGGCAGACCGGTACGCCGTACTTGGCGGCGAGCAGCAGGATCGCCAGGTTCTCGTTGACGCCCGCGACCCGGGCCGCGTCGATCTGGACGAAGTCGACGGCCCCGGCCTGGAGCAGTTGCTTGAACACGACCCGGTTGGCGACGTGTTCGCCGGTGGCGACCTTGACCGGCTGGCCCGCGCGGACGGCGGCGTGGCCGAGGATGTCGTCGGGGCTGGTCGGTTCCTCGATCCAGTGCGGGTCGTACGGGGCGAGCGCGGTCATCCATTCGACCGCGTCCGAGACGTCCCAGCGCTGGTTGGCGTCGACGGCGATCCGGATGTCCGGCCCGACGGCCTCGCGGGCCAGGGCGAGTCTGCGGACGTCGTCGCTCAGGCTGCCGCCGACCTTCAGCTTGATCTGGGTGAAGCCGTCGGCGACGGCCTCCTTCGCGAGCCCGACCAGCTTGTCGTCGCTGTAGCCCAGCCACCCGGGCGAGGTGGTGTACGCCGGGTACCCCTCGGCGCGCAGCCGCTGGGCGCGTTCGGCCCGGCCGGGTTCGGCGGCCCGCAGGATCTCCAGGGCCTCGTCGGGGGTGAGGGCGTCGGTGAGGTAGCGGAAGTCGACGAGGGAGACGAGCTCCTCGGGCGTCATGCCGGCGAGGAACTCCCAGACCGGCCTGCCCGCGAGCTTGGCGGCCAGGTCCCAGGCGGCGTTGACGACCGCACCGGCCGCCATGTGCATCACGCCCTTCTCCGGGCCGAGCCAGCGCAGTTGCGAGTCGTGGGTGAGCTCGCGGTGCAGTGCGGCGAGATCGGCCGCGGTGCGGGGCGCCGGACGCCCCACCAGGTAGGGGCGCAGCGTGTCGATGGCGGCGGCCATCACCTCGTTGCCGCGCCCGATGGTGAAGCAGAAGCCATGTCCCTCGATGCCGCCACTGCCAGTGTCCGGTCCGTCCGTGCGGTCCGGGACATCGGTGCGCAGTACGACGTAGGCAGCCGAGTAGTCGGGATCGGGGTTCATGGCGTCCGAGCCGTCCAGTTGTTCCGAGGTCGGAAAACGGATGTCGTGGACCTCGAAATCCGTGACGGTCTGACTCATGTGCGCCCCCAGGGGAATAACATCGGACCTCTGTTCTGGTCATCCGATGTATAGCGCCACGAAGACCCCAGCGTCCAGCGCCTGAACGAAATCTACGCATCACAGCTCGGATGTATCCCGTATCTGATGCCCCGATTCGACCGGTGATACGCCCGTGCGGGCCGGGTTCGCCCGGCTGTGCACGGAGGCTGCGGCGCAAGTGGCCGGAAGCCGTAAGGTTGATGGGTACACAAGGGAACTTCGGAAGGAGGCCTGGGTGATCGAGCTCGAGGGGGTTCCCGAGCTGATCGACCCGGTCATGGTGGCCGCGTTCGAGGGATGGAACGACGCAGGGGACGCCGCCTCCACGGCGGTCGCGCACCTGGACCGGGAGTGGAAGGGCGAGGTGTTCGCGGCGCTGGACGCCGAGGACTACTACGACTTCCAGGTCAACCGGCCGACGCTCTGGCTGGACGGCGGGGTGCGCAAGATCACCTGGCCGACCACCCGGCTCTCCGTGGTCCGCGTCGGCGGGGAGAAGCCCCGCGATCTCGTCCTGGTCCGCGGTATCGAACCATCCATGCGCTGGCGCTCGTTCTGCAACGAGATCCTGGGTTTCGCCCATGAGCTGGGCGTGGAGATGGTGGTGATCCTGGGCGCCCTGCTCGGCGACACCCCGCACACCCGGCCGGTTCCGGTCAGCGGAGTCACCTCCGATCCGGATCTGGCGCGGACCATGGACCTGGAGGAGACCAAGTACGAGGGGCCGACGGGCATCGTCGGCATCCTCCAGGAGGCCTGCACGCACGCGGGTGTGCCCGCGGTGAGCCTGTGGGCGGCGGTGCCGCACTACGTGTCGCAGCCGCCCAACCCGAAGGCCACGCTCGCGCTGCTGAACCGCCTGGAGGACCTCATCGGTCTGCGCATCCCACTGGGCGAACTGCCCGAGGACGCGCGCGCCTGGCAGCTCGGCGTCGACCAACTGGCCGCCGAGGACAGCGAGGTGGCCGAGTACGTGCAGACGCTGGAGGAGGCCCGGGACACCGCCGAGCTGCCCGAGGCGAGCGGCGAGGCCATCGCCCGGGAGTTCGAGCGCTATCTGCGCCGCAGGGACCCTGGTCCGGGCCAGGCGCCGGGCGGGCACGCGACGGACAGCGGCGACGCCACGTACCTGCGTGACACCTCCAGCGGCCGTACCCGTCCGCCGAAGCCGGTCCGCCCCGAGGCCGGGGGCGATACGGGACCCGGCGCGCCGCCCGCGGACGGTCCCGGCCGCGAGGGCGACGTCGACGGGGACCGGGACGGCGAGGGACCGCAGGGTCCGCCGGAGGACTCCCCGGAGGACTGACGGGACCGGTGGAGCGCCGGGCGGGTACGTGACCGCCCGGCGCTCCCGTGCTGTCCGGGACATTCAGGAACAGGTGAACCGGGCCCCGGCCCAGTCCCCGTGGTCACCGGTCTTGGAGCCGTTGGTGTCCGTGACCTTCAGGTGCACATGGCGCGCACCGTCGAGCTTCACGTCGACCGGCACGGTCGCCGAGGCTCCGGTCACCTTCGGGGAGGTCCACAGCACCTTGCCGTCCGCCTCGACGGAGAAGGCCACTTCGCCGTAGCCGTTGATCTCGTCGTCGATCCCCGCGTCCGCGGTGAACGCGGTGCAGCGCCCGCCGAGGTAGACCTCGATGTCGGAGTCGGCGTGGGTGCCGATCCCCTTCTCGTACGTCTTCCCGGCCAGGGTCAGCGGGTGCCCGTCGGTGGCGCCCGACTCGCCGTTGCTGCGGTCGCGTTCGGCCGGTCCGTAGCCGTTGGTGGACTTCAGCCACACCAGGTCGCTCGCCCAGGCCTCGCCGGTGGGCGGCGGTGGCATCACCCCGGCGGCGAACCGCTGGGTGGCGGTGCGGGATTCGCCGGCCGACCGGTAGCGGACGAGGGCGGTGATCCGCGCCTCGCCCGCCGTGGCGACCTTCGCGGGGGTGACGGAGACCTCGACCCGACGGGTGGTGCCCGCCGGGATCCGGTCCACCTTCGCGGGCGCCGCGACCTGCCAGCCCTCGGGGACGTCCAGGCCGACCTCGGCGTCCGTGACATCGGCCCGGCCCGCGGTGACGTCGACGAGGACGGTGCCCTCGGCCCCGGCGCCGACCTCCTGCCCGGACGGCGCGGAGACCCCGGCGTTCGCCGCGGCGGTCCGCCCGCCGACGGCGCTGGTGTTCTTCAGCTTCACGGAGAATGCCTCGGCGGTGGAGAGCGGCGCGGTCTTGATCTTCACGACGCCGCCGCGGTCGTCCCGGTCGTACCACCAGCCCTGCTTCGCGGCCTTGTACGCGGCGGCGGAGTCCAGCCGGGGCAGCTTCCCGTCGAGCTCGACCGCGCTCGGGGCTGAGCCGGTGTGCACGCTGAACTCGTACGGGCGCTTGCCCTGCTTGCCGGTGAACTCCCCCTTGCTCGCGCCGATCCGTACGGTCACGTCGCCCGCGCCCCGGACCGGTGCGTCCACGTCGGCCCGCTGGGTGGCGTACTTGCCGTCGCGGTGCTGCCGGGTGACGCCGTCGTCCTCGTACAGCGTGAAGGACGACTTGCCCTGCGGGTAGACGTCCCAGGCGAGCGCGGAGCCTGCGGTGCGGTCCTTGTACGAGCGGATGCCCGGCCACATCGGCACACTGGCACCGCCCCTGACGAACAGCGGCAGGGTGTCGAGCGGGGCGCTGTAGTCGTCGAGAGTGACCGGCCCCTCGTAGGTCCGCCCGCTCCAGTAGTCGGTCCAGGTGCCCTTCGGCAGGTAGATGCCGTCGCGTTCGGTGCTGTCCTGGTAGACCGGGGCGACGAGGAAGTCCTCGCCGGACATGAACTCGTACTTCGCCGCGTCCGTCGCCGCCTTCGGGTCGTCCGGGTATTCGAGTACGAGCGGGCGGACCATGCCGACGCCGGTCTTCGTCGCCTCGTGCGCGTAGGAGTACTGGTAGGGCAGCAGCGACTCCTTGAGCTTGAGGTAGTCGCGGTTGACGGTGGTGTACGGCTCCCCGTACCGGAAGGGCTGCTTGTCGCTGGCCGCCCAGCCGTCCATCGTCATCGTGGTCCCCAGGAACATCTTCCACTGGAGGTCACGGGTGTAGGTCTTGGCGCTGCCGCCGAAGATGCCGTCGACGTCGCCGGTGGTGTAGGCGAGACCGGACATCGTGGCGCCCGCGTAGGTCGGGATCTGCCAGCGGATGTAGTCCCAGGTGCCGTACTGGTCGCCGGACCACTGCACTCCGCAGCGCTGGGCGCCCGACCAGCTCTCGGGGGCGTAGGTGAAGCCGCGGGCGTCGCTGTTGTCCTCGATGCCCTTGTACGCGTCCTTGCAGCCGTCCAGGGCGAACTTGTAGCCGGCGCCGATCCAGGCGACGTCCAGCTTGGCGACCCGCTGGCCGGCCTTGACCTGCTCGGCGAGCTTGTCGATGCCGTCCTGGGTCCACAGGCCGAGCTGCATGTCGCGGTTTTGGAGGCCCTTCGCGGTCTCGGCGAGGTCCTCGTATCCGCAGCCGTAGCCGTCGTTGACGAGCATCCAGCCGTTCGGCATGTCGTTCTCGACGTAGCCGTCGGCGACCTTCAGGGCGTCCAGGGTGTGGCGCTCACCGCGGTTGGCGTTGTGGAGGTAGCAGTCGGCGTCGCCGATCTCCATCCCGTACACGGGCGGCAGGAACGGCTTTCCGGTGAGCTTCGTGTACTGCCCGATGACGTCCTTGGCGCTGTCGCCCGCGAAGTAGTACGCGTCGAAGCGCTGCTCCTTCGCGCTGGTGGTCACCGGGTCGGTGAAGGCGTAGGTGTTCGGCGCGTAGGTGTTGCGGAAGACGCCGTAGCCGGCCGAGGAGAGGTAGAACGGCACCGAGTTGGGGTGGCCGCCGTCGTCCCAGTCGTAGTCGACGCCGACCTCGACGGTCTTGTCGCGGTGCGAGGTGTTGCCCCGGCCGTTCTGCATGCCTGCGCCGTAGAACTGCTCGTCCGCGCCGCGGGCCAGCGTCTGGGTGGTCCTCTCGCCGTCCCAGCTCAGCCCCTTGGCCTCGGACCAGACCTGGCTGCCGTCCGCCCGGTACAGGGCGAACCGCAGGGGCGACTTGTAGGCGCGCAGGGTGACGCGGCCGGTGGAGAGTTCGTAGCGGTCGCCCCGCTCCTTCCACCGGGTGCGCGGCGGGGTGCCCTGCGGCAGGACGATGTCGTCGCCCGTCGGGTCCGAGAACGTGCCGCCCGGAGCGAGTTCGATGCGGAAGGTCTCGTCGGAGACGAAGCTGACCCGGGCCTCGGCGGCACCGGCCTTCAGGTGGTAGACGGATCCGTCGGCGGAGAATTTGGTGAGGTCGCCGACCGTGGTGTCCGGCTCGGCGGCGCCGGCCTGGGCCGCACCGGGGCCCGAAAGGACGGCGATCAACCCCAGCAAGGCTGCAACTGCCGCCGCTCTGATGCGCGTTGATGATTGCATAGAGCGCTTTTAGCGCAGCATCGAGCACTTGACCATGGACAAAACGGAACCGGCCCTGAACTTCGTCGAGAAGTCCAAGGCCGGTTCGTCCGGAACGTCCGGTGGATATCAGCGGGTTGCCACCCTGTGCGGCGCTACAGGGCGACGCCCAGCAGCGCGTCGACGGTGCGCGACACGAGGCCGGGCGCGCCCTCGTCCGTACCGCCCTCGGCGTTCTGACGCTCGGCCCAGCGGTCCACGGCGGCCAGTGCGGCCGGCGCGTCCAGGTCGTCGGCGAGGGCCTCGCGGACCTCCTCGACCAGGGCCTCGGCGGGCAGTCCGTCGGGCCGGGAGACGGCGGCGCGCCACCGGGCCAGGCGCTCCACCGCGTCGGCGAGCACCTGGTCCGTCCACTCCCAGTCGGACCGGTAGTGGTGCGACAGCAGCGCCAGCCGGATCGCCGCCGGGTCCACGCCGTCGCGGCGCAGCCGCGAGACGAAGACCAGATTGCCCCTGGACTTGGACATCTTCTCGCCGTCCAGGCCGACCATTCCGGCGTGCACATAGGCCTGGGCGAAGGGGTGTTCGCCGGTCAGCACCTGGGCGTGCGAGGCGCCCATCTCGTGATGCGGGAAGGCGAGGTCGGACCCGCCGCCCTGGACGTCGAAGCCCATGCCGAGGTGGTCCAGGGCGATGGCGACGCACTCGATGTGCCAGCCGGGCCGGCCGGGGCCGAGCGAGCCGCCGTCCCAGCTCGGCTCGCCCTCGCGGGCGGCCATCCAGAGCATCGGGTCGAGCGGGTTCTTCTTGCCGGGGCGCTCCGGGTCGCCACCGCGCTCGGCGGAGAGCAGCCGCATCGCCTCGGCGTCGAGGTTCGAGACCTCGCCGAAGTGCGGGTCGGCCTCGACGGAGAAGTACACGTCGCCGTCGAGCTCGTAGGCGGCGCCTGCGTCGCGAAGCCGTTCCACCAGCGGAACGATGCCGGGTATCGCCTCCACGGCACCGATGTAGTGCTTCGGCGGAAGCATGCGCAGGGCAGTCATGTCCTCGCGGAACAGGGCCGTCTCGCGCTCGGCGAGCTCGGTCCAGTCCTGGCCGTCGCGCACGGCCCGCTCCAGGAGCGGGTCGTCCACGTCGGTCACGTTCTGGACATAGTGAACCTGCCGCTTGGTGTCGAGCCACACGCGCTGAACGAGGTCGAACGCGTTGTAGGTCGCCGCATGACCCATGTGGGTCGCGTCGTACGGCGTGATGCCGCAGACGTAGATGCGGGCGACGGGACCGGGGTCAAGGGTGATCCGTCCGCCGGTCGCGGTGTCGTGGATCCGAAGGTCGCGGCCCTTGCCAGGCAGGGCGGGGACCTCAGAAGCGGGCCAGGCATGCATGCCACGAGCGTAACCGGATGCATGTTCCGGATACGAACCGGATGCCGGATCTTGACCGAAGAGGCGCTCTTGCGCCGGGCGTCGCCATCTGCTTCGGGAGGCGGTCCCGGCACCCCGGTCCGCGCCGCCTGCCGCCGCGTACCCGCTGCTCCGCTCAGACCGGAGGCCAGGGGATCGACGGCCATTCCCCGCTCGGCACCGGGTGCCTGCCGGTGGCCCTGAGCCCCGCCACACGACCCCGCAACGCCTCGATCTCGACCTCGGTGATCAGCTCGGCCAGCCGGGTGACGAGCGGGGTTCCCGGCGCGAGTTCCGCGCCCAGCCGCTCGACGACCTCGACGGCCTCGGCCGTCAGCGGCTCTCCCGCCCAGCCCCAGAGCAGCGTGCGCAGCTTGTCGTCGGCGTTGAATGTCACACCGTGGTCGATGCCGTAGAGCCGGCCGCCGGAGGCGGGCAGCAGATGGCCGCCCTTGCGGTCGCCGTTGTTGATCACTGCGTCGAGGACGGCGAGCCGCCGCAGCCTGGCATCGTCCGCGTGGACCAGCAGGGCCGTCCTGCCCTCACCGACCTCGGCCTGGGCGACGGCCTTCCAGCCCTCCCCCGGCTCCTCGTCCTCGACGAGCGCGAGCAGCGGCGGCTCGCCCGACTCGCCCTCCTCGCCGTCCGCGTCCGTGCGGGGTGTCGCGTCGATCCACAGCTGGCACATGCCCTCGCCGTACGGACCGTCCCTCAGCACGGTGGGCGGCACCAGGCCCCAGCCGGTCGCCTCGGACATCTCGTACGCGGCCACCTCGCGCCGGGCGAGCGTGCCGTCCGGGAAGTCCCACAGGGGCTGCTCACCGGCCACCGGCTTGTAGACGCAAGGAGCCTCCTCGCCATCACGCGAGACCGTGCAGTAGAGCACCGCGTTGGACGCGCCGCGGATCTGTCCGAGGACGGTGAGCTCCCCCTCGGTGAGCAGATCGATCAGTTCGGTGCCGGTCAGGCTCCGCGACGGTATCCGTTCTGGCGCGGGCATACGTGTCCTTCCGGGTCGAGCGGCAGGCTGCACAGCGGGCACGGCGGACGTCCGGCGTTCACGACGTCCAGGGCGCGCTTGGCGAAGGCCCGGGCCTTCGCGCCGCTGAGACGGACCCGGAGCATCGGCGGGCCGTTCTCCTCGTCCTGGAGCAGCCGTTCCTCGGCCTCGGCGAGATCCTCGTCGGACTCCACGTCCAGCTCGACCAGCGCCTGCGCCTCGACGATCATGCGCTGTTCCTCGCCGTCCCAGGCGAGCGCCATCGTGCCGACCCGGAACTCCTCCTCGACGGGGACGTCCAGGGGCGCGGTGTCGGTGACGTCCATCGGCGCCACGGCGGGCACCGGGGAGTTCCCGCCGGTCCGCCGCACCACCTCGTCGAGCAGCTCGTCGATCCGCTCGGCGAGCGCGGCGACCTGGGTCTTCTCCAGGGCCACGCTGGTGACACGTCCGCCTGAGGATGCCTGCAGGAAGAACGTACGACGTCCAGGCAGCCCGACCGTACCGGCCACGAAACGGTCCGGGGGGTCGTAGAGGAACACCTGACGGGACACGTCCTGTCTCCCTTGAACTCGACGGTGGATGAGGGGCGGCCGGGGCCCGGGGCATTCCCCGGGGCAAGGCGCCTACGGAGCGTCCACCCTACTGCGCGAAGCGATCAGGGCGCCCCAGCGCCGCCCCCGACCGCCGCGTCCGCGTCCGAGTCCGCCGGGAGCGGGTGTTCGCGCGGCGCCAGCGGGGCGAGATCCCCGGTGTCGCCGAGCCGCAGCAGGAAGGGCCGCAGCCTGGTGTAGCGGATCGCGGTGACCGAACAGGGGTCGGCCTGGATCCGCTGGAAGAGGTCGAGGTGCATGCCGAGCGCGTCGGCGACCAGGGCCTTGATGATGTCGCCGTGCGAGCACATCACGTAAACGGCGTCGTCACCGTGCGCGGCCTCGACGCGGGCGTTCCAGTCCCGTACCGCGTCGACCGCGCGCGCCTGCATGCCGCGCATCGACTCGCCGCCGGGGAACGCCGCCGCCGACGGATGCTGCTGCACGACGCCCATCAGCGGTTCGTCGGCGAGCTCCGCGAGCTTGCGCCCCGACCAGTCGCCGTAGTCGCACTCGCTGATCCGGTCCTCGGTGTGCAGCTCCAGCCCGGGCCGGGCGGCGAGCAGCGGCCGCAGGGTCTCCCGGCAGCGCTGGAGCGGGCTGCTGACGGCGGCGGCCAGCGGCAGTCCGGCCAGCCGTCCGGGCAGGGCCGCGGCCTGCTCGGCACCGCGCTCGTCGAGCGCGATCCCGGGGGTGCGGCCCGCGAGCACCCCGGCGGTGTTGGCGGTGGAGCGTCCGTGGCGTACGAGGATCAGGGTGGGCATACGGGCCAGCGTAGGCCGCCGCCGCCGACGAGGTGCGCCCAGGACCGCGGCAGGGAAGAATGCGCGCCGTGATCGTGGACTGTGCCATCTACCGGGACGGGCGCCGCACCGAGGGCCCCGCCGACCTCTCCGAGGCCCTCGACGAGGCTCGGGCCGCCGGTGACGCGTTCCTCTGGATCGGGCTGCACGAGCCGACGGAGAAGGAGTTCGACCTCGTCAGCAGCGAGTTCGGCCTGCATCCGCTGGCGGTGGAGGACGCCCTGAGCGCGCACCAGCGCCCCAAGCTGGAGGTGTACGACGACTCGCTCTTCGCGGTCATCAAGCCGGTGGTGTACGAGCCGAGCAGCGACACCGTCACCACCGACGAGCTCATGGCCTTCATAGGCGATTCGTTCGTCGTGACGGTCCGGCACGGGGAGGGCGCGCCGCTCGCCGCGGTGCGCCGCCGCCTGGAGGCCGAACCGGAGGTGCTCAAGCACGGGCCGACCGCGGTGCTGTACGCGATCAGCGACGCGGTCGTCGACCACTACATCGAGGTCGCGGGCGAGCTCCAGGTCGACCTGGAGGAGCTGGAGACCGAGGTGTTCGCGCCGACCGGCGTCGGTGACACGAAGAGCACCGCGGCCCGCATCTACACCTTCAAGCGGCAGATCCTGGAGTTCCGCCGGGCCGCGGGGCCGCTGAGCTCCCCCATGGCCCGGCTGGCGAGCGCGGACGTGCCGTTCGTCCACGAACACTCGCAGCCGTTCTTCCGGGACGTCAGCGACCATCTGACGCGCGCCAACGAGTACGTGGAGGGGCTGGACCGGCTGCTCTCCGACATCCTCTCGGCCCATCTGGCCCAGGTGGGCGTGCGGCAGAACGACGACATGCGCAAGATCTCGGCCTGGGCGGCGATGGCCGCCGTACCGACGATGGTGGCGGGGATCTACGGCATGAACTTCGAGCACATGCCCGAGCTCCGCTGGGTGTGGGCCTATCCGGCGGTGATCGCGCTGATGGCCGCGGCGGTCTTCGCGCTGTACCGGCAGTTCAAGCGCCGCGGCTGGCTCTGAACCGGTCCGGGCCCCGCACCGGTTCAGGCGAACCCGGGCTCCGGCGCCGCCGGACCACCCAGCGCGTCGCGCCGCTCGGGCTGCTCCAGGCGCACCATGCGCCGCCACCCGGCGAATCGTTCGTACGCGTAGACGGCGTGGATCCCGGCGGCCAGCACCGCCGATTTGGCCCGGGGCCAGCCAAGGATGCGGCCCATGTGGTCCATCACGGCGAGGCTGACGTCGCGGTACACCCGGATCTCGGCGAGCGCGCACTCGCGCAGGGTGCGCTGGATGGTGCGGCCGTGTCCGGCCCGGGCCAGGCGGAGCAGTTCCTCGTGGCAGTACGCCAGGTGGTTGTCCTCGTCGTTCGAGATCATCTTCACGGCGCGGCCGAGGTCGGGGTGGTCGGCGAAGTGCTTGCGCAGCAGGGCCATCTGTTCGGAGGCCCGTTGCTCGGTGACCCGGCTGTGGGCGAGGTAGGTGATGATGTCGCGCTCGGAGAGCCGTTCCTCGCCCCGCAGCTGCTCATGGGCCAGGCCGATGCCGTGCTTCTCCAGCAGCATCGTGTAGTCGGTCTCGTGCGGGACCTCCGCCGGCTGGAGCCCGCGCTTCCTGAGCAACGCGTTGAAGATCCGGCCGTGTTTGTCCTCGTCGGCACCGTGCCGTGCGATCTTGGGCGCCAGGGCGCGCTGGCTCTCGGGCACCAGGACGGCGATACGGCCGTTCTCCCAGCCGCCCTGGGACTCCCCGCCGGCCGCGATGGAACAGAACAGCCGGAACGACTCGTCGTCGTCGAGAATCTCCTGGAACAGGTTCCTTGCCGAGAGCATCACTGCCACCTCCGTGCCGCATCCGCCGAGCCACAGTCAAGTGCGGCACACCCACCCGGGCAACAGGAACGAGCCCGGGCTGCGCCGGATGGGGCGCTTCCCGGCGTAACCGCCCGGCCGCGCGCGCGTTGATACGCGTAACGGCCGTGGCGGGGAGACCCCGAGCCCCCACCACGGCCGTAGTGCTGCTCCCGGACCCCCGGGAGGACCCCGCGACGGACGGCAGTTCGACGACAGGACCCAGCTACGGGACAGAGCCCTTAGGCGAGCCCGGAGCGCTCCAGCGCGTCCGTACCGGCCCTCAGGGCCGTGAGCCGCTCCTCCAGCGTGAATCCGGCCGGGGCGAGGGTCAGGGTCGTGACACCCGCGGCGGCGTAGGCCTGCATCCGCTCGGCGATCCGCTCGACCGGACCGAGCAGCGTGGTCTGGTCGATCAGCTGGTGCGGTACGGCGGCGGCTGCGCCGTTCTTGTCGCCGGACAGGTACTTGTCCTGGATCTCGGCGGCTTCCTTCTCGTAGCCCATGCGCTGCGCGAGCTGGTTGTAGAAGTTCTGCTTCCGGCTGCCCATGCCGCCCACGTACAGGGCGGTGTACGGACGGAACACGTCCGCGAGGCCGTTGACGTCGTCGCCGACGGCGAGCGGCAGGGTCGGGCAGACGTCGAAGCCCTCCATGGTCAGACCGGCCTTCTCCCGGCCCGCCCGCAGGTACTTCACCGCGGTGTCCTCCAGGTGCTCGGCGGAGGGGAAGATCAGCAGCGCGCCGTCGGCGATCTCGCCGGTCTGTTCCAGGTTCTTGGGGCCGATCGCGGCGATGTAGAGCGGGATGTGCTCGCGCTGCGGATGGACGGTCAGCTTGAGGGGCTTGCCCGGACCGTCCGGCAGCGGCAGCGTCCAGTGCTGTCCCTCGTACGAGAGCCGCTCGCGGGACATGGCCCTGCGGACGATCTCGACGTACTCCCGGGTGCGGGCCAGCGGCTTGTCGAACTTGACGCCGTACCAGCCTTCGGAGACCTGCGGTCCCGACACGCCGAGGCCGAGCCGGAACCGGCCGCCGGAGAGCGAGTCGAGGGTGGCGGCGGTCATCGCCGTCATGGCCGGCTGGCGAGCCGGGATCTGCATGATCGCGGAGCCGACGTCGATGGACTCGGTCCGGGCGGCGACCCAGGACAGCACGGTCGGCGCGTCGGAGCCGTACGCCTCGGCCGCCCAGCAGACGTCGTACCCGAGCCGGTCGGCCTCCTGGGCGACGGCGAGATTGTCGCCGTCCATTCCCGCGCCCCAGTAACCGAGATTGATGCCGAGCCGCATAGCCGCTCCCCTTACCGATCAGTAACGTCTCTGGGTTCCGGACTCTAGCGCGCGACGGCGCGATCCGGCAGGGGCGACTTGACGCCGCGCTGTCCACAGGCTTCCGCCGAGTGGGGTTCTGGCCAGTAATCTCAGCGCCCATGGAGCAGAGGCATCTCGGCCGCACCGGCCTTCGAGTGTCCCGGATCGGGCTCGGCACCCTCACCTGGGGCCGGGACACCGATGAGCACGACGCTGCCGAACAGCTGAAAGCCTTCTGGGAGGCGGGCGGCACGCTGGTCGACACGGCCGATGTGTACGGCGGTGGGGAGGCCGAATATCTGCTCGGGCAGCTCATCGGCGGCCTGGTGCCACGGCACGATCTGGTCATCGCGACGAAGGCCGGCAGCGTGGCCGACCCCTACCACCGGTTCGACGGATCGCGCGGGCATCTGCTGGCCGCGCTGGACGCCTCCCTGGAACGGCTCGGCACGGACCACGTGGATCTGTGGCAGATCCACGCCTTCGACCCGGTGACCCCGCTGGACGAGACGCTCCAGGCGCTGGATCTGGCGGTGTCCAGCGGGCGCGCCCGGTACGCGGGGGTGTCGAACTTCTGCGGCTGGCAGCTGGCCAAGGCAGCGACCTGGCAGCTCGCCTCGCCCGGGGTGCGCACCCGGCTGGCGAGCACGCAGATGGAGTACTCGCTGCTGCAGCGGGGGGTGGAGCGCGAGGTGCTGCCCGCCGCCCTCGATCTCGGTGTCGGGCTGCTGCCCTCCTCCCCGCTGGGTCGCGGGGTCCTCACCGGGAAGTACCGGTCGGGCACTCCGGTGGACTCGCGCGGTGCCTCGGAGCTGCTGGCCCCGTTCGTCGAGCCGTATCTCGACGATGCCGCGAGCCGCGTGGTGGACGCGGTGGCGACGGCGGCGGACGGGCTGGCCACGACGCCGCTCCAGGTGGCTCTCGCCTGGGTGCGGGACCGGCCCGGCGTGGTGGCCCCGATCGTCGGCGCGCGCAACGCGCGGCAGCTCACGGAGGCGTTGTCAGTGGAGGCGCTTAGTCTTCCTGACGAGATCTGCCAGGCGCTCGACGATGTGTCGGCGCCCGTGCACCGCTATCCCGACCAGGACTGGAGCACGCTGTGACTGCGCTTCCCCGGGGGGAAACCCCCGGCTCCCCGGCCGCCGACGACGACACCGTCGTCGCGCCGCCCTCCGCCGTGCCCGCCCCGTCCGCCGGGGACGGGACGGGGACGGACGGCGGCGCCCCCGGGCCCACCGGGGCGGGCGACACGGAGCCGGCCCCCGGGACCGGCGAACCGGCCGGAGCGACGGACGGTGGGACCGACGGCGGAACCGACGCTGCGCCGGAGGGCGAACCGGACGGAGCCAAGGACGACGTGACGGACGCGGCCGACGGCTCCGGAAGCGGGACGACGGACGACGAGCCGGCCGGAGCCACGGACGGTGGGACCGACGGCGGAACCGACGCTGCGACGGACGGTGAACCGGACGGAGCCGAGGACGACGCTGCGGGCAGCGGGCCGGACGCGGCAGGCGGGACCGGGGCGGACGCCCCCGCGCCGCTCTCCGAGGCCGAGACCGAGCTCGCCGCCCAGCGTGAGCTCCGGGAGCGGATCGAGAAGCGCAAGGCCGAGAAGGACGGCCCCATCGCCGCCGGGGGGAAGCTGAGCGGCAAGGCGGCCGACCTGTTGGCGGCCGTACGGGCGGTGGAGAGCGGCGAGCAGTCCGCCACCTCGTTCTTCGACTCGCCCGCACCCGCCGCCCCCCGCCGGACCGCGCCCGAGCCCGCTCCGGTCCGCCCCCGCGCCCCCGAACCGGTGCGGGCGCCGCAGAGCGCCTCGCCGGAGGCCGTCGCCACGACCGCCGCCGTGCTGGCCGAGGGCGGGGCTCCGGCCGCGCTGGCGGGACCGGCGGCCGAGGCCCTCGGGGCACATGCGGCCGAGGTCCTGCGCGCGGACCCCTGGCAGCTGCTGGCCGTGCCGGGAGTCAGGCCCGAGCAGGCGGACGGGTTCGCGCGTGCCCTGATCGGTGCCGAGTGCGGTCCGGACGACGGGCGGCGGACCGCCGCCCTGGTCGGCTGGCTGCTGGAGCGGGCCGCGCTCCGGGGCCACACCGCGCTGGACGCGTCGGAGGTACGGGCCGCGCTCGCCGAGCGTTCGGTGACCGATCCCGGCGCGGCCGTGCAGCACGCCATCGCCGAGGGAGTCGTCCTGGTCTTCCAGGACGACGAGGAGGACGAGCAGGACCACGGCGAGCAGGGGGCCGGGGCAGCCGTGGAACCCGGCGAGGACTCCGGCGCGAGCACCGAGCCTGCCGGGCAGGAGCCGGTGCAGGTGCTGCTGGGCCTCGACCGCTACGCACTCGCCGAGGAGAGCCTCGCCGACGGCCTGGCCCGGCTGGTCAACGCTTGCGAGAAGGACGCCGACTGGACGCAGGCGGCCTCGGCCGCGAGCTCTCCCTCCGCTGCCGAGCTCATCCGTGCGGTCGCGGCACACGGCCTCGTGGCACACACCGGTGGCGAGGCCGCCCGGGCCGAGCCCGCCGCCCTGATCACCGCGGCCCGCGCCCTCGGGCTGCGCGCCCTGGGCACCACCCACAGCTCCGACGGCAGGCGCCGGCTGGCCGCGGCGACCGGCGCCCCGGAGACGGCCGTCACCCTCGCCGGTCTGCTCTCGGGCGAGCAGGGCCCGGGGCGCGACGAGGAGGGGGCCGTCGCCGTCGACCTGCTCGTCGTGCTGGACGCCCCGCAGCTGGACGTGGAGACCGCCGCCATCCTGGTCGAGTCGCTGGCCGACGGCACCCGCCTGGTGCTCAGCGGCGATCCCGGTGTGCTGGGATCGGCCGGTGCGGGGCGGGTGTTCGCGGATGTGCTGGCGGCCCGCGCGTGCCCGCAGATCGTCTCCCGTACGCCCGATCCGGGACCGATCGGCGAGCTGGTCTCCGGCATCGGCATCGGCGAGCTGAACCAGGTCGAGGCACCCGGCAAGGAGGTGGTGATCGTCCCCGTGCGCGATGCGGGCGAGGCGGTGCACCGCACCGTGCAGCTGGTGGCCGACTCGGTGCCGCGCGCCATCGGCGTACCGTCGTCCGACACCCAGGTGATCACCGTCGGCCACGGCGGCTCGGCGGGCACCCGGGCGCTGAACGCGGCGCTGAAGCAGCGGCTCAATCCCGGACCCGGCCGGTTCGGCGGCTTCGACCCGGGCGACCGCGTCGTCCACATCCCGGCGCCCGGCAGGGCCGAGCCCGCGGTGGTCGTCTCGGCGGACGCCGAGGGCCTGCATCTGGACTGCGCGGGCACGGAGGTCGTCGTGGCCCAGGAGCGGGTGGAGTCCTCCGTGCGCCATGGCTGGGCCCTCAGCGCCCACCAGGCGGCCGGAACGAGGTGGCCCGCGGTGGTCGTCGTGCTGCCGGGCGACGCGGCGCAGGGGCTGAGCCGCTCCTGGGTGTACACCGCCTTCAGCCGCGGCGAGCGGCATCTGTCCGTGGTGCACGGAGTGGATCAGGCGCTCCCGCGCGCGGTCGCCCAGCCGCCGTCCCAGGACCGCACGACGCGGCTGCGCCCCCTGCTGGAGACCCCGCCCCGCTGACCGGGCCCCGGGAACACCCGGGCCGGACGGGCGGGCTCGGCGCCGAGCCCGCCCGTCCGGCCGACGGATCACAGACTGTCCGCCGCCGGGCGGCTCGGGTCAGACAGGGTCCAGGCGGGCCGGTTCCTCGTCCGGCTCGTCCTCGTCGAAGACGGCGCTGACGTCGAAGCGGCAGACCACCAGTTGCGGATCCGCGTCGTCGAACGGCGCGCCGAGCCACTCCCCCGCCTCGGGGAGCTCCTCGGCAGCCGTGACCCAGAGCGTGGAGTCCCCCTCCTCCAGCCCGAACTCCGTGTGCCGGGAAGCGATCTCGTCGGGTTCGTACTCCCCGAAGAGCACACCGAGCGCCGCGTGGACGCTGGAGCCGACCACCGCGGCGCTGCCACCGCGTTCGTCCGGGTCGAGGTCGGCGATCCGCTGGGCCTGAGCGAGCAGCCTCGGCGGCTCCACCACCGCGTAGTCGCGCCGGATCAGCACACTGAGTGCGTTCGGCTCCTCGGGGCCGGTGTACGGCGGCAGCGAATCCTCCCCACCCGGGATCTCGAAGGGAGTGACTTCGTCGTATCGGTCGTAGAGCAGCTCGTCGTAGAACTCGGCGGCAGCGGCCAGTGCGTTGAACGCGTCATAGACGGCCACGTCGTCGTCCCCGGTCCGGCGTTCGACGGCCGCGAGGTGGTGGTCGAGCGCGGCTTTGACCGCCTCGGCGGCGGCGCGTACCTCGGCAGCCGTGGGCTGCGCAGCATCAGACATAGTGCAGACGCTATCCGTACACGGGCTCTGCCCGCACAATAGATGCGATGCCGGAATACGAATTTGTCGATGTGTACGTACCGCGCGGGGTGTCCCGGAAGGAGACCGCCCGTCTGCTGACCGACCATGCCGAGTACGGTCACTGGGAGTTGGACCGACTGACGCTGCGTCGCGACGGCAGCCGGAGGGTGCGCCTGCGGCGGCGGATCATCCGCCAGCTCCGGGCCACCTGGTAAGCCGGAGCGGGCCCGGCATCCGCGGGCCCGCTCCCTTCGTCCTGCTCGCGTCGCCGTGCCGGTCCGCTAGGCGGAGGCCCGGGCGCGGCGGTAGAGCACCGTGCCCGCACCCGCCAGCAACAGGCCCGCGCTCGCCGGGATCAGCAGGTCGAGCCCGCCCGCTCCGGTGTGTGCGAGCTGTGCGACGTTCTGGGTCCCGGGCACGTTCGGTACGGTCCGCGGTCCGGGAGCCGGGGGTTCGGTGACCGGGGTGACCGGGGGCGGGGTGCCGATGGGCGGCGTGACGGCGTCCGGGCCGTTTTCGCAGTCGTTGCCGAAGGTTGGGTTGAGCAGACCGCCGATGGTGATGCTGTTCCCACAGGCGTTCACGGGGATGTCGATGGGCGCCTGGATGCTGTTGCCGGACAACACCCCCGGCGAGCCCGTCGCGACGCCCTGGGCCGTCGCCCCGCCGCCGATCGGGGCCCGGTGCTTGCCCGTACCGGGCCGGCTCGCCTGGGTGAGGTCGCCGGAGACGTGGCTGCCGGAGACGTGCTTGCCCTGGGAGTCGTCCTGCGAACCGTTTCCGCAGGTGTTTCCGAACGCCGGGTTGAGCAGCGCCACGACGTCCACGGAATTGCCGCACACGTTGACCGGCACGTGGACCGGAATCTGTACCGAATTCCCTGACAGCACCCCCGGGGAATTCGCCGCCTCGCCGGACGCTCCCGCGTCCGCGTGTGCGTAGCCGCCGCTCAGCGCGAGCGCACCGCCCGCTGCCGCCATGGTGATCAGGCCTTTGCGCGTGACCTGTCGCATAACTTGTTTCCTGCCTTCTGCCTTCCGGAAAACCCCCGGACTTGACCGTGCGGGGGCCGAGTACCCAGCGGCCCCGGAGTGCGTGGTGCGCACTCCGGGGCCGACCGGATTCAAACCCTTGCGGGTTGACGCACGACGTCAGGCGTTGGTGCAGGTGTTGCCGAAGGCGGGGTTCAGCAGCCCGATCACGGAGACCGTGTTGCCGCACACGTTCACCGGCACGTGGATGGGCACCTGGATGTTGTTGCCCGAGAGCACGCCGGGACTGCCGACTGCGGCGCCCTGGGCACCGGAGTCCGCGACGGCCATGCCCGCACCCGCGAGCACCAGACCACCAGTGACAGCCGCAGCAGCGACGACCTTCTTGATCATTATTCCTCCTAGTTGGCAATGCGGTCCCAGCCGCGGACCGCATCACCTGTAACGAGGAAGAGGTAATCGAGCTACGAGCGTACGGCCCCTTTCACTCGTTCCGGTCAAATGCGCACACGCTGACGATTGTTGGTGCGGGAAGTCGGCGGAAATCCGGCAAGGCGTCAGGAGTTGTCGATGAAACGGTCGAGCACCCGCACCCCGAACTTCAGACCGTCCACCGGCACACGCTCGTCGACACCGTGGAACATGCCCGCGAAGTCGAGCTCCGGGGGCAGCTTCAGCGGGGCGAATCCGAAGCAGCGGATACCCAGGTCGTCGAAGGACTTGGCGTCGGTGCCGCCGGAGAGCATGTATGGCACGGCACGGGCGATCGGGTCCTCCGCCTTCAGGGCGATCTGCATCGCGTCGACGAGCGAGCCGTCGAAGCTGGTCTCCAGCGCCTTGTCGCCGTGCACGTCCTCGCGCTTCACACGCGGGCCGAGGATCCGGTCCAGATCGGCCAGGAACTCGTCCTCGAAGCCGGGCAGGAAACGGCCGTCGACATGGGCGACGGCCTGGCCGGGGATGACGTTCACCTTGTAACCGGCGCCCAGCATGGTGGGAGCGGCGGAGTTGCGGAGCGTGGCGCCGACCATCTTGGCGATGCCGCCCAGCTTGGCGAGCGTGGCCTCCATGTCCTCCGGGTCGAGCGGGGTGCCGAGCGCGTCGGACAGCTCGTCCAGGAAGGACCGTACGGTCTTGGTCACCCGGACCGGCCACTTGTGCCGCCCGAGCCGCCCGACCGCCTCGCAGAGCTCGGTGATCGCGTTGTCGTCGTTGGTCATCGAGCCGTGGCCGGCGGTGCCGTCCACGGTGAGCCGCATCCAGTGCATGCCCTTCTGGGCCGTCTCGACGAGGTAGAGCCGCAGCTTCTCGTTCACCGTGAAGGAGAAGCCGCCGACCTCGCCGATCGCCTCGGTGACCCCCTCGAAGAGGTCGGGGTGCTTGTCCACGAGGTACCGCGCACCGTACGTGCCGCCCGCCTCCTCGTCCGCGAGGAAGGCCAGCACGATGTCGCGCGGGGGCTTGCGGCCGCTGCGCATCCGGTCGCGGACGACCGCGAGGGTCATCGCGTCCATGTCCTTCATGTCGACCGCACCGCGGCCCCACACGCAGCCGTCCGCGACCTCGCCCGAGAACGGGTGGTGCGTCCAGTCGTGGGCATTGGCCGGAACCACGTCGGTGTGACCGTGGATGAGCAGCGCGGGCCTGGACGGGTCCTCGCCCTCGATCCGCGCCACGGTCGAGGCGCGGCCCTTGTGGGACTCGAAGATCTGCGGCTCCAGCCCGACCTCGGCGAGCTTCTCGGCGACGTACTCGGCCGCGCCCCGCTCCCCCGGTCCCGAATGGTCCCCGTAGTTGCTGGTGTCGATCCGGATCAGCTCACGACAGAGGTCCACGACCTCGTCCTCGCCGGAGCCGGTCCGAGCCGTGTTGGTCTCGCTCACGCTGCTTCCTTCCACCGTCGCTGGGGTGCTCCCCCTCATCCTCCCGCGCCCGGCCCGCACACCCAAGGGCACCCAGCCCTCGTCGTGCGCCCTTCACACGGTCCGGGGCGTGATCGAGCACCCCCGAATGTTTGCTATTGTTTTCCACGTCGGAACGGGCCGGAGCCCGCGAGACAAACACCCGGTCCGGGTGGCGGAATGGCAGACGCGCTAGCTTGAGGTGCTAGTGCCCTTTATCGGGCGTGGGGGTTCAAGTCCCCCCTCGGACACAGAGCACGTGCCGGTCAGGAGCGATCCTGACCGGCACTTCTGCGTTGCGCCGACGCGGTCACGCGGGGGCCGGGCAGGGGCCCGCGGTCGGACACCCTTGTTGCATCGGTTCATCAGTCGCTAGCGTCCGGAGCGCCGGCCGCACGGAGGGCCTTCACCGAGCGAGGAGTCCCATGAACCGCACACATCCCCCTGCCCTGCCCTGGTACGAGGACATCGGTCCCGGATCGGGCGGGCTGGAGCCGCGGGCCTGGTACGCGGGGTCGGACGCCGGGCGGATGTCGCTGAACGGGGAGTGGCTGTTCCGGCTCTCGCCGGGCGCCGACGGCCTGGACGAGTCGTTCGCGCGTCCCGGGTTCGACGCCTCGGGGTGGGCGACGGTCGCGGTTCCCGGGCACTGGGTGCTCCAGCGGGCCGGTGGGGCTCCCGCGTACACGAACGTGGTGTACCCCTTCCCGGTCGATCCGCCGAGGGTGCCGGACGAGAACCCGACCGGTGATCATCTGCGGAGCTTCGATCTGCCGGCCGGGTGGCCCGGGGACGGGGAGGTGGTGCTCCGTTTCGACGGGGTGGAGTCCTGCGCCCGGGTCTGGCTCAACGGCCGGGAGCTGGGCGATTTCAAGGGATCACGGCTGCCGCACGAGTTCGCCGTCGGCGGGCTGCTGCGGCCCGAGGGCAATGTGCTGGCCGTGCGGGTGCACCAGTGGTCGTCGGGGAGCTATCTGGAGGACCAGGACCAGTGGTGGCTGCCCGGGATCTTCCGGGACGTGACCCTGCTGGAGCGGCCGCGGGGTGCGCCCCGGGACTTCTTCGTGCACGCCGGGTACGACCACCGCGACGGGTCCGGGACCCTGCGGGTGGAGTGCGAGGGGACCGACGGGCGGGTCCTCGTGCCCGAGCTGGGGATCGATGTCGCGACGGGTGAGGCGGTGACCCTCGCGGTCGAGCCGTGGACGGCCGAGACGCCCCGGCTGTACGACGGGGAGCTGGTGACCTCCGGTGAACGGATCGGGCTGCGGGTGGGGTTCCGGAGTGTCGTGGTCGAGGACGGGCTCGTCCGGGTCAACGGGCGGCGGGTGCTGTTCCGAGGGGTGAACCGGCACGAGTTCCACCCGGAGACCGGGCGGACCGTGGACGCGGCGACCATGCGGCGCGACCTGGTGCTGATGAAGCGGCACAACATCAACGCCGTGCGGACCAGCCACTACCCGCCGCATCCCGCCTTTCTCGATCTCTGCGACGAGCTGGGGCTCTGGGTGATCGACGAATGCGATCTGGAGACGCACGGCTTCGCCGGCCTGGAGTGGCGCGGCAACCCGGTGGACGACGGGCGGTGGACCCCGGCGCTGCTCGACCGCGCCGCGCGGATGGTGGAGCGCGACAAGAACCACGCCTCGGTGATCATCTGGTCGCTCGGCAACGAGTGCGGGACGGGGCGCGGGCTCAGCGCGATGGCCGGGTGGATCCGGGCGCGCGATCCTGAGCGGCTGGTGCACTACGAGGGCGATCTCTCCTGCCGGGACGTCGACCTGTACTCGCGGATGTACCCGACGCACGCCGAGGTCGAGCTGATCGGCCGCCGGGCGGAAGAGCCGTTGCCCGACCCGGAGGCGGACGCGCGACGGCGTGCGATGCCGTTCCTGATGTGCGAGTACGCGCATGCGATGGGCAACGGTCCGGGCGGACTCTCCGAGTACCAGCGGCTGTTCGAGCGGTACGAGCGCTGTCAGGGCGGATTCGTCTGGGAGTGGATCGATCACGGCATCGCGCACCCCGAGCACGGCTTCGCCTACGGCGGGGACTTCGGCGAGGAGCTGCACGACGGGAACTTCGTCTGCGACGGGCTACTCTTCCCCGACCGCACTCCCTCCCCCGGGCTGATCGAGTACAAGAAGGTCATCGAGCCGGTACGGGTCGAGCTGCTGGGCGGTGCGGACTCGGTCCGGATCACCAACGGGTACGACTTCGCGGGAACGGCCCACCTGGACTTCGAGTGGTCGCACGAGGTGGACGGGGTGCCCGCCGGATCGGGCACGCTCGACGTGCCGGAGCTCGAACCCGGCGCGTCGGCCGAGGTGCGGCTGGTGATGGACGGCGCCGGGGTGTGGACCGTACGGGCGGTGCTGGCCCGGGACACCGCCTGGGGCGAGCGCGGACACGTGGTGGCGTGGGGGCAGGCGGAGACGGGCGCGGCCGTCTCTCCCGCCGCCGCGGTGGGTGCGCGGCCGGAGCGGGGCGAGGCGCTGATCACGCTCGGGCCCGGGGTCTTCGACGCGGCGACCGGGGCTCCGGTTCGGCTGGGCGCGGTGCCGATGGAGGGGCTGCGGCTGGATGTCTGGCGGGCCCCGACCGACAACGACAACGGTGCGGCGTGGCAGCCGGACGAGCGGTACGGGGAGCGGTGGCGGGAGTCGGGGCTGCACCGGATGCGGCACCGGGTCGACGCGGTCGAGGCCGGCGAGGACGCCCTGGTCGTACGGACCAGGGTGGCGCCGGCCGGGGACGGACTGGGGCTGCGTGCCGCGTACCGGTGGACGGCCGACGGGGAGCGGCTGGGGCTGACCGTTTCCGTGGTGCCGGAGGGCGAGTGTCGGGTGCCGCTGCCCCGGCTGGGCATCCGGTTCGGGCTGCCCGCCTCGTACGACGCGGTGCGCTGGTTCGGCGGCGGGCCCGGAGAGGCGTACCCGGACACCCGGGCCGCATCGGTGCTCGGCCGGTGGCGGATGTCCGTGGACGAGATGCAGACGCCGTACGTGCGGCCCCAGGAGAACGGCGCGCGGGCCGACGTCCGGTGGGCGGAGCTGACGGACGGCAGCGGGACGGGCGTACGGGCCGAGGGAGGTGCGCCGTTCTGGTTCAGCGCGCGGCGGTGGACGAGCGAGCAGCTCGATGCGGCCGGGCACGTACCGGAGTTGCGGGCCGGCGGGACCGTCTGGGTCAATCTGGACCACGCGGTGCAGGGGATCGGTTCGCAGTCGTGCGGGCCGGGGGTGCTGCCGGAGTACCGGCTCGACGCGCGGGCCGCGGAGTTCTCCTTCGTGTTCTCGCCGCTGGCCTGAGCGCGGGGGCGGGGCCCGGTCCGAGCCCCGGGGCGACGACGTACCATCGGGGCTTTGCGCGATCTTGGTACTTCGCAGGGGGAACGTGATGGGCGGCAGGCGCGGGCGGCGCGGGGCGGTACTGGCCGGGACGGTCGCGGGGGCGGTGCTCGCCTCCGGCATCGGGCTGTGGGCGACGGACAGTTGGACGTTCCGGGACAGTTACTGCTGGGGGGCGTGGGAGCAGGGCAGCGGTGCCGCCTTCCTCGGTGAGGACGGGCTCGCCAAGTCCGGCTCGCAGCGGCGTTCCACGGAGACCGCGCCGCCCTCGGCCGGCCGCCACCGGGCCAGTTGTACGGTCACGGTGACCTCCACGGTTGCGGACGACGACTCGGACGAGCCGCTCAGGTTCAAGGAGCAGGTCACCGTCGAGTACGGTCCGGTTCCTTCCGGGGCCGAGGAACACCGTGCCTGGATAGGCCGGTACTTCGACGGGTCCGCCTCCCGGCTGCCCGACGGGCTCGACGGGCTGGTCTCCGGTGACCGGGCCATGCTGGTCCTGCCCAGTGCCTGCGATGTGGACGGCCGGCCGTCCACGGTGACCATCCGGAGCGAGAGCACCGGCGACGGCCATCTGGGCAAGCTCGCCATGCCGTTCACGATCGGCAGCCGGTCCGATGTCACCCGGATGCTGCTGGACGCCGCGAACACCGGTATGCGCGAGGCCGGTTGCGCTCCGGGCGAGCCGTTGGACATGACGTCGCCCTTCGTCACGGTCGCCGAGGGCGAGGAGTCCGCCGGAAAGCCGCTGTGCCGGATCCCCGGTGTGACCTTCGGGTTCGGCCCGGGCTCCAGGTACCGGCAGCAGGTGGGGGTGGTCGACGAACGGCTCCAGACCTGTTCGGTGGTGTGGAAATCGCCGGGGATGCCCGACGAACCGGCGGCGCAGTACGTGATGGTGGGCGACTCGCGCATGGCGGCGCTGTTCGCGGGGCTGCCCGAGGGCGCCGGCAACGGGCTCGTGCGTACCGAGTGCGACGGGCGGCAGACCGTGTTCTACGGGAACGTCCAGTCCGGGCTGGAGGGTTCGGGGCGGCCCCACGACCGGCAGGTGTTCACGAACTTCACCGAGTCCGTGGGCAAGCGCATCGGATGCGGGGGCGGTGAGGGCGCGTGAACGGCAAGGAGACCGGAGCGACGGAAGAGAACGGGGCAGCGACTGTGGACACGAACGGGAACGGGAACGGCGATGGGGCCACGGTTGCTGAGGAGCGGGCCCCGGAGCCCGTCCCCGACCGCGTTCCGGCGCTGCGGCGTCTGCTGCGCAGCCGTACCGCCCGTGCCGTCACCGCCGCCGGGCTGGCCGGCGCGCTCCTGGGCGCCGGTGCGGTGGCCTGGCGGACCGACACGCTTCCGCTGGCCGGTCCCGCACCCTGTTGGGACTCGCTCGCGGACGCGACCATGTCGGACCTCTTCGGCGACCGCAGGACCGAGGTCGAGGAGCAGTCGCTGCAGGCCGGTCCGGGCGACTGGAAGGCCATGTACGGGCAGTGCCGCATCACCAGTTACAAGGACGACGCGGCCCGCCGTCAGGTGACCCTGCGGGTGCACCAGCTGGACGGGCTGCGGGGCACCGACGCGCACGAGTGGCCGCGGGAGTACCTCGCGGCCGGTCTGGTGCCGCTCGGCGACGGGCTGCCAGGCATGACCTCGGCCTCGCGGGCCTGGCTGGCGCTGCCGCAGAGCTGTACCGGACGCGACGAGTTCACCGGCCCCACGGT
The DNA here is from genome assembly GCF_045040875.1 of Streptomyces sp. NBC_00012. Lineage (NCBI taxonomy): Bacteria > Bacillati > Actinomycetota > Actinomycetes > Kitasatosporales > Streptomycetaceae > Streptomyces > Streptomyces sp. NBC_00012. The sequence goes on along the minus strand of NZ_CP108309.1, from coordinate 6,936,936 downwards.
GGTGGACATCGCGATGGGCCCGGCCGGGCTCGAAGGCTCGGCGGAGTACGACCGGGAGGACCGGGCGGCACTGACCCGTGCGCTGGTGGAGGCCACCAACGGGGTCATCCGTGAATTCGGCTGCTCGGGCACCTATCGGACGCCCCATGACCTGCCCTCGCTCGTGACGGAGCAGGACACGCGGGCCGACGCCTTCTGCAGCGTCAAGGGGCTCACCCTTCCCGCGGCGTACCGCGAGGAGCTGGCCCGGACGCGTGTCGGCGGCGGCGATGGCGGGCCCGCCCGGGTCTGCGAGGTCGGTGACGCCTCCTCCCCGTCGCTGCGGATGACGACGGTGACGGACGCGGCGCTGAGCGAGATCTTCCACCGGGACGTACTCAAGTCCGGTCTGCCCGTCAAGGGCCCCAAGGGCTACGGCAAGCTCAACGGGGGGCGGGCGCTCTACCGGGCGTCCTGCCAGACCGGTCACGTGGTCTTCATGGTGGAACAGTTCGAACGGACGGACGACGGCGGTTTCGGCCTCACCCGGGAACTACTGCCCGGCTATGTCGCCGCCGAGGCCGAGCGCATCGGCTGCGGTCCGGAGAAGGTGACGCTGCCGGACTCGTGACGGCGCCGGCCCGTCGACCGGCGATAATGTGCGGACATCCCGGGCGACGGAGCGAGGAGCCGGCACCATGAGCACCGCCGTAGTGGTCGGCGTTCCCCGATGAGGGGGCGCGCGAAGCCTCCGGCGGCGCCGCTGCCGCAGCGGGACGGGATCGATCCGGTCCGGCTGCGGCTCCCGGAGGATCCGGACGGGGCGTGGCCGACGGTGCGTGATCATCTGCTGGCGCGGTTCGCGGACGCGATCGGGGTGCGGCGGGTGGACGCCATGTTCGCCGAGGGCCGCTTCGTCTCGGTGCGGGGCCCGGTGTCCGGCGACGAGCCGTACACCGCGGGCCGGTACATCTGGTTCCACCGGGATTTCGCGCCGGAGGAGCCGGTGCCGTTCCCGGTCGGGGTCGTCCACCGCGACGAGCACCTCGTCATCGCCGACAAGCCGCACTTCCTGGCGACGACGCCGCGCGGCCGGCACATCACCGAGACCGCGGTGGCCCGGCTGCGCCGTGAGCTGGACCTGCCTTCGCTCCAGCCGGCGCACCGGCTCGACCGGCTGACCGCAGGGCTCGTGCTGTTCGTCGTACGGCCCGGTGAGCGGGGCGCGTACCAGACGATGTTCCGGGACCGCCTGGTGCGCAAGGAGTACGAGGCGGTGGCGCCGTACGATCCCGCGCTGGTCCTCCCGCGGACCGTGCGCAGCCGGATCGTGAAGGAGCGCGGGGTCATCGCAGCCCGCGAGGAGCCGGGCGAGCCGAACAGCGAGAGCCGGATCGAGCTGCTGGAGCACCGGGAGGGGATCGGCCGCTACCGGCTGCTGCCCGCCACCGGGCGGACCCATCAGCTGCGGGTCCATATGAGCGCCCTGGGGCTGCCGCTCGTCCACGATCCGGTCTATCCGGACCTCAAGGCGGAAGGGGCTCCGGACGACTTCGCGCGCCCACTCCAACTCCTGGCCCGGGTACTGGAGTTCACCGATCCGGTCACGGGCGAACCGCGCCGCTTCGAGAGCGGGCTGCGGCTCTCCGCGTGGCCGGACCGGTGAGCGTCCGCGGTTCTCAGTGACCGCGGGCGATCCACTCGTCCAGGTGCGGGGCCTCCGCGCCGATGGTGGTGGAATCGCCGTGTCCGGTACGGACGGTGGTCTCCGGCGGGAGCGTGAGCAGCCGGTCCCCGATCGACGCGACGATGGTCGGGAAGTGGGAGAAGGACCGTCCGGTGGCGCCGGGGCCGCCCTGGAAGAGCGTGTCCCCGGTGAAGACGGTGGACATCTCGGGGGCGTAGAGGCAGACGGCGCCCGGGGCATGACCGGGGGTGTGCAGGACCTTGAGCGCTGTTCCGGCGATCTCCAGCTCCTGGCCGTCGGTCAGTTCGCCGTCCGGGAGCCGGTCCGGGTGGGTCTGCTTCCACAGCGGCAGGTCGTCGGGGTGCAGCAGGACCGGTGCGCCGGTCGCCTCGGCCAGGGCCGGGGCGGCGTCGATGTGGTCGTTGTGCGCGTGCGTGCAGACGATGGCGCGCAGCGTACGGCCGTTCAGCGCGGCCTCGATGGCGGCGGCGTCATGGGCGGCGTCGATGACGATCGCCTCGGTGTCGTCGCCGACGATCCAGACGTTGTTGTCGACGTCCCACTGCCCGCCGTCGAGGGCGAAGGTGCCGGAGGTGACGAGGTGGTCGATGCGGGCGGCCATCAGAGGACCACGACCGAGCGCAGCACGTCGCCGTCGTGCATCCGGGCGAAGGCCTGCTCGACATCGCCGAGTCCGATGGTCTCGGTGACGAACGCGCCGAGGTCGATCCGGCCCTGCTGGTGCAGGTCGATCAGCATCGGGAAGTCGCGCGAGGGCAGGCAGTCGCCGTACCAGGAGGACTTGAGCGAGCCGCCGCGCCCGAAGACGTCGATCAGCGGCAGCTCCAGCTGCATCTCGGGGGTGGGGACGCCGACCAGGACGACGGTGCCGGCGAGGTCGCGGGCGTAGAAGGCCTGCTTGTACGTCTCCGGGCGGCCGACCGCCTCGATGACGACATCCGCGCCGTTGCCGTCGGTCAGGGCGCGGATCGACTCGACCGGGTCGGTGGAGCGGGAGTTGACGGTGTGCGTGGCGCCCATCGTCTTCGCCGTCTCCAGCTTGCGGTCGTCGATGTCCACGGCGATGATCTTCGCCGCGCCGGCCAGCCGGGCGCCGGCGATCGCCGCGTCACCGACACCGCCGCAGCCGATCACGGCGACCGAGTCGCCGCGGCCGACCTGTCCGGTGTTGATGGCGGCGCCGATGCCCGCCATGACGCCGCAGCCGAGCAGGCCGGCGACGGCCGGGGAGACCTCCGGGTCGACCTTGGTGCACTGACCGGCGGCGACCAGGGTCTTCTCGGCGAACGCGCCGATGCCGAGGGCCGGCGACAGCTCCGTGCCGTCGAGCAGGGTCATCTTCTGCTTCGCGTTGTGGGTGTCGAAGCAGTACCAGGGACGGCCGCGCAGACAGGCGCGGCACTGGCCGCACACGGCACGCCAGTTGAGGACGACGAAGTCGCCGGGGGCGACGTCCGTGACGCCCGCGCCGACGGACTCCACCACACCCGAGGCCTCGTGGCCGAGCAGGAAGGGGAAGTCGTCGTTGATCCCGCCCTGCTTGTAGTGGAGGTCGGTGTGGCAGACACCGCACGCCTGGATCTTCACCACGGCCTCGCCCGGGCCCGGGTCCGGGATCACGATCGTCTCGATCCGTACCGGTTCGTTCTTCCCCGGTGCGATGACCCCTTGCACCTGCTGCGACATACCGTGGTCTCCCTGTTTCCGTCTCTTTGCGAAGATCGATCGCGAACAACCGTACGCCCCCCGCGAGGGTGTCACGGCGGCGCGCCGCGTTGGCGGGAAAGAGCTGCTGTCAGCCCGGCGGGCCGTACCGGTTTTGGTCAGATCACGCATTTCACTGAACTGCCACGGTTTCTGGGCGGTCCTTCGATGCACAGGGGCCGCCGAATCAGTACCTGCGGGGGCAGGGGTCGCGCGGTCCACGAGCAGTGGAATTACGGATCATGGGGGAAGTGCCTTGACCGAGATCGTCGAGATCACAGAGAAGCCGGGACAGACCGGCCAACGGACCGGCGGACCGGGACCGGGTTCCGGAGCGGCCGCGCCCGTGGCACCGGTCGGCGGACTCGTGCCGTACACCGACGAGTTGCCCGTCCCGCCGGTGCTGCGCCCGCAGACCGGTGACGTGCTCCGCGAGACCGAGATCGCCCTGTCGCCCACCTGGGTACGGCTGCACTCGCAGCTGCCGCCGACCCTGATGTGGGGGTACAACGGCACGGTGCCGGGACCGACCATCGAGGTGCGACGCGGGGAGCGGGTCAGGATCGCCTGGACCAACCGCATCCCCAAGGGCAGCGAATACCCGGTCACGGCGGTGGAGGTCGGCCCGGTCAAGCAGGGCGAACCGGCACCGCACAACCGTCCCGGACGCGACGGCGTCGAGCCGAACCCGGATGTCGCCGCGCTGCCCGCCTGGACGGTGACGCATCTGCACGGCGCGCAGACCGGCGGCGGCAACGACGGCTGGGCGGACAACGCGGTCGGCTTCGGTGACGCGCAGCTCTCGGAGTACCCGAACGACCACCAGGCCGCCCAGTGCTGGTATCACGACCACGCCATGAACATCACCCGGTGGAATGTGTACGCCGGGCTCGTCGGCACCTATCTGATCAGGGACGACGAGGAGGACGCGCTCGGTCTGCCGTCCGGCGACCGGGAGTTGCCGCTGATCCTCACCGACCGCAATCTGGACACCGACGAGGACGGCCGGCTCAACGGGCGGCTGCTGCACAAGACGACGGTGCTCGTGGAGGCCGATCCGGAGACCGGGAAGCCGGTGTCGCTGCCGTTCCTCGGCCCGTACACGACGGTCAACGGCCGCATCTGGCCCCATCTGGACGTGGACGACGCGTGGTACCGCTTCCGGCTGGTCAACGCGTCCAATGCCCGAATTTACGATCTGGTGCTGGTCGACGACGAGAAGAACCCGGTCCCGGGCGTGATCCGGCAGATCGGCAGTGACGGGGGGCTGTTGCCGCGCCCGGTGCCGGTCGACTTCGACGAGGTGCTGCCGCAGCTGACGATCGCTCCGGCCGAGCGGATGGATCTGCTGATCGACTTCTCGGCGCTGGCCGGGCGCCGGATCCGGCTGGTCAACCGCGGCAAGATCGCGCCGGGCGTGCCGGACCCTGCGACGAACGTGCCGTTCCCGCAGGTGATGGAGTTCCGGGTGCGGGAGACGGGGCAGCGGGACGGTTTCGAGCTGCCCGAGGTGCTGTCCGGTTCCTTCCGGCGGTACGAGCACGGCCAGGTGGAGCACGGGCACCGGCTCGTGGTACTGACGGTGCCCGGCACGGTCGGCGGCGGCGGTCACCCGGAGATCTGGGAGATGGCGGAGGTAGAGGACGCCGCCGATGTGCAGGTGCCCTCGGACGGTGTCATCCAGGTCCGGGGCGAGGACGGCACGGTGCGCACGTACCGCAGGATCTCGCGGACCTTCAACGACGGTCTCGGCTTCACGGTGGGCGAAGGCGCCTACGAGCAGTGGTCGTTCCTCAACCTGGGCGGTCCGACGCATCCGATGCACATCCATCTGGCGGACTTCCAAGTGATGGGCCGGGAGGCGTACGAGCTCGACGGCTTCGACCCGGCGGTCGGCGGAACCCGCTCCCCCGTGGCGTTCGACCATGGCACCACGATCCCGACGGCACCGAACGAGCAGGGCTGGAAGGACGTCTTCCGGGTTCCCGCGGGGCAGTTGGTGAAGGTGCTCGGGAAGTTCGACGGGGCGTACGGGCGGTTCATGTACCACTGCCATCTGCTGGAGCACGAGGACATGGGCATGATGCGGCCGTTCGTCGTGATGCCGCCCGAGGCGATGAAGTTCGACCACGGAGCCGGGCACGGCGGCCACCACGGGCACGGCGGCTGACCGGAAACGGACCGGCGGCCCCCGCGGAATCCCTCCGCGGGGGCCGCCGTGTGTCCGGGGAACGGGAGCCCGGGGTCCGGGCTCTAGGGGGCGAGCACGTCCAGCTCGTGCAGGGCGCCGACCGCGATCTCCTTCGTCAGCCGCTCCGCCGCCACCGCGTCACCCTCGCGCACCGCCTCGGCGAGCCGGACGTGGAGGGTGACCGCGGCCGGATCGGGGTCCTCGAACATCACCTGGTGATGGGTGCGGCCCGCCAGGACCTCGGCGACGACATCGCCGAGCCGCGCGAACATCTCGTTGCCGGAGGCGTTGAGCACGATCCGGTGGAACGCGATGTCGTGCTCCAGATAGCCCTCCAGCTGCTGGCCGCGCGAGGTGGCGACCATGCCGAGCGCGCACTCGGTGAGGGCCGCGCACTGCTCGGGGGTGGCGCTGCGGGCGGCGAGGCCGGCCGCGACCGGTTCGATCGCCGAACGCAGCACCGTCAGGGAGCGCAGCTGGCGCGGGCGGTCGGCGCCGGCCAGCCGCCACCGGATGACCTGCGGGTCGTAGACGTTCCACGCCTCGGTCGGCCGCACCGTCACGCCGACCCGGCGCCGGGACTCGACCAGGTGCATGGACTCCAGGACGCGGATCACTTCCCGTACGACGGTGCGCGAGACGTCGAAGCGCTGGGCCAGCTCATCGGTGCGCAGCACCTGTCCCGGCGGGTGCACCCCGGCGGCGATCTCCAGACCCAGGGTGTCCAGCACATGTGTATGCAGCCCGGGGCCCCGTGTGGTCATGAGCACAGCCTACGGGGCGCCTTTCAGGAACAAAAAGTACGACGTTTACGTCACAGCATCTTGAATAAGTCGTACGTATGGGTTTCAGTAGCGCGACGGACCGATGTCGAGGAAGACGTCGAACAAGACTGCGAGGCACCACCAATGAGCACCCCCCACGTCGTCGTGGTGATGGGCGTAGCAGGGACCGGCAAGACCACGATCGGCCCCCTGCTCGCCGCCGGACTCGGCGTTCCGTACGCAGAGGGCGATGACTTCCATCCCGCGGCGAACATCGCCAAGATGTCGGCCGGCATCCCGCTGGACGACTCCGACCGGTGGCCCTGGCTCGACGCGATCGGCCAGTGGGCGCACAGCCGGGCCGGGCTCGGAGGAGTGGTGAGCAGCTCGGCGCTCAAGCGGGCCTACCGGGACCGGCTGCGCGCCGAGGCACCCGGCGCGGTCTTCCTCCATCTGACCGGCGACCGGGCTCTCATCGAGAAGCGCATGGCGGAGCGCAAGGGGCACTTCATGCCCACCGCGCTGCTCGACTCGCAGTTCGCCACCCTGCAGCCGCTGCAGGAGGACGAGGCCGGTGTCTCGGTCGACGTGTCCGGCACCCCAGAGGAAATCACCGAGCGAGCCGTCGCCGCGTTGCGCCGGCTCGATAACTAAGGATCACCGTGACCAGTCTCAGCGTCGAGATGTTGGCAGCGGACGCCGTCGAACCGATCACTTCGGCAGGCAACGCGCAGTTGGGCATCGCTGTCCTGGCGGGCATCGCCGTCATCGTTCTGCTCATCACCAAGTTCAAGATGCACGCGTTCCTCGCGCTGACCATCGGCTCGCTGGCGCTCGGCTCGTTCGCCGGTGCCGCTCCGGCCAAGACGATCGCCAGCTTCACCGCCGGTCTCGGCTCGACCGTCGCGGGTGTCGGTGTGCTGATCGCGCTCGGCGCGATCCTGGGCAAGCTGCTGGCCGACTCCGGCGGCGCGGACCAGATCGTCGACACCATCCTGGCCAGGGCGAGCAAGCGTTCCATGCCGTGGGCGATGGTGCTGATCGCCTCGATCATCGGTCTGCCGCTCTTCTTCGAGGTCGGCATCGTGCTGCTGATTCCGGTGGTGCTGCTCGTCGCCAAGCGCGGCAACTACTCGCTCATGCGGATCGGGATCCCGGCCCTGGCCGGTCTCTCCGTGATGCACGGCCTGATCCCGCCGCACCCCGGCCCGCTGGTGGCGATCGACGCCCTCGGCGCCAACCTCGGGGTCACACTGGCGCTGGGTGTGCTGGTCGCGATCCCGACCGTGATCATCGCCGGGCCGCTCTTCTCCCGTTACGCGGCGCGCTGGGTGGACATCAAGGCCCCGGAGAAGATGGTTCCGCAGCGTCCCTCGGAGGACCTGGACCGTCGTCCCAGCTTCGGCGCCACCCTGGCGACGATCCTGCTGCCGGTCGTGCTGATGCTGGTCAAGGCCCTGGTCGACATCGTGGTGGACGACCCGGAGCAGGGCCTCCAGAAGGTCACCGATGTGATCGGCTCGCCGCTGATCGCACTGCTGGCGGCCGTCATAGTCGGCATGTTCACGCTGGGCCGGGCAGCCGGGTTCTCCAAGGGCCGACTCTCCACCACCGTCGAGAAGTCCCTGGCCCCGATCGCCGGTGTGCTGCTGATCGTGGGTGCGGGCGGCGGTTTCAAGCAGACCCTGATCGACGCCGGCGTGGGCCAGATGATCCTGGACTTCTCCAAGGACTGGTCGATCCCGGCGCTGCTGCTGGGCTGGCTGATAGCCGTCGCGATCCGGCTGGCGACCGGCTCGGCGACCGTGGCCACCATCTCGGCGGCCGGTCTGGTCGCCCCGCTGGCCGCCGACATGTCGACGTCCCACGCCGCCCTGCTGGTGCTCGCCGTCGGCGCGGGCTCGCTTTTCTTCAGCCATGTCAATGACGCCGGATTCTGGCTGGTGAAGGAATACTTCGGCATGAGCGTCGGCCAGACGGTGAAGACCTGGTCGGTGATGGAGACCATCATCTCCGTGGTCTCGCTGGCCTTCATCCTGCTGCTGTCGCTAGTCCTCTAGCGCGCGGCCGCCCGCACGGTCCTCCCCCCACAGCGCATGCTGTGACCGTGCCCAATGGCGCTCGACCGACCCGGTGCGCATGCCACGGCGTGCCTCCGGGTCGGCGAGCGCCATTGCCATGTGTCCGGCCAGCACGATGCCGACCGCGAGCGCCAGCCAGTCGTGGACGAAGGTCGCCCCGGTGCGCCACGGCAGCGGCGCGAGGCCGGTGAACCACATCAGCAGGCCGGTGCCCGTCATCACCAGCGTCGCGCCCGCGATCCAGGCCGCGTACAGCTTCTGCCCGGCGTTGAACTTCCCGGCCGGCCGGGAACCGGGCCGGTGGTCGCGGCGGCGCACGGCCCGCAGCCACTGCCGGTCGTGCGGCCCGAAGCGGTTGAGCCGGGACAGGTCGGCCCGCAACGCCCGGGACAGCAGGCCGGCCAGGACCGGCACCGGGGTCAGCACCCCGGACCACTCGTGCACGGTGACCACGAGGCGACGGCGGCCGACGAGCTCCGCGAGCTGGGGTACGTACAGACAGGCCGCACCCGCGACGCACACCAGCATCAGCGTCGCCGTGGTCCGGTGCACCCAGCGCTCCGCGCGGGTGAAGCGCTGGACCCGGTCAGACGGTGGGGGCGTCGTCGCGGCCGTTGGACCGGCCGACCCAGGCGTCGACGTCATAGCCGAGCTCCTCCCAGTAGCCGGGGCGCACGGAGTCGGTGACGGTGATCCCGGAGAGCCATTTCGCCGACTTGTAGAAATACATCGGGGCCACGTAGAGCCGGACCGGCCCGCCGTGCGAGTGGGTCAGCGGGCTGTCCCGCAGGCGCAGCGCTACCAGCACATCGGGGCGGCGGGCCTGCGCGAGGGTGAGGCTCTCGCTGTAGGCGCCGTCGAAGCAGGTGAAGCGGACGGCTTTCGCCCCGGGACGTACGCCCGCCGCGTCCAGCAGCGCGGAGAGCCGGACCCCTTCGAAGGGCGTCGCGGGCACCCGCCAGCCGGTGACGCACTGGACGTCACGGACCGTGCGGGTCTGCGGCAGGCGCTTGAGATCGTCCAGGGAGTACGTGGCCGGGCGGTCGACCAGACCGTCCACGGTCAGCCGGTACTCGTCCGCGCTCTTCTCCGGGACGGAGGAGGCGACGGAGTAGTAGCGGAAGCCGCCGCCGTTGGGCAGCAGCCCGGTCAGGCCGGTGGGGTCCTTGTCTGCGACCGCGCCGAGACCGGATTCCAGTGTGCGTTGCAGCACGGGCGCCGCGACGACCCCGGCGGCGCCCAGGCCGAGCATGGCCAGGACGAGACGGCGGCCCACGGGGGTGCCTTCGGCATCGGGCGGGCGACTGTTCACCAGGACATTCGACCAGTTGCGGCCGCCGGTCGCCAGGGGCTGGGCACCGCTCGCCCGGACCCGCGGCCAACTTCGCCCGCCCGGCATGGAGTTGGCCGCCCCGGCCCGGTACTCGTCCCGGCGCCGCACCTCGGGGGACATGTCAGACTTGGCGTCATGTCGAACCGTGAACCCCTCAAGCCCTTCCTGCTCGCCTTTCCCGGACCCCTGCGCGACCAGCTGGTGGGGGCGGTGCTCGCCGGTACGAAGGTGTCGACGACCGGGCTGCTCGCGGAGTACGAGGCGGAGAAGGAGGAGCTGCCTCCGGTGGGTGAGCGCTCCGCGCTGATCGACTCGGACGGCCGGGAGACCGCGGTACTGGAGGTGACGGAGGTACGGGTGCTGCGCCTGGGCGACGTCGACCTCCAGCACGCGATCGACGAGGGCGAGGGCGACACGTCGGTCGCCGGATGGCGTGCGGGGCACGAGAAGTTCTGGCACAGCGAGGAGATGCGGGAGGCGCTCGGCGACCCGGAGTTCACCGTCGACGACGACACCATGGTGGTCGCCGAACGGTTCCGGGTCGTCGAGCTGCTGGACCCCGTCATGGGGGCGGAGGATCGGTAGGCGCGGAGGATCGGTAGGGGCGGAGGAGTGGTAGGCGCGCCGGGGCGGTACGCCGTGGCGCGCCGCCCCGCCCGGTCCCCCTAGGGCCTCTCGTTTGGATCATGCCGGGCTCGCGTGCCCCGGTGACGCACCTCGCCACCGGACCCCGCTCCCTGATCCGGCCCGATCCAAACGAAAGACCCTAGCCGACCGCCTTCGCCGCCGCCCGGCCCGCCGCGCGGCCGGAGAAGATGCAGCCGCCCAGGAAGGTCCCCTCCAGCGACCGGTAGCCGTGCACTCCGCCGCCGCCGAAACCGGCCGCCTCCCCCGCCGCGTACACACCGTCCAGCGGGGTGCCGTCCTCGCTCAGCACCCGGGAGGACAGGTCCGTCTCCAGGCCGCCGAGCGACTTGCGGGTCAGGATGTTCAGCCGTACGGCGATCAGCGGGCCGGCCTTGGGGTCGAGGATGCGGTGCGGCGCGGCCGTGCGGATCAGCTTGTCGCCGAGATAGGCGCGGGCCCCGTGGATCGCGGTGATCTGGAGGTCCTTGGTGAAGGGGTTGGCGACCTCGCGGTCGCGCGCGGTGATCTCGCGGCGCAGTTCGGCCTCGTCGATCAGCGGTTCGTCGGTGAGCGCGTTCATGCCCCGGACGAGCGCGGCGAGGTCGTTCTCGACGACGAAGTCCACTCCGTTGTCCATGAACGCCTTCACCGGGGCCGGTACGTCGGCACGGGCCCGGCCTATGACGTCACGGATCGACTTCCCGGTGAGATCCGGGTTCTGCTCGGATCCGGAGAGCGCGAACTCCTTGCCGATGATCTTCCGGTCGAGGACGAACCAGGTGTGGTCGTGGCCGGACCTCATGATGTGTTCGAGGGTGCCCAGGGTGTCGAAGCCCGGGAAGAGCGGGACCGGGAGGCGCTTACCGGTGGCGTCCAGCCAGAGCGAGGACGGTCCGGGCAGGATCCGGATGCCGTGCTTGGCCCAGATCGGGTTCCAGTTCTCGATGCCCTCGGTGTAGTGCCACATCCGGTCGCGGTTGATGTGGTGGGCGCCGGCCTCCTCGGCGATGCCGAGCATCAGCCCGTCGACATGGGCGGGGACGCCGGAGAGCATCTTCGCGGGCGGGGTGCCCAGCCGGGCGGGCCACTGCTTGCGTACGAGGTCGTGGTTGCCGCCGATGCCGCCGGAGGTGACGATCACCGCCTGGGCCCGCAGCTCGAACGTGCCGGTGGCCACCCGGCTGCTCGCGGTGCCCCGGGCCGCCGCGCTCGGCTCCAGCACCTCGCCGGTCACCGTGTCGACGGCGCCCGCGGTGCGGCCGAGGCCGGTGACCCGGTGCCGGAACGCGAAGCGTACGAGGCCCTTGGCAACGCCCGCGCGGACCCGGCGCTCGAAGGGGGCGACGATGCCGGGGCCGGTGCCCCAGGTGATGTGGAAGCGGGGTACGGAATTGCCGTGGCCGTTCGCGTCGTAGCCGCCGCGCTCGGCCCAGCCGACGACCGGGAAGATCCGCAGCCCCTGGGCGTGCAGCCAGGACCGCTTCTCACCGGCGGCGAAGTCGACGTACGCCTCGGCCCACTTCCGCGGCCAGTGGTCCTCCTCGCGGTCGAAGCCCGCCGTGCCGAGCCAGTCCTGGAGGGCCAGCTCATGGCTGTCCTTGACCCGCATCCGGCGCTGCTCGGGCGAGTCGACGAGGAAGAGACCGCCGAAGGACCAGTGCGCCTGGCCGCCGATCGACTGCTCGGGCTCCTGGTCGAGCAGGATCACCGAGCGGCCCGCGTCGACCAGCTCGGCGGTGGCCACCAGGCCCGCGAGCCCTGCCCCGATCACGATCACATCAGCGTCGTACGCCATGGGTTCCATCCTTGTCGGGCGATCCGGGCACGGCCACGGTCCGGCTCCGTCGCGGTGCCGGAAGTTACTCGTGCGTCAGATCTTCGGCACCGGCCGCTGCGGCGTCAACCGCCCGGTCGGCGGCGCCCCGGCCGCATCCCCGGGACTCAGGCGCTATCGTCGGTACAAATCACCCACTTCTGGCCTGACTCGAGGTAGAAGCGTGTCGGTGCTGGTCCTCGTGCTCGCCGTGAGTGCCGCCTGCTGCCTGGGATTCGGATTCGTCCTGCAGCAGGCCGCCGCCGCGCATGCCCCGAGGAGCGACTACCTCTCGCCCCGGCTGCTGCTGGACCTGATGCGGGTGCCGAGCTGGCTGGCCGGGATCGGGCTGATGGTCTGCGGCATGGTGCTGGGCGCCCTGGCCCTGGGCAAGGGCGAGGTGTCCGTCGTCGAACCCCTCCTCGCGACCAATCTGCTCTTCGCGATGGCCCTGTCACGCCATCGCACCGGTCAGCGGCTCGGCCATCAGGGCTGGGCCGGTCTCTGGCTGCTGGCCGGCGGGGTCACCGCCTTCCTGCTGGCGGGCCAGCCGCAAGGCGGCGAGGCGGTGACCAGCCCGCTGCGGCACTGGCTGGTGATCGGCGTGGTCGTGGGGAGCGCCCTGCTGCTCACCGCCGTCGCCAGACGCTCCCGGTCCGGGGTCGCCCCCGCGCTGCTCGCGGTGGCGGCCGGGCTGCTGTACGGACTGCAGGACGCGCTCACCCGGGTCAGCGGCCAGCGGCTGTCCGACGAGGGGTGGGCGTCGCTGGTGACGGGGTGGCAGCCGTACGGGGTGGTGGTGCTGGGGGTGACCGGGCTGCTGCTGGTGCAGAGCGCCTTCGAGACGGGGCCGCTCCGGGTCTCGCTGCCGCCGCTGACCGCCGCCCAGCCGCTGGCCGGGATCGCCTGCGGGGTCGGCTTCCTCGGCGACCAGCTGCGCACCGACACCGGCGCGCTGGCCTGGCAGGCGGCCGGCCTCGTGTCGATCGTCGTCGGGATCGTGCTGCTCGGGCTGCATCCGGCGATGCCGGAGGGGCCGGTGGGCGGGCGACGCGAGAAGAGCCTCCAGCCGAACTGAGCGGGGTCCGCCCGGTCGGCGGAGCTCTCGACTGGTTTTTAATAATGCCCAGCATTATAATGGCGCCATGACGCGAACCTCCGGACAGGAGACCAGGGACAAGCTGATCCGCGCGGCCGAGGAGGTCTTCGCGGCGCAGGGCACGGACGGCGCCCAGCTGCGGGACATCGTCCGGCTGGCAGGTCAGAGCAACCCTTCCGCGATCCAGTACCACTTCGGCTCCCGGGCCGGGCTGCTCGACGCGGTGATGGCGGGCCGCCAGGCCCGTACCGAACAGGTGCTGGCGCCCCTGCTCGACGGGCTGGGCGAGGACTGCGGTGTACGGGAGCTGCTGACCGCGCTGATGGCGGCCGAGGCGAGCCTGCTCGCCGACGACCGCGGCCGCCGCTGTCTGCGGGTCTCGGCCCAGCTCACCCATGAGACCGGGCTGCGGACCGGCCGGCTGCACCCCGCCCTGGACGGCACCGCCTACGGGCGCCTGATCGGCCGCATCGGGGACCGTCTGGGCGAGCTGCCCGGCCCCGTGCGCCTGGAGCGCCTCGATCTGGCGCTCACCCTGATCGGCGCGGCGCTGGCCGACCGCGCCCACCAGCGTCTCGACGGCATCGAACCGCTGACCGGCGACGAGTTCTTCCTCGCCGATCTCGTCGAGACCACCACCGCGTTCCTGCACGCCCCCGTGCCGGGCCACGCGTGACCACCCGCACCACTCATCACCCGCACCGCATGCCACCCGCACCACTTGGTATCTGCACCACATGAAGGAAGCGACATGACCGACAAGAGCAAGCTCAGCGACAAGACCGTCATCATCACCGGCGGCGCCCGGGGCCTGGGTGCCGAGGCCGCCCGCCTCGCGGTGGCGGGCGGCGCCAACGTGGTGATCACCGACGTGCTCGACGAGGAAGGCGCCGCCACCGCCGCGGAGCTGGGGGCGAACGCCCGCTTCATGCACCACGACGTGACCTCCGAGGAGGACTGGCAGCGGGTCGCCGAGTTCGCCGTCGCCGAGTTCGGACGGATCGACGGCCTGGTCAACAACGCCGGGGTGTCGACCGGACAGCCGCTGGAGACCGAGACCGTCGAGCACTTCCGCAAGGTCATCGACATCAACCTGACGGCCGTCTTCATCGGCATGAAGACGGTGATCCCGGTGATGAAGGAGAACGGCGGCGGTTCGGTCGTCAACATCTCCTCGGCCGCCGGTCTGATGGGCCTCGCCCTGACTTCCAGCTACGGTGCCTCGAAGTGGGGCGTACGCGGTCTGACGAAGGTCGGCGCGGTGGAGCTGGGCACGGCGAAGATCCGGGTGAACTCGGTGCACCCCGGCATGGTCTACACGCCGATGACCGCGGCCGTCGGCATCCAGCAGGGCGAGGGCAACTACCCGAACACCCCGATGGGCCGGGTCGGCGAAGCGCCGGAGATCGCGGAGGCGGTCGCCTTCCTGCTCTCGGACGCCGCCTCGTACGTCACCGGTGCCGAGCTCGCCGTGGACGGCGGCTGGACCACGGGCCCGACCGTCAAGTACGTCATGGGGCAGTGATCGTCCCCGGCGGGCCTGATGTTGGATGAGGAGCATGACTCCTTCTGACGAGATCCTGGACATCGTCGACGAGAACGACGTGGTCGTGGGGCAGGCCCCGCGCGGTGAGGCGACGCGCGGGGCCTTCGCCATCGCTGCGTCTTCATCGAGGCCCGGGACGCGGCGGGCCGGCTCTTCGTCCACCGCAGGACCCCGGGCAAACTAGTCTTCCCGTCCCGCTACGACGTTTTCGTCGGCGGTGTGGTCGGCGCCGGTGAGTCGTACGACGAGGCGGCACTGCGAGAGGCCGAGGAGGAGCTGGGGGTGTCCGGACTCCCCCGGCCGGAACCGCTCTTCAAGTTCCTCTACGAGAGCGCCGAGCACTCCTGGTGGTCCTACGTCTACCAGGTACGGTGCGAGCTGCCGGTGAACCCGCAGGTGGAGGAGGTCGCCTGGCACGCCTTCCTCACCGATGACGAGCTGGCCCGGCGGATCGGCGACTGGGAGTGGGTGCCGGACGGCCTGGAGGCGTACCGCCGGCTGCGCGATTTCCGGGCCGGGGCGGCCTCCTGAGCGGGACGGTCTCCTGGCCCGGACGGCCCCTGAGCGGGGCAGCAGGCACCGGTAGAACGGAAGTTAAGGTTCACATGTGAACGAGTTCGTACAGAGCCTGCGGCTGTGGTTCGCGCCGCAGCGCATCCGCGATGAGGGCGAAACCCCCGACTACCGGTTCTCGCTCGCCAACGAGCGCACCTTCCTCGCCTGGATCCGGACGGCTCTGGCATTGATCGGCGGCGGGTTCGCGGTCGATCAGTTCCTTCCGGAGCTGGCATGGGGGATCCGGGCCGCTCTGGCGCTCGCGCTGCTGGCGGCCGGGGTGCTCTGCGCGCTGCGGGCGGTCAACCACTGGGTGCGGTGCGAGCGGGCGATGCGGCGCGGGGAGGACCTGCCGGTCTCGCGGTTCCCGACGCTGCTCGGTCTGGCCGTCGGGGTCGTCGCCGTGGCGATGGTGGTGGTGGTCCTCTTCGGCTGGGAGGGCCGGTGACCCCGGCGGACCGCGACCCCGGGCTGCAGCCCGAGCGCACGCGGCTGGCCTGGCGGCGCACGACGCTGTCGTGCACGGTGGTGGCGTTGCTGGCCGTCAAGCAGGCGCTGCACGCCGGGGCGGGCCCGGCCGCGATCGTGGCGGTGTCGCTGAGCGTGCTGGCCTGGCTGGGCTTCCTGCGGGTGGCGCATCTGCGGGTGCTCGGGATGGGGACCGCGCGGCCGCGGCCGCTGTCGGCACGCGGCGCGCTGACGGCGGCGGCGTGCACGATCGCCCTCGCGGTGTTCGCCGCGGCCATGGTGTTCTGACCCGCCGCGCGAGCGGGCGCGGGGGCCGTCAGAGGTCGGGGACCTCCCAGGGGACGGTGACGACGATCTTTCCGCGGGTGCGCCCCTGCTCGTTCAGCCGGTAGGCGTCAGCCGCCTGTTCCAGCGGGAAGACCCGCTCCACATGGACCGAGACGATGCCCTGCTCGGCCAGTTCGGCCAGATGGGTGAGATCCTTGGCGTCCGGGCGTACGTAGGCGTAGTGGCCGCCGTACGCGAGGACCTCGCCGTCCGCGATGGAGGCCAGGCGGCCCCCGGGCTTCAGCACCTCGGCGGAGACCCGGAGTGCCTCCCCGCCGACGGTGTCGAACGCGGCGTCGAAGCCGTCCGGGGCCAGGGCCCGCAGCCGGTCGGCGAGGCCGTCCCCGTAGGCCACCGGTTCGCCGCCGAGCTGCCGGACGTGGTCGTGGTTGTGGTCGCTCGCGGTACCGATGACGCGGGCGCCCGCGTGCCGGGCGAGCTGGACGGCGAACGAGCCCACCCCGCCGGCCGCCGCGTGGACGAGGACCGTCTCGCCCTCCCGGATCCGCAGGGTGCGGTGCAGGACCTGGTAGGCGGTGAGACCGGCCAGCGGGAGCCCCGCGGCCTCCTCGAAGCTGAGGCTCAGCGGTTTGCGGGCGAGGGTGCGCACGGGGGCCGCCACGTATTCGGCGAAGGTGCCGCGGCAGAGGAAGTCCTCCCGCACATAGCCGATGACCTCGTCGCCGACCGCGAACTCGTCGACGGCCGCGCCCGGCTGCACGACGACACCGGACACGTCCCAGCCCGGGATCACCGGGAACACGGCCTGCAGTGCGGCGTCGAGGTGGCCCTCGCGGGCCTTCCAGTCGACCGGGTTGACGGCCGCGGCCCGCACCTTCACCAGGACGGTGTCCGGGCCGACCTTGGGGTCGGGCCGCTCGCCGTACTCCAGGACGTCGGCCCCGCCGTACCCGCTGTAGCTGATCGCCTTCATGCCCCGACCATCGGTGCGGGTCCGGGCACCCGCAAGTCAGGCCGCCGCCGGGACGACCGGTCCCTCACCAGCGCGGGATCGGCTCACCAGCGCGGGATCGACGGTGTCCGCCACTCCGGCTCGGCCTTGCGCATCGCGGCCGCGTCGTCGCGCTCGCGCATCGTGCCGTCGTCGTCGAGCCAGCGCCGGTGCAGAGCGGCCAGGCGCTCGCGGTCGAGTTCGACGCCGAGACCGGGCGCGTCGGACACGGTGAGCCGCCCGTCCTCGAAGACGTGGCGGGCGGTGATGACGTCCTCGGTCTGCCAGGGGTAGTGGCTGTCGCAGGCGTAGTCGAGGTTGGGCACGGTGGCCGCGACATGGGTCATCGCGGCGAGGCTGATGCCGAGGTGGGTGTTGGAGTGCATGGAGAGTCCGACGCCGAAGGTGCGGCAGATCCCGGCCAGTTCACGGGTACGGTGCAGCCCGCCCCAGTAGTGGTGGTCGGAGAGGACCACCTGCACGGCGCCGCGGGCGAACGCCTCCGGCACCTCCGCGAGGGTGGTCACGCACATGTTGGTGGCCAGTGGTACGTCGGTTCCTGCGGCGACCCGGGCCATCAGGTCGGTGCCGCTCGCCGGGTCCTCCAGATATTCGAGTACGTCCTTCAGCTGCTCAGCGACGTACAGCGAGGTCTCGGCCGACCAGGCGCCGTTGGGGTCGAGGCGCAGCGGCTGCCCGGGGAACGCCTCGGCCAGGGCCCGGATCGCGGCGATCTCCCGGTCGGGTTCGAAGACCCCGCCCTTGAGCTTGAAGGAGGAGAAGCCGTACTCGCGGGCGAAGCGCCGGGCCTGGGCGACGACGCCGGCCGGGTCGAGGGCGGCGCCCCAATCGTCCCGTTCGCCCCCGTCGGGGTGGGCGGCCCAGCGGTAGAAGAGATAGGCGCTGTACTCGACGCTGTCGCGGACCTTCCCGCCGAGCAGGGCGTGCACGGGGAGGCCGAGGGACTTGCCGAGCGCGTCCAGGCAGGCGACCTCGAAGCCGGAGACGACGGAGAGCCGGAGCTTGTCGGCGGTCTGGACGCCGCGCAGTCCGCCCGCGTCGACCCGGTCGTCCGCCGCGCGCGAATCACCGCACACCTCGTCGGCCAGAGCGAACAGACCGTTCAGATCGCTGACCGGGCGTCCGGCGAGCGCGGTGGCGAGCGGCCGGGCGAGTTCGAGGTACTTGCCGTCCCCGTACGTCTCGCCGACGCCGGTGACCCCGCCGCGGGTGACGACCTCCACTACGAGCCGCGGGGTGTAGGGCTGGTGGACGCCCTGGGTGTTGAGCAGCGGCGGGTCGGCTATCAGGATCGGGGTCAGCCGGACTTCGTCGATCAGCAGCTCTGTATTCATACGTGAACCCTATTCAGAGATACGACTGAACGCCAGACTCCGGGCCGATCGGAACCGAGCCCCGCCACCGGATCCCGGGCGCCCACTGGACGACATACCGACTGGTCGGCATGATGGTTCCCGACCGTCCTTTCACCCCGGAGGTGCGCACGATGAGCCCAGTCCACCCGCCAGGTCTCGACCTCGACCGGCTGCGCGGACATCTCGACCGCGAGCGGCCGGGCCTGGTGAGCGGACCGCTCGAAGCCATGATCATCGAGGGCGGCCGGTCGAACCTGACGTACATCGTCACGGACGGCACCGGCCGCTGGGTCGTCCGCAGGCCCCCGCTGGGCCATGTGCTGGCCACCGCGCACGACATGAAGCGCGAGCACCGGGTGATCAGCGCCCTGCACGCGACGGCCGTCCCGGTGCCCGAGCCGGTGCTGCTCTGCGAGGACGACTCGGTGACCGGGGCGCCCTTCTACGTCATGGAGTACGTCGAGGGCACCCCGTACCGCACCGCCGAGCAGCTCGCCCCGCTGGGTGCCGAGCGCACCCGGGAGGCGGTCCTCGGGCTCGTCGACACCCTGGTCGCGCTGCACGCCGTGGACCCCGGGTCCGTCGGGCTCTGCGACTTCGGGCGGCCCGAGGGCTTCCTCGACCGGCAGCTGCGCCGCTGGGGCAAGCAACTGGACGCCTCGCGGGACCGCGAGCTGGCAGGCATCGACGAGCTGCACGGAGCGCTCGGGCGCGAGCTGCCCCTCTCCCCGACGCCCACCGTCGTGCACGGCGACTACCGGCTGGACAACGTCCTGATCGGCTCCGACGACCGGATCAAGGCCGTCCTCGACTGGGAGATGTCGACGCTCGGCGACCCGCTGACCGACCTCGGCCTGCTGGTGATGTACAGCTCCGACCTCGGTCTGGCCGATTCGCCGGTCTCCACCACCAGCGGCGCGGCGGGCCACCCCTCCCCCGCCGAACTGATCGAGCGCTACGCCGCCCGCTCCGGCCGGGACACCTCCGCCATCTCCTGGTACACGGCGTTCGCCTGGTTCAAGCTCGCCGTGATCCTGGAGGGCATCCACTACCGCTACACCCTGGGCCGGACCGTCGGCGCCGGCTTCGACCGCATCGGCGACCTCGTCCCCGTCTTCATCGAGCACGGCCTCACCACCCTCCAGGAAGGCTGATCACCCCCATGGACTTCGCATTCGACGCCCGCACCGAAGAGCTGCGCGGCAGGCTGCTCGCCTTCATGGACGAGTACGTCCACCCAGCCGAGAAGACCGCGGACGAGCAGCGCGCGCTGCTGGCCTCGCCGTGGGACACCCCGCAGATCGTCGAGGACCTGAAGGCCGAGGCGCGCAGGCAGGGTCTGTGGAACCTCTTCCTGCCGGACGCGGAGTACGGGGCGGGGCTGACCAACCTCCAGTACGCACCGCTCGCCGAGATCACCGGCCGTTCCCCGCAGTTGGCGCCGACCGCGCTCAACTGCGCGGCCCCGGACACCGGGAACATGGAGGTGCTCTTCCAGTTCGGCACCGACGAGCAGAAGAAGCGGTGGCTGGAGCCGCTGCTCGCCGGTGGGATCCGCTCGGCCTTCGCGATGACGGAGCCCGAGGTCGCCTCGTCCGACGCGACGAACATCGAGACCCGGATCGTGCGCGACGGCGGTGACTACGTCATCAACGGCCGCAAGTGGTACATCTCCGGGGCGATGAACCCGGACTGCGAGATCTTCATCGTGATGGGCAAGACCGACCCCGAGGGCGCCGACATCCGCCGTCAGCAGTCGATGATCCTGGTCCCCCGCGACACCCCCGGCCTCGAAGTGCGCCGCGCCATGCAGGTGTACGGGTACGAGGACCACTACCACGGCGGTCACGCGGAGGTCGTGTTCACCGATGTGCGGGTGCCGGCCGGGAATCTGATCGGCGAGGAGGGCGGCGGCTTCGCCATCGCCCAGGCACGGCTGGGACCGGGCCGGATCCACCACTGCATGCGGCTGATCGGCATGGCCGAGCGGGCCATCGAGCTGATGTGCCGGCGGGCGGTCTCCCGTACGGCCTTCGGCAAGCCGCTCGCCCAGCAGGGCGTCGTGCAGAACTGGATCGCGGACGCGCGGGTCACGGTGGAGCAGCTGCGGCTACTGGTGCTGAAGACCGCGTGGCTGATGGACACGGTGGGCAACCGGGGCGCGCACACGGAGATCCAGGCCATCAAGATCGCCACCCCGCGCGCGGTGGTCGACATCCTCGACCGGGCGGTGCAGCTGCACGGCGCTGGCGGGGTGGGCCAGGACTTCCCGCTGGCCGAACTGTGGGCGGCGGCACGGACGTTGAGGCTGGCGGACGGCCCCGACGAGGTGCATCAGCGGTCGTTGGCACGGCGGGAGATCAAGCGGTACGTGTAAGGGCTGTCCCGGAGGATCGCCTCAGCCTTCACCGGCCCTGATCCGGTCCAGTACGTCCGTGTAGCGGGGGCGTCTGTCGGGCCGGGCGTGGGCGGCGGCCCTGCGGAGGGCGGGGATCGCCGCCCCGCCCAGTTCGACGAGCGCTTCGGCCGCCGTAGCGCGCACGACGGCGTGCGGGTGTCCGAGCAGTTCCGTCACGGCGGGGAGCGCGGGCTCCCAGCCCGCCCGGCAGAGCGTACGGATAGCCATGCGCACCACGTCCGGACGCGGGTCGTCCAGGAGGAGTTCGGTGTGGCGCAGGTGAGCGGGCCGGCCGAGCATCGTCCGTGAGGTCCGATGGGCGCACAGCCGGACCTTGGATCGGGGATGCGTGAGCAACTCGCCCAGCAGATCGGCGAGTCCGCGGTCCCGGTCCGGCTCCGGGCCGGTGTGCGTCCCGGCCAGTTCCGTGAGTGCCCGGCAGATCTGCTCCGGTGAGCCGGTCGTGGCCAGGTCCAGCAGTTCCCGCCGGGTCGGGCGCTGCCCCGATCCGGCGGGGACGACCGCGTCACGGTCACGGAGCGCCGCCAGTGCCGCCGCGTCCTCCCGCACCGCGTCCGGCCCGCGCAACGGGCCCTCGACGAGCAGGAGCCGGTCCGCGAGTTCACCGCGTCCTTCGGCACGCAGCCGTCGGCAGGTCCGCGTCAGCGCGGGGGTGCGCAGCAGCGGACGGCCGACGAGCAGGTCCAGGAAGCCCCAGGTCCCGGCGTCGAGGCGGTCACCCAGGGCTCCGGCCAGCACGTCGGCGGGGCAGGCGCGCAGCGCGTCACCGACCGCACGGGCGACCGCGGGCGGGGCGTGCTCCCACCACTCCAGCAGCAGCGGGACCAGCCGTTCCAGTTCCCACGGATCGAGCCGGGCGGTGAGCGCCACCCGGTCGGGCAGGATGCCGTCCCCGCGCAGCTCCGTCTCGTCGATCGCGCCCAGTACGCGGGCCGGGCCGGCGCCGGGACCGCCACTCAGCTCGATCCGGCCGCGGAGGTACGCGCGCAGCACCGGCAGCCCGGCCTCCGGTTCGGGCCACCGCGCCAGCGCCCGGGCGGCTGTCTCCCTGCGGTCCGCGGCGGGCGATCCCAGCATGGACAGGAGCCGTTCCCGCAGGGCGGCCGAACGGGGCTGGTCCAGGTCGTCGACGCGTACGTGCCGTGGCGGCGGGGTCGGCGCGTGGGCGGTCTCGGTGATGGTCCAGGGCGGTGCGCCGAGCGGCTGAAGCAGCGTCATCCAGTCAGTCAGCGCGTCCCGGACCCCGGGCTCGGCATCCCGGTGGGCCTCGATCAGCGCACTCAGCCGGTCCCGCGAGGGGACCGCGCCGTCGTCCCTCCGGCGGAACTCCTCCAACGTGCCCGGTGTGCGGACCGCCTCGTCCAGCGCGGCCCGCCATGCCCGGGCCCCGGCGGGCACGGCCTCGGCCGCGTCCGGCGCCGGTACGGCGAAGGCCTCACGCAGCACGGCGGTTTCGGCCTGCCAGGGGTCGGCGCCGAGCCGGGCGTCCGCGAGGGCCCGGTCCAGGTCGGCGCGGACCGGAACCGCACCGAGGCGGCGCAGCAACGTCAGCGTGGACCGGCTCGGCGTCGCCGGTGCGGGGCGCAGTGACCGTACCGCGGCGACGGCGGCCGGTTTCCCGGTGGCCGGCAGCATCGGCGCGACCGCTTCGAGCAGGGCGATCAGGTCGTGCCGGTCGCCGTCCCGGGCGTCGGCGAGCGCGTCCAGCAGGACCGGGGCGGACCGGGCGAACGCCGTGAGCTCCGCGTCCCGGGGCCCGTCCCGGGGCTCGTCGCGGAGCCGAAGCGCGAACCGCACCACCTTGTTCCGCGCCGCTGCGCCCCCGGGGCCCGGTCGGGAGGCGGCGAGCCGGAGCCAGTCGGCCAGCATCGGCCGGAGCTGTTCCGACTGGTCGGGGCGGAGCGGCTCGTCCCGTTCGGCGACGCGCAGCGCGACCACCGGATCCCAGCCCCCGGTCACCAGCGACCTGACGTCACGGTCCGCCGCACCGGCCGCCGATGACGGCCGTTCGCCGGCCGGCCCGGTGATCCCGTGCCCGGCCATGACTGCCGCCAGGTCCTGCGTCGTGCCGGAGGCCAGTCCGACCCGGCGGGACGCCACCAGCGTGAGCAGCGTGACCGCCGCCGGTGACTCCTGGTCGTGCAGCGCGAGGACGGAGCGTGCGGTGAGGTCACCGTTCAGGCTCTCCAGCAGCAGCTCACGGGCGCCGACGTCGCGGCTGTGCTCGGCGGCGGCGATGACCGTAGCCGCGCAGGCGTCGCCGAGGACGGCGCGCAGGGCCGCGACGATGCTGCCGCGCAGACCGGGGTTGCTGTCGTGTCCGAGTCGGAAGAGGAGCTTCGGGAGCGACGCCGGGGTGCCCGCGCGGACCAGCGCCTCGGCCGCCGTCTTCCTGATGTTCATGTTCGGATGGTCGAGGCAGGCGGCGATCGCGGCGCTCGCCCAGTGGGCGCGGGCGTGGCCCAGGGCGAGCAGCGCCTGCCGGACGGTCTGGACGTCCGGCGCGCCGGTCAGTGCGATCAGCGTCGCCGACAGGGCCTGGGCGTCCTCGCCGGTGGCGTCGCGGGCAAGCAGGGCGATGACGTGCTTGCGTACGTGGCGGTCGCGGTGGCGCAGCAGCCGGTGCACCCGGGCACGGGTGCCGGTCCAGGGGGTCCTGAGCAGCAGTTCGAGCAGGATCGCCTGCTCGCCGTCGGACAGTCCGGGCCTCTCCAGCAGGTCCAGGGCCATGGTCGCGGCGAGGGCGTTCCCCGCTTCCCGCGCGTCCGAGGCGCCGAGCAGACAGACCGGCCGGATCGCGCCCCGCTCGTGGAGCCTGCGGCCCAGGGCGCTCACCGCGTCCAGGACCTCCTGCGGCACCACCGGCTCACCGGCCGGCTGTCCGTACTCCCCCGTCCGGGCGGCCGCGGACGGCTCCCCCGCCGCGGCCTGCTCGGCCACGATGCGTAGCAGCAGGTCGGCGATGACCGGGAGGGTGCCGGCGTTGCCGTGGGCCGCCAGCCGGCACAGCGCCGCCACCGGCGCGTCCGGGTCCAGGTGGGAGCTCAGCAGGGCCAGTTCCCGCTCGTCCGGGCCGCCGAGTCCGGCCGCGACACGGGGCGGCAGATCGACGGGGTCGAGCCGTGCGAGGAGCTCGCCGCGGAGCGCCGGATCACGGTTGAGCAGCCACAGCAGTTCGAGGGCGCGGCTGCGTACGGCGCGCAGATGGGGCGCCGTCCCGCCCGCGGTGAGGCCGAGCCCTTCGCGCAGGGCCTCCGCCGTGCGGTCCCCGCCGATCGCCTCCAGGGTGTCCAGGGCCGCGGCCGGGACGACGGGCAGCAGGGCGATCACGGCCTCTTCGGCGGCCTCGTGGCGCAGTTCGCGGATCGCGTCGAGGAACGGCCCGGGGGCGGGGGCGGCGGGTAGGACGTGTGCGACCGCGTCCCCGACCGGGAGATCAACGGCCCCCTGTCCGGCCAGGGCCACCAGCAGGGCCAGCCGTCGCGGCCAGCCCGGATCGTCGGCCGGTACGTCCGTCAGTACCCGGAGCGTCTCCTTCCGGGCGGTGAAGAGGACCGTCGCCACGTCGCGGGGCGGGATCGAGTGATCGGCCAGGGCCAGGCCGACGACGGCGGGGACGTCCGGGCCGTCCGGGAAGTGCCCGCGCCGGTGGAGACCGCGCAGGCAGGCCATGGCCGGTCCGCCGAACAGCAGGGGATCACCCGCGGCGACGGCCGTCAGCTCGCCGATGTCATCGCGCTCCGCCAGATCGCCGAGCAGTTCCATCCCGCGCCGGCGAAGGCCCGGCGGGAGGCCCGGATCCTCGACGACCTGGCGCAGCAGGTCCTGGTGGCCGTGGCGCGCGGCGGCCGCGAGGGCGGCGTCGGCCACCTCGAGCCGGACACCCGCCGGTTCCCGCACCGCGTCCTTTGCCCCTCCCTCCGTCTCTCCCCGCTCCGGACCGGCGGCGAGGAACGGGGCGAGGAGTGCGGGCGACAGCGGACCCGTCGCCGCCCACGGTTCGGCGAGCTCGCCCAGCGCGTCGGCGACGACCGGGGCGCTGGGCGCTCCCAGCAGACCGATCAGGTCCTCCCGGACCAGCGCCGGGGCCAGCAGTCCGGCGTGCAGCCCCTCCCGGGCCAGCCGCAGCGCCTCCCCCTGGAGCACCGGATCGCCGCTGCCCGCCAGCTCGTCCACGAGCCGCGCCGGCCGGTGCGTACCGGTGATGTCCGCCCCTCGCACGGCCTGGTAGAGGAGTTCGCCCGGAGCCTCGTCGCGGAGCACTCCGGGATCGTCCAGCACATCGGCGCGCAGCCAGGCGATCCGCACTGCCGCCGGCAGCTGCCCGGCCGTGCGCCACGGCGGCCGGGGACGGCCCCGCAGGCGGTGGCCGAGCCGCTCGTGGAGCCCGGCCAGCAGGAGGTCGGCCTCCGGCGGTCCGGTCAGCGTCGCGGGCAGCAGGCCGACGAGTGCGTCCAGCTCCGCGTCGTCGGACGGGAGGCACTCGGTGACGCGCTCGGTCAGCAGGACCAGCCCGAGATGGCGCTGCCCCGGGTCCTCGTGCCCGACCAGTCGCGCCAGTGCGTGGAACCGTTCGTCGGCCGGCGTCTGCATCATCGGATGCTAGCCGGGCGCTTTCCGGCCCCACCAACGGGTTTCGGGCCCACGTTCGTGCTCAGTAGCCGCCGGACCCCACATGGTCCGCCAGCGCCAGGTCACGGACGAAGGCCCTGACCCGCAGCAGGCACCGGGCGGCGAGACGTACCGCCGGCGCGTGGCGTGGACCGTACGCCGCGGTCCAGAGCGCGGGGACGTGTGCGGACGGCTGGATGTGAGTCATGTCTCCAGCTTCGGCCCGCATCCATGATCGGTCCAACAGATGGTTCAGCTGGCTGCGATCGATACCGTAGATGGATGGAGCTACGCCAACTCCGCCATTTCATGGCGGTCGTCACGCACGGCGGTTTCACCGCTGCGGCCCGTGCCGAGCTGATCGTGCAGTCCGCGCTGAGCACCTCGGTGCGCAACCTCGAACGGGAGCTGGGGGCCGAGCTGTTCGACCGGGCCGGCCGGCGGGTGATCCTCACCGAGGCGGGCCGGGCACTGCTGCCGGCGGCCCGGTCGGTGCTCGCCGGGACCGAGGCGGCACGGCACGCGGTGGCGGCCGTGGCGGGGCTGGTGACCGGCCGGGTCAGGATCGGCACCATCCAGACGCTGACCTGCGTGGATCTGGCGTCCGAGCTGGCCTCGTACCACCGGCGGTGGCCGGGGGTACAGATCTCGCTGCGCGAGGCGACCACACCGGAGCTGGTCTCGGAGCTGCGGGCCGGTGAGCTGGATCTCGCCTATCTCGCGCCGGACGCCGCCGAACTCCCCGAAGGCATCGTCGGGTTCGCGACCTGGCACGAGGACCTGGTGCTGATCACCGCGCCGGGCCACCGGCTGGCGACCGCCGGGCGCACCCTGGTCAAGGACCTGCGCGACGAGCCGTTCGTGGACTTCCGCGCGGGCACCGGTCTGGAGACCGCGGTGCGGAGGCTGGCCGCGCACTGCGGGCTGGAGCGCCGGATCACCTGTGACGTCACCCAGATCCGCCTGCTCGTCGATCTCGTCCGCGCGGGGATCGGCGTGGCGATCGTGCCGCGGCGGATCGGCGAGGACGCGGGGCTGCCGTGTGTGAGCATCCGCCAGCCGGAGCCCGGCCGGACCGTGGTCCTGGCAGGGCGGGCGCCCCGGCCCCGCAACCCGGCGGCGGAAGCACTCCTCGGCCGGCTGACGGGGCCGGTCGGAGCAGAGGACGTGTAAGTGCTGTCCCGTGATCCCTGGCGGGACAGCCCTCAGGGCCGCAGCGCGCGCAGCAGCAGGTCGGCCAGATGGTCGGCGACCTCCTGCTGGCTGAGCGGGCCGTCGGGCCGGTACCAGGTGGACAGGTGGTGGACCGAACCGAAGTGGTAGTCGACGATCAGGTCGGCCGGGGTGGCCGTGGAGAACACTCCGCTGCGCTGCCCCTCCTCCACCAGGGCCCGGAATCGCTCGTGGTAGCGGCGCCGTTCCACCCGGACCTGCTTGTTCTTCTCCGGGCTCAGGTGGTGCATGGACCGGAAGAAGATCGAGGCGTCGTCGAGGTTCTCGATGGTCGTGACGACCACGTCCGCCGCGGCGTCGCGCAGTCGCTGCTCGACGGGGGCGTCGGCGTCGGCGAAGGCGTCGAGGCGCTCCTGCTGGAGGCGGAGCACCCGGGCGTAGACCTCCTGGAGGAGGTCCTCCTTGGAGCCGAAGTAGTGGTAGAGCGCCCCCTTGGTGACACCCGCCGCCTCGACGATCTCCTGGACCGAGGTGCGGTCGTAGCCCTGCTCGGCGAAGAGCCGGGTGGCGGCGGCCAGCAGCCGCTGAGGGACGGGAGCCGTGTCCCCGTCCGTCGCCTTGGCCATTGCCGCCACCTTCCTTCCGCGTGAATCGGTCATCGGAGGGAACGCAGTTCCCGCCTGAGGATCTTCCCACTCGCCGTCTTCGGAAGTTCGGCCAGGATCTCGACCTCGCGCGGGTACTTGTAGGCGGCGAGCCGTTCCTTGCAGTACGCGCTCAGCTCTTCCGGCTCGGCCGAGGCGCCTGGGCGCAGGCTGACGTAGGCGCGGACGGTCTCGCCGCGGTAGGTGTCGGGGACACCGACGACGGCCGCCTCCCGGACCGCCGGATGGGTGTAGAGGACGTCCTCCACCTCGCGCGGCCAGACCTTGAAGCCGGAGGCGTTGATCATGTCCTTCTTGCGGTCGACGACGTAGAGCCAGCCCGCGCTGTCCATGAAGCCGATGTCGCCGGTGCGCAGCTCGCCGTCCGGGAACGCGGCGGCGGTGGCCTCGGGCAGCCGCCAGTAGCCGGAGACGACCTGCGGGCCGCGGACCGCGATCTCGCCCTGCTCGCCGAAGGGGACCTCCGCGCCGTTCTCGTCCAGGATCCGGACCACCGTGTCGGGGCCGGGGACGCCGACGGACAGGGTCCCGGAGACCGGGTCGACGGGGGCCTCGCGCTCCGGCGGCACGGAGGCGCAGGGAGCGGTGCACTCGGTGAGGCCGTAGCCGTTGCGGATGTACGGGCCGAAGCCGGACCGGAACTTCTCGACCAGTGCGGGCGGCAGCGGTGCGCCGCCCGAGGAGATGACCCGGAAGGAGGCGAAGTGCCCCGGGGTGGCGCCGGGGTGGGCGGCGAGCGCCATGAAGGCGGTGGACGGGCCCACGGTGTAGGCGGGGCGGTGTTCGGCGAAGGCCTCGAGGACGACGCCGGGGTGGAAGCGGTACGCGAGGACGAGGGTGCCCGCGTTGGTGAGGCAGGCGGCCAGCTGGCACACCATGCCGGTGATGTGGAAGAGCGGGGCGAGCGCGAAGTAGGAGGAACCCTCGGCGACGGGGTGCCCGGTCCGCTGGCGCTCGGCGTTGACCATGATGTTGCCGTGGGAGTTCATGGCGCCCTTGGGGGTGCCGCTGGTCCCCGAGGTGTAGCTGATCAGCGCCACGTCGTCGGAGGCGGGTTCGCGGCCCTCGGGGACCTCGAGGCCCTGCCGGGCGACGGCCACCAGGTCGTCGGTGTCCCCGGGCACGGGCAGCCGCTCGAAGCCGAGCACCCGTGCGTCGTTCTGCGTCTGGAGGTCGAGCTCGCTGGTGGTGAGCGCGATCCGTACCGTCGGGGCGCCTGCCGCGGTGTCCCGCAGATACGCCTCCCAGGCCCGGTCCGCGCAGATCAGCGCGGTGGCCTCGGCGTCCTTCAGTACGTGGCCGACCTCGCCGGACTTGTACATCGGGTTGAGCGGGACGACCGTGGCGCCGGCCTTCCAGGCGCCGAGCAGCGCGATCACGAACTGCGGGGTGTTCTGCAGCATGATCGCGACCCGGTCGCCGCGCTCCAGGCCCTCGGCGGCGAGGTGTCCGGCCACCGAGTCGGAGAGCGCGTCGGTCTCGCGGTAGCTCAGGCGTCCGTCGAAGTAGACGAGCGCGGGGTGCTCGGGGCTGCGGGCGGCGGAGTCCCGGAAGGCGTGGACGAGGGACGCGGCCGGGGCGACGGGGGCCCGCTGGGCCTCGCTGAGCAGCGCGGTCCAGGGCCTGGCCGCGTAGATGGACTCGGTCATGCGCCGGTCTCCTCCCACTTGCGCTGAAGGTGGTTCATACTGCCGAGCCAGTGGTCGGTGTCCTTGCTGCGGGCCCGGTAGTACCCGGCGACCTCGGGGTGCGGCAGGACCAGGAAGCGGTCCTCGGCCATGGCGTCGAAGAGCGCGTCGGCGACCGCCTCGGGCTCGATGGCGCCGGGGGCGAGGACGAGCTCCCCGGCGGATCCGGCGGCGGTGAGCATGTCCGTCCGTACGCCCTGCGGACAGATCGCGTGGACCTTGACGCCCCGGTGGCGGTAGGTGAGCGAGAGCCATTCCGCGAAGGCGACGACGCCGTGCTTGGTGACGCTGTACGGCACGGCGCCGATCATCGTCAGCAGTCCGGCGGCGGAGGCCGTCGAGACGAAGCGGCCGCTGCCGCGTTCCAGCCAGTCGGGCAGCAGCACCCTGGCCGCGCGGACATGGGCCATCACATTGACGTCCCAGGCCGCGGCCCAGACCTCCTCGTCCGCGAAGACGTCGCCCGGCGAGGCGAGGCCGGCGTTGGCGCAGTAGACGTCGACGGTGCCGTCGAGCGCGTCCCTGGCGGCGTCCACGATCCGTGAGGCGTCACCGGCGACGGCGACGGCGCCGATCTCCTCGGCCAGCGCCTCGATCCTCGCCGCGTCGAGGTCGTTGACCACGACCCGTGCGCCCTCCGCGGCGAACCTGCGGGCCAGCGCGGCTCCGATGCCGCCTCCGGCCCCTGTGACCACCACTCCCGCGCCCTGCACCGCACTCATCGGGTCCCGCCTCTCTCAGCCGACTGCCCTGGCAGACTAACCAGTCGGTATGCCGGAGCGGAAGGGCTGGAGACCGCTCCGGCGGCACTCCTGTCGCACCTGTCCCGTCCGGCTCGTTCCGTATGGCCTGAACGCGCGCTAGCGTGCGTGACCATGACAGACGTCGCGATCATGGAGGTAGCCGAATGAGCCTGACCAGACGTGGTTTGCTGGCCGCCGGCGGTGCGGTGGGGGCCCTCGCGGCAACGGCCGCCGGGACCGGGGCCGCGAGCGCCGCCCCCGCCGCGGGCAAGGGGCACGGCCGGGTCCGTACCGGCTTCGACCGGCTGGCGGCGGACGGCTACGCGCTGCTGAAGGGCGAGAAGGTCGGGGTGGTCACCAACCCGACCGGGATCACCTCCGACGTGCGCCACATCGTCGATGTGATGCACCCGGACGAGCGGGTGGACCTGATCGCCGTCTTCGGACCCGAGCACGGTTTCCGCGGTACCGCGCAGGCGGGCGGTTCGGAGGGGCGTTACGACGACCCGGCGACCGGACTGCCGGTCTACGACACGTACCTGAAGAGCGGGCAGCCGCTCGCCGACGTCTTCACCGCGTCCGGCGTGGACACGGTCGTCTTCGACATCCAGGACGCGGGCGCCCGCTTCTACACGTACATCTGGACGCTGTACGACTGCATGGAGGCGGCGGCGCTCGCGGGGAAGCGCTTCGTCGTCCTGGACCGGCCGAACCCGGTGACCGGGCGGGCGGCGCTCGGCCCGGTGCTCGACCCGGCGTTCGGCACCTTCGTGGGCCGCCGGGAGATCGCGCAGGCACACGGCATGACGGTCACCGAGCTGGCCCTGTTCTTCAACGCCCGGTTCCTGGCCGAACGCCCGGTGGACCTGCGCATCGTGAAGATGTCCGGCTGGAAGCGCTCGGACTTCTTCGACATGACCGGGCTGCCGTGGGTGCCGCCGAGCCCCAACATGCCGACGCCCGACACCGCGCTCGTCTACTCGGGGACCTGCCTGTTCGAGGGCACCAACCTCTCCGAGGGGCGCGGCACGACCCGGCCGTTCGAACTGCTCGGCGCGGAGGGCGTCGACCACCGCTGGGCGGCGGCCGCGAACGCGCTCGGCCTGCCCGGGGTGGCGTTCCGCGAGGCGTACTTCGCGCCGACGTTCTCCAAGTTCCAGGGGAAGACGGTCGGCGGTGTGCAGCTGCACGTCCAGGACCGCGAGGTCTTCGATCCGGTACGCACGGGGATCGCGCTGCTGGTGACGGCGAAGCGGACCTGGAGCGGGTTCGAGTGGCGCTCGGACAACTGGATCGACAAGCTCACCGGCAACACCCGGGTCCGCACCATGATCGACGCGGGGGCCGACACGGACGAGGTGGTGGGCGCCTGGGCGCAGGATCTCGCCGCGTTCCGGGCCGCACGGAAGCAGTATCTCCAGTACCGCTGAGACGGCGCCGGGCGGGCCCGAGGAGTCCGGACCCGCCCGGCACAGCGCTTCAGCCCCCTACCGGTGGGCGGGGAACTCCACCACCTGCTGGTACGTCGGGCGGTTCTGCCAGTGGATCGCCTTCTGGCCGATCCCGCCGAGCGGCCGGTGGACGATCGAGTCGGAGCACCACTGCTCGCCCGCCTTGCAGTTGCCGTCCCCGGGGTAGACCTCCGTCGCCGGCTCGGCCACGGCCTGCTTCAGGGACGCGAGCAGCGCGTCACGGCAGCTGCCCGCATCGCCGTCGCCGCAGTACGTCCTGGCCAACGGCCCCTTGACCGACTGCCCCAGGACCTGGCGCAGGTCCTTGTCCACGAACCCCCACCAGCCGTACTGGAACGCGGAGCCGCTGTGCGCCCCGCTCGGCCCGTGGCTCGCCGCCGGCGACTCGTCGGTGGCGAGGGCGGCGGTCAGCGCTTCGTACAGGCCGTCGCCGAGCCCCGGCCGGAACTCGGCCTCGACCAGTTTCGGCCACCACGCGTCCATGATCCGCACCGCGTCGGCGTGGGTGTAGGTGTGCGAGCCGGGGCTGTTCTCCCTGCGCTGCGAACCCGCAGCCCGCCAGGACTCCAACTGCTGTACGGCGCTGTTGAGTTCGGGATCGGTCACCGGCTGGGAGCGGATCACCTTCAGCAGCTCGGGCAGCAGCTGCTCGCCGCGCAGATCGGTGACGGCGGCCTCGGCCATGGCCCGGGTGAGGGAGGCGCGGGTCACCCCGCCCTCCTCGACCAGCTTCGCCACCCGGTCGTCCAGCAGATCGCCCCGGTGCACGGCGCTGAGACCGAAGCCCGCGGCGGCGTACCCCTTGGCCTGCCTGTTGTTCCAGGAGACGTAGTAGTCCTGCCCGCTGGAGTGCGGGTGCTCGGCGAACGGCGTGTACGCGGCGGTGTTGGCGGCCGGTTCGTACCCCTGCCACTCGTAGGCCCGCTCGGCCCGCACCGGCAGTGCCGGGTCGACGCCCTCGGCGCGCACCGGGTTCATGCCGCTGTTGTAGTAGGCGGCGGTGCGGGAGTCGGCGTAGAACCAGTTGAAGGCGTAGTCGATATTGCTCGCCGCCCGCTGGAAGGAGTCGGCGTCCTTGACGTACGACGGGTCGTTCAGCATCTGGAAGCCGATGATCGAGTCGGCCTCGTGGCGGTAGGTGGTGCGCAGCGAGGTGTACGCGACGGGCTTGCCGCCCACGGTGGCGCGGTGGGTGACGATGCCGTAGTCCGTGCGCCGGACCTGCATCCGGTAGGAGCCCTTCGCCGTGGAGTCGGCGACGGTCGGTTTCCAGGAGTTGGTGTGCTCCAGCGTCTCCATGGCGGTGCAGGTGCCGCGGTAGAGGTAGTGCGTGGAGTCCTTGGCCGGCGTGGAGCCGTCGGGCTCGCACAGGTCGACGGCGTAGGTGTCGGTGATGTCCTGGCCGGCCGAGGTGGCGCTCCAGGCGTAGTCCTGGCCGCGGCCCATCTGGATGTACATGCCGACACCGGCGAAGGAGACACCGCGGGCGCTGATGCCCGGCCCCTGGAGCTCCTGGAGCATCATCAGCTGCGGGGCGAAGTAGCCGGTCTGCGGGCCGAACACGGCGATGGGATTCCCGCTCGCGGTGTGCTTCCCGGAGACCAGCAGGGCGTTGGACATGCCGCGCTTCTGGGCGCCGGAGCCCGAACCGGGCAGCGAGCCCTCAGGGATGACGCCGTCGTCGTAGATGCCCTGGGCCTTCTTGAGCGGGGCCGGGGCCTTGACCGGGTCCTTCCTGTCGGTGCCCGCGGAGCCGGTGCGGTCGTATATCAGAGGTTCCGCGGTGACGGACCCGGCGTCGGGCAGCGCGGTGCCACGCGCCTTGCCGGGCTTGCCCGCGTACGGGAACGAGGTGCCGTCATGGACCGTCAGCACCGCCTCGGGGTCCTCACGCTGGCGGAAGGACTCCCAGACCTCGGTGCCTTCGACGACGCCGTACTTCTGCTGGGCGGCCAGCAGCGAGAGCGCCGCCTGCACCTCCCCGCCACCGCCGCCGCCGAACTGGCCGCCGACCACCGAGGCGATGGAGATCAGGTCGGTCAGCTTGAACGGCTGGATCTCACCGACGTTGGTGACGGCGTCGATCTTGCCGGTGAGGACGTACTCGCCCGGGAAGTAACGGCCGTTCTTGGACTTCTCCCGGTAGGCGTTGATGCCGTCGACGTACGCCTGGGCATCGTCCATGGCCTGCTCGCCGCGGGTACCCTCGTGGGTCCTGATGTACTCGACCTGGGCTTCGAGATCGGCCTCGGTGTACGGGGCCTGCGGCCAGAACTGCTGCTCCAGGCCCTGGTTGGCGAGGGCGCCGCCGGCGAACGAGGTCAGTTCACCGCGTCCGATGTGGCGGAAGAGGTCCATCAGCCAGAGCCGGTCCTGTCCGGCGGCGAAGCCGGCGCCGAACTCGGTGCCGTAGCGGGTGGTGCCCTTGATGTGCGGGACACCGGACGCCTTGTCGCGGGTGATCGTGACGTCGTCCCGGGGTGAGGTGACCGACTCGACCTGGTCCTCGGGCACACCGAACGAGGCGTCGTTGAAGAAGTCGGTCAGCTTCTGGTCGGTGAGACCCGGAAATCCGGCCACCAGGCCGTTGTAGCGGTCGAGTTGGTCGTCGCTGTGCTTGGGGTGCGTACCGAACGCCTTGTTGCCGAGAATGTCGACGAGGGTGGCGTTGCCGTTCTCCCCGGGCGGCAGGATGTCGTCGCACTGCCCCTGGCAGTAGTCGGTGACGGGGTCGGGTTCCGCGGCACCGGCCTGTGGCGAGGCCGCGAGCAGAGTGGTGCCGAGTGCGAGAACCGCCGCGAGGGCGGCGGCTCTGGACTTGACGGTGCGTGGGGGCATGCGTGCTCCTCCGAGAGGCCGATGCGCCGGAGGTTACTGACGGTATGACCCGTCGGTAAGGTGAGTGGTAGTCACCTTTTCCGAATCGTCACATGGCACCGTCCACCGCGGCCCCGCGGCGGCGGACCGCGCCGAATTCCGGACAACATCAGCCTTCGCGGGATCCGAACGGAGCGGCCGTACGTCCATTCCTCGACGCCGAAGTACGAGCGACGGAGGTGACGGTGCGGTGGCGGGATTCCGGAGTCTTGCGAGACAGGTCCGCGATTCACGGAGCGATCTGGCACTGCGGCGGTATTCGCTGCGCAAGTGCCTGGAGAGGTTCGCCCCTTACGGACATCGGGCGACCTGGGACCATCTGTGCGTGCGGCACGGTATCGGGCCCGAGGACCGGTCGCCCGATCCGGCGCGGCTGATGCGCGCGCTGGACGAACTGGAGGCGGCACGGGCGGTCTGGCTCGGTTACGAGGCGGGGTTCGCCGAGCGCCGCAGGCGGGAGAAGCACGACGGGCTGCGCCGGCCCGGGACGTTCGACGACTGGCACCGGCGCAGCTGGGGCGGAAACGGGGTGGCCCGCTGCGAGGACCCGGCGCTGCATCCGTCGGCACCGCTCGCCGAGGTCCTGAGCCGGCTGATCGCGGCGCTGGAGTCGGACCCCGGCACGGTCTGCCCGGTCTGCGCGGGCGCCGCGATCCGCTGGCGGCAGGATCTGCGGTGCGCCCCGTGGTCGGGGCCGGTCTGTACGGACTGCGGGATCGTGGTGCCGCAGCCGGTGCTCACCCCGGGGACGCTGACGAAGGCCCGGAACACACCGCGGCGGGACCTGGCATCGGTGGCGTGACGCGGGCGTCCGGCCCGGCCGCGCCCGCCCGGCCCCCGGACGGGCGGCGTCCGGAGCCGAGGGCCGACGGCCCTCAGACGCACTCCGTTGGCGGGCCCTCCGGCTCCGGCATCAGGCGCGAGCCGCTCATCCGGCTGCCCGAGACATCGTTCGGGTTGGAGAGCACGCAGTTCTCCAGCGACAGACAGCCACAGCCGATGCAGTCGGTGAGGTGGTCCCGCAGCCGCCCCAACCGCGCGATGCGGTCGTCGAGTTCGGAGCGCCAGGCCGCGGAGAGCCGTGCCCAGTCGTCGCGGTTGGGGGTGCGCTCCTCGGGGAGTTCGCCGAGGGCGTCCCGGATGGTGGCGAGCGGGATGCCGACCCGCTGCGCGGCGCGGATGAACGCCACCCTGCGCAGCGCGTCCCTGGTGTAGCGGCGCTGGTTGCCGCTGGTACGGCGGCTGCTGATCAGGCCCTTGGCCTCGTAGAAGTGCAGGGCCGAGACAGCGGCGCCGCTGCGCGCGGAGAGCTGTCCGACCGTGAGCTCATGGAGCGTCTGTGGGATCTGGGGCACCCCTCCAACCCTACTGTCCCGTCCGCGGCCGGGTCCGTCGTTGACAGGAACGCACCCGCCAACCATGCTGAGCAAGCGCTTAGAAAGTGCGATGAGGAATGGCCCAGAGCTGGAAAGGCAGGGACCAGGGACATGGCAGAGCCGAGGATCTTCACGTCCGCGCAGGAGCTGAGCGACGGAGTGGGCGAGCAGCTGGGGCACAGCGACTGGCTGGAGATCGAGCAGAAGAGGATCGACCTCTTCGCCGAGGCCACCGGTGACCACCAGTGGATCCACGTGGACCCGGAGCGGGCCGCCGCCGGGCCGTTCGGCACGACGATCGCGCACGGCTATCTCACGCTCTCGCTGCTGCCGACGCTCGTACCGCAGATCATGCGGGTCGAGGGCATGAAGATGGGCATCAACTACGGGACCAACAAGGTCCGTTTCCCCTCCACCGTGCCGGTGGGCTCGCGGCTGCGCGCGTCGGCCGTCCTGAAGAGCGTCGAGGAGGCCGGGGGCGGGGTGCAGGTCACCGCCGTCGTCACGGTCGAGCGCGAGGGCGCCGACAAGCCGGTGTGCGTGGCGGAGTCGGTGTCGCGCTACTACTTCTGACCCGGCGCCGCGCCACCACTGGTGACGACGCGGCCCGCCGTCGCTACCGCTTGGCCGCGACCATGCGCAGCACGAGGTCGGCATAGAGTGCGCCGACCTCGTCCGGCGTCCGGCTGCCCTGCCCGTTGAACCAGCGCGCCACGTCGATGCAGAGCGAGAGCACGGCGAGTGTGGTGCCCGGCACGTCGGGGACGTCGAACTCCCCCGCCTGCACGCCTTCGCCGATGATCCGGCGCACCACCGCGTCGCTCCTGCGGCGCAGTTCGACGATCTCGGTGCGGTGTTCCTCCCCGAGGGCGTCGAGTTCGTACTGGACCACGCGGGCGGTGGTGTGCCGCTCGGCGTGCCAGCGGACGAAGGACCGTACGGCCTCGGCCAGCCGCTCGGCCGCCGTGCCCCCGCTGTCGGCGGCCGCCTCCAGGACGAACAGGGCGCGGTCGTGGCCGATCCGGCTGATCCGGTGGAGCAGTTCTTCCTTCGTCTTGTAGTGGATGTAGAGCGCGGCAGGACTCATCCCCGCCCGGCCCGCGATGTCGCGGGTGGTGGTGGCGTGGTACCCGCGCTCGGCGAAGGCGTCGACGGCGGCGACGAGCAGCCGCCTGGCCGCCTCGGGCGTCACCTCGGCCCACGGCGCGCTGTCGCCGTCGGTCTCCTCCGCCGTGCTCATCGTCACTCGCCCCTCTCATCAGCAGGACGAACACCATACCCCGAACCTGAGCAAGCGCTTAGGGTTCGTCCGGCGGGATCGTCAGAGCTTCTGGAAGGGGTCGTGCTCGGCGAGGATCTTCTCCAGCCGGGCCTGGTCGACCCGGCTGACGATCTGCCCCGCTTCCTGCCGGTCACGGATGACCTTGGCCAGGGTGAAGCAGGAGGTGACGAGGTAGAGGACGCCGATCGCGAGGAATCCACGGACCCAGGCGTCGGCGTCCAGGAAGTAGATACCGAGACTCACCGCACCGATCGCCACCCCGAAGGAGGCGACGGCCTGACCGTAGAAGGCCGCGGTGCCCTGCTGCTTGACCGATGTTGTCTCACTCATGGCGCCCAGCATCGGCCGAGGTGGCGTGCGCCACATCCGCTCCCGTACTCAGCCAGGTACTCAGACGCCCGTTCGAGCCGCGACGCGGGGCTCAGAAGGCGGAGACCCCCGTGAGCGCGCGGCCGATGATCAGCTTCTGGATCTGGCTGGTGCCCTCGTACAGCGTCATCACCCGGGCATCGCGCAGCAGCTTGCCGACCGGGTACTCGTCGATGTAG
The DNA here is from genome assembly GCF_045040875.1 of Streptomyces sp. NBC_00012. Lineage (NCBI taxonomy): Bacteria > Bacillati > Actinomycetota > Actinomycetes > Kitasatosporales > Streptomycetaceae > Streptomyces > Streptomyces sp. NBC_00012. The sequence goes on along the minus strand of NZ_CP108309.1, from coordinate 6,899,559 downwards.
CCGTAGCCGCCGAAGACCTGCAGCGCGTTGTTGGCGGCGCGGACGGCGGCCTCGGATGCGAAGAGCTTCGCCTTGGAGGCGGCGGTGGCGAAGTCCTCGCCGCGGTCGATGAGGTCCGCCACCCGCCAGGTCAGCAGCCGGGCGGCGTCCACGTCCACGGCGATGTCGCTGATGAGTTCCTGGACGAGCTGGTAGCTCGCGATGGACTTGCCGAACTGCTCGCGCTCCCCGGCGTAGCCCACGGCGGCGTCCAGTGCGGCCTGGGCGATGCCGACGCAGCCGGCCGCGACCGACATCCGGCCCTTGGCCAGGGCGGACATGGCGATGGAGAAGCCCTTGCCCTCCGGCCCCAGGAGCGCCGGGGCGGGCACCCTGACGTCCTCCAGGACCACCTCGGCGGTGGCCTGGCCGCGCAGGCCGAGCTTGCCGTGGATGGTGCGGCGGCCGAGGCCGGGGGTGCCGGTGGGGACCAGGAAGGCCGATATGCCCCTGTGGCCGGGGGTGTCATTGGTGCGGGCGAAGAGCAGCACCACGTCGGCCCAGGTGCCGTTGGTGATGAACATCTTGCTGCCGTTGATGACGTACTCACCACCGTCACGGACGGCCTTCGTCGTCAGGTTCCCGGCGTCCGAGCCGGTGCCGGGCTCGGTGAGGCCGAAGCAGCCGATCGCCTCGCCCGCGGTGAGCCGGGGCAGCCAGTGCCGCTTCTGCTCCTCGTCGCCCCACGCGGCAATGGTCTTGGTGACGAGGCCGAGGGAGACGGAGACGATGCCCCGGACCGAGGAATCGCCGCGCCCGAGCTCCTCGGTGACCAGGCAGTAGGAGAGGTGATCGCCGCCCGAGCCGCCGTACTCCTCGGGGACGGTCAGCCCGAGGAACCCCACGGAGCCCAGTTTCTTCACGATCGACTTGTCGACGTTCTCGGCCCGGTCCCACGCCACGACGTGCGGGGCGATCTCACGGGCGACGAAGTCCTTGGCGAGCTGCCGGACGGCTTCCTGCTCCTCGCTGAGCTCCAGGTTCATCCTTCGACTCCCACACTTTAATTAGCACTGCTAGTTTTTCGCTTGCAGGCCCTACTATGTGCGGCATGGCCCGACCGCGCAAGCCCCTCCTCAGCAGAGACCGCATCGTCGAGACGGCGAGCGCACTCGTGGACTCCGAGGGGCTCGACGCCGTGTCCACCCGTCGGCTCGCGGCCGAACTCGGGGTCAGCGGACCCTCGCTCTACAACCACTTCCGCAACAAGGACGAGATCCTGGACGCGGTCGCGAACTCCGTTTCCGCACAGGTCGATCTGTCGATGTTCGACGAGTCGGACACCCGCGACTGGTGCGCCGCCCTGCACGACTGGGCCGTCTCCTATCGTGCGGCGCTCGCCGAGCACCCGCACATCGTTCCGGTGCTGGCCCAGGGTCCCGGCCGCCGGCCGGCCGGACTCCGGGTCGCCGACGCGGTGTTCGGCGCGATGGTCAGGGCCGGCTGGCCGCCCGCCCAGGCCACGTACATCGGGGCCCTGATGCGCTACTTCATCACCGGTTCGGCACTGGGCTCCTTCGCCCGCGGCTTCGTCGACGACGAGACGGCGTACGACCCCGCCGACTACCCGCACCTCGGCCAGGCCCACCTGCTGGCCGAGCGCCGCCAGAAGGTCGACGAGGGGGCCTTCGAGACCGGACTGCGGGCCCTGGTGGACGGCCTCCGGGCCCAGTACGAACTGCTGGAACCGGGCACAACGGTTCGGCCCGCACCGAAACGTTCCTGACGCATCCTGGTTCCCATGGCACGCATGACACACCCCGACCCGGCCGCGCCCCGGCTCGCCGCCCTGGCCGCGCTCCTCGCCGACGAGACCCGCGCAGCCTTCTGCCTGGCCCTGCTCGACGGTCGTGCCTGGACCGCCGGTGAACTGGCCCGGTACGCCTCCGTGGCACCGTCGACCGCCAGCGAGCACCTCGGCAGACTCGTCGCGGGTGGAGTGCTGGCCGAGGAGCGGCAGGGCCGCCACCGCTATCTGCGGCTGGCCGACGAACGGATCGCGCACCTCGTCGAGGACCTGGCGGCCCACGTCGTCCCCGGCTCCGTGGCCGAGCGGCCGCGCACCCTGGGCGCGGTGAGCGCGGGCAGCGCGATGGCCCGCGGCCGCACCTGCTACGACCACCTCGCGGGGCGGATCGGCATCGCGATCGCCGACGCCATGACCGTACGCGGACTGCTGGCGCAGGACACCGGCTTCGCGCTCACCGGCGAGGGCCTGCGCTGGTTCGACGAGCTGGGCATCGCTCTGGAGACCGGTTCGCGGCGTCCCCTCGTACGGAGCTGTCTGGACTGGACGGAGCGCAGGCCACACCTGGCCGGGGTCGCGGGCGCCGCGCTGTGCCGCCATGCGCTGGAAGCCGGGTGGTGCGTACGGATCGGGTCCGGGCGTGCGGTGAAGGCCACCCCGGCCGGGGAGCGGGCACTGTACGAACGCCTCGGCATCGAGCCGGCAACAATTCGGTAGGTGCCGAACGGTCACGGCCCTACCGTCTGAGCCATGACTGCGCCCCCGATCCCCTCCCCCGCCGCGCACCGCGACCGGCGGGCCACCGCCGCGGCCTGCACCACCGTGCTGCTCTGGGCCTCCGCCTTCGTCTCCATCCGCAGCGCCGGCGAGGCCTACTCGCCCGGTGCGCTCGCCCTCGGCCGGCTGCTCGCCGGCTCGCTGGCGCTCGGCGTGCTCCTGGTGGTGCGGCGCGAGGGGCTGCCTTCGCGGGCCGCCTGGCCGGGGATCATCTGGTCCGGGCTGCTCTGGTTCGGGCTGTACATGGTGGTGCTCAACTGGGGTGAGCAGCAGGTCGACGCGGGCACGGCCGCGATGGTGGTGAACATCGGGCCGCTGCTGATCGCGCTGCTCGGTGCCCGGATGCTGGGCGAGGGGCTGCCCGGCAGGCTGCTGGCGGGCATGACCGTGTCCTTCGCGGGCGCCGCGGTGGTGGGGCTCTCGATGTCGGGTGAGGGCGGTGCGTCGGTGCTCGGCGTGGCGCTGTGCCTGCTGGCCGCCGTGGCGTACGCGACCGGGGTGGTGCGCCAGAAGCCCGCCCTGCGGCACGGCTCCGCGCTGCAGATCACCACCTTCGGCTGCCTGGTCGGCACCGTCGCCTGTCTGCCGTTCACCGGCGCACTGGTCTCCGACGCCGCCGACGCACCGCTGTCCGCCACCCTGAACATGGTCTATCTGGGCCTCTTCCCGACCGCGCTGGCCTTCACCACCTGGGCCTACGCGCTCGCCCGGACCACGGCAGGACGGATGGGTGCCACCACGTACGCGGTGCCGGCGCTGGTGGTGCTGATGTCCTGGCTGGTGCTGGACGAGGTGCCCGCACCGCTCACCGTCGGCGGCGGACTGCTCTGCCTGGCCGGGGTGGCGGTCTCCCGGATGCGTCCGCAGACTGGCCTGACGCGGAAGAATCCGGCACGGCCGGTGGAGGGACACCGACATGACGCGGAACACCGGGAAACCGACCGGCGCTGAGCGGGCGGGGAAGAAGGGCGCGGAGAAGAAGGGCGCGGAGAAACCGGCTGGGGCCCGGGAGGCCGTGCCGGCATCGCTCACCGAGGCGGCCCGGTACGGCGGGCCCGGGCTCGAAGGCTTCCGGGTGACCGACAGCGGCGACGACGATCCGGTCCTGGTGACGCCCGAGGGCCGGGCCCGGGACGCCTGGCGGGAGAACTACCCGTACGACCAAAAGCTCGGCCGCAGGGCGTACGAGACGTCCAAGCGCGCCCTCCAGATCGAACTGCTCAAGCTCCAGCACTGGGTGAAGGACCGCGACGAACGCCTCGTCATCCTCTTCGAGGGACGGGACGCGGCCGGCAAGGGCGGCACCATCAAGCGGTTCACCGAGCACCTCAACCCCCGTGGCGCGCGGGTGGTGGCGCTGGAGAAGCCCACCGAACGCGAGCGCACCCAGTGGTACTTCCAGCGGTACACGGCGCATCTGCCGTCCGCCGGGGAGATCGTGCTGTTCGACCGTTCCTGGTACAACCGGGCCGGTGTGGAGCGGGTGATGGGGTTCTGCACCACCCGCGAGTACCTCGAATTCATGCACCAGGCACCGGGCTTCGAGCGGATGCTCGCCCGGGACGGCATCCACCTGGTGAAGTTCTGGTTCTCCGTCTCCCGCAACGAGCAGCGCAACCGGTTCATGATCCGCCAGATCGATCCGGTACGGCAGTGGAAACTCAGCCCGGTCGACCTCGCCTCGCTGGACAAGTGGGACGCGTACACGGAGGCCAAGGAGCTGATGCTGTTCCACACGGACACGGCGGACGCGCCCTGGACCGTGGTGAAGAGCAACGACAAGAAGCGGGCCAGGCTGGAGGCGATCCGGCATGTGCTGCACCGCTTCGACTACCCGGACAAGGACACGGCGGTGGCCCACGAGCCGGACCCGCTGATCGTGGGCCCGGCCTCCCGGCTCTTCGAGCAGGGCGAGATGGACGCCCGGCTGCTCACCACGGACAGGGCGGTGACCCGGCCCACGGCCTGAGGGCCCGACCGGCGGCCGTCGCGGCCGGCTGTCAGAAGACCACCAGGGCCCGTCCCCCCTTGCCCGCGATCATGTTGTCGAACGCCGCCGGGATGCCGTCGAGGGTGATGCGCTCCGTCACCAGGGCGCCCAGATCTAGCCGGCCCTCCCGGACATGGGCGGCCAGGACGGGCAGGTCCCGGGCGGGGTCGCAGTTGCCGTAGACGCAGCCGGAGAGGGTGCGGCCCCAGTGGAAGAGCTCCAGGGCGTTGAAGGTGACCTCCTGGTCCTTGCCGCCGATGCCGACGACCGTGGTCCGGCCGCCGCGCCGGGTCGACTCCCAGGCGGTACGGATGGTGACGGCGCGGCCCACGCACTCGATGGCGGCGTCCACCCCCTGCTTGCCGGTGAGCGCCCGGATCTCGCGCGCGGTGTTCTCCGAGGCGACCACGTAGTCGGTGGCGCCCGCCCGGCGGGCCAGCTCCTCCTTATGCGGGGAGACGTCGACCGCGACGATGCGCGAGGCACCGGCGATACGGGCGGCCTGGAGCGCCGCCAGCCCCACTCCCCCGGCGCCGAACACCGCGACCGTCTCGCCCTCGCGGAGCTTCGCCGAGTGGTGCACGGCGCCGTAGCCGGTGAGGACCGCGCAGCCCAGGAGGGCCGCGTCGGTGAGCGGGATGCCGTCCGGCACGGGCAGGACGCAGCCGGCGGAAACGACCGTCTCCTCGGCGAACGCGGCGACGTTGAGACCGGGGTGCAGTTCACCGCCGTCGTCCGCGCGCCGGGCGTGCACGGCGCCCGCACCGTTCAGGGCGTTCGCGCAGAGCCAGACCTCGCCCAGCGCGCAGGCATGGCAACTCCCGCAGGAAGGCGCCCAGTTGAGGACGACGCCGTCGCCGGGTGCCACATGGGTGACTCCCTCGCCGACCGCGACGACGGTGCCCGCGCCCTCATGGCCGAGAACGGCGGGGACGGGCACCCTCATGGTGCCGTCGGACAGCGAGAGGTCGGAGTGGCAGACGCCGGCGGCGGCGAGAGCGACCCTGACCCGGCCGGGGCCGGGCTCCGGGAGTTCGATGCCGGTGATCTCCAGGGGAGCTCCGACGGCGGGCAGTACGGCGGCGCGGACCACGAACAGACTCCTTGACGGTGGGCGACGGAGGAACGGGGCGGTGCGGATCGGTCAGAACTGCAGGGACTTGGTCTGGAGGTACTCCGCGAGCCCGTGGGAGCCGAGTTCGCGGCCGACGCCGGACTGCTTGTAGCCGCCGAACGGGGCGAGCGGGTTGAACCGGCCGCCGTTGATGTCGACCTGCCCGGTGTCCATCCGCCGGGCGAACGCCACCGCCTCCGCGTCGTCGCCCGCCCAGACGGCGCCCGCGAGGCCGTACACGGTGCCGTTGGCGATGCGCAGGGCGTCGTCCTCGTCCTCGTAGCGGATGAGCGAGACGACCGGACCGAAGATCTCCTCCTGGGCGACGGTCATCTCCGGGGTGACATCGGCGAACACGGTCGGGCTGACGAAGTAGCCCTGTTCGCGCGGGGCTTCGGGGCCGCCGGCGACCAGTCGGGCGCCCTCCGCCACGCCCCTCTCGATGTAGCCGCGCACCCGTGCGTGCTGCTTGGCGTTGACGAGGGGGCCGATGCGGTCGCCGTACTTGGCGGCCGCCTCCGCGGCAAGCGCGACCGCCTCGTCGTACTGCGAGCTGTGCACCAGCATCCGGGTCCAGGCGCTGCACGTCTGGCCGGAGTTGCCCATGACGTTGGCGACGCCGACGCCTACGGCCTTGGCGAGGTCAGCGCTCGGCAGGATGACGTTGGCGGACTTGCCGCCCAGTTCGAGGGCGACGCGCTTGACGGCTGCGCCGGCCGTGGCGCCGATCTGCTTGCCGACGGCGGTGGAGCCGGTGAAGGAGACCAGGTCGACGCCGTCGTGCTCGGCCAGGGCCTGTCCGGCGACCGGGCCGAGGCCGGTGACCAGGTTGAACACGCCCGCGGGGATGCCCGCCTCATGGACGGCCTCGGCGAAGAGCTGGGCGGTCAGCGGGGTGTCCTCGGCGGGCTTGAGGACAATCGTGCAGCCCGCCGCGAGCGCGGGGGCGACCTTGGCGACGATCTGGTGCAGCGGGTAGTTCCACGGGGTGATCGCGCCGACGACGCCGACCGGCTCGGCGTACACGGTGGAGTTGCCGACCTTCTCCTCGAAGGCGTACGAGGCGGCGAGCTCGGCGTACGAGCCGGCCACCAGGATCGGCACGCCCGCGTGCACCGCCTGCGAGAACGGCAGCGGCGCGCCGAGTTCGGCGGTGACGGTCGCGGCGATCTCGCCCTTGCGGGCGACGAGCACGTCACGCAGGGCGGCGACGCGCGCGGCGCGCCCGGCGGGCGGGGTGGCCGCCCAGCCGGGCAGCGCGGCGCGGGCGGCCCGTACCGCGGCGTCCACGTCCTCGGCGGTGCCCGCCGGGACATGGGCGATGATCTGCTCGTTCGCCGGATCGACCACCTCGATCGCATCCGTGCCCGCGGCGGCGCGCCACTCGCCGCCGATGTACATCCCGTCGTGGGCCTTCATCGCGTTCCTCCCGAAGTGCCGTTGCTACGGCGTAGTCGTACGCGCCCCAAACTAGCGCTGTTAGTTTTTGGGCGCCAGGGGCCGCTTCCATGGCCACTGTCACGGTGACACGCCCTGCGCCGGTAATCCGGCCGCCCCGGCCGGTAATACGTCCGCCGTGCACGCGGCCGCGCTCGCGGCGCCGGGCCGGGAGGCGGCGGCACGCGAGGAGTTCGCGCGGGCCGCGGCCCTGGCCGGGGAACTCCCCTGTCCCGCAGGGGCGCTCGCGGCGGACGAGGCCGGCGGTGCGGACCGGACGGCCGCACGTACCGGGTTCCCCGGCTGACCGATGGTAGGGACGGCCGTTGTCAGCCGAGCTCCGCGTGTTCCGCGCCGGGGGTCTCGAACTGGGTGCGGTACAGCTCCTCGTACCGGCCGCCCGCCGCGAGGAGTTCGTCGTGCGTGCCCCGCTCCACGATCTGCCCGTTCTCCACGACCAGGATGAGGTCGGCCGTCCGCACGGTGGAGAGCCGGTGGGCGATCACGACCGCGGTGCGTCCGGCGAGCGCCTCGGCGAGTGCCTCCTGGACGGCCGCCTCGGAGGTGTTGTCGAGGTGGGCGGTGGCCTCGTCGAGGATGACGACGCGCTGGCGGGCCAGGAGCAGCCGGGCGATGGTGAGGCGCTGGCGTTCGCCGCCGGAGAGCCGGTAGCCGCGTTCGCCGACGACGGTGTCGAGCCCGTCGGGCAGCGAGGCGACGAGCCCGTCCAGGCGGGAACGGCGCAGTGCGTCCCAGAGGTCCTCCTCGGTGGCTCCGGGTCGGGCGAGCAGCAGGTTGGCGCGGACCGACTCGTGGAAGAGGTGGCCGTCCTGGGTGACCATGCCGAGGGTGTCGCGCAGGGTGTCGGCGGTCAGGTCGCGTACGTCGACGCCGCCGATGCGTACCGAACCCTCGTCGGTGTCGTACAGGCGGGGCAGCAGTTGGGCGATGGTCGACTTGCCCGCGCCGGAGGAGCCGACGAGCGCGACGGTCTGGCCGGGTTCGGCGCGGAAGGAAATGCCGCGCAGCACTTCGCCGCCGCCGCGGGTGTCGAGGCTCGCGACGTCCTCCAGCGAGGCGAGCGAGACCTTGTCGGCGGAGGGGTAGCCGAACCGCACCTGGTCGAACTCCACGGACACCGGGCCGTCCGGAACCGCCCGTGCGTCCGGCTTCTGGTCGATGAGCGGCTCGAGGTCGAGCACCTCGAAGACCCGCTCGAAGCTGACGAGCGCGCTCATCACCTCGACGCGCGCCCCGGCGAGTGCGGTGAGCGGTGCGTAGAGCCGGGTCAGCAGGAGGGCCAGGGCCACGACCGCGCCCGCGTCGAGCTGCCCGCGCAGTGCGTAGAACCCGCCGAGCCCGTAGACGAGGGCCAGCGCCAGAGCGGACACGAGGGTGAGGGCGGTGATGAACGCGGATTGGGCCATGGCCGTGCGTACGCCGATGTCACGCACCCGGCCGGCTCTGACGGCGAATTCGGCGGACTCGTCGGCCGGGCGGCCGAAGAGCTTGATCAGGGTGGCGCCGGGTGCGGAGAAGCGCTCGGTCATCCGGGTGCCCATAGCGGCGTTGTGGGCCGCGGCCTCCCGCTGGAGCCTCGCCATCCGGGAACCCATCCGGCGGGCCGGCAGTACGAACACCGGCAGCAGCACCAGGGCGAGCACGGTGATCTGCCAGGAGATGGAGAGCATCACGCCGAGCGTGAGCAGCAGCGTCACGACATTGCTGACGACACCGGACAGGGTGTTGCTGAAGGCCCGTTGGGCTCCGATGACGTCGTTGTTGAGGCGGCTGACGAGTGCGCCGGTGCGGGTCCGGGTGAAGAAGGCGACCGGCATGCGCTGCACATGGTCGAAGACGGCGGTGCGCAGATCGAGGATCAGGCCTTCGCCGAGGTTGGCCGAGAGCCAGCGGCTGACCAGGCCGAGTGCGGCCTCCGCGACGGCGATCACGGCGATGAGGATGGACAGCCGCGTGACGGTGCCCGACTCCTTGCCGGCCACGATGGCGTTGACGACGCGGCCGGCGAGGACGGGGGTGGCGACCGCGAGCAGTGCCGTCGCCACGCTCAGGATCAGGAAGAGGGCGACCCGCCGCCGGTGCGGGCGGGCGAACGCGGCGATGCGCCGCAGGGTGGTCCGGTCGAAGGGACGTCGGTCCGCTTGCGCGTTCATGACGTTGTGGAGCTGTGTCCACGCCGTGGTTTCCATACTCATGTGAGGAACGTACGACCTCCAGCGGACTTGAGGTCAACGGAACGGATTCCCGCCCGGCGGGACGTCCGGGGGCGGCGGGGGTCAGGCGCGGTTCCGGTCGGTGGGGCGCCGCCGGGGCCGAGGTGCCGGTACGGCCGGGGCGGCACCGGCCTTCCGGTCCTGCCGCCCGCTCCGTACGCCCAGCCCTGCCGCCGCGAGCAGGAGGGAGCCGAGCATGACGAACGGTGCCGCGGTGCCCGCCACCCCGGCGATCAGACCGGCGGACGCGGGGGCCGCGACCTGCCCCAGACGGTTTCCGGTCAGCCGGAGGGCGAGCGCGGTGGACCGGGCCTCCGGCGGGGCGGCCTGGACCACGGTGGTCATCGAGAGCGGCTGTCCGACCCCGAGACAGAAGCCGAGCACGGCGAGCATCACGGCCAGCACGGCCACGGGTACCGGCAGGGCGATGCCCGCGCAGAGCACTCCGGCCAGCAGGCAGGTCGTGGTGAGCAGCGCCGTGCGGCCCAGGATGCGGAGCATCGGGGTCATCACCAGCCGGCAGGCGATGGTGGCGGCGGCACGCAGACTGAGCAGCAGCCCGATGGTGGCGGGGGCGATGCCCCGGTGCTCGCCGACGACGGGCAGATACGCGGTGAGGATGTCGGTCGCGGAGAGCACGGCGAGACTGATGAAGATCCCGGCCGGGACCCCGCGGGCCCGCAGGATGCGGCCGACGGGGACCTTCGTGGCCGGCCCCGCCCGGCGGGCCGCGGGCGCGGACCGGTGCTCGATGCGCCAGAGCGAGCCGAAGGAGACGGCGGCGACGGCCGCCGAGACGAGCAGGGCGAGTGCGCTGGTACGGGCCATGGCGCCGTCCCGCTCGGAGATCAGGTACCCGGCGGCGATCGGGCCGATGAGCTGGCCGAGGGAGGCGCCGATGGTGAAGTGCCCGAAGTTGCGGTCCTGTTCGGCCGGGGCGGACTGGCGGGCGACGATCGACTGGGCGCCGATGACGAAGCACAGGTGGCCCAGCCCCATCACCCCGCTCCAGGCCGCCATCGCGGCGAGCGAGCCCGCCCGGCCGCTCAGGGCGCAGCCGCCCGCGATCAGGACGACGCCGAAGGGCAGCAGGGGCGCGCACCGGCCGTGGTCGGTGCGGCGCCCGAGCGGGACGGCGGCGAAGAGCGGGAGGAGGGCGTACACCCCGGTGATCACCCCGATGGCGCGCTCGTCCGCACCGAGCGAAAGAGCCCGGTAGGAGACGGCGGGCCGCGCCATCGACACCGCCCCCTGCGCGAAGGCGAAGGCGATGACGAGGCGCAGCAGCCAGCCCCTGCCGGGCTCCTGGAGGGTGCGCACGGTCAGATGATGCCGAACAGGAGACCGGCGCAGAGCACCACCAGCGAGGTGAGCGCCGCCCACTTGACGGTGAACCTGGTGTGGTCGCCGAATTCGACCTTCGCCATGCCGACGAGCACGTAGACGGCGGGGACGAGCGGGGACGACATGTGCAGGGGCTGACCGACCAGGGAGGCGCGGGCGATCTCCAGCGGGGAGACACCGTGGGCGGCACCCGCCTCGGCGAGCACCGGGACGACGCCGAAGTAGAAGCCGTCGTTGGACATGAAGTACGTCAGCGGGATGCTGAGGATGCCGGTGACGATCGCCATGTGCGGGCCCATGCCGGCGGGGATCGCGCCGACGAGCCAGTCGGCCATGTGCTCGACCATGCCCGTGCCGGAGAGCACGCCGGTGAAGACGGCGGCCGCGAAGACCATGCCGGAGACGTTGAGGACGTTGTCTGCGTGGGCGGCGATCCGGGCGCGCTGGTCGGGCATGTGGGGGAAGTTGACGGTGAGGGCGAGGGCCGCGCCGAGCAGGAAGAGCACCGGGATCGGCATCAGTTCCATGATCATCGCGGTGAGCAGGGCGATGGTGAGGCCCGCGTTGAACCAGTAGAGCTTCGGGCGCAGGGTGGCCCGGTTCGGGTCCAGGCCCTTGAAGCCCTCGTCCCCGTCCGCATCCGCGTCCGCGTCCGGTCCCGTGCTCTGCGCCGTGTCGCCGTCGGCGCCCGTGCCGGATCCGCCGGAGCTCTTGCGGGTACGGTCATTGCCGCCGCCCGCCCCGACCAGCACGGTCTCCGGCTCCGCGGCCGTCTCGGTGGCCAGTGCCTCGTCGAGGGTGAGCATGCCGAGCCGCTTGCGCTCGCGGCGGCCCAGCACGACGGCGAGCAGCAGGACGGCGACCAGTCCGATGCCGAGCGCCGGGATCATCGGGACGAAGATGTCGCCCGCGTCCAGCTTGAGCGCGGTGGCGGCGCGGGCGGTGGGACCGCCCCAGGGAAGGGTGTTCATGACACCGTTCGCCGTGGCGGCGACACCGGTCAGCACGACCAGGCTCATCTTGAGGCGCTTGTAGAGCGGATACATCGCCGAGACGGTGATCATGAAGGTGGTGGAGCCGTCACCGTCCAGGGAGACGATGGCGGCGAGCACCGCCGTACCGACGACGATCCGCATCGGGTCGGCCTTGCAGAAGCGCAGGATGCCCCGCACGATCGGGTCGAAGAGGCCGACGTCGATCATCACGCCGAAGTAGACGATGGCGAACATCAGCATCGCGGCCGTCGGGGCCAGATTGCCGACGCCTTCGATGACGTAGTCACCGAGCTTCGCGCCCTGCCCGACCGCGACGCAGAACAGCGCGGGGATCAGAACCAACGCCGCGATCGGCGACATCTTCTTCAGCATGATCAGGACCAGGAAGGTCGCAATCATGGCGAAGCCGAGGATTGTCAGCATGTGGATACCTATCGCTCACCCTTGAACTCCCACCGGACTCGGCGGTGCGGATGACGTTAGGGCTCGACTCGAAGCGTTAACAAGACGTTGACATGCGAGCAATACGAGCAAAACCCCAGGTCAACGCGGGGGTCATGGCCTGGGCACAACCGGCGTCCCCATCGGTGCGACGGTCGCCGTCGCGGGCTCGGGTGTCATGGCGGGGGTCACCGTCACCGGGAACCCGTTGAGCACGGCGGTGCCGGAGAGCGGGTCGAGCCGGGTGCCGTCGAGCAGCTGATTGACGTTGACACCGGGGCGGGCGGCGGCGACGGAGAGCCGGGTGCCGGGGCGGTGGTGGCCCCACCCGTGCGGGAGGCTCACCACTCCCGGCCGTACGGCGTCGGTGATCTCGACGGGGGCGGTGACCGTGCCGCCGTCCGATGCGACGGTGGCCCGGCCGCCGTCCACCAGCCCCAGCCTGGCCGCGTCGGCGGGGTGCACCTGCAGGGTGCAGACGTTGGAGCCGCCGCTCAGTTCGGCGATGTTGTGCAGCCAGCTGTTGTTGGAGCGCAGATGGCGGCGGCCGACGAGGACGAGCGCGTGCGGTCCGTCCCGGTCGGCCAGTGCGTCGCGGAGCCTGGGCAGGTCGGCGGCGATCGGTTCGGGGAGGAGTTCGACGCGCCCGCTGCGGGTGGTCAGGACCTCCGGGATCCGGGGCCGGAGCGGTCCGAGGTCGATGCCGTGCGGATGGTCGAGCAGGCGCTCCAGGGTGAGGCCGTCCGGGTCGGCGCCGAAGCCGTCGCCGTACGGGCCGAGGCGGAGCATCAGATCGAGGCGCCGTTCGGGTCCGGTGCGGCCGGTGAGGGCGGCGGCGAGCGGGGCGGGGCTCCGGCCGTGCACGGGCGAGTGCGGGTCGGCCACGGCCCTGGTCAGCGTCCGGTCGATGACCAGGTCGTCCACCGCGGACGGGTCGGCCCCGTGCATCCCGGAGACGGCGAGGACGAGTCGGGCCAGGATCTCGCTCTCGTCGAGCAGACCGTCCTCCAGGGGCACGGCGGGCCGGGTGTAGCGGACCTGATTGCGCACGGCGAGGGCGTTGAACGCGAAGTCGAAGTGGGCGCTGCGCGAGGGCGGCGGCGGGGGCAGCACGACATCTGCGTGGAGCGAGGTCTCGTTGAGGTACGGATCGATGCTGACCATGAAGTCGAGCCCGCCCAGGGCCCGGTCGAGCCGGTCGCCGTCCGGTGCGGAGAGCACCGGGTTGGCCGCGAGCACGATCAGGGCGCGGATCCTGCCCTCCCCCGGCGTCTCGATCTCCTCGGCGAGCGCGGCCACGGGCAGTTCGCCCTTGGCCTCGGGGTGGCCGGAGACCCTGCTCGTCCAGCGCCCGAGGGCGAAGCCCTTGCCGGGGGCTGCGGGGCGGGGGGCGCGGGCGGTGGCGGAGAGCGGGAAGAGCGCGCCGCCGGGGCGGTCGAGGTTGCCGGTGAGGATGTTGAGTACGTCGACGAGCCAGCTGGCCAGGGTGCCGTGCTCGACGGTGCAGCTGCCGATGCGTCCGTAGACCGCGGCGGCGGGGGCCGCGGCCAGTTCGCGGGCCATCGTACGGATGGTGGCGGCGTCCACGCCGCAGGCCGGGGCGACCGTCTCGGGGGCGAACTCCGCCATCGCGGCGGCCACTTCGTCGAGCCCCTCGACATGCCCGGCGAGCGCGCCCGGGTCGGTGAGCTTCTCGTCGAACAGGACATGGGCGAGCGCGGCGAGGAGGAGGGCGTCGGTGCCGGGGCGGATGGCGACGTGCCGGTCGGCGAGGCGGGCGGTGCGGGTGCGGCGCGGGTCGACGACGGTGAGGGTGCCGCCGCGTCGGCGCAGCGCCTTGAGCCGGCCGGGGAAGTCGGGGGCGGTGCAGAGGCTGCCGTTGGATTCGAGGGGGTTGGCGCCGAGGAGCAGCAGATGGCCGGTGCGGTCGAGGTCGGGCACCGCGATGGCGTTCGGATCCCCGAAGAGCAGTCCGCTGGAGACGTGCTTGGGCATCTGGTCGAGGGTGCTCGCGGTGAACAGGGCCCGGGTGCGCAGGGCGGAGAGCAGCGCGGACGGGTAGAGCGCACCGGCCACGGTGTGCACGTTCGGGTTGCCGAGGACGACGCCGACCGCCTGCTGCCCGTGCTCCTCGGCCAGGGCGGGCAGAGCGCGGGCGATCGCGTCGAACGCCTCGCTCCAGGTCGCCTCCGTCAGGACACCGTCCCGGCGGACGAGGGGGGTGCGCAGCCGGTCGGGGTCGGCGTCCAGCCCGCCGATGGACGCGCCCTTGGGACAGATGAAGCCGTGGCTGAGCACGTCCTCCCGGTCGCCCCGGGCGCCGGTGACCCTGGTCCCCTCGATGGTGAGGCTGAGTCCGCAGGTGGCCTCGCACAGGGGGCAGATGCGCAGGGCGGTACGGGAGCTGCTGAGGTCGTGCGGCATGGGCCCTCCCCGGGGCGGCGACAGCGGTGGCGCGCGTACGTGGGCAAGCACGGCGAGCATACCGACCGGTACGCACGGCGGGGAGGTGTCGTCGCGACGGAGCTGCCGGGGCGGTCACGAAGTCGCGGAGCCGGGGGGCGAGTCGGGAGTCGGGGCCAGGGGCAGGGAGTCGGGGCCGGGGGCCGGAGTCGGGAGTCGGGGGGCTCCGTCGTCCTCGTCACTCCAGTACGCGCGCCAGATAGGCCCGCAGCATGGTGCGGGTCTCGTCGATGATGGCCCGGTCTCCCGACGGGTCGGCGCGGAAGGCGAGTTGGAGGAGGGCGTCGGCGGCCTCGACGCAGACCAGGACGGTGCGCGACAGGTCCTCGCCGGAGGCGCCGCCCAGGTGACCGGAGAGGAGTTCGGCGAGCCGGCCGGCGACCCGCTGGTTGGCGTCGTTGGCGGGGTCCTCCTCGGGGGCCGCCGCACCGAAGTCGACGAGGGCGAATCCGGCCACGGAGCGCTTCATCGCCAGGTACTCGTCCAGCACCGCGTCGATGGCGCTGCGCCAGTCCGTGGCCGGGATGGCGGCCAGGCGGCCGGTGATGCGTTCGGCATAGCTGTCCAGATTGCGCCGGGCCAGCGCATCGGTCAGCGCGCGCTTGTTGGAGAAGAACCGGTACACGGAGCCGATGGGGACCCCGGCACGGATGGCCACGGCCCGGGTGGACAACTGCTCATAGCCGGTCTCGTCGAGGAGTTCGGCGCAGGCGTCGAGTATCCGGGCGAGGCGTTCGGCGCTGCGCTGCTGCACGGGGGCGCGGCGGAGGTTCGTGTTCGCATGGGGCACGGGGTCCATGATGCCGTGGGTCTCCTCTGCGGCGGTGGCCGCCTGCTTGCGGCGCGGTTCTCAGGCGATGAGCAGTGACAGCCCGCCGATGGTGTAGGTGATCATCAGGACCAGCAGCGGGAGTTGCCCCGCGACGGCGCGGCCGGACGGGAAGAGGCGTACGGAACGGTCGTGGGCGGCGATGACGCCGAGTACGTGGCCGAGGAGGATCGCGGCCACCTGGAGCGTGGCGACACCGCCGGGCCCCAGGGGCGGCTCGGGCGGGGACGGATCGTCAGCGCCGAATGCCACCATGACCGTGCGTGGACCTTCGGTGACGAAGAGTGTGAAGTAGTGGGCGAT
The DNA here is from genome assembly GCF_045040875.1 of Streptomyces sp. NBC_00012. Classification (NCBI taxonomy): domain Bacteria; kingdom Bacillati; phylum Actinomycetota; class Actinomycetes; order Kitasatosporales; family Streptomycetaceae; genus Streptomyces; species Streptomyces sp. NBC_00012. The sequence goes on along the minus strand of NZ_CP108309.1, from coordinate 6,883,846 downwards.
CAGATAGCCGAGGGCGATCGGGACGAGCGAGTGGGCGAAGGCGGTGAGGGGGTGGCTCAGTCGACCGGAGATCAGCCGGACGGCACCGGCACAGAGGGCATAGAGGGCGGCGACGAGGGCGACGGCACCCAGGAGCCCCAGGGTGGCGACGGTGGTGCGGCCCAGCGGTGAGGTCTGGACGGTGGTGATCCAGGACGGGGAGTCCGAGAAGCTGTCGTAGGCGGTGGAGCCGAGCATGACGCAGACGGTGGCGACGAGTCCGGGGGCCTGCGGGGTGGCGTCGAGCCCGTTGAACGGGGAGCGGAGCACGAGGCGGCGGTCGGCGGGGCGGCGGCCGAGCGGGGAGAGCCGGGCGAGCAGCCCCGAGTAGACCTCGAAGGCGTCCCCCCGGTCGAACCAGCCGGCGCCATGGCGGGCGGCGCCCGCGAGGTGGACGGCGGCGTAGCCGGCGAGGAAGAGCAGGAGGGTGGTGGCCGACGCGGGATCGGGGGCGACGAGTTCGAGCCAGGTGAAGGCGAGGAGCCCGGCAGCGGCGGGCCACAGACCGAGCCGTACGGGAAGGGGGCGGCCCGCGGCGGGGTCACGGCCCAGGGCACGGCAGACGAGGAGGTGCACGGTGCGCAGCGGGTTGATCAGCCGCCAGACGGGACCGAGGAGGAGCGAGGCCGGTACCAGCCCGACCCAGAGGAGTACGTACACGGCGCCGGGGCCCGGGTTGCGGTCCGGGTCGTCCGGGCCCAGGAGGAGTTGGAGCGTGACGTACAGGGCGGCGGCGACGCCGAGTGCCCGCAGGGCGATACGGGTGGGGCGGGCGTCGGCAAGGCACTGGACGGTGGACGGGAGCGGCCGGCCCGCCCGGTCGCCCCGGAACCGGGAGGCGGACCAGAGCAGGCCGAGCGCGAGGAAGGAGACGAAGAGCGCGACGAAGGCACCGGCGAAGGCGTAGAAGGGCGACAGCGGAAGGTCGTGCTGGGCGCCGATGCCGTGGGCGAGGACGCTCACCGTACGACGAGCTGGGTCAGGAGCAGCTCGGACTCGTGGGTCTCGACCTCGAAGAGCCCGCTGCGGTCGGCGGTGAAGGTGAGGGTGACCGTTCTGCCCGCGGGCAGCCGGGCCTCCTTGTCGTAGCCGTGGACATGGAGGGTGTCGGCGCGATCGCTGCGCACCCGGAGCTGGACGGTACGGCCCTTCCGGAGCTCGGTGCGGCCGGGGTCCGGGCTGACCTTGCCGTGGGAGATGACGATCTCGACCGTCGTGTCGGGCCGCGGTGTCGCGGGGCCGCTCCTTTCGGGGTCGGTGGCCGCCCCCGAGGGGGTGGCCGGGGAGAGGGGGGTGGTGGCCTGGACGGGGGCGGAGTTCACGGCCCAGGCGGTGTGGTCGTCGGCGTAGAGCCGTGCGGTGAGTTCCTTGCCGCCCCCTGCGCCACGGACGAGGGAGGCGGGGAGGTGGAACCAGGGGCCGTACAGGCGGGCGAGGGGGTGACCGTCGAGGAACAGCCGGGCGTGGCCGCGCCCGAGGAGTGCGGCGCCGCCCACGCTGTCCGGGGTGAACTTGAAGTTCCGTACGGAGAGGCGGACGTTCCACCCGTCCTCGGAGTCCGGCCGTACGGCGACCGACACCGAGGGGGCGCCCTCGGCGTCGACCTGGCGCAGCCGGCTGCCTGAGCCGTCGTCGGCGGCGAGCAACTTGCCGACGCTGCCGCCGGCCTGCTCATGGCTGGTGCCGGGTTTGTGGTGGGTGGTGGCCCGCCCGCCACAGGCGCTCGCCCCGAGGACGAGGGCGCCCGCGGTGAGCAGGGTGACGGCGGCCACGACCGGCCTGGCGGCCCGGCGCGGCCGAGTGGCCGGGGTCGGGCTGACGGCCGGAGTCGGTCGGGCGGACGTGTTCGGGCTGACGGCCGGAGTCGGTCGAGCGGCCCGCAGAGGCCTGTGGGAACGCTTCACGACGCGTCTCCTTCCGGAGCGGGCGCAGGGGCAGGCGCGGGGGCAGAAGCAGCAGGAGCAGTGCCCTGCGCGGAACGCGGGGCCGGCCCTTCGGCCGACGCGTCCGGAGAATCAGCGTGGCCGGACGCGTCCGGGGAATCAGCTTGGTCCGACGCGTCCGGGGAATCAGCCCGATCCGGCGCGTCCGGGGAGCCGGCGGCATCGGGCGAGTCCGGGGAAGGGGAATCCGAGGCATCGGTGGTGTCCGCTTCACCGTGGCGGGCGGCGGCGACCACGGCCCACACCACCCAGACCACGCCGAGCAGTCCACGCACCCAGGCCGGGCTGAGCGGAATCCACGGAATCATGAACACGGCCTTGTCCACGGCGTCCAGCAGCGTCAGCGCACCCAGCACCACCGTGGTCCAGCCCAGCCAGGGCCGCTCCCTGCGGAGCACGAGGCCGATCCCGGTCCACCACACCCCGGTCAGCAGCAGCGCCAGCGCGGGCACATAGGAAGCGGCCAGCCCCATCGTCGACCCGGCCACATCGAGCCCGAGGCCGATCACACCGAGCCCCGTGACCACCGTGGCGAGCCGGCTGCCGCGCAGTCTGCGCCACCACAGCACCCCGCCGACCAGCGTGAGCACCACCGCGACCGTCAGCGCCACCTGCACCTCGATGCGCTCGATGCCCCGGGCCCCGTACCAGTCGCAGCCGGCCGGCAGCCGGCGCGCCTGCACGTTGTAGTCGGCGCAGACCAGCAGCTGGGCGAGCTTGACCGGTTCGCCGACGAGCCGGTCGGTGGGCCAGGACACGGCGCCGCGTTCGGAACCGCAGGCGGGCAGGGCGCGCGGGGAGGAAGGCCCGGCGTCCGGCTGCCAGCAGTTGCTCTCGCCCTGGCCGTCCCACCACACATCAGTGCGGTTGGGCCGGGAGTTGCCCGCCTTGTCCTTGCCCAGGTGATTGCCCGCGTACCGGTTGTGGTGCGAGGTGTCGGCCTGCTTGGACAGCGCCTCCTCGCCACGGATGAAGGCGGGGACGGCGGTCAGGACGAAGGCGGCGCGCTGCTGCCCGTAGATCCAGTTGTTCTCGTACCGGTTCCAGTTGCCGCCCGCGGTGATGATGCCGGAGCCGGGCGGCATGGAGATCTGCGGGCAGACGACGCCCTCCTCGTAGCCGCGGTCCACGGGCGGTTTGGCGCAGGTGCCGTCGGCGACGTAGGGGTAGTAGTCGGCGTTGTTGTCGTGGATCAGGTTGCGTTCGAAGCGGGCGTGGTTCTGCGGCAGACCGGGGTGGCCGGGGAAGGCGCTGTCCATCGAGGCGCCGCCCATGTTGTGGTCGAACTCGTTGTCGTGGACGTAGACGGAGTCGCCCGCCGTGCCGGAGTAGCCGACCATGTTGTGGTGGCTGCGGCAGCCGGTGATCTCGATGGAGTAGCGCGGCACGTCGTAGCCGTAGCCGTCGTTGATGTTCGACGCGCTGCCCGGGTAGATGCCGGAGTCGCCGTTCCCGTACGACTCGCAGTTCTTGTACAGCCCGTGGTCGCTGGCGAAGGTCAGGAAGCCGTACTCGTCATTCCACCGGGTGAGGACGGAGTCGATGACGAAGCCGTCCTGGGCCAGGACGTACAGGGAGTTGAAGGTGGTGCGCTGGGCCGTGAAGTTCCGGAAGTAGATACCGTCGGAGCCGTCCGCGCGGATCGCGTTGAGCTTCTGGTACTTGGCGTCGACGACCACGTCCGTGCGCTCGGCACCGGTGCCCTCGATCTGGAGGTCCTTCTTGCCGAGGATGGCCACCAGGTTCTGGTTGTGCGGGCACCGCGCCTGCTGGGCGTACGACAGGATCTGGTAGCCGAGCTGCGACTTGGGTGCCTTCAGCCGGGCGCACTCCCCCGCCGGCTTGGGCAGCGAGGGCTCCTCCTCGTACAGGCCGGGCAGGACGGCGATGTTCATGCCGGGCCGGTCCACCGCGTCGACGGCCTGCTGCAGATGGCGGTAGCCGGACTTCCGGCACCGTTCGAAGAGCTTCAGGTTCCGGTCCCGCAGCGCGGCCGGGAAGCCGGACACACGGCGTTCGAAGTCCGCCCGGTCGCTCTTGCAGACCAGCAGATCGGGCTCGCCGGTGCGGTACACGGGGACGCTGCCGGTGCCGTCGGGCAGGGTGACCGGACGTTCCTCGTGCGCCTGGGCGGCCGGGGCCGCGAGGAGGGCGGCGGCGAGCGCCGCCAGGATCACCAGAAGTCTTCGTGTCCACGACATGTGCGGGAGAGTAGAGCATTGTTCACCTTTTTGAACCCCCCGTGCACCAGGCATTTGGACATCCGGGAACCCGTGTGCGTCACGAATGCCGTTGACTCACCCCGATTCGATTCCTACGGTTACCCATAGGATTCCTTCGGCACCGGGAGCGCACATGGGCGGCATCGAGCAGGCGAGGAAGACGGCGGAAGCGCTGGAGCATTCCGCCGGTTTCGGCAATCAGCACAGCTCGGAGGCGGTCGCGGGCGCACTGCCGCACGGCCGCAACTCCCCCCAGCGGGCGCCCCTCGGGCTCTACGCGGAGCAGCTGAGCGGCTCGGCCTTCACCGAACCCCGCGCCCACAACCGCCGTTCCTGGCTCTACCGGATCCGTCCGTCGGCCGCGCATCCCCCGTTCGTCCGCATCGACAACGGCGCGATCCGGACCGCCCCGTTCACCGAATCCGTGCCCGACCCCAACCGGCTGCGCTGGGACCCGCTCCCCGAGCCCGCGGCCGGGACGGACTTCCTGGCCAGCTTGTGGACCCTCGGCGGCAACGGCGACGCGGCGCAGCGCACCGGCATGGCCGTGCATCTCTACCACGCCGATTCGTCCATGACGGACCGGGTGTTCAGCGATTCGGACGGCGAGCTGCTGATCGTCCCCGAGCGCGGCGGCCTGCTGCTCCGTACCGAACTGGGCCTGCTGCGCGCCGAACCGGGGCATGTCGCGCTGATCCCGCGCGGCGTCCGTTTCCGGGTGGAGCTGCTCGACGCCACCGCCCGCGGCTATGTCTGCGAGAACTACGGCCAGCCGTTCGCCCTCCCCGACCTCGGCCCGATCGGCGCCAACGGCCTGGCGAACGCCCGGGACTTCCTCGCCCCCGTCGCCGCGTACGAGGACGACGACCGCCCGGTGGAGGTGGTCAACAAGTTCTGCGGGAACCTCTGGTCGGCGACCTACGACCACTCGCCGCTCGATGTGGTCGCCTGGCACGGCAACCACACCCCGTACGTCTACGACCTGCGCCGGTTCAATGTCATCGGCTCGATCAGCTACGACCACCCCGACCCGTCGATCTTCACGGTGCTGACGTCGCCGTCCGACACCCCCGGCCTGGCCGGGGTCGACTTCGTCGTCTTCGCGCCGCGCTGGCTGGTCGGCGAGGACACCTTCCGGCCGCCGTACTTCCACCGCAATGTGATGAGCGAGTACATGGGCCTGATCGAGGGCGCGTACGACGCGAAGACGGCCGGCAAGGGCGGCTTCGTCCCGGGCGGCGGCTCGCTCCACAACATGATGTCGGCGCACGGCCCGGACCGGGAGACCTTCGACCGGGCCAGCGAGGCGGAGCTGAAGCCGCAGAAGATCGACGACGGTCTCGCCTTCATGTTCGAGACCCGCTGGCCGGTGACGGCGACGGAGCAGGCGGCGACCGCCGGACACCTGCAGCACGGCTACGACGACGTGTGGCAGGGTCTGAGCCGCAACTTCAGGCCGTAGACGACGGCACCGCTCCCCGACCCGGCCCGGTCCGAACGAAAGGCCCCAGGTGCCTCAGACGCCCAAGATCTCCCCGGGGCCGGTCTTCGCCCCCGACTCGCTGGTGCTCAACCGCAAGCTGCCGCTGTGGTACCAGGTCTCACAGTCCTTGCGCGCCTCGATACTGGGCCGCGCCAAGGACGCCTCGGCGCGGCTGCCGACCGAGGAACAGCTCGCCGCGCATTACGGCGTCAGCGTCCTGACGATGCGCCAGGCGCTCAAGGAACTGGAGACGGAAGGGCTGATCAGCAGGCACCGGCGGCGCGGCACCTTCATCGAGCCGCGCGCCCGCCGGGTTTCGCCGGTCCGGCTGCTGGGTTCGATCGACGCGATCGTGGCCCAGCAGTCGGGCGAGCGGGCCTCCGTGCTCGGCCACGGCCCGGTCTCCGTGCCGGGGGAGCTCACCGAGTACTTCCCCGACTGCGCCGAGCTGGTCAGCTACCGCCGGCTGCGCCGCGACGGGGACAGCGACGAACCCACCAACTGGGCGGAGAACGTGGTGCGTCCGGAGGTCGCGGCCCGTCTGGACGTCGCCGATCTCGAACGCTGGCCGATGACCAAGGTGCTGCGCGACCGGGTCGGCGTCCGCATCTCGCGCATCACCGACACGGTCGAGGCCCGGCTGGCCGACCCGGCCACCGCCGGACTCCTCCAGGTCCCGCTGCTGAGCCCGATCCTGTTCTACACGGGCGTGACGTACGACGAGAGCGGCCAGGTGGTCGACGTGGCGCAGATCCGCTACCGGGGCGACCGGTTCTCCTTCTCGGTCACCCTGGAAGCGCACTGACCCACCGGTCCCCCGAAGCCCCGGCCCGCACCGCGCGGGCGCGGATACGATGCCCAGGAGGGCGGGCGGACGTGGCGACGGGGAGGACGACACGGTGGCGGCACGGGCGGCGGGCGGCTCCGGTGATGCCGGGGACGTGGAGGCCCCGCTCCTCGACGACCTGATGCCCTGGTCCGTGCGGCCGCTGCGCACCGGACGCCCCTGGGTGATCGCCCCCGACGCCGCCTCCCTCGAGGCGCGCTGGGAGCGGCTGGTGCGGGCCCCGGCCGGCGAACGCGAGCGGCTGTTCCGGGCGACCCGTTCCCGCACCCCGCGGACCCCGGTGGCGGCACTGCCCGGACAGACCACCGGAACCGGCCGGTTCGCCCGCGAGGAGGGGCCCTGCCCGAAGCCGGTACGGATCGCGCACGGCCCGTTCGACGAGCAGTGGCTGCTCCCCGACCACCGCCTGATCGACGCCGCCCGCCCCGAGCTGTGGCGGGTCGCCGACGGGCACCAGCTCTTCGCCGTGGAGCACGGGTACGTGCCCCGGGACACCGGCCCCGCCCTGTCGGTGACGGCGCTGCTGCCGGACGGCCACTCCCCCGCGGGCCGGCCCGGCCGGATCCGGCCGCTCTACCGGCGCCCCGGGGGCCACGAACCCAATCTGGCACCCGGGCTGCTGGCCCTGCTGCGCGCCCGCCACGGGGACTCGGTGACCGCCCGTTCGGTGCTGGCCTGGGTGCTCGCGGCGGCCCGCCACTCCCCCGCCGGGTGCGTGGTGCCGCTGCCCGCCGACACCGCTCGCTGGTCCGCCGGGGTGGAGCTGGGCCGGGAGCTGCTGCGGCTGCAACTGCGAGGGGCCCGCGGCGCGGAGCGCCCGCGGCTGCCCGGCGGGCGGCGGCCCTATGTGCGGGCCGCGGTTCCGCCCGTACCGGCCGGGCTGGAGTACGACGCGGACAGCCAGACGCTCACCGTGGGGACGGGCCGCATCTCGCCGGTGCCGGCCGGGGCGTGGGAGTTCCGGGTGGGCGGGGTCCGGATGCTGGAGCTCTGGTTCGAGCGTCGGTCGGCGGCCGGCGCGGAGGGTGCGGACGGCCTGGAAGCCATACGGCCCCGGGCCTGGCCGCAGGAGTGGACCTCGGAGCTGCTGGAGCTGATCACCCTGCTCGCCCTGCTCGACGGAGTCCGGCCCCGGCAGGAGGGCCTCGCCGACGGTCCGCGGATCACCGCCACCGAGCTCCGGACGATAGGCGTCCTGCCGGTCGCGGCCACGGCCCGGCGGCCCGCGTCGGTGCTCGGCCATCAGGAGGAGGGCCCGGACGGGCAGTTCGCGCTGCTGTGACGGGGCGCCGGGCAGGGCTACCGGTCGAAGGAGCCCAGCACCCGGTTCAGCGCCCGGTCGAAGACCCCGTCCAGATCGATCGGTCCCGGGTCCTCGGCGAACCCCGCCGCCATCCGCGGGTACTGTCCGGTCGCGATCTGGCTGATCAGATAGCCGGTGCGCGCGGCGTTCTCCTGCTCCTCGGACCAGGGCAGCGACCGGCTGCGCTCCGCCGTGGCGATCTCGTTGGCCACATAGGTGGTGACCACTCCGTTGACCATCGCGATGAGTTCCATCTTCTCGCCGAACCGTGCCTCGACCCCGTCCAGGCAGCTGAGCGCGTACTCCAGGTACCGCAGCGCGTTCGGACTGAAGCCGTACACGGGTGACATCAGCCGGGGCACCCAGGTGTGGCGGTGCATCATCGCGCGGGTCTGGTGGGCGAGCGCGACGAGGTCGGCGCGCCAGTCGCCGGACGGCTCGGGGAAGTCGTACCCCCCGCTGACCGCGTCGAGCATCAGCTCGTGCAGGTCCTCCTTGCGCGGCACGTAGTTGTAGAGCGACATCGTGCCGCAACCGACCTCCGCCGCGACCTTGCGCATCGACACCGCGTCGAAGCCCTCCGCATCGGCGATACGGACGGCGGCCGCCGCGATGTCCGCTCGGCTGAACGCGGGCCTGGGGCCCCGGCCCGCACGCTCGGGGCGCGCCCAGATCACTTCGGGTACAGCGGGTCGCCCCACCATCGATCATCACCTCGCCCACCATCGTAGTTACGTACACCGTACGTAGTGCGGTACGGTGGGTCGCATGACGACTACGTACGCTGTACTTAGTGAAGGTCTGGAGAAGCGATACGGCGATGTCCACGCGCTGCGGGGGCTCGACCTCGCGGTCGCCGAGGGCACCGTCTGCGGAATCCTGGGGCCGAACGGTGCGGGCAAGACCACCGCCGTCCGGGTGCTCACCACGTTGACCGCGCCGGACGGCGGCAGCGCCCGGGTGGCCGGCCACGACGTGGTGCGCGAGGCGGGCGCGGTGCGGGCGGCCATCGGGGTCACCGGGCAGGACGCCTCGGTCGACGGCGAGCTGTCCGGCCGGCAGAACCTGCGCCTCTTCGCCAAGCTGCAAGGCTTCCGCGCCCCCGCGGCACGCACCCGCGCCGACGAGCTCCTCGAACGCTTCGAGCTGGCCGAGGCGGCCGACCGCCCGGCCCGCACCTACTCGGGCGGCATGCGCCGCCGCCTCGACCTCGCCGCCAGCCTGCTGACCCGCCCGCGGGTGCTCTTCCTGGACGAGCCGACCACCGGCCTCGACCCGCACAGCCGCAACCAGATCTGGGCGGCGGTCCGGGAGCTGGCAGGCCGGGGCACCACCGTGCTGCTCACCACTCAGTACCTGGAGGAGGCCGATCAGCTGGCCGACGACATCGTGCTGATCGACCGGGGCCGGGCCGCCCACCGCGGCACCCCCGCCGAGCTGAAGTCCCGCATCGGCAGCTACGCCGAGGTGGTCGTCGCCCACGAGTCGGCGCTGGTCCCGGCGGCCGGCGTGCTCGACCAGCTCACCGGCGCCGAACCGGTGCTCGACCACGAGCGGCGGACCGTGGGCGCCGTCGCGAACGACGCCTCGCTCACCCTCCCCCGTATCGTCCGCGAACTCGACGCGGCGGGCGTACCGCTGGTCGACGCGAGCCTGCGCCCGCCGACGCTCGACGAGGTCTTCCTGCGCCTGACCGACCGGGGCGACGTCCGCACCTCCCCGCCACTGAAGGAGACGGCAGCATGAGCAGCACGACGCTGATCCACGAGCGGCCCGCCGCGCCCGCCACGAACACGCCCGTCGCCGACGGCCTGGCCATGCTGGGCCGCCATCTGCAGCGGATCAAGGCGGCCCCGGGCGTGGTGATCCTGACCCAGACCATGCCGATCACCATGCTGCTGTTCTTCGGGTACGTCTTCGGCAGCGCGCTGGCCATGCCCGGCCAGGAGTACCGGGCGTTCCTGGTGCCGGGTCTGCTGGCCGCGACGGCGGCGGGCGGCATCATGACCGGGATGTTCCAGTCCGCGCAGGACTGCCATCGCGGGGTGATGGACCGTCTCCGCACACTGCCGATGAGCCGGCCCGCCGTTCCGTTCGGCCAGACCACCGCCGACCTGCTGACCACGGCCGTCGGCATGGTCCCGCTGATCCTGGTCGGGCTCGCGGTCGGCTGGCGGATCGAGGGCGGCCCGCTCGCCGCCCTGGGCGCCTTCGGGCTGTTGCTGCTGTTCCGCTTCGCCACGTCCTGGGTGGGCTGCTGGCTGGGCCTGCTGATCCGCAACGAGGAGGCGGCCGGACAGCTGGGCAGCACCACCTTCGTCCTGCCGCTGCTGTCGAGCGCGTACATCCCGACCGGCAATCTGCCCGACTGGCTGCGGACGGTCGCGGAGTGGAACCCGATCAGCGCCGTGGCCTCGGCCGTCCGCGACCTGTTCGGCAACGCGTCCCCGGCCGCCGACGCCGCCTGGCCGGTCACCCACCCGGTGGCCGGGACGCTCGCCTGGTCGGTGGTGCTCCTGGCGGTGTTCGTCCCGCTGTCCGTACGGCGTTACGCACGCGGCGGCGAGTGACCTCGTCCGTACGGCGTTACGCGAGCGGCGGCGAGTGACCTCCTCCGCCTTGCGATGCACGGCACCGGACCCCGCTCCCTGATCCGGCCTGATCCAAACGAAAGACCCTGGCTCTCCGGCCATGCGTACGGCCCAGAAGTGATTCGACACCGAAGTGCTTCCAGAAGGTCCCGCCGTCACCCTCCGATGCCCCGCGAACACACTGAAGCGCTGCTGTGGGCCCCGGGGAGACGGGAGGGCGGACAGCAGCGCAGCGCCGGGACGGTGTGGTCGCCCACGGCCCCGAGCGGGGGGCCGGGCGACAGACCCTGGCCGGGGAGCCCGGGCGGAGGACCGGTCGAGCGGTCGTGACGGGCCGTCGGGTCAGCGGCGGCTGCCGAAGAGTGAACGCCTCAGTCGTCGCAGCGGCGCGAAGAGCGAGACCCGCGCACTCTTGCTCCGATGACGGTGGGCGGCATCGCGCGAGGTGAGCTCGCGCATCAGCAGGGTCGCCTCCGCAGCCTCCCGCTGTGACACGGCAGGGCCGCCGAGCACCGCGAGATGGCGGTCGAGGCGCGAACTCGTAGCACCGCTCCCGCATGTGATGGCAGGCACACGCGGCCTGCTCCGCATCGCTATCTGTTCCATGTCACTCCCCACCCGTACGAGGGCACCCGGCCCGGCCAGGTTAACCCTATCGCCCCGCGGCGACACTCGTGTATCCCGGTCACGGGATTCCGCACACACATACAGAGGTTGACACCTCACTCGTGAATCCGCCCGATTTCAGGGCGAGTTGGACAGACCGGAAACGGACGGGGCACTCCGGCCACGGTCCCGCCCACGGACCGAGGCCGTCCCTGCGCCCCGCCGGAAGGAGACCCCGGCGAACAGGGGCCTCCTGCCCGCCGGAAGGCCGAACGGGCCCGGCGCACGAGGCGGTGCTGTCAGGCCGCCGAGTCGAGGGCGGGCAGGTAGCCGCCCGACTGTCCGGCGGCGGTGGGGTGGTAGGACTCACCGATGTTGAGCCAGTTGACGCTGTGCAGCCAGGCACTGCCGGAGCAGATCTCGTGACCGGTGAACCTCCCCGCGACATCGGTGAACGCGAAGCCGTGGTCGGCCGCGCGCTTGGCGGTCATCGAGTTGAGATAGTCGGCCGCGTCGTTGATCGCCGTACGCACCTTGTCGCTCAGACCGACGGCGCAGCTGCCGCCGATCTTGTAGAAGCGCGGGTAACCGAGCACCACGACACGGGCTGACGGCGCCTTGGCCTGGATCGCCGAGTACACCGAGTCGAGGTTGCCGGGCAGGGTGGTCCCGACATAGCTGCGGGCCGTGGCGATCCGGTTGAGGCAGGTGGCCTCCGACTGGAGGACACAGGTGGTCATGACATCGGCGAAGCCCGCGTCATTGCCGCCGATGGAGATCGAGACCAGGTCGGTCGAGGAGTTGAGCGGGCCGAGCTGGTTGGCCCTCACATCACCCGTACGAGCGCCGGAGCAAGCGGCGAAGGAGAACGAGGCCGGCGAGTTGGCGGCGGCCCAGAGCACGGGATACGCCTTGGTGCTGCGCTTGCACTCGCCACTGGCGCTGTCGTAACTGCCGGATCCGACACCCGAGGAGTACGAGTCGCCGAGGGCTACGTAGTCGACGGCATTGACGGAAGGGGCGGCGTCGGCGGTGGCCGCTCCGGTCAGGGCGAGTACGGCACCGAGCAGGAGCGAGGACGAGAGCGCCGAGAGTCTGGACAGTTTCATGGAGCCTCCCTGGGACCGACCGGCGGGATCTCCGCCCGGTCTGCCGAGTACGTGGTAGCAGTACCGGCACCCCCACCGGAAGTGTGCATGCCAACTTGTGTCCATGAATCGAGTGCCCCTGCACGCCCCTTGAGCCCGCGTCGCATCCGTGACCACCAGCGGGATCACGTCGCCCCGGGGCGACGGGCCGTCAGCGGGCGGAGGGAGGAAGACGGTGAAACCCGGGTGCGCCGGGTACCCCCGTGCCGGATCATGGGCGCCATGTCCGCCAACCCTGAGTCCGCTCTGCCGATCCGGCTCAACGTCGACGACAGCGATTCCCCGTCGGACGTGGTCGACGCGCTGTTCCTCGGCCGTTTCGCGACGGGCGAGCAGCCTTACTCGCACAGTTCCTCGCTGGAACGCGTCAAGGCCGGGGCGACGTTGCTGCCCCCGGCCGCCAAGGTGCTGCGCGCCGCCCGCGACGACGACCGCAGTGCCACGCTCGCCGAGGGCGACGGCTGGACGCTGCTCATCTCGCGGTGGAGCCGCGGCGCCGACGTCACGGTCACCGCGACCAGCCCGGAGCTGGCCCGGCAGATCCTCGAACGGGCGACGGACGGCGCCCTGGACGAGCCGGAACCCCAGCCCGAGAACGTGACGATGGGCTTCTGGTACGTCTCCCCGCGCCGCGGCCCGCACCGCACCACCCGGCAGATCGCCGCCGGCACCTGGGACGAGGTCCGCGGCAACTACACGAAGCCGGTGGCCGAGGCCATGGACCGGCTGATGAAGGTCACGCCCGACGACATCGCGGGCCGGCTGCTCCTGCTGCACGGTCCGCCGGGCACCGGCAAGACGTCCGCGCTGCGCACACTCGCGCGCTCCTGGCGGGACTGGTGCCAGGTCGACTGCGTGCTCGACCCCGAGCGGCTCTTCAACGACGTCGGCTATCTGATGGACATCGCGATCGGCGAGGACGAGGGCACGTCCAAGGGCCGTTGGCGGCTGCTGCTGCTGGAGGACTGCGACGAGCTGATCCGGGGCGAGGCCAAGCACACCGCGGGCCAGGCGCTGTCCCGGCTGCTGAACCTCACCGACGGACTGCTCGGGCAGGGCCGCAACGTGCTGGTGGGCGTCACCACCAACGAGGACCTGGAGCGGCTCCATCCGGCCGTGGTCAGGCCCGGCCGCTGCCTCGCCAGGATCGAGGTGGGGTCACTGACCCGGGACGAGGCGGTGTCCTGGCTGGGCACGGAGGAAGGGCTCGGCCGCGAGGGCGCGACGCTGGCCGAGCTGTACGCGCTGCGTCGCGGCAGCGGTCCCGCGTCGGTGCCGAAACAGGACTCCGGAGCGGACGCGGGCCTGTACCTCTGACAGGCCGTCGCCCCGCTCCCGGCTCACTGCGTCCCGTACGCCGACCGCACCGCGTCCCGCACCAGGGACAGCGCCTCGTCCCGGGACAGGCCGAGCCGCCTCGCCTGCTCCGCGTACTCCTGTGCCGCGGCGGCCGCGTGACGGTCCGCCGCGTCACCGGCGGCAGCGATGAACGTGCCGTTGCGGCCACGGGTCTCGATCACTCCGTCGGCCTCCAGCGCGCGGTACGCCTTCGCGACGGTGTTGGCGGCGAGGCCGAGTTCCCCGGCGAAGCCGCGCACCGTGGGAAGTCTGAAACCGACGGGCAGCGCACCGGAGCGGGCCAGTTCGGAGATCTGCGTGCGCAGTTGCTCGTACGGGGCGGTACCGGCGTCCGGATCAAGAGCGATCTTCAGGGTCACGCCCCGATTCTCCCCCACGTCCGCCGCACCACCGGAAATTCAGGCGCGGCCGGTGGCGGCCCACGCGTAACGTCCGGCCCATGACTGTCATCGTTCGTGACTTCCTCCCGACCGACGCGGAGGGCTGGGTACGGGTCCGGCGTGCCGCTCTGCCCTACATGGTGACGACACCCGAATCCGTCATCTCCGAGCTGGCCTCCGCCCATCCCGACAAGCGTTCCCGGCCGCTGGTCGCCGAGGTGGACGGGGAGCTCATCGGCACCGCGCAGGTCGGCATCGTCCACGACAGCCCCGAACCCGGCCAGGGGTTCTGCAACGTGTACACGCATCCGGACCGCACCGGGCTCGGGGCCGGTGCGCTGCTGCTGCGCACGGCCGAGGAGTACCTGGCGCGCGAGGGCGCGACGGCGGTCTACACCTGGGTGCTCGAAACCCCGTCGAACCTGGCCTTCGCCGAGAAGCGCGGCTACACGCCGAGCCGCCCGGCGCACTTCCTCCACCTCGATCTGACGGACGGATCGCTGCCGCCCCGTCAGGAGCTCCCGCCGGGCGTCGAGCTGCGTACCGCCGCGGACTTCGCGGACGACCCGCGCCCGCTCTTCGAGGCCGACGCGGAGACCACCGCCGACGAGCCGAGCGACACCCCGGCTCTGCTGTCCGACTACGAGGACTGGCTGAACCACACGTGGCGGGCCCCCGGGCTCGACCACGAGCTCACCTCGGTCGCGGTGGTGGACGGGGAAGTGGCGGCGTTCAGCGCCGCGCAGACCGACGGCCTGACCCGGTACATGTCCGGGATGACCGGCACCCGCCGGGCGTACCGCAACCGGGGCCTCGCCAAGCTCGCCAAGAACGACTCGCTGCACCGGGCTCGCGCCGCCGGATATACGGACGCGTACACCGGCAACGACGCCGACAACGGGCCGATGCTGGCGGTCAACCGGTGGTTCGGCTACGAGATCTGTGCCACGGAGGTGCGCCATGTCCGCAAGCTCGGCTGAGTCCGCTCTGGTGGTCGCTCTGGTGAAGGCCGGACGAACCAAGATCCGCTACCCGGCGGACGTGGTACGCGACGACGGCACCCGGGTGACGGTGCGCGCGCCGTGGGCGGCGCCGGGGGTCCGCGACTTCGGCTTCGTGCGGTTCGAGCCGGGCGATGTGTTCACCGAGCACTACTGGCGCGACCGCTGGTTCGCCGTGAAGGAGGTCCGCACCGGCGCGGGCGGACTCAAGGGCTGGTACTGCGACATCACCCGTCCCGCCGTGCTGCGGGACGGGGAGCTGCTGGTGGAGGACCTGGACCTGGACCTGTGGGTGTCGGCGGACGGCTCGTCCGTACTGCGGCTGGACGAGGACGAGTTCGAGGAGAGCGGTCTGGCCGCACGCGACCCCGCGGCGGCCGACGCGGCGCTCCGGGCGCTGGACGAGCTGGAGCACCTGGCCCGCACGGAAGGCTTCGCGGCACTGCTGGCGGCCTGACCGGCCGGCGGGGCAGTGGCCCCGGGCGTGCGTGCCGGGCGCCGAGCGGCAGACGGCCGACGGCAGACGGCAGACGGCAGACGGCAGTCCGACGACGGGACGGCCCCGCACGCCAGCCGGGGATTTCGGACAGCCCTCAGTCGCGGCGCTGCGCCCACACGTCGGTGTACGGCTCCGGCTCCGCCGGTGCCGGGCGGGGCTGCCGGACTCCGGCGACCAGCTCCACCTCGTACCCGGCGGCGTCCTCCAGGTAGGCGGCGGTGTGCCCTTCGCCGCCCGCGTGCGGGTAGCGGTCCGGGAAGAGGGGCCGCCAGCCGTGCTCCGGGGCCCTTGCCACCAGTGCGTCGAGGGTGGCCCGGTCGCGGACGTGGAACGCCAGGTGGTTGAGCCCGGGTCGGTGCCGGTCGTGCGGCCCCGGGGCCAGATCGGGTGACTGCTCGACCACGACATAGCCGTCGCCGCGTCGCCAGCTGCGCCCGTGTTCCCAGCGCTGGTAGGGGACATGGCCCAGCTCTCCCAGGAGCCAGCCCCACCCCCGCTCGGCCACCGCCAGATCGGGCACCCAGAGCTCGATGTGGTGCACCCCGCCGGACCGGGCCGCGGGCAGCGGAACGGCGCGGCGGATGCCGTTCGGCTCGTACGCCACGGCGTCGCCGTCCTCGTGCCAGTGGATCAGGAAGTGCTCCCCCGCCCGGTATCCCTCGAACCCCGCCCGGCAGTAGGCGACGGCATCGTCCGGGAGGGCGTCCAGCGGGAACCAGGCCAGCTCGGAGCACTTGTCCGGTTCGCGGTTGTACGGCGGGCGGTCGGGGTCGTACTCCGCCTCGAAGAACCAACCGGTCCGGGGAGCACCGCCGGGGCCCCGGTGCTGCATGACCAGGGCGACCCGCAGCTCGTCCGCGCCGAGTTCGACACCGATCTCCTCGGCCGCCTCACGGATCATCGCCTCGCGGACGTCCTCGCCGTCCTCGACGTGTCCGGACGGGGCGTTGAACAGCCCGTCCGCGTATCCCGTGCCGGCCCGGCGGGCGAGCAGGACCTCGGGGCCGCGGCGGAGGATCAGGTGGACGTCGACGACCTCGGTGTGCCGGTGCGGCGGTTCGGCGCGGGCCACCAGGGCGTAGCGCTCGTCGTCGACCCGCTTGCCCCACAGATCCAGATCGCCGGAGAGCGGCTCGTGGCTGACGCGTTCGGTGAACTCCGAGAGAATTCCGGCCAGTTGCCCGACGGAGAGGCCGACGCCGTTCCAGACGCCTTCGATCAGGATCAGCCGGCCGCCGGGCCGCAGCAGGGTGAACCAGTGGCGCAGCGCCGCCGTCGGGTCGGGCAGCAGCCACACCACATGTCTGACCATGATCACGTCGAACCGCTGATTGCCGACCGGCGGCCGGGCCGCGTCCCCGAGCGAGATCTCGGTGCCCGTCCCGGCGAGCTTGGCCCGCGCCTGCTCCACCATGCGGGGGGAGCGGTCGACGGCGGTGACCCGGTGGCCCTGCCCGGCGACGAGCAAGGCCAGGCTTCCGGTGCCGCACCCCAGGTCGAGCACCTCGGAGCGCTCGGCGGGCAGCCAGCTCTCCAGCCGCCGCGCCCAGGCGTGCCGGACCACCGGGTCGAGCAGTCCGTGGTCGGGTTCCTCGTCGAAGGAGTCGGCCGCGGAGTCCCAGTCGATCGTCGTCATGGGTAGATCGTGCCAGTCGCCGCTGACGGCGGTACGGAGGATCCGCCGACCGGGACCGCCCGGATCCGGCGGTGCGAGGGGTCCGGGACCGCCCGGACCCCTCGCACCGCGGCTTCTGCTACCCGACGGCCGAGGCGCAGGTGGTGGGGGTGGCGTGCGCCGGGTCCAGTGCGTTCGCCACCTCGTGGTAGGCGACCCGGTCGACGGTGCCGATCGCCACGTGTTCGGAGAGGTCCACCGGGCACAGGTCCTGGAGCAGGACGTTGCGCACGTCCGGCCCGTCCAGGAACTGCGTGCGGTACGGGGTCACGACCTCGTCGTACCTGGTCGCGATGACGGTGTAGTGCACTCCGGGCACGGTGTCGGGGACCGAGTTGAGCTTGGTGATGAACGGGGAGCCCGCCACCTGGTCGGCGAGACCGGGGGTGCCGGCGTTCAGCAGGTCCTCGGCTCCCGGGAAGTACGGCAGCAGTTTCGTCAGACCGAGCAGGGTGGTGCCGTGGTTGTCGGGCGCGATCCCGATCAAGGCGTTCACCCTGGCGGCCCCGCCGAGGAACTTCAGGTAGTAGTTCGGCATCATGCCGCCCTGCGAGTGGCCCACGAGGTCGGCCTTGTCCGCGCCGGTGGCGGCGAGCACCTTGTCGACGAACGAGGCGAGCTGTCCGGCCGACTTGTCGACCGGGCCGAGTCCGTTGAAGACCGGCACACCGGGCAGTTGCCCGTAGTCGAGCGAGTAGACGCAGTAGCCCCGGTTGACCAGGTAGGGGGCGAGGACCAGCCAGTTGTCGATCGAGTTCCCGAAGGTTCCGTGGACCAGGACGACGGGGCGGGGATGGGCTGCGGACGGCTTGCAGGAGTAGTCGTTCCAGCCACGTGAGGTGGCCGTGGCGGCGGTGGGGGTGGCTGCAGCGGCAGTGGCCGTGGGGGTGGCGGCTGCGGCGACGGCGAGGAGCAGTGCGGCGAGGGTTCTCCGCGCGCGTGGGGTGCGCGACGCACGTGTCCAGGGCAGCATCGTGTGGTCTCCTTGCGGATCAAGGGAGTTGCGATGTCTGTACACCTGCGGCCCGGACCACAGATCTGACTGCTGATTCATCCGTGTTCCCGTGCCAAATTACGCGCGAGTAGGGCGGCCTGGGAAGTTACGCGTCGGTAAAAAGTGATGATCCACCAGTCGGGCGAGCACGGCGGAGCGATCGGGCCGTGAACCGCCCCGGCATCACGGCCCGTGGGACGAACCTGTCCCGCAGCCGGTCCGCCACCGCCTCGATCCGGCGGGCCCGCCAGGGTCGAACGACAGCTGGTGAGCGGCCCGCTCACGCCCCATCACCCGCTCCGCGCGCAGCGCGATCCCCCGCGCCCGGGCCCGCTGCAGGGCGAACGAGTCATGGATCCGGTACACGGGTGCGATGAGCTCCGCGGAGTGGGCGGTGGATTCCCGGAGCGTACGGCTGCGGGTCGGCGTCGAGTGCCGGTTGCCCGGTCGTATGCGGTTGCCTTCAGCCCGGTTGGAAGAACGCGAGCATTTTCCGGCCGGCGTCGGGCGACGCCAGGATCTCCTGGACGTACGCGGACTGCCGACCGGCGACGCTGGTGCGTTCGAACATCTCGCGTTCGTATTCCTTGACGGCGGCGGGGAGGTCGTCCGGGTGCGCGGCCAGCGCGAGGCCGAGCAGGGCGCCGTCGAGCAGCGCCATGTTGGCGCCCTGCCCCACCGGCGGCATCAGGTGCGCGGCGTCGCCGAGCAGCGTGACGCCTGGCCTCGACGGCCAGGTCAGGCCGACCGGGAGCGTGGTGATCGCCCGTGGCAGGACCGTGTCGTCGCAGGCTGCGATCAGCGCGGTGAACCGTGGGTCCCAGCCGGTGAACAGGTCGATCAGCCGCATCCGGGCGGCGGCCGGGTCGCCGAACGGGATCCCACTGGTGGCGAACCAGTCCTCGGCGGTGTTGTGGAAGCTGAGGCCGATGCGTACGCAGCCGTCGCCGTTGCGCTGTGCCGACAGGGACTGTCCGTTGCCGAGCACCCAGTAGTTGCCGCGCCCAACCATCGCCGCGAGGTCGGGGTGGGTGCGGTCGATGTCGGGGATACCGAGCTCGACGACGTTCTGGCCAGTGTGCGCCGGTCGGGCGTCGGTGAGCAGTGCACGGACCCGGGAGTTCGCGCCGTCGGCGCCGACCAGCAGGTCGTACGTCGCACTGCTGCCGTCGGCGAAGTGCAGCAGACCGTCGTCGGCGGATTCCAACGCGTGCCCCCAGCGCACCACATGTTCGGGCAGAGAGCCCAGCAGCAGGTCGCGCAAATCGGCACGGTCGACCTCGGGTCGCTCCAGCGGGGCGTCGTCGGGCGTGTCCTCCTGCAGCAGCAGGGTGCCGTCCGGCTCGAGAAGACGCAGGTCCTGGCCTGCACGGCGGGCGATCGCGTGGAACTCATCGATCAGGCCGGCCTCGCGCATCGCCTGCTGCCCGGTCCCGGAGTGCAGATCGAGCATGCCGCCCTGACCGCGCGCGCCGCGTGACGGTTCACGTTCGTACACGACGGCGTCGATGCCGTTCACGTGCAGCACACGGGCAAGGGCCAGGCCGCCCAGGCCTGCTCCGACGATGGCGATGGTTGCGCTCACCGGGCCCGCGTCCTCGCCTGTCCACCGACCGGGTCCGGCCCGCTGATCAGCCGGTTCACCGGCGGAGCCGGGGTGCGAGCACCGTGCGCACGGCCTTGGCCACGTTGCTCGCGGCGGATCCGTCCTCGTCATCGGGTTCCGGTTCCAGCATGCGCTGGATCTGCTGCAGCAGCTGATTGGTCGACCGCCAGAGCGGGACGAACATGCCGGCGACCGGTCCGACGCCCTGGATCGGGCCGTCGGACAGTTCGGTGACCTTCTTGGCGATCGTGACCGTTGCCGGATCCCGCAGGATCAGGTGCACCTCGTCGTCGACCAGCCGGATTTCCATCTTGCGCGCGGCGGCTTCCTCCGGGTTCGCGTCCGTGGTCGTCTCCGGATCCAGTTCGTCGATCTTGGCGGCGACCGCGTCCGGGTCGACCCCGAGTTCGCGCAGCACCCTGGCCGCCATGCTGTTCTCCGCCCGCAGCATCGCCTCAAGCAGGTGATGGCTGCCGACCGGTGCGCCACCGGCCAGCGCGCTGGCGGTGGAGACGGTGTCCTCGGTGGCAGGCGTGCCGGCCGGCCATGGGCCGGCCGCGACGTCCTGTGATCCCTCCACCGATGCCAGCACCGCGGCACGGACCTTGCTGATCGGATTGATCCGCTCGGCAAGCACCTTCGCGCCGACGCCCTCACCCTCCCTGACCAGGGCGAGCAGGATGTGTTCCGTACCGATGTCGTTGTGGTGCAGCTGCTGCGCCTCGCGCAGGGCCAGCTCCAGCGTCTTCTTCGCGCGCGGCGCGAACGGGATATGGCCGCTCAGCTCCTTTGTGCCGGGCTTGACCACCGCGGCGATATCGGCCTGCGCCGTCTCCTTGTCGTACCCGAGCTCGTACAGAACCTTCACCGCCATGCCGTCCGGCACGTCGAGCAGCCCCAACAGGATGTGCTCCGTGCCGATGTGGTTGTGCTTCAGCAGCCTCGCCTGCTCCTGGGCCCTGACGACCACCTGGCGGGCTTTCACCGTGAACCTTTCAAATGTCATGGTTCCATGGTGCCAACCCTGTCAATACAGTGTTATTGACAGGGTCACCATGCTGAAGGGAGGGTCTGATGGAGACACCGTCGGACTGGGAGGACCGGCTCGCGCGCTGGCAGAATGAGCTGGAGCTGTTCGAGCAGCTGGACGAGACACCCTGGGTCACACTGGCCAGGGCGGAAGCCGAGACCGGCGTTTCCCGCTCGGCTCTGCGGTCCTGGTACCGCAACGGCGAGATCCGGTCGAAGCTGGTGGACGGCCCGAACGGGCCGCAGCGCCTGGTCCAGCTGGACGCGGTGATCGAGCGCGCCGCCGCGTCACCGCGCATTCAGCGCAGGGCGGAACGAGAAGTCAGCCTGGAAGCCCAGGTCACCTTGCTACGGCACCGGGTCGACCAGCTCGAGCTGCGGCTGGCCGCGCTGGAGCGAAAGTGACTGCTCGCGGCGACGGTCACCCTCGCGGGTGACCATGGGCATGGTGACCCGCTCGACCGGGGCGTGAGGCAGGTCGAGTGCGGCAGGACAGGGAGCCAACAGGGCTCCTGTTCAGGCGAGTTGAGACTCGAAGGCAGCTGTGGCGCTGTCACCGTCGGACGAGGGTCGCCGGCCCCACCGAGCCAGGCCATCTTGCGGCAATACGGTCGAGGACCGGTTCGAGTCGACGGGCGCTTTCCGTCTGCCGATCGAAGGTGAGCTGCTGGCTGGAGAGCCGAACGGTTGCCAGGTCCTCGACTCTCAGGGAAAGGGCTGTTACCCGTGCCCGCTGAAGTCCCAAGGCATCGTGCAGCGCTTGTGCGGTGCCCGCCAGTACCGGAGTGTGAGCCGTGGGTTCTGGAAGCACTCGTCTCCGGGTGGTCGTGGACCGATCCGCGTAATGAACTGTGAGTGCAAGCGCGCGGGCCACCTGGCCGTCCGTTCTCAATTTCCTCCCGATATCAACGGCAAGTCCGAGCAGTGCGCCGCGGCGTACGGATCCATCGATCTCATGCCTGCCGAATCGCGTTTCAGCGCTGGCCGACTTGGGCGGAGCGTGCGGCACCACGCGTGTCCGGTCAATACCATGGGCCCGTTCGTGCACAAGACGCCCCATCTTCGCACCCAGGATCCTCTGCAGGGTGGCCTCAGAAACTCCTGCCGCCTTACCGATACTGTCCAACCCGTACTCGCAGAGCACGCGAGCCGTCTTCGGTCCCACTCCGTACAGGGCCGCCACTGGCTTTGGATTCAGGAAGCCGGATATTCCCTGCGGGGTGTCCGTGACACAGCGAACGGCACCAGGCGGTCCGTGATGCCCGGCCATCCTGGCGAGCATGGGATTGGGAGCCACACCGACAGCACAGTCAAGGCCGTACAACGCCAACACGCGCACACGCACGAGTCGCGCAATCCCAACAGCGTCGCAATCGAAATAGCGGACGCTCCCACTCACATCCGCCAATGCGGCGTCGGGAGGAACGGCCTCGACGACCGGAGTGATGTCGCCCAGGACCTGAAGGAGCGTCTCCCACGTTTCCCAAGGCGGTCCCGGCGCCTGGATATAGATAATGGCCATCTCCATCACCCTGCGCTTCCAGGACTGGAATGCCAGAACTTGCCGCCTTCCATGGAGTCACCGCCAGCGGGCCTGAGATCCGCCCATGGATCCATCTCGACGCCGTTGGCCACTTGAATCGTTCGGCCACGCTTTCCCGGCTCAGGGGCAGGGCGCTCCTGGCGCTCCGCCAAACGGTCCGCCACAGCATCGAGCCCTCCGGACCGGCGCAACTCCGCCAGTTCCATCAGATCCCACGCGGCAGAGCCGACAACACTGAGCGAACGCGGCCCACGGCGTTGGACTTTCCCGCGGACCAGCAGCAGCCAGCTGTGAAAGACCGTGTGTGCGCAGTCGGCTTGGCTGTCGGCGAAGAAAGCCAGATCTGTCAGGCCAGTCGCGTCGTCGAGGGTGACGAAGATGATCCGCTGCGGCTCCCGCGCGGTCGCTTCCCCGTACGGGCTTGACTTGGTGCGGTGAAGGACCGGCGGGGTCTGGGTGGCCGCCTTGGCGCCCGCGACCAGCACGGTGTCCCCGTGCCGTGCCTCGCGCAGCCGCTTGGCGGAGACCACGCCGAGCTCCTTCAGGAAGACGTGGTGATCGTCCATCAGGTGGCGGGAGACATCCATGCTCAGGACGCCCAGCTCGGCGCTGAGCCGTTCCGTGTCGTCGAGGTCGGGCAGGCCGATGGAGCCGGTCCGGTGTCCGCCGTCGAGCGGCAGCTGCCCGCCCGGTCCACCGCCGGATCCCGCGCCCCGCTGGGCGCGGTGCAGTTCGGACAGGTGTAGCAGCAGATCGCGGCGGTTGGCGCCGAACGCGTCCAACGCGCCCACCCGGGCCAGCCGTTCGGCGGCCGGCCTGCCCGGCCTGGCGCGCTGCCAGAAGTCGAGCAGCGAGGTGTAGGGCTGTCCGGCCTCGATCCGGGCGACCTCGGCCGCGCCGATGCCGTGAACGTCCGAGAGTGCGAGCCGCACCCCCCAGATGCCCTTCCCTCCCCCACCATCGGACACCAGTTCGATTCGATGGGTGGCCGCCGACCGGTTCACATCCAGTCCCAGTACCGGCACCCCGCGCCGCCGCGCGTCCGCGAGCAGCAGCCGCTTCGGGTACATCCCGGGGTCGTGGGTGAGCAGTCCAGCGTAGAAGGCCGCCGGGTGGTGCGTCTTGAGCCACGCCGACTGGTACGTGGGCACGGCGAAGGCGACCGCGTGCGCCTTGCAGAAGCCGTAGCTGCCGAACGCCTCGATGATCTCCCAGGTCCGGGCGATCGCTTCGGCGCCGTACTTCCTCTCCGCCGCCCGCTGCGCGAACCACACCTTGATCCGGTCCTGCGATCCGGGGTCGGACAGCCCGCGCCGCACCCGGTCGGCCTCGTCCCGGCCGCAGCCGGTCATGATGTCGACCATCTCGATGATCTGCTCGTGGAAGACGACCACTCCGTACGTCTCGCGCAGCGGTCCCTCCAGATCGGGGTGCGGGTAGCGTGCGGGGGCCCGGCCGTGCCTGGCCTCGATGAACGGCCGCACCATGTCGGCGGCGACCGGCCCGGGGCGGAACAGCGAGATGTCGACCACCAGGTCGTGGAAGCCGGCCGGCCGGAGCCTGCCGACCAGGTCGCGCTGGCCCGGCGACTCGATCTGGAAGCAGCCCAGCGTCTCGGCGCTCCTGATCAACCGGTACGTCTCCGGGTCGTCCGGCTCCACGGCGTCCAGGTCCACGGCCCGCCCCGAGGCCCGCCCGATCTCCGCGACCGCGTGCGCCATCGCCGACTGCATCCGCACACCCAGCACATCGAGCTTGAGCAGCCCCAGGTCCTCCACGTCCTCCTTGTCGAACTGCACCATCGGGAAGCCGTCGCCGCTGGTGGGCACGACCGGCGTACGGCGCAGCAGCGTGGCGTCCGAGAGGAGGACCCCGCACGGGTGCATGGCGATGCCGCGCGGCAGTCCGTCCAGCGCCTCCACCAGCTCCCAGAGCCGTCCGTACCGGTCCTTCTCCCGTGCCACTTCGCGCAGTTCGGGCAGTTCCTCCATGGCCGCGCGGGCGTCGCGGGCCCGGATGTGCGGGAAGGCCTTGGCGAGCCGGTCGGTCTCGGCCGGGTCCATGGAGAGCGCGGCACCCACGTCCCGGACGGCGTGGCGCACCCGGTAGGTCTCGGGCATGGCGACGGTCGCGACCCGCTCGGCGCCGAAGCGCCCGATGATCGCGCGGTAGACGTCGAGCCTGCGGGCGGACTCCACGTCGATGTCGATGTCGGGCAGCACGAAGCGGCGCCTGGACAGGAAGCGCTCCATCAGCAGCCCGTGCTCGACCGGGTCGGCGTGCGCGATCCCGAGGAGATGGTTGACCAGGGATCCCGCCCCGGAGCCCCGGGCGGCGACCCGCACCTTCATCTCCCTCACGTCGTCCACCACTTGAGCGACCGTCAGGAAGTAGGAAGCGAAGCTGTGGTGGGCGATGATGTCCAGCTCCTGGTGCATCCGCTCCCAGTAGTCGCGCCTGCGGTCGTAGCCGCGCAGCACCATGCCGGCGGCTGCGCGGGAGGCCAGCACCCGCTGGGCGGTGCGCCGCCCGGCGCCGACGAGTTCCGGTTCGGGGAAGTGGACGGAGCCGAGACCGAGGTCGCCCTCGGGATCGACGACACAGGCGTCGGCGGTGCGCCGGGTCTCCGCGAGCAGCCGCGCCCCGGCGTCCTTGCCGAGACCGGCGGCGGAGGCGATCCGCCCGGCGGTCTCCGCCATCGCGCGGGCGTCCTTCAGCCAGCGTTCCCCGCTGTCGAGCGGGGCACGGCGAGGGTCCACGGGGACCAGCCGGCGGGCCGCGTCGAGTACATCGGCGACCGGGCCCTGTCCGGCGTCGGCGTACCGGACGGCGTTGGTCAGCACGGCCCGCACCCCCTGCTCGGCGGCGAGGCCGACGGTACGGGCGGCGAGCCGCAGCGAACCGGGCCCGGCGCCTTCGCGCCCGTGGTGGACGGCTTCGAGGCGCAGGTCGTCGCCGTAGATCTCCCGCCAGCCGGCGAGCAGCGCGGCGGCCCGGTCCGGGCGGCCTGCGGCCAGCGCCCTGCCGACGTCGGAGGCGGGGCCGAGCAGCACGGTGAGCCCTTCGGCGGGCAGCTCGGCCCGGCCGACCAGGGGCTGTCCGGCGCCGTCGGGCGCGGGGGCGTGGGCGGCGGTGACGAGACGGCACAGTTCCGCCCAGCCCCGGGCGCCGTCCCGGGCGAGGAAGGTGACCCGGGGTGCGGATTCGTCGATGAAGGCGCCGCCGCGGACCGGGGTCCGCGGCCGCTGTGCGGACCCGCCCTCTCCCGTATGCTCCGCCGTCGCGGTCCCCACCGCGAGCTCCACCCCGAAGAGCGGCCGTATCCCGGCTTTTCCGCAGGCCTTGGCGAAGCGGACCGTGCCCGCGAGGGTGTCGCGATCGGTCAGCGCCAGCGCGTCCATTCCCCGCTGGGCGGCACGCTCCACCAGCCGTTCCGGGTGCGATGCCCCGTACCGCAGGGAGAACCCGGAAACGGTATGCAGATGCGTGAACCCGGGCATCTGCACCTCCTGGACCGATCCGTACTCACCCCCCTTGTCTCCACCATAGACCAAGTTTCGAACATTCGTGCGATAGCAAGGGTGCGGCTCCCTCCCGGACCGGCGGCCCGCGAGAGGTCCGGTCAGCCGTTCGGCCCAGCCCCGCCTGCACGAACAACCGGCGCCCCGGAGCGTGGGGGGCATGACTTTCGCTGACGAGGTGAAGAACGCCGTCACTCCACGGGCCGCACTGCTCGTCATCGGTGTGCTCGGACTGCAACTGCTGTTCATCGCGTCCTACGTCGGGGCGCTGCACAAGCCGAAGCCGACGGACGTGCCCTTCGGCCTCGTCGCGCCCCGGCAGATCTCCGCACAGCTCCTCACCGAGCTGAAGGATCTCCCCGGCGGCCCGCTGGACCCCCGCACGGTCGCCGACGCGGCCACGGCCCGTGAGCAGATCCTCGATCGCAAGATCGACGGCGCCCTGATCGTCAACCCCCGGGGCACGACCGACACCGTGCTGGTCGCCTCCGGCGGCGGCACCTCGCTGGCCACCACCCTGACGAAAATCATCACGGAGGTAGACCGGACCCAGCAGCGCACGGTGCGGGCCGTGGACCTGGCCCCTGCCTCCGACCAGGACTTCAACGGGATCTCGTCGTTCTACCTGGTCGTCGGCTGGTGCGTCGGCGGCTACCTCTGCGCCTCGATCCTGGCGATCAGCGCGGGCGCCAAGCCCGCCAACCGCCGGCGCGCGGTGATCCGGACCGGCGTCATGGCGCTGTACTCGATCGCGGGCGGAATCGGCGGCGCGATCATCATCGGCCCGATCCTCGGCGCCCTGCCCGGAAGCTTCTGGGCCCTGTCGGGCCTGGGCGCACTGACCGTCTTCGCGGTCGGCATGATCACCCTCGCCCTCCAGGCCCTCACCGGCATCGTCGGCATCGGCCTGGCCGTCCTGATCGTGGTGATCGCGGGCAACCCGAGCGCCGGCGGCGCCTACCCGCTGCCGTTGATCCCGGACTTCTGGCGGGCGATCGGCCCCGCGCTGCCGCCCGGGGCGGGCACCTGGGTGGCCCGCTCGATCGCCTACTTCAAGGGCAACGCCGTCACCGGCTCCCTGCTGGTGCTGTCCGCGTGGGCGGTGGTGGGCACGGCCATCACACTCCTGGTCGCCGCGAACCGCAGCCCGGAGCAACTCAGCGGCGAACGGCCACCGTTCGGTTCGACGCCCGCCGCCTGACCCTCCCGCACCGCTCCCCACCCGCGAAGACGGCCCCTCTCACCCCTGGAGACGCCGGAGCACCCCCGGCGCGAGTGGGCGCCGGAAGCCGGCGCGCGCACCGTGCCGGGACCCGCCCGGCGCCGTCACCCGAGTGACCGTGCCAGCTTCTCCAGCCTGCGGGCGAGCCCATCCCCCTGGGCCGCGACCTTCGTGGCCTTGCCGGACCAGTAGTCCGGGCCCGTCAGCCGCCCGTAGCGCTCGATCCACCCTGCGGCCTCACGGTCCAGCCGCTCGGCCTTCGTCCGTACGTCGGCGTCCGCCGATGCCGCGAGAGCGTTCAGCTCGTCCACCAGACGCTGAACCTTCCGCACGAGTGGACTGGTACGCGGGCCGGACCGCCGGGCCGGACCGGCGGTGGACCGCGGCCCGGGAGCGACCGCCGAAGGCTCCGGGGCCGTCTCCACGACGGGGCGGCGGCTCGCACGCGGCCGCCTTTCCACGCCCGGAACCCGCAACCCCTCGGGCGTCATCGCACAGGCGTCGAGCGGCACCCAGTCGGTGCTGCTCCGCCCCTCCTCCGCCCTGATCCGGATACTCCGCGCCACGCCCTGCGTCTCGAAGCGGAAGCGGAGCACATGGCCGGTTCTCCCGTACATCTCCTCCATGGTCTCCGGATGGGCGGAGCCTGGCCCGAAGACCCAGTCCAGGCTTGCCGCGTCGCGTTCCAGCTCCTCGCTCGCCGAACGCCATTCGGGGTGCGTCAGCCGCCGGAACTGGAAGCGCACCCGCTGCCGGCTGTCACGCACCCGGAAGTCGACGGCGTCACCCGGACCCGAACCCTGGTCACGCAGCACGGCCCGCGCGCCGACCCCGCTTCTGCGGGCCCAGAGGGCGAGGTCCTGCTTGATGAAAAGGTGGTCCGCGCCATTGGCGCCGTTGGCCTCGCGGTGGCAGGAGGTGTGCGGCGCGTGGGCGAAGTGGCAGACCTTGTCCACATAGAGCCGGTCGGACAACTTACCGCCGCAGCCACCGAGTTGAGTGCCGCACCAGTAGGTGTACGCCGGATGCCTCCGCCGCAGACGCCGGAGCTCTTCGGCCTCCTGCGGCAGCACGATCCCCAGGCCCGATGCGGCGTTCCCGATGACCGCGGTCTGCACCAGCCTGCGGTCCGGTTCAGCCATGACACTCCTACCCCTGACAGCTCACACACCCCACCCCCACCCGCGCTCACATTGAAGCATGCGCTCAAGGGCCGGCCCGGATACACCTGGCGTCCGGGGAGAAGGGGAGCTACGCTGCCCCGCGATGACAACTCACTCTGTTAACAGATTGGGGGCCCCGTCCGCGCAAGGTGAGTGCTGATGCTCACTCAGGACGCGAACAGGGATTCCCGGCTTTCCTTCTGGGCGCGCGTGCGAGAGTTCGCCGTGCCGCCCTCCATCATCGAGACCGCGACCGCCCGCCGTCATGTCGGCGACTGGGCAGGGGCATGCGCCGCCGCGGGTGTCGATGTCGACCTCAGCCCTCGGTCCGTGGCGCGCACCCACGGCCGGGAACTCGCGTCCCGGCTCCGGGACGATCTTCGCCATCTGGCTCCCGACCTGTTGCGCTGGCACCTGCCGAGGATCGCTCCTCGCGGGCTGCTGCGGCCGGGCCTGACGGTCACTCTGGCCCGGTACGACACCGAAGGGCCCGGCGGCGTGCGTCCGGTGCACCTGGTGGTGCGGACCCCGCCCGCCTGGGCGGATGCCGGGCAGCGGATCGGGCTCGCGCTGTGGGACGGACCGGACTCCGGCACCGAGGCCCGCCGCCATCCGCACCACCGCCCGAACCCTCGGTTCCGCCTCGATCTGCACCGCCATCTGTGGGATGCGCGCAGGGCCGATGAGCTGCGGGCCCGGTCCGGGGCCGATGGGCCGGCCGCCGGCCGGCGGGACGCGGTGCCTTTCGAGGTGCTGGAGATGGTGCCGCCCGCACGTCGTTGCGCCGTCGACCGGTGGGCGGACGAGGCGGGGATTCTGCTCCGGGCCGAGGGTCGGTCCGCCGGGACCGTCGCCGTGCGGCTCGGGGGACGGCACCGGCTGCTTCTGGACCTGGTGCCGGAGCGGGACGGTCCCGGGCCGCCCGCGCTGCGGATCGCGGCCGCGACCACGGCCACGGACAGCGGCGCCTCTGCCTCGCCGGTGCTGCCCGACGCCGCGACCTGGGTGCTGCCCGACCTCGATCTGCTCCGTACCGGGTCGATCGAGGCCGGGCGGCTGCACCCGCTGGTCCTCGCGGCCCTGGTGCCGGATCATGTGCCGGCCGCCGCGACGCCGCCCGCGGACCGGGCAGGACAACCGCGCTTCGTGGAATGCCGGGGAGCCCGGCACCGGATCGGCCTGGTCGACGGGGTACTGGCCCCGCTGGACCACGATCCGGCCGAGATCCGCCGGGAGGAGCTGCTGGTCGCGCTGACCGGCACTCCGCTGCCCTGCCTCCAGGCCATCGACGAGGCGCACCGCCGTCCGGACTGCCTCACCGGTGTGCGCGAACGCCTGGACCACGGCGACATCGCCGGTGCGCTGGCCGTCGTCGAGGGTCTCCTGGGCCCCGGCGCGCTGCTGCGCAGCGGCGAACTGCGGGACGAGCTGGAGGCGGCCGCGCGGCGGCGGATCACCTACGGGCTGTTCCGGGCGGGCCTGGCCGAAGGGCCCGACCGCCTCCACCCGTACCACCGCCGGCCCGGTCACCGTCGCGCGCACCCGCGCAACGCCGCCCTGCGCTGACCCCGGAACCCCAACTTCCGTACGCCTCACCACGAACCCACAGGTGATTCAGACATGCTCACACGCACCCCTTTCGTCACGTCCGGCTCTCCCTCCGGCCAGGACCGCGCCTCCCAGCTCGGCATCGCCGGTGAGCTGACGGCCCTGCTGCGCGACACCACCACCGAACCCCGCCCCGACATCCAGCTGGAGGCCCTGGCCCTGGCCGTGGCCGCCGATCTGCCCGTACTCCTGTGGGGCGAGCCCGGCATCGGCAAGACCGCCGCGCTCGCACAGCTCGCCGTGTCCCTGGACCTACCGCTGACCACGGTCATCGCCAGCGTCCATGAACCGTCCGACTTCTCGGGGCTGCCCATCGTGGGGGACGATCCCGCGGAACAGGGCGTGCCGATGGCCCCGCCGGACTGGGCGGTGCGGCTGGTGCGGGCGGGCCGGGGGCTGCTGTTCCTGGACGAGCTGTCCACCGCACCGCCGACCGTCCAGGCAGCCCTGCTCCGCCTCGTACTGGAGCGGCGGATCGGCGCACTGCAACTGCCGCCCGGGGTACGGATCGTGGCTGCGGCCAATCCGCGTTCCTCGGCGGCCGACGGCTGGGAGCTGAGCCCGCCGCTGGCCAACCGGTTCGTGCATCTCCAGTGGACCCACGACCACGAGGTGGTGGTGCGCGGCCTCGGCGGGACCTGGCCCAGGGCGACACTGCCGCGGCTCGCCCCCGAACGGCTGCCGGAGGCCGTGGACTTCGCCCGTCGCGCGGTGTGCGGGCTCCTCACCGCCCGCCCGGCGCTCGTGCACCGGCTGCCCAGCGGCGAGACACGGCGGGGCGGTCCCTGGCCGTCGCCCCGGAGCTGGGACATGACGCTGTGCCTGATCGCGTTCGCGACCGCGGCCGGCTCCTCCAGGGACGTGCTCTCCCTGCTGGTCCGGGGCGCCGTGGGGGACGGTCCGGGGCTGGAGCTGCTGGCGAGTCTGGACCGGATGGACCTGCCGGACCCCGAGACGCTGCTCGCCGACCCGGCGGGGGCCGACCTGCCCGAGCGGGGCGACCTGCGCCAGGCGGTGCTCGACGGTGTGGTGGCGGCGGTCCGCAATCGCCCGGAGAAGCCCCGCTGGGACGCGGCATGGGCGCTCCTGGTCCGGGCGTTGGAGACCGGTGCCCCGGACGTGGTGGTCGTCCCGGCGACCACGCTCGCCTCGCTGCGCCGGGAGGACTGGGACGTTCCGGCATCGATCGAGCAGCTCGCCGGAGCGGTGTCCCTGTCCCGGCGGGCGGACCGGGCGGCGGCCCGGACCGCGGACCGGGCCGCCGCGGCGGCGAAGGCCGGCCGATGACACCCGACGCGCCGGGGGCGCTCGACCTCGACAAGCTCTTCGCCGCCCGGCTGCAGGCCGTCCGGGCCCGCCCCTACCTGGCGACGGCCCTGTTCGCCCTGCGCATCGTGGAGTCGCGGCGGGTACCGACGATGGCCGTCGACCGGCACTGGCGGTGCTACGCCTCGCCCGGTTTCGTGGACCGGACCCCGGTGGAGGAACTGGCCGGGGTGTGGGTGCACGAGGTGTCGCACCTGTTGCGCGACCATCACGGGCGCAGCGACCGGGTCGCGCGGCAGCAGGGGCTGACCGGTCCCGCGGAACGGCTGCGGATGAACATCGCCGCCGACTGCGAGATCAACGACGACGTGTTCGGCGAGGGGCTGGTCCGGCCGGAGGGCGCCGTCGATCCGGCCTCCCTGGGGCTCCCCGAGGGGCAGCTCATGGAGGACTACCTGCGTCGGTTCCGGCTCGGGCCGCATACACAGGACCTGGCCTGGCTGGACTGCGGCAGCGGTGCCGACGGGCTGGAGCGGGAGTGGGACCTCGGGCCGGACGGCGCACACGGCCTCAGCGAGCAGGAACGCGACGCGGTCCGGTTCCGGGTGGCGCAGGGCATCACCGGCCGTCCGGGCAACGCCTCGAAGGGGTGGAAGCGGTGGGCGGAGGAGGCGTTCCACCCACCGCAGCCGTGGCGGGAGCTGCTGGGTGCGGCGGTCCGATCGGCCGCCTCCGGGTCCGGCGCGGGCGAGGACTACACGTACGGCCGCCCGTCGCGGCGCTCGGCCGGTGTGCCCGGCGCCGTGCTGCCGAGCCTGAGGCGCAGGCCGCCCCGGGTCTGCGTGGTCATCGACACGTCCGGGTCCGTCAGCGACACCGAACTGGGCAGCGCGCTCCTGGAGGTCGCCGCGATCTCCCGCGCCGTCGGCGGCCGCCGCGACCTGGTCACCGTCCTCCCGTGCGACGCGGCGGCCAGGATCGCGCACCCGCTGTGCCGTGCCGAGGGAATCCCGCTGGTGGGCGGCGGGGGTACGGATCTGCGCACGGGCTTCGCCAGGGCCCTGCGACTGCAGCCACGGCCCGATGTCGTCGTGGTCCTGACCGACGGCCAGACCCCCTGGCCGAGTACGCAGCCGGCGTGCCGGACGGTGGTGGGTCTGTTCCCCCGGCTGTGCGACGAGGACGATCCGTACTACGTACCGGGCTCCCCGCCCGAGTGGGCACGCACGGTGGTCATCGGGGCGGCTCCCGCGGCGCGGTGAGGACCGAGCCGCCAGGATCACGGGCCCGCCCCAGGGGCTCCGGCGACCGCTGTCACCCCTTCGTCCGGCCCGGCGCACCGTCCCGGGTACTGTCCGCTTGTTCGAATCAGGCCCCGTATCCCGGGGTTGCACGTGGGAGAGTCGTCATGAGTGGAGCGGGACCGGCGGAGCGTATGTGGAAGCCGGGCAACGAGGAGGGCGGGGCGCTCGCGGGCCGGTGGTGGCAGTGGGCCATTTCCGCGCCCGACGACCGGAGTCCGGTCAGGGACACGACGGGTGAGCATGCCGCCTGGGACCAGCCGGACGACCTCTGGTTCCTGGCCGGCACCTACGGCGGGCGGGTGGTGCGGCGCTGTGCGATCCCCTCGGACCGGCCGGTCTTCTTCCCCGTCCTCAACATGCAGCACCCCCGTTCGTACTCGAGGGTGCCCCAGCGCATGACGGCCACGGAGGCCACGGCCTCGCTCAACAGCGTCCCGCTGCCGTTGCAGGAGTTCACCGCGCCGTTCAGGACCGGGCTGACCCAGCGTTACGCCTGGGGCATCTGGGGCGGCTTCGAACCACTGACTCCCGGCGAGTACGTGCTGGAGATCAAGGCCGCGGCCACGAACGGCTTCTGGGTCGACACGACCTACCACCTGGAGTCGAAGGCCTTCTGATCCACCGGCCGCAGGGACGGGCGGCGGGTTACGCACTGCCGCCGCAGGGACGGGCGGCGGCTTCCGGATGGCCGCCGCCCGGCACACGGACGAATTCCCGGCGTCCGGCCGACGCGACAGCCGGGTCGATCCGCCCGATCCCCCCGGACAGCCCCTGGGCGTGGCGCGCGCATGGCATCATGCTGAGCGATCTCGTGAGACCACGAGGAGCACGGTCAGCACAACTCCCTTTAATTTTGCGGAGGTTGCTCATGCGTCGCCGATTCACCGTCCCGCTTGCCACAGCCGCTCTGTCGCTTCCCCTCGTTCTGCTCCCTGCCGCGTCCGCCTCGGCCGCCCCGGCGGACAAGCCCCAGGTCCTCAGTTCCTGGACCCAGACGAGCCTCTCCAGCTACAACTCCTGGAACTCCGCCCGCAACAACCAGGGCGCCTGGGCCGCGTACGGCTTCGACTGGTCGACCGACTACTGCAGCAGCTCGCCCGACAACCCGTTCGGCTTCCCCTTCCAGAACGCCTGCGCCCGCCACGACTTCGGCTACCGCAACTACAAGGCCGCGGGCAGCTTCTCCGCCAACAAGTCCCGGATCGACTCCGCGTTCTACTCGGACCTCAAGCGCGTGTGCGCCGCCTACTCCGGAGCGAAGCTCACCGCGTGCAACAGCACGGCATGGACGTACTACCACGCCGTGGACATCTTCGGCGTGGCACCGGCGAAGGCGGGTTCCGCAGGACTCGCCCGAGCCGCCTGACCAGCGCCCGCACCTCCCCCTGAACGCGACAACGGGCTCGTCCGCATCGGCTGGGGTGATGCGGGCGAGCCCGCCACTCCCCCTCGGCCGATCGCCGCCGGCGGGCTCGCAGCCGCCCGCGGCAGCTGAGTCCTACCCCTCCCGCATCATCCGCCGCCCTCCAGTGGGTTTCCAACTCCGCGACCTGGTAAGAGCTCTGATGAGCCATCATCGAATCGGGCGGGAAGCGGCGGGCACTCGGTGCCCGCACCATACGGAGGAGGCACCAAGTGCGTAGTCGGGTGCGCGCGGCGGACGGGCGGCATCTGGTGGTGGAGCGACTCGGGGATCCTCGCGGCAGACCGGTCTTCCTGCTGCACGGGATGCCCGGCAGCAGGCTCGGTCCGGCTCCGCGCGGCATGGTCCTGTACCAGCGCAAGACCCAGCTGATCACCTACGACCGGCCGGGCTACGGCGAGTCCGACCGGCTGCCGGGCCGCTGTGTCGCCGATGCCGTTCAGGACGTACGGGCCATCGCCGACCACCTCGGGCTCGAACGGTTCGCCGTGGTGGGCCGCTCCGGTGGTGCCCCGCACGCGCTGGCCTGCGCGGCGCTGATGCCCGAGCGGGTGACCCGTACCGCCGCACTGGTGGGGCTGGCCCCCTGGGGGGCCGACGGTCTCGACTGGTTCGACGGGATGGCCGCCTCCAACGTACTGGCGTACTCCACGGCCGCGGCCGATCCGGACGGGCTCGCGGAGTCGTTCATCTCGCGGTCCGCGGTGATCAGGAAGAACCCGGTCCAGCTCATCGACGATCTGCGCCAGGAGCTGACCGACTCCGACCGGCTGGTGGTCAACGACGCCGGGGTCCGCACCATGCTGCTGCGCAACTACCGTGAGGGGCTGCGCACTTCGGCCTGGGGCTGGATCGACGACGCGCTCGCGTTCAGCAATCCGTGGGGGTTCGACCCGGCGGACATCACGAGCCCCGTGATGCTGTGGCACGGCGAGAAGGACGTGTTCTCGCCGGTGGGCCACTCGCGCTGGCTGGCCGAACGCATCCCGAACTCCACCGTCGTGGTGGAACCGGCGGCAGCGCACTTCGACGCGCTGCACGCGCTGCCCAGGATCCTCAACTGGCTGCTGGACCCGCCCGCCGGATGACGGGCAGGGCCGGCGGTCCGGGAGCGTCCGGTGACGGCCGGACGCTCCCGGGGCTCATACCGCCGTCGGCTCCAGTTCGCGCTCGAACCGGTCGTCGTCCCGGGCGATCCGGGTCATCGGATGGTCGTCACCGAGCTGGCGGGCCAGCTCCTCGACCGTCTCGGTCCTCAGCCGCAGCGCCTCGTCCTTGCGCCCCATCGCGTCGAGCGTGACCGCCATGTTCGACGTCATGGCCAGGGTCTCCGGGTGATGCGCCCCCAGTACCCTCCTGAGCTGCCCGGACACCTTCTCCTCGGTCTCCAGCACCAGATCGAGATCGCCCCGCTCCGCCGTCGCGTTCGCCAGGTTCATCACGCAGAACAGGGTGTTGGGGTGCTCCGGCCCGTACACCTCCCGCATCGAGGCGACCACCCGGGTCAGCACCCGCACCGATTCCTCGGACGCGCCGGTCCCCGACTGGTAGACGCCGAGGTTGTTCAGCGCGGCCAGGGTGTACGGGTGTTTCTCCCCCGGTACCTTCATGTACTGGTCGACGACCTCCTGTGCGGTGTCCCTGGCCTCGGTCGCCTCGCCGGCCGCGAACAGGTCGGCCGCCAGATTGAGATCGCAGGCCAGCGACTCCGGGTTGGCGGAGGTGTACTTGGCCCGGTACCTGGACCGGGTGGCCACCGTGAGCCTGCGGGCATCCTCCAGTCTGCCCGCGCGGCGCAGCGACACCGCGAGGCTCTTCGCCGCGCTCAGCGTGCCCGGGAAGGCCCGGCCGAGCGTGGCCTTGTAACTGTCGTACGTACGGCTGAGGATGCCGACCGAGTCCTCGTACCGTCCGACGTCCCGCAGGTCACGGGCCAGGTTCATGGCCGAGGAGAGGCTGTAGGGGTGTTCCGCGCCGAGCACCTCGACGCGCCGGTCGAAGACGTCCTGGTCGATCTCGCGGGCCTTGGCGTACTGGCCGATGGATCGCAGGGTGAACGCCAGGTTGTTGGCCGCGGCCAGCGTCCTCGGGTGCGATTCGTGGAAGATCTGGTTGAACCCGTCGGTGGCCTCGGTCGCCAGCTCGATCGCCCTGGTGTACTCCCCGAGCGTGCCGAGGTCGGTCGCCAGGCTGCTGGTGCTCATGTACGTGTGCGGGTGCTCCGGGCCCAGGACCTCCCGCTGCGTCGCCAGGGTGATCTCGTCGAGCTCCCTGGCCTCCACGTAACGACCGCGCGAGCGGTAGATGTTGGAGAGGTGGAAGCAGAGGTAGAGGTACTGGATGTCCCGCTCCCCCAGCGTCTGACGCCAGATCTCGCGCAGCTCCTCGCAGACCGTCGTCGCGGTCCGGAAGTCACCGCGCTTCCAGAGGTAGCGGACCCGGTCGATCAGCAGCCTGCGGGCCTCGGGCTCCTTGCAGTTGCGCGCGTCGGACGGGCCGAGGTGCGGCCAGATGGTGGCGAACTGCGGCCAGGTCGAGGGGTTGTCGATCGGCTCGTCGTCGTCGGGCCGGGCGCCCGCCAGGATGCGGTGGACGGCGTGCCGGGCGTCCTGCTGCTCCTCCTCGGTGAGCTGCGCCCGGATGACGGCCTGGACGAGCCGGTGCACCTGGATGGAGTTGGACACCTGGTCGACCTTGGCGAGGGCGAACCGGCCGATCTCCCGGATGACCCGGCCCAGCACCAGCTTCTCCTGGAGCGAGGCGTCGTACGGCTTCAGCGCCTCAATCATCTCCTTGCTGTACAGGAGGTTCCCCGAGATGGGCTCGGGTGCGAAGAAGGCGCAGAGCTGGAGCAGCCGGACCGCGGCGGGCGAGCGCTCCTTCAGCCGCTGGATGGAGATGTTCCAGGTCGCGGCGACCGGCTCCGGGTATCCGGCCGGCTGGTTGAGCGCCAGGACCTCGGGGGCCTGCTGGGCCAGCTGTTCGAGGTAGGTGTCGATCGGGGTTGCGGTCTCGGCGATCCAGGCCGCCGCCTGCTCGACGGCCAGCGGCAGGTCACCGACGGCGGTGGCCACCTGGGCGGCGTCCTCGTCGCTCAGCCCCGGGGCCCGGCGCTGGAGGTGTTCGATGGACTCCTCGCGCAGGAAGACATCGACCGGCAGCGCGTCGCCGTGCTGGGACCAGGCCTGGTTGCGCGAGGTGACCAGGATGTGGCCCGAGCCGCCCTGCGGGAAGTAGCGCCGGAGCCGTTCGGGGTCGTCGGCGTTGTCGAAGACCAGCAGCCAGCGGTCCGAGGGCACGCCCCGCCGCAGCAGGTCCACGGCCTCCTGGGAGGCGGCCGCCATGTCGTCGCCGCCCTGGGCACCCAACCGGACCGCGAGCTCGGCGAGCGCGGCCACCACGTCGTCGGTCTGCTCGGAAGATATCCACCAGACCAGGTCGTAGTCGGCCATGAACCGGTGCACGTACTCCAGGGCGACCTGGGTCTTGCCGACGCCGCCGAGTCCGTACAGGGTCTGCGGCTGCGGCAGCACCACGGCCATGCCGCCGCCGAGCTGGTCACGCATCCGTTCCAGGACCAGGGAGCGGCCGGTGAAGCCGGGGTTGCGCGGCGGGGCGTTCCAGATCCTGGGGACGGTGCCCGGGAAGCGCGGTCCGGGCGACACGGCGTCGGTGAGCTGTACGGGCCGGTCCAGGGCGCGGAGCAGGGCGGCGGTGGCGTGCACCTCGTCGAGCCGGAAGAGGTCGACGGGGTTGCGGTCGATGTAGGGCGCGGAGAGCCGTACGTCACCGACCCTGAGCGGCAGCAGATGGCGCCGGCCGCCGCCGGGGTCCTCCGCCACGGCCCGGTCCCAGAGGTTCACCGCGCGCTGGGACTTGAGGTAGGCGCTGGAGAGCAGCACCACGGTGCGGGCGGCGTTCTCGGCGGGCGCCTGTTCCACGGCCTCCCGCTGGGCGGACACGTCGCGCGGCACGACGCGGAACCCGGCCCGGGTGAGGACGGACTCGATCCAGTCGGCCCACATCCGGTTCTCCGCCACATAGCTGAGGAAGAGATCGGCCGGCAGCGCGGGCCTGCGCCGGGTGAACGCGTCCCGGATGCGCAGCCGCACCTCCTCGCCGACCGGCGGCATCGAGGTGATCTGCTGGTCGGTGATGACGGCTGTGAGCCGTTCGAAGGCGGAGAGCAGCGAGTTGCTGAGGCCGGCCTCGTCGCCGAAGGTGGCGAGGGTCTCCTCGTAGGCGTAGTAGGGGCGGTACGGGATCTCCACCGCGCCCCAGTAGGCGGTGAGTTCGTCCCCGGACAGGTCGCGCGGCAGCCGGTCGAACTTCAGCCGGGCCAGCGCCCGTCCGGCATCCGCCTTCTCCTTCTCGCCCTCGTCGATGCGCATCGGGACGGGGAAGATGGAGATGGGGCGGCCGGTGTAGCGCTCGGAGATCTGCCGGGCGACGGAGGCGGCGCCGTCGATGGACTGGTCGCTGAGCGTGAAGCAGTCGACGAGGACATCGGGGAGGTGGACGGTGCAGATGTCGGCGATGTCGCTGAGGCCGGTCCGGCTGTCGATGAGGACGTAGTCGTAGTTGGCCTTCATGTCGTCGCGCAGGGCGTCGAAGAAGTGGCCGCCGCCGAGCCGGTCGTAGAAGTTGTCCCAGTCGAAGGTGGAGACGGTCGCGGAGTACTCGCGGTTCTGCCGTCCGGCGGAGACGAAGTCGAGCGTGCCGCCCTGCGGGAACTCCCAGCCGAGCGCCTCGGGGGCCAGGGAGACGGCGTGCGGCTGGATCCGGGCGTAGTCGCGGTGCCAGTCGTCGGCGCGCTGGACGGGACTGGTCGCGGCCCAGGCGTACTCGGTGATCAGATCGATGACGCCGGTGGTGGCACCGAGTGTCGACGGGTCGAGGAACGGATGGAAGAACCGGTGGAGTCCGGGTGCCTCCAGGTCCCAGTCGACGGCCAGTACCCGTTTGCCGTTGGCGGCGAGTATCCAGGCGGTGTTGGCCAGGGCCATGGTGCGCCCGGTGCCGCCCTTGTACGAGTAGAAGGTGACGATGCGCCCGTCACGACTGGCCGTCATCCGTGTCCTCCGCATCCGTCGCAGGGTCGTGTGTCTCGGGGATGTAGTTCGTCTGCGCCATCGGCCCCATCAGCCGTGTCCGTTCGGTGTGTCCGCCTCCGGTGGCGGGTGGGTACACCGCCGCGTGTCTCAGGTACTGCTGGGCCGCCACCTCGACCACCTGCGGCAGGATCTGCCCGAAGGCCTCCATGCTGGGGACGCCCTTGGCGGCGGCCCGGCAGTAGGCCCGTCCCTGGCGCATCTTGGTCGGCATGGTCTGTTCGAGCTTCTCGGTCAGTTCGGCCTCGGCCGCCATGCTCTCGTGGTCCTCCCGGTTCCACGGCACGATCATCGTCACCCACGGGCGGTT
The DNA here is from genome assembly GCF_045040875.1 of Streptomyces sp. NBC_00012. Lineage (NCBI taxonomy): Bacteria > Bacillati > Actinomycetota > Actinomycetes > Kitasatosporales > Streptomycetaceae > Streptomyces > Streptomyces sp. NBC_00012. The sequence goes on along the minus strand of NZ_CP108309.1, from coordinate 6,844,650 downwards.
CTCGGCGTCGAAGGCGGCGAGCCGCCGGCACCGGTCCTCGTCCTGCAGGGCCCAGCGGTCGACGAGCAGGATCTCCGGTCTGCTGGGCGGCTGCTTGCCCTCCGCGTGCCCGGTCTCCTCGTCGAAGGATGAGATGGTCGCCTGGTAGTTGAGGGAGCGCACCAGGTCCTCGGCGACATAGGCCAGCGGCCGGGCCGCGGCCGGGTGGTAGGGGTTCCAGTCCTGCGGACTGTCGCCGTAGTAGTCGGCACAGCGTCCCGCGGGCAGGTCGTGCCGGGTGGCGGCGGCGATGGTGACCTGCATCGGACGGGGGCCGCCCACCGAGCTGTTGGGCGGGCCGAAGGCACTGGGCGCCAGCCGGTAGTCGACGGGGCGGCCGGTGCCGATCCTTATGGTGTCGGCGACGTTGACGATGCGCTTGGCGAGTTCGTACACCGCGCGCTCGTACTCCTCGGCGAAGAGCCGGAGTTTGATCAGTCCGTAGAGTCCGTCACTGACGTAGCGGTCTCCGAAGTCTCGGTGGTTGAACTGCAATCGCTCGGCGGGGCCGGGGAGTTGACTCGGGGGTACCGGGACCCAGAGGGCCGGGACGATCGCCTCGGCCCGTTGGTTGGAGCGGGCCCGGTGATGGATGGCGCGCTGCGCGAAGGCGTACCACTCCTTGCCGCACATCTCGCTCGCGAAGTAGCGCGGCGAGAACAGCGGAACGAACACCCGGCAGGTGGCGAGCACCTCACCGAGCCGTTCCGACCAGCCCTCGCCGGAGCGTATCTCGCGGTCGATGAACCCCGCGGGCGCGCCCGCGGGCAGATCCGTCATGGCCATCACATGGTCACAGAGATCCTTGAAGAGGCGTTCGACCCACATATCGGGGTCCGTTCCACGGCCGTAGCCCGGTGTATGGGCATAACTCAAGAAGAAGTACGGCCGATGGTCCGCCGCTCGCTGCTGCGTTGTTGCGTGCACACGACCCCCGTCCTGTGTGAGCACCCGCATCCGGGGACTGAAGTGAATGCGAGCGAATTCATCATTCCGGAGCGGACGTTGCTCCACCCCCATGGCGTTCGGTCATTCAACGCCGGTTTTCAGTCATACGTTCCCGGCTTCAGCCGAACATTTCCTTGATCGAATTCCGTCTGCGGTTGTTCCTCCCAGTTGTCCCGTGTGTGACGCCCCCCGACCGAACCGGAATTCGACCCTCAGATCTCTTTTCGCATCAGATCCAACAGCCGCTTTCCGCTGACGGTGAGCTCGGCAGCACCCTCCAGCGTTTCGAGGGCCTGCGGTACGCCCTCCAGACAGCGTGGCTCGAATGCGCCCAACGCCATCCGTTCATAGGTCTCAGCCAGCAACCGGGAAAACGGAACTGGTTCTTCCTGCCAGGGAATCCGATGTTCCCAGGCGCCGTCCGCCGCGTAAAGATCCGTGACATCGGCCAGCGCCTGCAATTCGGCCCGCCGCGATCCACGCAGCAACGCGAGTGCCAGGTCCTCGGCGCTGCCGTCCACGGCGATACCCAACGCGCCGCGGCCGTGCCGCCCCACGGCGGGTTCCGTCGCGGCGTGACCGGTGAGCGGCGTGAGGGTGGTGAGGCGCCCCGCCATCTCCGCGGCCCGCAAAGGCGCCTTCGCCTCGATCAGCGTCCAGGCGTCGCCGACCCTGGCCATCAGGTCAGCGGCGGCCCGGTCGTCGAGCGCGGCCGCTGCCGGCGCGGCGAAGCAGTCGCGGTACGGGTCGAGGTCGTCGATCGCCAGGTCGGGCGCCGGGCCGGACGCTCCGCCGGGCACCACGAGCCGGCGCACCGGCCGCCAGCCGGCACCGGCCGCCGGCGACAGCGCGACCCGCCGCTCGGCCGGGACGCCCTCGTCCCGCCGGACCAGGAAGCCTCCCTCGACGGCACGCACCCGCGCCGTGCCGCGCTCCCCCGCTGCGCCGATCCGCAACTCACCGAGACCCGGCAGGACCAGCCTGCCGTCCGCGTAGTTCACGCCCACGGGGATGTCGAGGCCGGCCCGTACGGCGGCAGCAGCCAGACAGGCCGTCAGCCGCAGCGCCCGCTCCACCGCCCCCGGCCGCTCGTGGAGCGCCTCCAGCGCACGGAGCAGCCAGGTGCGGGTGTACGGGTGGGACAGCACCTCGTCCAGGCCGCGGGCCCCCTCCTCGGAGGACTCGATGACGGCGGCCAGCTCCCAGGCCCGGGTCCAGCGCTCGTCGCCGTACTCCTCGACGTCGGCGTTCAGCCGGGCCAGCAGCATGCGGGTGAGGTCTCGCTGGGAGGCGGCCAGCTCCACCGGGTCGGACACCTCGGGTGCGACGAGGGACGCCGCCGTGCGGGCCTCGATGCCGCGCACCAGGGCGGCCAGGTCCTCGCAGTACACGGAGGGGTTGTCGAACTCGCCGGACGGCCCGGCGGAGCGGTACCGGTGGGTGTAGAGGCCGCCGCCGCACGAGCGCACGACGGGACAGAGGCGGCAGGTCTCGCTGACACCGGCCAGCCCGAGCTGACGGGCCCGCACCCCGGGGTGGGCCGCCACCTCGTCGAAGGTGTGGGTGAAGACGTCGAACCCGGTGGCCGCGGCGCCCTCGTAGGCGCTCTTGAGCGAGTCGACCTGCTCCAGCTGGCCGTCGGTCTCGACGACGACGAGGTCGGTCGGGGCGAGCCCCAGGGACTCGGTGAGGCTGGGGCCGCCGCTCAGCGTGGACAGCACCGAGGAGAAGAGCCGCACCGGCACCGGCCGACCCTGCTCCTGCCAGCGGTCGAACACCGCGAGGAGCCATTCGGCGTAGGCGGTGGGCGAACCGTCCGGGCGGGGCGGCGGATCGTCCCAGGTCGCGTGCGGGAGCAGGAAGTCGATGAGCGGCGGTTCGAGCTCGATGAGCGCGTCGAGGACCGCGACCGGATCGTTCTCGATGTCGATGGTGCACAGGAGCCCGAGATCGAGGTGGCGGTAGCGCTCCTGCCGGAGCAGTTCCACGGCCTTGAGGACCCGGGAGTGACTGCTGCGTCCGTCGGCGTAGCGGCGGTGCCGGTCGTTGGCGGCCCGGTCGCCGTCGAGGGAGATGCCGACCCTGACATGGAACTCGTCGAAGAGGTCGAGATACCGCGGACTGAGCTGGAGTCCGTTGGTGTGGATACGGAGGTCGAGCTCCGCGACGCCGTCGAAGGCGGAGGTGAGCACTTCGCAGACTCGCCGCAATCGGGCGGGCCCCGCCAGTAGAGGCTCCCCTCCGTGCAGGATCACTGACACGGAGGGCAGTGCATGTGCCTTGGCATGCTCGGCCAAGCGTTGAGCAGTCCGGAAAATGACATCATCAGAGATTGTTCTGGGCCGGGTTCGCCAGCTCTGATCTGCATGTTCATAGACATAGCAATGGTCACAAGCAAGATCGCACCTGCTGTGAACCTTGAGAACGACTTCACGGAAAGGGACCAGGGGTCCTGTCATTCCACCAGTCTAGCCAGCCCGAAGGGGTGCTCGGAGCTTCGGTTCACGAGGTGTCCGGCGGGTTGTTTCAGAGCGCCGAGTTGAAGGTCGATGCCTGGGTGGGGCGACCGGCGGACACGGCGTGCACGCGACCGAGCTTCCGGGCAGCAGCAGTGCCGCGGACATCGATCTGGGCGAGCGGCACACGCTTCTTCGCAACGGCGAAGGAGAGGGAGGATTCTGAGGTGTTCACGGCCGTCCTTGAGGGGATTTGTTCCGATGGAATGGTTCCGGACAGGAATGCAGCAACAGTATCTGCACCATTGCAGTGTCCGGCGGCACGACTTTACTCTCATGGCCTCGGTTGGCAACTGAGGACGGCCACTTGGAACGAGAGCGTCACACAAGGCCGTCCCGAATCGAACGGAACCATCGATTCCGCCATTGAAGTGACGACATAACCGCAGACGGGAGTGAACATGACGGCGCTTCCCGGGCCGCTCCAGAGCATGGTCTTCAGGAACGCCGACCTGCCGGCGCTCTTTCACCATACGGACGAGATCGCCATCGCGAGGCAGCGGGAGGCCGTGAACACCACCCGCATTCAGCTGATCCTCCTGGTCACGGGGACGGCACCGGCCGCGATCCCCTGGCACGCCGAGCTGGGTGACACGTTTCAACTCGTCGACGCCGCAGGCGTGTTGGCCTACCTGGGTGTCCTGATCACGACGTACCTCTCCGCCCGGCGCAAAGCAAAGTCGCATTGGCAACTCAACCGCTCGGCGGCCGAGTTCATCAAGTCGATGTGCTGGCGTTACTCGGTGCACGGATCGCCTTTCGACACCGGCACCCAGCACCCGGAGGCGGTGTTCGCGAACCGCCTCGAGGAGGGCCTTCAGGAACTGCGCAAAGTGGGGTGGACCGACCCCCGCGACCTGACGGCCGATTCGGGCGGGCTGATCACCGACTCGATGCGCGAGTTACGGGACAAAGCGTTCACCGTACGCAAGGAGACGTACGTGCGTGACCGCCTCATCGAGCAGAGAAGTTGGTACCGCAGGCGTCAGGATGTGTCCCGGCGGGCCACCCTGGTCTGGTCGACCACCATCGCCGCGCTGACCGCGCTCGCCCTGGTGTTCGCCCTGCTGCGGACGTTCTCCGTCACCCAGTCCTTCGCCCTGACGGGGGTGCTGTCGGCGGCGGCGGCCGCCTGTCTGGCGTGGAGCGAGATGCGCCGTCACCACCCGCTGATCTCGGCCCACTCCCTGGTGGAGCAGGACCTCGAGGCGATGCAGGTGGCGATGGAGACCACACTGACCGAGCGCCAGTGGCCGGGCGCGGTCTTCGAGACCGAGCGCGTCGTCTCCCCGCAGCACACCGACTGGCTTGCCCGGCACCAGATGTGACGTGATGCCAGTGGAGCCGGACGGCCGCTCGGGCGGTCAGCCCCGCTCCACGCCCTCGCGCCAGATCACCGTGACCGGACGGCCCAGACTGCGGGCGTACGTCACGATGTCGCCCGTGCCGCCGAGGCCACGGGCCGGCCTGCCGTCCCACACCGCGAGCAGCCGGTCGCAGTGGTCGGCGATGTAGGCACCCGCCGCGTAGTACGCCTCGTCGGTGGAGTGCGGGTAGTCGAGCCGGACCTCCCGGGCCGCCCGGTCCTTGAGGGCCCGGTAGCGGGCGAGTTCGGCCGCGTCCTCGAAGCAGGACTCGTAGTCGCCGCTCGGGATCACCACGGTCAGCTCGGCGCCGCGGGCCAGGGCGAGGTCGGCGAAGATCTGGTCCGCCCCCACCGCCAGGCTGGAGAGGGCCTCCATGGAGCCTTCGTGGCCGCGGAGCGCCGCGCGTAACCCCGCGAGCACATGGGCGTGGGCCTCCTGCGGAATGGTGCGATGACCGGTCACTCCGATGCGCTTCACGGACCTGGAACCCCCTGAGGTGTCTGCCGGGGGCCCGGGGGACGTCCCCCGGCCGGCGCAGCGCCCGCCCCCGTTGCTCCTGCGTGACCGACCTGCCCCACATCCTCTCAAAAGCCGCGGGGTGAGCGGGAGCCCCCGCCCAGCATTCGGGCAGGGGCTCCGTCGCGGTCGGCCGCTTGTTCGAGGGCCGGGCCGGGGGTGTGGCGGAGGGTCAGTAGACGCTGACCCCGTACGCGCTGAGCGCCTCGGTGACCGGCTGGAAGTACGTGGTGCCGCCGGAGGAGCAGTTGCCGCTGCCGCCGGAGGTAAGACCGATCGCCTTGGAGCCGGAGTAGAGCGGACCGCCGGAGTCGCCGGGCTCCGCACACACATTGGTCTTGATCATGCCGTAGACGATGTCGCCGTTGCCGTAGTTGACGGTGGCGTTGAGGCCCGTGACGGAGCCGCTGTGGATGCCGGTGGTGGAGCCGCGGCGGGTGACGGACATGCCGACCGTGGCATTGGCCGCGCTGGTGATGTCGACGCTGCCGACGGTGCCCTCATGGGCGACCGAGGCATTGTCGTACCGGACCAGGCCGTAGTCGTTGGTCGGGAAGCTGGAGCCGACCGTCGGGCCGATGCTGGTCGAGTTCGACGAGTTGGTGTACCAGGGCGGGTTGCCGTCGGTGCAGTGACCGGCGGTCAGGAAGTAGTAGGTGCTGCCGCTGCGGACGTTGAAGCCGAGGGAGCAGCGCCAGCCCGGGGCGTAGATCGCGTCGCCGCCGGAGAGCAGTTTGCTGATCTTCCCGGCGGTGCGCTCGATCTTCAGGGCGCCGGAGTTGACCCCGGCGGACTGCTTGATCTGCTCGATCTCGGCCTTCGAGACCGTGCGGTCGACGGTGACCACGAGCTTCTTGCTCACCGGGTCGACGTTCCACGCCGTGCCCGCCACGTCGGCGCCGAGCACGGCGTCGCTCGCGGCGGAGAGCTGCGCGGCGCTGAAGGTGGTGTTGGTGTCCGCCTGGGCGCTGGGGACGGCGAGGGCGGCGACGGCGACGAGGCCCGCGGCGATGGCGACGGCCCTGGTGCGTCTCGCGGTGCCGCTGAGGGGGGTGGTGCGCTTGATCCTCACTTTTCATTCCTCCCGAGGGGAAGTCGGGGATCCGCCTGTGGGGTGGTCGGACCCGTGAGGCGCAGTCGTTCGCACGGCCGTTCGCCCGAACCACAGGCATGCCGTGTTCCTGACAAGCGCTGCTCGGGAGTATTCAAGGTGTCAACTTGTGGCGCAAGGGGGCCCTCTGGCCTGAACTTGTCGCGCCGCACGGAACGGCCCCGGCGGCACAGGGGCCGCCGGAGCCGTCACCCCGAAGAGATATGACGATACGTCAGTTGGCGAGGCGGTTGCGCTCCCCCGCCTCGACGGCGATGGAAAGGGTGTTGCCCGGCGGCGGGAAGGGGCAGATGAAGTGGTCCGCGAAGGCGCACGGCGGCAGCAGCGCACGGTTGAGGTCGACCATCACACTGCCGTCCTCCGCGGGGGCCGCGGGCCGCAGGAACCGGAAGCGGTAGCTGCTGTTCCCGCTGGTCGCGTCGGCGAAGACCGCCCAGAGCGAGCCGTCGGGCTCGACCGCGACGTGCAGCGTGTGCTCCGCGCCGTCGGCCTCGAAGGCGATCTCACCGGCGAGCCCGAGACCGCGCTCGACCCCGTCAGCGTTCTCGACCCGGACCGTGCGGGCGCTCTCGTACGGGCGGAAGGTGCCCTGGAGCACCCAGCGGGGGTCGTACCCGGTGGCCTCGATGGCCCGGAAGGCGCGCCGCGCCGGGGAGTCCGGGTCGAAGTCCCGTACCGCCCAGAGCCCTTCGCGGCTCAGCACGACCAGCCGCCGCTCGCCGTGCGCGACGCGGGACTCACCGATCGGGCCTCGGTCGGCGGTGAGGCGGACCTGGCCGGTGAAGGGCTCGCCGTCGACGGTCAGCCCGTCCGCGGCACGGGCGCTGAGCACCAGCTCGTCGCCGTCCTCCCGCCATTGCCCGGGTACTCCGGGGATGCGGCCCTCCGGGTGGTCGGAGAGCCAGTGGGTGCCGGTGAGGGAGAGCGGTCCGTAGGGGCCGGCGACCGTGGCGGTGCGCTCCTCGTGCCAGTGCTTCCAGTCCTGTGCCGCCTGCTCGGGTCCGTGCGGCTGCTGTGCGTCCGTGCTCATGCGGTCAACCCTTCCATACCGGCTCGGCGAGCCCGAGATGCGAGCGCAGTGTGGGACCGGTGTACCGGGAGCGGAACGCCCCGCGCTCCTGGAGGAGCGGGACCACCCGGTCGACGAAGTCGTCCAGGCCGCCGGGGGTGAGATGCGGTACGAGGATGAATCCGTCGGCGGCGTCGGCGGCGACGAACTCGGTGAGCTGCTCCGCGACCGTTCGCGGGCTGCCGATGAACGACTGCCGGCCGGTGGTCTCGATGACGGTCTGCCGGATGGACAGCCCCTTCTCCTTCGACAGCGCACGCCAGCGCGCCGCGACGGCGAGCAGGTCGCCGTGCTTGACCCGGCCCTGGACCAGCGAGGATCCGGGGTCCGGGTCGATCTCGGGCAGCGGTCCGTCGGGGTCGTAGGAGGAGAGGTCGCGGCCCCAGATCTGTTCCAGGGCCAGCAGCGCGTTCTGCGGGGAGACCTGCCTGCGGCGGATCTCGGCCGCCCGCTCCTGGGCCTCGGCGTCGCTGTCGCCGAGTACGAAGGTGACGCCGGGCATGATCTTCAGCTCGCCGGGTTCCCGGCCGTACTTCGCCAGCCGCGCCTTGACGTCGGCGTAGAACGCGCGGCCCGACTCCAGGGTGCCGTGCCGGGTGAAGACGATGTCGGCGGTGGACGCGGCGAACTCGCGGCCGTCCGGGGAGTCACCGGCCTGGATGACGACCGGATGGCCCTGCGGGGAGCGCGGGACGGTGAACTCGCCCTCGATGGCGAAGTGCTGCCCCCGGTGCCTGAACGGGCGCGGGGTGCCGTCGGGGGTCCAGGTGTCCCACAGCTCGCGGGCCGTGGCGACGAACTCGGCGGCCCGGGTGTACCGGTCGGCCCGGTCGAGGTAACCGCCGCGCCGGAAGTTCTCCCCGGTGAAGGCGTCGAAGGAGGTGACGACGTTCCAGGCGGCCCGGCCCTCGCTGAGGTGGTCGAGGGTGGCGAGGCGGCGCGCCAGTTCGTACGGCTCGTTGAAGGTGGCGTTGACGGTGGCGGCGAGACCGAGCCGGTCGGTGACGGCCGCCAGCGCGGCCAGCACGGTGAGGGATTCGGGGCGGCCGACCACGTCCAGATCGTGGATGCGGCCGTTGTGCTCGCGCAGCCGCAGCCCCTCGGCGAGGAAGAAGAAGTCGAACCTGCCGCGCTCCGCGGTGCGGGCGAGGTGCTCGAAGGAGGCGAAGTCGATCTGGCTCCCGGAGCGGGGGTCCGCCCAGACGGTGGTGTTGTTGACGCCCGGGAAATGGGCGGCGAGATGCATCTGCCTGGTCGCGGCGGTCATGCCTGTTCTCCTTCGAGGGCGTACCGGTTGGCGGGGCGGGCCAGCCCCAGGTGCTCGCGCAGGGTGCCGCCGGGGTAGAAGGTGCGGAACAGGCTGCGGTGCTGAAGCAGCGCCACGGTCCCGTTGACGATCCGTTCGAGGTCGCGCCCGGGGGTGATGGGTGTGAGGTGGAAGCCGTCCGCCGCGCCGTCACGGTGCCACCGGGTGATCAGTTCGGCGAGGTCGACCGGGCCGCCCCGGTAGTACGAGCCGCCCGCGGCGAGCGGTGGGCTGCTCTCCAGTCCCGGTTCCGGGGCGGTCTCGGCGTCGCCGAGGTCGACGGTGAGCGCGACCAGGACCCGGAGTGTGCCGGGGTCACGTCCGTGCGCCGCCGCCCGTCGGCGCAGGTCGCTGCGGGCCGCGGCGGCCTGCTCGGGGGCGGTGACCCGGACCAGGACGACATCCGCGTGGCGGGCCGCGGTCTCCCGGGCCGGGCCGCTCGTCCCGTCGACGACGGTGACCGGGCGGCCCTGCGGGGGCCGGGGCACGATCGCCGGGCCCCGGACGGAGAAGGAGGCGCCCTCGAAGTCGATGTGGTGCAGTTTGTCGCGGTCGATGAAACGGCCGGTGGCGACGTCCCTGATCTCGGCGTCGTCCTCCCAGCTGTCCCACAGCCGGGCGCCCACCTCGGCGCTGTCACCGGCCTCGCGCCACAGTTCGTCGGCGGGCGCCGCCGGACGCCGGCCGAACAGCCGGGCCTCGGCCCCGGTGGTCGACACATCGGCCTGCCAGCCCGCCCGGCCGCGGCTCACCCAGTCCAGGGTGGCCACGGCCGATGCCACGTGGAACGGCTCGGTGTGGGTGGTGGTGACGGTGGGCACCAGGCCGATCCGGCCGGTGGCGGGCGCGACCCGGGAGAGCACGGCGAGCGCGTCCGGGCCGGGTCTGGCGAAGGAGTCGCCGAGCGTGACGAAGTCGAGGGCGCCGTGCTCCGCGAGCCGGGCGAGGCCGGTGTAGTGCCCGTGGTCGTAGCGTGGCGGCCCGCCGATCTCGGCGGCCAGGTGGAGGGGTGCGGTGGCAGTCATGGGTGGGACCTCTCAGGTCTCTTCCGGCTCTCTCGGGGCTCTTCCGGGGCTCTTTCGGCGCTTTTCCGGGCGTCTCGGGGCGTCTCGGGGCTCTCTTCGCGCTCTTCCGGGCCTCCCGGGGCTGCTCGCGGGGCGCCCGCGGGCCTTCGGCCCGTTCCTGGCTCAGCTCCCGGGCCCGGGCAGGCGCGGCGGGTTGGTCTCGGACCCGGTGACGGCCTCGACGGTGAGCCCCCCGCCCTTCGCCTTCCACGCCTCGGCGTACGAGCCGTTCCGCACGAGGCGGTCGATGGCGGCCGCGTGCGGCGGACGGACACGGGGGTACTCCTCGGAGCGGGCATGGGCGGGTTCACAGGACCTTGGACAGGAAGGCCCGGGTGCGCTCGTGGCTCGGGCGGTCGAGTACGTCGCCGGGGGTGCCCTGCTCGACGATCCGTCCCTCGTCCATGAAGACGACGGTGTCGGCGACCTCGCGGGCGAAGCCGATCTCGTGCGTGACGACGATCATGGTGGTGCCCTGGATCGCCAGGTCCTTGATGACATCGAGGACTTCACCGACCAGCTCGGGGTCGAGCGCCGAGGTCGGCTCGTCGAAGAGCAGCAGTTTCGGTTCGGGGGCCAGCGCGCGGGCGATGGCGACCCGCTGCTGCTGTCCTCCGGAGAGCTGCTTGGGGTACGCACCCGCCTTGTCGGCGAGTCCGACCCGGGCGAGCAGCTCCTCCGCGGCGGCCACGGCCTGTTTCTTCGGGCGGCCGAGGACGGTGACCGGGGCCTCGACGATGTTCTCCAGCACGGTCAGGTGCGGGAAGAGATTGAAGTTCTGGAAGACGAAGCCGATCCGGGTGCGACGGCGCAGCACCTCGCGCTCGCGGAGCTCGTACAGCTTGTCGCCGGCCCTGCGGTAGCCGACCAGGGTGCCGTCGACGCTGATCCAGCCGTGGTCGACCTTCTCCAGGTGGTTGATGGTGCGCAGCAGTGTGGACTTGCCGGAGCCGGACGGGCCGAGGACGACGGTGACCTCTCCGGTCCGTACGGTCAGGTCGATGCCGCGCAGCACTTCGAGGCTGCCGAAGCTCTTGTGGACGGAGCGGATCTCGACCATGGCGTCGGTGGATCCGGTGGTGGTGCTCTCCGGGCCGCCGGCGAGCGCTTCATGGCCGGCGGCGGGAGCAGTGGTGTGCGGTCCGGTCGCCTTGTCGATGAGTGGATCTCTGGTGAGGGGCATGAGGGTCCTTGGGCTGCGGTGTACGAGGGCGGGGGGCGGGCCATGCCTTCCTGGGAGCGGTCAGCCGTGGCTGCGGGCCAGGTCCCGGAGGAGCACGAGCGCCGTGCGGGCGGTGGCGTCGTTCTGCCGGAAGGCCGGACCGCCGGTGCGCGGCCGGGTGAACGCCCCGCCCGCGCGGGCGGTGGTGAACGGGCCGAGCGCGAAGCGGCGCGGGTGCGGCCGGCCGTCGCGGCCCAGGATCCGGCCGTTGTCGGGGGCGACCGGGAGCAGCCCGGTGGCCGTGGCGGCGGCCCCGTCCTCGTACAGCTCCTTGAGCAGCGGGCTGCGGGTGCGTTCCAGGGTGGGTTCGGGCAGCCGGGCCTCGACCAGGGTGCGGGCCGCTACCCGCTGTCCCGGCACGGTGGCGCTGCCCGCCAGGAAGAGACCCCGCCTCTCGTCGGCCTCGACGGTCATTCCGGCGCCGAGGAAGCGGACGACACCGGCCCGGGAGAGCGCGAGGAGCTGGTGCAGCCGGGGGCCGGGCGGGCCGGAGGCGAGATAGCTGAAGAAGCCGTGCCACCAGCCGCCGATGTCACCGAGCCGGGTCAACTGCCCATAGACGGACAGCAGTCCGAGGAAGACGGCGAGGTCCGGACTGTGGCCGGGATCGTGGCGGCGTTCCAGGTCGGCGGTGATGTATCCGCGCAGTCCCTCCTGGAGTGCGTCGAACGAGGGGTGGCGCACCCCGTCCAGCGGGTGGTCGAGCGCTTCGAGGTCGAGCCGGTCCGCGGGGTCGGGGACGGCGGCCGCGACGAGGGCGGCCAGTCCGGGGCCTGCCGGGTCGGCGGCGGCGTACTCCGCCTCGAAGCCGGCCCAGTCGCCGGTGGTGCGCTCGGGGTGGGCGGTGAAGAGCCGGTGGTAGTGGGCGTAGCCGAGCTCTTTGTCGACATGTGGCCACACATCGCGCCGGAAGTCGACCGGCCGCTCCGCCTTCAGCAGCGCCTCGGTCAGCTCCGGGCCGAGGAAGCGCGGCAGCGGCGGCCGTTCGCCCTCCCAGCCGTAGCCGATCTTGGAGTGGTACGGGACGCCCCGGCGCGAGCCGATATGGAGCAGGGGCTCCCGGCCGGACGGCACGTACTCGCCGTCCTCGTACCGTCCGCCACGCCCCTCGGTGAGCAGCACCATCAGGTCGACGAAGGCGAGCCCGAAGCCCCGTACGATGACCGGCTCGCCCGCGGGCACCTCACTCAGGTCGGCGTCGGCGGTGAAGTCCGGCGGCAGGTGGACGAGCCCGTGCCGGTCCGCGAAGCCGGCCAACTCGACCTGTTCCGGCTCCGGTTCGGCGTCGAGGTGGCCGATGGCGACGACGACGGCATCGGCGAGCAGCGGTGTGCCGCGCCCCTCCAGCCAGACCCGCTGTCGGCCTTCGGGCGGCCCGCTGACACGCAGGGCGCTGCCCCGGTGCCAGTGGACGGTGACGCCTTCCGGGAGGGCGGCCACGGCCCGCTCGTACACCCAGCGCAGATAGACGCTCTGCAGCCGTCTGCTCGGGAAGTCGGAGCCCTCCAGCACCTTGATCTCGTCGAGGAGTCCGGGATCCACGTCGGCCCCGTCCGGGAGCGCCGCGCGCCCGTCCCGGATGTCCGCCGCCCAGGTGTGCAGCGCGGGACCGGGACGGACCGGCCCTTCCTGCCGGACGGTGTCGTCGGTGAACATCGTGACGTCCTCGGCCATGGAGTTCATCCGGAGCAGCGGCGACTGGTCGTGCCGCCAGATCCGTCCGCCACCGGGCGGGTACGGGTCGACGAGGTGGATGGTCAGCGTGCGTTCCCCGTACAGGGCGGGGGCGTTGGCGGCTATGCGCTCGATCAGGCCGGTGCCGCGCGGTCCGGCGCCTATGACCACGAGCGCCGGTGTCCCGCTCACCGGGCACCCGCCGTGCCGCGCGCGTAGTGCCGCTCGACGTAGTGCTGGCCGATGCCGAGCAGCGAGGTGACCACGGCGTACCAGATGGTGGCGACCAGCAGCAACGGGATGACCTGATAGGTGCGGTGGTACACGAGCTGCACGGAGTACAGCAGGTCCTGTACGGCGATGATGCTGACGATCGAGGTGCCCTTGAGGGTTCCGATCAGCATGTTCCCGGCGGGCGGGACGATGGAGCGCATCGCCTGCGGGAGCACGATCCGGTGGAACCTGCGCCAGGGCCCGAGGCCGAGCGACTGGGCGGCCTCGATCTGCCCGCGTTCGACGGAGAGGATGCCGCCGCGGACGACTTCGGCGGCGTACGCGGCCTCGTGCAGGGTGAGTCCGATGACGGCGACCGTGACCGGGCCGAGGAGGTTCACCGTGCGGACGCCGAGGATCTCCGGGTACAGCGCTCCGATGTTGAACCAGAACAGCAGCTGGACCAGGATCGGGGTGGACCTGAACAGCCAGACGTACCCCCAACCGACCGCTTGCAGAACGCGGTTCGCGGAGAGCCGGAGAACGGCCAGCAAGGTGCCGAGGGCGAAGCCGAGCACCATGACCAGCGCCGTGAGCCAGAGGGTGAGGCCGAGGCCGCGCAGTACCGCGGTGGTGGTGAAGTAGTCGGCGACGACATCCCACTGGAAGGCGTCGTTGCGGGCCACGGAGCCGAGCACCGAGGCGAGCAGTGCCAGGACGGCAACGGCCGCTGTCCACTGGCCTGTTCGGCGCACCGGGACGATCCGGAGCCGGTCGGTTCCGTCGCTCTTCGCGAGCGGGGCGGGGAGAGAGGGAGGGAAGGTTTCTGTCAGCGCGGGCATGCGAGGGCTCCGTGGATGCAGAGATCGAACACGGGGCGTGCCTTCAGCCCGGACACAACACGGACCGGGCCCCTCAGCGCCGGTCCGCCTCCGAGATAAGCGCTGTCCGCCGCGCGTTGTCAAGCTCGTCCACACTGTGAGCCGTACGCCGGGGCTCGGTTGACGGACCACCGGATGCCTGTTCCACTGGGGCCATGTATTCGCAGCAGTGGCTGGTCAAGCGCTCCCACATCGACTTCGGTCGCGTGTGGTCCTCCTCCTGTTGAGCCGACCCCCTGCTCCTCCGCGTCTCCCCCTGTGTTTCCGCGTGTCTCTGCCCGGCGCCGCGCGTCGCGCCTGAGCGCGTATCCCCGCGTGTCCTCCCGTACACAACACCGTTCCCCCCTCCCCTCGCTCCGCCGCCCTTCCTCGCCCCGGCCGCGGGCCGCCGCGCGCTGCCCCGACGCCGGCGCGCCTGCTCATGGCCGACGAATCTGGAGAACCACGCCTCATGCCCCGGACCCGGCACACCGCTGCCTTCGCACTGATCACCGCCGCCTCTCTCGCCCTCACCGCGTGCGGATCCGGCGATCCGGCGGCCGCACCGGCCGGCGCCGCCGCCGGCAAGGGCGAGGTGCCGACGACCGATGTCGTCTCCTCGGTACGCGAGGACGAGGCGGCGGCGAAGCTGCTGCCCGCCGATGTCCGCGCCGCCGGGACCCTGACCATCGCCGCGAGTGTCGGCAACCCGCCGGGCTCCACCTACCTCGCGGACGGAAGGACGGTGGCCGGTACGGACATCGACTTCGCGGACGCGGTGGCCCGGAAGCTCGGGCTGCGCCTCACCCGCGAGGTGGCCTCCTTCGAGGCGATCCTCCCGGCGCTCGGCAGCGGCAAGTACGACGTGGGCACCGGGAACTTCGGGGTGACCGAGGAGCGCCGCAGGACGATCGACTTCGTCACGTACATCAACGACGGCCAGGGGTTCGCGGTCCGCGACGACAGCAGGCTGAAAAGGGTCACCGATCTCACCCAGCTCTGCGGCCTGACCGTGGGCACCGGCGCGGGCACCACCTTCGAGGTGACCCTGGAGGAGAACCGACAACTGTGCTCCGACGCGGGCCGCAAGCCGTACGACGTGAAGACGTACAACGACCAGGGCGCCACCTGGGCCTCGCTCCAGCAGGGCCGCAGCGATGTGGTGATGTCCACCATCAACGGGCTGCGGTACGCGGTGCGACAGCAGGAGGGTGTGCGCTTCCTCAATGAGTTCAAGCGTCTCGACGTCGGCTTCGCCTTCAAGAAGGGCACCGGGCTGGCGCCCGCCTTCCGGGCCGCGGTGAACGGCCTCAAGGCGGACGGCACCTACGACCGGATCCTTGAGAAGTGGGGCATCGGCGCATCCGCGATCAGGACCTCGCAGATCTCGCCGCCCGAGATCAGGTGATCCGGGCCCCCGCCCTCAGCAGCTGCAGTCGCAGTCGCAGCAGTCGCACCCATCGCAGCAGTCCCCGCAGTTGCTGCAGCAGTCGCAGGCATCGCAGGCGTCGCCGCAGTCGCACTGGCTGCACAGTCCGTCGCGGCGCCGATGGCTCCACGGGTCCTCGAAGGTGCCGCAGCACATCTGGCAGGTGCAGGCCAGCCCCGCCCACACCAGACAGCCCGTGATCAGACCGCGCCGGTCGCGCGGCGGCTCGGGCGGTGGCTGCGGCGGACCGGCGGGACCTCCCGGGCTCGGCGCGTACGGATTGCCCGGCACCGGGCCGAAGGATCCGGCCGGCCGTGCGGCTGACGGGCCGCCAGTTCCGTCCAGGAGCACGGCGCCCGCCTGGTGCGAGCACGCCGTGGTGCCGAAGGCCCGGTCCACCGACTGCCGCAGTTCGTGCGCCAGCAGCACGTGGGCCAGCTTGTCGTCGGTGAATTCCGCGTCGCGCAGCGCCAGCCGTACGCCGTGCAGCGCGTCGTCGCACAGCCGACGGGCCTCCGCCCGCGAGGTGCCGGTCGCGGTGAGCGGGTTCCAGGCACCCGACGCCGCGTCAGCTTCCTGGTCCTCCACGGCGTCCAGCAGATGGGCCAGGCGCCCGAAGAGGCGGCCGGCCTCGGCGAGCGGTCCCGCGTTCTGCGGCTTGCCCGCGAGCACCGCGGTGTGGGCGAAGGCGGCCGCGGTGGCGGTCTCGGTGGGTTCGGTGACCGTGAGCAGCGGGGTGCCGGGCCCGGCGATCAGCTCGATGCCGGTCTGCCGGTCGACGGCGTCCACGAGCAGCGCGGTGTCGAAGCCGAGCTGTGCGCCGGTGCGCGCGCCGGCCCGGTCCCAGCCGGCGGCGACCCGGCGCGCGGCGGCGGCGACCGGGCGGCGCCTCAACAGGCCGTCGCCGTCCGCGACGTGGTCCCGGACCTTCGCCGAGGCCAGCACCAGGGAGACGGCGGCGGCCAGCCTGGCGCCCTCGCCGCGGGCGACCGGGGCGGTCCGCATGGCGCGCAGCGGACAGGGCCCCGCCGTGCGCCGCCATCCGGTGGTGCGCTCGGACTGAGCCTCCGTCAGAACGGAGACGATCAGGCCGTCGTAGTTCGTGACGATCCGGGCGAACTGCCCGTGATCGGAGCGAAGTGCGAGGCAGAGCCCGCAGAGATGGGCCATCCACTCGGTCCGCAGCCCCTCGGACAGCCGATGGGTGCAGGGCCTGACTATTCCGAACACGACGATCCCCCGAGAGTCGTTCACCTTCGCGCCGAGCTCGTGCGGCTGCGCGAGGTGCATCGTATCGAGCAGTCCGTTCACCCGTACGTCCCCCATGTCACCCATACGGCCTGGGGCATCATATTTTCTTTCTTTCTGACTCCTTATACGGGAGGAAACCTGACATATCGCCACATCTTCTGTGCCAGTACCGTCACGAATCCCCTGCGCGCCGACTATCCACTTGGCGCACGATCCGCATCATGGACGACCATAGGGATACGAAAGAGATGCGGAACGCCACGGAACCGCGGTGAGAGGAGGCGTCCATGGGATCGGTGCGCAAGGCGAGTGCCTGGCTGGGCCTCGTGGAGGACAACGACGAGCGGTACTACGACGACGAGTACGCCGAGGGCGCGCAGACCGGGACCGGTGGCCAGGCCTGGGTGACCGACCCCCGGGTGCAGGTCGCGTCCGAGACGGCCGAGGAGACGGGCCGCCGGATCGCCACCGTCACCCCGGACAGCTTCCGGGACGCACGGGCCATCGGAGAGCTCTTCCGGGACGGTGTCCCGGTGATCGTCAACCTCACGACCATGGACCCCACCGACGCGAAGCGTGTCGTGGACTTCGCCGCCGGGCTGATCTTCGGACTGCGCGGCTCGATCGAGCGCGTGGCCACCCGGGTCTTCCTGCTGACCCCGGCCGACACCCAGGTGGTCAGCGAAACCGCCGGCCGGTCGGCCGACGGCTTCTTCAACCAGAGCTGAGCAGGGCGCTCGCCGGACGGTCTAGCGGAACGCGTCGAGACCGGTGAGCGCCTTGCCCAGCACCAGCTGGTGCATCTCCACGGTTCCCTCGTAGGTGAGCACCGACTCCAGATTCGTCGCGTGGCGCATCACCGGGTACTCCAGCGAGATCCCGTTGGCGCCGAGGATCGTGCGCGAGGTACGGCAGATGTCGATCGCCTCCCGCACATTGTTGAGCTTTCCGAAACTGACCTGCTCCGGGCGGAGCCTGCCCGCGTCCATCCGCCGGCCCAGATGGTGGGCGAGCAGGATGCCCTTGTGCAGCTCCACGGCCATGTCCGCGAGCTTGGCCTGGGTGAGCTGGAAGCCACCGATCGGCCGGTCGAACTGCTCCCTCGTCCTCGCGTAGTCCACGGCCGCCTCGAAGCTGGCGCGGGCCGCGCCCATCGCACCCCAGACGATGCCGTAGCGGGCGTGACTGAGACAGCTGAGCGGGCCGCGCAGGCCGGTGACGCCCGGGAGCACGGCATCGGCGGGCAGCCGCACCTCGTCCAGGACCAGCTCGCTGGTGACCGAGGCGCGCAGCGACCACTTGTGCTTGATCTCCGGTGCCGAGAAGCCCGGGGTGTCGGTCGGCACGGCGAATCCGCGGATTCCGTCGTCGGTCTGCGCCCAGACGACGGCGACCCCGGCGACCGAGCCGTTGGTGATCCACATCTTGCGGCCGGTGAGCACCCAGTCCCCGCCGTCGCGCTTGGCGTACGTACGCATCCCGGCCGGGTCGGAGCCGTGATCCGGCTCGGTGAGGCCGAAGCAGCCGATGATCTCGCCGGCCGCCATGCCCGGCAGCCAGCGCTGCCGCTGCTCCTCGGAGCCGAAACGGTGGATGGCGTACATGGCGAGCGACCCCTGCACGGAGACCAGGGAGCGGATCCCGGAGTCCGCCGCTTCCAGCTCCAGGCAGGCCAGTCCGTACTGGACCGCGGTGGCGCCGGCGCAGCCGTACCCCTGGAGGGACATGCCGAGCGCGCCGAGCGAACCGAGCTCACGGGCCAGCTCCCGGATGCCGGGCAGCTCGCCGCTCTCGTACCACTCGGCGATGTGCGGCAGGACCCGGTCGGCGGCCCAGTCCCGTACGGCCTGGCGGATCGCGAGGTCCTCGGCGCTGAGCAGATCGTCGATGCCGATCGGGTCGGCGGGGTCGAAGGGCGGGAGCTTCGACGACTCGGTGGTGGACATGAGGGCGCCTCCGGCGGCTCGCTCGATGCTGAAACTAGCAGTGTTAGTTATAGCCTCGCGCCGACGTTACGGCTCAGTGTGCCGCTCGTCCAGAGCCGGTCGCCTCGGCGGGTCGGCGCCGGGCGGGCCGCGGCAGGGGCCGCTGCGCACGGCCCGGGGCGGGCACCTCGCGCGCCGCGGGGCACTCCCTCGCCCCGCCCGCGTCGGCCGCCTGCTCCGGGTCGTCGGGCACCGCCGCCGGGCAGTCCATCGCCCGCGGCAGCCGCAGCGCCGCCAGCGCCCCGGCCAGCAGCAGCGCGGCACTGACCAGCAGGGTGACATGCAGCCCGGTGATGAATGAGTGGCGCGCCGTGGAGCGCAGCACCGCGCCCAGCGGACCGCCCAGCTGTTCCGCCACCTGGTACGCCTCACCCAGCGAGTGGGCGGCGGCCGCACGGGCCCCGGCTGGGACACCCGCTTCGGGAAGCTTCGAGAGCCCTGGGGCGTAGGCGGCGTTCATGACACTGCCGAGCAGGGCGATCCCCATGCCCGCGCCCAGTTGGTAAGAGGTCTCGCCGATGGCCGCCGCCCCGCCCGCACGGTCGACCGGGGCCTCGCTGAGCATCGATTCGTACGCCCCGAAGAGCGTGGACTGGAGTCCGAAGCCGAGGGCGACGAAGGCCGCCGTCAGCAGCACCGGCCGGTCGTGCTGCCCCATCGCGGTCAGGATCAGCACCGAGACGGCCGTGAGCACGAAGCCCCAGCCGACCATCCGGCGCGGACCGATACGGCGCAGGGTGTACGAGCCGGTGGCGCCCGCGGCCATGGCCGCGAAGGTGAGCGGAAGCAGTCGCAGACCGGTCTGCAGCGGGCTCAGCCCGAGGACGAGCTGGAGGTACTGCACGGCTATGAGCTCAAGACCG
This sequence comes from Streptomyces sp. NBC_00012, assembly GCF_045040875.1. Classification (NCBI taxonomy): domain Bacteria; kingdom Bacillati; phylum Actinomycetota; class Actinomycetes; order Kitasatosporales; family Streptomycetaceae; genus Streptomyces; species Streptomyces sp. NBC_00012. The sequence goes on along the minus strand of NZ_CP108309.1, from coordinate 6,825,217 downwards.
ACCAGGGCCAGCATGGCGAGGACGATGCAGCCCACCGCGGTGGAGAACGCGGGCCTGGTGAACAGCCCCATGTCGATCAGCGGATGCGTACGCCGCTTCTGACGGCGCACGAACACGATGAGCAGTGCCGCCCCGATCAGCAGCGGGGCGAGCGTGGCCGGGCTCAGCACCTCACCGGCGCCCGCCCGCTTCACCCCGAGGACCACGCCGAGCACTCCGGCGGCGGCCAGCAGCGCGCCCAGCACGTCCCACGGGCCGTCGTGGCTGCCGCGTGACTCGGGCAGCAGCAGCCGTCCGACCGGCAGGATCAGCGCCATCAGCGGGACGTTGATCAGGAAGACCGAGCCCCACCAGAAGTGCTCGACGAGGAAGCCGCCGATGACCGGCCCGGTGGCGGCACCCACGGCGGCGACCGCGGTCCAGATGCCGATCGCCGCGGCACGTTCACGCCGGTCGGGGAAGACCTGCCGGAGGATCGACAGCGTCGCCGGCATGATCATCGCGCCGCCGACCCCGAGCAGCGCACGCGCCACTATGAGTACCGCGGGGCTGTCGGCCATCGCGGCGATCGCGGAGGCGACACCGAAGAGGGCGTAGCCGAGCAGCAGGACGCGACGGCGGCCGACCCGGTCCCCGAGGGTGCCGAAGAGGATCAGCAGCGAGGCACAGACCAGCGGGTAGGCGTCGACTATCCAGAGCAGAGCGACCGCACTGGGGTTCAGGTCCTCGGTGACGGCGGGTACGGCGACGTGGAGCACGGTCGAGTCGAGCGCCACGAGCAGGAGGCTGAGGCAGAGGACGACGAGGACGACCCATCGATTGGCACCGTCGGCCACCGGGCGCAGCCGCATTCGGGCTGTGGTCGTCCCTGACATGCATGTCCCTCCCAAAGGTTCCTCGCGCTCGGCGGGCCAACCGGGGATGCGGCGGTCCGCCGCTCCTCATGGCCCGGCATCGACGGGCGAGTGGCCGTCAGCGTACGCGAGTTCGGAGCCCTCACACGTGGTCCACCTCATACCCGGTCGAACCGCGGCGTGTGGCGTACGCCACGCCGACCCGCCGTCCGGACCTGCGAGGACACCCGGCGCTCCTGGAACGGGACGGTACTCGGTGGCCCCCGCGGAGCACCCGCCGGGCCCGTGCCGAAAGCGGCCGGTGACCGGACCGGCACGGTCCGTTCCACCTCCTTCCGGGCGCGGATAAATTCATACCGGCACCTCCTGCGCTTTTCTGCCCACGCCCAAACACCCTTCCGAAATGCGTGCGAAATCAATAGTGCGAAGGGCCGCCGAGATGCACGCGCGGGTCAGGAATTAAGACCGCACTGAGACATAGTCCACATCACATCGTCATCACGAAGAGACCGGAACGCCCTGGTCTCTCACTAACTCGCTGTAACGTCGATTGGGTGCGTACCGACATCTTTGCCCGGCTGGACCGGGAGCCGGAGCCGCCGAAGATAGAGCCACCGCGGATGAGCCGTCACCGCATCGCGCTCTTCGGCGGGACGTTGGCGTTCTATCTCGCCATCGTCATTGCCGTGCTGGTCTCGTCCTGGCTGGTGACCCTGGACTGGAAGGTCATGCTCTTCCGGCCGTATCAGCAGTGGCCGGAAATCCATGCCTTCCTCGACTACTACATCGTGCTCGGCCAGCGTGGTCCGACCGCCACCATGGTCGCCTGCTGGCTCGGCTGGCGCTCCTGGCGGCAGCACACGCTGCGCCCCTTGCTGACGCTGGGCGCGGCGCTGCTGCTGCTCAATGTGACGGTCGGCGCGGTCAAGATCGGCCTGGGCCGCCTCGGCCCGCACTACGCGACCCAGATCGGCTCCGCGGAACTCTTCGCCGGCGGCGATATATTTCCCTCCGGTCACACCGCCAACGCGGTTGTGACCTGGGGAATCCTCGCCTATCTCGCCACCACCCCCCGGGCCCGGCGCTACCTGTCGGCCATGTCGGCGATCGTGTCGCTGGGCGTCGGCCTCACCACCGTCTATCTCGGTACGCACTGGCTCAGCGACGTCCTGCTGGGCTGGGCCGCGGGGCTGCTGATCATGCTGGGCCTGCCCTGGGTCGAGCCGCTGATCACCCGGGCCGAGGCATGGGTCTTCGCCCAGCGCGAGAACCTGCGGGGATTCGGCCGCCCCGTCCCCTCCGTACCCGTCGCGGCCGGAGGCCCCCGGACCGTCCTGCCACCGCAGCCGGACGGCGGCGACGCCCCGGCCCACGCCCCGGCGCTGGAGCCGGTCGCCGCGGGTGGCACGGCCACCCGTACGCGCGCACACGCGTCGCACCCGGCGCATGTGGTGCGCTCGGAGCGGACCCCGGTCACCCCGGCCGGCAGCCGGCGCCCGCCGCACGCCGACCGCACGCCGCGCGGCGGCACGAGCCCGGCCCGCCCGGTGGCCGGCGGCTGAGACCCGGCGCGGGAGCCGGTACGCACAGCCGCTCCCCGGACACGGAAGAAGGCCCCGACCGACGTCGGGGCCTTCTTCCGTACCGGTGCCCGGGGTGCCGGGCCGCGGGCGGTCTCAGCCCACCCAGCAGCGGGTGACGCGGGCTCCGTCGACCTCGAAGTTGATCCGTCCGCTCCGGAACTCCATGGTGATGATCGCGCCCGGCGGCAGGGATCTGACGGTGGTCCAGCCATGGCTGCGGGCCCGCCGTTCGGCGGCGTCGGCGGCCAGGCCGACGTACTCGTCGGGCGCGTCGTCGGGCTGGGCGGAAGGGGTCGGTATGGGTGCCATGCCCCTCACCGTAGGCGGCCGCGGGCGGCGGCGGAAGCCGGGGCGCCCGCCGTCGCAGGGCATCCTCACGTTCCCCGCCGGTCACACTTGTGTCACAGGATCACGACACGCGCGCGGTACGAATCACGCCACCCGGACAGGCGGCCCGGGACCGGACACACAGTAATCACACAACCCGGAGAACGAGCATTCGGAAGGCATGGAATCGGAGCGGAATATCCCGTATCGAGGGGATGTAATTACCGCACCGAATAGCGTGCGTAAATGAGCATGTCGCCGGGAATTCACGCTTCCTTATGGCAGCCTTATCCTCTGGTCACAATATTCACGCCGCGGTACGGGACGGCCGTCGACTGCCACCGGTATAGCGGGCAACCCCGGCCGTCCGTATGGCGTTGCCACAGCCGGTACTCACTCCAGGGCCCTGGTCAGCCGGTCCCTGGCCACCCTGATCGCGTCCCTCAGCTCCGGTGGTTCGACGACCTCGAAGTCGATCCCCAGCATCATCACGTGGATGACCAGCACGTCCGGCGTGACCGCCCCGGCACGCAGCAGACAGGTGTCCGCGTCGACCGCCTCCAGCACCCCGGCCGAGGGCGGGATCCGCTCGGCCGCACGCTCGATCCCCGCCTTCAGCCGGATCACCGCCCGCGTCGGGTACACGGCCGTGGAGATCCCGTTCGAGACGTAGGCGGCCAGGTCCTCGGCGGGTGCCTCGCGCAGGACGAACCTCGGTCCGTGCGGCGGCGTGGGGGTGATCCGGTCGGCCCGGAACGTACGCCAGTCCGCGCGGTCCACGTCCCAGGCGACGAGGTACCAACGGCGCTCGGTGCACACCAGCCGGTGCGGTTCGACGGTCCGCCGAGAGACGGAGCCGGAGTGGTCCCGGTACTCGAAGCGCAGCCGCTCGGCGTCCCGGCAGGCACCGGCGAGCTCGGTCAGGACGCCCGCGTCGGCGACCGAGGCGCCGGGCCCGCGAAGCAGCGGCACGGTGAAGGTGTTCAGCGCGTTCACCCGGCGCCTGAGCCGGTCCGGCAGCACCTGTTCGAGCTTGGTCAGGGCACGTACGGAGGTCTCGCCGATGCCCTCGACGCCGTTGCCCGCCGCGGTCCGCAGGCCGACGGCGACGGCGACGGCCTCCTCGTCGTCCAGCAGCAGCGGCGGCAGCTGGGCCCCGGCGCCGAGCTGGTACCCGCCACCGGTGCCGGGGCTGGCGTTGACCGGGTAGCCCAGTTCGCGCAGCTTGTCGACGTCGCGCCGGACGGTGCGCGGGGTGACGCCGAGCCGGTCGGCGAGATCCGCGCCGGACCAGTCGCGGTGGGCCTGGAGCAGTGAGAGCAGTCGCAGCAGCCGTGCCGAGGTCTCCAACATGGCGGCGAGTCTGCCAGGGATTGCGGACAGCCCGCGTCCGCAATCCCTGGACCGGCCTTCAGGGCGCCGGTTCCGGTTCGAGCCGTACGCAGAGGTCGTTGTCGGTGGAGTAGCAGGGCGTGGCCCGGCTGCCCTCCCCGGTGTCGCGGCCCGGGTAGACGAAGATCTTCTTGCGGTCCCAGACGTCGTCGAGGATGCGGGAGATCCGTACGTCGCCGGCCGGTCCGTCCGCCGCCCCGGGGACCAGCCAGAGCGTCCACAGCTGCGATGCGGTGACGGCCCCGTCGGCCAGCCGGTCCAGGGGGAGCGTGAAGGCGAAGGCACCTTCCTCCCCGGTGACCGGCACCCGCAGGACCCGGCCGCCGGCGCCGGGCTGTCGTGCCTCGACGCGGGCACCGGCGCCGAGGCCGGTCCCGTACAGCGTGCCCTCGACCGTCATCGCGTGCCCGTCGAGGGTCACCGGTCCGGCCTCGGCATGCGGTGCGCGGAGCCAGCAGCGCACCGCGAGCCGGCCGTCGAGGGTCGGGTACGGGATCCGGACCGCGATCCGCCCGCTCCCCGGCGCGTGGTCGACGAGCAGCCGCAGGTCCCGGATGCCGGGCTCGACGGCCACCGCCCCGTCGTCGTCCGCGCCGGACTCCCGCAGGTAGACGTCCCAGCGCCCCTCGGCGGGTTCGACCGCCCCCGGCAGCACCGCGCGCAGCCGCCCGTCGCGCAGCGGACTCAGCGGCAGCCGTACGGTGTCGCCGTCGCCCGTGCCCTTGGCACCGCGCAGCCGGAGCAGCAGTTCGGGCGCCGCCTCGTCCTCGCGGCGGCCGAGGTCGAGATCGAAGGTGATCCCGCCGCCGGGTCCCACGGTGCAGTCGGCCCGCGGTGTCCTTCGCCCTGCGGAGTCGGTCATGCGGTCTTCCCCTTGCGGATCACGGCAGCTGCCTTGTATCGCAGGGCGTACGCCCCGTCCAGCACGGTGCCCCGGGCGCGGTGCAGTGTGGTGCCCAGCGCTCCGTGCGAGCGGTCGCGCGGGCCCCGCGAGGCGAGTTCGGTGAAGAGCCGTTCATGGCGTTCGGCGATCCGTGACGGGTCGAACCGCTGCGACGCGGCCAGCGCGGCGCGCCCCGCGCGGTGCCGCGCCTCGTCGTCACCGATCAGACCGAGCAGCGCGTCGGCCACGGCCGCCGTGTCACCGACGGGCACCAGCCGGCCGTCGGTGCCGTCGTCGATGATCTCGCGGGGGCCGTGCGGGCAGTCGGTGGCGACGACCGGCAGGCCGCAGCGCATCGCCTCGACGATGGTCATGCCGAAGGACTCTCGGTCCGAAGTGACCGCGGCGATCGAACCCTTGGGCCACTCGGCCTCCAGCGGGTTGACCGGTCCCATCAGGAACACGTGGTTGTGCAGACCGAGTTCGCCGATGAGCGCGAGCAGCGCCGCCCGTTCGTTGCCGGTCGCGTCGCCGCCGCCGTAGATGCGCAGCCGCCAGTCCGGGCGGACCGCGACCACGTCGGCGAACGCCCGGACGAGCAGGTCGTACCGCTTGACCTTGTGCAGCCGGCCCGCGGCGATCACCCACTTCCGGTCGCCGTCGGCAGGCGGGACCATCGGTTCGGGCACGCTGTTGGCAATGGCCTCGATCCGTACGCCGGGCAGCTTGAACCCGGTCCGGTAGGCCTGGGCGTCGGCCTCGGTGACCGTGGTGATCGCGTCGAGCAGCGGGTAGCGGTGTGCGATCTCGCGACGGAGCCGGTAGCTGTGGCTGTCGAGGGTGAGGTGCTCCTGCCCGATCCGTACCGGGCCCCGGCGGGCCTGCCTGCTGATGTGCACGTTGAGTCCGGGCCGGGTGCCGACCACCACGTCCGCCTCCAGGGAACGCAGGTGGTCCGCCACCCGTGCGTCGGACAGCCTGCTGTACTGCCGGTACCTGCTGTCGCCGCGCGGGAACACGGTCGCGGGGCGGGCGTAGTCGGCGGCGTCACCGTCGTACGTCGGACTCTTCTTCCGCAGATCGACGAGGTGGCTCATGCGCACCCCTTCGGGAGCACCCAGCGCGGGAACGTCACGGTGGCGGAAGACCGAGACGATCTCGATGTCGTGGTGCCCGGCCAGCGCCCCGGCGAGATTGAACGTCGTACGGATCGTGCCCCCGACCCCGTATGCGTTGTGGAGCAGGAAAGAAATGTGCATGAAACGCCATATCTCCCGGTTCGGCTGATCAGCGGCAGGCTGCACTTGCCATGACGACGCAGGCAGGTCGGCGGTTCACTCCGTGTACGGGCGAATTTCGGCCAGCGGTAACTCGCCCACTTTCCCGCTTTGTCGCTTTATTGCTGTACCCGGCGCACCGCCATATCGTCGAGTCGACCACGTCGAGAGCCCCCGGACCGGCACGAACGGTCCCCAAGCGCTCCCCCGGGCCCCGGGATTCACCTTCCGGGCCGGTTGGTTCGATTACGTTCCCTTTCTCGCGTGACCCCGGCCGCGGCTCGCCCGTTGTCATTTCCATGAGCCGGGAACCGCCCGGCGCACGTACCGAGTTCGAGGAGCCACCCGTGCCGCGCATGCTCGACGTCAGCGAGGACGTACGCGCCGAGATCGGCGACGCCGAAGCCGACCGGCTGCTTGTCGGCGACAACGCCCCGGGCAGTTACGACTGCACTTCCTGCCGCACCCCCGGAGACTCCGAGCAGGAGCGCACCAGCACGGTGCTCTTCGTCGGCGACGAGACCGCCGTCCTCGCCTTCGCCCACGCGACGTGCATCCCCTCGCAGGTCGTCCAGGTCGCCGAGGAGCAGCTCCAGGGCGCCGTGCGCAGCATCACCGGCGGCGAGGGCCCGGACTCCGCCACCGGCGCGGGCGTGCCGCAGGGCATCCCCACCGAACAGGCCGTCCTCGGCATCACCAGCGGTCTCGTCCTGATCGACGACGAGCTCCACCCGGCCCTCGTCGTCGAGCCCACCGGTGCGATCGCCCGGCCGGGCACGGACGGCAGCCGGGGCGACGAATTCCTCCAGCTGCTGCTGGAGCAGGGCTTCCACCCGGCCCACCGGATGGACCAGGTGCCCGCCGTACTGCACGGCTGGTCGATCCTGCTCGCCATGGGTCAGCTGCACGCCGTGCTCCAGCCGGGCACCGGCGGCGGCGCACCGGTCGCCTGGTGGCAGGCGCACGCGCCGCTCCAGGTCACCGAGGGCTGGCGGACCGCGGCCAACAAGTCGCAGACCGTCCTCGTCTTCGCCGCCCCGGCCGGGGCGATCGGTCAGCAGCCCCGCGAGGACCTGTTGCGCGACGCCCTGGACAAGGCCGCTGCCGAAGGGCTCCTGGTCGCCGCCGCGATGCCGCTGGCCGGGACCTGACCGTGGGCGTCGGCTCCTCGCACAGGCGGCGAACAGCTATTTCTCCGCCGCGCCCGCATCCGACCGACACCGGTGTCGTTGGCACATACGTGCACTCATACGACTCCTCCCACCAGCGCCCGAGCCCGATCCCTGCCATGCGGCCCTCGCAGGAGCCATCGGGCGGTCAGTCCCACACCCCGATCTACGACGCGCTGTACTCCGAGTACCGCCGTTCGTTCCGGGCGCTGCCGGGTGACCGGAGCGGCGAGGAGAATCTCGGTTTCGTGGCCTTCGGCACCGGTCTCTTCGGCAGCCGCCTCCCGCTGAGCGGCCACCCCGGCCACTCCGCCGGTTTCTCCACCGGTCTCGCCGTGGCGGGCGGTGCCACGGGACACGGCACCGGTGCCGGTACCGGCACCGGTTCCTGGCAGCGGGTGGGCCGGCACTCCGGGCGCACCCAGCCGGCAGCCCTGCCCCCGGGTTCGCGGGGCGCCCGCCCGTAGGTGCGCGGGGCGCCCGCCCGCATGGCAGAGCCCCGGGCCGTCTCGGACGAGAGACGGCCCGGGGCTCTGCCATGCGGGCGGGCGTGCTACTTGTTGCGGCCGCGCTTCTCGCGGACCCGCACCGAGATGTGGATCGGGGTGCCCTCGAAGCCGAACTCCTCACGCAGCCGGCGCTCGACGAACCGTCGGTAGCCGTGCTCCAGGAAGCCCGAGGCGAACAGCACGAAGCGCGGCGGCTTGGTACCGGCCTGGGTGCCGAAGAGGATCCGGGGCTGCTTGCCGCCGCGGACGGGGTGCGGGTGGGAGGCGACGATCTCGCCGAGGAAGGCGTTCAGCCGGCCGGTGGGAACGCGCGTCTCCCAGCTGGCGAGGGCGGTCTCGATGGCCGGGACGAGCTTCTCCATGTGCCGGCCGGTGACGGCCGAGACGTTGACCCGCGGCGCCCACGCGATCTGCGCGAGCTCCGTCTCGATCTCCCGCTCCAGGTAGTAGCGGCGCTCCTCGTCGAGCTTGTCCCACTTGTTGTACGCGATGACCAGGGCGCGCCCGGCCTCCACGGCCATGGTGATGATGCGCTGGTCCTGGACGCTGATGGACTCGCCCGCGTCGATCAGGACGACGGCGACCTCTGCCTTCTCCACGGCGGCGGCGGTACGCAGCGAGGCGTAGTAGTCCGCGCCCTCCTGGAGGTGGACGCGGCGGCGGATACCGGCCGTGTCGATGAACTTCCAGGTGATGCCGCCGAGCTCGATCAGCTCGTCGACCGGGTCGCGGGTGGTGCCGGCCAGCTCGTTGACGACGACGCGGTCCTCGTTGGCCACCTTGTTCAGCAGCGAGGACTTGCCGACGTTCGGACGGCCGATGAGCGCGATCCGGCGCGGGCCGCCGATCGCGGTGCCGAAGCGCTGCGCCGGCGCCTCGGGAAGCGCTTCGAGCACGGCGTCGAGCAGATCGCCGGTGCCGCGGCCGTGCAGCGAGGAGACCGGGTGCGGCTCGCCGAGACCCAGCGACCACAGGGCGGTGGCGTCCGCCTCGCCGCTCTGTCCGTCGACCTTGTTGGCGCAGAGCACGACGGGCTTGCCGGCCCGGCGCAGCAGCTTGACGACGGCTTCGTCGGTGTCGGTCGCGCCGACCGTCGAGTCGACCACGAAGACGACCGCGTCGGACGCTTCGATGGCGTACTCGGCCTGGGCGGCGACGGAGGCGTCGATGCCCAGCACGTCCTGCTCCCAGCCGCCGGTGTCGACGACCTTGAAGCGGCGGCCGGCCCACTCGGCCTCGTAGGTGACGCGGTCGCGGGTGACGCCGGGCTTGTCCTCGACGACGGCCTCGCGGCGGCCGATGATCCGGTTCACCAGCGTCGACTTGCCGACGTTGGGGCGGCCGACGACGGCGAGCACGGGCAGCGGCCCGTGACCGGCCTCGTCGATGGCACCCTCGACCTCTTCGAGGTCGAAGCCCTCCTCCGCGGCGAGCTCCATGAACTCCGCGTACTCGGCGTCGCCAAGCGCTCCGTGCTCGTGGTCCGAGCCGTCGGAGTGAATCTGGTCGTTCATGAAGTCCGTTCCTCTTTGCATCATCATCGATGGGCCACGACTGCGCGGCCCACTACTCAAGTCTTACCTAGCGCCCGGTGAAACGCCTGGCCTCGTCCAGGTGGGCGGTCAGCCGCGCCTGGATCCGTACCGTCGCCTCGTCCAGCGCCTTGCGCGTACGGCGCCCACTGCCGTCGCCCGCCTCGAAGGCCTCGCCGAACACGACATCGACCCGGCTGCGCAACGGCGGCAGTGCCGATATCAACCGTCCGCGGCGCTCGGTGCTTCCCAGGACGGCCACCGGCACGATCTGCGCCCCGCTGCGTACCGCGAAGTACGCGAGCCCGGCGCGCAGGGAGGCGAAGTCGCCCTCGCCCCTGGTGCCCTCGGGAAAGATCCCGAGGGCACCGCCGTCCGCCAGCACGCCCAGGGCGTCGGTGATGGCGGTGCGGTCAGCGGTCGTGCGGTCCACCTTCAGCTGACCGATTCCGCGCAGGAACGGGTCGAGCGGGCCGACGAACGCCTCCTTCTTGATCAGGAAGTGGACGGGCCGGGGCGCGGTGCCCATCAGCATCGGACCGTCGATGTTGTGCGAGTGGTTCACCGCGAGTATGACGGGTCCGGTGGCGGGGACCCGCCACGCACCGAGGACACGGGGCTTCCACAGCCCGTACATCAGCCCGATGCCGATCCCCCGCCCGACCGCCGCTCCGCGCGGCGAGGGACGGCCCGTGGCCTGGGTCACTTCGTGGCCCGCTTCTCCTCGACGAGGGTGACGACACACTCGATGACCTGCTGAAGGGTCAGCTCGGTGGTGTCCACCTCGACGGCGTCGTCCGCCTTGGCCAGCGGGGAGGTCTTGCGGCCGGAGTCGGCCGCGTCCCGCTTGATCAGCGCTTCCTTGGTGGCGGCGAGGTCGGAGCCCTTGACCTCTCCGCTGCGCCGGGCGGCGCGCGCCTCCGGGGAGGCGGTGAGGAAGATCTTCAGGTCGGCGTCGGGCAGCACCGTGGTGCCGATGTCACGGCCCTCGACCACTATGCCCCGCTCGGCCGCGGCGGCGATGGTGCGCTGGAGCTCGGTGATCCGGGTGCGCACCTCGGGGACCGCGCTGACGGCGCTGACCCTGGAGGTGACCTCCTGGGTACGGATCGGGCCCGCGGCGTCCTCCCCGTCGACGGTGATCGTCGGGGCGGCCGGGTCCGTGCCGGAGACGATGACCGGCTTGGCGGCCGCGGTAGCCACCTCCACCGCGTCCTGGACGTCGATGCCGTTGTTCAGCATCCACCAGGTGATCGCCCGGTACTGGGCACCGGTGTCCAGGTAGCTCAGGCCGAGCTGCGCGGCGACGGCCTTGGACGTGCTCGACTTGCCGGTGCCGGAGGGCCCGTCGATGGCGACGATCACTGCGGCCGGGGCCGTACGGGTTTCCACGGTGGTGGACACCTTCCTGGTACACGGGGTGGGCGGGACGGGGGCGCGTGCGAACCCGCCCCGCACAAGGTTACCGAGTGTCGGGGCGGGCCTCCGCACCCCTGTGGACAACGGCCTCCCGGTTCCGCCGCGCCCCGGCCTACTGCCGTATCGACCAGCCGCGCTCGCGCAGTACCTCGCTCAGTGCGGGGACCGCGCTCGGCTCGACCATCAGCTGGACCAGGCCGGCCTGCTGCCCGGTGGCGTGCTCGATGCGCACGTCCTCGACGTTGACCCCGGCCTGTCCGGCGTCGGCGAAGATCCTGGCCAGTTCACCCGGCCGGTCACTGATCAGCACGGACACCATCTCGTACGCGGTGGGCGCGGTCCCGTGCTTGCCGGGCACCCTGACCCGGCCGGCGTTGCCCCGGCGCAGGACGTCCTCGATGCCCTCCGTGCCCTCGCGGCGCTTGTCGTCGTCACCGGACTCCAGGCCGCGCAGCGCCCGTACCGTCTCGTCCAGGTCGGCGGCCACCCCGGCCAGCACGTCGGCGACGGGGCCGGGGTTGGCGGAGAGGATCTCCACCCACATCCGGGGGTCGGAGGCGGCGATCCGGGTGACGTCCCTGATGCCCTGGCCGCAGAGGCGTACGGCGGTCTCGTCGGCCTCCTCCAGGCGGGCGGCGACCATCGACGAGATCAGCTGCGGGGTGTGGGAGACCAGGGCGACGGCCCGGTCGTGCGCGTCGGCGTCCATGACCACCGGGACGGCCTGGCAGAGCGCGACCAGCTCCAGGGCGAGGTTGAGGACCTCGGTGTCGGTGTCACGGGTCGGGGTGAGGACCCAGGGCCGGCCCTCGAACAGGTCCGCGGTGGCAGCGAGGGGGCCCGACCGCTCCTTGCCGGCCATGGGGTGCGTACCGATGTACGGCGTGAGGTCGAGGCCGAGCGCCTCCAGCTCGCGGCGCGGGCCGCCCTTCACGCTGGCGACGTCCAGGTAGCCGCGGGCGATGCCGTCCCGCAGGGCGGTGGCCAGCACCGTGGCCACGTGGGCGGGCGGCACGGCGATGATCGCCAGGTCCACCCGCCCCTCGGGCGCCTCGTCCGTACCCGCGCCCAGCGCGGCCGCGGTGCGGGCCGACTGGGGGTCGTGGTCGACGAGGTGGACCCGGATGCCGCGCCCGGCGAGGGCGAGGGCTGCGGACGTGCCGACGAGGCCCGTTCCGATGACGACGGCGGTTCTCACTGGGCGATGTCCTTGCGGAGTGCGGCGGTGGCACCGAGGTACACGTGGGCGATCTCGGACTTGGGAAGGTAGGTCTCGACGTGCGCGAGGACGCGCACCACTCGGGGCATGGCGCCCACGATGTCCAGCTCCTGGGCGCAGATCAGCGGTACGTCGACGATACCGAGGCCGCGTGCGGCGGCGGCCGGGAAATCGCTGTGCAGGTCCGGGGTGGCTGTGAACCAGATGCTGATCAGATCGTCCGCGACGAGGCTGTTGCGTTCGAGAACGGCGGTCAGCAGGGCGCCGACCTGCTCGTCCATGTGTCCGGCCTCGTCCCGCTCCAGCTGGACGGCTCCGCGGACCGCTCGTACCGCCACGTCGTGCTCCTCGGTTCTTCGTACGTCTCGCGCCTGCTGTCCGCCTGCGTGATCCCTCTGTCCGGTCAGCCTAGAGGGGTGACGGGGCCGGCGGTCCGGGGTGCTCTGTCCGTGAGACGGGGCGGGCACGCGGTCGCGGCCCGGGGCCTGCCCGGCACCGATCCTCCGGACAGGCCCTCGGGCCGCTGGTGCTTTCGGAACCTCCGGTTCCGTCAGAGCTGCTGCTCGCGGACCAGCTCCTCGATCGAGCGGCCCTCCGGCACCTCGCCCGACGGGGTCAGTCTGTCGACCGCGGTCGGCAGCGACCGGGCGATCTGGTCGGCCGCCTGTTCCGTGCTGACCCCCGCCTCCCGGGCGACCTTCCGCAGGGTCTCGTCGGGCAGCGCCTCGGCGATCTGGGCGCCGCTGACCGCCTGGTTCTCCCCGGTGCCGACCCAGGACTGCGCCTGGTCGACGAGGCCGGACCTGGTGAGCATCCCTATCAGCCCTTCGAGCGCGTTGCCGCCGCCCGTACCGCCCTGGCCGCCCGCACCGCCCTGGCCGCCGCCGAGTGCGCCCAGCAGCGCGCCGAGGATGTTCCCCGCGCCGCCCGAGCCACCGCTCCGGCCACCGTCCAGCAAGCCGCCGAGCAGACTGCCGAGATCGTTTCCTGCCATGGTTCTGCCTCTCCAGAGGGGATGATTTATCGACAATGTCGATCAGAACCCGGGCTTGTGCCACTTGAGCGGGGCACCTCGCGCCGGGGCCGCGGCGCCGAAATCCCCGGTGCGACCCGGCCCCGCTCACGTACCCTCGCCGGCATGATCACCCCTGACCCCGAGGCCCTCGTACGCGATCACACGGTCTACTCCTGTGTGATGGGCTCGCGCGCCTTCGGGCTCGCCACGGAGGGGAGCGACACCGACCGGCGGGGTGTGTTCCTCGCGCCGGCCCCGCTGTTCTGGCGGTTCGAGAAGCCGCCGACACATATCGACGGCCCGGCACCGGAGCAGTTCTCCTGGGAACTGGAGCGCTTCTGCGAGCTGGCGCTGCGCGCCAACCCCAATGTGCTGGAGTGCCTGCACTCGCCGCTGGTGGAGCACGTCGACGACGTGGGCCGTGAACTCCTCTCCCTGCGCGACGCGTTCCTGTCCCGGCTGGCCCACCGGACGTTCGTCCGCTACGCGTCGGGCCAGCGCAAGAAGCTGGAGGCGGACATGCGGCAGTACGGGGCGCCGCGCTGGAAGCACGCCATGCATCTGCTGCGGCTGCTGGCCTGCGGCCGGGACCTGCTGCGCACCGGCGAGCTCACCATCGAGGTGGGCGCGGCCCGCGAGGAGCTGCTGGCGGTGAAGCGGGGCGAGGTGCCGTGGGAGGAGGTCGAACGCCGCATGAACCGCCTCACCGAGGAGAGCGAGGAGGCCGCGCGGAACTCCCCGCTCCCCCCTCAGCCGGACCGGACCCGGGTGGAGGACTTCCTGATCCGCACCCGCCGGGCGTCCGTGGACCGGCTCTAGGGTCTTTCGTTTGGATCGGGCCGGATCGGGCACCGGGGCACGCGAGCCCGGCATGATCCGAACGGGAGACCCTAGCCCCTGTCTGCCCAGGGCTGTCCCGTAATCCCTGGCACGCCGGCTACGGGACAGCCCTCAGGAGGCCCCAGCCGCGCCCGCACCACGAGGTCGTGCAGCGCGTCGAACCCGCCGGCCGCCGCGGGAAGCCCCGATGCCGCCTGGGCCTCGTCCAGCACCCCGTGCAGCGCCTCGACGTCCCGCGACACCGCCGCTCCGTCCACGCTCTCCGCTCCCCCGTGCTCCGCCTCTGCCTTCGCCTCGATCAGCTCGGGCAGGTACGCGGGCGCCGCCACCTCCCCGAGGAGGGTCGGCAGATGGGCCCGCACCTCACCGCTGCGCATCAGGTGGATCCCGGTGAGCAGCGCCCGGAACGTGTACAGCAGCGGCTTCAGTTCACCGGTCTTCCCGAAGAGCCGCCACTGGGTACCGGCGAACCCCCGGTAATGGTGGGCGTGGTTGCGGGTGACCACGCCCGGTGCGAGCTCCACCAGTTCCGCGTGCGGCTCGCTGGTGTGCACGACCAGCGGCGAGAGCAGCTGTTCCAGCACATAGCCGTTGGGCTTCAGCATCAGCCGGACGAACTTCCGCAGGTCGTGCGTGACGAGATCCATCTCGACCCCGTCCCGGTCCCACATCCGCGAGCGCGTCTCCTCGGCCTCGCGCAGTCCCACGAGGTCCTCCGCGGGCAGGAGATGGACCCCCCGAAGGTCCACATCCGAGTCCTTGGAGGGGAACCCGTACAGATGCGCCCCGGAGACCGTGGCGAACAGCAGCGGGTGGCTCTCCTCGGCGAGGACCGGGCCGAGGTCGGTCACCGGCAGCCCGGCTTCCTCGAGGTGTTCGGTGTCCATGCTCATGGATCAAGAGTCCCAGAGTGCCCCCAGCGACAGCAGATCGCTTCGGTACTCGATCCGTTCCGCCCATTCCTTGGGCCAGGCCCCGGCCCCCAGGTGTGCCCCGGCGAACGCACCGGTCAGGCAGCCGAGGGAGTCCGAGTCGCCCCGGGTGCAGGCGGCGCGGCGGAGCGCGGTGACGGGGTCCTCGGGGAAGAGGAGGAAGCAGTGCAGGGCCGTGGCCAGGGCCTCCTCGGCGATCCAGCCGTCCCCGGTCAGCTCGCAGGGGTCGGTCTCCGGGGACGGGTCGCGCAGCGCGTCCTGGACGCGGGCCAGGGCGGTCAGGCATTCGTCCCAGCCGCGCTGGATGTACAGCTCGGGCGAGGAGTCGCCCGCGTACCGCCAGAGGTCGCCGAGCCAGCGCGTGAGGTAGCGGCCGCTGTTCTCGTACGCGTAACTGCGCAGCTGCCCGATCAGGCCCATCGGCTCCGCCCCCTGCGCCAGCAGGTGCACCGCACGGGCCGTCAGGTCGGACGCGGCGAGCGCGGTCGGGTGCCCGTGGGTGAGGGCCGCCTGCAACTGGGCGGCGCCGGAGCGCTGTTCGTCGCTGAGTCCGGGGACGAGCCCGACCGGCGCGACCCGCATGTTGGCGCCGCAGCCCTTGGAGCCGGTCTGGCTCGCCTCCTGCCAGAGCCGGTCGCTGTCCAGCAGCCGGCAGGCGGTCATGCAGGTGCGGCCGGGGGCGCGGTTGTTGTCGGGCGAGTGGTACCAGTCGACGAACTCCTCGCGCACCGGGCGGGTCAGCCGCAGCGGGGTGAGCAGTCCGCGGTCCATGGCGGTGCGGATGCCCCGCCCCAGGGCCAGCGTCATCTGGGTGTCGTCGGTGACGATCGCCGGCTTCGGCAGCCGCATCGCGCGCCACGGCCCGCACTTGGCGAGGATCGACGGGACGTTGTTGAACTCGGTCGGGAAGCCCAGGGCGTCGCCGAGCGCGAGCCCGGTCAGCGCACCGGTGGCGGCCTGTTTGGTGATGGTCCTGGTCACGATCACGTGCTTCTTCCTTCCGGTCTCAGCAGTGGAGGGTGCAGGGCGGTAGCGGCACCCGCCCGGTAGAGCGCGGCCGGCTTTCCCCGTCCGCCGGTGCGGCGCGGCGATCCCTCCACGGCCTGGACGAAGCCGGGCGTGGTGAGGACCTTGCGCCGGAAGTTGGGCCGGTCCAGCTCGACGCCCCAGACCGTCTCGTACACCTGCTGGAGTTCCCCCAGGGTGAATTCGGACGGGCAGAAGGCGGTGGCCAGACAGCTGTACTCGAGCTTGGCGCCTATCCGGTCGTGCGCGTCGGCGAGGATCCGGTCGTGGTCGAAGGCGAGCGGGCCCGGTGCCCCGGCGTCCCACCACCGGGCGCCTGCCGCGTCGCCGCCGCCGCGCGGTTCGGGCAGGTCGGGCACGAGTGCCGCGTACGCGACGGAGACCACCCGCATCCTGGGGTCGCGGTCCGGGTCGCTGTAGGTGCGCAGCTGTTCCAGGTGGAGGGCGCCGGCGGTGCCCTCGGTCAGTCCGGTCTCCTCGGCGAGTTCCCGGCGGGCGGCGGACTCGGCGGACTCCCTCGGCAGCACGAAACCGCCGGGCAGTGCCCAGTGCCCCTTGTACGGGTCCTCGCCGCGTTCGACGAGCAGGACGTGCAGCCGGCCGTCGCGGACCGTGAAGACGGCGAGGTCGACGGTGACCGCGAAGGGTTCGAAGGCGTGCGGGTCGTACCCTTCGGGGGCTGCGGTGCTCATCGGTGCTCCGGCAGGGGCGCGGCGAAGTTCCAGCTGTCGGCGAGCAGCGCGTCCACGGCGGCCACCGCGGTGGCCAGGCGTTCCTGGCGGCCTCCGGTGAGCTCGATGAACTCCCTTCCCGTACGGGTGAGTTCGGCCCGGAATCGATCGGTCATCCAGGGCCGCAGCTCCTCGCCGTCGCGCAGTCCGTCGTCCTCGAAGGCGACGCCCTCGTGGTCGGTGAGCAGCCACAGGTGGTGGGTGACCCGGTCGGCCGTCTCCTCGACGAGCGGATTGCGTCCGCCGATGTACCGCTCGTGCCAGACGGTGGTGGCGAAGGAGTCGGTGTCGCAGAAGAGCACCGGCGACCCGGTGCGCGCGGCGGCCTCCTCCCTGGCGTTCTGTGCCCCGGCGATCAGCGGGAAGTCGTCGGTGGTGAAGCTGACGTCCTCCCACTGGGCACCGGGCCACCGCTCGCGCAGGGCGGCCAGCTTCTGTTCGCTGAACTCCCGCCCGTACTCGGCGACGTATCCCGTCCGCGCCCAGACGCCGCCGCGCGCGCGGTAGTGGTCGGTGAGCGCGCGGGCCATGGTCGTGGTGCCGGTGGACTCCGCGCCGAGGACGACGACCCGGCGGGCGAGGGCGGCCCGTACGGGCGGCTCCAGGAAGTCCCAGCAGCCGACCGGGTCCTTGCGCACGGCGGTGCCGGAGACCGGGAACACCGTGCGGTCGGGGTCGACACAGACGGATTCGGCACCGAACCGGCGGGCGAGTTCGTCCCCGTACGACTCCGAGGTGAAGACGGCGTCCACCGGCTCGGGCACGGCGCCGGTGAAGACGGCCATGTGCGCGTCCCAGATCGCCGGGTCGTGGAGGTCCATGCGGGTGTCGTCGACGGCGCCGACGACCCGTACG
The DNA here is from genome assembly GCF_045040875.1 of Streptomyces sp. NBC_00012. Classification (NCBI taxonomy): domain Bacteria; kingdom Bacillati; phylum Actinomycetota; class Actinomycetes; order Kitasatosporales; family Streptomycetaceae; genus Streptomyces; species Streptomyces sp. NBC_00012. Next base: position 6,807,654 of record NZ_CP108309.1, on the reverse strand, counting down.
TCCGGGTGCACCTCCCGCATCCAGGCCACCCGGTCGGCGAGCGGCACGGACTCGACGGAGGCGGCGCAGACCAGGACGGTCAGCCGTTCGCAGCGGTCCTGCGCGGTGCGGACGAGGTGGTGGTGGCCGGCGTGCGGCGGGTAGAACTTGCCGAGGACCAGCCCGTGCCCGAAGCGCTTCATGCCGCCACCTGCGCCAACCGCGGCCGCTGTCCGGTGAGATCACGCTTCCAGTTGCGCAGGCCGATCAGGCAGAGCGTCAGGAAACCGACGTACAGCAGGGAGGTCAGATAGAGCTCCTTGTACGCGTACAGCGGGATGTACACCACATCGGCGGCGATCCAGAGCCACCAGGACTCGACGAGTTTGCGGCACTGCCCGTACGTCGCCGTCAGGGACAGCGCGGTCGTCAGGGCGTCCCAGAAGGGCACGGTCGAGTCGGTGGCGTGGTCGAGCAGGACGGTGAGGGCGACGGTCCCCACCACCCCCGCCACGAGCAGCCAGGTCCATTCGGTGCGCGTGGTGCGCCGCACCGGCAGGTCCGGTGCGCCCGGTCCACCCCCGTGGGTCCAGGTCCACCAGCCGTACACGGCAAGGGCGATGAAGACGATCTGCAGGCCGGCGTCGGCGTACAGACCGGACTGGGTGAACAGCAGGATGAAGAAGAGGTTGTTGGCGATGCCGATCGGCCAGTTGGCGAGGTGCTGGCGGGCCACGAGCCATACGCACAGCGCCCCGCTGCCGAAGCCGAGCACCTCGGTCCAGCTGACCGGGGTGTCGAGCACCGTCACCAGGGGTTGTTGCAGGGGATCGAGGAAATCCGCGAGACTCACGCCCGCCTCCTTAATAGTCACTCTGACTATAAAGGTGGAACGGGCGCGGCAAAAGGCCCGCGGCCGGTTCCTGTTCGAAATTCGAGGACAGGAACCGGCCGCGGGCCGTGGAGTGGACGCAGGAGGGTTACAGACCGACCTCGCGCATCAGCATGCCCACCTCGGTGTTGGTGAGGCGGCGCAGCCAGCCGGACTTCTGGTCGCCCAGCGGGATCGGCCCGAAGGACGTCCGTACGAGCCGCTCGACCGGGAAGCCGGCCTCGGCCAGCATCCGGCGGACGATGTGCTTGCGGCCCTCGTGGAGGGTCACCTCGACCAGGTAGTTCTTGCCGGTGTTCTCGACGACCCGGAAGTGGTCGGCGCGGGCGTACCCGTCCTCCAGCTGGATGCCGTCCTTGAGCCGCTTGCCCAGGTCGCGCGGGAGCGGACCCTGGATGGCGGCCAGATAGGTCTTCTTCACACCGTACTTGGGGTGGGTCAGACGGTGGGCCAGCTCGCCGTGGTTGGTGAGCATGATGATGCCCTCGGTCTCGGTGTCCAGCCGGCCGACGTGGAAGAGCCGCGTCTCACGGTTGGTGACGTAGTCGCCGAGGCACTGGCGGCCGTCCGGGTCCTCCATCGAGGAGACCACACCGGCGGGCTTGTTCAGCGCGAAGAAGAGGTAGGACTGGGCGGCGACGGTCAGACCGTCGACCTTGATCTCGTCCCTGTGCACATCGACGCGCATGCCCTGCTCGAGGACGATCTCGCCGTTGACCTCGACGCGGGCCTGCTCGATCAGCTCCTCGCACGCCCGGCGCGAGCCCATGCCGGCCCTGGCGAGGACCTTCTGCAGCCGCTCGCCCTCCTGCTCGGCGCCCGGGTGGGTCTTGGGCGTGCTGATGTCGGCCTTGCCCGCGTACCGGTCCCGGTTGCGCTGCTCGATCTTGGCGTCGAGCTCACGCGGACGGGACGGGGCGCCCTGGCGACGGGGACCGCCGCTGCGGCCGCTCCCCGCCTGCGCGGGCTTCGGGCCGCCCTTGGCGCCGCCGCGGGCCGCCGCGCCGCGCCCCTTGCGGGGGCCGTCGCCGCTCTTCTCCCCGGCGGAGCCCACGTCGTAGCGGCGCTCCTCGGGGCGGGGCCGGCGGGGACGCTGCTCCTGCTTGCCGTCGCGCCCGGCGCCTGCGCCGGCGCCGCGGGGATTCCGGCTGCCGCCGCTCTTGCCGCCGCCGCTGCCGCTTCCGCTGTTCCTGCCACTGCTTCGCATCAAAATTCCGTCTTGTCGTCTGCGTGAGTATCCGGGGTGTCCGGTGCGTCCGGATCGAACGACGGCACACCCTCTAGCGTCTCAGCCTCGATCGCGTCCGCCTCGGGGAGGAAGGGCGCGAGCTCCGGGAGCTCATCCAGGCCACGCAGGCCCATCCGCTCCAGAAAGTAGTTCGTCGTCCTGTACAGGATCGCACCTGTTTCGGGTTCCGCGCCCGCTTCCCCCACCAGCCCCCGCTGCAACAGGGTCCGCATGACCCCGTCACAGTTCACGCCGCGGACCGCGGAGACCCTGGAACGGCTGACCGGCTGGCGGTACGCGACCACCGCGAGGGTCTCCAGCGCCGCCTGGGTCAGCCGGGCCTGCTGGCCGTCCAGGACGAAGCCCTCGACGGCCTCCGCGTACTCGGGGCGGGTGTAGAAGCGCCAGCCGCCCGCCACCAGCCGCAGCTCAAAACCGCGCCGCTGCACGGTGTACTCGTCGGCCAGCTCGCGCAGCGCGTCGGCGACGGCCCTGCGCGGCCGCTCCAGCACCTTGGCGAGGTGCTCCTCGGTGGCGGGCTCGTCGACGACCATGAGGACGGCCTCCAGCGCGGGCCTGAGATCGAGATCCGCGACGGTGGAGCCGGTCTTCTCCTGCTGACTCATGCCTTCACATCCTCCTGGACATCCCTTGTCCCGTGGTCGAACTCGTCCGTGACGACGGGGCCGGCCCCCTCTCCCCCGGCCCAGCGCACCAGCAGCTCGCCGAGCGCCACGTCCTGGTCGAGCGCCACGGCCTTCTCCCGGTACAGCTCCAGCAGCGCGAGGAACCGGGCGACGACGGTGAGGGTGTCCGGGGCGTCCTCGGTGAGCGTACGGAAGCTGATCTCGCCCGCCTCCCGCAGCCGCGCCACCACGATCTCGGCCTGTTCGCGCACGCTGACCAGCGGCGCGTGGATGTGGTCCACGTACACCTGCGGCTCGGGCTTCGGCTGCATAGCCTTCACCGCCAGCGCGGCGAACCCCTCCGCCCCGATGCTGATCACGACCTCGGGCAGCAGCTCGGCGTGGTGCGGCTCCAGCCCCACGGTGCGCGGGAACCGCCGCCCCTCCGACGCCAGCCGCTCGCTGAGGATGTCCGCGATGCGTTTGTACGCGCGGTACTGGAGCAGCCGGGCGAAGAGCAGGTCCCGCGCTTCGAGCAGCGCCAGATCCGCCTCGTCCTCCACCTCGGCGGCGGGCAGCAGCCGGGCTGCCTTCAGATCGAGCAGGGTCGCGGCGACGACGAGGAACTCGGTGGTCTGGTCCAGGTCCCAGTCCGGCCCCATGGCGCGGATGTGCGCCATGAACTCGTCGGTGACCTTCGACAGCGCGACTTCGGTCACATCCAGCTTGTGCTTGGCGATGAGCTGGAGCAGCAGGTCGAACGGCCCCTCGAAGTTCGCCAGCCGGACGGTGAACCGCCCGTCGTCGGCGGGCCCGGGAGACGCGGCGGGCCCGGGAGGCGCTGTGAGTGCGGAGGGTGCGACAGGCGCCTCCGGCGCCTCGGACGACTCGGGCACCTCCGGTACCGCAGGCACCTCCCGCACCACAGCTTCGGGCGGTGCGGGGGCCTGCGCCCCGGCGCTCCCGGCGGCCACCGGCTCCGGCGCGGGCCCGCCGCCCGGGCCGCGCCCCAGGGGGCGGCGTGGGGTGCGGGCGGGCTCGTCGGTCGTCGGCATGAAGGTCCAGGGGCAGCGGGATACGGGCGGCGGGCCGTGGCCCGTACGGAAGGGCCGGACCGCTCGTCCGGCGGCCGCCCACCGGGCAGGCTACCGGCGCCGCACCGGTCAGCGGCCGCGCAGCCGCCGTACGAGGATGCTCGCGTCGCCCCGCGACTCCAGATCCGCGAGCACCACCGCGACCGCCTCACGGACGATCCGCCCGCGGTCGACGGCGAGCCCGTGCTCCCCGCGCAGCACGAGACGGGCGTGCTCCAGGTCCATCAGTTCCTCGGCCGAGACGTAGACGGTGATCTTCTCGTCGTGGCGCTCGCGGCCACTGGGCCGCCGGTTCGCCCCGCGCCCGCCCCCACGCCTGCGCTGCTGCTGGACGGCAGGGGCCGGAACCGCCTCCTGCGTGGACGAGGACGCGGCGGGTGAGGGCGCGGCCGTCGGTACGGACTGCTGGGGCCTGCGGCCCGCCTGCGCGGCCACCGCGACCCGGTCGGCGTCGCGGCTGCGCGGCTCCCCCGCGTCGGCGTCCGCCGCGGAGTGCTCCTCGCGCGAGGAGTCGTCGGCGGCCTGCGCCGCTTCCGTCCCGGATCCGTCCGCCCCGGAATCGCTCTCCCCGGCCGGACCCGGCACCCGGGCCTCGCCGTTCGCCTTGCGTCGCCGGTCCGCGGGGGACGAGGCCTGGAGCCCCATTCCTCCGGTGGTACGGAACAGTTCGTCGGCCCCGGGCAGACTCACTCGGCGTGACACCGGGCGAGCACCTCCCTGGCGAGCTGGCGATAGGCGGCGGCACCGACCGAGTTGGAGGCGTACGTGGTGATGGGCTCACCGGCGACCGTGGTCTCCGGGAAGCGCACGGTGCGCCCGATGACCGTGTGGTAGACGTGATCGTCGAATGCCTCGACGACGCGCGCGAGGACCTCACGGCTGTGCACCGTACGGGAGTCGTACATGGTGGCGAGGATGCCGTCGAGCTCCAGATCGGGGTTGAGGCGCTCCTGGACCTTCTCGATGGTCTCGGTGAGCAACGCCACACCACGCAGCGCGAAGAATTCGCACTCGAGCGGCACTATGACCTTGTGGGCGGCCGTCAGGGCGTTCACGGTGAGCAGGCCGAGCGACGGCTGGCAGTCGATCACGATGTAGTCGTAATCGGCCATCAGCGGCTTCAGGGCGCGCTGCAGCGTGGACTCCCGGGCCACCTCGCTCACCAGCTGCACCTCGGCAGCCGACAGGTCGATGTTGCTGGGCAGCAGGTCCATGTTCGGGACCGCGGTCTTCAGCAGGACCTCGTCGGCCGACATGCCCCGCTCCATGAGCAGGTTGTAGACCGTGAGGTCGAGCTCCATCGGGTTGACGCCGAGCCCGACCGACAGGGCTCCCTGCGGGTCGAAGTCGACGAGCAGGACGCGTCGTCCGTACTCCGCGAGTGCGGCACCCAGGTTGATGGTCGACGTGGTCTTGCCGACGCCGCCCTTCTGGTTGCACATCGCGATGATCTTCGCGGGGCCGTGGTCGGTCAGCGGGCCCGGGATCGGGAAGTAGGGCAGGGGCCGGCCGGTCGGGCCGATCCTCTCGCGGCGCTGGCGGGCAGCGTCGGGCGCGAGGGTGGCCGCGTACTCCGGATCGGGCTCGTACTCGGCGTCGGGGTCGTAGAAGTGCCCCTGGGGCACCTCGTCGAAGTCGGCGAAGTGGGCGGTTTCCCGGCCACTCTCGTTGCCGGCCATGGCGTTCACGTGTAGGCCGTCCATCATCTGGGGGGCTGTCGTCATGTGCTGTTGGGTGGCGAAGGTGCGGACAGCGACGGAGCCGACAGCCTCCAGCCCGATCGGGCTCTGGCCCCGCGCAGGCATCCCTGGATGAACACCCCCGGGAGTAAATGTCGACTCATTCACAAGTCGTCTTACCTCCTTGGACGTGACCAGGAAACTTATCGATAGGTCAGCGTGGCACCATGCCGACGATTGGCGACTCTATGGCGTGTCACCGCTCCGCAGCAACACAATCCGCCGGACCCGGCCCGATGTGTCGGCAATCGAACACGTCCCTGTCAAGGGCGTGCGGCCACCGGGGCGCAGATTTAACGGGTGTACGAATCGGTTAAAGGGTTACGTTCGAGACGAGTTGAACGGGGCCGCCGAAGGGGCCCGGCATGCGTACGGCCGGACCTTGCTGGGCAAGGTCCGGCCGTACGCATGAGGTTGACGGAAGGAGTTGACCCGTCAGCCGAGGAGCGAGCTCAGCTCGACCTGCTCCAGGCCGTGCGCCTCGGCCACCTCGCGGTAAACAACCTGCCCGTCATGGGTGTTGAGGCCCCTGGCGAGCGCGGCGTCGCGGCGCAGCGCCTCGACCCAGCCGCGGTTGGCGAGCTCCAGGATGTACGGCAGCGTGGCGTTGGTGAGCGCGTACGTCGAGGTGTTCGGAACCGCGCCCGGCATGTTCGCGACGCAGTAGAACACCGAGTTGTGGACCATGAAGGTCGGCTCGGCGTGCGTCGTCGGGTGCGAGTCCTCGAAGCAGCCGCCCTGATCGATCGCGATGTCGACAAGTACACTTCCGGGCTTCATCTTGGCGACGAGCTCGTTGGTGACCAGCTTCGGCGCCTTCGCGCCGGGGATCAGCACGGCGCCCACGACGAGGTCGGCCTCGATGACGGCCTTCTCCAGCTCGAAAGCGTTGGAGACGACGGTCTTCACCTTGGTGCCGAAGACCTTGTCGGCCTCGCGGAGCTTGTTGATGTCCTTGTCGAGCAGCGTGACGTGGAAGCCGAGGCCGACAGCGATCTGCGTGGCGTTCCAGCCCGAGACGCCGCCGCCGATGACGACGGCCTCGGCGGGCGCCGTGCCCGGGACGCCGCCCGGCAGCACGCCGCGGCCGCCGACCGAGCGCATCAGGTGGTAGGCGCCGACCTGCGGGGCCAGCCGGCCCGCGACCTCGGACATCGGGGCGAGCAGCGGGAGCGCGCGGTTCGCGGTCTCGACCGTCTCGTAGGCGATGGCCGTGGTGCCCGACTCGATCAGCGCGTCGGTGCACTCGCGGGAGGCGGCGAGGTGCAGGTAGGTGAAGAGCGTCTGGTCCTTGCGGAGGCGGTGGTACTCCTCGGCGACCGGCTCCTTGACCTTGAGCAGCAGGTCGGCGGTGGCCCAGACCTCGTCGGCGGTGGGGAGGATCTGCGCCCCGGCGGCGACGTACTCCTCGTCCGTGATGGAGGAGCCGGCACCGGCGTTCTCCTCGACGACGACCTGGTGGCCGTGGCGGACGAGCTCGTGCACACCGGCAGGCGTGATCGCCACGCGGAACTCGTTGTTCTTGACTTCGCGGGGGATGCCGACCTTCACGTCGATCACGGTCCTTGGCTCAGAGGGTTACCCGGGCATAGTCATACATACCCGGATAGACACTACGTAAATGGAGACACCGCGAACACACGCGGCAGAGCCAGTCTAATGAAGGGTTTCGTGCTGTCTAGCCTTACAAAGCATTATTTTTCTGTCACCGCACTACGGATTTCGCAGGTCACACCCTCCTGGCCCAGCAATCTGTCGGCCAGACCCCGGTGCAGCCCGGCCGCAGCCGGGTCACCGAGCCTGTCGAGCGTGTCGGCCAGCCGGAGCTCCAGCGCCGCCTGGAGTCGTACGTCACCCGCCCGCCTGGCCCACTCGACGGCCTCCTGACAGGTGTGCAGGGACTCGTGCGGCCGGCCCGCGTACTCCTGCACCCGCGCCGCCTCGCTGAGCGCCCGCGCCTGGGCCGGCACGTCGCCGAGCCTGCGGTACCCGGAGGCCGCGGCGCGCCAGTTCCGCAGCGCCTCGCCGTACCGCCCGGCATAGGTGTGGACGGCGCCGAGCCGCCCGTACAGCCGTGCCTCGTCGGCCCGCTCCCCCTGGGTCAGCCGCTGCGCCAGCGCGCGGCCGTACCAGTCGGAGGCCCGCTGGAAGTCCCCCAGCTCGGCATAGGCGCCACCTACGGATTCCATCGCGCGCCCGGTGGCGTACGGGTCCTTCGCGGCCCGTCCGGCGTCCAGCGCGGCCCGGTAGCGGGCCAGCGCCTCCCGGGTACGGCCGGTCCTGGCGTCGAGGTCGGCGAGGTTGAGCAGCGCGGCGGCCCGCTCGCGCGGCAGCTCGCGCCGCTCGGCGACGGCCAGCACCAGGCCGTGCAGTCCGTACAGCTCGGGTGCGGCGGCCTCGGTGCCCTGGTGCACCGCCAGCGCCCGCACCAGGGCGGCCACCAACCGCCTTGCCAGGGTGTCGAGTTCACCGTCCTCGACGGCGATCCGGGCCGAGGCCAGCAGGGCCGGCCGGCGGATCCGCAGCCATTCGGCGGCCGCCTCGGGGCCCGGGAAGCGCAGCGAGCGCGGGAGTCCGGCGAGCTTCCGGCGGGCCGGGGAGCCCTCGGGTTCGGTGACCGCCCGGCAGGACTGGAGCAGCCGTACGGTCCGCTCCAGCATCCGGGCCCTGGCGAGCTGGAGCTCCGCCGGCCGGTCCCTGGCCTCCAGCAGTGCCCGCAGCAGCGGCGCGAGGCAGCCGGGCACCTCGTACTGCGGCTGGTCCGCCCCGTTGGTGTGCAGCAGCCCCAGGGCCACGAAGTCGTCGAGGGTCGTCTGGGCGGCCGAGACGGAGCAGCCGGCCAGCGCGGACGCGGTGTGGGCGTCGGCGAGCCCGGCGGGGGCGAGGGCGAGCAGTCGCAGTATCCGGGCGGCCGTCGGCGGCAGCGAGTCGTGGACCAGCCGGAAGGCGCGGGCCAGCGGGCGGGAGCCGGTGGACTGCTCCGTGTCGTCCGGCAGTTCGCGCAGCTGCTTGGTGACATCGGCGACCGATGCCATGGGACGGGCGGCGAGCCAGCCGGCGACCATGACCAGGGCGGCCGGCAGCCCGCCGCACTCCTCGGCGAGGCTCTCGGCGGTGCGCGGGTCGACGGTGATCCTGACCTGCCCGATGACGCGGGCGAGCAGCCGTACGGCGGAGCCGGTGTCCAGGCCGCCGATGGTGCAGGGGCGGACACCCGGGATGCCGGTCAGCGGGCCGCCGGAGGTGGCGACGACCAGGCAGTCCGGGTTGTCCGGCAGCAGCGGGTCGACCTGCTCCGCGTCCGCCGCGTCGTCCAGGAGCAGCAGGGCGCGGCGCCCGGCGAGCTCCTCGCGGACCATCCCGGAGAGTTCGTCCCCGTCCGCGCCGGGCGGCCCGGTGACACCCAGCTGGTCGAGCAGCTCGCGGGCGGTGCGCTCGGTGGGCACCGGTACGCCGCCGGGGTCGGTGAGCCGGGCGCGGAGCAGTCCGTCGGGGTGGTCGCCCTCGGCGAGCAGTCCGCGGGTGAGTTCGCCGGCGAGCGCGGTGCGTCCGGATCCGGGGCGTCCGGCGATCAGCAGGACCCGGGCGCGGGCGGCCTTGCGGCCGGCCAGGGTGTCCAGGCCGGCTCGTTCGATGTCGGCCCGCAGTGCCTTCAACTCGCGGGTGCGGCCGAAGAATTGGGGTGGGGCGGTCCGGGACGGCTCCTCGGTTCCCGCTGCCTCGGCCGGGCCGCTGGTGTCCACCGCCTGATCCGTCACGGGCCACGCTCCACTTCGCTGCACGCGTCGCCCGCCGGGACTCCGGTCAGGGCATTGTGAGCGTAGTTCAGGCGTGTGGACGTTTTCCCTCGAGCGCGACTGAGCACGACGCGGAGGTCCCCCGATCGGATCAGCCTCTTGTCCGATCGAAGGACCGTGATGTGCACCGTCCGGCGGGTTCCAGGCCCTGCCGCCGAACTGCCGTCGTCACCCGGAGGGCGGCCGGTCCGACGTCAGGGCCTACGCCCCGTCAGGCCTCGAAGGGACGGGCCGGCCACGGCGCGTCGGCCGGGCGCAGCGAATCGATCCCGTCACCGGCGAGCACCGCCGCGAGCGAGAGGACGCCCACCACGAGGCAGTTGTTGTGCAGTTCCCCCGCGAGCACGCCCCGTACCAGCTCCTGGAGCGGCACCCGGGCCAGCTCCATGTCGGCCTCCTCCTCGGAGACCTCGAAGCGCTCCCCGTCGGCCTCCGAGAGGTTCCGGGCCAGGAAGATCCGTACGGCTTCGTCGCAGCCACCCGGTGTGGTGTAGACGTCGGTCAGCACCCGCCAGTCCTCGGCCTTGACGTACGCCTCCTCGTAGAGCTCGCGCTCCGCCGCGTGCAGCGGGTTCTCACCGGGGACGTCGAGCAGTCCGGCCGGGATCTCCCAGAGCTTGTGGCGCACCGGGTGGCGGTACTGCCGCAGCACGACGACCCGGTTGTCGTCGTCCAGCGCGAGCACGGCGACCGAACCCGGGTGGACCTGGTAGTCGCGGCGTACGACCGTGCCGTCCGGCATCACCACTTCGTCGGTGCGGACGCTGGTCTTGTTGCCGGTGAAGGGCGTCTCGGTCGCGGTGACCTGCCACTCCTCGGGCGTGTCCTGGAAACCCATCTACGTCCTCCCACGAAAAACAGAAACCGGGGTACGCGTCCTCGGAGGACGCGTACCCCGGTCAACGTTAACGCCTGTGCGGCGCCGGACTACTTGCCCGAGGGCTTGCCCTTGCCGTCACCGGCCGCGGCGCCCGTCTTGCGCGCGACGGCCGCCTTCACCAGGCCCGCGAAGAGCGGGTGCGGGCGGGTCGGGCGGGAGCGGAGCTCCGGGTGCGCCTGGGTGGCGACCAGGTAGGGGTGGATCTCGCGCGGGTACTCGACGTACTCGACGAGCTTGTTGTCCGGAGAGGTGCCGGAGAAGACCAGACCGGCCTTCTTCTCCAGCTCGGCCCGGTAGGCGTTGTTGACCTCGTAGCGGTGGCGGTGGCGCTCCTCGACGTACGGCTCGCCGTCGTACGCCTCGCGGACCAGCGAGCCCTCGGCGAGCTTCGCCGGGTACAGGCCGAGCCGCATGGTGCCGCCCAGGTCGCCCGCGCCCTCGACGTACGCCAGCTGCTCCTCCATCGTCGAGATGACGGGGTGCGAGGTGGCGGCGTCGAACTCGGTGGAGTTGGCGTCGGGGATCTCGGCGAGGTTGCGCGCCGCCTCGATCACGATGCACTGGAGGCCGAGGCAGAGGCCGAGCAGCGGCACCTTGTTCTCGCGGGCGTACTGGATGGCGCCGATCTTGCCGTTGACACCGCGGTCGCCGAAGCCGCCGGGGACGCAGATCGCGTCGACGTCACCGAGCTGCTTCGCGGCACCCGCCGTGGTCTTGCAGTCGTCCGAGGCGACCCACTTGACCTTGACCCGCGCCTTGTTGGCGAAGCCGCCGGCCCGGATGGCCTCGGTGACCGAGAGGTAGGCGTCGGGCAGGTCGATGTACTTGCCGACGAGCGCGACGGTGATCTCGTGGTCGGGGTTGTGGACGCGGTCCAGCAGGTCGTCCCACGTCGTCCAGTCGACGTCGCGGAACGGCAGGTCGAGCTTGCGCACCACGTAGGCGTCCAGGCCCTCGGTGTGCAGCACCTTCGGGATGTCGTAGATCGACTTGGCGTCCACACAGGCCACCACGGCGGCCTCGTCGACGTCGCACATCAGCGAGATCTTGCGCTTGATGGCGGTCGGCACGTCGCGGTCGGCGCGCAGCACGATGGCGTCGGGCTGGATACCGATGTTGCGCAGCGCGGCGACGGAGTGCTGGGTCGGCTTGGTCTTGAGCTCGCCGGACGGGCCGATGTAGGGCAGCAGCGAGATGTGCACGACGAAGACGTTGTCCCGGCCGACCTCGTGGCGGACCTGGCGGACGGTCTCCAGGAACGGCAGCGACTCGATGTCGCCGACCGTGCCGCCGACCTCGGTGATGACGACGTCGACGTCGTCGGTGGCCATGCGGCGGATGCGGTGCTTGATCTCGTTGGTGATGTGCGGGATGACCTGCACGGTGTCACCGAGGTACTCGCCGCGCCGCTCCTTGGCGATCACCTGCGAGTAGACCTGGCCGGTGGTGACGTTGGCGGAACCGTCGAGGTCGACGTCGAGGAAGCGCTCGTAGTGGCCGATGTCCAGGTCGGTCTCGGCGCCGTCGTTGGTGACGAACACCTCACCGTGCTGGAACGGGTTCATCGTGCCCGGGTCGACGTTGAGGTAGGGGTCGAGCTTCTGCATGGTGACCCGAAGGCCGCGCGCCTTGAGCAGGGCACCGAGGCTGGAGGCAGTCAGACCCTTGCCGAGGGAAGAGGCGACACCCCCGGTGACGAAGATGTGCTTGGTCGTCGTGGATGTGGGCTGCATAGCCAAAGGGGGCTCCCGTGGTCGCGATCGTGAGGTGCGTACCGGCGTTTTCGTCCGGAGACTCCGGAGGCGCCGTCGCTGCGGTTCGGGGGCCTCGTCTGCGGTTGCGGACGACCACCGGTCCACGGGCTACCAGGGTATCAGCGCCGAGGGGAGCCTGCTTCCGGCCGCATCCCGGCGCCCACCTCGCATGATCACCACGAGTGCCCGTACACACACCCGTTCGGGTCAGACCGGTTGCCGAGACGGTCGCGCGGATCACCTGGGTGCGTCGTATCCTGCTCGGACACTTGCCCCGGGCGAGGTGACGCGTTCGCGGGTTCCCCCACAACAACCCCTTGCGACGACCTCTTGACCCGCAGTAATGCCCTACGGGGCGACATGGCCGTTCGACTGGAGACGCACGTGGCCGGGCGCATCGAGGATTACGCACTCATCGGAGACATGCAGACCGCCGCCCTGGTCTGCCGGGACGGCACAGTGGACTGGCTGTGCCTTCCCCGCTTCGATTCGCACGCCGTCTTCGCGGGACTTCTGGGCACCGAGGAGCACGGCTTCTGGCGCCTGGGCCCGGCGCGGGCGGACGGGGAGGAGCCGCCGTCCGCGGACCGCCGCCGCTACCGCGGGGACTCCCTCATCCTGGAATCGGAGTGGGACACCCCGCGCGGAACGGTCCGGGTGACCGATTTCATGCCGCCCCGTGACGGTGCGCCGCAGGTGATCCGGATCGTGGAGGGGATCAGCGGCCGGGTGCCGATGCGCTCCGAGCTGCGCATGCGGTTCAGCTACGGACGGGTCACCCCCTGGGTGCACAAGGTCGACGGCCGCACGGTCGCCGTCGCCGGCCCTGACTCCGTCTGGCTGGACACCCCCGCCGACACGTACGGCGAGAACCTCACGACGTACTCCGACTTCACGGTCGCGCCGGGTGACCGGGTCGCGTTCACGATCAGCTGGCAGCCCTCGCACCACGAACCGCCCGGCCTGCCGGACCCGGACGGTTCGCTGGACGCGACCGCGGATTTCTGGCGCGAATGGGTCGAGCAGTGCACATACCACGGCCCCTACCGCGAGGCCGTGGTGCGCTCCCTGATCACCCTCAAGGCCCTGACGTACGCGCCGACCGGCGGCATCGTCGCCGCGCCCACCACCTCCCTGCCGGAGGACATCGGCGGCTCCCGGAACTGGGACTACCGCTACACCTGGCTGCGGGACGCCGCGATCACGCTCTCCTCGCTGCTGCGCACCGGCTACCGCGAGGAGGCCCGCGCCTGGCGCGAGTGGCTGCTGCGGGCGGTCGCCGGCGACCCGGAGAACCTCCAGATCATGTACGGCATCGCGGGCGAGCGCGAGCTGGGTGAGGCCGAGCTGGACTGGCTGCCCGGTTACGAGAACTCGGCCCCGGTCCGGGTCGGCAACGGTGCGGCGGGCCAGCTCCAGCTGGACGTGTACGGCGAGGTCACCGAGGCACTCCACCTCGCCCACATGACCGGCCTGACCCGCAACGACTACGCGACCGGGCTCCAGCTCAAGCTGATCGAGTACCTGGAGAAGCACTGGGACGAGCCGGACGAGGGCATCTGGGAGGTGCGCGGGCCGCGCCGCCACTTCGTCCACTCGAAGGTGATGGCCTGGGTCGCCGTCGACCGCACCATCAAGCTCATCGAGTCCGGGGACGCGGAAGGACCGCTGGAGCGTCTGCACGAGCTGCGCGACGAGATCCACCGCGATGTCTGCGAGCGTGGCTACGACCCGGAGCGCAACACCTTCACCCAGTCGTACGGTTCGAGGGAACTGGACGCCTCGCTCCTACTGATCCCCCAGATGGGCTTCCTGCCCCCGGACGACAAGCGCGTGATCGGCACGATCGAGGCGATCCAGCGCGAGCTGTCCACCGAGGACGGCTTCGTACTGCGCTACCCCACCTCGGGCGAGGACGCGGGCGTCGACGGCCTGGAGGGCGACGAGGGCGCGTTCCTGGCCTGTTCGTTCTGGCTGGCGGACGACCTGGCGATGATCGGCCGGGTCGACGAGGCCCGCCAGCTCTTCGAACGGCTGCTGTCCCTGCGCAACGATCTGGGCCTGCTCGCGGAGGAGTGGGACTCCCGGCTCCAGCGCCAGGTGGGCAACTTCCCGCAGGCCTTCAGCCATGTGCCGCTGATCGACACGGCGCTGCGCCTGACGGCGAGCGGGGCGTACGTCGGCTGAGGCCGGGTCACGGGGCGGGCGGAGACCCGTCCGCCCCGGTCACCACGGGCCGCCGCGAGGGCAGCCCCCATTCGCTCCAGGACCCGTCGTACACGGCCTGTCCGCGGTACCCCGCCAGTTCGGCCCCCAGGGCCAGTACGCACGCGGTGACCCCCGATCCGCAGCTGACGACCAGCCGCTCGCGCTCTCCGGCGAGGGCGGCGAACACGGCGCGCAGCTCGTGCGCCGGGCGCATCCGCCCGGCGCGCTGGAGCTCCCCGAAGGGCAGGTTGACCGCCCCCGGCATGTGTCCGGCACGCAGTCCGGGCCGGGGTTCGGCGACACTGCCTGCGAACCGTTCCCGGGTCCGGGCGTCGAGGACCACCGCCGCGGGGTCGGCCAGGGCCGCCGCCACCTCCTCGGCGCCGACGAACATTCCCGGGCGTGGCCGTGCGGTGAAGTCGCCGGGCGCGGGGACGGGCTCGGGCCGGGTGTCCTCCAGCGGCAGCCCGGCGTCGGACCAGGCGGGCAGACCGCCGTCGAGCACCGCGACCCGGTCGAAGCCCATCGCCCGCAGCATCCACCAGGCCCGCGCGCTGGAGTAGATTCCCGCGCCGTCGTGGACGACGACGGTGTCGGAGCCGTTCACGCCGAGGGAGCGCAGCTCCTCGGCGAACCGGCCGGCCCCGGGCATCGTGTGGGGCAGCGGGCCGGAGTGGTCGGACAGCGCCCCGTCGATGTCGAAGGCCCGCGCTCCCGGGATCCGCCGCGCGCCGCCCCGGTGCGCGCCGACCGAGGCGTCGAGGACCACCAGTCCCGGCCCGCCGAGCCGCCGCGCCAGCCAGTCGACCCCTGCCAGCGGGCCGGGAAGCTCCGGACCGCTCGGGTAGGCCGTCACGTCGTCGCCCACGTCTGCTCCAGGTCCGGTCCGGATGTCGGGGCCGCCCGGCATCCGGGCCCGATCGGCCGGGACCGCGCGGCGTCCACAAGATCGCAGCGGCGATCGTCCCGTGTCAACAGCGGTTCGGCGGCTCCCCCGACGACGCCTCGGGCGCTCCGGGCCGGTACCTTCCTGATCAGGGCGACCGTCGTCCGATCCGGGTGGAAACGCGAGGCCAGAGCCAGTGGAGACGCAAGGCGGAATCACCGTGCAGCGAGCCCTCGAACTGCCTGGGCTGCGCGGCGGGCTGCCGGAGGTGGTGGCCGGCGCGGACCGGCTGAACCGTACGGTGCGCTGGGTGCACGCGGGCGAGGTCCCCAACATCGCTTCGCTGCTCAAGGGCGGCGAGCTGCTGCTCACCACCGGTCTCGGGCTCGGCACCCGCCCCGCCGAGCAGCGCGCCTTCGTCCGCAGGCTCGCCGACCGGGGCATCGCCGCCCTGGTGGTGGAGCTCGGGCCGCGCTTCAGCAGACTGCCCGCGTCGATAGTGGACGCCGCCCGCGCCGCGGGGCTGCCGCTGGTGCAGCTGCACCGCGAGGTGCCGTTCGTGACGGTGACCGAGGAGATCCACACCGAGATCGTCAACGGTCACTACGCGCTGCTGCGGCAGGCCGAGGACGTGCACCGCAGGTGTACGGAGGCGCTCCTGGGCGGCGGCGGGGTGCCCCAGGTGCTCGGCATCCTGGCGGACTTCGCGGCCAATCCGGTCTTCCTGGAGACGGCGGACGGCCAGCTGCTGTACGCGGCGGGCCCCGGGTCCGGCCCGGTCTCTGCCGATCCGCTCCAGGTGTGGGACGGGATGCGCGGCGGCCGGGCGGCCCGTGAGGCGCCGCCCACCGGTTCGGTGCTGGTGGATGTGCCGGGCGGCGGCCCGGGTACCGGTTCGGTACGGGCCAGGCTGGTGCTGCTCGCCGTGTCCGGGCCGCTGGTGACCGTGCACCGGATGGCGGCGGAGCGGGCGGCGGGCATTCTCGCCGTGGTGCTGATGCAGGCCCGCCAGGAGGAGGAGCTCGCGGCCCGTGGCAGGGGCGACTTCCTGACCGATCTCGCCGAGGGCCGGATCACGCCGGAGGACGCGCCCGCGCAGGCCCGCGTACTGGGTTTCAAGTCGGCCGAGATGCCGCTGCTGCCGGTGGTGATGCGACTGGCCCCCGAGCTTTCGGTGTCCGGGAACTGGGCGTTGCTGGCGCGGGCGGTGCTGGAGGAACTCTCGTCGGTGGGGGTGCCGGTGCTACTGGGCGTGCGGCCCGTGGAGGGCCGGGTTCCGGTGCTGCTGGGGCTGCGGTCCGAGTCGGAGCGCACGGCGGTCGCGGACCGGGTCGCGGCGGCGCTGCGGGCCGGTGTGGAGCGGGCCGGCCTGGAGCGGGCCGGATCGCATCCGCCGGTCGTGGTGGTGGGTGTGGCGGGCGGCTGGGCGGCGGCCGGCGCGGGGCTGCGGCACGCGGCGGAGACGGCGACGGCCGCGCACGGCCTCAGCGACCGGCCCTGGTACGACGCCCGGCGCCTCGATATCGATCTGCTGCTGTGGCGGCTGCGGGACCACCCGGACCTGGCGGCGTTCGTGGACCGGGCGATCGGCCCGCTGCGCGATCACGACCGCACCTCGCGCCCGGCGCTGCTGCCGACGCTGGAGACGTATCTGGCCCACGCGGGCCGCAAGGCGGAGACGGCACGCGAGCTGCATCTGAACCGTCAGACGCTTTACAACCGGCTGGCCCGCATCGGCGAGCTGCTCGGCACCGACCTGGACGACCCGCAGGCGGTACTGGCGCTGAGCCTGGCTCTCCGGGCCCGCCGCCACACCCCGTGATCGAGCCCCCGCCGCACCCCGTAACCGAGCCCGGCGGCTGGCTCACCGCGTCCGCACCACCAGCGGCTGGGTCAACTCGTCGTACACACTGAGCACTTGGGCGATCGTGTCGTCCTCGGTCGGCCAACTCGCCGCCTGCGCAAGCCCGTCGGCCACCATCTCGGCGCGCCGCCGGGGATCCCCGAGCAGCCGGGCCACCGCCCGCGCGAGCGCCTCCGTGTTGCCGTACGGCACGAGCTCCGCCGCGTCCCCCACGAGTTCGGGCACACCGCCGACCGCGGTGGCGACCAGTGGGACGCCGAGCCGCAGCGCTTCCTGGGCCGACACCGAACGCGCCTCCCAGCTGCTGCACAGCACCGCCAGATCCGCCGCGGCGAGCAGTTCGGCGCGGTCGTCCCGGCTGCCGACGAGCCGGACGGGCAACTCCTCGTTCCTGATCCGGCGCTGGAGGGCTGACCGTTCGCGGCCCTCGCCCACGATGACCAGGAGCGGCGCGGGGTCGAGCTCGCGCCACAGCCGTGCGGCGTCGAGCAGCGCACCGTAACCGTGATGCGGTACGAGACTTCCGCAGGCGATGATCAACGGCCTTTCCACCGACCCGAGTTCGGCCCGCGCCTTGCCCGCGTGCGCGGTGGCGGGCAGCTGGGGGACGGGGGCGGAGACGGGTGCGAGCCGCGCGTCGCGCGCGCCGCGGCGCCGGGCCCGGTCGACCAGGTCGGAGGTCGTGCCGAGCACAACTGCCGCCGCACGGGCGGCCCTTCGCTCCATCAGCCGGATCAGCCGGCTGCGGGCCCCTTCGACGTGGGGGCGGGCGTGCCAGGTGACGACCAGCGGAACACGTCGGCCACCGAGCGCGAGAGCGGCGCGCACGGCGGCGTGCGGCCCGTGCGCATGGACGACGTCCGCCGTCAGGCAGGCGGCGCGCAGTGCGGCGACTGAGGCGGGGTCACTGCGCCGGGGTACGGGGGTGAAACCGGCGCCCGTACCGGAGTAGTCGTAGGCGTGGTCCAGTTCGGCCGGGGCGCAGACGGTGACATGCACGCCCCTCGCCACGAGTCCCGCGGCCAGCGAGCTGACGTGGGCACTGCTGCCCGCGCTGCCGCCGCCCAGGACTTGGACCGTACGCAGCTGTGACACGTTGATTGGCTCCCGGGGCTCCCGAGTCGGCGGTGATGGCATCGCCAAGGATGCCAGTCCGTACGCGCGTTCCGGCACAATCGAGCCGCCGTTGCGGCCCGCACCGCAACAACCGGATCCGGCCTACCACTCGCACGGGTGAGAAACCGGCACGTTGTTGCCGTGCCCGCCCCTGCCGCCTCCTCCGTCAGCGGTCCGCCGGCACCCGGGCGAGCCGGTGGCTGATCCGGTCCCCGTACGCCGCCGCGACGACCAGCCCCGCAGCATGCGCGGCGAGTCCGGCCCGGCCTCGGCCCGCGACGATCGCCACCCCGAGGGCGGCCCCCAGGGCGTGGACGCCGGTGTCCCCCAGCATGGTCCGCTCCCCCAGGTCGTCGGCGACGAGCGCGGCCACGGCGCCCATCGGCGCGGCGGCGAGTCCGCCCTGCGGCAGCCCCGGCGCCCCGAGGGCGAGCACGGCGGCGGCGGCCGCCGCGGGCCGTACGTCGATCAGATTGACGAGATGGGCGGTTCCGGCGATCACGACCGCGGCGAGCACCCGGTCGACGGGCCGCTCCTTGAGCAGCGCACCGGCCGCGAGCCCGGCGGCCCCGGTCCCGAAGAGCTTCACCGCGCCGGAGGTCACCTCGCCGTCCCGCAGCGCCCCCAGGTGGGCGCGGAAGCCGCGGCGCGGATCGTCCGCACCGACGAGGTCGTCGTACGCACCACAGCCGCCGGCCGCCAGCACGGCGAGCACAGCGGCGCCCCGGGTGCGCGCCGGGAGCGGGAGGACGGCCGCTCCGGCCGCGGTACCGAGGGCGGCGGCCGGCCCCGCGTACAGATCGACGGTTCGGCCCGCGTAGTTGCTCCGCTGCCATCGCGGGCGCGGCCGGGCTCGCAGCGCCCGGTACACGCCCCCCGCGACGACGACGGCGACGGCACCGGACTTCGCGGCCCTGCTGAACGCTGCTCCCATGCGCGCCACCCTACGCAGCGGCCCGCCCCGGCCGCCGAGCGGTCGTCCGGCGGCCGGACCCGCCACGGGACAGCCGCTACCCGTCGGCCCGCGCCGCGGCCAGCAGCTCCTCCGCGTGGCCGGCGGCCGGACCCGCCACGGGACAGCCGCTACCCGTCGGCCCGCGCCGCGGCCAGCAGCTCCTCCGCGTGGGCCCGTGCCGTCTGGGAGTCCTCCTGGCCCGCGAGCATCCGGGACAGTTCCCGCACCCGGTCCTCGCCCTCCAGGACCGTGACCCCACTGCTGGTCACCGACCCGTCGACGGTCTTCTCGACCAGCAGCTGCCGGTCCGCGAAGGCCGCCACCTGCGGCAGGTGCGTGACGACGACGACCTGGGCGGACCTGGCGAGCTTGGCGAGCCGCCGCCCCACCTCGACCGCGGCCTTGCCGCCGACGCCCGCGTCGACCTCGTCGAAGAGGTACGTGGGTACGGGGTCGGCGCCCGCGAAGACCACCTCGACGGCGAGCATCACCCGGGACAGCTCACCGCCCGAGGCACCCTTGGCGATCGGCCGTGGCTGGGCACCGGGGTGCGGGGCCAGCAGCAGTTCGACCTCGTCGGCGCCGGACGGCCCGTAGACCACGCTCCGTCCGTCGATCTCGATGCCGGACGCCTCGTCGGCCGCCTCGGTCTGCCGGATGTCGAAGGAGACCCGGGCGTGCGGCATGGCCAGCGAGGCCAGTTCCGCGGTCACCGCTTCGGCGAAGAGCGCGGCCGCCCGATTGCGGGCGTCGGTCAACGCCTGGCCGAGGCCGGAGAGTTCGTCCCGCAGCGCGTCGCGTTCGGCGGTCAGCTCGCCGATCCGGTCGTCGTCGCCCTCCAGCTCGGTGAGCCGGGCGGCGCCCTCCTGGGCCCAGGCGAGCACGGCGCCGATGTCCTCGCCGTACTTCCGGGTGAGCGCGGTGAGCGCCGCGCGCCGCTCCTCCACCGCGGCGAGCCGCAGCGGATCGGCGTCCAACTGGTCGGCGTACCCGGCCAGTTCGCCCGCCACGTCGGAGAGCAGGATCGAGATCTCGCCGATCCGGTCGGCGAGCGCCGCCAGTGCCGGGTCGTGGGCGCGCACGGCGTCCAGGGACCGTCCGGCGGCGGCGACCACGGTCGTGGCGTCGACGCCCTCCGGATCCTCCGGATTGCCCGCGAGCGCGGTGTGCGCGAGAGCCGCGGCGGAGGCGAGCGCCTCGGCGTGGCCGAGCCGTTCGGCCACGGCGGCGAGGTCCGTGTCCTCGCCCGCCAGTGGTTCGACCGCGGCGATCTCGCCCAGCCCGAAGCGCAGCAGATCGGCTTCCTGCGCGCGCTCCCGGGCCCGCGTGGTCAGCTCGTCGAGCTCCGTGACGACGGCCCGCAGCCGCCGGTACGCCGCCGCGTACCCGGCGTGCGGTCCGGCGACGCCCTCGCCCGCGTACCGGTCGAGCGCCTGTCGCTGCCGGGCGGGCTTGAGCAGCCCCTGCTGGTCGGTCTGGCCGTGCACGGCGACGAGCTCGTCGGCGAGTTCGGAGAGCACCCCGACCGGCACCGAACGGCCGCCCAGATGCGCCCGGGAGCGCCCCTCGGCGGAGACGGTACGGCTGATCAGCAGCGCACCGTCCTCGATCTCGGCCCCGGCCTCCTCGGCCCGCAGGGCGACGGTGTCGCCGTCGGACACCGTGATCCGCCCCTCGACGACGGCGGCCTTGGCCCCGATCCGTACCAGGGCGGGGTCTGCGCGCCCGCCGAGCAGCAGCCCGAGGCTGGTGACGACCATGGTCTTGCCTGCGCCGGTCTCGCCCGTCACCGCGGTGAAACCGGGTGACAGCTCCACCACCGCGTCGTCGATGACTCCGAGCGACCGTATCCGCATCTCCTCCAACACGGACACGACCTTACGAGGTCCGGGCGCCGATGTGCGACGGACCCCGCCTCCCGAGGGTCACTCTCCCGTGTATCACGATCCCATCCGCAACACCTCCGGGGGAATGTCCGACGGTCAGTGCGGTGCGCCCCGCCACCCCGAGACCGGCAGGGCGAACTTCGCGACCAGCCGGTCGGTGAACGAGGCGTGGTGCAGCCGCGCCAGCCGTACGGGCACCGCGCCGCGCCGGACCTCGACCCGTGCGCCCGCGGGCAGTTCCACGGTCCTGCGGCCGTCGCACCACAGCACTCCGTGCGGGGTGTGCTGCTGGACCTCGACGGCGAGCACGGACGTCGGGGAGGTCACCAGCGGTTTGGCGAACAGCGCGTGGGCGCTGATCGGCACCAACAGCAGCGCCTCGACCTCGGGCCAGACGACGGGGCCGCCCGCCGAGAAGGCGTACGCGGTCGATCCGGTCGGGGTCGCGCAGACGATCCCGTCGCAGCCGAACCCGGTCACCGGACGGCCGTCGATCTCCAGGACGACCTCCAGCATCCGCTCGGGCGACACCTTCTGCACGGCCGCCTCGTTGAGCGCCCAGTCGGTGTGGACGATGTCGCCGTTGCTGTGCACCAGGACATCGAGGGTCATGCGTTCCTCGACCTGGTAGGCGCGGGTGACGACCCGGTCGACGACCTTGTCCAGGTCGTCCCGTTCGGCCTCGGCGAGGAAGCCGACCCGGCCGAGGTTGACGCCGAGCATCGGCACCCCGGACGCGCGGGAGAACTCCGCGCCGCGCAGCAGCGTCCCGTCCCCGCCCAGCACGATCAGCAGTTCACAGCCGTCCACGGCCTTGGGCGTGGTGTCCGTGACCGTCTCGACGGACGGCGGCAGCGGCAGATCGGCCGCTTCGGTGGCAAGTACCCGTACGCCGAGGCCACTGCGCAGCAGCCCCTGTACGACCAGTTCGGCACTGCGGATAGCGGCCGGGCGGCCGGTGTGTGCCAGAAGAAAGACAGTTCGTGCCGCATTCGTCGTCAACGAGGCCCCTCCGCCACTGCACGGTCGACATCTGCGGGATCGAGCTCAGGTGCTCCTGCCCGCAGCCAGAGAAAGTACTCGACATTTCCCGAGGGCCCCGGCAGCGGGCTCGCCGTCACCCCCCGCACCCCGAGCCCCAGCGCCCAGGCCCGGCGTGCCACCTCCCGTACCGCTTCGGCCCGCAGCTCGGGGCTGCGCACCACGCCGCCGCTGCCCAGCCGCTCCTTGCCCACCTCGAACTGCGGCTTGACCATGAGGACCAGGTCCGCGTCGGGGGCGGCGCAGCGCGCCAGGGCGGGCAGCACAAGGCCCAGCGGGATGAACGACAGATCGCCGACCACCAGGTCCACCGGCTGCCCGTCGATCGCCTCCAGCGTCAGCTCCCGCACGTTGGTGCGGTCCTTCACGGTGACGCGTTCGTCGGACTGGAGCGACCAGGCGAGCTGCCCGTAGCCGACGTCGACGGCGACGACATGGCCGACGCCGGCCCGCAGCAGCACATCGGTGAAACCACCGGTCGACGCCCCGGCGTCCAGCGCCCGCCGCCCCTCGACCTCCAGTCCGAGAGGTACGAACGCGGCGAGGGCGCCCGCCAGCTTGTGCCCGCCGCGCGAGACGTACTCGGGGTCGCTGTCGTCCTTGATCACGACGACGGCGGCGCTGGTCTCGACCTGGGTGGCGGATTTGGTCGCGGTGTTCCCGCCGACGGTCACCCGCCCCGCGGCGATCAGCTGGCTCGCGTGCTCGCGCGAGCGGGCGAGCTTACGGCGTACAAGCTCGGCGTCGAGGCGGCGACGTGCCACTCCTGCCACGTTCGGTTCAGCTCCTGTTGTCGTACGAGGGCATCGGTGCGGGTACCGGTGCGGGTGTGGGACCTGCGTCCAGCGCGGTCAGCGTTTCGCGCAGCCCACGGTGTACATCCTCGTACACCTCGATGTGTCCGTCCGCCGGGAGGTGGTCCGCATCGGCGAGACGCTCCAGCTCCGCGTCCACCGCGGCGTTGCCCGTGGGGGTGCGCACGACGCCGAGGGGCGCGGGCCCGGCGGGCTCCGGCGGGGCCGCGGCGGCCGGGGCCGGGCCTTCGCCGGACGGATCCGGTGCGGCGTTCCGGGGCGCTGTTCCGGCTGCCGTCCCCGGTTCCGGCATCGAGTCGCTCATGCGGGAAACGCTACCGCGAAGGGCTGCGGTACCGTCGATCACGATGGCGACCATGGCGGAGTGCCGCAGCGCACTCGACAGACTTTCCGACAACCTCGCGGGGGCCGACGGCGACGTGCGCGGCGCGGCCGCTCTCGACCGCTCGCTGAGCTGCCACATCAAGGACCTCGACATCACCTTCACCGGCCGGCTGGCCGATGGCCGGATCCAGGTCCTGGACACGGTCGACGGCGGGCCCCGCGAGAAGGCCGAAATCCGGCTCGCGATGACCGGCGACGACCTGGTGGCCATGGTGGACGGCGAGCTGAATTTCGCCAAGGCGTGGGGGTCGGGCCGGGTCCGCCTGGAGGCCGGCTTCCGTGACCTGCTGAGACTCAGATCGCTCCTGTAGCCGGGCAGGGGCTTCCACGACCGCCGGGCCCGGCGGTGTTCCGGCCCTGCCCGTCAGCCCGCGGCCGACGCCCCGGCGGACGCCTCGCGCCGCACACCCGCTCCGCCGCCGCGCGGCTTGCGCGCGGCCGGTACCACCAGCGGGGTCCCGGTCTCCGGGTCGTCGATGACCTGGCAGCGCAGTCCGAAGGCCCGCTCCACCAGTTCCGCCGTGACGACCTCGCCCGGTGCCCCCTCCGCGATCACCTCGCCCTCCCGCATCGCGATGAGGTGGGTGGCGTACCGGGCGGCGTGGTTCAGATCGTGCAGGACGGCGACCAGGGTGCGCCCCTGTGCCTCGTGCAGCTCCGCGCAGAGGTCGAGGACATCGATCTGGTGCTGGATGTCGAGATACGTCGTCGGCTCGTCGAGCAGCAGCAGCGGCGTCTGCTGCGCCAGCGCCATGGCGATCCAGACGCGCTGCCTCTGCCCGCCGGACAATTCATCGACATATCGATCGGCGAGCGCACCGACCCCGGTCGCCGACATCGATTCCTCGACAATGCGCTCGTCGTCCGGCGACCACTGCCGCAGCAGCCCCTGGTGCGGATACCGGCCACGCCCGACGAGGTCGGCGACGGTGATGCCGTCCGGCGCGATGGAGGACTGCGGCAACAGCCCCAGCGTCCTGGCGACCTTCTTCGCCGGCATCCCGTGGATCGCCTGCCCGTCCAGGAGCACCCGTCCACTGGCCGGCTTCAGCATCCGCGCGAGCGCGCGCAACAGGGTCGACTTGCCACAGGCGTTGGGGCCGACGATCACCGTGAACGAGTTGTCGGGAATCTCGACCGAGAGATTCTCCGCGATGACCCGCCGGTCGTAGCCGAGGGCCACCGAGTCCGCGGTGAGGCGCTGCATGGTCGTACTCCCGGAGTCGGAGGTGATCGGGTGCGGGGTTCGTCCGGACGACAACACACCGAGCAGGACAAAGTTAGGTTAGCCTACCCTGCTCTACACTGATGCGGCCGGGCGCCTCCCCGCTGTTGGCACGGCCGGGCCCCTCCTCCGCTACAGCCCCAGCCTGGCGACCGCCTTGCCCGCGTCCAGCCCGCACGAGCCGTCCCCGGCGTACGACCACGCCGCCCCGCAGAGCGCCCGCAGCCCGTCGAGCACGTCCCCGTCCCCCACCAGCACCAGCTCGTCCCCGCGCACCGACGCCGTCCACTCCCCGCACACGAAGCCCTCGGCCCTCTCCGCCACTTCGGGCTGCCCGGTCAGCAGCCCCCGCAGATCGGCGTCCACGTACGTCGGCCGGTGCTCCGGCACCGCGGCGACCAGCTGCGCCGCGTCCGTCACCCCGGTGAGCACCAGCAGGGAGTCCACCCCGCCGTTGAACGCGCCCTCGATGTCCGTGTCCAGCCGGTCGCCGACCACCAGCGGACGCTCGGCCCCGGTCCGCAGCACCGTCTCCCGGTGCATCGGCGGCAGCGGTTTCCCGGCAACCTGCGGCTCGGCCCCGGTGGCGATCCGTACGACCTCCACCGCCGCGCCATTGCCCGGTGCGATCCCCCGGGCGCCAGGGATCGTCAGATCCGTGTTGGACGCGAACCACGGCACCCCGCGCGCGATCGCGTACGCCGCCTCGGCGAACCGCCCCCAGGCCATGTCGGGGCCGCCATACCCCTGCGCCACCGCGACCGGCTCGTCGTCCGCCGACTCCACCGGCACCAGACCGCGCTCCCGGAGCGCGACCCGCAGCCCCTCGCCGCCCACCACGAGCACCCGCGCCCCGGCGGGCAGCTGGTCGGCCATCAGCCGGGCCACCGCCTGCGCCGAGGTGATCACGTCGGCGGACTCCGCAGGTACGCCGAGTTCGGTCAGGTGGGCGGCCACCGCGGCCGGCGTCCGCAGGGCGTTGTTGGTCACGTACGCCAGGTGCATCCCGCCGTCCCGCGCCGCCCGCAGCGAGTCGACGGCGTGGACGATCGCGTGGCCGCCCGCGTACACCACCCCGTCGAGATCCAGCAGCGCCGTGTCGTACGCCTCGTTCAACGCGGTGCTGCTGCCACTTGGCCTGTTCGTGTTCGCCTGACTCATTCTTTGCGCTCCTCGTCCCATGCTTTTCGTTCCGATCATCGCGCATCCCGTCCGCACACATACGATGCAGAAATGAACACATCAGGTCCGGCCGGCCAGGGACTGCGTCTGATTCCGTTCCGCGGCCTGCGGTACGTCCCCGAGCGGGTCGGCAGTCTCGCTGCGGTGACCTCACCGCCGTACGACGTCGTCGTCCGCCCCGACGGGCTGCACCACCTGGAGTCGGCGGATCCGCACAACATCGTCCGGCTGATCCTGCCGCAGGCGGACACGGCGGCGGCCCGTCACCAGCAGGCTGCGCAGACCCTGAAGCGCTGGCTTGCCGAGGGCGTCCTCGCACCGGACAGCGAGCCCGCGCTGTACGTCTACGAGCAGCGTGACGCCGAGATCCTGCAACGCGGCGTCGTCGGAGCGCTGGCGCTGTCCGCCCCCGCCGACGGCATCGTCCTGCCGCACGAGGACGTGATGGCCCATGTCGTCGAGGACCGGGCCGACCTGATGCGCACCACCGCCGCCCACCTCGAACCGCTGCTGCTCACCTACCGCAGCAACGACGACGGCTCGGGCGCGACCGCCGTGATCGAGCGGACCACGGACCGCCCACCGCTGCTCGCCACCACCACCGAGGACGGCTACCACCACCGGCTCTGGGCGGTCACCGACCCGGCCGACCGCGCCGAGATCGAGACCGACCTGGCCCGCCACCAGGCCCTGATCGCCGATGGCCACCACCGCTGGGCCACCTATCTCCGCCTCCAGCAGGAGCACACCGCTCCGGGCCCCTGGGACTTCGGCCTGGTCCTCCTCGTCGACACGGCCCGCTACCCGCTCCGGGTCCGCGCCATACACCGGCTGCTGCACCGCCTCCCGGTCGCCGACGCACTCGCCGCGCTGGACGGCCTCTTCCGCATCCGCGACCTGGACGGACCTCTCCCCCGGGCCCTGGACGCACTCGCCGAGGCGGCCGCCGAGGGCAACGCGTTCCTGCTCGCCGGCGACGGGGGCTTCCACCTCATCGACCGCCCCGACCCCGGACTGCTGTCCCGGACGATTCCCACCGACCGCCCGGCCGCCTGGCAGACCCTCGACGCCACGGTCCTGCACTCGGCGCTGCTCGACCGCATCTGGCGGATTCCCGATGCCCCGGAACACATCGCGTACATCCACGACACCGCGGCCGCAGTGGAACAGGCCGAACGTCACGACGCGACGGCGGTCCTGATGCATCCGGTACGCGAGGAAGTCGTCCGGGACCTCGCCCGGCAGGGCGTCACCATGCCCCGCAAGTCGACCTCCTTCGGCCCCAAGCCGGCCACCGGCCTGGTCCTGCGGAGCCTCGACCTCGGCTGACCCGACAGCGACAAAAAAAGGGCGGCACCCCTCCTGGGGTGCCGCCCTCTCTCATGCCTTACGCCTCGGACGTACGGTCCTCGTCCTCGCTGTCCTTCGCGGTGGCAGCCGACCCGGGAGCCTCGCCGGCCTCGGCATCGACCTCAGCCTCGGCGTCGTCCTCATCCTCGTCGAGAGCATCGACGAACTCGACGCCGTCCATCTCGGCGAGCCGGTCGGACGCATCGGTGGAGCCGTCCTTGTCGGCCTCCAGCGCCTTCCCGAACCACTCACGCGCCTCGTCCTCGCGCCCGGCCGCCAGCAGCGCGTCGGCGTACGCGTAGCGCAGCCTGGCCGTCCACGGGTGCACGGCGTTCGACGCGAGCTCGGAGCTCTGCAGCGTGACGATGGCCGCGTCGAGCTGGCCCATGTCCCTGCGCGCCCCAGCGGCAACCAGACGCATCTCGACCTGTCCGGCCTTGTCGAGCTTCTGCACCTCGGGCTCGCCGGCCATGGCCATCGCCCGCTCGGGCCGCCCCAGTCCACGCTCGCAGTCGGCCATGACGGGCCACAGCTCCACGGACCCGGTCATCCGCTTGGCAGCCCGGAACTCCGCCAGCGCCTCCGAGTACTTCTGCGTGGCGTACGCGGCGAACCCGGCCGCCTCACGCACCGCGGCGACCCGCGAGGCCAGCCGAAGCGCGATCCGCGAATACGCGTACGCCTGCTCCGGGTCCTCGTCGATCAGCCGGGCAACCATGACCAGGTTGCGCGAGACGTCCTCGGCCAGGGTCTTCGGCAGGCTCATCAGCTCCTGCCGCACGTCCTTGTCGATCTCGTCACCGGTGACGTCCTCGGGAATCGGAAGCCGCTTGATCGGCTCGCGGTCCCGGTCGTCCCGCCGCTCGTACCCACCACGGTCGTCGCGCCCGCGGTAGCCACCCCGGGCCCCACGGTCGTCCCGCTGCCCGCGGTATCCCCCACCGCGGCTGTCGTCCCGGCGGAAACCGCCACCGGAACCGCCACCACGGCTGTCATCGCGACGGAAACCGCCACCACGGCTGTCGTCGTCACGGCGGGGCCCACGCGGCCGGTCATCACGCCGCTCGAACCCACCCGACGGACGCCCACCACGCTCATCATCCCGACGCGGCCCACGATCATCACGGCGGAAACCACCACGTTCATCGTCACGACGCGGCCCACGGTCCCGATCACGGTCGTCCCGACGGAACCCACTACCGGACCCACCACCGCGACTGTCGTCCCGGCGGAAACCGCCACCGGACCCACCACCACGGCTGTCATCGCGACGGAAACCGCCACCACGGCTGTCGTCGTCACGGCGGGGCCCACGCGGCCGGTCATCACGCCGCTCGAACCCACCCGACGGACGCCCACCACGCTCATCATCCCGACGCGGCCCACGATCATCACGGCGGAAACCACCACCGGACCCACCGCCACGGCTGTCATCGCGACGGAAACCGCCACCACGGCTGTCGTCGTCACGGCGGGGCCCACGCGGCCGGTCATCACGCCGCTCGAACCCACCCGACGGACGCCCACCACGCTCATCATCCCGACGCGGCCCACGATCATCACGGCGGAAACCACCACCGGAACCGCCACCACGGCTGTCATCACGGCGGAACCCACCACCGGAACCGCCACCACGGCTGTCATCACGCCGAGGTCCACGGTCGCGGTCGTCGCGGCGGAAACCGCCACCACGGCTGTCGTCGTCACGGCGGGGCCCACGCGGCCGGTCATCACGCCGCTCGAACCCACCCGACGGACGCCCACCACGCTCATCATCCCGACGCGGCCCACGATCATCACGGCGGAAACCACCACCGGACCCACCGCCACGGCTGTCGTCCCGCCGGAACCCACCACCGGAACCGCCACCACGGCTGTCATCACGGCGGAACCCACCACCGGAACCGCCACCACGGCTGTCATCACGCCGAGGTCCACGGTCGCGGTCGTCGCGGCGGAAACCACCGCCACCGCTTCCGCCGGTGGGCCGGCTGTCATCACGCCGGTAGCCACCACGGTCGTTGTCTCGACGCGGCCCACGATCCCGGTCACGGTCGTCCCGACGGCCGCTGAAGCCGCCTCGGTCACCACCGTCCCGTCGACGCGGCTCGCGCTCCGAACGATCGTCGGGAGAGTTGGTGGACATCGGCGTGACTCCTGTCATCGGGTACTACAAGACATTCTGGCGCAGCCGGACATCCGACGCGCTTCGACAAAACAAAAGGACCCTTGGTCCCAGCATGAACGCTGGGACCAAGGGTCCTTGAAAGATTGTTCGGCGGCGTCCTACTCTCCCACAGGGTCCCCCCTGCAGTACCATCGGCGCTGAAAGGCTTAGCTTCCGGGTTCGGAATGTAACCGGGCGTTTCCCTAACGCAATGACCACCGAAACACTATCGGGCCATCCCGCAGAGCGGGATATCGGCACTTAGCGAACAAGCACACTTTTCAATTAAGTAGTGAAGCTGTTCAACCGGTGCGACTGTTCGCAACCCGGGAACAACACAGTGGACGCGAGCAACTGAGGACAAGCCCTCGGCCTATTAGTACCAGTCAGCTCCACCCGTTACCAGGCTTCCACATCTGGCCTATCAACCCAGTCGTCTACTGGGAGCCTTAACCAATCAAGTTGGTGGGAATACTCATCTCGAAGCAGGCTTCCCGCTTAGATGCTTTCAGCGGTTATCCTTTCCGAACGTAGCCAACCAGCCATGCCCTTGGCAGAACAACTGGCACACCAGAGGTTCGTCCGTCCCGGTCCTCTCGTACTAGGGACAGCCCTTCTCAATATTCCTACGCGCACAGCGGATAGGGACCGAACTGTCTCACGACGTTCTAAACCCAGCTCGCGTACCGCTTTAATGGGCGAACAGCCCAACCCTTGGGACCGACTCCAGCCCCAGGATGCGACGAGCCGACATCGAGGTGCCAAACCATCCCGTCGATATGGACTCTTGGGGAAGATCAGCCTGTTATCCCCGGGGTACCTTTTATCCGTTGAGCGACAGCGCTTCCACAAGCCACTGCCGGATCACTAGTCCCGACTTTCGTCCCTGCTCGACCCGTCGGTCTCACAGTCAAGCTCCCTTGTGCACTTACACTCAACACCTGATTGCCAACCAGGCTGAGGGAACCTTTGGGCGCCTCCGTTACTCTTTAGGAGGCAACCGCCCCAGTTAAACTACCCATCAGACACTGTCCCTGATCCGGATCACGGACCCAGGTTAGACATCCAGCACGACCAGAGTGGTATTTCAACGGCGACTCCACAACCACTGGCGTGGCTGCTTCAAAGTCTCCCACCTATCCTACACAAGCCGAACCGAACACCAATATCAAACTGTAGTAAAGGTCCCGGGGTCTTTCCGTCCTGCTGCGCGAAACGAGCATCTTTACTCGTAGTGCAATTTCACCGGGCCTATGGTTGAGACAGTCGAGAAGTCGTTACGCCATTCGTGCAGGTCGGAACTTACCCGACAAGGAATTTCGCTACCTTAGGATGGTTATAGTTACCACCGCCGTTTACTGGCGCTTAAGTTCTCAGCTTCGCCGACCCGAAAGTCAGCTAACCGGTCCCCTTAACGTTCCAGCACCGGGCAGGCGTCAGTCCGTATACATCGCCTTACGGCTTCGCACGGACCTGTGTTTTTAGTAAACAGTCGCTTCTCGCTGGTCTCTGCGGCCACCCCCAGCTCATGGAGTAAATCCAATCACCAGTGATGGCCCCCCTTCTCCCGAAGTTACGGGGGCATTTTGCCGAGTTCCTTAACCATAGTTCACCCGAACGCCTCGGTATTCTCTACCTGACCACCTGAGTCGGTTTAGGGTACGGGCCGCCATGAAACTCGCTAGAGGCTTTTCTCGACAGCATAGGATCATCCACTTCACCACAATCGGCTCGGCATCAGGTCTCAGACTATATGCACGACGGATTTGCCTACCGTGCGTCCTACACCCTTACCCCGGGACAACCACCGCCCGGGCTGGACTACCTTCCTGCGTCACCCCATCGCTTACCTACTACCACCTTGGTTCATCGGCTCCACCACTACCCTCAACTCCGAAGAGATCGGGCCGGCTTCACGGACTTAGCATTAATGGGCTCAGTACTGGGCGTTTCAAAGCGGGTACCGGAATATCAACCGGTTGTCCATCGACTACGCCTGTCGGCCTCGCCTTAGGTCCCGACTTACCCTGGGCAGATCAGCTTGACCCAGGAACCCTTAGTCAATCGGCGCACACGTTTCTCACGTGTGTATCGCTACTCATGCCTGCATTCTCACTCGTGAACCGTCCACAACTCGCTTCCGCGGCTGCTTCACCCGGCACACGACGCTCCCCTACCCATCCGTACTCCCGTTGGGGATTAATGTACGAATGACACGACTTCGGCGGTACGCTTGAGCCCCGCTACATTGTCGGCGCGGAATCACTTGACCAGTGAGCTATTACGCACTCTTTCAAGGGTGGCTGCTTCTAAGCCAACCTCCTGGTTGTCTCTGCGACTCCACATCCTTTCCCACTTAGCGTACGCTTAGGGGCCTTAGTCGATGCTCTGGGCTGTTTCCCTCTCGACCATGGAGCTTATCCCCCACAGTCTCACTGCCGTGCTCTCACTTACCGGCATTCGGAGTTTGGCTAAGGTCAGTAACCCGGTAGGGCCCATCGCCTATCCAGTGCTCTACCTCCGGCAAGAAACACACGACGCTGCACCTAAATGCATTTCGGGGAGAACCAGCTATCACGGAGTTTGATTGGCCTTTCACCCCTAACCACAGGTCATCCCCCAGGTTTTCAACCCTGGTGGGTTCGGTCCTCCACGAAGTCTTACCTCCGCTTCAACCTGCCCATGGCTAGATCACTCCGCTTCGGGTCTTGAGCATGCTACTGAAACGCCCTATTCGGACTCGCTTTCGCTACGGCTTCCCCACACGGGTTAACCTCGCAACACACCGCAAACTCGCAGGCTCATTCTTCAAAAGGCACGCAGTCACGACTGCATGTGCAAGCACATACAGCGACGCTCCCACGGCTTGTAGGCACACGGTTTCAGGTACTATTTCACTCCGCTCCCGCGGTACTTTTCACCATTCCCTCACGGTACTATCCGCTATCGGTCACCAGGGAATATTTAGGCTTAGCGGGTGGTCCCGCCAGATTCACACGGGATTTCTCGGGCCCCGTGCTACTTGGGTGTCTCTCAAACGAGCCGTCAATGTTTCAGCTACGGGGGTCTTACCCTCTACGCCGGACCTTTCGCATGTCCTTCGCCTACATCAACGGTTTCTGACTCGTCCCACGGCCGGCAGACCGCAGAAGAGAGATCCCACAACCCCGCATGCGCAACCCCTGCCGGGTATCACACGCATACGGTTTGGCCTCATCCAGTTTCGCTCGCCACTACTCCCGGAATCACGGTTGTTTTCTCTTCCTGAGGGTACTGAGATGTTTCACTTCCCCTCGTTCCCTCCACACTGCCTATGTGTTCAGCAGCGGGTGACAGCCCATGACGACTGCCGGGTTTCCCCATTCGGACACCCCCGGATCAAAGCTCGGTTGACAGCTCCCCGGGGCCTATCGTGGCCTCCCACGTCCTTCATCGGTTCCTGGTGCCAAGGCATCCACCGTGCGCCCTTAAAAACTTGGCCACAGATGCTCGCGTCCACTGTGCAGTTCTCAAGCAACGACCAGCCACCCATCACCTCACCCTTGCAGGCAAGTTCACTGGGGCCGGCGTTTGAAGGCAACCTTGCGGCCATACCTTCAGACACCCAACAGCGTGCCCAGTACCCGGAATTCATCCGACCCGCTTTCCACGCTCCGAGGAGCAGTACTCACGACCCGTTTGAACCAACAGGTACTGAATAGTCAACGTTCCACCCATGAGCAACCACCGTCGAACATTTGCCGACGTAGTGGCCTCTGACCAGGCAAGCCCGGTAAGAAGTGCTCCTTAGAAAGGAGGTGATCCAGCCGCACCTTCCGGTACGGCTACCTTGTTACGACTTCGTCCCAATCGCCAGTCCCACCTTCGACAGCTCCCTCCCACAAGGGGTTGGGCCACCGGCTTCGGGTGTTACCGACTTTCGTGACGTGACGGGCGGTGTGTACAAGGCCCGGGAACGTATTCACCGCAGCAATGCTGATCTGCGATTACTAGCAACTCCGACTTCATGGGGTCGAGTTGCAGACCCCAATCCGAACTGAGACCGGCTTTTTGAGATTCGCTCCGCCTCGCGGCATCGCAGCTCATTGTACCGGCCATTGTAGCACGTGTGCAGCCCAAGACATAAGGGGCATGATGACTTGACGTCGTCCCCACCTTCCTCCGAGTTGACCCCGGCAGTCTCCTGTGAGTCCCCATCACCCCGAAGGGCATGCTGGCAACACAGAACAAGGGTTGCGCTCGTTGCGGGACTTAACCCAACATCTCACGACACGAGCTGACGACAGCCATGCACCACCTGTACACCGACCACAAGGGGGGCACCATCTCTGATGCTTTCCGGTGTATGTCAAGCCTTGGTAAGGTTCTTCGCGTTGCGTCGAATTAAGCCACATGCTCCGCTGCTTGTGCGGGCCCCCGTCAATTCCTTTGAGTTTTAGCCTTGCGGCCGTACTCCCCAGGCGGGGAACTTAATGCGTTAGCTGCGGCACCGACGACGTGGAATGTCGCCAACACCTAGTTCCCAACGTTTACGGCGTGGACTACCAGGGTATCTAATCCTGTTCGCTCCCCACGCTTTCGCTCCTCAGCGTCAGTAATGGCCCAGAGATCCGCCTTCGCCACCGGTGTTCCTCCTGATATCTGCGCATTTCACCGCTACACCAGGAATTCCGATCTCCCCTACCACACTCTAGCCTGCCCGTATCGAATGCAGACCCGGGGTTAAGCCCCGGGCTTTCACATCCGACGTGACAAGCCGCCTACGAGCTCTTTACGCCCAATAATTCCGGACAACGCTTGCGCCCTACGTATTACCGCGGCTGCTGGCACGTAGTTAGCCGGCGCTTCTTCTGCAGGTACCGTCACTCTCGCTTCTTCCCTGCTGAAAGAGGTTTACAACCCGAAGGCCGTCATCCCTCACGCGGCGTCGCTGCATCAGGCTTTCGCCCATTGTGCAATATTCCCCACTGCTGCCTCCCGTAGGAGTCTGGGCCGTGTCTCAGTCCCAGTGTGGCCGGTCGCCCTCTCAGGCCGGCTACCCGTCGTCGCCTTGGTAGGCCATCACCCCACCAACAAGCTGATAGGCCGCGGGCTCATCCTTCACCGCCGGAGCTTTCAACCCCGTCCCATGCGGGACAGAGTGTTATCCGGTATTAGACCCCGTTTCCAGGGCTTGTCCCAGAGTGAAGGGCAGATTGCCCACGTGTTACTCACCCGTTCGCCACTAATCCACCCCGAAGGGCTTCATCGTTCGACTTGCATGTGTTAAGCACGCCGCCAGCGTTCGTCCTGAGCCAGGATCAAACTCTCCGTGAATGTTTTCCCGTGATCGGGACAACACAACACGAGAGCGGAACGACCGGACGGAATAAGACCGGTCGTTCACAGCGTCCTCGCTGTGTAATTGCCTACCGGGTCAGTGACCCCGTAGGACTTTCAAAGGAACCACCAACCTGCCGAAGCAGGCCGGGGTATCAACATATCTGGCGTTGACTTTTGGCACGCTGTTGAGTTCTCAAGGAACGGACGCTTCCTTTGTACTCACCCTCTCGGGCTTTCCTCCGGGCTTTTCCCTTCGGTCTTGCGTTTCCGACTCTATCAGACTCTTTCGTGTCCGATTCCCGGTCGAAGCGGGCCCTGCTTTCGCTTTCCAGTTCTTCGCTATTCGCGCTTCCCTTTCCAGCGGTTCCAACCTTACCAGACTCTTTTTCGTTCCGTTTCCGGTCCGAATTTGAATTCCGGTGGCCTTGGAGGGGCCTTGCCTTTCGGCGTGTCCACTACGTTAGCCGATTTCCTTGGCGGCTCATAATCGAGTCGAAAGGGATTGAATTACGGCATGCCGAATTCGCACCCGCCAGGGTGATTCGTAGGTAGTGGTTGGTCGCTCCGGGATGCTCGGATGCGGTCCGATGGACCTCATCGACAGCAGTACCCGTCTCAAGCGGCTCGGGCTACATTAGGCGTCCCCCAAGGGCGAGTCAAGTTGCGCGGCGGCGTGGCACATGGGCCCTGTAGGGGCTCACCGTGGGGTCCCCGTCGATCCAGAAGCGCCAGGGATGCGCGGCGCCGTCGCCGCCCACTCCGGTGCGGGGGCCGTTGCGTACCTGGTCACGTGGTGGTGGGGTGCCGTGCAGTACGGACAACGGGGCGCCCGGATGGGCGATGGCGTCGGTGCCGTTCAGTGCTCGGTCGACATCGAGGGCAGTGGCCAGGCGGGCCGGGCCTTTGGCCAGTTCCTTGTCGTTGCGGGCCGAGTTTCGACGTTCGCGGGTGAGCTCGGCGCCGACCTGGATGTCACCGGCTCGGAGCAGGACCCCGCTCGCCCTGCCTTCGGGACCGCACACCAGGTTGAGGCAGTGCCACATGCCGTAGGTGAAGTAGACGTACGCGTGGCCGGGCGGTCCGAACATGACGCTGTTGCGTGCGGTGCGGCCTCTGAAGGCGTGAGATCCGGGGTCGATCTCGCCGGCGTACGCCTCCACCTCGGTGAGGCGGAGCTCGATGGGTCCGTCCGGTGTGGCCCGCACCAGGGTCCGGCCCAGGAGGTCGGGTGCCACGTCCAGTACGGGGCGGTCGAAGAAGTCGCGTGTCAGCGGCGTACGGTCCAAGCCCTCGATCATGGCGGTCGAGGGTACCGGGAACCGACTACGGTCGTGGCGCGTATGTAGGGGTCAGGACCAAGGAGGAGTAAACATGGGCTTCAAGCGGCTGCTCGCGAGCATGGGTGCCGGTGGCGCTTCGGTGGAGACCGAGCTTTCCGAGCTCAATGTCGTACCGGGTGGGGTCGTCCAGGGCGAGGTGCGGATCCAGGGCGGTTCCGTGGATCAGCAGATCGAGGGACTTTCCGTGGGTCTGCAGGCCCGGGTCGAGGTCGAGGGCCAGGACACGGAGACCAAGCAGGACATCGAGTTCACCAAGCTTCGGCTCGGTGGCGCGTTCGAGGCGCGGGCCGGTGCGGTGCACGTCGTACCCTTCGGGCTCGAAATTCCGTGGGAGACGCCGATAACGATGTTCGCCGGTCAGCATCTGCACGGCATGAACATCGGCGTGACCACGGAGCTGGAGATCGCGCGGGCGCTGGACTCGGGCGACCTGGACCCGATCAATGTGCACCCGCTGCCGGCTCAGCAGGCCATTCTCGACGCTTTCGGACAGCTCGGCTTCGGTTTCCGCAGCGCGGACATGGAGCGCGGTCACATTCGCGGTACGCGCCAGCGGCTGCCGTTCTACCAGGAGATCGAGTTCTTCCCGCCGCAGCAGTACCGCGGGCTGAACCAGGTGGAGCTGACGTTCGTCGCGGACGACCGTGAGATGGATGTCGTCCTGGAGATGGACAAGAAGCCGGGGCTCTTCAGCGAGGGCAGCGACTCGTACCGCGCTTTCAAGGTCGGGCTGAACGACTTCCAGGGGACCGACTGGGCGGCGTACCTCAACCAGTGGCTGGCGCAGGTCGGCGGTCAGCGCAACTGGCTCTAGGGTCGGTGGGAGATCTGCTGACAGCAGTAGAGCGATCAGGAGAGGTACTGACGTGACCGAGCCGAAGAGGGCGCCGCTGCCGCACGACTTCCATCCGGAGGTGCCGTCGTTCACAGTGGTGAGCGAGGATCTCGCCCCCGGCGCCGTGCTGGCGGACGCTCAGGTGTTCGCTGCCGGGAACACCTCGCCGCAACTGCGGTGGGAGGGGTTCCCGGCGCAGACCAGGAGTTTCGCCGTGACCTGCTTCGACCCCGATGCTCCTACCGGCAGCGGGTTCTGGCACTGGGTGGTCTTCGACATCCCGGCGTCGGTCACGGAGCTGTCGGCCGGTGCGGGCAGCGGGAAGTCCGAGGGGCTGCCCGCCGGCGCCGTGCAGGTCCGTAACGACTACGGGTCGAAGGAGTTCGGCGGTGCCGCGCCACCGGCCGGCGAGCACCACCGTTACGTGTTCACGGTGTATGCCGTGGACACCGAGAAGCTGGGTGTCGACAGCAATGCGTCGCCCGCGGTCGTCGGATTCAATCTTCGGTTCCACACGCTGGGCCGTGCTCAGCTGATCGGTGAATACACCGGTCCCGCCTAGTACTGGCCCTGCACTGGGTGAGCCCAGAGTTCCCCTGCTGTTTGCCCTGCCCTGGTCTTGGAGAGATCAGGGCAGGGCAATTTTTATTGCGTTGTCCATCACGGCCCGCCCGGCCAGAGTTGATCCGGGCCTGCCAGGGGGCGGGCTGCACACGGGAGGTGGGCGAGATGCGGGACACGCTGGTACTGAACGCGAGCTTCGAGCCGCTGTCGACGGTGACGCTGAATCGTGCGGTGGTGCTGATTCTGCAGGACAAGGCCGTGGTCGAGCAGTCGCATCCCGATCTCCGCATGCGTGGCGCCGCCGTGGACATTCCGGTGCCCCGGGTGATCAGGCTCTGCCGGTACGTACGAGTGCCGTTCCGAAGACATGCCCCGTGGTCCCGGAGGGGTGTGCTGATACGGGACCAGCACCGGTGCGCGTACTGCGGGCGGCGGGCCAGCACCGTCGACCACGTCGTGCCGCGCGCCCAGGGGGGTCAGGACACCTGGCTCAACACGGTGGCTTCCTGTGCCGAGGACAATCACCGCAAGGCGGCCCGGACGCCGGAGCAGGCGGGGATGCCGCTGCTGCGTCAGCCGTTCGTGCCGTCTCCGGCGCAGGCGATGCTGCTGGCGCTGGGCGCCGGTGAGCGGTCGGAGCTGCCGGAGTGGCTGGACCGCGCCGCGGCGTAATCGGCGTACGCATTTCGTCGTGGCGGGAGCCCGCCTCCGGGGGAGGCGGGCTTCAGTGTGTCAGCGGAGCAGCAGCTGGACGATGGCGGCCGTGCCGACCGCGACGATGAGGACGCGCAGGACCGTGGGGCTGAGGCGGCGGCCTATCCTGGCGCCGATCTGGCCGCCCAGCGCGGAGCCGACCGCGATCAGTACGACGGCCGTCCAGTTGAAGTCGGCGACGAAGAGGAAGAAGAGCGCGGCGATGCTGTTGACCACGGCGGCCAGGACGTTCTTGACGGCGTTGAGGCGCTGCATGGTGTCGTCGAGCAGCATGCCCATCAGGGAGAGGTAGATGATCCCCTGGGCGGCGGTGAAGTAGCCGCCGTAGACGCTGGCGAGCATCAGTCCGGCGAACAGGAGCGGTCCGCCGTCGGGGTGGGTGGGGGCGCCGCTGTGCTCGCGTCGGCGCTGGACCGCTTTGCTGATGCGTGGTTGCAGGATGACCAGGACGAGAGCCAGGGCCACCAGGATCGGCACGATGGTCTCGAAGGCCGTGGAGGGCAGGGCCAGCAGGAGGGTGGCGCCGGTGAGGCCGCCGATGAGTGCGCCGACGGCGAGCTTGAGGACGCGGCGGCCCTGTCCTTTGAGCTCTTCGCGGTAGCCGATGGCGCCGCTGACGGAGCCCGGGATCAGGCCGAGGGCGTTGGAGACGGTCGCCGTGACCGGGGGAAGTCCGGTGGCGAGCAGCACGGGGAAGGTGATCAGCGTTCCCGAGCCGACGATCGTGTTGATCGTGCCGGCGCTGATGCCCGCGACGAAGACAGCGAGCATCTCCCAGATGTTCATTGCGAATCCCCCGTGCATGATCGGTGCTTGGTGCACTGATCATGCACGGGGCGTGTACGCGTCAGTCGACCGGGGGCTGTTCCCGGCGTTCCTTGCCCGTGTCGAACCCGGGGGCGCCGTTGCCGAGGTTGCCGAAGGCGCCGCTGAGACCCTTGAGGGCGTCACCGATCTCGCTGGGCACGATCCAGAGCTTGTTGGCGTCGCCCTCGGCGATCTTCGGGAGCATCTGGAGGTACTGGTACGAGAGGAGCTTCTGGTCCGGGTCGCCGGCGTGGATGGACTCGAAGACCGTGCGGATCGCCTGGGCCTCGCCCTCGGCGCGCAGGGCCGATGCCTTGGCCTCACCCTCGGCGCGCAGGATCGCGGACTGCTTCTCGCCCTCCGCGGTGAGGATCGCGGACTGGCGCGTTCCTTCGGCCTGGAGGATCGCGGCTCGCTTGTCACGGTCGGCGCGCATCTGCTTCTCCATCGAGTCCTGGATGGAGGTGGGCGGCTCGATCGCCTTGAGCTCGACGCGGTTGACCCGGATGCCCCACTTGCCGGTCGCCTCGTCGAGGACACCGCGCAGGGCGGCGTTGATCTCCTCGCGGGAGGTCAGGGTCCGCTCCAGGTCCATGCCACCGATGATGTTGCGGAGCGTGGTGACGGTGAGCTGCTCGATCGCCTGGATGTAGCTGGCGACTTCGTAGGTCGCGGCCCGTGCGTCGGTCACCTGGTAGTAGATGACGGTGTCGATGTTGACGACCAGGTTGTCCTGGGTGATCACCGGCTGGGGCGGGAACGGCACGACCTGTTCACGGAGGTCGATGCGGTTGCGGATGGAGTCGATGAATGGAACGACGATGTTCAGGCCTGCGTTGAGCGTGCGGGTGTAGCGGCCGAAGCGCTCCACGATTGCGGCGCTGGCCTGCGGGATGACCTGGATCGTCTTGATCAGGGCGATGAAGACGAGCACCACCAGAATGATCAGAACGATGATGATCGGTTGCATCGTGTTCCTCATTGCCCTTCGGTTGCCGACGGA
The DNA here is from genome assembly GCF_045040875.1 of Streptomyces sp. NBC_00012. Taxonomy (NCBI): domain Bacteria; kingdom Bacillati; phylum Actinomycetota; class Actinomycetes; order Kitasatosporales; family Streptomycetaceae; genus Streptomyces; species Streptomyces sp. NBC_00012. Next base: position 6,768,001 of record NZ_CP108309.1, on the reverse strand, counting down.
TCGCGATGATCGAGGTCGAGGTCGTGGGAAGGGCCGGAAGCTGTACCGGCCCCGATCTCATGATGATCGACTTCGAGTCTGACAGAACACGCTCTGCCTTGTGGGTGGTTCGGTCACATGACGACTGCCGTAGCTCCGTCGATGTCGACGACATCGACCTGTTGGCCGGGGTCGAAGCTCTGGCCGTCGTCGAGTGCTCGGGCGGACCAGACCTCCCCGGCCAGCTTGATCCGGCCGCCGCTGCCGTCGACCCGTTCCAGGACGACTGCCTGACGGCCTTTCAGCGCATCTATGCCGGTGGCGAGTTGGGGCCGGTCGTCGCGATGTCTGGCGGCGATCGGGCGGACCACGGCGATGAGCGCCACGGAGACCACGACGAACACCAGTACCTGGGCCACGATGCCGCCGCCGAGTGCCGCGACGACTGCCGCCGCGACCGCTCCGACGGCGAACATGCCGAACTCGGGCATCGCGGTCAGGACGAGGGGGATGCCCAGTCCCACCGCGCCGATCAGCCACCACACCCACGCGTCGATGTCCACGTGGTCATGGTAGAACCGCGAACACCCTCGCGGACAGGGCGCAAGCCGACCGCTGCGCCCGTTGGGCCCTTCGGGCCGGAAGTCGTCGCCGGCCGTGGCCTACGAGAGCGGCAGTCCGTGGGCCGTGTAGCGGTCACCGGCGCGCTCGACGACGAGCGGCAGACCGAAACAGAGGGAGAGGTTGCGGGAGGTGAGCTCGGTCTCCATGGGACCCGCGGCGAGCACCTTGCCCTGGCGGATCATCAGGACGTGGGTGAACCCGGGAGCGATCTCCTCGACATGGTGGGTGACCATGATCATGGAGGGGGCGTACGGGTCGCGGGCCAGTCGGCCGAGGCGACGGACCAGGTCCTCGCGTCCGCCGAGGTCGAGTCCCGCGGCCGGCTCGTCGAGGAGCAGCAGTTCGGGGTCGGTCATCATGGCGCGGGCGATCAGGGTGCGCTTGCGCTCGCCCTCGGAGAGGGTGCCGAACTTCCGGTCGAGGTACTCGGTCATGCCGAGCCGGTCGAGGAAGGCGCGGGCGCGCTCCTCGTCGACGGCCTCGTAGTTCTCGTGCCAGGTGGCGGTCATGCCGTACGCGGCGGTGAGCACCGTCTGCAGCACGGTCTGGCGCCGGGGCAGCTTCTCGGCCATGGCGACGCCCGCGATGCCGATGCGGGGGCGGAGCTCGAAGACATCGGTGCCCACGCCGCCGAGCTGCTCGCCGAGGACCTTGGCGGTGCCGGTGCTCGGGAAGAGGTAGCTGGACGCGATGTTGAGGAGGGTGGTCTTGCCGGCGCCGTTGGGGCCGAGGATGACCCAGCGCTCCCCCTCCTTGACCGACCAGGAGACGTCGTCCACCAGAGCGCGTCCGTCGCGGACCACGGATACGTCCACCAGCTCCAGTACATCGCTCATGGCGCGTTGTCTCCCCATACAGTGTCGAGATCGTCGGTACCTGTGGGCACAGCTCCCAGGGAAATCTACGCCACCTCGCGAGTGCTCCCGGCGCTGGGCCCGAGTGACGACAGGCCCCGGGCCCGTTCCCTAGGGTGTTCCCATGCTTTCGGAACCACGCTCAGGGCTGTTGGCCGCTTGGGGAAACGCGCTTCTGGCGGGACTGGTGTCGCCTGACGAGGCGGCGCTCGCCATCGTCGGGGAGGACGCGGTGCATCGCGTCGAGGGACTGCCGGGCGAGGCGGGGCCGGTCGGGCTCACGCTGGCGCTCGGGCGGTTGCGGGGTCTGGGGGTGACGGGTTTCCGGGTGGCGCTGCCGGCGCCGGGTCATCCGCTGGGGCTGAGCGGTCCGCCGGACTTCAACGCGCGGGCGCTGGAGGCCGAGGAGGCGGTGGTGGCCTTCGGTGCGCCGTACGGGCTGGTTCCCGAGGTGCGCGAGGTAGGACCGGCCGGGGATCTGCACGTCGAGGTGGTGTGGCGTTGTCTGCCGGTACGGGAGGCGCCGCCGGCCGATGTGCCGTCGCTGGGCGAGGCGGAGCGGGAGCTCGCCGAGGCGTTGCGGGACGCGACGGCGGTCCTGTCGCGGTTGGACGTGGCCGGTTCGGGGCCGGTGGCCGAGGCGGCGGTGGACGCGTACCGGGCGCGGGCGGAGCGGGGGCGCGAGGTGCTGGCTCCGGGATATCCGCCGCGGGCGGTGCGGGTGCTGGAGTTGGCGCAGCGGGTGGGGCTGCTGATCTCGGTGGCGTACGAGAACGGGCACGGCGGGGCGGTGAGCGCTTCGGAGATCGCGGCCCGGGGCGAGGCGCTGCAGCCGGTTGAGCGGGTGGCCCGGCGGGCGCAGGTCGCCGCGTACAACGCGTATGTGGAGGAGCGCGAGCGGGAGCGGTAGGGCCTGCCGGGCGGATGGCGGGGTCGCCGGACGGGCTCGGTGCGCCCGTCCGGCGAGGTGTGACCGTGGAGCCGGTCAGCCGGTCATGGGGCCGGTCAGCCGTTCAGGCCGAGGTTGCCGAAGGCCGGGTTGAGCAGGCCGACCACGTTGATCGTGTTGCCGACCACGTTCACCGGGACGTCCACTGGCACCTGGACGACGTTGCCGCTGACCACGCCCGGGGAGTGGGCCGCGACACCGTCGGCGCCCGCGCCGTGTCCCGTGGCGGAGGCCGCGCCCGCGCCGGCGGCGATGATTCCACCGGCGATCATGGTGACGGCAGCGGCCTTCTTCAGGTTCTTCACTTCAGGATCCTCCTAGCGTGGCTGCGGCCAGCCGCCGCAGCGCCCTGGAGAACGCCTCGGAGCCGAACAGGTTGCGCCGTCCGGGTGACATACACCCGACAGTATGAATCTCAGCCCGGAGCGAGACGGCCCGCTTCGTCGCCCGCCCGCTTCGCCGCCGGGCTGCTTCGTCGCAGGCTCGTTCCGTCGCCGTTCGCTTCCGCCGCCGGTCAGCCCGCCGCCCCATGCCGGACGGCCCACAGGGCTGCCTGGGTCCGGTCCGAGAGGTCCAGCTTCATCAGGATGTTCGAGACGTGGGTCTTGACGGTCTTCTCGGAGAGGACCAGCGCTCGCGCGATCTCACGGTTGGAGCGGCCGTCGGCGATCAGGCCCAGCACCTCCCGCTCCCGTTCGGTGAGCGTGCTCCCCCGGCCCGTACCGCTGCCCGAGTCCTCCTGGGCGAGCAGGGCCCCCGCGACCTCCGGCTGGAGCAGGACGTGGCCCGCGTACACCGAGCGGATCGCGCCTGCCAGGGCGTCCGGGTCGACGTCCTTGTAGACGTAACCGGAGGCTCCGGCGCGCAGGGCCGGGACCACGGTGCGCTGTTCGGTGAAGCTGGTGACGATGAGGACCTTGGCCGGGTTCTCCAGCTCGCGGAGCCTGCGCAGCGCCTCGATGCCGTCGGTGCCGGGCATCTTGATGTCCATCAGGACGACATCGGGCCGGAGTTCCTCGGTCCTGGCCACCCCCTCGGCGCCGTCGGCCGCCTCGCCGACCACCTCTATGTCGTCCTGGATCTCCAGGAACGTACGCAGACCACGGCGGACCACCTGATGGTCGTCGACCAGCAGCACCCTGATGATCCTGTCAGCCACCGGGTACCTCCATCTCGATCGTGGTGCCCTTGCCGGGCGCCGATTCAACGATGAGCCTTCCGCCGACGCCGTTCGCGCGGTCCCGCATCGACACCAGGCCCAGATGCCGGCCCGCCTGCCGGGTCGCCGTGGGTTCGAAGCCGCTGCCGTCGTCGGTGATCCGCAGCAGCGTGCCGCTGCCGTGCCGGGCCAGTGTGACGCCGACGTGCGCCGCCCCGGAGTGGCGCAGCGCGTTGTGCAGGGCTTCCTGGGAGACCCTCAGCAGCGCCTCCTCCTGGGCGGCGGGCAGAGCCCGTATGCCCAGGCTCTCGAAGGTGACCCGGGCCGCGTGGGCCCGGTCCAGGACCTGGATCTGGGTCCGGAGGGTGGCGACGAGGCCGTCCTCGTCGAGCGCGGCGGGGCGCAGCTCGACGACGGCGGCGCGCAGTTCGTCGACGGCTTCCGCCGCGAGTGCGGCGACCTGCTGGAGCTCCCCCTTGGCGCGGGCCGGGTCGCGGTCCACCAGGGTGGCGGCCGCCTGGGCCGTCAGCCGCAGCGAGAAGAGCTTCTGGCTCACCGCGTCATGCAGCTCGTGGGCGAGCCGGGAGCGCTCCTCGGCGATGGTGAGCTCGCGGCTGCGTTCGTAGAGCCGGGCGTTGGTGAGGGCTATCGCCGCGTGCTGGGCGAGGATGGCCAGCAGTTCCTCGTCGTCGGCGGTGAAACCGCAGCTGCCCTCGGGTTTGGGGCAGCGCTTGTTGGCGAGGAAGAGCGCGCCGATGACCTCCTCGCCGTCCCTGATCGGCAGACCGAGGAAGTCGGACATGTCGGGGTGGGCGGCGGGCCAGCCCTCGAAGCGGGGGTCCTTGCGGACATCGGCGAGGCGCTCGGGCTTCGCCTCGTGGAGCATCGAGGCGAGGATGCCGTGCTGTCTGGGCAGCGGGCCGATGGCCTTCCACTGCTCGTCACTGACGCCGTCGACGACGAACTGGGCGAAGCCGCCGTGGTCGTCGGGGACGCCCAGGGCCGCGTACTCGGCGTCCAGCAGTTCGCGGGCCGAGGCGACGATCGTCTTCAGGACGTCACGCACTTCGAGATGCCGGCTCATGGCGAGCAGCGCGGCACTCACGGCGGCGAGACCCGACGGTGGGCGATGGCTCATGGCCTCACCGTACCGGCGGGATTCGAACGCCGTATCGGCCTGTGGACGGCCGCCGATTAGGGCGCAGGGACTAGGTCCGTCCGCCGGGCCGGCTCATGCGTCCGCCTGCCGGCGGGCGCGCGGCCGCGTGTAAGGAAGGAGCGGCCCCCTCGCGTGTACGGGAGGAGCGGCCCCCCTTGTACGCCGCGTGGACGGGAGCAGCCCCCTGTACAAGGGCGGGCCCCTCCTCCGCGGGAGCCGGCCCGTACACAGGGGTGGTGGCCGCGTCGGATGCCCTCATTCGATCCAGAGCCTCACACTCCGAATTGCTGAAGCAACGGTTGGTGAGGTTGTTACCCGCCCGATGTGAGGCCGCGCATAGGACCCACGTCACTTACGAAGCCTGCTAGTGGACACATAGGCGCCACATCAATGGTTATGAGCACGGTCCGACACGTTCGAGCGCGACCCCGGTCCACTATCCGGGTTCGTACGTCACACCTTTGCCACCAGATTTTGCGGGCGCTAAGAATTGCTCTCGTCCCCGACGGAGATGCGAGGCCGCTTCCCGTCTTCGTCCTCCGTGAGGACTCCCGCGATTCGAAGAGGTATGCCTGCATGTCCATGTCCAGCATCCCCGGCCGTCGTCGTCGACTGAACAAGACCCAGAAGCTCTCCGTCGCGGGCATCTCCGCCATGGCCGTCGCCGCGCTCTCGTTCTCGCTCGTCCCCGCCAACGCCGACCCCAAGCCCGAGGCCGCGACCCCCGTGTCCGCCGCCCCCGTGGTTCTCGCGTCGGCCGCCGGAACTCCGCAGGCCAAGGCCGTGCAGGCCAGCATCATCGAGCAGCACTCCACCGCCGAGAAGCTGGTGAAGGCCGCAGACCTCGCCAGGGCCAAGAAGGCCGCCGCCGCGAAGGCGAAGGCCGCCGAGGCCGCCAAGATCAAGGCCCGCGCCGAGGCGAAGGCCAAGGCCAAGGCCGCCGCCAAGGTGAAGGCGAAGGCTGTCGTCGCCGAGCGCACGCAGACGCAGGCCGCCAGCCGCTCCGAGGCCCGCACCCCGGTGTACGCCAACAACCTGGACGGCTGGATCAGGGAGTCCCTGGACATCATGCGGGCCCACGGCATCCCCGGCTCGTACGACGGTCTGCACCGCAACATCATGCGCGAGTCGACCGGCAACCCGAACGCGGTCAACGGCTGGGACATCAACGCCCAGAACGGCACCCCGTCCTGCGGCCTGCTCCAGGTCATCCAGCCGACGTTCAACGCGTACCACGTCCCGGGCACCTCGTGGAACATCTACGACCCGGTCGCCAACATCACGGCCGCGGCCAACTACGCAGCCGACAAGTACGGCTCGATGGACAACGTCAACAGCGCGTACTGACCGGCGCCGCGTATCGCCGGACAGCATCCGCACACGCCGAAGGGCGGCACCCCGCGCGGGGTGCCGCCCTTCGGCGTCCGGTGCCGGTGGCCGCGCTACTTGCGCATGACCTCCGGCTCGTGGCGGCGCAGCAGTCGCGCGACCACGACGCCGCAGATGATGCCGAGCAGCAGGAGTACCGAGATGTTGATCCCCCACTGGGTGGCCGAGTGCTCCCACAGCGGGTCGAGATCGGTCGGGTTCTTCGGGTCCCACGGCGCCATGAGGTGCGAGAGGTCGAGCGTCGTGCCCGCGCCGGCGATGGCCCAGCGGGACGGCATCAGCCAGGCGAACTGCTCCAGGCCGGGCGAGCCGAACACCTGGAAGAGGATGCCGGTGAAGACGACCTGGACGATCGCGAACATGACCAGCAGCGGCATGGTCTTCTCGGCGGTCTTCACCAGTGAGGAGATCACCAGGCCGAACATCATCGAGGTGAAGCCGAGCACGATGATCGTCAGGCAGAGCTCGACGGCCGGCGGCATGATCAGGCCCTCTTCGGGCAGCTCGCGGGTGGCGAAGCCGATGCCGCAGATGATGACGCCCTGGATGGCGGTGATCACGCCGAGGACGATCACCTTGGACATCAGATAGGCGGAGCGGGACAGGCCGGTGGCCCGTTCCCGTTCGTAGATGACGCGTTCCTTGATCAGTTCTCGTACGGAGTTGGCCGCACCGGAGAAGCACATGCCGACCGCGAGGATCAGCATGATCGTTCCGGCGGCTCCGTTGAACCGGGACGGCGGCTTCGGCGGGGCCAGACCGAAGTCTGCCGGGATGACCACGCTGACGACGCCGAGCACGGCGGGCAGGATCACCATCAGGCCCATGAAGCCCTTGTCGGACGCGATCACCGAGACGTAGCGGCGCATCAGCGTCCACAACTGGGCCGACCAGCTCTGCGGCTTCGGCGGGCGCATCTGCTGCGGGGGCGGCATGTGTACGGACTGTGCGGCGACGGCGTCGATGTCCGCGGCGTACATCTGGTAGTGCTGCGATCCGCGCCAGCGGCCCGCCCAGTCGTAGTCGCGGTAGTTCTCGAACGCGGAGAAGACGTCGGCCCAGGTGGTGTAGCCGAAGAAGTTGAGCGCCTCCTCCGGCGGGCCGAAGTAGGCGACGGATCCGCCCGGCGCCATGACCAGGAGCTTGTCGCAGATCGCCAGCTCGGCGACGGAGTGCGTGACGACCAGGACGGTACGGCCGTCGTCGGCCAGGCCGCGCAGCAGCTGCATGACGTCGCGGTCCATGCCCGGGTCGAGGCCGGAGGTCGGCTCGTCCAGGAAGATCAGCGACGGCTTGGTGAGCAGCTCCAGGGCGACGGAGACACGCTTGCGCTGACCACCGGAGAGCGAGGTGACCTTCTTGTCCTTGTGGATGTCGAGCTTGAGCTCGGCGAGGACTTCGAGGATCCGGGCCTGGCGCTCGGCCTCGGTGGTGTCCGCGGGGAAGCGGAGCTTGGCCGCGTACTTGAGGGCCTTGGTGACGGTGAGTTCCTTGTGCAGGATGTCGTCCTGCGGGACCAGACCGATGCGCTGCCGCAGCTCGGCGAACTGCTTGTACAGGTTCCGGTTGTCGTAGAGGACGTCGCCCTGGTTGGCGGGCCGGTAACCGGTGAGCGCCTTGAGCAGGGTGGACTTTCCGGATCCGGACGGGCCGATGACCGCGATGAGCGACTTCTCCGGGACGCCGAAGGAGACGTCCTTGAGGATCTGCTTCCCGCCGTCGACCGTCACCGTGAGGTGGCGGGCGGAGAAGGAGACCTCACCGGTGTCGACGAACTCTTCGAGCCTGTCGCCGACCAGGCGGAAGGTCGAGTGACCGACGCCGACGATGTCGTTGGGGCCGATGAGCGCGGAGCCGGACTTGGAGAGCGGCTGACCGTTGACGTACGTGCCGTTGTGGGATCCGAGGTCACGGATCTCGAAGCGGCCGTCGGGCGTCGCGTGGAACTCGGCGTGGTGGCGCGAGACCTGGAGGTCCGAGACGACCAGTTCGTTCTCCAGCGCACGACCGATGCGCATGACCCGGCCGAGGTCCAGCTGGTGAAACGTGGTCGGGCTGCGGTCTCCGTACACCGGCGGAGCCCCCGCGGCTCCGCCCGCGCCGGGCGTCCTCGCCATGCCCTGCTGCTGCGGGACCTGGGGTTGTACGGGCTGCTGCGGCGGCACTCCCTGGGGGGCCTGCTGCGGCCAGCTCTGCTGCGGCTGCTGCGGAGCGGGGGCCTGCTGGCCGCCCCAGCCGGCGCCGCCCTGCTGGGGCTGCTGGACCGGTGCCTGCTGGGCACCCGCACCCTGCCCGCTGTACGCATCGGCACCCGCCGCGGCGGTGAGACTCAGCCGCGGGCCGTCAGTGGCGTTGCCCAGGTGCACGACGGAGCCGGGGCCGATCTCCAGCTGCTGGATCCGGTTGCCCTGCGCATAGGTGCCGTTGGTGCTGCCGTGGTCCTCGATGAACCAACTCCGGCCACCCCAGCTGATCGTGGCGTGCCGCCACGACACCCTGGCGTCGTCGATCGTCAGGTCGCCCTGCGGATCGCGCCCGAGGGTGTACGACCTGGACGGATCGAGCGTCCAGGTCCTGCCATTCAATTCCAGTACGAGTTCCGGCACTCCGCGCCCCACTAGTTGTCCCCCGAGTTGCCCCCGTCACAGGGGGCCTAGGGATGCTGAACATCGTGAGGAACTATTCCAGGAGCAGTCCCCGATACGAAAGTCGGGCGGGGTGAAGACCCCGCCGAGACCTGCATCGTTACGGTGCCGACACGAACACGGGGAACGGCGTGCGGCCAAAGGGAGCAGTGCGCGGCAAGCGACCCGAGTGCGTACGAATCACCCATGATCGGGGCATCCCGACCACCCCGGTCCCGCCACTTCCCGACCGCCCCCGGCCCGCCGCGTCCCGGCCGCGGCAACTGGCTGGATCCGGACGCGCGCGGTCCGTCACCTCGGGCCTGCGCCGGGCGGGGGTACGGGTCCGACGCGCTGTCCGGTCCTCGGGACGGGGCTCCGGAGCCCCGGCGCGGACCGATACGGTGGAAGCACCATGAGCGCATCTCAGCCACCTCGGTCCCCCTCGTCTCCTGAGTCCCCCGAGTCCCGTACTGAGCCCCCCGAGTCCCGTCGGGGCGCCGACACCCCCACCCTTCTCGTGAAGATCTTCGGGAAGGACCGCCCGGGTATCACCGCCGGGCTCTTCGACACCCTCGCCGCCTACTCGGTCGATGTCGTCGACATCGAGCAGGTCGTCACCCGTGGCCGCATCGTCCTGTGCGCACTGGTCACCGCCCCGACCGCGGGCGGCACCACCGAAGGCGATCTGCGGGCGACCGTGCACAGCTGGGCCGACTCGCTGAAGCTTCAGGCCGAGATCATCTCCGGTATCGGCGACAACCGGCCGCGTGGTGACGGGCGTTCCCACGTGACGGTGCTCGGGCACCCGCTGACCGCGGAGTCGACCGCCGCCATAGCGGCCACGATCACTTCCACCGGCGGCAACATCGACCGTATCTTCCGGCTCGCGAAATACCCGGTCACGGCAGTCGAGTTCGCGGTGTCAGGCACCGCGACCGAGGAGCTGCGGACCGCGCTGGCGACGGAGTCCGCCGACATCGGTGTCGATGTCGCGGTGGTGTCGGCCGGGCTGAGCCGCCGGGCGCAGCGGCTGGTCGTCATGGACGTCGACTCGACGCTCATCCAGGACGAGGTCATCGAGCTCTTCGCCGCCCACGCGGGCTGCGAGGACAAGGTCGCCGAGGTGACCGAGCAGGCGATGCGCGGCGAGCTGGATTTCGAGCAGTCGCTGCACGCGCGGGTGGCGCTGCTGGCCGGGCTCGACGCGTCGGTGGTGGACAAGGTACGCGCCGAGGTGCGGCTGACACCGGGCGCGCGCACCCTGATCCGTACACTGAAGCGGCTCGGCTACCAAGTGGGCGTGGTCTCGGGCGGGTTCACCCAGGTCACCGACGATCTGAAGGAACGGCTCGGGCTCGACTTCGCCTCTGCCAACACCTTGGAAGTGGTCGACGGAAAGCTCACGGGACGGGTCGTCGGCGACATCGTCGACCGGGCGGGCAAGGCCCGGCTGCTGCGCAGTTTCGCCGAGCAGGCCGGGGTGCCGCTGGCGCAGACCGTCGCGATCGGTGACGGTGCGAACGACCTGGACATGCTGAACACCGCCGGGCTCGGGGTGGCCTTCAACGCCAAGCCGGTGGTCCGCGAGGCGGCACACACCGCGGTGAACGTGCCGTTCCTGGACACCGTGCTGTATCTGCTCGGGATCACCCGCGAGGAGGTCGAGGCCGCCGACGGTCTCGTCGACTGACGCGTTCGCCGGCGTTCCCGGCACGGTGGCACGTAGGTGCTCCCGGCACGGTGGCACGTACCGAGCAGGGCCCCGGTGCTTTCCGCATCCGGGGCCCTGCTCCGTACGACGGCCGTGCGACGGCCGTGGGGCGCCCTCGGGTCGATCATCGGGCCGGCCATCGTGCCGGTCATCGGGGCAGCCAGTCGGGTCGGTCGCCAAGGGCTGCCACTGGTTCGGTCGCCGGTCAGTCGTTGGGCGTCCAGTACTCGACCAGCTTGCCCACTCCGTGCTCCACGCCCTTCCAGGAGCCGGTGAACTCGACGACGGCGAACGCGGCGGTGGGGAAGCCACCGCGGGTCATCCGGGCCAGGGCGTCGCCCTCGGACGATTCCGAGAGGGCGTCGGCGACCGCGTGCATGCCGGGGTTGTGGCCGATGACCAGGAGGTTGTGCACGTCGTCGGGGGTCTCGTTGATCAACGCGATGAGCTCGCCGAGGGACGCCTCGTACAGCCGGTCCTCGTACACGGTCCTGGGGCGCTGCGGCATCTCGTGGACGGCCAGCTTCCACGTCTCGCGCGTCCGGGCCGCGGTGGAGCAGAGGGCCAGATCGAGGGCGATCCCGGAGTCGACGAGCTTGCGGCCCGCGACGGGGGCATCCTTGCGGCCGCGCTCCGCGAGCGGTCGCTCGTGGTCGGAGTCCTGCGACCACTCCGCCTTTGCATGCCTGAGAAGGACGATCCTGCGAGGTGTATCGACGCTCATACACCTCAGCTTCGCATGAAATGTGCCGCCCGGCGCAGGGTGTTGACGGGCTTCCACGGGGTGCGCGGGCGACGTCAGCCGGTCACCAGGGCCATGATTCGCGCGAGCAACCGGCTGATCGCCGGGTCGGCGGTCGCGGCGTGCGCCTCGCCGGATCCCATGATCAGCAACAGCAGCGCGGCGAACGCGATCGCGGGCAGCGCGATGGCCCACCACGGCAACCGGACCTCGACGACGCCCGTGGCCGGGTGGGTGGACGGGGTGTGCGTTCGGGCCGGCATGTCCGCCTCCGTGGGTCATCGGTACCGATACCGAAAACCTACGGATCCGGAACGGCCGGACCCATCCGGCGACCCACCCACTCCACCCTGACCCTGGCCCCCTAGGGGATGGTGGTGCCAGCCCTACCATCGACGGCCGGCGTCCGGGCGGCTCACGGGGACGCGATCGAGGCGATCACTGCGACGATCACGGTGATCAGCAGCATCGCGCCGAGCACGACGAGGAGCTTCTTCTGACCGTTCTGGGGATTCGGGTCGAGCACAGGAGACATGGGGCCAGTCTCGCACTTCAGCATTCGTCCTCGATGGTCCGGTCCCGCCCGGCCAGGATTCCGACCGCCATCTGCGGCACCATGAGGGCCGCCATCAGCGTGATCGGCAGCTCCCAGCCGCCGCTGTGCTGGTAGAGCACACCGATCAGCAGCGGTCCCGGGATCGAGATCAGATAGCCGACGGACTGCGCGAACGCGGACAGCCGGACCACTCCCGCGCCGCTGCGGGAGCGCATGCCGATCATGGTCAGGGCGAGCGGGAAGGAGCAGTTCGAGATGCCCAGGAGCACCGCCCAGGCCCAGGCCCCGCCGGCCGGTGCGAGGTAGAGGCCCGCGTAGCCGATGAGGCCGCAGCTGCCGAGGAAGACGACGATCGCGCCCTGGTTCCTCATCCGGGTGGCGACACCCGGGATGACGAAGGCGAGCGGCACGCCCATCGCCATGGTCACGGCGAGCAGCACACCCGCCGTACCGGCCGAGACCCCGGCGTCGCGGAAGATCTGCGGCATCCAGCCCATGGTGATGTACGCGGCGGTGGCCTGCAGCCCGAAGAAGCAGGCGAGGGCCCAGGCGGTACGGCTGCGGGTGATCTTCAGGGCGGGGGCACCCGACTGCTGGGCGGCCTGCTGTCCCGGGGCGCGGATCCGGTCCCGTACCAGCGGGATCCAGGGCAGGATCGCGGCGGCGGCGAGCACCGCCCAGACCCCGAGCCCGAGCCGCCAGCTGCCGCCCAGCGCGCTGGTCATGGGCACGGTCACCGCGGCGGCGAGCGAGGTGCCGAGGGCCAGGGCCATCGAGTAGAGCCCGGTCATGGAGCCGACCCGGTCCGGGAACCAGCGCTTGACGATCACCGGCATCAGGACGTTGCTGACGGCGATGCCCATGAGGGCGAGGGCGCTCGCGGCGAGGAAGCCGGCCGTCCCTCCGACGAGCGGCCGGATCACCAGACCGGCGGTGATGGCGATCATGCCGGCGCAGACGACGGCTCCCGGGCCGAAGCGGCGGGCCAGGCGCGGCGCCATGATGCCGAAGATCGCGAAGCAGAGCGGCGGTACGGAGGTCAGGACACCGGCGACGCTGCCGCTCATGTGCAGCCCGTCGCGTACCTCTTCGAGGAGGGAGCCGAGGCTGGTGATGGCGGGGCGGAGGTTGAGCGCGGTGAGGACCAGCCCGACGACGACCAGGCGGAGGAGCCAGGGAGAGGCCCCGTCGGCGGCGGGTGCCGTCCGGGGGGCCTGCAGAGCCTGTGCGGCCGGGGTTTTCGTGGGGGCGTCCACCGTGGTGGCGGAGGTCAGGGTCCGGGTCTCGTCGTCGGGCATGAGGCCCATCATAGAATCATGGGATGATTGATTGTCCAATCCTTCGGGAGCCGTACTGAGACCGGGCTCCTCTGAGACCATTCGCGGCAGGCGGAGCGATCCCCCGCCACTCCCGTCCCCCTCTTCCGTCACCCCAGCAACCCGACCAAGGAGCACCATGACGCTGACGTCTCCGCGGCGTTCGGCCCTCGCCGACCAGGTGATCGCCCAGCTCAGGAATCAGATCACCTCGGGCGAGTGGCCCGTGGGTTCACGCATTCCCACCGAGCCCGAGCTGGTGGAGCAGCTGGGGGTGGCCCGCAACACCGTCCGGGAGGCCGTGCGCGCCCTCGCGCACAACGGGCTGCTCGACATCCGGCAGGGTTCGGGAACCTATGTCGTCGCCACCAGCGAACTGGCCGGGGTGATGCACCGCCGTTTCGCCTCCGCCGATCCGCACCATGTCGCCGAGCTGCGTTCCACCCTGGAGTCGTCGGCGGCGAGACTGGCCGCCGCCCGGCGCACCGAGCGGGATCTGAAGCAGCTGGACGCGCTGATGGCGCGCCGGGAGGAGACCTGGGCCTCGGGCGACGCCGAGGCGTTCGTCGCGGCGGACGCGACGCTGCATCTGGCGGTGGTCGCCGCCTCGCACAACGACGTGCTGACCGGCCTCTACGCCGACCTGGGCGATCTGCTGCGCGACTATCTCCGGGGCGACATCGGTCATGAGCTGCGGCCGGAGAACCACATGGACCACGGCCGGCTGGTCGAGGCGATCCGGGCGGGCGACGGGGAGACGGCGGCGGCCGAGGCCGCGAGCCATGCGTTGAGCTGTCTGGTGGACCGGGTCTAGTGACCTGGGGAGTCTGCGTCCCGGTCGGACGGTGGACCGGGTCTAGCGACAATACCGTTCAGTTAGTGGCTTGGATGGTGATGTGGGGGCTGTGTTTGGGCTGGGGCCAGTGTGTGTGGTGGGAGCGTTTCGCGGCCCATTTCAGGACTTTGCGTTTGACGACTCGGGGGTGTGAGCGTTTTCGGCGTGTTGGGTTGAGGTGTTGGGTGAGCCATCGGATGGCGTGATGCCAGATCGCGTCGGCTGCGTCAGCGCCCGGAGGGGGAAATGCGCTCTGCGCGACTGAACGGCGAGCGATGCGGAGGGCTTTGACGAAGGAAACTCTGTCGGGGTCGTGGCCGGAGAGTGCGGCAGTGTCGGCCATCAGGGTGCGGATGGCGTAGTGGCAGCACAGGTGTCCCCAGATTTCTTGCTGGACAAGGTCGGGGGCTTTCGAGCGCAGTACCGCGCGGGGCCCGCGCTGGTGGGTTTTCAGCTCGTCGAAGGTGGTCTCGATCTCCCACCGTTGGGCGTAGGCGGCTGCGAGGTCCTCGGCGCCGGCCTCGGCAGGGTCGAGGATCGTGGTCAACAGCCGGTACTCCTCGGCGTTGTCCCGGCCGTCATCGACCGTGTAGTCGATCACTCTGACCGTGAGCGGCTCCGTCGTGGCCCGGTTCGTGCCCGACGTCGGGACGATCCGGGCCAGCCAGGACCCATCGGCCAGGGTTTCCAGATACCGGGGCCGCAGGTTCGTCTTCACTCGCCAGAGCAGATCCGCACCCGTGGCCGCGGCCTGCTGCCAGAGGCGGAACCCGTAGAAGCCCCGGTCTGCCAGGACCAGCTGGCCCGGCTCCAGCCGCCCGACGAGCTGCCGGGACAACTCGATCTCCGACACGCTGCACGGGCCGGTGGCAGCGTCGAAGACCACATGGGTGCCGCATTCCGCCAATGCCACCAGGCGGGCCTGCGGAAACGCGGCCCGCTCCCCCCGGCTGGAAGCGGGCCGCCCGAAGAACTCCGCGTTGGCTGCCGTGTCTGCCACATCCAGGCACGTCCCGTCGATCGCCACCAGGCGACGCCCGGCCAGCCACGACCCCGGCGTGCCAGGCCCCGCCAGCGGACGCGCAACCCGAGCGAAGAGATCCCGCACCGGCTCGAACCCCAGACGAGACCTGGCCTGGAAGATCGCCGACTTCGAGGGCGGCGTGAACGACTCCGACCACCCCGACGCCCACGACAGCCCGTCCGTGAGCTGCGCGAACACATCCTCGTAGGAGCCATCCGAATACAGCGCCATCCCGATCGAGAAGTACGCCATCACCCGTGCGGGCAACGACCGGTGACGCCGCTCGGTACGCCCCGCCTCCTCGATCACCGCGTCAACCACATCCGCGGGAAACACCCGCGTCAGCAACCCCACAGACACCAAATCCGACAACCGGACATCAGACGACGGCTTCACCCAACCAGAACGCGGCATCCCCCACGATAACCCAGAAGCACTTAACTGAACGGTATTGGGTCTAGCGACCTCGGGGGCTGCCGTCCCGGTCAGGCAGTGGACCGGGTCTAGCCGGTCTAGCCCTGGGGGCCCGCCGTCCCGGTCAGGCGGTGGGCCGTGCCCTGCACCCGGTGCGTGACCCAGGCGGAGCCGACTTCCTTCCAGCAGCGGTCGTCGATCCGCACGGTCCGCCCGGGACCCACGTCCACGGGGGCGGCGTCGGCGTCTATGTCCCACCAGCGGCGGCATTCGGTGTGCAACTGCACGCGGTCGGTGGAGGGGTACGGGTTGTGGCAGTAGGCGACGACCCGGGAGCCCCGGACCGACGTACGGCATTCGGATCCGGCGGGGTCGGGGGTGGGAGCGGCGGGGGTGGACGCCCCGGCTCCCATCCGCCCCGCCACGGATATCCCCACCGGGGCCGCGAGGCCGGCGACGGCTATGGAGGCCGCCAGCAGGGCGCAGGTCCGGCGGCGTGTGGCGCGCACGGCGACCTCCTCCCCGTAGCCTGACCCGAAGTCCGGTTCACCACATTCTGCGGCGGATCGACCGTCTTTTCGACTTGAGCGGGCCGGAACCGGGCCCGGACGCGACACAGCCGCGTACTGCCTGCTCGGAGGCGGTACGCGGCTGTGTCGGAGCCTGTCCTGCGGGGTCAGGCACCCATCATGTGCACGCCACCGTCGACGTGGATGATCTCGCCCGTGGTCTTCGGGAAGAAGTCCGAGAGCAGCGCGACGATGGCGCGGCCGGCCGGCTCCGGGTCCGTCATGTCCCAGGACAGCGGGGAGCGGGTGTTCCACACGTCCGCGAGCTCGGTGAAGCCCGGGATGGACTTCGCAGCCATGGACTTGAGCGGTCCGGCGGAGACCAGGTTGCAGCGGATGTCGTCCTTGCCCAGGTCGCGGGCGAGGTAGCGGGAGGTGGCCTCCAGCGCGGCCTTGGCCGGGCCCATCCAGTCGTACTGCGGCCAGGCGAACTGCGCGTCGAAGGTGAGGCCGACGACCGAGCCGCCGTCGTTCATCAGCGGCTTGCAGGCCATGGCGAGGGACTTCAGCGAGAACGCCGAGACGTGCATCGCGGTGGCGACGGACTCGAACGGGGTGTTGAGGAAGTTGCCGCCGAGCGCGTCCTGCGGCGCGAAGCCGATGGAGTGGACGACGCCGTCGAGCGAACCGAGCTCGTCCCGGACCAGACCTTCGAGCCGGTCCAGGTGCTCGGTGTTGGTCACGTCCAGCTCGATGACCTTGGCCGGCTTCGGCAGCTTCTTGGCGATGCGCTCGGTCAGCGTGGGCCGGGGGAACGCGGTCAGGATGACTTCGGCGCCCTGTTCCTGGGCCACCTTCGCGGCATGGAAAGCGAT
This sequence comes from Streptomyces sp. NBC_00012, assembly GCF_045040875.1. NCBI lineage: Bacteria > Bacillati > Actinomycetota > Actinomycetes > Kitasatosporales > Streptomycetaceae > Streptomyces > Streptomyces sp. NBC_00012. The sequence continues at coordinate 6,751,279 of NZ_CP108309.1, read as the reverse complement.
GGACGACTCCATCAGCACACCTGTGATGAGGATGCGCTTGCCGTCGAGAATTCCGCTCATGGTGATCAGTGACCCATGCCCAATCCGCCGTCAACGGGGATGACGGCTCCAGTGATGTACGACGCGTCGTCGGAGGCGAGGAAGCGCACCGCGGCGGCGATCTCCTCGGGCTGCGCGTAGCGGCCGAGCGGCACCTGGGACACGATGCCCTTGCGCTGCTCCTCGGTGAGCACCTGTGTCATGTCGGTGTCGACAAAACCGGGCGCGACGACGTTGAAAGTGATGTTCCGCGAGCCGAGTTCACGGGCCAGCGACCGGGCGAAGCCGACCAGACCCGCCTTGGACGCGGCGTAGTTCGCCTGCCCGGCCGAGCCGAGCAGTCCGACCACGGAGGAGATGAGGACGACGCGGCCCTTCTTGGCGCGCAGCATGCCGCGGTTGGCGCGCTTGACGACCCGGAAGGTGCCGGTGAGGTTGGTGTCGACGACGGACGTGAAGTCGTCCTCGGACATCCGCATCAGCAACTGGTCCTTGGTGATACCGGCGTTGGCGACCAGCACCTCGACGGGACCGTGCTTCTCCTCGATCTCCTTGTAGGCCTGCTCCACCTGTTCGGCGTCCGTGATGTCGCAACGGACCGCCAGGCACCCCGCTTCGGTGAGTTCCTGGGGCGGCTCGCCGGAGCGGTAGGTGATCGCGACCTTGTCGCCGTTGTCGGCGAAAGCGCGGGCGATGGCGAGGCCGATGCCCCGGTTTCCTCCGGTGACGAGAACCGAGCGGCTCAACGGATCACCCTTTCCCTAGCGGTCTGGTACGTCGAAAACCTATCGGTACCAGGTGCTCCACGAGCAATCGGCCCCTGACAGCGCCTTCCCCCGGGCACTGTGGGGTTCCTACAGAAGGTCGTCCGTCGGACCGCGCCGCGTCCGGGCCGCGGCAGACGGCATCCGATATCACCGGTGCGGTCACCGTCCGGCGTGATTCACTTCCGTGGTGTATCGAGAAGGGAATCTCCTGTGCCCCACGAGGTAGATCAGTCGTTCCTGGCCCTGCCGCTGCGGGCCCTCGCCGACGCGGCGCTCGCCCGCGCGCGGGCGCTGGGCGCCATGCATGCGGACTTCCGTCTGGAGCGGGTGCGCAGCGCGTCCTGGCGGCTGCGGGACGCCCGGCCCTCCGGTTCCTCGGACACCACCGATCTCGGCTACGCGGTGCGGGTGGTGCACGGCGGGGCGTGGGGGTTCGCCTCCGGGGTGGACCTGACGATGGACGCCGCGGCGAAGGTGGCCTCGCAGGCCGTCGCCATGGCGAAGCTGTCGGCGAAGGTGATCGCGGCGGCCGGCTCGGACGAGAGGGTCGAGCTGGCGGACGAGCCGGTGCACGGCGAGCGGACCTGGGTCTCGGCGTACGACACCGATCCGTTCGAGGTGCCGGGCCAGGAGAAGACGGGGCTGCTCGCCGAATGGAGCAGCCGGCTCCTGGGTGCCGAGGGTGTCGCGCATGTGGACGCCTCACTCATGACCGTCCACGAGAACAAGTTCTACGCGGACACGGCGGGCACCGTCACCACCCAGCAGCGGGTGCGGCTGCATCCGCAGCTCACCGCGGTCGCCGTGGACGGCACGACCGGTGAGTTCGACTCGATGCGGACGATCGCCCCGCCGGTGGGCCGCGGCTGGGAGTACCTGACCGGGACCGGCTGGGACTGGGACGACGAGCTGGCGCGGATCCCCGGGCTGCTGGCCGAGAAGATGCGGGCGCCGAGCGTCGAGGCGGGGACGTACGACCTGGTCGTCGACCCGTCCAACCTCTGGCTGACCATCCACGAGTCGATCGGCCACGCCACCGAACTGGACCGGGCGCTGGGGTACGAGGCGGCGTACGCCGGGACCTCGTTCGCCACCTTCGACCAGCTGGGGAAGCTGACGTACGGCTCCCCCGTGATGAATGTGACCGGTGACCGCACCGCCGAGCACGGGCTCGCGACCATCGGGTACGACGACGAGGGCGTCGAGGCGCAGTCCTGGGACCTGGTCAAGGACGGGACGCTGGTCGGGTACCAGCTGGACCGGCGGATCGCGAAGCTGACCGGGCTGGGCCGTTCCAACGGCTGCGCGTACGCGGACTCGCCGGGCCATGTCCCCGTCCAGCGGATGGCCAATGTGTCGCTGCGGCCGGACCCGGGCGGGCTGTCCACGGAGGATCTGATCGGCGGGGTGGAGCGCGGTATCTATGTGGTCGGCGACCGGTCCTGGTCGATCGACATGCAGCGCTACAACTTCCAGTTCACCGGCCAGCGGTTCTTCCGGATCGAGAACGGCAGGCTGGCCGGGCAGTTGCGCGATGTCGCGTACCAGGCAACAACGACGGACTTCTGGGGCTCGATGGAGAAGGTCGGCGGCCCGCAGACGTACGTCCTGGGCGGCGCCTTCAACTGCGGCAAGGCCCAGCCGGGCCAGGTCGCGGCCGTCTCGCACGGCTGCCCCTCCGCCCTCTTCCGGGGCGTGAACATCCTCAACACGACGCAGGAGGCCGGACGATGAGCCGCGTCAGCAAGCCGCACGAGATCGTCGAGCGGGCGCTCGAACTGTCCACCGCCGACGGCTGCGTGGTCATCGCCGACGAGGAGTCGTCCGCGAATCTGCGCTGGGCCGGCAACGCGCTCACGACGAACGGGGTGACGCGGGGACGGACCCTGACCGTCATCGCGACCGTCGACGGCGCGCAGGGCACCGCGTCCGGTGTGGTGTCGCGGTCCGCGGTCACCGCCGACGACCTGGAGCCGCTGGTGCGGGCCGCCGAGGCCGCGGCACGCGGGGCCGGTCCGGCGGAGGACGCGCAGCCGCTGGTCGCCGGGGTGCCCGTGTCGCCCGACTTCACGGACGCACCGGCCGAGACGGGCTCGGACGTCTTCGCGGAGTTCGCCCCGGCGCTCGGCGACGCCTTCGCCCGCGCCCGCTCCGGCGGCCGTGAGCTGTACGGCTTCGCCAACCATGAGCTGACCTCGACCTACCTCGGGACGTCGACGGGGCTGCGGCTGCGCCACGACCAGCCGACCGGCACGCTGGAGCTCAACGCCAAGTCCCCCGACCGCACCCGTTCGTCCTGGGCCGGCCGCTCGACGCGCGACTTCAAGGATGTGGACCCGGCCGAGCTGGACGCGGAACTGGCGCGGCGGCTGCGCTGGGCACAGCGCCGTATCGAGCTGCCCGCCGGGCGGTACGAGACGCTGCTGCCGCCGGCCGCCGTCGCCGACCTGCTGATCTATCAGCTGTGGTCGTCGGCCGCGCGGGACGCCGCGGAGGGCCGGACGGTGTTCTCCAGGCCGGGCGGCGGGACGAGGATCGGCGAGCAGCTCTCCGGGCTGCCGCTGACGCTCCTCAGCGACCCGAACGCACCGGGCCTGGAATCGGCTCCGTTCGTGATCGCCCACGCCTCCGGGGACAGCGCCTCCGTCTTCGACAACGGCCTGCCGCTGACCCCGACCGACTGGATCCGGGACGGCAGGCTGGAGCACCTGACGACCACCCGGCACACGGCGGGGCTGACCGGGCAGCCGGTCGCGCCGGCCGTCGACAACCTGGTGCTGGAGGCCGGCGGTGAGCGGTCCCTGGAGGAGATGGTGGCCGCGACGACCGGGCGCGGGCTGCTGCTGACCTGCATGTGGTACATCCGCGAGGTCGATCCGGCCACCCTGTTGCTGACCGGGCTGACCCGCGACGGGGTGTATCTCGTCGAGGACGGCGAGGTCGTCGGCGAGGTGAACAACTTCCGGTTCAACGAGTCGCCGGTGGACCTGCTGTCGCGGGCCACGGAGGCGGGCCGTACGGAGAAGACGCTGCCGCGCGAGTGGGGCGACTGGTTCACCCGGGCCGCGATGCCCGCGCTGCGGATCCCCGACTTCAACATGAGCTCGGTGAGCCCGGGCGTCTGACCCGCCTAGACTGAGCGGGAAACCATTACCCCTGAACATCACGAGGAGCACCGGAACCGTGACGGACATCGTCGACGAGCTGAAGTGGCGCGGGCTGTTCGCCCAGTCCACTGACGAGGACGCACTGCGCAAGGCTCTCGCGGACGGTCCCGTCACCTTCTATTGCGGCTACGACCCCACCGCGGCCAGTCTGCACGTCGGCCACCTGGTGCAGGTGCTCACCATGCGCCGGCTCCAGCAGGCCGGTCTGCGGCCGCTCGCCCTGGTGGGCGGGGCCACCGGTCAGATCGGTGACCCGCGGCCGACCGCGGAGCGCACGCTGAACGATCCGGAGACGATCGCCGGCTGGGTGACGCGGCTGCGGTCCCAGATCGAGCCGTTCCTGTCGTTCGAGGGCGAGAACGCGGCGGTCATGGTGAACAACCTGGACTGGACCTCGGGCATGTCCGCGATCGAGTTCCTCCGGGACATCGGCAAGCACTTCCGCGTCAACAAGATGCTGACCAAGGAGTCCATCGCCCGGCGGCTGGAGTCCGACGAGGGCATCAGCTACACCGAGTTCAGCTACCAGCTGCTCCAGAGCATGGACTACCTGGAGCTGTACCGGCGCTACGGTTGCACCCTCCAACAGGGCGGCAGCGACCAGTGGGGCAACCTCACCGCGGGTCTCGACCTGATCCACCGTCTGGAGCCGGGCGCCGAGGTGCACGCGCTGGCGACGCCGCTGATGACGAAGGCGGACGGGACCAAGTTCGGCAAGTCCGAGAGCGGGGCCGTCTGGCTCGACCCTACGATGACGACGCCGTACGCGTTCTACCAGTTCTGGCTGAACGTGGACGACCGGGACATCTCCCGGTACATGCGCGTCCTCAGCTTCCTCAGCCCCGCGGAGCTGGAGGAGCTGGAGAAGGTCACCGAGGAGCGCCCGCAGGCCCGGACGGCGCAGCGCACGCTGGCCGAGGAGCTGACGACGCTGGTGCACGGTGCCGATCAGTGCACGGCGGTCATCGCGGCGTCGAAGGCGCTCTTCGGCCAGGGTGAGCTCGGCGAGCTGGACGAGGCGACGCTGAGCGCCGCGCTGTCCGAGGTGCCACACGCACAGGTCACCGAGCTCGGCCCGCTGGTGGACCTTCTGGTGGAGGTCGGCCTGGCGCCGAGCAAGTCGGGTGCCCGCCGGACGGTGAAGGAGGGCGGTGCGTACGTGAACAACGTCAAGGTCTCGGACGGCGAGAGCGCGCCGGCCGACGAGGAACTGCTGCACGGGCGCTGGCTGGTGCTGCGCCGGGGCAAGAAGAACCTCGCCGCCATCGAGGTCACCGGCTGATCCCGGGCACACAACGCACCGCGGCCGGACACGCATGACGCGTGTCCGGCCGCGGTGCGTTGTGTGCCCGGTGGGTCAGGTCTTCTGTCTGGTGCCACGGAACGAGGCCCACAGCATGTCGCCGACGCCGACGACCACCACCGCGCCGATCAGCTGGAACAGGTGACGGATCCAGTCGATGCCCCTGGTGTCGTTGACACCGATCCAGGTGGCGACGGCATTGCCGAGGACACTGCCGATCATGCCGAAAATGATCGTCAGCCAGAGTGGGATGTTCTGCTTGCCGGGCAGGATCGCCTTCGCGATCAGACCGAGCACCAGACCCACGATGATTGCCCACAACCAGCCCATGTCGCCTCCTCGCGCGACGCGATGTCGCATGTGCCGCCCAGTCTCGGCCCGCGGGGCGTACGCCGCATGCCGGAAGGGGCCGTACGTGCGGCGCGGATACCGATATGTACGAACAGGGCGTGCCCCGGTCTCGATGCCGCCGGGCCCCGGGCGTACCGTGGTTGCGGTCCGCCCGGGGAGCGTCCGGTGCGGGAATGAGGTGCCCCCGGCCCGTCAGGCGCTGGGGGAAGGGTGATGGAGACGTGATGCGGAAGCAGAGCGGCGGCGAGGTTTTCCGGATCACGGGGGCCCGGCAGGGGCTCGCGGACGATGTGCGCGGCAGGCAGCGGCGCTATGTGATCTCGATGTCCGTACGGACGGTTTCGGTGGTCCTGGCCGCGGTGCTGTGGAACGTCGAGCGCTACGTCGCGATCGTGGCGCTCGCCCTCGGTGTCCTGCTTCCCTACGTGGCCGTGGTCATCGCCAACGCGGGCCGGGAGAACACCCCTTCGCTGCCGTCCACCTTCGTACCGGCGCCGATGCGGCCGGTGCTCGACGCGGCGCCGGTGGCCAGTGCCGCGGAACCCGGTCCGGAGGGCGACGGGGTACGCCGCGACGGGGAATCGACCTGAGCCCGATTGAGTGCGCGTTGCATCCGAGGCTCAGGAAAACCTCAGATCAATCATGAAGTTACGGTGCCCCGCACCCCGGTCTGCGTGACATACTTCGTAGGCGCTCCGCATCCCCCGTCGGAGCGACGGACCGACGCCGGGCAGCTCCCCCCGTGGCTGCTCGGCGTCGTTTTTTCTCCGGCCGGGGATGCACCCGGCAGCCCGGGCCCGCACCGGTCTCCGACCTGGGGCCTCTAGGGTTGAGTCCGTGAACTCCCCTGAAACCGCGGCCGACAGCGCCGCCGCTCCGATCTGTTCCGCCAAGGGCTGCCGGGCCGACGCCGTATGGGTGCTGGCCTGGAACAACCCGAAGCTGCACACCCCGGAGCGCCGCAAGACCTGGCTGGCCTGCGAGGAACACCGGGAGCACCTGTCCTCGTTCCTCGACGTCCGGGGCTTCCTCAAGGAAGTCGTGACACTCGCCGAGTGGGAGTCGCGCACCGAGGCGGACCCGGGCGGCCCCTCCCGCCCCTGACCACCGGAGCGTCCCTCAGCCGCCGATCGCCGACATGGGCCGGTCGGGCTGAAGGAAGGACGGGTCGTCCAGACCGGATCCGGCCTTTTTTCCCCACATCGCGAGTGTCCAGATCCGGGCGATCTCCTCGTCCGGCGCGTCCGAGCGAAGGGCGCCGCGCAGGTCGGTCTCCTCGCGGGCGAAGAGGCAGGTGCGCACCTGGCCGTCGGCGGTGAGCCTGGTCCGGTCGCAGGCCCGGCAGAAGGGGCGGGTGACGGAGGCGATGACGCCGACCCGCTGGGGGCCGCCGTCGACGATCCAGCGCTCGGCGGGTGCGGAGCCGCGCTCCCCGGTGCTCTCCTCGGTGAGGGTGAAGCGGGTGCGCAGCGACTGGAGTATGTCGCCTGCCGTGATCATGCCGTCGCGCTTCCAGCCGTGCTGGGCATCGAGCGGCATCTGCTCGATGAAGCGGAGCTCGTACCCGTGCTCGACGGCCCAGGCGAGCAGCTCGGGGGCCTCGTCGTCGTTGAGCCCCGGCATCAGGACGGTGTTGACCTTGACCGGGGTGAGCCCGGCGTCGCGGGCGGCTTCGAGGCCGGCCAGCACGTCGTGGTGGCGGTCGCGGCGGGTGAGGGTCTTGAAGACGTCGGGGCGCAGGGTGTCCAGCGAGACGTTGACCCGGTCCAGTCCCGCGGCCTTGAGCGCGGTGGCGGTGCGCTTCAGACCGATGCCGTTGGTGGTGAGCGACATCCTGGGGCGCGGGCCGAGGGCGGCGCACCGCTCGACGATGGAGACGAGCCCGGGGCGCAGCAGCGGCTCCCCGCCGGTGAAGCGGACCTCCGTGATGCCGAGCCGGGTGACGGCGATGTCGATCAGCCGGACGATCTCGTCATCGGTGAGGAGGTCGGGCTTGGCCAGCCACTGCAGACCTTCTTCCGGCATGCAGTACGTGCACCGCAGATTGCACCGGTCGGTCAGCGAGACGCGCAGGTCGGTGGCTACCCGGTCGTAGGTGTCGATGAGCATGTGGGCCCCCTCCCCGATTGTTTCCCGGCGCCGATTCCGCTCTCCGTACGGCCCTTCCGGCTGACTCCTCCGAGACTACGCGAGAGCTGTGACATCGGCGGGGCCCGTTTGACACGAGGTGCGGCGCGGCCGTGTCGTAGGGTCCTACGACACGGCCGCGGAGTGGGAGGGACGCCCGGGGCGCCGCTCGCTCAGTGCGCTCCGACGCCGGTGAGCGACTTGACCTCCAGTTCGGCGTACTTGCCCTTGTCCGGCTCCTCCTTCGAGAGGAGGGAGCCGACCCAGCCGAGCAGGAAGCCCAGCGGGATGGAGATCAGGCCGGGGTTCTCCAGCGGGAACCAGGCGAAGTCGACGCCCTTGAACATCGACGTCTTCGGGTTGCCGGAGACGACCGGCGAGAACAGCACCAGGATCACCGAGGTCGCCAGACCGCCGTAGATCGACCACAGCGCGCCCTGGGTGGTGAACCGCTTCCAGAAGAGGCTGTAGAGGATGGTCGGCAGATTGGCGGAGGCGGCGACGGCGAACGCCAGCGCCACCAGTCCGGCGACGTTCATGTCACGGGCGAAGGCGCCCAGGGCGATCGCGACCGCGCCGATGAGGACGGTGGCCCAGCGGGCCGCCCGCATCTCCTCCTTCTCGGTGGCCTTCCCCTTGCGGATGACGTTTGCGTAGATGTCGTGCGCGAAGGAGGACGAGGAGGCGAGAGTGAGTCCCGCGACGACGGCGAGGATGGTGGCGAAGGCGACGGCCGAGATCACGGCGAGCAGTACGGCGCCGCCGGTGGTGCCGACCCCGCCGAGGTATTCGGCGAGTTGCGGTGCGGCCGCGTTGCCGGCCGGGTTCTTCGCCTTGATCTCGTCGGGGCCGATGAGGGCCGCGGCGCCGAAGCCCAGGGCGATCGTCATCAGGTAGAAGGCGCCGATGATGCCGATGGCCCAGTTGACCGACTTACGGGCGGCCTTGGCGGTCGGCACCGTGTAGAAGCGGATCAGGATGTGCGGGAGGCCGGCGGTGCCGAGGACCAGGGCGATGCCGAGCGAGAGGAAGTCCAGCTTCGAGGTGCCGGTGGCACCGTACTTGAGGCCGGGCTCCAGGAACGCCGCGCCGTGGCCGCTCTTCTCGGCGGCCGTGCCCAGCAGGTCGGAGATGTTGAAGTCGAACTTCAGCAGCACCAGGAAGGTCATCAGGATGGCACCGGCGATGAGCAGTACGGCCTTGACCATCTGCACCCAGGTGGTGCCCTTCATGCCGCCGATGGTGACGTACACGATCATCAGTACGCCGACGAGGGCGACGATGAGGATCTTGCCCGCGTCGCTGGTGATGCCGAGGAGCAGGGAGACCAGGACGCCCGCGCCCGCCATCTGGGCCAGCAGGTAGAAGATCGAGACGACGATGGTGGAGACGCCGGAGGCGGTGCGGACGGGGCGCTGGCGCATCCGGTAGGCGAGGACGTCGCCCATGGTGTAGCGCCCCGAGTTGCGCAGCGGCTCGGCGACCAGCAGCAGGGCGACGAGCCAGGCGACGAGGAAGCCGATGGAGTACAGGAAGCCGTCGTAGCCGAAGAGGGCGATGGCCCCGGCGATGCCGAGGAAGGACGCGGCGGACATGTAGTCGCCGGAGACCGCGAGTCCGTTCTGGAAGGCGGTGAACTGGCGGCCGCCCGCGTAGAAGTCGGAGGCGCTCCTGGTCTGCCGTCCGGCCCAGACCGTGATGCCCAGGGTCGCGGCGACGAACACGGCGAAGAGCGTGATGATCAGCGGCCGGTGCTCGGTGGTCGAGGAGGAGGCCAGCTGAACGGCGGTGTGCGAGTGGTACGCGGCGCTCATGCGTCGGCCTCCATGCGGGACTTGATGGCCTCGGCCTTCGGGTCGAGCTTCGCGGCCGCGTGCCGCGAGTAGAGCCAGGCGATGAGGAAGGTGGTGACGAACTGGGCGAGGCCGAACACGAAGGCCACGTTGATGTTGCTGTACACCTTGGTGCCCATGAAGCCGCCCGCGTAGTTGGAAAGCAGCACGTAGAGCAGGTACCAGAGGACGAACGCGATGGTCAGCGGAAAGGCGAACGAGCGGTAGGAATGGCGCAGTTCACCGAACTCCCCGCTCTCCTGCATCTCGATGAAGTCCTCGGTGGTGGGCTGGGCAGGGCGGGTGTCCGTACTGGCCTCGGGCGGGGGTGCATCGGTAGCCACGGAATCTCCTCTCGACGCGGGTGCGGTGGTGTCGGTGACGGTGGATCTCACTGGGAACGCTGGGTGCCGGGGGGTGTCGGTGCACCTCCCCCGACAACGGCACGGAGAGCGCGGCGAAGCGGTTCATCGCGGCTCCGTACTTCTCCCAGGCGCCGTTTCACATCCGTCCGGCCGAACCCGGTCCCGCGAACTCATTGAACAGTGGGGATGATCAGCGATAACTTCCTGGTCATGTACGCGACTGGATGCGCCCCGTGTCCGGTCGACCGGCACGGATGATGTGGAGACCCCATGGCTCATCTGGGTTCCAGACGGACGCGCGCACTGTCGTTGCCCGTCGGATTGGCACTCACGGCTTCGCTCGGCTTCCTGCCGACGGCGGCCGCCTCTGCCGCACCCCTGGACGCGCAGCCCGCGGCTGCGGTGTCGACGGACGGCCCGAAGCTCTCGTACGTGGTCAACACGCGGGGCGGTCACGGGACCGTCAAGCAGGTGAAGAAGGCGATAGCCGCGGCCGGCGGCACGGTGGTGGTCGCCTACGAGCAGATCGGCGTCATCGTCGTCCACTCGCAGAACCCGGACTTCGCGCAGTCGATCCGCCGGGTCAAGGGGGTCGATTCGGCCGGGGCCACCCGCACCAACCCGATCGTTCCGCAGGCCACCACGGACACCGGGGTCGAGCAGCCGCTGAGCGCCGCGCAGGCGAAGGCCGCGTCGGCCCGGGCGACGGGCGACCAGGATCCGATGGAGCCCCTGCAGTGGGATCTGCCCGCCATCAAGGCGGACCAGGCGCACAAGCGGACGCTCGGCAGCAGCAAGGTCACGGTCGCGGTCATCGACACGGGTGTCGACGACACCCACCCGGACCTGGCGCCGAACTTCGACCGCGGGGCGTCGGCGAGCTGCGTCTCCGGAGCGCCGGACACCACGGACGGGGCCTGGCGTTCGGCACCCACCGAGAGCAACCACGGCACGCATGTCGCGGGCACCATAGCCGCCGCGAAGAACGGCGTCGGCGTGACGGGTGTCGCGCCGGGCGTCAAGGTCGCCGGCATCAAGGTGGCGAACCCGGACGGCTTCTTCTACACCGAGTCGATCGTCTGCGGCTTCGTCTGGGCCGCCGAGCACGGTGTCGATGTCACCAACAACAGCTATTACACCGACCCGTGGATGTTCAACTGCAAGAACGACCCGGACCAGGGCGCCCTGGTCGAGGCCGTCGCGCGTGCCACTCGGTACGCGGAGCGCAAGGGCACGGTCAACATCGCCTCGGCCGGCAACAGCAGCTTCGACCTGGCCTCCGACGCGATCGAGGACACCACCAGCCCGAACGACACCTCGGCCGTCACCCGGACGATCAACCCGCGTGAGTGCCTCGACATCCCGGTGCAGCTGCCGGGCGTCGTGACGGTCTCCGCGACCGGTGCCAAGGGCCTGAAGGCCTCGTACTCGAACTACGGGAACGGCGTCATCGACGTCGCGGCCCCGGGCGGCGACTCCACGGTCTACCAGACGCCCGCCCCGCCGGCCACGAGCGGACTGATCCTGTCCACGCTGCCGGACGGCAAGTACGGCTACAAGGCCGGTACGTCGATGGCTTCCCCGCATGTCGCGGGTGTCGCGGCCCTGATCAAGTCGACGCACCCGCGCGCCTCGGCGGCGGCGGTGAAGGCGCTGCTGCTCGCGGAGGCCGACGCCACCGCGTGCGGCGCCCCGTACGACATCGACGGTGACGGCAAGATCGACGCCGTCTGCGAGGGCGGCAAGAACAGCAACGGCTTCTACGGTGCCGGTGTGGTGAACGCGCTGAACGCGGTCCGCTGGTAGTCGGAACGCGGCGCGGCGGGAGGGCCGGCCCGGAGTCTTCGACCGGCCCCTCCCGCCGCCTTTCCCGGGCCCGGCCGGACCGCTGCCGCGCCGTCCCCGGACCCCTTCCCGCCAGGTGGCACTCAGTGCCATAGTGCGGGGATGAAGCACGCACATCTGTCCGGCACCGAGCAGGCCTGGGCGGCGCTCGGCGGTGACCCCGCGCTCCTCACGCACCTCGGGTCTTCCACGCGCCTCGGGACGGGCGGCTCCGACGGGCTGCTCCCCGCCCGGCTGCCCGTCATGGAGCTGGCCCGTTCCGCCGTCGCGGTCTGCTCGCTGGCCGCCGCCGAACTGGCCGCGCGCCGCACCGCGCGCCCCGTGCCACTGGTCCGGATCGACGACGGCGCGGTGGCCACTGCGTTCACCAGCGAACGTCATCTGCGGATCGACGGGCGCGCGGCGACCACCTTCGCCCCGCTGTCGCGGTTCTGGCGCACGGCCGACGGCTGGGTACGCACCCACGCCAACTACCCGCACCACCGGGCCCGGCTGCTCAGCACGCTGGGGCTGCCCGCAAGGACCCCGGACGGCATCGCCGTGGACACCGCCGCCGCCTCGTTCGCCGGGCGCCCGAGCGAGGAGATCGAGCGGACGGTGTACGCGGCGGGCGGCCTGGCCGTGGCCGCCCGTACGCCCGGTCAGTGGGCGGCCGACCCCCGGGGCGCGGCGCTCGCGGGCACACCGCTGGTGGGCCGGGACCGTATCGACGGCGCTCCGGTGCGCCGGACGGCGGCGCTCACCGGCGGACCGCTGATGCCCGCCGCCGGGTTGCGCGTGCTGGATCTCACCCGGGTGATCGCGGGGCCGGTCGCCACCCGTACGCTCGCGCTGCTCGGCGCGGACGTCCTGCGGATCGATGCCCCGCAGCTGCCGGAGAGCCCGGACGCGCACAGCGACACCGGTTTCGGGAAGCGGTCGGTGGAGCTGGACCTCGAAGGCCGCTCCGGCAGAGCGGCCTTCGAGGAGCTGCTGGCCGACGCGGACGTGGTCGTCATCGGCTACCGGCCCGGTTCGGTCGAACGGTTCGGTCTCACGCCGCAGTCCCTGGCCACGCGCAGGCCGGGGCTGGTGATCGGGCGGCTCTCGGCCTGGGGGCACGGTCCGTGGGCGCGGCAGCGCGGCTTCGACAGCCTGGTCCAGGTGGCCACCGGTATCGCCTCCGTGGAGGCCGCCGGGCCCGGGGGCCCGCCCGGGGCGCTGCCCGCCCAGGCGCTCGACCACGGCACCGGCTATCTGCTGGCCGCCGCCGTGCTGCGGGCGCTGACCGAGCAGCACGACGAGGGCGGCTCCCGGCTGGTCACACTCTCGCTCGCCCGTACCGCCGCCTGGCTGCTCGACGAGCTGCCGGACCGCCGGGAGCCGAAGCCGGATGCGACTGCGACTGCGGATCCGTCGTACGACCCGGAGAAGTGGCTCACGGAGACGGACGGTCCGCTGGGCCGGCTGCGGCACGCGCTGCCGCCGGTCGCCTTCGACGGCTCCCCCGCCGACTGGTCGCGCCCGCCCGGCCCGCTGGGGGCGGACGCGCCCGCCTGGCTCACGGCTTGATGAGCACCTTCAGCGCCGTGCGCTCGTCCATCGCCCTGTAGCCGGCGGGGACGTCGTCCAGACCGACGGTCAGGTCGAAGACGGGCGACGGGTCGATCGTGCCGGCCAGGATGTCGGGGAGCAGCTCCGGTATGTAGGTGCGCACGGGGGCGACGCCGCCGCGCAGGGCGATGTTCCGGTCGAACATGACGCCGAGGTCCAGGCCGGTGCCGCTGCCGTGCGGCACGCCGACGTAGCCGATGGAGCCGCCGTCGCGGGTGATCCCGACGGCGGTGCGCATCGACTGTTCGGTGCCGACGGCCTCGATCACGGCGTGTGCGCCCTCGCCGCCGAGCAGTTCCCGCACGGCTTCGACGGCTGCTTCGCCGCGTTCGGCGACGACGTCCGTGGCGCCGAAGGTGCGGGCGATGTCCGTGCGTGCCCGGTGGCGGCCGAGCGCGATGATCCGCTCGGCACCGAGCCGCTTGGCGGCCATGACGCCGCAGAGTCCGACCGCTCCGTCACCGACGACCGCGACCGTGGAGCCGGGCCTGACGCCCGCGCCGACGGCGGCGTGGTGTCCGGTGCCGAGCACGTCGGACAGGGCGAGGAGCGCGGTGAGCAGGTGGTCGTCGGCGGCCGCGGCGGCGGGGAGCTTGATCAGCGTGCCGTCGGCCAACGGCACGCGCACGGCCTCGCCCTGGCCTCCGTCGGAGCCGACCGAGCCCCAGAATCCGCCCTGCGGGCAGGAGGTCGTCAGCCCCTCGGCGCAGTAGGCACAGGTGCCGTCGGACCAGACGAACGGGGCGACGACGAGGTCACCCACGGCGAAGCCGGCCACCTCGGAACCGGCCTCCTCGACGATCCCGAGGAACTCGTGCCCGATGCGCTGTCCGGGCTGCCGGGCGGACTCGCCCCGGTACGCCCACAGGTCGCTGCCGCAGATGCAGGCCCGCAGGACCCGCAGCACCACATCGGTGGGCCGCTGAACGGAGGGATCGGGCACCTCCTGCACGCGTATGTCGTGGGGGGCGTGGATGACGGTGGCGCGCATGGGTGGGGATCCTTGCCGGTCTCAGCTGCTGATACTCCGTTCACGGTACGCCCCGGGGGTGACACCACCCCATTTCGGCCCCGGTGCGAGCGCTCCGGCGGTCAGCAGGAACTGCGCCGCGATGTAGGTGAGCATGACCCAGAAGTCGGGGGCGGGCAGCTGCGGCCAGTCGGCGATGCCGGTGGCGATCAGCGCGTCGGAGAGCAGGAAGAGCGCCCCGCCGGTGGCCGCGTACCGGCCGAGGGTGCCGGCGCGGTACGCCATCGCCGTGAGCAGCAGGCTGTAGCCGGTCATCGGGATCCGCAGGTCCGCGGGCAGTCCGGGCCAGAGCAGTGCGACGAAGGTGGTCAGGACGGCGGCGTACGCGATCCCGGCGGGCAGCGAACCACGGGCCCGTCCGAAGAGCCACAGGTAGCAGACGTGTCCCGCGGCGAAGGAGCCCATCCCGATGAGGAAAGCGGCATCGGCGTCGGGCAGCAGGAACGTGTCGCCGCCCCAGCCGAACAGGAGCGCCGCGATGAGCAGCCGGGGTCCGCGCCGGGCGGCGGCGTACCCCGCCAGCAGCGGCATCAGCAGGGGCTTGGCGACGACGTGGGCGATGTGCACACCGGCGAGCACGCCGACGAGGTCCACGGCCGAGGCCACGAGGAAGGCGATGAACAGCGGGCGTACGAGACGCTCCCGCCGGTCCGGTACGGCGTCCGTGCTCATCCGGCACTCTCCTGGGCGGGGGCGGGCGTACGGGCGGCCGTTCCGGCCGGCTGCCAGCCGGGCCCGCGGAAGATCCGCCCGGCCCGCTCGCTCCAGCTGCCCGCCGACCGCACGTCACGGGCGATGGCGGCGTACTCGTGGGTGGCGACGCGGAGCGGATTGAAGGTGTCGATGTTCTTGGTGAGCCCGAACACGGGCCGCTCGGTCTCGGCGGTGAAGGACCCGAAGATCCGGTCCCACAGGATCAGGATGCCGCCGAAGTTCCGGTCCAGGTAGCCGCCCTGCGAGGCGTGGTGCACCCGGTGGTGGGAGGGCGTGTTCAGTACGTACTCGAAGGGCCTGGGGAGCTTGTCGACGCGCTCCGTGTGCACCCAGAACTGGTAGACGAGGTTCGCCGACGAGCAGAAGGCGAGCGCCGCCGGATGGACTCCGCACGCGATCATCGGCAGGTAGAACGGCCAGACGGTCAGCGAGGTCCAGGGCTGGCGCAGCGCGGTGGAGAGGTTGAACTTCCGGCTGGAGTGGTGGACCACGTGGCAGGCCCAGAGGATCCGGATGACGTGGTGGCCGCGGTGCGACCAGTAGTAGAAGAAGTCCTGCGCGAGCAGCATCAACAGGACGGTCCACCACAGCACGGGGACGCGGAGCGGGGTCAGCTCGTAGACCGCGGTGTAGATCGCGACGATGGGCACTTTCCACAGCAGGTCGAAGACCAGGCTGCCCAGCCCCATGGTGATGCTGGTGACGGCGTCCTTCGCCTCGTATCCGGCGGCGTCCTCGTCGGGGTGGAAGTGGTGGAGGGCCATTTCCAGAACAGTGAGCAGGACGAATGCCGGTATGGACCAGAGCACTACATCGGGCAGGTTCGGCGACATGCCAGCACCGTAGAGCCGCAGGTCGGCCGGGGACTAGACGTTGTTACCAACAAGTATGCGAGACGCGGTGTCAGCAGTCTTTGGTGACTTCTGCCAATGCCGGCGTCGTACGATCCCTGTACTGGAGCTTCCATGGGGGAGGAACTGCCGTGCAGGGTCTGGAAGTTGCACTGGTCCGGCTGGCCACCACGGTGATCGGCACGGTCACCAGGTCGCTGATCACGCCGAGGCCCGGCGCGGGCCTGATCCCCGATCGGGTGCGCCCCCTCCCCCGCCCGGCGAAGCCGGACCGGCTGGCGAAGGTGCTCGGTGGCCGGCTGGCCCAGTCGTACTCCGGGCTGCCGGAGCACGAGCGACTGGCCGCCGTGGAGGCGGTACGGGACACCTTCGCGACAGCGGGCGAGCTGACGGCGGACCGGCTGTTCGCCGTGGACCTGGATCCGGAGCGGCTGGCCGCCGAGCTGCCGCCGCCCGCCGCGGGGCTGTCGGAGCGTGCGGCCGGGCTGTACGGGGAGCTGCTCGGCCGGTGCTGCGCGCATGTCGTGGAACAGCTGACCGCCGAACCGTCCTTCGCGGCGCGCGCGGCGGTGGAGCAGACCCGAACCGCACAGCGGACACAAAAACTGGTGGAGGACGTACGGGAACGGGTCGGCCCGCGCCCTGATGCCGCCGCCCTGGACTTCGAGCGGCGGTACGCGGAGTTCATGGCCGCGACGCACTGCCGGATGGGCCTGTTCGGGCTGACGCTCGGGCGGTCGACGGCCGAGTGGCCGCTGGAGACGGCCTACATCAGCCTGACGGTGAGCGGGAACGGTGCCCGGCAGGACTGGCTGGAGCACTCCGCCACGGTGACGGTCTCCGTCGAGCAGGCGCTGTCCGGGACGGACCGGCTGCTGCTGCGGGGCCCGGCCGGTTCGGGCAAGAGCACGCTGGTGCAGTGGCTCGCGGTGAACGCCGCCCGCCGTACGTTCGGCGCCGACCTTGCGGACTGGAACCGCTGTGTCCCCTTCGTGCTGCGGCTGCGCGCGTTCACCTCGCACGGGACGCTGCCGGCGCCCGAGGAGTTCCTGCGCGCGGCCGGAGTCCCCCTGCACGGGGCGGCACCGGCCGGCTGGGTGGACGGCCTGCTGGCCTCGGGGCGGGGCCTGGTGCTGGTGGACGGGGTCGACGAGGTCCCGGCGCGGTTGCGCCGGCGTACCGAGAAGTGGCTGAAGGACCTGATCACGGCGTACCCGGAGTCCCGGTACGTGGTGACGACCAGGCCGTCCGCGGTTCCGGAGAGCTGGCTGTCCGGCTCCGGTTTCGAGGCGCACTCGCTGCTGTCGATGAACCAGAAGGACATCCGTTCGTTCATCGGCCACTGGCACACCGCCGCCCGGTCCGAGTGCCTCTCCGACGAGCAGCGCGAGCAGCTCGACGGGTACGAGGCCTCGCTGCGGCGCGCGGTGGGAACCCGCCGCGACCTGGGGCGGCTCGCGACGAACCCGCTGATGTGCGCCCTGCTGTGCGCGCTGAACCGGGACCGGCGGATGCAACTGCCCCGTGCCCGCAAGGAGCTGTACGATGCCGCGCTGGACATGCTGCTCGTGCGGCGCGACACGGAGCGCGAGATCGTCGGGGTCGAGGGCGTCGACCTGACCCGGGAGGAACAGACGGCGCTGCTGCAACGGCTGGCGTACTGGCTGATCCGCAACGGTCAGGCGGAGGCGGACCGCGACGAGGCGCTGGCCATGGTGGCCGAGTGGCTGACGGCGATGACCCAGGTGCGGGGGACCGCCGAGGAGGTCTTCTCCCATCTCCTGATCAGGAGCGGCCTGCTGCGCGAACCCGCGCCGGGGGCGGTGGATTTCGTGCACCGGACGTTCCAGGACTACCTGGGGGCCAAGGCCGCGGTGGAGGCCCGCGACTTCGGGGTGCTGGTCAGGAACGCGCACGACGACCAGTGGCACGACGTGGTGCAGATGGCGGTGGGCCACGCTCGCCCCGACGAACGGGCCCAGCTGCTGCGGCAGTTGCTGAAGCGCGCGGGCCAGACGCGCAAGCACTGGCATCGGCTGCTGCTGCTGGCGGCGGCGAGCCTGGAACACGCACCGGAGCTGGACCCGGCGGTACGTACCGAGGTCCAGGAGCGGACGGCGGAGCTGGTTCCGCCGCGCACCGCAGCGGAGGCGGTGGCGCTGGCCGAGGTCGGCGAACTGGTCCTCGAATTGCTGCCGGGGCCGGAGGAGGTGGAGGGCGAGTACGCGGCGGGGTACGTGGTGCTAGCGGCTGCCTTGGTGGGCGGTGACGCGGCGTACGAGGTGGTCAAGGGGTATCGGAACGACGAGCGGGGCTGGGTGGTAGCCCAGTTGTGCGACGCGTGGGGCTCGTTCGATACCGATGACTACGCCCAGGAAGTGCTCGCGGCGAGGACCTGGGACGAGGTCAGCGTGTCTGTGGCGAACTCCGACCAGATGGCGGCTCTGCGGTACCTGCCGGAGGCTCGGGGGGTTCACTTGCGGGGCAGTCACCCGGACCTGTCCCCGCTGACCTCCCGCCCCGGGATGGAGAGACTCTTCGTCTACGACAACAAGGAACTGACTGACATCTCCCCGATGGCCTCGATGCGATCACTCACGGAGGTGGGTCTCAGCGCGTGCCCCGGGGTCCGTGATCTGAGCGCGCTGTCGGACCTTCCGCTGACCTGGCTCTCACTGCACCGGCTGCATCCCGATGTGCCGAAGGAACAGCTTGAGCCACTCACGGAGGTCCGCGATCTCTGCCTGGGACATCTCTTTCCTGTCAGCGACATCGGTGAACTGGCCCTGAGCCGTGGGCTCAGAACGCTGACCCTGCCCAGGAGTGTCAGACGCATGGGCCTGGAGGGCGTGGAGCGATGGACCGAGCTGGCGAAGCTCAGCCTGGAAAGCCCACGGCACCTGCAGTACGTGTGCCGCACCCCGTTCTTCCAGCGACTCGACCAGCTCACTCTTCTCCAGCAGAACCTCCCGGACCTGGCCGTCCTGGCCGGCCTCACCGCCCTGAGAACGCTCACCCTCAATCACTGCTGGCTCCCGGGCGGGCTGGCGCCTTTGCGGGACCTGCCCGCTCTGACGCATGTGCGTCTGTACGCCCCGAAGGATGAGGACCCACTCGACCTGACCCCCCTGGCCGGTCTCGACCAGCTCGCGATCACCCTCGGCAGCGAGACGAGGTCCACCGGCACCGAACTCTTCCCGCCCGAGCGGATCGTACGGCTCCACTAGAACCCTCAGACCCCCACCGCCCCCAGCAACTCCCCCGCCCCATAGGTCACCGCCATCGCCATCGCTCCCCCCGCCATGTTCCGCAGCACCGCCGGCCCCACCCGCGCCTCGCCCAGCCGGGCGCTCCACCAGCCGGTGAGGGCCAGCGCCGCCAGTACCGACAGCACGGTCACCAGGAGCCGCAGCGACGCCGGGGGCAGCACGATCGCCAGCAGCGGCAGCAGCGCGCCGACCGTGAACGCCAGGAAGCTCGCGCCCGCCGCGTGCCACGGGTTCGTCAGCTCGTCCGGGTCGATGCCCAGCTCCACCACCGCGTGGGCGCGCAGCGCATCGCGTTCGGTGAGCTGGAGGGCCGCCTCCCTGGCGACTTCGCGGCTCAGGCCCTTGCCCTCCAACAGGCCGGTCAGCTCGACCAGTTCCGCCTCGGGGGCCTCCTTCAGCTCCTGCTTCTCCGTCGCCAGCGCGGCCATCTCCGAATCGCGCTGGGTGGAGACCGACACGTACTCGCCCGCGGCCATCGACATGGACCCGGCCAGCAGCCCGGCCAGGCCCGCCGTGAGCAGGGCACCGCGGTCGCCGGTGGCGCCGGCCACGCCGACGACCAGGCCCGCGGTGGAGACCACACCGTCATTGGCTCCGAGGACCGCGGCGCGCAGCCAGTTCAGCCGTGCGCCGAGCCCGTTGCCGTGCGGTTCGTCGTGCGTCCGGATATCCGTCACCCGGGGATGGTCTCACCCCGCGCGGCGACCGGGCGCGTATCGACACCAGGCTCAGCACTGTGGTGTCGGCGTGAGGGACCGGACCTCACCTGCCGGTATGCGCCGCGGCTTCCCCTTGCCGCTCACCTTGATGGTCACCGCGTCGCCATTGCTCAGCACCAGTTCGCCGCATGTGATGGCGGCGGGCGTGGAGACCAGGACCTTCGGCCCTGACGGCTTCTCGTCCTTGGCCGCTTCGGCCGGTACGACCCAGGAGACCGCGATGGCCGCCACGATCGCGGACAGCCCGACGACCGAACAGCGCCGGGCCGTCGTCAGTGCGTCCTGGGTGTCCTCGACCTCGTCCAGCACGGCGGACATCAGCTTGTCCCCGCTCAGCCACATACGCTGCCCGAGCCGACCGTGCGCGGCCCGCACCGCGACGAGCGCTCCGGTGAGCAACAGAGCGAACGCCAGAACGAGGAGCGCCGCCGTCGTCCAGCGCCATGTCGCGGGCATGCCCGCGACGCTTTCGCGCCCCTTGAGGACGAAGACGACACCGACGAGCCCGGTCAGCGCCGTGAGCCCGTTCCGCCAGCCCTCGGCCTGTTTCCGTACGGCGGTGAGCTGTTCGAGCTGTAGCTGCTGGCCGAGCTGCGCGAACCGCTTCCTGGTCAGGTCGGTCATGGCACCGGCACGTCCCAGAAGGCACCGCAGCCGGTGTCCGGCGACTCGGACGGCCGGTCCGGATGCGGGAACCCGCACTGGCAGTAGACCAGGATGCTGCCGGTGAGCGGCTCCGGCGTGCTCCTGCGGCCGAGCCACCGCCCCTTGTACGGACCGAGCACGCCGTACGCCACCCGGAACACGGTGCTCGCGTGGCAGTTCGGGCAGGGGCCCGTGACCGTGTACCAGCGGCCGTCGGCGGAGCGCACGACGGCGGGGCTGCCGGCCGGGGCGAGCTCGTGCTCCCGGAACGGTGTCAGATCGTGGGCCGGTGGCATCCGGTGCTCCTCTCGTGCGCCGCCGCGCGGTACGGCTCCGCGGGCGGTGTGGGCGCGGGGGCGTCGGAGTACGTGTCGGGCACTTCCAGGCCGAACACTCCCGCGTACAGCTTGAGGCGCTCGACGACCGCGGCGGTGGTCCATTCGAGCTCCCGTGCGCTGACGGCGATCCGCTCGCCGGACACCCGGCCGCCGAGCGCCGGGGCGCGGCCGGTGTACTCCTCGGTGAGCAGGATCAGATCCTGCCACAGCGGAATCACGGGGAACTCCGGTCGCTCGACGAGCAGTTCTACTCCGAAGGGGCGGTAGAGCGCGAGCCGGTCCCAGGCCCGGTCCATCGGCCAGCCGAAGCGCGCGGCGACCCGAAGGAGATCGACCGGGCCGACCGGCCGGTCCCCGGCCAGGTCGTCGAGGAACATCGCCGTGTCGTGCTGCGTCGGACGCCACCGCGCCCACTCCGCGGCGGCCATGTCGTCCTGGGGCGTCCAGGGACTGCCGAGCACGGCGAACCGGCTCAGCTCCCGCACGCTGTCTCCGAGCGTGCCCTCCCTGCTCCGGGCGTGCTGCACCAGCCTGGCGACATCGGGCCCCGGCAGCCAGCGCACGCCGTCCGCCGTCCACTCGCAGCTTGCTTCCGCGTCCGCCGCGCTGACCCGCGCCTCGGCCAGGTCTTCGGGCAGGGGCAGCATCTCCGGCTCCACCGCCAGCAACGGGGCCATCTCGACGAGCCTGGCGTACACCGCTCCGAGCGGCAGACCGCGCGCGGAGGCCGCCAGAACGGCGTACGCCGAGTCCAGGCGGGTCGGGCCGCCCACGCCTTTCAGCCACGCCGGATCCCACGTCCATGGCATGAGGAGTCCCATGCCGTCGGGGGGAGCGGCCAGCCAGCGGTCGACGAGCCCCGGGGCGGCCGCGTCCACCAGACCGGATTCCGCGAGGCCTGTCAGCGCTCCGACGATATCGGCGGCATCCGCAGGGGATCTGCGTACATTGACGGCGATCTCGGCGAGCGGCGCCAGATGAGGTGGCACCGATTGACGCCCCTCGTACGTCCCATACCTTTTGCCGACCAGAGCGGGCGCCACCACCAGCGCGGACTCCAGCCCGGTGAAGCGCCTGTCCTTCAGACCGTCCAGGTCGGGAAGGCGCAGCTTCATCGACGTGAACCACGGAGCGAAGCGCTCGTAGACCTCCCCCACCGTCATCGATGCCCTGGCAGAGGCCAGTGCCCAGAATCGCGGGGCCGGGCCGTGCTCCCGCCAGTGCCTGTAGCCGAAGGCGGCTTCCGCGTCCGAGTACATCCGCTCGGAGTCGAAGCTGCCCTCGAGCTCGACCATCTCGGCGTCCGTGGACATCCCGAGCCACCCGTACCGGCGGATCACCTGCTCGTACTCCTCCGCGGAAGGCGGTTCGACGAACCGGAGCAGGCGTTCGTCCCCGGCGAATTCGGGGTGCAGGCGCAACACCTGGATCTCCCGCTCCGTCGCGACCGCGTCGGCGTCCGCCGGAACCGTGCCGATATCCAGGCCCAGCTGCTCCAGAGGAAATCCGGCGGCACTGAACCGCTCGGCCCGCGTCAACGCTTCCCGCCAGGGGAGCCGCGCCCACAGGGAGAAGTGATTCAGTACGGACAACGCGAGGTCGCGGTCCGGCTCCGCGTCCATGGTGTGCGTCGCCCACGCCCTGATCAACGGCGTACCGAATCGTCGGCGGCCCGTGAGCAACTCGCAGTCCACGGAATCGAGTTCCACCGCATACGCGGCATCGAGATCGGGAACGGCGGGAACACGGACGCCGGCGATGGCGTATCTGCGCAGCCTGCGGAGCAGTCCGGCAAAGGTCGTGGGCCGGTCCCCGGGCTGTGGCACCACGGCCTCTTCGAGGCAGATGCGGCTGCCGTAGTCTCCTGCGGCGATCCCGCTCTCCCACGGCACCGGCTGCGGATATCCGGCCAGCGAGTCCGGTGCCGGAACGTCCGCGAATTGGTCGTCCACGGGGATACGGACGGAACGCAGGGCTGCCACCCGCCATGCCACCAGCCCCGGCGGCGCCGACCCGAGGGAGCCGTGGCGACCGTCCCGGGGCTTCGCCCCCGCGTGCAGCACGACGTCCGCCGGAAGGCAGCCGACCCCCCGCAGGGAAACCCCCGCGCCGCGGTCCCAGCTGGTCGTACTGGCCACCACGGCATCCGCTTCGAGGAGCCTGTTGACGAGCAGTCGCGCGTCACCTCGATGGGTGTGCGCGAAGTTCCACAACCACTCCACGCTGAACCAGGACGGGAGTTCCATGTGCTCGGCGAGTTCGCGGACATGGAGCGACACCCAGTCCTCGTCGAACTCGAGAATTTTCGTTCTGCTGGTGTCCAGGTCCGGGGAGTGCGTCTCCCTGAGGTCGACCACGCACCCGTACATCGGTTCGTCCCGGAAGTCGGAGCGCGAGCTGAACGGCATACCCGCCTCGGAGTCACGCTTGCCCGTCGGCGTCCAGATCCCGTCGACGAGCAGACAGCCCGTACCGGGCACCCACCACACGTTCCGGTCGGCCCGGACCGGGCTCGCGGCGTCCCCGTCGTAGTAGAGGACGTCCTTCTCCCACTCCTTGGCCACGGCGCCGTTCCGCTCCACGCGCATGGTGTAGTCGCAGAGCCATACGCGCTTGGCCAGTTCGTTCGCCACGTCGATCGCGTCGCCGTTGAGATAGAGGCGCACCCGGGTCCCGCCTCCCGGCTGGGCGGCGTCGTTCTCCTTGATACGGAAGAGGCTTCCGCTCGACGCGATGTCCACCCGCAGCCCGCGGCTGGATTCCGGGCGGCCGAACTCGTCCGTGACCCGGGTCCAGATGCTGATCTCGTCGGCCAGCATGAAGTAGCTGAACACACCGATGCCGAAACGGCTGTTCGGATAGAGCCTGAGGTCCTTGTCCACCGCGCGCCAGCGGGCCTGTTCCCTCCGGTACTCCCTGGACTGCTCGAACCGGCGGCCCGCACGCGAGAAGGTGCTGCGCAGCGCGGTCTGGCCCATGCCCACGCCGTTGTCCTCGCACTCCACGTACGGCCGGCCGTCGTCGTCGACACCTTGCCGGAATACGATCTCGCCGCCCCA
The DNA here is from genome assembly GCF_045040875.1 of Streptomyces sp. NBC_00012. NCBI lineage: Bacteria > Bacillati > Actinomycetota > Actinomycetes > Kitasatosporales > Streptomycetaceae > Streptomyces > Streptomyces sp. NBC_00012. Next base: position 6,727,265 of record NZ_CP108309.1, on the reverse strand, counting down.
GCCCTGCCGGATGCCCTCCTTCAGCTCGCCGTACCGCACACGCGCGTCGCGGTAGCGGCAGGCGTCGAGGGCGTTCTGGTAGAGCTCGCGCAGGGCCAGGGTCCGGTCGCCGTACAGCTGGGAGCCCATGAGGAGTTCACGCATCTCGTCCTCGGCGAGGCTGAAGCGCATGAGCGGCAGTCCGTAGGCGTCGCCACGGCCGGCGGCGTCGTACTGGGGACGCAGTTTGCGGCAGGTCACGCGTTCGGGAAGGTGAGTGAGCGGGCCTGCGGCCTCGCCCGGCACGAGGTGCTGCTTGATGTGCTGCACGGCGTCGTCGGCCCAGCCGGTCAGCGTCTCCAGTGCGGCATGCACCGCAGGGTGCGGGCATGGCAGGTCCAGGTCGAGAGAGGTCCCGAGGCGGTCTCTGGACCAGCGCAGCTCCTGGACGCCGGCGACCGCCTGGGCGGGGACGAGGCCGTCCGTGACTCCGATGTTGTCCACCAGGACGCCCGGCATGTCGCGGATGTCTCCGCCGAGGAGACCCGCGAGGCCGATCAGCCAGGACAGTTCACGCGGACGCCACCGTTCGGCAGGACCGTTGCGTGGCAGGACCTGCTCCGGTCCCTGCGGCCCGTCAGCGGGTTCGCGCTCCCCGGAGTACGGCTGCGCCGGCACGACGGCGGTCTGGCGGCAGACCCGCATCAGCCCGTCCATGAGCTCCGCGGACCGGGCCGATGTCTCACCGGTACCGAGCAGGGCGGAGGCGAGTGGGGCGAGCAGGCCCGGCGCGTAGGTGTCCCAGAGCTCCTCGCGCCCCGCGACATGACGGTGCATCAACCAGGCGGCGACGGCCCCCGCCTCCTCCTTCGCGCCCCGGCTCGCCAGTTCGCGCCCCTTCCGCCAGACCAGCGGATGCGCGGCGAAGGTGTGCTCGAGGTCGATCCGGGCCTCGTCGCAACCCAGTTCACCCACCGCCGGTTCGAGCCGGAACGGACCGGCGGCCGCCGCCGCCTCCTTGACGCCCATCGCGTAGACGGCCTCGCGGACGAACGGCGCGGCCATGAGCACGGCCAGCTCGGACGGGTCCAGCAGCGGACCGCCATGGGTCACAGAGGGAGCCAGCAGTGCCCGCAGTCCGGTCGTCAGCACCCGTACCGGATAGTCGTCATCGGCCCAGGGGTCGGGGGTCTCGGTCAGTGACTGCGCCCGCAGCTTGGCGCACTCCAGGGCCAATCCCTCCAGGGCCTGCTGCAGTTGGCTCCTGCGGTCCTCGCCGCACTGGGCGGCCGCCCAGAGTGCCGGGTCCCGGATCGCGACGGACCACTCCTCCTGGAGTGTCTTCCCGGTGCAGAGTTCGGTGCCGGCGATCGCCTCGGAGCCGCTCGGCGCGTAGTGCACGGTGGGCCGTTGCTCGTGCTGGGCGGTCCGGGCGAATTCAGCGGTTCTGCGGACGGAGTGGGAGATGACGTCACCGACGGTCCGCGGGGACGTGTCCGAGGCCAGGGCGTCCGCGAGCGCCCTGGTGAAGTGGCTGCCCAGAATTTCGTCCGAACCGCACGTCTGGCCCGCCGCGCAGCCGAAGACGACGGCCACCCGGTCCCGCCACGACGGAAAGTTGGTCGCGGGCCCGCCGAAGGAGCCCTCGCCGTCGGGTTGTTGCGCGTCACGGCAGGCGTCGATGCTGAGCAGGACCGTGCCGGCCCTGCAGCCCTTGAGCAACGTCGTCAGGTCGAGGCCGATCAGGCTGTCGGCGTCGACGTGCGGCGGATCGGTCGACCAGTTGAGCTGCGCCTCCGAGGGCACGAGGTAGTCGGTGCCGTCGACGGACAGCCCGTGGCCGGTGAAGTGGATCAGTACCGTGCCGTCCTCCGGCGCCGTGCAGCAGACCCGGCTGATGGCGCTGATGATCCGGGAACGCAGCGCCGGCCGGTCCGGGGAGAGCCCCAGCGTCTCGACGCTGTATCCGGACGAGCGCAGCGCGGCATCCATCAGCTCGACGTCCCGCTGCACGGCTTGGGTCAAGTCCGGGAAGTGGTCGTTCAGTTCGTACTGCGGCACAGCGATGAGCAATGCCTGCCTGCTGTTCCCCATGGCCGTCGCCTCCCCCGTCGGGCCTGATCGGTGCAGATCACCATGCCACAGGTGAGCGGCGGCCCGGACGGGTTCGGCGACCGCGGGTCACCAGACGCGTACCGAACCGCCCGGTGCGAAGGCGGGGCTGGTCGCGCCCGCCGGGACCTCCTTCAGCGGCTCGGCGATCTCCTCGACCGTCGGGCCGACCTCCGCCGCGACGCGGTCGAGCGCCGCCAGGTCGAAGCCGTAGACGCGGGCCGCGTTGCCGCCGGTCATAGCCGCGACCTCATCGGGCTCCACGCCCGCGTACGCGATCCGCAGGCCCTCCCGCGAGTACGGGGCGGTCCCCTCGTCGTGCGGGTAGTCGCTGCCCCACATGATCTTATCGAGGCCGATCCGGTCGCGCAGCGGCACCTCGTGGGGGCGCATGAAGCTGGCGCCCACGTAGCAGTTGTCGCGCCAGACCTCACTCGGGCTCGCGCCCATCGAGGCGGCCAGGCCCGCACCGAACTTGGATTCCGCGGTGGTCGCCCGGGTCGCCGCCGCGACCAGGCGGCCGTGGTAGTAGTCCAGCATCTCCACGACGCCCGGGATCCAGCCGGAGCCCTGTTCGGTGAGGACCAGTTTCAGTCCGGGGTGGCGGCGGAAGGCCCCGCCGAAGATCAGGTGCCACAGCGCCCGGTGGGAGAACCAGGTCGTCTCCACCATGAAGACGGCACGGGCCGCCGGTTCGTCGCCGAGCGGCGGGGAGGCCGAGCCGCCGTGGTGGTTCACCGGTACGTCCAGTTCCTCGCAGACCGCCCACAGCGGGTCGTACGCCTGCGAGTACAGCTCCGGGACGCCCGAGCCGGGCGGGGCGCCGGGCAGCAGGATGCCGCCGGTGAGCCCCGTCTCCTTGGTGCGGCGGACCTCGCGGACCGCCTCCGCCGGGTCGTTGAGGAGGATCTGCGCCACGCCGGCGCGCCGGCCGTGAGCCTGCCCGCAGAAGTCGGCGAGCCAGCGGTTGTGGGCGCGCAGGCCGGCCCAGCGCTGTTCGTACTCCGCCCGCGACGGGGCGGGCGCCATCAGCGAGGCGGAGGGGAAGAAGGGCGGGATGGTGTTGGGGAAGACGACTTCCGCGACGATTCCGTCCGCCTCCAGCTCGGCGAGGCGGCGCTCCGAGTTCCAGTTGCGGTCGGCGGTGTCGGCGACCAGGTCCTCGTACGGGTTGACGTAGGCCGCCGCCCACGCGTCGAAGTCGTCGTGGTGCTTCGACTCCAGGTAGGGCTTGTAGTCCAGGAGGTCCGCACCCGCGTGGCAGTCGGCGGAGATGACGGTGTAGCGCTCACGGGGCATCAGTCGACCCCCAGGACCGGGAAGTCGTGGCCGGTCAGCCAGTGCCGGCCGGTCTCGCGGGAGCGCGCCCAGGACGCCTCGACCGCCGCCTGGTCGGTGCTCTGGCCCAGGTCGGCGGGGGTGGGGCCGATGCGCTCGGCGATCGGCGCGAGCCTGGCCGTGTCGAAGCCGAACACCTCGGCCGCGGCAAGGCCCAGCATGCGGCGGGTCTCGGCGACGGGGATGTCGTGGAAGGTGTCGCGCAGCCACTGGGCGGTCTTGGGCCAGGTGCCTTCGGGGTGCGGGTAGTCGCTGCCCCACAGGATGTTGTCGACGCCGATCTCGTACCGTTGGGCGAGTTCGCGGCGCTTGGTGTTGGTGGCGCAGATGAAGACCTGGCGGTCGAGGTACTCGTGCGGGGGCCGTTTCAGTTCGGCGAACGGCGAGAGCTTCTTGCCGCCGTGGGCGCCGAGGTAGAGCCGGTCCATGAACCAGAGGAGGTTCGGCAGCCACCAGCAGCCGGACTCGGCGACGCCGAACCTCAGCCCGGGGTGGCGTTCGAAGGCGCCCGACCAGAGCAGGAACCAGAGCGGGCGGGACGGCCACCAGGTGACCTCGGAGACGTAGATCCCGAGATGGTCGCCGTACTCGTGGCGCGGGGCCGCGCCGGAGTGGGTGACCACCGGCATGCCCGTCTCGGCGGCGGCCGCCCACACGGGGTCGTAACGCCGGTCGTGGTAAGGGGCCTTGTCCACCCACATGGAGGGGATCATCAGCGCACCGAGGCCGGAATCCTTCGCCCGGTGGATCTCCGCGACAACCCCGTCGACCTCGCCGGTGACGGGCAGCAGGGCGACCCCGCAGTGGCGTTCGGGGTTCTGCGAGACGAAGTCCGCGAGCCAGCGGTTGTGGGCCTGCGCGCCCGCCATGCCCAGTTCGGGGTCCTGGTCGCCGGAGAGGCCTAGGCCCACGCCGAACGGGGCGGCGGTCCGGCTGTCGACGGCGTCCGCGTCGGGGAAGACCACCTCGGCCGCCACCCCGTCGCCGTCCAGCTCCTTCAGGCGCCGGGCGGTGTCCCAACCTCCCTTCAGGCCCTCCTCGTTGTCGTGGAACCACTTGTCGGCGAAGGCCTCGTTGCGTACACCGAGGCGGGTCATCTCCTCGCGGCGGCGGGCGCGCCCGGCGAGGAAACCGTCGAATTCCCGGTGGAAGCGGGAGTCGAGATAGGGCCGGTACTCCTCGGTGGGCAGCCCGGCGTGGCAGTCGGAGGAGATGATCAGGTACGGGTCGTCGGTCATCGCTCGCTCCTCAGTCGAGTATGAAACTCTCCAGGTACGACGGGTTGGCGCGCTCCAGCATCGACTGCGACCTGGCGCGGATCTGCCGGTCGCTGTGCTCGCTGTCCGGCAGCATCCAGAAGCGGTCGGCGCGTATCCCGTCCACGACGGTCGCCGCGACGTCCTCCACCGGGGTGAACTCCACCTCGTGGCCCGCCGCCCGCATGGCGGACTCCCACTGGCCGACGCTGCGGTAAGGGGTCCTGCGCGGGCGCTCCTTTGCGTACCGCTCCGGCCGGTTGCGGTGCGACTCCCACAGTCCGGTACGGAGCATGTGCGGGCCGGGGAAGAGCACCGAGGCACCGACCGGCGCGCCCTCTGCCCTCAGATGCGCGTACAGCGACTCGGTCATCGTGACGACGGCGGACTTGGTGACGGCGTACACGGAGGCGGTCGGCAGCGGGGCGATCCCGCCGTCACCGGACGAGGTGTTGACGACATGGCCGGGGCCGCCGCCCGCGATCATGCGCGGGACGAACGCCTGGATGCCGTGGAAGACGCCCCACACATTGACCGCGAACGCCCACTTCCAGTCGTTCGGCTCGTGCTCCCACATCCGGCCCTCGGCGCCGGAACCGACGCCGGCGTTGTTGCACAGCACATGCACGGCGCCGAAGGTGTCGTACGCGGCTTCGGCCAGGGCCTGCACGGAGTCGCGTTCACTGACGTCGACGACCCTGGCCAGTACCCGCGCACCGTCCTGGCGCAGTTCGCCCGCCGCCTTGTCGAGCGCGCCCTCCTCCACGTCGGCGAGGACCACCTTCAGCCCCTCGGCGGCGAACCTGCGTGCCATCGCGAGGCCGATGCCGCTCGCGGCGCCGGTGACGACGGCGACCTGCCCCTCCTGGAGTCTCATCGGACGCTCCCCTCCGGCGGGCCGTCGTGGATCTGCTGCGGATCGTCGTAACGCTGGTGGACGTACGGCAGCAGGGCCTTCGCACTCACCTTCGCCACGGCCCTGCCCCGCTGGTCGCTGGTCTTCTCGCCGATGGTGAGGTCGACCAGCCGCCGTACGGGGAGGTCGGCGACCGGGTCGTACACCGACTCGCGCAGCACCACGTCGCCCGAGACGCGTTCCAGCCTGCGGACCTTCTCGTGACGGGTGCAGTGGACCAGGACGGGGTCCGCGTCAAAACCCTCGCCGTCCACCGCGGGCAGGTACTTGAAGTAGAAGTCGAGCTTGTCGGCCGGTGCGGGCAGGGGGAGCGGTCCGCTCACCGCGCCGCGCACCTCGACGAACTCGATGCCGTGCCGGGCGAGCGCGGCCCGGACGACGAGGCCCTCGCGTTCGACGGTCACCTCGCCGAGCTTCTTCGGTTCGCCGAACACCTCGCGGCCGCCGATCAGCGCCCGCTCATGGGTCATCGGCATGACGAGCGGATACCAGCCCTCGTGGCCGTCGTGGACGGCGGCGACGGCCACGGAGCCCGCGCCGAGCGGGTAGCCGGGCAGCTCGACCGTACTGATGTTCGCCCGGACGAGCGGGCGCCCGGAGGGTTCGAGGGGCGGCGGGAGGACGGCCGCCACCGCGTCGGGGTCGCTCTCCCAGAGGGCCACCACACCGGTGGACCAGATGTCGGGGAGTGTGGAGCGGGCCGCGCGGGCCGCGGAGATCTCGGCCTCGGTGCGCGCGCCGTACCGTACGCGTGCCATGCCGTACCACCCTTCTCGGTCGTCCGTGAATCGGTTCTCGGTTCTCCGTGCCGGGTTCTGTAACACAGTTACACCGACGTCGATGAAGGGTAAATAGGCATGCACGTAACGGAGTTCGAGAATCAAGGAGCGCTGTGGCGCGTTCGTCGCTGACCCGCGAAGAGGTCCTGGACACGGCCGCCGCCCTGGTGCGGCGGCACGGCCCGCAGGCCCTCACCATGCGTGCCCTGGCCGCTGAACTGGGCACCGCGGTCACGTCGATCTACTGGCACGTCGGCAATCGCGAATCGCTGCTGGACGCCCTCGTCGAGCGCACCGTGCGGGAGATGGGCACCCTCCGCCCGGCCGGCCGGACCCCGGCGGCCCGCATCGTCTCCGTGGCCCGCGGCCTGCGCCGCGAGCTGCGGGCCAGGCCGCATCTGATCGCGATGGTCCACGAACGGGGGCTCACCGAGCGGATGTTCCTCCCCGCGCAACAGGCCCTGGTCCACGAGGTGCACGCCGCGGGGCTGCGCGGGGCGCGGGCGGCGGCGGCGGTGCGGGCGGTGCAGTTCCAGACCGTCGGCTTCCTGCTCGTCGAACGCAACCGGGAGCGGTCCCCCGTCCAGTCCCCCGGCGAGGGCGATCTGTGGACCGCTTCCACCGCGGACGACGACCCGGCGCTGGCCCGCGCACTGGCCCGGCCCGCCGACCCGGACCGGCTGTTCGAGGATTCCGTGCGGGCCCTGGTGGAAGGGCTGCTGACGGGCCCCGTACGACAGGGGCCGGGCCGCGGAACCGGGACGCGGGGGCGGACGGCCGAATAGGAGACTGTCAGTCGCGGCCCGTATTCTCTGTGACCATGCTCGACGACCGCCAGACCGCAGCACCGTGGCCGACCGCCTACCCACAGGGGTACGCGGTCGTCGACGTGGAGACCACCGGGCTCGCACGGGACGACCGGATAGTGTCCGCCGCCGTCTACCGCCTGGACGCGCAGGGCAATGTCGAGGACCACTGGTACACCCTCGTCAACCCCGAGCGCGATCCCGGCCCGGTCTGGATCCACGGCCTGACCAGTGAGGTGCTCGAAGGCGCCCCGCTCTTCCCGGAGGTCGCCGCGCAGCTCTCCGAGCGGCTCGCGGACCGCGTCCTCGTCGCGCACAACGCGGCTTTCGACTGGTCGATGCTGGCCCGGGAGTACGCACGGGCCTCGATCGTCGCCCCCGTGGAACAGCGGCTGTGCACCATCGCGCTCGCCAAGGAGCTGCGGCTGCCGCTGCCCAACCACAAGCTGGCGTCGCTGGCCGCGCACTTCGGCGTCGTGCAGCAGCACGCCCACCACGCCCTGGACGACGCCCGGGTGCTGGCCGAAGCGTTCCGGCCGAGTCTGCACGCGGCGGCGCAGGGCGGGGTGCGGCTGCCGCTGCTGGAGTGCCGGCCGCTGACCGAGTGGTCGGACTCCCCGGTCACCCCGCGGATCGGCTATCAGCCTTCGTACGGTCAGAACAGCTGGCGCGCCTCGCGCAAGCGCCCGGCGTGCCCGTATCCGAACCCCGGGCGGTACCAGAAGGACAAACCCCTCATGCAGGGCATGCGGGTGGCCTTCTCCGGGGACACCTCCGTCGACCGCGAGCTGCTGGAGGACCGGGCCGTGGAGGCCGGGCTGCATGTGGCGACCAGCGTCTCCCGGCTGACCAGCCTGCTGGTCACCAATGACCCGGACGCGGCGACGTCGAAGACGGTCAAGGCGAAGTCGTTCGGCACACCGATCCTGGACGAGAGCGCCTTCACCCATCTGCTGCGCGATGTGGCGCCCGCCACCGCCCAGGTGCCCGCGCCGTCATCGGAGTGAACCGGCGGCGACTCGCCCGCCCGCCGCTCGCCGCCGCGGCCCCGGCGTCCCACCCTGTGGCGCATGGCACGTTGTGAGGTTTGCGGAAACGACTACGGCATGTCGTTCGAGGTGCACGCGCAGGGCGCGATCCACGTCTTCGACTGCTTCTCCTGCGCCATCCACCGCATGGCGCCCATCTGTGAGCACTGCCGGGTCCAGATCATCGGCCAGGGTGTCGAGGTCGACGGGCACTGGTTCTGCGGCGGGCACTGCGCCCGCGCCGAGGGGAAGGTGGGCATCATCGACAAAGTCTGAGCAGCCCTCGCCGCGCCCCCTTCCCCGACCCCTGCGCGTAGCACCTCACGGCACAGTTGTACCGTCGTGGGGTGTACCGCTTCCTGTTGACCCGGCAGTGGCTGATCCTCGCCCTCCTCGCCCTCGTCCTGATTCCCACCATGGTCGAGCTGGGCTTCTGGCAGCTGCACCGGCATGAGCACAAGGTCGCGCAGAACTCCCTGATCTCCCGCAACCTCAAGGCGAAGCCGGTCCCGGTCGCCTCCCTCACCGCTCCGGGTCACACGGTCCCGCGCTCCGACTACTGGCGGACGGTGACCGCCACGGGTACGTACGACACCGCCCATCAGGTGGTCGTACGCCGCAGGACCTCCTCCGACGACCGGATCGGCGTCCATGTGCTGACCCCGCTCGATCTCAAGGGCGGCGGCACGGTCCTGGTCAACCGCGGCTGGGTGCCCGCCGCCGCGAGCCAGCAGGCCTTCCCCGACGTACCGGCCGTGCCCCGGGGCGAGGTGACCGTCACCGGACGGCTCAAGGCCGACGAGACGACCAGCGCCAGCGGCATCAAGGACATCTCGGACCTGCCGGACCGCCAGGTGATGCTGATCAGCAGCACCCAGGAGGCCGAACGGCTCTCCCGGCCGGTGCTCGGCGGCTACATCGAACTGACCGCGCCCGAGCCCGCCGGCGACTCCCCGGAACCGATCGAGGCCCCCGACGACAGCTCGATCGGCCCGCACATGGCGTACGCCGTGCAGTGGTGGCTCTTCGCCGCCGGGGTCCCGGTCGGGTTCGTGGTCCTGGCCCGCAGGGAGAAGCGCGACCGGGCGGACGCGGCGGCGGAGGCCGCCGCCGGGGAGCAGCAGCCCGCCGAGCCGGAGAAGCCGGAACCCGCCACGGCCTGACCCCCGGTCCGCCGGATGAGGGCGGGGGCGTGCCCGGCCGGGTGACCCTTGCGGCCCGGCTCTGCTTAACGAGGCCCGGGTTCGGGAACACGCCAGAACGTGACCCCACGCATCGAGGACTACGCCCTCATCGGCGATCTCCAGACAGCCGCCCTGGTCGGCAGAAACGGTTCTGTCGACTGGCTCTGTCTCCCCCGCTTCGACTCGGGTGCCTGTTTCGCGGCCCTGCTCGGCGACGAGGACAACGGCCACTGGCGGATCGCCCCGAAGGGCGCGGAGACCTGTACCCGGCGCGGCTACGCGGGTGACTCCCTCGTCCTGGAGACGTTCTGGGAGACCCGCACCGGCACGGTCAAGGTCATCGACTTCATGCCGCAGCGCGACCACGAACCCGACGTCATGCGGATCGTCGAGGGGGTCAGCGGCACCGTCGAAATGAGCTCCGTGATCCGGCTGCGCTTCGACTTCGGCTCGGTCGTGCCGTGGATGCGCCGCTCGCAGGGGCACCGGGTGGCGGTCGCGGGGCCGGACTCGGCCTGGCTGCGCAGCGAGCCGCCGGTCAAGACCTGGGGCCAGCAGTTCTCCACCTGCTCGTCGTTCAGTGTCTCCGCGGGCGAGAAGGTGGCGTTCGTACTGACCTGGCATCCCTCGCACTCGCCCCGCCCCGAACTGGTCGACCCGTACGAGGCGCTGGAGAACACCCTGTCCGACTGGGTGGAGTGGTCCGCCCGGTGCAAGTACCGGGGGCCCTACCGGGAAGCGGTGATCCGCTCGCTGATCACGCTGAAGGCGCTGACCTTCGGCCCGACCGGCGGCATCGTGGCGGCGCCCACCACCTCGCTGCCGGAGGAGATCGGGGGCGTACGGAACTGGGACTACCGCTTCTGCTGGCTGCGGGACTCCACACTGACCCTCGGCGCCCTCGTCTCGGCCGGCTACCTGGAGGAGGCGGCCGCCTGGCGGGACTGGCTGCTGCGGGCGGTCGCCGGGGACCCGGCCGACCTCCAGATCATGTACGGGCTCGCGGGCGAACGCAGACTGCCCGAGGCGGAGCTGCCGTGGCTGCGCGGATACGACAACTCCGCCCCGGTCCGGATCGGCAACGCCGCGGTCCGCCAGCGTCAGCTCGATGTGTACGGGGAGGTCATCGACTCCTTGCGGCTCGCCCGTGAAGCGGGTCTCGACGACAAGCCGCACGCCTGGAATCTGCAGCTCAGCCTGCTCGGCTTCCTGGAATCCACCTGGCGCGAGCCGGACGAGGGGCTGTGGGAGATCCGCGGCCAGCGCCGTCACTTCGTGCACTCCAAGGTGATGGCCTGGGTCGCCGCCGACCGTGCCGTACGCACCCTGGAGAACGATCCCTCGCTGGCCGGCGACGCCGACCGGTGGCGGGCGATGCGGGACGCCGTGCACCGCGAGGTGTGCGAGAAGGGGTACGACCCGGAACGGAACACCTTCACCCAGTCCTACGGCTCACGGAACCTGGACGCAGCGACCCTGCTGATCCCCCGGACCGGATTTCTGCCGCCGGACGATCCCCGGGTGATCGGTACGGTCGACGCGGTCCGGGCCGAGCTGGGCCGGGACTGCCTGGTCCGCCGCTACAGCACGGACGGCGCTTCGATCGACGGGCTGCCCGGCAGCGAAGGGGCCTTCCTGGCGTGCTCGTTCTGGCTGGCCGACGCGCTGCGCCTGACCGGGCGCACCGAGGAGGCCCGGGACCTCTTCGAGCGGCTCCTGGCGCTCCGTAACGACGTGGGGCTGCTCGCCGAGGAGTACGACACCGTCGGCCACCGTCAGCTGGGCAACTTCCCGCAGGCGTTCAGCCACATCGGTCTCGTCGGCACCGCCATGGCACTGGCCGGTGAGGACACGCTGGAGCCCGACGCGGCAGGATAGGGGCCATGGATCTTGGACTGAAGGACCGTGTGTACATCGTCACCGGAGCGACCCGGGGGCTGGGCAACGCCACGGCGCGGGCGCTCACCGACGACGGGGCACGGGTGATCATCACCGGCCGGGACGCGCAGCGCGCCGAGGCGGCCGCCGCCGGACTGGGGCCGGACGCGGTCGGCCTCGCCGCCGACAACGCCGACCCGGCCTCCGCACGGCGTCTGGTGGACGCGGCGCACGAGCGGTTCGGGCGGCTGGACGGCATTCTCATCAGCGTCGGCGGGCCCGCGCCCGGCTTCCTCGCCGACAACACCGACGAGCAGTGGCAGTCGGCGTTCGAGTCGGTGTTCCTGGGCGCGGTACGGCTCGCCAGGGCCGCGGCGGAGGTGCTCGGCGAGGGCGGTGTCATCGGCTTCGTGCTCTCCGGCTCCGTGTACGAGCCGATCCCCGGGCTGACCATCTCCAACGGGCTCCGTCCCGGCCTGGCCGGTTTCGCCAAGTCCCTGGCCGACGAGCTCGGTCCGCGCGGGATCCGGGTGGTGGGCGTGTTGCCGGCCCGGATCGACACGGACCGGGTGCGTGAGCTGGACGCCCTCTCCGGCGACGCGGAGGCCGCCCGGGCGGCGAGCGAGGCGCAGATCCCGCTGCGGCGCTACGGGACCCCGGAGGAGTTCGGCCGGACCGCGGCCTTCCTGCTCTCGCCCGCCGCCTCGTATCTGACAGGCGTCATGGTGCCGGTCGACGGCGGCTCCCGGCACGGTTTCTGAACCGGGGTCCGTCCCCCGGTCGCCGGCCGGCTCGTCCGGCGACCGGCGGTCAGCTCACCCGTTCCGCGCGGTGCTTGACCGCCCTCAGCCGCACCTCGGCCGGCAGCTCGGCCAGCCCCGCCGAGTCCCGCGCATGGGCCAGCGCCTCGTCGGTGAGGCGGCCGAGCGCCACGTCCGGCGCCGCGTGCGGCTCCATCAGCAGGCGGATCCTGGCCTGTGGCGCGCTGCGCCGCCCGGTCAGCGCGACCCGGGCGCCGGCCACCCCGTCCAGCGTCCCCGCCTCACCGGCGAGCACCCCTTCCAGAGCCCGGCCCCGCAGCAGCGCCCCCTCGCCGTCCCCGCTGTCCACCAGCACCTCGGCGAGGCGGGCGCGGCGCAGCTGGGCCAGCAGCCACCACAGGGAGAGGACGACCACGACGGCGAGGGTGGCGATGACCGCCGGCCACCACCAGCCCTGGTCGCGCCAGCGGTTCCGGTCGGCCGCGCTGATCAGCACATCGCCCTTGCCGTACCAGGGCCACCAGGGCGGCACGGCGAGGCCGAGGCCGGCGGCGAGCACCGCGCCGCCGCAGCAGATCAGTACCAGCCCGGCGAGGCCGAGCAGTACCCGGTTGACGGTCCTGAGCAACGGGCTCACCCCTTCTTCGCGGGCCGGCGGACATGTACGGACAGGCTCGGCGGCCGGGCCAGCCCGAGTTCCCTGATGCCGGTCCCGAGCACGGTGTCCAGATCGGCCCGTACGTCGTCGAGTTCCCGGAAGTGCGAGACGGCGCGCACCACCACCCTGCCCCGGCCCATCCGGACCCGTACCGACTGCACTCCGGACACCTCGACGGCCCGGTCGCGCAGGACCAGTGCGGCCGCGGACCGGTCGAGTGCGGCCCGTACGCCGGGACGGTCGCGGCGCATGGGCAGCAGGGCGCGGAGGCCGGGGGTGACGGCGAGCACGAGGAGCCACAGGCCGATGGCCACGGCGAGCGCGGCGGCGGCGAGCAGCCAGGTGTTCTCCAGCGGGCGCTCGGCGAGCTGGCCGGCCAGCGACCGGCGCCACCGCATCGCCGGACGGTCGGCCCGCACCGCGGCCACGTCGTAGAGCAGCAGTCCGCTGCCGCCGAGAACCACGAGCGCGAGGAGCGTCGCGGGGATCCGGCGCGCCGACCAGAAGCGGCCCGCCCCGGCGGGCCGCTTCTGGCGCGCGGGCACCGGGTCGTACGCGGCGGACGAGGCGGACTGGTCGAGTTCGAGCGCACCGCCCTCTTCGACGGGGCCCGGGGTGGGCAGCCGTCGGGTGGGGTGCTCCGGTTCATGGGGCTCGGTCACTGGATCCTCCCCTGTGCCGCGGCGCTCGCTCCCGTCGGATGCAGGCGCTCTACCTGTACGGCCACCTCGGGCACTTCCATCCCCGCCAACGCTCTTACCCGTTCGGCGACATGGCGACGCACCCCGCCGCACTGGCGGCCGATGTCGCAGGGGTATCCGAGCTCCAGGCTCACCCGCACCCGGGCGGTGTCCCGGTGCACCGTGACCGTGGCGCGCGGTGCGGCGCCCTGTTCCGGTGGCTCGTCGATCGCCTCCTTCGCCGCCTGTGCGGCGATCTTCGCGACCACCCGGTCGGCGATCCGGGTCTCCCCGCGCTCACCGGCGGCGATCCGGTCCTTCACCGACAACACCGTCACCGCCGTCGGTCGCCGCGCTCGCGACTCCGGAAGAAGTCACCGAACTCCAGGTCGCCCTCCAGGAGGCGGCCGGCGACGAAGCCGACCGCTCCCAGTGCGGCCACCAGCAGGAAGGCCCCGAATCCACCGAAGTACCCGGCGAATGCGAGCGCCATGCCGGCCACCATGCCGGCCACAGCCATGCTCATCGTGTGCTCCTCAACTGCCTCGCGTCGGAGGTCTACTGGAGCCGTGGCTCGGGCTGGTCCTCGTCGTCGGCCTCGTCGGGCAGCTTCACGTCGCTCACCGCGATGTTGACCTCGACGACCTCCAGCCCGGTCATCCGCTCGACCGCCGCGACCACGTTCTCCCGTACGTCGCGGGCGACGTCGGAGATCGAGACGCCGTAATCGACGACGATCTCCAGGTCGAGAGCGGTCTGGGACTCACCGACCTCCGCCTTCACCCCGCGGGTGACGGACTTGCCGCCGCCGGGGACCCGGTCGCGCACGGCTCCGAAGGTGCGCGAGAAACCGCTGCCCATCGCGTGCACTCCGACCACATCGCGGGTCGCCATCCCCGCGATCTTCTCGACCACGCCGTCGGCGATGGTCGTACGGCCGCGGGTGGCGGGGGCTCCCCCGCCACGCTTGACGAGCGGAGTCGATTCCTTGTCGGGGTTCTCCGGGCGGTTCCGCTGAGTAGTGGTATCGGTCATCGCCATTTTTCCCTTCTGGGCAGGTTGGACCTACTTGCCCACATTAGGTGTGCTTGCCCCGTCCCGCGCCGTGGATGCGGCAGGCTGGGGCAATGACGACGGATGACGGCCCGCACAGGGCGGACGGATGGACAGCGGCGGTCCGGCAACGGCTCGGCCTCGGCCGGCTGCTTCCGCTGGGCGGTCCGGCGGACGGGACCTGGATCGCCGAGCGGGCCGCGGTCACGGTGCTGCGCGCAGCGGTGGCGGGAGCGGGTCCCGGCCCCGTGCTCGGGGAGCTGAGGATCTCGGTGGCCGATCCGGACGGGGCGCCGGAGGCGGAGGTGGAACCGCCGCCGAGCGCGCTGCGGCCGGGCCCGCTGCGGATCGAGGCGGACATGTCGGCCGTGTCCGGTCAGCCGCTGCCCGCCGCGGCCGAGGCGCTGCGCGCGACGCTGCTGACGGCGGCCGGGCAGCGGCTGGGCCTGGTGGTCGCCGCGGTGGACGTCCGGGTGACGGAACTGCTCGACACGGCGCCGGAACGACCGGCGCCCGCGCCGGTGGAGGTGCGCGCCACGGAGGCGGAGGGGGTCGCGGGGACCGTTGCGGCGGGTGTTCCCGGTGTGGTGACGCTGACCCGGGTGCTGGGCCATGCGGTGCACGCGCGGCCGGGCCATGTGCGGGTCGAGCTGGCGACGGCCTCGGACCACCGGGCGCTCGACGTGGGCCGTGCGGTGCGGGGCGCCGTGGCTGCGGCGGTGGAGGGGGATCCCTCGGTCGCGGTGCTGGTCACCGCGGTGGTGACGCAGGGCTGAGCGGGGGGCCGGGCCGATCGGCGGGGGCGGGTCGAGCCGTGGGGGCAGGGCTGAGCGGTGGGGCGGGGCCGGGAGCCGGGGGCTCGGCCGAGTGGGGGGCCGGGCCTCGTCGTGAGGCGGGGGCCGAGTCCCGGTCCGGGGCGGGCCGCCCGCCCCGGACCGGGAGCCCGCTCTCAGTCGGTGATGCCCGCCAGATCGCGCAGCCGGCGGCCCTGCGCGGCGCGTTCGGCGACGCGCTGCTCCTCGAATCCACGGGAGACGGCACCGCTCAGCAGCGCCTTGGTCTCCACGACGGCGTCACGCGGGGCGGCCAGCAGCGCGCCGGCCAGATCGCGGGCGGCGGCGTCCAGCTCACCGGCGGGGACGACGAGGTTGGCCAGGCCGGTGCGCTCGGCCTCCTCGGCGTGCACGAAGCGGCCCGTGGCGCAGATTTCGAGCGCGCGGGCGTACCCCACCAGGTTCACCAGGGGGTGCGTACCGGTGAGGTCGGGTACCAGACCGAGGCTGGTCTCGCGCATGGCGAACTGCACGTCCTCGGCGACGATCCGCAGATCGCAGGCCAGGGCGAGCTGGAAGCCGGCACCGATCGCATGCCCCTGGACGGCCGCGATCGACACGATGTCGTTGCGGCGCCACCAGGTGAACGCCTCCTGGTACTCGGCGATGGTCGCGTCGAGCTCGGCCTCCGGGCCACGCGCCATGTCGAGGAAGGACGGCTCGCCGTCGAACCCCTCGGGGGTGAACGCCTGCCGGTCGAGCCCCGCGGAGAAGGACTTGCCCTCACCGCGGAGCACAACGACCCGCACGCTGCCGGGCAGCGCCCGTCCGGCCTCCGTCAACGCCCGCCACAGAGCGGGGGACTGAGCGTTGCGCTTGGCCGGATTGGCGAGGGTCACCGTGGCGACCGCGTCGTCGACGGTGAGTCGTACGCCGTCCTTGTCGAGCACAGAGTCGAGCGAGGTCATGGGGCGCCTCCGGATCGGTTCAGTCAGCATGCAGAGCTAAGTGACTGAACAGTAACCACCCGGTCGGCATCGCTGCCGACCGGGTGGCCACCGCCGAAAGCCGGTGGGCCCCGGGGCGGGCCGGACGGCCTGCCCCGACCGCCTGGGCCGTCAGGCCGTGGCGGCCTTCTTGCCCCGCGTCGCTCCGCCGCGTCCCCGCAGCGTGACTCCGGACTCGCTGAGCATCCGGTGGACGAATCCGTAGGAGCGGCCGGTCTCTTCGGCCAACGCCCGGATGCTCGCACCGGAGTCGTACTTCTTCTTCAGGTCTGCCGCGAGCTTGTCGCGCGCGGCGCCGGTAACCCGGCTGCCCTTCTTCAGAGTCTCGGCCACCCGTGCCTCCTCATGGGAAGTGCGCTCTGGACTCTCATGATCACCCCTCGGGAGCTTCCTGGCCACCCATTCGGCAAGGTCCGTGCAACCGGGTTCCCGGCCGGGGAACGGGCCGGCACGACCGGAATTCTGCATTCCGCGGGGCTGTGGCACCGGGCGGGGCAAGGCCCGGGACCGAACCGGCAGGTCAGGGCCACACGGGGTGCGCGGCCGCCATACGGGTGCGCCCGGCAGGTATCTGCCGGGCGCCGCGCAGGGGTACGAGACGTACTCACGCAGATGATGGATCACACGTAGGCCGAATGATCCAGACGAAGTGGATCAGACGGCGGCGGGCCGGATCAGGCCAGCGCGACCAGGTCCTGGTAGTCCGCGCCCCACAGGTCCTCGACACCGTCCGGCAGCAGGATGATGCGCTCCGGCTGGAGTGCCTCGACCGCGCCCTCGTCGTGCGTGACGAGGACCACGGCGCCCTTGTACGTACGCAGCGCGCCGAGGATCTCCGCGCGGCTGGCCAGGTCGAGGTTGTTGGTCGGCTCGTCCAGCAGCAGCACATTGGCGGAGGACACCACCAGGGTCGCCAGGGCGAGACGGGTCTTCTCGCCGCCGGAGAGGACACCGGCGGGCTTGTCGACGTCGTCGCCGGAGAAGAGGAAGGAGCCCAGCGTCTTGCGGACCTCGACCAGGTCGAGGTCGGGCGCCGCGGAGCGCATGTTCTCCAGGACGGAGCGGTCCGGGTCGAGGGTCTCGTGCTCCTGGGCGTAGTAGCCGAGCTTGAGACCGTGGCCCTCGATCACCTTGCCGGTGTCGGGCTCCTCGGCGCCGCCGAGGAGCCGGAGCAGGGTGGTCTTGCCCGCGCCGTTGAGGCCGAGGATGACGACCCGGGAGCCCTTGTCGATGGCGAGGTCCACATCGGTGAAGATTTCCAGCGAGCCGTACGACTTGGACAGGCCCTCCGCCATCAGCGGGGTCTTGCCGCACGGTGCGGGCTCGGGGAAGCGGAGCTTGGCCACCTTGTCGGAGACCCGGACGGCCTCCAGACCGGAGAGCAGCCGCTCGGCACGCTTGGCCATGTTCTGCGCGGCGACGGTCTTGGTGGCCTTCGCGCGCATCTTGTCGGCCTGCGAGTTGAGGGCCGCAGCCTTCTTCTCGGCGTTCTGCCGCTCGCGCTTGCGGCGCTTCTCGTCGGCCTCGCGCTGCTGCTGGTAGAGCTTCCAGCCCATGTTGTAGATGTCGATCTGCGAGCGGTTGGCGTCGAGGTAGAAGACCTTGTTGACGACCGTCTCGACGAGCTCGGCATCGTGGGAGATCACGATGAAGCCGCCGCGGTAGGTCTTGAGGTAGTCGCGCAGCCAGACGATCGAGTCGGCGTCGAGGTGGTTGGTCGGCTCGTCGAGCAGCAGGATGTCGGCGTCCGAGAAGAGGATGCGGGCCAGCTCGACGCGGCGGCGCTGACCGCCGGAGAGCGTATGGAGCGGCTGTCCGAGCACCCGGTCGGGCAGGCTGAGCGCGGCGGCGATGGTGGCGGCCTCGGCCTCGGCGGCGTAACCGCCCTTGGTGAGGAACTCCGTCTCCAGGCGCTCGTACTTCTTCATCGCCTTCTCGCGGGTGGCGCCCTTGCCGGTCGCCATCCGCTCCTCGTTCTCCCGCATCTTGCGCAGGATCTCATCGAGGCCGCGGGCGGAGAGGATGCGGTCGCGGGCCAGCACGTCGAGGTCGCCGGTGCGGGGGTCCTGCGGGAGGTAGCCCACCTCGCCGGAGCGGGTGATGGTGCCGCCGACGGGGCTGCCCTCGCCCGCGAGGCACTTGGTGAGTGTGGTCTTGCCCGCTCCGTTGCGGCCGACGAGGCCGATGCGGTCGCCCTTGGCGATACGGAAGGAGGCGGACTCGATGAGGATGCGGGCGCCGGCACGCAGCTCGACGCCGGAAGCGGTGATCACGGTAAAACTCCAGGGCGGATTGGACGGCGGACGGGACGAGGGCGGAGGTGTCTCGACGCCGCTAATGCACAAGGAGAATTGCCATACGGGCCATTCTACTGGCGGCGTGCAACTGCTTTTCCGCATGCATCCACGGCACTTGCCCGGCGGTCGCCCCGCGTCGCCGCCCCACTCCACCGCGCAACAGAAAAGGGCATAGCGGTGTGAACTATCCGATACTCGGCGAAGGCATGGAGGCGGTGGGAGCACCGCGGCCGGAGCGGAGGGTGGTGCCCCATGCAGTTCGACGACGACGCCGACCTGGACACGTCCGAGGTCCAGGATGTGCGCGGCAGCCGGATTCCGGGCGGCAGGGCCACCGTGGGCGGCGGAATCGCCGGTCTCGTCGCACTGATCCTGGGGCTGCTCTTCGGCGTCGGCCCCGAGCAGCTCGGCCTGTCGGACGGCGGTCCGGACACGGCGCCGACCGCGTCGACGGCGGCGCAGGTGCAACAGTCCTGCCGGACCGGGCAGGACGCGAACACCAGGGACGACTGCCGGACCGTGGCCGTGGTCAACAGCGTGCAGGACTTCTGGCGGCAGGAGTTCCAGCGGCGCCGGGGCACCTACACACCGTCGCGCACCGTCCTGTTCAGCGACCGCATCGGCACCGCGTGCGGCTCCGCCACCTCGGCGGTCGGGCCGTTCTACTGCCCGGGCGACCGGCAGGTCTACCTGGACCTGGGCTTCTTCGACGAGCTGCGGACGAAGTTCGGCTCCAGCGGCGGCCCGTTCGCCCAGGCCTATGTCGTCGCCCATGAGTACGGGCACCATGTGCAGGACCTGATGGGGACGCTGGAACGGTCCCAGGACGGCCGGACCGGCGCGAACAGCAACGCGGTCCGGGTGGAGCTCCAGGCGGACTGCTACGCCGGGGTCTGGGCGCATCACGCGACGACCACGCCGGACGAGTCGACCGGGCGGCCGCTGATCACCTCGCTGACGCAGGCGGACCTCCGGGACGGGCTCGACGCGGCGGCCGCGGTCGGCGACGACCGGATCCAGGAGAAGTTCCAGGGCCGGGTCACGCCGGAGTCCTGGACCCACGGCTCGGCCGCGCAGCGCCGGCAGTGGTTCACCACCGGCTTCCGCAGCGGCGACATGGCCGACTGCAACACCTTCCGCTGAGCCCCAAAGCCGTGCCGGACGGGAACCAAGCCGTGCCGTGCCGCGCAGGAGCCGTGCCGGGCCGTTGTCGGTGGCGGATGGAAGACTGAGACGCAGATCACAGAACAGGGTCACGGAAGTACGAAAAGGGGTGAGCGTCATGGCAGGCGCACCGGCCGGCGTTCCGACGATCTATCCGACGATTCTGTACGACGACGCGAGGGCCGCGATCAGGACCTTGACGGAGGGCCTCGGCTTCACCGAGGAAGCGGTGTACGAGGGCGAGGGCGGCCAGGTGCTCCATGCCGAGCTGTCCTGCGGCAACGGCAGGGTGATGCTGGGCTCCAAGGGCCGCGAGGGCGTCTTCGCCAAGGCGATGCAGGGCGCGGGCCCCGCCGGTGTCTACGTCGTGGTCGACGAGGTCGACGCGCACCACGCCAGGGCGGTGGCGTACGGGGTGGAGATCCTGATGCCGCCCACCGATCAGGACTACGGCTCGCGCGACTACACGGCGCGGGACGCCGAGGGCAATGTGTGGAGCTTCGGTACGTACGCACCGGGCTCGGCGGGCTGACGGCCGGACGGGCCCGGGGCAGGGCCTGTCCGGCGCGCGATGTCAGGCGCCGCCGGTGTGCACCTGGAACGCGGCCCGGCGCACCGCCTTGGCCAGCGCCGGGTCCGGGTGCGCGGCGGCCAGGGCCACCAGCACCTGCACGGTGCGCGGGTGGCCGACGGCCCGGACCTCGTCCAGCAGGGCCGGCACCGTGCCCTGGACGGCCGAGTCGAGATGGCGGACCAGCAGCCCGGCCTCGCCGTGGTCGGCGACGGCCGCCGCGGTGTCGACCCAGAGCCAGGTGGCCTCCTCCCGGCTGAGGACGTCCTGCGCGTCCTCGGGGTCGGTCCCGTCGTACTCGGCCAGCCAGAGCAGCGCGTAGGGGCGCAGCGAGGGATCGGCGGCGACGGAGCGCACCTCGGGCTCGGCCGGGGCGCCGACGACCCGGAGCGCCTCGAAGGCCAGCCCCCGCAGGAGCGCGTCCTCACCGCGGGCGACGGCAAGGAGTTCCGCGACGGCGCTGCCGACGGGGCGGGCGGCCAGCCAGGCCCGGTATTCGTCGCGGGCCGGGCCGGGGGTGAGCCGGGCGCAGCCGAGCAGCATGTCGGCGGCGGACTGCTCGATGTTCCCGGCCGGGCTCTGCGCCGCGACGCAGATCTGTTCCAGCTTGACCCAGACCGCCCAGTTGCCGAGCGGGGTGAGGGTGGCGTGGCCGGCGCCGAGGGTCAGTGCCCCGACGGCCGCCAGGCCTTCCAGGGCCCAGTCCAGCAGGAGCGCCACCAGGGCGGCGGGGTGCGCGGCGGGCGCGGTTTCGGCCGGTGCGGGCAGCGGCTGGGGGCCGTAGGGCACCTCGCAGCGCTCCTCGCGCAGTTCCGCGACGCGCTGGCCGAGCAGGTCCAGCAGAGCGGGCACGGTGACCGGGCCGGCCGAGAGCTGAAGAAGGGAGAGGACCTGTGGCACGGCTTCGACGGCCTCGGCGACCGCGGTGGACTCGATGTCCGCGGGCGCCGGGTGGACGAGCGACCAGGCGTCGAAGAGCGCCACCCAGCCGCGGAGCACGGCGGAGTCGTCGCGGTCCCAGGCGCGCAGCCGCCAGCCGGGGCGTGCGGTGTCGCCGTGCAGTTCGACGAGGCCGGCGAGCCTGGCCCGGTCCCAGCCGGAGCGCACCTGGGCCGGGGACAATTCCAGAGCTGTCGCGGCCCGTTGGAGTGCCTGGACAGCGAGCGGTGGTGCGCCGGGGATCGCGCCGTCGGCCGCCCAGCGGGCGATCCGTACGGCATCGGCGAGGGCCGTCCTGGCCTGCCGGGCCAGTTCCGACCGGGGCGGAGTGCCCTCCGGTGGGCGGGGCGCCGGCCTGGTGCGCCGGGTGGTCACGGCCTTGCGGGCGGTCGCAAGGGGTCGCGGGCGGACAAGTCGCAGCCTGGAGTCGCGCGGGTTACGGGACGTCACGGGGAGCAGTCTTGCTCCTGACGGCCCGAAAGCCCAAACGGAACCCGGATTACCGGTGGGGGCCGGTGGGGCGGGCCCCGGGACCAACCGGCCGATCCCCCTCATCAGGTCACATCAGGGGCGTGAGAAAGCGGCGCAGTGTCTCTTCGTAGTGGGCCGGATCGGCATTCCACATCGCCGCATGCGGAGCCTGCGGCACCGTGTGCAGGGCGATCAGCTCGGGGCGGCGGGCGGCGAGGTCGCGGGAGGGCTGCCAGGGGGCGAGCCGGTCGTCGGGCCCGTGGAAGATCAGGGTCGGGACATGCAGTGCCGGGGCGAGGGAGCCGTCCAGCAGCCGGGCGCCGTGCAGTCCGGTCTGCCCCTCGGCGGCGCGGACGGCAAGCGGCAGCAGGGCGGCCGGGACACCGCGGGCGACGGCCAGGGCGCGCAGCGTGGCGGCCCAGTCCAGCACCGGCGAGTCGAGGACGAGGCCGCAGATCCGGTCGCGCAGCGCGGAGTTGACGGCCGCGAGCAGCGCCATGGAGGCGCCGGTGGACCAGCCGTGCAGGACGACCTTCTCGGCTCCGTACCGCACGGCGAAGCGGATCGCGGCGTCCAGGTCGCGCCATTCGGATTCGCCGAGATGAGCGAGGCCGTCGGGGGACCTCGGGGCTCCGGCGTCGCCGCGGTAGGCCAGGTCGAGCACGGGCAGCCGCAGGCCGTGCAGGAACCTCATGACGTTCATGGGGTGTTCCCTGGTGGTGCCGATGCCGTGCACGGCGATGACCCAGGTGTCGCGGGGGCCGGGCACGAACCAGGCGGGCAGGGTGCCGAGTTCGCCGGGGATCTCGACGTCCCTGTGGTCCAGGCCGAGGGCCGAGAACGGGTCGCCGCTGTGCAACTGCGGGGTGACACGGACCTTCGCACCGGTCTCCAGGCTGCCGCGGTCGACGCGTTCCAGTCTGCGGACCACGGTGTCGGGGGCGTGGTGGGCGTGCTCGATCACCGGGCCGACCACGGCGTGGACGTCCTTGCCCGTCAGTCCGTATGTGCCGGGCCGCAGAGCGGTGAAGGAGCGGGTCAGGGTGACCTGCCCGGCCGCCGTGGCGTGCACGGTGAGTCTGCGGTCGGCGGGGAGGGGGCGTCCCGACGGCGCCCTGAGGGCGGCGTCGCTGGCGTACCGGCCGGCCGCGACCGCTGCCGCACCGACGCCGAGGATCGTGGTGACGGCTGCTGCCGTGACTGTTGCCGGGCGCACCGCTTCAGTGTCGTGGCGGGTGCGTGACCCTGCCAGCGGACGGGGCCGTCCGGTGGACCGCGACGCCCGGTGGACCGGGCACGGGACAGCCCTGGGTCAGCCCGGTTGTCCGTATCCCTTCAGCGCCTCCTGGACGTCGTGCAGCTGCTCCGGGGAGAGCAGGTTCGGGCTGCGTCCGGGGACGGAGCTCGCGGCGAGCCAGAGCCGACAGAGCCATTCCAGCTGGGCGGTCCTGTCGTACGCCTGGTCCAGGGTGGATCCGTAGGTGACGGTTCCGTGGTTCTGGAGCAGGCAGCCGGTGCGGTCGCGCAGGGCGGCGAGCATGTTCACGGCCAGTTCCTCGGTGCCGTAGCGCGCGTAGGGGGCGACACGGACGAGGCCGCCCAGCATGGCGGCGGCGTAGTGGACCGACGGGACCTCGGAAACCAATGTGGAGACGGCGGTGGCGTGCACCGCGTGGGTATGCACGACGGCGGCCGCGTCGGTGTTCCGGTAGACCGCGAGGTGAAGCGGGAGTTCGCTGGTCGGGGCGAGTTCGCCGAGTACCCGGTTGCCCTCCGGATCGACACCGACGGCGTCCTTCGGGCCCAGCCGGTCGTACGGCACTCCGCTCGGCGTGACCAGGATGGTGTCGCCGACCCGTGCCGAGACGTTTCCCGAGGTCCCGACGACGAGGCCCTCGGCCGCCGTACGCCGGGCGGTGGCGACGACACCGTCCCAGGCCCGTCCGATCGCGTCCTGCTGCTGATCGCTCATGCGCCGATCCTGTCAGCCGCGGAAGCGAACGGGTATGCGATCGACCACAGCCGCGCCCCGCGGAAAAGCCGGGCCACACCTACGCGGGGCGTAAGCGGAATGCTTCGGCTCCGGTTTGGAACACCACAACGCCCTGCCCAGTTCATCTTCCGTTCACCCAGGTTGCCTACGGTCCACATGCCAATGACGTCGAACGATTGCCTGGGTAAATGGAACACATCACGCTGCTACTCGCGATTGTGATCGTGACAGCTCTAGTGTTCGATTTCACGAACGGTTTCCACGACACCGCGAACGCGATGGCGACCACCATCTCGACCGGTGCACTCAGACCGAAGACAGCGGTGGCCATGTCCGCCGTTCTCAATCTCGTCGGCGCTTTCCTGTCGGTGGAGGTCGCCAAGACGATCTCCGGCGGGATCATCAACGAGGACGGGCTGCGAACAGAAGTCATCTTCGCGGCACTCGTCGGCGCCATTCTGTGGAATCTGCTGACCTGGCTGGTCGGACTGCCGTCCAGCTCCTCGCACGCCCTGTTCGGCGGTCTGATCGGCGCGGCAGTGATGTCGGCGGGCTGGTCGTCCGTCAACGGCGGCACCGTCGTCACCAAGGTGCTGCTCCCCGCCCTCGCCGCCCCGATCGTCGCCGGTCTGGCCGCGCTGCTGGCCACCAGGCTGACGTACCGGATCGGCGGCAAGGTCCGCAACGACGCCCAGGAGAAGGCCACCGCCAAGGGCTACCGGGCCGGCCAGATCGCCTCGGCCGGACTGGTCTCGCTCGCCCACGGCACCAACGACGCGCAGAAGACCATGGGCATCATCACCCTGGCCCTGGTCACCGGCGGCGTCCTGCACCCGGGCGCCAACCCGCCGGTCTGGGTCATCGTCTGCGCCGGTACGGCCATCGCGCTCGGCACCTACCTGGGCGGCTGGCGCATCATCCGCACCATGGGCAGCGGCCTCACCGACCTCAGGCCGCCGCAGGGCTTCGCCGCCCAGACCAGCGCCGCCACGGTCATCCTGGCCTCCTCGCACCTCGGCTTCTCGCTCTCCACCACCCAGTCCTGCTCCGGCGCCGTGATGGGCGCGGGCCTCGGCCGGCAGGGCGGTGTGGTCCGCTGGTCCACCGCCACCCGGATGTTCGTCGCCTGGGGTCTGACCCTGCCGGCCGCCGGTCTGGTCGGCGCGGGCGCGGAGCTCCTGACCAAGCAGGGCACCTGGGGTGTCGTCGTCGTCGCGGCGCTGCTGGTCGTGGGCTCCGGTGCCATCTGGCTGGTGTCCCGCCGCAAGCCGGTCGGCCACGGCGACGTCGCCCCGTCGGAAGGCGACGCCGAGCCCGCGGGCGTCGTCACCACGGCCATCGCCGCCGTCAGCCCGCCGCCCACCGTGGCCGCGGCGCCGTCCCAGAACCTCATGACCACCATTCCGGCCCCGGCCGGAACCACCCAGGACCCGGCGCGACCCGCCACCGTCTGAACCGGCCGTCTAAGGATTCAGCATGAACATCGACTGGGCAGCCCTCGGCTCCGTATTCGGCGTCTCCCTCGTCGTCACCGTCGCGCTGGTGGGCCTCTTCACCCTGGGCATCGTCGGCCTCTCCAAGCAGCCGGAACCGGCGGCGCAGGGCGGCTCCGGCGGCTCGCTGCTGCTGGCCCGCGCCGGCGCGTACGTCTGCTTCGGGCTGTGCGCGGCGGCCGTCGCGTACGGGATCTATCTGATCGTCGCCTGAGCCACTCCCGCGCACGCTCCCCCGTCGGGCCGGACACCACAGGTGTCCGGCCCGATGTGGGTCTCAGCACACTGCGCCGCCGCAGGTCAACGGCAGGTTGACGGGCGTTCGCAGAGCGTGGTGGACTGCCGGAGCCAATTACGGCGACAGCAGAGGAAGCCGGTGCGAATCCGGCGCGGTCCCGCCACTGTCACCGGGGAGCGGTCCCCCACACCGGAAGTCACGGCTCGCGCGAGCGGGCTGGAAGGCCGGGGAAACCGCGGATCCGGGAGCCAGGAGACTCTCGTCGCCGGTCACGTCGAACCAGGGCGCGGACCCTGAGTGAGGACATATCGCCATGCCCGGCTGCCCTGCGTCCGCTTTTCCGGCGCTCTCGACGAGAGCCTCCTGCACAAAGGTCCGCCGAGGCGCGACGGCCGGCTGATCCGTGCGAGCCGACCGCATCTTCGCGTACGGCGCCACGGCCGGTCTGATCGGCGATCTGCTGCTCGGTGACCCCCGCAGGGGACATCCGGTCGCCGCCTTCGGGCGGGCCGCGGCGGGCGTCGAGCGCCGTCTGTGGCGCGATCACCGCGGCTGGGGCGCGCTGCACACCCTCGTCTGCGCCGGAGGCGCCGCGGGCGGTGCCGCGCTGCTCACCCGTGCCGTGCACCGCAGCCCCGCCGCCTCCGTGGCGCTGACCGCTGCCGCCACCTGGTCCGTCGTCGGCGGTACGTCCCTGGGGCGCGAGGCACGGGCCATCGGCGGTGCCCTGGCCGCCGGTGACATCGAGCTGGCCCGTGAGCGGCTGCCACACCTGTGCGGGCGCGACCCGCACTCCCTGGACGGACCGCAGATCGCCCGCGCCGTGGTGGAGTCCGTGGCGGAGAACACCTCGGACGCCGTGGTCGGCGCCCTGGTGTGGGGTGCGCTGGCCGGGGTCCCCGGGCTGGCCGGTTTCCGGGCCGCCAACACCCTCGACGCCATGGTCGGGCACCGCTCGCCCCGGCATCTGCGCTACGGCTGGGCCTCGGCCCGCCTCGACGACCTCGCGGGCTGGCCGGGCGCCCGGCTCACGGCCCTGCTCGCCGTGGCCGCCGGGGGGCGGCCACGTGGAGCGGTCCGCGCCTGGCGGGCCGATGCCGCCAAGCACCCGAGCCCCAACGCGGGCCCGGTGGAGGCCTCGTTCGCGGGTGCGCTCGGCGTACGGCTCGGCGGAACCCTCGCGTACGGCGGCCGGGTCGAACACCGCCCGGTGCTCAACGGGGAGACGGGCCGGGCCGTGGAGAGCGCGGACATCGAGCGCGCGGTGCGGCTGTCGCGCCGGGTGAGTGCGCTGGCGCTGGGCGTCTGCGTGGCGGGGCGGCTCGGTGCGGCCCTCGCAGCGCGGCGGATCGCGGGGCGCCGGGGCACCGGAACCGACGTGACGGGACGTCGCCCCGCAGGACCTCGCATCACAGGACGGAGCAACGCATGAGCGGCGGGCTGCTGGTCGCCGGAACGACCTCCGACGCGGGCAAGAGCGTCGTCACGGCGGGGATCTGCCGCTGGCTCGTGCGCCGGGGCGTGAAGGTGGCGCCCTTCAAGGCGCAGAACATGTCGCTCAACTCGTTCGTCACCCGCGCGGGCGCCGAGATCGGGCGCGCCCAGGCCATGCAGGCCCAGGCCGCCCGCGTCGAGCCGACGGCACTGATGAATCCGGTCCTGCTCAAGCCCGGCAGCGACCGCTCCAGCCAGGTCGTCCTGATGGGGAAGCCGGTCGGCGAGATGAGCGCGCGCGGCTACCACGGAGGCAGGCAGGAATCGCTGTTCTCCACGGTCGTGGACTGCCTGGAGCAGCTCCGGAGCACCTACGACGCGGTGATCTGCGAGGGGGCGGGCAGCCCGGCCGAGATCAATCTGCGGCGCACGGACATCGTGAACATGGGCATCGCGCGGGCGGCGCGCTTCCCGGTGGTGGTCGTCGGCGACATCGACCGCGGTGGCGTCTTCGCCTCGTTCTTCGGTACGACGGCGCTGCTCGCCGAGGAGGACCAGTCGCTGATCGCCGGTTATCTCGTCAACAAGTTCCGCGGCGACGTGTCGCTGCTGGAGCCGGGCCTGGAGATGCTGCGGGACCTCACCGGCCGGCCGACGTACGGAGTGCTGCCCTTCGCCCACGGCCTCGGCATCGACGAGGAGGACGGGCTGCGGGTCTCGCTGCGCGGGGCGGTGCGCGAGTCGGTCGTCGCGCCGCCCCACGGCGAGGACGTGCTGCGCGTCGCGGTGTGCGCGGTGCCGCTGATGTCGAACTTCACCGATGTGGACGCGCTGGCCGCCGAGCCCGGCGTCGTCGTCAGGTTCGTGGACCGCGCCGAGGAGCTGTCCGACGCCGACCTGGTCGTGGTGCCGGGCACCCGCGGGACCGTGAAGGCGCTGGCCTGGCTGCGCGAGCGCGGCCTCGCCGACGCGCTGGTGCGGCGCGCGGCCGAGGGCCGGCCGGTCCTCGGCATCTGCGGCGGTTTCCAGATCCTCGGCGAGCAGATCGAGGACGAGGTCGAGTCGCGGGCCGGGCAGGTGGAGGGTCTCGGCCTCCTCCCCGTACGCATCCGCTTCGACCGGGAGAAGACCCTGGCCCGGCCGGTAGGCCAGGCGCTCGGCGCGCCGGTCGAGGGGTACGAGATCCATCACGGCGTGGCGGACGTGCGCGGCGGAGAGCCGTTCCTCGACGGCTGCCGGGTCGGCGCCGTGTGGGGCACCCACTGGCACGGCTCGCTGGAGAGCGACGAATTCCGCCGCCGCTTCCTGACCGAGGTCGCGCGCGGCGCGGGCCGGCGTTTCGTCCCCGCTCCGGACACCTGTTTCGCGGCGCTGCGCGAGGAGCAGCTCGACCGCCTCGGCGATCTCGTCGAGGAACACGCGGACACCGATGCGTTGCTGCGGCTCATCGAGTCGGGCGCGCCGTCGGGGCTTCCCTTCATCGCCCCCGGAGCACCGGGAGGGCGCCGGTGAACGGCGCGGGCCGAGGCCGCCTTTTTCATGACCATTCATTCACAGGAGGGATCGCCCCGTGAGCACGCATTTCCCGTTCACCGCCGTCGTCGGGCAGCAGGACCTGCAACTCGCCCTGCTTCTCAACTCCGTAGCGCCGAACATCGGCGGCGTCCTCGTGCGCGGGGAGAAGGGCACCGCGAAGAGCACCGCCGTGCGCGCGCTCTCGGCGTTGCTGCCGGGGGTGGACGTCGTCCCCGGGTGCCGTTTCTCCTGCGCCCCCGAGTCGCCCGACCCGGCGTGTCCGGACGGCCCGCACGAAGCCGGGACCGGCGTGTCGCGGGACGCCCGCATGGTGGAGCTGCCGGTCGGCGCGTCCGAGGACCGGCTCGTCGGGGCGCTCGACATCGAGCGCGCGCTGGCGGAGGGCGTGAAGGCGTTCGAGCCGGGCCTGCTCGCCGACGCGCATCGCGGGATCCTCTACGTCGACGAGGTCAATCTGCTCCACGACCACCTCGTGGACCTCCTGCTGGACGCGGCCGCGATGGGTGCCTCGTACGTGGAGCGCGAAGGCGTCTCCGTACGGCATGCGGCGCGTTTCCTGCTCGTCGGGACGATGAACCCCGAGGAGGGCGAGCTGCGGCCGCAGTTGCTCGACCGTTTCGGGCTGACCGTCGAGGTCGCCGCGTCCCGGGAGACCGATCAGCGGGTCGAGGTGGTGCGGCGACGGCTCGCGTACGACGACGAACCGGCGGCCTTCGCCGCCAAGTGGGCCGACGAGGAGGACGCGTTGCGGGCGAGGATCGTCGCCGCGCGCGCCCTGCTGCCCGAAGTGCGGCTCGACGACGCGGCGTTGCGGCAGATCGCCGCCACCTGCGCCGCCTTCGAGGTCGACGGGATGCGCGCGGACATCGTGATGGCGCGGACGGCCACCGCGCTGGCCGCCTGGGCGGGACGTACGGAGGTGCTCGCCGAGGACGTACGGCAGGCGGCCCTGCTCGCGCTCCCCCACCGGCGCCGGCGCAATCCGTTCGACGCGCCGGGCCTCGACGAGGACAAGCTCGACGACACACTGGAGCAGAACGGCGGCGAGGACGAGGACCCGGACCCGGACGGCCCCGGTGGCGGCCGCCCCCCGCAGGGCGACGGACCCGACACTCCGCCGGGCCCCGGTGGCGAGGCCGGCGACGCGCCCGCGCCGTCCGTACCCGAGCAGGGTCAGGGTCAAGGGCAGGGGCAGTCCGCCGGGAGCGGTGACCGGCGGCCGGTGGGCGCCGCCGAGCCGTTCCGCACGAAGATGCTGAGCGTTCCCGGTCTGGGCGAGGGCGCGGCGGGGCGCCGCTCCCGGGCCCGTACCGAGCACGGGCGTACGACCGGCGCGCGGCGTCCGCAGGGCGCCCTGACCAAGCTGCACCTGGCGGCGACCGTGCAGGCCGCCGCCCCGC
Source organism: Streptomyces sp. NBC_00012 (assembly GCF_045040875.1). Classification (NCBI taxonomy): domain Bacteria; kingdom Bacillati; phylum Actinomycetota; class Actinomycetes; order Kitasatosporales; family Streptomycetaceae; genus Streptomyces; species Streptomyces sp. NBC_00012. Next base: position 6,697,521 of record NZ_CP108309.1, on the reverse strand, counting down.
ACCAGCGGACGCGGGGACGCTCCGGGCGCGGACTGGTGGTCCGGCGGGACGATCTGCGGCAGGCGGTCCGGGAGGGGCGCGAGGGGAACCTCGTGCTCTTCGTGGTGGACGCCTCCGGGTCGATGGCTGCCCGGCAGCGGATGGCCGCGGTGAAGGGTGCGGTCCTCTCGCTGCTGCTGGACGCGTACCAGCGGCGGGACAAGGTCGGGCTGGTCACCTTCCGGGGCAGGGACGCCGAGGTGGCGCTGCCGCCGACGTCGTCGGTGGACGCCGCGGCGGCACGGCTGGAGCTGCTGCCGACCGGTGGGCGTACCCCGCTCGCGGCCGGGCTGCTCAAGGCCCACGAGGTGCTGCGGGTGGAGCGGCTGCGCGATCCGTCGCGGCGGCCGCTGCTGGTCGTGGTGACCGACGGGCGGGCGACCGGGGGGCCCGATCCGGTGGCGCTGGCGTCCCGGGCGGCGCGGCTGCACGAGGCGCAGGGCGTGGCGTCCGTCGTCGTGGACTGCGAGTCGGGGCCGGTGCGGCTCGGCCTCGCGGGAAGCCTCGCCCGCGATCTCGGGGGCAGTGCCGTCACGCTCGAAGAGCTGCGGGCCGACTCGATCGCCGGGCTCGTCAAGGACGTTCAGGAAACCAACAGGAGGGCCGCGTAATGCCGCAGGGACAGCCGACCACCGTGCCCGACGACGGGCTCACGACCCGTCAGCGCCGAAATCGTCCGCTGCTGATGGTGCACACCGGCATCGGCAAGGGGAAGTCGACGGCGGCCTTCGGGCTCGCGCTGCGCGCCTGGAATCAGGGGTGGCCGATCGGCGTCTTCCAGTTCGTCAAGTCGGCGAAGTGGAAGGTCGGCGAGGAGAACGCGCTGAAGGTCCTCGGAGCCAGCGGCGAGGGCGGGTCCGTCGTCTGGAACAAGATGGGCGAGGGCTGGTCGTGGGTGCAGCGCGACGGCCAGATGGACAACGAGGAGGCGGCGCGCGAGGGCTGGGAGCAGGTCAAGCGCGACCTGGCCGCCGAGACGTACCGGCTGTACGTCCTCGACGAGTTCGCGTACCCGATGCACTGGGGGTGGGTCGACACCGACGAGGTGATCGAGGTGCTGCGCGACCGCCCCGGTGCGCAGCACGTGGTCATCACCGGGCGCAACGCGCCGCAGAAGCTGCTGGACGCCGCCGATCTGGTGACCGAGATGTCGAAGGTCAAGCACCCGATGGATGCCGGTCAGAAGGGCCAGCGGGGCATCGAATGGTGAGGGAACGGCAGTGAACACTCCTCGTCTGGTGATCGCCGCGCCCTCGTCGGGGAGCGGCAAGACCACCGTCGCCACGGGGCTGATGGCGGCCTTCGCGGGGCGCGGCCTCGCCGTGTCCCCGCACAAGGTCGGGCCCGACTACATCGACCCCGGCTACCACACGCTGGCCACGGGCCGGCCGGGGCGCAACCTCGACGCGTACATGTGCGGTCCCGACCGGGTCGCCCCGCTGTTCGCGCACGGGGCGCTGGGGTGCGACCTGGCGGTGGTCGAGGGCGTGATGGGGCTGTACGACGGTGCGTCGGGGCAGGGCGAGCTGGCGTCGACCGCCCAGGTCGCGAAGCTGTTGCGGGCGCCCGTGGTGCTGGTCGTCGACGCGTCGTCGCAGTCGCGTTCGGTGGCCGCGCTGGTGCACGGTTTCGCCTCGTGGGATCCGCAGGTGCGGCTCGGCGGGGTGATCCTGAACAAGGTCGGCTCCCCGCGGCACGAGGCGCTGCTGCGGGACGCGCTGGACGAGTCCGGTCTGCCGGTGCTGGGGGTGCTCCACCGGGCCGATCAGGTGGCCGTGCCGTCGCGTCATCTGGGTCTGGTGCCGGTGGCCGAGCGGCGGGGCGACGCGGTGGGCGCGGTCGAGGCGATGCGGGAGCAGGTGGTGGCGGGGTGCGATCTGGAGGCGCTGATGGCGCTGGCCCGCTCCGCGCCCGAGCTTCCGGGTGAGGTGTGGGACGCGGCGGAGACGATCGACGGCTGCGGCGGGCCCGTCGCCCTGCCCGCTCCCGCCGGTGGCCGGTCCCCGGTCGTCGCGGTGGCTTCCGGCGCCGCGTTCACCTTCTCGTACGCCGAGCACACCGAGCTGCTCACCGCCGCCGGGGCCGAGGTCGTGCCGTTCGACCCGTTGCGGGACGAGGCGCTGCCGAAGGGCACCCGGGGGCTGGTCGTGGGCGGGGGCTTCCCGGAGGTGTACGCGGGTGAGCTGTCCGCCAACGCGGCGCTGCGCGAGGCCGTGGCCGGGCTGGCGGAGTCCGGGGCTCCGGTGTCCGCCGAATGCGCCGGGCTGCTGTATCTGGCGCGTTCGCTCGACGGGCTGCCGATGTGCGGGGTCCTCGACGCCGAGGCGCGGATGTCGAAGCGGCTGACGCTCGGCTACCGGGAGGCCGTGGCGGTCTCCGACAGCGTGCTGGCGGCCCCCGGCACCCGGGTGCGCGGGCACGAGTTCCACCGCACCGTGCTGGAGCCGGGTGCCGGGGCCGATCCGGCGTGGGGCATGCACCAGCCGGAGCGGCGGGTCGAGGGGTACGTGTGGCGGGGCGTGCACGCGAGCTATCTGCATACGCACTGGGCCTCGGCACCCGGCATGGCCCGCCGGTTCGTCGAGCGGTGTGCGGAGTGAGCCGGTGCGCGGAATGAGCCGGGGCCCGGTGCGGGCAGGCGGACGGGGCGGGCGGCGGTGAGGCGGCCGGGTGCGGTCCGGCTCTCAGCCCGCGATGCCCACCACGAGCCAGATGAAGCCCACCCCGGCCACGGTGCACAGCAGTGTGGAACGGGCCGGGTGCCGGTGGTGTGCCTCGGGGAGGATCTCGGCGGCGGCAAGGTAGAGCAGCGCGCCGCCGAAGAAGCCGAGATAGCAGCCGAGGAGTTCCGCCGGAAGGGTGAACAGGAGCGTCGTCGCGGCTCCCACGATCGGCGCCAGCGCGTCCGCGAACAGCATGATCAGGGCCTTGCGGCGGGCGTTCCCGTACAGGCTGGTGATCGTGTACGTGTTGAAGCCGTCGGCGAAGTCGTGCGTGATGACGGCGAGCGCGACGGCGGCTCCCATGCCCGCGCCCACCTGGAAGGCCGCGCCGAGTGCGACGCCGTCCATCAGGCTGTGGCCGACCATCGCCGCCGCCGCCGTGAGCCCGACCTGGGGCACCCGCTCCTCGCCCGCGCCGTGTGCCGCCTGGCGTACCGCGAGCAGCCGCTCCACGAGGTGGGCGACGAGGAAGCCGCCGACGAACAGCAGCAGGGCGGCCGGGACGCCGAAGACGGGTTCGCCCGCGGCCTCGATCGCCTCCGGCAGCAGGTCCAGGCCGACCACTCCGAGCATCAGTCCGCCGGCGAAGCCGAGCACCAGGTGACGGCGGTCGGTGACGCGCTGGGCGACCCAGCCGCCTGCCAGGGTCATCAGGAACGCGCCGAGCGCGACGAACACCGCCATGCGCTCTTGCTAGCCGATCGACCCCGGTGCGCGCATCTCAGCGCGCCCCCGTTCCCGCACTCCTCGTGAAAGGCCGCTCCATGTCCGAAGCCGACGTGCCCGCCGCGTCGCTCGCCGTCGGGGTCGGCGCGTCCAGGGGCGCACCGGTCGACGAGATCCTCGGGCTGGTCCGGGACACCCTGCGCGAGGCCGGACTCTCGCCCCTGAGCATCGCGGAGTTGGTGACCGTGGACGCCAAGGCGGACGAGCCGGGCATCGTCGCCGCGGCCGCGGCGCTCGGCGTCCCGCTGCGGACTTACCCGGCCGGGGAGTTGGCCCGGATCGAGGTGCCCGGCCCGTCCGGCGCACCGCTCTCCGCCGTCGGGACGCCGTCGGTCGCGGAGGCCGCCGCGCTCGCGGCGGGGGGTGAGCTCCTGGTGCCCAAGCGGAAGTCGGCCCCGCGGGGGCGGGCGCCGATGGCGACCTGTGCGGTGGTGCGACGCGGTCCGCCCGGACGGGCGGGCGACGCCCTCCCCGCACCGGACGTACCTCCCGGTCCCGGCCGTTGCGTGAAGCCCGGTGCCGGGCGCATAGTCGTTCTGCCGTACTCAGAGGATCGACCGGGACGGCCGCGGCAGCCGGCCCCCGTCCCCACGACGACGGCCATCACCACCATCACCCCCACGGCGGTCATGCACACTCCCATCGAAAGACCCGACGCGACAGGCGCGGGCGCGCACGATCTGCGGCACCACGGTGACGCGGAAGTACGGGGACGGGACCGGGATCTGACCGATCTCGCCGTCAACGTACGGGCCGGCACTCCCCCGGCCTGGCTGAGGGAGCGGATAGCCGGGTCGCTGGGCTCGCTCGCCGCCTACCCGGACGGCCGGCCGGCCCGGGCTGCGGTCGCGGACCGGCACGGGCTGCCGGTGGAACGGGTGCTGCTGACGGCGGGCGCGGCGGAGGCGTTCGTGCTGATCGCGCGGGCGCTGCCGGTCCGCCGCCCGGTCGTGGTCCATCCGCAGTTCACCGAGCCGGAGGCGGCGCTGCGCGCGGCCGGGCACGAGGTGGGGCGGGTGCTGCTGCGGGCCGAGGACGGGTTCCGGCTGGACCCGTCGGCGGTGCCCGAGGACGCGGATCTGGTGGTGGTGGGCAATCCGACCAACCCCACATCGGTGCTGCATCCGGCGGCGACGGTGGAGCAACTGGCACGTCCCGGCCGGACGCTGGTGGTCGACGAGGCGTTCATGGACGCGGTGCCGGGCGAGCGCGAGACCCTCTGCGGGCGTACGGACGTCCCGGGGCTGGTCGTACTGCGGAGCCTCACCAAGACCTGGGGGCTCGCGGGCCTGCGGATCGGTTATGTGCTGGCGGAGCCCAGGACGATCCGCGCGCTGGAGGAGACCCAGCCGCTGTGGCCGGTGTCGGCCCCGGCGCTGACTGCTGCCGAGGCGTGCATGGAGCCGCGGGCCCTGGCCGAGGCGGCTGCCGCCGCGGAGCGGATCGCGGTGGACCGGGCCCATCTGGTGGCGGGGCTCAGGGAGTTCACCGAGGTGCGGGTGGCGGAGCCGGCCGAGGCGCCGTTCGTCCTGGTGCGGCTCGAGCGGGCCGCCGAGGTGCGGGAGCGGTTGCGGATGCTGGGGTTCGCCGCGCGGCGAGGAGATACGTTTCCCGGACTCGGTCCTGAGTGGCTGCGGCTGGCGGTGCGCGACCGCGTCACGACCAACCGTTTCCTCCAGGCGTTCGACCAGGCACTGCAGACGCTGGGCGCGGCCGTGCGCTGACGGCCCGCCGCCCGCACTCCGTCGCGCGCCCGCGGAGAGCGGCGCACCGGGAAGCACGCCCAGCGCAAGCTCCCGCACTCCGTCGCGCGCCCGCGGGGAGCGGCGTCCCGTCACACGTACGCCGCTCCCCGCTCCTCTCCCGCCGCCCTCGGGCGGTCGGGAGGGGTCAGCCCTGAGCGCGCCGCCTGGCCACGACCACCGCCCCGGCGCCGGCCGCCAGCAGTACGGCCGCGCCGCCCGCGATGTACGGAGTTGCAGAGCCGCTGCCCGTCTCCGCGAGGTTCGAGTCGACGGCCGGTTCGTTGCCGGTGCCGGTGCCTGTCTGAGGCTTCACTCCCCCGCTGTTGCCACCGCCGTCGCTGTTGCCGCCGCTTCCGCTGCTGCCGCCGTCACCGGATCCGCCGCTCGAACCACCGTTGCTCGAACCACTGTTGCTCGACCCTCCACCGCTCGTACCGCCGTTGCTCGAACCACCGTCGGTCGACCCACCGTTGCTGGACCCGCCATTGCTCGACCCGCCGTTGCTCGACCCGCCGTTGTCGCCGCCGCCCGGTCCGGTCGCCTTCGGCGTCTGGCAGGTCGCCTCGGCGAGCGTGATCTCGCCGCGCACATCGGCGACGTTCAGCTTGAGCGGGTTGACGGAGACCTTCAGCTGCAACGCGGTCGCCGCGGCGGTGCGCGAGGTGGTGTGCGTCTTCGAGAGGTCGAGGGTCACCTCACCGACGGCCGGGACCGCGACCCGGGTGGTGCCGCCCGCGGTGAGGTCGATGCGCTTGCCGAGGACCGACACGTGTCCCAGCACGTTCGACTCGGCAACCGGCTTCCTGCCCACCTCGCAGACCGCCTTGGACGTGACCTTCTCCACCTCGATCAGCGGGAGCAGCGGCAGTCCGGGAACGTGGACCCGGGCCTTCGCCACATTGCTGTAGCCCTCGGCCCGGTGTTTGTCGACGGTCGCGTTCGCGGTGGCCACATCGGCGGCGAGCACGCTGACCGGCCGGCCGCCCTCCACGCCGTCGAGCCGCACGCTGAGCGCGGTCTCCTTGGCGTCGGCGGGTGCCTGCACCGCGTTGAGCGTGGCCCTGAGCGGCACGTCGATCGTCTTGTTCAGGAGCGAGACGTCGAGTGCGGTACGGAGCACGACCGCGCTCGCCTTCCCGCCACCGGTGGTCGTGGTGGCCGCGGTGGCGGCCTGCGCCGGGGCGGTGACCAGCAGGGCGACGGGAGCGGCGGCGACCGCCAGGGCGGCCAGGCGGAAGGTGTTGCTGTTCAAAGTGGTGGAACCCCCACAAGAGACATGGAGCCACCGGTGCCGTCCAATGGGGGACATCGAGAGCTCCGGTGGCCTCGACCCCGAAAGCTTTACGCACGGAGGGTGAACCGGCGGGCACCTGACGTGAGTTCACCCCAAAGGGGTGTTTCCGTGCCTGTATTCGAATATCTCGGCACGTTCGTTCCTGCGGCTCACCCGATCCGCTGAGCGCGCACCGCACCGGAGCCCACTGCGCCGGGGTACGCGCAAAGGTGTTTCAACGACAGGGCAGGGATTCGGTAACCGCCCGTCAACATGGCGCACCCCGCCGCTGGGCCGCCGGACTCAGCCGATCACCCGCCCGTTCAGCACCACCCGCCGCGGCGCCGCGAGCACCCGTACGTCCGCCCGCGGATCCTCGTCGTACACCACCAGGTCCGCCGGGGCGCCCTCCTCCAGCACCGGCCGCCCCAGCCACTGCCGGGCGCCCCAGGTCGTCGCGGAAAGCGCGTCCAGGGCCGGGATGCCCGCCTTCACCAGCTCGGCGACCTCGTCCGCCACCAGCCCATGGGCGAGCACACCGCCCGCGTCGGTGCCGACGAAGACCGGGACCCCGGCGTCGTACGCCGCGCGCACCGTGTCGTAGCGCCGTTCGTGCAGCCGCCGCATATGGGCCGACCAGCGGGGGAACTTGGCCTCGCCGCCCGCCGCGAGCGAGGGGAAGGTGGCGATGTTGACCAGGGTGGGGACGATCGCCACCCCGCGCTCGGCGAAGAGCGGAACGGTGTCCTCGGTGAGCCCGGTGGCGTGCTCGATGCAGTCGATCCCGGCCTCGACGAGATCGCGCAGCGAGTCCTCGGCGAAGCAGTGCGCGGTGACCCGGGCGCCGAGCCGGTGCGCCTCGGCGATGGCCGCTCCGACCGCCTCACGCGGCCACAGGGCCGTCAGATCGCCCACTTCCCGGTCGATCCAGTCGCCGACCAGCTTCACCCAGCCGTCGCCGCGGCGCGCCTCCTGAGCGACGTACGCGACCAGTTCGTCGGGCTCGATCTCATGGGCGTAGTTCCGGGTGTACCTGCGGGGCCTGGCGATGTGCCGGCCGGCCCTGATGATCTTCGGCAGGTCCTCCCGGTCGTCGATCCACCGGGTGTCGGCCGGCGACCCCGCGTCCCGCAGCAGCAGCGCACCCGCCTCCCGGTCGGCGAGGGCCTGCTTCTCGCTGGTCGCCGCGTCCACGGCGCCGTGGTGGTCGAGCCCGACGTGGCAGTGGGCGTCCACCAGGCCCGGCAACACCCAGCCGGTAACGGTCACCGCCCCGTCCGCGCCGGCCGGCCGGCCGTACGAGATCCGTCCGCCGACCACCCAGAGCTCGTCCCGGACGTCGTCGGGGCCGACGAGCACCCGCCCCTTCACGTGCAGCACCTGCGATGCCTTGTGATCACTCATGGGCAGCACTGTACGAGGCGGCGCGCGGGGCCCTCGGTACGCTTCGACGGAAGCACCGCCCGTACGCGACACCGCGCACCGAGCCGATCCGACCCGAAGAGAGCACCACCGTGACGCACCCCTTCCTCGACCTCGCCCCGCTCACCGCCGCGCACTTCGCGGCCATCGAGAAGCGGGTGGCTCGCCTCCTCGCCACCGAGCAGGACGTCGTCATCATGCAGGGCGAGGCGCTGCTCCCCCTCGAAGGCTGCATCCGGGGCGGCGCCCGGCCCGGCTCGACCGCGCTCAACGTCGTCACCGGGCCGTACGGGCAGACCTTCGGGAACTGGCTGCGGGACTGCGGCGCCAACGTGGTCGATCTCGCGGTTCCCTTCCACACGGCGGTCACCGCCGACCAGGTCGCGCGGGCGCTGGCCGATCACCCGGAGATCGACTTCGTCTCCCTGGTCCACGCGGAGGCCGCGACCGGCAACACCAACCCGGTCGCCGAGATCGGTGAGGTGGTCCGTTCGCACGGGGCGCTGTTCATGCTGGACGCCGTCGCCTCGGTGGGTGCCGAGCCGCTGCTGCCGGACGTGTGGGGGGTCGACCTCTGCGTGATCGGCGCGCAGAAGGCGATGGGCGGCCCGGCCGGGGTGTCGGCGGTGTCGGTGAGCGGGCGCGCCTGGGAGCGGATCGCCGCCAACCCCGAGGCCCCGCGCCGCTCCTACCTCTCGCTGCTGGACTGGAAGGAGCGCTGGATCGACGGCGGCCGCAAGGCCCTGCTGCACGCCCCCGCCCAGCTGGAGATGCTGGCGCTGGAAGCCTGTGTGGAGCGCATCGAGACCGAGGGCCTGGACGCGCTGATGGCCCGTCACGCCGCGGCCGCCGCAGCGACGCGCGCGGGTGCCGTGGCGCTCGGGGGTGGCCTCTCGCCGTACGTGCACGAGGCCGCGAAGGCGGCGCCGGTCGCGACGACGCTGCGCGCCCCCGAAGGGGTCGACGCGGCCGAGCTGGTCGCACGGGCGCTCGCGGCCGACCCCTCGCTGCCGCTGATCGCGGGCGGGGGTGCGCTGTCCAAGGAGATGATCCGGGTCAATCACTACGGTGTGGATGCGACGCGGGGCGCGGTGCGGTCCTCGCTCGCGGCTCTGGGGGCGGCGCTGGCCGATGCGGGCCGGCAGGTCGACTTCGAAGCTGCCCGCAAGGCCGTTTCGGAAACCTGGCCGAGCGAATAAATCCGGGCCGGGAGCCAATATTCACCGAATGCGGGGAGCTGCTTTATTCAGAGCAGCTCCCCGCATTCTTCTGCCCGGTTTCCCGGACCCTAAACACTCGAGTTTCCAGAGGCTCCGAGCGAGTCCGAACCACACAATTCCGTTGCGTCGCCCGAGAGTTACAACCATGTGACCTACTCCACAGCGCGACCGTTATGCCGGATAAATAGCACCCAAAGCAGAGTAAAACGAAGCCCGTTCGCGCCGGGGCACGCGCCCGCGTGATAACACAGCGGACCATCTCACCCAACCCCTCGCGTCGATGCAATTTGGAAATTTGCTGGGTAAATTCAATTTGCATGACCGCCGCACCAGCAGATTTTGCAAGTGCCCGAAACGAATTCATCACCATCGACACCCCACGAGTGGAGGACGGGGCCGCGATCTGGCGCATCGCCCGCGACTCCGAGGTCCTGGACCTCAACTCCTCGTACAGCTACCTGCTGTGGTGCCGTGACTTCACGGCGACCTCCGTGGTCGCCCGGGGCGAGACCGGCGAGCCCGTCGCCTTCGTGACCGGGTACCTCCGGCCGGACCGTCCCGGAACGCTCGTCGTCTGGCAGGTGGCCGTCGACCACGCCCACCGCGGGGCGGGGCTCGCCGGGAAGCTGCTGGACGCGCTGACCTCCCGGGTCGCCGCCGGACAGGGCCTGGCCTCGGTCGAGACGACCATCACCCCGGACAACACCGCGTCGGACCGGCTGTTCACCTCCTACGCGCAGCGCCACGACGTGGCCCTGGACCGCGAGGTGCTCTTCGACGGCGGGCTGTTCCCCGAGGGAGACCACTTGCCCGAAGTCCTGTACCGCATCGGCCCGTTCCACGCCTGAGCCGTCCGGCTGCCACCCCCGTACGTCCGGCCCCGGACCGGCGGGGCGCCGCCACGCCCGAGCACCCCCGCACCGCCGACCCCACCCCCCTCTCGAGCAGGAGATCCCCTGTGACCATCACCCCGCCCGCGCTGAGTGTCTTCGAGACCCTGGAGTCGGAGGTACGGAGCTACTGCCGCGGCTGGCCCGCCGTGTTCGACCGTGCGCAGGGCGCCCGGCTGACCGACGAGGACGGTCACAGCTACCTCGACTTCTTCGCCGGCGCGGGGTCGCTCAACTACGGTCACAACAACCCGGTGCTGAAACGCGCGCTGATCGACTACATCGAGCGCGACGGCATCACCCACGGCCTGGACATGGCCACCACGGCCAAGCGGACCTTCCTGGAGTCCTTCCAGAACAACGTGCTGCGCCCGCGCGACCTCCCGTACAAGGTGATGTTCCCCGGGCCGACGGGCACCAACGCGGTCGAGGCGGCGCTCAAGCTGGCCCGCAAGGTGAAGGGCCGCGAGTCCATCGTGTCCTTCACCAACGCCTTCCACGGCATGTCGCTCGGCTCGCTCGCCGTCACGGGCAACGCCTTCAAGCGGGCCGGCGCCGGCATCCCGCTCGTGCACGGCACCCCGATGCCGTTCGACAACTATCTCGACGGCAAGGTGCCCGACTTCCTCTGGTTCGAACGGCTCCTGGAGGACCAGGGCTCCGGGCTCAACAAGCCCGCCGCCGTGATCGTCGAGACGGTGCAGGGCGAGGGCGGCATCAATGTGGCGCGCCCCGAGTGGCTGCGGGCGCTGGCCGACCTGTGCCACCGCCGCGACATGCTTCTGATCGTCGACGACATCCAGATGGGCTGCGGGCGCACGGGTTCGTTCTTCTCGTTCGAGGAGGCCGGCATCGTCCCCGACATCGTGACCCTGTCGAAGTCCATCAGCGGCTACGGACTGCCCATGTCCCTCTGCCTGTTCAACCCGGAACTGGACATCTGGGGGCCGGGCGAGCACAACGGCACCTTCCGCGGCAACAACCCGGCGTTCGTCACGGCCGCCGCCGCGCTGGACGCCTACTGGGCGGACGGCCAGATGGAGAAGCAGACCCTGGTCCGGGGTGAGCAGATCGAGCAGGCGCTGCTCTCGATCTGCGACGAGCACTCCGCCCTCGGCGCGCGGTACCGGGGCCGAGGCCTGGTCTGGGGCCTGGAGTTCACGGACGAGGCACGTGCCGCCGCGATCTGCGCCCGCGCCTTCGAGCTGGGCCTGCTGGTGGAGACCTCCGGCCCGCGCAGCGAGGTCGTGAAGCTGCTGCCGCCGCTGATCGTCACCCCCGACGAGCTGGACGAGGGCCTGCGCACACTGGCCCGCGCGGTCCGCGACACCGTCTGATTCCGGACCCGCCGCGGCGCGGGTCCGACGAGAAGCACCACCGCAGAGAGAAAGGTACCGACCCACCGTGATCGTCCGATCGTTCAGTGACATCGAGAACACCGACCGGCATGTGAAGGCCGCTTCCGGCACCTGGGAGAGCAAGCGCATCGTGCTCGCGCAGGAGAAGGTGGGCTTCTCCCTCCACGAGACCACGATGTACGCGGGCACCGAGACGTCGATGTGGTACGCGAACCACATCGAGGCCGTCCTGTGCGTCGAGGGCGAGGCCGAACTCACCAACGACGAGACCGGCGAGAAGCACTGGATCACCCCCGGCACGATGTATCTGCTGAACGGCCATGAACACCACACCATGCGGCCGAAGACCGACTTCCGCTGCGTCTGCGTCTTCAACCCGCCGGTCACCGGGCGGGAGGAGCACGACGAGAACGGTGTCTACCCGCTGCTGACCGAGGAGGGCTGAACCATGACCACCGCTGGACGCACCGATCTCTACCCCACGCGCGGCACAGCCGAGATGACCACCCCCCGCCAGGACCCGGTGATCTGGTCCCCGCCCGGCGCCCCCGGCCCGGTGGCCGTGCAGGACCTCCAGGGCTTCGAGCGCGACGGCTTCCTCACCGTCGACCAGCTGATCACCCCCGACGAGGTCGCCGGGTACCACGCCGAACTGGACCGGCTGATCGCCGATCCGGCGGTGCGGGCCGACGAGCGCTCGATCATCGAGCCGAAGTCGCAGAAGGTGCGGTCGGTCTTCGAGGTCCACCGGATCAGCGAGGTCTTCGCCCGACTGGTCGCCGACGAGCGGGTGGTGGGCCGGGCCCGGCAGATCCTCGGTTCGGACGTGTACGTCCACCAGTCCCGGATCAACGTCAAGCCGGGCTTCGGCGCCTCGGGGTTCTACTGGCACTCGGACTTCGAGACCTGGCACGCCGAGGACGGGCTGCCGAACATGCGGGCGGTGTCCGTGTCGATCGCGCTGACCGAGAACCACGACACCAACGGCGGGCTGATGATCATGCCCGGTTCGCACAAGTCGTTCCTCGGCTGCGCGGGCGAGACGCCCAGGGACAACTACAAGAAGTCACTGAAGATGCAGGACGCCGGAACCCCGTCCGACGAGGCCCTGACGAAGATGGCCGACCGGCACGGCATCAAGCTCTTCACGGGCAAGGCGGGTGCGGCCACCTGGTTCGACTGCAACTGCATGCACGGCTCGGGCGACAACATCACCCCGTACCCGCGCAGCAACGTCTTCATCGTCTTCAACAGTGTGGAGAACGCCGCCGAGGAGCCGTTCGCGGCACCGGCGCGGCGCCCGGAGTTCATCGGCGCGAGGGACTTCACCCCGGTGCGGTGAGGTGACCCGCCGGGAGGGGCGTCATCCGCGCCGACGCCCCTCCCGCTCCTCCCGCGCCGAAATCGCTGGACCGGCACGGCGGTCGGCGGCGAGGGTGGGCCTCATGACCTCACTCGTACGTCACATCACCATCGACTGCTCCGACGCCTACGGACTCGCCCGCTTCTGGTCCGAGGTGCTCGACGCCCCGATCTCCGACCAGGACGCCCCCGGTGACCCCGAGGTGCTCGTCGAGTCCCCCGGTGCCGCGCTGCTCTTCATCCGGGTACCGGAGCCCAGGAACGGCAAGAACCGCGTCCACCTGGACATTCAGCCGCAGGACCGGACCCGCGACGAGGAGGTCGAGCGGCTGCTCGGTCTGGGCGCCACTCTCGTCGCCGACCACCGCAAACCGAACGGGCGGGGCTGGGCGACGCTCGGCGACCCCGAGGGCAACGAGTTCTGCGTCGAGTGCGGTGCGGCGGAGCGGGCGGCCCTGACCGGGACCCGGCTGCCGGTCACGGCGGACGACGTGACCACCGCGGTACGTCTCGCGATCGACGCGCTCCGGGAGTCCCCGGTGGACAAGTGGCACTCGCCGGCGGGGTCGTTGGAGTGGACCTGCTGGGAGACCGCCGAGCATCTGAGCGACGACCTCTTCAGCTACGCGACCCAACTGGGCCCGCAGCGGCCGTCGGTGGACGCGTACGTCCCGTACCGCTGGAGCGCCGACCGCGAGGGCGGTCCGATGAACGCGGTCTTCGCGGACCGGTCGGCCGGAACCGCCGGGCTGTTCCTGACGCTGGATGCCTGCGGCGCGCTGCTCGCCTCGATGGTGCGGACGACTCCGCCCGGGATCCGCTCGTACCACTCCTACGGGGTGTCCGACCCGGAGGGCTTCGCCGCGATGGGGATCGTGGAGACCCTGGTCCACACGCACGACATCGCCGCGAGCCTGGGGGCCGGCTGGACCCCGCCCGCCGGCCTCTGCGACCGGGTGCTGGCCCGGCTGTTCCCGGACGCCCCGAAGGACGCCGACCGGTGGGCCGTACTGCTCTGGGCCACCGGCCGCGGCGAGCTGCCCGGCCACCCCCGCGTCACCTCGTGGAAGTGGCGCAGCGCCCCGCTGCCCCCGGCGTGATCTAGGCCTGGGCTTCCTCCAGCGCCGGGTAGTCGACGTAGCCCTTCGCGTCGCCGCCGAAGAAGGTCGACGGGTCCGGGGTGTTGAACGGGCCGCCTGCCTTCAGCCGGGCCGGCAGGTCCGGGTTGGCTATGAACAGGGCGCCGTACGCGATGATGTCGGCGATCCCGTCGTCGACCAGCGAGTGGTCCTCCGGGCCGGTCGGGCCGTCCGTCAGCGCGTTGAGGACGAACGTGCCGGAGAACTGCTTGCGCAGCGCGAGGGTCAGCTCGCGGATCTCCACCGCCTCCAGGACGTGCAGATAGGCGAGGCCGAGTGGCTCGATCTCCCGTACCAGCGCGGTGTAGAGGGCCGCCGGCGCGGGCTCGTCGATGTCGTTGTACGGGTTTCCCGGCGAGATCCGCAGTCCGGTCCGCTCCGCGCCGATCTCGGCGGCGACGGCCTTGACCACCTCGACAGCGAACCGGATGCGGGCCTCGTCCGAGCCGCCCCACTCGTCGTCGCGCAGGTTGGTGTTGGGGGCGAGGAACTGGTGGATGAGGTAGCCGTTGGCGCCGTGGAGCTCGACGCCGTCGAAGCCGGCGTCGACCGCGTTGCGGGCGGCCGTCGCGAAGTCGGCGATGGTCTGCCGGACCTCGTCGCCGGTCAGTTCGCGCGGGGTGGTGAAGTCCTTCATGCCCGTGCCGGTGAAGAGCTGGCCCGCCGGCCTGACCGCCGACGCGCTGACCGGGGTCAGCCCGTCCGGCAGCACGTCCGGGTGGCCGATGCGGCCCGCGTGCATCAGCTGGGCGAAGATCCGGCCGCCCGCCACGTGTACCGCGTCGGTGACCTTGCGCCAGGACGCGGCCTGTGCCGCGCTGTGCAGCCCCGGGGTGGAGGGGTAGCCCTGGCCCACCGCGGACGGCTGGACGCCCTCCGTGATGATGAGGCCCGCCGAGGCGCGCTGGGTGTAGTACTCGGCGACGAGATTCGTGGCGGTGCCGCCTTCACCGGCCCGGCTGCGGGTCATCGGGGCCATCGCGATGCGGTTGGCGAGCCGGGTGCCGGACAGGTCGATCGGGTCGAACGCGGTGGTCATCGAAGCTCCCGAGGTATTTATGTGGTCGGCCAATTATCTGCGGCGAGTGCCACTGTAGCCCATTACTTGGCCGACCAATGTAAAGTGGGCGGAAAGCCGCCGGAGCCCGGCATCGGAGCCGGGGCCGGAGCGCCGCGCCCCGAGGAGTCACCCCATGAAGGCCGAACCCGCCGGACCCGCAGACCCCGCCTGTCCCGGCCTGCCGAGCGCCGCCCTCGGCGGCCCCGTCAGTCACGCCCTTGCCCGGGTCGCCCGGCTGCACCGGATCGCCGCGGGCAGGCTGCTCAAGGGGCTCGGGCTCTACCCCGGCCAGGAGTTCGTGATGATGTGCCTGTGGGATGCCGGTGCGGTGCGCCAGTCCGAGCTGATCAAGGCCGCCGACCTCGACCCCTCCACCGTCACCAAGATGCTCCAGCGCCTCGAACAGACCGGACACGTGCGCCGCCGCCCCGACCCGGACGACCGCCGGGCCGTCCTGGTCGAGGCCACCGACGACAGCTGTGCGCTGCACTCCGACGTCCAGCGGGCCTGGACGGATCTGGAGGACCACACCCTCGCCGGCCTCGAACCCGCCGAACGCGAGGAGCTGACCCGGCTGCTCGCCAAGGTCGAGGCGAATCTCTGCCGGGAGGCCGGGGACTGCCCCGAGCCCCGCTGATCCCCGGCGGCCGGCGTCAGCCTGCGAGCACGTCCAGGGCCCGGTCCACATCGGCCTCCGTGTTGTACAGGTGGAAGGCCGCGCGCAGGCTGCCCGCCCGGTTCGAGACCACCACCCCGGCCCGCGCGAGCTCCGGTTCCCGCGCACCCAGTCCGGGGACTGCCACGATCGCCGACTCCCCCGGCACCGCCTCGTGCCCCAGCCCGGCCAGCCCCGCCCGCATGCGGGCCGCGAGCCCGGTGGCACGGGCGTGGACGGCCTCCACGCCGACCTCGTTCAGCAGCGCAAGGGACTGCTCGGCGCCGTGGTACGAGAGGAAGGCGGGCGGTTCGTCGTAACGGCGCGCGGTCCGGGAGAGCTGTCCAACTGGACCGTATGTGCTGTTCCAGGGGTCGGCGGCGGCGTACATGCCGGCGAAGACCGGCGGCAGGGTCCGCTGCGCCTCCTCGGTGACGGTGAGGAACGACGCACCGCGCGGGCAGAGCAGGAACTTGAAGCCGCCGGTGACGGTGTAGTCGTACTCCCCGGCGTCCAGCGGCAGCCAGCCGGCCGACTGGGTGGCGTCGAGCAGCGTCCGGGCACCATGGACACCGGCCGCCGCCCGCACCGCCTTCAGGTCGGCGATCCGGCCGTTGGACGACTGCACGCCGGAGAGGGCGACGAGCGCGGTCCCCGGCCCCACCGCGTCGGCCAGCCGGTCCAGCGGGGCGTAACGCATCCTCAGGTCGCCGCGGACCGCGAAGGGGCTGACGACGGAGCTGAACTCGCCCTCCGGCGCCAGGACTTCGGACCCGGGCGGCAGTGCGGCGGCGATCAGCCCGACGTGCACGGAGACCGAGCTGCCGACGGCGACCCGGTCGGCGTCGACCCCGGAGAGCCGGGCGAAGCCGGACCGGGCCGCTTCCACTGCTTCGAAGTCGCCGGAATCGGCCCGGCCGCCGGAGCCGATCGCCTCGGCGAGCGCCCGCACCGCCGCCACGGTCCGCCGGGGCAGCAGCCCGCAGGTGGAGGTGTTGAGGTAGGTCGTCCTCGGTGCGAACTCGGCGTTCACCGCACGGCTGAGCGAAGTATTCTCCATGCGCCCAGCCTGCGGCCCCCCCCACCTCCTGGTCAATCACGAAGAGTTGAGGGGAACACCCGAGCACCGCTTACGCATGCGGCCGGGTCGGGCTCAGGCGTTGCCGCCGGCCTGCGGGACCTCGCAGGCGCCGTCCGCGTCGCACGCCGCGGCGTCCCCGCCGATCGCGGTGAGCGGGCGGTCCTTCCATGCCTGCTCCAGCGCCTGGGCGAAGACCTCGGCGGGCTGGCCGCCGGAAATGCCGTAGCGCCGGTCGAGCACGAAGAACGGCACCGCGTTGGCGCCCAGCTCGGACGCCTCCCGCTCGTCGGCCCGCACCTCGGCCGCGTACGCCTCCGGGTCGGCGAGCACGGTGCGCGCCTCGTCGGCGTCGAGCCCGGCCTCGACGGCCAGCTCGACCAGTACACCGGCGTCGTAGACGGACCGCTCCTCGGCGAAGTTCGCCCGGTAGGCGAGGTTCAGCAGCTCGTCCTGGCGGCCGCGGGCCTTGGCCAGGTGGAGCAGCCGGTGGATGTCGAAGGTGTTGCCGTGGTCACGGCCCTCGGTGAGATAGCCGAGCCCCTCGGCCCGCGCGTTGGCCGCGACGTTCGCCTCCATGCCCTGCGCCTCTTCACGGGTGCGCCCGTACTTCTGCGCCAGCATGTCGATCACCTGGGCGGTGTCCCCCTTGGCACGGCCGGGGTCGAGCTCGAAGGACCGGTGCACGACCTCGACCTGGTCGCGGTGGGCGAACCCCGCCAGGCCCTTCTCGAAGCGGGCCTTCCCGATGTAGCACCAGGGGCAGGCGATGTCGCTCCAGATCTCGACGCGCATGTCTCTTCTTCTCTCCGTGTCCTCGTACGTACCGCTCAGGTGGCGCGGAGGTACCCTCCGCACCTGTACCCAACACGGGAGCGGACCGCCTCATTCCCCGTCGTCGAGCTCGACGATCGGCCGGTCGGCGACCACGGCGGCCAGGATCATCGGCGCGTCGCCGTCGCACTGGTTGAGGGAGACCGCGACCCACCGGCCGTCCACCGGCCCCCACACCCTCAGGTCCCCGAGACAGTCCGTGTCGCACAGCGCCTGGTACAGCGGCGGCATGGGCTCGTCCGCGAGGCCACGGAAGATCGGCACCCGCATGCCCACCGCCCGGTGGGCACCCCAACGGCGCTCCAGCTCACCCACGAGATCGGTGAGATGACCCGCGGCGGCCTCCTCGGCCTCGTCCCACTCGGGCCCGTACACGCCCACGAGGTCGTCGCTCTCCCAGAGCGGCACGATCCGGAATCCCTCGCCCGCGGTCGCGCTCCACTCCCCGGTGTCCGGCTCACCCTCGTCGGCCGTCGGGCCCGTCGCGGGCACGGGCCCGACGAGCAGCGCCTCGATGTCGGACACCGCACGGCCGGTCCCGAACGTCTCCCCCATCCGGGCGGTCATCAGCTTCCGTTCCGCAGGTCGTCCGGGCCCTTCGTGCGGAACGCGATCCGGTCGAAGGCCGCCTCGCAGCCCTCGCCCGTGGGCGACTGGACCAGGAAACCGGCCGACGCGTCGGCCGCGCTCCCCGGCTCGCCGAGGGCGAAGACACGGACGAAGGTCCACTTCTCGCCGTCGGCGGAGGCGTGGAAGGCGAACGCGTCGCCGGTGCGGCTGAGGCGCAGCCAGCAGCTGTCGCCGTCCACGGTGAAGGAGTTGACGTCGTCGGAGTGGCCGCGGGTGACGACCGTGCAGACGGTGGGGCGGTCCGGGGAGAGTTCCAGGCAGATCTTGGCCCACTCCCGTTCCCCGACGTGGAGGTAGAGCACCCCGGCGTCGAAGGCGGCCTCGAAGCCGACCCGCACCCGGGCGATCAGCTGGAAGTCGCCCCGGGGCGCGGGGCCGAGCAGACGGGGCGCGTCGCTCACGGAGTCCAGGGCTTCGCCGCCCGGCGGCACGAACCGGTCCTGGCGGGCGCCGGCGCGGCCGGTCAGGGTGCCGTTCTCGTACGTCCAGTCACCGCTGGGTCCGAACTCGTCGAGCCCGAAGGGGAGTTCGGAGAGGTGCAGGGTCACGCGCGGTGTCCGTCCACCCGGCGGGGAAGGCCCTGGGGGTTGTCCTCGCGGAGCTCCGGCGGGAGCAGTGCCTCGGGGGTGGTCTGGTAGGTGACCGGGCGCAGCCAGCGTTCGATCGCGGTGGCGCCGACCGAGGTGGAGATGGAGGTCGAGGCCGGGTAGGGGCCGCCGTGGTGCTGTGCGGGGGCGACGGCGACGCCGGTCGGCCAGCCGTTGACGAGGACCCGGCCGGCCAGCGGGGCGAGGGCCGCGAGGAGTCCGGGGGCGTCGGCGTCTGCGCCGTCCGTGGCGGTCTGGAGGGTGGCGGTGAGGTTGCCGGGGAGCCGGGAGAGCACGGCGGTGACCTCGTCGCCGGAGGTGTAGCGGGCGATGACGGTGACGGGGCCGAAGCACTCCTCCAGGAGTTCGTCGTGCGGGCCCTCGGTGGCGAGGAGGTGCGCCGGTACGGTGACGAAGCCGGCCGAGACGGTGTGGTCGCCGCCCGCGCCGGGGGTGACCGGGGCCTGGACGCCGGGGAGTTCGGTCCGCTTCCGCACGCCCGCGAGGAAGGCGTCACGCATCCGGTGGTCGAGCAGGACCGCGGCCTCGGTGTCGCTGACCGCGGCGGTCAGGGACTCCAGCAGCCGGTCGCCCGCCTCACCGGCCGGGGCCAGGACGAAGCCGGGCTTGGTGCAGAACTGACCGGCGCCCATGGTCATCGAGCCCGCGAGCCCGGCGCCGATCTCCTCGGCGCGCTCGGTCGTGGCCGCCGCGGTGACGACGACGGGGTTGAGGGAGCCCAGCTCGCCGTGGAAGGGGATGGGGCGGGGGCGGGCCGCCGCGACGTCGAACAGGGCGCGGCCGCCGCGTACCGAACCGGTGAACCCGGCGGCGGCGACCAGCGGGTGCCCGATCAGCTCGATGCCGGCGTCGAAGCCGTGCACCAGGATCAGTACGTCCTCGGGCAGACCGGCCTTGACCGCCGCCCTGCGCAGCACGGAGGCGCACAGTTCGGAGGTGGCGGGGTGGTCGGGGTGCGCCTTGACGACGACGGGGCAGCCGGCCGCCAGCGCGCTCGCGGTGTCGCCGCCGGGGACGGAGAAGGCGAGCGGGAAGTTGCTGGCCGCGTAGACGGCGACGACGCCGAGCGGAACCTTGTAGCGGCGCAGGTCGGGCCAGGGCGGGGTCCGGGTGGCGTCCGCGTGGTCGATGTGGATGTCGAGGAAGGCGCCCTCGTCGACGACCTCCGCGAAGGCCCGCAACTGGGCGGCGGTACGGGCGAGTTCACCGGTCAGCCGGGCCGGCCCGAGCGCGGTCTCGGCGTCGGCCGCCTCGATGACGTGCTCCCCCGCCTCGGTGAGCAGATCGGCCGCGATGCGCAGGAAGGCGGCGCGCACGGTGCGGTCGGCGAGCGATTCACGTACCGCGTGGGCGGCCCGGACCGCACGGTCGACCTCCTCCGCTGTAGCCTCCACCGCAACCTGCTCGCGCGGGTTCCCGGTGCGGGGGTCGACGCTCCAGACTGGTGCTGCTGCCACCGTGATTCCTTCCGCTCCACTGCCGCACATCAGAAGTTGTTCGGTATTCTGAACAGAGTTCCTGATCGTGAATATGCGGCGACTCTATTTCCGGGCACTCAGTGTTGGCAAGAAGCCGCCGGACTCCGGAAGTCACCCAATTCAAGCAGTCGTCGGGGGCGAGAAGTCTCAGGGTTTCGCAAGTGGCTGGAAAGGGCGTAGGGCGATGTCGGTTGCCGAATCTGGTGGGGCACAGGTCAAGTCCGCCGTACGGACGGTGGAACTGCTCGAATACTTCGCGGGGCGGCCCGGCATGCACTCGCTCGCCGCGGTTCAGGAGGCCGTCGGCTATCCCAAGTCCAGCCTGTACATGCTGCTGCGCACGCTCGTGGAGCTGGGCTGGGTGGAGACCGATGCGACGGGCACACGGTACGGGATCGGCGTGCGGGCACTGCTGGTGGGGACCTCGTACATCGACGGCGACGAGGTCGTCGCGGCCGCCCGGCCCACCCTGGACCGGCTCTCCGACGACACCACGGAGACCATTCACCTGGCCCGTCTCGACGGGACGAACGTGGTGTACCTCGCCACCCGGCAGTCCCAGCACTATCTGCGCCCCTTCACCCGCGTCGGCCGCCGGCTGCCCGCCCACTCCACCTCGCTCGGCAAGGCGCTGCTGGCCACCCACAGCGTCGAGCAGGTCCGCAAGCTGCTTCCCGAGACGCTGCCCGCGCTGACCGAGCACACCATCACCGACCGCGAGAAGCTCATCGAGGAGCTGCACCTCATCCGCGAACAGGGCTACGCGGTGGACCGCGAGGAGAACACCCTCGGACTGCGCTGCTTCGGCGTCGCCGTCCCGTACCGCACCCCCGCGCGCGACGCCATCAGCTGCTCGGTGCCGGTCGCCCGGCTCACGCCCGCGCACGAACAGATGGTGAAGGACGCGCTGTTCGACGCGCGGGACCGGCTGACGCTCGCCACCCGGAGGCTCTGACCGTGCGCATCGCCCTGCGCGAGGTCCGGGCGGACGACCTGCCCCTGTTCTTCGCGTTCATGTCCGACCCGGAATCGGTCAGGACCGCCGCCTTCACCAGCGAGGATCCCACCGACCGGCACGCCTTCGACGCCCACTGGCAGCGCATCCTGGCCGACGGCTCCGTCGTGATACGCACGGTGCTCGCGGACGGGGCGGTGGTCGGCAGCACCGGGGTGTACGGACCCCCGGGCGACCGCCAGGTCACCTACTGGATCGACCGGGCGCAGTGGGGCCGCGGGCTGGCGACCGCCGCACTGTCGGCGCTGCTCGACGTCGTACCCGCACGCCCGCTGCACGCACGGGCGGCGGCCGACAACACCGGTTCGCGGCGGGTGCTGGAGAAGTGCGGATTCACCGTCACCGGCACGGACCACGGGTACGCCCACGCCCGCGGCGAGGACACCGACGAGCTGCTGTTCACCCTGTCGGGATGACCTGACGACGATCTGTCTCCGCCGCACGGCGGAGACGGATCGTCACAGGGCACGACGTGCCGGAGCGGACCGCACGGAAGCGTGGTGGTCATGACACAGACACCGCCGTCTCCGCCCGCCGCCGCACCGAGGCCGGCCGCCCGCGCCGCGCTCCGCGCCCTCGCGATCGCCGCCACCCTGCCGTACATCGCGCTCAAGACCGCCTGGATCCTCGGCAGTCGCGTCGGCATCCCCGACGGCAGCCCGCTGCTCGACCACCGCACCACGATGATCGCCGCCAACGCCTTCACGATCCTGATGGACAGCGCCGTCGTGGTCCTCGCCCTGCTGCTCACCCGGGCGTGGGGGCGGCGGGTGCCCACCTGGCTGCTCGTCCTGCCCATGTGGGTGGCGTCCGGGCTGCTGCTGCCGATCATGACCGGGTACCCGTTGCAGCTGGTGGTCGGCCTGGCCCGCGGGGACGGCCCCGGGAGCGGCGGGCCCTCCTTCCTGGACGGCTGGGTCTTCGGCGTCGTCTACGGCGGCTTCATCCTCCAGGGCCTGGCCCTCGGCACCCTCTTCGCGCTGTACACCCGGGACCGCTGGGGCCATCTGTGGAAGGGCGCGCTGCGGGACCTCCCGCCGAGCCCGACCGGGCCCGCCCTGCGGAGCACCGCGGCCATCGCCTCTCTGCTCGCCCTCGCACCGGCCGTCATGCATCTGGTGTGGGCCACCGGCTCGACCGCGGGGCTCGACGAGGGCGGGATCGCGGACCGGAACCACGTCTCGTACGTCATGGAAGCGCTCAACGCCCTCTTCCCCGCCGTCGCCGCCGCCGGTGTGCTGCTGCTCGCCTTCCGCCGCTCCGCGCTCCCCCTCGCCGTGCCGCTCGCCCTGGCCTGGGGCGGCTCCGCGGCCTCGGCCTGCTGGGGCGGGTGGATGAGCCTCGCCGCACTGGCCACGGCCGGGAACCCTTCCGAACAGACCACGCCCGCGATGATGTTGACCTACGGTGTCCAGATGTTGCTCGGAGCGCTGGTGGTCACCCTCGGCGGGCACTTCCTCTCGGAACGTGCGGCCGTCGCGCCCGTCCGGCCGCCCGTCCGCCCCCGGGCGACGCCGGCCGCACGGCCCTCCGGCGCCCAGGCGTGACACTGCTGTTCGGGCACCGGGCCCGGCTGCGCTGGCTGCACCTGATCATCGGTGGCGCGCTGCTGATGCCGTACTTCCTGGCGGCGCTGGTGATCATCGGCCGGCTCCGGCCGGACCCCGGCCCCTTCTCGTCCGTCTCCCACCAGCTCACCGCGTTCGTCTGCGCCCTGCCCATGGCCGCGGTCACCGCGCTCTTCGCACCGGCCCGGCAGCTCTCGGTGGCCGCTGCCCGTGCGCTGTGCGGTGTCCCAGGCGACCGGCCGCTCGCCGACGGGCCGGCCAGGACCCGGCAGGCGCGGGTGCGCACCGCCGGCTGGTTCACCCTGCACCTCGCGCTCGGCGGCATCCTCAGCGGCCTGACGCTGGCCATGCCCCCGCTCGCCGGGACGATCATGGCGCTGCCGTTCTCGCAATCGATGCGCGACTCCCGGGTCTTCGGTCTGCCCGAGGCGCTGGACCGGCCGTGGATTCTCGCCCTGCTCCCCCTCGCCGGACTCGCGATCCTGGTGGCGACGGCCAGCTGCGCGGCACTGGCCGGGGCGCTGCTGGCCGGCCGGGCGCCGGTGCTGCTGGGCCCGACGCCCCAGGACCGGCTGGCCGCGGCGGAACGCCGGGCGGCCGATCTGGCGGTGCGCAACCGGCTCGCCCGGGAGCTGCACGATTCAGTCGGCCATGCGCTGAGCGCCGTCACCCTCCAGGCGGGCGCGGCCCGCAGGGTCCTGGACAGCGACCCGGAGTTCGTCCGCGAGGCGCTGACCGCGATCGAGGAGACCACCCGGCGCACGGTAGGCGAACTCGACTCCGTACTCGGCCTGTTGCGCAGCGGCGAGGACCACGGGAGGTCCGCGGCGACCGGTCCGGCGCTCGGCGCGCTGGACGGGCTGCTGGAGCGTTGCGGGGTTCCCGTCTCCTGTGCTGTGCGGGGCGATACCGGCACGGTCCCGGCCGCCGTGTCGAGGGAGGCGTACCGGATCGTGCAGGAGGGGCTGAGCAACGCGCTGCGGCACGGCGGGCACGGGGTGCCGGTGGAGCTGCGGATCACGGTGCGGGCGGCGGAGCTGGCGATCACCATGGACAGTG
Organism: Streptomyces sp. NBC_00012; assembly: GCF_045040875.1. NCBI lineage: Bacteria > Bacillati > Actinomycetota > Actinomycetes > Kitasatosporales > Streptomycetaceae > Streptomyces > Streptomyces sp. NBC_00012. Next base: position 6,673,639 of record NZ_CP108309.1, on the reverse strand, counting down.
CGCTGCCGGAGCGGGCCGCGGTGGTGCGGCCCGGGGGCGGCCGCGGGCTGCGCGGCATCGCCGAGCGGGCCGTGCTGCTGGGCGGCCGCGCGGAGGCCGGACCGCACGACGGCGGGTGGCGGCTGGCCGCCCGCCTCCCCCTGCGTAGGACCGGACAGGAGAACCGATGAGCACGACGGTCCGGGTGGTCCTCGCCGACGACGAGCGCATGGTGCGCACCGCGCTGCGCGTCATCCTGGACGCGGAACCCGGTCTGGAGGTCGTCGGCGAGGCGGCGACCGGCGCGGAGGCGGTGTCCGTGGTGCGGGAGCTGCGCCCCGATGTGGTGCTGATGGACGTGCGGATGCCAGAGATCGACGGCATCCGGGCCACCGAGCAGATCCTCGGCACGCTCGACCGTCCCCCGAGGATCGTCGTCGTCACCACCTTCGAGAACGATTCCTACGTGTACGACGCGCTGGTCGCCGGGGCCGCCGGTTTCCTGCTGAAGCGGGTGGCGGCCGAGGACCTCGTGCGGGCGGTGCGGCTGGTCGCCCGCAGCGACACACTGCTGTTCCCGTCGGCGGTACGGGCGCTCGCGGCCGAGTACCGCAAGCGTGCGGCCGAGCCCCCGCGCTGGGCGTCCCGGCTCACCGACCGGGAGGCGGAGGCGCTGCGGCTGATGGCAGCGGGGCTGACCAACGCGGAGATCGCCGGGCGGCTGGGAGTGGGGCCCGCGACCGCGAAGACGCATGTGGCGGCGGTGCTCGCGAAGACCGGGGCACAGAACCGCACCCAGGCCGTGATCGCGGCGTACGAGTCAGGATTCATCGCCCCGGGCCACGCCGGTCCGGTATGAGAAACCGGTGAGAATCGGCGCATTCGGGAACGGTGCGCGGCGCCCCGCTCGTCGTCCGGGCGGAATGAACAGAGCAATCAGGCGAACCTCGGTCTTCTGCCTGCTGCTGGTCCTCGCCCTGCTGGGGCGGGCGACCTGGGTGCAGGCGTACCAGGCGAAGGCGCTCGCGGAAAACGACCACAACCGGCGGAAAACCATCGCGCAGTACGCGCAGCCGCTCGGCGACATCATCGTGGCCGGGAAGCCGGTCACCGGATCGAAGAGGACGGAGGGCAGTGACCTCGCGTACAAACGCACCTACACCCAGGGCGAGCTCTACTCGGCCGTCACCGGCTACAGCTCGCAGGCGTACGGCGCCACGCAGCTCGAAGGGATCTACAGCCATGTGCTGGACGGCACCGACGACCGGCTGAAGAACCCGCTGGACGCGTTGACGCGCAAGCAGGCGGCGCCGGGCAACGTCCTGACGACGATCGACCCGGACGTGCAGAAGGCCGCGTACGAGGCGCTCGGCGACGACAAGGGGGCGGCGGTCGCGATCGACCCGAAGACCGGCCGCATCCTGGGCATGGTCTCCACCCCCTCGTACGACCCTTCGACGATCAGCGGGACGGCGGACGGCGAGGCCTGGCAGAAGCTGCTCGACGACGAGGACAAGCCGATGGTCAACCGTGCGCTGCGGCAGCCGCTGGCGCCCGGTTCGACGTTCAAGCTGGTGGTGGCGGCCGCGGCGCTGGAGGACGGGCTGTACGGCTCGGTCGACGAGCGCACCGAAAGCCCCAATCCGTACACGCTGCCCGGCACCAGCACCGTCCTGAGCAACGAGAATCCCTCGGCGCCCTGCGAGAACGCCACGCTGCGCACCGCGCTCCAGTACTCCTGCAACAACGTCTTCGCGAAGGCCGCCGTCGACCTCGGCCAGGACAAGGTCAGGGCGATGGCGGAGAAGTTCGGCTTCAACACCGACAAGCTCGATGTGCCGGTGCGGGCGTCCGAGAGCGTCTACCCGTCCGGCATGGACCGCCCGCAGACGGCGCTCACCGGCATCGGTCAGTTCGAGGTCACCGCGACGCCGTTGCAGATGGCCATGGTCTCGGCCGCCCTCGCCAACGGCGGTGAACTCGCCGCTCCGCACATGGTGTCCGCCGTGACCGACTCCAAGGACAACCCGCTCCAGGAGTTCGCGGACGGGGACACCGAACGGGTCGTCTCCGAGTCCACCGCCGAGCAGCTGCGCAGCGCCATGGTGACCGTCGTCGAGGAGGGCACCGGCACCAACGCCCGGATCGCCGGGGCCGAGGTGGGCGGGAAGACCGGCACCGCGCAGAACGGTGTGGGCAACAGCAAGAGCCCGTACGCCTGGTTCACCTCGTACGCGAAGGACGCGTCCAGCGGCAAGGAGGTCGCGGTCGCCGTGGTCGTCGAGGACTCGGGCGCGGCGCGCTCCGAGGTCAGCGGCAACGGCCTGGCGGCGCCGATCGCCCAGAAGATGATGAAGGCGGCGTTGGCGGACTGACGGAGGGACGTGAGCCCGTCCGGCATCTGCCATGGGCCGGTGGCGGACGGCCTCCTCCGCCGGATGCGCGACAGGGCATCCTCCGATGCCGCCGGGCCCGTTCGTGCCGGGGGCCGGCGGCCGGGGTCTACGGGCTACTGCCACCGGTCGGCACGGCGGCACCGGCGACCTCCGCTGGTGAAGGGCCGGCGGGGAAGGCTGACGGACTCCCCCACCGACCCGGCTCATTCACCGGCCTGAGGGCTGCCCCGCACCCAGGGCACTCCCGTAGTCCCTCCGCCCTGCGACGCACCGTATCCGACTCGCACGCCCGCCGGAGATCACGGGGCGGCCCTCAGGTCCGAGAGCGCTCCGGCGACGGTGCGGAGGTCGGGGGCCGAGGCCAGCCCCGCATGGTACAGCCGCAGTTGGCCGGCGCCGAGCGACGCGGCGTGCGCGGCGTCCCGCTCCAGCGTGGCGGGCCTGCCGCCCATCCCCGTGACCACGCCGAAGTTGGCCGCGAGCACCCCGTCGAGCCCGGCGAACGGGCCGAGCACGGCCTCGCGCGCCGTGTCGCCGCCGGTGCAGGGCAGCACCACACCGTCCGCCACGGAGAGGATGTGCTCCGGCTCGACACCCACGTTCGCGCCGGTGCGGTGGGGCTCGGGGTCGGCGTGCAGCAGCACCTGGAACCCCGGCCGGGCCGCCGCCCGCACGGCGGCCACCACGGACTCCTGGAGCGTGCGGGCGACGGTGCCGCGCCACCGGAGAGTGGCGTCGGCGAGACCGGCGCCGAGGAGCTTCCCGATGCCCGCCCGGCCGGTCTCCGGGGAGCCGGCGCCGGCCCAGACCGGTTCCAGCGCACCGCGTACGGCCGAGGCCAGACCGTCGGCGTCCAGGCCGTGCTGGGCGTAGCCCCTCCGGCAGTCGGGGCAGAAGCAGAGCGACATCAGGTACTGCGCCGCGTCCCCCAGCCCGACTCCCGCGATCTTGTCGTGGGCGTGCAGATGCGCGAAGCCGTACCAGCCGCAGGACTCCAGCTCGGTGCCGCTTGCACCGCCGCGCACCGCGGCCTCCGCCGCCAGCGCGATCAGGTACTCGCGGACCGCGGGCCTGGCGATGCACGGCGCCCAGGGGTAGCGGTCGCCGTACGCGTTGACCACGGAGGTGTCCGGATGCTCGGCGCCCATCCGGGAGTTGTGCGCCAGGACCACCCAGGTGTGGACCTCCAGACCGGCGGCGGTGAGGGCCTCCGCGGCCTCGGCGAACGGATCGTCCGAGGCGACCCAGGACTGCTCGTGGGGGCGCAGCTCGCGCCCCGCCCACCGGGTGGCGTCCGGCGGGTAGAGCACCGCGGCGTACTCGGCGGTGACGATGCGGTGTCCGGGGTGGCGCGGGGTCAGCGCCCGGGTGGAGTGGTAGGCGGCGGCGAGCGTCACCTGCTGGACCCCCAGGTCCGCGACGCGGGCGGCCGCGTCCGGGTCGCCGACGACGTCCCACGGGTAGAGGAAGGCCGAGGTCTTCACCCGCGCCGCTCCTGCCCGTACTTCTCCAGCACGGTCCGGCCGCGGGCGACGATCGCGGCGAGCTCCTCGATGTGGGCGGCGGGCGGCTCGGTGAGCGGGGTGCGGACCTCGCCGACGTCCAGGCCGCCCAGCCGGACCCCGGCCTTGACGAGCGAGACGGCGTAGCCGCGGCCCTTGGCGCGCAGCTCGACGAGCGGCCGGTAGAAGTGGTCGAGGAGCGCGCCCGTCAGATCCTCGTCCCCGGCGTCCAGCGCCCGGTAGAAGGCCAGCGCGATGTCGGGCGCGAAGGCGAAGACGGCGGAGGAGTAGAGGGTGACGCCGATGCCCCGGTAGGCCGGACCGGTGAGTTCGGCGGTGGGCAGTCCGTTGAAGTACAGGAAGTCCCGGCCCGGCAGTCCGGTGCGGACGGCGCTGACGATGCGCTGCATCAGGTCGAGGTCGCCGTAGCCGTCCTTGAGGCCGATGATGCCGGGCGTCGCGGCCAGCGCGACGACGGTGGCGGGGGTGAAGACGGCGTTGTCCCGCTGGTAGACGATCGTCTCCAGCGAGGTGGCCGCGGCGAGCGCGGTGTAGTGGCCCAGCAGCCCCTCCTGGTCGGCGACGACGAGATACGGGGGCATGGCGAGGAGTCCGTCCGCGCCCGCTTCCTCGGCGAGCTCCGCGTACTGGATCGCGAGCGCCGTGCCGTATCCGGCCCCCGCGACGACGGGCACCTCTCCGGCGGTCTCCTCGACGGCCGCGGCGACGACGCGACGGAACTCCTGGGGTGTGAGCGCGTGGAACTCACCGGTGCCGCAGCAGGCGAAGACCGCCGCCGCGCCGGCGTCGACGCCGGCGCGCACATGCGCGCGGAAGGCATCGAGGTCGACGGCGCCGTCCGGTCCGTACGCGGTGACGGGGAAGAAGAGCGGCCCGGCGACACGGCCGAGTCGGGCGGCAAGAGGGGCTGAGGTCACTGGCGCTCCCTGAGCGGGTTCAGGCGTGCACAATTATGATCGGCGTCCATATTCATGAACACTCACACGCTAAGGCAGCCTCCCGGCGCAGGTCAAGGAGGGGGACGCCCGAGGCGACCGCCCCCGAGGCCGGAGTCAGCGGCTCCACGCGGGCGGCGCCGCGCCCTCGCCCGCACACTTGACTCCCCGCGCCAGGACTTCTTAGCTAAGGACTGCCCCGTAGTCCACGCATATGAATGCCGTCCATGGATTCGACGTCCGCGGGCAGCCGTCGCAGGCATCGCAGGAGCCGTGCCGTGCGGCGGGCCGCGCGTGCGCACCCACGTACCGAGGAGATCCGCGTATGCCCGCTCCCCGCACCGTCCTGCTCACCGGCGCCGCCGGCGGCCTCGGCACCCTGATGCGCGGACTCCTGCCCGCGTACGGCTACGAGCTCCGCCTCCTGGACGTCGTCCCCGTCGAGGGCGAGCCGGACGCGATCGCCGCCGACCTCGGCGACCGGGAGGCGCTGCGCGAGGCCGTGCGGGGCGTCGACGCGGTCGTCCATCTCGCGGGCATCTCCCTGGAAGCCTCCTTCGACAAGATCCTCAGGGCGAACATCGAGGGCACGTACAACCTCTACGAGGCCGCCCGCGAGGAGGGCGTACGGCGCATCGTGTTCGCCTCCTCCAACCACGTCCTCGGCTACACCCCCCGCCCGCTGCCCGGCGACCCGCTGATCCCCGTCGGCGCCCCGCGCCGCCCCGACACCTTCTACGGCCTGTCCAAGTCGTTCGGCGAGGACCTCGCCCAGCTGTACTGGGACCGGCACGGCATGGAGACCGTCTCGGTGCGCATCGGCTCCTGCTTCCCCGAGCCGACCTCGGTGCGGATGCTCTCGGTCTGGATGAGCCCCGCGGACGGCGCCCGGCTCTTCCACGCCGCGCTCACCGCCGAGGACGTGCGGCACACCGTCGTGCACGGCTCGTCCGACAACACCCGGCTGTGGTGGGACCTGACGACGGCCCGCTCGCTGGGGTACGAGCCGAGGGACGACTCCGAGCCGTACGCGGCCCGGCTCATCGCCGAGCAGGGCGAGCTGGACCCGGACAATCCCGACCACGCCCACCTCGGCGGTCACTTCTGCACCAACCCGCCGATCTGGCCGCGCTGACCACGGCCCGGGGTCACCGAAAACCGCGCGACACGGCGCCCGCACGACGGCAGGATGCGGAGCCATGCCGAGACCTTCCGGATTCCTGTACGAGCAGCACGGCGACGCGAGCGTCACCATCGCCCACCACGGCCGCCCCGCGGGCACCCTGCGCGGCGGCCGCGCGGAGAAGTTCCTGGCCGAGGTGGGGTCGGGGGACGCGCAACTGGTGATGGCCCGCTGGACGGGGGCGTACAAGCACGGCACCGAACGCATCGCCCGCAACCACCCCCGCAACCGCTGACGGGCCGGCGGAAGCGGCCGACGAGGCACGGCGAAGGTAAGGGAACGGCAAAGCGAGGTCGTTCGTTACCCCGGACATGACCGCTATGACCCCCGGCTCGAACATCCCTCTCTCCGCCGCCCGCGTGGCAGTGGACGTCTCCGCACCGGTGCGGCTCGACGTTTCGGGCCTGCTGCTCACCGCAGACGGCAAGGTGCGCTCCGACGACGACTTCATCTTCTACAACCAGCCCAGCGGCCCCGGTGTGACCTACCGCTCCGGCGGCGGCACCGCACCGGACGCGATCGTGGTGGACACCACCGCGGTCCCGCCCGGCATCGAGAAGATCGTCGTCACGGCGAGCCCGGACGCTGCGGGCCAGACCTTCCAGGGCATCGAGCCCACCGCGACCGTGCGCAACGCCGACGACGGCAGCGCGCTCGCCACGTTCACCCCGCCCCGGCTGGGCGCCGAGACGGCGCTCGTGGTCATCGAGGTCTATCTCCGCAACGGCGCCTGGAAGGCCCGCGCGGTCGGCCAGGGCTACGCGAACGGGCTGGCCGGCATCGCCACGGACTTCGGCGTCTCGGTCGAGGAGGAGCCCGCCGCCGCACCGGCACCCGCGCCCCTGGCACCCCCGGTGCCCGCCGCCGCCCCGGTGGACCCCCGGATCGCCGCGCCCCCGGTCCCCCCTGCCCCGCCGGCCCCGCCCGCCCCGGCGCCCGCAGCCACCACCGGGAAGATCAACCTCGACAAGGGGCGGGTCAGCCTCCAGAAGAACCAGACGGTCTCCCTGGTCAAGGGCGGCCGGCCGCTGCTCTCCCAGGTCAAGATGGGTCTCGGCTGGGAGCCCGCGTTCCGCGGCAAGGACATCGACCTCGATGCCTCCGTGATCGCCTACGGCCCCAACCGGAACCACCTGGACAGCTGCTACTTCGGCAAGCTCTCCATCCTGAACGGCGCGATCAAGCACTCCGGCGACAACCTCACGGGCGAGGGCGCGGGTGACGACGAGGTGATCGTCGTGGACCTGGGCCGGATCCCTGCGGAGGCGACCGGCCTGGTCTTCACGGTCAACTCGTTCACCGGTCAGAAGTTCACCGAGGTCGCCAAGGCCTACTGCCGGCTGATCGACGCGACCACCGGCGAGGAGCTGGTCCGCTTCGACCTGACCGGCGCCGAGCCGCAGACCGGCGTGATGATGGCCAAGCTGATCAAGCAGTTCTCCGGCGAGTGGGAGATGACGGCGATGGGCGACTTCGTGAAGTCGCGCACCGTCCGCGGCATGGTGAAGCCCGCCGCCCAGGCGCTGTAGCGCGGCAGCGGGCTCCCGGGACGGCTTCAGGGGTACCTGCGGGTGCAGGTACCCCTGAAACGGGAGAGCCGGACGGGGAGGCGACGCGGACGCTGCGCGTGCTCGCCGCCTCTCTCAGAGCTTGGTCAGCTTGGAGTACGGGCTCAGGATCCTCCCCTGGCGCCCCGAGAAGTCGATGAGCACCGCGTCGTTGTCGCCCTCGACGGCGAGGACGCGGCCGAGTCCGAACTGATCATGCGACACCCTGTCGCCCACATCGAACAATTCGACCGGTGGGGCCGCCTGGGCCGGGCGGTTGAAGGGACTGGAAGGCAGGTGGCGCCGGGATCCGGCTGACTGTTTCATTACCTTGAGTATGCGCCCTGGGAACGCCCGGCGCCATGCCCGTTCACCGCAGGGGCCCCACTGATACCGGATTCGTGATCAGCGGATCCACGGCCAGTCCGCGTCCCGGCCCGCTTCCAGCAGCGGCACCATGCGGAACGCGGCGTCCGAAAGACCCCCGAAGGTGTGGCGCGCTCCGTCGCCCGACGGGGCGTGTCCGACCCGGTATCCGGCCAGGTTCCAGGTGTAGACGGGCACGGTGGCGGGCACCGCCGCGGTGGCGTCCGCGGCGTACGAGAACGACGCCTGCTCGTCGGTGACGATCAGCACCCGGTCATGGCCCCGGTAGTGCCGGCGCACCGCCTCCGCGGTGTTGGTGCCGCCGAGGTCGCCGAAGCGCTCCAGGACCTTCAGCACCGACTCGCTCCGGCGATATGCCACCGGCGCACTGTCCGTACCGAACTGCACCAGATCGGCGTCGGCCGCCCGCAGTGCCACCGCCGTGCCGAAGATCGCGGCGGCGTCGGCCCGGTTGAGCTGCGAACGGTCCGAGAGCGGCGACCACATCGAGCCCGAACGGTCGACCAGGACCAGCGTCCGCCCCGGCAGGACGGGCACATTGTCCAGCGAGTGGCCGAGCGCCTGCTCCAGCGGGTGGGCCCAGCGCAGCGAGGGCGCGTGCTGATAGGCGGCGAGGTAGCGGAACGGGAACTGCTGGGACGCGGCGACCGCCGCCGGGTCGCAGATCCGCTCGGCCACCCGCGCGGCGACCTCGTCCGAGACGCCCGCCTCGTCGAAATTGCGCAGATTGCGGATGAGCGCCATCGCGCCCATCGACGGGATCACCGCTTCCCAGGCCGTGGCGTCCATCGGCCCCTGCAGCCAGCCCGCCAGGGCCTCCCAGGTCATGCCCGCGGCGGCCAGCCGGTCCGCCGCTTCGGCGCTCTCGACCACGGCCCGCCGCTCCCCGGTGGGCAGCTCCATCAGCGCGCGGTGGGCGTTCAGGACCCGGTCGGAGACCGGCACCACGGCCGCCTCGGGGTGGTGGCGGCGGTCGAGGGCGTACCGGAACAGCTCGCCCTGCCACGGCTTCTGCGGGTCGGGCGAGGCGTGCACCAGGTTCAGGATGTCGCCGAAGCGGTAGCCCTTGGACGCGGTGTCGTACTTCAGCAGCGACCTGCCGTTGTAGAGCCGGCGAACGGCATCGGCGATGCCGCGCTTGACCGGCTTGGGCACGGCCCGGCCGTAGCGGGAGGTCCAGTACCCGAGGAGTTCCCCGGGCTCGTCGGCGCGCAGCAGGACGGAGTCGACGACCTGGCGGTTGGACGGTCCGTCCTCGGCGCCCGCGTCCAGTCGCGCCTTCACGTACTCGGCGGCGCCGATGATCGAGGCGGTACGCATCCGGCCGTCGCGGCGCAGCCAGTGCAGCAGGCCCGCGGTCCACTCGGGGTCACCGACGGCGAGGATACGCACCAGCTCCGTGAAACGGCTGTCGCGCTGCTCGGCGTTCTCGTAAAAGGTCTCCTGCGAAACGAAATTGGCGACCGCGAGCAGAAAGAGCTCGGAGCGGTTGTCGCGCAGATATCCCCGGCCGCCCTGATGGGTCGGCGCGGTGTGTCCGGTCGTCCTCACGGGCGAGGTGGCACGGGGCCTGGTAGTGCGGGTATTGAAGCGAGCCATGTGAATTCCCCCGAATTCATTGGGAGAAGGCACAGCGGAAAAGGGTGCCCGAGATCAGGAGTCGGCGACGGGCTTACTGATGCTCTACCCGATTGAGCTACCGGCCGTGGCCGGGCGGGACTCGAACCCGCAACCGTCAGTTCAATGGAAGTATCCGTCGCCTGCGCACCGGGCACCCCCCGGTGTCTGTGCCTCCCGAGATCAGAGTCGGCGGCGGCGGTTTCTGGACAAGAAGTAGCCGCAGCCTGCGCACCGGGAGGTGCAATGCAGTCATTGCTGATGAAGTTGTGGTGCCCAGAGATCAAGGTCGGCGGAACCGACGAAGGTACTCTACCGACTGAGCTACACCGGACCGAAATCCGATGGCGGGACTCGAACCCGCGACATCCCCATTAAGAGTGGAAGTAGGTCCTGCCTGCGCACCTGGGCACAGACAGGACTCTAGAGGGATACCCGGCCGGTGCGCGAAGGAATTACGCGCGCCGGTCGACGGGCCGTCAGCGGCGGTTCGGCTGGCGCTTCCACGGGCCGGTGATCGCGAGCATGATGCCCGGCGTCTGGATGTTGGCGTACAGCGTCCTGCCGTCGGGCGAGAACGTGACACCGGTGAACTCGCTGTACTCCGGCTCCGCCTCGCTGCCGATGTTCAGATCGTTGCGCGCGATCGGGTACGTACGGCCGCTCTCGGTCGCCCCGAAGAGGTGCTGGATGCCCTCGCCGTCCTCGGCGATGACCAGGCCGCCGTACGGCGAGACGGTGATGTTGTCCGGGCCGTCGAACGCGCCGTCCTTCGACGGGTCGGCGTTCACCCCGAGGAGCACCTTCAGCGTCAGCGTGCGGCGCTTCGGGTCGTAGAACCAGACCTGGCCGTCGTGCTGGACGGGGCTCTCGGAGCGGGCGAACGAGGAGACGATGTAGGCGCCGCCGTCGCCCCACCACATGCCTTCGAGCTTGCGGGCCCGGGTGACCTCGCCGTCGGCGAACTGCTTGCGCACCGAGACGGACTTGGCGTCACGGTCGGGTACGTCGACCCAGTCCACGCCGTACACCGTGCCGATCTTGGTGGCGCGGGACAGGTCGTCGACGAACTTGCCGTTGCTGTCGAAGCACTTGGTGGCCTGGAGGACACCGGCGTCGTCGGCGAGCGTGCGCAGCTTGCCGCGGCCGTGCCGGAAGCCGTGCGGCGGGACCCAGCGGTAGAGCAGTCCGTTGGGGCCCGAGGCGTCCTCGGTCAGGTAGGCGTGGCCCTGCTTGGGGTCGATGACGACGGCCTCGTGGGCGTACCGGCCGAACGCCTTGATCGGACGCGGGTCGCGGTTGGCGCGCTTGTCGTACGGGTCGACCTCGAAGACGTAGCCGTGGTCCTTGAGCAGGCCGTTCTTGCCGGCCTTGTCCTCGGTCTCCTCGCAGGTGAGCCAGGTGCCCCACGGGGTAGCGCCACCGGCGCAGTTGGTGGACGTGCCGGCGATGCCGACCCACTCGGCGGTACGGCCGTCGCGGCGGGTCTCCACGACGGTGCAGCCGCCGGCCGCGACCGGGTCGTAGACCAGGCCCTCGGTGAGCGGCACCGGGTGCTCCCAGCCGGCCCGGACGCCGCTGAGCTCGTGGTTGTTGACGAGCAGGGTGACGCCGCGCGGGCCCTCGAAGCTGGCCGTGCCGTCGTGGTTGGAGGGGGTGAACTCGCCGCTCTCCAGCTTGGTGACCCCGCAGTGGGTGATGACCTGGTACGAGAAGTCTGCGGGGAGCGCGAGGATGCCCTCGGGGTCGGCGATCAGCGGCCCGTAGCCGGGCTCGCGGTCGTGGCCGTGGCCGTGCCCGTGACCGTCGTGGCCGTTGCCGTGCTTCGGGTCCCCGGCGGCGAGGGCGCCCGGCGCGGTGGCCAGTGCCGCGACGGTACCGGTCAGTGCGATGCCGGCACCGGTGAGGGCGGACTGCTTGGTGAATTCCCTGCGCGTGAAGGGCATCACGTACTCCTGGGTCGACTGGGCGGGTTGTTGGCGCGCCCACAGTCGCGCCCCCGCACCAACGCCAGTTGAACTGCGGGCGACGCGGAGGGGCATCCTTCCTGTGCAGTTGGCCGGAAGGGATGTCCCGAAGTCGCCGTTCACCGCGGACCGGACCGTTCGCGCCGCCGGTGCCGAACCCGGCCGGAGGTCAGGCCCCCTTGCGCGACCGGGCCTTGAACGCCGCCTTGCGGGCCTCCTTGGCCTTCTTCTTGTCGCTGTGCAGCCGCCCCATCGCTTCGAGGACGTCGGCGGTCGCCGGGTGCGCCACCCGCCACGCCTCGTCGAAGAAGCCGCTGTGCTGGCCCGCCAGTCCTTCGACCAGGTCCTGGAGCTCGTCCAGATCGCCATCGGTCTCCAGCTGGGCCGCGATCGTGTCGATGGCGAGCCAGAAGATCATCGGCTCCGGCGGTGCGGGGACGTCGGCGGCACCCAGCTCGGCGAGCCAGACCCGGGCGAGGCCGCCCAGTTCCGGGTCGTCCAGCACCGCGCGCACCGCGGGCTCCGCCTCCGCGCCGACCAGGGCGAGGGCCTGCTGGCAGTGCAGCCTGCGCAGCGGTGCCTGCTGGTCCGTGCCGCGGGACGCCGCCAGGAGTTCGGCGGCCGCGCCGTCCGCACCGCCGCGCCGGGCGAGCCACAGCTCGACCTCGCTGCGGGCCGCCGCCTCGGGGTAGTAGGCGACCCCGCCGAGCAGCGAGTCGGCGCCCTTGTCCGCGAAGTCGCCGATCGCCGGGGCGTCCACCCCCGCCTCCAGCATCCGGCTCCGCAGGCCGTAGAGGCCGAGGGGGGTCAGCTTCACCATTCCGTACCGGGTGACGTCCTCGTCGTCGGCCGGCGGGGTGACGTCCTCGTCCTCCTCGACCAGCAACGCCTCATCCACCGGGCGGTACTCGACGATGCCGATGGGTTCGAGGACCCGGAACTGGTCGTCCAGGCGCATCATCGCCTCGGACACCTGCTCGAGGATGTCGTCGGTGGGTTCGCCCATGTCGTCGGGGACGATCACCGACGCGGCGAGGGCGGGCAGTGGCACGGGGACCGGGTCCGTGCCGCCGTGGCCGTCCCCGACGGTGAGCAGGTAGAGGTTGCCGAGGACCCCGTCGAGGAACTCCGCCTCGACCTCCGGGTCCCAGTTCAGGGATTCGAAGTCGATCGAGCCGTCCTCACCGACGAGATCGGCGAGGTCGTCGAAGACGGGCGCGGTGGCGTCGGCGTGGACGGCCTCCAGGCCGTCGAGCCAGATCGACAGGACGTCCTTCGGTGAACCGCCCGTGACCATTGCCAGGTTCTCGCCGGCGCGGGCGGTCCCCTCCGCCTCCGGTCCGGCGTCCTCGCCGGGATCCTCGACGTCGACGAGCCCCGCGTCGACCGCGAGCCGCCACGCCTCGCTCGCCTCCGCCGCCCCGTCCTCGTCGGGCGCCAGGCCGATGTGCTCGGCCGCCGCGGGCAGTTGGGCGTCGACGAGCTCGCCGCCGGCGCCGACCCGGGTCTCCGGGCCCGCCCAGCGGGCGAGCCGGACGGCGCGGGCGAACAGCGGCGCGGCGAGCGCGTCCCGTGCCAGCTCGGCCTCGGTGCGCAGCCGTACGGGCGGCAGGGTGGGGCGCTCTGCGGACATCAAAATGGTTCTCCTCGGGAGCACGTATCGGGCGTACCGGACGTACGGATCAGGCGTACCGGATGCACGGGCCGGGCATGCCGGCCGTACGGATCGGGCGGCCCAAGCGTAGACGTATTTCGCCCCATGCCGCCCGGTTCATGCAACGGACAACGGCAGTCCACCCGGCAGACCTTGACAACCCCCTTGCGCACACAAGAGATTGACGCGCGTAGATCTCCGTTCCGACCCTCGATACCCCCGGAGCCCGTGATGCCTGCCGCATCGTCCAGAACCACCGCTGTCTGCGCCGTAGTCACCGCCGCCCTCGCCGCCGGTCTCCTCACCGGCGCCGCGACCACCTCCGCGTCCGCCTCCACCACCGCCCGCTCCGTGGACGGCCAGGTCCGGATCCACGACATCCAGGGCTCCACCCGGATATCCCCGCTCGTCGGCCAGCAGGTCGCCGACGTGGCGGGCATCGTCACGGGTGTGCGGACGTACGGCACGAAGGGCTTCTGGTTCCAGGACCCGAACCCCGACGCCGACCCCGCCACCAGCGAGGGCGTCTTCGTCTACACCGGCTCCGCGCCCACCGTCGCGGTCGGTGACGCGGTCACCGTCTCCGGCACGGTCACCGAGTACGTCCCGGGTGGCCTCGACTCCGGCAACCAGTCGCTGACCGAGATCAGCAAGCCCACCGTCACCGTGGTGTCCTCCGGCAACGCCCTGCCCGCGCCGGTGCGGGTCTCGGAGCGCTCGGTCCCCTCCCGGTACACCCCGGAAGGTGACCCCGCCGCGGGCGGCTCCATCAACGCGCTCCCGCTGCGCCCGTCCCGCTACGCCCTCGACTACTACGAGTCGGTCGAAGGCATGAACGTCAGCGTCGGCACCTCGCGGGTCGTCGGCGCCACCGACACGCACGCCGAGCTGTGGGTGACGGTGAAGCCGCGCGAGAACGACGCCCGCCGCGGCGGCACCGTCTACGGCTCGTACGGCTCGCAGAACACCGGCCGGCTCCAGATCCAGTCGCTGGTGCCGCTGGCCCAGCAGCCCTTCCCCAAGGCCGACGTCGGCGATGTGCTGACCGGTACGACCGAGGGCCCGCTCGACTTCAACCAGTACGGCGGCTACACGCTGACCGCCCGCACCATGGGCACCGTCACCGGTGAGGGACTGCGACGGGAGACCACCCGCAAGCAGCGCGGTGGCGAGCTGGCCGTGGCGACGTACAACGTCGAGAACCTCGACCCGAGCGACCCGCAGGAGAAGTTCGACGCGCTCGCCGCCGCGGTCGTCGACAACCTCGCCTCGCCCGACATCGTGGCGCTGGAGGAGATCCAGGACAACAACGGCGCGAAGAGCGACGGCACGGTCGCCGCCGATGCGACGGTGAAGAAGTTCACCGACGCGATCGTGGCGGCGGGCGGCCCGGCGTACGACTGGCGCTCCATCGACCCCGAGGACAAGAAGGACGGCGGCGAGCCCGGCGGCAACATCCGTCAGGTGTTCCTCTTCAACCCGGAGCGGGTCTCGTTCACCGACCGGGCCGGCGGCGACGCGACGACGGCGACCGATGTCGCCCGGGAGCGGGGCCGCGCCGCCCTGACCCTCTCCCCCGGCCGGATCGACCCGGCGAACCCGGCGTGGGAGAACAGCCGCAAGCCGCTCGCCGGAGAGTTCAGCTTCCGCGGCCGCACGGTCTTCGTCGTCGCCAACCACTTCGCGTCCAAGGGCGGCGACGAGTCCATCTTCGCGGAGCACCAGCCGCCGGCCCGTTCCTCGGAGGTCCAGCGGCACGCGCAGGGCCGGGCGGTCAACACCTTCGTCAAGAAGCTGCTGAGCGTCCAGAAGAACGCGGATGTCCTGGTCGTCGGTGACATCAACGACTTCGAGTTCTCCGGCACGGCCGAGGCGCTGACCGCCGGTCGTGTGCTGTACCCGGCGATCAAGTCCCTGCCGCGCTCGGAGCGTTACAGCTACGTCTACCAGGGCAACAGCCAGGTGCTCGACCAGATCCTGACCAGCCCGTCGATCGACGACTTCCAGTACGACAGCGTGCACATCAACGCCGAGTTCGCCGATCAGAACAGCGACCACGACCCGCAGGTGCTCCGCTTCCGCCCGTAGCGGTGCTACGCGCCCGCGCTCGGCCGGATGCTGAGCGCGGGCGTGTACCGGTGCACCCCGCCACCGGTCACCCCCGGGTACGACTGCACCCGTGCCCACTGCGGCGTACTCGACCCGACCCCGGCACCGGGGGCGGCCAGTGCGTCGATGTGGGCCCGGGCGCTCTCCCATTCGGCGTAGTTGAGCACCCGCGTCCCGTCGGTGCTCACGTGGAAGTGCCCGGAGATGCCTCCGGGGGCGGGCGCCGGGTCGGTGCCGAGCGCCTCGAACACGGTGTCCACCCAGTCCCGTTGCCGCGCCTTGTCCGCACCGTCGAACTCCACGTCGACGATCACGACGCACCCCGGATCCCGTCCGGCGCTCTCCGGCCGCAGCGCGGACCGGTAGAGCTCGAAGGTGTGCAGTCCGAGCCGCCGGATGCCCGGCACGGCGGCGTCGATGTCCGCGTTGCGCTCGTCCCTGCCGTGCCGGAAGAAGTCCTCGTACGCCTGATCACCACTCCACTGGCTGTAGTGGAACAGGGTCCTGCCGTCCTCACCGGCATGGACGGTGTACGAAAGAAGTCCCGGATGCGGCCAGTCCCGGCTCTCCCACGCCTCGCGGATGGCCTCGACCGTCCGCCGCATGCGCTCCGGGGTGCCGGTGTCCCAGGTGCTCGCCTTGACGGGTCCGACGTCGTTACGGGCAAGATCGGGACCGGATTCGAATCGCACGCTCATGACGGGGCCTCCCTGGCGGGCGCACCGGGGGTGGCGCGCCGTTGCCGACCACCCTGATACGTCAAGTCCGCTTGAGGTCAACAGCACGCCCCGTCGACACCGTCGGTCCCAACGACAGCACAACGAACGGAGTACCGCATGGCACCGCACCTGAGGACGATCGGCCGCGAGGAGCACCTGGCGTTCGTCGCGAGCCGTCCGGCCGTGAGCCATATGCAGGTTCCGTCGTGGGGCGATGTGAAGCCCGACTGGCGTGCGGAGAGCATCGGCTGGTTCGACCGGGACGGCGCGGGCCGGGAGCGGATCGTCGGGGCCGGGCTCGTCCTGTACCGGCCGATCCCCCGGGTGAAGCGCTATCTGGCCTATCTGCCGGAGGGTCCGGTCATCGACTGGCACGACGGCGGTCTGCGTGAGTGGCTGGATCCGATGCTGGCGCATCTGAAGGCGCAGGGCGCGTTCTCGGTGCGGATGGGCCCGCCGGTGGTCGCCCGGCGCTGGGACGCCCGGACGGTGAAGGACGCCATCGCCGACCCGGCCGCCGGACGGCTGCGCGACGTTCCTCCGGACGCGCGGGAGCCGCAGGCCGCCGAGGTCGTGGAGCAGTTGCGCGGGCTGGGCTGGCGGCGCGGCGAGGAGGAGAGCGAGGACGGATTCAGCGCGGGGCAGCCCCGGTACGTCTTCCAGGTCCCGTTCGCCGGGCTGTCGCTGGAGGAGATCCGGGGCAATCTGAACCAGCAGTGGCGACGTAACATCAAGAAGGCGGAGAAGTCGGGCGTCGAGGTCGTCGAGGGCGATTACGAAGACCTCCCGGCCTTCTACGAGCTGTACCGCGAGACGGCCGGGCGCGACCGCTTCATCCCCCGCCCGCTCGGCTACTTCCAGCGGATGTGGACCGCGCTGCGGGCCGAGGACCCCGACCGGATGCGGCTCTACCTCGCCCAGCACGAGGGCGAGACGCTCTCCGCCGCGACGATGCTGACCGTCGGCAACCACGTCTGGTACTCCTACGGCGCCTCGACCGGCCGCAAGCGCGAGGTACAGCCCAGCAACGCGATCCAGTGGCGCATGATGAGCGACGCGCACGAACAGGGCGCGGCCGTCTACGACCTGCGCGGCATCACCGACACCCTGGACGAGAGCAACCATCTGCTGGGTCTGCTGCGCTTCAAGGTGGGTACCGGCGGCCGGGCCGCCGAGTACATCGGCGAGTGGGACTACCCGGTCAACAAGGTGCTCCACAAGGCCTTCAGCCTCTACATGGCGCGCCGCTGACCGTGCCCGGGGGCTGTCCCGCAGACCCTGGCGGGCGTGCGCCGACAGCCCTCGGCCGGTGGGCCGCAGGCCGGGCGCCGGGTGCTCCGGCGCCCGTGCCAGACTCCGGAGCATGAACCTCCGCTCCGCCACCCGCGCCGATCTGCCCGCCGTCCTCGCCCTCTGACCCGGGGCCGGGGCGCTACCGGACGGAGCTGCCCCGCCACGCGGTCATGTTGAGCTCGTCCAGGAGCCGTACGTCGCTCCCCTCCAGCGGGAAGGTGCGCGCCTCCAGCCCGGGGGCCGGTGCGATCTCCAGGGCGTCGCCCTCGATGAGGTCGCCGCCGGTCGGGGTGGAGACCCAGGCCAGGAGCGAGCGTGCGGTCTCCCCCGGCTTGAGCATGACCTCCTTCGGCCCGGGGTCG
Organism: Streptomyces sp. NBC_00012; assembly: GCF_045040875.1. Classification (NCBI taxonomy): domain Bacteria; kingdom Bacillati; phylum Actinomycetota; class Actinomycetes; order Kitasatosporales; family Streptomycetaceae; genus Streptomyces; species Streptomyces sp. NBC_00012. The sequence goes on along the minus strand of NZ_CP108309.1, from coordinate 6,655,968 downwards.
CTGCCCATGTAGGAGGATCCGGGGTTCACCGGGACCGGCAGCGGGTCACCGGCCTCGTCCAGGGCCCGGACGGACGGGTAGCCGTCGACCCGGTACGGCTTGCTGCCGCAGTTGGTGAGGGTGAGTCCGACGGCCCGGTGGCCGAGCGCCGCCTCCACCTCGCCCATGCCGACGACGACGCCGGAGGACGGGCAGCCGGCCGGGACGGTGGGTGTGGGCGCGGGCCCCTGCGCGCCCGGCCGGTCGGAGACCCCGGTCGAGACGCTGGGGAACGGGGTCGGCAGCTTGTCGGCGTGCACCCGGTACGGATCGCTGGGCGTCGGCTCCGGCTCGCCCTCGCCCGCCGGCACGAGGAACCCGGCACATCCGGAGAGCGTCAGGCCCAGCACTCCGGCCAGCAGCCCGGCAGCCAGCGGCCCCCGTCTCCCGGTCCCCGCCCACGCCGGTCCTCGCATGCTCACGCGCCCACCCCGATCCAGGTCTGCCATACAGTCGTTCGATCATGTCAGACCCGTGGGCGTGGACCCGCGACTGTTCAGTCCTGCTTGCCGCCCACCCCAAGCAGATCTAAGTGGACCTTCACGGTCCGGTCGGCGGACACTTCGGGGATGACCGCACCAGTGACCCCCTTCGGGCGCGCGCTCTGCGCCATGATCACGCCGTTCACCGACTCCGGCGAGCTGGACCCGGACGCGGCCGGGAAGCACGCCGCCGCCCTGGTCGCCGACGGATGCGACGGACTGGTGCTCAGCGGCACCACCGGCGAGTCCCCGACCACCACCGACGCCGAGAAGACCGAGCTGCTGCGGGCGGTCCGGGCGGCGGTCGGCGGCGGTGTGCCGATCGTCGCCGGGGTCGGCAGCTCGGACACCCGGCACACGATCGCCCTCGCCCGACAGGCCGAACAGGCGGGCGCGGACGGCCTGTTGGTGGTGACGCCGTACTACAGCCGACCGCCACAGGCCGCCGTCGAGGCGCATTTCCGGCGCGTCGCCGACGCGACCGGCCTCCCGCTGATGCTGTACGACATCCCCGGGCGCACCGGCACCCGCATCGAACCGGAGACCCTGCTGCGGCTCGCGGAGCATCCGCGCGTCGTGGCCGTGAAGGACTGCGCGTACGACCTGCTGGGCTCCACGAAGGTGATCGGCGCGACCTCGCTGGCGTACTACTCGGGCTGCGAGGAGCTGAACCTGCCGTTGTACGCGGTGGGTGCGGCGGGCTATGTCAGCACCGTCGCCAATGTGGCACCCCGTGCGCTGCGGGCGGTCCTGGACGCGTTCGACGCCGGGGACACCGCGCGGGCCGCCCGGCTCAACCACCTGGTCCTCCCGCTCGCCGAGGCGATGATGGGCTCCGGGCTGCCCGGCACGGTCACCGCCAAGGCGCTGCTCGACGCCGGACCGGTCCGCGAACCGCTGCAGCCCGCCGGGCGCGGGGCGACCGACGGGCTGCGGAGGGCTTACGAGGAACTGCTCGCCGCCACGGGTTAGTTGTGGCTGTGCAGGACGTCGTTGAGACCGTCCCAGACCGCGTTGTTCGGGCGGGCCTCGACGGCGCCGGAGACCGAGTTGCGGCGGAAGAGGATGTTCGAGGCGCCGGAGAGCTCACGGGCCTTGACGATCTGGCCGTCCGGCAGCGTGACGCGGGTGCCGGCCGTGACGTAGAGCCCGGCCTCGACGACGCACTCGTCGCCGAGCGCGATCCCGACGCCGGCCTCGGCGCCGATCAGGCAGCGCTCGCCGATGACGATGCGCTCCTTGCCGCCGCCGGAGAGGGTGCCCATGGTGGAGGCGCCGCCGCCGATGTCGGAGCCGTCGCCGACGACGACACCCGCGGAGATGCGGCCCTCGACCATCGACGTGCCGAGGGTGCCCGCGTTGAAGTTGACGAAGCCCTCGTGCATGACGGTCGTGCCGGCGGCGAGGTGCGCGCCGAGCCTGACCCGGTCGGCGTCGGCGATCCGGACGCCCTTCGGCGCGACGTAGTCCGTCATCCGGGGAAACTTGTCGACCGAGGTGACCTGGAGGTGCAGGCCCTCGGCTCGGGCGTTCAGCCGCACCTTCTCGACGTCGTCGACCGCGACCGGGCCGAGCGAGGTCCAGGCGACGTTGGTGAGGAGGCCGAAGAGCCCGTCCAGGTTCTGGCCGTGCGGCCGGACGAGTCGGTGCGAGAGGAGGTGCAGGCGCAGGTACGCGTCGTGCGCGTCCAGCGGCTTGTCGTCGAGCGAGGCGATGACCGTACGTACGGCGACGGTCTCGACACCGCGGCGGGCGTCCACACCGATGGCCTTGGCGGCGCCCTCGCCGAGGAGGTTGACGGCCTGGTCGGGGGTGAGCCGTTCGGTTCCGGCCGGGCCCGGCTCGGCGGTGAGCTCGGGGGCGGGGAACCAGGTGTCGAGAACGGAACCGTCGCCGGCGATGGTGGCGAGGCCGGCGGCGACGGCGCCGGTGGTGCGAGCAGGAGTCGTGTCGGTCATGACACGAAACCTAACCGGCGATGCACCACCGGGGCCAACCGGTCTCGCCGGATGGCCGCGGCCCGGCCCGGGAGCCGGGACCTGCCAGGTCAGCCGGGCCGCGTCTGCCGTTCGGGCACCGGTACGACCGGCAGCCACAGCGTGCGCGGCGCTTCCGGCACGACCCCGGAAAAGCTCGTCCCGGCCCCGGAAAGCTCGTCCCCAGCACCCCCGCCAGTAAGTTCCCCTTAGGAACGGACTATGGCACCATGGTTTCCTGCAGGTCGATCCGGTGAGCCGCGGATCAGGTCGATCCGGTGGCGGCGAATACGGGAGACAGACGGAGGAGCCCATGCCTCAGCGCACCAGCCTGGCCGACGCCGACTGCGCGATCGCCCAGGCGCTCGATGTCGTGGGCGACTGGTGGACCCTGCTGATCGTCCGGGACACGGCGCGCGGGGTGCACCGCTTCGACGCGCTCCAGCAGGAGCTGGGCGTGTCCCGCAAAGTGCTGACCGAGCGGCTGCGGCTGCTCGTCGAGGCGGGGGTGCTCTCCCGCGAGCCGTACCAGGACCGGCCACCCCGGTACGAGTACCGGCTCACCCCGCGTGGACGCGCGCTGCTGCCCGTACTGATCGCGCTCCAGGACTGGGGAGACACCTGGGTGCTGGGGGAAGGGGAAACGATGGCGACCACCGCGGAGGCCTCGAGGGAGGCGGCCCGGGTGCACGCTCTGGTGGGCACCCGCCTGCCCGAGCTGCGACTGCTGGACCATGACGGCGCGCCGCGCGACCCGGTCGCCGCCACCCCGTACACCGTCCTGTACTTCTTCCCCGGCGCCTACGCCCGCCGGGACGCCTACCCGCCGGGCTGGGCCGAGATCCCGGGCGCGAGCGGCTGCACGCTCGAATCGTGCACCTACCGCGACCAGTTGGCCGAGTTCACCGCGGCGGGCGCGACCGTGCACGGGGTCTCCACCCAGCGCCCGGACGAGCAGCGGGCCTTCGCGGACGCGGAGCGGCTGCGGTTCCCGCTGCTGTCCGACGCGGAGCTGGAGCTGACGGCGGCGCTGCGCCTGCCCACCTTCCGCGCGGGCGGCGTCAGCAGGCCGAAGCGGCTGACGCTGGTGGTGGACCGCGACCGGACGGTCCGCGAGGCGCTGTATCCGATCACCGACATCGAGGCGAGCGTCCGGGCGGCCCTGGCGGCGGTACGCAACGCCGTCCCGTCCGGCGCGTGAGGGGTGCGCCGGACGGGACGGCCCCTGGCGTCGGCCCCGCCCGGCGCTCCAGGACGTCAGCCCCGCCCGGCGCTCCCGGCCGGAGCCGTCATCCGGCGATCCGCCGCAGCATCTCCCGTGCGTTCGCCTCGTCGTACTCGCCGCCGGTGAGCAGTACCTGCAGGCAGATCCCGTCCATCAGCGCGATCAGCGCCCGCGCGGTGGCCGGATCGGTTCGCCGGGACAGCAACTCGGCGGTGCCGTCGGTCCACTCGGCGGCGACGGGCCGCAGCGCGGGTTTGCGGAGCGCGGCGAGATACAGCTCGTACTCCAGCTCGGCCCGCCCGCGCCCGCCGGAGAAGTACTCCCCCAGCAGCCGGGCCAGCTCCCCGGCGAGGTCGGCCGCCGGGTCGGCCAGCGCCTCGCTCTCCCGCATGACCTCGGCGAAGTTCTCGTTCGACCGGCGCAGCGCCGCGATCAACAGCTCGTCCAGCGAGGCGAAGTGATACGTCGTCGAACCGAGCGGCACATCGGCCTCGGCCGCGACGGAGCGGTGGCTCAGCCCCGCGATGCCCTTGGCGCCGACCACCCTGATCGCGGCATCGATGATGCGGTCGCGCCGCTCGGGGTCGTAGCGGCGCGCCATCAGTGGGCCCCGCCCAGGTTCAGCACCACCACTCCGGCGATGACCAGCGCTATGCCCGCCAGTTTGACCGGGCTGCCGGACTCGCCCATGAAGAGGATGCCGATGGCGGCGACCGCCGCGGTGCCGATCCCCGCCCAGATCGCGTAGGCGGTGCCCACCGACAGCGTCTTCAGCGTCCGGGCGAGCAGGCCGAAGGCCACGAGGTATCCCACGACACTGATCAGCGAGGGCCAGAGCCGGGTGAAGCCCTCGCTGTACTTCATGGCCGTCGTGCCGGCCACCTCCGCTGCGATCGCCGCGGCCAGCAGTCCGTATCCCATGTGTACGAGTGTACGCATCGCCGCCCGTGCGACGGTACGAGCGCTTTCGGCCAACCGGGACGCTACGGTGTCCCGACCAGCACACCGGACAACGACACATGACGGAGCAGCAGTGGCGCAGGACGCAGGGTGGGGCGGCGGAGCACCGTACGGAGGCATCCCGGGGCCGCCGGGATGGGGCGGCTGGGCACCCCCGAAGCCCGGGGTGATACCGCTGGCACCGCTGAAGCTCGGGGACATACTCGGCGGCGCCTTCAGCACGATGGGACGCTACTGGAAGCAGCTGTTCGGCATCGGCGCGGCCGTGTACGGCGGGGCGGTGGTGGTCATGGCCGCCTCGGCCCTGATCGGGTATTCCGCGGTCAGCGGCCATCTGCACAGGGTCATCTCGCTCAGCGCCCACGAGGACCCGACGTCCTCCGACATGGTGCCGATCGTGGTCGCCTTCGGCGCCGTCTGGCTGGTCTCCGCGATCGCGTTCTCGGTCGGTACGGCCATGATGTACGCGACCGTTCCCACCGTTCTCCAGGAGGCGGTGCTCGGCCGGCCGACCACCTTCTCCGCCGTCTGGCGCCGGGCCTGGTCCCGGGTGCCGTCGGTGTTCGGGACGGTGGTCCTGACCTTCCTGGTCGCGATGATCCCGCTGGCCCTCATGATGGTCGGATTCTTCGCGTTCGTGATCGGCGCCATCTCCCTGACGCACAACGGCAGTGTCGTGCTGTGGACCTCGCTCGGCTTCCTGGGCGCACTGGCCACCGCCCCGCTCGCCGTCTGGCTCTGGGTGAAGTTCTCCCTGGCGCCCTCGGCCGCGGTGTTCGAGGGACAGTCCCCGGTGGCCGCCCTGCGCCGCTCCTCGCAGCTGGTGCGCGGCGACTGGTGGCGGGTCCTCGGGATCACCCTGCTGGCCCTCGCGATGGCCGCCGCGGCGAGCTACATCATCCAGATCCCGTTCTCGTTCCTCGGCATGTTCTCCGGCATCCTCGGCGGAACGACCCTGGACGAGGACCCGAACCCGGCCGCGATCGTCTTCGCCATGAGCGGCTACCTGGTGGTCTTGGCCCTGGGACAGCTGATCGGCCAGTTCATCGCGGCGACGTTCCCGCAGCTGGTGACCGGACTGCTCTACGTCGACCGGCGCATGCGCACGGAGAACCTGGGCCCGGTCCTGGCCGAGGCGGCGGCCGTACCGCCACCGTACGGCCCTTAGGACCGGGCCCGGTCCGGGCCCGGCCGGGCCGTCAGCCGCCGACGGTGAACCGGACGGCGCGGGACTTCTTCCATTCGGCGTGGTCGAGATCCTTCGCCTCCGTGCCGTCCCCGTACAGATCGGCGGAACCCGCATCCGTGATCAGCTGCGCCCGGGCGCCGGGAACGGTGAGGTCGGGAACGTCCACCACGGCCTCCCAGCCGCCCGGGTCGGCGGTCGGCAGATCGGCGCGCTTGACCGGGGCGTGCGAGGCGACCCCGTCCCAGGCGTAGAGGGCGTACGGGTCGGAGTTGTCGTCGGCCGCCCAGGAGCCGGCCACGATCAGGTACTGGTCGGCGGCGTTCTTGCGGATGTCCCGGATGCTGAGCCCGCCGAGGTCCAGCTCGATCGGCTCGCCCATGACCGCCTTCGCCCCGTTGCCTGCCACCTTGTCGAAGTTGGTGACGGGCACGATCAGGGCCTTGCCGCCGGCCTTCGGCGGGACGAGCGGTGCCCGGAAGCCGAGGTACGCGGTGGTCATCGAGCCGGGCGCGAACTCCAGGCCCTCGATGTTGAACCCGTCGATCTGTTTGGGCGCCTCACCGTCCGCCGTCCCCGCGGCGAAGCCGAGCCGGTCGCCGTTCGCCTCGTCCCAGGCGACGAGGTCGTCACGGAGCTTCCCGTACGAGCCGCCCACCTTCAGCTGAGTGGCGGCGCCCGAGCCGGTCACCGTCGTGGTGAAGACGGTGTTGCGGTCGGACTTGTACTCGCCGTCCTTGTTGTTGCCGAGCGAACCGGTCCAGTAGATGGTGTTGCCGACCCGGGCCGCGCCCTCGATGTCGACCTCCTTGTCCGCCCCCAGCTTCGAGCCGACGTCCCAGCTCTTCACGGGCGCGCCGGACGCGGAACGGTCGTACAGGCGCAGCGTGTTGGACTCGTCGTCGGCCACGACCATGTGACCGCCGCCGACGTCGACGGCTGCCGAGGCGTCGGAGGAGCCGGTGAGGTAGCGGGTGTCGGCGGCGTTCTGCACGGCGGCGGAGGCGGCGTAGTGCAGCTTCTTGGTGGCGGTCTGGCCGCCGAGTCCGGTGACCTTGATCGTGAGGTCGGTGTAGCCGCGCCCGTGTGCGGCGACGGAGAGCTGCCGGGTGGTGCCCGTACCGGTCACGGTCACGTCCCCGGTCCCGGCGACGGACGACTTGGAGCTGGCGGACGCCGCCACGCCGAGCGCGCTCGCGTCGGCTCCGCTCTGCGCGACGGTGACGGTCACCACCGGGTCACCGGTCGCGCCGACGGCACCGGAGAGGTAGGAGGCCGAGAAGGAGATCGTCGGCGCTCCGTAACTCGCCGCGTGCGCGGGGGCGTTGAGCCCCAGCGCGGCCAGCAGGAGCACTCCGCTCGCGGCGGCGGCCAGCCTGCGGTCGGGGAGCGAAAACTGATGCAGCACGGCATGCCTCTCGTCGGCGGGGTGTCGCGGGTAGGTTCCGGTACCCGTGCCAACGACGGACACACATCATGAGTACGGCAGGCGAAACAACGACGAAAAACGGCCCCCGGCGCGAAGCCGGGGGCCGTTCATCGTCGGCAATGGGCTCAGACGTTGAAGCCCAGGGCGCGAAGCTGCTCGCGCCCGTCGTCCGTGATCTTGTCCGGGCCCCACGGCGGCATCCAGACCCAGTTGATCCGCAGCTCGTTGACGATGCCGTCGGTCGCGGACTTCGCCTGGTCCTCGATGACATCGGTCAGCGGGCAGGCCGCGGACGTCAGCGTCATGTCGAGGGTGGCGATGTTGGCGTCGTCGATGTGGATGCCGTAGATCAGGCCCAGGTTGACCACGTCGATGCCCAGCTCGGGGTCGACCACGTCGTACAGGGCCTCGCGGACCTCCTCCTCGGAGGCCGGCTTCGTGGTGAGAGTCTCGTTGTCGCTCATGCCGTCTTCCCTTCGGACAGCGCTTTCGCCGTCGCGTCCTTCCACGCCATCCAGCTCAGCAGCGCGCACTTCACCCGGGCCGGATACTTCGAGACACCGGCGAACGCGACCGCGTCTTCCAGCACCTCCTCCATCGCGTCGTCCGGCTCCAGCTGGCCCTTCGACTGCATCAGCTCCAGGAAGGTCTCCTGGATCTTCTGCGCCTGGCCCAGCTCCTTGCCGACCAGCAGGTCGTTCAGCACGGAGGCACTGGCCTGGCTGATGGAGCAGCCCTGACCCTCGTACGACACATCGGCGATGGTCTCGCCGTCGTACTTCACCCGGAGAGTGATCTCGTCGCCGCACGTCGGATTGACGTGGTGCACCTCTGCGTCGCCGTCCCGCAGGCCACGCCCGTGGGGGTGCTTGTAGTGGTCCAGGATCACTTCCTGGTACATGGAATCAAGCTTCACCAGTCAACCCTCAGCCGCTCGCCCATTATCCGAAAAAGTTCCGTACGTGCTCCAGACCGTCCACCAGGGCGTCGACCTCGGCGGGCGTGGAGTACAGATAGAACGACGCTCGCGTGGTCGCAGGAATTCCGTACCGCAGGCAGACCGGCCGTGCGCAGTGGTGTCCGACCCGGACCGCGATGCCCTGCTCGTCGAGCACCTGGCCCACGTCGTGCGGGTGGATGTCACCGAGCGTGAAGGAGATCGTCGCGCCGCGGTCCTCGGCCGTCGCCGGACCGATGATCCGCAGGTCCGGGACCTCCAGGAGCCGCTTCACCGCATATTCGGTGATCGCGTGCTCGTGCCGGTAGATCTTCTCCATGCCGATCGCCGAGAGGTAGTCCACGGCCGCGCCGAGGCCGACGGCCTGGGCGATCGGGGGCGTACCGGCCTCGAACTTGTGCGGCGCGGGGGCGTACGTCGACGAGTGCATCGACACGGTCTCGATCATCTCGCCGCCGCCGAGGAACGGCGGCAGGTCCTCCAGGAGCTCCTGCCGTCCCCAGAGCACGCCGATGCCGGTCGGGCCGACCATCTTGTGACCGGTGAAGGCCACGAAGTCGGCCTGCAGCGCCTGCACGTCCAGCACCATGTGCGGGGCGGCCTGCGAGGCGTCGATGCAGACCAGCGCGCCGACCTGCTGGGCCCGGCGGATGATCTTCTCGACCGGGTTGATCGTGCCCATGATGTTGGAGACCAGGGTGAAGGAGACGATCTTCGTCTTCTCCGTGATGATCTCCTCGATGTTGGACAGGTCGAGGCGGCCGTCGTCGGTGATGCCGAACCACTTCAGCTTCGCGCCCGTGCGCTGCGAGAGCAGCTGCCACGGCACGATGTTGGAGTGGTGCTCCATCTCCGTGGTGACGATCTCGGTGTCGTGGTCCACCCGGTAGGGCTCGTCGGCCCAGCCGAGCATGTTGGCCACGAGGTTGAGCGACTCGGAAGCGTTCTTGGTGAAGATCACCTCGTCGCGGCTGGGTGCGTTGATGAACGCGGCGACCTTGTCACGGGCGCCTTCGTACAGCGCCGTGGCCTCCTCCGCGATCGTGTACACACCGCGGTGCACATTGGCGTTGTGCCGCTCGTAGTACTCGTTGAGGGCGTCGAGCACCTGGCGCGGCTTCTGCGAGGTCGCAGCGCTGTCCAGGTAAACGATCTTCTTCCCGTCGTGGACCGTACGATCCAGCAGGGGGAAGTCCTTGCGGATCGCCTCGGTGTCGAGGAGGCCCGGCAGCTGTGTCACGCGGAAGCGCCACCCTTCACATATGCCTCGTAGCCCTCGTTCTCCAGCTTGTCGGCGAGCTCGGCGCCGCCGGACTCGGCAATGCGGCCGTTGGCGAAGACGTGCACGAAGTCGGGCTTGATGTAGCGGAGGATCCGCGTGTAGTGCGTGATCAGCAGGGTGCCGACCTCGCCGGTCTCGCGGACCCGGTTGACGCCCTCGGAGACGATGCGCAGTGCGTCGACGTCCAGACCGGAGTCGGTCTCGTCGAGGATCGCGACCTTCGGCTTGAGGAGCTCCAGCTGAAGGATCTCGTGGCGCTTCTTCTCACCGCCGGAGAAGCCCTCGTTGACGTTGCGCTCGGCGAACGCCGGGTCCATCTGGAGCCGGCCCATCGTCTCCTTGACCTCCTTCACCCAGGTACGCAGCTTGGGCGCCTCGCCGCGGACGGAGGTGGCGGAGGTGCGGAGGAAGTTGGAGACCGAGACACCGGGGATCTCGACCGGGTACTGCATCGCGAGGAACAGACCGGCGCGGGCGCGCTCGTCGACGGTCATCTCCAGGACGTCCTCGCCGTCCAGGGTCACCGAACCGCTGGTGATCGTGTACTTGGGGTGACCCGCGAGGGAGTACGCGAGGGTGGACTTGCCGGACCCGTTGGGGCCCATGATGGCGTGCGTCTCGCCCTGCTTCACGATCAGGTCGACGCCCTTGAGGATCTCCTTCGTGGCGTTGTCGGCCTCGACGGAGACGTGCAGGTCGCGGATTTCAAGCGTTGCCATGGGTGACTCAGGACTCCTGGGTGACGGAGACGAGCACATCGTCCCCTTCGATCTTGACGGGGTATACGGGGACGGGGCGCGTCGCGGGAAGGCCGGACGGCTTGCCGGTGCGCAGGTCGAAGCTGGAGCCGTGCAGCCAGCACTCGATCATGCAGTCCTCGACCTCGCCCTCGGACAGTGAGACGTTCGCGTGCGAGCAGATGTCGTTGATCGCGAACACCTCGCCCTCGGTACGGACGACGGACACCGGGACGCCGTCGAGCTCCACCCGCTTGGGGGTGTCGTCCTCCAGCTCGCTCAGCGCACAGGCTTTGACGAAGGCCATCAGACGGAAGCCTTCAGCTCGGCCTCGATCTTCTCCAGCAGCCGCGCCTCGACGTCCGGCAGACCGATCTGCTGGACGAGCTCGGCGAAGAAGCCGCGCACGACGAGGCGGCGGGCCTCCTCGGCGTCGATGCCCCGGGACATCAGGTAGAAGAGCTGCTCGTCGTCGAACCGGCCGGTCGCCGAGGCGTGGCCTGCGCCGACGATCTCGCCGGTCTCGATCTCCAGGTTCGGCACGGAGTCGACCCGCGCGCCGTCCGTGAGGACGAGGTTGCGGTTCATCTCGTAGGTGTCGGTGCCCTCGGCCCTGGCTCGGATGAGGACGTCACCGATCCACACGGCGTGTGCGCCGTCGCCCTGGAGCGCGCCCTTGTAGGCGGCGTTGGACTTGCAGTGCGGGGTGTTGTGGTCGACCAGGAGGCGGTGCTCCTGGTGCTGGCCCTTGTCGGTGAAGTACAGGCCGAAGAGCTCGGCCTCGCCGCCGGTGCCCGCGTAGCTGACGCGCGGGTGGAGCCGGACGAGGTCGCCGCCGAAGGTGACGACGATCGACTTGAACGAGGCGTCCCGGCCGACCAGCGCGTTGTGCTGGCCGACGTGGACCGCGGTCTCGTCCCAGTCCTGTACGGAGACGACGGTGAGCTTCGCGCCGTCTCCGAGGACGTAGTCCACATTGGCGGCGAGCACCGCGTCACCGGTGTGGTCGATGACGACGACGGCCTCGGCGAAGGCCCCGAGCTCGACGACCTGGTGGCCGTAGGCCACGCCGCCCTCGCCGTGCACCGCGATGCGGATCGGCTCGGTGAGCACGGCCTCCTTGGCGACCGTGACGACGGACGCCTGCTCGAAGGAGGAGTACGCCTGGGCGGCGACGCGGTCCACCGGGGTGCCGGCCTTGCCGAGCCGGGAGTCGTCACGTCCGACGGTCTCGACGGTGACGCCCTCGGGGGCCTCGATCGCCACCTTCACGCCGCCGCCGGTGGCGACGGCCGTGCCGTCGTGCAGCCCGCGCAGCCGCTCCAGCGGCGTGAACCGCCACTCCTCCTCACGGCCGTGCGGGACCGGGAAGTCCGCGACGTCGAAGGACGGGGGCGCGCTCATGCGCGTGGCGACGGTCGACTCGGCGGCCACCGCGATGGATCCGGTGGTGGTGGAGCCCGCCGGGATGTTCTGAGCCTCAGCCATGGCTGTCGTAGTGCTCGCTTTCTCTGTCGAAATCGGAGGTTCGGTCGTCGGGCCTGTCAGCCGACCGACCCCTCCATCTGCAGCTCGATCAGCCGGTTGAGCTCAAGGGCGTACTCCATCGGCAGCTCCTTCGCGATCGGCTCGACGAAGCCGCGCACGATCATCGCCATCGCCTCGAACTCCGTCAGACCGCGGCTCATCAGGTAGAAGAGCTGGTCCTCGGAGACCTTGGAGACGGTCGCCTCGTGCCCCATCGACACGTCGTCCTCGCGGACGTCGACGTAGGGGTAGGTGTCGGAGCGCGAGATCGTGTCGACCAACAGCGCGTCGCAGAGCACGTTGGACTTCGCGCCGGGCGCTCCCTCGCCGATCTCGATCAGACCGCGGTAGGAGGTACGGCCACCGCCTCGCGCCACCGACTTGGAGACGATGTTGGAGGAGGTGTTCGGCGCCATGTGGACCATCTTGGCGCCGGCGTCCTGGTGCTGGCCCTCGCCCGCGAAGGCGATGGACAGGGTCTCGCCCTTGGCGTGCTCGCCCATCAGGTAGACGGCCGGGTACTTCATGGTGACCTTGGAGCCGATGTTGCCGTCGACCCACTCCATGGTCGCGCCCTCGTAAGCGACGGCGCGCTTGGTGACCAGGTTGTAGACGTTGTTCGACCAGTTCTGGATCGTCGTGTAGCGGCAGCGGCCGCCCTTCTTCACGATGATCTCGACGACCGCGGAGTGCAGCGAGTCGGAGGAGTAGATCGGGGCGGTGCAGCCCTCGACGTAGTGGACGTAGGCGTCCTCGTCGACGATGATCAGCGTCCGCTCGAACTGACCCATGTTCTCCGTGTTGATACGGAAGTAGGCCTGGAGCGGGATGTCGACGTGCACACCCTTGGGCACGTAGATGAACGAGCCGCCCGACCACACGGCCGAGTTCAGCGAGGCGAACTTGTTGTCGCCGACCGGGATGACGGTGCCGAAGTACTCCTTGAAGAGCTCCGGGTGCTCCTTCAGCGCGGTGTCGGTGTCGAGGAAGATGACACCCTGCTCCTCCAGGTCCTCACGGATCTGGTGGTAGACGACCTCGGACTCGTACTGCGCGGCGACACCGGCGACCAGGCGCTGCTTCTCCGCCTCCGGGATGCCGAGCTTGTCGTAGGTGTTCTTGATGTCCTCGGGCAGGTCCTCCCAGGACTCCGCCTGCTTCTCGGTGGACCGCACGAAGTACTTGATGTTGTCGAAGTCGATGCCCGACAGGTCGGAGCCCCAGTTCGGCATCGGCTTCTTGTCGAAGAGCCGCAGGCCCTTGAGGCGCAGCTTCAGCATCCACTCCGGCTCGTTCTTCTTCGCCGAGATGTCGAGGACGACCTCCTCGGAGAGCCCGCGCTTGGCGGCGGCACCCGCCGCGTCGGAGTCGGCCCAGCCGAATTCGTACGTGCCCAGACCCTCGAGCTCAGGGTGGGCAGTCTCCGTAGGGAGCGTCATGCGGGGTTCCTCCCGGCCGTGCTTGCAGATGCTGAATTGGTGGTCTGTGGTGCTGGATGGCCGCTGCGCGGAATGTACGTCGTGCACACACCGTCGCCGTGGGCGATGGTGGCCAGACGCTGCACATGTGTCCCGAGGAGGCTGGAGAAGAACTCCGTCTCCACCTCGCACAGCTGCGGGTACTGCTCGGCGACATGGGCGACCGGGCAGTGGTGCTGGCACAGCTGCTCGCCCTGCTGCGGGCCGGGCGCGCTACGCGCCGTAGCAGCGTACCCGTCGACGGACAAGGCCTTGGCCAACGCCTCGGTGCGGGCCTCGGGGTCCGCGGCCTCGACCGCCGTGCGGTACGTCTCGGACTGGGCCGCGATCCTGGCACGGGCGAAAGCGGTGACCGCTTCCTCGCCCGCGGTCTCGGAGATCCAGCGCAGGGCGTCCGCCGCGAGCTTGTCGTAGGACTGATCGAAGGCGTCCCGGCCGCAGTCGGTGAGGGCGAACACCTTGGCCGGGCGGCCACGGGTCCGAGCCCCGTAGACCCGCTGCTCACGGGCCTCCACGACGCTGTCGGAGACGAGGGCGTCGAGATGGCGGCGGACCGCCGCCTGGGTGAGACCGAGGCGCTTCGCCAGCTCGGCGACGGTGGACGGGCCGTGGTCCAGGATGGAGCGCGCGACCCGGTTGCGCGTCGAGCGCTCTCCGGTCGCGAGTTCCTCCTGCGGAGCCTCGCCAACGTATTTCACAACGCCATTGTTGCGTAATTCATCCGGCCCTGACAACCACGGTCCGAAACGATCTACGGTGCCGTCCATCACTTAGGGTTACCTAATCCGGCCCCGGGAGACGGGCTCGGTTCCACCCCTGCCTAGACTTACCGGCCATGAAGAGCGAGTCGGTCGTACAGATCCGCGGTCTGGTGAAGCGGTACGGCCCCAAGACCGCTGTGGACGGCCTCGACCTGTGTGTGCGCACCGGCACCGTCACCGCCGTCCTCGGCCCCAACGGCGCCGGCAAGACCACCACGATCGAAACGTGCGAGGGCTACCGCCGCCCCGACGCCGGTACGGTGCGGGTCCTCGGCCTCGACCCGGTCGCCGACGCCGCGAGACTCCGCCCCAGGATCGGCGTGATGCTCCAGTCGGGCGGCGTCTACTCCGGGGCGCGCGCCGACGAGATGCTCCGCCACATGGCGAAGCTCCACGCCGACCCGCTGGACGTCGACGCCCTGATCGAGCGCCTCGGCCTCGGCAGTTGCGGCCGTACGTCCTACCGGCGCCTCTCCGGCGGCCAGCAGCAGCGGCTCGCCCTGGCGATGGCCGTCGTGGGCCGTCCCGAGCTGGTCTTCCTCGACGAGCCGACCGCGGGCCTGGACCCGCAGGCCCGCCGCTCCACCTGGGAGCTCGTGCGCGAGCTGCGCACCGACGGGGTGTCCACCGTCCTCACCACGCACTTCATGGACGAGGCCGAGGAGCTCGCCGACGACGTCGCCGTCATCGACGCGGGCAAGGTCATCGCCCAGGGCAGCCCCGAGACGCTCTGCCGCGGCGGCGCCGAGAACACCCTGCGCTTCACCGGCCGCCCCGGTCTCGACATCGGCTCGCTGCTGAAGGCACTGCCCGACGGTTGCGAGGCGGCCGAGATCGTCCCGGGGGCCTACCGCATCTCCGGTGACGTCAACCCGGAGCTGCTGGCCACCGTCACCTCCTGGTGCGCCCAGCACGGAGTGATGCCGTCGGGCATCTCCGTGGAGCGGCACACGCTGGAGGACGTCTTCCTGGAACTGACCGGCAAGGAGCTGCGCGCATGAGCGCCGGTACGTACACCCCGCGGCCGGGCGCCGCCCCGCTGGGCCGCATGATCGCCGCGCAGACCGCCCTGGAGACGCGGATGCTGCTGCGCAACGGCGAGCAGCTGCTGCTGACCGTGATCATCCCGACGCTGCTGCTGGTGCTGTTCAGCGCGGTCGACATCGTGGACACCGGCGCGGGCGAGCCCGTCGACTTCCTGACTCCCGGCATCCTCGCGCTCGCCGTGATGTCCACGGCCTTCACGGGCCAGGCCATCGCCACCGGCTTCGAGCGGCGGTACGGCGTGCTCAAGCGGCTCGCGGCCTCGCCGCTGCCGCGCTGGGCGCTGATGACCGCCAAGACCCTCGCGGTGCTGGTCACCGAGGTGCTCCAGGTGGTGCTGCTCACGGTGATCGCGTTCGCGTTCGGCTGGTCGCCGCACGGCAACCCGCTCGCGGTCCTGCTGCTGCTCGTGCTGGGCACGGCGGCCTTCTCCGGGCTCGGGCTGCTGATGGCCGGGACGCTCAAGGCGGAGGCGACGCTCGCCGCGGCCAATCTGGTCTTCCTGCTGCTGCTGGTCGGCGGCGGGGTCATCGTGCCGCTGGACAAGTTCCCGGACGCGGTGCAGTCGGTGCTCGGGCTGCTGCCGATCGCGGCCCTGTCGGACGGACTGCGCGAGGTGCTCCAGCACGGCGCGTCGATGCCGTGGGGCGACCTCGGCGTCCTGGCGGTGTGGGCGGTCCTGGGGCTGGGCGCGGCGGCGAGGTTCTTCCGCTGGGAGTGAGCCCGGCCGCCGGGAGTGGGCCCGGCCGTCCGCCGCGTGTGAGCGTGCGAACGCGCTCCGTCGACGATTCGGGGTAACTCGTCCCCCTCGTGAAAGCTTGCACAAGCCGCCGCCTACGATGGTGCGCGTGCCCAAGCTGACCCGAGCCGAAGTCGCTCAAGCCGCGCGGAACCCGCTCCTGTACATCGCCGAGCGATGGACCCCCTCCCCCCGTACGGTCCGCCGTGCGGCCATGTCGGCCGTCGTCATGGCCGTGCTCATCGTCGTGACCGGTGGCGCGGTGCGGCTGACCGGCTCCGGCCTCGGCTGCCCGACCTGGCCCAAGTGCACCGACGAGAGCCTCACGGCGACGAGCGAGATGGGCCTCCACGGCGTCATCGAGTTCGGCAACCGGATGCTGACGTACGTCCTGTGCGCGGCCGTCGGGTGGGCGATCATCGCCGCCCGGTCCGCCAAGCCCTGGCGGCGCAGCCTGACCAAGCTCGGCTGGGTGCAGTTCTGGGTGGTCATGGGCAACGCCGTGCTCGGCGGCATCGTGGTGCTGGTCGGCCTCAACCCGTACACCGTCGCGGCGCACTTCCTGCTCTCCACGGCGCTGCTCACCGTCGCGATGGTGACCTGGCAGCGGGTCGGTGAGGGCGACGAGGCTCCCCGGCCGCTGGTCGGCAAGGCGGTCTCCCAGCTGACCTGGCTGCTCGCGGTCGCCGCGGGGCTGCTGGTCGCGGTCGGCACGGTGGTCACGGGCGCCGGGCGGCACGCGGGCGACTCCAGCGACGTGCACCGCATCCCGATCGACTGGAAGATGATCGCGCAGCTGCACGCCGATCTGGCCTGGGTCGTGGTGGCACTGACCGTCGCGCTCTGGTTCGTGCTGAAGGCCGTCGACGCGCCGGCCGGCCCGTTGCACCGCGCCCGTGACCTCTTCCTGGTGCTGATGGCTCAGGGCGTGATCGGGTACGTGCAGTACTTCACCGACACGCCGGAGATCCTGGTCGGCCTGCACATGCTGGGCTCGTGCCTGGTGTGGATCGCGGTCGTGCGGGTGGTCCTGTCGCTGCGCGAGCGCCCCGGGGCCGTGACCCCGGTGCCCGGCCCCGCCGCCGAACAGCCGGAGCCCGCAGCGGCCGGCTGACCACGACGGTCGACTCCCCGTACGGACGACGATCGCCGGACGGTTCCGAGAAGGAACCCGTCCGGCGATCGTCGTCCGTACGGGGAGGAAAGTGCCGGTCAGGCCTTGTCGGAGGGGCCGCCGATCTGGATGCCGGCCATGCGCGTCCACTCGTACGGGCCGGTGCGGACCTTCGCCGCGAACTCCCCGTCGAACTCGTCGTGCATCGTGATCCCGGCCATGCGCGTGGCGCTCTCGGCGACCGCGTACGACGGAGCGACCAGATCGCCCCAGCCGCCGTCCTCGCCCACGAGCACGATGCGGGCGCCACGCTGCCCGATGTAGGCGAGCTGTCCCTCCGCACCGCCGTGCGCCTTGGAGAAGGCACCGATCTGCTTGGCGAGCCTGGCCGCCCTGCGCTCCGCGCGGGCCGCCTGCTTGCCGCTCTCCACCTGGGTCTCTGCCGTCTCAGCCATGGTCAGGATGCTACCGACGGGTAGCTCGACGCGCGACGGGCGGGGTACGTGGCTTGGGCCACGTACCCCGCCCGTCGGCAGGAATTGTCAGCAGGGGCCGGGCAGCGGGACTACCTCAGGAAGGGGTCGACCGCCACGGCGACGAAGAGCAGGGAGACATAGGTGATGGACCAGTGGAACAGCCGCATCTCCTTGAGCTTGGCCCCGCTCACACCGGCCTTGGCCCGGTTCTGCAGGCCGTGCGCCTCCCAGAGCCAGAACCCGCCGGTCAGCAGCGCCACCGCCGTGTAGAACCAGCCGGTGTAGCCCAGCGGGGTCAGCAGCAGCGAGACGGCCACCATCACCCAGCTGTAGATGACGATCTGGCGGGCCACCACCCGGTTGGACGCGATGACCGGAAGCATCGGGACGCCGACCCTGGCGTAGTCGTCCTTCACCTTCATGGAGAGCGGCCAGTAGTGCGGCGGCGTCCAGAAGAAGATGACGGCGAAGAGGATGACGGCCGCCCACGACATGGAGTTCGTCACGGCCGACCAGCCGATGAGGACCGGCATGCAGCCAGCGATGCCGCCCCAGACGATGTTCTGCGAGGTGCGGCGCTTGAGCAGCATCGTGTAGACGACGACGTAGAACAGCAGCGCGCCGAGCGACAGCGCCGCCGACAGCCAGTTGACCAGCAGGCCGAACCAGACCGTCGAGACCGCGGCGAGCGCGAAGCCGAAGGCCAGGCACTCACGCGGGCTCACCATGCCGGTGACCAGCGGGCGCTGCGACGTACGGTCCATCAGCGCGTCGATGTCGCGGTCGATGTACATGTTCAGCGCGTTGGCACCGCCCGCGGAGAGATATCCGCCGACGGTGGTGGCGAGCACGAGCCACAGGTCGGGCACACCCTGAGCGGCGAGGAACATCACCGGAACAGTGGTGATCAGCAACAGCTCGATGATCCGCGGCTTGGTCAGCGCCACGAATGCCTTGACACGGGCCCCGAACGGGCGATGGCCCCCTGGGCTGGGAGTCAAGGCGACCCCTGCGGGTCGGGACTCGACGGCCGTCACGCACACCCCTGACAGAGAAATCCCAGCAAGCTCCGGGCGTGAAGGCCCGGTAAAGACTTGCGCGAACCAGACCACTGTAGACGTTGGGGACAGGCCCTCCTTCGCGGGGGTGGGTCGTGTTGAGGAGGCGCGGAAGCTTGGGTCCCGCTCCCCCGTGTCGCGGCACCCGGGCGGGTGTTCCCGCGCTCGTGATACTGCGCGTGACCAGTGCCCCCGTTCACCGGAGCGGCACAGAAGTACGAGGACACGCTCATCGGAGGGCCCATAAGTAAGGAGAAGCGCTCATCGGAGTGGCGCAGAAGTGAGGCGTCGCGCTCATACGGGAGGCGAACTCCGCAGGCCGCCTGCACCCTGGAAAGCAGCGGAAAATGCTTGTTCCGACGGGGGTAGGCTCGACAACGCCCGGTGCGGTCACAGTCACCGGTTTACAACAGTGGAGAGGAGCCCTGACTCAGGGTGAGCACCAAGCCGACCACCACAGATCTCCAGTGGACCGAATTGGACCAGCGGGCCGTGGACACTGTCCGTGTCCTTGCAGCGGACGCCGTACAGAGGGTCGGAAACGGCCACCCTGGTACGGCCATGAGCCTCGCTCCCGCCGCGTACACCCTCTTCCAGAAGGTGATGCGCCACGACCCCGCCGACGCGGACTGGGCCGGGCGCGACCGGTTCGTGCTGTCGGCCGGTCACACCAGCCTGACCCTCTACATCCAGCTCTACCTGGCCGGGTACGGCCTGGAGCTCGATGACCTCAAGGCCTTCCGCACCTGGGGCTCGAAGACCCCCGGTCACCCGGAGTACGGCCACACCACCGGCGTCGAGACGACCACGGGCCCGCTGGGCCAGGGTGTTGCCAACGCCGTGGGCATGGCCATGGCCTCCCGGTACGAGCGCGGCCTGTTCGACCCGGACGCGGCGCCCGGCACCTCCCCCTTCGACCACATGGTCTGGGCCGTCGCCGGCGACGGCTGCCTCCAGGAGGGCATCTCGGCCGAGGCGTCCTCGCTGGCCGGGCACCAGAAGCTCGGCAACCTGGTCCTGCTGTGGGACGACAACCACATCTCCATCGAGGGCGACACGGAGACCGCGGTCTCCGAGGACACCCTGAAGCGGTACGAGGCGTACGGCTGGCACGTCCAGCGCGTCGACCAGCTGCCGAGCGGCGACCTGGACCCGGCGGGTCTGTACGCGGCGCTGCAGGCGGCCAAGGCCGAGACCGAGCGCCCCTCGTTCATCGCGGCCCGCTCGATCATCGCCTGGCCCGCGCCGCACGCCCAGAACACCGAGGCCTCGCACGGCTCGGCGCTCGGTGACGAAGAGGTCGCGGCGACCAAGCGGGTCCTCGGCTTCGACCCGGAGAAGACCTTCGAGGTCGCCGACGAGGTCATCGCCCACACCCGTGAGGCGCTGGACCGCGGCCGCGAGGCCAAGGGCGAGTGGGAGAAGAGCTTCGCCGCGTGGCGCACCGCCAACCCGGAGCGCGCCGCCGAGTTCGACCGGATCTCCGCCGGCGAGCTGCCCGCGGGCTGGGAGGACAAGCTCCCGGTCTTCGAGCCGGGCAAGGGTGTCGCCACCCGCGCCGCCTCCGGCAAGGTGCTCCAGGCACTCGGCGAGATCATCCCCGAGCTGTGGGGCGGCTCCGCCGACCTCGCGGGCTCCAACAACACCACGATCGACAAGACGTCGTCGTTCCTCCCGGTGGGCAACCCGCTGCCGGGCGCGGACCCGTACGGCCGCACGATCCACTTCGGCATCCGCGAGCACGCCATGGCCGCCGCCATGAACGGCATCGCGCTGCACGGCAACACCCGCATCTACGGCGGCACCTTCCTGGTGTTCTCCGACTACATGCGCAACGCCGTGCGCCTGTCCGCGCTGATGCACCTCCCGGTGACGTACGTGTGGACGCACGACTCGATCGGTCTCGGCGAGGACGGCCCGACCCACCAGCCGGTGGAGCACCTGGCCTCGCTGCGTGCCATCCCGGGCCTGAACATCGTCCGCCCGGCCGACGCCAACGAGACCTCCATCGCCTGGCGCGAGATCCTGCGCCGCTACACCAAGGTGTTCGGCAAGGGTGCCCCGCACGGTCTGGCGCTGACCCGCCAGGGCGTTCCGACGTACGAGGCGAACGAGGACGCAGCCAAGGGCGGCTACGTGCTCTTCGAGGCCGAGGGCGGCCAGCCGCAGGTGCTGCTGATCGGCACGGGCTCCGAGGTGCACCTCGCGGTCGAGGCGCGCGAGGAGCTCCAGGCGGCCGGCATTCCGACCCGGGTGGTCTCGATGCCGTCGGTCGAGTGGTTCGAGGAGCAGGACCAGGCGTACAAGGACAGCGTTCTGCCGCCGTCCGTGAAGGCACGCGTCGCGGTCGAGGCCGGCATCGGTCTGACCTGGTACCGCTACGTCGGTGACGCCGGCCGGATCGTGTCGCTGGAGCACTTCGGTGCCTCGGCCGACGCCAAGGTCCTCTTCCGCGAGTTCGGCTTCACCGGCGAGCACGTCGCCGCCGCCGCACGGGAATCTCTCGCCGCCGCCGCGCGCTGACGCCGATATACGACTAGTAGGAGATGCAATTCTCATGACAGACGCACTCAAGCGCCTCTCCGACGAGGGCGTGGCGATCTGGCTCGATGACCTGTCGCGCAAGCGGATCACCTCGGGCAACCTCGCCGAGCTGATCGACCAGCAGCACGTCGTGGGCGTCACCACCAACCCGTCGATCTTCCAGAAGGCGATCTCCTCGGGCGACGGGTACGAGCAGCAGCTCACCGACCTCGCCACCCGCAAGGTCACCGTCGACGAGGCCATCCGCATGATCACGACGGCCGATGTGCGGGACGCGGCGGACATCCTGCGTCCGGTCTTCGACGCCACGGACGGCCAGGACGGCCGGGTCTCCATCGAGGTCGACCCGCGTCTGGCCCACCACACCGCGGCCACCGTCGCCGAGGCCAAGCAGCTGGCCTGGCTGGTGGACCGGCCCAACACGCTCATCAAGATCCCGGCGACGAAGGCCGGTCTCCCGGCGATCACCGAGGTCATCGGCAAGGGCATCAGCGTCAACGTCACGCTGATCTTCTCGCTGGAGCGCTACCGCGAGGTCATGGACGCCTACCTGGCGGGTCTGGAGAAGGCGAAGGCCGCGGGCCTGGACCTCTCCCTGATCCACTCGGTGGCCTCGTTCTTCGTGTCCCGCGTGGACACCGAGATCGACAAGCGGCTCGACACCGTCGGCACCGACGAGGCCAAGGCCCTCAAGGGCAAGGCGGCGCTCGCCAACGCCCGGCTCGCCTACCAGGCGTACGAGGAGGTCTTCTCCTCGGAGCGCTGGGCCGCCCTGGACAAGGCGCGGGCCAACAAGCAGCGTCCGCTGTGGGCCTCGACCGGTGTCAAGGACCCCGCGTACAAGGACACCCTGTACGTCGTCGACCTGGTCGCCCCCGGCACGGTGAACACCATGCCCGAGGCCACCCTGGACGCGACGGCCGACCACGGGCAGATCACCGGCGACACGATCTCCGGCACCTACGAGCAGGCCCGCGCCGATCTCGACGCCGTGGCGAAGCTCGGGATCTCCTACGACGACGTCGTCCAGCTCCTGGAGGACGAGGGCGTCGAGAAGTTCGAGGCGTCCTGGATCGACCTGCTCAACTCGACCGAGGCGGAGCTCAAGCGCCTCGCCCCTTCGGAGGGCTGACCACCTTGTCTGGTGTTCCCGGAGCCAATCCGCTTCGTGACCCCCAGGACCGACGGCTCCCGCGCATCGCGGGGCCGTCGGGTCTGGTGATCTTCGGAGTCACGGGCGATTTGTCCCGCAAAAAGCTGATGCCCGCCGTGTACGACCTGGCCAATCGCGGCCTGTTGCCGCCGGGCTTCTCCCTCATCGGTTTCGCCCGCCGCGAGTGGCAGGACGAGGACTTCGCGCAGGAGGTCCACGACGCCGTCAAGCAGCACGCCCGTACGCCGTTCCGCGAAGAGGTCTGGCAGCAGCTGATCCAGGGGATGCGCTTCGTCCAGGGCAACTTCGACGACGACGACGCCTTCGAGCAGCTGAAGAACACGATCCAGGAGCTGGACAAGGCGCAGGGCACGGGGGGCAACTTCGCCTTCTACCTGTCGGTGCCGCCGAAGTTCTTCCCCAAGGTCGTCCAGCAGCTCAAGAAGCACGGCCTCGCGGACCAGAAGGAGGGCTCCTGGCGGCGTGCCGTCATCGAGAAGCCCTTCGGCCACGACCTGAAGAGCGCGCAGGAGCTCAACCAGATCGTGCACGACGTCTTCCCGCCCAACGAGGTCTTCCGGATCGACCACTACCTGGGCAAGGAGACGGTCCAGAACATCCTGGCGCTGCGGTTCGCCAACACGATGTTCGAGCCGATCTGGAACAGGTCGTACGTCGACCACATCCAGATCACGATGGCCGAGGACATCGGCATCGGCGGCCGGGCCGGCTACTACGACGGCATCGGCGCCGCCCGTGACGTCATCCAGAACCACCTGCTCCAGCTGCTGGCGCTGACCGCGATGGAGGAGCCCGGCTCCTTCCACCCGAAGGCACTGGTCGCCGAGAAGCTCAAGGTGCTCACGGCGGTGGAGCTGCCAGAGGACCTGGGCAAGCACACGGTGCGCGCCCAGTACGCACACGCGTGGCAGGGCGGCGAGGAAGTCCCCGGCTATCTCGAAGAGGACGGCATCGACCCCAAGTCGAAGACCGACACCTACGCCGCGATCAAGCTGACGATCAACAACCGCCGCTGGGCGGGCGTGCCGTTCTACCTCCGTACCGGAAAGCGGCTCGGCCGCCGGGTCACGGAGATCGCGGTCGTCTTCAAGCGGGCCCCGTACCTGCCCTTCGAGTCCGGTGCCACCGAGGAGCTGGGCGGCAACGCCCTGGTCATCCGGGTGCAGCCGGACGAGGGCGTGACCGTGCGGTTCGGCTCCAAGGTGCCCGGCACCTCGATGGAGGTCCGGGACGTCACGATGGACTTCGCGTACGGCGAGTCCTTCACGGAGTCCAGCCCGGAGGCCTACGAGCGGCTCATCCTCGATGTGCTGCTCGGCGACGCCAACCTCTTCCCCCGGCACCAGGAGGTCGAACTCTCCTGGAACATCCTCGACCCGATCGAGGAGTACTGGGACAAGCACGGCAAGCCCGCGCAGTACCCGGCGGGCACCTGGGGTCCCGCCGAGGCCGACGAGATGCTCGCACGAGACGGACGGAGCTGGCGCCGGCCATGAAGATCGATCTCACGGAGACCACTTCCAGCAAGATCAACCAGGCGCTGATCTCGGCCCGCCGTGCCATCGGCACCCCGGCCATCGGCATGGTGCTCACCCTGGTCATCGTCACCGACGAGGAGAACGCGTACGACGCGCTCAAGTCGGCCGGTGACGCCTCGCGCGAGCACCCCTCGCGGATCATCGCGGTGATCAAGCGGGTCAGCCGCTCGCCGCGCAGCCGCCGGGACGCGCGGCTCGACGCCGAGGTGCGGGTCGGTTCCGACGCGGGCACCGGCGAGACGGTCGTCCTGCGTCTCCACGGCGAGCTGGTCAACCACGCCCAGTCGGTGGTCCTGCCGCTGCTGCTGCCGGACGCCCCGGTCGTGGTGTGGTGGCCCGAGGACGCGCCCGCCGACCCGGCGAAGGACCCGCTGGGCGCGCTCGCCCAGCGCCGGATCACGGACGCCTACTCGGCGGAGCACCCGGGCGACGAGCTCGCGACGCGCGCCGACTCGTACACCCCGGGCGACACCGATCTGGCGTGGACCCGCATCACGCCGTGGCGCTCGATGCTGGCGGCCTCGCTCGACCAGCAGTCCGCCCAGGTCGTCTCGGCGACCGTCGAGGGCGAGTCGGAGAACCCGAGCTGCGAGCTGCTCGCCATGTGGCTCGCGGACCGGCTCAAGGTGCCGGTGGAGCGCACCGTCTCCGCCGGTCCCGGTCTGACGGCCGTGCGGATGGAGACCAAGAACGGCGTCATCGTCCTGGACCGTCCCGACGGTTCGCTGGCCACGCTCTCGATGCAGGGCCAGCCGGACCGTGCGGTGGCGCTCAAGCGGCGGGACACCGCCGAGCTGCTCGCCGAGGAGCTGCGCCGTCTGGACCCGGACAACACGTACGCGGCGACGGTGAAGTTCGGCGTGGAAAAGCTCGGCGGGCCGGCGGAGCCGAAGCCGGCCGCACCCGCGGCGGACGCCGCCCCGGCCGCCGCGAAGAAGACCGCGGCCAAGAAGGCGGCGTCGAAGTGAGTGCTCCTCAACTTGTCGTGCACCGCGACAAGGAGCTGATGGCGCAGGCCGCCGCGGCCCGGCTGATCACGAAGATCGTGGACGCCCAGGCCGCACGCGGCTACGCCTCGGTGGTCCTTACCGGCGGGCGCAACGGCAACGGCCTGCTGGCCGCGCTCGCCGCCGCGCCCGCCCGGGACGCGATCGACTGGTCGCGGCTCGATCTGTGGTGGGGCGACGAGCGGTTCCTGCCCGAGGGCGATCCGGAGCGCAATGTCACGCAGGCCCGCGAGGCCCTGCTGGACTCGGTGGAGCTGGACCCGTCCCGGGTGCACGCGATGCCCGCCTCGGACGGCCCCTGGGGCAACGACGCCGAAACGGCGGCTGCCGCGTACGCCGAGGAGCTGGCCGCCGCGGCCGGTCCCGAGGACCACGGACCGGTGCCGACGTTCGACGTGCTGATGCTGGGCGTCGGCCCGGACACGCATGTCGCGTCGCTCTTCCCGGAGCTGCCCGCGGTACGGGAGACCGAGCGCACCGTCGTCGGTGTGCACGGCGCTCCCAAGCCGCCGCCCACCCGGATCTCGCTCACGCTGCCGGCGATCCGCGCGGCCCGCGAGGTGTGGCTGCTCGCCGCCGGTGAGGACAAGGCGGAGGCCGCGGAGATCGCGCTCTCGGGTGCCGGGGAGATCCAGGCCCCGGCAGCCGGTGCGTACGGGCGCAGCCGCACCCTGTGGCTGCTGGACGCGGCGGCGGCCTCCCGGCTGCCGCGCGCGCTGTATCCGCCCGCCTCTTCCTGAGGGACCGTCAGTACGGTTGCGCACGGGCCCGGTTCGCTCCTCGGAGCGGCCGGGCCCGTCGCGTGGGAGGCGTGACGGACTCCCGCCATGGTGCGCATCGGAACCGCACGGCTGACCGGGGTCACCCGGCGGGCGGGACGCGCTCCAGGAAGGGTTCCAACAGACCGGGCACGGCCTTCGAGGCGAAGTCGAGGCCCTCGCCCGCATCCGTGTCGTACGCCGTGTACGCGCCCGACCCGGCGGCCGTCGTCGCGGTGACGCTCAGCACCCCGGCCCGCCGCTGGAAGTACGTCTGCCGGACCGTCCAGCCGATGACTCCGGCCCGTTCCAGCGCGGCGGTCGAACGCCGGACCGTACCCGACCGCACCACCAGGTAGTCGCCGCTGATGGCGTGTCCCAGGCCGCGGTAGGCGTCCCGGGCCAGCAACACCCCGGCCGGCAGACCCACCACGGCGCAGCCGAGCGCGATCCGGAGCAGTACGGGTGTCAGCAGCACGCCCAGGATCGCCAGCACGGCCACCGGGACCAGGACGGCCCAGCACGCCCGGCGCAGCCTGCGGCCGCGGGCGGCGAGGGGGTGCCCGGTCAGCGGGGCACCGGTCGGGGACGTGGCCTCGCGCAGCACGTCGGCGGCCACCGCGTCGGCGACGGTTCTGGGCGCGGCGGGCAGCAGGGTGTTGTGGTCACCGTGCTGTTCCTCGTCGTCCTTGGCCAGTCCGGTGGTGATCGCGTCGATGCGGGCGGCGCCGAAGGTCCGGATGCCGAGCGGTTCGACGAGGTCGACGCCGCGCAGCCGCCGCTCCTCGATGGAGACGGACCGGGAGGTCAGCAGTCCGCGCCGGATGCGCAGGGTACCGCCGGGTTCGCGCTCCAGCCGGTAGTTCCACCACATCTCGACCCACAGGCCGAGCGCGCCGACGACACCGGCGGCCACCGCGGCGACGGCCAGGATCACGATCATGACCGTCAGCGAGGTGTCCCGGAAGCGGTCGCCGATCCACTCGATCACCTGCCCCTGTGCCCCGAACCAGTCGCTGACCTGCATCACCGCACCGGCAGCCGCACCGCCGAGCGCGGGGGCGACGAAGGAGACCGGTGCGTAGCGGATCCAGCGCGGGTCGAGGGCGACGAGCTCGCCCTCGCGGTGGGAGCCCGGGGTGCCGGTGGCCGTACGGGCGAGCAGTTCGCGGCGGAGCCGTTCGCCCTCGGCCCTGGGGACCGGGTCGAGTTCCAGGGTGGAGTCGTTGCCGGAGTGCTCTCCGGTGCCGATACGGACGGTGACCAGGCCGAGTGCCCGTTGCAGCAGATGAGCGGTGAGGTCGACACTGCGGATGCGTTCCCGGGCCAGTGAGCGCTTCTTGACCAGGAACAGCCCTGTGTGCAGATCGACCCGTTCGGCACCGATGCGGTAGCGGGTGCGGCGCCACCGTACGAGGTCGCCGGCCGCCGCGGAGCCGATCAGCAGGACCGAGCCGGCGAGGACCCAGGCGACGGCGGCCCCCAAGCCGAACCGCCCGGACAGGCCGAGGGTGGTGGGAACGGCCGCGCCGGCCACCACCCCGGCCGTGACGAGTGCGCTGACCAGGACCGTGCGCCGGTCCAGCCGCCGCCAGTCGGCGGCGGTCGCCGCGCCGGGTTCCTGGGCCCGGCTCCGGTCGTCACCGGTGTCCGGGGCGGGGGAGAGCGCCGCGCCGGGGCTCATGTGGCGTCCCCGGGGGTGGCCTGGGTGATCCGGGTCAGCCGCTCGGCCAGCCCGGCCGCCGTTTCGTGGTCGAGGCCCTCGATCCGTACCGCGCCCCTGGCCGACGCGGTGGTCACGGTGACCGTGGCGAGCCGGTAGAGCTGTTCGAGCGGTCCGCGTACGGTGTCCACGGTCTGGATCCGGGACATCGGGGCGATCCGCCACTCCTGCCGGAAGACCCCGGTCCTGACGTACACCGCTTCGTCGGTGACCTCCCAGCGGTGGGTGCGGAACCACCACAGGGGGAGGAGGACGGCACAGCCGATGCCGAGGACCGCGATGATCGCGGCGGGCAGCAGCAGCCAGAACCGGGCGGGCTCGATGAGCACGCCCAGCACGGCCAGGACGACCACGGGGGCGGCGGTCAGCAGCAGCCACTGGGCCCGCCACCACCCCACGGCCCTCGGGTCCAGCGTGTTGTTCGGCGGCCGCAGCCGCACCGTTCCCTCCCCCGCGGTCATCGGCTCAGCGTCCCCGGCGTGCGCGGTACGCCTCGACGAGCGCCGCGGTCGAGCTGTCCAGCTGCTCGCCCCCCTCGCCCCCGGTGAGCACCGGCTCGATCTTCCTGGCGAGGACCTTGCCCAGCTCGACGCCCCACTGGTCGAAGGAGTCGATGTTCCAGACGGCGCCCTGGACGAAGACCTTGTGCTCGTACAGCGCGATCAGCTGGCCGAGGACGGACGGGGTCAGCCGGTCGGCGAGGATCGTCGTCGTCGGGTGGTTGCCCAGGAAGGTCTTGTGCGGCACCAGCTCCTCGGCGACGCCCTCGGCCCGGACCTCGTCCGGCGTCTTACCGAAGGCCAGTGCCTGGGTCTGGGCGAAGAAATTGGCCATCAGCAGATCGTGCTGGGCGACCAGACCGGGCAGCAGGTCGGCGACCGGCTCGGCGAAACCGATGAAGTCGGCCGGGATGACCTTGGTGCCCTGGTGGATGAGCTGGTAGTAGGCGTGCTGTCCATTGGTGCCGGGGGTGCCCCAGACGACCGGTCCGGTCTGCCAGTCGACCGGATTTCCGTCCCGGTCCACGGACTTGCCGTTGGACTCCATGTCCAGCTGCTGCAAGTACGCGGTGAACCTGGACAGATAGTGGCTGTACGGCAGCACCGCATGCGACTGGGCGTCGAAGAACGCGCCGTACCAGACCCCCAACAGCCCCATCAGCATGGGGACGTTGGACTCGGCGGGGGCGGTGCGGAAGTGCTCGTCGACCAGGTGGAAGCCGTCGAGCATCTCGCGGAACCGGTCCGGGCCGATGGCGATCATCAGCGAGAGGCCGATGGCGGAGTCGTAGGAGTAGCGGCCGCCGACCCAGTCCCAGAACTCGAACATGTTGGCGGTGTCGATGCCGAACTCCGCGACCTTGTCCGCATTCGTGGAAAGCGCCACGAAGTGCTTGGCGACCGCTTCCTGACCGGCCTTCAGCCCGGTCAGCAGCCAGTTGCGGGCCGAGGTGGCGTTGGTGATCGTCTCGATCGTGGTGAAGGTCTTCGACGCGATGACGAAAAGCGTCTCGGCCGGGTCGAGATCGCGCACCGCCTCGTGGAGGTCGGCGCCGTCGACGTTCGACACGAAGCGGACGGTGAGGTCGCGGTCCGTGAAGGAGCGCAGCACCTCGTACGCCATGGCGGGGCCGAGGTCGGAACCGCCGATGCCGATGTTGACGACGTTCCTGATGCGCCTGCCGGTGTGGCCGGTCCACTCCCCCGACCTGACGCGGTCGGAGAACGCCGCCATCCGGTCGAGCACGGCGTGCACACCCGGCACCACGTTCTCGCCGTCGACCTCGATCACCACGTCGCGCGGGGCACGCAGCGCGGTGTGCAGAACCGCGCGGTCCTCGGTGGTGTTGATCTTCTCGCCGCGGAACATCGCGTCCCGCAGCCCGGTCACTCCGGTGGCCGCGGCGAGATCGCGCAGCAGCCGCAGCGTCTCGTCGGTGACCAGGTGCTTGGAGTAGTCGACGTACAGATCGCCGACCCTCAGGGTGTATCCGCTGCCGCGCTCCGGATCGTCCGCGAAGAGCCTGCGCAGATGGGTCGTCCCGAACTGCTCGCGGTGCTTGCCCAGAGCTGTCCACTCGGGCGTCTGGTTGAGCCTGGTTCGGCTTGGTGTGTTCATCCCGGATATCAGCCCAATTCTTCTCGTGCTTGCAGATGCCCCGCTGCATCTACAAACCTAATTGATCAGAAGGGCCGACGAGGCGATGAAGACCTGCGGCACGGCAAAAGCGGTCCGGCCGGACACCCTGTGGGTGCCCGGCCGGTCAACCTCTAGATTTCGCCCCGGAGTTTCGCCAGCGCCTCGGCGAGAATGGCCTCGCCGTCCGCGTCGCTGCGCCGCTCGCGCACATACGCGAGGTGCGTCTTGTACGGCTCGGTGCGCGGCGGGTCCGGCGGGCTGTCCCGGTCCTGGCCGGCCGGGAAGCCGCAGCGCGGGCAGTCCCAAGTCTCCGGTACCTGCGCGTCACTGGCGAAGCTCGGCTGCGTCTCGTGCCCGTTCGAGCACCAGAAGGAGATGCGGAGACGCGGCGCGGACTCGCCGCGCTCGGCCTCCCCCATCGGCCCCGCTCCGACCCGGCTTCCCCGGATCGCGTTGCCACTTGCCACGGTCGTAACTCCCTGCGTGATGGTGCTCGAAGATGCCCCAGTCTACGTAAGGCCCAACGCGCGTCCAGTGAAAGGAGTTACACCGTCACCGGGAATCGCGTACGACGGGTCAGTTGTCCAGCTTGATCAGCAGACCAAGCACAACAATGCACGCGAACCATCCCAGACCGACGACCACGGTGATCCGGTCGAGGTTCCGCTCGGCGACCGAGGAGCCGCCGACCGACGACTGCATGCCGCCACCGAACATGTCGGAGAGGCCGCCGCCCTTTCCCTTG
This sequence comes from Streptomyces sp. NBC_00012, assembly GCF_045040875.1. NCBI lineage: Bacteria > Bacillati > Actinomycetota > Actinomycetes > Kitasatosporales > Streptomycetaceae > Streptomyces > Streptomyces sp. NBC_00012. Next base: position 6,625,869 of record NZ_CP108309.1, on the reverse strand, counting down.
TGCATCAGCACCAGCAGCATCAGCAGCAGGCTGAAGACGATCAGGGCGATCTCGAACGCCAAAATCACGGCTGGTCCCTACTTTCCGGAATTCCTCTGGACTGCATGTGCTGATTACGGGGGCCGGGAGGTTACACCCTCCGCGGCCCCCGCAAGGGTACGACGGATCCGCGCTACCGCATACTCACTGGTCGCGGAAGCGGACGATCTTGACGAACTCGTCGGCGTCCAGCGCGGCGCCGCCGACCAGCGCGCCGTCCACGTCGGGCTGCGCCATGATCGCGGCGACATTGCCGGACTTCACCGAGCCGCCGTACTGGATGCGGACCGCGTCGGCCAGCTCCTGCGAGTACAGCTCGGCCAGCCGGCCGCGGATCGCACCGCAGACCTCCTGGGCGTCCTCGGGAGTGGCGACCTCTCCGGTGCCGATGGCCCAGACCGGCTCGTACGCGATCACGATGGACTCGGCCTGCTCGGCCGGGACGTCCTTCAGACCGCCGTCGAGCTGCGCGAGGGTGTACGGGACCTGGTCACCGGCCTTGCGGACGTCCAGGCCCTCGCCGACGCAGAGGATCGGGGTCAGGCCGTGCTTGTACGCGGCCTTCACCTTGGCGTTGCAGATCTCGTCGGTCTCACCGTGGTACTGCCGGCGCTCGCTGTGGCCGACGGCGACGTAGGTGCAGCGCAGCTTGGCGAGCATCGGGCCGGAGATCTCACCGGTGTACGCGCCGGAGTCGTGCGCCGAGATGTCCTGGGCGCCGTACTTGATCTTCAGCTTGTCGCCCTCGACCAGGGTCTGCACGGAGCGCAGGTCGGTGAAGGGCGGCAGGACGGCGACCTCGACGGCGTCGTAGTCCTTGTCGGTCAGCGCGAAGCCGAGCTTCTGGGTGTGTGCGATGGCCTCGAGGTGGTTGAGGTTCATCTTCCAGTTGCCCGCCATCAGCGGGGTGCGAGTGGTCATGAAAGGTCAGTCCTCCAGTGCGGCGAGGCCGGGAAGCGTCTTGCCCTCGAGGTATTCGAGGCTGGCACCGCCACCGGTCGAGATGTGTCCGAATGCGTTCTCGTCGAAGCCCAGGGTGCGGACGGCCGCGGCGGAGTCGCCACCGCCGACGACACTGAAGCCCGAGGAGTCGACGAGGGCCTGGGCCACGGCCCGGGTGCCCTCGGCGTAGTCGGGGTGCTCGAAGACGCCCATCGGGCCGTTCCAGAAGACGGTGGCGGCGTCGGCGAGCTTCGATGCGTACAGCTTGTTGGTCTCGGGGCCGTTGTCCAGGCCGATGAAACCGGCCGGCATGGCGTCCGCGGGCACCGTGCGGTGCTCGGTCGGGGCCTTGGCCTTGAGGTCCGGGAACTGCTCGGAGACCACGACGTCCACGGGGAGCACGAACTCCACGCCCTTGTCCTCGGCACGCTTGAGGTACTCCAGCACCGCTGGGATCTGGTCCTCCTGGAGCAGCGAGCTGCCGACCTCGTGGCCCTGGGCCTTGAGGAAGGTGTACGCCATGCCGCCGCCGATCAGGATGCGGTCGGCGCGCTCCAGGAGGTGATCGATGACGCCGAGCTTGTCGGAGACCTTGGAGCCGCCGAGCACGACGGCGTACGGGCGCTCGACGTTCTCGGTGAGCTTCTTCAGGACGCCGACCTCGGTGGCGATCAGGTCACCGGCGGCGTGCGGCAGCCGGGCCGGGAGGTCGAAGACCGAGGCGTGCTTGCGGTGCACGGCCCCGAAGCCGTCGCCCACGTAGAGATCGGCGAGCTCGGCGAGCTGGTCGGCGAACGCACCGCGCTCGGCGTCGTCCTTGGACGTCTCGCCGGGGTTGAAGCGGAGGTTCTCCAGGACGGCGACCTGGCCGTCGGCGAGCCCGGCGACCGTGGCGCGGGCGGACTCGCCGACCGTGTCGGTCGCGAACGCCACGCCGGCGCCGATGAGTTCGCCGAGACGGGCGGCGGCGGGCGCCAGGGAGAAGGCGGGGTCCGGGGCGCCCTTGGGGCGGCCCAGGTGCGAGGCGACGACGACCCGCGCGCCGGCCGCGACGAGCTTCTCGACGGTCGGCTGGACGGCGCGGATCCGGCCGTCGTCGGTGATGGTGGTGCCGCTGAGCGGCACGTTGAGGTCGGCGCGGACGAATACCCGCTTGCCGGCGACCCCTTCGGCGATCAGTTCGTCGATCGTCTTCATCTTGCTTGACTCCTTGGAGGGCGGGAGAGCATGCGACGGGGCCCGAACGGCGCGGCGTTGCGCTGTTCGAGCCCCGTGCTCACATCTTGGGTCTTTCGTTCGGATCAGGCCGGATCAGGCCGGACCTCGCGACCCCGGCATGATCCGAACGAGAGGCCCTGAGTGCCTGCCGGTTCAACGGTCAGAGCTGGCTGCCGACGAAGACGGTCAGGTCGACGAGGCGGTTGGAGTAACCCCACTCGTTGTCGTACCAGCCGAGGATCTTCACCGACTTGCCCTCCTGAACCATGGTCAGCGAGGAGTCGAAGGTGCAGGACGCCGGGTCGCCGACGATGTCCGACGACACGATCGGGTCCTCGGTGTAGTACAGGATGCCCTTGAGGTCGCCGTCGTCGGCAGCCTTCTTGAACGCGGCGTTGACCTCGTCCTTGGTGACCTCGCGCTGGAGCTCGACGACCAGGTCGGTGGCCGAGCCGGTCGGGACCGGGACGCGCATGGCGATGCCGTCCAGCTTGCCCTTCAGCTGCGGGAGCACCAGGGCGGTGGCCTTGGCAGCACCGGTGGTGGTCGGGATGATGTTCTCGGCGGCGGCGCGGGCGCGACGCAGGTCCGAGTGCGGGAAGTCCAGGATGCGCTGGTCGTTCGTGTACGCGTGGACCGTCGTCATGAGGCCCTTGACGATGCCGAAGTTCTCGTCAAGAACCTTGGCCATCGGTGCGACACAGTTGGTCGTGCAGGACGCGTTGGAGATGACGTGGTGGTTGGCCGCGTCGTACTTGTCCTGGTTGACGCCCATCACGATGGTGATGTCCTCGCCCTTGGCCGGAGCCGAGATGAGGACCTTCTTGGCGCCGCCGGCGATGTGCTTCTCGGCGTCGGCCTTCTTCGTGAAGATGCCGGTCGACTCGATGACGATGTCGACGCCCAGCTGACCCCAGGGGATGTCGGCGGGGTTGCGCTCGGAGAGAACCTTGATCGTGTGACCATCGACGGTGATGGTGTCGGCGGTGTGGCTGACCTCTGCCTTCAGACGACCCAGGATGGTGTCGTACTTCAGCAGGTGGGCCGTGGTCGCGGTGTCACCCAGGTCGTTGACAGCCACGATCTCGATGGCCGCACCCTGCTCCAGCAGTGCGCGGAAGTAGTTGCGGCCGATGCGACCGAAGCCGTTGATGCCTACGCGGATCGTCACGAACCGATCTCCTCGTTAGGTACGCGGGGTTTTCACCCCGGCGAGTTGTATGAGATGTCCCCGACCGCCTCCGACCCTACCTCTCCGAGGGCCACGGAGTGACATCGAGCGGGGCCGTAGGAAGCGCCGCGGCCCGTACTCCTCGGTAGGAGTACGGGCCTCCGGATACTCGGCCGTACATGCTGTGACGATTACGGAGCGTCAACGCCCCGGGGAGTCCCGCGAGTCCGGAATCCGGCCTGATTCTGCGGCTCTCGCGGGTCAGCCCACCAGGCCGTCGGCGAGCTCCTCGCTGAGGGTGGCTTCGGTGCCCGGGATGCCCATGTCCTGGGCCCGCTTGTCGGCCATCGCCAGCAGCCGGCGGATCCGGCCGGCGACCGCGTCCTTGGTCAGCGGCGGGTCTGCGAGCGCGCCCAGCTCCTCCAGGGACGCCTGCTTGTGCTCCATGCGCAGCCGTCCGGCCGCCGCGAGGTGCTCGGGCACCTCCTCGCCCAGGATCTCCAGCGCGCGTCCCACCCGGGCGCCCGCGGCGACCGCGGCCCGCGCCGAACGGCGCAGGTTGGCGTCGTCGAAGTTGGCGAGCCGGTTGGCCGTGGCGCGGACCTCGCGGCGCATCCGCCGCTCCTCCCAGGCCAGCACCGACTCATGGGCGCCGAGCCGGGTGAGCAGCGCGCCGATCGCGTCGCCGTCGCGGACGACGACCCGGTCCACCCCGCGCACCTCGCGGGCCTTGGCCGCGATGGAGAGCCTGCGGGCCGCGCCGACCAGTGCGAGCGCCGCCTCCGGGCCCGGGCAGGTCACCTCCAGCGAGGAGGAGCGGCCCGGCTCGGTGAGCGAACCATGGGCCAGGAAGGCCCCGCGCCAGGCCGCCTCGGCGTCACAGGTGGCCCCCGAGACCACCTGCGGGGGCAGCCCGCGGATGGGACGGCCTCGACCGTCCACCAGGCCGGTCTGGCGGGCCAGCTGGTCGCCGCCCGCCACCACCCGTACGACGTAGCGGGAACTGCGCCGCAGACCTCCGGGCGCCATCACGATCAGCTCCGAGCTGTGCCCGAAGATTTCGAGAATGTCCCGCTTCAGCCGGCGCGCCGCCATCGCGGTGTCCAGCTCCGCCTCGATCACAATCCGGCCGCTCACCAGGTGCAGCCCACCCGCGAACCGAAGAATCGCCGAGACTTCTGCCTTCCTGCAGCAGGTCCGGGTCACGGGAAGCCGAGAGATTTCGTCCTTCACCGCGGGCGTCATCGCCATGGGCCGATCCTTCCATGCATCCGAAAAATACGGTCGTACGCGGCGGCCAACAGCTCCGGATCATGGATCGGAACGCCGTCGGGTGAGGCCACCGGCGCCAGCTCGACCGCGGCGCCGAGCCGCTTGGCGGCGTCGGCGAGGGACTCACGATCGGGCACAGCGGCTTCGTCGGCCAGCACCACGTCCAGGGCGAGTTTAGGGGCGTGTCGTCCCAAAACCTCCAAATGACGCTGCGGGGAGAAGCCATCAGTTTCACCGGGTTGCGGTGCCAGGTTGAGCGAGAGGACCTTGCGGGCCTTGGTCTCGACGAGCGCGTCGAGCAGTTCGGGGACGAGCAGATGCGGGATCACGGAGGAGAACCAGGACCCCGGGCCGAGCACCACCCAGTCGGCGTCGAGGACCGCGGCGACGGCCTCGGGGACGGCGGGCGGGTCGTTCGGGACGAGGTGCACGGACTGCACCTCGCCGGGGGTGAGCGCCACGGTGGCCTGTCCGCGCACGGTGTCCACGTCGTCCGGGCGGGCCGGGTCGTGTCCCCGGACCAGCGCCTGGAGCTCCAGCGGCACGGCGGACATGGGAAGCACCCGGCCGTGCGCCCCGAGGAGCTTGCCGACCAGGTCGAGGGCCTGGACATGGTCGCCGAGCTGCTCCCAGAGGGCGACGATCAGCAGATTGCCGACCGCGTGCTCGTGCAGGTCGCCCTTGGACTGGAAGCGGTGCTGGATCACCCGGGCCCAGGTCTGGCCCCAGTCGTCGTCACCGCACAGGGCGGCGAGCGCCTTGCGCAGGTCGCCGGGCGGCAGTACGCCGAGCTCCTCGCGGAGCCGGCCGCTGGAGCCGCCGTCGTCGGCGACGGTGACCACGGCGGTGAGATCACCGGTGATCCTGCGGAGCGACGCGAGCGACGCGGACAGCCCCATGCCGCCGCCGAGTGCGACGACCTTGGGCTGTGCGCCGCGCTTGCGGCCGGGCAGCGCGGAGGTGGCTCTGCGCAGCCGCCGCAGGCGCAGACTACGGCTGGTCACTCGCGCCCCATGTCCCGGTGGACGAGGACGGTCTCGATGCCTTCGGTCGCGAGCCGGGCCGCCAGCTTCTCGGACATGGCGACCGAACGGTGCTTGCCGCCCGTGCAGCCGACCGCGATCGTCACATAGCGCTTGCCCTCGCGGCGGTACCCGGCGGCGATGAGCTGGAGCAGCTCCGTGTACTGGTTGAGGAACTCCTTGGCGCCGGGCTGGTCGAAGACGTAGGCGGAGACCTCCTCGTTGAGACCGGTGAACGGACGCAGCTCGGGGACCCAGTGCGGGTTGGGCAGGAAGCGGCAGTCGACCACCAGGTCGGCGTCGACCGGCAGGCCGTACTTGAAGCCGAACGACATCACCGTGGCGCGCAGCTCCGGCTCCTCCTCACCGGCGAACTGGGCGTCCATCTTGGCGCGCAGTTCGTGCACGTTGAGGCTGGAGGTGTCGATCACCAGGTCCGCGTCGCCGCGCAGCTCGCGCAGCAGATCGCGCTCGGCGGCGATGCCGTCGACGATCCGGCCGTCACCCTGGAGGGGGTGCGGGCGGCGGACCGATTCGAAGCGGCGGACGAGGGCGTCGTCGGAGGACTCCAGGAAGACGATCCGCCGGGTGACGTGCTTGGCCTCCAGGTCGGCGAGGGATTCGCGGAGGTTGTCGAAGAAGCGGCGCCCCCGGACGTCGACGACGACGGCGATCCGCGCCACGTTGCCCTGCGAGCGGGCGCCGAGCTCGACCATGGTGGGGATCAGTGCGGGTGGCAGGTTGTCGACGACGAACCAGCCGAGGTCCTCCAGACACTTGGCCGCCGTGCTGCGACCAGCGCCCGACATCCCCGAGATGATCACCAGCTCGGGGATGGTCGTGTTCCCGTCGCCCGGCTCGTTCGTGGTGGCCGTACTCACTTGTGCTGCTCCGTCTGCTCGGTCGGTGCCGTCGTGCCCGGCTTCTTGCCCGCGCCCGACTTCCTGCTCGTTCTCACGCTCGGTCATGTCGTGCTGCCCCCGTCGTCCTCTTCAATGATCTCTCCTGTCGCCGTGTTCACGGCGGGCGCGGCCGGGGCGGCCGACGCGAGGGCGACAGCCACTGATTCCGCCGTTCTGCGGCCTATCCCCGGAACCTCGCAGATCTCGTCGATTGTCGCCTGCTTCAGCTTCTTCACGGAGCCGAAATGCTTGATCAACGCCTGCTTCCGGGTTTCGCCGAGACCGGCGACGGAGTCCAGGGGGCTGGAACGGATCCGTTTGGCCCGCTTGGCGCGCTGGTAGGTGATCGCGAAGCGGTGGGCCTCGTCACGGACGCGCTGGAGGAGGTAGAGACCCTCGCTGGAGCGGGGCAGGACGACGGGGTCGTCGTCATCGGGCAGCCAGACCTCTTCGAGGCGCTTGGCGAGGCCGCAGACGGCGATGTCGTCGATCCCCAGCTCGTCGAGGGCCCGCTTGGCGGCGGCGACCTGCGGCTGACCGCCGTCGACCACGACGAGCTGCGGCGGGTAGGCGAACCGCTTGGGACGCCCGTCGTCCTCGCGGGGCTCGGCGTCCGCACCTGCGGCGTCGGCCCCCGCGGCCGGGCCGGGGGCGGCGCCGGGCGCGGTGGTGGTGTTCTGCGGTGCCGGGGCCGGTCCGGTGGGGGCGGGGGTCTCCTCCCACTCCCCCGTACGTTCCTTCTCCTGGAGATAGCGCTTGAAGCGGCGGCCGATCACCTCGTGCATCGAGCGGACGTCGTCCTGGCCCTCGAAGCCCTTGATCTGGAAGCGGCGGTACTCGCTCTTGCGAACGAGGCCGTCCTCGAAGACGACCATGGAGGCGACCACGTCTTCGCCCTGGAGGTGCGAGATGTCGAAGCACTCGATGCGCAGCGGGGCGGTGTCGAGGCCGAGCGCCTGAGCGATCTCCTCCAGGGCGCGGGAGCGGGTGGTCAGGTCGGAGGCGCGCTTGGTCTTGTGCAGCCCCAGAGCCTGCTGGGCGTTGCGCTGGACCGTCGCCATCAGGTCCTTCTTGTCGCCGCGCTGCGGGATGCGCAGGCTGACCTGGGAGCCCCGACGGCCGGCGAGCCACTGGGAGACCGCGTCCGGGTCCTCGGGCAGGGCCGGGACGAGGACCTCCTTGGGGACCGAGTCGCCCGTCTCCTCGCCGTACAGCTGCTGGAGGGCGAGCTCGACGAGGCCGGAGGTGTCGACGTTCTCGACCTTGTCGGTGACCCAGCCGCGCTGGCCGCGCACCCGGCCGCCGCGCACGTGGAAGATCTGGACGGCGGCTTCGAGCTCGTCCTCGGCGACCGCGATCAGGTCGGCGTCGGTGGCGTCGGCCAGCACGACGGCGCTCTTCTCCATGGCCCGCTTGAGGGCCTCCACGTCGTCGCGGAGCCGGGCCGCCCGCTCGTACTCCATCTCCTCGGCCGCCACCATCATGTCCTTCTCCAGGCGGCGGATGTACGTACCGGTCCGGCCGGCCATGAAGTCGCAGAAGTCGTCGGCCAGTTCGCGGTGTTCCTCGGGGGTGACGCGGCCGACGCAGGGGGCCGAGCACTTGCCGATGTAGCCGAGGAGGCACGGACGGCCGGTCCTGGCGGCGTTCTTGAAGACGCCGGCGGAGCAGGTGCGCACCGGAAAGACCCGGAGCATCAGGTCGACCGTCTCGCGGATCGCCCAGGCGTGCCCGTACGGACCGAAGTAGCGCACACCCTTCTTCTTGGCTCCGCGCATCACCTGGACGCGCGGGAACTCCTCATTGAGCGTGACCGCGAGATACGGATAGCTCTTGTCGTCGCGGTACTTGACGTTGAACCGGGGGTCGAACTCCTTGATCCAGGAGTACTCCAGCTGGAGGGCCTCGACCTCCGTGGAGACGACCGTCCATTCCACCGAGGCGGCCGTGGTGACCATCGTGCGCGTACGCGGGTGGAGCGCGGCCAGGTCCTGGAAGTAATTGGCCAGGCGCTGGCGCAGGTTCTTGGCCTTTCCGACGTAGATCACCCGGCGGTGTTCGTCGCGGAATTTGTAGACCCCCGGGGAGTCGGGGATCTGTCCCGGCTTGGGGCGGTAGCTGGAGGGGTCTGCCATGTGTCCCACCCTACTTGCGGGCAGTGACAGTGCGGCCGCCCGGAAGTGGTGCCGTGCTCCGGGGCGCGGATCGTGGGAGCACGCCCCGGAGCACGGATCAGTGGGTGCCGCGGCCGGTCACGGGGTCTCCCGGCGGCGACGGTTGCGCAGGACGGTGAGACCGCCGAGGGCGAGCACGACGAGGGCGCCCGCTCCGGCGGCCGAGGTGGCGGCCGGCGCCGTGCCGGACGCCGTGCTCGCCGCGACCGCCCGGGGCTGCGGGCCGCCGGGGGCGGGGCCGGCCGGCGGGGAGTAGCCGCCCGCCTTGCCGGAGCGGGCGTATCCGGAGCCGGGCAGCTTGTCGCCGTAGGCGGCGCGGACCCGGGCGCGGTAGGCGGCCAGCGTGGTGCCGCGGGCGCCGACCGCACGGACCGCGTCCTGGTCCAGCGGGAGCACCTCGGTCCCCTTCTGGACGTACCAGGCGTCCACCTGAGGCTCACGGAACACCGTCCCGCCGGGCAGCTTCCGGGCGCCCGCGGCGGCGTACCTCGTCTCGTCGTCGCCGGTGGCGATGTTCACCACCTGCCAGCCGCCCTCCTTCCCTCCCTTCGGAAGGGTCCACAGGGACGCCTTCTGCCCGTCCGAGGAGACGGCCGTGATGGCGAGGAAGTCCAGCCTGGCCACGGGCGCTCCCGGCTTCCCGGCCACGAAGTCCGGATCGAGGGTGTGTACGGGGACGGCCGCGCCCTCGATGCGTGGGGCGGCCGCCGACCTGGTGACCGCGCCCTCGCGGCCGAAGAACCGGGCCAGGGTGTCCAGGGTCGCCGGATCGGTGGCCGCGTGCCGGGCGGCGGACAGGGCGGCCGGGCCGGCGGTGGGGCCGGTGGCGGCGGCCGCCTCCGGGGCGACGGTGAGCAGGGCGGCGCCGGCCAGGACCCCGGTGGCGGCCAGCGCGGCGGCCGTGGACCGGGCGGTGCGTGCGTTCCTGTGGATCATCGCGTCACGCCCCGATCCGGTAGAGGGAGTGGGTCCAGGAGAACTCGTTGTTGTTCACGTACCAGGCGTGCGAGGCCCAGTTGTAGCGGTTGCTGGAGGGCCAGGGATCGCCCCAGTAGACCCAGCTGCCGGAGTCGTCGTACCCGTAAAGGACATGCATGTGGCCGCCGCCCGACGACCACTGGATGCGGGTCTCCACGGGGCGGCCCGCGGCGATCTCGGACTGGACGGTGGGGTAGCGCAGCCAGCCGGTGACGTACGAACCGGGGTTGATGCCGGCCCAGTACAGACCGTCCTGGACATTGCCCAGCGTGGCCTGCGAGTTGGGGCACTCGTAGCCCTGTGCGCGGCCGAAGGCGGCGTTGCAGAACTGGTTCTGCGAGTAGGTGCGGCCGAACCAGGTGGCGATGGTGTTGCCGGATGCCGCCCAGCACCAGTTGGTCTTCTGCTGGGCCTGCATCGTGATGTCCAGCCGCTGCGTCGCGGCGGCACCACTGACGGCGGGCCCGCTCGTGGTCGCGTTCGTGTTCGTGGTCGCGGTCGTGTTCGTGGGCGACGCCGGGGCCGCCGAGGCGGTCGCCGTCGGCACGGCGAGGAGCACGGCGGCCAGGGCGGCCAGGGCCGGGAGCCGGTCTGTTCGGATTCTTCGGATACGCATGACGTTCCTCCCGAGACGGGGGGTGTGGGATCGGAGGAGCGCGTCCGGACGCTGCCCGAGGAGCATCAACCGTTGTCGGGGACGGGTCAACACGCTTCAATGCGGGGGAACATCGCGGTGTGAACGGCGTGGCGGATACGTGAACGGCCCTGCCCCGGCCACCTGCGGCACCGCCCCCACCGACGCGCTCCCCCGTCCCGCGTCGTGAACGTTCACCTGGAGGACCTCATGCGGCACACCGAGGCCGAACTGGCACAGGTGCTGCACACCGGCCCGTTCCATTTGGCGCTGCGCACCGCGCTATCGGTGAGGGGGCTGCCGCTCCAGAGAGTGCAGCACCACCTCGCGCACCGCGGGGTCAAGGTCGGGGTGACGAGCCTGAGTTACTGGCAGCAGGGGGCCAGGCGCCCGCAGCGCCCTGAGTCCCTGCGGGCCGTGAAGGCGCTGGAGGAAGTGCTGGAGCTGCCGGGGAACTCGCTGCTCCGGCTACTGGGAAGCGGGAACGGCCGCCCGGAGGCCGACCGTCCGGCCGCGCGTTCGTACCGCTCCCTGATGGAGTCGTCCGGCTCCGTGGAGCGGCTGCTCGCCGCCATGGGGTCGCCGGTGGACGGCGGACTGCACACGGTGGGACATCACGAGCGGGTACGGATCGGTCCCGGCCGGGAGCTGCGGCAGCGCGAGTCGCAGCACGTGGTGCGCGCCCACCGGGACGACATCGACCGCTACCTCGCCGTCCACCGGGGCGACCCGGGCTGCGATCCGGCGCGGGTGACGGTGACGGCCGGGGAGAACTGCCGGACCGGCCGGGTCCGCTGGGACCGCGGGACCGGGGTGCTCGTCGCCGAGCTGCTCTTCGACACCCGGCTGCGGGCGGGCGACACCTACCTCTTCGGCTACGGCTTCGACGACGGCACGGGGGGTCCCAGCGGCGAGTACGTGCGGGGGTTCAGCTTCGGCGGCGGACAGTACGTGCTCCAGGTGGCCTTCGACGAGGCCGCGCTGCCGGTACGGTGCCGGCGCTTCGCCCAGGTCTCGGCGGGGGCGCCGCGCGGCGCCCGCACGGACCTCACACTGACCGGCAGGCACCGGACCGTTCACCTGGTGGAGCAGGGGGTTCGGCCCGGTCTGGTCGGCATCGACTGGGACTGGGAGTAAGCCCGTTTCCGGCCGGTGACTCCCCGACCGGTGACTCCTCGGCCGGTGACTCCTCGGCCGATGTCAGGCGTCGGGGCCCGCGACCAGCTTTCCGCCCTCGACCCTGACCGGGACCGCGGGCAGCGGCGCGGTCGCCGGACCGCGCATCGCCTTGCCGGTCGTCGTGTCGAAGTGGCTGCCGTGGCAGGGGCATGTCCCCACGTTGTCCTCGACCTTGTCCAGCAGGCATCCCGCGTGGGTGCACTGGGCGCTGAACGCCTTGTACTGGCCCTTGGCCGGGCAGTTCACGATGACCCGCTCGTTACGGAAGAGCTTGGATCCGCCGACCGGAATCTCGTCCGGCGCGCCGAGCTCGACGGGTGCGGTCGGCGTCGGCGTCTCGGCGTGGCCGAGCTTCGATTCGGTCGAGCAGGCGGCCACTCCCAGCCCGGCGGCGCCGGCGAGAGCGGCACCCTTCAGCACGGTACGGCGGGCGGCGGGCTGGCCGGACATGCGGTCTCCACTGGTCGAAGGGGTGGATGGGCACCGGGCGCGACTGAAGCGCCGCGGGTACCAGGAGTACCGCGGGCATCAGAGCTGTCAGAGCCATCGGTGCCATCGGTGACAGAAGCGACGATACCGGCGGAGAGCGAAGGCCCTGCGGCCGGGCCACCCGAGGCCGATCGCCCCTGGTCAGCGGCTCGGCCCTGGCAGTGAAGCAGGGAGCGGTGCAAGAAGCAGGGAGCGGTGCAACAGGGGGCGCGAAACAGGGGCAGTGAAAACAGGGGTGGCGGCTCCCGGGGTCCGGGAGCCGCCACCCCTGTTCTGCCGAAGGCTTCAGGCCTTGCGCGTGTCCGTCGAAGGCGTCAGGCCTTGCGCGTGTCCGTCGAAGGCGTCAGGCCTTGCGCGTGCGGGTCGCCTTCTTCGCCGCGGGCTTCTTCGCCGCAGCCGTCTTCGCGGTCCGGTCCGTGCTCGTCCGGGCCGTGGCCGTCTTCCTGGCCGGGGCCGACTTCGCGGCGACCGCCTTCTTCGCGGCCGCCTTCCGCACCGGCTTACGGGCTGCGGGCACCGCGGCCTCGCTCACCCGCTCCGGGTCCAGGATGCCCTGGAGGAACTTGCCGGTATGGCTGGCCGGAACCCCGGCGACCTCCTCCGGAGTCCCCTCGGCGATGACCAGACCGCCGCCGCTGCCACCCTCGGGCCCCATGTCGATGACCCAGTCCGCGGTCTTGATCACATCGAGGTTGTGCTCGATGACGATCACCGAGTTGCCCTTGTCGACCAGCCCGGAGAGCACCTTGATGAGCTTGCTGATGTCCTCGAAGTGCAGACCCGTGGTCGGCTCGTCCAGGACGTAGACCGTACGACCGGTGGAGCGCTTCTGAAGCTCGCTGGCGAGCTTCACGCGCTGCGCCTCACCGCCGGAGAGCGTCGGCGCGGACTGGCCGAGCCGCACGTATCCGAGACCCACCTCGTTGAGCGTGCGGAGGTGGCGGGCGATCGTCGGGACCGCCTCGAAGAACTCCAGGCCCTCGTCGATCGGCATGTCCAGCACCTCGGCGATGGACTTGCCCTTGTAGTGGACCTCCAGGGTCTCCCGGTTGTAGCGCGCTCCGTGGCAGACCTCGCACGGGACGTACACGTCCGGCAGGAAGTTCATCTCGATCTTGATGGTGCCGTCGCCGGAGCAGTTCTCGCAGCGGCCGCCCTTGACGTTGAAGGAGAAGCGGCCCGGCAGATAACCGCGCACCTTCGCCTCCATCGTCTCCGCGAACAGCTTGCGGACATGGTCGAAGACACCTGTGTACGTGGCCGGGTTGGACCGGGGGGTCCGGCCGATGGGCGACTGGTCGACGTGCACCACCTTGTCGACCAGGTCGTCGCCGTCGACCCGGGTGTGCCGTCCGGGGACCGACTTGGCGCCGTTCAGTTCGCGCGCCAGGTGGGTGTAGAGGATGTCGTTGACCAGCGTCGACTTACCCGAACCCGAGACGCCCGTGACGGCCGTGAGCAGGCCGAGCGGGAAGGAGACGTCGATGTCCTGGAGGTTGTTCTCCCGGGCGCCGTGCACCGTGAGCCTGCGCTGCGGATCGACGGGGCGCCGGACATCGGGCATCGGGATCTGCTTCTCGCCGGTCAGATACTGACCGGTGATCGACTCGCCGTTGGCCAGCAGCTCCTTGAGCGATCCGGAGTGGACCACCTTGCCGCCGTGCTCACCGGCACCGGGGCCGATGTCGACGACCCAGTCGGCGACCTTGATGGTGTCCTCGTCGTGCTCGACGACGATGAGCGTGTTGCCCATGTCGCGCAGCCGGACCAGGGTCTCGATCAGCCGGTGGTTGTCCCGCTGGTGCAGGCCGATGGAGGGCTCGTCCAGCACGTACAGCACGCCGACCAGGCCGGAGCCGATCTGGGTGGCGAGGCGGATGCGCTGGGCCTCGCCGCCGGACAGGGTGCCGGCCGCGCGGTTGAGCGAGAGGTAGTCGAGGCCGACGTCGACGAGGAACTTCAGCCGCTCGTTGACCTCCTTCAGCACCCGTTCGGCGATCTTCTTGTCGCGGGCGTTGAGCTTCATCCGGCCGAGGAACTCGGCGCACTCGCTGATCGACATGGCGGCGACCTGGGCGATGGACTTCTCCATCACCGTCACCGCGAGGACGATCGGCTTGAGCCTGGTGCCCTCACAGGTCGGGCAGGGCACCTCGCGCATGTAGCCCTCGAAGCGCTCCCGGCTGGAGTCGCTCTCGGCGTCGGAGTGCCGCCGCTTGACGAACTGCACCGCGCCCTCGAAGGCGGGGGTGGTGTACGCGCGCTCCCGGCCGTAACGGTTGCGGTAGCGGACCTCGGTCTGGATCTTGTGGCCGTGCAGCAGGGCCTTCTTGGCGCGCTGCGGCAGCCCGGCCCAGGGGATGTCCGTACGGAATCCGAGGGCGTCGGCGAGGGCGTTGATCTGCCGGCCGAAGTACTCCTTGGTGTGGCCGTGCGACCAGGGATGGATCGCGCCCTCGTCGAGCGACTTCTCCTCGTCCGGGACGATCAGCTCCGGATCGACCTCCATCCGCGTACCGATACCCGTGCAGTCCGGGCAGGCACCGAAGGGCGAGTTGAAGGAGAAGGAGCGCGGTTCGAGCTCCTCGAAGGAGAGGTCGTCGTACGGGCAGTAGAGGTGCTCGGAGTACATCCGCTCGCGCTCGGGGTCGTCCTCGGCGAGGTCGACGAAGTCGAGCACGACCATGCCGCCGGAGAGCCCGAGCGCGGTCTCGACCGAGTCGGTCAGCCGGCGCTTGGCGCTGTCCTTCACCGTGAGACGGTCGATGACCACCTCGATGGTGTGCTTCTCCTGCTTCTTCAGCTTGGGCGGCTCGGAGAGCTGGATGGTCTCGCCGTCGACCCGGGCCCTGCTGTAGCCCTTGGTCTGCAGATCGGCGAAGAGGTCGACGAACTCGCCCTTGCGCTCGCGCACCAGCGGCGAGAGCACCTGGAAGCGGCTGCCCTCGGGCAGGCCGAGCACCTTGTCGACGATCGCCTGCGGCGACTGGCGCGAGATGGGCCTGCGGCACTCCGGGCAGTGCGGCTTGCCGATCCGGGCGAAGAGCAGCCGGAGGTAGTCGTAGACCTCGGTGATGGTGCCGACCGTCGAGCGCGGGTTGCGCGAGGTCGACTTCTGGTCGATGGAGACGGCGGGCGAGAGGCCCTCGATGAAGTCGACGTCCGGCTTGTCCATCTGGCCGAGGAACTGACGGGCGTACGAGGAGAGGGACTCCACGTAGCGCCGCTGGCCCTCGGCGAAGATCGTGTCGAACGCGAGCGACGACTTGCCCGACCCGGAGAGCCCGGTGAAGACGATGAGGGAGTCGCGGGGGAGGTCGAGCGAGACGTTCTTGAGGTTGTGCTCGCGAGCGCCACGAACGATGAGACGGTCGGCCACGCCGGTCCGCACCTTTCTGGAGAGAAGTGGGGGAACTGAGCCCCTGTCCCAGGGTATGGGGGGCGCCACAGCGGTGTACGAAGCTTTCGACTCCGAGCGTATAGCACGCACATTCGATTTACGGACGGCTGATGACTCCTTCACCCGAATGAGTGGCGGGGCTAGGCTCGGCCCCATGATTGATCATGCGCACGACCTCGCAGCACTGCGTGAAGCGACCGACCGACTGCTCAGCGCCACGGCGAAACTGGACGATGCCGCACTGTCGGAACCGTCACGGCTACCGGGCTGGAGCCGGGGTCATGTCGTCGCGCACCTCTCTCGTAACGCCGACGCGCTCGTAAATGTTCTCCAGGGCCGGCCGATGTACGCAGACAGCGAAACCCGCGACCGCGACATCGAGCGCGACGCGCCCCGGCCGCAGGCCGAGCAGCTGGCCGACCTGGCCGGGAGCGCCGACCGCTTCGAGGCCGCCGCCGCGGCCCCGGCCGACTGGTCCCGCACGGTCACCCTGCGCAACGGCGTGACGGACTCCGCCTCCCGGATCCCGTTCCGTCGCCGGGTCGAGGTCGAGCTGCACCATGTCGATCTGAGGGTCGGCCACGAGCTGGAGGACCTGCCGGAGGACTTCGTCTCCCGCGAGATCGAATTCCTCGCCGAACGGTTCGACGGACACCTCGATGTCGTGTCCACGAGGATGACCGCCGACGGCGGCCCGGTGCGGACGACCGGCGGCGGCGCGGAGGGCGGCCCGGTCACGGTCCGCGGCACGGCCCCCGAACTGCTCGGCTGGCTCTGCGGGCGCCGTGACGGCTCGGCACTGACCGTCGAAGGCGGCCCGCTTCCCGTCCTGCCCCCGCTATAGGCTGACTTCCCCTCCTGCCCCCGCTATAGGCTGAGACGTATGACGTACAGCGGAGCGGTCAAGGTCGGCGGGCGTGCGGACGTACACGAGTTGACGGATCTGATGATCTCCAAGGTCGCCGTCGGCCCGATGAACAACAACGCCTATCTGCTGCGCTGCCGGGCCACCGGTGAGCAGCTGCTGATCGACGCGGCCGCCGAGGCCGGGACGCTGCTGCGGCTGATCGGTGACGACGGCATCGCGTCCGTCGTCACCACCCATCGGCACGGCGACCACTGGCAGGCGCTGGGCGAGGTGGTGGCGGCCACCGGAGCACGCACCTACGCGGGGCGGTACGACGCCGAGGGCATCCCGGTCCCGACCGATGTCCTCGTCGACGACGGCGGCACGGTCCGCGTGGGCGAGGTCACCCTGACCGCCCGGCACCTCGTGGGTCACACCCCGGGCTCCATCACGCTGGTCTACGACGACCCGCACGGCGCCCCGCACCTGTTCACCGGGGACTGCCTCTTCCCGGGCGGGGTCGGCAATACGCACAAGGACCCCGAGGCCTTCGCGAGCCTGCTCCGCGACGTGGAGACCAAGCTCTTCGACCAGCTGCCCGACGAGACCTGGGTCTATCCGGGCCACGGCCACGACACCACGCTCGGCGACGAGCGTCCGCAACTGCCGCAGTGGCGCGCCCGCGGCTGGTGACAGCGGCCACGGGCCGGACTTCCCCGTACGACACCGGCCGGGGCGGGCAACTCACGTTGCGCGCCCCGGCCGGTGCCGGTTCCTGACCCTGCCGGACGGCCGCCGGGCCGTCCGGCACGGTCAGGCGCCGATGTCCACGCCCTTGTCGGCAGGCTCGTCCGACTCCGTCCGGGCCTGCTTCTTGTTGGCGATGAGGCTGGTGATCGTGGTGATCACCAGCACGCCGCAGATGACGCCGAGCGATACCGGGATGGAGATCTCGGGGACGTTCACTCCCGACTCGTGCAGTGCGTGCAGCACCAGCTTCACCCCGATGAAGCCGAGGATGACCGAGAGCCCGTAGCTGAGGTGGACCAGCTTCTTCAGCAGCCCGCCGATCAGGAAGTACAGCTGCCGCAGCCCCATCAGGGCGAAGGCGTTGGCGGTGAAGACGATGTACGGGTCCTGGGTCAGACCGAAGATCGCGGGGATGGAGTCCAGCGCGAACAGCACATCGGTGGTGCCGATGGCGAGCATGACGACCATCAGCGGCGTCAGGACGCGCTTGCCGTTGTTCCGGATGAAGAGCTTGGTGCCGTGGTAGCGGTCGGCCACCCCGAAGCGGCGCTCGATCGTCTTGAGGAGGCGGTTCTCCTCGAACTCCTCCTCCTCTTCACCGGCCCGCGCCTCCTGGATGAGCTTCCAGGCGGTGTAGATCAGGAACGCGCCGAAGATGTAGAAGACCCACGAGAAGTTGGCGATCACGGCGGCACCGGCGGCGATGAAGATCGCCCGCAGTACCAGCGCGATCAGCACACCGACCAGGAGCACCCGTTGCTGGAGGTGCGAGGGCACCGAGAACTTCGCCATGATCAGGACGAAGACGAAGAGGTTGTCGACACTCAGCGACTTCTCGGTGATGAAGCCGGCGAAGAACTCGCCCGAGGCCTGGCTCTCGCCGAAGACCAGCAGGCCGAGCCCGAAGAGGGCGGCCAGCGCGATCCAGACGATCGTCCAGATTCCGGCTTCCTTGGTCGTCACGTCATGGGGCTTGCGCCCGATGAAGAAGTCGACGGCGATAAGGGCTGACAGACCAAGAATGGTCAGCACCCAGAGGGTCCATGAAACGTCCACTGCGCCTCCGGCAGTTCGCTACGGCTACTGATCAGCGTCGTCGCTGCCGGAGGTCTCTTCCACCCGGGCACGCGGGCTGCGTGCCACGGGCCGGCGCCCCGGGACCGGTCACGGTCCGTATTGACGGGTGCGCCGCGTATGGGAGTACTCCCCTCCGCTCAAAGAACAGTACAAGGAACACCAAGGAAAGGTAAAGAGCAGGGTAAAGATCTTTCAAAAGTGCTGGTCGGAGGGGTGTGAGTCGGGTGCCGGTGTCCCCGGACCTTCAGGGGCGCCGGGGGCGGCGGGCCGCCGCCACCTTGGCGAGCACATCCTCCAGGACCCGGCTGCCCGGCGGAATCCGCGGCGGCTCGTACGTCCAGGCGTGCCCCACCCAGGGGTCGGCCAGGTGGTCGTCGGCGACCGGCGTGACGCGAAGCAGCGAGCGCCAGAGCGGGTCGAGCACCGGCCCGTACGCACTGGCGTCCTCCCTGTCCGCGACCATCATCAGATGGACGCCGACCGAGGGCCCCTCGTCGGCGAGGTAGCGCAGCTGGGTGACTGCCCGGTCGTCGAAGCCGTGCGGGAAGTCGTTGACGATCAGCAGCTGCTCGCCGGTGTCCAGGTCCGGCGGGAGCGAGTCGGCGGCGCCGGCCCGGATCGCCATCTGCACCAGGTCGACCCGGCGGGTGAGATGGGCGAGGACCGAGGCCACTCCCCCGGCTCCGGAGGCGGGCGGCCCGGCGAGTACCCCGGACCGGACCAGGGGTGCGAGCGCTCCGGCCGCGGAACCCGCGGGGTCGATGACATGGACCGAGAACTCGTCGGCCGGGTAGACGGCCAGCAGCCGGGCCGCATGCGCGACCGCACACTCCATGGCGAGTGTGCGCAGCCGGGCGCTGTCCATCAGGGCCGCGGCGTCGGACGTCGTACGGCCGCTGTCGATCCACATCCCGCGCTCCAGCGGCAGCCGGACCAGCAGCGGGATGTGCAGGGCAGGGTTCTCGGGCAGGTGGAGGTCGCCGATGCGCAGCGCCATGGGGATCTCCATCGGGACGCGGTAGGCGTGCCAGGCGGGGTTGTCCCAGCCCGCGAACGCGGCGGGCAGCGCGGGTTCCACCACGGCGGACTCGGCGGCGAGCTGGGCGAGGTCGCGGTCCAGGGCCTCGCGGGCCCGGGCGGTCAGCTCGTCGCGCTTGGCGCGGGCCTGCTCGCGGGCCCGGTCCCCCGCGCCGCCGATCCTGCTGCGTGGGTCGGACAGGGTGCGGTCGAGCTCCTGGTCCATGCGGGACTCGGCGAAGTCGACGGCGCTGCGATAGGCGGCGGTGGTGCGGGCCAGGTCCTCGAACATGCCCCATATCTGGTTGTAGAGGCGCTCGTCCATGGACCAGCCGGTCGCGTCCCCGGCGACGGGCTGTGCGGGGCGGCCCGGCTCGGCGGGCGGCGCGGTGGGAGGGGGCGGCGGGGGCGCGGCCGGCCGGCGGCGCGGGTGCGCGTAGTTGATGGGCCCGCCCGTCGAGGCGGCGGGCGGCGGGGTGGCGGGCTCTGCGAGCGGTTCGGGCGACTGGGGGGCGGGCCGGCGGCTGTCCGCGGGCGGCACGGGACCGGGCGCGCCGGCGCCGGGTGCGACCCGGTCGGCGTCCGGGGTGCGTGGCGGGGGCGGGGGCGGGGCGACCGAGCGGGCCATCGCCCGGGTGACCGCGTCCTGGATGGAGTGGGCCAGCTCGGTGGCCCGGGGCAGGCCCTGGTCGGCGAGCATGGCGTCGAGGCCGCCCGCGTAGCCCTGGCCGACGGCTCGTACCTTCCAGGCGCCCTGTCGGCGGTAGAGCTCCAGGGCCGCGACGGCGGACTCGGTGTCCAGGCCGGTGAGCGTGTAGGTGGCGATCTCGGTGCCGTCGAGCCCGGTGACGGCGACGAACGGGGCGGCGACCGCGCCGAACCGGACCGGACCGCCGACGCCGGTCGGCAGGGCCAGCAGCACGGTGACCCGGTGCACCGAGGCGGGCAGGGCGTCCAGGTCCACGGCCAGCCGGTGGTCGGCGGCGGCCTGCCTGGACACTTCGAGCCCGGGGAGCTGTGGCGATCCGGGATGGGCGATCCATTCGGTGCCGCGCACCGCGCCGTTCTCGTCGCCCAGCGTGGCACCGGCCACGACGGGCGTGCCGGCCGATACCCGGATCTCCAGACGGGTCTGGGGCAAGGTGTGGTTCTGCCCCCGGACCAGCTCGGCCGTCATTGCCCTGTCCCCTCGACGATTCGCTGCTGAGTGTCGCTCGTCGCGCCGTGTACGGTGCGGCGCGATGTGGTGCAGCTCCCGGCGGCCGATGCCTCCGGGAGCTGCGGGTGCCGGTGTGTACCGGCTCGGAGGGTGCCGAGGACCTTGGCCGGGCCAAGGTCTTCAGCGCCCTCCTCCGGTCGGGCCCTGCCTACAGGTGCGGCAGGATCGCCGGCATCAGGTCCTGGAAGGTACGGCCGTTGGCCGGGTTGCCGAGCGCGGTCATCTGCCACCCGTTCCCCGAGCGGTGCACCTTGGCCATGATCTGGGCGGTGTACTGCCCGCCGCCGTCGAGCGTGTAGCGGGCGAGCTCCTGGCCGTTGGTCTCGTCGACGATGCGGCAGAAGGCGTTCTGCACCTCCTGGAACGTCTGGCCGGTGAAGGAGTTCACCGTGAAGACGATCTGGTCGATGTGGACCGGCACCCGCTGCAGGTCGACGAGGATCGCCTCGTCGTCGCCGCCGGAACCGGCGCCGCCGACCAGGTTGTCCCCGGTGTGCTTGACGGAGCCGTCGTCACTGACGAGGTGACGGAAGAAGACCACGTCGACCGGCTGCTTGTCCGCGAAGAGCACCGCCGACGCGTCGAGGTCGATCTCCCGTGTACGTGAACCGAACAGACCCCGGCGCGGCGCCGCCTGCCAGCCGAGCCCCATCCGCACCGCGGTCAGGGTCCCCCCGTCGCTCTTCTGCAGGTTGATGGCCTGACCCTTGGTCATATTGACCGTCACGCGCTGTCCCCTCTCCGCTTTCCCCGCAACCGTCCGTGCGCGGTTTCCCAGAACCCTACGCATGCGCGCCGATGGCGCGACCGCTCGGGGCCGTTTTGTGTCGGTCCTGCAACACACCGGATGCCGCGGGCTCAGGCGAGGCCCGCCTCACGCATCTGGCGCAGCTCCTTCTTCAACTCCCCGACCTCGTCACGCAGTCGGGCGGCCACCTCGAACTGAAGGTCCGCGGCCGCCGCCCGCATCCGTTCGGTCATCTCCTCGATGATCCCGGCGAGCTCGGTGGCGGGCCGGTCGGTGACCGTTTCGCCGCCGCCCTTGGCCTTCTTCGAGCCGGTCGTCTTGATGCCCAGCGCGGGAACCGGAGCCTTGGCCCCCTTCGCCTGGCGGTAGCCGGTGCCGAGCAGCTGCTCGGTGTCGACCTCCTCGCGGGCGATCGTCGCGACGATGTCGTTGATCTTCTTCCGCAGCGGTTGCGGGTCGAGACCGCGCTCGGTGTTGTACGCGATCTGCTTCTCACGGCGGCGGTTGGTCTCGTCGATGGCCTGCGCCATCGCCGGGGTGATCTTGTCCGCGTACATATGGACCTGTCCCGAGACGTTTCGGGCGGCGCGCCCAATGGTCTGGATCAGGGACGTGCCCGAGCGCAGGAAGCCCTGCTTGTCCGCGTCGAGGATGGCGACGAGCGACACCTCGGGCAGGTCGAGGCCCTCGCGCAGGAGGTTGATGCCGACGAGTACGTCGTACTCACCGGAGCGCAGCTCGCGCAGCAGCTCGATGCGGCGCAGCGTGTCGACGTCGCTGTGCAGATAGCGGACCTGGATGCCGAGCTCCAGGAAGTAGTCGGTGAGGTCCTCGGCCATCTTCTTGGTGAGGGTGGTGACCAGGACCCGCTCGTCCTTCTCGGCGCGCGTGCGGATCTCGTGCACCAGGTCGTCGATCTGACCCTCGGTGGGCTTGACGACCACTTCCGGGTCCACGAGGCCGGTGGGGCGGATGATCTGCTCCACGAAGCCGTCGCCCCGGGACAGCTCGTACTTCCCGGGGGTGGCGGAGAGATAGACGGTCTGGTCGATCCGGCTCAGGAACTCCTCCCACTTCAGCGGGCGGTTGTCCAGCGCGGAGGGGAGCCGGAAGCCGTGGTCGACCAGGGTGCGCTTGCGGGAGGCGTCGCCCTCGTACATCGCGCCGATCTGCGGCACGGTGACATGCGACTCGTCGAGGACGAGAAGGAAGTCCTCGGGGAAGTAGTCGAGGAGGGTGTTGGGCGCGGTGCCGGGCGAGCGGCCGTCGAAGTGCATCGAGTAGTTCTCGACGCCGGAGCAGGTGCCGATCTGCCGGAGCATCTCGATGTCGTACGTGGTGCGCATCCGCAGCCGCTGGGCCTCCAGCATCTTGCCCTGCTTCTCCAGCTCGGCGAGGCGCTGCTCCAGCTCCTGCTCGATGCCGCTGACCGCCTTCTCCATGCGCTCGGGACCGGCGACGTAGTGGCTGGCGGGGAAGACGTGGAGGGACTGGTCCTCGCTGATCACCTCGCCGGTGAGCGGGTGGAGGGTGGAGAGCGCCTCGATCTCGTCGCCGAACATCTCGATGCGGACGGCGAGCTCCTCGTAGACCGGGAAGATCTCGATGGTGTCACCGCGGACCCGGAAGGTGCCCCGGGCGAAGGCGAGGTCGTTGCGGCTGTACTGGATCTCGACGAAGCGGCGCAGCAGCTGGTCCCGGTCGATCTCGTCACCGACCTTGAGCTGGACCATCCGGTCCACGTACTCCTGGGGCGTACCGAGACCGTAGATGCAGGAGACGGAGGCGACCACGATGACATCGCGCCGGGTGAGCAGCGAATTCGTCGCGGAGTGGCGCAGCCGCTCGACCTCCTCGTTGATCGAGGAGTCCTTCTCGATGTAGGTGTCCGACTGCGGTACGTACGCCTCGGGCTGGTAGTAGTCGTAGTACGAGACGAAGTACTCGACGGCGTTGTTGGGCAGCAGCTCGCGGAACTCGTTCGCCAGCTGTGCGGCGAGCGTCTTGTTCGGTGCCATGACGAGCGTGGGGCGCTGCAGCTTCTCGATCATCCAGGCGGTGGTCGCCGATTTGCCTGTGCCGGTCGCGCCGAGCAGGACGACGTCCTTCTCGTCCGCGCGGATGCGCCGCTCCAGCTCGGCGATGGCCGCGGGCTGGTCGCCGCTGGGCTGGTAGGGACTGACGACCTCGAAAGGCGCCACCGAACGTTCGATCTTCGAAACGGGCCGCATGGAACCACCGTACGACCCGCCACTGACAACCGGGCCGGGTCAGCCGATGCGCGCGGCCGGTCTCACCATTCTCCCGGTGGCGCGGGGTCGCGCGGCCGGGAGTGGAAGGACGCTGGGTCGGCGTGCGTCCCGAACCGCGGCACCTGCCGCTGGGCCGGGATTCCGGGCTTCCGGGCGGCCCCGCCCGGGCCCCCCGGGTCGTTCCAGTCCGGGGTGCCCATCACCATCAGCGGATCGAACATCACGACCACCGCGGCCAGGATCAGGAAGCAGGCGGGTCCGATCAGCAGTGGCACGAGCGGTGCGCTCGACCCGTCGCCCGCGGTGGCGTCGGGGTGCAGATGGACGCTGAGCGCGGCCATGCCCGTGTAGTGCATGCCGCTCACCGCCACGCCCATGACGACGCTGGCGCCGAGGCTGGGCAGGAATCCGTGGACGGAGACGGCCGCCCAGAGCGCCGTCGTCGCGGCCACCACGGCGATGACGACGGAGAGGGCGACGGTGACCGTGTCGTACTCGAACTGTCCGTCGAGACGCATTCCGGCCATGCCCAGGTAGTGCATGGTGGCCACGCCGAGCCCGGTGATCGTGCCGCCCGTCACCAGGGCCATTCTGGTGGCGCCCCGGTAGCCGACGATGAAGATGCCGACACCGACCATGCCGACGGCGACCGCGAGGCTGGCGAAGGTGACCGGCATGTCATAGCCGATGGCCACCCCTTTCACGGAGAAGCCCATCATCGCGATGAAGTGCATCGTCCAGATGCCGGAACCGATGGAGGTCGCGCCGAGGGCCAGCCAGCCGGCCTTGAAGGAGCGCTCGGTACGCAGCGAACGATTCGTGCAGCGCAGTCCGAGGGCCGCGCCGAGGCAGGCCATGAGGAAGGCCGCGACGGGCGTCACCGCTCCGTAGCTGAAACCGTCGATCGTGCCCTGCATGCTCGTACGCCCTTCGCGGAAGCCCGGGTTTCGGGGTGACCCTAAGGCGCGAGTCCCGGCAAACAAACAGAAGAGCTGCATTTTATCGAGAGGGAATTCGGCCCGTTACCCGGCATCGTCGGCCGCGTTCACGTTGTGGCCATCCTTCGCCTGTCCCCCGTTGGGGCGCGGCTGTCACTCTCGGCCCGTCCGCAACTCTGACGCAAGGAGTACACGTGTTCGCACGCACCGCAAGCGCCGCCCTCACCGCCGCCGCCCTGATGGGCGCCGGCGCGTATCTGATGTCGACCGCCGATACGCAGACGACCGGCAGGACCGTCGCTGCCGGGCACACGACCGCGGTCACCGGCGTCAGCACCGTGAGCGCCCGGACCGGGGATGCGAAGCGGACCGCCCCCACCGTCCTCGCCCACCGGGGCGCCTCCGCCTACGCGCCGGAGAACACCCTGGCCGCCGTCGACAAGGCCGACGCCCTCGGCTTCGACTGGGTGGAGAACGACGTCCAGTTCACCAAGGACGGTGTGCTGGTGGTCGTGCACGACACCGATCTCAAGCGGACCACCGACGCCGAGGCGGTCTTCCCGGACCGGGCTCCGTGGGCGGTCAAGGACTTCACGGCCGCGGAGATCGCCCGGCTGGACGCGGGCAGCTGGTTCGGTCCGCAGTTCGCCGGAACCCGGGTGCCCACGCTCAAGCAGTACCTGGACCGGATCGAGCGCAACCGGCAGAAGCTGCTCCTGGAGATCAAGAGCCCCGAGATCTACCCGGGCATCGAGAAAGAGACCCTGCGGGTACTGCGCCAGAAGGGGTGGCTCGACCGTTCGCACGTGAAGAACAGGCTCGTCATCCAGAGCTTCGGCGCGGACAGCGTGAAGAAGGTGCACCAGCTGCGGCCGGACGTCACGACGGGCTTCCTCGGCACTCCCGCGGTGGCCGACCTGCCCTCGTACGCGGCCTTCACCGACCAGATCAACCCCGCCCACACCTCGGTCTCGGCCGACTACGTGGACGCGGTGCACGCGCTGAAGGGCGCGCACGGCAAGAAACTCCGGGTCAACACCTGGACGGTCAACGACGCGGCGACCGCCGCGAAGGTGGCGGGCCTCGGCGTGGACGGGATCATCACCAACAACCCCGACGTGGTGCGCGAAGCCACCCGCTGACCTCCGGCGGGCCCGTCCGCCCGTCCGCCCCCGTTGTCAGTGGCCGGCCGTACGGTGGTTCACATGAACAGCAACGGTGTTGTCGAGTGGGCCGTCGTCGGGAGCGACATCGGCCCGCTGCTGCTCGCCGCGACCGGCACGGGACTGGTGAGCGTGGTCTTCCACGCCCGTCCCGAGGTGCGGGAGAAGGCGGTCGGGCAGCTGCGGACGCGACTGGGCGCGGAGCCGGTGGAGGCTCCCGGCTCCGCCCGGCTCGCCGAGCCGATACGTCAGCTCGCGGCGTATTTCGCGGGCTCGCCGCAGGCGTTCTCACTCGACCTCGACTGGTCGCTGACCACAGGCTTCAACCGCCAGGTGCTCCGCGAGCTGGCGACGGGCGTGCCGTACGGGACGGTCGTCGGGTACGGGGATCTCGCCGGGCGGGTGGGGCAGCCGGGCGCCGCACAGGCGGTCGGGGCGGCCATGGGGTCCAATCCGCTGCCGGTGGTGGTGCCGTGCCATCGGGTGGTGGAGAGCGACGGCGGACTCGGCGGGTTCGGCGGCGGCCTCGAAGCCAAGCGCCGGCTGCTGGCGCTGGAGGGTGTGCTGCCCCAGCCGCTGTTCTGAGCCGGACGCCGGAGCCGTCACCCTGGGCCCGGGCCACCGGGGCGCTGTTCGGCGTACCGGAGGACGCGGGGTGGTGATCGGGGTGGGTGAGTCGGGCGAGCCCGGGGGCCCTCGCGCGCAGCCGTGTCGGCCATGCCCGGCCGGGAGCCTGTTTCGTACCCGTGTACGGGCTGGCACACTGCGCCAGTGACCAACACCCTCGACACACCTGACACCCCCGCCGGGCCCGGTCGGTCCGCCGTCCCGGTCTCGGCGGCCGAGCTGCCCGGACTGCGGCGCCGAACATCCGCGGTACTCATAGGCAGCCAGATACTCGGCGGCCTCGGCGTGCCCATCGGTATCGCCCTGGCCCCCGTGCTGGCCACGGAGGTGAGCGGTTCCGAGGCGCTGTCCGGTCTGGCCCCGACCGCCTCGGTGACCGGAACCGCGCTGCTCTCGCTGCCGCTGGCCGCGCTGATGACCGCGCGCGGCCGGCGCCCCGGTCTCGTACTGGCGTATCTGATCGGTGCGCTCGGCGCGGGGCTCGTGGTCCTGTCCACCCTCGTCGACAGCTTCCCCCTGCTGCTGCTCGGCATGGCCGGGTTCGGTGCTGGTTCCTCGGCCAACCTGCAGGCCCGCTTCGCCGCCGCGGACCTGGCCGAGCCCGACCGGCGCGGCCGGGCGATCTCCACCGTCATCTGGGCGACCACGATCGGTTCCGTGCTCGGGCCGAACATCGCCGCCCCGGTGGGCCGTCTCTTCCGGGGCTCCGCGATTTCCGAGCAGGCCGGCCCGTTCGTCTTCGCGGCCGGGATCTTCCTGCTGGCCGCCGTGGTGGTCGGGGCGCTGCTGCGGCCCGACCCGCTGCTCACGGCGCGGGCGCTGGCGCCGCAGGGCGACGGGTCCTCGGCCGGCCGTTCGCTGCGTGCCGGGATCGCGGCGGTCCGGGCCTCGCCGATGGCACGGCTGGCGCTGGTGACGGTGGCCGTCTCGCACACCGTGATGGTCTCGATCATGGTGATGACCCCGGTCGATCTGGGCCATCACGGCGCCGGGCTCCAGCTGATCGGTCTGGTCATCAGCGGCCACATCGCGGGGATGTACGCGTTCTCCCCGGTGATGGGCTGGCTGTCGGACCGCTTCGGCCGGCTCGCCGTGATCGGTCTGGCGGCCGGGCTGCTCTTCTGTGCCGCGCTGCTGGCCGGAACCGCGGGCCCCAGCCACGGGCAGACGGCGGCCGGTCTCTTCACGCTCGGTCTCGGCTGGTCGGCGGGGCTGGTCGCCGGCTCGGCGCTACTCACCGACTCCGTGCCGCAGCCCGCCCGCGCCGCCGTGCAGGGCCTGTCTGATCTGACCATGAACACGGCGGCGGGCATCGGCGGGGCGATCGCCGGGATCATCGTCGCCCGGGCGAGCTACGGCTGGCTGAACGTGGTCGGCGCATGTCTGCTGCTGCCGATGGCCGCGCTGGCACTGCGCCGGGCACTCGCCCGTCCCGGCACTTCCGACAGAACCCCCTAGGAAGCTCCGTCGGGGCGTCAGAGGCTGATGTGGTAGGCCTTGCGCAGCGTCTCGTGCACCGTCCACGTCGTACGGTCGCCCTCGCGCAGCACACAGGCGTCACCCTGCCCGATCTCCAGCGTCGCACCGCCCTCGACCGCCACGGTGGCGCGCCCGCTGACGACCACGAAGAGTTCGTTGGCCTCGGTGTCGGTGACCACGCCGGGCGTGATCTGCCAGATGCCGCGCAGCTGCTTGCCGTCGGGCGACTCCCAGAGCACCTTGCCGGTCACCACGGGCTCGCCCGAGACGATCTGCGCGGGATCCAGCGGTTCGGGTTCGAGTTCGGCGTCCGGAATGTGCACGGCGAACGAGGCAGGGGCTTGATCAAATGTCGTCATGGCCGGTCACCTTAGCGACCGTCGGGAGGCGACTCGGCAGCAGGATGCGCCGGGGCGGCAAGGCGGAATCCCGGCCGGTCCGGCACGTGCCGTGCGGGTCCGCCACCCGGCCGCACGTTTGAGGCGTCCGCGCCCGCGACAGGGATGTGGACATGTCATTCAACGCGTCGCACCGCGCACACCCCTGCGCCCCCGCCCTCTCCGCCGAGGTACGGGCGGCCCTCGCCGCGCACCACCCCGTCGTGGCCCTGGAGTCGACGATCATCGCCCACGGTCTGCCGCGCCCCCGCAATCTGCGGGTCGCCGAGGAGCTCGAAGGGCTCGTACGGTCCGCGGGCGCGGTGCCCGCGACGATCGCCGTACTCGATGGAAGGGCCCGCGTCGGCCTGGACAAAGCCCAGTTGGAGCGGGTCGCCACGGACCCCGCGATGCGGAAGCTGGGGCACCGGGACCTCGCGCCGGCCCTGGCGACGGGCGCGAGCGGGGCGACGACCGTGTCCGCGACGGCGTTCCTGGCCGCCCGCACCGGCCTGCGCGTCTTCGCGACCGGCGGCCTCGGCGGCGTCCACCGGGAATGGACCCGGACCCAGGACGAGTCCGCCGATCTCCGGCTCCTGGCGCGGACCGGCATCACCGTGGTGTGCGCGGGGGTGAAGTCGATCCTGGACGTCCCGGCGACCCTGCAGCGCCTGGAGACGCTGGGCGTCACCGTGCTCGGTTACGGAACCGACCGCTTTCCCGGCTTCTATCTGACCAGTTCCGGCGAGCCGGTCGACTGGACGGTACGGACGCCCGAGGAGGTCGCGGATGTGATGCGGGCACAGGACGTGCTCGGCGGCCTCGGGTCCGCGCTCGTCGTCGCCAACCCCGTCTCCGAGGCGGACCAGTTGGATCCCGCACTCCACGACCGTGTGCTGGCCGAAGCCCTGGCGGAGTGCCGGGAGCAGGGCATCGCGGGCCAGGCCGTCACCCCGTTCCTGCTGGACCGGCTGATGCGGGGGACCGGTGGCGCCTCGCTGGAGGCCAATCTCGCGGCCGTACGCGCCAATGTGGCGCTCGCCGCGCGGATCTCCGGCGCCTGGTCCGCCCGGACCGAGGACCCTGCACCGCATCCGGACCGGGCGGCCGGACGATGACCGACGGCCAGGCGATCACCGACGGCGAGGCGATTACCGATGACCGGACAGTGACCGACGGCGAGGCAATTGCCGACGGCAGGGCAACTGCCGGCGGCCGGACAGTAACCGGCGGTCTGCTCGTCGTCGGGGACGTCGTCACGGATGTGGTGGCCCGGCACGGAACGGCCCTGGTCCACGGCACGGACACCTCGGCCCGCATCCGCACCCTCCCCGGCGGCGCGGGAGCCAACGTCGCCTGCTGGGCTGCCCGTTCGGGATGTGCGGACGTTCGGCTGCTGGCCAGGGTCGGCGCCGACAGTGCGGCCTGGCACCGGGACGCACTGCGGCGGGCGGGGGTGCGCTGCCTGCTGGCCGTGGACGAGGACGCGCCGACCGCCACCGTCGTCGCACTCGTCGATTCCGCCGCGGAACGCACCTTTCTCACCGACAGCGGCGCCGTGCTCCGTCTCTCCCCCGACGACTGGTCACCGTCGATGCTGGACGGCATAGCCCATCTCCATCTCTCCGGCTACCTCCTCTTCGCCGCGACGAGCCGCGCGACGGCCCTGCTCGCCCTGCGGGAAGCCCGGCGACGGCGGATCCCGGTGAGCGTGGATCCGGCCTCGGCCGGGTTCCTCGCCGAGCTGGGCGCCGACCGGTTCCTGACCGCCGTGGAGGGCATCGATCTGCTGCTGCCCAACGCGGACGAGGCCCGACTGCTCACCGGGCTGCCCGAACCGGCCGATGCCGCGGCCAAGTTGAGCCTCCAGGTGGGCCGGGTGGTCGTCACGCTCGGGGAGCGCGGCGCACTGCTCGCCGCCGCCGGGGCGGTGGCCGGGCGCATCCCGGCGGTTCGGGTGCGCGGAGCGGTGGACACGACGGGGGCGGGCGACGCGTTCACCGGTGGCTTCCTCGCGGCGCACCTGGCCGGGGCGGACGCCACCTCGGCCGCGGCGGCGGGATGCCGGGCGGGCGCGGAGGCGGTCACCACCGTGGGCGGCCGACCGGGTCCGTGAACACGGCCGTAGCCCTCGGCCCCGGACCGTGTCATCAGGCCGACGACCCGCACCACCCGGCCCCGGACCGTGTCATCAGGCCGACGACCCGCGCCATCCGGTCCAGGCCGGGTGGTGCGGGTCGTCGGCGCGTACGACCGCGTCCGCCCGGTCGCCGGGCGCCGACTCGTCCTCGTACCGCGCGAAAGCGGGCAGCGTCCAGCGTTCCGCCTCCTCGGTACGTCGCCGAAGCGCGCCGGGCGAAAGCCGCAGGTGGACACTCAGGTCGAACGGGAACCAGTGCCCCAGCAGCAACGGCCCGTGGACCACCAGCACCCCGCCCTCGGGCAGCGGCCGGTACGGGCTCCTCGTGGCGCGGTCGGTCACCGGATCCCAGAGATCGGTCAGCACCCGCCCGTTCCCGCCGGCCTCCAGCGGCCCGAAGACCTCGCGCCACAGCGCGCCCGTGTCGAACCAGCTGTCGTAGTACGAGTCGGGGTCCTCCTTGCCGTACTCGTACCGGAGGCTCGCCGGCCGCAGAAACCCCTCGGTGGACACGACCAGTACCGCACGGCCCCGGACCCGCAACGCCTGTGCGACGCGCTCGGCCAACTCCCCGGTACGGGCTGCCGGAGCACCGTCGACGGCGACCTTCAGCCGGCGGCCGCCGGCGGCGGGCTCCAGGGCGTCGGTGTGTACGGCGAAGGCTTCGGCCAGCCGCTCCCAGGTGATCGCTTCGAATCGCACCCGCCCATCATCGCCCCCGGTCCGTCATCGCTCCGAAGCGGCCATCGCCCGGGTCCGCCCTCGTCACGGGTCGGCCCTCACCCCCGGGTCCGGTGCTCGGTGCCCGGCGTCCCACCAGCGAGGGGCGTCCTCGTCGGGTTCGTCGGGGCTCGCGAAACGGAACGGGACGCCGAGCCGCTCCGCCAGTTCCCGGCCCGTCCGCGCCGCCTCGCCGGTCCCCGCCGCACCGATCCGGAAGTCTGCCAGGGCGGCGCTCTCCCACGGCCGGGCCAGGACAGCGGTCAGCACCACGATCCAGCCCCGGGTGTCACCGTCCCAGACCGCCTCGACGGCCACGGGATCGCGGGGCAGTGCGCGGGCGGCCGCGGCCAGGCTCTCCACGTCCCGGCGGGCCGGTGGCGCCATGCGGCCGGCGAGCTCGCGGTGACGCCCGTCGAGCGCCTCCACGCAATCGTGCAGCCCGGGGCGGGGGTCGATGCCGCTCGTCCACATCGCGTGCACGGCCTGGATGTACCGGCCCGCCAGGATCAGTCCGTCGACCCGCTCGCGCACGCCGGCGGGGAACGTCCACCACAGGAGCTGTGCCCGATGGCTCTCGGTGAGGCGCAGTACGCGGTCGGCGAGGGGGCGCAGGCCCGGTTCGCGGCCGGCCGCCGCTTCGGCGAGCCTGCGGATGTCGGCGAACCACCGTCCGGGTACGCCGTCCGGCGCATCGATGCGCCGGAACCCACGCTCCAGCAGCCCCTGCGCATTCTGCGGCTGCCCGCGCAGTACGGCCTTCGTCGCGGCGACCGCGTTGGCCAGCGCGCTCGCCGGGTTCGACCAGTCGTCACCGTGCGCCGCCGGGTCACCCGGGCCGTGGCCTGGCCGGCCGGCGACCGGTGACGCCCCGACCTCCAGGTCCACGCGCCAGAAGAGCGGAAGCCCACGGAAGGCGGCGAAGAGCAGACGCCGCTCGCGGGAGCTGCTCGAATCGGGGTCCGTACGCAGGGAGTCCAGGGGCACGACCGCTTCGAGCACGTCGCGGACGGCGGCGAGGCAGGAGCCGAACCGGTCACCGGGCACGGTCCAGGCGATGTCGATGTCGCTGTACGCGTCAGCTGTTCCGCGGGCGAGCGAGCCCGCGGCTCCGCCCGCGAACCGGGGCAGTACGCGGTGAGCGCCCGCATCAGGTCCTGTGCGAACGCGGCGCGCCGCGCCGGGTCGAGTTCGGCCTCGCCCGTCCGGTTCTGCGGATTCTCCCCGTTCATGGCCGTCCCCTCCCCTTCATGGTCGCCCCCTCCCTTCGTGGCCGCTTCCTCCCCTTCATGGCCGCCTACGATCTCCCCCATGGACCTCGAATTCGCCCGCACGTTCGCCGCCGAGTGGCTGGACGGCTGGAACTCCCATGACCTGGACCGCGTTCTGACGCACTATCACGACGACGTGACGTTCAGTTCGCCCGTCATCGCGCAGATGACCGGCGACACCTCCGGCACGGTGCACGGAAAGGAAGCCCTGCGCGCCTACTGGGCGACCGGCCTGGAGCGCATCCCCGAGCTGAGGTTCGAGCTGGTGGACGTCCGGGTGAGCGTCCATGCCCTGGTGATCGACTACCGCAACCAGATCGGCGGCCGGGTCAGCGAGGTACTGACCTTCCGCGACGGTCTGGTGATCTCCGGCTTCGGGGCGTACGGCGAGACGCTCGCCAACTGACGACCGCCCGCCCCACCGGGCACCCTCGGACCGCCCGGGTCACTCACCGCGCAGCGCAGCGGCCAGCGGTCCGTCGCCCGACACCTCGACGCGTCCGTCCTCAACGGCCTCGGCGAGGGTCAGCCCGCCCTGCGCGAGCTCCAGGCAGACCTCGACGTCGAGTGCGATGCGGGCGTCGGCACGATCGGCTGGGCCGTCCCCGTACACCGCGGCTCCGTCCTCCGTGCCACCGGCGCGCACATGGAACTCGCCCTCTTCCAGGTGCACTTCCACGACCCCCGCGTGGGC
The DNA here is from genome assembly GCF_045040875.1 of Streptomyces sp. NBC_00012. Lineage (NCBI taxonomy): Bacteria > Bacillati > Actinomycetota > Actinomycetes > Kitasatosporales > Streptomycetaceae > Streptomyces > Streptomyces sp. NBC_00012. The sequence goes on along the minus strand of NZ_CP108309.1, from coordinate 6,593,130 downwards.
CGGGCCGTCCAGCGCACGCAGCAGCGGAAGCGCGAACCAGTGGGCCCGCACCGCATCGGTCGGCCGCCGTTCGGCGAGCGCGGGCGCACCCCACTCGGCGAGCGCGGCGAGCACCGGCATCAGGCCGTGGCCGCGCTCGGTCAGCTCGTAGACCGAGGCGGCTGCGGGCGGCGGAAGCCGGCGGCGGGTGGCGAGGCCGTTCTGCTCCATGTCCCTGAGCCGGGAGGCGAGCACGTCCGTGCTGACGCCGGGAAGGTCGGCGTGCAGGTCGGTGTAGCGGCGGGGGCCCGCCAGCAGTTCACGGACGATCAGCAGCGTCCAGCGGTCGCCCACGAAATCGAGGGCGCGCGCGGTGGCGCAGAACTGGTCGTAGCTCCGGCGGCGGACCGGGCGCGTTGCGGGCTGTTGCTGACGTGGCATGCGACGCAGTCTAGACATGTTGTTGGACTTTCCAAGCCCGAGCTTGGTAAAACCAAGTATCGCAATCAGGTCGGGGAGGCCACCGCATGGAATTCCGGCAGTCCAGCAAGCTCGACGAGGTCTGTTACGAGATCCGGGGCCCGGTCATCGAGCACGCCAACGCCCTGGAGGAGGCCGGCCACAGCGTGCTCCGGCTCAACACGGGCAACCCCGCGCTCTTCGGTTTCGAGGCGCCGGAGGAGGTCGTCCAGGACATGATCCGGATGCTTCCGCAGGCCCATGGCTACACGGATTCGCGCGGCATCCTGTCCGCCCGCCGGGCGGTGGCGCAGCGCTACCAGGCGATGGGGCTGGCGGACGTCGGGGTCGACGACATCTTTCTCGGCAACGGCGTCTCCGAGCTGATCTCGATGGCCGTCCAGGCGCTGCTGGAGGACGGCGACGAGGTGCTCGTCCCGTCCCCCGATTACCCGTTGTGGACCGCGGTGGTGACGCTCGCGGGCGGCAAGTCCGTGCACTACACCTGTGACGAGGCGTCGGACTGGAACCCCGACCTCGCCGACATGGCCTCGAAGATCACCGACCGCACCAAGGCCGTCGTGATCATCAATCCGAACAATCCGACCGGTGCCGTCTACCCGCGCGAGATCCTCGAAGGCATCCTCGATCTGGCGCGCAGGCACGGCCTGATGGTGTTCGCCGACGAGATCTACGACCAGATCCTGTACGACGACGCCGAGCACCACGGCGTGGCGGCCCTCGCCCCCGACCTGGTCTGCCTCACCTTCAGCGGCCTGTCGAAGACGTACCGCGTGGCAGGATTCCGCTCCGGCTGGATGGTGGTCTCCGGCCCGCAGCAGCACGCCCGCAGCTACCTGGAGGGGCTGACCACGCTCGCCTCCATGCGTCTGTGCCCCAACGCGCCCGCGCAGTACGCCATTCAGGCCGCGCTCGGCGGCCGGCAGTCGATCCGGGAGCTGGTCGCGCCGGGCGGCAGGCTGTACGAGCAGCGCAACCGGGCCTGGGAGAAGCTGAACGAGATCCCGGGGGTGTCGTGCGTGAAGCCGAAGGGCGCGCTGTACGCGTTCCCGCGCCTCGATCCAAAGGTGCACCGCATCGTCGACGACGAGAAGTTCGTGCTGGATCTGCTGCTGCGGGAAAAAATCCAGGTCGTGCAGGGAACCGGCTTCAACTGGCCGCGGCCCGACCACTTCCGCATCCTCACGCTCCCGTACGCTGACGATCTCGACGCGGCGATCAGCCGGATCGGCCGCTTCCTGACCGGATACCGCCAGTGATCGGATGCCCCCGGTGACCTGTTCCACCTGCCGCTTTCCCGTCCATACCCAGTTCGCCTCGTTCGGGCTGGTCGGCCCGATCGTGGAGAACGGACTCGATCCGGCCACCGACCCGGCATGGGCGGAGTCGGGTGCGGCGTCACCGGCCGAGTACGCGCGCTGGTCAGGTCATCTGTGCGGTATGACCTGCCTGCGCATGGCACTCGGCGCCGGGGCCCCGTCCCTGTTCGCGCTGCGCGACGGCGCACTGCGGTACGGCGCGTACACACAGGACGCCCAGGGGGAGATCCGGGGGCTGATCTACGCCCCCTTCGCCGAGTACGCACGTGAGGTGCACGGCGTGGATGCCACGGTGCACCGCCATCTCTCGCCGGAGGAGATCCTCGGCCTGCTGGACGCCGGCCGTACGGTCATGGCCTCGGTGCACTACGGCATCCGGTACCCGGGGCGGCCGGCTCCGGGGCGGGGCGGGCATCTGGTGCTGCTGACGTCCCGTACGGCCGACGGCACGGGCGTCCACTTCCACAACCCGTCGGGGACGACCGCGAAGACCCGGGCAGCGGAGCTCGCGCTGCCCGACTTCGAACGCTTCTTCGCCGGGCGCGGGGTGTCGCTGCCCGCGAGCGGCGCGTCGTTCGGAACAGGAGCGGGCCCGGGGGCGTAGCCGGCCCCCGAGCCCTGGTGTGCCACCCATACGGCACGCCGACACTTTTAAGGACCCGTGTCAGGTTTATGTCGCCGCGTCCTGCCTTTAGACGACCGCAGATCGAAGCTCTGCGAGCCGGAGTCGAACCGGCATCTCGACGCCCATGGGCACGGGCCCGTTTGATTCGGCGATGGGTGGCGAATGCTGAGTCTGGAGCAAGAGTCTGAGATTGATCGCGGTCTGCCTCTACCATTTGGGCCACCCCGGCCCGTTCGTGCGCCGGGGCGCACGGAGTGCCGGGGGGAGGACTCGAACCTCCACTGGAACCGCGTCGTCACGACAAGCTTCAGTTTCAGCTTGCGCTCCTGGCGCACCCCGGCCGAAATTGTCGGCCGGGGAATCAATGGTCGGTCACCCGAAGAGGTAACCGAATACCGCCTCACCCACCCGCTGGTCGGTGACGTCCGCGCCGTTGGCTTCCTCGCGGGCGTACTTCACGGCCTGCTGGAGCTTCTCCACCCGGTCCAGCAGCTCGTTGACGCGCCGCGCGGGAAGGGCGCCGGAGAACTTCACCGTCGTCCAGTACCCGATCGGGACGTCCTCGTAGTACACCTCGACCTGCGCCGGGTGCTTGTCGGTGGCCTCCGCCTTCACGTGGTTGCGGGGCACCTTCTTCGTACGGAGGGTCCGTACCGGCTCGGTCTTCCAGGAGTCCGTCGACGGGTCCTGGGTCCAGGCCTCCGCGGCGTCGAGCACCGGCAGCTTGCGGACAAAGGTGTTGAGGTCCGTCAGCTGCTTCTCCAGGAAGAGCAGATACGAGACCGGCACGTCGCTCACCAGCACCCGTCCGTCGACCTTCACGTCCGCGCGGGCCGTGCAGTTGGCCCAGTCCTTCGTGGCGGTCACATCGAAGAGCCGGGTCAGGGTCGCCGCGGTCTCCCGCAGCACGTCCTCGGCCTTGACCTGCACCAGCGTCGACTCGGGCGGCAGCTGCTCACCCTCCTCGTCCTTCGGCTGGTACGTCCGGGAGATCCCGGCCAGCAGGCCGGTCTTCTGGAGGCCGTGATGGGCCGCCGTCAGGTCCTGGTGAGCCTTGGACTTGACGCCCTTCTCCACTGCGATGATCTGATTGAGTTTCGCCACGACGAGGAAGCTAGCAACGCCGAACCGGCCGGGACAAACAGATTTCGCGGTGCCCGTTCCGTTCCGTTCCGTTGCTTCAGCGGTACGGGCGGTCGGTGCCGCTGCCGGACAGCCCCACCGGTCGGGCGGCCCCGCCGGTCGACAGCCCCGCTTGGAGTGATCGTGACGGCCCGTTCCTCGGGGCGCAGCGAAATTCCGGCGGTCCCCGGGCCGACCCGTACGGGTGGTTTCCACCGGACGCCCATGTTCTTGCCGCAGATCGGCGGGGGCCGCTTGTCACAGTGAGGCCCGCGCGTCCGCACCACCCGGCCCGCGGGAACTCGGCCCGCAGCCCTCTTGCGGACACCACCCGTCACCGCCTCCCCCAGGCGCCGAACGAAGGTCCCCGCCTTGTCCCGTTTCCCCCGCTTCACCGTCGCCCAGGGCCGAAGCGGCCCGAAGAAGCGCACCGCACTGACCACGACGGCCGTCGCCCTGGCCGTGCTGGCCGTGGGCACGCCCGTCGCTTACGCCACGCTCGGCGACGAGGCCCCCGCGGCCTCGCAGTCAAAAGCGTCGGCCCTTGTCACTCGCGGGAAGGCGTACGTCGAGACCCGGCTCCTCTTCGGCACCGAACGCCCGGACGGCGGCCCCGATGTGACCGATCGTCAGTTCCTCGCATTCATCGACGAGGAGGTCACGCCGCGCTTCCCGAACGGGCTGACCATCCAGGACGGCCGGGGGCAGTGGCGGGACTCCAACGGGTTCATCGAACGGGAGCGCAGCTACGAACTGACCCTGCTCTACCCCGCGTCCGAGGCCCGCGTGCGCAACGCCCAGATCGAGCGGATTCGCGACGCCTACGAGAAGGCCTACGCCCAGGACTCGGTGGCCCGGCTCGAAGAGCGTACGACCGTCGACTTCTGACCCCGGCCACCGTCCGGCCACACCGCCGGTCATGCCGCCGCGCGGGCCCTGCGCCCGCGCGGCCGGTTGATCCGGTGCGCCAGTGCGTGCACTCCCACCACGGTCACCGGAAGAAGCGCCAGCGCCGCAGCCGTCGCGCCGGCACCGCCACTGCCGACGCCGGCCGCCTTCAGCCGCCGCACGGCCCAGACCGAGTACGGGATGACGACCGTCGGCGCCGTGACCACCCCCGGTGTGTAGCCGCGGTACGCCAGCGACTGCGCCAGGTGCGCGACACCGTGCACCCCGAAGCCGACCAGCACGCTCCGGAAGAACGGGCTGCGGCCGCCGGTGCGCGCGCCGTCCGCCGATGCCGCCGCCATGACCGCGCCCATGAGGCCGATGGCGACGCCGACGTCCCGCTGCGAGAGTTCCATCCGCTGCCAGACCGTCTCGGGCACTCTCGGGAACCGTTCCTCGAACACGGGCCGGGCCGCCCGCGTCCAGCCGGCCATGGTGGCCAGCTCCTCCAGATCATTGGCCACCCAGGCGGCGAACAGCCCCCAGGTCACCGCCTTGGAAACCGTCTCCCGCGCCATACCGGGCCCCCTGCGTCGCAGTACGAAGTACGATGACAGCACCCTATAACGCAACGCAACGTTGCGTTGCTTTTCTCTGGAGCGCTCATGCCCGACCCGACCGTGAACCGCCGCCCGGGACGGGGCCCCCGCGCCGCGGAGGCGATCTTCGACACCACGTTGCGCCATCTCGCGGAACGCGGCTACGCCCGGCTCACCGTCGAGGCCGTCGCCCAGGAGTCCGGGGTCAACAAGACGACGATCTACCGCTGGTGGCCCTCGAAACCGGCGCTGCTGCGGGCGGCCCTGATCCACGCCCGGGTCCTCGACATCGGCATCCCCGACACGGGCAGCCTTCGCGGTGACCTGATCGCCCTCACCGAACAGATCACCCGCCTGCTCACCGACGAGCGCACGGAACCCGTCGCCCGCGCCATGACCTCGGGCACCGGCCTGCCCGACGACGAACTCGCCGCACTGACCCGCGACTTCTTCGCCGACCGCTTCTCCCGCGAACAGCCGGTCTTCGGCCGGGCAGCCGCCCGCGGCGAACTCCCCGCCGGCACCGACCCGATGCTGCTGCTGGATCTGATCGCGGGAGCGGTCTGGATGCGGGTGCTGCTCCGCCGCGAGCCGGTGCCGCCGGACTTCGCCCGGCATGTCGTCGATGCCGTACTGCCTCGCTGACGGCGCCCGGAAGCGGACGCCACCCGATCGGGTACTGTGCCGCGGCCGGGTACGGGACCGTACACACGCACCGAACGGGGAACGATCCACATGGGCACGCCAGTACGCCACTTCACAGCGACGACGCCGGACGGTCAGGCGTTCACGGTCAATATCGAGCGTGACTTCAGGTACGACCCGTACCGCGACTTCGTGGTCTGTACGCACTGTGACTGGTCGCCGTCGCTGCTGACGATGAAGAGGATCGCCGACATGTCCTGGGAGCATCTGGCGTCGGTGCACGGCGCCGAACAAGGCCGGACCGACCAGGAGAACGAGGGCTTCCGCAAGGCGCGGCTGATCGTGCTGCCGATCGTCGCCGTGTTCCTGATCGGTCTCCTCGTCTATCTGCGGAGTTACTGAGCCCCGACCCGTCCATCCGCGAAGCTGCTGAACCCCGGCCCGTTCATCCGCGGAGTCGTTGAACCCCGGCCCGGACCTGACCGGCCGGGGTTCAGCCCCCGCTGAGTTCGATGAGCGCGCTCACCGGGTCGGTGTCCGGAGTGGCGCGGGGCCACCAGTCGTCCTCGCCCGGCTCGGACTCGTAGCCGTACCAGCGGCCGTCGTGGCCGAAGCGGAGCTGGAGTGTGCCGCCGGGATGGGTGAGGTGGTTGCGCCGGGGCTGGAAGCGGGGGAAACCGGCGGCCGCGAGTGCGGGGCGGGCCCGGTCGAAGGGGCCGGCCGGGGGATCCCAGGGGGTTTCGAGGACGGCCAGCCCTCCGGCACCGCCCTGGCGCCAGGCCGCGACCGCCCGGGCCAGGTCAGTGGTGGTGCGGCCGGTGGCGTACGCCAGCTCGCGGTAGAGGGCACGGGTGGTGGCGGTGAGCCCCGCGGTGGGCCGGGACGCGGCCAGCCGCACCGCGTCCTGCCAGGGGGTGAGTCCGGCGAGCGGGTCCAGACCGGTGGTCAGCAGCGCGTGTGCGCGGGCCGCCGCGTCCGTGGCGAGGTGGTCGAGGGCGAGCGGGTCCCGTGCGCCGGGCAGGCTCGGGTACGAGGGCGGCTGCGCGGGGTGCGGCAGCACGGGAAGCGGGGCGGGGAGCGGCGGGAGATAGCGGTCGGCGAGGGCCTCGCGGGCCGGCCCGGAGGGGGTGGCACGAGCCTCCGGGCGTTCCCGCGCGGAGTGGGCGGCGTTGCGGCGGCCCAGCTCTTCGAGGAGTTCCCGTTCGCCCCGGCCGCGGAGCAGCAGAAGGACGAACGGGTCGGTGTCCAGGAGTCGCGCCATCTGGTAGCAGAGGGCGGCCACGTGCTTGCAGGGCCAGCCGTGGTCCGGGCAGGAGCAGCCGGGGTCGAGGTCCCCCGCGGCGGGCAGCAGCGCGATGCCGGCCTCGGTCGCCGTGTCGGCCAGCGAGTGCGGCATCTCCTTGGTGAGCAGCGCGGCGAGGTGGCCGGGCCGGGCCGCGACCGCGTCGAGGAAGGTGTCCCAGTCGGGGTCGGCGAGGGTCCGCAGCCGCAGTTCGCAGCGGTAGGGACGGGGGCGGCTGCCGTGGACGTAGGCGACGACCCGGCCGGGGGTGACGGTGATCGCGGCGACCTTGCCGCTGTCGGCGTAGGTGCGGCCGCGGGAGAGCCGGGCCTCGTCCATCGAGAGGGATTCCAGGGCGGCCACCCAGGCACGGCCCCACCAGCTGTCCGCGAAGGGTTCGTCGCCGTCGCCCGTGCGGGGCGGTACGGCCTCGAAGGTGCGCCGCAGGTCGTCGGGGCCGGGGCGCGGGCGTGCGACGGGACGGGTGTCGTGGCCGGTGTGCGGTCGGGGGCTCATGCCGGCCTCCGGAGCGAGACGAGGTCGGCCAGATCGCGGTCGCTGAGCTCGGTCAGGGCGGCCTCGCCGGTCCCGAGGACCGTGTCGGCCAGGGCCCGCTTGGCCTCCAGCAGCTCACCGATCCGGTCCTCGACGGTGCCTTCCGCGATCAGCCGGTGCACCTGCACGGGCTGTGTCTGGCCGATGCGGTACGCCCGGTCCGTGGCCTGTTCCTCGACGGCCGGGTTCCACCAGCGGTCGTAGTGGATGACGTGCGCGGCCCTGGTGAGATTGAGTCCGGTGCCCGCGGCCTTGAGGGAGAGCAGGAAGACCGGGACCTCTCCGGACTGGAAGCGGTCCACCATCCGTTCCCGCTCGGCGACCGGTGTGCCGCCGTGCAGGAGCTGGGAGGGGACGCCGCGCGAGGAGAGGTGGGCGGACAGGAGCCTGGCCATGGTCACGTACTGGGTGAAGATCAGGACCGAGCCGTCCTCGGCGAGGATCGTGTCGAGGAGTTCGTCGAGCAGGGCGAGCTTTCCGGAGCGGCCGGTGAGGCGGGTCGGCTCCTCCTTCAGATACTGCGCGGGGTGGTTGCAGATCTGCTTGAGCGAGGCCAGCAGCTTCATGATCAGGCCGCGCCGGGCGATGCCTTCCGACGCCTCGATGAACGCCATCGTCTCGCGGACCGCCGCTTCGTAGAGCGTGACCTGTTCGCGGGTGAGGAAGACCGGGTGGTCGGTCTCCGTCTTCGGCGGCAGCTCGGGGGCGATGCCCGGGTCGGACTTCTTGCGGCGCAGGAGGAAGGGCCGGACCAGCCGGGAGAGCCGTTCGACCGCTTCGTCGTTGGCGAGCCCGGCGGCCGTGCCGGTGTTCTCGACGATGCGGGCGTGCCGGGCGCGGAACGCCTTGAGGGGGCCGAGCAGTCCGGGAGTGGTCCAGTCGAGCAGGGCCCACAGCTCGGAGAGGTTGTTCTCCACCGGGGTGCCGGTGAGGGCGACCCGGGCCGGGGCCGGGATGGTGCGCAGCGCCCTCGCCGTGGAGGACTGGGGGTTCTTCACGTGCTGGGCCTCGTCGGCGACGATCAGCCCCCAGCTGTGGCCGGCCAGTTGCGCGGCACTGGAACGCATCGTGCCGTACGTGGTGAGGACGAAGCCGCCGTCGGACCCGGCCAGTGTGCGGTCGGTGCCGTGGAAGCGGCGCACGGGGACACCGGGAGCGAAGCGGTTGATCTCCCGGTGCCAGTTGCCCAGCAGGGAGGCGGGGCAGATCACGAGGGTGGGCGCGGGACGGGCGCGGTGCAGATGGAGAGCGATGAGGGTGATCGTCTTGCCCAGGCCCATGTCGTCGGCGAGGCAGCCGCCGAGGCCGAGCGAGGTCATCCGGTCCAGCCAGGCCAGGCCGCGCAGCTGGTAGTCGCGCAGGGTGGCGTGGAGGCCGGGCGGCGGGGCGATGGCGGTGTGGTCCGCGGTGATGCGCTCGCGGAACGCGGCCAGCGCTCCGACGGGTACCGCTTCGACCTGATCGCCGTCCACCTCGGCGGTGCCGGTCAGGGCGACGGCGAGGGCGTCGACCGGATCGAGCAGGCCGAGCTCCCGCTTGCGTGCCTTGCGTACGAGCGCGGGGTCGACGACGACCCATTGGTCCCGCAGGCGCACCACCGGTCGGTGGGCCTCCGCGAGGATGTCCATCTCCGCCTCGGTGAGCCGCTCGTCGCCCAGCGACAACTGCCAGTTGAAGGCGAAGAGCTGCTCGGCGTCGAAGAAGGAGGTGCCGTCGGTGGCCGAGCCGGGCGCGGGCCGCACGACGGCGGCGGCGGTGAGTGAACGGGCCAGCTCCCTGGGCCAGTGCACGCTCACCCCGGCCGCCGCCAGCCTGGCCCCGGCGTCGCCGAGCAGCTCGTACAGCTCGTCCTCCGCGAGGGCGAGCACATCGGGCACCGGCTGGTCCAGCAGTCTCTCCAGCGGCGCCCAGACGCGGGCGGCGCGGCGCAGGGCGAGGACGGCGTCGATCCTGGCCCGCGGGCCGAACGGCTCGCCCGCCCCGCCGTTCCACAGTGCGGCGGCGTCGGTGACGTACGTCGGGTCGGCGAGGCTGTGCACCTGGGTGATGGCCGCGGCGGCCTGTCGTGCGGCGCCAAGGCCGGTGGCATCGGCCCCGCCGGAACCAGCGGCGTCGGAGGTGTCGTACGCGTCGGCCGTGTCGAAGAGTTCGTACGCCGACAGGTCCAGGCGCAGCGACACCCGTACACCCGCGTCGAGCCCGGACGCGACCTCGACCGCCCAGTCACGGGCTCCGGGCAGGTGCTGGGCCTCACGGGCCGCGAACGGCGCGCCCATCGCGTACGCCGCCGCGGGGGTGCGCGGCAGGGTGTCGGCGGCCGCGTCGAGGAAGGACCCCAGCAGCCACTGGGAGTCGGGGAGCCGGAGGGGGGTGAGATCCGGCAGCGGGACCGCGTGGCCCTCGGGCGGCATGGCGGCGGCGATCGCCCGGAGGTGGGCGATGTCCTCGGCATCGCGCGGCCCGGCCCGCCAGGCATCGTGGTCGTCGCCCGTCAGCCCTGGGAGCAGCCTGCCGCGCGCCGCCAGGTTGAGCGCCAGGAGCGCGGCGGCACCCCAGCAGCGCGTGGCGGGATGGGCGGACTCCTGGTGCCGGGCCCGCACCAGCAGCGGCAGAGCGTCGGCGACGGGCAGCAGCACCGCGGGCACCGTATGCCGGCGAACGCCGTCGCCCCGCCCGTGCCGACGGACGACGGTGATCTCCGCCGTGTGCGCGCCGGGTGCCGGACTCCCCGGGTCCGCGGAGTGTGCGCAGAGGTCGCCCGGCTGAGGGAGGCGACCGCCGTCGGGATCCCAGAAGGCGACGCTCCCGTCCCTCGGCAGCGGTGCGGGCAGGAACACGGCGGCACAGCGCAGGAGACGGACGGCGGAGGCGTCCAGCTGGTGTTGTGCCGTTGTCATCGGTCCCCCTCCCCTCCCGCGCCGATCTTCTTGATCGCCTTGATCCTCATGACTCCTGCGAGTCTAGGCGGGGGGTCTGACAACCGGTCTTCAGCGCCCGGCCGGCAGCTTCAGCGCATGGCAGCGCTTGACCAGCGGCTTCAGCGCATGGCCACGCTCGGCCCGCAACTTCAGCGCATGGCAGCGTTCGGCCGGCGGCTTCAATGCTTGGCCAGCGGCTTCGGACGCGACGGCCGGGCGGGAACAGCGTCCGGAGGCACGGGCATGGGCGCGGGCGCCGCGGCCGTCGGCTGCTGTGGTCGCGGCTGGGCCTGCGCGGGACGCTGGGCCTGCGCGGGACGCTGCGGCGGGGCGGGGCGGGGCGCCTGCGCATGGCGCTGTGGCTGCGCCGGCCGCTGCGGCTGGGCGGCGCCCGGCGGGGGCGGGGGCGGCGTCAGCTGTTGCTGGCCGGGCTGCTGCTGTTGCTGGCCGGGCTGCTGCGCCCGCTCCAGGAAGCGGAGCAGCTCCACCGGGAACGGCAGCACCAGCGTGGAGTTCTTCTCCGCCGCGACCGCCACCACCGTCTGCAACAGGCGCAGCTGGAGCGCGGCCGGCTGGGCGGACATCTCCCCCGCCGCTTCCGCGAGCTTCTTCGACGCCTGGAGCTCGGCGTCCGCGTTGATGATCCGGGCCCGCCGCTCACGGTCGGCCTCCGCCTGCCGGGCCATGGAGCGCTTCATGGTCTCCGGCAGCGAGACGTCCTTGATCTCCACCCGGTCGATCTGCACGCCCCATCCGACCGCGGGGCTGTCGATCATCAGCTCCAGGCCCTGATTCAGTTTCTCGCGGTTGGACAGCAGGTCGTCCAGATCGCTCTTGCCGATGATCGACCGCAGCGAGGTCTGTGCCATCTGCGATACCGCGAACCGGTAGTCCTCCACCTGGATCACGGCACTCGCCGCGTCGACGACCTTGAAGTAGATGACCGCGTCCACCCGCACCGTGACGTTGTCCCGGGTGATCCCGTCCTGTGCCGGCACCGGCATCGTCACGATCTGCATGTTGACCTTGCGCAGCCGCTCGATGCCGGGGATCACCATGGTGAACCCGGGTCCTCGCACGTCGTCGCGGAGCCTGCCGAGCCTCAGCACGACGCCCCGCTCGTACTGCTTGACGACCTTGGCCGCCGCAGCCAGATACAGCGCGCCCGCCGAGACCGCCGCCACTATCGCGATCACGAGATCCTGGACCATGACGGCCCCCTGAGAGCCGGAGACTGACCGAAGGCGAACGAATCATATGATTCGCCGCTATTACCACGGTATGCCCAGTCTCAATCAATATGAACACGGACGCGCCACCACATGAACACGGACGGGCCACCGCCTCGGCGACCGTCCCCCCGCCCGGCCGCGTACCGGATGCCGGGGCGCCGCGGAGCGGGCAGGGTGTCCAGCGACAACACGTACCCGGTAGACGAGGACCCGCCCATGCCCGTGATCGCTCACCGACGCCGCCGCCTCGGCATCGCAGCCGGGACCGCGCTCCTGACCCTCACCGTCGCAGGCTGTTCCGGCCTCGGCCGCACCGCGGTCGGGCCGATCACCTACACGACCGAGCGGGGCACCGTGATCATGGTCAACAGCCCGTCCGTGAAGGGCTGCCACCGGCTCGCCCCCTCGGGCGCCAAGGCGGTGAGCAACGGCACCCTGGTCGACATCATCCTGTACCGCACGCGCAACTGCACCGGCCCGGGGACGACGTATCTCGCGACGACGCTCAGCGACGTCAACGGGCTCTCCGCCCTGCCGTGGCGCAGCTACACCACGGTCCACTGACCGGGCACCGCGTCCGGCACGGCCCGCCGGTCACGCGGGCACGGCACGCACCCATATCCCGTCGTCCGTGAGATACCGGTCGACGGTCAGGCCCGCCGCCTCCAGATGCCCCTCGAACTGCTCCCTCGACAGCTCCCTCGACCGGAACGTCTGGGTCCATCGCGCGTCGTCGAAGACGTACTCGGCACGCACCGAGTCCACCCCGTCCCCCACGGGCTCCGCCGAGACGATCCGTACGGTGTATCCGGCCGGATCGGTCCTCTCCCGCGGCAGGTCGGTGTGGTAGTCGGCGCCCTCGCGCTGGAAGAGCACCACGCCGCCGTCCTTGACGTGCTTGCGACAGGTCCGCAGCAGTCCGTCACGCACCCGGTCCTCGCCCGCGTGCACCAGGAACGACGCCAGCATCACCACGTCGAACCTCTCCTCGCCGAGATCCAGCGACTCGATGGGGCTGCGCACGGTACGGGCGCCTCGAATGTGCTCCAGCATCTGCGCCGACTCGTCCACGGCGGTGACCTCGAAGCCACGCCCGACCAGCGGATGGGTCATCCTGCCGACACCGCAGCCCAGCTCCAGAATGCTCGCCCCCGCGGGCACCGCCGCCGCGATCACGTCCGGTTCGTCGCCGACGGACAGCCGTCTGTACAGCTCGACCGCGCAGCCGTCCGGCGTGATCGCGCCGGGACCCGTCCCTGAATAACCCTCACGCACCAGTTGTCCGCTCATGTACCGACGAACGAACGGCCGTTGACGGTGGTTCCGGCCGCGGATCCCTCCCGCCACCGGACACCGCTCACACCGAGCGGCGGGCGACCAGTGCCGCGCTGATGTGCTGGAGGTCGGCCGGGCGGGCCGGGGAGAGGCCGGTCAGCCGGTCGATGCGGCGGATGCGGTAGTCGACGGTGTTGGGGTGGATGTGCAGGGCGGCCGCGGTGGCCCGCCGGTCCAGGCCCAGTTCGAGATACGTCTCCAGGGTGCGCAGCAGCTCCGGTTTCGCCTCCAGCGGCCGCAGCAGCTGCGCGAGCCCGTCCAGGGCCTCGCTGGGCCGGCTGAGCTGGTATTCGAGCAGGACATCGGCCAGCCGGTACAGGCCGGGCGGCCGGCCCGTACGGGCGATCAGATCGACGATCTCGGTGTTGCGTGCCACGGCGGCCGGCACCGCTTCCGGTCCGGCGGTCTCCGCGGCGGCGGTGATGGGAACACCGGCAGCGCGGGTCGCCTCCTCGATCAGCTCGCAGAGGCCGCCGGGTCCGTGCCACGGCGGCGGATCGGCGGCCGGCAGCAGCACCGTGCCGCCGGAGGCGTCGAGGGCGGTGAGTGCGGGCGTACCGGCGAAGTGGTCGAGGGCCGTGCGGACCCGGCGGATCTTGCGCCGGGCCGCGACGCCCGCGCCCGGCCCCGGTGACTGGTTCAGCTCGTCGGGGTGCGGGCCGAGCGCGAGCGTCATCGTGAGGTAGCGGGCGGCCGGGCGCAGCCCGGTGCGATGGGTGAAGCGGTCCAGGGGTTCACCGGTCAGCAGCGCGGCCATCAGGGCGTGCCGGCCGCCGTGTTCCTGGCTGTCGAGGATCTGCCGGGCCTCCAGGTATGCGCTGCTGACGGCGGAGGTCAGCTGCTGCTGGAGGACCATGATGCGGTCCATGATCTCCAGAATGGTGGCGAGATCGCCGGGCAGCGCCCCCTTCGAGGCCTCCTGCCAGCACATCGCCGTGCCCACCTGATAGGCGGTCAGGATCGCGTCCAGCGGCACGCCCTCCTCCGCGCGCTGGGCCGCCGAGTCCCGCTGCTGGGCGAGTTCGGCGTCCGTGGCGGGGCGGCGGTGCTCGACGACGTCGGCGAAGAGCCGCAGATTGTGCTGGACGATATCGGCGATGTCGCCGGAGATCTCCTCGTGCGGCAGATCGGCGTAGACCGGCAGATCGGCCAGCAGCCGGGCGACGACACGGCCGGTCAGGGCCGGGACCCGGGCGCGCAGCTGCGCGGCCACCGGACGCCCGGCGATGGACAGCGGCCGGCCCTCCGGCCCGCCCGGGACACCCCGCTCCCCCGTGATCACGAGCGGACGATTGTCACGCGTCACAAGTTCCCCCGCAGAAGTCTGCGTTACCCACCAGTTAAACGACGGCAGTTGAGTCTGCATGATGACCGGCGTCACACGCCATGCCACGTTCCGCCCCCCACCGTCGGAGGATTCCGTGAACATGCCGCAGAACAAGGGCATCTGTCGCCCCGTCAGGAACATCATGGGCGCGCTCGCCCTGGCCGGTCTGGCCGTGGGGACCGGTGCGGTCCCGGCATCCGCCGCCGGTGCGGACGACGCCACGTCCTATGTCGCGCTCGGCGACTCCATGGCTTCGGGACCGCTCATCCCGGACATCACGGGGCCGCTGGCCTGTGGCCGTTCCACGCACAACTACCCGCACGAACTCGCCGATCGCCTCGGTGCCTCGCTGACCGACGTCACGTGCAGCGGCGCCGCCTCCAAGCACATGACCGAGAAGCAGTCGCTGTCGCTGCTCGACATCCCGATGGGTTCGGCGCCGCCCCAGTTCGACGCGCTGCGCCCCGACACCGACCTGGTGACGCTGACCATCGGCGGCAACGACGCCGGTCTGGTCGGCATCGCGCAGAAGTGCACCACCCTGGACCCGAACGCCACCCCGTGCAAGGAGAAGTACAACGAGGGCGGCGTGGACCAGGTGGGGCAGCGCATCGCTGAGTTCGCGCCGAAGCTGGGCGTCGTACTGGACTCGATCCATCAGCGTTCACCGCAGGCCCGGGTGGTCGTCACGGGGTACGGCCTGTACATCAAGCCCGGCGGCTGCTGGCCGCTGCAGCCGGTCCTCCCGGTGGACGCGGACTTCCTCCAGGGCAGTGTCGACCGGATGAACGCGGTGATCGCCGAGCAGAGCGCCGCGCACGGGGCCGAGTACATCGATCTGGCCGCGCCCAGCAAGGGCCACGACTCCTGCCAGGCACCGTCGGACAAGTGGGTCGAGGGCTACGTGCCGACCGCGGCCGCCGCCCCGCTGCACCCCAACCGGAACGGTGAGGCGAACTACGCCGCCATCATCGGCGCGCGCCTCCAGGGGAGCTGACCGGCGTTGCTCCATCGCCTGCTGCGCGGGCTGCTGGCGGCGGCGCTCGGCGCCGCCGCCCTGCTCGTCCCGGACACCCACCCGGCAGGGGCCGCCGGGCGGTCCGGGCCGGGCTGCGACCCGCTGGCGCCCGTCGAGTGCCTGCTGCCGTTCCCGAACGACTGGTACACCCGGCCCGACCCGGCCACCGACACCGGCCGCCGGGTGGCCTTCGGTACGGCCATGCTGCCGCGCGCCACGGCCGGCCGGCCCATCGACCCGACGGCCTGGAACCGGTCCGACGGCTTCTCCCCCGGCTCGACGCTGATCGCGCACGTCCCCGGCCTCGACCCGGCGGCGACCGGCGCGGCCCCGATCACCGACATCGGCCGCTCGCTGGCCCCGGACGCCCCCGTCGTGCTGCTGGACACCCGGACCGGCGAGCGGTGGCCGTACTGGGCGGAGCCGGACTCCAACGCCACCGACCCCACACGCCGGGCCCTGCTGATCCACCCCGCACGCAACTTCCGCGACGGTCACCACTACGCCGTCGCCCTGCGGAACCTCAAGGACGGGGTGGGACGGACCCTCCCCGCCGCCGAGCCGTTCGCCGCCGTCGCCGGGGGGCCGCTGCCCGCCGGGCATCCCCTGCGCGCCCGGCAGCGTCAGCTCCGCCCGGCCCTGAAGGCTCTGCGCGGGGCCGGGGTCCGGTCCGAAGGTCTGTATCTGGCCTGGGACTTCACCGTCGCGAGCGCCCGAAGTCTCACCGGTGACCTCTTCACCGTCCGCGACGACGCGTTCCGCCGGCTGGGCAGCCGCTCCCCCGCGTTCACCATCACCGAGGTCACCGACTTCACGGCCGAGCAGGACCCCCGGATCGCCCGGGAGGTGACCGGCCGGATCAGCGTGCCCAGCTATCTGAACCTGCCCGGCGGCCCGCCCGGCTCCGTACTGCACCGCGGCCGTGACGGCCTGCCGCGACGGCTCCCGTCGAACACCCAGACCGCCACGTTCCGCTGCGAGATTCCGCGTGCCGCCTTCCGCACCCCCTCGCACCCCGCCCTCTACGGGCACGGCCTCCTCGGCCGCCGCTCCGAGGTCGGCGCCGGCAATGTCAAGGCGATGGCGGCGGAGCACGATTTCACGTTCTGCGCGACGGACTGGATCGGGATGGCCGAGGAGGACATACCCGTGGTGCTCGGCGCGCTCGCCGACCCGAACCTCTTCCCCGCCGTCCCCGAACGCAGCGAACAGGGCATGCTGAACGCCCTCTTCCTCGCCCGTGCCCTGATCCACACCGACGGCCTGACCACCGACGCGGCCTTCCGCGACACGGACGGCCGCCCACTCGTCGACATCCGGCACGGCATCGGGTACGACGGGAACAGCCAGGGCGGAATCCTCGGCGGCGCGCTGGTGGCCGCCTCGCCCGACATCCGGCGCGGGGTCCTCGGCGTCACCGGCATGAACTACGGCCTGCTCCTCAACCGCAGCGCCGACTTCGCACCGTTCCAGCAGGTCCTGGACCTCTCCTACCCGGACAAGCTGCGCCAGCAGCTCGTCCTCCAGCTGTTCCAGATGGTGTGGGACCGCGGCGAGACGAACGCGTACGCGGGCCACCTCACCGACCGCCATCAGGTACTGATGCACATCGCGTACGGCGACCACCAGGTCGCGAACGCGGCGGCCGACGTGGAGGCGCGCACCATCGGCGCCCGGCTGATCACACCCGCGCTGGCGGAAGGCCGCAGCCCGGATACCGTCCCGTACTGGGGCATCGGGACCGTTACCCGCGATCAACTGCCCTACCGGGGCTCCGCGATGACGGTCTGGGACAGCGGCACGCCCAGCCCGCCGCTCACCAACACCCCGCCCGCCGGGCCGCAGTACGGGCACGACCCGCACTCGGACCCCCGCAACTCGTCGGCCGCGCGTCAGCAGAAGGCCACCTTCCTGACCACCGGCCGTGTCATCAATGTCTGCGGCACCACGCCGTGCACAGCCGTCCCCGCCTCCTGACACCCCCCACCCCCGACAGGGATGCAGACAAGGAGCACCATGCGCACGCACCGCATCACCCAGGCAGCCGTCGCGGCCGTCCTGCTCGCCGGTACGGTCCTCGTACCGCCCGCCCTCGCCGCCACGCCCGCCGGCGCACCCGCGGCGAGCGCCGAGGCCAGCACGCGGGCCGCCGCCGTGCCGTTCACCGCGGCCACCGCCCGGCGCACCGCGGACGGCGGCTACACGCTCTCCTGGTCCTCCGCCGCCGGATCGGTGACCGTCACCGCCGTTACCTCCCCCGACGCCACCACCGGCACCCCGGTGGGCACCGCCCCCGGCACCGGTTCGCTGACCGTCCCCGCCGCAGCCCTCGCCGAGGCGGGTCGCTGGTACTTCCGGCTGGTGCCGGACAGCGGCTCCCCGCTCGTCGTCGCCGACCGTTCGCTCGGGATCGAGTCCGCCCGCAACTTCCGGGACATCGGCGGGTACCGCACCACCGACGGCCGCTGGGTGCGCCCGGGTCTGGTCTACCGCTCCAACAAGATCAACAAGCTCACCGACGCCGAGCAGCAGCGCCTGCTCTCCCAGCGCCTCACCCTCGACGTGGACCTGCGCAACGCGATAGAGCGGCACGACGACCCGGACCGGCTGCCCGCCGGTGTGAAGTACCAGGTCGCCGATGTGGTGTCGCTCAGCCACGGCATCCGCTTCCACGACTCGGCCCTGATGACGCTGGCCGAGGCCATCGCGGCCGGGCTGTTCTCCGGCTCGTCCGACCTCGGCCAGTCCATCGGCTACCCGTTCATGGTCAACTTCGTCGGCGCCGACTACGCCTTCCGCGACCTGCTCACGGCTGTCGCCACGAACGACTCCGGCGCGACGGTCTTCCACTGCAGCTCGGGCAAGGACCGCACCGGCTGGAGCACCGCCGTCCTGCTCACCCTGCTCGGCGTCCCGCGCGAGACCGTCGAGGCGGACTTCCTCGCCAGCAACGACTACCTGGGCAACCCGAAGGCGGTCGAACTGAGCTGGCTGCGCGCGGCGTTCGACGAGGCGGACGACCTGTACGGCGACTTCGACACCTATGTACGCGAGGGTCTGAAGATCGACGACGCGATGGTGGCCGCGCTGCGCAACAAGCTGCTGACGGACTGACGCGCCGCCGGTCCCCGGTGTGCCGACGAGAGGTGTCCCAGCCGTCCAGCGGCGGACGGCCACCCGTCAGCACATCGGGTACCGTCCGTCCGGCCAGGCCACCGCGTGCTCGAACTCCAGGCACAGGTCGTCGGCCAGCTCGGTGATCACCGCGCGGCCCTCGGTCGACACCAGCCAGGACGGCGGAAGGTGTACGTCCCCGTGGCGTGCGCCGAGCAGATTGCCGCAGATCGCTCCCGTGGAGTCGCTGTCGCCCGAGTGGTTGACCGAGAGCAGCAGTGCCCCGGCCACCTGATCGGCGCCGGGCAGCACCAGAGCGCAGTACACCGCGATGGCGAGGGCCTCCTCGGCGACCCAGCCCGCGCCCAGCGTCTCCACCTTCTCGCCCGTCGGCGCGCCCTCCGCGGCCAGGTCGACGGCGGCCCGCAGCGCCTTCGTCGTCTCCTCGTTCCCCGGGTGGTGGCGCAGCAGCTCCATCGCCCTCAGCACGGCACCCGCCATCGAGTCGCCCTCCAGGAGATGCGCGACGATCGCGGCGAGGGCCCCGGCAGCGTACGCACCGGTCGGATGGCCGTGGGTGATCTGCGCGCACCAGTACGCGAGCCGGAAGCTCTCCCCGGCATCCTGGCCCACCAGCCCGAAGGGGGCGGACCGCATCACCGTGCCGCACCCCTTGGACCCGGTGTTGACGGGGCCGGGCTCACCGAGCCGGTGCGTCGGTTCCGGGACGTGGCCGGTGGCGAGCCCGGTCAGACAGGCGTTACCGGGCGCCCGGCGCGCGTAGAGCCAGGGCTGCTGCCGGAGCCAGCCGGTCCGTATCGGGCTGTCACCGCCCGCGACGGGCGGCGCGGGGTGGTTCTGGGTGTCCAGCCAGCGCAGGTAGGCGTTCCGCACCAGAGCGGTCTCGGCACCGCCGATCCCCTTCGACGCCGCCCGGGCGTGGGCCCTGATCAGCGCTTCGGCCGTGAACAGGGTCATCTGCGTATCGTCCGTGACCCGCCCGACGACCCCTTCCTCGTCCGGGAGGAGCCCGGGTACGCCGTGCTCACCGTGCGCGCGACGGATACCGGCCAGGGAGAGGAACTCCACCGGGTTTCCCAGCGCGTCCCCGATCGCCCCGCCCAGCAGACAGCCCCGGACCCTCGCCCTGCGGCCGGTACGGTCCTCCCACGATGTGCCGTTCACGCACGATCTCCTCAATCCGACGTCGACATGCCCCAAAACGCCGTCGCGGGTCCATCCTGGTAGGAGAGGCGATCGCCATGCGTACCGGCAATGAACCGACGACTGCCCGCAGTCCACTGCGGCTGCGGCTCTGGCTGAGTCTATGGGGGCTGGCCTGGGCCGTCTTCGGCCTGGCCGCCTTCACCCTGACCGGCCGGCCGGGCTGGGCCGCCGCCTGCGGCCTGCTGCTCCTGCTGGTCCTGGTGGATCTGACGGTGATCGTCCACCACATCCACCAGGGCCCGCACTACCAGCCCGGCCGCGACATCCCGCCGTACGAACCCGACCACGGCGGGCGCGGCAGGTACGGACACTGAACCGGGCCGGGGGTGCGCCCGCCCGGCTCCGGGCGTCAGTCCTGGACCGGGAAGCGGGCCGCCTTCAGATACTCCGGGTTCGGGTCGAGCGCGGCGGCCAGCCGGAAGTGGCGGGCCGCCCGGTCCGGGCGGTTGGAGCGCTCGAAGGTACGGGCCAGCGCGAAGTGCGCGAAGGCGTTGTCCGGTTCGCGCTCCAGGACGAGTTCGAATTCGAGCTCGGCGGGGCGCAGCTGGGCGGCGGCGAAGAACGCGCGGGCGCGCAGCAGCCGGGCCGCGGTGTTCTCCGGATGGGCCGCGATCACCGAATCCAGCAGTTTCACCGCGCCACGGGGGTCGCGCGCGGCCAGCAGTTGTTCGGCCGCGCGGAAGTCGATGACGTCGGTCTCCGGGGTCCTCTCGGGCACGGTCTCGTCCATCCCTTCGTCACCGAGTTCTCGACTCGTCATCGGGTCCTCAACGTCCGGGCGCGGTCCGGTATTCCGGATCCCGGCCGGTGCCGGGTCAGCCTGCCGCGGCAACCCGCCCGGTCAGCTCCGACCAGACCTTGCGGACCTGCGGCTCCAGGTTCTCCAGCGGTCCGTCGTTGTCGATGATCAGATCCGCCACGGCCCGTCGCTGCTCCCGGGTGGCCTGGGCGGCCATCCGGGAGCGGGCCTCGGCCTCGGTCATGCCGCGCAGCCGTACGAGCCGGTCGAGCTGGGTTCCGGGGCTCGCGTCCACGACGACGACCAGGTCGTAGAGCGGCGCCAGGCCGTTCTCGGTGAGGAGGGGAACGTCGTGGACGACGACCGAGTCGGGGCCCGCGGCCCGCTCCAGCTCGGCGGAACGGGCGCCGACCAGGGGGTGGACGATCGCGTTGAGGGTGGCGAGCCGGTCGGCGTCGGAGAAGACGATCGAGCCGAGCTTCGGCCGGTCCAGGGTGCCGTCGGCCGTGAGGATGCCGGAGCCGAACGCGTCGACGACGGCCGCGAGCCCGGGTGTCCCCGGCTCGACGACCTCGCGGGCGATCCGGTCCGCGTCGATCAGCACGGCTCCGTATCCGACGAGCAGCCGTGACACTTCACTCTTGCCGGCGCCGATCCCACCGGTCAGGCCCACTTTCAGCATGCCCGGCAGCCTAGTACGAGGGGTGGGCGGCGGGGGCGGTCAGGCGTCCCCCTCACGCTCCGCGAGGAACCGCTCGAATTCCAGGCCGATCTCGTCGGCGGACGGCAGATCCACCGGCTCGGCGACCAGGTTGCCCCGGGTCTCGGATCCGGCGACGGCGTCGTACTGGTGCTCAAGGCCCTCGACGAGCGACACGAGCTCCTCGTCGCCCTGGTCGATCTGCCGGTCGATCTCGGTCTGGGTGCGGTGGGCCTCCGTGCGCAGCGCATGCGCGACGCTCGGCAGGACCAGGCCGGTCGCGGCCGTGATCGCCTCCAGAGCGGTGAGCGCGGCGTCCGGGTACGCGGAGCGGGCGATGTAGTGCGGTACATGGGCGGCGACACCGAGCACGTCGTGTCCGGCCTCCATCAGCCGGTACTCCACCAGGGCCTCTGCGGAGCCGGGCACCTGCGCCTCGTCGAACGGGCTGCGGTGGCCGGGCATGAGGTCCGTGCGGTTGCCGTGCGGGGTGATGCCGACGGGGCGGGTGTGCGGGACGCCCATCGGGATCCCGTGGAAATTCACGGCGAGGCGGACGCCGAGGCGCTCGACGATCTCCTCGACGGCGGCGGCGAAGCGCTCCCACTCCACGTCGGGCTCGGGCCCGGACAGCAGCAGGAAGGGCGCTCCGGTAGCGTCCTGCACGACCCTGACGTCGAGCGTCGGGGTCTCGTAGGCGGCCCAGCGGTCACGCCGGAAGGTCAGCAGCGGACGCCGTGCGCGGTAGTCGACGAGACGGTCGTGGTCGAAGCTCGCCACGACCTGGTGCGGCAGCGTTTCGAGGAGGCCGTCCACGATCTGCTCGCCGGTCTCGCCCGCGTCGATGTATCCGTCGAAGTGGTAGAGCATGACCAGGCCGGCCGACTCCTGGGCGAGCGCCATGTCGACGACGGCCAGGCCCTTCGGCTCCCATTCGTACAAACTCTGCGGATCAGGCACGGTTACCGCTCCTCCTCGTGTTCCTCGAGAAGAACGTCCGGCAGGGCACATGCATTCCCGGACTTTGCCCTTTCACCCCCCTGTTCATGCGGGATCCGAGGCGAGAACCCGGGTGCGGCTCCCACGACGGACTCCCGCGGCAGGCGCCCGCTCTCCCCCGGGAACAAAGGCGTTGGCGTTCATGTCGGTGAACACCTCGGCGGGTAAGCCGAGTTCACGGCCGGCCCGAGAAGGCCGGATCCGCGCACGGCCGGTCAACGGGTCGTCAGTTTCCCGCGCACCACACAGGTGTTCCCCTGCCCACCCGGCCGACCGGCCGAACGCGCGACCTGCGGGGCCGTGCGACCGTGCGAAGCATTGGTCCAGACATTGACACCGCCGCACCCCGTCCCTACCGTCACTGGGCAGAGCGTTCAGAGACTCGCCCCACATTCATGTACGAGAACCTCGAACTCCTTCGACGGGAAGGCACCCCCATGCGCACCCGCACGCTCCTCCCGGCCCTGCTGGCCACCGCGCTCGCCACCGGCGGCCTCGCCCTCGCCTCCGCCACCACGGCGGATGCGGCAACGGTCGTCGACGTGAGCACCGCCGCCCAGCTCAAGTCCGCCCTCACCGCCGCGGCCCCCGGCGACACCATCCGGCTCGCCGACGGCACGTACACCGGCAACTTCAAGGCGACCGTCCCCGGAACCGCTTCCGCCCGGATCACCCTCACCGGCTCGGCCAGGGCGATCCTCACGGCCGGCGGGGGCTACGGACTGCACCTCAACGGCGCCTCCTACTGGACCGTCAAGGGCATCACCGTCACCGGCGGCCAGAAGGGCATCATGGCCGACACCGCCACCGGGGTCGTCATCGACTCGGTGACCGTGCACGACCTGGACATGGAGGGCGTCCACTTCCGCAAGTCCAGCAAGAACGGTGTCATCAAGAACTCGCGGATCTACGACACCGGGCACGATGGCCGCGGCATGGGCGAGGGCGTCTACGTCGGCACGGCCGGCGATCTCTCCGACCGGAGCGACGGGGTCCAGATCCTGGACAACACGATCGGCCCGGGGGTCGGCGGCGAGAACGTCGACATCAAGGAGGGCACCACCGGGGCGAGGATCATCGGCAACACCTTCGACGGCAGCGGGCTGACCGGCGCCAACTACGACGACTCCTGGGTCGATGTGAAGGGCGACGACGTACTGGTCGAGGGCAACAAGGGCTCCCGTACGACCAACAACGGCTACGAGACCCACACCCAGCAGAGCGGCTGGGGCTGCGGCACCGTCTTCCGCGACAACACCTCGGACCTGACCGGTTCCAAGGGCGACAAGCAGCTCGCGATCAACGTCACCAACTACGGCGCGAACTGCCCGACCACCGTCCGCAGCAGCAACACGGTGACCGGCGGCAAGGGGCTGACCAACATCGCCGTCACACCGTAACCGCGCCACGGAAACGAGTGAGGCCCGCTCCCCCGGGGGGAGCGGGCCTCACTTTTCAGCTACTGCGGTCGATCATCGACCGGAGGGGGTGCAGAGCGTCAGCTCTGGCCGCCCGCCAGCTTCTCGCGCAGGGCAGCCAGGGCCTCGTCCGACGCCAGGGCGCCGGAGTTGTCCGCGGACTCCGAGGAGTACGAGCCGCCACCGCTGCCGCCGGAGGCAGCCGGGGCGCCACCGGCCGGGGCGGCAGCGCCCTCGGCAGCAGCGGCCTCGTCGGCCTCGCGGGACTTGATGACCTGGGCCTGGTGCTGCTCGAAGCGCTGCTGCGCCTCGGCGTACTGCGTCTCCCACGCCTCGCGCTGGGTCTCGTAGCCCTCGAGCCAGTCGTTGGTCTCGGGGTCGAAGCCCTCGGGGTAGATGTAGTTGCCCTGGTCGTCGTAGGACGCGGCCATGCCGTACAGGGTCGGGTCGAACTCGACCGAGGCCGGGTCGGCACCGAAGGACTCGTTGGCCTGCTTCAGCGAGAGGCTGATGCGACGACGCTCGAGGTCGATGTCGATGACCTTGACGAAGATCTCGTCGTTGACCTGGACGACCTGCTCCGGGATCTCCACGTGGCGCTCGGCCAGCTCGGAGATGTGGACCAGGCCCTCGATGCCCTCGTCGACGCGCACGAACGCACCGAACGGAACGAGCTTGGTGACCTTACCGGGAACGACCTGCCCGATCTGGTGCGTACGGGCGAACTGCTGCCACGGGTCTTCCTGCGTCGCCTTGAGCGACAGGGAGACGCGCTCGCGGTCCATGTCGACGTCGAGAACCTCGACGGTGACTTCCTGGCCGACCTCGACAACCTCGGAGGGGTGGTCGATGTGCTTCCAGGACAGCTCGGAGACGTGCACGAGACCGTCGACGCCGCCGAGGTCCACGAACGCACCGAAGTTGACGATCGAGGAGACGACGCCGGAGCGGACCTGGCCCTTCTGCAGGGTCGTGAGGAACGTCTGGCGAACCTCGGACTGGGTCTGCTCCAGCCAGGCACGGCGGGACAGAACCACGTTGTTGCGGTTCTTGTCCAGCTCGATGATCTTGGCCTCGAGCTCCTTGCCCACGTAGGGCTGGAGGTCGCGGACACGACGCATCTCGACGAGGGAGGCCGGCAGGAAGCCACGGAGGCCGATGTCGAGGATGAGACCACCCTTGACGACCTCGATGACGGTACCGGTGACGATGCCGTCCTCTTCCTTGATCTTCTCGATCGTGCCCCAGGCACGCTCGTACTGAGCGCGCTTCTTGGACAGGATGAGGCGGCCTTCCTTGTCCTCCTTCTGGAGAACCAGGGCCTCGATCTCGTCGCCGACCTTGACGACCTCGTTCGGGTCGACGTCGTGCTTGATCGAAAGCTCGCGGGAGGGGATGACGCCTTCGGTCTTGTAACCGATGTCGAGCAGGACCTCGTCCCGGTCGACCTTCACGATGACGCCGTCGACGATGTCGCCGTCGTTGAAGTACTTGATCGTCTCGTCGATCGCGGCGAGGAAGGCTTCCTCGTTACCGATGTCGTTGACCGCTACCTGCGGGGTGGTGGCGGTGGTCTCGGTGCTGCTCGTCATGTGGGAAAGGGCTCCGGTACGGACAGTGAGTCGTAGGTACTGCTACGCCGGGAGCCCGTATCACCTCTGCAGAAGCCGGACAGCTCGGGAAGCACCGAACCCGCTGGGCGGGAGACGCCTCGTGAACCGAGGGGACATACAACAGATGCGAGCGCGGCCTGCTAGGTCTGAGGCGCGCAGGCTCGCGGCGCAACTTGTAGCATACGGGGGCAGCCGGGCACGGTCAATGCGCGAAGGCGCACACCGGGGGCGCAACGGCTCATATCCGGCACAACTCGTGTTCCCCGAGGCCAGATCGGCCCCGGGAGACATTCCATGGGCACGGGAGCCGTACCCACAGATGCCCCCAGGCATGTACCGCGTGCGGCGGGGTGAAGGCAAACTACAACGACGGACACGATGAGCCAAGAGATCTACCCGGCCGAACCCGAGGCGACGCGCCGCGACGCGTCGGAGGCCGAGAGCAGCCGGGCCAGTCGCGGCTGGTGGGACCGGAACGCCGACGAGTACCAGAGCGACCACGGCGCCTTCCTCGGCGACGACCGGTTCGTCTGGGGTCCGGAGGGGCTCGACGAGGCGGAGGCCGGTCTGCTGGGCCCCGCCGGATCGCTGCGCGGCCTGGACGTCCTGGAGATCGGCGCGGGCGCCGCGCAGTGTTCGCGCTGGCTCGCCGCGCAGGGCGCCCGCCCGGTGGCCCTGGACCTCTCGCACCGGCAGCTGCAGCACGCGCTGCGGATCGGCGGCAGCGGTGTGCCGGCGGTCCGGCTGGTGGAGGCGGACGCCGGGGTGCTGCCGTTCCGGGACTGCTCCTTCGACCTGGCGTGCTCCGCCTACGGCGCGGTGCCGTTCGTCGCCGACCCCGTGCAGGTGTTCCGCGAGGTGCACCGGGTGCTGCGTCCCGGGGGCCGCTGGGTCTTCTCGGTGACGCATCCGGTCCGCTGGGCGTTCCCGGACGAGCCTGGGCCGGAGGGCCTCTCGGTCGCGGCCTCCTACTTCGACCGCACTCCCTACGTGGAGCAGGACGAGCGGGGCGAGGCGGTGTACGTCGAACACCACCGGACGCTGGGCGACCGGGTTCGGGACGTGGTGGCCGGCGGGTTCCGGCTGGTCGACCTCGTCGAGCCGGAGTGGCCCGCCTGGAACCACCAGGAGTGGGGCGGCTGGTCCCCGCTGCGCGGAAACCTCATCCCGGGCACGGCGGTCTTCGTCTGCGAACGGGACTGATCCGGTACCAGGACCGGGGTACGGGAGCGGGGGCGCGTCGTACGAGACTGGGGGCGTGATCCGTACCGACGCCCTGGACCAGTTGCCCGTACGCACCGCTGTGCCCGCCCTGGAGCGGGCGCTCGACGACCGCGGCGTCGCGGTGCTGTGCGCGCCGCCCGGCACCGGCAAGACGACTCTGGTGCCGCTGGTCCTGGCCGGTCTGGCCGGCGGCGGTCCGGTGCGCAGGGTGGTGGTCGCGGAGCCGCGGCGGATCGCGGCGCGGGCGGCGGCGCGGCGGATGGCGTGGCTCGTCGGGGAGCGGGCCGGCGGCCGGGTGGGGTTCACGGTCCGCGGGGAACGGGTGGTGGGGCGCGACACGGTGGTGGAGGTGGTGACCACCGGTGTGCTGCTCCAGCGGCTCCAGCGCGACCAGGAGCTGGCCGGGATCGACACGGTGATCATCGACGAGTGCCACGAGCGGCATCTGGACGCGGACACGGTCGCCGCGTTCCTGCTCGACGTACGTCAGGCGATCCGGCCCGATCTGCGGCTGGTCGCCGCGTCCGCGACCACGGACGCACAGGGCTGGGCACGGCTGCTGGGCGAGGCCCCGGTGGTCGAGGCGGAGGGTGTCTCGCATCCGGTGGAGGTGGTCTGGGCGCCGCCGGCCGCTCCGGTGCGGCCGCCGCACGGGATGAGGGTCGATCCGGCGCTGCTGACGCATGTCGCCGCGACGGTGCGCCGGGCACTCACGGAGCGGGACGGCGACGTGCTGTGTTTCCTGCCGGGCGTCGGCGAGATCGGCCGGGTGGCGGGGCAGCTGGCCGGGGTGGCCGCCGAGGTGCTCCAGGTGCACGGGCGGGCTCCGGCGGCGGTGCAGGACGCGGTGCTGGCCGGGTCGTCCGGCGAGGGACGGCGGGTGGTGCTGGCGACCTCGGTGGCGGAGTCGTCCCTCACGGTGCCCGGTGTGCGGGTCGTGGTGGACTCGGGGCTGGCCAGGGAGCCGCGTACCGATCACGCGCGGGGGCTGAGCGCGCTGACGACGGTGCGGGCCTCGCAGGCGGCGGGAAGACAGCGGGCGGGCCGGGCCGGGCGGGAGGCGCCCGGGGCGGTGTACCGGTGCTGGGCGCAGGCGGAGGACGGACGGCTCGCCCGGTTCCCGTCCCCGGAGATCAAGGTCGCGGACCTGGCGGCGTTCGCGTTGCAGGCGGCATGCTGGGGCGATCCGGACGCCTCCGGGCTTGCGCTGCTCGACCCGCCGCCCGCGGGTGCGATGAGCGCGGCGCGCGAGGTGCTGACGGCGGTCGGCGCGGTGGACGCGGACGGGCGGGTGACCGACCGGGGTACGCGGATGTCACGGCTCGGCCTGCATCCGCGGCTGGCGCGGGCGCTGCTGGACGGTGCCGCCGAGGTGGGCGGACGGCGGGCGGCCGAGGTCGTGGCGCTGCTGAGCGAGGAACCGCCGAGGGAGTACGGGGACGACCTGGCGGCCGCGCTGCGCACCGCCCGGCGGGGCGGCGACGGGTACGCGGCGCGGTGGCGCCAGGAGGTGCGGCGGCTGTCCTCCTTCGTCGCGGACGCGGGCGGGGGGTCGGGGCCGGACGACGCGGCCGTGGGTCTGGTGGCCGCGCTGGCGTTCCCGGAGCGGGTGGCGCGGGCCCGGGGCGAGGGGGCGTTCCTGATGGCGTCGGGGACGGGTGCCCAGCTGCGGGACGGTTCGGGGCTGCGCAGCGCACCGTGGCTGGCGGTCGCGGTGGCCGACCGGCCGGCGCACTCGGCGTCCGCGCGGGTGCGGCTCGCGGCTGTGATCGACGAGGACACGGCGCGGGCGGCCGCCGGTCACCTGCGGTTCGCGGGCGAGGAGGTCCACTGGTCCGGCGGCGACGTGGTGGCCCGCCGGGTGGAGCGGCTGGGCGCCGTCGAGCTGTCAGTGCGCCCGCTGAAGCAGCCGGCACCCGGACCGGTGCGCGAGGCGCTGGTCGAGGGGCTGCGGCGCGAAGGGACGGCGCTGTTGCGCTGGACGCGGGAGAGCGAGCAGTTGCTGGAGCGGCTCGCGTTCTTGCACCGTGAGCTGGGTGAACCCTGGCCGGACGTGTCGCAGGACGCGCTGCTGGAACGTACCGGGCAGTGGCTGGAGCCCGAGCTGTCCCGGGCCCGGCGGCGCGCCGATCTGGCGCGGATCGACGCGGGGCAGGCGCTGCGGCGGCTGCTGCCGTGGGCGACCGGCGAGGCGGCCCGGCTGGACGAGCTTGCGCCGGAGCGGATCGAGGTGCCGAGCGGTTCCCGTATCAGGGTGGAGTACGGCGGGGCGCAGCCCGTGCTCGCGGTGAAGCTCCAGGAACTGTTCGGTCTGCGGGAGACCCCGCGGGTGGCCGGGGTGCCGGTCCTGGTCCACCTCCTCTCCCCGGCCGGCCGGCCCGCCGCCGTCACCGCCGATCTGGCGTCGTTCTGGCGGGACGGCTACCGGGCCGTACGTGCGGAGCTGCGCGGCCGCTATCCGAAGCATCCGTGGCCGGAGGACCCCACGACGGTGGAGGCGACCCGGTTCACGAAGAGGCCCGGCGGCAGGCAGCGCGGGTGAAGGAGCGGGGCTGGGGTGCGTGCATCGCAAGGCGGAGGATTGAGGCAACGCGATGGGGTCTCCCCTGCTCGAGCGAAGCCGAGAACTTGGGGAAGTCGGTGATCGACGACAACGCCGCGAGGCGCGTGCCCCCGCGACGCCGCGAAGCCTGCCGCCGGACCCTCCGGGGCGCGGCTCAAGCGGGAGCAGGGGCGGGGTCCGGTGTCGCGGCCGGGCGCCGGGAGCGGGCCTCCAGCCACAGGGCGAGGGCGAGCAGTCCGGCGCCGAGGACCAGGAAGCCCCAGGGCAGGTACGAGGTGAGGAGCAGGACCAGCAGGCGCTGGGACTTGACCAGGTCGACGATCGATTCGACGTAGTCCGGGCGCATCTTCACGTGCCCGGCGAACACGGTCATGGTGTCCTGCGGCATCCCCATCTTCCTGGCGTTGCGCAGCTCCTCCTTGTGGATCTCCTCGCCGTTGACCGGCGCTCCGGTGACCGGGTCCACCCAGAACATCCGCTTGGTGGTGTACCAGCGGGTCATGCCCGTCTTCGCGATCTGCTCCGGGCTGACGCCCTTGATCGGCATCTTCTTCGGCATCGGGACCTTGGTCCACGGGACGGTCTGCTCGAAGTAGTAGACGTCCATGCCGTGGAAGGTGCGGGTGCCCTTGTAGTGGATGGGCGAGCTGGTGCGGGCCTGGGCGTCGAAGTACTCGTAGTCGCGCTTCTCGGTGAGGAAGGGCCACTTGAACTCGATGCCCTCGCGCCTGACCGGGTCGCCGTCGACCATTTCGCCGGTGGCGTGGACGGGGGCCTGGCTGTGGGCGTCGAAGATGTAGCGCTCGGGGATCTCGGAGACCATCTTGCCGTCCGGGCCGACCACGAAGCTGAGGGCGTCCCAGACGACGACGTCGCGGCCGGCGCTGCGCTCGATCTTCTCGGACTCCTCGACGTTGCCCTTGAGGGTCTGCACGATGGTGACCTTGGGGACCGTCTTCACCTTCATGTTGTCGTTGTAGTCGAGGAGGGTGGCGGGCTTCGCCTCCAGCACCGTCTCCTGGTACTGGCTGGGCGGGATCTTCGCCAGCCTGGGGAAGGCGTACCAGCGCATCAGTGGCGACATGGCGGCGAAGAATACGGCGAACGCCAGGAGTACGAGGCTGGCTCGGCGGCGCATGTGGGTGCCTCCCTCGGCTTCGGTTGCTTCCGGTGGTCAGTGCCGGAGAGGGGCACTAGTTCTTGTGGCCCGGGACGGTGGTCAGCAGGGGTTTGGGCGAGGTCTCTCCGGGCGGGGCGCCTATCGCCGTGATGGTGAAGACGAGCGCGAGGGCTGCGGCCAGCCCGATGGCGGCGGCGACGAGAGCACGCATGCCGGTCCTCCCGGAGAGTACGGATCTGATGGGCCGTCAGGGTTGAGGCACCGTAGCAACGCGGGCGCGAGATGAGAACACGTAGAACAGCCCCTCTGCCGGGTGGTGGCAAAGGGGCTGTTGCGACGTACGCAGGAGCGGGGTCAGGCGGAGGGCGCTTCGGTCGCCTCGGGCGTCCTGGAGGGCTCAGGCGTCGCGGAGGCGTCGGGCGTCCCGGACGGATCGGGCGTCTCCGAGGCATCGGATGCCTCGACCTTCAACTCGACGACGACCGTGGCGCCGCCCTCGGTGGTGAGGCGCAGCTTGTAGGTCCCGGCGGTGCCGTCTGCGTAGATCCTGGGCAGCTTCAGGGCGCCGTCGGCGCCGGTCTTCAGCCCCGTGAGGGTACGGACCGTCTTGCCGTCGGCGTCCTTGAAATAGGGGCCCTTGTCGTTCTCGACCGGCTTCTCGTCGTCGGTGATCATGGTGGCGGTGACGGCGACACCCGCCGCGACCGCGCCCTTGTAGGTGGCCTTGACCTCGACGACGTCGGCGAACTCGGCGCCGGGCGCCGCGGTCAGCACCTTCTCGTCGGTCCTGGCGATCGCGTCGGCCCGGCGGGCGGTGACGGTCGCGCCGTAGGTGACGGGGGGCAGCGAGGTGCCGGTGGCGACGGCCCGCACCGTGAACTTCCCGGCCTTCTCGCCCGCCTTCAGCACCGGCGCGGTGACCTTTCCGTCGGCGCCGGTCAGCAGGGTGACCGCCTTCTTCCCGCCGTCGAAGGCGGCATCGGTGTCACCGGTGACGGTGAAGGTCACCGGCACCTTGGCGAGCGGGCCGCCGAGGCTGTTCTTGGCCCGGGCCTTGATCCGCTCGGCGAAGGCGTCGCCCGCGGTGGCCGCCAGCGTGCCCGTGCCTGCGTTCTCCACGGCCGCGAGGGTCTTGGACGGCGTGGGGGTGGGCGTCGGCTCGGGGGTCGGGGTCGATCCGCCGCCACCCGGCTTCGAGGGCCCGGGGCCCGGCTTCGGCTTCCCGGAGCCGGACGGTGAGGGCGACGGGCTCGGGCTGCCGGAGTCACGGTCCGTACCGCTGCCGAGGCCGGGCGGGACGGCACCGGTCCCGTCGGGAATCTCGTGGGTGCCGCGCTTGTAGTACTCGAACCACGAGCGGACGGTACGCAGATAGGCGTCCGAGTGGTTGTAGCTCAGCACCGCCCGGTCGAGGTCCGCGGCGAGCGAAAGATCGCGGGAGCCGGCGCAGAGGTAGCGTCCGGCGGCGAGCGCCGCGTCGTAGATGTTGTTGGGGTCCTTGCGACCGTCACCGTTGCCGTCCTGGCCCCAGCTCGCCCAGGTGGACGGGATGAACTGCATCGGGCCGACGGCGCGGTCGTGGGTCGAGTCCCCGTCGTACGCCCCGTTGTCGGTGTCCTTGATCATGGCGAAGCCCCGGCCGTCGAGGACCGGGCCGAGGATCGGCGCGAACGTGGTGCCGTTCGCGTCGACCCGGCCGCCGCGGGCCTGGCCGGACTCGACCTTGCCGATCGCGGCGAGCAGTTGCCACGGCAGCCGGCAGGCGGCGTCGCTGTCGGCGACGGTCCCCTCGGCCTTCTTGTACGCGGCCAGGATCGAAGCCGGGATGCCGGATTCCGCACTGCCGGTGACGGGCAGATTCGTGGACGTGCCAGGCTTGTCGGGGGTGTTCAGCGGGGGCAGGTCCGTGTAGTACGGCGAGTTGCCGGTGGCCGCGCTGTCGTCGGGCGGCGGTGTCGACCCGGTGGTCTGCGGGTCGTCGCTCCCGGTGACCAGCGTGGCGCCCGGGGCCCCCGAGGCGGAGAGCGCCGCCACGGCAACGGCGGCCACGGCGGTGGTGGTCGCCCCCTTGCGAAGCCGGCGACCGAATTGCGCTGCCATACCTCAGGCCCCTCCCCTTCGAGACAGTCCCCGCTCCCCAGCGACAGGACTCAGGCGACCCTACGGCAACTTGTGCCGCCGGGACACTGCGCACTGACCGGTTCTTACCTGTTTTTCACGTTCCCGACGGCAAGTTGTACGGCGGTGGCCGAACGGGGCACGGCAGGCCTCGGCGGCTCGCGCATACTTGCCGCCATGCCGTTCACACTGAGTCATGCCGCCGCCGTGCTGCCCGGAATGCGGCGGGACGGGACGGCGCGTGGGCCACTGTTCGCCTCGGCCCTCGTCGCGGGTTCGTTCGCCCCCGACATGACGTACTACGCGGACACCGCGATCCCCGGCGCCATGGAGTTCGGGCAGGTCACCCACTCGGTGTGGGGCGTGCTCACCGTCGATGTGCTGATCACCGCAGCCGTGGTGGCGTTGTGGCTGGTGCTGCGCGAACCGCTGGTGGCACTGCTGCCGCTGACCTGGCAGGGGCGTGTCCACGCGTTCGTACGGGGACGGCCCTCGGCCCGGGGTGTCCGGGAGGCCGCGGGGTTCGTGGTGTCGGCGATGATCGGGGCCGCCACCCATATCGTCTGGGACGCCTTCACCCATCACGACCGGTGGGGTGTGCGCCTGGTGCCGGTGCTCGACCTGAGCGTCGGCGCGTTCCCGGTGTTCCAGCTGGTGCAGTACGGCAGTTCGGCGGTGGCCCTGGCCGTGCTCACCTGGTTCGTGGCGTCGGGGCTGCACGGGACCGGAGCTCACCCGGCCCCGCCGTCGGTGCCGGTGCTGGACCGTCGGGGCCGGTGGGCGGCAGGGGCGCTGCTGAGCGTCTGCGTACTGCTCGGCGTCGTCCACCGGTGCGCGCGCTGGTACGCGTACTTCGGGCACATCGACACCCCGCTGGACATCATCCCGACCGCCTGCTTCGGCGCCGGGGCGGGCCTGGCGGTGGGCCTGGTGCTGTACGGGGCATGGATGCGGCTGCGGATGCGGCGACCGCGCCCCGCCGCACCCGTGTTCACCGGACGGTCCTAGGGCGGGCCGGGCCGGGCTCGGGGCATCGCTCGCCCCGGCCCGCCCGTTCTGCGCCCCGCCCGTCCGTCCGGCGCCCTCGCAGGGTCAGTGCGCCGCGGACTCCCAGTCCGTACCGACGCCCACCGAGACATCCAGCGGGGCGCGCAACTGCACGGCCGTGGACATCTCGTGGCGCACGATCTCCTCGACCTGCGTCCGCTCGCCCTCGGCGATCTCCAGCACGATTTCGTCATGGACCTGGAGCAGCATCCGCGACTTCAGCTTCGCCTCGGTCAGCGCCCGGTCGACCTGGAGCATGGCGACCTTGACGATGTCCGCGGCCGTGCCCTGGATCGGTGCGTTGAGTGCCATCCGCTCGGCCATCTCGCGGCGCTGGCGGTTGTCGCTGTTGAGGTCGGGGAGGTAACGGCGGCGGCCGAAGACCGTCTCCGTGTATCCCGTGGCCCTGGCCTCCTCCACCACCCGGTGCAGATAGTCACGCACTCCGCCGAACCGCTCGAAGTAGGTGTCCATCAGGCCCCGGGCCTCGCCCGCCTCGATGTTCAGCTGCTGGGAGAGGCCGAACGCGGAGAGCCCGTACGCCAGTCCGTAGCTCATGGCCTTGATCTTGCGGCGCATCTCCGGGTCGACGGCCGGCTTGTCGACGCCGAAGACCTGCGAGGCGACCGTGGTGTGCAGGTCCTCGCCGGAGGTGAACGCCTCGATCAGGCCGGCGTCCTCCGAGAGGTGGGCCATCACCCGCAGTTCGATCTGGCTGTAGTCGGCCGTCATCAGCGTCTCGAAACCCTCGCCGACGACGAAGCCGCGGCGGATGGCCCGGCCCTCGTCCGTACGGACCGGGATGTTCTGCAGGTTGGGGTCCGTGGACGAGAGCCGTCCCGTCGCCGCCACCGTCTGGTTGAACGTGGTGTGGATACGGCCGTCCGCCGCGATCGTCTTGATCAGGCCCTCGACCGTGACCCGCAGCTTGGCCTGCTCACGGTGGCGCAGCATGATCACCGGCAGCTCGTGCTCGGTCTGCGCGGCGAGCCAGGCCAGCGCGTCCGCGTCCGTGGTGTACCCGGTCTTCGTCTTCTTCGTCTTCGGCAGGCCCAGCTCACCGAAGAGGACCTCCTGGAGCTGCTTGGGCGAGCCGAGGTTGAACTCGCGGCCGACCGCGGCGTGCGCCTCCTTCACCGCCTGCTGCACCGCACCGGCGAACTGCTGCTCCATGCCTTCCAGATGGGCCCGGTCGGCGGCGATGCCGTGCCGCTCCAGACGGGCCAGCAGCACGGACGTCGGCAGCTCCATGTCGTGCAGCAGCCCGGCCGCACCGACCTCCGCCAGCCGCGTGGTGAACGCGTCGCCCAGGTCGAGGACCGCACGGGCCTGCGCCATCAGGGACTCCGCCTCGGCCTGGTCGTCCGCGCCGAAGGCGAGCTGCCCGTCGGACGCCGCGGCGGGAGCCAGCTCACGGCCCAGATACTCCACCGCCAGCGCGTCCAGCGCGAAGGAACGACGGCCGGGCTTGACCAGATAGGCGGCCAGCGCCGTGTCCATCGTGACGCCCTCGACCTGCCAGCCGTGCTCGGGGAAGACCCGCATCGCGCTCTTCGCGTTGTGCATGACCTTGGGCCGCTCCGCGTCCGCGATCCACGCGGCGAACGCCTGCTCGTCGCCCTCGTCGAGCGCGGCCGGGTCGAACCAGGCCGCCGCCCCGTCCGCCGCCGCCAGCGCGACCTCGGTGACCGCACCACTGCCCACCGCCCAGGTGTCGACCGTGGCCACGCCGAGCGGCTGCCCGCCGTGCTCGGCGAGCCACGGCGCGAGCTCACCCGCGCCCAGCACCGCACCGTCCAGCTCGACACCCGCGGCGGGCGCCGGGGCCTCGTCCTCGGCCGCGCCCGGGTCGACGGCCAGCAGCCGCTCCCGCAGGCTCGGGTTACGGATCTCCAGGACGTCCAGCACACCCGTCACCGCCGTGCGGTCGTACGGGGCGCGCTCCAGGTCCTGCGGGGTCTTCGGCAGCTCCACGTCACGGACCATCTCGGTCAGCCTGCGGTTCAGTCGCACCGCGTCCAGATGGTCCCGGAAATTCTGGCCGGCCTTGCCCTTGACCTCCTCGGCCCGCTCGACCAGCTCGGCGAACGAACCGAACTGATTGATCCACTTCGCGGCGGTCTTCTCACCCACCCCGGGGATGCCCGGGAGGTTGTCCGACGGGTCACCGCGCAGCGCCGCGAAGTCCGGGTACTGCTGCGGCGTGAGCCCGTACTTCTCCTCGACCTTCGCCGGGGTGAACCGCGTCAGCTCCGAGACGCCCTTCGTCGGGTACAGCACGGTGATGTTGTCCGTGATCAACTGGAACGAATCCCGGTCACCGGTGACGATCAGCACCTCGAAACCCGCCGCCTCGGCCTGCGTGGCCAGCGTGGCGATGACATCGTCCGCCTCGAAACCGTCGACCGCGAAACGGTCCGCACGCATCGCGTCCAGCAGCTCACCGATCAGCTCGACCTGCCCACGGAACTCGTCCGGCGTCTTCGAGCGGTTCGCCTTGTACTCCGGGAACTCCTGCGAGCGCCAGGTCTTGCGGGAGACATCGAACGCCACCGCGAAATGCGTCGGCGCCTCGTCACGCAGCGTGTTCGCGAGCATCGACGCGAAGCCGTACACCGCGTTCGTCGGCTGCCCCGACCCTGTCGTGAAATTCTCCGCAGGCAGCGCAAAGAACGCCCGGTACGCCAGGGAGTGCCCGTCCATCAGGAGCAGGCGCGGTCGGTTGTCTGCCGTCTTCTTCGATGCCGTCTCAGCCACGCCCCCGATCCTGCCACGGACCACTGACATTCCCGACCGGCCCGGCTCGGCACTCTCCCCGTCACTGCCACGTGTCAGCGCCGCGTGACAGGATCGGAAAAGGAACATCGGCAGCTCAAAGGGGAGCACGCAATGGCCACCAAGCCGCCCACAGGAGATCCGGTCCAGGACGCGCCGCGGGTCGAGCCGGCCCAGCACTCCGCCGCCGGGCTGCCCGCCGTCGCCCACAGCCTGCTCATCGCACAGCAGCAGATGGGCGTACGGCGCACCGCGCAGACCCTCCTCAAGGTCAACCAGAAGAACGGCTTCGACTGCCCCGGCTGCGCCTGGCCCGAGGGCGACGAACGGCACACGGCGGAATTCTGCGAGAACGGCGCCAAGGCCGTCGCCGAGGAAGCGACACTGCGCCGGGTCACCCCCGACTTCTTCGCCGCGCACCCGGTCGCCGACCTCGCCAGCCGCAGCGGCTACTGGCTGGGCCAGCAGGGCCGGATCACCCAGCCGATGTACCTTCCCGAAGGCGCCGAACGGTACGAGGCCGTCACCTGGGAGCGCGCCTTCGCCATCATCGCCGAGGAGCTGAGCGCACTCGGCTCCCCCGACGAGGCCCTCTTCTACACCTCGGGCCGCACCAGCAACGAGGCCGCGTTCCTGCTCCAGCTGTTCGCCCGGGAGTTCGGCACCAACAACCTCCCCGACTGCTCCAACATGTGCCACGAGTCCTCCGGCTCCGCACTGACGGAGACCATCGGCATCGGCAAGGGCAGCGTCTCCCTGGAGGACCTCCACCAGGCCGACCTGATCATCGTCGCGGGGCAGAACCCCGGCACGAACCACCCCCGGATGCTCTCCGCCCTGGAGAAGGCCAAAGCGGCCGGAGCAAAGATCATTTCGGTGAATCCGCTCCCCGAAGCCGGCCTGGAGCGGTTCAAGAACCCGCAGACCCCGCTCGGCATGATCAAGGGCGCCGCGCTCAACGACCTCTTCCTGCAGATCCGGATCGGCGGCGACCAGGCCCTCTTCCGGCTCCTGAACAAAATGATCCTGGAGACCGACGGCGCCGTCGACGACACCTTCGTACGGGAGCACACCCACGGCTACGACGAATTCGCCACCGCCGCCCGCGAGGCCGACTGGAACGAGACCCTCACCGCCACCGGCCTCGACCGCGAGACCATCGAAAAGGCCCTGGCCATGGTCCTCGCCTCCAAACGCACCATCGTCTGCTGGGCCATGGGCCTCACCCAGCACAAGCACTCCGTGCCGACCATCCGCGAAGTCGTCAACTTCCTGCTCCTGCGGGGCAACATCGGCCGCCCCGGCGCCGGGGTCTGCCCGGTCCGTGGCCACTCCAACGTGCAGGGCGACCGCACCATGGGCATCTTCGAACGCCCCGCCCCCGCCTTCCTCGACGCCCTCGACGCGGAATTCGGAATCACCTCACCCCGCCACCACGGCTACGACGTCGTCCGCTCCATCCAGGCCCTTCGCGACGGCGACGCCAAGGTCTTCTTCGCCATGGGCGGCAACTTCGTCGCAGCCACCCCCGACACGGACGTCACCGAGGCCGCCATGCGCCGCGCCCGCCTCACCGTCCACGTCTCCACCAAGGTCAACCGCTCGCACGCCGTGACCGGCACCCGCGCACTGATCCTCCCGACCCTGGGCCGCACCGACAAGGACATCCAGGCGAGCGGCAAGCAGTTCGTCACCGTCGAGGACTCCATGAGCATGGTCCACGCCTCACGCGGCAACCTCACCCCCGCGAGCCCCCACCTGCTCTCCGAACCCGCCATCGTCGCCCGCCTCGCGCGCGCCGTCCTCGGCCCCGGATCACGCACCCCCTGGGAAGAGTTCGAGCAGGACTACGCGACGATCCGCGACCGCATCTCCCGCGTCGTCCCCGGCTTCGAGGACTTCAACGCCCGCGTCGCACACCCCGGCGGCTTCACCCTCCCCCACGCCCCGCGCGACGAACGCCGCTTCCCCACCGCGACCGGCAGGGCCAACTTCACCGCCGCCCCCGTCGAGTACCCCGAACTCCCCGAAGGCAGACTGCTGTTGCAGACCCTGCGCTCCCACGACCAGTACAACACCACCATCTACGGCCTCGACGACCGCTACCGCGGCATCAAGGGCGGCCGCCGCGTCGTCCTGGTCAACCCCGACGACGCCCACACCCTCGGCCTGACCGACGGCGCGTACACCGACCTCGTCAGCGAATGGAAGGACGGCGTGGAACGCCGGGCCCCCGGCTTCCGCATCGTGCACTACCCGACTGCCCGGGGCTGCGCCGCCGCCTACTACCCGGAGACCAATGTGCTGGTCCCCCTCGGCTCCACCGCCGACACCAGCAACACCCCGGCCAGCAAATCGGTCGTCGTCCGCTTCGAGAACACCACCGCATGACCGGACCGCGTGACCGACCGCACAGTCCCTAAGCGTCCGCTCAGTCGTCTGATAAGAACGATGCGCACAGCAATGAAGCAGTGAACCATCGCAGACGATCGGAGCCGGACCCATGGGCGAGCACACCGCACCCAAGTTCCCCCAGGAGATCATCGACGAGTACGCCGCCCTCGGCGTCGACCTGCCCGCCCTCTTCTCCGCCGGCCACCTCGGCGAACGCATGGGCGTCACCATCGTCGAAGCCTCCGCGGACCGCGTCGTGGGCACCATGCCCGTCGAGGGCAACACCCAGCCCTACGGACTGCTGCACGGCGGCGCCTCCGCCGTACTCGCCGAGACCCTCGGCTCCGTCGGCTCCATGCTCCACGGCGGCGTCACCAAGCTCGCCGTCGGCGTCGACCTGAACTGCACCCACCACCGCGGCGTACGCAGCGGACTCGTCACGGGCGTCGCCACCCCCGTACACCGCGGCCGCTCCACCGCCACCTACGAGATCGTCATCACCGACGAACAGGACAAGCGGGTCTGCACCGCACGCCTCACCTGCCTGCTCCGCGACGCCCCCCGGACCGAAGCCGCCTGACGGGCCGGAACACACCGCACAGCACACCACGAACCCACTGCCCGGCCGGAACACAATCCGGCCGGGCAGCGCCATACCCGGCCACAACCACCCGCACACCAGCCACACTTGGCAAACGAAACCGCCAACTCCCTTGACCGAAACCAGTGTTGTGTGGCCAACTCGGCACCCCACACGCACCACACCGCGTCGATCACATCACCCCTGATGTGACACTGCGTAATCACCACCCGGTCCGCGGACACCCCCACGCGACCCCACGCACCCGGCCGCAAAGCCGCCGGGCTCCTCGCCATGCCCGCGCGCACCGCACCCCGCCCCACCTCGCACGACAGCAGCAAGATCACCTCAAGCCCCTTAGCAGAGCTGCGCGTTCTCACAATGCGGTCACTTCACCGTCCGGTAAAAAGCCGTACATGTCCGCACAGCCACCTCAAGCCTTCCTCAACGGCATAACAAGACAGTCACATCCTGCGGCGGACCCATCCCGGACCCCCACACCTGCGCCTAGAGTCACCGCCAGTCACCGCGCCGCCGGGCACGTCTGCAGCACGGCCCTGTACCACCCCAGTACGGCCCGGCGAACGTCACGGCACCTCAAGCAGAGGAGGCCGCGCCAGGGAAAGGACCTTTCGTGCGACACCGTTCTTTGCTCATACTCACCACCGTGCTCACGACCGGAGCACTCACCCTCACCGCCTGCGGGTCGCGCGACGACAGCAAGAAGAGCAGCGGCGACGGCGACACCCAGACCGTCGTCATCGGCGTCGACGCCCCGATCACCGGCGACCTGTCCGCCCTCGGCCTCGGCATCAAGAACTCCGCCGACCTCGCCGCCAAGACGGCCAACAAGGAAAAGACCGTCCCCGGCATCAAATTCGAGGTCAAGCCCCTCGACGACCAGGCACAGCCCTCCGTCGGCCAGCAGAACGCCCAGAAGTTCATCGACGACGAAACCGTCGTCGGCGTCGTCGGCCCCCTGAACTCCGGCGTCTCCCAGTCGATGCAGAAGCCGCTCAACGACGCCAACCTCACCCAGGTCTCCCCCGCCAACACCGGCACCGAGCTCACCCAGGGCGAGAACTGGAAGACCGGCGACAAGAAGCGCCCCTTCAAGACCTACTTCCGCACCGCCACCACGGACCAGATCCAGGGCGCCTTCGCAGCGAAGTACCTCTACAACAACGCGAAGATCAAGCAGGTCTACCTCATCGACGACCAGAAGCCCTACGGCGCCGGTCTCGCCGCCTCCTTCAAGAACACCTTCACCACCCTCGGCGGCAAGATCGCCGGATCCGACCACGTCAACCCCGACGACCGCGACTTCAACGCCGTCGTCACCAAGGTCAAGAAGTCCGGCGCCAAGGCCGTCTACTACGGCGGCGAATACCCCGCCGGCGCACCCCTGAGCCAGCAGCTCAAGGACAGCGTCCAGATCCCCCTCATGGGCGGCGACGGCATGTACAGCGCCGACTTCATCAAGCTCAACAAGAAGGCCCAGGGCGACATCGCCACCTCCGTCGGCAAGCCCGTCGAGGAACTCGACTCGGCCAAGAAGTTCATCGCCGACTACAAGACCGCCGGATACAAGGACGCCTACGAGGCCTACGGCGGCGGCACCTACGACGCCACCTGGTCGATCATCGAAGCCGTCAAGATCGCCGTCGCCGACAACGGCGGCAAGCTCCCCACCGGCGACGACGCCCGCACCAAGGTCCTCGCGGCCATGGCCAAGGTCAAGTTCGACGGCGTCACCGGCCCCGTCTCCTTCGACGAATACGGCGACACCACCAACACCATGATGACCGCCTACCAGGTCGACGGCGGCAAGTGGACCTCCAAGCTCAGCGAGGCCTACAAGCCGTAACAAGCTCCCGGGCCACACTGACCCACACCAGACCGCGCGGGAGCGCTACCAGCGCTCCCGCGCGGTGCCATATCCGAACCACTCCACGGAGGCCCTGCGGTGAACGAACTGCCGCAACAGCTGGCCAATGGACTCATCCTCGGCGCGATGTACGGTCTCATCGCGATCGGCTACACGATGGTCTACGGAATCATCCAGCTCATCAACTTCGCCCACGGCGAGATCTTCATGATCGGAGGCTTCGGAGCTCTCACCGTGTACCTCTGGATGCCGGCCGGTGTCTCCCTCCTCGCGATCATCCCTCTCATGATCATCGGCGGCGTCATATGCTCCGTCGCCGTCAGCACAGCCGCCGAACGCTTCGCATACCGGCCTCTGCGCACCGCCCCACGACTGGCCCCGCTGATCACCGCGATCGGACTCTCCCTCGCACTCCAGCAGGCCATCTGGAAGTGGTACCCC
This sequence comes from Streptomyces sp. NBC_00012, assembly GCF_045040875.1. Lineage (NCBI taxonomy): Bacteria > Bacillati > Actinomycetota > Actinomycetes > Kitasatosporales > Streptomycetaceae > Streptomyces > Streptomyces sp. NBC_00012. The sequence goes on along the minus strand of NZ_CP108309.1, from coordinate 6,551,846 downwards.
GACGCCAAGAAGGACCGCTCCTTCCCCCAGTTCAAGGGAGAAGCGATCGACATCTTCGGCGCCCACATCCAACGCGGTGACCTCTTCGTCCTCATCACCGCACCCATCTGCATGCTCGCCCTCGGACTCTTCGTCTCCAAGACCCGCTCCGGCCGCGGCATGCAAGCCACCAGCCAGGACCCCGACACCGCCAAGCTCATGGGCATCAACACCGACCGCATCATCGTCATGGCCTTCGCCATCGGTGCCGCGTTCGCCGCCGTCGCCGCCGTCGCCTACGGGCTCAAGAACGGCCAGATCGGCTTCAAAATGGGCTTCATCATGGGCCTCAAAGCCTTCACCGCAGCCGTACTCGGCGGCATCGGCAACATCTACGGCGCCATGCTCGGCGGCGTCGTACTCGGCATCGCCGAATCCCTCGCCACCGGCTACATGAGCAACGTCCCCGGCATGGACCTCTTCGGCGGCGGCGCCTGGAAGGACGTATGGGCCTTCGTCCTCCTCATCATCGTCCTGCTCCTCCGCCCCCAGGGCCTGCTCGGCGAACGCGTCGCAGATCGGGCGTGATACGGATGACCACCAACCACACCACCACCGCACCCGGCCCCGCCTTCCTGCCGATCCCCGCCGCCGCGGCCCGCATCGGCACCGCCACCGGCTCCGTCGTCGCCCTCGCCGGCACCTTCCTCGCCTGGACCTGGACCGACGAATTCCCCGGCGACCTCACCGTCACCGGCTACCCCGGCGGCCTCCAGATCCTCACCCTCATCGGCGCCGCACTCACCCTGCTCCTCACGCTGTCCGGGTACGGCGTCCGGGGCCTGGGCTGGCTCACCCCCGGCGGCACCAACAGCCCCGTCCGCCTCCTGGCCCTGGGCACCCTCGGCACCACCGGCTACACCCTCGGTGCCATCGCCTACGACCTCGGCGGCATCGTCAACCTGGAGCCCGGCGCCTGGGTCAGCGGCATCGGCGCGCTCATCGCCGCCGTCACCGCACTCGGCCTCCCCGGCGACCGGCCGCTCGACACAACCGGAACTACCGCCTGGCAGCGCTTCCGCAACAGCCTCGGCGCCCCCCAGGCCCCCCGCGCCAAAGCCCTCCCCTCCTGGGCCGAAATCCTCATCATCGTCGCCGCGTTCGGCATCGGCCTCTACGTCTTCGCCTACGGCATCGACACCGACTACACCGAACTCTTCATCGGCTTCCTCATCACCGTCGCCTTCGCCTTCACCGCACTCCACCGGGCCGGACTCGTCTCCCGCCTCACCGCACTGACCGCGAAGCACCGCAACATCACACTCGCCGCCGCCCTCGTCGCAGCCGTCTGCTTCCCCTTCACCCAGCAGAAAGAGGAATACGCGCTCATCGGCGCCAACATCCTCATCTTCGGCACCGTCGCACTCGGCCTCAACGTCGTCGTAGGCCTCGCCGGCCTCCTCGACCTCGGATACGTCGCCTTCCTCGGCGTCGGCGCCTACGCCGCCGCCCTGGTCTCCGGCTCCACCATGTCCGCCATCGGCGTCGAATTCCCCTTCTGGGCCGCCGTCCTCACCGGCGCCGGAGCCTCACTCGTCTTCGGCGTACTCATCGGCGCACCCACCCTGCGACTACGCGGCGACTACCTCGCCATCGTCACCCTCGGCTTCGGTGAAATCTTCCGCCTCACCGTGAACAACCTCAACGGCAACAGCGGACCCGACCTCACCAACGGCTCCCAGGGCATCCCCAGCATCCCCGACCTCAACTTCTTCGGATTCGACTTCGGACTCAAGCACAACATCCTCGGCTTCGACCTCGGCAGGTCCGCCAACTACTACCTGCTGATGCTCGTCTTCACCGCCGTCGTCGTACTCGTCTTCCGCCGCTCCGGAGAATCCCGCATCGGCCGCGCCTGGGTCGCCATCCGCGAAGACGAAACCGCAGCCACCGCCATGGGCATCAACGCCTTCCGGCTCAAACTGCTCGCCTTCGCCCTCGGCGCCACCCTCGCCGGACTCGCCGGAACCGTCCAGGCACACGTCAACTACACCGTGACACCCGAGCAGTACCAGTTCGCCGGCTCCGTACCCCCCAACTCCGCCTTCCTCCTCGCCGCCGTCATCCTCGGCGGCATGGGAACCCTCAGCGGACCCCTCGTCGGCGCCGCACTGCTCTACCTCATCCCGGCGAAACTCCAGTTCATGCAGGACTACCAGCTCTTCCTCTTCGGCATCGCACTCATCCTCCTGATGCGCCTGCGCCCCGAAGGACTGGTCGCCGACCGCCGCAAACAGCTCGAGTTCCACGAGAACGACCAGCCCGACGTACCCGAACCGCGACAGTCCGAAGAGACCGCCGCCGGCATCGCCAAGGCGGGGGCGTGACCACCATGACCACCACGAAGACCGCCACCACCGTCCTCGACGCCAACGGCGTCACCATGCGCTTCGGCGGCCTCACCGCCGTACGCAACGTCGACCTCACCGTCAACGCGGGCGAGATCGTCGGCCTCATCGGCCCCAACGGTGCCGGCAAGACCACCTTCTTCAACTGCCTCACCGGCCTCTACGTCCCCACCGAGGGCAAGGTCAGCTACAAGGGCACCGTCCTGCCGCCCAAGCCCCACCTCGTCACCCAGGCAGGCATCGCCCGCACCTTCCAGAACATCCGGCTCTTCGCCAACATGACCGTCCTGGAGAACGTCCTCGTCGGACGCCACACCAGGACCAAAGAAGGCCTCTGGTCCGCCCTCCTGCGCCTCCCCGGCTTCACCAAGGCCGAGAACGCCAGCCGCGAACGCGCCATGGAACTCCTGGAGTTCATCGGCCTCGCAGACAAGGCCGAGCACCTCGCGCGCAACCTCCCCTACGGAGACCAGCGCAAGCTGGAAATCGCCCGCGCGCTTGCCAGCGACCCCGGACTCCTCCTCCTCGACGAGCCCACCGCCGGCATGAACCCGCAGGAAACCCGCGTCACCGAAGAACTCATCTTCGCCATCCGCGACCAGGGCATCGCCGTCCTCGTCATCGAGCACGACATGCGGTTCATCTTCAACCTCTGCGACCGCGTCGCCTGCCTCGTCCAGGGCGAAAAGCTCGTCGAAGGCAGCCCGGCCGAAGTCCAGAGCGACGAACGCGTCGTCGCCGCCTACCTCGGCACCCCCTTCGAAGGTGCCCCCGGCGCCGAAGAAGCCGCCGAGGTCGAAGCCGCCGAAGCCGACGCCGACGCCGCGAAAACAGCCACCACCAGCACCGAGGAGGAGGACACCCGATGACCGCACTTCTGGAGGTCGAGGACCTCCGCGTCGCCTACGGCAAGATCGAAGCCGTCAAGGGCATCTCCTTCACCGTCGAAGCCGGCCAGGTCGTCACCCTCATCGGCACCAACGGCGCCGGCAAGACCACCACCCTGCGCACCCTCTCCGGCCTGCTCAAGCCCGCCGGCGGCCGCATCGTCTTCGACGGCAAACCACTCAACGACGTACCCGCCCACAAGGTCGTCGCCCTGGGCCTCGCCCACTCCCCCGAGGGACGCCACATCTTCCCCCGGCTCACCATCACCGAGAACCTCCAGCTCGGCGCCTACCTCCGCAACGACAAGGCAGGCATCGAGAAGGACATCCAGCGCGCCTACGACCTCTTCCCCATCCTCGGGGAACGCCGCAAGCAGGCCGCCGGAACCCTCTCGGGCGGCGAACAGCAGATGCTCGCCATGGGCAGGGCCCTCATGTGCCAGCCCAAACTCCTGATGCTCGACGAACCCTCCATGGGCCTCTCCCCGATCATGATGCAGAAGATCATGCAGACGATCGTCGAACTCAAGGCCCAGGGCACCACCATCCTGCTCGTCGAGCAGAACGCCCAAGCCGCACTCTCCCTCGCCGACCAGGGCCACGTCATGGAGGTCGGCAAGATCGTCCTCTCCGGCACCGGCCCGGACCTCCTCCACGACGAATCCGTCCGCAAGGCCTACCTCGGCGAGGACTGACACACACGAAAGAAGGCCCGCGCCCCGGACATCTTCATCCGGGACGCGGGCCTTCTCCGTACTCAAGAACGGACTACTCGGCCGCCTTCTTCTTCTCCTCGGCATCCTCGATCAACGCCTCGGCCAACTGCTGCATCGACAACCGCCGGTCCATCGACGTCTTCTGGATCCACCGGAACGCAGCCGGCTCGGAGAGCCCGTAATCCGTCTGCAGAATGCTCTTCGCCCGGTCCACCAGCTTCCGCGTCTCCAGCCGCTGCGCCAGGTCCGCGACCTCGGACTCCAGCGCCTTCAGCTCCGCGAACCGCGACACCGCCATCTCGATGGCCGGCACCACGTCGCTCTTGCTGAACGGCTTCACCAGATACGCCATCGCCCCGGCGTCCCGGGCCCGCTCGACGAGATCGCGCTGCGAGAACGCGGTGAGCATCAGGACCGGCGCGATGGACTCCTCGGCGATCTTCTCCGCGGCGGAGATCCCGTCCAGGACCGGCATCTTCACATCGAGGATCACCAGATCCGGCCGGTGCTCCCGCGCCAGCTCGACGGCCCGCTGCCCGTCCCCGGCCTCGCCGACGACCGCGTAGCCCTCTTCCTCCAGCATCTCTTTGAGGTCGAGACGGATGAGCGCCTCGTCCTCGGCGATGACGACGCGGGTCGTCAGCGGCGGAACGTGCGACTTGTCGTCGTCGGCGGCGGGCTGGGGCGACTCGGGCGTGGTCACGGGGCTCCTTGATCAAGGCAGGGGTACTGCTGCCAAGAGCCTACCCAGCTGCGGTAAGGTGGTCGGGCAGCGGGTTGAGGGAAACCTACGATTCAGCAAGCCCCGGTAGTCCAATTGGTTAGAGACAATGGATTCAAAACCCATACAGTGTCGGTTCGAGTCCGACTCGGGGTACTTTTCCTTCGATTCCAAGGCCGCCGAAGAACGGCAAGACTTCACGTGAACGTGTGAATGTCGGCTTGTTCCGCCTCTGGATTGCCTAGATCCGGACAGGCTCGGCCTGGTGTACGACCTTGATACGCGCAAGCGTGCTCTGGCCCTCGTCGCGCAGGGTTTCAGCCAGAACTCCGTGAGCAAGCAGACCGGCATCTCGCGTGCCGCCATCCGTTCGTGGCAGACACGAATAGACCCCCTCAGCCGTGCTGCGGACTGCCCGCGGTGCGGCGACATGCCGAGCGATCCTGAAGACCCCGCCGCGTACGCCTACTTACTGGGCCTCTATCTCGGCGACGGCTGTATCAGCGCCGGCAAAAGGGGCGTGTATTTCCTCCGTATTGCCTGCGCCGACAGCTGGCCGGGCCTCATCGATGCTTGCGCCGAAGCCATGCAGCTCGCGCGCCCCGGCAATAGGGTGTTCCGAGCTCAGCATCAGGGCTGCCAGAACGTGACGTGCTACAGCAAGCACTGGCCTTGCCTCTTCCCCCAGCACGGCCCCGGCAAGAAGCATGAGCGCACGATCTCTCTAGAGCCCTGGCAACAACAGATCGTGTGTACCCACCCTTGGGAGTTCATCCGCGGCCTGATCCACTCCGACGGATGCCGAGTCACCAACTGGACCACGAAGATCATCGGCGGCGAGCAAAAACGCTACGAGTACCCCCGGTACTTCTTCACCAACTTGTCAGCCGACATCCTGGCGCTCTTCACCGATGCCCTGGACCTCGTCGGCGTTCAGTGGAAGCAGGCCAACAAGCGGAACATCTCCGTCGCCCGACGGGCGTCCGTCGCTCTGATGGACGCCCACGTCGGGCCGAAGCACTGACGACCGGCCTACTTCGGGCTGTCGTCCTCGCCGATGTGGTGCACCCGCACCAGGTTCGTCGAGCCGGGGACGCCCGGCGGGGAGCCGGCCGTGATGACCACGACGTCGCCCTTCTCGCAGCGGCCGATCTTCAGCAGCTCCTCGTCGACCTGGGCGACCATCGCGTCCGTCGAGTCCACCTGCGGGCCGAGGAAGGCCTCGACGCCCCAGGTCAGGTTGAGCTGGGAGCGGGTGGCCGGGTCCGGGGTGAAGGCCAGGAGCGGGATGGGTGAGCGGTAGCGGGAGAGGCGCCTGACCGTGTCGCCGCTCTGGGTGAAGGCGACCAGGAACTTCGCGCCCAGGAAGTCGCCCATCTCGGCCGCCGCGCGGGCGACCGCGCCGCCCTGGGTGCGGGGCTTGTTGCGGTCGGTCAGGGGCGGGAGGCCCGTGAGGATGTCCTCCTCGGCGGCCTCGACGATGCGGGACATCGTGCGGACCGTCTCGACGGGGTACTTGCCCACGCTGGTCTCGCCGGAGAGCATCACCGCGTCCGTGCCGTCGATGACGGCGTTGGCGACGTCGGATGCCTCGGCGCGGGTGGGGCGGGAGTTGTCGATCATCGAGTCGAGCATCTGGGTGGCGACGATGACCGGCTTGGCGTTGCGCTTGGCGAGTTTGATCGCGCGCTTCTGGACGATCGGCACCTGTTCCAGCGGCATTTCGACGCCGAGGTCGCCGCGGGCGACCATGATGCCGTCGAAGGCGGCGACGATGCCGTCGATGTTCTCGACGGCCTGGGGCTTCTCCACCTTGGCGATGACGGGGAGGCGGCGGCCCTCCTCGTCCATGATGCGGTGGACGTCCTCGATGTCGCGTCCGCTGCGGACGAAGGAGAGGGCGATGATGTCGGCGCCGGTGCGGAGTGCCCAGCGGAGGTCCTCGATGTCCTTCTCGGAGAGTGCGGGGACGGAGACGGCGACGCCGGGGAGGTTGAGGCCCTTGTGGTCGGAGACCATGCCGCCTTCGATGACGGTGGTGTGGACGCGTGGGCCGTCGACTTCGGTGACTTCGAGGGTGACGCGGCCGTCGTCGACGAGGATGCGTTCGCCAAGGGTGACGTCGGCGGCGAGGCCGTCGTAGGTGGTGCCGCAGGTGTGGCGGTCGCCTTCGACGGGTTCGACGGTGATGGTGAAGCTGTCGCCGCGTTCAAGGAGTACGGGGCCTTCGAGGAAGCGTCCCAGGCGGATCTTCGGGCCTTGAAGGTCGGCGAGGATGCCGACGCTGCGTCCGGTCTCGTCGGAGGCCTTGCGTACGTGGCGGTACCGCTCTTCGTGTTCGGCGTAGGTGCCGTGGCTGAGGTTGAGGCGGGCGATGTCCATTCCCGCTTCGACCAATGCCTTGATCTGGTCGTATGTGTCGACGGCGGGGCCCAGGGTACAAACGATTTTTGCTCGGCGCATGGTTCGACCCTAGACCTTACCTACGGGTAGTTATTTAGGGTGTCGTGACTGCTCAACGGCCTTTGGATGAAGGGTTATTGACAAGTGTTGAATTGTGCGCCGGGGTGCTCGGATGAGCATTCCTTTTCACAGTTTCGGCGGTGACATGATGAAGCGGGCGTTGACCTGGGCGTAGACCGTCTGGCGTTGTGGTTCGAGGTCGAGGGCGGGGGCTGCTTCGGGTGCTGCTCCGCCGAAGGCGGCGGCTCTGCCGCGTGGGGCGGCGGGTGAGGGCAGGGCGGCCGGGGCTGCGTTCTCCGCGCCGAGGTCGGCGAGTTCGACGAGTGCGGTGAGGTGGGCGCCTAGGGCGTCGGCGTATTCGCGGGCGCGTTGGACGGCTTCGTGGACGGCTTGGCGGCGGGCGGTCGCGTGTGCGGGTGAGTCGGGGCGGAGTCCCCACCAGGGGCCGTTGACGCGGGTCATGTCGAGGTCGGCGATTTTGGTGGTGAATTCGCCCAGCGCGGTGAAGTCGTTGAGGACTGCGGTGATGTGTACGCGGCCGTGGTAGGCGTGGATTTGTTCGTTGCGGCCCTTCTGGGTGAGTTCGGGTGTGATGGAGAATGCGCCGCTTTCGAGTTTTTCCATGGCTTGTCCGTAGGAGCGTGCGAGTTCGAGTACGTGGTTGTTTCGGCGGGTGAGGTCTTCGAGGGCGTTGCGGCGGTCCTTGCCACGGGTGGTGACGGTGATGGTGAGGCGGGCGGTTTCGGGGTCGACCTGGAGGCGGGCTTCGCCGCGGACGGCGACGCGGGGGTGTTCGGGGGTGCCGTAGGACGGTGGGGTGGGGTGGGGCGTCGGGGTGTCGGTCATGGGTCCACTGTTGCATCCGGGTCGGACAGCGGCTGGTCATCAGATCGAAACCCGCAAGGGGTGTTGCGCGGTGTGGCTCCTGGGTCAGAATCTACGCGCGTTGTGCATGGCGGTCCTTGTTGTCGGGGCGTCGCGTCGTGCGAGTACCGAGTTGCGTGAGAACTGAGATGTGGGAGACGAAATGCCGCTGAACCGTAGGACGTTCCTGGGCACATCGGCGGCTGCCGGTGCGGGTGTGGCGATCGCGGGGGCATCTGCGGTGCCTGCTTCGGCGCATGGGCACGGGCATGGGCACGGGCGTCCGCCGAAGCGGTACTCGTTCACGGTGATGGGCACCACCGATCTGCACGGGAACGTCTTCAACTGGGACTACTTCACGGACAAGGAGTTCGACGACAAGGCGCACAATGATGTGGGTCTGGCGAAGATCTCGACGCTGGTGGATCAGGTGCGCCGGGAGAAGGGTCGTCGTAACACGTTGATGATCGATGCGGGTGACACGATCCAGGGCACCCAGTTGTCGTACTACTACGCGAAGATCGATCCGATCACGGCGAAGCGTGGTCCGGTGCATCCGATGGCTCAGGCGATGAACGCGATCGGGTATGACGCGGCGGCGCTCGGTAACCACGAGTTCAATTACGGTATTCCGGTGCTGCGGAAGTTCGAGGAGCAGTGTGATTTCCCGCTGCTGGGTGCGAACGCGTTGGATGCGAAGACGTTGCGGCCGGCGTTCGCTCCGTATGTCATCAAGCGGATGCGCACTCCGCACGGCCGGGATGTGAAGGTTGCGATCCTGGGGTTGACGAATCCGGGGATCGCTATCTGGGACAAGGCGAATGTGAGCGGGAAGATGGTGTTCCCGGGGCTGGAGGAGCAGGCGGCGAAGTTTGTGCCGCGGCTTCGTTCGATGGGTGCGGATGTGGTGATCGTTTCGGCGCATTCGGGTAACAGTGGTACGTCGTCGTACGGTGATCAGGTCCCGTATGTGGAGAATGCGGCGGGCCTGGTGGCCGAGCAGGTTCCGGGGATCGATGCGATTTTGGTCGGGCATGCGCATCTTGAGATTCCCGAGTATTTCGTGGAGAACAAGCAGACCGGCAAGAAGGTGGTGCTTTCGGAGCCGTTGAAGTGGGGGCAGCGGCTGACGCTGTTCGACTTCGATCTGGTGTGGGAGAAGGGCCGCTGGGTCGTGGAGCGGGCGGGTTCGCAGGTGCTGAACTCCAACACGGTGGCGGAGGACCCGAAGATCACGCGGTTGTTGGCGGATGAGCACAAGAAGGTTGTGGCGTACGTCAATCAGGTGATCGGTACGTCGACGGCGGCGATGACGACGGCGGAGGCGGCCTGGAAGGACGAGCCGATCATTGATCTGATCAATGTGGTCCAGACGGAGACGGTGAAGGCGGCGTTGGCGGGTGGCGCGTATGCGGCGCTTCCGGTGCTTTCGCAGGCGTCGTGTTTCTCGCGTACGGCGCAGATTCCGGCCGGTGATGTGACGATCAAGGATGCGGCGGGTCTGTATCCGTTCGAGAACACGCTTGAGGCGCGGTTGCTGACGGGTGCCCAGTTGAAGGATTATCTGGAGTTCTCGGCGCGGTATTACGTGCAGACTGCGGTGGGTGCGCCGGTGGATACTGCGAAGCTGACGAATGCGGACAGTACTCCGGATTACAACTATGACGCGGTTTCGGGTCTGACGTACGAGATCGATATTGCGAAGCCGAATGGTTCGCGGATCGTGAATCTTGCGTTCGAGGGGAAGCCGATCGATCCGGCGGCGGAGTTCGTGCTGGCGGTGAACAATTACCGGGCCAGTGGTGGCGGTAACTTCCCGCATGTGGCGGGTGCCAAGCAGTTGTGGGCCAATTCGGAGGAGATCCGTAACACGATCATCTCCTGGGTCCAGGCGAAGGGGTCGGTGGACGGCGCGCGGTTCGCTTCGGTGGACTGGCGGCTGACGCGTGAGGGTACGCCGGTGTTCTAGCGGGTTGTTGCGGGGGGCGGCCGTCTGCTCCTTCGGGAGGGGGCGGCCGCCTTCTGTGTGTGTGGGGGTGTCAGTTGTTCCGGGCGAGGGGGATGAGGTCGGGTCTCTGGGTGGGGACGCGTGAGTGGTGGGGGTTGAGGCCGAAGGTGGTGAAGGCGGTGCGTTCGGGGAGGGGGTAGGGGTTGGTGGCGGTGAGGTCGTTGAGGATGGTGGCGCTGCGCCAGGCGGCGAGTCCGAGGTCGGGGGCGCCGACGCCGTGGGTGTGTCGTTCGGCGTTCTGTACATAGACGTTGCCGGTGACGGTGGGGTCGAGGACGAGGCGGAACCGGTCGTCGATGCGGGGGCGTTCGGAGGCGTCGCGGCGCATGTAGGGGTCGAGGCCGGTGAGGATGCGGTCGAGGGAGCGTTCGCGGTAGCCGGTGGCGAGGACGACGGCGTCGGTGGTGAGGCGGGTGCGGGTGTTCTGCTGGGTGTGTTCGAGGTGGAGTTCGATGCGGGTGTTGGCGACGCGTCCTGCGGTGCGTACGGAGACGCCGGGGGTGAGGGTGGTGTCGGGCCAGCCGCCGTGGAGGGTGCGGCGGTAGAGCTCGTCGTGGATGGCGGCGATGGTGTCGGCGTCGATGCCCTTGTGGAGTTGCCATTGATGGGGGACGAGTTCGTCGCGTACGGCTTCGGGGAGGGCGTGGAAGTAGCGGCTGTAGTCGGGGGTGAAGTGTTCGAGGCCGAGTTTTGAGTACTCCATGGGTGCGAATGCCTGGGTTCGGGCGAGCCAGTGGAGGTTTTCGTGGCCCTGGGGGCGGGCGCGCAGGAGGTCGAGGAAGATTTCGGCGCCGGATTGTCCGGAGCCGATGACGGTGATGTGGGGTGCTTGGAGGAGTTCCTGGCGGTGGTGGAGGTAGTCGGCGGAGTGGATGACGGGGGCGTTCTCGGCTTCGGTGAGGGGTTTGAAGAAGTCGGGGATGTAGGGCTCTGTGCCGATGCCGAGGGCGATGTTGCGGGTGTGGGCGCGGCCGAGTGCTTCGGCTTCGCCTTCGTTGTCGAGTTGGGTGAAGTCGATTTCGAAGAGTTTGCGTTGGTTGTTCCAGCGGACGGCGTCGACCTGGTGGCTGAAGTGGAGGCCGGGGAGTTGGTCGGTGACCCAGCGGCAGTAGGCGTCGTATTCGGCGCGTTGGATGTGGAAGCGCTCGGCGAAGTAGAAGGGGAAGAGGCGGTCGCGGCTGCGTAGGTAGTTGAGGAAGGTCCAGGGACTGGCGGGGTCGGCGAGGGTGACGAGGTCGGCGAGGAAGGGGACTTGGAGGCTGGCTCCGTCGATGAGGAGGCCGGGGTGCCAGTGGAAGGCGGGGCGTTGTTCGTAGAAGGCGGCGTTGAGGGGGTGGGGGTGGGCGGGGACGCCGTGGGCGAGGGCGGCGAGGGAGAGGTTGAAGGGGCCGATGCCGATGCCGATGAGGTCGTGTGGCTGGTCGGTGTCGGGGGTGGGGAGGTCGGTCATCGGGGGGTGTTGCCTTCCGCGAGATCGTTGGTGAGTTGGTTGACGAGGTCGAGGAGTGTGCGCAGGTGTCGGGGGGTGGTGTGGGGGTTGAGGAGGGTGGCTTTGAGCCAGAGGCGGTTGTCGGTGTGGGCGCGGCCGAGTACGGCTTGGCCGCGGGTGAGGAGGGTGCGGCGGATGGTGGCGACGGTGTTGTCGTCGGCGTCGGTGGGGCGGAAGAGGACGGTGCTGATGGTGGGGCGGTCGTAGAGGTCGAGGTCGGGGGTTTGGGTGATGAGGTCGGCGAGGTGGTGGGCGGTGGTGAGGGTGCGGTCGATGAGGTCGGCGAGTCCGGTGCGGCCGAGTGCTTGGAGGGTGACGGCGATCTTGAGGGCGTCGGGGCGTCGGGTGGTGCGCAGGGAGCGGCCGAGGAGGTCGGGGAGGCCGGCTTCGGTGTCGTCGTCGGCGTTGAGGTAGGGGGCTTGGTGGTGGAGTGGGTCGAGGTGGTGGCGGTGGGGGACGGCGAGGATGCCGGCGGGTGCTGGTTGCCAGCCGAGTTTGTGCAGGTCGAGGGTGACGCTGTGGGCGCGGTCGAGGCCGTGGATCTTGTCCCGGTGGGTGGGGCTGAAGAGGAGGGGGCCGCCGTAGGCGGCGTCGATGTGCAGTTCGGCGCCGTGGGTGGTGCAGAGGTCGGCGATGTCGGTGAGTGGGTCGATTCGGCCGGTGTCGGTGGTGCCGGCGGTGGCGGTGACGAGGAGGGGGCGGTCGTGCCGGGTGAGGGCTTCGTGGAGTGCGGTGAGGTCCATGACGCCGGTGGGGGCGGGGATGACGATGGGGGCGGGGAGGCCGAGGAGCCAGGCGGCGCGGGTGATGCTGTGGTGGGCGTTGGCGGCGCAGATGGTTTGTACGGGGCCGTTGCGTTCGCGGGCGAGGAGGAGTGCGAGTTGGTTGGACTCGGTGCCGCCGGTGGTGATGAGGGCGTCGGGGGTGGGTTGGTGGGGGTAGATCTCGGCGGCGAGGGCGGCGGTGGTGTCGGCTTCGAGGGCGGAGGCGGCGGGGGCCTGGTCCCAGGAGTCCATGGAGGGGTTGAGGGCGGAGGCGGCGAGGTCGGCCGCGGTGGCGAGGGCGAGGGGCGGGGTGTGGAGGTGGGCGGTGCAGAGGGGGTCGGCGGGGTCTGCGGCGCCTTCGGTGAGGGCGGTGACGAGGGTGCGCAGGGCGTGGTGGGGGCCGGTGCCGTGGTCGGGGATGACGGGGTGGGTGGCGGTGCGCATGCGTGGGGTGACGGCGTCGGGGCCGCCGGCGGGGAGGGGGCCGTCGCGTCGGTGGGCTCCGTCGTGGAGTGCGGTGAGGACGGTGTCGATGAGGGGGCGCAGGGCGGTGGGGCCGGTGGTGGTTCCGGCGAGTGGCGGGGGTGAGGGTGGGGGTGGGGTAGGCATGGCGTGGGGGCCCTTCGGACGCGCGTGACCAGGCATGGGTTGACGTGTCAGCTTGTCCGGGTTTCGGGTGGCGTGGCCGGGGAGCCGGGGGATGTGAACTCGAAAGGGGGATGGGTGGCGGGGTGGGGGGTGGGGTGGGGTGTTCTGGTGGTATGGGTGTGGCGCCGGATACGGGTGTGCCCGGCGTCCTCCTGGGGTGGAGGCGCCGGGCACGGGTGGTGCGGCTGGTGCGGGGTGGTGCGGCTGGTGCGGGATGGACCTGCGGGTCAGCAGTCCCGCAGGCCGGTGAGTCCGCAGGTCGGTGGTCAGTGGGTCAGTGGGCGTTACGTACGTTGAGTGCGCGGCGCAGGTCGTCGATCTGGTCGGTGAGTTTGCGGTGCAGGGCGGGGATGAGGGCCTGGTCGTCGAGGGCCTGTTCGCCGAGGTGGAGGTTCTCGGCGTCGACGGCGTACGCCGGGAAGGCGTAGCGTCCCGCGGCGTCCGCGATGGCGGGGCCCCGGCGGGCGGCGAGTGCGGTCGCCTCGGGGTAGTAGCGGGTCACGTAGTCGCGTACGAGGTCGGCCTGTTCGGGATGCCAGAAGCCCTGGGCGACGGCGGTGAAGAGGTAGTTGGAGAGGCTGTCGTCGTTGAACATGGCGTGCCAGGCGGTGGCCTTGGCCTCGGGGGTGGGGAGGGCGGCGCGGCAGCGGGCGGCGCCTTCCTGTCCGGTGGCGCTGGGGTCCTGTTCGAGTTCGGCGGCGATGGTGGTTTCGTCGATGGCGCCGAGGACGGCGAGGCGGGTGAGGACGCGCCAGCGCAGTTCGGGGTCGAGTTCGGGTCCGCCGGGGACGGTGCCGTTGCTGAGCCAGTCGTGGATGGTGTCGGGCTGGGTCGCGGCGTCGATGAGGTGGCGTACGGCGATGAGGCGGAGGCCGGGGTTGTGGCCGTCCTCGGTGCGGCGGATGAGGTCGCGGCACAGGGCGGTGAGGATGGCGAGGGCTGCGGGGCGCTTCTCGGGGCTTGTGTAGCGGCCGGCGACGTGGGTGGCGGCGAAGGCGAGTACGCCTTCGGCGAGGGCCAGGTCGGTCTCGTGCGGCAGGTGGGTGCGGGCCGCTTCGAGGTAGGTGGCGGGGGCGAGTTCGCCGTCGCGGACCATGTCGCGGGCGGTGTTCCAGATGACGGCGCGGGTCAGTGCGTCGGGGATGCCGGAGAGACCGGCGACGACGGTTTCCCAGGACCGGGCGTCGAGGCGGACCTTGGCGTAGCTGAGGTCGCCGTCGTTGAGGACGAGGAGTGCGGGGCGGTTGCCGGGGCGTGCTTCGGATGTGCCGTTCAGGGGGACGTCGATCTCGAACCGGTCGCGCAGGACGAGCCGTTCGGTGCCGGTGATCGTGTCCGGGGCGTGGTCGTAGGCGCCGACGGCGATGCGGTGGGGGCGGGTGCCCTTGTGGTCGATGCCGAGGGTCCAGTTGCCGTCGGACTCCGCGATGCGGGGGGTGAGGGTGTCGACGCCGGTGGTGCGCAGCCAGGCGTCGGCCCAGGCGTGGACGTCGCGGTCGGTGGCCGATGCGAGGTTGTCGATGAAGTCGGCGAGGGTGGCGTTGGCGAACTTGTGGCGGGCGAAGTGGGTGTTGATGCCGGCCAGGAAGTCCTTCTCGCCGAGCCAGGCGACGAGTTGGCGCAGGGCGGAGGCGCCCTTGGCGTATGAGATGCCGTCGAAGTTGAGCATGGCGGACGCGGTGTCGGGGACGGCGGCCGGGTCGGGTGCGACGGGGTGGGTGGAGGGGCGCTGGTCGGCGTCGTAGCCCCAGCCCTTGCGGGCGACGCCGAAGTCGACCCAGGTGTCGGTGAAGCGGGTGGCTTCGGCGAGGGTCTGGTAGCCCATGTACTCGGCGAAGGACTCGTTGAGCCAGATGTCGTCCCACCAGGCGAGGGTGACGAGGTCGCCGAACCACATGTGGGCCATCTCGTGGGCGATGACCATGCCGCGGGTCTGGCGTTCGGTGTCGGTGACGGCGGAGCGGTAGATGAACTCGTCGCGGAAGGTGACGAGTCCGGGGTTCTCCATGGCGCCGGCGTTGAACTCGGGGACGAATGCCTGGTCGTAGGAGTCGAAGGGGTAGGGCTCGTCGAACTTCTCGTGGAAGCGGTCGAAGCAGGCCCGGGTGATGTCGAGGATCTCGTCGGCGTCCGTGTCGAGGTACGGGGCCAGGGAGCGGCGGCAGTGGATGCCGAAGGGCAGTCCGGCGTGTTCGGTGGTCACGGAGTGCCAGGGGCCGGCGGCGACGGCGACGAGGTAGGTGGAGATCAGTGGGGTGGCGGCCAGGGCCCAGTGGCCGTCGCCGCGGTGTTCGGCGACGGCGTTGCCGAGGACGGTCCAGCCTTCGGGGGCGGTGACGGTGAGTTCGAAGACGGACTTGAGGTCGGGCTGGTCGAACGCGGCGAAGACGCGCTGGACGTCTTCCATGAAGAGCTGGGTGTAGACGTACGTCTCGCCGTCGGTCGGGTCGGTGAAGCGGTGCATGCCTTCGCCGGTGCGGGAGTAGCGCATGGCGGCGTCGATGTGCAGTTCGTGGGTGCCGGCGGTGAGTGCGGTGAGGGGGAAGCGGTTCTCGACGAGGTCGGCGGGGTCCAGGGGCTGTCCGTCGAGGCTGATCGAGCGCAGGGTGGCCGGCTTGAGTTCGACGAATGTGTCTCCGGCTGCGGCTGCGGTGAACTGGATGACGGTGGTGGAGTCGAAGGTCTCCTCCCCCGCAGTCAGATCGAGGTCGATCGTGTACCGGTGTACGTCGAGGAACTGGGCTCGGGTCTGCGCTTCGTCGCGCGTCAGTACGGACATGTGTCCATGCTGCCGTACGCGGTGGGCGGAGCGCAGTCGGGTTCTCCCACGGCTGAGCGGCTGTCCGGCGGGGGGGGCTGGTGGTCATCCCTGGTCGCCTCGGAAGTTGTGGTATTCGTCGTTCATGAGGTCCCAGAAGGACCGGTACCGGACCGCTCCGGGCAGCCAGTGGGCGAAGTACCAGGCTTCCCATTCGCCGTCGGGGGTGACGACGCGCGGGTTGAGCAGGTAGACGTCCGATGCGTCGGGGGCGTGGCTGATCTTGAGCATGTCGTTCAGGTATTCGGTCCTGATGGTGCAGGGTTGTTGCTCGTCGCCGTAGGCGTAGTAGTCCTCGTCGGGTACGTCGTTTGGTTCCCCGCTGCCGGACCAGCCCTCGATCAGCTCCGGGTCGAGGTCCTTGGCCCAGCCGATCTCCGGGACGGGCAGGAGTCGCCGGATCGCGGTCGTCGTGTCGAGCCAGCCGTTGCTGGTCCGCAGGAACCCCCGGTAGCTCGGCGGGAGTACGGTGCCCAGGCGGGCTTCGAGCCCGGCGAGTTCCTCCGGTGTCGCGCCCGCCGATCCCAGCCAGCGTGCTGTACGCGCTGGAGGCGGGCGGGCACGACAACGTGACGGTGGCGCTCGTCCCCGTCCTGCCCGGCCGGCCGGGTGTGCCGGTGGTCGGGCCGTAGAGGAGTGTTGGCAGGGCCGTGCAACCGTACGGGCGGCTGTCGCGTCCCGCGTTGGGACGGGTGCTGAGCCCGGTGCCGGGCGGGAGTGTCGGAGCGGATGGGGCGGGCGGTGTCCGAAGCGGTGCGGGGTGCGGACGGGGTGTGGGGGGCGGACGGGGCGCAGCAGGCGGCCGGGCAGGGGGCCGGGGGCTCCGGTGGTGGGCGGCGGTGGGTTGTGGGGGTCGCGCCGTGGGGTGTGGCCGCGGGTGCGGTCGCCTGGTGTCTCGCGGGAAGCTGGCGGGCCGCGCACACGCAGAACTATCCCTGGAATGTGTGGATCCCGGTCGGTTACGGGGCGGTCAAGGGTGTGTTCCTGGGGCTGCTGGCGGGTTGGTGTGCCGTGGTGGTGCTCCGGTTCGTCCCGGTGGACCGGTGGCGGGCGGGTGGCGGGGCGGCGGCGCGGTTCGCGGGGCTCGTGTTCGCCGGGGGGCTGCTGGGCGGTCTGGTGCCCGGGACCCTGCGGGATTTCCTGGGTGAGCCGCAGCCGCGGACCCAGTACTACTTCGACGGGCCGAGGCCGGAATCGGAGTGGTACTGGCGGCCGTTGCTGTCCGAGTGGCTGACGTACACGGTGCTGCCGGCGCTCGGTTGTGCGGTGCTGCTGGCTGTGGGTGCTCTGGTTTCGGCCCGGTGCTCGCGCCGTGAGCGGTTCGGCTGGGTGGTGCCGGCCCTGGTGGGGGCGGGTCTGCTGTTCCTGCCCGACTGGGCGGCTTCCGGGGCGCCCGAGCCCGTGGGCAGCGGTGATCACGTCAACGAGTCGGCGGGGGCCGGGCTCGTGGTGCTGGCGACGGGGCTCGGGCTGCTGGTGAGTGCCTGGGTGGTGCGGTCGGGTCGCGGGTCGCGTCGGCCGGTGGGTCGTCCGTCCCCGGCGCTCACGCCTGCGCGTTCGTCGCCGACTCCTCCGCGATCCGCTCGTGGTGGCGGATGACCTCCGCCACGATGAAGTTCAGCAGCTTCTCGGCGAAGGCCGGATCCAGGTGCGCGCTCTCCGCCAGTTGCCGCAGCCGTTCGATCTGCCTGCTCTCGCGGGCCGGGTCGGCCGGGGGGAGCTGGTGGGCGGCCTTGAGGTGGCCGACCTGCTGGGTGCACTTGAAGCGCTCGGCGAGCATGTGGACAACAGCGGCGTCAATGTTGTCGATGCTCTCGCGCAGCCGGTTCAGTTCCGCGCTCACGGACTCGTCGATGTCCCTGGTGGTCATGGTCAGCGAGCTTAGACGGCCGGGCCCGGCGGGGTGATCGTCGGTGGGTGCTCCGGGTCCGGAATCCGGTCGCTCCAGCCGCCGGGTACGTTGCGGCCCTGCTGTTCGCGGAAGCGGACCGGGGCGGTGCCGACCCGGCGGGCGAAGAGGCGCGAGAAGTACGCCGGGTCGTCGTAGCCGACGCGTCGGGCGACGGCGGCGACCGGCAGGTCGGTGGCGGCGAGGAGCTCCTTGGCGCGGCCGAGCCGGATGCCGAGGAGGTAGTCCTTGGGGCTGCACCCGGCGCCCCGGCGTACCGCCGTGCGCAGTTCGGCGGGGGTCATGCCGTGCCGGGCCGCGTGCTCGGCGACGGACATTGGCTGGAAGGCGTCGCGGGCCAGGGCCTGGAGTACGGGGTCGCCGTCGGGGCTGACATCGGCGCGGGCCCGGCGCAGGGTGACGAGGAGTTCGTGGACGGCGGCGCCGGTCTCGACCTCCAGCAGGGGGTTGCCGCGCCGTGCCGCGCGGACGATCCGTCCGATCGCGGCGCGGGGGCCGGCCGTGTCGGCGAGGGGGACGAGCGGGCGGTCGGGCTCGATGTAGCCGAGTTCGGTGTAGGTGGCGGTGGCGGGGCCGGTGAAGTCGACGAAGCTCTCGTCCCAGCCGGTGCCCGGATCGGCGCCGTAGTGGTGCGGGGTGCCGGGGGTCAGCCAGATCAGGCTGGGGGCGGTGACGGGCACCCGGCGGCCGTCGGGTGCGGTGAACCAGCCGCTGCCGGAGTTGATGACGACGGCCACGTGGTGGTCCAGGGTGCGTGGGCCGACGGTCGGCAGTGCGCCGTGCTGGAGGCCCACGCCCAGGCAGACGAGGCCCAGCCGGTGGTGGAGCGGGGTGGGGGTGAAGAAACGCATCCAGGTGTGGTACATCGGCTTCCCTTCCTCCCCTTTTTCTTGCATCGATCCGATTTCTCGCATTGGTCCGAACCGTCGGTCGTCGCGTTCATCGCGCTGGTCCGAACAATTGTGTCCAAACAGCAGTGATCTTTGTCCATGGACCGGCCGGACGCCAGGGGGTGAAGCTGGTGGCAACATTCCTCCCGGGTTCGCCCGCTCCGTGGTGCGTGCTGTCGTACGGGCCCGGACCGTGCGGTTCCGGGGGCCGCACGCACAGGAGAGTACGAGCACGATGGCTGACTTCACCGTGGGGGACGACCACTTCCGGATCGACGGGAAGCCCGTACGGCTGCTGTCGGGGGCCCTGCACTACTTCCGGGTGCACGAGGCGCAGTGGGATCACCGGCTGTCGATGCTGCGCGCCATGGGGCTCAACTGTGTCGAGACGTATGTGCCGTGGAATCTCCATGAGCCGCGGCCCGGCCGGTTCCGGGACGTGGCGGCGCTCGGCCGGTTCCTGGACGCGGCGCAGCGGGCCGGGCTGTGGGCGATCGTCCGGCCGGGGCCGTACATCTGTGCCGAGTGGGAGAACGGTGGTCTGCCGGTCTGGGTGACGGGGCGGTTCGGCCGGCGGGTGCGGTCGCGTGACGAGGAGTATCTGGGTGCCGTGGAGCGGTGGTTCGATGTGCTGCTGCCGCAGGTGGTGCAGCGGCAGATCGGGCGCGGCGGTCCGGTGATCATGGTCCAGGCGGAGAACGAGTACGGGAGTTTCGGCTCCGATCAGGTCTATCTGCGGCGGGTGGCCGGGATGCTGCGTGAGCGTGGGGTGACGGTGCCGCTGTTCACGTCCGACGGGCCTGAGGACCACATGCTGACGGGCGGTTCGGTGCCGGGGCTGCTGGCCACGGCGAACTTCGGCTCGGGTGCGCGCGAGGCGTTCGAGGTGCTGCGCCGCCATCAGCCGAAGGGGCCGCTGATGTGCATGGAGTTCTGGTGCGGGTGGTTCGAGCACTGGGGTGCGGAGCCGATCGTGCGGAAGCCGGCCCAGGCCACCGAGGCGCTGCGGGAGATCCTGGAGTGCGGGGCGTCGGTGAACATCTACATGGCGCACGGGGGGACGAACTTCGCGGGGTGGGCGGGGGCGAACCGGTCCGGTCCGGTCCAGGACCAGGACTTCCTGCCGACGGTGACGTCGTACGACTACGACGCGCCGATCGACGAGTACGGCCGTCCCACGGAGAAGTTCCGGCTGTTCCGTGAGGTGCTCGCCGAGTACGCGGACGGGCCGCTTCCGGAGCTTCCGCCGGAGCCGGCCGGGCTGGCGGTTCCGGTGCGGGCCGGTCTGACGGAGTGGGCGCCGCTGGATGCCGTGCTGGAGGCGCTGGGCGACGAGGAGGCGGCGCCGTCCGGTGTTCCGCCGACCTTCGAGGAGCTGGGGGTCGACCGGGGTCTGGTGCGCTACCGGGTGGGTGTGCCGGGTCCGCGCCGGCCCTACGAGCTGAGTGTGACGGGGCTCCGGGACCGGGCCGTGGTGTATGTGGACGGGATCCGGGAGGGTGTGCTGACCGAGGAGAAATGCGCCCTGGACGAGCCGGTGGCCGGGCCCGCGGAGGTCGAGCTGTGGGTGGAGTCGCTGGGCCGGGTCAATTACGGGCCGCGGCTCGGTGAGCCCAAGGGGATCACGGGCGGGGTGCGGCACGAGCGGCAGTATCTGCACGGGGTGCGGGCGCGGGCGCTGCGGCTGGAGGCGTTCGAGGGGCCGGACGCGCTGGCCGGGGTGGCGTTCGGCAGTGCCGAGGGGGCCGGGCCCACCGGGCTGTTCCGGGGGACCTTCGAGGTCTCCGGGGTGGCCGGTACCGGGCATGCGGGGCTCGAACTGCCGGACTGGACGCGTGGGTTCGTCTGGGTCAATGGCTTCTGCCTGGGGCGCTACTGGTCGTTGGGTGCGCAGCGGACGCTGTACGTGCCGGGGCCGGTGCTGCGGGAGGGTGTCAACGAGGTGTGGGTGCTGGAGCTGGAGGGCGCGGGCGCGCCGTACGCGGAGCTGGGTCCGGGGGTGCCCGTCCGGACGGGCACCCCCGGGGATGTTCAGGTGTGACGTGCGGAACCGGCCGGGGTCGGGGTCAGAGCGTGGCCGCGGCGGACGCGATGTTGGCGGCGAACGTCGAGACCTCGCTGTACACGCCGGGGTAGCCGGGTTCGGCGCAGCCCTGGCCCCAGCTGACGATGCCCACCTGGATCCAGGCTCCGGCGTTGTCCTTGCGGAACATGGGGCCGCCGGAGTCGCCCTGGCAGGTGTCGACGCCGCCGGTGTCGATCAGTCCGGCGCAGATCTCGTCGCCGGGGATGAGGTCGCTGCCGTACGCGGCCTGGCACTCGGCGTCGGAGACGAACGGCACGGTGGCCTTGAGCAGGTAGCGCTGCTGGGCGCCGCCCTCGGTGGCCGCGCCCCAGCCGGCGATGTTGAAGTCGCCGTTGTTGTACGCGGTGGTGGTGGCGATCTTCAGGGTCGGCAGGTCGATGGGCTTGGCGAGCTTGATGAGCGCCCAGTCCTTGCCCGCGCCGTTGTAGCCGGGGGCCTGGAGGACCTTGGTGGACTTGACCTTGATCGCGCTGGTGGACTGCAGGTCGACGACGCCCGCGGTGGCGGTGATGGAGGTGTTGTTGCCCGATCCGTCCACGCAGTGTGCGGCGGTCAGGACGATGTCCTTGGCGTAGAGGGCGCCGCCGCAGCCCATCGACAGCCGGACCATGAACGGGAATTCGCCCTGGGCGGCGCGGGTTCCGCCGACGACCGGCTGGGGGGCGGCGGAGGCCCCGGCGGGCTGGAGGCTGACGGCCGCGAGGACGACGGCGGCTATGACGGAACATCTCTTCACGGCACGCAGAAGCTGCTTCAAGAGACTGCCTTCTTTCGTGGGGGGGGGTGCTTGTGGGGGGTACTTGTGGGGAGTGCCTGCGCCCGGGCCGGGTGCCGTCCGGTGGTGCGGCACAGCACCGCACTGCTGGTCATGCTCCCGACAAAGGCGTGATTCGGATTATCGGGAAATGATCACGGCGCCCACAAGGATCACTTTCCGGCCAAGATCACCTGCACCGCAGCGGCTACAGTGAAAGCCGGTCGGTCCTCGCGGACAGGGGTGGGACATGGCGGACGACGGCCGGAGCACCGGCAGTCCGGTGGTCCACGGCTTCCCGCACCTCGAAACGGTCCGGTCCGCGATCACCGCGCTGTACCGGCGGCTGTCGTACGACGGTGTCCGCGGCTACGCCACGAGCCTCGCCCCCGTCGACGCCGCCTTCTCCGACCAGGACGACCTGTATCTCGGCACCCAGCGGGTGGCACGGTCGGTGGTCCAGCACCTGCATCTGCCGGACGCCCGCATGATCGTCGCCTTCCGTGCGATGGAGCACGCCGCCGGGGTCGAACTGACGGCCGGACCCGAGTACTTCGTCGAACTCAACGACCGCTTCCGCACCCATCGCAGGGACATCGGCGCCGCACTCTCGCACGAGGTCACCCATGTGCTGCTGCACCGCCTCGGCCTGGAGTTCCCCGGTACGCGGGACAACGAGATCCTCACCGACACCGTGACCACGTACCTGGGCGCGGGGTGGCTGCTGCTCGACGCCTTCCGCGAGGACGGGGTGTCCAGCCAGAGGCTCGGCTACCTCACCCCGGAGGAGTTCGGATACGTGCTCGCCAAACGGGCGCTGGCCTTCGACGAGGACCCGTCGCCGTGGTTCACCAGCCCCCAGGCGTACACGGCGTACGAGAAGGGGCGCGCGCGGGCGCTCCAGGACGTCCGGCAGCCGCCCCTCGCGGCCGCCGGATGGGCGGGCCGCCGCCGCTACGCCAGGGACCGGCGGCACGCCCGGGACCGCCCGGACACGCCCCCGGCCCCCGATGCCCCGTACGCCTTCGGGAACGGGCCGCAGGGGCTCCGGGTCTCCTTCGCCTGCCCCGTCTGCCACCAGCGCGTCCGCGTTCCGGTGCGCGGGCGGGTGCGGGCCCGCTGCGGGCTGTGCCGTACGGTCCTGGACTGCGAGACCTGAACCGGGCGGGAGTGCGGCGCAGTCTCCCGCGACGGCGCACGGAGCAGGACCTTCGTCCGGGTCAGTCCGTTGTGCGGGGGGAGTCGTCGGCCGCTGTCCGCGAGCGGCGCGACGGACGGTCCGGCGGGGGTCCGGCGATGGGGCAATGGGTTCCGGTGTAGATCGTCGGCATGCACTTGTTGCAGTGGATGCACAGGGAGCGCACCTCCGGCTGCTCCCTCATGCGGTTCACCAGGTCCGGTTCGCGCAGCAGGGCGCGGGCCATGGCCACGTACTCGAAGCCCTCCGCCATGGCCTGCTCGACGGTCGCCCGGCCGGTGATGCCGCCGAGCAGGATCAGCGGGAGGCTCAGCGCGGCCCTGAACTGACGCGCCGAGGGCAGCAGGAACGCCTCTTCGTAGGGGTAGGAGCGCAGGAATCTGCCACCGGCCAGGCGTATGCCCAGACGTGCCGGGTGGGGGAAGGCCGCGGCGAACTCGGTGAGCGGCGCGTCGCCGCGGAACAGATACATCGGATTGAACAGAGAGCTCCCGGCGGTCAGTTCGAGGGCGTCGACCGTGCCGTCCTCCTGGAGCCGACGGGCGACCTGGAGGCTTTCGTCGAGCCAGAAACCTCCGGGCACCCCGTCGTCCATGTTGAGCTTGGCGGTGATCGCGACGGTGTCGCCGACCTCGTCGCGAACGGCGCGGGCGATGCCGAGGGCGACCTTGGCACGGTTGGCGAGGCTGCCCCCGTAGGCGTCGTCGCGGTGGTTGAGGCGGCGGCTGAGGAACGAACTGGCCAGGTAGTTGTGGCCGAAGTGCAGTTCGACCGCGTCGAATCCGGACTCGACGGCCAGCCGGGCGGCCGTGGCATGGGCGCGGACGACCCGGGCGATGTCCTCGGCGGTCGCCGCCCGTGTCATCCGCATGCCGAGCGGGCTGAGGAACCGTCCGGGGGCGAGTGCCGGAAGCCGGTTGGAACGCGCGTCGGCGACCGGGCCCGCGTGGCCGAGCTGGGCGCTGATCGCGGCCCCCTCGCGGTGCACGGCATCGGTGAGCCGGCGCAGCCCCGGCACCGCCTCGGGGCGCATCCAGATCTGACGGCGCTCGGTGCGGCCCTCGGGGGAGACGGCGCAGTACGCGACGGTGGTCATGGCCACGCCGCCGGCGGCGGGCCGGCGGTGGTACGCGATCAGCTCGTCGGTGACCAGGCTGTCGGGTGTCACGCCCTCGAAGGTGGCGGACCTGATGACGCGGTTGCGGAGGGTGAGGGGCCCCAGGCGGGCGGGCGCGAAGGGGTCCGGTGCGGTCGGTACGGGGGCGGGGGACTGTGAAGGCATGCCGGTCTCCGGTCTGTGCGACGACGGTGGGCGTGAACGACGGGGCCGGGCGGGGCCGACGGCAGGCTCCGGCAAGGCCAGGAGCACGAACACCCGCGGGGCGGACGACGACCCGGCGGCCGGGGACGCGAACACCCACGGACGGACGACGACCCGACAGTCCGGGACACGAACACCCGCGGGGCGAACGCAACCCGACAGCCGGGGACGCGACAGCACGTCGGCCGCAGCGGGGCCGGAACGCGATCGGCGGCGGCCGACCTACCGCGCCCCGTACACCGGCTGCGCCGGCTCCGCCTCCGCGAGCAGCTTCCGTACCGCCTCCCCCGCCTCCGCCGGCGCCCACCGTGCGCCCCGGTCCGCGGTGGGGCCGGGCCGCCAGCCCTCCATGACCGTGATCCGACCGGCCTCCGCCTCGAAGACCCGTCCGGTCACCCCGTCGCTCGCGGCCGAGCCGAGCCACACCACCAGCGGGGACACGTTCTCCGGGGCCATCGCGTCGAACTCCCCCTCCCCCGGGGCGGCCATCGTCTCGGCGAACGTCTGCTCGGTCATCCGTGTCCGGGCCGCCGGGGCGATCGCGTTGACCTGGACCCCGTACCGGGCCATCTCCTCCGCGGCGACCAGGGTCAGGCCGACGATCCCGGCCTTCGCGGCGGAGTAGTTGCCCTGGCCGACGCTGCCGAGCAGCCCGGCGCCGGAGCTGGTGTTGATCACCCGGGCGACCGGTGCGTGGCCCGCCTTCGCCTCGGCCCGCCAGTGCGCGGCCGCGTGCCGCAGTGGCAGGAAGTGGCCCTTGAGATGGACCCGCATCACGGCGTCCCAGTCGTCCTCGTCCAGGTTCACCAGCATCCGGTCGCGCAGGAACCCCGCGTTGTTGACCAGGGTGTCCAGCCGTCCGAAGCTCTCCAGCGCTGCCGCGACCAGCGAGGCGGCCCCTTCCGTCGTGGCGACGTCGCCCCCGTGGGCGACCGCCTCGCCGCCCGCCGCCACGATCTCGTCCACCACCTGCCGGGCCGGGCCGGCGGAGCCGCCGTCGCCGCCTGGGCCGACGCCCAGATCGTTGACGACCACCTTCGCGCCCTCGGCGGCGAAGGCGAGCGCATGGGCCCGGCCGAGCCCGCGCCCCGCACCCGTCACGACCACCACGCGGCCGTCGCACAGACCAGTCATCGCTCGTCTCCCTACTCGTCCCCTTATTGGCGATGCGGGGGCAGGCTGCTACCTTCCACACCTAACAAATGTTTGGTGGAAAGGTAGCTGATTCGCTCATGGGTGTCTCCACCACAAGTCCCGGCAAGGGCATCCGGCTCGTCACCGTCGACCACCCGCCCGTCAACGCGCTTCCTGTGCGGGGCTGGTACGACCTCGCCGACGCACTCCGCGAGGCGGGCCGTGACCCTGAGGTCCGCTGCATAGTGCTGGCCGCCGCCGGACGGGGATTCAACGCGGGCGTCGACATCAAGGAGATGCAGCGCGACACCGGGCACGAGGCCCTGATCGGCGCCAACCGGGGCTGTTACGAGGCGTTCGCCGCCGTCTACGAGTGCGAGGTCCCGGTCGTCGCCGCGGTCAACGGCTTCTGCCTCGGCGGCGGCATCGGCCTCGTGGGCAACGCGGACGCGATCGTGGCGAGCGACGACGCCACGTTCGGCCTTCCCGAGCTGGACCGGGGCGCGCTCGGCGCGGCGACCCATCTGGCCCGGCTGGTGCCCCAGCACCTGATGCGCGCGCTCTACTACACCTCGCGCACCGCGACCGCCGCCGAACTGCACGCCCACGGCTCGGTCTGGAAGGTCGTACCGCGCGACGAGCTCCTCGGTGCGGCACTGGAACTGGCGGGCGAGATAGCCCGCAAGGACGGGTATCTGATCCGGCTGGCCAAGGCCGCCATCAACGGCATCGACCCGGTGGACGTACGCCGCAGCTACCGCTTCGAGCAGGGCTTCACCTTCGAGGCCAACCTCAGCGGGGTGGCCGACCGCGTCCGCGAGACGTTCGGCAAGGAGGCATGACCATGACCGACAAGACGATGACGGCCGACGACGTGGTCTCCCGGCTCAGCAGCGGGATGACGATCGGGATCGGCGGCTGGGGCTCGCGCCGCAAACCCATGGCGCTGGTGCGGGCGCTGCTGCGCTCCGAGGTCACCGACCTCACCGTGATCTCGTACGGCGGCCCCGACGTGGGGCTGCTCGCCGCCGCCGGCCGGATCCGGAAGCTGGTCGCGGCCTTCGTCACGCTCGACTCGATCCCGCTCGAACCGCATTTCAGGGCGGCCCGCCAGCGCGGCGCGTTCGAACTGATGGAGATCGACGAGGCCATGTTCATGTGGGGGCTGCACGCCGCCGCGAACCGGCTGCCGTTCCTTCCGGTGCGCGCCGGCCTCGGCTCCGACGTGATGCGGGTCAACCCGGACCTGCGCACGGTGACTTCGCCGTACGAGGACGGCGAGGAGTTCGTCGCGATGCCCGCGCTGCGGATGGACGCCGCACTGGTCCACCTGAACCGCGCGGACCGGTTCGGCAACGGCCAGTACCTCGGTCCCGACCCGTACTTCGACGACCTGTTCTGCGAGGCCGCGGACGCCGCGTACATGTCCTGCGAGCGCCTCGTGGACACGGCCGAGCTGACCGGGGACGCCTCCCCGCAGACCCTCCTCGTCAAACGGCACTCCGTCACCGGCGTCGTCGAGACCCCGAACGGCGCGCACTTCACCTCCTGCGTGCCCGACCGTCCGCGCGACGAGGCGTTCCAGAAGGCGTACGCGACCGCCGCCGCCGACCCCGAGGCCTGGGCGGCCTTCAGCGAGCGCTTCCTGCCCGCCGGGGGCGACGAGAAGAGCTACCAGTCGGCCGTCCGGACCTGGCACGAGGAGCAGAAATGACCACGCAGAACGCGAACACGACCGCGAACCCGGCCGCGATCACCCGGGCCGAGTACTGCGTGATCGCCTGCGCCGACACCTGGCGCGACAACGGCGAGGTGCTCGCCAGCCCGATGGGCATCGTCCCGTCCGTCGGCGCCCGGCTCGCCAGGCGCACCTTCTCGCCCGATCTGCTGCTCACCGACGGCGAGGCGCTGCTCGTCGCCCCGGACGGCACGACGGAGGGCTGGCTGCCCTACCGCCAGCACCTCGCCATGGTCACCGGCGGCAGGCGCCACGTGATGATGGGGGCGAGCCAGATCGACCGGTTCGGCAACCAGAACATCTCCTGCATCGGCGACTGGGAACAGCCGGCCCGCCAGCTGCTCGGCGTGCGCGGCGCCCCGGTCAACACCCTGAACAACCCGGTCAGTTACTGGATCCCCAAGCACTCCCCCCGGGTCTTCGTCGAGCGCGTCGACATGATCTGCGGGGTCGGTTACGACAGTGCCGCCGCGGCCGGTCCGTCGGCCGGCCGCTACCACCGCATCCCGCGCGTGGTGAGCGATCTCGGCGTCTTCGACTTCGCGACCCCGGACCGCTCCATGCGCCTGGCCTCGCTGCACCCCGGCGTCACCGTCGGCCAGATCCGCGAGGCCACCGGTTTCGCGCTCACGATCGCGGACGACGTCCCGCACACCCGGGAGCCGACCGCCGGGGAACTGTCCCTGATCCGCGAGGTCATCGACCCGCAGGGCACCCGGAACCGGGAGGTCAGGGTCTGATGCGGACGGCGCTCACGGAGCTCGTCGGCGTCCGCCACCCCATCGTCCAGACCGGCATGGGCTGGGTCGCGGGCCCCCGTCTGGTCTCCGCCACGGCCCGCGCCGGCGCCCTCGGCATCCTGGCCTCCGCGACGATGACCACCGAGCAGCTGCGGGCGGCGGTGCGGGAGGTCAAGTCCCGTACGGACGAGCCGTTCGGCGTCAATCTGCGTGCCGACGCGGGCGACGCCCGCGAACGGGTGCGGATCGTCATCGACGAGGGCGTGAGGGTGGCGTCCTTCGCGCTGGCCCCCTCGAAGGAGCTCATCGCCGAACTGAAGGACGCCGGGGTGGTCGTGATCCCGTCGGTCGGTGCCAGGCGGCATGCCGAGAAGGTCGCGGCGTGGGGCGCGGACGCGGTGATCGTGCAGGGCGGCGAGGGCGGCGGGCACACCGGTGAGGTGGCGACCACGGTGCTGCTGCCCCAGGTGGCCGACGCGGTGGACATCCCGGTGATCGCGGCGGGCGGCTTCCGCGACGGCCGGGGCCTGGTCGCTGCGCTGGCCTACGGGGCGGCGGGCATCGCGATGGGCACCCGGTTCCTGCTGACGTCGGACTCGACGGTGCCGGACGCGGTGAAGGCCCGGTACCTGGCGGCGGGCGTCAAGGACATCACGGTCACCAGGGCGGTGGACGGGCTCCCGCACCGGATGCTGCGCACGGAGATGGTCGCGGCGCTGGAGAACGCGGGCCGGGTCCGGGCCTTCGCCCAGGCGGTGCGCCGGGCGTCGGGTTTCCGGCGGATCTCCGGGATGGGCTGGTCCCGGATGGTGCGCGACGGTCTCGCGATGAAGCACGGCAAGGACCTGTCGTGGAGCCAGGTCCTGCTGGCGGCCAACACACCGATGCTGCTGAAGGCGTCCATGGTCGACGGCCGGACGGACCTGGGGGTGATGGCCTCGGGCCAGGTGGCGGGCCTGATCGAGGATCTGCCCAGCTGCGCGGAGCTGGTGGACCGGGTGATGGCCGAGGCCCGCGAGGCGCTGGGCGCGGTGGTCCGCGCGGAGGGCGCGGACGTGTAGGCGGCGGGTGCGGACGCGGCGAGGTCCTGTCGTCCTGCCTCGAACTGCCGTCGTACTGCCTCGTACTGCCGTCGTCGCCCGGAGGGCGGCAGTACGACGACACGGCCGAGGGGCGCTCGGATCTCTCCGGGCGCCCCTCGCCGTCTGCCGGTGCCTGCGTACGGCTACGCGGCCCTGCGGGTGCGGCCCGCCGCGCCGCTGCGGCCGGCCCCGGAGTGCCCGGCACCCGCGCCGCGCGGCTCGCCGTTGCCACGGCCGCCGCCCGAGCCCGAGCCCGCGCTTCGCGCGGAGCCGCCCGAGCCCGTGGAGCGGGAAGCGCCGCCCGTACCGCGGGCCTCGCCGCCGCCCTGGCCGGCGCCACCGCGCCGGCCGCGGCCGCGGCTGCCCGAGCGGAAGCCGGTGCCGCCCGCCGAGGTCCCGCCCGAACGCGTGCGCTGCTTCGGCGGGGTCGGCTGCGGGGTCTCGATGACGATCGCGATGCCCGAAGGCTCACGGGCCCCGGTGATCCGGGTGAGCTCCTCGTCGCTGGACTTGATCCGGGTGGTCTTCGGGGCGATGCCCGCGTCGGCCATCAGCCGGGTCATGTCCCGCTTCTCCTCGGGCAGCACCAGGGTGACGACGCTGCCGGACTCCCCGGCGCGCGCCGTGCGCCCGCCGCGGTGGAGGTAGTCCTTGTGGTCGGTCGGCGGGTCCACGTTCACGACCAGGTCGAGGTCGTCGACGTGGATGCCGCGGGCCGCCACGTTCGTCGCCACGAGCGCGGTGACCTGGCCGTTCTTGAACTGGTCCAGGGTCCGGTTGCGCTGCGGCTGCGAGCGTCCGCCGTGCAGGGCGGCGGCCCGTACGCCGCTGGCGAGCAGCCGCTTGGCGAACCGGTCGGCGGCGCGCTTGGTGTCGACGAACATGATCACCCGGCCCTCGCGGGCGGCGATCTTCGTGGCGACGGCCTTCTTGTCGGTCTCGTCGATCACATGGAGCACGTGGTGCTCCATGGTGGTGACGGCGCCGGCGGACGGGTCGACCGAGTGCACGACGGGGTCGGTCAGGAACATCTTGACCAGCCGGTCGATGTTCTTGTCGAGCGTCGCGGAGAACAACATCCGCTGGCCGTCGGGCTCGACCTGCTTGAGCAGGGCGACGACCTGCGGCATGAAGCCCATGTCGGCCATCTGGTCGGCCTCGTCGAGGACGGTGATGGCGACCTGGTCGAGGCGGCAGTCGCCGCGCTCGATGAGGTCCTTCAGCCGTCCGGGCGTGGCGACGAGCACCTCGGCACCGCGGCGCAGCGTGCCGGACTGCTTGGTGATCGACATGCCGCCGACGACGGTGGCCAGGCGCAGGTTCACGGATGTCGCGTACGGCGTCAGCGCGTCGGTGACCTGCTGGGCGAGCTCTCGGGTCGGGACCAGGACGAGCGCCAGCGGGGCCTTCGGCTCGGCGCGCCGGCCGGCGGTGCGTGCCAGCAGGGCGAGGCCGAAGGCGAGGGTCTTGCCGGAGCCGGTGCGGCCGCGGCCGAGGATGTCCCGGCCGGCGAGCGAGTTCGGCAGGGTGGCGCCCTGGATCGGGAACGGATCGGTGACGCCCTGCGCGGCAAGGGTCTTCAGCAGGGCTGCGGGCATGTCCAGCTCAGCGAACGCCGCTACGGCGGGCAGTGCGGGGGTCATGGTTTCGGGCAGGGCGAATTCGCCCTGCGGCGGCGTGGCCCTGCGACGGGGCGACGCCTTGCCGGATCCCTTGCCGGAACCCTTAGCGGTTGCCTTTGCCGGGGCCGTGCCGCGCCCCCTCGACGGGCGGTTGCGGGCGGGTCGGTCCTGGCGTTCGGAGCGGGTCATACGGAATTGCCCTCCTGGGGGATTCCTGAGGAGTCCTGGGGATTCCTGAGAACTGCGTGGGACTGCTGGGGACTGCGGGTGGGCCGCCGGGGCGCCGTGGGCGGGCGCGCTTGCTCCGGCATGCCCCTGGGACAGCACAAACCGGGGCCCGCACCTTCACGGTGCGGGCCCCGGCTGCGAGGTACGCGTCCGGCGATTAGGCCGGGACGATGTTCTCCGCCTGCGGGCCCTTCTGGCCCTGCGTGACGTCGAAGGAGACCTTCTGGCCCTCCTGGAGCTCACGGAAGCCCGAGGTGGCGATGTTGGAGTAGTGGGCGAAGACGTCGGCGCCGCCGCCGTCCTGCTCGATGAAGCCGAAGCCCTTTTCCGAGTTGAACCACTTCACGGTTCCAGTAGCCATGTCATTCTCCTAAAAGAGGTGCAGTGCCGGAAATCCGCACTTTACGAATTTCAAGTCGCCGCATTGAGCCCCATCCGGAGAAAGCCGGAAAACAATAATGCGCCTGAGGAAGCATTCCCGTCAGGCGCACATAAAGTTCATGGGTACCAAAACTGCAACTCGGCAACCGTAGCACGTTCCGTCGGCCCGCGGTGGGAACACGCCGCGTGGCCGGTCGGCGGATTTCGGTCCCGGCCCTTGCGGCAACTGGCCGGGGAGGGGTTCGAAAGGCCGCCGGAATCCTTGTCGCGACCGGTGTCGGAGCGGCCCGGCGGCCTCGTTCGGGCGGGGTCCGCGCTCAGAGCCGTTCGATGATCGTCACGTTCGCCTGGCCGCCGCCCTCGCACATGGTCTGGAGCCCGTAGCGCCCCCCGGTGCGCTCCAGCTCGTGCAGCAGGGTCGTCATCAATTTCGCACCGGTTGCGCCGAGCGGGTGACCGAGGGCGATCCCGCCGCCGTTGACATTGACCCGGTCGGGGTCGGCCCCGGTCTCCTTCAGCCAGGCCAGGACGACGGGGGCGAATGCCTCGTTGATCTCGACCAGGTCCATGTCGTCGATGGTCATTCCGGCTTTCTTGAGCGCGTACGCGGTGGCCGGGATCGGTGCCGACAGCATGCGGATCGGGTCCTCGCCGCGCACCGAGAGGTGGTGAACGCGGGCGCGCGGGGTGAGGCCGTGCTCGGCCACGGCCCGCTCGGAGGCGATGAGCACGGCGGCGGCGCCGTCGGAGATCTGTGAGGAGCAGGCGGCGGTGATCGTGCCGCCGTCCAGGACCGGCTCCAGCCCCGCCATCTTCTCCAGGGTGGTGTCGCGGCGCGGTCCCTCGTCGGTGGTGACGCCCGCGAGGGCGACGGTCTCGCGGGCGAAGCGGCCCTCGTCGATGGCGCGGATCGCGCGCCGGTGGGAGCGGAGCGCGAACTCCTCCATGTCGGACCGGCTGATGTCCCACTTCTCGGCGATCAGCTGGGCGCCGTGGAACTGGTTGACCGGTGCGTCGCCGTACCGGGCGCGCCAGCCCTCGCTGCCCGCGTACGGGCCCTCGGTCAGCCCGAGGGGTTCGGCGGCCTGGCGGGAGGCGAAGGCGATGGGGATCTGCGTCATGGACTGGGTGCCCCCCGCGACGACCAGGTCCTGGGTGCCGGAGAGGACGCCCTGGGCGGCGAAGTGCAGGGCCTGCTGGGAGGAGCCGCACTGGCGGTCGACGGTCACGCCGGGGACCTCCTCGGGCAGTCCGGCCGCCAGCCAGCAGGTGCGGGCGATGTCGCCGGCCTGGGGTCCGACGGTGTCGAGGCAGCCGAAGACCACGTCCTCGACGGCCGCCGGGTCGATCCCGGTGCGTCCGACGAGGGCCTTGAGGACGTGGGCGCCGAGGTCGGCGGGGTGGACGGCGCCGAGGCCGCCCCCGCGCCGGCCGACCGGGGTGCGTACCGCTTCGACTATGTATGCCTCGGCCATGACTGCTGCTCCTTGGTGAGCGCGGGTGGGGTCAGGTGTCGAGGGCGATGCCGTCCAGGACCATCGAGAGGTACTGGCGGGCGATCTCCTCGGGGCTGTGCAGTCCGCCCGGCCGGTACCAGGACGCCGCGACCCAGACCGTGTCGCGGACGAAGCGGTAGGTGAGGCGGATGTCCAGGTCGGCGCGGAAGCTGTGGTCGGCGACGCCGCGTTCCAGCGTGCCGAGCCAGGCCTTCTCGAACTTCTGCTGGGAGTCGGCGAGGTACTGGAAGCGCGGCTGGGTGGCCAGGTGCCTGGCTTCCTTCTGGTAGATGGCGACCGCGGCACGGTGCCGGTCGATCTCCCGGAAGGACTCGGTGACGAGCGCCTCGATGGTCTGCCTGGGGGCCAGCTGGGCGGCGAGCACCGTGTCGTACCCCTCCCAGAGTTCGCTGAGGAAGGTCGAGAGGATCTCGTCGAGCATCGATTCCTTGGAATCGAAGTGGTAGTAGAGGCTGCCCGCGAGCATCCCGGCCGCGTCCGCGATCTTGCGGACGGTGGTGGCGTTGTATCCCTGGGCGGCGAAGACCTCGGCGGCGGTGGCGAGCAGTTCGCGGCGCCGCTCGGGCGAGGGGGTCACCTGGGGCTTCTTCTTGGTAGGCACCCGACCATTCTCCGCCCGCCCGGCGCTGCCGAGGGTGTCCCGGGCCGTCGCACGGTCAGGCCCGCTGACTGCTGACGGAGACGACCTCGCCGGTCAGGTAGGAGGAGTAGTCGCTGGCGAGGAAGACGATGACGTTGGCGACCTCCCACGGCTCGGCGTACCGGCCGAAGGCCTCCTTCGCGGTCAGTTCGTCGAGGAGTTCGGCGGAGGTGACCTTCACCAGGTGCGGGTGCATGGCGAGGCTGGGCGCGACGGCGTTGACCCGTACGCCGTACTCGGCGGCCTCGATCGCGGCGCACCGGGTCAGCGCCATGACGCCGGCCTTCGCGGCGGCGTAGTGGGCC
The DNA here is from genome assembly GCF_045040875.1 of Streptomyces sp. NBC_00012. Classification (NCBI taxonomy): domain Bacteria; kingdom Bacillati; phylum Actinomycetota; class Actinomycetes; order Kitasatosporales; family Streptomycetaceae; genus Streptomyces; species Streptomyces sp. NBC_00012. The sequence goes on along the minus strand of NZ_CP108309.1, from coordinate 6,518,536 downwards.
TGGCCGCTCTGGGCGCGCCAGCCGACGACGGAGGCGTTGTTGACGACGATGCCCCTGCGGCCCGCCGCCTTGAGGGAGCGCAGGGCGGCCCGGGTGCAGCGGAAGGTGCCGTTCAGGGTGACGTCGAGGACCTTGGTCCACTGCTCGTCGGTCATCTCGGTGAGTTCGGCGGTGCCGCCGAGGCCGGCGTTGTTGACGACGATGTCGAGGCCGTCGTGGGTCCGTTCGGCGAGTTCGAAGAGGGCTTGGACCTGGGTCTCGTCGGTGACGTCGCAGGGCAGTGCGGCGACGCGGTCCGCGCCGAACTCCTCGGCGAACGCCTGCTCGGTCTCCTTCAGCCGGCGGGCGTGCGCGTCGCCGATGACGATGCGGGCGCCCTCCTCCAGGAATCTGCGGGCGGTGGCGCCGCCGATGCCGGCGCCCGCGGCCGCGGTGATCACGGCGGTGCGGCCGGCCAGCAGCCCGTGCCCGGATACGTACTGCGGTGCGCTCACGCCCGTACCTCCTCGGTCCCGGCCCTTCGGATCCTCGACGGTGCTCGTGCCCGTACGTTAACCTACCAAACACTTGTTAGGGAAGGATGAGCCGATGCCCTCTGCCCACGACCCCTCCGCCGCCGGCCACCGGGACGGCCCGGTGCTCTACGAGCGCCGGGGCCCGGTCGCGTACATCACGCTGAACCGCCCGCGCTACCGCAACGCCCAGAACTCGGCCATGACCTACGCCCTGGACGCCGCGTTCTATCGGGCCGCCGAGGACTCCGAGGTCAAGGTGGCCGTGCTGGCGGGGGCCGGGGAGCACTTCTCGGCGGGCCATGACATCGGCACGCCCGAGCGCGACGCGCATCTGCCCTTCGAGCGCAGGGCGGGCCTGTGGTGGGACCACTCCGACAAGACCGGCGCGGAGAGCCGCTTCGCCCGCGAGTCGGAGGTCTACCTGGGCATGTGCAGGCGGTGGCGCGAGCTGCCGAAGCCGGTCATCGCCTCCGTCCAGGGTGCCTGTGTGGCTGGCGGGCTGATGCTCGCCTGGATCTGCGACCTGATCGTGGCGAGCGAGGACGCCTTCTTCGCCGATCCGGTGGTGCGGATGGGCATCCCCGGCGTCGAGTACTTCGCCCACCCGTGGGTGATGCCGCCCCGGATCGCGAAGGAGTTCCTGTACACCGGCGACCGGATGAGCGCCCGCCGGGCGTACGAGGTCGGCATGGTGAACAAGGTGGTGGAGCGGAGCGGACTCGCCGGCCGCACCGATGAACTGGCGCTGCGGATCGCCGCGATGCCGCGGCTCGGACTGGCCCTCACCAAGCGTGCGGTCAACCAGGCCGAGGACCTCCAGGGGATGCACACCGGGATGGACTCCGTCTTCGGGCTGCACCACCTCGCCCACGCGCACAACGCGGAGACGGCGGCGGATCCGCTCGGCGGCATGGACATCGCCGCGATGAAGAAGAAGGCGGACGGCTGATGGATCTGTCGGGCACGGAGCAGGAGGCGGCGTTCCGGGCCGAGGCGCGCCGGTGGCTGCGGGCCAACGTACCCGCCGCTCCGCTGCCATCGCTGGAGACCGCCGAGGGCTTCGCCGAGCACCGGGAGTGGGAGGCGCGGCTGTACGCGGACCGCTGGTCGGTGGTCTCCTGGCCGGCCGAGTACGGCGGCCGGGGCGTCGACATCTTCCGGTGGCTGGTCTTCGAGGAGGAGTACTACGCGGCGGGCGGCCCCGGCCGGGTCTCGCAGAACGGCATCAACCTCCTCGCCCCGACGCTCTTCGACCACGCCACACAGGAGCAGCGGGCCCGGGTCCTGCCGTCGATGGCGAGCGGCGAGGTGATCTGGGCGCAGGCCTGGTCCGAGCCGGAGTCGGGCTCGGACCTGGCCTCGCTGCGTTCGCGGGCGGTGCGCACGGACGGTGGCTGGCTGCTGTCGGGGCAGAAGACCTGGTCGTCGCGGGCCGCCTTCGCGGACCGGGCGTTCGGCATCTTCCGCAGCGATCCCGGGGCGGCGAAGCCGCACCACGGGCTGACGTATCTGATGTTCGACCTGTCGGCGCCCGGGGTGTCGGTCCGGCCCGTCGGGCGGCTCGACGGCAAGCCGGCCTTCGCCGAACTGTTCCTGGACGAGGTGTTCGTACCGGACGAGGACGTCATCGGGGAGCCCGGCCAGGGCTGGCGTATCGCCATGTCGACAACGGGCAACGAGCGGGGGCTGACGCTCCGCTCCCCCGGCCGTTTCCTGGCCGCCGCCGACCGGCTGGCCATGCTGTGGCGCACCCATGGCGACCCCTCGGACACGGCGATGCGGGACCGGGTGGCGGACGCGGTGATCGGTGCGCGTGCGTATCAGCTCTTCACCGCCGCCAACGCGTCCCGCTTCGCCGCCGGGGAGACCATCGGCGCGGAGTCCAGCCTGAACAAGGTGTTCTGGTCCGAGTACGACATCGCGCTGCACGAGAGCGCACTCGATCTGCTGGGCCCGGACGCGGAACTCGCCGGTTCCGACTGGGCCGAGGGGTATGTCTTCTCCCTCGCGGGCCCCATCTACGCCGGCACGAACGAGATCCAGCGCGACATCATCGCCGAGCGGCTGCTCGGCCTGCCGAAGGGACGGCGCTGATGCGTTTCCTCCTGGACGACGAGCAGCGGGAGTTCGCCCGCTCGCTGGACGCGATGCTGACCGCCTCGGACACCCCTTCGGCGGTCCGGGCCTGGGCCGCCGGGGACCACGGACCCGGCATGGACCTGTGGGCGCGGCTGGCGGAAGCGGGCGTCTTCGCGCTCGCGGTGCCGGAGGCGTACGAGGGGGTCGGCCCGCTGCCGGTCGAACTCGCGGTCGCCTTCACCGAGCTGGGGCGTCATGCGGTGCCGGGGCCGGTGGTGGAGACGGTCGCGGCCGCGGTGCTGCTGACGGACGTGGGCGGCCCGGCGGCCAAGGAGTGGCTGCCAAGGCTGGCGTCGGGCGCGGCGTCGGCGACGCTCCACTCGGACGGGCACGGGCCGTACGCGCTGGACGCGGACGCCGTGGACGCGGTGTTCACGGTGACCGGTGACGAGCTGCGGCTCGCGCCGGGGCCGGGGGCGCTCAGTGTGTCGGCCGACCCGGCGCGCCGGCTGTGGCGCCCCCGGCCCGGCGGGGAACTGCTCGCCTCGGGGACCCGGGTGGCCGGGGCGGCGGCACGGGCGGCCGGGTGGGCGGCGTTCGCGACGGCCGCGCAGGCACTCGGTACGGGCGAGACGCTGCTGCGGACCACGGTCGCATACGTGAAGCAGCGCACCCAGTTCGGTACGGCCATCGGCTCCTTCCAGGCGGTGAAGCACCGGCTGGCGGACACCCTGATCGGGCTGGAGTTCGCCCGTCCGCTGCTGTACGGGGCGGCGCTCGCGCTCGCCGGGGACGCGCCGGACGCCGCCGCGCAGGTGGCGGCGGCCAAGGTGGCCGCGGGCGAGGCGGGGTACGCGGCGGCTCGGACCGCGCTGCAGCTGCACGGGGCGGTGGGCTACACGCAGGAGCTGGATCTGGCGCTGTGGCTGCGGAAGGCGCGGCCGCTGCGGGACGCGTGGGGGACACCGGGGGCGTGCCGGGCGCGGGTGCTCGCCGACGGGCCGGCCGCATCCGCCGCCCGGCGCCCCGGGTGACCCGGCAGGCTCTCAGGTGGTTTCGTTCGGCGAGGCGTCGTCGTTGCCCTTGCGCAAGGTGCGCAGCGGGTGGCCGGGGCGCCACACCCGGATGACCATGGTGTCGCCGCCCTCGATCCCGGTGAACACCACCTCGGTCGGCTCCACGCGGAAGAGGTGGAAGGGTTCCGGCGGCTTCGCCTCCTCGGTGAAGCGGGCCAGCACCGCGGGGTCGGTCGTCTCCACCGCACGGCCGGAGATCCGGACGTCGCCGTCGGCCATCTCGGCGTCCGGGCCGGGGTTGGCCTGCACCGCGAACCGCGGGTCGCGCAGCAGGTCCAGCGCCTTGCGCGAGCCCGGCATCATGCCGAGCCACACTTCGCCGAAGCGGAAGTCCACCTCCAGCCCGGTCACACGCGGCGATCCGTCCTTGCGCAAGGTGGCCAGGACGTGGTGCTTGTACAGCTGGAAGCGGTTCTGGACGGTTTCGGCGAAAGCCGGCTCCGCCGACCGGAAGTCTTCCCAGGAGCTCGATGTCATGCGTCCATGGAACCCCGGAAACCCGACATCTTCTGTCCTGATTTCCCGGCCCGCGCCGACTCGTCCGCCCTTCGGCCCATCCGGTTCGTCCGGCTCATCCTTCCGGTCCTTCCGACAGGGTGACCAGCAGCGCCCATCCGTGGGTCCGCAGCACCCCCGCGAAACCGTCCCGCGTCAACAACGCGTCGTAGCGGTCGAGTTCGAGATCCGAGCCGTCGAGCACCGCACCGTCCTCCAGTGCGACGGCGAGCACCGCCCCGCCCGGGGGCGCCGACAGCCGGACGGTGCCGCGCACCACCGCGACCGCCGCGCTCGTCCGCCCCCTGCGGCACATCACATTGAGGTTGACGACCGGGCCGCCGAGCAGGGTGCCGTCGGTCGCCAGGTCACCGGGGAAGTCGTGCGGCCAGTACGGCTCGTCGACGATGTGGTGCTCACCGTCCACCATGAGGTCCATGCCGGCGCCCTCGACCACGGTCAGGGTGCGGTCGACGCCGGGGAACGTGGAGAACGGCCCGTCCTCGGACACCTCTGCGAGGCTGACCCGCCAGTCGAAGGCGTCCAGCGGCGCGCTCTCGGGGTAGGCCGCGATCTCCCGGGTGACTCCCCCGCCGTTCCTCCAGGGGGTGGCCGTACGGTCGGCCGCCCGCAGTACCCGGGCCGTCACTTGACGATCCCCTGGGTCCTGGCCGCGGCCAGCCACTGCGGGAATTCGGCGACGAGCCGGTCGTACAGTTCGGCGTCCGGGACCTTGCGCGGGTCGGGTCCGGCGTGGAAGAAGCCCGCGTTGTCTATCGGGCGCTTGGCGGGCACGGCCAGTTCGTCGAGCTTACGCAGGAAGTCGAACTGATTGCTCCGCTTGTCCCCGAAGCCTATGAACTGCCAGAACAGGGGCAGTTTCGCCGCCTTGCAGAGGTAGCGCTCCGCCGCGTGCTTGCTGATCGGGCCGCCGTCGGTCTGGAAGACGACGAGGGCGGGCGCGGTGGAGCCGCTGTCGAGGTAGTGGTCGATGACGGCGTCCATGGCCAGGTGGTAGCTGGTCTTTCCCATGTGTCCGAGGCCGGCCACGATCGCGTCGACCCGGCCGCGGTGGTTGTCCAGGGCGATGTCGGTGACGGCGTCGACCTCCGTGGAGAACAGGACGAGGGGTACCCGGCCGTCGTCGTCCAGGTGGGCCGACAGTCCCAGCACCCGGTCGGCCAGGGCCTGGACGCTGCCGTCCTTGTAGTACTCCCGCATGGAGCCGGAGTAGTCGAGCACCAGATAGACCGCGGCACGCTCACCGCTCAGGCGGTGTTTCGTCAACGGGACCGAGGCGTTCTTGTAGAGGCTGACCAGTGCGGGCGCGCGCTCCTCGATCTCGCGGAGGCTGATGGCCGGACCTGTTGCGGCGGCGGGCGGGCCGGCCATGCGGAGTCTCCGATCCTCGACGTGTCTGACATGCCAGAACCCCGAGCGTAAGCCACCCAGGTATGCCCCGGCCGCGCGGTGTTCGCTATGTTGATCTGCCGCCGTCCCCACCGGCCGCTCGTGTCCGCTCACCCGTGAAGGAGCCTGCCGTGGAGGCCGCGGTCACCACCTGTTATCGCCATCCGTCCTACGAGACGTATGTGAGCTGTACCCGCTGCGAACGGTTCATCTGCCCCGACTGCATGCGTGAGGCCGCGGTCGGCCACCACTGCGTGGAGTGCGTGAAGGAGGGGCGGCGTTCGATCCGGCAGGCACGCACCGTGTTCGGCGGCACGGTGTCGAGGAGCGCGGTGCCGATCGTCACGTATGTGCTGATCGGGCTCAACATCGCGGCGTACCTGGGCGAGTTGATCCGTCCGGGGATCATCGACCGGTTCGCGATGCTCGGTGCGGGGCTGAACGGCCCGGACGGCGAGCAGTACATCTACGAGCCCGGGGACTACCCCGGCTTCGACGTGATCGGGGTGGTCGGCGGCGAGTGGTACCGGCTGCTGACCGGGGCCTTCCTGCATCTGCCGCCGGGCGGCTCGTCCCTCGGTTCGGTGCCGTTCGGGGTGCTGCACATCCTGTTCAACATGTACGCGCTGTGGAACCTGGGCCGGGTCGTGGAGGAGCAGCTGGGCCGGGCCCGTTACCTCGCGCTGTACCTGCTGTCCGCGCTGGGCGGTTCGGTCCTGGTCTGCCTGATCGCGCCGTTCACCGGCACGGTGGGCGCCTCGGGTGCGATCTTCGGGCTCGGCGCGGCGTTCTACGTCATCAACCGCCGGCTGGGCCGCGACATGCGGGCGGTGAACCGGTTCATGGCCGGATTCCTGCTCTGGATGCTGATCTCGGCCGGATTCGCCTCATGGCAGGGCCACTTGGGCGGGCTGCTGACGGGCGGCATCGTGACCGTGGCCTACGCCTACGCCCCGGCGAAGCGCCGTACGGCGGTCCAGGCCGCCGCGTGTGTGGTGCTGTTCGCCGTGCTGGTGCTGCTGGTGGTGCTCAAGACCTCCGCGCTGACGGGCTGAGCCGGGGCCGGTCCGACCGGCCCCGGACGCGCCACGGCGCCTGCCGAATCGTCCGGTCGGGGACGGGCAGGCGCCGCGTTCAGTTCCGCACGCCGTTGTGCGGGACGTCTGTGTGTGCCGTGATCAGACCATCAGTGAACGGTCCGTCGGGCGGATCGGGGCCGGCAGTGCGCTGGCTCCGGTCAGGAAGCGGTCCACCCCGCGGGCCGCGGAGCGGCCCTCGGCGATGGCCCACACGATCAGGGACTGGCCGCGGCCGGCGTCACCGGCGACGAAGACTCCGCCGACGTTGGTGGCGTAGTCCGCGTCGCGCGCAACATTGCCGCGCTCGTCGAGCTCCAGGCCGAACTGCTGGACCAGACCGTTGGCCTGGTCGGTGCCGGTGAAGCCCATGGCGAGGGTGACCAGCTGTGCGGGGATCCTCCGCTCGGTGCCGGGCTTCTGCTCGAGCTTGCCGTCCTTGAACTCCACCTCGACCAGGTGCAGGGCCTGGACGGTGCCGTCCTCATCGCCCTCGAAGTGGGTGGTGGAGACGGAGTAGACCCGCTCGCCGCCCTCCTCGTGCGCGGAGGTGACCTTGTAGAGCATCGGGAACGTCGGCCAGGGCTGGTTGGCGTTCCGGTCCTCGCCCGGCCTGGGCATGATCTCCAGCTGGGTGACGGAGAGCGCGCCCTGGCGGTGGGCGGTGCCGACGCAGTCTGCGCCGGTGTCGCCGCCGCCGATGACGACGACGTGCTTGCCCTCGGCGGTGATCGGGGAGACCGTCAGGTCGCCCTCCTGCACCTTGTTGGCCAGCGGCAGGTACTCCATGGCGAAGTGCACGCCGTTCAGCTCACGGCCCGGGACGGGCAGGTCGCGGGAGACGGTGGCACCGGCGGCGATGACGACCGCGTCGTACCGGCGGCGGAGCTTGGCGGCGTCGATGTCCCGGCCGATCTCCGTCTCGGTGCGGAACTTGGTGCCTTCCGCGCGCATCTGCTCGATGCGGCGGTTGATGTGCGACTTCTCCATCTTGAACTCGGGGATGCCGTACCGGAGAAGACCTCCGATGCGGTCCGCGCGCTCGTACACGGCGACCGTGTGACCGGCCCGGGTCAGCTGCTGGGCGGCGGCGAGACCGGCCGGGCCCGAGCCGATGACCGCGACGGTCTTGCCGGAGAGGCGCTCGGGCGGCTGCGGGGTGACGTCACCGTTGCCCCACGCCTTGTCGATGATGGAGACCTCGACGTTCTTGATGGTGACGGCCGGCTGGTTGATGCCGAGCACGCACGCCGACTCGCACGGGGCCGGGCAGAGCCGCCCGGTGAACTCCGGGAAGTTGTTCGTGGCGTGCAGGCGTTCGGACGCGGCCGACCAGTCCTCGCGGTAGGCGTAGTCGTTCCACTCGGGGATGAGGTTTCCGAGCGGGCAGCCGTTGTGGCAGAACGGGATGCCGCAGTCCATGCAGCGGCCGGCCTGCTTGCTGATGATCGGGAGCAGCGAGCCCGGAACGTAGACCTCGTTCCAGTCCTTGACGCGCTCGCCCACGGGGCGGGTCTCGGCGACCTCGCGCCCGGTGGTCAGGAAGCCCTTGGGGTCAGCCATTGGTCGCCGCCTCCATCATCTTCTCGGTGGTCTCCTGCTCGGAGAGACCGGCGAGCTCAGCGGCGTCCTTGGCGGCGAGCACTGCCTTGTAGGTGGACGGGATGATCTTGCTGAAGCGGGTCACCGCGGTGTCCCACTCGGCGAGCAGCCTCTCGGCGACCGTCGATCCGGTCTCCTCCTGGTGGCGGCGCACCACATCGTGCAGCCACTGCTTGTCGGCGTCGGAGGGGGCCTCGACGGCAGCGAGGTTGCCGGCGTTGACGTTGTCGCGGTTCAGGTCGATGACGTAGGCGACACCGCCCGACATGCCGGCCGCGAAGTTGCGTCCGGTCTCGCCGAGGACGACGGCGTGGCCGCCGGTCATGTACTCGCAGCCGTGGTCGCCCACGCCCTCCGAGACGACCGTGGCGCCGGAGTTGCGGACGCAGAACCGCTCACCGGTGCGGCCGCGCAGGAACAGCTCGCCGCCGGTGGCGCCGTAGGCGATGGTGTTGCCCGCGATGGTGGAGTACTCGGCGAGGTGGTCGGCGCCGCGGTCCGGGCGGACGACGACCCGGCCGCCGGAGAGACCCTTGCCGACGTAGTCGTTGGCGTCGCCCTCCAGTCGCAGCGTGACCCCGCTCGGTACGAACGCGCCGAAGGACTGGCCCGCGGAGCCGGTGAAGGTGATGTCGATGGTGTCCTGCGGCAGACCGGCGCCGCCGAACTTCTTCGTCACCTCGTGGCCGAGCATGGTGCCGACGGTCCGGTTGATGTTGCGGATCGCGATCTGGGCCCGGACCGGCTGGGCGGTCTCGGCGCTGTCCGCGTTCAGGGCGTCGGCGGCGAGCCTGATCAGCTCGTTGTCGAGCGCCTTGGCGAGACCGTGGTCCTGCTCGGTCCGCTGGTGGCGGACCGCGCCCTCGGGCAGCTCGGGGACGTGGAAGAGCGGCTTCAGGTCGAGGCCCTGCGCCTTCCAGTGCGTGATGGCACGGTCGGTGTCGAGCAGCTCGGCGTGGCCGACGGCCTCCTCGATCGTGCGGAAGCCGAGCTCGGCGAGGATCTCGCGGACTTCCTGGGCGATGAACTCGAAGAAGTTGACGACGTACTCGGCCTTGCCGGAGAACCGACTCCGCAGGACCGGGTTCTGGGTGGCGATGCCGACCGGGCAGGTGTCCAGGTGACAGACGCGCATCATGACGCAGCCGGAGACGACGAGCGGCGCGGTGGCGAAACCGAACTCCTCGGCGCCCAGCAGTGCGGCGATGACGACGTCACGGCCGGTCTTCAGCTGGCCGTCGGTCTGCACGACGATGCGGTCGCGCAGGCCGTTGAGCAGCAGCGTCTGCTGGGTCTCGGCGAGGCCGAGCTCCCAGGGGCCGCCCGCGTGCTTCAGGGAGGTGAGCGGGGAGGCGCCCGTTCCGCCGTCGTGGCCGGAGATCAGGACGACGTCCGCGTGTGCCTTGGAGACACCGGCGGCGACGGTGCCGACGCCGACCTCGGAGACCAGCTTCACGTGGATGCGGGCCGCCGGGTTGGCGTTCTTGAGGTCGTGGATCAGCTGGGCCAGATCCTCGATGGAGTAGATGTCGTGGTGCGGCGGCGGCGAGATCAGACCGACACCCGGGGTGGAGTGCCGGGTCCTGGCGACCCACGGGTAGACCTTGTGGCCGGGCAGCTGGCCGCCCTCGCCGGGCTTGGCGCCCTGCGCCATCTTGATCTGGATGTCGTCCGCGTTGACCAGGTACTCGCTGGTCACACCGAAGCGGCCGGAGGCGACCTGCTTGATGGACGAGCGGCGTGCCGGGTCGTAGAGCCGGTCGGCGTCCTCTCCGCCCTCACCGGTGTTGGACTTGCCGCCCAGCTGGTTCATGGCGATGGCGAGGGTCTCGTGCGCCTCGCGGGAGATCGAGCCGTACGACATGGCGCCGGTGGAGAAGCGCTTGACGATGTCGGAGACGGACTCGACCTCGTCGACGGAGATCGGCTCGCGGTCGCTCCGGAAGCCGAACAGACCACGGAGCGTCATCAGCCGCTCGGACTGCTCGTTCACCCGGTCGGTGTACTTCTTGAAGATGTCGTAGCGCTTGTTGCGGGTGGCGTGCTGGAGGCGGAAGACCGTCTCCGGGTCGAACAGGTGCGGCTCGCCCTCGCGGCGCCACTGGTACTCACCGCCGATCTCCAGCGCGCGGTGCGAGGCGGAGATGCCGGAGGCGGGGTAGCCCTTGGCGTGCCGGGCGGCGACCTCCTTGGCGATGACTTCGAGGCCGGCGCCGCCGATCTTGGTGGCGGTGCCGTTGAAGTACTTCGCGACGAAGCCCTCGTCCAGGCCGACGGCCTCGAAGACCTGGGCGCCCCGGTAGGAGGCGACCGTCGAGATGCCCATCTTGGACATGACCTTCAGGACACCCTTGCCGAGCGCGTAGATCAGGTTCCGGATGGCCTTCTCGGGCTCGATGCCCTCGATGAACGTACCGGCGCGGACCAGGTCCTCGACGGACTCCATCGCCAGGTACGGGTTGACCGCGGCGGCACCGTAGCCGATGAGCAGCGCGACGTGGTGGACCTCGCGGACGTCCCCGGCCTCGACCAGCAGCCCCACCTGGGTGCGCTGCTTGGTGCGGATGAGGTGGTGGTGGACGGCCGAGGTGAGCAGCAGCGACGGGATCGGGGCGTGCTCGGCGTCGGAGTGCCGGTCGGAGAGGACGACCAGACGGGCACCGTCCTCGATGGCGGCGTCGACCTCGGTGCAGATCTCCTCGATCCGCGCGGCCAGCGACTCGCCACCGCCGCCGACCCGGTAGAGACCGGAGAGCGTGGCGGCCTTCATGCCCGGCATGTCGCCGTCGGCATTGATGTGTATCAGCTTGGCCAGCTCGTCGTTGTCGATCACCGGGAACGGCAGCGTGACGCTGCGGCAGGACGCGGCGGTCGGCTCCAGCAGGTTGCCGGACGGGCCCAGCGTGGAGCGCAGCGAGGTGACGAGCTCCTCGCGGATGGCGTCCAGCGGCGGGTTGGTGACCTGCGCGAACAGCTGGGTGAAGTAGTCGAAGAGCAGCCGGGGGCGCTCGGAGAGCGCGGCGATCGGCGAGTCCGTGCCCATGGAGCCGAGCGGCTCGCCGGCGGTGCGGGCCATCGGCGCGAGGATGACGCGGAGCTCTTCCTCGGTGTAGCCGAAGGTCTGCTGGCGGCGGGTGACAGAGGCGTGCGTGTGCACGATGTGCTCCCGCTCGGGGAGGTCCTCCAGCTCGATCTCGCCGGTCTCCAGCCAGTCGCCGTACGGCTGCTCGGCGGCGAGGGCGGCCTTGATCTCGTCGTCCTCGATGATCCGGCCCTCGGCCGTGTCGACGAGGAACATCTTGCCGGGCTGGAGGCGGCCCTTGCGGACGACCTTCGCGGGGTCGATGTCCAGGACGCCGACCTCGGAGGAGAGCACGACGAGGCCGTCGTCGGTGACCCAGTAGCGGCCGGGGCGCAGACCGTTGCGGTCCAGGACCGCGCCGACCTGGGTGCCGTCGGTGAAGGTGACACAGGCCGGGCCGTCCCAGGGCTCCATCATCGTGGAGTGGTACTGGTAGAAGGCGCGCCGGGCCGGGTCCATGGAGTCGTGGTTCTCCCACGCCTCGGGAACCATCATCAGCACCGAGTGCGGCAGCGAGCGGCCACCGAGGTGGAGCAGCTCCAGGACCTCGTCGAAGGAGGCGGAGTCGGAGGCGTCGGGGGTGCAGACGGGGAAGATCCGGTCGAGCTGCGCCTCCCCGAAGAGACTCGACGCGAGCTGGGACTCGCGGGCCTTCATCCAGTTGCGGTTGCCCTTGACCGTGTTGATCTCGCCGTTGTGCGCGACGAAGCGGTACGGGTGGGCGAGCGGCCAGCTCGGGAAGGTGTTGGTGGAGAACCGGGAGTGGACCAGGGCGACCGCGGTGGCGAAGCGGCGGTCGGAGAGGTCCGGGAAGAACGGCTCCAGCTGCCCGGTGGTGAGCATGCCCTTGTAGACGATCGTGCGGGCGGAGAGCGAGGGGAAGTACACCCCGGCCTCCCGCTCGGCGCGCTTGCGCAGCACGAAGGCCTTGCGGTCGAGGGCGATGCCGGTGCTCTCACCGTCCGCGACGAAGAGCTGACGGAACTCGGGCATGGTGGCGCGGGCGCCGTTGCCGAGGATGCCGGGGGTGACGGGGACCTGACGCCAGCCGAGGACCTTGAGGCCCTCCTCCGCGGCGATCTTCTCCAGCTTGCGGACGGCCTCGGTGGAGTCGTCGGCGGGCAGGAAGGCGATTCCGACGGCGTAGGCGCCGGCCTCGGGGAGGTCGAAGGCGGCCTCTTCACGCAGGAAGGCGTCCGGCACCTGGAGGAGGATCCCGGCGCCGTCGCCGGAGTCGGGCTCGGACCCGGTGGCACCGCGGTGTTCGAGATTGCGCAGCACGGTCAGCGCCTGCTCGGCCAGCTCGTGGCTGGCCACACCGGTCAGAGTGGCCACGAACCCGACACCGCAGGCGTCGTGCTCGTTACGGGGGTCGTACATCCCCTGCTGGGCGGGGCGACCGTCCATGGGCGCCCAGGCGTCGAAGCGCATTGGCTCTCCCGTCGTCGTCGTGGCATGTGCAGTGCCGAGGGACGACGTTGGCCCTCTGCGAAATTTCGTGCAGGTTACATGATGGGGCGCTTCTCAAGAAGCGGATAGTTCGTTCCAACATACGGACACCGCCGGAGGCGATGGGGGTGGGTCGCAGTGGAAGATCGGCGCCCAGGGGGACCGCAGAGAGCAGGCGTCGTTGCCTGCGGTGTCTACGGGTCATGCCCGGCGGCAAAGGAAATGAAACCGCCCAGTAACGGCTACTTATGTGTAGCCCTGCATAGGGACTCACTTTAAGCCCGTGGTGGCCGCCCCGCCCAGAGGCGGTCACCAAGACGTACGTCACACGGGTGGCGGACACGCTACGGGCAGCCACTCCCACATGAGTGGCGAACACGTCACGGGCAGCCACTCCCACATGAGTGGCGAACACGTCACGGGCAGCCACTCCCACATGAGTGGCGAACACGTCACGGGCAGGCACCCCCACCTGCGGGTGTGCCTGCCCGTTCCATCGGCGTGCGGGGCGGGGTCAGCTCCCGACGGCCACACCGAACAGCGTGCCCAGTCCGTAGGTGATGGCGGCCGCGGCCCCACCCAGGGCCAGCTGGCGCAACCCGCTGTACAGCCAGCTGCGGGCCGTCACCCTGGCCACCACCGCGCCGCAGGCGAACAGCCCGACCAGCGCCAGCAGCACGGCCGGCCACATCGCGCTCGCACCGAGCAGATACGGCAGCACGGGCAGCAGGGCGCCCAGTGCGAACGCGCCGAACGACGACACCGCGGCGACGAGCGGCGAGGGCAGATCGCCCGGGTCGATGCCCAGCTCCTCGCGGGCGTGTATCTCCAGGGCCTGCTCCGGGTCGCGCGACAGCTGCCGTGCGACCTCGCGGGCGAGCGCGGGCTCGACGCCGCGGGACTCGTAGAGCTCGGCGAGCTCCCGCTCCTCGTCCTTGGGGTGCTTGCGCAACTCCCGTCGCTCGACGTCGAGCTCGGCCTCGACGAGCTCGCGCTGCGAGGCCACGGAGGTGTACTCGCCGGCCGCCATCGAGAACGCACCGGCGGCCAGGCCCGCCAGACCGGTGATCACGATCGTCTGCTGGGAGACGGAACCACCCGCGACGCCGGTCATCAGCGCGAGGTTGGAGACCAGCCCGTCCATGGCACCGAACACCGCCGGACGCAGCCAGCCGCCGTTCACATCACGGTGGGTGTGATTGTCGCGGTGCGCCTCGTGCAGTACGGCGTCGGTCTCGATGATGGACATGGCTCTCCCCTTCTCCGGCAGCGGGTTTCCCTCGCTCCGCCCCCGCTCAACACCATCGAAAGTACGCACGAAAAACGGCTCCCGCCAGCAAGGCAGGCCGTACTTACCACCCTCCTGACCAGGTAAGTACGGCCTGGCTCAGTACCTCTGACACGTCATCCGACTGGCCCTTTTGTTGTGATTGTCGGCCTCGGTCGGCGCTCCGCGTGGCACAGATCGAGAAGGACGAGAACTGGCTCGGTGCGAGCGGAGGGTCGACGCGATGGAGTTGATCGCAGGAAATCCGGCAGAGCCGCGAACCGGCGGCGCGGGAGCGGCGGTACCGGACGGCTCCGGTCAGGGCGGCTCGGGCCCGGACAGCTCGGGTCGGGGCGGCTCTGGTCAGGGCGGCTCGGGTCCGGGTGAGGGGCCTCGGGGGGACCTGGCCGACCGGGCCCGCGGCTCGCTGCTCGGTCTCGCGGTCGGGGACGCGCTGGGCGCACCGGCGGAGAACCTGCGGCCCTCGGAGATCCGTCGCCGCTGGGGCCGGATCGAGGGCTTCGTGAGCGACGACCCCGCGGGCACCGACGACACCGAGTACGCGATCTTCTCCGGGCTGCTGCTCGCCCGGCACGGTTCCGCGCTGACCGTCACTCATGTGGAGCGGGCCTGGCACCTGTGGATCGCCGATCTCGACGAGGGGCCGTTCCGCGGTGCCGGGTTCAGCGAACGGGGGACGCTGGAGAACCTGCGCCGGGGACTCGCCGCCCCGATCTCCGCCCAGCACCGGCACGCCTGGAGCGACGGCCTGGCGATGAGAGCGGCACCGTTCGGTGTCTTCGCGGCCGGCCGGCCGGACGAGGCGGCGCGGCTGGTCGCGGTGGACGGGCGGGTCAGCCACGACGGGGAGGGCATCTACGGCGGCCAGGCGGTGGCGGCCGGGGTGGCCGCCGCGATGACGGGGGCCGGGGTCACCTCGGTGATCGCCGCCGCACTGTCGGTCGTCCCCATGGACTCCTGGACGGCACGTTCGCTGCGGCGCGCGGTGGCGGCCGCGCAGCGCGGCTACCCCGACCGGCTCACCATGGAACGCGCGGTGCGCTCCGCGGTGGTGATCGGCGGATACCCGTGGACGGACCTGGCGCCCGAGGCGGTGGGCCTGGCCTTCGGGGCGTTCGCGGCGGCGCACGGCGACTTCCGTACGGCGGTGCTGACGGCCGTCAACATGGGCCGCGACGCGGACACCACGGCCGCGGTGGCGGGGGCCCTGGCCGGCGCCCTGAACGGGGAGTCCGCGATTCCACGGCGCTGGGGGAACGCGATCGGCCCGGTCCGGGGCAGCTGTCTGCCGACGATGCGGGGCCATCATGTCCTGGAGATCGCGGAGTTGCTCACTCCGGACGAGGCGGACGAGGTTCGCGGGACGAGTGGGGCGGGTGGGGCGGGTGGGGTAGACGAGGCAGGCAGGACAAGCGCGACAGGTGGGGCGTACGGAGCGGGCGTGGTGCGCAAGGCGGGCGAGGCGCGCTGCAACGGCAGCGGCGGCAGCAGCGGCGGCGGCGGCAGCAGCAGCGAGTGCCCGGTCCTGAACCGTGCACGTACGGACACCGACGAACCCCGGGAGGATCCGCGTACGACGGCCGACGCACCACCCCCGCACGACACTCCCCGCACCCCCGCCCCGGCCACCCGTCTGCGCACCCGTCCCATCGTCGGGCACCGGGCCCGGATCGAGGGGCTGTTGCTCGGGCTCGCCTCCGGGGACGCCGCCGGATGGCCCGCCGCCCGGCACCGGGCGGCCCGGATGCCCGAGTGGACCCGGCGGCTCACCCGGGAGCTCGACACGTTCGCCGAGCAGAACGCCACCACCACGCTGCCCGTCCCCATCGCGCTCAACCAGCCGCCCGAACCGCTGCGGCTGGGGCCCTCCGACGACGCCGAGTGGGCGGCGTTCGCCGCCGGGACCCTGCTCACGTCGGCAGCCGGTCCACTGCACGGGCTCTCCCCCGAACGCCGGATGCGGGCCGCCGTCGACGTCGCCTGGAACGCCCTGGCCGCCGAGGTCGCCGCGGCCGCCGCCCGTGCCCCCGAGGTCGAATCCGCGGTGCTCCCGCTGCGCGCCCGGATCTCGGTACGCGCCGGGCTCGGCAATCTCGCCGCCGGGCTGCGCCCGCCCGCCACCGGCCACGACAACCCGCACTACTTCGACGACGCGGCCTGCGTGAGGGCCTCCGTACTCGCCGTCGCCCACCCCGCGGACCCCGCGGCCGCCGCCGACCTCGCCGAGTTCGACGCGCGCTACACCCAGGACGGCGACGGGGTGCACGGGGCCCGCGCGATGGCGGCGGCCATCGCCGAGGCGCTGGGCGGGGCGGACGTGGACACCGCGGTGAACGCCGCGCTCGCCCAGCTCCCCGACGGCACCGAGATCGCCCGCAACGCCGTCCACGCCGTCCGGATCGCCCGCGACTTCGTCGGAGAGGCGGCGGGCGCCTTCGCCCTCGTCCCCGTGCTGGAGCATCAGATCGTCGACCACGTCTACAGCTACGGGATCGCCGCCGCCGAGACCGTCCCGGTCGCCCTCGCCCTGGCCACCGCCGCCCGCGGCCAGATCGCCCAGGCCGTTCCCGCCGCCGCCTGCCTGTCGCGGGTGGCCGACTCGGCGCCCGCCCTGGCAGGCGCGCTGACCGGTGCGCTCGGCGGAATCGGCGCCGTCCCGGACGGCTGGCGGGAGGCCTGCCGCACCCTCGCGGGCTGTGCGCTGCCCCGGCTCGCGGGGACCGATCTCATCGAACTCGCCGGGCTGCTGGCAGACACGGAACCGAAGCCCCCGGGTGGACAATTCGGACATGACATCCACGACGCCCCTGCGGCCCGAGGCCGGACCCACGACACTCACACTCGATGAACGGATCACGGGCGCACTCGTCGGCGCCGCCGTCGGCGACGCGCTCGGCGGTCCGGTGGAGGGCCGGTCCCCCGAGCAGATCGTGGCCCGCCACGGCGGGCGGATCGACGGCATCGTGGGCCCGTGGGACGGCGAGAACTGGCGCACCGCGCGCCCCATCGCCCCCTACCACAAGGGCGACGGGCACGTCACCGACGACACCTTGATGACCCATGCGCTGGTGCGGGTGTACGGCACCGTGCGCGACCATCTCGACGCCTACGCGGTCGCCGGTCATCTCGTGCCCGAGCTGATCTCGGGGCCCCGCTGGATCCCGGAGCTGGAGGCCGAGGCGCTGCCGCTCCAGCGGATCTTCCTCGCCGAGAAGTGGATCGTCGCCCGGCTGCACTACGGCCACGTCGATCCGCGCGAGGCGGGCAACGGCAACATCGTCAACTGCGGTGCGGCGATGTACATGGCCCCGGTCGGCCTGGTCAACGCCGCCCACCCGGAGGCCGCGTACGCCGAGGCGCTGGATGTCGCCGGCGCCCACCAGTCGAGCTACGGAAGGGAGGCGGCCGGGGTCTTCGCGGCAGCCGTCGCCGCCGCCTGCGCACCCGGCGCGACCCCCGCCACCGTCGTCGACACCTGCCTGTCGCTCGCCAAGGACGGCACCCGGTCGGCGATCGAGGCGGTGTGCGAAGTGGCCGCGGAACAGAGCGACTTCGAGTCGGCGCTGGTCCCCTTGCGCGCCGCGGTCACCCCCTTCGACACGGTCGGCCCCGACTACCGCGCCCCGTCCCTCGGCGCCCGCAGGCCGTCCCGGCTGCATGCCATCGAGGAGCTTCCGATCGCGCTCGGGATGCTGCTCGTCGCGGGTGGCGACTACCGGCACACGGTCCTCGGCTCGGTCAACTACGGCCGGGACTGCGACTCGATCGCCACGATGAGCGGCGCCCTCGCGGGGGCGCTCCACGGCGAACGGGCGATCCC
Organism: Streptomyces sp. NBC_00012; assembly: GCF_045040875.1. NCBI lineage: Bacteria > Bacillati > Actinomycetota > Actinomycetes > Kitasatosporales > Streptomycetaceae > Streptomyces > Streptomyces sp. NBC_00012. Next base: position 6,500,644 of record NZ_CP108309.1, on the reverse strand, counting down.
CGCCGACTGGGTGCAAACGGTCGCCGGGGCCAGCCGCCTCGATCTGCACGCCCCCGCCCGGACCCTGGCGGACGTCGCCCGCGAGGTGTTCGTACGGGACACGGCCCGGCGCCGCGCGCACGAGTCGGCGTTCGCCTCGCTGGCAGGTACGCCATGACCGTACGGGTGACATGGGTGCAGCCCGAGGACCTCGTCGGGCACGAGCTGCGTCAGGCGGCCGAGGACGGGCGCGACGCGCGGGCCGTCGCACGCCGGTGGTACGAGGCGGGCGGCGCCCCCGCCCCGGAACGCGCGGGCGCCTCCACCCCGCCGGCGCCGGAGCTGCGCGCGCTCGCCGAGCGGCTGCTCGACGAACTCGCCCTGCTGGAGTCGCCGTTGGAGAAGGACGAGCCGACGGAGCAGGCCGCGATCCGGGCCGCGTGCCCCGACTGGCCGGCGCCCCGGCCGGACGCGCCGCCGGTGACCCGGCACCGGCTGCACGCCGCCTGGCTGGGCCGGGCGGCCGGCTGCCTGCTCGGCAAGCCCGTCGAGAAGCTGCCGCTGGACGGCATCCGCGCCCTGGCCCGCGCCACCGGCAACTGGCCGCTCACCACCTGGTTCACCGCCCGGAACCTGCCGGCCCCGCTGGCCGCCACCTACCCCTGGAACCGTCGCTCCGCAGCCAACTCGCTGGCCGAGAACATCGACGGCATGCCCGAGGACGACGACCTCAACTACCCCTTGCTCACCGTGCTGTTGCTCCAGCGGTACGGCCAGTCCTTCACCACCGGCGATCTGGCGAGGCTCTGGCTCGACGAGCTCCCGGCCGGCCGGACGTTCACCGCCGAGCGGGTCGCGTACCGCAATCTGCTGGACGGCGTCGAGCCCCCGCACACGGCCCGGTACCACAACCCGTTCCGGGAGTGGATCGGCGCGCAGATCCGGGCCGATGTGCACGGCTGGACCCATCCGGGCGACCCGGCGGCCGCTGCGGAGCAGGCCCATCGGGACGCCGTGCTCAGCCACACCGCCAACGGGGTGTACGGGGCGATGTTCACCGCCGCGGCGCTAGCCGAGGCGGCCGGCGGCGGGAGCGATGTGCACGGGTGTCTGGCCGCCGGGCTGCGCGTCGTGCCGCCGCGTTCGCGGTTCGCGCGGGCGGTGCGCTTCGGTGTGGCGGCGGCCCGCGACAATGCCGACTTCGACGCGGTGGCCGACCGGCTGCACGCCGAGTACGGCAGGTACCACTGGGTCCATGTGCTGCCCAACGCCGCGCTGCTCGCCGCCGCCCTCACCCATGCCGACGGCGACTTCTCGCTCTCCATCTGCCTGGCCGTGTCGGGCGGCTGGGACACCGACTCCAACGGCGCGACGGCCGGTTCGCTCGCCGGGCTGCTGGCCGGGTCCGCACAGCGGCTGCCCGACCGCTGGACCACCCCGCTGAAGAACCGGCTCGCCTCGTCCGTCCCCGGTTTCGACGCCATCGGCTTCGACGAACTCGCCGAACAGACCCACCGGCTCACTCACAAGGAGGCACTGTGCCCATGACCGGCATCGCGGTGCTAGGCAGCACCAACATGGACCTCGTCGCATACGTCGAACGGGCTCCGGGGCTCGGAGAGACCGTCACCGGACGGGAGTTCCGCACCGTCCCGGGCGGCAAGGGCGCCAACCAGGCCGTCGCCGCCGCCCGCGCCGGCGGCGAGGTGATGATGATCGGCGCGGTGGGCGACGACGCGTACGGCACCCTGCTCCGGTCCGGCCTGGAGCACGCGGGCGTCGACACCGATCTGCTGCACACCGCCGAGGGCCCCAGCGGCACCGCGCACATCGTCGTGGACGACACGGGGGCCAACTCCATCGTGGTGATCCCCGGCGCCAACGGCACCGTCACCGCCCTCGGCCCCGGCGAGATGGCCGCCATCGCCGGAGCCGATCTGCTGCTCCTCCAGCTGGAACTGCCGCTGTCCGCGGTGATCGAGGGCGCACGGGCGGCCCACGCCCAGGGCGTACGGACCATCCTCACCCCGTCCCCTGTGCAGCCCCTGCCCGCCGAACTCCTGGACTGTGTCGATCTGTTGATCCCCAATGAGCACGAGGCGGCCGCGCTGACCGGCTTCACCGACCCCCATGCGGCGGCGCGCCATCTGCTCAGCCAGGTCCCCGCGGTGATCGTCACGCTCGGTGCGAAGGGCTGCCTGTACGCGGCCCGGGGCGGCGAACCCGTCGTCTTCCCCGCCCCCGAGGTCACCGCCGTCGACACCACGGGGGCGGGCGACACCTTCGTCGGGACACTCGCCGTCGCGCTCGGCGAGCGGCGGCCCGTGCCCCAGGCGCTGGCCTGGGCGTCGTCGGCCGCCGCGCTCTGCGTACAGCGGCCGGGCGCCTCGACGTCCATGCCGTACCGCACCGAGATCGACGCCGCGTGAACGCGCCCGCGCAGGCCCCCCTGACCGGACTGCGGGTCGTCGACCTCGCCACGCTCTTCGCCGGTCCGCTCTCCGCCACCATGCTCGGCGACTTCGGCGCCGAGGTGATCAAGGTCGAGCATCCGCGCAGGCCCGACCCCTCGCGCGGGCACGGCCCCACGAAGGACGGCGTCGGCCTGTGGTGGAAGCTGCTCGGCCGCAACAAGCGCAATCTGACCCTCGACCTGTCCACCCCCGGCGGCCGTGACGTCCTGCTGCGGCTGGCCGCCGAGACCGATGTGATCATCGAGAACTTCCGGCCGGGGACGCTGGAGCGCTGGGGCCTGGGCTGGGCGGAGCTGCACGCGGTCAACCCGCGGCTGGTCCTGGTCAGGGTCACCGGGTTCGGACAGTTCGGCCCGTACGCGCACCGCCCCGGCTTCGGCACCCTGGCCGAGGCGATGAGCGGGTTCGCCGCGATCACCGGGGAGCCGGACGGGCCGCCCACGCTGCCGCCGTTCGGGCTCGCCGACTCGATCGCGGCGCTGGCCACCGCGTACGCCGTGATGGCGGCGCTCGCCGGGCGCGAGCGCACCGGCCAGGGGCAGATCGTCGACATGGCGATCATCGAGCCGATCCTGACCGTGCTCGGCCCGCAGCCCATCTGGTACGACCAGCTCGGTTACGTACAGCCGCGCACCGGCAACCGCTCCCGCAACAACGCCCCGCGCAACACCTACCGCACCTCGGACGGGCACTGGGTCGCGGTCTCCACCTCCGCGCAGTCGATCGCCGAGCGGGTGATGCGCCTGGTCGGCCGGGCGGAACTGATCGACGAGCCCTGGTTCGCCGCAGGCTCCACCCGCGCCGAGCACGCCGACGAGCTCGACGAGGCGGTCGGCAACTGGATCGCCCGGCACACCCGTCAGGAGGCGGTTTCGGCCTTCGAGAAGGCCGAGGCGGCCATCGCGCCGATCCACGACGTCCAGGACGTGATGGAGGACCCGCAGTACCGGGCCCTGGACTCCGTCACCGAGGTCGACGACCCGGAGCTGGGCACCCTGCGCATGCAGAACGTGCTGTTCCGGCTCTCCGCGACACCGGGAGCGATCCGCTGGGCGGGCCGGCCGCACGGCGCGGACACCGAGGAGATCCTCACCTCACTGGGTCTGTCGGGCCCGGAGATCTCGGCGCTGCGGGCGGAGCACGTCCTGTGACGGCGTCGGTCCCGCTCACCTGGCTCTACGTCCCCGGGGACCGGCCTGAGGTGGTGCGCAAGGCGCGGGATTCGGGCGCGGACGTGGTGATCGTGGATCTGGAGGACGCGGTCGCGCCGGACCGCAAGGAGTACGCGCTGTCGGCCACCGCCGAGCTGCTCTCCGAAGCGGCCGGGGACACGGCCGTGCCGGTCCACGTCCGGGTCCACACCGAGGCGGACGTGATCGCCCTGGCCGGGCTGCCGGGACTCGCCGAGCTCCGGCTGCCCAAGATCACGCATGCGGCCTCCGTCCATCACATCGCGGCCGTGGCTCCGGGGGTCGCACTCTGTCCGCTGCTGGAGTCGGCGCTCGGCATCGAGCACGCGTACTCGGTCGCCGCCTCCCATCCCCAGGTGCGGTCCATCGCCCTCGGCGAGGCGGACCTCCGGGCCGATCTGGGGGTACGGGACGACATCGGGCTCGACTGGTCGCGCAGCCGGGTGGTGCTCGCCGCCCGCGCGGCCGGGCTCGCCCCGCCCGCCCAGTCGGTATTCCCGGACGTCCGGGACCTGGACGGTCTGTGGGCGTCCTGCGCGCACGGCCGGGCGCTGGGTTTCCTGGGCCGGGCGGCGATCCATCCCCGCCAGCTGCCGGTCATCGATCGGGCGTTCCGGCCGACGCCGCGGGAGATCGAGGCGGCGGCGGAGATCGTGGCGGCGGCCGTGGCGGACGAGGGCGCGCAGGCCCTGCCGGACGGCCGGTTCGTCGACGCGGCGGTGGTGGCCTCGGCCCGCAGGACACTGGCGCTGGCCGGCGGCTGAGCACACGCGTGGGGCCCCGGACCGATCGGTCCGGGGCCCCACGCACGGGTTCACACGGCTCAGCCGTTCTTGGCCGCTTTCGCGGTGCCGTTCTTCTCCGGCGTCCTGTCCGCATCCTTGTCGGCGTCGGCATCGGCATCGTCCGCACGCCCGGCGCCGTCGTCCTTCGAGGACTCGGCGGTGTCGTCGTCCTTCGAGAACTTGGCACCGCCGTCGTTCTCCGAGGACTTGGCATCGCCTGCCCCGCCGTCCTTCGCGGCCTCGGCCTGGGCCGCTTCCTCCGCGGCGCCCGGCTCCACGATCTCCTCGCGCCCCGGCCGCACCTTCGCCGAGATCACGAAGTACACCACGGCCAGCACGAAGACGATCAGCGCGGTCCACACGTTCAGGCGCAGGCCCAGGATGTGGTGGGCCTCGTCGACCCGCATGTACTCGATCCAGGCCCGCCCCGCGCAGTACGCGGCGACGTACAGGGCGAACACCCGGCCGTGTCCGAGCTTGAAGCGGCGGTCCGCCCAGATCACCAGCAGGGCGGCACCGATGCACCACAGCGACTCGTAGAGGAACGTCGGGTGGTAGGTGCCGGCGACCCGGTTGGGGCCCTCGCTGATCTTCAGCGCCCACGGCACATCGGTCGCCTTGCCGTACAGCTCCTGGTTGAACCAGTTGCCCCAGCGGCCGCAGGCCTGGGCGAGAGCGAGACCGGGGGCGAGCGCGTCGGCCCAGGCGGGCAGCGGGATCCCGCGGCGGCGGCAGCCGATCCAGGCGCCGACGGCGCCGAGCGCGACCGCGCCCCAGATGCCGAGGCCACCCTGCCAGATCTTGAAGGCGTCGACCCAGTTCTCACCCTCGCTGAAGTACAGCTGGTAGTCGGTGATCACGTGGTAGAGCCGGCCGCCGACCAGGCCGAAGGGCACGGCCCAGACGGCGATGTCGGCAACGGTGCCGGATCTGCCTCCCCGGGCGACCCAGCGCTTGTTGCCGAACCAGACGGCGACGAAGACACCGATGATGATGCAGAACGCGTAGCCGCGGAGCGGGATCGGGCCGAGATTGATCACGCCGGTCGACGGGCTGGGAATATAGGCAAGGTCCATGGCAAGGTCGACGCTACCTTGCCGGGTGGGGCGTACGGCAACCCACCCGACAACTTCTGGGTAACGGGCAGGTCATCGATTCCCCTTGCCGGACCCCGCCCGGGGACCGGTCAGGAGCCCGACGGGGCGGGGGTGACCGGGGCCGGCTTCTTGCCCTTGTTGGCCGCGGCCACCCACTTCTTCAGGTTCGCCTCGGTGATCGGCTCGGTCCCCTTCTTCGGGAAGATCGATTCCCCGTTGAGCAGCGCGGTCGGTGTGCCCTGGAATCCGCCGTTCTGGAACGCCGTGTTGGATTTCTTGACCCAGCTGTCGTGCTTGCCGTCGTTCACACAGCTGCGGAAGTCGGGAGTGTCGAGTCCCGGGACCTTCCCCGAGAGCTCGATCAGCTTGTCGTTGTCGCCGAAGGCGTCGACGGTCTCCTGCGGCTGGTTGCGGTAGAGCACGTCGTGATAGGCGGAGAACTTGCCGGCGTCCTGTGCGCAGGCCGCCGCGTTGGCCGCCCGCAGCGAGCCGCTGCCGCCGAGATTGCCGTCGATGATCGTGGCGAGGTGGTACTCGACCTTGATCTGTCCGCTGCTCTCCAGCTGGTGGCTCGTGTCCCGGAAGGCGTTCTCGAACTGGGCGCAGACCGGGCAGCGGAAATCCTCCCAGACGGTGAGCGTGGACGGGGCGCCGTCCGCACCGACCTGGATGGCGAGGCTGTCCTTCCCGGTCGCCCCGGACGGCGCGACCGCGGGGCCCGCCTCGTTCTTGCCGCTCTTGCCGCCCGAATTCGCGGCGATCACGCCGACGACGGCGGCCAGCGCCAGCACGCCCACCACCGCACCGGTGACGATCAGCGTGCGCCTGCGGCGCTCGCTCGCCCGCTGGCGTTCGCGCTGCTGTACGAGCCGGTCTCGCGCGGCCCTTTTTCCCTGTTCGTTCTTCTCGCTCACACCCGCAGCAACGAACCGGGGAGGCACGCGCGTGCCTCCCCGGTCCAGGTCCACTCGTTCGGATTACACCCGATTCAGCGCTTTCGAACGCCTTCGGCGAGGTCGCCCGCCAGGGAGCGGACCGCGGCCAGGCCGGCCGCCTCGTCGGGGGCGTCCAGGATCGCCTTGACGAAGGCGGAGCCGACGATCACCCCGTCGGCGAAGCCCGCGACCTCGGCGGCCTGCTCGGCGTTGGAGACCCCCAGGCCGACGCAGACCGGCAGCTCCGTCGTGGCGCGGGTGCGCAGGACCAGGTCCTGGGCCTGCTCGCCGACCGAGGCCCGGGTGCCGGTGACGCCCATCAGCGAGGCCGCGTAGACGAAGCCGGAGCCGGCCGCGGTGATGGTGGCGAGGCGTTCGTCCTTGCTGCTCGGCGCGACGACGAAGACGGTCGCGAGACCGTGCTTGTCGGCGTGCTCGCGCCACAGCCCGGACTCCTGGACCGGCAGGTCGGGCAGGATGCACCCGGCGCCGCCCGCCTCGGCGAGCTCGGCGGTGAAGCGCTCGACGCCGTACCGGTCGATCGGGTTCCAGTACGTCATGACGAGGATCGGGACACCGGTCGCCTCATGGGCCTCGCGGACCGTGCGCATCACGTCGGCGATCTTCACCCCGCCGCGCAGGGCGATGTCGTCGGCGGTCTGGATGACCGGCCCGTCGAGCACCGGGTCGCTGTGCGGCAGCCCCACCTCGACGATGTCGGCACCGCCCGCCACGACCGCCTTCACGGCCTCGATCCCGCCGTCGACGGTCGGGAACCCGGCCGGGAGGTACGCGATGAGGGCGGCCCGGTTCTCCGCCTTCGCCTGTGCGAGGGCGGAACCCAACAGCTCCACGTTGCCGCTCACTTGGTGACCTCCTCTTCCCCGTCGGCCACATCGGCCTCGACGACGCCGTCGGCCCCGTCGTACAGCCCGAAATAGCGGGCTGCCGTGTCCATGTCCTTGTCGCCGCGGCCGGACAGGTTGACCACGATCAGCCCGTCCTTGCCGAGCTCCTTGCCGACCTCCAGGGCTCCGGCCAGCGCGTGGGCGCTCTCGATGGCCGGGATGATCCCCTCGGTGCGGGAGAGCAGACGCAGCGACTGCATGGCCGCGTCGTCGGTGACCGCGCGGTACTCGCCGCGGCCGATGTCCTTGAGGTACGAGTGCTCCGGGCCGATGCCCGGGTAGTCGAGACCGGCCGAGATGGAGTACGGCTCGGTGATCTGGCCCTCGTCGTCCTGGAGGACGTAGCTGCGCGAGCCGTGCAGGATGCCGGGCTCGCCCGCGGTCAGGGTCGCCGCGTGCTCGCCGGTCTCCACACCGTGTCCGGCGGGCTCGCAGCCGATCAGCCGGACGTGCGCGTCCGGGATGAAGGCGTGGAAGAGCCCGATGGCGTTGGAGCCGCCGCCGACGCAGGCGATGGCGGCGTCCGGCAGCCGGCCGGCGCGCTCCAGGATCTGGCGGCGGGCCTCGACGCCGATGACCCGGTGGAAGTCGCGGACCATGGCCGGGAAGGGGTGCGGTCCGGCGACGGTGCCGAAGAGGTAGTGCGTGCGGTCCACATTGGCGACCCAGTCGCGGAACGCCTCGTTGATGGCGTCCTTCAGGGTCCTGGAGCCGGACTTCACCGCGATGACCTCGGCGCCGAGCATCCGCATCCGCGCCACGTTCAGCGCCTGCCGCTCGGTGTCGATCTCGCCCATGTAGATGGTGCATTCGAGGCCGAAGAGCGCGCAGGCGGTCGCGGTGGCGACGCCGTGCTGGCCGGCGCCGGTCTCGGCGATGACCCGGGTCTTGCCCATGCGCTTGGTGAGCAGCGCCTGGCCCAGCACGTTGTTGATCTTGTGCGAGCCGGTGTGGTTGAGGTCCTCGCGCTTGAGGAAGATCCGGGCGCCGCCCGCGTGCTCCGCGAAGCGCGGGACCTCGGTCAGCGCGCTGGGCCGGCCGGTGTAGTTGACCATGAGCTCGTTGAGCTCGGCGGCGAAGGCCGGGTCGTGTTTGGCCTTGTCGTACTCGACGGCGACCTCGTCCACGGCGGCGACGAGCGCCTCCGGGATGAACTTGCCGCCGAACGCACCGAAATACCCCTCGGCGCTGGGGATCAGACCCTCCGGGTCCGGAATGAAGAAGTCAGATGACATCCGACGTGCTCCTCGACATCGCAATGGGTGGATTCACCGTATGCGCCGTGAGCGGAGCGCCACCGCGACCGGTGATCGGTCGGGGCGGTGCGGTCGTACGTACGACGGGAGTGGTGCGGGTACGTCGGCCGGGGCTCGCTACGGTGCGGTCCCCGTGCGCCATCGCATGCCGTTGACCTGGCCGGGCTCGTCGCCGATCACGTACCGCACCCGCCGGCCGTGCACCCGGCGCGCGGGGGCACGGCAGCCGCGGGGGCGGCAGCCGCGCGCCAGCGGCGCGTGCGGGACCCGGGCCGTGGCTCCGGTGGGGCGCAGGCCCCGCCGGCGACGCGACGCGAGACGTTCGGCGGACACGGGTCGGGTCAGCTCCGTCCGTGTCGCAGGGCCGGGTGGGCGCCGGCGGCCACGAGGTCGGCGACGGCGGCCCGCGGGTCGCGGCCGGTGACCAGCGACTCGCCCACGAGCACCGCGTCGGCGCCCGCGTTGGCGTAGGCGATGAGGTCGTGCGGGCCGCGGACGCCGGACTCGGCGACCTTGACGATGTGGTTCGGGATCTCGGGGGCGACGCGCTCGAAGGTGGAGCGGTCGACCTTGAGGTCCTTCAGGTTGCGCGCGTTGACACCGATGACCTTCGCCCCGGCGTCCACGGCACGCTCCGCCTCCTCCTCGTCGTGCACCTCGACCAGCGGCGTCAGGCCGATGGACTCGGCGCGCTCGATCAGGGAGACCAGGGCCTCCTGGTCGAGGGCGGCGACGATCAGCAGAGCGAGGTCGGCGCCGTAGGCGCGGGCCTCCCAGAGCTGGTACGAGGTGACGATGAAGTCCTTGCGCAGCACCGGGATGTCGACCTTGGCGCGGACGGCCTCCAGGTCGGCGAGCGAGCCGCCGAAGCGGCGCTCCTCGGTGAGGACCGAGATGACGGACGCGCCGCCCGCCTCGTAGTCCGCGGCGAGCGCGGCCGGGTCCGCGATCGCGGCCAGGGCCCCCTTGGAGGGGCTGGAACGCTTGACCTCGCAGATGACGGTGACACCCTCGCCGCGCAGGGCGGCGACTCCGTCCTTGGCTCCCGGAGCGCGCGCGGCGCGCTCCTTCAGCTCGTCGAGGCTGACACGCGCCTGCCGCTCCGCGAGGTCGGCGCGTACGCCGTCGATGATCTCGTCGAGCACACTCACGCGAGCGGCCCCCTTCCGGGACGGTGATGAGATGAACAGCAGAACAGGATCAGCCATATCAATGCTATCCGCAGGAGGGCTGTCGGCCCGAATCCGGTCGGTGAATGTCCCACTACCTGGGCATTCAAGGGGCCAGAACCGTACCGAACGGTAGGTTCCGCACCACCGAGAAGATCAGCAGTACGGCCCCGATCCCCCACCAGACGACCGGCTTCGCCGCGATGCTCATGGGCCTGCCCCGCCAGGCGCGGACCGCCCAGAGGGCCCAGAGGGCGGCGAAGGCCGCGTAGCCGACGACGGCGAGCGCGTTGGAGCCGAGAGCGGCGGCGATGTCGCCGTGTGCGACGGCGTGGGCGCTTCGCAGTCCTCCGCAGCCCGGGCAGTAGAGCCCGGTGAAGCGGAGCAGCGGGCAGAGCGGGTAGTGGCCGGGCTGGTTGGGGTCGACGGCACCGACGTAACCGAACGCCCCGACGACGACGGCCATCACGCCCGCCGGTGTGGCGAGGCGCCGGACGCGCGAGGCGGGCACGGGGGCCGGCGGGAAGACCGGCGGGGACGGGCGGCCGGGAGAGGGCCCGGAGGCCGGGGCCGGCACTGCGGCGGCGGGGGTAGGCGATGCGTCCACCCGGTGATTGTCCCCGTTGACGCGGAAAGGCGCAGCCCGGGCCGGGCTGCGCCTCGTGTGCGTACGGTGCCGCGTGGTGTCAGGAGACCTGGGCCTGTGCGGCGCGGGCCCGTGCCTGGGCCATCTCCGCGGACTCCTTCGGCATGCCGAGACCCGCGGCCTTCATCGCGAGGCCGACGACGCCGCCGAGCAGGACGACGGCGATTCCGGCCCAGAAGCCGACGACGTTGGCCGCGACCATGAAGACGCCTGCGACGCAGAAGCCGATGAAGGAGATGATGACACCGGTCCAGGCGGCCGGGGTGTGTCCGTGGCTGCTGCCCGCCATGAGTTGCTCCTTGTTGGTGATGCGCTGTTGGTATCGCTGTACGCAAAGCTGGTGGCGCTGTTGGTGCCGCTGTGCTGAAAGCTCGGCTTCATTGTCCCGTACGTACAGGTAGGACGTGAGTTGGGGGTCACGTCTCGCGCGTCGGGTCCTCGCCGCGGTCCAGGGCCTTCCAGAGGTCCTCGGGCCGGTCGGGGTCCGGGGCGGTGCGGGCGGCCTTGCGGGGGCGGGGCGTGCCGTCCCGTTCGTACCGTCCCGACATGGTGGGCCAGAGCTTCCCGTAGCGCAGGGCGAGCAGCCCGGCGAGCAGGATCAGCAGGCCGCCGGCCGCGGTGACGTACGGCCACGCGGTGTGGGTGAGCGCGTCGATGGTCGCCGAGGCGTCGCCGGTGGACTGGGCGGCCTTCTCGTCGAGCGCCGCGCTGTCGGTGGCGCCGAGGCAGGCGCTCAGTCCTGCGCCGAGGCCGCTGAGGGCGAGGAGCCCGGCGACGAGCAGCCGGCCGGCGCCGCGGACCGCGAAGACGGCGACGAGGGCGGCCAGGCCGACGATGGCGAGGGCCGCCGGAAGGCCGGTGACGTCCTGGCCGTCGGCGGTCAGGGGCAGCGCGCCGCCGCCGACGGACGCCTCGCCCTCGGCCCAGGTCTGACCGGAAGCGAGCAGGACGACGGTGGCGCCCACCGCCCCGAGGAACAGGCCGGCGGCCAGGCTGCGGCGGCTTCCCGAGCCGCCGGACGCGGTGGCGGCTCGGGCACGGGGCTGGGGTACGGGGACAGCGCTCACGTACTCCACTATCCCCTACCGCCTCAGGCGCCGTGGAGCCGGTTGGCGGTATGCACCGCGCGGAGCACCGCCGCGGCCTTGTTGCGGCATTCGGTGTCCTCGGCGACCGGGTCGGAGTCGGCGACGACCCCGGCTCCGGCCTGGACGTACGCCGTGCCGTCGCGGAGCAGGGCGGTGCGGATGGCGATGGCGGTGTCGGAGTCCCCGGCGAAGTCGAGATAGCCGACGCAGCCTCCGTACAGTCCGCGACGGGTCGGTTCGAGCTCCTCGATGATCTGCATCGCGCGGGGCTTCGGGGCGCCGGAGAGGGTGCCGGCGGGGAAACAGGCGGTGAGGACGTCGAAGGCGGTGCGGCCCTCGGCGACGCGGCCGGTGACGGTGGAGACGATGTGCATCACGTGCGAGTACCGCTCGATCGACATGAAGTCGACGACCTCGACGGTGCCGGGTACGCAGACCCGCCCCAGGTCGTTGCGGCCGAGGTCGACCAGCATCAGGTGCTCGGCGCGTTCCTTCGGGTCGGCGAGGAGCTCGTCGGCGAGCGCCTGGTCCTCCTGCGGGGTGGCGCCGCGGTGCCTGGTGCCGGCGATCGGGTGGACCATCGCGCGTCCGTCCTCGACCTTGACCAGGGCCTCCGGGCTGGAGCCGGCGACGTCGAAGCCGTCGAACCGGAAGAGGTACATGTACGGCGACGGGTTGGTGGCGCGCAGCACCCGGTACACGTCCAACGCGCTTGCCGTGCACGGGGTCTCGAAGCGCTGGGAGGGGACGACCTGGAAGGCTTCGCCGGCCCTGATGCGTTCCTTCACGTCCTCGACGGCGTCCTGGTACGCCTCGCCGCCCCACCGTGCGGTGTACGGGGGCAGCTCGGACGGCGGGAGGGCGGCGGGGACGTTCTCGACCGGGCGGGAGAGGTCCCGTTCCATGGCGTCGAGGCGCGCGACGGCGTCCGCGTACGCCTCGTCGACGCCGGTCGTCAGGTCGTTGTGGTTGATCGCGTTGGCGATCAGCAGGACGCTGCCGTCCCAGTGGTCGAGCACCGCCAGGTCGGAGGTGAGCAGCATGGTCAGTTCGGGGAGGTGCAGGTCGTCCTCGGCGCTGTCGCCGATCTTCTCCAGGCGGCGCACGATGTCGTAGCCGAGATAGCCGACCATGCCGCCGGTGAACGGGGGCAGTGCGTCGTCGACGACCAGGTCGTGCGGGGTGTGCAGGGTCTCGATGGTGGCGCGCAGGGCCTCCAGCGGGTCGCCGTCGAGGGGGACGCCGACGGGCGGGACGCCCAGCCAGTGGGCCTGTCCGTCACGTGCGGTGAGGGTGGCGGCGCTGCGTACCCCGATGAAGGAGTAGCGCGACCAGGTGCGGCCGTTCTCCGCGGATTCCAGGAGGAAGGTGCCGGTGCGCTCGCCCGCGAGTTTGCGGTAGAGCCCGACCGGGGTGTCGCCGTCCGCGAGGAGCCTGCGGCTGACGGGGATGACGCGCCGGTCGACGGCAAGTTTGCGGAAGGTGTCGAGATCCATGGCGGCTGGCCCTTTACTGCGCGAGCGGGAGGACGTCGGCGTCGAAGCAGGTGCGGTCGCCGGTGTGGCAGGCGGCACCCGTCTGGTCGACCCGGACGAGGACGGTGTCGGCGTCACAGTCGAGGGCGACGGACTTGACCTGCTGGATGTGGCCCGAGGTGTCGCCCTTGACCCAGTACTCCTGACGGCTGCGGGACCAGTAGGTGCAGCGGCCGGTGGTGAGGGTGCGGTGCAGGGCCTCGTCGTCCATCCAGCCGAGCATCAGCACCTCGCCGGTGTCGTACTGCTGGGCGATGGCCGGGACGAGTCCGTCGGCACCCCGCTTGAGCCGGGCAGCGATGGCCGGGTCGAGATTGCTGGGCGGCGGCGGGGTGCTGGGCGTGGGCGCGCTGGTCATGCGCCCATTGTGCCGTGGCCGCGAGGGCGTTCCGGTGCGGCGTCCACTGGGCGGACCGGGTGCGACGGTCGTACGCTGGCGAGCATGTCGACCCATGCGAAGCGTGAACGACTTCTGCTCGCCGACCTGTTGGAGGCGGCGGGACCGGAGGCCCCGACCCTGTGCCACGGCTGGACGACCCGGGACCTGGCCGCCCATGTGGTGGTCCGGGAGCGCCGGCCGGACGCCGCGGGCGGGATCCTGCTGGGCGCGTTGAAGAACCGGCTCGAACGGGTGCAGGCCGAGTTCGCCGCGAAGCCGTACGAGGAGCTGATCCAGTTGATCCGTACGGGGCCGCCGAGGTTCTCCCCGTACGCCGTGAAGCAGGTCGACGAGGCCGCCAACACCGTCGAGTTCTACGTCCACACGGAGGACGTCCGCCGGGCCCAGCCGGACTGGTCGCGGCGGGAGCTGGACCCTGTCTTCGCCGATCTGTTGTGGGCGCGCGCCGAGAAGACGGCCCGGCTGCTGGGCCGCAGGTCCCCGGTGGGGCTGGTGCTGCGCCGCCCGGACGGCCAGACGGCGGTGGCGCACAAGGGCACCCCGGTGGTGACGGTGACCGGCGAGCCGGGCGAGCTGCTGCTCTTCGTGTTCGGGCGGCAGGACGCGGCGACGGTGGGCCTGGAGGGCGACAAGGAGGCGGTGGACCGGCTGCACACGGCGGAGCTGGGGATGTAGGCCCGCCCCGATGGCACGGGGGCGGGCTCAGGCCGGGAGTTCCGCGCGGCGCAGCCCGGCGATGGCCAGCCCCGTCACCGCCCCGCAGGCGCACACCGCGGCGCTGGCGACGAAGACCGGGCCGGTCCCCCAGATCGCGACGGCGGCTCCCGTGACCGGGTAGCTGAGCGGGGCGATCGCGTGGGTGAAGAGCGTCGAGACCGAGGTGACCCGGCCGAGGTAGGCGGGTTCGGTGACGGTCTGGATCAGGGCGCCGCACAGGGCGCCGCCGAGTCCGGCGAAGAGGCCGACGCAGACGGCCGCGACGGCGGCGAGGGCCACCGACGGGACGTGGGCCATGGCCCCGATGGCGACCGAGCCGACCAGGACCGTCAGGCACATCACCAGCCCGGCGCGCGGCACCCGGCCGCGCACGGCGAGCAGCAGGGCCGACACACCGGCCCCGATCCCGAACGCGGCGATGATCCAGCCCATGCCGGAGGCGCCCCAGCCGCGTTCCCGGGCGAGCAGCACCAGGCCGAGGTTGAGTGGGCCGGCGAAGCCCAGCTCGCTGACGGCGACGACGAGCATCAGCGGTCCGAGCAGCGAGTGGCGGCGGATGTGGCGCAGCCCGTCGACCAGGTCGTGCCAGGCGGTGCCGGAGCGTTCGGCGCTCTCCTCGGGCAGCGGACGGATCCGCAGGGACAGGAGCAGCGGCAGCGACATGGCGAAGAGCACCCCGGCCGCGGCGAAGGCGAGCGTCGGCCCGCCGAGCGCCACCGCGACGCCGCCGATCGGGGCGCCGACCACACTGGCGGTACGGATGGCCAGTCCGCGCAGTCCCTGGACCCGGGCCAGCTCTCCGGCTGCGGTGATCCGGGGCGGCAGTGCGCCGACGGCGGGCAGGAAGAGGGCGTCGACCACGCCGAAGACGAGCGCGACGGCGATCAGCAGCCACAGCGTCGGCGAGGTGAGCAGCAGCGCGCCGGCCAGGCCGAGGACGACCAGGCAGCGGACGGCGTCGCTGCCGATGACGACGCGGCGCGGTCCGATCCGGTCGGCGAGCACTCCCCCGCCGAGCATCAGGACGGCTCGGGGTATGGAGCCGGCGGCGAGGACGAGGCCGGTCTGGGTGGGGTCCCCGGTACGGGCGGCGGCCCAGGCGAGCGCCATGTAGTAGATGCTGTCGCCGATCATGGACGCGGTGTAGGCGCCGAGCCAGCGCAGGACGTTGGCGTCGCGGTGGGCGGGGCGTTCGGGAGCTTTCGCGGCCGTGACGGTGACGGTCATGAGGGGGTCCTCTCGGGGCGTCGGCTCAGGTGCGGAACGGGAATGTGTACAGGTGCACGGCGACGTTCTCGCGGCCTTCCGTCTCCCCGGCCACGTCGCGGGCGCGGCCGAGCTCCTCGTACCGGTCGATCAGCTCGTGCATCTCGCGGCCGAGCGCGGAGAGCTCCTCGGCGGTGAGCCGGGCCAGGTACTCGGAGCTGGAGGCGGCGCTGCGCCACTTTGGTGACCAGCTCTGGGCCGAGTCGAGGTAGCGGCGGAACAGCTCGATGTGCTGGTCGAAGGAGAGCCGGCCGACGGCGGCGCGCGTGGCCACCATCTCGGGGGCGTCGTCGAAGTCCTCGTCATGGAAGGTCACCCCCTTGGAGGCGGGCTGCCACCACCGCTCGCGACCATCTCTGCCCTGCTGCTCAGCCTCCTCGATCAGGCCATGGTCGGCGAGCTTGCGCAGGTGGTAGCTGACGAGCGAGACCGCCTCGTCGACCTGCTCGGCGAGCTGGGAAGCGGTGGCCTCGCGGGAGATGTAGAGGGCCCGGTACAGCTTCATCCGCAGGGGGTGTCCGAACGCCTTCAGCGTCTCCAGGTCCGAGACGCGGCGCATTTTTTTGCTTGCCATGTCCACGAACCTAGACGGGAAAGAAAAATTGCGCAATCTTTATTGCGAAAGAGAAGTTGTGGATTTTCGTGGCACGGGCACGCCGGGAACGGCACCGGAAAAGCCGATCGCCGGACGGGACACGAGGCCCGTCCGGCGATCGATGGGGTACTGCGGAGTCAGCGGACCGGGTGTCCGGCCTCCCTGAGCGCGTCCTTGACCTCGGAGATCCGCAGATCGCCGAAGTGGAAGACGGAGGCGGCGAGCACCGCGTCGGCGCCCGCCTCGATGGCGGGCGCGAAGTCGGCGAGCCGGCCGGCGCCGCCCGAGGCGATGACCGGGACGGTCACGTGCCGGCGCACCGCCGCGATCATCTCGGTGTCGTAGCCGTCCTTGGTGCCGTCCGCGTCCATCGAGTTGAGCAGGATCTCGCCCGCGCCCAGCTCGGCGGCCCGGTGCGCCCATTCGACGGCGTCGATGCCGGTGCCCCTGCGGCCGCCGTGCGTGGTGACCTCGAAGGTGCCGGCGGGGGTGCGCCGGGCGTCCACGGAGAGCACCAGGACCTGGCGGCCGAAGCGCTCGGCGATCTCCCGGACGAGGTCGGGGCGGGCGATGGCGGCGGTGTTGACGCCGACCTTGTCCGCGCCGGCCCGCAGCAGCTTGTCGACGTCGTCGGCGGTGCGGACGCCGCCGCCGACCGTGAGCGGGATGAAGACCTGCTCGGCGGTGCGGCGCACCACGTCGTAGGTGGTCTCCCGGTCGCCGCTGGAGGCGGTGATGTCCAGGAAGGTCAGCTCGTCGGCGCCCTCGGCGTCGTACAGCTTCGCCATCTCGACGGGGTCACCCGCGTCGCGCAGGTTCTGGAAGTTGACGCCCTTGACGACCCGGCCGTTGTCGACGTCCAGGCAGGGGATGACGCGTACCGCGAGGCTCATCGCGCACCTGCCCGGTAGGCCTCGACCTCGACCTCGACGACCAGGCTCGGGTCCACGAAACCGGACACGATGATCATCGAGGCGGCGGGGCGGACGTCGTCGAAGAGCTCCTTGTGGGCGCGGCCGACCTCGTCCACGTCCCGGGCGTGCGTGATGTACATCCGGGTGCGTACGACGTCCTCGTGGCCCAGGCCGAACTGCTTCAGCGCGTCGAAGGCGATCCTGAAGGAGGTGACGGCCTGCTCGTACGGGCCGCCCGCGGAGATCTGCCCGTTCTCCACCGCGGTGCAGCCGGCCACCAGGACGAGCCCGTTCGGCAGCTGCACCGCACGGGAGTAACCGAACTTCTCCTCCCACGGGCCGCCGGAGGAGACACGGTTGACGGAGTCGCTCATCCGGAGACCGCCTGCAGTGCTTCTTCGAGGGTGAACGCCTTCGCGTACAGCGCCTTGCCGACGATCGCGCCCTCGACGCCGTCCGGTACGAGCGAGGCGATGGCCCGCAGGTCGTCCAGCGAGGAGACGCCGCCGGAAGCGACGACGGGCTTGTCGGTGGCGGCGCAGACGTTCTTCAGGAGTTCCAGGTTGGGGCCCTGGAGCGTGCCGTCCTTGGCGATGTCGGTGACGACGTAGCGGGCGCAGCCCTCGGAGTCGAGGCGGGCGAGCGTCTCGTAGAGGTCGCCGCCGTCGCGGGTCCAGCCGCGGCCGCGCAGCGTGGTGCCGCGGACGTCGAGGCCGACGGCGATCTGGTCGCCGTGCTCGGCGATGACCTTGGCGACCCACTCGGGGGTCTCCAGGGCGGCGGTGCCGAGGTTGACCCGGCGGCAGCCGGTGGCGAGGGCGGCGGCGAGCGAGGCGTCGTCGCGGATGCCGCCGGAGAGCTCGACCTTGATGTCCATGGCGCCGGCCACCTCGGCGATCAGCGCCCGGTTGTCCCCGGTGCCGAAGGCGGCGTCCAGGTCGACGAGGTGCAGCCACTCGGCGCCGGCGCGCTGCCAGGCGAGGGCGGCCTCCAGCGGGGAACCGTAGGAGGTCTCGGAGCCGGACTCGCCGTGGACGAGGCGGACGGCCTGGCCGTCACGGACGTCGACGGCGGGGAGCAGTTCAAGCTTCGGCATTACAGCGTCTCGATCCAGTTGGTCAGCAGCTGGGCGCCGGCATCGCCGGACTTCTCGGGGTGGAACTGGGTGGCCCACAGTGCGCCGTTCTCCACGGCGGCGACGAACGGCTCGCCGTGGGTGGCCCAGGTGACCCGGGGGGCGCGGATCTTGGGGTTGGTGACTTCCAGGTTCCAGTCGTGCACGGCGTAGGAGTGCACGAAGTAGAACCGGGCCTCGGGGTCGAGACCGGCGAAGAGCTGGGAGTCCTCGGGGGCCCGCACGGTGTTCCAGCCCATGTGCGGGACGACCGGGGCCTTCAGCGGGGCGACGGTGCCGGGCCATTCGTCCAGGCCCTCCGACTCCACACCGTGCTCGATGCCGCGCTCGAAGAGGACCTGCATACCGACGCAGATGCCCATGACGGGGCGGCCGCCGGAGAGCCTGCGGCCGATGATCCATTCGCCGCGGGCCTTCTTCAGCCCCTCCATGCAGGCGGAGAACGCGCCGACGCCGGGCACCAGCAGCCCGTCGGCGTTCATCGCCTTCTCGAAGTCGCGGGTGATCTCGACGTCCGCGCCGACGTGGGCCAGGGCCCGCTCGGCGGAACGGACGTTGCCGAAGCCGTAGTCGAAGACGACGACCTTCTTGTTGTCGCTCACAGCTCGTTCCTCAGTCCCAGAGTCCCTGGATCCGCAGAATGCCTGCCACCAGGCACATCACGGAGGCGAGCGAGAGCAGGACGATGACCCCCTTGGGCATGCCCTGCTTCGCGAAGGAGTAGACACCGCCGGCCAGGAAGAGGCCGACGACGATCAGGATGGTGTTGAGGCCGGTCACAGCGCGCCCTTCGTGGAAGGGAGGATCCCGGCGGCGCGCGGGTCGTGCTCGCTGGCGTAGCGCAGGGCGCGGGCGAGCGCCTTGAACTGGCATTCGACGATGTGGTGGGCGTTGCGCCCGTACGGCACGTGGACGTGCAGGGCGATCTGCGCCTGCGCGACGAAGGACTCCAGGATGTGCCGGGTCATCGTCGTGTCGTACTCGCCGATCATCGGCGCCATGTTCTCCGGCTCGGTGTGCACCAGGTAGGGGCGGCCGGACAGGTCGACGGTGACCTGGGCGAGCGACTCGTCCAGCGGGACGGTGCAGTTGCCGAAGCGGTAGATGCCGACCTTGTCGCCGAGCGCCTGCTTGAACGCGGCACCGAGGGCGAGGGCGGTGTCCTCGATGGTGTGGTGCGAGTCGATGTGCAGATCGCCGTCGGTCTTGACCGTGAGGTCGAAGAGCCCGTGCCTGCCGAGCTGGTCGAGCATGTGGTCGTAGAAACCGACCCCGGTCGACACATCGACCTTGCCGGTGCCGTCGAGGTCCATCTCGACCAGTACCGAGGTTTCCTTGGTGGTGCGTTCGACTCTTCCAACGCGGGCCGCGCGAGTCATGCGTCG
Source organism: Streptomyces sp. NBC_00012 (assembly GCF_045040875.1). NCBI lineage: Bacteria > Bacillati > Actinomycetota > Actinomycetes > Kitasatosporales > Streptomycetaceae > Streptomyces > Streptomyces sp. NBC_00012. The sequence continues at coordinate 6,481,170 of NZ_CP108309.1, read as the reverse complement.
TGCTCCTTCTTGAGTTCGCGTACCGCATCGAGGAACGCGTCGTTCTCTGCCGGGGTGCCCGCGGAGACCCGCAGCCATCCCGGTACGCCGTTGTCCCGGACCAGGACGCCCCGGTCGAGGATCCGCCGCCAGGCGGTGTGGCTGTCGGCGAAGCGGCCGAACTGGACGAAGTTGGCGTCCGAGTCGGTGACGTCGTAGCCGAGGGCGCGCAGCTCGGTGACGATCCGGTCGCGCTCGTTCTTGAGCTGCGCGACGTATCCGAGCAGCGTATCGGTGTGCTCCAGGGCGGCGAGCGCGGTGGCCTGGGTGACGGAGGACAGGTGGTACGGAAGCCGCACCAGCTGGACCGCGTCGACCACGGCCGGGTCGGCGGCGAGATAGCCCAGGCGCAGCCCGGCGGCGCCGAACGCCTTCGACATGGTGCGCGAGAGGACCATGTTCGGCCGGCCCTCGATCAGCGGGAGCAGCGAGGCGTGGTGGCTGAACTCGCCGTACGCCTCGTCGACCACGACCATCGACGGCTTGGCGACCTGGGCCGCCTCGTACAGCGCGAGGACGGTGTCCGCGTCGACAGCGGTGCCGGTGGGATTGTTGGGCGAGGTGATGAAGACGACGTCGGGGCGGTGCTCGGCGATGACCTTCCGGGCCGCGTCGACGTCGATGGTGAAGTCCTCGTTGCGCGGTCCGGAGATCCAGCCGGTGCCGGTGCCGCGCGCGATGAGGGCGTGCATGGAGTACGAGGGCTCGAAGCCGATCGCGGTGCGGCCGGGGCCGCCGAAGGTCTGGAGCAGCTGCTGGAGCACCTCGTTGGAGCCGTTGGCCGCCCAGACGTTGGCGAGGGAGACCTCGTGCCCGGCGGTGCGGGTGAGGTAGCGGGCCAGTTCGGTGCGGAGCTCGACGGCGTCCCGGTCGGGGTAGCGGTTGAGGTCGCGGGCGGCCTCGCGGACGCGCTCGGCGATCCGGTCGACGAGCGCCTCGGGCAGCGGGTACGGGTTCTCGTTGGTGTTGAGCCGCACCGGTACGTCGAGCTGCGGCGCCCCGTAGGGGGACTTGCCGCGCAGTTCGTCCCGGATCGGGAGATCGTCGATGCGGGTGGTCTTGCGAGGGGTGTCGCTGTTCGTCACTGCTGCGGGACCTTCCAGCCGAACCTGGCCTTGAGCGCGGCGCCGTGGGCGGGGAGGTCCTCCGCCTCGGCGAGGGTCACGACGTGGTGGGTGACCTCGGCGAGCGCGTCGCGCGTGTAGTCGACGATGTGGATGCCGCGCAGGAAGGACTGCACGGAGAGGCCCGAGGAGTGGCAGGCGCAGCCGCCGGTGGGCAGGACGTGGTTGGAGCCGGCGCAGTAGTCGCCGAGCGAGACCGGGGCCCAGGGGCCGACGAAGATCGCGCCGGCGTTGCGGACCCGGTCGGCGAGGGCGGCGGCGTCGGCGGTCTGGATCTCCAGGTGCTCGGCGGCGTACGCGTCGACGACCGTGAGGCCGTCCTCCAGGTCGTCGACCAGGACGATCGCGGACTGGCGGCCGGCCAGCGCGGGCTCGATCCGGTCAGTGACGTGCTTGGTCGCGGCGATCTGCGGCTTCAGCTCGGCCTCGGTGGCCGCGGCCAGCTCCTCGGAGTCGGTGACCAGGACGGCGGCGGCCATCGGGTCGTGCTCGGCCTGGCTGATCAGGTCGGCGGCGACGTGCACCGGGTCGGCGGTGGAGTCGGCGAGGATCGCGATCTCGGTGGGGCCCGCCTCCGCGTCGATGCCGACGCGGCCCTTGAGGAGGCGCTTGGCGGCGGCGACGTAGATGTTGCCGGGGCCGGTGACGAGGTTCACCGGAGGACATTCGGCCGTTCCGTACGCGAACATCGCGACGGCCTGGGCGCCGCCGGCCGCGTACACCTCGTCGACGCCGAGCAGGGCGCAGGCGGCGAGGATCGTGGGGTGCGGCAGGCCCTCGAAGTCCTTCTGCGGCGGGGAGGCGACGGCGATGCCTTCGACGCCCGCCTCCTGGGCCGGTACGACGTTCATGACCACGGACGACGGGTAGACGGAGCGTCCGCCCGGGACGTACAGCCCGACGCGCTCGACCGGCACCCACTTCTCGGTGACGGTGCCGCCGGGGACGACCTGGGTGGTGTGCGTGGTGCGGCGCTGTTCGCGGTGGACGAGGCGGGCGCGGCGGATCGACTCCTCCAGGGCGGCCCGCACGGCCGGGGCGAGCTGCTCGACGGCCGCGGCGATCGCCGCGGCCGGGACCCGGGTGGAGTCGAGCCGTACGCCGTCGAATTTCTCCCCCCACTCGATCACTGCCGCGGAGCCACGATGGCGTACGTCCTCGCAGATGGGCCGCACCGTCTCCAGGGCGGCTTCCACGTCGAACTCGGCACGGGGCAGCAGGTCGCGCAGGGCTCCACCCTCGGGGAGGGCATCGCCGCGCAGATCGATTCGAGAGATCACACCGCAATTCTCGCAGACCGGCTCCGGCGTCCGGTCGCCCGTATCACTGGCTGATACATGTCCCGGACGTCATTGCTGACCAATAGCGTTCACGTCGTCACCCAGAGGGAAGAACAGCTCCGAGCGGAAGGGGCACCCGTGACCGAACCGCACGACGGCGATTTTCCGGACGGTCTGAGCGCGGCCGAGCTGGGCATGTGGCAGGCCTTCCGGAACGGCAGCACCTACGATCTGCGCGCCCGCGATCCCGCGCACGACGATCCGTTCGCGCCGCGCGTCTGGGGACCGGAGCGCAGTGTGGACGGGCGTGTCGTCGCCCGGCTGCTGCTCTCGGGGCCGCCACCGCGGCCCGGCCGGGTCGCGGCGCTGAAGCTCCGGGGCGTGCGGATCACCGGGACGCTCGACCTCGCGGGCGGGCGCGTCGCACCGTACGTCGAGATGACCGGCTGCCGCTTCGAGAACGAGGTGGTGCTGCCGGAGTGCCATTTCACGACGTTGCGGATCGTCGGCTGCGCGATGCCGAGGCTGGAGGCGGCCCGGCTGCGCACCGAGGGCGATCTGCATCTGCCGCGCTGCCGGATCCCGCGCGGGATCCGGCTCACCGACGCCCAGATCGGCACCGATCTGCTGATCAACCAGATCGAGATCGGCCCGGACCGGGGCGGGCGGGCGCTGGCCGGGGACGGGCTGGCGGTCGCCCAGGACCTTCAGGCGGAGCTGATCGAGGCGCGCGGCGAGCTGAGTCTGCGCGGGGCGAGGGTCGGCGGTTCGCTCTCCCTGCGCGGCAGCCGGCTGCGCGGCAGGGAGGGGCGGCGCGCGCTGAACGCCCCTCAGCTGAGCGTGGAGCGGACGCTGTACATGAGCGAGGCGTGGGTGAGCGTCGAGACCGGGATCCAGGGCACCACTCCCCCGTACGGCATCGTCATGGCGTCGACCCCGGCGAACGGCACCCGTTCGCAGTTCTTCGAGTGCCGCGGCGGGGTGCGCCTGGACGACGGGCGGTTCGGTGACGCGGTCGATCTGCACAAGGCGCGGTTCGTGCTGGCCCGGCACGAGGAGCTGTCGCTGCGCCGGATCGTCACCCCGGAGCTGCGGTTCAACGCGGAACGGCCGGAGGAGGGCCGGGTCGTGCTGAACGGCGCGAAGGTCGTCACGCTGATCGACGTGTCGACCAGCTGGCCGGGGCCAGGCGGGCTGGCGATGGGCGGTTTCGTGTACGAGAACCTCGTCCCGTACGGGCACTTCCCGCTCTCCCGGCGCCTGGAGTGGGTGGCGGCGGCGACCCCGGAGTACGTCCCGGAGCCGTACGAGCGCCTCGCGACGGTGCTGCGCAACTGCGGGGAGGACGCGGACGCCCGAGAGGTGCTGCTGGCCAAGCAGCGGCGGCGGCGCGAGACGCTGCCGCTCGCCGCGAAGCTCTGGGGCTACCTCCAGGACTGGACGGTGGCGTACGGCTACCGGCCGGGGCGGGCCGCGCTGTGGATGGCGTTGCTGTGGGCGGCGGGGGCGATGGCCTTCGCCCAGCACGTCCCGGCGGCGATCAAGCAGGACGAGCATCCGCAGTGGAACCCGGCGCTGTACGCGCTGGATCTGCTGATCCCGGTGATCAATCTGGGCCAGGACGGCTACTGGCGGATGGAGGACGGCTGGCAGTGGGTGGCGGCCGTGCTCGTGCTGCTCGGCTGGATACTGGCCACGACCGTGGCGGCGGGCGCCTCACGGCTGCTGCGGCGGGGTTGACCGGATCCGGCCACGGCGGACCGGACGACGGACGCCCGGCCGCTCGCGTCCCGTTCTGCCGAGCGGCCGGTCCGGCGCCCGCAGGCCGTGGTCGAACGGCCGCCCGAGCCGCGTCCGAAGTACCGCACACCATCGGCCGGACCGGCGGGAACAAGCCAGAACTCGAACTTTCCTTTACTTTCTCTTGACCTCATCCGATACAACCCATTCACTCGGCACCAAAGCTTCACAGCGAGCCTCTGGCGCCGCTCCGACCAGGGCTTTTCAATGGTCTGCACCATGCCAATCCTTCGTGCTCTGCTCCGCGCCGCGCGCGCGATCCGGCGCCCCTCACAGGGACCCGCCGGACTGCCCGCGGACGACGAGGTGCTGCTCGACGCCCCGGACGAGCGGCTCTCCCCGGCACTCGTCGCCGCCGCCTTCGGGGAGTACGGACCGGCCGCGAAACTCCTCGCCACCACCCGGGACGGCGCCGAGTGGGAGAACCGCGACCGCTACCTCGGCCGGCTCGTCACCTTCGCCCGCAACCGCGACGGCTGGCTGACCGACTGGCTCGCCGCCGCCCCGCACGACCCGGACGCGCTGCTCGTCAAGGCCGAGCTGGCGGTCCGCCGGGCCTGGGAGTCGCCCGCCCGCGCCGAGCAGCTGCGCGAGGTGGGGCCGCTGATCTCGGCGGCGGCCGAGTGCGATCCGCGCGACCCGGTGCCCTGGCGCCTCGCGCTCGACCACGCCCGCGGCACCCACGCCGCGCACACCACGTTCGAGGCGCTGTGGGAGCAGGCGATACAGCGCTCCTCGCACCACTACGGCTGCCATGTCGCGGCGCTGCGGTACCTCTCCGCGGCCTGGTACGGCTCGCACCGCGAGTGCTTCGACTTCGCCGAGCGGGCCGCCGAGGACTCGCTGCCCGGCTCGCTGGTGCAGGCGCTGCCGCTGCGGGCCGCCTTCGCCCTGCTGATCGAGGGGTCCGGCGCCCGGACCACCTCGGTACAGGAGGAACGGATCGACGCGGCGGCCGATCTGGCCATCGCGCTGTCCGCCGCGTTCGAGCCGGGCGACCCGTGGTCCGCCGAGGTCCGCAATCTGCTGGCGTTCGTGCTGGTCAGCCGGGGGCGCTGGGAAGAGGCCCTGGAACAGTTCCGGCGGATCGGACCCCATGCGGCGTCGTTCCCGTGGTCGTCGGTCTCCGACGATCCGCTCGGCCGGTTCCTGGCGGCGCGGGACGACACGCGGCTCCGGGCGGCCTGCGCGGCACCGTTCCCGGGACGGGCCGACCGGGGCCGGCCCGGCGGCCATTACGCTTGACCGTTGTGACCACCGCTCGCCTGCCTCTGTTCCCGCTGAACGCGGTGCTGTTCCCCGGCCTCGTGCTGCCGCTGAACGTCTTCGAGGAGCGTTATCGCGCCATGATGCGCGAGCTCCTGAAGACCGACGAGGACGAACCCCGCCGGTTCGCCGTGGTCGCGATCCGCGACGGCCGCGAGACCGCCCCGACGGGCGCCGGAATGCCGGACGCGGTGAACGTCTCCGCCGAACGCGGCCCCACGGACGGCTTCGGCCCCGACCCGGTCCAGACCTTCCACCGGGTCGGCTGCATCGCCGACGCGGCGAAGATCCGGGAACGGCCGGACGGCAGCTTCGAGGTACTGGCCACCGGCACCACCCGGGTCAAGCTGCTCTCCGTGGAAGCGAGCGGCCCCTTCCTGACGGCCGAACTCGAAGAGCTGGACGAGGAGACCGGCGAGGAGGCGGGGGCGCTCGCCGAAGGTGTACTGCGGGCCTTCCGCAGCTACCAGAAGCGGCTGGCCGGGGCGAGCGAACGGTCCCTGACCACCGGCGCGGACCTGCCCGACGACCCCTCCGTCGTCTCGTACCTGGTCGCGGCGGCGGCCGTACTGGACGTCCCGACCAGGCAACGGCTGCTCCAGGCGCCCGACACCGCGACCCGGCTGCGCGAGGAACTGACTCTGCTGCGCGCCGAGACCGCGGTCATCCGTCATCTGCCGTCGCTGCCCGCGGTGGATCTGACCCGCGCCCCGACCCACCCCAACTGATCCGACCACCGATCGACCGAGGACCGTCCCGTGGCGAAGAAGCCCAAGAAGCAGCAACAGTCCGGCGGCACCCCGGCCACGGTGGCCCTGACCGCGGCCGGCACGGTGTTCACCGTCCACGCCTACGACCACGACCCGGCCTCGGCCTCCTACGGCGAGGAGGCGGCCGAGGCGCTGGGCGTCTCCCCCGACCGGGTCTTCAAGACCCTGGTCGCGGACGTCGACGGCACACTGACCGTCGCGGTGGTCCCGGTGGCCGGCTCGCTGGACCTCAAGGCCCTGGCCGCCGCGGTGGGCGGCAAGCGGGCCACGATGGCCGACCCGTCGGCCGCCGAACGCACCACCGGCTACGTGCGGGGCGGCATCTCCCCGCTGGGCCAGCGGAAGCGGCTGCGCACGGTGCTGGACGCGTCGGCGCAATCCCACGGAACGATCTGCGTCTCGGCGGGCCGTCGGGGCCTGGAGGTCGAACTCTCCCCGACGGATCTGGCATCGCTGACGGGGGCGGTGTTCGCGCAGATCGGCCGGGGCTAGGGCCACTCGTTTGGATCATGCCGGGCTCGCGTGCCCCAGTCCCTGATCCGGCCTGCTCCAAACGAAAGACCCTAGCCGAGCACGTCCCAGCGCGCCCGGACGCGGTCCGGGTCCGGCCCGCCCGCACACCTCTCGCCCCCACACACGTCCCGGCCCACCCGCGCTTCTGCCCCGCCACGCGCCTTCAGCCCGCCCGCGCGCCTTTCACAGCCCGCCCACGCGTCCTTTCAGCCCTCCCCGCGCACCTCCGGACCCGCCCGGCACCTTTCAACCCGTCCGGCGATTGAGGACCGGGGTCCGAGGCGGAGCCCCGGTTACGGGAAGGGGCGGGTAGGGGAACAAGCCTCGCGCAGCGGCCACCCCACCCAAGCCACCCGCACCCGCACCCGCACCCGCACCCGCCCTACGACTTCGCAGGCGGCACGTCCGAACCCGAACCCGCAGGCGCCCCGGATCCGGGCGCCCCCGGCGCCCCCGGAAACACCCCCCACCCCGGCTCCGGATCCCGCGGCCCGAACATCGCGGTCAGCCCGAGATGCACCGCCATCGCCCCCAGCGGCCACGCCAGCAGCGTCCCCTTCGCCCGCAGCTGGAGCGGTGCGTCGAAGACCACGCCCTTGCCGACCGCCCGCGCGTGCGCGACCACGTCCTGGGTAGGCCCGAGCCACACCCCCAGCCGCCAGGCCAGCAGAGAACCGAGCAGTCCGCCCAGCGCGAGCCCCACCACCAGGGCGATCCCGCCGCGCCGCTGGAACCAGAAGACCAGCGCCGCGGAGACCGCCCCGAAGGCGAGGCCCAGCAGCACGAACGTGCCGTCGGCGCCGATCGCCTCCTCACCCTCGCTGTCGTTCAGGAAGACGGCGGTGCTGTCGGAGATCAGCGGAACCCTCGGCGCCAGCCACAGCCAGAGGAGCCCGAGCGCGACGCCCGAGACGGTCACCAGAGCGGCGACGATCGCGGCCCGCCGCAGATCCGGCCGGAGATCCTTCTCCTCATCCGGCTCCAGCAGGGTCCCGAGGTGGTGCGCACCAGGCCCACCGGGTCCTGCCGGTCCTCCCGGACCACCCCAGTTCGGCGGGGTCTGCCAGGGATCGTTGGACGAGGGCTGGTGAGGCGGCGTCAGAGGTGCGGTCACCGTGCCATCGTGCCAGGCGCCCCCGCGCCGCGCCTCACCGGACCGCTGCCCTGCGGTACGCCCAGGTCGCCGCGGCCAGCGAGAGAACGCCGACCACGGCACAGACGGCGAGGTCCAGCGCGACGACCGTCCAGTCCGGGTGGGCGTCGAAGGACCGCGCGAGCGCCTCGACACCGTAGGTCGAGGGCAGCAGATCACGCGCCCAGCCGACCGGCGTCGGCAGCCGGTCGGCGGGGAGCACACCGAGCAGCAGCGCCGCCGACATGCCGAGCTGGCCGAGCAGCGTGGCCAGCTCCTGCCGGGGTGCGAGCAGCCCCAGCGCCGCCCCCAGCCCGGAGAGCGCCGCCCCGGAGAGCGGGATGACGGCGACGAGCACCCACAGATGCGTCAGCGGCAGCCCGAACATCACGCTGCCGGCCACCGCCGTGACGATCGTTCCGGGCACGGTGAAGGAGGCGTACGCCCCGGCCGCACCGAGCACCACCGCGGCGGGCGGCACCGGCAGGGTCGCGTAGTGGTCGAGCCCTCCGCCGGCCCGCAGCTGCCCGAAGTACTGGGCGAGGAGATTGAGCGCCACGAAGGCCACGACGAGGACACTGGAGCCGGCGACGACGGCCCGCGCCTCGGAGCCGCCGTCGACCACCCCGCGCATCAGCACCATGATCCCGACCGACTGGAAGGTCGCGACGAAGAGCAGCGGGATACGGGCGACCCTGGCCCTGGACAGCTGGGCGCGGTAGACCGCCGCGAGCGAGGGGAACAGCCGGGCCCGCGGGGCGAGCGGCGCGGGCGCCGCCCCCTCCTGGCCGGAGCCGTCGCCGGGGGGACCGGCGGAGCCGTCCTCCGCGGTCCGGACGGGTCCGGTCACCGCGTGCGGGGGAACGATGCTCGTCACCTGGCGCTGCTCCTGTTCGCTCCCTGCCCGGCCGCGCACCCGCACCCGGTCGTCCCGCCGGCCCCGGCCAACCCATTCGCCCCGGCCGCCCCGTCGGCCCCGGTCATGACTTCACCAGCCCCTTGGCCGCGTCCCCGCCGAGCGCGAGGTAGACGTCCTCCAGGCTGGGCGTCGCCAGCGTGAAGTCGTCGAGTGCGGCGAAGGCCGCGCCGCCGGTCACCGCGGCGACCGCCGCCCGCGCCTCGTCGGGACCGAGCCGCAGCACCCAGCGCCGCCCGGACTCCTGGGCCGAGCCGTGCAGCGCGGCCACCTCGGGTACGTCCAGGGGCGCCCGTTCGCGCCACACCAGCTCGACCCGGACCTCGCCCGCGACCCGTTCCTTGAGCCCGGCCGGTGTGTCACAGGCGATGACCTTGCCGCGTTCGATCACGGCGACCCGGTCGAGGACCGTTTCGGCCTCGATGACGTTGTGGGTGACGAGCAGCACCGTCGTGCCGCGCTCGGCCCGGCGCCGGTCCACGGCGGCCCAGACGGCGCGCCGGGCGACGGGGTCCATGCCGGTCGTCGGCTCGTCCAGCAGCAGCACCGGCCGCTCGCCGACCAGCGCGGCGGCGAAGCACGCGAGCCGCCGCTGTCCGCCGGAGAGCTTCTTCAGGGGGCGTCCCGCGATCTCGGTGAGACCGAGTTCGGCGAGTACCGCGTCGCGTTCGGCGCGGGCGTCCGCCGCGGCGAGGCCGCGCAGCCGTCCGGTGGTCTCGGCGGCGAGCGACACGGTCAGCTCGTCGAGGGCGGTGGACTCCTGCCCGAGGTAGCCGATCAGCCGGGAGGCGCGCTCCGGGTGGCGTACGAGGTCGTGGCCCAGCACGGTGACGCTGCCGGAGTCGGGGCGCATCAGCCCGGTGAGCTGCCGTACCAGGGTGGATTTGCCGGCGCCGTTGGGGCCGAGGAGTCCGAAGATCTCGCCGCGCCGCACGTCCAGGCTGATCCCGTCGGTGGCGCGCACCTCGGGTGTGGCGGGGGTACCACGGCGGCCGCGGGCTGCGGGATAGGTCTTGACCAGATCACGCACCGCGCACACGGTCCCGGTCGCCGGCTGCGCCTGTGCTGTGCCCGTACTCACGAGGTACGAGGGTACGGGGTCGGATGCCCCGGATTGCGCCCGGGGCCACGCCGGCCGGGCCCCGGAGGGGCGATCGGTGGCCGGGGCGCCCGCCCGTGGACCCGCTCCGCCGTCAGCCGGCGGACGGGCTCGTCCGCTCCGCCGCGGGGGTGTGCTCGGCAGCGGCCCGTACGTCGATCTCCCGCCAGAATCCCGCCCGGATCGCGTAGCGGTCGTGCTCGTCGATCTGGTCGTCCTTGTGGGCGAGCAGGCCGAACCGGGCGGCATAACGCAGCAGCTCGCCGTCGATGCGGTGCGGGATGCGGGGATACATGGCCGAAAGCTTCTGCAGATGGACGGTCTCCGGGAGTCGCTCCATCCAGCGACGGGCGAAGACCTGGCCCACCTCGAAAGGGTCACCGCCGACGGTGGTGATGTCCTCCTCGCGGTCCGCCCAGCGCTGCTCGGCGCTGGTGAGCTGGGCCAGTGTCGGCAGCGAGGCGGTCTCGGGGGGCTCGCCCAGCGGTCCGCCGCGCTCCGCCCAGCTCTTGTCGGAGGACCAGCGCAGGGTCGCGCCCGCGGGCGACGGCTGCGGGAGGTGCCGGTCGGGCTGGGCGCCGGGTCCGCGCAGGCTGCCCGCCAGGTCCTTGGGGGTAGGGACGCCCCTGCCGCCGTGCACGGGGCGGTCGGTGGCGGCGCTCTCCTCCGGCGGTGCCGCGGCGCCGTTGGCGGCGGCCGCAGCCCGGGCCTCCGAGGCGCGCTCGGCGGAGGCGGCGAGGGCGGCCTCCGGGAGCGGCGCGGAGAGGATCGCGGCGATCTCCGGGCGGGGGGCGGGGGGCGGGGCGCAGACGCCACCGGTCTCCTTGGCCCGTACCGCCTGGGTGATCCAGGCCCGGTCGAGCACCCTTCGTTCGTCGGCCTCGGCGACCAGGTCCTCGGACTGGTTGTAGTCGCCGTCGGCGGCCTGGACGGCCCACAGATGGACGGCGACGCCGTGTTCCTTGGCGGACATCAGGCCGGGCAGCAGATCGCCGTCACCGGTCACCAGCACCACGTCGGAGCAGGCCCGGTTCCTGGCCAGTTCGGTGAGCTCGGCGTGCATCGCGGCGTCGACGCCCTTCTGTGCCCAGCGCCCGTCGCTGCGGGTGAGAGCGCCGAGCCGGACGGTGACCCTGGGCATCACGCGCAGCCTGCGGTGCTCCGGCTGCGGCACCCGGTCGGGGGCACCGTCGAACCAGTAGATCCGCAGCAGCGGCTGCTCCGTATCGGCCTCGGCCCGCTCGCGCAGGCCCCGGATGAGGGCCGCGTGGTCGACCGTGATGCGGGAACGGGCGGGCTCTCCGGCCAGCAGGCTCGCGGCTGCGCCCAGCAAGTAGCCTGCGTCCACCAGAACGACGCAACGGTCCACGCGATCCACCCTCTTCCAGAAGTTCGGGTGCGGTCTTTGCCAAGGGTTTCCTTCGAGTCTGCCCGACCGCGCAGGGGTTGACGGCCGGAACTCGATCATCGGCGTGGCGGATCCGGAAAACGGCGCGTCCCGCACCCTCACTACACACGGTAATGATCCAAAATGCACGGCTTGCCACGCTATGTGAATCTGAACGCGGTCCTGGCCCCGAGAGTCCCCATAGGAGGAACACCATGGCCAAGAACAAGAACCGCAAGCAGGGCAGCCAGCAGAACCGCGCGTCCGGTCCGGAGCGCGGTTCGGAAGAGGCGAGGACGACCGCGTACGAGTCGCAGATACAGCCTCAGTCGCAGGCCCAGGGCAGCCCTGCTGATGTTGCCCGTAAGCACCAGCGGCGCTTCGGCCACAACTGACCGGGGCTTCTCCGGTCCGGCCGAGGGCCGGATGACCGGGAGGGGCGCTCCCGCTTTCGCGGGGCGCCCCTCCCGTACGTCTGCTCCCGTGTCTCAGCCTGCAAGGCAGGACGGGCCGAGCAGCACCTTCAGGTCACCGAAGAGCGCCGGGTCGGGCTTGACCCGGTGCCGGTCGAGCCGGAGCACCGTGGTCTTGCGGGGGCCCTGGAGCTTGATCCGTACCTCGGTGTCGCCCCGGTGGCTGCTGAGGACCTCGCCGAGGCGGCTGACCATCGGCGGGGTGATCTTGACGGTGGGGATGGTCAGGACCACGGGGGCGTTGGTGCCGGCGTTGGAGATGTCGGGGACCTGCATCTCCATGGCGACCAGCCGGGGCACGTCCTCCCGCTTGTCGAGGCGTCCCTTGACGAAGACGACGGTGTCCTCGACGAGCTGGGTGGAGACCAGCTGGTAGGTGGCCGGGAAGAACATGCACTCGATGGAACCGGCCAGGTCCTCGACGGTGGCGATGGCCCAGGCGTTGCCCTGCTTGGTCATCTTGCGCTGGAGGCCGGAGATGATGCCGCCGACGGTGACGATGGCGCCGTCGGAGTGCTCGCCGCCGGTGAGCTGGGAGATCGAGGAGTCGGCCTTGTCGGACAGCACGTGCTCCAGGCCGAAGAGCGGGTGGTCGGAGACGTACAGCCCGAGCATCTCGCGCTCCTGGGCCAGCAGGTAGGACTTCTCCCACTCGATGTCGGAGAACTCCACGTCGAGCCCGAAGCCCGGCTCGTCGCTCTCCTCCTCGCCCATGCCGCCGAAGAGGTCGAACTGCCCCTCGGCCTCCTTGCGCTTGACCTGCACCACGTTGTCGATCATCGGCTCGTGGTGCGCGACCAGGCCCTTGCGGGTGTGGCCCATCTCGTCGAAGGCGCCGGCCTTGATCAGCGATTCGACGGTGCGCTTGTTGCAGACGACCGCCTCGACCTTGTCCAGGAAGTCGGGGAAGGTGCTGTACTTCCCCTTCGCCTTGCGGCACCGGATGATCGAGTCGACGACGTTCTGGCCGACGTTGCGCACGGCGGTGAGGCCGAAGAGGATCACGTCGTCGCCCTGGGCGGCGAAGTTCGACAGGGACTCGTTCACATTGGGCGGCAGCACCTTGATGCCCATGCGGCGGCACTCGTTGAGGTAGACGGCCGACTTGTCCTTGTCGTCCTTGACCGAGGTCAGCAGCGCCGCCATGTACTCGGCGGGGTAGTTCGCCTTGAGGTACGCGGTCCAGTAGGTGACCAGGCCGTACGCGGAGGAGTGCGCCTTGTTGAACGCGTATCCGGCGAACGGGACCAGCACGTCCCACAGGGCCTTGATCGCGGCGTCGGAGAAGCCCTTCTCCTTGGCGCCCGCCTCGAAGAGGACGAAGTTCTTCGCCAGCTCCTCGGGCTTCTTCTTGCCCATCACGCGGCGCAGGATGTCGGCCTCGCCGAGCGAGTAGCCGGCGACGATCTGGGCGGCCTTCTGCACCTGCTCCTGGTACACGATGAGGCCGTAGGTGAGGCCGAGGACCTCCTTGAGGGGCTCCTCCAGCTCCGGGTGGATCGGGGTGATCTCCTGGCGGCCGTTCTTGCGCTCGGCGTAGTTCGTGTGCGAGTTCATGCCCATCGGGCCCGGCCGGTACAGGGCCGAGACGGCGGAAATGTCCTCGAAGTTGTCGGGCTGCATCTGGCGCAGCAGGGAGCGCATCGGACCGCCGTCGAACTGGAACACGCCGAGCGTGTCACCGCGGCAGAGCATCTCGTACGTCTTGGGGTCGTCCAGCGGGAGGCCGAGCAGGTCCAGCTTGACGCCCTTGTTGGACTCCACCATCTTCACGGCGTCGTCCATGATGGTGAGGTTTCGCAGGCCGAGGAAGTCCATCTTCAGCAGGCCGAGCGACTCGCACTGCGGGTAGTCCCACTGCGTGATGGTGACGCCGTCGGTGTGCCGCACCCAGATCGGCGCGTGGTCGACGATCGGCTCGCTGGACATGATGACGCCGGCGGCGTGCACGCCCATCTGCCGGACCAGCCCCTCGACGCCCTTGGCGGTGTCGATGACCTTCTTGACGTCCGGCTCGTTCTCGTACATCCCCCGGATCTCGCCCGCCTCGCTGTAGCGCGGGTGCTTGGGGTCGGTGATGCCGTTGAGGTCGATGCCCTTGCCGAGGACGTCGGCGGGCATGGCCTTGGTGAGCCGGTCACCCATCGCGTACGGGTAGCCGAGGACCCGGGCGGAGTCCTTGATGGCGTTCTTCGCCTTGATCTTTCCGTACGTGCCGATCATGGCGACCTTGTCGGCGCCGTACTTCTCCGTCACGTACCTGATCACTTCGACGCGCCGACGCTCGTCGAAGTCGATGTCGACGTCGGGCATGGAGACGCGCTCGGGGTTGAGGAACCGCTCGAAGATCAGCCCGTGCTCGATCGGGTCGAGGTCGGTGATGCCCATCGCGTACGCCACGATCGAACCGGCGGCGGAGCCTCGGCCGGGGCCGACCGCGATGCCGTTGTTCTTCGCCCACATGATGAAGTCGGCGACGACCAGGAAGTACCCCGGGAACCCCATCTGGATGATGATGTCCATCTCGTACTCGACCTGCTTCTGCCGGTCCTCGGGGACACCTCCCGGGAAGCGCCGGTTCATGCCGACGCGGACCTCTTCCTGGAACCAGGTGATCTCCGTGTAGCCGTCCGGGATGTCGAACTTCGGCATCAGGTCGCGCTTCTCGAACATGCCGGTGGTGTCGATCTGCTGCGCGACCAGCAGGGTGTTGGCGCAGCCCTCCTGCCAGGCGTCGGAGGAGTCGACGGCGTACATCTCGTCGGTCGTCTTGAGGTAGTAGCCGGTGCCGTCGAAGCGGAAGCGGTCCGGGTCGGAGAGGTTCTTGCCGGTCTGGATGCAGAGCAGGGCGTCGTGCGCGGTGGCCTCGTGCGCGTAGGTGTAGTGCGAGTCGTTGGTCACCAGCGGCGGGATGTTCAGCTTCTTGCCGATTTCGAGGAGCCCGTCACGGACCCGGCGCTCGATCTCGATGCCGTGGTCCATCAGCTCCAGGAAGTACTTGCCCTCGCCGAAGATGTCCTTGTAGTCGGAGGCGGCCTGGACCGCCTCGTCGAACTGGCCGAGCCGCAGCCGGGTCTGCACCTCGCCCGAGGGGCAGCCGGTGGACGCGATCAGGCCCTCGGACCACTGGGCGATGGTCTCCTTGTCCATGCGCGGCCACTTCTGCAGCCAGCCCTCGGCGTACGCGTCCGAGGACAGCTTGAAGAGGTTGTGCAGGCCCTTCGCGTTGGACGCCCAGATCGTCTTGTGGGTGTAACCACCCGAACCCGAGACGTCGTCGCGCTTCTGGTGCGGCTGGCCCCACTGGATCTTGCGCTTGTGCTTGCGCGACTCGGGGGCGACGTACGCCTCGATGCCGATGATCGGCGTCACGCCCGCCTTCTGCGCCGAGTGGAAGAAGTCGTAGGCGCCGTGCAGGTTGCCGTGGTCGGTCATCGCGATGTGCGACATGCCCATTTCATTGCAGGCAGCGAACATGTCCTTGAGCCGCGCGGCACCGTCCAGCAGCGAGTACTGGGTGTGGACGTGAAGGTGCGTAAAGGGCGGCTTCGACGACACGGTTTGTGGCCTCCGGGCGAGCAGGGCGGGTGAGGGGGACAGCGTGGAAGTCTACGTCGCGACACCGATACTCCGCGGCCTGTCACTCCGACCGCGCACCGTCGAAAACAATGAGGTTGCCGAGATCACAGACGCAGCGGTCAGCGGCCTCCACCCTCGCACGTGGGCGTGGCGGCGAGCTGACCACGGCACGAACCTGGCAGCCGACCAGGTAACTTCCACGCTCCTCGGGACACCACACGTTCCAGGCGTCCCACATCGACTGTGCGGCCGCGCGCATTTCCCACCCACCGGGTTTGTGAGGCTGTCGCTCGCAAGTTTCGAGTCGGGTCGATGCCAGCCGGTACTCGTTGCGGAAGACCTCCACTGCTTCAGGGGTGCTGAATACCCCGGCCCGACGGTCGTCCAGCAGCTCGGCCACGTAGGTACGCAGACGCCTGATCTCGTCGCTGAGATCGACCTCCGCGCGGTAGGTGTGCTCCACAACAGGGGCGTTCCGCAGCCGTTCCCGCAGCTCCGCGACGAACCACCCCTCCAGGAGGTCGCCCTTGATGCTCACACTCCGATGCGGTTCCGTCAGTGGCCCGAGACATCTGAACGTCTCGGCCCCCGAGGACTGCGACCGTTTCATGTTCCGCCCGCAAACCCCGCAGATAACGACACCGTGAAGCCAGTGCGAAGGACGGTTCGGCCGTCGTGGCCTGTACCCGTCCTCAATGATCTGCGCGATCCGCGCGAACTCCTCCTGCGTCAGCATGGGTGGCCAGAACTTCACAGGACCCGCGTTGTCACAGATCACCTTGCCGGTCCGATGCTCGATCTTGTGTCCCAAGAGCGTCTGTGACGTCATAACAATCTTGATGGACTTGTGGGTCCAGGCCGACGGTGCAGGGTCGGGCCTTGTGGAGTTATGGACTCGTGGTGCGGGGACTCCCCGGGCTTGGAGGTCTGCGGCGATGCGCGTCGGGGCTTCCCCGGCAATGATGCGTTCGGCCAGTTCGCGAACAATGGGCTCCGCTCGGTCATCACGTATGAGGATCTTGCCCCTGCCTTCCGTGTTCGGCGTCGGCCGAAGGCCATACGGCACCCGTCCGCCGGCCCAGCGTCCGGTCTTCCTCAGATGGTTCTGCGATGAGACCGTCCTCTCCCGCCCCAGTTCCCGTTCGAACTGGGCAAATGAGGCCAGCACATTCGCGGCGAACCGCCCGTGCGGAGTCGACATGTCCCACCCGTCCTCGATGGCCACGAGGCGAACACCAGCCGTATCGCACGCCTCGATCACTGATGAGAAATGGATCAACGATCGAGCGATGCGGTCCGCCCGCCAAGTCAGCAACACGTCGTAGTGAGACAGGTTCTCGCACAGTTCGCGAAGTGCGGGGCGCTCCCCCGGCGGCTCCCCGCCCGAGACGTTGCTGTCCTGGAACACCCGCAGGACGGTCCAGCCCTGCCGTTCCGCATAGCCCCGGCATGACGCCTCCTGCCTGGCCAGGGAGGTACTCGATTCCGTGGTTCGCGACAGCCTGACGTAGATCACCGCACGCAGGACGTTCATGGATCCCTTCCGGTCGCTCCAATGCACCTATCTACAACTATTGCGAAGGTCGGACCATCCGAGGTGGAATCACCCACACGTCACCCGAATCAGTGACTGTGGCCGCACTTTCCGGGTCCGGGCACTGATGCGGCGCGTCCGGCGTTCTCAGCAGGAGGACAGACAGGAAGGCCCTGTCATCAACGAAGGAAGCAGGCCAGCAATGCGCAGCACTTTCGAAGTCTCGGACACTGAGCGCGAGGAGCAGATCCTTGCGGTCTTCGAGACAGCCTTCGGAGAGCTCCTGGCCGCAGACCCGACAGCCTTCCGGGTCAAGTTCCGCAAGATGGCCGCATCACCGTTCGCGTTCTACAGGGGCACGGCCTGCCTTTATTACGCCGATCTCAGCTCGACGAGGAACGCGGACCCCTATCTGGACGAGCGAACCAGCAGGGTGTGGGTGCACGGCGATCTGCACGCTGAGAACTTCGGCACGTACATGGATTCCAATGGCCGCCTTGTCTTTAATGTGAACGACTTCGATGAAGCCTTCGTAGCCCCGTTCACCTGGGACCTCAAGCGGTTCGCCGCCTCCGTTGCGCTGATCGGGTACGCGAAGGCGCTGGGTGACGACCAGATCACCGAGCTGGTCCGGGTCTACGCGGCGGCCTACCGTGAGCGGATCCACGCACTGGCGACGGGCGCGAAGAACGACGAGGTACCGCCCTTCACGCTGGACACGGCACAGGGCCCGCTGCTGGACGCGCTGCGTGACGCCCGGTCGCTGACCCGGTTCTCGCTGCTGGACTCCATGACGGAGATCCGGGACTTCGAGCGCCGGTTCGCGCCGGGCGGCGGCTCGATCGATCTGGACGCGGCGACGCGCTACAAGGTGCTGGCCGCCTTCGACGGCTATCTGGAGACGCTGCCGGAGTCGAGCCTGACCCGCCCCGACTCGTACCGGGTGAAGGATGTCGTCGGCCGTCGCGGCATCGGTATCGGTTCGGCCGGGCTGCCCTCGTACAACATCCTCCTGGAGGGCAACAGCGACGCCCTGGAGAACGATGTGGTGATCTATCTCAAGCAGGCGCAGACCCCCGCGGTCTCCCGGCACATCACCGACGCGGCCGTGCGCGAGTACTTCCAGCACGAGGGCCACCGCACCGTGATCTCGCAGCGCGCCCTGCAGGCGCACGCCGACCCGTGGCTCGGCTGGACCGAGCTGGACGGGGCGGGCCAGCTGGTCGCCGAGGTGTCTCCGTACGCGGTCGATCTGGACTGGTCAGACATCGACGAGCCGGAGGAGATCGCGGCGGTCGTCGCCGATCTGGGCCGGGCGACGGCGACGATGCACTCCGCGGCGGACGACGAGAGCGGCCACTCGCTGGTGCCGTTCTCCACCGAGCGGGCGATCGACGCGGCCATCGCGGCCGACGAGGAGGGCTTCGCCGGTCTGCTGGTGGACTTCGCCCACAGCTACGGCGCCCGCGCCCGCGCCGACCACCAGATCTTCGTGGATCTCTTCCGCAACGGCCGCATTCCGGGGCTGTGATTCCCTGCGGCCCGTCCCTTTAGGGGTCACTTACAGGTTCGCATGCGACACTCCTCGGCGATGGACATATCCGGGACGCAGCTCAGAGTCGTTCGCGCGGCGCTTTTCACGGCGCTCGTCGTGACGCTCTCCGCTGCGTCCCATGTGCTGCTCTCCCAGGTCCCGCTGCCGCTGACCGCCGTCGCCCTGCTGGCCGGCGCGGTCTTCGCCGTGGCGTACGCGCTGGCCGGCCGGGAGCGCGGCTTCGGAGCGATCGCCGGGCTGCTGGTCCCGCTGGAGCTGGCCGCCGACACCGTCTTCACCACCGGTCAGCACGTCTGTTACGGCGCGGCCGGCGGCCCGATCGCGGGGCCGCTGCGTTCGGTCGGCGTCGACGTGCTCTGCGGCGGCCAGTTCGGCGCCGGTGCGGCACAGGCCGGTGCCGATGTCACCCCGCTCGCCTCGGTGACCGATGCCGGACACACGACGGCCGCGCTGCTGGCCTCGCCCGGCCCCGCGGTGCCGTGGCTGCTGCTCGCCGCCCATGTGACGGTCGGCCTGCTCGCCGCGGCCTGGCTCCGGCGGGGCGAGTCCGCGCTGGCCGGTCTGCTGGAGGCGGTCGCCGTCCTGGCGTTCCGGCCGCTGCTGGTCGCAGTCGCCGTGGTCGGTACGGCCCGCCGCCCGGTACGCCGCCGGGTGCGGCCCGTCGGACACGGCCCGCACCTGCTCGTACACGCCCGTCTGCTCGTGCACTCCGTGGGACGGAGGGGACCGCCGCGCTCGGCCTTCGCCATCGCCTGAGCACGCACTTCCCCGACGACATACCCCTCACACCTTGGAGACACGGACATGAGCAAGCGCAACACCCAGGCCAACAAGTCGGCGGCCCGCGAGCGGCTGCGCGCCGAGCGCGAGCGCCAGGCCAAGAAGGACAAGGCCCGTCGGCAGATCATCGTCGGCGTCTCGATCGTCGGCGTGCTGGCCGTCGTGGGTGCCGTCACCTGGGGCGTCATGCAGCTGAACAAGCCGTCCCACTGGGAGGCGGCCAAGGACGCGAAGAATGTGACCGCGCCCAAGAACACCTCGGGCGAGAACGGCACCAGCGTCGTCATCGGCAAGTCCACCGCCAAGAAGACCCTGGAGCTGTACGAGGACTCGCGCTGCCCGATCTGCGGAACGTTCGAGCAGTCCGTCGGCGAGACGGTGCGCAAGGACGTCGATGCCGGAAAGTACAAGATCAAGTACATCGGTGCCACGTTCATCGACGGCATGTCCAAGGGCGAGGGCTCGAAGAACGCGCTGAGCGCGCTCGGTGCGGCGCTCGACGTCAGCCCGGATGCCTTCCTCGACTACAAGGCCGCGCTCTACTCCGCGAAGTACCACCCGGAGGAGACCGACGACAAGTTCAAGGACGACTCCTACCTGATCAAGGTCGCCGACTCGGTGGACGCGCTGAAGGGCAACGCTGCCTTCCAGAAGGACGTCAAGGACGGCACGTTCGACAGCTGGGCGATGAAGATGTCGGCGGCGTTCGAAGACAGCGGCGTCAGGGGCACCCCGACGCTGAAGATGGACGGCAAGGCGCTCACCGACGGGAAGAGCGAGAACGCTCCGATGACGGTGGAGGACTTCAACACCGCGATCACGGCCGCGCTGAAGGGCTGACCGGCCGGCGGCATCACGGCAGCGGCTCCCCGGCGGGCAGGCGAACTTCCTTCGTTCGCCTGCCCGTTCGCTTTACCGGTCAGTAGGGTTCTGCCCCGTGACCAGTCGACACCTTTCCTCGCCGCTTTCCGCCCCCAGCCGCC
Source organism: Streptomyces sp. NBC_00012 (assembly GCF_045040875.1). Classification (NCBI taxonomy): domain Bacteria; kingdom Bacillati; phylum Actinomycetota; class Actinomycetes; order Kitasatosporales; family Streptomycetaceae; genus Streptomyces; species Streptomyces sp. NBC_00012. The sequence continues at coordinate 6,460,940 of NZ_CP108309.1, read as the reverse complement.
GCACGGTCGTCAAGGCCGCTGCCGTCACCGCCGTCGCGGCCCCCGCGCTGGGCTCCGCCACCACCGCGCGCGCCGCGGACGGGCCCGCCTTCCTGCACGGCGTCGCCTCGGGCGACCCCCTTCCCGACGGCATCCTGCTCTGGACCCGCGTCACCCCGACCCCCGACGCGGTGCCCGGTTCGGGCCGCGGCGCCGATACGGCGGTGCACTGGGAGGTCGCCGAGGACAAGGACTTCTCCCGGGTGGTCGCCCGGGGCGAGACCGTCGCGAAGGCCGCGTCCGACCACACGGTCAAGGCCGATGTGCGGGGCCTGGCCCCCGCCACCACGTACTGGTTCCGCTTCTCGGCGGGCGACGGCACGCAGACCGTCTCGCCGGCCGGCCGTACCCGGACGGCTCCCCCGGCCGGGGCCGCCACGCCCGGCGTGCGGTTCGGGGTGGTGTCCTGCGCCAACTGGGAGGCCGGGTACTTCTCCCCGTACCGCCACCTCGCCGCCCGCGCCGACCTCGACGCGGTGCTGCACCTCGGCGACTACATCTACGAGTACGCGTCGGGCAGTTACCCGGACGCGAAGTACGTCGTACGGCAGCACCGGCCGGTCCACGAGATCCTCACCCTCGCCGACTACCGCACCCGGCACGCCACGTACAAGACGGACCCCGACCTCCAGACCCTGCACGCCACCCACCCGGTGATCGCGATCTGGGACGACCACGAGTTCGCCAACGACGCCTGGTCCGGCGGGGCCGAGAACCACACGCCGGACACGGAGGGTTCCTGGGCGGACCGGGCGGCGGGCGCCAAGCAGGCGTACTTCGAGTGGATGCCGGTCCGCGCCTCCACCGAGGGCACCGTCTACCGGCGACTGCGCTTCGGCAACCTGGTCGATCTCCATCTCCTCGACCTGCGCAGCTTCCGCTCCCAACAGGCAGCAATCGGCAGCGCTGCGGTCGACGACCCGGAGCGCAGCATCACCGGGCGGGCGCAGCTGGACTGGTTGAAGTCGGGGCTGGCCGGATCGGACGCCACCTGGAAGCTGGTCGGCACGTCGGTGATGATCTCGCCGGTCGCGTTCGGCTCCGTTCCGGCTCATCTGCTGGAGCCGCTGGCCGAGTTGCTCGGCCTGCCCAAGGAGGGCCTGGCGGTCAACGTCGACCAGTGGGACGGCTACACGGACGACCGCAAGGAGCTGATCTCGCACCTGCGGGACCGGTCGGTCACCAACACGGTCTTCCTGACCGGCGACATCCACATGGCCTGGGCCAACGACGTACCGGTGAAGGCGGCGACGTATCCGCTCTCCGCCTCGGCCGCCACCGAGTTCGTGGTGACGTCGGTGACCTCGGACAACATCGACGACATCCTGCACGTGGCACCGCAGACGGTCTCGGTGGTCGCGGCCGCCGCGGTGAAGGCCGCCAACCGCCATGTGAAGTGGGTGGACATGGACTCGCACGGCTACGGCGTCCTGGACGTGACCGCCGAGCGCTCGCAGATGGACTACTACGCCGTCTCCGACCGGACGAAGCGGGACGCGGCGTCGGCCTGGACGCGTTCATACCGGACGCTCAGCGGCACGCAGAAGGTCGAGCGGGTGGACAGCCCGGTGCGTTGAGGGGCTATTTTCGGCCACCTCCGCATATGTTGACGGCGCATTGCGTCGCTACGGCGGGTGGTGTGCCCCAAGGATCGAATGGGGACACACCACCCGCCGGGGTAACGCCTACGGTTACTTCGCCGTCTCAAACCCTGGAACGCGAAGAAAGATTCATTCCGGTTTCGACCCTTTGGCGAATACTTGATTGGGCTTGATCATTCCTCCTCGGGGCCTGACATGCGCACGTAATCTCCCGGCGGCGGGTGAGGAAATGCCTCTCCCACACATCCGCGAGGAGTCCACGTGCGCGCTCTTGTCCGTATATCGCCGCGTATGCGAAACCGTGCGATCGGCACTGCCGTCCTGGCCGGAACTCTGGCCCTGGCACCGCTCTCCGCTCCTTCCGGCTCCACCGCCTCGGCCACCTCCAGGACCTCCGCGTCCGCCGCCCAGAAGTGCGCGGACGACGCCGGCGCGAGCGCCACGGCGCGCGAGGCCCGCCCCTCGGGCACCAAGCACGCCGCGGACCCCAACGAACTGACCGCGACCCAGGCCAAGGCGATGGACGCTCAGTTGAAGCAGAGACTCGCCGACCGCCGGACCAGCGGCTCCTCGCTCGCCGCCGGCGCGACGATCCCGGTGTACTTCCACGTCGTGCACTCCGGGACGACCGGCAAGCTCAGCGCCTCCGCGATCAGCAGCCAGATGAACGTCCTGAACGCCGCCTACAGCGGTCAGGGTTCGGGCAACACGAACTCCGGCTTCCAGTACACGCTGGCCGGCACGGACTACACGGACAACAGCTCCTGGTACAACGGCGTCTCCCCCGGCTCCGCCGCCGAGAAGGCCATGAAGTCCTCGCTGCGCAAGGGCGGCGCGAACGCCCTCAACATCTACACCGCCAACCTCGGCGGCGGCCTGCTGGGCTGGGCCACCTTCCCCAGCTCGTACAAGTCCAACCCCTCGGACGACGGCGTCGTCATGCTCGACGCCTCGCTGCCCGGCGGCTCCGCCACCAACTACAACGAGGGCGACACCGCCACCCACGAGGTCGGCCACTGGATGGGGCTCTACCACACCTTCCAGGGCGGCTGTAACGGCAACGGCGACTACGTCTCCGACACCCCGGCCGAGAAGACCCCCGCCTACGAGTGCCCGACCGGGCGCGACACCTGCACCAACAAGACCGGGGTCGACCCGATCCACAACTTCATGGACTACACCTACGATTCGTGCATGACCCAGTTCACCACGGGCCAGGTGCAGCGGATGAGCGACAGCTGGACCGCCTACCGGGGCTGATCCGACCGGTCCGTCCGAGGGGGCCCCGTGCGGTGCGGGGCCCCTCCCGGCGTCATAGCGTGGCGAGGAAGCCGAGCGCGACCTTCCAGGCCAGCTCGGCCGAAGCCTGGTCGAAGTCGGGCAGTTCCGCGTCCGTGAAGAGATGGCCCGCACCCGGGTAGCGGTAGACCTCGACATCGGCGCCGGCCCGCTGCATCTGGAGATACCAGGAGTTCAGCCAGTCGTGCGTCTCGAACGGGTCCGGGTCGGCGACATGCAGCTGTACGGGCAGCTCGTCCACGGACGCGTTCTCGGCGATGTCCGAGGTGCCGTGGAACATCAGCAGACCGCGGGCCTTCTCGTCGCCGAGCGCCAGGGTCTGCGCGGTGGAGGCACCGAACGAGAAACCCGCGTACACCAGGCCCCGGTCGGAGTAGGGCGCGGCGGCCAGCACGGCCCGCCTGAGCAGTTCGTCCTTGCCCACCTCTTCCTTGAAGGCCAGGCCCTCCTCGACGGTTTCGAACGTGCGCCCCTCGAAGAGGTCGGGCACCTGCACCTCGTGCCCGGCGGCGCGAAGCCGGCCGGCCGCCGCATGCACCGCGGGGCGCAGACCGTACGTCGAGTGGAAAAGCATGATGTTCATGAGTCCCATGGTGCCAGCTACGGTCGCAGGCATGGAGAACCTGCTGCGCCCACTGATCGTCGTCGGCGGCTCGGTCGTGATCACACTGCTGGTCGGCTGGCTGGTCGATCAGCTGCTCAGACGGGCCGACGGCCGGCACCCCGACACCCCGCTGTGGGGGCTGTTGCGGCGCTGCCGGATACCGCTCCAGCTGACGCTGTGCGCGGCGCTGCTGCGGGGCTCGTACACCCACAGCCGGCTCGAAGCGATCACCGCCCACCGGACCGGCATCGGCCAGGTCCTGTCGCTGGTGCTGATCGGGGCCTCCGCCTGGCTGGTGGTGCGGATCGCGACGGCCGTCGTCGATTCCCTGTACGCGAGATACGCCGCGAGCACCGTCGATCCGGCGCGGGTGCGACGGGTCCGTACCCAGGTGACGCTGATCCAGCGGGTGGTCACCGCGATCGTGGCGGTGGTCGCCGTCGGTGCGATGCTGCTGACGTTCCCGGCGATGCGGACGTTCGGCACCTCGATGCTGGCCTCGGCCGGTGTGCTCGGCATCGTGGCGGGCGTGGCCGCCCAGTCGACGCTCGGCAATCTCTTCGCGGGGCTGCAGATCGCCTTCGGCGACATGGTTCGCATCGGCGACACGGTGGTGGTGGACGGCGAGTGGGGCACGATCGAGGAGATCACGCTGACCTTCCTCGCGGTACGGACCTGGGACGAGCGGCGGATCACGATGCCGGTCTCGTACTTCACCAGCAAACCGTTCGAGAACTGGTCGCGCGGCGGCTCGCAGATGACCGGCTCGGTCTTCCTCCACCTGGACCACTCGGCCCCGGTCGACGCGATGCGCGAGCAGCTGCGGGACATCCTGGGCGAGTGCGCCGCCTGGGACGGCCGTGACTGGTCCCTGGCCGTCACCGACACCACCCCGTCGACGATCCTGGTCCGCGCGGTGGTCACGGCGAAGGACCCGGGCGACATCTGGACGGTGCGCTGTGCCGTACGTGAACAGCTCATCGGCTGGCTGCGCGACCACCACCCGTACGCGTTGCCGAAGGTCGCGACGGCGCCCGCGGTGCTCCCGCCGGACAACGAGTGGCCGCATCCGCTCCGCCCCGTGCACGAGAAGCCGTCGGACCGTGACAGGTCCCCGCGCACGGGACGCGGCTGACGAATCCCCGGAGCCCGGGCCGGTCACCCTCACCGCAGGCTGCGGACGTCCAGCTGCCGCAGCACCCGGTCGACGATCTCCGGGTCCGTCCCGGCCTCGTTGCGGGCCGACAACACCGCGTGGCGGGCGGCCGACATCATCTCGCGCTGGACGCGGCTGACCGCCCTGAAACGCTCGGCCCGTTTCGCGTACGCCTCGCGGCGCTCGTCGTCGACCATGTCGGGACTGATCCGCGCCCCCACGTCGTACGCCAGCCGCTGGAGCCGCTCGGTGACCTCGTCCGGGAACTCCTCGACCTCCTGGATCTCCTTGAGGCGCTGCTTCGCGGCCTTCGCGGCGCGGATCGCGAGGTCCTTCTCCAGCGCCTCCTCGGCGTCCGTGTCCGCCTTGACCCTGAGCTTGCGGACCAGCCACGGCAGGGTGAGCCCCTGGACGACGAGCGTGGCCATGATCACGACGAAGGCGATGAAGACGATCTCGTCGCGGCCCGGGAACGGCTTCCCGTCGTCCGTCTCCAGCGGGATCGCCAGCGCCAGCGCGACCGAGGCCACCCCGCGCATCCCGGCCCACCACATGACGACGGTCTCCCGCCAGCTGGTGGGGATCTCCTCGCTGACGTCGCGCCGGGTGTGCAGCCGCTTGGCCAGCCAGGTGGCGGGCAGCAGATAGAGCAGCCGTACGCCGACGACCACCGCGACCACCGCGAGTCCCCAGCCCAGCATCTTTGGTTCGCGGCCGTCCGCCGTGCCGAAGACGTTGTGCAGTTCGAGACCGATCAGCCCGAAGGCGACCCCGGTGACGAGCGTGTCGACGATCTCCCAGAAGGAGCGGCCGGTGAGCCGGCCGAGGACGTCGTCGGCGTCGGCGGTGTGCTCGGCGAGGAAGAGCGCGGTGGTGAGAACGGCGAGGACGCCCGAGCCCATCAGCTCCTCCGCGAGCACGTAGCTCACGAACGGCACCAGCAGGGTGAGGCCGACCTGGAGCGTGGCGTCGCCGAGCAGACCCATGAGCTTGATGGTGAGCCAGCCCAGCACCAGGCCCACGGCCACGGCCACCACCGCGGAGAGGATCAGCAGCCCGAAGGCCTCCGGCAGCGAGAAGCTCCCGCTCACCGCGGCGGCGATCGCCACGTGGTAGAGCACGATCGCGGTCACGTCGTTGAACAGGCCCTCGCCCTCCAGGATGGAGACGAGCCTGCGCGGCAGCCCGACCGAACCCGCGACGGCCGTCGCCGCGACCGGGTCGGGCGGGGCGACGAGCGCACCGAGCGCCACGGCCGCGGCGATGGGCAGCCCGGGGACGATCGCGTTGGCGACCGCGGCGACGGCGGCCGTCGTGATGAAGACCAGCGCCACGGCCAGCAGAAAGATCGGTCGTTTATTGGCGGCGAACTGCCGCCAGGAGGTTCGCTGCACGGAGGCGTAGAGCAGCGGCGGCAGCAGCGCCGGAAGGATGATCTCGGGCGGGATGTCCACATTCGGTACGAAGCTGAGGAAGGCCATACCGACCCCGGCGAGCGTCATCAGCACCGGCGCGGGCAGCCCGAGACGCTCGCCCAGCGGCACCGTGACCACAGCCCCGAGCAACAGCAGGAGGAGCAGTGCCATTTGGTCCACGGGATGCCTTCCGGAGCACGGGACGCCGATCTCCGTGATCGGCGGATCTGGGGTCAAAGCCTGCCACGCAAGGCCCGCAATCCAGACAACACCCCCTGATTCCCGCCTCCACGACCGGAATTCCTCCGATGTATCCACGACCGGACCCCTTCCCCTGCCTCCCCGGGGCGGGCAGTATGCGGCGTGCGTGATTCAAGGACCAGGACTCCCACCACGTACATGACTGGCAGAAGAGGCCACGTGACCGCGTTCTCCCGAAGGCATTTCGTCTCCACCGCCGCTGCCGGAACATCCGCGCTCTGGATGGCCGGCTCCCGTACCGCATGGGCTGCGGCCGGCCCCGTACCGACGGAGCACCGAGGCATCGACATCCACGAGAAGACCGTCCGCGACGCCGCGATGACCTGGCGCACGCTCCCCACCGGCTGGCAGGAGGCCCCGTTCCTCGCCAACGGCCGCCTCGGCGCCCAGCTGTACGCCGGAACGACCGCGAACACGCTGAAGCTGATGATCAGTCACAGCCAGGTGCAGGACCAGCGCGGCCAGTGGCGCGGCGGCATCGGCTTCTCCCGCCTCCCCATCGGGTACTTCACCCTGACCCTCGCCGGGGAGATCACCGCCGTCGACTGGACCCTGGACCTGTACGACGCCGAGCTGCACGGCACCGTCACCACCACGCGGGGATCCCTGGCCTTCTCCGCCCTGGTCCAGAACGACACCGGCGCGCTGCTGGTCTCCACCCGCCCCACCCCCGGCGAGGAGTCCGCCGCCTGGACCTTCCAGTGGCTCCGGGCCGCCACCACCCGTACCAGCGGCAGGCCCGAGGACTACACGCCCAATCCGGAGCCCCGGACCGGTGACGGCTTCGCCGAGCAGCCGCTGCTCGCGGGCGGCGGCTGGACCACGGCCTGGCGCGAACGGCGCGAGGGCACCGGCCGGCTGCTCGCCGCGCACCTCGTGTACCGCTTCCCCGGCCGGGTGTCCGAGGCGACGGCCGACGCGCTGCGGGCCGTGGACCGCACCCTCGGCTCCGACCCGGACCAACTGGTGGACCGTCACCGCCGCTGGTGGCACGCGTACTACCGGCGCAGCTTCCTCTCCGTGCCGGACAAGCGGCTGCAGAGCTTCTACCTCATCCAGCTCTACAAGCTCGCCGCGTCGACCAGGGCCGAAGGACCGACGATCTCCGAATGGGGCCCGTGGTTCCCCGAGGTCGGCAACAACTGGACCGCGGTCTGGTGGAACCTCAACGTCCAGATCGGCATGGCCCCCGTCCACGGCTCCAACCACCCCGAACTCGACTCGGTGACGGGCGCGTTCCGCCGCTTCGAGCACAACCTCCCCGCCTCGGTCCCGGCCGACTACCGCGACGGCGAGAGCTACGCGCTGGGCCACCCCTCCGACTGGCAGCTGCGCGCGGGCGACACCTACGACGTCGGCGCCCCCGGCTCGTCCCACATCTCCGACAACTTCGGCAACCTCACCTGGGCCCTGCACAACGTCTGGCAGTCCTACCGGCACTCGATGGACCCGTCGGTGCTGCGCGACGTGGTGCACCCGATCCTCGCGAAGGCCGTCAACTTCTACGCGCACTTCCTGCACGAGGGCCCGGACGGCCTGCTGCACCTCCCGGAGACCCGCTCCCCCGAATACGCCAACGCCGTGGACTGCACCTACGACCTCTCGCTGATCCGCTGGGGAGTGCGCACCCTGATCGCGTCGGCGAAGCTGCTGCGGAACGACGATCCGCGGCTGAGGCGCTGGCAGGACATCGAGCGGCGCCTCGCCCCGTACGCCGAGGACCCGGCGGCCGGTGTCATGATCGGCAAGGACGTCCCGCTGGCCGGCTCGCACCGGCACCACTCGCACCTGCTGTGGCTCTATCCGCTGCGCGAACGGGTCTGGGACCGGGCCGGGGACCGCGCGGTGATGCGGCGCTCCATGGACCACTGGATCTCCATGCAGGAGCTGTGGCACGGCTACAGCTACGCCACCGCCTCGTCCATGTACTCAGCTATGGACGAGCCGGAGAAGGCGCTCGACTTCCTGACCTTCTTCACCGATCTGAACATGGTCGCGGACTGCGCGATGACGGTCAACACGATGTACCGGGAAGGAAGGAACCTCGCCCTGGAGAGCCCGCTATCCGCCGCCCAGTCGATGCTCGACATGGTGGTGCAGGGGCACGAGGGGGTGGTGAAGGTCTTCCCGTCCGTCTCGGACCGCTGGGCGGACGCCTCGATCGCGTCCCTGCGTACCCAGGGCGCCTTCCTGGTGGACGCGGACCGCTCGGGCGGCGCCACGCGCTGGGTACGGGTGCACAGCGAGGCGGGCGAACCGCTGACCCTGGACCACTCGGTCAAGGGCCGGATCGAGGTACGGGACGCGCACGGGCGGCCGCTGCACTGGCGGGAGACCGGACCGGGCCGGATCACGCTCGCCCTGCCGCGCGGCTCCACCGCGGTGATCACTCCGCGGGGCGCTCCCCTCCCGCGGACGGCCCCGCGCGATGTGCCGTCGAACGGCACGTGGACCCGCTGGGGCCTGCCTGGGTAGGGCTGCGGTCTCAGTCCCGCAGGGTGCGGCGCATCGCCCGGTGGGGGATGCCCGCGTCCGGGAACTCGGGGCCGTACGCCACATAGCCGAGGCGTTCGTAGAAGCCGAGCGCATGGGTCTGGGCGTGCAGGTCGACGGCGGCCAGACCCAGGTCACGGGCCGCGTCCTCGATGGCCCGGACCAGCGCGGCGCCGACGCCGAGGCCGCGTGCCGCCCTGGTCACCGCGAGCCTGCCGAGCGAGCCGACGGCCGGGTCGCCGCCCGTTCTGGCCGCGGCGGCCGGACCGTGCAGCAGCCGCCCGGTGCCGAGCGGCGAGCCGTCCGCCGCGACGGCGACGACGTGCAGGGCGACCGCGTCGTACTCGTCGTACTCGATCTCCTCGGGCACGTCCTGCTCGCCGACGAAGACGTCCTTGCGGACCAGGAAACAGGCCGCGAGGTCCTGCTCGTCGACGGCGGTGCGCGTGGTGTACGGGGCGGGCGTGCCGGTCACTCGCTCTCCGCCGCGATCTTGTCCAGGGCCCGCTGGAGGTCGTCCGGGTAGCTGCTGGTGAACTCCACCCAGCTGCCGTCGGACGGGTGCTCGAAGCCGAGCCGGACGGCGTGCAGCCACTGCCGGGTCAGGCCCAGGCGCTTGGCCATCGTCGGGTCGGCGCCGTAGGTGAGGTCACCGACGCAGGGGTGCCGGTGGGCGGACATGTGCACCCGGATCTGGTGCGTACGGCCCGTCTCCAGCTTGATGTCCAGGAGGCTGGCGGAGCGGTAGGCCTCGATGAGGTCGTAGTGCGTCACGGAGGGCTTGCCCTCGGCGGTGACGGCCCACTTGTAGTCGTGGTTGGGGTGGCGCCCGATGGGGGCGTCGATGGTGCCGCTCATCGGATCCGGGTGACCCTGCACCAGCGCGTTGTACTTCTTCTCCACGACCCGGTCGCGGAACTGCGCCTTCAGCAGGGTGTAGGCCCGCTCGGACTTGGCGACGACCATCAGGCCGGAGGTGCCGACGTCGAGGCGGTGGACGATGCCCTGGCGCTCGGCGGCGCCGGACGTCGAGATCCGGTACCCGGCCGCGGCCAGACCGCCGATGACGGTCGTGCCGGTCCAGCCGGGGCTCGGGTGGGCGGCGACGCCGACCGGCTTCACGATCACGACGATGTCGTCGTCGTCGTGCACGATTTCCATGCCCTCGACGGGCTCCGCGACGATCTGCACGGGAGCGGCCGCCTGCGGCATCTCCACTTCCAGCCAGGCCCCGCCCCGGACCCGCTCGGACTTCCCGACCACCGAGCCGTCCACCTGCACCTTCCCGGCGGCTGCCAGCTCGGCGGCCTTGGTGCGGGAGAAACCGAACATCCGGGAGATGGCGGCGTCGACACGCTCGCCCTCCAGACCGTCGGGTACGGGCAGGGTGCGGACCTCGGGATACGTACTCACCTGTCGAGTATGCCTTGCTGGCACTAGTCCTTGTGCACGGTGCCGTCGGGGTCCAGGCCCTTGAAGGAAAGGATCACGATGAGGATGCCGCCGCAGACGATCGCGGAGTCGGCGAGGTTGAAAACGGCGAAGTGCGCCGGGGCGATGAAGTCCACCACCGCGCCCTGGAAGGTGCCGGGGGCGCGGAAGATCCGGTCGGTGAGGTTGCCGAGCGCACCGCCGAGCAGCAGGCCGAGCGCGATGGCCCACGGCAGGCTGTAGAGCTTGCGCGCGAGCCGGGCGATCACCACGATGACGGTCGCCGCGATGAACGTGAAGATGATGGTGAACGCCTCACCGATGCCGAACGCGGCACCGGCGTTGCGGATCGCGCTGAGCTGCAGCCAGTCACCGATGAGCTCGATCGGCTCGTGGTGCTCCAGCTTCGCGACCACGATCATCTTGCTGACCAGGTCGATGAGGTAGGCGAACACGGCCACGGCGAAGAGCACCGCGATCTTCCGCCTGCCCCTGGTCGGGGCGGTCTCCCCGCCCCGGTCACCGGCCCGGTCCGCGGCCTCGTCCCCTTCGGTCCCCTCGGCATCGGGGATGTCCGGCGTACCGATGATGCGCTCCGCCTCTGCCACGTGAGTCCCTCAACCTAGGTTCCTGACTGAGGACGAGGGTACGGCACACCGCCGGGGATCAGCCGCGTCGCTCCTGCTTCTGTTTGTCCTCGACACAGAGGGTGGCGCGCGGGAACGCCTGCATCCGCGCCTTGCCGATCGGATTGCCGCAGATTTCGCACAGTCCGTACGTCCCGGCGTCGAGCCGGGCCAGGGCCCGCTCGGTCTGGTCCAGCATCTCCTGGGCGTTGGCGGCGAGCGACATCTCGTGCTCTCGGGTGATGTTCTTGGTGCCGGTGTCCGCCTCGTCGTCACCCGCGCCGTCGCCGGAGTCGCGCATCAGCCCGGCGAGCGCGGCGCTCGCGGCCTCCAGCTCGCTGCGCAGCCGCATGGTCTCGCTGGTCAGCTCGGCCCGCGCCTCGGCGACCTCCTCCGGTGTCCAGGGGTCCTCGCCCGGCCGGACCGCCAGCTCGCCGGGGGCCGTCGTGGCGCCCCCGCGGGCCGGGGGCACGGGCGCCGCGCCCGTGCCGGCCGTGCGGGACCGGGCCGCGCTCTTCTTGGCTACCACCGTGTGGGCTCCCGTCTTCCCGGCGGCCTCGGCCGCCCCATCGGCCGCGTCGGCCGCCTTCTTCGAAGCCTTCTTGGCTGCGCTCTTCTTCGCAGGTGCCTTCTTGACAGCGGCTTTCTTCGCCACGGTCTTCTTCGCGGCGGTCTTCTTCACCGCGGCCTCGGCCGCACCGGCTTCCAGGGCGGTCTCCGTACCCGCGTCGCCGCCCGTCTCCCCGGCCGTCGCGCCCGTGGATCCCGCTGACGCCGTCTTCTTCGCGGCGGTCTTCTTCGCCACCATGGCCGCGGCCCCTTCACATATTGTGATCTTGCACGCGAATCGTGCTGGGACGATAAATCGACCCCAGCCCCGCGGCAACGGGGCACGCCGCCGAACCGCTCCTCCCCGCGTCCGGATCCGGACCTGCCTGCATCCGTTGTGCCCAGCTCACGACCGGGTAATCCGCCCCCGGACCCCCCGCCCGGACTCCGCGCAGCCCCGTCTGGCCATTCGGGTCACGCCCCGTCCCCCGCGTTAAACCGGTCGGCCGTCCCCCGTACGGGCCCGTACACTGGCCTGAGCGAGAGGCGTGGATGGGACGAGTAGCGTCGTACGCAGCCAGGAGCGACCCGGGGACGGTGGAAGCCCGGGGGCGAGCGCGTCGTGAAGATCACCCGGAGCCGTCGGAAGAACGCCGAGAGGCAAGTAGAACCGGCATCGCGCCCCAATGAGGGGGCCACGGGCGCACACCCGGGGTCAAGGAGGGTGGTACCGCGGGAGCCGATGAGGCCCTCGTCCCTCCGACGGAAGTGGAAAACGTCCGCCGGAGGAAGTCCGCCCATGACATCGCCGCAGTACCACCAGGTACCCGCCCAGGTCGACCTGCCCGCGCTGGAGCACGCCGTGCTCGATTTCTGGCGCGACAGCAAGGTCTTCGCCAAGAGCCTCGAACAGTCCGAGGGACGCCCCGAGTGGGTCTTCTACGAGGGCCCGCCCACCGCCAACGGCATGCCCGGCGCCCACCACATCGAGGCCCGCGTCTTCAAGGACGTCTTCCCCCGCTTCCGGACCATGCAGGGCTACCACGTCGGCCGCAAGGCCGGCTGGGACTGCCACGGCCTGCCGGTCGAGCTCGCGGTCGAGAAGGAGCTGGGCTTCAACGGCAAGAAGGACATCGAGGCGTACGGCATCGCCGAGTTCAACGCCAAGTGCCGTGAGTCCGTGACCCGCCACACGGACGCGTTCACCGAGCTCACGACCCGCATGGGCTACTGGGTCGACCTCGACGACGCGTACCGCACGATGGACCCCGAGTACGTCGAGTCTGTCTGGTGGTCGCTGAAGGAGATCTTCAACAAGGGCCTCCTGGTCCAGGACCACCGCGTCGCCCCCTGGTGCCCCCGCTGCGGCACCGGCCTCTCCGACCACGAGCTGGCGCAGGGGTACGAGACGGTCGTCGACCCGTCGGTCTTCGTCCGCTTCCCCCTCACCTCCGGCCCGCTGGCCGGCGAAGCCGCCCTCCTCGTCTGGACGACCACCCCCTGGACCCTGGTCTCCAACACCGCCGTCGCCGCGCACCCCGACGTCACCTACGTCGTCGCGACCGACGGCCAGGAGAAGCTCGTCGTCGCACAGCCGCTCGTCGAGAAGGCGCTGGGCGAGGGCTGGGAGACCACCGGCGAGACCTTCACCGGCCGCGAGATGGAGCGCTGGACCTACGAGCGCCCCTTCGCCCTGGTGGACTTTCCGGCCGAGGCCCACTACGTGGTCAACGCCGAGTACGTGACGACCGAGGACGGTACAGGTCTGGTCCACCAGTCCCCCGCCTTCGGCGCCGACGACCTCCTGGTCTGCAAGGCGTACGGCCTGCCGGTGGTGAACCCGGTCCGCCCCGACGGCACCTTCGAGGACGACCTGCCGCTGGTCGGCGGGGTCTTCTTCAAGAAGGCCGACGAGACGCTCACCGAGGACCTGGCCGCCCGCGGCAAGCTCTTCCGGCACGTCCCGTACGAGCACAGCTACCCGCACTGCTGGCGCTGCCACACCGCGCTGCTCTACTACGCGCAGCCGTCCTGGTACATCCGCACGACCGCCGTCAAGGACCGGCTGCTCCAGGAGAACGAGAAGACCAACTGGTTCCCGGACTCCGTCAAGAACGGCCGCTTCGGCGACTGGCTGAACAACAACGTCGACTGGGCGCTGTCCCGCAACCGCTACTGGGGCACCCCGCTGCCGATCTGGCGCTGCGAGGACGGCCACCTCACCTGCGTGGGCTCCCGCACCGAGCTCGGTGAGCTCGCCGGCACCGACCTCTCGGGCCTCGACCCGCACCGCCCGTTCATCGACGAGATCACGTTCACCTGCTCGCACGAGAACTGCCAGCTGGAGGCGTACCGCGTCCCGGAGGTCATCGACGCCTGGTACGACTCGGGTTCGATGCCGTTCGCGCAGTGGGGCTACCCGTACAAGAACAAGGAGCTCTTCGAGAGCCGCTACCCGGCGCAGTTCATCTCGGAGGCCATCGACCAGACCCGCGGCTGGTTCTACACGCTGATGGCGGTCGGCACCCTGGTCTTCGACAAGTCGTCCTACGAGAACGTGGTCTGCCTGGGTCACATCCTCGCCGAGGACGGCCGCAAGATGTCCAAGCACCTGGGCAACACCCTCGAACCGATCCCGCTCATGGACCGGCACGGCGCCGACGCGGTCCGCTGGTTCATGGCGGCCGGCGGCTCCCCGTGGGCGGCGCGGCGCGTCGGTCACGGCACCATCCAGGAGGTCGTCCGCAAGACGCTCCTCACGTACTGGAACACGGTCGCCTTCCAGGCCCTGTACGCCCGTACGTCGAACTGGGCGCCGTCCGCGGCCGACCCGGCCCCGGCGGACCGCACGGTCCTGGACCGCTGGCTGCTGAGCGAGCTGAACGCGCTGGTGGACCAGGTCACGCAGGCTCTGGAGGGTTACGACACCCAGCGCGCCGGCAAGCTGCTGTCCGCCTTCGTCGACGACCTGTCCAACTGGTACGTGCGCCGCTCGCGCCGCCGCTTCTGGCAGGGCGACAAGGCTGCGCTGCGCACCCTGCACGAGGTCGTCGAGACGGTGACCCGTCTGATGGCCCCGCTCACCCCGTTCATCACCGAGCGGGTCTGGCAGGACCTGGTCGTCCCGGTCACTCCGGACGCCCCCGAGTCGGTCCACCTCTCCAGCTGGCCGAAGGCGGACCTGTCGGCGATCGACCCCGCCCTCTCCACGCAGATGGCTCTGGTCCGCCGCCTGGTCGAGCTGGGCCGGGCCACCCGCGCCGAATCCGGTGTGAAGACCCGTCAGCCGCTGTCCCGCGCCCTGGTCGCGGCGTCCGGCTTCGAGACGCTCTCCCCAGAACTGCACGCCCAGATCACCGAGGAGCTGAACGTCTCCTCGCTGGCCTCCTTGTCCGAGGTCGGCGGCTCGCTGGTCGACACGACGGCGAAGGCGAACTTCCGGGCGCTCGGCAAGCGCTTCGGCAAGGGTGTCCAGGCGGTGGCCAAGGCGGTCGCGAACGCCGACGCGGCGGCCCTCTCGCTGGCCCTGCGCGAGGGCACGGCGTCGGTCGAGGTGGACGGCGAGACGGTCACCCTCTCGCCGGACGAGGTGATCATCACCGAGACCCCGCGCGAGGGCTGGTCGGTGGCGTCCGACTCGGGCGCGACGGTCGCGCTGGACCTGGAGATCACCCCGGAACTGCGGCGCGCGGGCCTCGCCCGTGACGCGATCCGCCTGATCCAGGAAGCCCGCAAGAACAGCGGCCTGGACGTCGCCGACCGCATCGCCGTCCGCTGGACGTCGGCCGCCCCCGCCACGGTGGAGGCCCTGACCGAACACGCGACCCTGATCGCGGACGAGGTCCTGGCCCTGGACTACGCCCAGGGCGAGGCGGACCCGACGTACGGCGAGCCGTTCGAGGACGAGGGCCTGTCCCTGGCGTTCCGCCTCCGCAAGACGGAGCAGTAACCCACAAGAAGCAGGAGGGCCCGGCCGGACACCGGTCGATGCTGTTGGCAACCAACAGCATCGGCACCAGTCCGACCGGGCCCTCTTCGTATATCTCCCCGCCCTCCCAGCCCCCTCTCCAGCCCCTCCCGATGCCCACTACGCCTGTCCCGACGCCTCTCCAGCCCCTCCCAGCACCCCCCTCACCCCTCTCCCGCCCCCTCCCAGCACCCCCTTCGCGCCCCTCCCGACGCCCTCCCAGCACCCTTTTCAGCCCCTCCGGCGATTGAGGAGCGGGGTCTGGGGCAGAGCCCCAGGTTCGGGAAGGGGCGGGTAGGGGAACAGCCCCCGCGCAGCGCACCCGCACCCGCACCCGCAGCCACAGCACAGAGCACACCGCCACCCCGCACCCCGCACAGCAAAAGGGCCGGGCCCCAGGGAAATCCCCGGGGCCCGGCCCTCAGCCTGCCGACGGCTACGCGCTCACCGCGCGCACCCGGCTCAGTTGTCGTCCTCGTCGATCAGGAACCCACGCATCGGCGAAGGAGCCTGCTGCATCGGCTGCGGCGCCTGCGGCCGCACCGGCGCCATCGGCTGGGTCATCGCCGGCGACATCTGCTGCTGGCCGCCGTACGAAGGCCCGCCGCCCATGGACGGGTTGCCGCCCATCGGCGGGTTCCCGTGGTTGCCGCCCATGGTGTGGCCCATGGCACCCGCACCGGCCGGAGCCAGCGAGGGCGACGGCGGCAGCGAAGCGGTCGCCGGGGTCCGCGGCGGGGCCAGCGAGTCGTCCGCCTGGGTCTCCAGCTGACGCAGCTGGCTCTCCAGGTAGGACTTCAGGCGGGTCCGGTACTCACGCTCGAAGCCACGCAGGTCCTCGACCTTGCGCTCCAGCGTCGCGCGGGCCGACTCCAGCGAACCCATCGCCACGCGGTGCTTCTCCTGCGCGTCCCGCTCCAGGGCATCCGCCTTGGCACGCGCGTCGCGCTCCAGGCCCTCGGCACGGCTGCGCGCCTCGCCGACGATCTTGTTGGCCTCGGAACGGGCCTCCGCGATCGCCTGGTCGGCGGTCTGCTGCGCGAGCGAGAGGACACGGGCGGCACTGTCGCCACCGGGGCCCTGACCGGGCTGCTGCATCTGCGGCTGCTGCATCTGCTGCATCTGCTGCTGCGGGGCGTGACCACCCATGGGGCCGCCCATCGGGCCGCCCATGGGACCACCCTGCATCGGGCCGGGGCCGTGCGGGCCCTGCGGACCGGGGCCGTGCGGGCCCTGAGGGCCAGGACCGTGACCACTGGGACCGGCGGGCAGCTGCGGAGCACCACCGGGCAGCTGGGGGGGACCCATCTGCGGGGGCTGCTGCTGGACCGGCGGACCCGATATGGCGGCGGGCACCGGCGCCCCGGGCCGGTCCTGCGGCTCCGGCTTGCGCATGCCCTGCTGCTGGTTCTGCGCGGCGGCACGCGTGGCAGCGGCCAGCTTCGCGCGGAGGTCCTCGTTCTCACGGAGCAGGCGGGTCAGCTCGGACTCGACCTCGTCGAGGAAGGCATCGACCTCGTCCTCGTCATAGCCTTCTCGGAGGCGGACGGTCGTGAACTGCTTGTTCCGCACGTCCTCAGGAGTCAGCGGCATCTCTTCTTCACCTCTACGTAGTCGTCGGCAGTCGGCAAGACCGTATCGCTCACAGCCTGATCACAATCCTGATCAGGATGTAGACGATGATCATCAGAACGAAGAAGGACAGGTCGAGTGCCACGCCCCCGAGACGCAGCGGCGGGATGAACCGCCGCAGAAGCTTGAGCGGTGGATCGGTGACAGTGTAGGTGGCCTCAAGTATGACCACCATCGGCTTGCCGGGCTGCCATGAACGCGCGAACTGGAAGACGTAGTCCATGACCAGCCGGAAGATCAGCACGATGAGGAAACACATCAGCGCGATATAGACAACCTGCAGTGCGACGCCCATTTCGCGCTTCCCTCTCCCCTGGCTCTCGTAGCTCCGGCCTCGCGGCCGGGTTGTTCCCGGTGTCGTGTTCTCAGCTCTGGTTGAAGAATCCGCCCTCAGCGATACGGGCCTTGTCCTCCGCCGTGACATCGACGTTAGCAGGCGACAACAGGAACACCTTCTGCGTCACGCGCTCAATGCTGCCATGGAGCCCGAAGACGAGTCCTGCAGCAAAGTCGACAAGTCGTTTTGCATCCGTGTCGTCCATCTCCGTGAGGTTCATGATCACCGGAGTGCCCTCACGGAAGTGTTCCCCGATGGTACGGGCCTCGTTGTAGGTCCTGGGGTGCAGCGTGGTGATGCGGTAAGGCTCCCGCTCGGACACGACCTTGGGCATGATCACCGGTGCGTTCTTCTCCATGTTCGGGCGTTCAGGTGTGATGGATGCCACGGGTGCGATTCGGGCGGGTCGCTCTCGCTCCGCCGGGATCTGAACCGGCTCCCGCTGCGCGGGAGGCTGCACCGCTCGTACCGGTTCGTCCCGCTCGCGTTCCCGCTCCACCTGATGCGCGGGCTGGTGCCGCCGCCGGTCGCGCTCGGGCTCCGGCTCGGGTTCGAATTCGTCATCGGGGTCGAACCCCGGACCGTCGTACCCATCGTCCTCCACGAGGCCGAGGTAGACCGCCATCTTGCGCATCGCGCCGGCCATGCTCCGAGTCCTCCGCTCTGTGGTGGATCGGCATCTGTCACCAAGTGCCCCGCGATCCACTGAGGCCTGCCCGCCATAGGCGGGAATGACCATATTTTCTGCTGTGGTCCGACCTGCTTGGCGACGTTACCCGAGCCCGGGTCGGACTCCGAGTACCGCCGTACCGACGCGCACATGTGTCGCCCCGGCCGCAACCGCGTCCTCGAGGTCCGCGCTCATCCCTGCGGAGACCATGTTCGCAGCCGGATGGTTCCCGCGCAGGCCGGATGAGAATTCCATCAGCCGGTCGAAGGCGTCCCGTTGGCGTCCCGCGTACGGCCCGGCGAGCGGTGCGACGGTCATCAGTCCGCCGAGCCGCAGCCCCGGCGCGGACTCGACCGCGGCGGCCAACTCCTCGATCCCGTCCGGTGCGATGCCGCCCCGGTCGCCCCGTTCGCCGCTCTCGGCGTCGAGCGCCACCTGGATGAGACAGCCGAGTTCGCGTCCTTCGCGCTCGGCCGCCGCGGAGAGGGCCGTGACCAGTCTGACCCGGTCCACCGACTGCACGATATCGGCATAACTAGCCACAGAACGAACTTTATTCGTCTGCAATTGACCGACAAAGTGCCATGTGAGCGACAGATCCGCGCATGCGGCTGCTTTGGGCGCGGCGTCCTGGTCACGATTTTCCGCGACATGACGTACACCCAGTTCGTGCAGAATCCGCACATCACTCGCGGGATAGGTCTTGGTGACCACGATGAGGGTCACTTCTTCCCGCTCGCGACCGGCGGCGACACAGGCGGAAACAATGCGTTCCTCCACCCGCGCCAGGTTTTCGGCGAGTTGAGCCTTACGATCCGTCATGCCCTATCAGTCCAACCAGACATATCCGGCGAGCCGCCCGGTGGTGCGGTCGCGGCGGTACGAGAAGTGATCACCCGATTCGAGGGTGCAGACCGGTGAGGCCTGCCGGTCCTCGATGCCGAGTGCTTCGAGCTGGGCATGGACCCCGGCGGTGACGTCCACGGCCGGAGTGCCCCAGCTGGTCTCGGACCAGGCGGCCGGGACGCTCTTCGCGACCTCGGCTCGCATGTCGGCCGGGACTTCGTAGCACCGTCCGCAGACCGCCGGCCCGGTGCGGGCGACGATCCGGGAGGTGTCGGCGCCGAGCGCGGTCATGGCCTCGACCGCGGCGGGGACGACCCCGGCGACCAGGCCGGGACGGCCCGCGTGCGCCGCTGCCGCGATCCCGGCGACCGGGTCGGCCAGCAGCACGGGGGTGCAGTCGGCGGTGAGCACGGCGAGCGGGAGCCCGCGCCGCACGGTCACCACCGCGTCCACCGCGGGGATCTCCGAAACGTCCCCCCAAGGCCCGTCGACGACCGCGACGTCCCGCCCGTGCACCTGGTTCATCCAGACGACCCGCACCGGGTCCAGACCGAGGGCCCGGGCAGCGCGCTCGCGATTGGCCAGAACGGCGGCGGGGTCGTCTCCGACCGCGCCGCCGAGGTTGAGCTCCGCGTACGGAGCGGCGCTCACTCCGCCCCACCTGTCGGTGAAGGAGAAGTGGGCGCCGCCCGCCGCGGAACGTGCGTGGTGCTGAGCTATCACTTCAAGAAGTCCGGAACGTCCAGCTCTTCGGCCTGCGAGTCCTGGTAGGCGGGACGGGCCGGCGGGACGTGCGGCGGGGTGACCGGCGGCAGGTGGGTCTCGCTCGCCACCGGTACGGACTCCGCCTGGACCGGCGGCTCCTCACGGATGGGCACGGAGCCCAGGCCACCGCTCTGACGCACCGGTTCCGGGGTCCGGACCGGCGCGGCGGGCTCGTCGCGCTTGGCGGAGTTGGCACCCAGGACGTTCTCGCGACGGGCCGGCGGCTGTCCGCCGTCGAAGCCCGCGGCGATCACGGTGACGCGTACCTCGTCGCCCAGCGCGTCGTCGATGACCGCACCGAAGATGATGTTCGCCTCGGGGTGCGCCGCCTCGCTCACCAGCTGGGCGGCCTCGTTGATCTCGAAGAGACCGAGGTCGCTGCCGCCGGAGATGGAGAGCAGGACACCGCGGGCGCCGTCGATGGACGCCTCCAGGAGCGGCGAGGAGATCGCCATCTCCGCGGCGGCCACCGCGCGGTCGTCACCGCGGGCCGATCCGATGCCCATGAGTGCCGATCCGGCCTCTGACATGACCGACTTGACGTCGGCGAAGTCGAGGTTGATCAGGCCCGGGGTGGTGATGAGGTCGGTGATGCCCTGGACACCCGAGAGCAGTACCTGGTCGGCCGACTTGAACGCGTCGAGCACGCTGACCTGGCGGTCCGAGATGGACAGCAGTCGGTCGTTGGGAATGACGATGAGGGTGTCGACCTCTTCGCGGAGTTCGGCGATGCCGTCCTCCGCCTGGTTCGCGCGTCGCCGGCCCTCGAAGGTGAACGGGCGGGTGACCACACCGATCGTCAGGGCGCCGAGCGAGCGCGCGATGTTGGCGACGACGGGTGCGCCGCCGGTGCCGGTGCCGCCGCCTTCTCCGGCGGTGACGAAGACCATGTCGGCCCCCTTGAGGACCTCCTCGATCTCCTCACGGTGGTCCTCTGCCGCCTTACGACCGACTGCCGGGTTGGCGCCGGCGCCAAGGCCGCGGGTGAGTTCGCGGCCGACGTCGAGCTTGACGTCGGCGTCGCTCATCAACAGGGCTTGCGCATCAGTGTTGATCGCGATGAACTCGACGCCCTTGAGACCGACCTCGATCATTCGGTTGATGGCATTGACACCACCGCCGCCGACACCGATGACCTTGATGACTGCGAGGTAGTTCTGCGGTGCTGCCACGTCGAAGGCCTCTCGCCTCGAGTTACGTGTCGTCGCTTCGCGGTAGTCCCGCTGCGACGACGGATGCCGATTGGGGCGGTCCGAAACGCCGACCCAAACCCTAACGTTGAAGTTTAGGGTTACCAGTGTGTCTGCTTCATGGACTCTTCCGAACAGGACACTAAGTCGACAAGTGGCGCACGTTCAACGAACACGCCGAACCTCCCGTTTTTCTTTTCACCCTATGTGATCACCCGTAGCGCTGACCAACCAGGGTGCTGGCCAGGCCAAATGTGCGTCAACTGCCCGACACGGAAGGGGCGGTGGGTGCACTCACGTCGAAGTGTCCCGCTTTGGGAGCGGCTTTCATGAGAGCGGTGAGAACTCTCGCCTTCACCCGACCTCCTTCGCCGCTGCCCCAGATCACCGTTCGCCCCCGGGTGAGTTGCAGGGAGATCGAGTCGTACGAGGTGACCCGCACGACCTCGGTGTCCTTGGCGACGCCGCCCGGAAGTCCGCCCGCGACCCGGACCGCTTCCCGCACCAGCCGGTCACTGCCGAAACGACGCAGACTCGCGGACTGATCAGGTTTCAGTTCCAGCAGAGGTATGCGTCCGGGCGCTTTGTCCACCGTCGCGAAACGCACACCTTTCGCGTCCACTTCAATGAACTTCGCGCCCTTTTTCACCAAAAGGACCGGTTGTCGTTCGGTCACCTTAAGTCCGATTCCGTGCGGCCAAGACCGTACGACATCCACGGAGTCGATACGAGGCAACTTCTGGCGCAACCGATCGGCAATGGCGTCGGTGTCGACGGAGATCAGCGGGGCGCCGATCGGGACCGCCGCGGCGGCCTCCACCTCGGTCGGTGTCAGTACGTCGACACCGGTGGTCCTGACCTGTTCGGCCCGGAGCCAGGAGGAGCCGTAGAGCGCCCAGACCGCCCCGGAGGCGAGCAGCAGCACGAGCACGCCGATCACGATCAGCGTTGTGCGGCTGGGCAGTCGGCGCCCTTCGGGGCGCGGGCGCGGCGGGCGGGCCTGGGAGTCCTCCTGCCGCGCTGCTCCGTGCTGGGCGGTCGTCGGTCCGGCCACGCTCGCTCCTTACGCCGGGTCCGGGGGCGCCGCCCCCGGACCCGTCCGCCTCACGCGCCTCGGCGTGCGGCAATCGCCTCGTACACCATGCCGACGAGCAGGTCGTCGGCGTCCCGGCGGCCGAACTCGGCGGCGGCGCGGGACATCTCGTACAGCCGGTGCGGATCCGCGAGCACCGGGAGGACGTTGCCCTGCACCCACTCGGGGGTGAGCGCCGCGTCGTCCACCAGCAGACCGCCGCCGGCGTTGACCACCGGCTGGGCGTTGAGCCGCTGTTCGCCGTTGCCGATGGGCAGCGGGACGTAGGCGGCGGGGAGCCCGACGGCGGAGAGTTCGGCGACGGTCATCGCGCCGGCGCGGCAGAGCATCATGTCGGCCGCGGCGTACGCGAGATCCATCCGGTCCACGTACGGTACCGGGATGTAGGGCGGCATCCCGGGCATGTTGTCGACGCGCGGCAATTCGTTCTTCGGGCCGACCACATGGAGGATCTGGATTCCGGAGCGCTGCAGCAGCGGGGCGACCCGCTGGACGACCTCGTTGAGGTGGCGGGCGCCCTGCGAACCGCCGGAGACCAGCAGCGTCGGCAGGTTGGGGTCGAGGCCGAACGCGGCACGTGCCTCGGGGCGGACCCGGGCCCGGTCCAGGGTGGCGATGGTGCGGCGCAGCGGGATGCCGATGTAGCGGGCACCGCGCAGCTTGCTGTCGGGGGTGGAGACGGCGACGCCGTGGGCGTACCGCGAGCCGATCTTGTTGGCCAGGCCGGGACGGGCGTTGGCCTCGTGGACGACGATCGGCACCCCGGCCCGCTTGGCGGCGAGGTAGCCGGGCAGGGCGACGTACCCGCCGAAGCCGACGACGCAGTCCGCCTTGGTGCGTTCCAGGATCTGCTCGGCGGCCTTGATGGTGCCGCGCAGCCGTCCCGGGACGGTGATCAGTTCCGGGGTGGGCTTGCGCGGCAGCGGCACGGCCGGGATCAGGGCGAGTTCGTACCCCCGCTCGGGTACGAGCCTGGTCTCGAGTCCGCGCTCCGTGCCGAGGGCAGTGATTCCCACGGTCGGGTCCTGCCTGCGCAGGGCGTCCGCGAGGGCAAGCGCGGGCTCGATGTGGCCGGCGGTCCCCCCACCGGCGAGTACGACATGCACCGAAATTCACCGCTCTCCGGACGGACGCTTCTTGACGCGCCGCCTCATCGTCTTCCATCTCACCCCGGGCCTCCGCATGGCCAGGGCAGCCTTCGCCGCGGGGTCCTCTCGCGCGAACGCGATCAGCAGCCCGACGGCGAACATGGTCGGCAGCAGGGCCGATCCTCCGTAGGAGAACAGCGGGAGCGGGACTCCGGCGATCGGCAGCAGGCCGAGCACCGCACCGATGTTGATCACGGCCTGCACCGTGATCCAGGTGGTCACACCTCCCGCGGCGTACCTCACGAAGGGGTCCTCCGTGCGTCCGGCCACGCGGATACCCGCATAGCCTAGAGCCGCGAAGAGGGCGAGTACCGACAGCGTCCCCGCCAACCCCAGTTCCTCCCCGGTGATGGCGAAGATGAAGTCGGTGTGCGGTTCAGGTAGTTGGCCCCATTTTTCCACACTCGCACCGAGCCCGGAACCGAACCATCCGCCGGACGCCAGAGCATAGATGCCGTGCACCGCCTGCCAGCAGGAGTCCCCCGGTCCGGGCTCGCTGGCGCCGATGCAGGCGAGCCTGGACATCCGGTTCGGACTGGTCTTGATCAGCACGAAGGCGATCAGTGCGGCGAAGCCGAGCACCCCGCCGAAGAGCCGGGTGGGTGCCCCGGCCAGCCAGAGCAGTCCGAACAGGATCGCGGTGAGAATGATCGCAGTTCCCATGTCGCCGCCGAGCATGATCAGCCCGAGGAGCATGAAGGCGACCGGGACGAGCGGGACGAGCAGGTGCTTCCACTGGGTCAGCAGTCGCTTGTCCTGTTTGCGGGCGAGCAGGTCCGCGCCCCACAGGACCAGGGCGAGCTTGCCGAACTCGCTGGGCTGGAGCTGGAAGGGGCCGCCCAGGTAGAGCCAGTTCTGGTTGCCGTTGACCGACATCCCTATCCCCGGCACCTGGACCAGCACCATCAGGAAGACGGTGCCCATGAGCAGCGGGTAGGCGAATGCCCGGTGCAGTTTGGCGGGCATCCGGGCGGCGAGCGCCATCAGTCCGGCACCGATGACGGCGGCCAGGAACTGTTTGCGGAAGAAGTAGGTGCCCGGTTTGTCGAGCTCCAGCGCCTTGATCATGGACGCGGAGTAGACCATCACCAGGCCAAGCACGGTGATCAGCAGGCCGGCGCCCAGGATCAGGTAGTACGCGGTCAGCGGGCGGTCCCAGGCGCGGCGCACCCGCTCGTACATCCCGCGCAAGCCCGCGCGGGGGGAACGGGGCGCACGGGGGCCGCCGGTGGAGCGCCCCTTGGAGCGGGGCGCCGAGGGGCGCCGGGAGCCGACGGCCGACCGGACCCTGAGGGCGGGGCCGAACGGCGCCGTGGCGCCCGTACCCGCTCCCGCGAGCAGTGGTGGGGCGAGTGCCCGGCTGATCGCCTCGGTGGCCCGTGAGCGGCCCCCACGGGGCCCGGCGGAGCTCTCTTCGGCCGGCATTGTCGCTGTCCCCTCCACTGCTCGTGCGCGGAGGCCGGGCCCGTCAGGCGCTCTCGGCAGCGAGTGCGCGGACCGCGTCCGCGAACGCCTCGCCCCGCTTGTTGTAATTGACGAACATGTCCATCGAGGCACAGGCCGGAGCCATCAGTACGGTGTCTCCCGGCCGGGCGAGCCGTGCCGCCTCGCGGACCGCCTCGGACATCGCCCCAGTGTCGGTCCGGTCGAGGTCGACCACCGGGACCTCGGGGGCGTGTCGCGTCAGGGCTTCCCGGATCAGTTCCCGGTCCCGGCCGATCAGTACGACGCCCCGCAGCCGCCCGGCGGCCCCGGTCACCAGCTCGTCGAAGGTGGCCCCCTTGGCGAGGCCGCCGGCGATCCAGACGATCGGGTCGTAGGTCGCCAGGGACGCCTCGGCGGCATGGGTGTTGGTGGCCTTGGAGTCGTCGACGTACGCGACCCCGGCGACGTTCGCGACCTGCTCGATGCGGTGCGGGTCGGGACGGAAGGCCCGCAGTCCGTCGCGTACGGCCGCGGGCTCGACGCCGAAGGCGCGGGCCAGGGCCGCGGCCGCGAGGGCGTTGGCGATGTTGTGCGGGGCGGGCGGGTCGATGTCCTTGACCTCGGCGAGCTCCTGGGCCTGCTTCTGCCGGTTCGCCACGAAGGCGCGGTCGACGAGGATGCCGTCGACGACGCCCAGTTGGGACGGGCCCGGGGTGTTCAGGGTGAAGCCGATGGCCCGGCAGCCCTCCTCTACGTCGGCCTCGCGGACCAGGTCCTCGGTCGCCGGGTCGGCCGCGTTGTAGACGCAGGCGACCCGGTTGCCCTCGTAGATCCGGCCCTTGTCCGCGACGTACGCCGCCATGGAGCCGTGCCAGTCGAGGTGGTCCGGGGCCAGGTTGAGGACGGCGGCGGAGTGGGCGCGCAGCGAGGGCGCCCAGTGAAGCTGGTAGCTGGACAGCTCGACGGCGAGTACGTCGTACTCCTCGCCGCCGAGGACGGCGTCCAGGAGAGAGACGCCGATGTTGCCGACGGCCGCGGTGCGCAGCCCCGCCGCCTGAAGGATCGAGGCGAGCATCCGCACGGTCGTGGTCTTGCCGTTGGTGCCGGTGACCGCGAGCCAGGGGGCCGCGCCGGGGCCCCGCAGCCGCCAGGCGAGTTCGACGTCGCCCCAGACTGGGACGCCCGCCTCGGCGGCTGCGGTGAAGAGCGGCTTGCCGGGCTGCCAGCCCGGGGTGGTGACGATGAGCTCGGTGGACTCGGGCAGGGTCGCCCCGTCGCCGAGGCGCACGGCGATGCCCTGCGCCTCCAGCTCCGCGGCCTGCGTGCGGGAACGCTCGTCGTCCCCGTCGTTGACCACGGTGACGACGGCCCCCAGGCCGTGCAGCACCTTGGCCGCCGGGATCCCGGAGACTCCGAGTCCCGCGACGGTGACGTGCTTGCCCTGCCAGTCCTGGTTGCTCACTTGTCGGCTGCCCATCCCGCGTAGAAGAGTCCGAGTCCGACGATCACGCACATGCCCTGGATGATCCAGAAGCGGACCACGACAAGGACTTCGGACCACCCCTTGAGTTCGAAGTGGTGCTGTAGCGGCGCCATCCGGAAGACTCGCTTGCCGGTCATCTTGAAGGAACCGACCTGGATGACCACGGACATGGTGATCATCACGAAGAGACCGCCGAGGACGGCCATCAGGAACTCGGTGCGGGAGCAGATCGCCAGACCGGCGAGGGCGCCGCCGAGGGCCAGCGAGCCGGTGTCGCCCATGAAGATCTTGGCGGGCGAGGTGTTCCACCACAGGAAGCCGAAGCAGGCACCCATCAGCGCGGAGGCGACGACCGCGAGGTCGAGCGGATCGCGTACCTCGAAACAGGCGTTGGGGTTGGTCAGGGTGTCCGCGTTGGCGCAGGACTCCTGGAACTGCCACAGCCCGATGAAGGTGTAGGCGCCGAAGACCATCACCGACGCACCGGTGGCCAGGCCGTCCAGACCGTCCGTCAGGTTCACGCCGTTGGACATGGCCAGGATCATGAACAGCGCCCAGACGACGAACAGCACCGGGCCGATCGACCAGCCGAAGTCCGCGACGAACGACAGCCGGTCGGAGGCCGGGGTGTTGCCGCGGGCGTCGGCGAACTGGAGCGAGAGCACCGCGAAGGCGATGCCCACGATCAGCTGGCCGGCCATCTTCGCCTTGGCCCGCAGACCCAGCGAACGCTGCTTGACGATCTTGATGTAGTCGTCGAGGAAGCCGACGAGGCCCATGCCGGCCATCAGGAAGAGCACCAGCACGCCGGAGAATCGCATCTCCTCGCCGGTGATCAGCTTCGCCGCGACGTACGCGATGATCGTCGCCAGGATGAAGGCAATGCCGCCCATCGTGGGCGTGCCCTTCTTGGACCCGTGGGTACGCGGGCCGTCGTCCCGGATGAACTGCCCGTATCCCTTGCGGGCCAGCAGCTTGATCAGCAGCGGAGTCCCGACCAGGGTCAGGAAGAGCCCGATGGCCCCCGCGAAGAGGATCTGCCTCATCGGCCGGAGACCTCGCCCTCGGACGCGTTCTCCAGCAGTGCCATGGCGACCTGCTCCAGGCCGACCGACCGGGACGCCTTCACCAGCACGACGTCTCCCGGGCGCAGTTCACTGCGCAACAGGTCGACCGCGGCCTGTGCGTCGGACACGTGCACCGACTCCTCACCCCACGAACCCTCGTTGTATGCGCCCAGTTGCAGCCAGGAGGCTTCTCTGCCCCCGACCGCGACGAGCTTGCTGACGTTGAGCCGGACGGCGAGCCGTCCGACCGCGTCGTGCTCGGCGAGCGAGGCGTCGCCGAGCTCGGCCATCTGGCCGAGCACCGCCCACGTACGCCGGCCCTTCCCCATGGCGGCCAGCGCGCGCAGCGCGGCTTTCATGGATTCGGGGTTCGCGTTGTAGGCGTCATTGACGAACGTCACGCCGTCCGGACGCTCGGTGACCTCCATGCGCCAGCGGGAGAGGGTGCCCGCCTCGGAGAGCCCTTCGGCGATCTCGTCTGCGGACAGGCCCAACTCATGGGCGACGGCGGCCGCGGCGAGCGCGTTCGACACGTGGTGCTCACCGTACAGGCGCATGGTCACGTCGCTGCACCCGGTGGGTGTGTGGAGCCGGAAAGCGGGGCGTCCGTCGTCGGTGAGACGGACCTTCTCGCCCCGTACGTCCGCTTCCGCGGCTTCCCCGAAGAGCACCACCCGGGCCTTGGTGCGGGAGGACATGGCGCGTACGAGCGGGTCGTCGGCGTTGAGCACGGCGACGCCGTCCTCGGGCAGCGACTCGACCATCTCACCCTTGGCCTGTGCGATCTGCTCGCGGCCACCGAACTCGCCGATGTGGGCGGTGCCGACGTTGAGGACGAGGCCGACGCGGGGCGGGACGAGTCCGGTGAGGTAGCGGATGTCGCCAATGTAGCGTGCACCCATTTCGAGGACGAGGTGCCGGGTGTCCTCGGTGGCGCGCAGCGCGGTGAGCGGCAGGCCGATCTCGTTGTTCAGGTTGCCCGCCGGGTAGACGGTGGGCCCCTTGCGTTCGAGCAGCTGGGCGATGAGGTCCTTGGTGGAGGTCTTGCCGGCTGAGCCGGTGAGGGCGACGACGGTGGTGCCGAGGCGGCCCACGACGGCGCGGGCGAGCGCGCCGAGTGCGGCCACGACGTCGTCGACGACGATCGCCGGAACACCGACGGGGCGGGCGGCCAGCACGGCTGCCGCGCCCGCCTCGACGGCGCGCTGCGCGTAGTCGTGGCCGTCGACCCGCTCTCCGGCGAAGGCGGCGAACAGGCTGCCCTGCGCCACCTCCCGGGAGTCGATGACGACGGGCCCGCTGACGATTGCTGCCGGATCGGGTATGTCGTGCGACTGCCCGCCGACGATTTCGGCGATCTCGGCGAGGGAAAGGGCGATCACTTGGTCATCCCTGACTGTTGTTCTCGTGGGTGTGGGCGCGGTGGCCGGCGCTCTCGGTGCGCTCGTGCCCCAAGGACCGTTCGATGGCCGCGCGCAGGACCACGCGGTCGTCGAAGGGGCGTACCACGCCGTGGATGTCCTGGCCCTGCTCGTGGCCCTTGCCGGCGATCAGCACGGTGTCACCCGGCTCGGCGCGGGCGACCGCGGCGGCGATGGCGGCGGCCCGGTCGGCGTCGACCAGGACGTCGCCCCGCTCGTGGACGGGCACCTCTGCGGCGCCCGCGAGCATGGCGGCGAGGATTCCGAGGGGGTCCTCGGAACGGGGGTTGTCGGAGGTCAGTACGGCGGTGTCGGCGAGGCGGGCGGCTGCCGCGCCCATCGGGCCGCGCTTGGTCGTGTCGCGGTCGCCGCCGCAGCCGAGGACGATGTGCAGCCTGCCCTCGGTGACCGTCCGCAGGGAACGCAGCACGGATTCGACGGCGTCGGTCTTGTGCGCGTAGTCGACGACCGCGAGGTACGGCTGTCCGGCGTCGACGTGCTCCAGCCGGCCGGGGACGCCCGGGACCGTCGCGACGCCGTCGGCCGCGGCCTGCGGCTCGATCCCCGCGACGGCGAGCGTGACGATCGCGGCCAGGGTGTTGGCGACGTTGAACGGGCCGGGCAGCGGGGCCCGGGCGGCGATCCGCTCGTCCTTGGGGCCGACGACGGTGAAGGTGGATCCGAACGGCCCGAGCTCGACGTCCTCGGCGCGCCAGTCGGCGTCCGGGTGGCCCTCGGCGGAGAAGGTGACGACCGGGACGGACGCCTCGGTGATCAGCCTGCGGCCGTACTCGTCGTCGAAGTTGACGACGCCCTGCCGGCTGCGGGCCGGGGTGAAGAGCTGCGCCTTGGCCTGGAAGTAGTCCTCCATCCCGGAGTGGAACTCCATGTGCTCCGGGCTGAGGTTGTTGAAGACCGCGACGTCGAAGACGCAGCCGTCGACCCGGCCGAGCACCAGGGCGTGGCTGGAGACCTCCATGGTCACCGAGTCGACGCCGCGCTCGCGCATGACGGCGAACAGGGCCTGCAGATCGGTGGCTTCGGGCGTGGTGCGCTCGGACTTGATGCGCTCGTCGCCGATCCGCATCTCCACCGTGCCGATGAGCCCGGTGGCCCGCCCGGCGCCGCGGAAGCCGCCCTCGACGAGGTAGGCAGTGGTGGTCTTGCCGGACGTTCCGGTGATGCCGATCTGGAGGAGATCGGTGCCGGGCCGTCCGTAGATCTCCGCGGCGAGCTCGCCCATCCGGCCGCGCGGGTCCTCGGTGACCAGCACCGGAAGTCCGGTGGCGGCGGCGCGCTCGGCGCCCGCCGGGTCGGTGAGGATCGCCGCGGCGCCGAGACCGGCCGCCTGGGCGGCGAAGTCCGCGCCGTGGAAGCGGGCCCCCGGCAGGGCCGCGTACACATCGCCGGGGCGTACCGCCCGGGAGTCGTGGGTGATGCCGGTGACCTCGCCGGTTCCCGGCGGCTCGACGCCCAGGCGGGCTGCCAGTTCGCCGAGCGGGGTCGGCCCGATCCGGT
Source organism: Streptomyces sp. NBC_00012 (assembly GCF_045040875.1). Lineage (NCBI taxonomy): Bacteria > Bacillati > Actinomycetota > Actinomycetes > Kitasatosporales > Streptomycetaceae > Streptomyces > Streptomyces sp. NBC_00012. The sequence continues at coordinate 6,430,904 of NZ_CP108309.1, read as the reverse complement.
CCGGGCGGGGCGCTCCCGGGTAGTTCACAGGGGCGGCCTTCTGGGTGGTTTGGAACTGATCAGCGTGGGGCACGGCGGTGAGCGTACCGGGCGCACCGGGCCTCTCGCGAAGTGAGGGGCCGGGGTTCTGGTGGTTTCCGTTCCGGTTCCCGGGATCGGGCGTGATGGTTGTCACTGGATGGTTTCCCCGAGTTCACTCGCCAGGATTGAAGGACACCGGCAGCCGGGCTGGCCTGCTGCCGGACGGTGGGGTCTGGAGGGTCTTGAGTGCGAACTCCATGACCTGCTTGTAGATCGGACCGCAGATCTGGCCGCCGAAATAGCTGCCCTTGGTCGGGTTCTGGATCGCGCAGTAGACGGTGATCTGCGGTTTGTCGGCGGGCGCGAAGCCCGCGAAGGAGGCGGTGTAGCCGTGGTAACCGCCGCGCACCGGGTCGACCCGGTTGGCCGTACCGGTCTTGCCCGCCACCCGGTAGCCCGGGATCTTGGCCTTCGTGCCGGTGCCCTCCTCGTCGCCGACCACCGACTCCAGCATGGCGGCGAGCGTCCTGGCGGTCTTCGCGCTGACCACCCTGGTCCGCTCGGGCGGGGCGGCGGCCTCGTAGCGGCCGTCGGGGCCCTTGGTGCCGCGTACCAGCGTGGGCGCGACACGGACCCCGTCGTTGGCGATCGTCGAGTAGATGGAGGCGGCCTGCATGGCGTTGAGCGAGAGGCCCTGGCCGAACGGGATCGTGTACTGCTGCGAGGTCGACCAGTCCTTGGGCTTGGCGAGGATGCCGGGGGTCTCGCCCGGGTAGTCGAGACCGGTCGGTGAGCCGATGCCGAACTTGCGCAGGTAGGAGTAGAGGACCTTGTTGGCCTCGGCCTGTGTCCTGCCCAGCTCGCCGGTGGCCAGGATGGTGCCGATGTTGCTGGACTTGGCGAGTACGCCGTTGAGCGTCAGGTACCAGGTGGCGTGGTCGATGTCGTCCTTGAAGAGCCGGTCGCCGCGGTGTAGCCGGTTGGGGACGGTGACGTGGGTGCCCGGGGTCGCGACCCCCTCCTCCAGCACGGCGGCCATGGACATGACCTTGCTGGTGGAGCCGGGCTCGTAGACGTCCTGGAGGGCCGCGTTGCCCAGCGATGCCGCGTCGGCCTGCGAGAGGTCGTTGGGGTCGAAGCCGGGGGCGTTGGCCATGGCGAGGACCTCGCCGGTCCTGGTGTTCTGGACGACCACGTAGCCGCGGTCGGCCTTGGACTTCTTCACCTGGTCGGTGATGGCCCGCTGGGCGGCCCACTGGATGTCGCGGTCGATGGTCAGCTCGATGTCGGCGCCGGGTACGGCCGGGACCTCCTTGGTGCCCGCGGTGGGCACCCGGCGGCCGCCTGCCTGGGCGTACCTGATCTTGCCGTCCTCGCCCGCGAGCTCCCTGTCCAGCTTCGATTCGAGGCCGCCCGCGCCCTTGCCCTCGGCATTGACGTAACCCAGTATCCCGGCGGCGAGACCCCCGTTGGGGTAGACCCGTCTGGTGGTCGCCTCCTGGAAGACCCCGGCCAGCACATTGGCTCCCGGACCGCCGTTCGCCCGGTCCTTGCCCGCCTTCTCGGCGAAGACGGACTTGAGGTCCTTGATCTGGTTCCAGACCTGCGGGGTCTGCCTGCGGGCCAGGACGGCGTAGCGGCCCTTCCCGGACAGCTTCCGGGTCAGCTCCGTGGCATCGGTGCCGAGGATCGGGGCGAGGAGCGCCGCCGCCTGCTGGGGCGCGTCGGGGGCCTTGCTGAACCCTGGCGTGAACATCGAGGGGTCGGCGGTGATGTTGTACGCGTCGACGCTGGTGGCCAGCGCGATCCCGCTGCGGTCGGTGATCTCGCCGCGCTCGGCGGAGATCGTGTAGCTGAGGTAGCGGTTCTCCTTGGCCTTGGCGGCGTACGCGCTGGCGTCGACGGCCTGGACCTGGAGCAGCCGGACGACGAACGTCAGCATGACGAGCGTCAGGGCGAGGCTGACCAGGCGGAGCCGGGGGCGCGGGCTGCCGAGCCGCAGGGGGCTCGCGCTCCGGTTGCGGGGCGCGCGGGGGCGTGATGCCGGGGAGGAGCGGCGGGCGGCGGGCCGGGGGCGCCCCTGGCCGCCTGCGGCGCTGCGCGGGCGCGCGGGTCCGGGGACCCGGCGGCGCGGTGGTTCCTTGGGCGGCACTGCGTCACCTGCCGGGGCTCGTCGGGGGCTGGTCTGCCGGGGTACGCGTCCCGGCGGGCGGGGTCGCGGAGGTACTGGGCTGCGCGGCGGCGCCAGGAGGTGTGGCCGTTGCCGACGGAGCGGGCGCGACCGGGGCGGTGGACCGGGGCTGGGCGCCGGCTACGGGGGGCGCGGTGGCGGGGGGCGCCGCCGGCGCACTGTTCTTCGGCGCCGGGGTGGGCTCGGCGGTGGTCTCGGCGGGTACGCCGCGGACCGTGCCGTCCGGGTTCAGGAAGGCGGGGCTGCCGCCGGGCACCATGCCCAGCTCGCGGGCGCGCCGCTCCAGGGCGTCCGGCTTGGAGTAGTTGTCGACGTCGCGCTGGAGGGCCTGCTGCTCGTCGGTGAGCCCCGTGGTCCGCTTCTTCAGCTCGCTGAGCCTGAACGAGCCTTCGTTGAGGGCCGAGTTGAGCACCAGGAGCGTGATCAGGCCGCCGCCGAGCAGCGCCACGACCAGCAGCACGAAGGGCGTACGGGCCGCGTTGCTGGGCCTGGACGGCATCAGCCGGGCGAGCCGCGCGGCACGCCCTTTCAACTGCCCGGCCGGTCTGCTCACCGCGCCGCCCCGCACGTCACCGGTTTCCGGGTTCCCGGACGCCGGGCGCTCATCGCTCCTCCTCGCGGATCCGCTGGGCGGCGCGCAGCCGGGCGGGGGCGGCCCGACGGTTCTCGGCGACCTCCTCCTCGGTGGGCAGTTCCGCGCCGCGGGTCAGCAGCTTCAGCCGGGGCTGGTAGCGCTCGGGGACGACCGGCAGGCCGGGCGGCGCCGTGGTGGCGGCGCCCGCCGCGAACACCTGCTTGACCAGCCGGTCCTCCAGCGAGTGGTACGAGAGGACGGCGATCCGGCCGCCGACCGCGAGGCTCTGCACGGCCGCCGGAATGGCTCGCTCCAGGACGCTGAGCTCGCCGTTGACCTCGATGCGCAGCGCCTGGAAGGTCCGCTTGGCGGGGTTGCCGCCGGTGCGCTTGGCCGCCTGGGGCAGCGAGTCGCGGATCAGCTCGACGAGCCGGGCGCTGTTGCTGAACGGCTCCTTCTCGCGCTCGCGCACGATCGCGGAGACGATCCGCTTGGCCTGCTTCTCCTCGCCGTACGCCCGCAGGATCCGTACCAGCTCGCCCGGCGGGTAGGTGTTGAGCACCTCGGCCGCGCCGATGCCGGTCGTCTGGTCCATGCGCATGTCGAGCGGGGCGTCCTGGGCGTACGCGAATCCGCGGTCGGCCTCGTCCAGCTGCATGGAGGAGACGCCGAGGTCGAACAGGACGCCCTGGACCTTGGGGATGCCGAGCCTGTCGAGCACCTCGGGCAGCTCGTCGTACACGGCGTGCACCAGGGTGGCCCGGTCTCCGTACGCGGCGAGCCGCTCACCGGAGAGCCGCAGGGCCTCCTTGTCCCGGTCCAGCCCGATCAGCCGTACGGAGGGGAAGGAGGAGAGCAGTGCCTCGCTGTGCCCGCCGAGGCCGAGGGTGCAGTCGACGACCACAGGAGCCTGCGGGCCCGGCGCCTCCAGAGCCGGGGCCAACAGGTCCAGGCATCGCTGGAGCATCACCGGGACGTGTCGGGTCTGGCTCATGCGCCCTCTCAGGCTCAGGTCCCGTGTGGCCGCACGTACGGCCTGGTCCCCGCCCGCTCAGAAGGGGAGGTGGGCCGGCGCCGGGGAAGGGGCGTCGGCCGACCGCGAGCGGGAGAGGGCCGGGCCCGTACGTACGCCGCACACACAGGGGGAATCTACGGAATGTGCAGGGTGTCGGTAACTTCCCGTCACTTTAGTCCACCCTGCCATTCGATCGATTCCCGATCAATCAACCCGTCAGCGCGTCGCCCGGCCCCGTGTTCACCCGCTCGAAGCAACGGCTGTGAGGCTTGTGGGTTACCTCACAACAAGCCTCGTTGACGTTCTTTGTCCCTTCTCACAGCACGACGGGAGCAGGTGCGGGAGCTAACGTCATATCCATGTCGACTCCCGCACACTCTTCCGTCCGGTCTTCCGCGACCGATGCCGACCAGGCCCGTTCCGGGGCCACGGTCACCGATCGCCTCGTCGAGTCGAACGTCCGGTACGCCGCCGGATTCGAGGACCCGGGCATGGACGCCAAGCCGGTGCTGCGCGTCGCCGTGGTCGCCTGCATGGACGCCCGGCTCGACCTGCACGACGCACTGGGCCTGGCACTCGGCGACTGCCACACCATCCGCAACGCGGGCGGCGTGGTCACCGACGACGTGATCCGGTCGCTGACCATCAGCCAGCGGGCCCTCGGCACACGCAGCGTCATACTGATCCACCACACCAACTGCGGCCTGGAATCGATCACCGAGGAGTTCCGCCAGGAGCTGGAGGTGGAGGTCGGCCAGCGTCCGGTCTGGGCGGTCGAGGCGTACAAGGACGCCGACCAGGACGTACGGCAGTCGATGCAGCGCGTGCGCACCTCGCCGTTCCTGCTGCACACCGACGACGTCCGCGGCTTCGTCTTCGATGTGACCACCGGCCTGCTGCGGGAGATCCTTCCCGCCTTCTGACGTCCCGGACGCCGCCTCCCAGGAACCGAAAATCCTACCGGAACCGGCATTTCGCCCCCAGTTGTCCACAGGCGAGTGACACGAAGCGGTAACGGCAACAAGAATGCCCGTGTGACATCCCGCCGGACGCGTCCGAGGGGGTGTCCCTGTTTCGGGGTGGGCCGGACCGCTGCGCGCGTCGGCCCGTGAATGGGGTACCCCACGGCTCCTGGTGAGCGTGGGGCAGGGCCGAGGAGGGCCGGGTGACGACCTATGACGATCGAGCGAGCCTCACAGATCTGACCACGACTGCGGAGCGGGTGCGCAGGTCGGTGGAGAGCGTGATCGAGGGCAAGCCTGAGGTCGTACGGCTTTCGCTGACCGTGCTGCTGGCGGAGGGGCATCTCCTCATCGAGGACGTCCCCGGGGTCGGCAAGACGATGCTGGCCAAGGCACTGGCACGGTCCATCGACTGCTCGGTGCGACGCATTCAGTTCACACCGGACCTGCTGCCTTCGGACATCACCGGTGTGTCCATCTTCGACCAGCAGCGACGCGACTTCGAATTCAAACCGGGCGCGATCTTCGCCCAGATCGTGATCGGCGACGAGATCAACCGTGCCTCGCCGAAGACCCAGTCGGCGCTGCTGGAGTCCATGGAGGAGCGCCAGGTCACCGTCGACGGGCACAGTTACGAGCTGCCCGACCCGTTCATGGTGGTGGCCACCCAGAACCCGGTGGAGATGGAAGGCACCTATCCACTGCCCGAGGCCCAGCGCGACCGGTTCATGGCGCGGGTCTCGATCGGCTATCCGAGTGCGGACGCCGAGCTGCGGATGCTCGATGTGCACGGCGGCCTCCCGCCGCTCGACGACCTTCAGCCGGTGGCACACGCCCACGACATCGTGAAGCTGATCGACGCGGTGCGGACGGTCCATGTTGCCGACGCCGTGCGGCGGTACGCGGTGGAGCTCGTCGCGGCCACCCGCAGCCATCCCGATCTCCGGCTCGGCGCCTCGCCGCGGGCCACCCTGCACCTGCTGCGCGCGGCGAAGGCCTCTGCGGCACTGAGCGGCCGGGACTACTGCCTGCCGGACGATGTGCAGGCGCTGGCGGTCGCGGTGCTCGCGCACCGTCTGCTGCCGACGGCACAGGCCCAGCTCAACCGCCGTACCGCCGAGCAGGTCGTGCTGGAGATCCTCCAGCAGACACCGGTTCCGACCGCGGGCGGCGCCACCCAGGTGCAGCCGCAGCATCAGCCGGGCCGGACGGCGTACGGCCGGCAGCAGCCCGGCGCGCGGCGGGTGTGATGGCCGCCGGGGGGCCGGCCGCGATGGACGACGGCGGTGAGGGCGCTCTGCGAGCCGCTCTGAGCGGGCTGACCACCCGTGGGCGGTCCTTTCTGGCGGCCGGTATCGCCGCGGCGGTCTGCGCCTATGTGCTCGGGCAGGCTGATCTGCTGCGGGTCGGGCTGCTGCTCGCCGCGCTGCCGCTAGTCTGTGTGCTGGTGCTCGTCCGCACCCGTTACAGGGTCACGGGCACCCGGCGGCTCTCGCCGTCCAGGGTCCCGGCGGGCGCGGAGGCGCGGGTCCATCTGCGGATGGAGAACGTGTCACGGATGCCCACCGGGTTGCTGATGCTTCAGGACCGGGTGCCCTACGTGCTCGGGCCGCGTCCCCGGTTCGTGCTGGACCGGGTGGAGGCGGGCGGCCGCCGCGAAGTGTCCTACCGGGTGCGGTCGGATCTGCGCGGGCGCTATCCGCTCGGGCCGCTGCAGCTGCGGCTGAGCGATCCGTTCGGGATGTGCGAGCTGACCCGCTCGTTCAGCGCGTACGACACCCTCGTCGTCATTCCGCGGACCGAGCCGCTGCCGCCGGTGCGGCTGGCCGGCGAGGCCTCGGGATACGGCGATGGACGGCAGCGATCGCTGGCGCTGGCCGGTGACGACGACGTGATTCCGCGCGGCTACCGGCACGGCGACGATCTGCGCCGGGTCCACTGGCGCTCGACCGCGCGCTACGGCGAGCTGATGGTGCGCCGCGAGGAGCAGCCGCAGCGCGCCAGGTGCACGGTACTGCTGGACACCCGGCGCATCGCCTACCAGGGGGCGGGGCCCGACTCCGCCTTCGAGTGGGCAGTGTCCGGGGCCGCGTCCGCGCTGGTGCACATGCTGGAGCGCGGCTTCGCCGTCCGGCTGCTGACCGACGACGGGAACGCGGTGCCGGGCGAGGGCATGGGCGGTTTCGCCGGATCGACGCAGGAGTCCGCCGACTCGGCGGGTCTGATGATGGACACCCTGGCGGTGGTCGACCACTCCGACGGCAGCGGTCTGTCGCGCGCGTACGACGTGATGCGCGGCGGCAACGAGGGGCTGCTGATCGCGTTCTTCGGCGATCTGGACGAGGAGCAGGCGGCGGTGGCGGCGAGGATGCGGCAGCGCAGCGGCGGCGCCGTCGCGTTCGTGCTGGACAGCACGGACTGGGTGCAGGGCGATGTCCCGTTCGCCGGCGCGGAAGCGGCGTCCGAGCGACGGCTGCGGCTGCTGCGGGAATCGGGGTGGACGGCCGTGGCGGTTTCGCCCGGGACCGGGCTCGCCCGGTACTGGCAGCAGGCGGGGCACCAGGGCGTGGCGGCGCAGTCCGCCGCCACGGGCGGCACGACGGGTTTCTCCGGGGGATGGTCATGAGCGGTCGTGGTCGGCTGGCGCTGTGCGCCTTTGCGGCGACGCTGATGGCGGCGGCCTCGATGCTGCCGCTGGTCGAGCCGGCCGGGTGGATCCTGCAGGCGGCGTTCCTGCTGGCGGTCCAGAGCGGGATGGGCGCTCTGGTCCGCCGGGCGCCCGTGCCCCGCGTGCTGGTCCTCGCGGCGCAGGCGCTGGTCACGCTGGTCCTGCTGACGGTGGTGTTCGCCAGGCAGCAGGCGATGGCCGGTCTGCTGCCCGGCCCGGAGGCCGTCCAGCGGCTCGCGCATCTGCTGGCGTCGGGTGCCGAGGACGTCGGCAGGTATGCCGCCCCGGCTCCCGTGACGGACGGCATCCGGCTGATACTGATCGGCGGTGTGCTGCTGGTCGGCCTGGCGGTGGACGCCCTCGCGGTGACGTTCCGCAGCGCGGCCCCGGCCGGCCTGCCGCTCCTCGCCCTGTACTCGGTGGCCGCGGGGCTTTCCGGGGGCGGAGCGGACTGGCTCTGGTTCCTGCTGGCGGCCGGTGGCTATCTGCTGCTCCTGCTGGCCGAGGGCCGGGACCGGCTCTCCCAGTGGGGGCGGGTCTTCAGCGGTGCGGCCAGCAGGTCTCCGGGGGGTCCTGCGGTCGGTGCGGCGCTCTCGGGCAGCCGGCCGACGGCCCCGGTCCGTACCGGGCGCCGCATCGGTGCGCTGGCGCTGGGCGTCTCGCTGATCGTCCCGGCAGCGCTGCCGGCGCTCGAAGGCGGAATGCTTTTCGGTACGGGCGGCGGCGGGGGCGGCAAGGGGGGCGGCGGCACGATCTCCGCGGTGAACCCCCTGGTCTCGTTGCAGGACAATCTGAACCAGCCGGAGGACCGGCGGGTGATGTCCTACCGCACCAATTCCGGCGCCCCGCAGGACTTCTATCTACGGATCCTGGCCCTGGACCAGTTCAACGGGAGCGAGTGGCGGCCCTCCACGCGCCGTCTGAAGGACGTGCCCGAGCGGCTCCCGGCGCCGGAGGGCCTCGGCCCGGACGTGGCGGTCACCGAGGTCACGTCGAACATCTCCGCGTCCCGCTCGTACCAGCAGACCTATCTGCCGCTCCCCTACCCGGCGACCGAGGTCAGGATCAGCGGGCGCTGGCGGTACGAACCGGAGGGGCGGACGCTCGTGGGCGACCGCGGGGAGACCACCCGCGGTGCGCAGTACCGGGTCTCCAGTCTGATGGTCGAACCGACCGCCGAGCAGCTCGCCGGGGCGGGCCCCGCGCCGGCCGCTCTGCGGCGCGAGTACACCCGCGTTCCCGGTTCGCTGCCGGAGGTGGTCGAAGAGACCGCGAACAGGGTGACCAAGGGCGCCGCCAACGATTACGAGCGGGCGGTGAAGCTGCAGGACTACTTCGCCTCGAACGGCGGCTTCACCTACGACACCTCGGTGAACTCGGGCACCGGGAGCGCGGCGATCAGCCGGTTCCTGAAGGACAAGCAGGGTTTCTGCGTCCACTTCTCCTTCGCGATGGCCGCGATGGCCCGGACGCTGGGCATTCCGGCCCGGGTCGCGGTGGGCTTCACCCCCGGCACCGAACAGTCGGACGGTTCGGTCTCGGTGGGGCTGCGCGACGCTCATGCCTGGCCCGAGCTGTATTTCCAGGGCGTCGGGTGGACCCGTTTCGAGCCGACTCCGACGCGGGGCACCACGCCGCCGTACACCCGGCCGGATGTGCCCGCGGGCGACACGGAAGCCCCGGCCCTGCCGGAGAAGGGCTCCTCGGCGGCTCCCTCGATCGCACCGTCCGTCCCGGACAGCTGCCCGGCGCAGATGCGCAAGCAGGGCGAGTGCGGCAGCCAGGCGGCGCCGGGCGTGACACCTCCGACGGTCTCCGGGACACCGGCGAGCACCGTCGTCGGTGTGGTCCTGGTCGCCGTGGTGCTCCTCGCACTGCCCCTGTTGCCGCTGCTCTGGCGGCTGCGGGCACGCAGGCGGAGGCTGGGTCTCTCCGCCGGGCGTACGCCGGTGCGCGGCCGGGCCGCGGCGTCAACGACCGGGCAGGGCACCGCCGGCGCCGATCGGGGCCGGGGCATCGAATCGCCCCCGCCGTCGCACGCGACGGCCGGAACGCTCGCGGCCTGGCAGGAGATCACCGACACCGCCTGGGACCACGGCATCGAACCGGACGACTCCCGGACCCCGCGCAAGGCGGCGGACCGGGTGGTGCGGCTGGGACGGCTCGAACCCGATGCGGCCGAGGCGGTGCACCGGGTCGCCGGGGCGGTGGAGCAGGTGCTCTACGCCCCGGAGCCCCGGGCGAGCACCGGTCTTGCCGAGGACGTGGAGACGGTACGAGCCGGTCTGCGGGCAGCCGCCGACCGCTTCACCCGGATCCGGGCGATCGTGGCACCACGCTCGGCCGTTCGGGTGATCTGGGCGGCCTCGGACCGCTGGGCAGCCTTCACCGCCAGGTTCACGGCGCTGTGGGACCGCGACCGGTGGGCGGGGTGGCTACGGCGGCCATCACGCCAGCAGGGCTGACCGGGGGCTGCTGGGGCTGCTGAGAGCAGTCGGGACTATCGGGGGCCGCCGGGGCAGCCGGGTGCCGGGACTGCCTGGGCTACCGGACAGCCGGGTGCCGGAGCGACGGAGCGACCGGGGGCAGCCGGGACTGCGGGGGCAGCCGGAGCTGCCGGAGCTGCCTGCGCTGCCTGCGCTGCCTGCGCTGCCTGCGCTGCCTGCGCTGCCTGCGCTGCCTGCGCATGATCCGCGACGTGGCGGCCTGTGGCCCGCCACCTGTGACCCGCCACCGGTCCCCCATCGCGGGACGACTCCGGCAGCCGCACCGGGGCCGCACCGCAGCTTTCACCCGGCATCGGGCATGTGGTACTCCCGGGGCACACTCCCCCGGGCACACCCGCACGAAGGCACACCCGCAGACCGGTCAGCCCGATGCGTCCCTCCGCGGCCACTCGCCCCTGGCACACGCGACGGTCCCGGCGCACATGACCGTGACGGTCCCAGCACGTACGACGGCCCCGGGCACACATGAGGGGCGGCCGCGAAGACGCGGCCGCCCCTCACCCAAGTGTGTCCGAGGACCTAGTGGCCCTGCTCGTCGCGGCGGCGCTGCCACCGCTGCTCGATGCGGTTCATCACGGTCCGGCGTTGCCTGGGCCGGCCGCGCTCGCCAGCGCCTCCGGCTGCCGGATGCTCGCCCGGTTTGGGCGCCTTGCGCCAACCAGTGACCGCAAGGACCGCGCAGCCCAGCATGACGAGGAAACCCACCACGCTGATCCAGATCTGCTGGGCGACCATTCCGGCCATGAGGAGCGCGATACCCACCAGGAAGCCTGCGACCGCCTGGTAGACCCGTCGCCGGGTGTACGTACGCAGCCCGCTTCCCTCGAGCGCTGTCGCGAACTTGGGATCTTCGGCGTACAGCGCTCGCTCCATTTGCTCGAGCATTCGCTGCTCGTGCTCCGAGAGCGGCACGGAGTCCTCCTCGTCGTCGGCCGCGGGGGGCGGCCGGTATGCGGCCCTTCCAGGATAGGCAGGGAATCGCCCCCGTGAAACCCGCCTTCTTGCCCATCAGCCAGTCCGGGCCGCCACGACGGCTCAGCTGCTGAGGCGTTGATTCCCCAACCTCCGATCCGTCATGCCGGATGGTGTCCCCCGATCATACGGGGCGAAGCCCCCGATCGGGGGGCCTGGTGTGTACTCCGTCTGCCGCTGCGTTGCTGATCAGCCGCGCTACGGCCGAGCTACCACCGGACCGGACCGCACTCAGGCGCGCTTGGTGCCCAGAACGTGCAGCTGCGTCGCGACCGAGTGGAAGGCGGGCAGCTCGGCGGCGGCGGACTCCAGCTTGAGCAGCGCCTCCACGGCACCGGGCTCGGTGTCCACCAGGACGCCCGGCACGAGGTCCGCGAAGATCCGTACGCCGTGGACCGCGCCGACCTCGACGTCGGCGGCGGAGACCAGCTCCGTGAGCTGCTCCGCGGTGTAGCGCCGAGGCACCGGGTCGCCTTCGCCCCAGCGGCCCGCCGGGTCGCCGAGCGCCTGCCGGGCCTCGGTGAAGTGACCGGCGAGCGCCCGGGCCAGGACGGCCCCGCCGAGCCCTGCGGCGAGCAGGCTGAGCGCACCGGACGGCCGGAGCGCCGCCACGGCATTGCGTACGCCTTCGGCCGGGTCGTCCACGTACTCCAGGACGCCGTGGCACAGCACCGCGTCGTACCCACCGCGCTCGACCACCTCGAACAGGCCGTGGATGTCGCCCTGGACGCCGCGGACCCGGTCGGCGACCCCGGCCTCGGCCGCGCGGCGCTCCAGCGCGAAGAGCGCGTTGGGGCTGGGGTCGACGACCGTGACGCGGTGGCCGAGGCGGGCGACCGGCACCGCGAAGTTGCCGGTGCCGCCGCCGGTGTCCAGGACATCCAGGGCGTCCCTGCCGGTCGCCTTCACCCGGCGGTCGAGGGCGTCCTTGAGGACCTCCCAGACCACGGCGGTACGGAGGGAGGCGCGGGGGCGCAGCGGGTCCGACACGGCAGATGACTCCTCGGCACGGTGCCGCCTGTGACGGCGGAGCGTGAACAGTGCAGGTGGTACGAGCGATGCCCACCCTATTGCCTCACACCGCCGCTGCCGTCATCCTGCGTCGGGCCGCTCCCTCCTGGCCTGCGGGAGCACCGGCTGGAGTACCAGCAGCCGCTCGACCAGACGCAGGAACATCGCCGCGTCGCGCAGCAGGTCGTCGGCGTCCCGTCGGCTGGCGGCACCCGGTATACCGGCTTCCGCGCGTGCCCGGCGGCGGGCACCGGAGGCGAACAGCGCGCTCCACTCGGTCAGCTCGGGAGCTATTTCGGGCAGGATCTCCCAGGCGCTTCGGATGCGCTCCCGGCGCCGTCCGGACGTCACAGGGCGGGCCCGGGCGGCGAGCACCGCGGCCGCGGTGCGCAGCGCCGCGAGGTGGGCGGTGGCATACCGCTCGTTCGGCACATCGAGAACGGCGGCCTCGTCGAGGCCGGAGCGGGCCTTGGCGAGCAGATCGAGGGCGGCGGGCGGCGCCGTGGTGCGGCGCAGAACGGGGTGGACATCGCTTGCCGGGCCGGTCAGTGAGGGGGCAGGGCCGTCTGCGCGGCGCCGGGGTGCGGCTGCTGCGGACGAGTGGGCCATGACGAAACCTCCTGTCTCGTGTAACGGCTCCGTGGCCGTATGTATCCATCGTGAGGGGCACCACTGACAATCGACCTCGAACCCTCTCCGACCTGCGCTTTTGCTTCGTTCGCAAGTTCGGGCTACATTTTTGAACTGACCAGTCAGTTCAAAACAGGGGGAGGGTCTGTGGACAGCCCGCACGGGGCATCCGTCACCGCCGAGGATTTCGGCCTCAAGGGGCCGCGCGGCTGGGCCTTCCGGGGCATGGCGATCGATGCCGGGCCCGGCTCACTGGTGGCGATCGAGGGCCCCTCCGGCTCGGGCCGCACCTGTCTGCTGCTCGCTCTCACCGGCCGGATGCGCCCCACCGAGGGCCACGCGAAGATCGGCGGGCTGCGGCTGCCGCGCAAGATGGCCGCCGTACGCCGCATCGCCGCACTGGGCCCCGTCCCCGGGGTCAGCGAGCTCGACCCGGCCTTCACCGTCGCCGAGCACCTGCGCGAGCGGGCCCTGCTCCAGCGCCGCTACGACGGTTCGCTGCGCGCCCTGCTGCGCCCGCGTGCCGAGCGGATCGCCGCGGCCCAGGGGCGGATCGACGCGGCACTGGATGCCGCCGGATTCGACCCGGCCGCCCTGCCGAAGGCCGAGCGGACCTCCGTACGGGACCTGGAGCGGCTGGAGGCACTGCGACTCTCCATCGCCCTCGCACTGATCGGCGGCCCACGGCTGCTGGCGGTGGACGACACCGATCTCAAGCTCTCCGACGCCGAACGCACCGAGGCCTGGGAGCTGCTGCGGTCCGTCGCGGCAGGCGGCACGACCGTTCTCGCCGTCTGCAGCCAGGCCCCCGAGGACGCGATCACCCTGCGCACGGACGCCGCTGCCGAGGAAAACACGACCGGGGCAGACACCACCGGGGAAGACACGACCGAGGAAGGAACGGCCGATGCGTTCGCCGAGACTGGCCGCGCTTGAGCTCAAGCGCTTCGGCAGGGGAAAGCTGCCGCGCGCCGCACTCGTCGCACTGCTGCTCCTGCCGCTGCTCTACGGCGCGCTGTATCTGTGGTCCTTCTGGGACCCGTACGGCCGCCTCGACAAGATCCCCGTCGCACTGGTCAACAACGACAAGGGCGCCACCGCCGCCGGCAAGCGCATCGCGGCCGGGGACGAGATCACCGGCAAGCTCCTCGACTCCAAGGTCTTCGACTGGCACGAGGTGAGCTCCGCCGAGGCCGACAAGGGCGTCGAGGAGGGTACGTACTACCTCTCGCTCACCATGCCGTCGGACTTCAGCAAGCGGATCGCGTCCAGTTCGGGCGACTCCCCCGAGACCGGCGCTCTCCAGGTGCGGACCAACGACGCCAACAACTACATCGTCGGGCAGATCTCCCGGACGGTCTTCTCCGAGGTGCGCACCGCCGCGTCGACCAACGCCTCGCGCGGCTTCTACGACCGGATCTTCATCAATTTCTCCGACCTCCACGACGCGACGGCGAAGGCCGCCAAGGGAGCCGACGACCTCAAGGGCGGCATCGGCAAGGCCAAGAAGGGATCGGAGGATCTCGCGGACGGGCTGAAGGACGCCAAGGCCGGCAGCGGCCGGCTGGCCGGCGGGATCGTCAAGCTGAACAAGGGCGCGGGTGACCTGGAGACCGGCTCCCGGCAGGTGGCCGACGGCACCCAGCAGCTCGCCGACAAGGTGAACGGGGTGGCGGCCGACGTCCGCCCGTTCCTGAAGGACAACGGCAAGTCGATCGGCGACACCGCACGGCTGGTCTCCGATTCCTCGCAGACCGTGCTGAAAAACCTCGACCTGCTGGTGAAGGCGGCGCCCACCGCGGCCACCGCCGCCCACACGGCCTCCGACGACCTGGCCGAGATCCACCGCACCACCTGCGTGGACCAGCAGCCCGACGACCCCGATGTCTGCCCGCCGCTCAAGCGCGCCACAACCGCGGCGGCCGATGTCGCGAAGGTCGCCGACGACGTGAACGTACTGGTCACGAACCAGAACGGGGACCTGAAGAAGCTGCGCACCCAGCTGGCCACGCTCCAGCGGCAGGCCGATGACCTGGCCGAGCATGCACCGCATCTGGACGAGGACCTGGAGTCCGCCGTCAAGAAGGTCAACGCGCTCAACACCGGCGCCCACAAGGTCGCCAAGGGAGCCGACGACCTGCACACCGGCCTGGCCACGGCCAGGACCGGCTCCGCCGATCTGGACTCCGGCGTGAGCGACCTCAAGAAGGGCGCGACGAACCTGGACAGCGGGCTGATCCGGCTGGGCGACGGCTCGACCACTCTCGCCGAGGGGCTCAACGACGGCGTCGGCAAGATCCCCGACTACGACAAGAAGGACCGCGACGCCCGTACCGGGGTCATGGCCGACCCGGTGCAGTTGGCCTCCCAGTCGCTGCACGCGGCCCCCAACTACGGCACCGGCTTCGCGCCGTACTTCATCCCGCTCTCCCTCTGGGTCGGCGCGATGGTGGCCTACATGCTGATCCAGCCGCTCAACCGGCGCGCGCTCGCCGCCGGGGCCTCCGCCTGGCGGATCGCGTTCGCGGGCTGGCTGCCGGTGGCCGCGATCGGTCTGCTCCAGGTGGCGGCCCTGATGTCCGTACTGCACTGGGGGCTCGGTCTGCAGATGACCCGCGCCGCCGGAACGGTCGGCTTCCTGGCACTGGTGACCTGCTGCTTCGCGGCGATCGTGCAGTGGCTGAACGCCCGGTTCGGAGCCGCGGGACGGATTCTCGTACTGGCGGTGCTGATGCTCCAGCTGACCTCGGCCGGGGGCACGTATCCCGTCCAGACCAGCCCCGGGTTCTTCAACGCGATCCACCCCTACCTGCCGATGAGTTACATCGTCGAGGGGCTGCGCCGGCTGATCACGGGCGGCGGCCTGGGCCCGGTCTGGCAGGGCAGCGCGGTGTTGCTGGCCTTCACGGCGGGGGCGCTCGCCCTGACCGCGGTCGCCGCGCGCCGCAAGCAGGTGTGGACCCTGGACCGGCTCCATCCGGAGCTGAGCCTGTGAGCACTCCGGAACCTGTGAGAATCGGGGGCATGGAAAGCAGCAGCACCACCCGGCGCCGGGCCACCCGGCAGAAGCTCTACGAGGCGGCCGTGACCCTCATCGCCGAGAAGGGCTTCTCGGCGACCACGGTGGACGAGATCGCCGAGCGTGCCGGAGTCGCCAAGGGCACGGTCTACTACAACTTCAAGAGCAAGACCGAGCTCTTCGAGGAGCTGCTGCGTCACGGCGTCGGACTGCTGACGGCCTCGCTGCGCTCCGCGGCCGAGGAGACCGAGGAGCGCGGCGGCACCCGGGTCGAGGCCCTGGACGCGATGATCCGGGCCGGCCTGGTCTTCATCGACCGCTATCCCGCCTTCACCCAGCTGTACGTCGCGGAGCTGTGGCGCACCAACCGGGCCTGGCAGGGCACCCTCCTGGTGGTACGTCAGGAGGCCGTCGCGGTGGTCGAGGGGGTGCTGCGCGAGGGTGTGGGCAACGGTGAGCTGAGCGAGGAGATCGACATCCCGCTGACGGCTGCCGCGCTGGTCGGCATGGTGCTGGTGGCGGCCCTGGACTGGCAGGCGTTCCAGCCGGAGCGCTCGATCGACGATGTGCACTCGGCGCTGTCCCTGCTCCTGCACGGACGGGTCAGCGGGCGCTGACCGGCCCGGCCGGACGCTTGGCGGTGCGGGCGCTCGGCAATACGGAAGACGCCGGTCCGGCGAGGCTCGATCCCCCCGAGCCTCCGCCGGACCGGCGTCTTCCGTGCTGCCGGAGAGCCTTCCCCCGTGATCGCGTTCCCCCGTGGTCCCGGGCTCTCCGTCGTACTCCCCCGTGCTTCCCCCGTTTTCCCTCGTGCCGGAGGGAGCGCCGCGACCGTTCCGCCGCCCCGTGTCGGCGGTGCGGGAGCCGCGCCCCTCTCCGTGCTTCCACTCTCCCGTCCGCGCAGGTGGGAGCCCATCCGCACACCTACTCATCTCCTCGTCTAGTTACGGGTACTCAGGTCTGCGCACCGAACCCCTCCCCGGCGTTACGCCATCTGGTTACGATCGCGTCCGTGTCCGTACTTCCTCTGGTATTCACAAGCGGCTGGGCGAGCGGGATCAACTCCTACGCGGTGGTCCTGCTGCTCGGCGTCTTCGGCGCGACCGGTCTGAGCGACGAGGTGCCCGCATCGCTGCAACGCACCGATGTCCTCGTGGTGGCCGGCGTGCTCTTCCTGTGCGAGGTGGTGACGGACAAGATCCCGTACGTGGACACGGTCTGGGACTCGGTGCACACCGTCGTCAGGCCCCTCGCCGGCGCCGTCGTGGCCGCGCTGCTGGCCGGCGAGAGCGGTTCGCTGCCGGAGCTCGCGGCGGCGGCGGTCGGCGGTTCCACCGCGCTGATGAGCCATCTGGTGAAGGCGGGCACCAGGATGGCGGTCAACTCCTCCCCCGAGCCGTTCAGCAATATCGTCGTCAGCATCGCCGAGGACCTGGGCGTCGCAGGGATCGTCACCTTCGCGATATTCCATCCGGTGGCGGCCGCGGTCATCGCGGGGACGCTGTTGCTGCTGGGCATCGTCATAGTGGCCTTCCTCGCTTCCAGAATCCGCCGGTACCTGCGCCGCAGGGCCCAGCGGCGGGAGGAGAAACGCCTGGCCGGAGCGAGTTCGCACCAGCCACCGGGGTGACTGTCGGTGGTGGCCGTTAAGGTCACTGACATGGCACGTATTGCGGTGATCGGCGCTGGGATGGGCGCGATGGCGGCGGCCGCCCGGCTCGCCGTGGCAGGCCACCGGGTGACGGTGTACGAGCGGTCGCAGACCTTCGGCGGCTCGGTCGGCCGGTATGCCCATGAGGGCTTCGTCTTCGACACCGGTCCGGCGCTGCTGCATCTGCCCGCCGTCTACCGCGACTTGTTCGTGAAGACCGGCAAGGAGCCGCTGGAGCGGTGCGTCACCATGACCCAGGTCGATCCGGCGAGCCGTCATCTGTTCGCCGACGGCACGGCGGTCTCGCTGCCGAACGCCTCACGGGCCGGGGTCGTCTCCGCGCTGGACGGCGCGCTCGGCGGCGGTGCGGGCGCGACCTGGGGCGAGTTCATGGACCGGGCGCGCGATGCCTGGGACAGGTCCCGGCGCCCGCTCCTGGAGGAACCCTTGCGCGCCGACCGGCAGGTGCTCGGCCGTGATCCGTATCCGGCGCTCCGGCAGCGCCGCCTGCTGCGCTCCGCCCGGCAGGCGGGCACGGTCGCGGAGGTCGGCGCATGGGAGCTGGCGGACCCCCGGCTGGCCGCGCTGCTCGACGGATACGCCCTGTCGTACGGGCTCGACCCGATGCGCGCCCCGGCTGCGGCCGCCCTGCTGCCGTACATGGAGGAGACGTTCGGCAGCTGGTACGTCTCGGGTGGGATGCGGGCGCTGGCGCAGGCGGTGTACGAGCGGTGTCTGGCCCGGAAGGTGGAGTTCGTCTTCGGCGCCGAGGTGGCCCGGGTCGTCGAGAAGGACGGCCGGGCGGCGGGCGTGGAGCTCGTGGACGGGACGGTCGCGGAGCTCGTGGACGGGACGGTCGCGGAGGCCGGCCATGTGGTGCTGGGGGCCCGGCCCCGGCCGGGGCTGGTGCCCGGTCAGGAGCTTCGGCAGGACGGCGATGTGACGGCGCGGCCGGGGCAGGGGGCGGTTCCGGGCCGGTTCATGGTTCTGCTCTCGTTGCGCGGCGCCCGGCCCTCGGACGCCGTGCACCGGACGGTGGTCCATGCGGCGGACGGTGCGGCGGAGCGCGAGGCGGTGTTCGGCGGCCGGCTCGCCGAGCGTCCCACCGTGACGGTGCTGCGCCCCGACGACCCGTCGACCCGCCCCGACGACGGCCACGAAGCGGTGACGCTGATGGCGACGGTCGCCCCGCACGGGGCGGTGGACTGGACAAACCCGGCGGTGCGCGAGCGGTGCGCCGATTCACTGATCGAGGCGGCGGGCGCGGCCGTGCCGGGGATACGGGAGCGGCTGCTCCGGGCCGAGGTGCGGACACCGGCCGAGACGGCCGCCGACACCGGCGCCGAGGGCGGCTCGGTGCCCGCACCCGCGCTGGCCGGAGCTGGCGGCGCGTATCTGCACCCGGGCAATCGCACCCGGCTGCCGGGGCTCTACGCCGCGGGCGGCTGGTCGCATCCGGGCGGCGGGCTCGCGCACGCGGGCATGTCCGGTGCACTGGTGGCCGGGCTGATCGTGGAGGGCGACGGCTTCCGCGGCTCGCAGTGACCCGGGGAGCCGTCCGCCGGGCCCGGCCGCGGACCGGTGGCCCCGGGCGGCCTGCCCGCCGTCAGTAGCGGTACTGCTGCTCGTCGTAGCCGTTGCCGTTGTTGTAGCCGTTCGGGTACGGGGCGGGCTGTGCGGGCGGTTCCGGCGGTGCGACCGGGTACTGCTCGCCCTCGCGCTGCTGCGGGACCCAGACACCGCCCGGCGGAGTGTCGGAGGCGTACTGCTGGGCGTACGGGTCGGCGGTGTGGTCCTGCCGGCCGCCGAAGCTGTCGTAGCCGTTGCCGTAGCTGTCGTACGCGTCGTACTGCGGAGAGCCGCCGGTGGTGCCGGTCCCGATGTACGGGTCGGAGTAGGCGGCGTACTGCTGCCGTTCGGTGCCGTAGTCGTACTGCCCGGCGAGCGGGTCCTGACCGGCGTAGGCGTCCTGGCCCGGCGCCGCGTACGCGGAGGGGTCGGCGTACGGGTCGTAGGCGGCGTACTGGGGCTGCTGCTGGGGCTGGTCCTGCCGGCCCTGCTCCTGCTGGGACCGGTGCTGGTCGGAGTAGACGCCGTACTGCCCGGTGTCGTCCGGCATCGGCTCGGGTTCGTAGACCGCGGCGGCCGGGGTTCCGGGGGCCGCGGGCTGCGGAGCCCCCTCGTCGTACGCCATCTCCAGGTCCGACACCTGGAGGGTGGGCCCGCGGCCCTCCCGGTCACCGCCGCCGCGGCGACGACGGCTCTCGCCCGGGCTGCCTCCTATGGCCCAGCCGGTGGAGAAGCCGCGCCGGAAGGAGAGCGTGACGTACGTCTGACCGGTCGCGAAGGCGATCGTGCCGAGGACGATGACGAACACCGACGGCATCAGCACGCCGACGACCACGATGCCGAAGCCCGCGAAGGCGAGCAGCCGCCATCGAAGGCGCGCCTTGTACTGCAGGAGCACCTCGCCGAGCAGCCACAGCGCGACGATTCCGAACGCGATGTAGAGGACTGTCCAGCCCATGCCCGCCCCCTCCTACGGCCACCCCCCGGGTCGCGGCGGGTACGGCCGGTCACGACTGCTTGTGCAGTCCGAGATTTTCGTAGATTTCGAGCGTCGCCGTCGAGTTGTTGAGCGTGATGAAGTGCAGTCCGGGCACACCCTCGGATCGCAGCCTCGCGCAGAACTGCGTTGCGAAGTCGATGCCAATGGAGCGTACAGCGGCGGGATCGTCCTTGGCGGCGAGGATGCGTTCTTTCAGGGACGAGGGGAAAGACGCGTTGCTGAGCTGGGCGAATCTGTCCAGCTGTTTGACGCTGGTGAGCGGCATGACCTCGGGAATGATCGGGGTTTCGCAACCCGCAGCGACCACCCGGTCACGCATACGCAAATAGTCCTCCGGATTGAAGAACATCTGGGTGATCGCATAGTCGGCACCGGCACGGCACTTTTCCACGAAATGCCGGATGTCGGTGTCCCAGTCGGTCGATCGCGGGTGCATCTCGGGAAATGCCGCGACGCCGACACAGAAATCGCCGGATTCCTTGATGAGCCGGACGAGATCGGCCGCGTACCGCACACCCTGCGGGTGCTCCACCCATTCGCCCATCGGGTCGCCCGGCGGGTCTCCGCGCACGGCGAGGATGTTCCTGATCCCGGCGTCCGCGTACTGCCCGACCATGTTGCGCAGTTCGGCGACGGAGTGGTTGACCGCCGTGAGGTGGGCGACCGGGGTGAGCGTGGAATCGGCCGCGATCTGCTCGGTGGCCTTCACCGTCCCGGCCCGGGTGGACCCACCGGCCCCGTAGGTCACGGAGACGAAACTCGGCCGCACCGCCTCGACCCGGCGCAGCGCGTTCCAGAGGTTCCGCTCGCCCTTCTCGGTCTTGGGTGCCCAGAACTCGAACGAGTACGAGGTCTTGCCGGTCGCGAGAAGCTCACGCACCGTGTGTGCGTGATCTGTCCTGGTGGATGGTGTGCCAAGGGCCATACCGGCAGGTTAACCAGAGCGCGACGCCCGATGGACCGGACCAGCGGGAATTGCCCGAATTGACTGGTTGTCTGTCCACACTTCGGACAGTCGGCCGGATATCGCCTCCGCACCGGCCGGACACCGCTTCCGGCCCGTCGTCCGGATCACGCCGCGACGCGCGCCCTGATCCTCCTGGCCAGGTCGGCGGTGGCGGCGGCCGGGTCGGCGGCCTCGGTGATCGCCCGGACGACGACGACCCGGCGGGCCCCGGCGTCCAGCACCTCGTCGAGATTGCCGGCGTCGATCCCGCCGATGACGAACCAGGGGCGCGGCTGGTCGAGCGAGGCGGCGTACCGCACCAGGTCCAAACCGGGGGCGTGGCGTCCGGGCTTGGTGGGGGTGGGCCAGCACGGACCGGTGCAGAAGTAGTCCACGCCGGGCTCGGCGACGGCCGCGTCGACCTCGGACCGGGCGTGTGTGGAGCGGCCGATCACCACGTCCTCGCCGAGGACGGCGCGGGCGGCGGGCACCGGCAGGTCCCCCTGGCCGAGGTGCAGCACATCGGTGCCGATGGCATGGGCGACGTCGGCCCGGTCGTTCACCGCGAGGAGCTTGCCGTGGCGCCTGCACGCCTCGGCGAGGACGGCCAGGTGATCGAGCTCCTCGGCCGCCTCCATGCCCTTGTCGCGGAGCTGGACGATGTCCACTCCCGCGCCGAGGACGGCGTCGAGGAACGCGGGGAGGTCGCCCTGGCGCCTGCGGGCGTCCGTGCACAGATAGAGCCGGGCGTCGGACAGCAGCGCGCGAGGCGTGGACATGGTGCGGTTCCCCCTGGGAGAGCGTGGTGGAGCGGGCTGTCGCCCGGGCGGTGAGGGGCGCGGGCCGCGCGGTGTCGCGCGGCCCGCCCCCCTCACATACGGCCGGCCGTCAGACGGCGAGCGCCTGGGCGCGGCGCTTCACCTCCGTGCCGCGATTCTCGCTCAGTGCCTGGGCGGGGGTGCCCGGCAGGGTCGGGTCGGGGGTGAAGAGCCACTCGAGCATCTCTTCGTCGTTGTAGCCGTCGTCCCTCAGGAGCGTCAGGGTGCCGGAGAGGCCCTTGACCACCTTGTCGCCGTCGATGAAGGCGGCAGGCACCTGGAGCGTCCGGTTCTCACCACGCCGTACGGCGATCAGCTGGCCCTCCTTGACCAGCTGCCGCACGCGCGTCACCTCGACATCGAGCATTTCGGCGATGTCGGGCAGGTGCAGCCAGGCGGGGACGAGAGCATCGGTCTTTGCGTCAATCTCGGTCACGGGGACAAGCCTGCCATCCCGCACCGACAGTCGATACCCGGACTCGGCTCTTCAGGGCCTCGCGGAGCACGTCTGCGAGGCGGCGGTGACCCGGGCGACGGTGGCCTGCCGCGGGCCACCGTCGGCTACTGACGGATCGCCGACTTCAGCGGTACGGAGGGGTCGGCGGCCCGTACCGGATCGAGCCGCGCCCCCGCCTCGATGAGCTTGCGGCCCTGCGCCAGATCACGTGGCCGGCCGACGGCGAGCACCGCGACCAGGACGTCGTCGCGCAGCCAGCACACCGACCAGGCGGGTCCGGCCGGATCGCCGCGCCACAGCAGGGTGTCGGCGCTCCCGTGGTGGCCCGCGTACTGCACGAACCGGTCGAACTGCTCTGACCAGAAGTACGGCACCGGGTCGTACGTCACCGGCTCCGGGGCCTCGCCGGCCGCCGCCTGGACGATGTTGGCGGCGGCGGTGCGCGGGCCCTGGAGCGCGTTGTCCCAGTGGTGGACGAGCAGGCGTTCGCCGTAGCGGGCGGAGGGGAACGAGGCGCAGTCGCCGACCGCGTACACATCGGGCGCCGAGGTGCGCAGCGCCGCGTCGGCGGTCACCGATCCGTCGGGGCCGAGCGCGATGCCGGAGCCGGTCAGCCAGCCGGTGGCGGGCCGGGCGCCGATTCCGACGACCACCGCTCCGGCCGGGACGGTACGGCCGTCCGCGAGGATCACCCGGCCCGGCTCCACGCTCTCGACCCGGGCCCCGGTGAGGAGTTCGGCGCCGATCTCCGCGTACCAGGCGGCCATCGGGGCGGCGACCTCCGCGGGCATCGCGCCCGCCAGGGGCCGGTCGGCGGCCTCGACGACGGTGACGGCGCAGCCGGCGGCGCGGGCCGCGGTGGCGAACTCGGCGCCGATCCAGCCCGCACCGACGACCACGACGCCGTGCTGCTGGTCGAGGACCGGCCGCAACCGTGCCGCGTCGTCGAGGGTGCGCAGCAGATGGACGCCGGGAACGCCCTCGGTGCCGGGCAGGACGACCGGTTCGGCGCCGGTCGCGATCACCAGGCTGTCGTAGGGAACGGGCCCTGACGGGGTGTCCAGTTCGTGCGCGCCCGGCCGCACTCCGGTGACCTCACGACCCAGTTGCAGATCGATGTCCAGCGCCTCGAAATCGATGTCGAAGGCGGAGTCCTCGGCCTTGCCGAGCAGCACCGCCTTGGACAGCGGGGGCCGGTCGTAGGGCTGGTGCGGTTCGGCGCCGATCAGGGTGACGGGGCCGGTGAAGCCCAGTTCCCGCAGGGCCACCGCGGTCTGCACCCCGGCCATGCCCGCACCGACGACGACCACGCGGTGTCCTGCCCGCCGGTCCGGCTGCTCTGACTGCTGCTGATCGCTCACCCGTACACCATAAGCACCTGACTGATCGTCAGGAAAGGGCGAGTTCCTCGACCGTGCTCGTCCCGCTGCCCTCCTGCGACTCCCACGCCCACCGCTCGTCCAGCCGGACCCGGCCGTCCGGGAGGTCGACGACGGTGGAGACGCAGTGGCCGCACGAGGTCGTCCCGTCCTGCTTCAGCTGGACGTACCGGAAGTCGAGGGTGTCGCCGTCCCTGGTACCGACGAGATGGCCGCGCACCACGTCGCCGCCCGCGTACTCGGCCCAGATCCGGCCGTCCTCCTCGTGGTACGTGAAGCGGGTACGGGTGCCGACCTGGCCGGGCGCCTGGTCGGCGACCGGGGCGAGGACGATTCCGTCGAGCGAACGGGCCACGGCGACCGCTCCTTCACTGGTCCGGTGGGACGGGGTCTAGGGTGGCCAACGTAAAACACTCGCGGGAGCCCGGACGCACCGGGCTGAGAGGGAGGCTGGGCGGCCTCCGACCGTACGAACCTGATCCGGGTCATGCCGGCGAAGGGAGGGGCTGGAGCCTATGCGTTCTTCTCGGAACGGAAACGGATCCGATGTCCTGGTCATCGGGGGCGGGATCATCGGCCTGGTGACGGCCTGGCGGGCCGCGCAGCGCGGACTGCGCACGGCGGTCGCCGACCCCGAACCGGGTGGCGGTGCCGCGCGGGTGGCGGCCGGCATGCTGGCCGCCGTCACCGAACTCCACTACGGCGAACAGCTGCTGCTGGCCCTCAACGTCGCCTCGGCGGCCCGCTATCCGGCCTTCGTGGCCGAGCTGGAGGCGGCGAGCGGGCAGGAGACCGGTTTCCGTGCCTGCGGCACCCTGGCCGTCGCGCTGGACTCCGACGACCGCGCCCATCTGCGGGAGCTGCACGCCCTCCAGCAGCGTTCGGGCCTCGAGTCGGAGTGGCTCACCGGCCGTGAGTGCCGCCGCCTGGAGCCGATGCTCGCGCCGGGCGTCCGGGGCGGCCTCCGGGTCGACGGCGACCACCAGATCGATCCCCGCCGACTGGCCGCCGCCCTGCTGACCGCCTGCGAGCGGGCCGGGGTGGTCTTCCACCGCGGCCGGGTGGAGCGCCTGAGCGTGGTGGGCGACCGGGCCGTCGGGGCGGTGCTCGCCGGGGGTACGGAGCTGACGGCCGACCAGGTCGTGCTCGCCGCGGGCAGCCTCAGCGGACGGCTGCCCGGGCTGCCGGACGAGGTGGTGCCGCCGGTCCGGCCGGTGAAGGGCCAGGTGGTACGGCTGACCGTGCCCGCCCGGTACGCGCCGTTCCTGAGCCGGACGGTCCGGGCCGTGGTCCGGGGCGGCCATCTCTATCTCGTACCGCGCGAGAACGGCGAACTGGTCGTCGGCGCCACCAGCGAGGAAATGGGCTGGGACACCACCGTCACCGCGGGTGGCGTCTACGAGCTGCTGCGGGACGCCCACGAACTGGTCCCCGGCATCACCGAACTGCCGCTCACCGAGACCCTGGCCGGTCTTCGCCCCGCCTCCCCCGACAACGCCCCGCTGCTCGGCCCCACCGCCCTGCCCGGCCTCCACCTCGCCACCGGCCACCACCGCAACGGGGTGCTGCTCACCCCCATCACCGGTGACGTCATGGCGGAGCTCCTCACCGGCGGCGAGCCGCCCGAGCAGGCCCGCCCCTTCACCCCGCACCGTTTCTCCTCCACCGCCGCCCCCGTACGTCAGGAGCAGCCCGCATGACCGAGCCCGCACCGTTCTCCGGGGCCACCGCCCTCTCCGTCTCCGTGAACGGCGAGGTCCGCAGCCTCGCCGGGGGCACCACCCTGGCGGCGCTCGTCGCCACGCTCACCACCGCGCACTCCGGTGTCGCGGCCGCCGTCAACGAGACCGTCGTACCGCGCGGCCGGTGGTCCGCCACCGCGCTCCTCGACGGTGACCGCGTCGAGGTCCTGACCGCGGTCCAGGGAGGCTGATCATGCCGGACGACCTCTTCGCCCTCGGCGACACCACGTTCGGCTCCCGGCTGATCATGGGGACGGGCGGGGCGGCCGGCCTCGACGTGCTGGAACGCTCCCTGACCGCCTCCGGCACCGAGCTGACCACCGTCGCGATGCGCCGCCTCGACCCGACCGTGCAGGGCTCGGTGCTCTCCGTCCTGGAGCGGCTCTCCATCCGCGTGCTGCCGAACACGGCCGGCTGCTTCACCGCGGGCGAGGCCGTGCTGACCGCCCGGCTGGCCCGCGAGGCGCTCGGCACCGACTGGATCAAGCTGGAGGTGGTGGCCGACGAGCGGACCCTGCTGCCGGATCCGGTCGAGCTGCTGGACGCCGCGGAGATCCTGGTGGACGACGGCTTCACCGTGCTGCCGTACACCAATGACGACCCGGTGCTGGCCCGCAGGCTCCAGGACGTGGGGTGCGCGGCGGTGATGCCGCTCGGCTCCCCCATCGGCTCCGGGCTCGGCATCCGCAATCCGCACAACTTCCGGCTGATCGTCGAGCAGGCCCGGGTTCCGGTGATCCTCGACGCGGGTGCCGGGACGGCCTCCGACGCGGCACTGGCGATGGAGCTGGGGTGCGCGGCGGTGATGCTGGCGTCCGCGGTGACCCGGGCCCAGGAGCCCGAACTGATGGCCGCGGCGATGCGCCATGCGGTGGAGGGCGGGCGGCTGGCGTACCGGGCCGGCCGGATTCCGCGCCGCCACTTCGCCGAGGCGTCGTCGCCGGTGGAGGGGCGAGCGGTGCTGGACCCGGAGCGGCCGGCCTTCTGAGCCGCCGATACGGCGGTGGAACGCGTGCCCCTGTCACGGCTCGGCTTCAGTACTGCCCCGGGACAGCCCCGGCCCGTGGGTCGTGTCCGTGGCGGCTCGTAGACTCGCCTGCGTGGATACGACCCTCCAGGACCCTCTCGTCGGGCAGCTGCTCGACGGCCGTTACCGCGTCGATGCCCGCATCGCCGTGGGCGGCATGGCCACGGTCTACCGGGCCGTGGACACCCGGCTCGACCGGGTGCTCGCCCTCAAGGTGATGCACCCGGCGCTGGCGACCGACGCCTCGTTCGTCGAGCGCTTCATCCGCGAGGCCAAGTCGGTGGCCCGGCTCGCGCACCCCAATGTGGTCGCGGTCTTCGACCAGGGCGCCCAGGGGCAGTACGTCTACCTCGCGATGGAGTACGTCGCGGGCTGCACCCTGCGCGACGTACTGCGCGATCGCGGTGCCCTTCAGCCGAGGGCCGCCCTGGACATCCTGGAGCCGGTGCTCGCCGCGCTCGGCGCCGCGCACCGGGCGGGCTTCGTGCACCGCGACATGAAGCCGGAGAACGTCCTGATAGGGGACGACGGCCGGGTCAAGGTCGCCGACTTCGGACTCGTACGCGCGGTGGGCACCGTCACCAACACCACCGGGTCCGTCCTGGGCACGGTCTCCTATCTCGCCCCCGAGCAGATAGAGAACGGCACGGCGGACACCCGCACCGATGTGTACGCCTGCGGTGTCGTCCTGTACGAGATGCTGACCGGCTCCAAGCCGCACGGCGGCGACACCCCCGCCCAGGTCCTCTACCAGCACCTCAACGAGGCCGTCCCGCCGCCGTCGGCCGCCGTCCCGGAGCTGCCGGCCGAGCTCGACGACCTGGTGGCGAGCGCCACCGCCCGCAACCCCGAGGTCCGCCCGTTCGACGCGGTGGCGCTGCTCGCCGAGACCCGTGCGGCCCGCTCCGGCCTCACCGACGCCCAGCTGGACGCCGTACCGCCGCAGGCCACCGCCGAGGTGCACGACGCCGCCGAGGACCGCACCAGCGTGATCCCGCGGCTGCTCCCGGCCGGCCAGGGCGTCTCGCACCACACCAGCCGGCTGGAGATGCCCCCGCCGGTGCCGCCGCGGGCCACGCCGGAGGACCGGCGCCGCCGCGGACCGCGGCGCTCGGTCATCGCCGTGGTCGTCGCCGTGCTGCTGGCGCTGGGGATCGGCACCGGTGTCTGGTACATCAACTCCGGGCAGTTCACCCGGGTCCCCTCACTGCTCGGCCAGACCGAGAAGGACGCCCGGCAGCGGCTCTCGAAGGCCGGTCTGGAGCTCAAGGGCGTCGACCGGGCCTACAGCGACACCGTGGAGCGCGGCAAGGTCATCAGCAGCGACCCGGGGTCCGGCGACCGCGTCAGGGGCAACGACGCGGTGAAGCTCGTCGTCTCGCGCGGCCCCGAGACCGTGAAGGTGCCCGACCTCCGGGACCTCTCGATCGCCGACGCCAGGCGTGAGCTGAAGAAGGCCGGCCTGGTTCCGGGCATGGTCACCAAGGAATTCAGCGAGGAGACGGTCCGGGGCGACGTGATCCGTACGGACCCGGCGGCGGGCACCGAGCGCCACCCGGACTCGGCGGTCGCCCTCCACGTCAGCAAGGGCGCTCCGGTATCCGTCCCCGACGTGAGCGGGCTGTCCGTCGAGGACGCCACCGCCGCGCTGGCGGACGAGGGGCTGAAGGCCAGGGTGCTGCCCGACCGGGTCAATTCCCCCGAGGACGCGGGCGACATCACCCGGCAATCGCCGGGCGCGGGCTCCGAGGCCGCCGAGGGCGACACCATCGAGCTCACGGTCTCCGACGGACCGCGGATGATCGACGTCCCCGACGTCACCGGCAAGGACGTCGACGAGGCCACGAGCGAGCTCAAGGACGCGGGCTTCGAGGTCAAGGTCGACCGCCCGTTCCTGTCCTTCAGCGACACCATCGCGAGCCAGTCCGTCGACGGCGGCGATCAGGCCCCCGAGGGCAGCACCATCACCATCAAGACCAAGGGACTCTAGATCCATATGCGCAACCCAGTCGGCGGCCACATTCCGGTGGCCGGCGGCCTCGCCAAGGTCGGCCTCCCCTACGCCCGCGAGATGGGGGCGGAGGCCGTCCAGGTCTTCGTCGCCAACCCGCGCGGCTGGGCGACGCCCGTCGGCAACCCGGCCCAGGACGAGCGGTTCCGCGCCGAGTGCGCCGCCGCTTCCATCCCGGCGTACGTCCACGCCCCGTATCTGATCAACTTCGGGTCGCACACCGAGGCGACCGTGGAGAAGTCCGTGGAGTCGCTGCGCCACTCGCTGCGCCGGGCCCGCGAGATCGGCGCCCTGGGCGTCGTGGTGCACACCGGATCGGCGACCGGCGGCCGGCCGCGCGAGCAGGCCCTCGCGCAGGTACGCACCCGTATGCGGCCGCTCCTGGACGAGCTGACGCACGACGACGACCCGTATCTGCTGCTGGAGTCGACCGCCGGGCAGGGGTTCTCGCTCTGCTCGCGGACCTGGGACTTCGGACCGTACTTCGACGCGCTCGACGCCCACCCCAAGCTCGGCATCTGCCTCGACACCTGCCACATCTACGCGGCGGGCCACGACCTGACCGGCCCGGAGGGCATGCGGCAGACCCTGGACCTGCTGGTCGCGACGGTCGGCGAGGGCCGGCTGAAACTGATCCACGCCAATGACTCCAAGGACGTGGCGGGAGCCCACAAGGACCGGCACGAGAACATCGGTGCCGGGCACATCGGCGAGGAACCGTTCCGTGAGCTCTTCTCGCATCCGGCGACCGAGGGCGTACCGCTGATCATCGAGACGCCGGGCGGCAAGGAAGGCCACACGGCGGATGTGGCACGGCTGAAGGGGCTGCGCGACAGCTGATTCCCCATCGGGGAATACCCCGCGGGGGTATACGGTTCCTGCTGTCGGCAGGAACCGCTACTCGGCTTTGGGGGATCGCCATGCAGCACGACACACACCACGGCCGGCACAGCCACGACGGCCGGCGCAGCCAGCACGACCAGCACGCAGACCGGACGAGCCGTGTGGACGACGCGAGCCACACGGACCACGCGGACCATGTGGACCACTCCGACCGCATGAGCCACGCGGACCACTCCGCCCACACCGGCGGCGACACCCGCTCCGGGCACGCCGCGCACGCCGGCCATCAGCCCGGCAAGGTCGGCTGGGCCATGGCCGCACGGGCCACACTGCACTGCCTCACCGGCTGCGCCATCGGCGAGATCCTCGGCATGGTGATCGGCACGGCGCTCGGCTGGGGCAACGTGGCGACGATGGTGCTCGCGATCGTCCTGGCCTTCCTCTTGGGCTACACGCTGACCCTGCGCTCCATCCTGAAGGCGGGCGTCGACTTCGGTACCGCCCTGCGGGTCGCCTTCGCCGCCGACACCCTGTCCATCGCGGTGATGGAGCTGATCGACAACGGGGTGATCGCGCTGTGGCCGGGCGCCATGGACGCCACGCTCGCCGACACCCTGTTCTGGGGCGCGCTCGCGATCTCGCTCGCCGTCGCCTTCGTCGCCACCACACCGGTCAACAAGTGGATGATCGGCCGGGGCAAGGGACACGCGGTGGTGCACCAGTACCACCACTGAGGCACGGGTGAACGGGCCGGACCGGCCAGGGAGCCGCCAGTCAGAGCTCGGGGCCGTCCCCGGGCTCTTCCTGGTAGGAGTACCGCTGCTCGCTCCACGGGTCGCCGATGTTGTGGTAGCCGCGCTCCTCCCAGAAGCCGCGGCGGTCGGCCGTCATGTACTCGACGCCGCGGACCCACTTGGGCCCCTTCCAGGCGTAGAGATGCGGCACGACGAGGCGGAGCGGGAAACCGTGCTCGGCGGTGAGCAGTTCCCCGCCCTTGTGGGTGGCGAAAAGTGTTCGGTCCGAGGCGAAGTCGGAGAGCCTCAGGTTCGAGCTGAATCCGTACTCGGCCCAGACCATCACGTGGGTGACGTTCGGTGCGGGCGGCGCGAGTTCCAGGACCGTGCGGGCGAGGACCCCGCCCCATTCGGCGCCGATCATGCTGAATTTGGTGACGCAGTGCAGGTCGGCGACGACCGAGGCGAACGGCAGTACCGAGAATTCCTGGTGGTTCCAGCAGTGCTTCTCGCCGTCCGCGGTGGCCCCGAAGACCCGGAACTCCCAGCGGTCCGGCTTGAACTTGGGTACGGGCCCATAGTGGGTAACCGGCCAACCGCGCTGGAGTCGCTGGCCCGGCGGAAGCTCGGACTGCTCTGACGCGCGGTGTTCCCGGCTTTCCGGCTGACCCATGTCTCCATGGTGACAGACAGGCAGGGGTGGTCCTGACCAGGGCGGGGGCGATTCGGACAACTCACAGTAAGCCTGTACTTACTGGACGGCCATCGGGTGCGATGCGAAGATGCGGCCAACTTGCCAGTTCACCGGTTGGAAGGAGCCTCTGCGATGCAGGGCGACCCCGAGGTCCTCGAGTTCCTGAACGAGCAGCTGACCGCAGAATTGACTGCCATCAATCAGTACTTCCTGCACGCGAAGATGCAGGACAACTTCGGCTGGACGAAACTCGCGAAGTACACCCGCTCCGAGTCGTTCGACGAGATGAAGCACGCCGAGACCCTCACGGACCGCATCCTCTTCCTCGACGGACTGCCCAACTACCAGCGGCTGTTCCATGTACGGGTGGGCCAGACCGTCACCGAGATGTTCCAGGCGGACCGCCAGGTCGAGGTGGAGGCGATCGACCGCCTCAAGCGCGGTATCGAGCTGATGCGCGGCAAGGGAGACATCACGTCCGCGAACATCTTCGAGTCGATCCTGGCGGACGAGGAGCACCACATCGACTACCTCGACACCCAGCTGGAACTGGTCGAGAAGCTCGGTGAGCCGCTCTACATCGCCCAGCTGATCGAGCAGCCGGACAGCTGAGAACCGCGCCGGACCGGGTCGGGCCGACCGGGTCCGACCGGGTCCGACCGGGTCCGGTCGGGTCAGGCCGCGTCGGGAAACGGAATGCCCGGTGCGATACCCGGTTCACTGCCGGGGGCGATGCCCGGGCCGGCTCCGGATCCGGCGTCCATGGCGGATCCGTCGGCGGTGCCGGGCATCCGCTTCCGGCCGAGCAGTTCGCGGCGCGGGCAGGCACCGCGACCGAGCATCGCCTGGATCGCCCGCACACAACCGCCGCAGTCCGTGCCCGCCTTGCAGGCGGAGGCTATCTGCCTGGGCGTGCAGGCCCCGGCGTCCGCATGTTCCTTGACCTGCTTCTCCGTGATGCCGAAGCACGAGCAGACGTACACGCGGTTCACCTCCTGGCGGGATCGGTCGTTCACTGCCACCCCGTTTATCGGTGAGGCTAACCTAACCTTACCCGGCGCCCAGAGACGTTGAAAGCCTCCGGACGCCCTGTGGGGCACGGATCACATCGATCCGTGCCCCACAGTCGTACGTCCGCTGCCTGCGGTTATGCCTACTGGTCCCGGTACATCTCGGCGACCAGGAACGCCAGGTCGAGGGACTGGCTGCGGTTGAGCCGCGGGTCACAGGCCGTCTCGTAGCGCTGGTGCAGATCGTCCACGAGGATCTCGTGTCCGCCACCGACGCACTCGGTGACATCGTCACCGGTGAGCTCGACGTGGATGCCGCCCGGGTGCGTGCCGAGGCCCTTGTGCACCTCGAAGAAGCCCTTGACCTCGTCCAGGACGTCGTCGAAGCGACGGGTCTTGTGGCCGGAGGCGGCCTCGAAGGTGTTGCCGTGCATCGGGTCGGTCACCCACGCCACGGTGGCGCCGGAGGCGGTGACCTTCTCGACCAGGGCCGGAAGCTTGTCCCGGACCTTGTCGGCGCCCATGCGGACGATGAAGGTCAGCCGGCCGGGCTCGCGCTCGGGGTCGAGGCGGTCGATGTAGCCGAGCGCCTCGTCGACCGTGGTGGTCGGGCCGAGCTTGATGCCGATGGGGTTACGGATCCGCGCGGCGAACTCGATGTGCGCACCGTCCATCTGGCGGGTGCGCTCACCGATCCAGACCATGTGGCCGGAGGTGTCGTACAGCTCGCCGGTGCGCGAGTCGGTGCGGGTCAGCGCCGACTCGTAGTCCAGCAGCAGGCCCTCGTGCGAGGCGTAGAACTCGACCGCCTTGAACTCGGCCGGGTCCGTGCCGCACGCCTTCATGAAGTTCAGCGCGTTGTCGATCTCGCGGGCGAGCGCCTCGTAGCGCTGGCCGGACGGGGACGACTTCACGAAGTCCTGGTTCCAGGCGTGCACCTGGCGCAGGTCGGCATAACCACCGGTGGTGAAGGCGCGGACCAGGTTCAGCGTGGAAGCGGATGCGTGGTACATCTGCTTCAGCCGCTCGGGGTCCGGGACGCGCTCCTTCTCGGTGAAGGCGAAGCCGTTGACGGAGTCGCCGCGGTAGGTCGGCAGGGTGACGCCGTCGCGGGTCTCGGTCGGCTTGGAGCGCGGCTTGGAGTACTGCCCGGCGATCCGGCCCACCTTGACGACGGGCACGGAGGCCGCGTACGTCAGGACGGCACTCATCTGGAGCAGCGTCTTCAGCTTGGCCCGGATGTGGTCGGCCGACACGGCGTCGAAGGCCTCGGCGCAGTCGCCGCCCTGCAGCAGGAACGCCTCGCCCTTGGCGACGGCTCCCATGCGGGCGCGCAGCTGGTCGCACTCACCCGCGAACACGAGGGGCGGATACGACGCGAGGTCCGCGAGTACATCGCGCAGAGCCTCGGCATCGGGGTACTCGGGCTGCTGCGCCGCGGGAAGGTCTCGCCAGGTGTTGCCACCGGCGACGGAGGTATTGGCGTTCACGGTCACAGCCCCAACATTACGGGGTTCGGCGGTGGGTCCATCCATAAGCTCAATAGTTGAGACACGCGCTCGGACGAGACCGGCGTCCGCTAGGGTTCGGAACATGTTCGCGCAGACAAACCAGAACTGGTGGTGGACCGCTCATCCGGCGGCCCACTGACAATCGCGCGCAACAGACCACGCGAAGGCCGCCCGAGGGGCGGCCTTTCCGCGTTTTCGGGAGCCGTTCCTCCGTCCGGAAGGAACAAACCCCATGCCTCACCGCACCGATGTCGTCATCGACCGGCTCCTGAGTGACGACTGCCCGCCGTTCGCGCTGCTGCGCAGGCGCACCCCCGGCCGCGACCAGGACACCGTCGAGGTACTGATCGGCCGGGTGCGGGAAGCGGACCGGCTCGCCGATCTCCCTGTCGGTGAGCTGCCCTCGCTCGCCCTTGTGCCGTTCCGGCAGATCGCCGAGCGCGGCTTCGACGTGCGCGACGACGGGACTCCGCTGTCCGTGCTGGTCGCGGAGGAGTCGTACGAACTGCCGCTCGCCGAGGTGCTGGACCGGCTGCCGGTCCGGGAGGTGCGGGTCGA
Organism: Streptomyces sp. NBC_00012; assembly: GCF_045040875.1. Taxonomy (NCBI): domain Bacteria; kingdom Bacillati; phylum Actinomycetota; class Actinomycetes; order Kitasatosporales; family Streptomycetaceae; genus Streptomyces; species Streptomyces sp. NBC_00012. Next base: position 6,397,384 of record NZ_CP108309.1, on the reverse strand, counting down.
GGGCGGAGCCTTCGACGTCGGGGACGAGGAGTACGCCGGAATCGTGCGGCGGGTCATCGAGGACGAGATCGGGCAGGGCGAGGGCGCGAACTTCGTCATCCGCCGGACCTTCCGGGGTGAGATCCCCGGCTTCGGGCGGGCCGACGCGCTGGCCCTCTTCCGGCGGCTGCTGGCCGGTGAGCGCGGCGCGTACTGGACCTTCGTCGTGCACACGGGCGGCAGCGGGCCCGAAGGGCCCTCCTCCTCGGGGCGGCGGGCGACGGGCGGGCGGACGCTGGTCGGCGCCAGTCCCGAGGTCCATGTGCGGATGTCCGGCGGGACGGTCGTGATGAACCCGATCAGCGGGACGTACCGCTACCCCGCCGAGGGCCCGACCGCGAAGGGCCTGCTGGCCTTCCTCGCCGACCGCAAGGAGACCGAGGAGCTCTCCATGGTGGTCGACGAGGAGCTCAAGATGATGTGCACCGTCGGCGACATGGGCGGGGTGGTGGTCGGGCCGCGGCTCAAGGAGATGGCCCATCTCGCCCATACGGAGTACGAGTTGCGCGGGCGTTCCTCGCTGGACGTGCGGGAGGTGCTGAAGGAGACCATGTTCGCGGCCACGGTCACCGGCTCCCCCGTGCAGAACGCCTGCCGGGTCATCGAGCGGTACGAGCCCGGCGGGCGCGGCTACTACGCGGGGGCCCTGGCGCTGCTGCGGCAGGAGCCGGACGGGACGCAGACCCTGGACTCGCCGATCCTGATCCGTACCGCCGACATCTCGGCCGGCGGCGAGCTGCGGGTGCCGGTCGGGGCGACGCTCGTGCGTCACTCCGATCCGGACGGTGAGGTCGCCGAGACCCATGCGAAGGCCGCCGGGGTGCTCACCGCGCTCGGGGTGCGGCCCGGCCGGCCGCTGGACGAGGCGGCCGGGCCGCGGCTGGCGGGCGACCCGCGGGTGCGGGCGGCGCTGGATGCCCGGCGTGACGGTCTCGCGCCGTTCTGGCTGCGGATGCAGGAGCGTACCCACGAGCTCTCCGGCCGGGCGCTGGTGATCGACGGGGAGGACACCTTCACCGCGATGCTGGCGCATCTGCTGCGCTCCTCGGGTCTCGACGTGTCGGTGCACCGCTACGACGAGCCGGGGCTGCGCGAGCTGGTGCGGGCGCACACCGGTCCGGTCGTGCTGGGGCCCGGGCCGGGGAATCCGGGCGACACCACCGATCCGAAGATGCGGCTGATGCGCGGGCTCGCCGCCGAGCTGGTCCGTGATCACCGGCACGGCCTGCTGGGAGTCTGCCTCGGCCATGAACTGATCGCGGCGGAGCTGGGGCTGGAGATCGTCCGCAAGGCCGTGCCGTACCAGGGCGCGCAGACCCGGATCGAGCTGTTCGGGCGGCCGGAGACGGTCGGGTTCTACAACAGCTTCACCGCGCGCTGCGAGGGGCCGGTGGCCGACGAACTCGCGGCGCACGGTGTCGAGGCGAGCGTGGACGCGGCGACCGGCGAGCTGCACGCACTGCGCGGGCCGGGCTTCGCCTCGGTGCAGTTCCACCCGGAGTCGGTGCTGACGCTGCGCGGTGCGGCGATCGTGGCGGAGCTGCTGGCGGGGCTGCCGGTGGCCGGCTGAGACCGACCGGCAATCGGGGGGTGGGAGAAGGAGCGGGGTTGGTTGGGTGCGTGCGGCTGCAAGGCGGAGGATTGAGGCAACGCGGAGCGTTGTTGATTGACGACAACGCGGCAGATGCGCGTGCCCGACCCCGCGACGCCGCCCCCCGATTGCCGGTCGGTCTGAAGGAGGGGCGGACGGGACCCCGGGGCGGCCGGGGTCTCAGCTCGCCGGGAGCGCCGGGACGAGGACGTTGTCGCTGCGGCGGCCGGCCAGGTAGTCGGCGACGTTCTGAACGGTGGCGTCGATGATCTGGCCCACCGCGTCCTCGGTGTAGTACGCCTGGTGCGAGGTGACGATGACGTTCGGGAAGGTGACGAGCCGGGCCAGGGTGTCGTCGTCGATGCCCTCCAGCGACTTGTCGAGGAAGAAGAGCCCGGCCTCCGCCTCGTACACGTCGAGTCCGACGCCCAGGAAGCGGCCCGCGCGCAACTCGGTGACCAGTGCCGTGGTGTCGATGAGTCCGCCGCGGCTGGAGTTGATCAGGATCGCGTCGTCCTTCATCCGGGCCAGGGCGTCCGCGCCGATGATGTGGTGGGTCGCCGGCAGCAGTGGGACATGCAGGCTGATCAGGTCGGACTCGGCGAGCAGCTGTTCCTTCTCCACGTACTTCATGCCGAGGGCGACGCAGGCGGGGTTCTCCGCGACGTCCCAGCCGAGCAGTTCCATGCCGAATCCGTGGGCGATCCGGGTGAAGGCCTCGCCGATCTTGCCGGTGCCGATCACGCCCGCGGTGCGGCCGCGCATGTCCCGGCCGAGGAGCCCGTCGAGCCGGAAGTCGAAGTCGCGGGTGCGGCTCGCGGCCCGGATGATCCGGCGATTGACGGCCATCGCGAGGGTCCAGGCGAATTCGGCGACCGAGTACGGCGAGTAGGAGGAGACCCGCGCGACCCGCAGGGCGAGGCGTTCGGCGACGTCCAGGTCGATGTTGTTGAAGCCGGTGGAGCGCTGGGCGATCATCTGGGTGCCCCCGGCCGCGAGGGTCTGCAGGACACCGGCGCCCAGGTCGGCGTTGACGCTGGTGCAAATGATCTCGTAGCCCGCCGCGATGGGGGCGGTGTCCTTGTTCAGGAAGACGTCCAGGCAGCGGACCTCGTGCTGTCCGGCGAATGCCTTCTCGATCAGCGGTTTCTCGTCGGACTGCACACCGAAGGCCAGGATTTCCACGACTTCTCCCGTTCATCGCGCGGATCGGCAGGTCCGGGATCGGCAGACCAGGGGCATGGGCCGGTCATCGCGAATATACGGCCCGTGCCCCTGCCCCGCCGCCCGGCCGGGGCCGCCGGCTCAGACGTCGTCGAGACCGCGCTCGATCGCGTACCGCACCAGCTCCACCCGGTTGTGCAGCTGGAGCTTGCCCAGGGTGTTCTGCACGTGGTTCTGCACGGTGCGGTGCGAGATGACCAGCCGCTCGGCGATCTGCTTGTACGAGAGGCCCTTGGCGACCAGCCGCAGCACCTCGGTCTCGCGCTCGGTGAGCTGCGGGGCCTTGGGCTCGTCGGAGGCGACGGGCGCGGGGTCGGAGGCGAGCCTGCGGTACTCGCCGAGGACCAGTCCGGCCAGGCCCGGTGTGAAGACGGGGTCGCCGACGGCGGTGGACCGCACGGCCTCGGTCAGCTCCTGCGTACTGGCCGACTTGAGCAGATAGCCGGTGGCGCCGGACTTGACCGCCTCCAGTACGTCGGCGTGCTCACCGCTCGCGGAGAGCACCAGCACCCGCAGCCCGGGGTGGGAGCCGACGAGCTCCTTGCAGACCTGGACGCCGGGCATGCCGGGCAGATTGAGGTCGAGCACCAGGACGTCGGGGGTGACGGCCTTTGCCCTGCGGACGGCCTGCGGTCCGTCACCCGCCGTCGCCACCACGTCGAAGCCCGACTCGGAAAGGTCGCGGGCGACGGCGTCGCGCCACATCGGGTGGTCGTCGACCACCATCACCCTGATGGCCCGCTCCCCGGCTGCCTGGGTGTTCTCCGTGCTCATCTCGCTGATCCTGCCTTCCCCCGTGAAACCTTCGGAACCTTCAACTCGACCTCGGTGCCCTGGCCGGGCACCGAGATCAACTCGGCCGTGCCGCCCAGGTCGCGCAGCCTCCCCCGGATCGACAGGGCCACCCCCATCCGCCCCTCCCCCTCGGCCTGGGCGAGCCGCCCCTCCGGGATTCCGGGGCCGTCGTCCCGGACCGTCACGATCACCTCGTCCGGCCAGTCCTCGACGAGGATCCACGCCTGGGCATTCTCCCCCGCGTGGACCCTGACATTGTTCAGGGCGGCACTGACAGCGGCGGCCAGCTCCATCGCGGCCGCGGGGGCGAGCAGCACCGGAGCTCCCGGCTCAGCGAAGCTGACCCTGGAGCCGGCGTGCGGGGCGAGCAGGGAACGCAGATCGCAGTCGGCCAGGCCGGACGGTTCGTCGTCGACCTCGACGCTGCGGACCACGGCACCCTCGGCGGCGTCCTCGGAGACCCGGGTGGTGGGCACCAGACCGCTGGAGACCAGGGTGCGCAGGGCGACCTCCTGTTCCCCGGCCATCCGGCCCAGTTCGGCCGCCTCCCCGCCGAGCGCGGTGCCGCGGCGCTGCACCATCGCGAGGACCTGGAGCACGCTGTCGTGGATGTCCCGGGCCAGCCGTTCCCGCTCGCGGGTGGCGGCCTCGATCTCCAGGGCGCGGGCGAGGGTGCGCTCACTGGCCCTGGCGACCTCGACGACGTACCCGATGGCGATGGAGGCGACCCAGACCAGCAGCACGTTGTGGAAGGTGTCCCGGCTGGGATTGCCGCGCTCGACGATGTTGGCGACGGCGACGAAGCTGGAGGCGAAGGCCGCCAGGCGCCAGCCGCCCTTGATCGCGAAGGCCAGTACGGAGCCCGCGGTCCAGATGGACGGCAGCGTCGGGCCGTCGACCTGCTGGGCCTCGAAGTCGGCGAGCGGGGTGAGGAGTATGCCGGTGAGCGCGATGGTCAGATCGGCGCCGAGGAAGCGTTTGGTGCAGGCGGTGGCGCCCGCGACCTTCGGGAGGGTGGCGAGCGTCCAGACCACCATCACCGCCAGGAAGGCGACGGCCACCCACGGCCGGTCGTACTTCTCCCGGCCGAAGACGGCGAGCAGTACCGCGTACACCATCGTGAGAACGCGGTACGCCGTCAGCGCCCGCCACAGCGGCTGCTCGACCGACATCCGTACGACCCGCTCGCGCCTGGCCACTTCCCCCACCCCCTGGACGGAACGGGCGCGTTCACGCGCCGTACCGCTCCGTCACGCCTGCGTTCCGGACCCGGTGTCCTTGTGCTTCTCCGCCTCGGCGCGGCGCTTCGCCTCGTCCGCGATCTGCCGCTTGGCCGCCGTCGCGTAGATGTCGACGTACTCCTGGCCGGAGAGCCTCATGATCTCGTACATCACCTCGTCGGTGACCGAGCGCAGGATGAAGCGGTCCCCGTCCATGCCGTGGTAGCGGCTGAAGTCGAGCGGCTTGCCGATCCTGATCCCCGGGCGCATCAGCTTGGGCATCACCTGGCCGGGCGGCTGGATCTTCTCCGTGTCGATCATCGCGACGGGGATGACGGGCGCCCCGGTGGCCAGCGCCACCCTGGCCAGCCCGCCGGGCTTGCCCCGGTAGAGACGGCCGTCGGGCGAGCGGGTGCCCTCCGGGTAGATGCCGAAGAGGCCGCCGCTCTCGATGACCTCGATGCCCGCCTTGATCGCCGCCTCACCGGCACCGCGGGCGCCCGAGCGGTCCACCGGGAGCTGGCCGACGCCCTTGAAGAAGGCGGCGGTCAACTTGCCCTTCACGCCGGGCGCGGTGAAGTACTCGGACTTGGCGATGAAGGTGACCTTGCGGTCCAGGACGGCCGGCAGGAAGAAGGAGTCGGAGAACGACAGGTGGTTGCTCGCGAGGATCGCCGGTCCCTGCGCGGGAATGTTCTCCAGGCCCTCCACCCATGGCCTGAAGGCGAGCTTCAGCGAGCCGCCGATGGAGAACTTCATTGCGCCGTAGATCAACTCGAGTGCCTCCTGTGTGCTGTCCGAGAGACCTTAACCCGTGGGCCGCCCGCTCTCCCGCCCGGCACGGAGCCGCTGCGGCGGCCGGAGCCGGTGACGACCCTGGTCGGTGTCAGTCCGGTCGCGTACGGTGAAGTAATCCTCTGTACTCCCCTCTTTCGCTCCCCCGCGAGCCTCACGAACAGGAGACCCCGGTGCCGGTCCTTCCCGGAGCCGAGCCGTTCCGCCACGAGGGCGGAGAGGTCGGCGTCCTCCTCTGCCACGGATTTACCGGTTCCCCGCAGTCGTTGCGCCCCTGGGCCGACCATCTGGCTGAGCGCGGGCTCACCGTCTCGCTGCCCCTGCTGCCGGGGCACGGCACCCGCTGGGAGGACATGCAGCTCACCGGCTGGCAGGACTGGTACGCGGAGGTGGACCGGGAGCTGCGCGCCCTGCTGGAGCGGTGCAGCCAGGTCTTCGTCTTCGGGCTGTCCATGGGCGGTGCGCTGACGCTGCGGCTGGCGGCGAAGCACGGGGACGCGATCAGCGGTCTGGTGCTGGTCAACCCGGCCAACAAGGTGCACGGCCTGTCGGCGTACGCGCTGCCGGTCGCCCGCCATCTCGTGCGGACGACGAAGGGTCTGGCGAGCGACATCGCCCTGGCGGGCTCCGACGAGGTGGGGTACGACCGGGTACCGCTGCACGCGGCGCATTCGCTGCGGAAGTTCTTCCGCCTGGTCGACGCCGAGCTGCCGCAGGTCACCCAGCCGATCGTGCTGCTGCACAGCCCGCAGGACCATGTGGTGCCGCCCGCCGACTCGGCCCGCATCCTCAGCCGGGTGTCGTCGACGGACGTCGAGGAGATCCTGCTGGAACAGAGCTACCACGTGGCGACGTTGGATCACGATGCGGAGCGGATCTTCGACGAGAGCTACCGGTTCATCGGCCGCCTCGCCCCGAGCGTCGGAAAGAAGGGGAGCACGTCAGGTGGCTGAGCACGACGCGGAGCGCGCGGGCAGCGAGGAGGGGCGCGAGCCCCTTCCCGCGGAGGGAGCGGCCGTGCCCGACGACGGCACGGGCCCGCAGGACGCCGCCGCCCAGCAGGCGGCACCGGGTGCCGACGGCGGCCGGTCCGAACCGCCGGTCGACGAGGACGCGGCGTGGCAGGCGATCGTCGCGGGGTACGGCGAGGAGCCGCCGGACCCGCCGGGCGCCAGGCCGTTCAGGTCGATCGAGGATCTCGCGCTGCCGGAGGACGACGACGACCGGCCGGGCGTGCTGGATCCGGACAAGGGGCTCGGCAAGAAGTCCGTGAAGCCGCCGGAGAAGCCGCTCGGCAGCTCCGTCGTGTTCGCCCCCGGGGTGGTGGGCCCGCGCGACTACGAGGTCGAGGAGCCCAAGGACGACGACCTCGACGGCAGCGACGAGGGGCACTTCGTCCCCCCGGAGCCGCCGCCGCTGCCGGAGGCCGATGTCACAGCGAAGTTCGCCTGGCTCGCGGTCGTCGGCGGTCCGGTGCTGATGCTGGTCGCGGTGCTGCTGCGGTGGGACATGACCTGGTGGCTGACGACGGTCTGCGTCGGCGGTTTCCTGGGCGGTTTCGTCACGCTGGTGGCGCGGATGAACGATGACGACGAGGACGGCGACGACCCCGGGCGCGGGGCAGTGGTCTGAGCCGGGACGGTTCCGGGTCGGGCGGTTCCGAATCGGGGCGGTGGTCTGAGCCGGGGGCAGTTCCGGGCCGGGGCGGCGGTTCCGGTCCGGGGTGGTTCCGGGCCGGGGCTGCGTTCCGCAGTGGCTCAGGGCAGGATCGCGGGCACCCGTAGCGCCGCCAGCACCGGCAGATGGTCGCTGGCCGCCCGCAGGTCGGCTTCGGTGACCCCGGGCAGCCCGGCGGGGACACCGCAGCCGAGCACCTCGATCCCCTCCGTCGCGAAGACCGCGTCGATGCGCCGTCGCGGGTGGTCCGGCGAGTAGGTGTGCTCCTCGCCCCACGGCCGGACCGCCCAGCAGTCCTGCAGCCGCCCGGCCAGCCGCCGGAACGCGCTCCCGGTCGGTACGTCGTTGAGGTCGCCGGCCGCGATGGCGTGCTCGACGCCCATCTCGTCCAGCCGGTCCAGCAACATCTCGGCCTGGGCCAGGCGTTCGTCCCGTTGCAGGCTCAGATGGAAGCTCAGCAGACCGATCCGGGTGCCCGCGATCCGTACCACCGACGTGGCGAAGCCCCTGCGGTGCAGACCGGGGGTGAGCGGCAGCAGCACGTCCTGCGTCCGCTCCACGGTGGCCCGCAGCGAGCAGAGCAGCAGAGGCCCGGCCGCCGTGGCGCCGCCACCGAGCACGACCAGGTCGGTGCGGGCCGCGAGCCAGGCGGCGCGCTTGCGCCAGCGGAAGAACCGCGGTGCTTCCTGGATGAGGACGAGGTCGGGGGCGCAGGCGGTGATGACGCGGGCCAGTGCCTCGCAGTCGTCGCGCATCGACCGGATGTTGTAGCTGAGCACTCGGATGACCGCCGAACCATCCGGCTCGGTACGGGAGTCGGGCAGTGGCGTCAGAACCATGCGCCTCACGATACGACGGACGCCCGCCGCTGCCACGGGGGCGTGGCCGGGAAGTCCAGCCGTACGCCCGCGGGGCGTGGCTCGCGGCGTCCGGTGCGTGCGATCGCAAGGCGGAGGATCGCCCTCGTACTGGATGTACGAGGGCGACTCCGACAACGCCGCGAGCGTGCCAGATGGCGCGAGCCGGGCGGGACTTCCCGGCCGCGCCCCCAGGGCGCGACGGGCGTCCGGGGCTGTCCCGTCCCGGCCGGCTCAGCCCTGGCGGGCGAGGTCCGCCGCGCCCACCAGGCCTGCCTCGCCTCCGAGTTGGGCCGCGAGCACCTGGGCGTGCGGGCGCCATTCGCCGCCGATCAGCCAGCGCCGGAACGACTTGCGGATCGGGTCGAGCACCAGCTCGCCCTCGTCCGACACGCCGCCGCCGACGATGAACGCGGACGGGTCGAAGAGCGAGGCGAGGTCGGCGAGTCCGGCGCCGGCCCAGCGGGCCAGCTCGCGGAACGAGTCGACCGCCACCGGGTCGCCCTGCCGGGCGGCCTGGCTGATGTGCTTGCCCTCGATGCCGTCCACCGTGCCGTCGCCGAGCGACAGCAGGATCGTGGCGTTCTCCGGGGTGGCGTTGGCGCGCTGCTTGGCGTACCGGACGAGTGCGCGTCCGGACGCGTACTGCTCCCAGCAGCCCTGGCTGCCGCAGCCGCAGAGCAGCCCGTCCGGGACGACCCGGATGTGGCCGAACTCGGCGGCCACACCGAAGCGCCCGCGGCGCAGCTTGTTGCCGATGATGATGCCGCCGCCGAGGCCGGTGCCGAGCGTGATGCAGATGACGTCGTCGTGGCCCTGGCCGGCGCCGAAGCGGTATTCGCCCCAGGCGGCGGCGTTGGCGTCGTTCTCGACCACGACGGGAAGCCCGACGCGCTGTTCGACCTTGTCCTTCAGCGGCTCGTGCCGCCAGTTGATGTTCGGGGCGAACAGCACGGTGGCGCGCTTGTCGTCGACGTATCCGGCGGCACCGATGCCGACGGCCTCGATCCGGTGGCCCTCGCTCGCTCCGGAAACAGCCGCGGCGATCGCGTCCACGATGCCTTCGGCCGTCGGCGGGGTCGGCACCTTGTGCGTCGAGAGGATCCGGCCCTCTTCGTCGACCACTCCAGCCGCGATCTTCGTGCCGCCGATATCGACGCCGATGGTGAGTCCCATGAATCCCTCAGTTCCGGTCGAGCCCCGCTGGGGCCAACCGTACCCGAGCCGGGGGCCCGGCCCATCGGCGCCGGTCAGTCCAGGTCGATGTGTTCGCCCGCGGCGGGGCCCTCGTCACGGGGGTCGGCGGGGTCGTCGGCCTTCTTCCCGGTGCCGGCCGGATCGCCGGCATCCTGGGTCCAGCGGCGTTCCTGGCCCTCGACGGCGGAGCGGTAGGCGGCGAGGAGCTCGCTGCCGGCCGCGGCGATGTGGTCGAAGACCTCCGGGTTGCGCTCGATGACGGGCTCGACCGCGGACTTCGCCTGCTTGATGATCTGCTGCACGGTGCCCTGGGCCGCCGCGCCGAACAGCGGCGACTGGAGGGACGAGAACTTGTCGGCCACGGCGTCGACCAGCTTGCGCAGTTCCTCGCCGGCGGAGCCGGGCGGCGGGCCGTGCTCGGCCCGGCGACGGGCCTTCTCCGCTTCGAGGTCCTCGGCGCAGGCCTTCGCCCACGCGTCGTCGTCGACGGGACGATCGGTGGCATCGCTCATGGCGGACTCCTGCGACGTGGTGTGCCGGCGGCCCGGCATACGGGGCACGTACTACCGACGTTACCCGAAGCGTGACGCGCCGTTCAGCCCGTCCTCGGCCACAGGCCGGGGTCCGGCGTGAACCGGACCCGGAGCACCCCGTCGGTGAGGGCGGCGCCGGAGACGGTGCAGCGGCGCAGTCCGGACTCCAGCGGGACGATCCGGTGGAACGGGCCCACGGTGAGCAGCAGTTCGTCGCCGCGGCGGACCAGCTGGAGGTCCTTCTTGACCGCGCCGGGAAGCGGCAGGCACCAGACGAGGACCGGTTCGCCGTCGCCGGAGGGCGGGCCGGTGGTCACGATCCGGGCGCCGGGCAGCAGCCCGTCGAGGCCGTCCGGGGTGTCGGGGCTCTCTATCCACCAGGGGTCGTCGGCCCGGCCGGGGCCCCGGCCGTCCAGTCCCCCGGCGAGTCCGTCGTCCCCGGCGGGGCCGTCGGCCGCGGTGTCGAGGCGGGCGAGGTCGTCGAGGCCCCGCGGGTCGCGGCCGAGGTGGGGCACCTGGCACAGCGCGGTGCCGGGCGCCCACTCCTCGTGCCAGGTGTCGACGGTCTTCTCCTGCTGTGCGGCGAGCTCGGCGAACCAGGGGTCGCCGGAGTGCCGGGGCAGGACCCGGTTCACCGCGAGGGTGTCGACCCGCAGTCCGTGCAGGGCGAGGCCGGTGCGGGCGGTGCGCAGGGTGTCCTCGGCGGCGGGGCCGGGCTCCGCGACCAGCCGGAGCGTGGTGTCGCGGTCCTCGATCAGCGCCTGCACGGCGGCCAGCTCGGCGTCCCTGCGGGCGGCCGCCTCGTACAGCCACTGGGCGGGCATGGGCACCCCGGCGAGCTGGGCGAGCATCGGGCGCAGGGCGCGGGCGGCCTGGCGTTCCGGGGGGAGCAGTCGGCGCAGATAGCGGCGCAGCTGCTCGGGGAGGGCGAGCAGGGCGAGGGCCTCGCGCAGCGGTGGCAGGTCGACGACGAGGAGGTCGTGGCCGGCTCGCGACCAGTCGCCCTCGGCGGCGCGGCGCAGGGTGTACAGGAGGGCGAGCTGGCTGCTGCCGGGGAGTTCGGTCAGCTCCTCGCCGTCCAGCCGGTTCCCGCCGAGCAGGTCGAGTACGGCGGAGGCCTGGTCCTGGAGGGCGAGGAGTTCGCTGCGGAAGTGCTCGCCGGAGTCGATGCGGGCGGACCACAGTCCGTCGGTGACCTCGGTGGGTTCGGTGCCTTCGGGGAAGCCGGGTATGCCGTCGGCGGTCAGCAGCAGGGTGCGCCGGCCCCGGCGGGCGGCGGCCAGCGCGGTGGCCGCCGCGACGGTGGTACGGCCGGCGCCGCCGGGGCCGGTGACGAGGACCGTACGCATCCGGGTCAGGCCTTCGGGACGGACTCGACGCGCTTCTTCAGTCCGGCCAGGGCCCGGTCGATGATGACTTTCTCGGCCTTGCGCTTGATCATGCCGAGCATCGGGATCTTGACGTCGACGGTCAGCCGGTAGGTGACCTCGGTGCGGTTGCCGTCGCCGAGCGGGGCCAGTGCGTAGGAGCCGTCGATGGCGCGCAGCATCTGGGACTTGACGAGGGTCCAGCTGACCTCGTAGTCGCCGATCCAGGTGTAGGCGAGAGTGTGGTCGTCCTTGATGGCTCCGGCGTCGAGGACGAGCCGGACCTTCTCGGCGCGGCCGCGGCCGTCCTCGGCGAGGACCTCGGCCTCCTTGACCTCACCGGTCCACTCCGGGTAGCGGGCGAAGTCGGCGATCACTCCCATGACGTCGGCCGGTGCCGCCTCGATCGTGATGCTCGAGCTGGTGTGTTCAGCCATCGCCGTGGCTCCTCCAGTGCGGTGTACCGGTGCGTCGGCAGATGCCTGCCGTCAGAAGGCTATCGCGTGTGCGCGGCGCCTCGTCCCAGGGTCCGGCGCCGGTGCGGTGCGGTCACCATTCCAGGGCCCAGGGCCTGCCGGTGGACGCGAAGTGGCCGACGTTCACGCATTCGGTGGCGCCGATCCGCATGCGGCGGACCAGCGGCTGGTGGACGTGGCCGAACAGGGCGTACCGGGGGCGGGTCCGGCGGATGGCTTCCAGCAGGGCCCGGCTGCCGCGCTCGAAGCGGCGCGCCACCGTGTCGTAGGTCAGCTCGGGCACGTCGGGCGGGATGTGGGTGCAGAGCACGTCGACCGGGCCGACCGCCTCGATCTTCGCCGCGTACTCCTCGTCGTCGATCTCGTACGGGGTCTTCATCGGGGTCTTCAGCCCGCCGCCGACGAAGCCGAAGACGCGGCCGCCGATCTCGGCCCGTTCGCCGTCGAGGACGGTGGTGCCGGGATGTGCGTACTCGGACCACAGGCCGGGGATGTCGACGTTGCCGTAGGTGGCGTACGTCGGTGCGGGGAAGGCCGCGAAGAGCTCGGCGTACTGCTTGCGCACCGCGGAGACGATCGCGGCGTTGCGGTCCCTGCCCTTCCACAGACCCCGGCCGAACTCACGGGCCTCCTCGAAGCGGCGCTCGGTGCGCAGCGCGACGATCCGGTCGGCGTTCTCCACGCCGAAGAGATCGGGGAAGATGCCGCGCGAGTGGTCGGCGTAGTCGAGGAAGAGCACCAGGTCACCGAGGCAGACCAGCGCGTCGGCGCCGTCCCCGGCGCGGGCCAGCGCCTCGGTGTTGCCGTGCACGTCGCTGACCACATGGATGCGGGTGCGCTGTCGGGTGCTGTCCGGTCCGGCTCGCATGGCGATCACCCTAGGTCTCTCCCGCTCACCTGGGTAGAGGCCGCCGGACCTGCGAATATCTCCGCCCGGTCACGCGGGTGGACTACTGTGCGCCCAAGGATCACCGTGATGTGTGACGCGTAAGACATCTGACCGGAACCCCCTATCGGGAACCGAGTACTGGTGGGTAACGTCCGGGCAGTCCAGTCGTGCTCACCCCACTGAGCACCTGCCAATCTTGGACCGCAGCCGGTGCGTCACACAGAGCCGTGGCACCGGAGCCCGATGAGGAGCAGCAGTCTTGCGCGAGTTCAGCCTTCCGGCCCTGTACGAGGTCCCCTCGGACGGCAACCTGACGGATCTCATCCGCCGCAATGCCACTCAGCATCCCGATGTCGCGGTGATGAGCCGCAAGGTGGGGGGCGGGTGGACGGATGTCGACGCCACTCAGTTCCTGGCCGAGGTCAGGGGCGTCGCCAAGGGTCTGATCGCGGCGGGCGTCGAAGCCGGTGACCGGGTGGCCCTGCTCTCGCGCACCCGCTACGAGTGGGTGCTGCTGGACTTCGCGATCTGGAGCGCGGGCGCGGTCACCGTCCCGGTGTACGAGACCAGTTCGCCCGAGCAGATCCAGTGGATCCTCGGTGACTCCGGTACCACCCTGTGCCTCGTGGAATCCGAGGCGCACCAGGCGTCCGTGGTCTCCGTCCAGGCGGACCTGCCGGCACTGAAGGGCATCTGGCAGATCGAGGACGACGCGATCCGCCAGCTGACGGCGATCGGCGAGGACGTCTCGGACGAGACGCTGGACCTGCGGATGACGAGCGCCAAGGCGGACGACCCGGCCACCATCGTCTACACCTCGGGCACCACCGGCCGTCCCAAGGGCTGTGTGCTCACGCACCGCAGCTTCTTCGCCGAGTGCGGCAACGTGGTGGAACGGCTCAAGCCCCTCTTCCGTACCGGCGAGTGCTCCGTACTGCTCTTCCTGCCCGCCGCGCACGTCTTCGGACGGCTGGTCGAGGTGGCGTCGGTGATGGCCCCGATCAAGCTCGGCTGCGTACCGGACATCAAGCACCTCACCGATGAACTGGCCTCATTCCGGCCGACGTTGATCCTCGGTGTGCCGCGGGTCTTCGAGAAGGTGTACAACGCGGCGCGCGCCAAGGCCCAGGCCGACGGCAAGGGAAGGATCTTCGACAAGGCCGCGAACACGGCGATCGCCTACAGCCGCGCGCTGGGTACCCCCCAGGGCCCGCCGCTGGGCCTGAAGCTGAAGCACAAGCTCTTCGACCGGCTGGTCTACGGCAAGCTGCGGGCGGTGCTCGGCGGGCGCGGCGAGTACGCGATCTCCGGCGGCGCACCGCTGGGCGAGCGGCTCGGCCACTTCTACCGCGGGATCGGCTTCACCGTCCTGGAGGGCTACGGCCTGACCGAGACGTGCGCGGCCACCGCCTTCAACCCCTGGGACCGGCAGAAGATCGGTACGGTCGGCCAGCCACTGCCCGGTTCGGTGGTGCGGATCGCCGACGACGGCGAGGTGCTACTGCATGGCGAGCACCTGTTCACCGGTTACTGGAACAACGAGTCGGCGACGGCCGACGCGCTGGCGGACGGCTGGTTCCACACGGGCGACATCGGCACGCTGGACGAGGACGGCTATCTCGCGATCACCGGCCGCAAGAAGGAGATCATCGTCACGGCGGGCGGCAAGAACGTCGCTCCCGCGGTGATCGAGGACCGGATCCGGGGGCACGCCCTGGTCGCCGAGTGCATGGTGGTCGGCGACGGACGGCCGTTCGTGGGCGCGCTGGTCACCCTGGACGAGGAGTTCCTGGGCCGCTGGGCCGAGGAGCACGGCAAGCCGGCCGGTTCGACGGCCGTGTCGCTGCGCGAGGACCCGGAGCTGCTGGCCGAGGTGCAGCGGGCGGTGGACGACGGGAACGCGGCCGTGTCCAAGGCGGAGTCGGTGCGCAAGTTCCGCATCCTGGACTCGCAGTTCACTGAGGAGGCGGGCCACATCACGCCGTCGCTGAAGCTGAAGCGGAACGTGGTGGCGAAGGACTTCGCGGACGAGATCGAGTCGATCTACCGCGGCTGACCGGAAGGTACGCGAGAGGGCCCGCACGGCGCGTGCGGGCCCTCTCGCGTACCCGGCTCAGAGCAGCGCCCGCAGCCGCTCGGCGAGCAGGTCCCAGCGCCACTTCTCCTCGACCCAGGCCCGGCCCCGCTCGCCCATCCGCCGCCGCAGCTCCGGGTCGCGCAGCAGCGTGACGATCCGGTCGGCCGCCTCCTCGGGGGAGCCGCCGCGCACCACCCACCCGGTCTCGCCGTCGAGCACCGCGTCGGGCGCGCCGCCCGAGTCGCCCGCCACCACCGGCAGACCGGTCGCGGACGCCTCCAGGAAGACAATGCCGAGGCCCTCCACGTCGAGGCCGCCGCGGCGGGTGCGGCACGGCATGGCGAAGACGTCGCCCGCGCCGTAGTGGGCGGGCAGCTCCTCCCACGGCACCGGTCCGGTGAACCGCACGGACTCGCCGACCCCGGTCTCCTCGGCCAGCCGCTTCAGCTCCTTGGCGTACGGTCCGCCGCCGACGATCAGGAGCACCGCGTCCGGCACCTGCGCCAGGATCGCGGGCATCGCGAGGATCAGCGTGTCCTGGCCCTTGCGCGGCACGAGCCGGGACACGCAGACGACGACCGGCCGGTCCGAGAGTCCGAGCCCGGCCCTGGTCCGGTCCCCGCCCGAGTCGGGGTGGAAGGTCTTCTCGTCGACGCCGGGCGGCAGTTGGACCATCCGCGCCGCGGCCCGCGGGGTGAGCGCGGGGGCGATCCGGGAGCGGGTGTACTCCCCCAGGTACGTGATCGTGTCCGTGCCCTCGCCGATCCGCCGCAGCAGCTGCCGGGCCGCGGGCAGCTGCGCCCATCCCGCCTCGTGCCCGTGCGTGGTGGCGACCAGACGACGGGCGCCCGCCCTGCGCAGCGCCGGCGCCATCAGCCCGAGCGGGGCCGCGGCGCCGAACCAGACGGAGGTGCAGCCGTGCTCGCGCAGCAGCCGCACCGCGCGCCGGGTGACCCGCGGGGTCGGCAGCAGCATCGTCGTCGGGTCGCGCACGACGGTGAACGGCTGCTCGGCGTCGAAGGCCGCGGTGGCCGCGAGGCCCTCGGGGGTGCGCTTCCAGGTGGAGGCGTACACGACGATCCGTGCGGGGTCCAGGCGCAGCGCCATGTTGTGCAGGAATGCCTGGATGCCACCGGGGCGGGGCGGGAAGTCGTTGGTCACGATCAGGGTCTTGTCCATCCCGGCCGACAGTACCGGCAGCCCGGCCCGATGGCTCTCGCGCAGTCCGTGCGGGCATCATGGCTCCTCGTACCACCCGGTACCCACCATGAAAACGGATGAGGCGGTCATGACGGGATCGACCGGCGCACGGCTCGCCACCGCGGCGGTGTGGGCCCTGACCAGGGTCGCGCTGCTGCTCTTCGTCACCAAGGTGATCACGCTGCCCGGCCCGGACGGGACCAGCGATGTCTCGGTGATCTACCACGGCTGGTCCGAGGTCCTGAAGACCGGCACGTATCCGGAGGCCGACGTCACCTGGCAGTACCCGCCGCTGGCCGCGCTCGCCATCCTCTCCCCCGCGCTGCTGCCGTTCCTGGACTACGCCTCGGCCTTCTTCGTCCTCGCGTTCGTGTGCGACGCGCTGGTGCTGGGGCTGTTGCTGTACGCGGGCCGGGGCGGCGGCCGGTCGGTGGCGGGCGCCTGGGTGTGGGTGGCGGGGGTGCCGCTGCTCGGCACGACCGCGTACGCCCGTTACGACGTGATGGTCACGGCGGTCGCGGTGGCGGCGCTGCTGACGGGGCTGCGGCATCCGCGGGTGCTGGGGGTGCTGGCCGCCGTCGGTGCGCTGCTGAAGGTGTGGCCGGCGCTGATCCTGGCCGGTACGGCGCGCGGACGGCGGACGCGGCTGGCGTGGACGGCCGCGGCGGTGACGGCGGCCGGGCTGCTGGTGGTGTGCACCGTGGCGATGCCCGGTGCGCTGGCCTTCCTGGGCTTCCAGCGCGACCGGGGCACCGAGGTCGAGTCGCTGGGGGCGCTGGTCTTCCATGTGGCGCGGCAGTTCGGCTGGGAGGGCCGGGTGGAGTACCACTACGGCTCGATGGAGTTCCTGGGGCCGCACGTGCCGCTGGTGAGCACGCTCGCGCTCGGCCTGTCCGTCCTGGCGTTCGGCTGGCTGCTGGTGTGGCGGCTGCGGGCCCGTGAGTTCGGCGCGAGCACCCCGGCGGACGCGGCGTTCGTGGCGGTGCTGCTGTTCACGACGACGAGCCGGGTGATCAGCCCCCAGTACATGCTCTGGCTGGTCGGTCTGGCGGCGGTCTGCCTGGTGTTCCGCGACAGCCGGATGGTGCTGCCGGCCGGTCTGGTGCTGCTGGCGACGGGCATCACCCAGTGGGAGTTCCCGCTCGGGTTCGTCCACGTGGTGACCAGCGACGCCACGGGCGTGACGCTGATGTTCCTGCGCAACGGCCTGCTGGTCGCGGCGACGCTGACCGCCTGCGCCCGGCTGTGGCGGCGGACGGTCACCGGGGCGGCGCGCGATGGCGGGTCCGCCGCCCGGTCCGGCCTCGACCGTGAGGCGGAGCCGGTCGGCTCCTGAGCCGTGCGCCGTGCTCAGAGGCTGGAGCGCAGATACTCCCGCCAGAGCACGGTGAAGTCCTGCGGAGTCGTGTCGAGCACCTCGTGCATGGCCTGCTCCACCGCCCCGTCCCGTCCCGAGTGCTCTGAGACGGCCCGGTAGAAGGCGAGCAGCTTCCGCTCGCCCCAGTGGCCGGCGATCAGCTCGCAGGCCGCCCAGCCGCCCTCGTACGCCCTCGCCAGGCGCGCGGCGTCGCCCGCGAAGCCGAAGTCCTCGTCGGTGGGCAGGGCGGCCGGCGTCTCGCCGCGCGCGACGGCGGCCGCGAGTTCGGGGGCGATCCGGGCCGCGGTGCGGTCCTCGGCGCGGTAGGCCGCCCAGTCCGCGAGGCCCTCGGAGAGCCAGGTCGGGGTCGCGGCGGAGGTGTGGGCGCGGGTGGCGACATGGGTGGTCTCGTGGGTGAGGACGACCCGCTGCCCGAAGGCACCGAGCGTGTCGTACGCCTGCGGGTTGACGATCACCCGGTCCGCGGGCATCCGGCCCGCCCCGCCGGTCTGCCCGGTGGTGACGGCGGCGATCCCCCGGTAGTCCGCCGCCGACCCCAGCAGCTCCGCCATGTCCTCCACCGTGCGCGGCACGAGCACCACCACGCGGCCCGCCCAGCGCTCCGGCCAGGCGCGGGAGACGGCGGGCACCGCGCGGTCCGCGGTCCGGGCGATCCGGTTCAGCTCCTGGTCCGTGCGGCCGACGCCGAGCACGAGACTGTGCTTCCCGTGCACCACCCGCACGTCGCCCTGCTGCCAGAGCTGCCGGGCGTCGTCCCCGCCCGCCCGGTCCCCGACGACGTACCAGCGTCCGCCCGACCGGCCCCGCTTCAGATCGAGCACCCGGTCCGCGGTGACCGGTGCCGCGTCGTAGCCCTTGATCCGGTAGCGCAGCTCGACGTCCGCGGTGGCCCGGTCGGTGCCCTGCGCCGTCACGTCGCGCAGCCGGTACGTCCATGAGCCGAGCGGTACGTCGGCGAGGTTGCCGAGCTCCCGGCGCTGGGCCGCGCGCAGTCCGGTGGCCCCGGGGTCCGTGGTGGCCAGGAAGGCGTCCGTGTCGTGGGCGAGCACGGCGGCGGCCCGGCGGTCCAGCGTGGCGCGGACGGCCCGGGTGGTGGATTCGGGGGCGGCGCCGTCGTCGGGGGCCGCGCAGCCGGAGGCGAGCAGCAGCCCGGCCAGCAGCGCTCCCGCCGCACGCCGCCCGCCCCTTCGTCCCCGCCGCTGCATCACCCGATCGAGGGTACGGTCAGACGCGGGTGACCGACGAGACGGGCATCATGCCGACGGGGTCGTAGCGCACCGGGGCCCCGGGGTAGGGGGCGTGGATCACCTGTCCGTTGCCGACGTACATGGCGATGTGGCCGGCGTCCGCGCGGTAGACGACCAGGTCTCCGGGGCGCGCCTCGGAGAGCGGCACCATGTGTCCCGCGTACCGCTGGGCCTGCGAGGTGCGCGGCAGGCTGACCCCGGCCCGGGCGTACGCCCACTGCATCAGTCCGGAGCAGTCGAATCCGGCCGGGCCGTTGGCCCCCCAGATGTACGGGCGGCCCAGCGCCTGCCGGACCGCCGCGACGGCGGCCGCCGCACGCGCGGAGCCGGCCGGCAGATCGGCCATGGCCGGGAACCCGACGTCGCGGCCGGAGCGCGAGGCCCGCTCGAAATCCGCCCGGTCGGCGCCGGGCAGCGCGTCCAGCAGCTTCCTGGCCTCGGTGAGCTTGCGCTCGACGGTCTGTTTGTGGCGGGTGGCGGCCGCCCGGTTGAGCTCCAGCTCGGCCAGCGCCCGGGCCGCCTCCGCCCGGGTCTGCACCAGCCCGCGCTGGACCTGCTGGAGTTCCCGCAGCTCGCCGGCCTGAAGGCCGCTCAGGCGCTCCAGTACGGCCGCCCGGTCGAGGTAGTTGTCCGGATCGGAGGAGAGCAGCAGGGCGAGCGCGGGGTCGATGCCGCCGGAGCGGTACTGCGCGCTCGCCGCCGAACCGAGCGCCGTACGCATCCGGTTGACCCGCTCCTGGCCGCGGGCCGCCCGGTCCTGGGCCCGGTCGACCTCGCCGCGCAGCCGGCCGGCGTTCTCACCGGCCTCGTTGTACTGCTCGGTGGCCCGCTCGGCCTCGGTGTACAGCCGGTCGATGCGGGCCTTGGCGGTCCGGGGCGCGTCCTGCGGGTCGGCGTTCGCGGTGGCCGCGCCGAGAGTGGCGGCCGCGGTCGCCGCCGCGGCGGACAGAACGGTGGCCCGGACGCTCAGATTGAGGCCGGACTGTGTGGAACGGCGATGGGACACCACAGGACGCCGCACTTCCTTCCGCTGTACGCAGACGCGCGCAGCCCCTGCCGCCCGGGGCGGGCGGACCGACGACCGGGAGCTGCACAGCAGGCAGACAGTAGTCGGACGGTCACGGAGCGGCCAAAGACCGCGCCGGGAGGAAGGGCGGCAGAAACGGCGGCGCCCCGCCGGTGACCTGTGGTCTCCGGCGGGGCGGACTGTTCGTGCGGGCGCGGGAATTTCGCCCGTTCGGGCGTCGTCAGCCGACGCGCACGCCGAACTGGAAGCTGCCGATGGTGTCCATCGACTCGTAGCGGACGAACGTGCCCGGGTACGGGGCGTGCAGGAGGGTGTTGTTGCCCGCGTAGAGCCCCACGTGCGAGGTGTTGTTGAAGAAGACCAGGTCACCCGGCTTCAGCGCGCTGCGCCCGATGTGCACACCGTCGTTGACCTGGGTGTACGTGACCCGGGATATCTGGACGTTGGCCTGGGCGTAGGCCCACTGGGTCAGCCCGGAGCAGTCGAAGGACCCGGGGCCGGTGCCGCCGCGGCCGTACGGCTTGCCCACCTGGGTCTTGGCGGCGTTCAGAGCGGCGGCGCCCCAGGCGGAGGCGGGGAGCTCGTTGCCCAGGTCGACCCGGTCGCCCGCGGAGCGGCTGGCGCGCTGCTGGTCCTCGCGCATCTTCGCGCGCTCGGCGGCGGTCATCGAGTTGAGCAGGCGCTGAGCCTTGCCCAGCTTGGTCTGGAGCTCCTTCTTCTTCTCGCCGAGCGTCTTGCGCACGTCCGCGAGGTCACCGAGCTTCTCCTGGGCCTCCTTGCGCTGCTGCGCGAGGACCCGCTGCTTCTCCTGGATCTTCCCCAGGGCCTCGGTCTGCTTGGCCGTCAACTGGTCGAGGGCCGAGGCCTCGTCCAGGAAGGTGTCCGGGTTGGACGAGAGGAAGAGCTGCACCGACGGGTCGATGCCGCCGGAGCGGTACTGCGCCGCGGCGAGCGAACCGAGGCCGTTGCGCAGGTTGTTGATCTCCTGCTGGCCGCGGGCCACCTTGTCCTGCAGCGCGCCGACTTCCTTCTCCAGCTTCTGCTGCTTCTCCTTGGCGCCGTAGTACTGCTCGTTGGCCTCGCCGGCATCGTGGCTGAGCTTCTCGACCTCCGACCTGACTTCGCCCTTGGAGGGCTTCGGGTCGGCGTGGGCCGCCTGGGAGGTCAGGGCCACGGCCGCGGCTGCGGTCGCGGTGAGCACGGTCACACGGGCGCGGCTCGGCTGCTTGGGACGACGGTGGGACGCCACGGAGGCGAGCTCCTTCTTCCTCGAGCCGCCTACCGGGCTGTGGGGGATCTGAATCCCCGGCTCCGTGCATGTCACGGACTCGGCGGTGCCCTCGCTGCCACCCCGGATGGGTGATCAACCGTGCGAAGGTTCGAGGCCTGACCCTAGTGACCAACTTGTGATCAGTTCAAATCCTCACCCGAAAAATCTCATCACGGAGCGCACTTCTTTACCCACGACGCACGGGCTGTAGCGAGGACTTGACGGTCCGTTCCCCGATTTCCACCGAGACCCGACAAGTGCCGCTAGACGCGCGAAAGGCGCTTCAGGAGCAAGACGGACGCAACGGGCCTGGCGCCCGCTTTCGCCACTCCGTCGGCGACTTCGCGGTCGGTGGAGACCACCACGACCGGCCTGCCGGGAGGTTCGGCGCGCGCCAGCTGACGGATGAGCTCGTCGGCGGTCACCCCTGGCTTACTGAAGAGCACCCGGACCCCGCGCGGCGGAGCGAGCAGCACCGGGGCCGCCAGCTCGGCCCCGTCGAAGACGCAGGTCATCTCGGCGCCGGTCTGCGCGGCGAGCATCGAGAGCCCGCCCAGCAGCCGCAACCGCTGCTTCTCCAGCGGCAGCTGCGGATAGCCGGTCTTGGTGACGTTGTAGCCGTCGACGATCAGATGCGCCTGCGGCAGCGCGAGCAATTGGTCGAGCAGGGCCGGATCGGTCTCCGAAAGGGCCCTGGCGGCAATGTCCTTGGGCGACAGCCGGCCCGGCTCGACCGCGTCCACGCCGTCCGCGGGGCGCATCGAGGAGGGCGGCAGGGCCAGTTCGCGGCGGAGCCCGCTCGCCGCGTCGAGCACCGTGTCCAGGAGCAGCCGCAGCCGCATGTCCTCGACCGAGCGGCCCTCCCTGGCGGCCCGGCGGCCCGCCTCCACGGACGCCTCGGCCTCACCGAGCCGCGCCTTGAGCCGCCGGCCCTCGCTCTCGGCCGCGGACACCTGGGCGGCCGCCTCGGCCCGTACGGCGTCGGTCTCGGCCCGGCTGCGGCGCAGCGCGGCCTCGCCTCGCTTGACCTCGTTGACGGCGCTGCGCAGCTTGCGCTGGAGGGACTCGGCCTCCTTGCGGGCCGCGTCCAGCTCGACGCGCAGCCGCTCCGTCTCGCTCTTCGTCTGGGAGCGGGCGTGGACGAGCTCCTCGCGCAGCCGTTCCAGTTCGCGGCGGCTCTCCTCGTCGGCGCGCTCGGCGTCCGCGCGCTGGGCCTCCTCGCCGGCGGCGGCGACCAGCTTGACCCAGCCCGCCGGGCGCAGCACATAGGCCGCCGCGGCCACGTCGACGGGGTCGGCGGCTGCGGGCGGCGCCCCGGCCTCCAGGGCGGCGGTCAGCTCCGGCTGCCCCTCCCTGAGCCGCTCGCCGATGCGCTGGCGGAACAGCGAGTCGCCCTCCAGGGCGGCCGCCATCGCGTTCCCGGCGAACTTGGCCCGCCGGGTCGGGGTGAAACGGGCGTACTGCCGCAGCTGGGCCGGGAGTTCGGTGACCGTCAGGCCGCCGAACGCGTCCGAGACCAGCGCGACGACCCGCCGCCGTACACCTTCGGGCAGCGGGCGGTCGAGCGCCTCGACGGCGTCGTCGGCCGCCTCGGCCGACTCGGCGCCGCTAGCGGGCTGCTCCACCATCCGTCACCCCAAATGTCTGTGGGCGCGGCTCCGTCAGGAGTCGGCACCCGGCCTGTCCACCAGTTCGATCTGGTCCACCGCGTTGCACCAACGGCAGCGCACCGACTCGATGGTCTCACTGACCACCTCACGTTCCTCGACGCTGGACTCACCGGCCAGGTCGAGATGGACATATTCGACGACCTTCGAGGAGCGCGTCACGTCGAAGCGCGTGAGATTTCCGCAGAGCGTGCAGCGCCAGCGGGTCCCGTCGGTCGGCTGGGGAACCGTCGTCATCGTTGCGTCCTCTTTCGTCGAGCCTCGTGCTGCCTTGCCTTCAAGGATCTCGCGGTGCGCCGTCGAACTGCGGATGTCCTGCCGTAACCCTACGGCCTCGCTGTGTCCCCCCGACACGGCGAGGCGGTCTGTCCCGTTCCCTCCGCTTGCGTCATGCTCTGTTCATGATCGATCGGCGAGCTGTGACCGGCAGGCTGGCCGGTGGACTGCTACGGACGGTTACCTCGGGCGGGCCAGTGGTGACCCATGCCCTGATCGCGGTCTGCGTCCTGATCTTCGTGATCAGCCCGCTGTCCGGCTTCAACCCGGTCCCCGGCACCGCCGACGCCGTGCTCGCCGCCCAGGCCGGGTACTTCGAACGCTGGGGCGTGATCCCCGGCGAGCTGTGGGACGGCTCCCCCCGCGCCCTGCTCACCCCGCTCACCGCCCTCTTCGTGCACGGCAGCTGGCTGCACCTGCTCGGCAACGTGCTCTTCCTGTACGTGTTCGGGGCGATGGCCGAGGAGCGCATGGGCCGGGTCGGGTTCACCTTCTTCTACGTGATCTCCGGCTACCTCGCCCTGGTCGCCTACGCGGCCGCGCACGCCACGTCCGACCAGACGCTGGTGGGCGCCTCGGGGGCGATCTCGGCGGTGCTCGGGGCGTTCCTGTACCTGTTCCCCCGGGCCCGGGTAACCAGCCTGTTCCCGTTCCTCTTCTTCCTGCCGCTGCGCTTCCCCGCCTGGATCGTGCTGGTCTTCTGGTTCGCCCTCCAGTGGCTGGCCGTCCAGGGCGCGGGCAGCGGGGGGCCGGGCGTGGCCTATCTGGCCCATGTGGTGGGCTTCGCCCTCGGCTTTCTCTACGCCTGGGGGCGTTACCGGCGTACGGATAGAGTGAAGGGACCAGCCACGGCCACCGAGGGAGAAAGCCAGCCGTGATCACCGCGATCGTGCTCATCAAAACCAGCGTGGACCGGATTCCCGAGATCGCCGAGGCCATCGCCGCACTGGACAGTGTCAGCGAGGTCTTCTCGGTCACCGGTACGTACGACCTGATCGCCATGGTCCGGGTGCCCAAGCACGACGATCTCGCCGATGTCATCCCCGGACGGATCAGCAAGATCCCCGGCGTCGAGGCCACCGACACCCATGTGGCGTTCCGTACCTACTCGCAGCACGACCTGGAGGCCGCCTTCGCCATCGGCCTCGACGCGTAGGTACGCGCTTCACCACTCACCACCCCGCGCAGCACTTCGGCGGGGGACGGGCCCACCGGCTGCCCGTCCCCCGCCGAAGTGCTGTGTGCCTCCGGCAGCCTCAGAGCTGCGCCGCACCCCGGTCCGGGACGCAACGGCCGTCCTCGGTGCGGTACTTCCACTGGGCGCCCTTGCTCACCAGCTCCTTGACCGCGCGGACGAAACGCTCGATGTGCTCGTCCGGCGTACCGGCGCCGAAGCTCACGCGGATCGCGTTGAGGGACCGCTCGCCCGGCTCGGCCTCCGGAGCGCCGCACTCGCCGACCTCCTGCGGGTCGCTGCCCAGCAGGGTGCGGACCAGCGGGTGGGCGCAGAACAGTCCGTCGCGCACCCCGATGCCGTACTCGGCGGAGAGCGCGGCGGCGAAGTGCGAGCTGTTCCAGCCCTCCACCACGAAGGAGATGACACCGACCCGCGGGGCGTCGTCGCCGAACAGCGAGAGCACCTTGACCTCGGGTACCTCGGCGAGTCCGGCCCGGACCGCACCCACGAGGTGCTGTTCCCGGGCGACCAGGTCGTCGAAGCCCGCCTCGGTGAGCGCCTTGCAGGCGGAGGCGATGGAGTAGACGCCGATGACGTTGGGGGAACCGGCCTCGTGGCGGGCGGCGGTGGAGTGCCACTCGACGTCCACCCCGCCGTCGGTGCGCCGGGCGACCTTGCGCGAGGCGCCGCCGCCCGCGAGGTAGGGCTCGGCCTCCTGGAGCCAGTCGGCCCGGCCGGCGAGGACGCCCGAGCCGAAGGGCGCGTACAGCTTGTGCCCGGAGAAGGCGACCCAGTCCACGTCCAGCTCGGCGATGTCGACGGGGTGGTGCGGGGCGAGCTGGGCGGCGTCCAGCACGATCCGGGCGCCGTGCGCGTGGGCGGCGGCGGCCAGCTCCTTCACCGGCCAGAGCTCGCCGGTGACGTTGGAGGCGCCGGTGACGCAGACCAGCGCGGGGCCGTACGGCTCGCGGTCGGCGAGCGCCCGCTCCAGCGTCTCGACGGCCTGGGCCGGGGTACGCGGGGCGTTCAGGTACGTCACCCGGGCGTCGCGCCACGGCAGCAGCGAGGCGTGGTGCTCGGTCTCGTAGACGAAGACCTGGCAGTCGGCCGGGACGACCGCGGCCAGCAGGTTCAGCGAGTCGGTGGTCGAACGGGTGAAGATCACCTGGTCACCCGGACGGCAGCCGAGGAACTCCGCGACGGTCGCGCGGCTGTTCTCGAAGAGGTCCGTGGAGAGCTGCGAGAGGTAGCCGGCCCCGCGGTGGACGCTGCCGTAGTACGGGGCGTACGCGGCGACGTCGTCCCAGACGCGCTGGAGCGCGGGGGCGCTGGCCGCGTAGTCGAGCGCGGCGTACGTGACCTCACCACCCGTGACCAACGGAACCGTCACATCCTTGCCCAGAACCGGCAGAGGGGCACAAAGCGACTGGTCGGCGGCAGCGGTGAAGACAGACATGGCGAACTCCCGTAAGAGGCAGGCGAATCGCATGCGCCGGCGGATACGCGGCAGCGCAGCGGAAAGAGAAAAGAGGGGTGTGCGGAGGAGGGCCGACGGCCCTATCGCATTCGCGTGCTCACAAGAGGCTCCCTAGGGACCAGGACCCCGGGGGTTGGCATTCACAGATGCCGAGGGGCCCGCGCTTGCCGCAGACCTCGCTGCCTACGGCCTGGTCTTCACCCGGGGCACCCCGCCACGGACGGAGGGTTGCCGGACAGCGGGCCGGGGCCGTAGTCGCTGTCACTCATGACCTGATCAGCATCTTGCCATACGCGCGAAGACGCGCAAGGCGCAGTCCAGGATCCGGACTGCGCCTTGCACCACATCTGCGCCCGTTTCAGGCGTTGCTGGCCGCCACCCAGCGCTCCAGCGCACGCGCCGCCGCCCCGGAGTCGATGGACTCGGCGGCCTTCGCGATCCCGGCCGCGAGCTGCTCGTTCAGCGTGCCGTCCGTCGGGTCGAGAGCCGTCAGCGCCGCCGCCGAGTTGAGCAGGACGGCATCCCGCGCGGGTCCTCGCTCGCCGGCCAGCACCCGCCGGGCCACGTCGGCGTTGTACGAGGCGTCCGCACCGCGCAGGGCCTCCACGGGCACCAGTTCCAGACCGACGTCGCGCGGGTCGAAGGTCTCCTCGCGCACCGCTCCGTCCCGGACCACCCAGACCCGCGAGGTCGCGGTGGTGGTCAGCTCGTCCAGGCCGTCGTCACCGCGGAAGACCAGCGCCGAATTGCCGCGCTCGGCAAGGACACCGGCGACGATGGGCGCCATCTTCAGGTCGGCGACACCGACGGCCTGGGAGCGCACCTCGGCCGGGTTGGTGAGCGGCCCGAGGATGTTGAACGTCGTCGGCGTGCCGAGCTCCTTGCGGGCCCTGGCGACGTACCGCAGGGCGGGGTGGAACTTCACCGCGAAGCAGAAGGTGATGCCCGCCTCCTCGGCGACCTCGACGACCCGCTGTGCGCTGAGGTCCAGGTTGACGCCGAGCTTCTCCAGTACGTCGGAGGAACCGCTCGCCGACGAGGAGGCGCGGTTGCCGTGCTTGACGACCTTGGCGCCGGTGCCGGCGATGACGACCGCCGACATGGTGGAGATGTTGACCGTCCTGGCGAGGTCGCCGCCGGTGCCGACGATGTCGACCGTACGGCCGGGCACGTGGATGGTGTTGGCGTGCTCGTACATCGTCCGCACCAGGCCGGAGACCTCGTCGATCGTCTCGCCCTTGGCCCGCAGGGCCACCGCGAATCCGGCGATCTGCACATCGCTCGCCTCACCGCTCATGATGCGGTCCATCGCCCACGCGGTGTCGTCGGCGGTGAGGTTCTCGCCGCGCAGCAGGGGGTTCAGCACGCCGGGCCAGGTACGGTCCGCCACGCTGTCGCCGCCGATCGGGGTCACAACGTTCATGGTCCGCTCCTGGGGTCCACAGCCGGTACAAGAATCACCTCCACCCTATCGAGCGCCAGGCACGGCAAAGAGCCCCGTCCATCGAATGGACGGGGCTCCTGCTGTGGCGATCAGTTCAGGCGATCAGTGGTGACCGTGGCCGCTGGTGATCTCCTTGTACTCCTCGGTGGTGGGCTTGGCGATCTGGTTGTTCTCGCCGAAGTAGCCCTTGCTGAGCCGGGCCCGCAGCTTCTGCAGGGCCGACACCTTGCGCTCCACACCGTTCTCGTCGACCGTCGGGCCGATCTCGACCGGCTTGTACTGCTCGTGCGCGGTGAGCGTGTGCAGCTGCTCGGGGCCGAGCGGCTCGTGGATCTCGACGAACTCACCGTGCGGCAGGCGCTTGATGATGCCGGACTCGCGTCCGTGCAGCACCTTCTCCTTGTCGCGGCGCTGGAGGCCGAGGCAGATCCGCCGGGTGGCGATGAACGCGAGGACCGGGCCGACGAAGATGAAGATCCGTACGAACCAGGAGATGGCGTTCAGCGACAGGTGGAAGTGCGTGGCCCACAGGTCGTTGGCACCGCCGATGAAGACGACGACGTACTCGGTGATCCAGGCGACGCCGAAGGCCGTCCGGGTCGGGGCGTTGCGCGGGCGGTCCAGGATGTGGTGCTCGCGCTTGTCCCCGGTGACCCAGGACTCGACGAACGGGTAGACCGCGATGATCCCGAGCACCAGTCCGAAGGCCATCAGCGGGATGAACACACCCAGGACGAGCGTGTGACCCCAGAGGTTGATCTCCCAGCCCGGCATCACTCGGATCAGACCCTCGGCGAAGCCCATGTACCAGTCGGGCTGGGCGCCGGTGGACACCTGGTCCGGGCGGTACGGGCCGATGGCCCAGATCGGGTTGATCGAGGCGATCGCCGCGATGATGGCGATGATGCCGAAGACCAGGAAGAAGAAGCCACCGGCCTTCGCCATGTACACCGGCAGCAGCGGCATGCCGACGACGTTCTTGTTGGTCCGGCCGGGACCCGCGAACTGCGTGTGCTTGTGGTAGAAGACCAGGATCAGGTGCGCCACCAGCAGACCGAGCATGATGCCCGGCAGCAGCAGGATGTGGATCGAGTAGAACCGGCTGACGAAGTCGTGACCGGGGAACTCTCCGCCGAACAGGAACATCGAGATGTACGTGCCGACGACCGGCATCGACAGGATCGCGCCCTGGGTGAAGCGGACACCCGTACCGGACAGCAGGTCGTCCGGGAGCGAGTAGCCGGTGAAGCCGGTGAACATGCCCAGCACGAACAGCAGGAAGCCGAACAGCCAGTTGATCTCACGCGGCTTGCGGAACGCACCCGTGAAGAAGACGCGCATCATGTGCACGAACATGCCGGCCAGGAAGATCAGCGCGGCCCAGTGGTGGATCTGGCGGACCAGCAGACCACCGCGGACGTCGAAGCTGATGTCCAGCGTCGAGGCGTAGGCCGCGGACATCCGGATGCCCTGCATCGGCTCGTACGAGCCGTGGTACACGACCTCGCTCATGCTCGGGTCGAAGAACAGCGTCAGATACACACCCGTGAGGATGATGATGATGAAGCTGTAGAGGGCGATCTCACCGAGCATGAAGGACCAGTGGTCCGGGAAGATCTTGCGCATGTTGGCCTTGGCCAGGGAGTAGATCCCGAGCCGGCCGTCCGCCCAGTCGGCCACCCGCTCACCGGCGGGCGCCTTGCGCTGTGTGTCGGTCGCAGTAC
The DNA here is from genome assembly GCF_045040875.1 of Streptomyces sp. NBC_00012. NCBI lineage: Bacteria > Bacillati > Actinomycetota > Actinomycetes > Kitasatosporales > Streptomycetaceae > Streptomyces > Streptomyces sp. NBC_00012. The sequence continues at coordinate 6,368,760 of NZ_CP108309.1, read as the reverse complement.
TCATCCGCGCTCCCAGAATGCAGGACCGACGGGCTCTTCGAAGTCACCGAGCGCCTCGAGGTTGCCCTCGCTGTTCACACCGATCCGCAGCTGCGGAAGGGCGTGACCGGCCGGACCGAAGATGACGCGGGCGCCGTCGGAGAGGTCGAAGGTGGACTGGTGGCACGGGCAGAGCACGTGGTGCGTCTGCTGCTCGTACAGGCTGATCGGGCAGCCGACGTGGGTACAGATCTTGGAGAAGGCCACGATTCCCTCGTGGGCCCACTCGCGCTCGCGCTTGTCCTTGATGTTGTCCGGCTCGATGCGGATGATCATCAGCGCGGCCTTGGCGATCTGGTTCTGGAAGTCCTCCGCGTGCTCCGACAGGCCCTCGGGCATGGCGAAGGTCAGCGAACCGACGGCGACGTCCTCGGGACGCAGCGGCTCCATCGTGTTCATGTTGATGAGCTGCTTGCCCTTGGCCCACAGGGTGGCGCGGAGCTTCTTCTCCGGCAGCGGACCGAGGTCGCGGAGCAGCACCACACCGGAGAGCGGCACCAGGGCCAGCGCGCCGAACATGGTGTTGCGGATCAGCTTGCGCCGTCCGAACGCGGACTCCTCGGCACCCGCCGCGAAGTCCGCCAGGACCTTCGCCTTGACCTCGGGCTCGGCCTCGATGGCGTGCCGGTCGTCGGCGACCTCCACGTCGGACATCAGCGTGCGCGCCCAGTGGACGGCGCCCGCGCCGATCGCGAAGAGTGCCACGCCCAGGGTCAGGCCCAGGGAGAAGTTGAGCGCGCTCACACGGCCGAAGGGCCAGATGTACACGATCTTGTCGACCGGGAAGATGACGTACGAGGCGATGAAGCCGATCGTCGCCAGCATGGACAGCGTGAACATGAACGCGACGGCGCGCTCGGAGCGCTTCGCGGCCCGTTCGTCGATGTCCTGGATGCGCGGCTTGTGGGCCGGCAGCCCCGGGTCGGCGAACGGGTCGTCCGCGACCTCTACCGCTTCGTGCGCGGTGCCCTGCTCAGCGGGCAGGTTCTCGTCTGGAATCTCTTGGCTACTCATGACTTCTTGGCCTTAGCGGTGTGGGCCGCGACCCAAATGGCAACTGCGATCAGTGCGCCGAGCCCGAAGATCCAGGCGAACAGGCCCTCGCTGACCGGCCCCAGGCCGCCCAGCTTCAGACCACCCGGGTTATCCGTCTGGTCGCCGTTCACGGTCTGGATGTACGCGATGATGTCCCGCTTCTGCTGCTCGGGCATCGTCGTGTCCGGGAAGGACGGCATGCTCTGCGGGCCGGTCTGCATGGCCTCGTAGACATGCTTCGGGTCCACGCCTTCAAGGCTGGGCGCGTACTTGCCGTTCGTCAGCGCGCCGCCCTCACCGGTGAAGTTGTGGCACTGCGCGCAGTTGGTACGGAACAGTTCGCCACCCTTGGCGATGTCCGCACCCGCAGGGTCGACCTGCTTCTTGGTCGGAACGACCGGGCCGGCGCCGAGCGACGCGACGTACGCCGCGAGCTGGTCGATCTGGGCCTGGTTGTAGATGACCTTCTTCTTCGGCACCTGGGCGCCGGGCTGCTGCGCCGGCATACGGCCCGTACCGACCTGGAAGTCAACGGCGGCTGAGCCCACTCCGACCAGGCTCGGCCCGTCGGTGGTGCCCTGACCGCCGGTTCCGTGGCAGCTGGCGCAACCGACGGAGTACAGCTTCTTGCCCTCATCGATGGCGAGGGACTGGGCGGTTTCGTCGGCCTGCGCCTTACTCGCGGGCGCAAACGCGGCGTACAGCCCCCCAGTGGCCGCCAGCGCGAGGAGTAGTACGACGACCGCCGCCAACGGATGGCGTCGTCGTGCGGAGAGCTTTTTCACGGATTACCCCGGTGTCAGGATCTTCTGCGTCGATGCTGGATGTGGTTCGGGTTCGAACCCGATTACTTGATCATGTAGATCGTGGCGAAGAGGCCGATCCACACGACATCGACGAAGTGCCAGTAATAGGACACGACGATGGCGGCGGTCGCCTGTTCGTGGGTGAACCTCTTGGCTGCGTATGTCCTGCCCAGAACGAGCAGGAAGGCGATGAGACCGCCTGTCACATGCAGACCGTGGAAGCCGGTGGTCAGGTAGAACACCGAGCCGTACGGGTCGGAGGACAGCGAGAGGCCGTCCTTCTTCACCAGCTCGGTGTACTCGAAGACCTGGCCTCCGATGAAGATCGCACCCATCACGAAAGTGATCACGAACCACGCACGGAGCTTCTTCACATCGCCCCGCTCCGCGGCGAAGACGCCGAGCTGGCAGGTGAGTGAGGAGAGCACCAGGATCGTGGTGTTCGTCGCCGAGAACGGGAAGTTCAGGGCCGAAGCCATTTCCTTCCAGTGCTCCGGTCCGGTCACCGATCGCAGGGTGAAGTACATCGCGAAGAGGGCCGCGAAGAACATCAGCTCGGAACTCAACCAGATGATGGTTCCGACGCTGGTGAGGTTCGGTCGATTGACCGACGGGTGCGCGTGCCCGGTTTCTACTGTCGTTGCTGTCGCCACGACCGACATTATGTCGGTCGCTTATCCCGCCCTCACCCCGGGGGGTGCCGTTCGGTGTGTCAGCCGGGTGTGTCCTCCCCGAACGGCCCATGGAACGGCGGTCCGAAGCGGTGCTGACAGGCCATCGGGCGGAGTACGATCCGCGCATCGGTTCATGCCCGGAAAGCCCCGAAGACACAGATGTCACGGAGGAACAATGCAGCCGACCGCCACGGTCCTGGTCTACAGCGACGACGCCAACACCCGTGAGCAGGTGAGGCTGGCAGCCGGGCGCAGGCCCGCTGCCGACGTGCCACCGGTGGAATTCCTCGAATGCGCCACCATGCCCGCCGTGCTGGAGGCGCTGGACCGCGGCGGCGTCGACGTCTGCGTGCTGGACGGCGAGACGGCGCCCGCGGGCGGCATGGGCGTCTGCCGGCAGATCAAGGACGAGATCTTCCGGTGCCCGCCGGTACTGCTCCTGATCGGGCGTCCGCAGGACGCCTGGCTGGCCACCTGGAGCCGCGCGGACGCCGCGGTGACCCTCCCGGTCGAACCGGTCGAGTTCGCGGACGCCCTGGCCGCCCTGCTGCGCAGCAGGGACTGCGTGGGCGCCTGAGGCCCGCCGCGGCACCGTCCGTGGCACCACTGAGGGGCAGCGCACTCCCCGGGCCGGTCAGACCTCGGGGCGCAGTCGCGCCGCCTGGATCGTGTCGTCACGTTCCGGGGTGGTGTTCTTCTGCAGGGCGCTGCCCTTCAGCCATTTGGCCCAGGACAGGTTCCAGTCGCCGTAGCCGTTGTCGAACGGCGTCATCGTCTCGCCCTGGCTGCCCACGACCGTGACGATGTCGCCCGTGCGCACGGTGTTGAAGAACCACTCGGCCTGGCTGGTGCTCATGCCCGTGCAGCCGTGGCTGACGTTCGCGTACCCCTGCGAGCCGGTGGACCAGGGGGCCGCGTGCACGTACTCGCCGCTCCAGGTGACCCTCGTCGCGTAGTAGACCTGCAGGTCGTACGAGTCGGACGAGCCCTCCGCGATGCCGATCGTCTCCCCGCGCATACGTACGCGGTATTCCTTGCCCAGCACGACCTTGACGCCGTTTCGGGTGGAGAAGCCGGGCTTGCCGGTCGTCACCGGAATGGTGTTGATCACTTTCCCGTCGCGCTTGACCGTCATCGAGTGCGCCGCGGCGTTCGTGATGGCCTCGACGCGAGCGCCCGTGGTGAGCCTCAGCGGCTTCGTGGGGGCGCCGTAGAGGGCGTCGGTGACCTTCACCCCGGCCAGGCCGCTGGTGACGTCGATGGTGGCCCTGGCGGGCCAGTAGTCCTTGGGGCGGTAGTGCAGGGTCTTGTCGTCGACCCAGTACCAGGAACCGGTCACGGCGGGCGTCGAGCGGACCCGCAGGGCGCGCTCGACGTTGGCCCTGGACGCCTTGTCCTTGACCGGAGCGCTGAGTTCCGCCGTGATGGGCTGTCCGACGCCGTAGGTGCCCGCCTGAGGCCCGAAGGCGACCTTCAGGAACTTCTTGGCGGAGGTGGTCCCGAAGGAGAGCGTACGGCTGCCCGGAGCGCCGTCGTCGTCCTCCATGCCGACCCTGACGGTGTACCGGGTGCCGGCGGCGAGCGGGACGGTGGAGTGCCACCGCTTCCCGTCGGCGTCGAGTTCGCCCGCCATGTGGCGGCCGGTCGCGTCGACGGCGGACACGTCCGTGATCCGGCCGTCGTCACCGTTGACGGTGACCTCCAGCGGCTTGCCGGGGTCGACCTTCTCGTCGCCGTCCGAGGCGTTGGCGGAGATCTCGTCCACAGCGTCGTACGGCTTCTCCGCGAGCGGATGGCCGCCGGACCCGCCGCAGGCGGTCACACCTGCGACCAGGGAAACGACCAGCAGGGTGCAGCTCACTACAGGACGGCTGCTCGGCGTGTGGTTCATGAACCCACGCTATGAAGGTTCATCCGTATCAGCGCGCGATATGACTGCAAACGGGGGACCCGCACTCCTCTCGGTGGAGAAGTGCGGGCCCCCCGTTCAGGTGGAGCGGTGAAGCTGTGTCACTGGGTGCGGTTCTCACCGCGGTAGTACTCGAAGACCCAGCCGAACAGACCGATCAGGATGACCGGGGCCGAGAAGTAGAGCAGCCACCAGCCGAAGATGACCCCCATGAAGGCAAGTGCACCGCCGACCGCCAGCGAGAGCGGCTGCCAGCTGTGCGGGGAGAAGAACCCCACCTCGCCGGCCTCGTCCGCGACATCGGCTTCCTTGTTGTCCTGCGCCATGGCGTCGACCCGCCGGGCCGTGAAGGCCAGGTAGAAGCCGATCATCATGCTCAGCCCGAAGCCCAGGACGAGCGCGGTGGTACCGGCCGGCTCCTTCGACCACACGCCGTACGTGATGGCCATGGCGAGCATGAAGACGCTCAGCCAGATGAACATCTTGCCCTGGATCTTCACTTGCCGGCCTCCTTGCCACCAGCGAGGGCCTTGTCATCCTCGAAGTGGTGCTCCAACTGCTCGAGCGCCGCGATCTCCGGGTGATGCAGGTCGAACGCCGGGGATTCGGAACGGATCCGCGGCAGGGTGAGGAAGTTGTGCCGCGGCGGCGGGCAGGAGGTCGCCCACTCCAGCGAACGGCCGTAGCCCCACGGGTCGTCGACCTCGACCTTCTTGCCGTACTTGGCGGTCTTCCACACGTTGTAGAAGAACGGAAGCATCGACAGGCCGAGCAGGAACGAGGAGATCGTCGAGATCGTGTTCAGCGCGGTGAAGCCGTCCGCGGCGAGGTAGTCCGCGTAACGACGCGGCATGCCCTCGGCACCCAGCCAGTGCTGCACCAGGAACGTGCCGTGGAAGCCCACGAACAGCGTCCAGAACGTGATCTTGCCGAGCCGCTCGTCCAGCATCTTTCCGGTGAACTTCGGCCACCAGAAGTGGAATCCGGAGAACATCGCGAAGACCACGGTGCCGAAGATGACGTAGTGGAAGTGCGCGACGACGAAGTACGAGTCCGAGACGTGGAAGTCCATCGGGGGCGACGCGAGGATGACGCCGGTCAGACCACCGAAGGTGAAGGTGATCAGGAAGCCGACGGCCCAGAGCATCGGTGTCTCGAAGGACAACGATCCCTTCCACATCGTGCCGATCCAGTTGAAGAACTTCACACCGGTCGGTACCGCGATGAGGAATGTCATGAACGAGAAGAACGGCAACAGCACGCCGCCCGTCACGTACATGTGGTGCGCCCACACCGTCACGGAAAGACCCGCGATGGCGATCGTCGCGCTGATCAGGCCGATGTAGCCGAACATCGGCTTCCGGCTGAAGACCGGAATCACTTCGGAAATGATTCCGAAGAATGGCAAGGCGATGATGTACACCTCTGGATGGCCGAAGAACCAGAAGAGGTGTTGCCACAGCAATGCGCCACCATTGGCCGCATCGAAGATATGGGCACCGAATTTACGGTCCGCCTCCAGCGCGAAGAGCGCGGCGGCGAGCACCGGGAAGGCCAGCAGGACCAGCACACCGGTCAGCAGGACGTTCCAGACGAAGATCGGCATGCGGAACATCGTCATGCCGGGCGCGCGCATGCAGATGATCGTGGTGATGAAGTTGACCGAACCGAGGATCGTGCCGAAGCCGGAGAAGGCCAGGCCCATGATCCACATGTCGGCGCCGACACCCGGCGACCGGACCGCGTCCGAGAGCGGGGAGTAAGCGAACCAGCCGAAGTCCGCCGCACCCTGCGGGGTGAGGAAGCCGGCCACCGCGATGAGCGAACCGAAGAGGTACAGCCAGTACGCGAACATGTTCAACCGCGGGAACGCCACGTCGGGCGCGCCGATCTGCAGCGGCATGATCCAGTTCGCGAATCCGGCGAACAGCGGCGTCGCGAACATCAGCAGCATGATCGTGCCGTGCATCGTGAACGCCTGGTTGAACTGCTCGTTCGACATGATCTGCGTGCCGGGACGGGCCAGCTCGGCGCGCATGAAGAGCGCCATCAGACCGCCGATACAGAAGAACGCGAACGATGTGACCAGGTACATCGTGCCGATCGTCTTGTGGTCAGTGGTGGTCAGCCACTTGATGACGACGTTTCCCGGCTGCTTGCGCCGGACCGGCAGCTCGTCCTCGTACGAGTCGTCTGCTGCCGCGGCACCCTGAGGTTCGTTGAGGATGCTCACAGTTTGTTCGTCTCCGCATTCCTGGCCGGGTCAGTCTGCTCGATGCCGGCCGGCACGTAGCCCGTCTGGCCCTTCTTCGCCAGCTCCTTGAGGTGCGCCTGGTAGCGCTCCGGGGAGACGACCTTGACGTTGAAGAGCATCCGGGAGTGGTCGACGCCGCAGAGCTCGGCGCACTTGCCCATGAAGGTGCCCTCCTGGTTGGGAGTCACCTCGAAGGCGTTGGTGTGGCCCGGAAAGACGTCCTGCTTCATGAGGAACGGCACCACCCAGAAGGAGTGGATGACGTCACGCGAAGTCAGAACGAAACGGACCTTCTCGCCCTTCGGCAGCCACAGGGTCGGACCCGGGTTGCCGTTCTGCGGATTCCGTGTTCCCGGGACGCCGAAGTCGTAGACCCCTTCCGCACCCTTGGGGAATTCCTTCTGGAACCGGTTGGGGATGGCGTCGAGCTCCTTGGGGATCTCGCTGCCCGTGGCGGCCGAGCCGTCCACGTTCTCGATGTAGTTGAAGCCCCAGCTCCACTGATAGCCGACCACGTTGATGGTGTGGGCGGGCTTCGGAGAGAGCGAAAGGATCTTCGATTCATCGCGCGCGGTGAAGTAGAACAACACCGAGACGATGATCAGAGGAACCACGGTGTACAGCGCCTCGATGGGCATGTTGTACCTGGTCTGCGGAGGAACCTCGACCTTGGTGCGGCTGCGCCGGTGGAAGATGACGCTCCACAGGATCAGGCCCCAGACCAGCACGCCCGTGGCGAGCGCTGCCGCCCACGAGCCCTGCCAGAGGGAAAGGATCCGTGGTGCCTCTTCTGTTACCGGCGTGGGCATACCAAGGCGGGGGAAGTCCTTGTATGTGCAACCGGTTGCGGTCGCCAGGATCAGGCCCGCAGTCAGCACCTGCGGCAGCTTCCGCCGCATCGGGCGCCGCGACGAGCGGTCGGAGCCGTTGGGACTCACGTAGCGCCTTCCCGAGAGTCTCGCCCGCGCGGTCGGCGCGGCCGTCGTTCTGGTCGGTCGCCGCCCTGACGCGGGCAGGGGTTTGGATGTTTATGCGGACCAAACCCTACTGGACGCTATTTGGGGTCGCGCGGGGAGGGTGCCCAACGCGCCGTCCGACTCCCCGAAGGGGTGGAATACGGGCCTCCGACCGCCATCTGACGCCCCCTCTCCTGGCCTTGCGGGAGGCCCCTCCCCGGACCTGGGCCCGGCTCGGGCTAGCGTGGCCGCGTGCCCTACTTCGACACCGCGTCCGCCGCCCCCCTGCACCCCGTCGCGCGCCAGGCGCTGCTTGCCGCACTGGACGAGGGCTGGGCCGATCCGGCCAGGCTCCACCAGGAGGGACGGCGGGCCCGGCTACTGCTGGACGCCGCCCGGGAGGCCGCCGCCGAGGCCGTCGGGTGCCGCCCGGACGAGCTCACATTCACCCCTTCGGGGACCCTGGCGGTTCACTCGGGAATTTCCGGAGCCCTCGCGGGGCGTCGGCGTGTCGGCCGCCACCTGGTCGTCTCCTCGGTCGAACACTCGTCGGTGCTCCATTCGGCCGCCGCCCATGAGGCGCAGGGCGGGTCGGTCTCCGAGGTCCCGGTGGACCGGTCGGGGGCGGTGAGCGCGGCGGCGTACGCGCAGGCGCTGCGCGGGGACACCGCGCTGGCCTGTCTGCAGTCCGCCAATCACGAGGTGGGCACCGAGCAGCCGGTGGCCGCGGTCGCGGAGGCCTGCCAGGCGGCCGGCGTGCCGCTGCTGGTGGACGCCGCGCAATCGCTGGGCCGGGAGCCGGTGCCGACGGGCTGGTCGCTGCTGACGGGCAGCGCCCACAAGTGGGGCGGGCCGCCCGGCGTCGGGCTGCTGGCGGTGCGCAAGGGGGTGCGGTTCGCCGCTCAAGGTCCGGCCGACGAACGGGAGTCGGGGCGGGCGGCGGGGTTCGAGAACCTTCCGGCGATCGTCGCCGCGGCGGCCTCGCTGCGGGCGGTGCGGGCCGAGGCCGCGGCCGAGTCGGTGCGGCTGCGGGCCCTGGTGGACCGGATCAGGGCCGCGGTGCCGGAGTCGGTGCCCGATGTGGAGGTGGTCGGCGATCCGGTGCGGCGGCTGCCGCATCTGGTGACCTTCTCCTGTCTCTATGTCGACGGGGAGACACTGCTGCACGAGCTGGACCGAGAAGGTTTCTCCGTATCGTCCGGTTCGTCCTGCACCAGCAGCACGCTGACCCCGAGCCATGTGCTCAGGGCCATGGGGGTGCTGTCGGAGGGAAACGTACGGGTGTCGCTGCCGAACGGCACCGCCGCGAAGGACGTCGACCGGTTCCTGGAGGTGCTGCCTCGGGTGGTGGCGGAGGTACGGGAGAGGCTGGGCGCGCCCGTCGCGGCGCCCCGGGAGGCCGCCCCGGCCGGGTCCCTGGTGGTCGACGCGCTCGGGAAGCGCTGCCCGATCCCGGTGATCGAGCTCGCGAAGGCGATCGGGGACGTACCGGTGGGCAGAACGGTGACCGTGCTCTCCGACGACGAGGCGGCGCGGCTGGACATCCCGGCCTGGTGCGAGATGCGCGAGCAGGAGTACGTGGGCGAGGAGCCGGCGGACCGCGGCTCGGCCTATGTGGTCCGCCGACTGTCCTGACCAGGTCTTCCGTTCGGATCGGGCCGGATCAGGGAGCGGGGTCCGGTGCCGTGCATCGCAAGGCGGAGGAGGGAGTCAGGGCAGAGCCCCGGCGACCGACGACAACGCGGCGAGGTGCGGCACCGGGGCACGCGAGTCCGGCGTGATCCGAGCGAGAGGCCCTAAGCGAGGTGGGCGCGGATCTCGGCGGCGGCGTCATGGCCGTACGCCTTGGTGAAGCGGTCCATGAAGTGGGCGCGGCACAGGGTGTACTCCTGGGTGCCGATCGTCTCGATGACCAGGGTGGCGAGCATGCAGCCGACCTGGGCGGCACGCTCCAGGCCGACGCCCCAGGTGAGACCGGAGAGGAATCCGGCCCGGAAGGCGTCGCCGACGCCGGTCGGGTCGGCCTTGCTCTCCTCCTCCGGGCAGCCGACCTCGATCGGCTCCTGGCCGGCGCGCTCGATGCGGACGCCGCGGGCGCCGAGGGTGGTGACCCGGTGGCCGACCTTGGCCAGGATCTCCTCGTCGGTCCAGCCGGTCTTGGACTCGATGAGCCCCTTCTCGTACTCGTTGGAGAAGAGGTACGTGGCGCCCTCCAGGAGGATCCGGATCTCGTCGCCGTCCATCCGGGCGATCTGCTGCGAGAAGTCCGCGGCGAACGGGATGCCCCGGGAGCGGCACTCCTCGGTGTGGCGGAGCATCGCCTCGGGGTCGTCGGCGCCGATCGACACCAGGTCGAGGCCGCCGACCCGGTCGGCGACGGCCTTGAGCTCGATGAGCCGGGCTTCGCTCATCGCACCGGCGTAGAAGGAACCGATCTGGTTGTGGTCGGCATCCGTGGTGCAGACGAAGCGGGCGGTGTGCAGAACCTCGGAGATCCGGACCGACCCGGTGTCGACGCCGTGGCGGTCGAGCCAGGAACGGTAGTCGTCGAAGTCGGAGCCGGCGGCGCCGACCAGGATCGGCTCCGTGCCCAGAAGGCCCATGCCGAAGCAGATGTTGGCGGCGACACCGCCCCGGCGCACGTCGAGGTTGTCGACCAGGAAGGAGAGCGAGACCGTGTGCAGCTGATCCGCGACCAGCTGGTCGGCGAAACGGCCGGGGAAGGTCATGAGGTGATCGGTGGCGATGGAGCCGGTGACTGCGATTCGCACGGGGAGACTGCTCCTGCGGAGATCGGGGGGAACGGGTGGCTGTGTTCCCGGGGCGGCGTGACAGTTCACGCTACCGGTTCCCCGGCCCCCTCATGAAGGGGGGAAAACTACCCGATAGTAGGGCTTTCTTCCTGAGGCTGGTGGTGCCTACGGTGCGGTTATGTCGAACCACATCGCCACGCGCGAGTCCGAGATCAGCCTGGCCGAGCTGCGCGTGGACTGCGCGCGGATGGCTCCGCACTGGGTGGCCCACGCGAAGTCTGCCCCCGTTCGGGTCGCGCCGTCCCGGATTCACGGAGTCACCGTGCCCGCCGCCTCCGCACGACTGGTCGACGCCATGTCCGACTACGGCGACTGAGGGCCCGACCCGCACCGATCGCGCCTGAGCCCCGCGAGGGAACCGTGCGCGCCGCTGCTCCGTCCCACCGTTGTCCCCGTCCGGGGACGGACGACAGGCCGGGCGACGGCATGTGACGGCCATGCAGGCGAAGGAGCGATCCGGTGAGCACCGAGCGACCCGACAACGACGTGACCGGCCCCCGGCGGCGTTCGCCGCTCGCCGTGGCCTCGGTGGCGGCAGCCGTACTGCTGGCCGGTGGCGGCGGTGCGTACTGGGCCGCGACCGCGGCCGACGGCGACGGCAGGTCCGCCGGCAGCGCGGCCGACGGCGGGCGGCGCACCCCTCCCCCACTGGCCCTGGACCGGCACTCGGAGGCCCCGGTGGACTCCGATGCGCCCTCGCGGGGCATCGCACCGGGCGAGCCCGACCCGAGCGGCGGCCGGGTGGTCTACCGCGCGTCCGGCAAGCTGCCCGAGGGGCCGCGCACGGCCGCGGTGCGGCATGCTGTGGGGACTGTCTCGGCGGTCGAGGTGGCCCGGCTGGCGAAGGCGCTGAAGCTGGCGGGCACGCCGCAGGCCGAGGGCACATACTGGAAAGTGGGGTCCGACGGGGACGGCTCGGGCCCGGTCCTGCGCGTGGAAAAGCAGGCTCCGGGCACCTGGAGCTTCACCCGGTACGGCTCCGGTGGCAGCGACAACTGCCAGAGCACAAAGGTCTGTTCGAAGACGCCTCTGGCTCCGGGCGGCAGCGGCTCCCCGGTGGGCGAGAGCGCCGCCAGGGCCGCCGCGGCACCGGTCCTGAAGGCGGCGGGGCAGGACGGCGCCACGCTGGATTCCCGCCAGCTCATGGGCTCGGTACGGGTGGTGAACGCCGACCCGAAGGTGGACGGCCTTCCCACGTACGGCTGGTCGACCGGGATCCAGGTAGGGCCGGACGGTGAAGTGGTCGGCGGCAGCGGGCAGTTGAAGGGCCTGGAGAAGGGCGACAGCTATCCGGTGATCGGCGCGGCCGAGGCGCTGGAGCAGCTGAACGGACCGGCCTCCCGCAAGGAATCCCGCGCGGACATCGGCGGATGCGCCACCCCAGTACCGCTGGACGAGGGCCTGAAATCGCCGAAGGCCCGCTGCGGGGCGCGGACCGGGGCGGAGCGGCCGACGACGACCGTGACGGTCGACAAGGCGGTGTTCGGCCTGGCGGCGCAGTACGTGGCGGGCAAGCAGACGCTCGTACCGTCCTGGCTGTTCTCGGTGCGGCCGGCGGCCGGCGGCCTGGGCACCACGGTGACGCAGGTCGCCGTGGCCCCCTCGTACCTGGCGAAGAACGCACCGGCGACGACCGTGCCCACGCCGGCCCCGACGCCTCCGGGGAACGCGGAGAAGTCCCAGCGGCAGCTGCTGTCGTACAGCGCCGACGGACGGACCCTGTCGGTGACGTTCTGGGGCGGGGTGTGCAGCACGTACACCGCGAGCGCGACCGAGGACGGGAGCAGGGTGACCGTGAAGGTGACGGAGGCGAAGCAGCCCGGCAAGAAGGTCTGCATCATGATCGCCAAGGAGCTGACCCGGACGGTGACGCTCGACGCGCCGCTCGGCGACCGGACCGTGGTCGACGCGGTGTCGGGCGGCGACGTGCCCCGCGCCTGAGCGCCGGGCCCCGGATACGACGACGGCGGCGGTCCCGGATTCCGGGGCCGCCGCCGTTGTGCCGTGCCGTGCCGCGCTCAGGCGTACGCGCCGCCTTCGGGGCCCAGCTGCCTTCGGGGCCTAGCTGAAGGAGTCGCCGCAGGCGCAGGAGCCCGTGGCATTGGGGTTGTCGATCGTGAAGCCCTGCTTCTCGATGGTGTCGACGAAGTCGATGGAGGCGCCACCCAGGTACGGAGCACTCATCCGGTCGGTGACGACCTTGACGCCGTCGAAGTCCTTCACGACATCGCCGTCGAGCGAACGCTCGTCGAAGAAGAGCTGGTAGCGCAGGCCCGAGCAGCCGCCGGGCTGAACGGCGACGCGCAGCGCCAGGTCGTCACGGCCTTCCTGCTCCAGCAGGCCCTTGACCTTGGCTGCGGCGGCGTCGGACAGGAGGATGCCGTCGCTCACGGTGGTGGTCTCGTCCGATACGGACATCTGCTTCTCTCCCGGGTTGTACGGAGACTGCTTGCCGACGTTGCAACCGTCGGGACCGCGGATTCATTCCGGGCCGAGCGCTTGCCTGTTCCATTCATGCTCGCACACCGGTCGGCCGAGGGGATGCGTCACATCGACACTATGGCCATCGTCAAAGTGACGTGAACCGGATATGATAGATAGCGTCAATTAGACGAAAAGGCTTCGCGAAAGCTTTTCGCAGAAGCTTTCAGCAGAGAAGAAAGGGTGCGTGACGTGACCACGGCCCACCCCGTCCAGGATCTCGACGTCCAGCCGACGCCCCTCGCCCTGCTCCTGCTCGGCCGTGAGGCCGACCCGCGGAGCGAGCGCGGCGTCGAGTGCCCCGGCGACCTGCCCTCCCCGTCCGACCCGGACCTGGTGGAGCGTGCCCGCGCGGCCAAGGAGAAGCTCGGGGACAAGGTGTTCGTCCTCGGCCACCACTACCAGCGCGACGAGGTCATCCAGTTCGCGGACGTCACGGGCGACTCGTTCAAGCTCGCCCGGGACGCGGCCGCGCGGCCGGAGGCCGAGTACATCGTCTTCTGCGGCGTGCACTTCATGGCCGAGTCCGCGGACATCCTGACCACCGACGACCAGAAGGTCGTGCTGCCGGACCTGGCGGCGGGCTGCTCCATGGCCGACATGGCCACCGCCGAGCAGGTCGCCGAGTGCTGGGACGTGCTGACCGAGGCCGGGGTCGCCGAGCAGGTCGTGCCCGTCTCGTACATGAACTCCTCCGCCGACATCAAGGCGTTCACCGGCAGGCACGGCGGTACCATCTGCACCTCGTCCAACGCCAAGCGGGCGCTGGAGTGGGCCTTCGAGCAGGGCGAGAAGATCCTCTTCCTGCCCGACCAGCACCTGGGCCGGAACACCGCGGTCCGGGACATGGGGATGTCGCTGGAGGACTGTGTCCTCTACAACCCGCACAAGCCGAACGGCGGCCTGACCGCCGAGGAGCTGCGCGACGCGAAGATGATCCTGTGGCGCGGGCACTGCTCGGTGCACGGCCGCTTCTCGGTCGAGTCCGTCAATGACGTCCGCGAGCGGATACCGGGCGTCAACGTCCTGGTGCACCCCGAGTGCAAGCACGAGGTCGTGGCGGCGGCGGACTACGTCGGCTCGACGGAGTACATCATCAAGGCCCTGGAGGCGGCCCCGGCCGGCTCGAAGTGGGCGATCGGCACCGAGCTGAACCTGGTGCGCCGGCTGGCGAACCGGTTCGCGGCCGAGGACAAGGAGATCGTCTTCCTCGACAAGACGGTCTGCTTCTGCTCGACGATGAACCGGATCGACCTGCCGCACCTGGTGTGGGCGCTGGAGTCGCTGGCCGAGGGCAACCTGGTCAACCGGATCGAGGTCGACCCGGAGACGGAGAAGTACGCGAAGCTCGCGCTGGAGCGGATGCTGGCGCTGCCGTAGCGGCGGGTGTGCGGGCCGTCCGACCGGCGGTGTGCAGGCCGTCCGACCGGCCGGAGACGCGCAAGCGGCCCCGGCACCGTGGGAAACGGTGCCGGGGCCGCTTGCTGCCCTGGGCGTTACGCCTTCGCGGGCTCCGGCTCCTCGGAGGCGGTCTCCTCCGCGGCGGCCGGGGCGGGCAGGCCCGCCTTCTTCGCCCGCTTGAGCGCCTTCTTCTTCGCGCGGCGCTCCTTGCGGAGCTCCACCATCGTGTAGAGCGTCGGCACCAGGAGCAGCGTCAGCAGCGTCGAGGTGACCAGACCGCCGATCACGACCACCGCGAGCGGCTGCGAGATGAAGCCGCCCTCGCCGGTGACGCCGAGCGCCATCGGGAGCAGGGCGAAGATCGTCGCGAGTGCGGTCATCAGGATCGGACGGAGCCGGTGGCGGCCGCCCTCGACGACCGCTTCGACGACGCCCATGCCCTGCGCCCGGTACTGGTTGATCAGGTCGATCAGCACGATCGCGTTGGTGACCACGATGCCGATCAGCATCAGCATGCCGATCATCGCCGGTACGCCCATCGGGGTGCCGGTGATCACGAGCAGACCGAGCGCGCCGGTCGCCGCGAACGGGATGGAGACCAGCAGGATCAGCGGCTGGTATCAGGGACTTGAAGGTCGCCACCAGCAGCATGAAGACGATCGCGATCGCGGCCAGCATGGCCAGGCCGAGCTTCAGGAACGCGTCGTTCTGGTCCTCGGAGACACCGCCGATGGTGGCGGTGGCGCCGTCCGGGAGCTTCAGCGCGTTGATCTTCGTCTGAAGCGAGGCGCCGACCGCACCGGTGTTGTCGCCGAGGGGCTTGGCGGTGATCGTCGCGGCGCGCTGGCCGTCGATCCGGGTCATCGAGACCGGTCCGGGGACCAGTTCGACGTCGGCGATCCGTCCGAGCTTGACCGGGCCGAGGGGGAGGTTCTTCAGCTCGGCCATCGTGGTGGCCGGGTGGGCGGACCTGATGACGACGTCCCGCTCGGTGTCGTCCATGATCGCCTTGCCGGACGGGGTGCCGCGCACCGCTCCGGCGACGGCAGCGCCGAGTGTGGCCTGGTTGAAGCCTGCCTCCGCGGCCTTGGCGTTGGCCGTGACCGAGATCCGCGGGATGCTCTGCGCGAGGTCGCTCTGGACATCGGTGACGTCCTTCAGCTTCGCCACCTCGGCCCGGACCTGCTCGGACGCCTTCTTCAGTACGTCCGCGTCGGCGGCCTTCACCACGACGCTGAGGTCCTGGCTGCCGAAGCCGTCGCCCGCGGCGATGGTGGTGTCACCGATGCCGTCGAGCTTGCCGAGCGCGGTGTCGATGCGCTCCTGCGTGGCGTCGAAGTCGCCCGAGTCCTTCAGGGTGACCTGGTACGAGGCCTGGTTGGCGCCGGTGCCGCCGCCGAAGGCCGCCATGAAGCCGGAGGAGCCGACGGTGACCTGGTAGTCCTTGACGCCCTTGTCGTCGGTGAGGACCTTCTCGACCTTCTCGGCCGCCTTGTCGGCGGCCGCCAGGCTGGTGCCGGGGGCCAGCTCCTGCTTGATGGAGAGGACCTCCTGCTCGCCCTGGTCGAAGAAGTTGGTCTTCAGCAGCGGGGCCATCCCGAAGGTGGCGATGAACACGACGACCGCGATGGCGATGCTGGTGATACGGCGCCGGGTGGCGAAGCGCAGCACCGGGACGTACAGCCGCTGGAGCCGGCTGCGGGCCTCCTTCTCCTCGGCCTTGCGACGGGCCTCGTCCGGGTTCTCCGTGGCGCCCTTCGGGGCGCGCAGGAACCAGTACGACAGGACGGGGACGACGGTCAGCGAGACCAGCAGGGATGCCAGCAGGGCCGCGGTGACGGTCAGCGAGAAGGAGCCGAAGAGCTCGCCGACCATGCCGCCGACGAGACCGATCGGCAGGAAGACGGCGACCGTGGTGAGGGTCGAGGAGGTGACCGCGCCGGCCACTTCCTTCACCGCGGCGATGATCGCCGACTGGCGCTCCTCGCCGTAGCCGAGGTGACGCTTGATGTTCTCCAGGACCACGATCGAGTCGTCGACGACGCGGCCGATCGCGATGGTCAGCGCGCCCAGCGTGAGCATGTTGAGCGAGAGGTCACGCGTCCAGAGCACGATCAGTGCGAGAACCACGGAGAGCGGGATGGAGACCGCGGTGACCAGGGTCGAACGCAGCGAGGCGAGGAAGACCAGGATCACGATGACGGCGAAGAGCAGACCGAGCGCGCCCTCGGTGGTCAGACCGGAGATCGCCTTGGAGACCGCGGGGCCCTGGTCGGAGACGACCGTCAGCTCGGCACCGGCTCCGAGGTCCTTGCGGAGGTCGGGGAGCTTGTCCTTGACCGCGTCCGAGATGGCGACGGCGCTGCCGTCCTTGTCCATCGTGGCCATCACGGCGAGGCTCGGCTTGCCGTTGGTACGGGTGATGGAGACCGCGGTGGACGGCTCCTGCTTCACGGTGGCGACGTCACCGACGCGGACCGGCGTGCCGGGCTTGCCCGTCGCCGGGTCCTGGCCGGTGACCCGCAGGTCCTCGATCTGCTTCAGGGAGGTGAAGGCGCCGCCGACCTGGACGGTGCGGCTCTTGCCCGACTCGGAGAAGGAACCGGCGGGGACGGTCGCGCCGCCCGCCTGGAGAGCCTGGGAGAGCGTGCCGGCGTTGAGGCCGGCCTCGGCGAGTTTCTTGTCGTCGGGGGTGACGGAGACCTGGAGGTCCTGCACACCGTCGACCGTGACCTGGCCGACGCCGCTGATGTCCTCCAGGGCGGGGACGACCGTGCGGTCCAGCTGGTCGGCGAGCGCCTGCTGGTCCTTGTCGGAGGTGACGGCCAGGACGACGGCTGGGATGTCGTCCGTCGAGCCGGCGATGACCTGCGGGTCGACGTCGTCGGGAAGCTGGGCGCGGGCGCGGTTCACCGCCTGCTGGATGTCGGCGACGAGCTGCTTGGTGCCCTCGCTGCCGAAGTCGAAGGACGCCATGATGACGGCGCTGCCCTCGCTGGCGGTCGAGGTGATCCCGGTGACGCCGTCGACGGCCTTGACCGAGTTCTCGAGCGGCTCGACGACCTGCTTCTCGACCACATCGGGGGACGCACCCTGGTAGGGGGCGATGACCGACACCATCGGGAGTTCGATGGTGGGCAGCAGCTGCTGCTTGAGCTGCGGAATCGCGATCGCTCCGAATACGAGCGCGACGATCGAGATCAAACCGATCAGGGCCCGTTGCGCGAGGCTGAATCTGGACAGCCAGGACATGGGTGGGTACCTCTTCTGTGGCTTACGCGGCAGGTGGGCGGTCGGCTGGGGGACAGACCCGACCCACTTATACGATCGCCTGCCGGCAGGGGGGAAAGCGTCGGCCCCAGGTCGCTTTCTTATGCCGCGCATACCGCAGGTGGAGTACGCCGTATCTCCACCCGTCACTCCACCCTGGGGCGCACCAGGCCGGATTCGTAGGCGATTACCACCAATTGGGCCCGGTCCCTGGCGCCCAGCTTCGCCATCGCCCGGTTCACATGGGTCTTGACGGTGAGCGGGCTGACGACGAGCCGTTCGGCGATCTCGTCGTTGGAGTGGCCGCCCGCGACCAGGACGAGCACCTCGCGCTCGCGGCCGGTGAGCGCGTCGAGCCGCTCGGAGTACTCCGCGGCGTTCGGCCCGTCGCCTTGCGAACTGCCGCCCTGCGCGAGGAAGGTGGCGATCAGGCCCTTGGTGGCGGCGGGCGAGAGCAGCGCCTCGCCGCCCGCGGCGATACGGATCGCGTTGAGCAGTTCCTCCGGCTCCGCCCCTTTGCCGAGGAAGCCGGACGCCCCGGCCCGCAGCGACTGCACCACGTACTCGTCCACCTCGAAGGTGGTGAGCATGACGACCCGTACGCCGGACAGCTCCGGATCGGCGCTGATCATCCGGGTCGCGGTGAGTCCGTCCGTACCCGGCATCCGGATGTCCATCAGCACCACGTCGGCGCCGGTGGAACGGGCGAGTTCCACGGCCTGCGCGCCGTCCGCCGCCTCGCCGACCACCTCCATGTCGGCCTCCGAATCGACCAGCACCCGGAACGCGCTGCGCAGCAGCGCCTGGTCGTCGACGAGCAGCACCTTGATGGGCGGTGTCATGCGGTTTCCCCCGTCCGGCCCGCCGCGTCCGGCTGCCCGGACTCTCCCGTACGGGCCTTGACGGGCAGGATCGCATGGACCCGGAATCCGCCGCCGTAGCGGGGCCCGGCGGTGAGGGTGCCGCCGAGCGCGGTGACGCGTTCACGCATGCCGAGCAGGCCGTGCCCGCCGCCGTCGTCGTGGCAGCCGCCGCCGGAGCCGTTGTCGATCACGGTGATCTCGGCCGTGCTCCCGACCCGTACGACGCTCACCTCGGCCCTGGCCCCGGTACCCGCGTGCTTGCGGACGTTGGTCAGCGCCTCCTGGATGACCCGGTAGGCGGCCAGGTCGACGGCCGCGGGCAGCGGGGGCCGCCGGTCGGTACAGGCCAACTCGACGGGGAGCCCGGCCCGGCGGACGGTTTCGACCAGCTCGTCGAGGACGGCGAGCCCCGGGGCGGGTTCGGTCGGCGCCTCCGGGTCGCCGGACTGCCGCAGCAGCCCGACGGTGGCCCGCAGTTCGTTGAGCGCGGAGCGGCTGGCCTCCCGGACGTGGGCGAGCGCCTCCTTGGCCTGGTCGGGGCGCTTGTCCATGACGTGGGCGGCCACCCCGGCCTGGACGTTGACCAGGGCGATGTGGTGGGCGACGACGTCGTGGAGATCGCGGGCGATCCGCAGCCGTTCCTCGGCGACCCGTCGCCGGGCCTCCTCGTCGCGGGTGCGTTCGGCCCGTTCGGCCCGTTCCCTGATCGCGTCGACGAAGGCGCGCCTGGAGCGGACGGCGTCCCCCGCCGCACAGGCCATGCCGGTCCAGGCGAGGACGCCGAAGTTCTCCTGGCTGTACCAGGGCGCCGCGCCGAAGAGCATCGCCGCGGCCGTCAGCGCGGCCACCGTCAGCAGACCGACCCGCCAGGTGGTGGGCCGGTCGGTGCGGGCGGCGACGGTGCACAGCGCGATGACGGTGGCCATGACCACGGGCGCGGGCGGGTCGGACTTCACCAGCTCGACGACGGTCAGCCCGGCGGTGACCGCGAGCACCGCCATGGGACTGCGCCGCCGCCAGATGAGCGCCACGGCGCCGGCCACCATCAGCAGCACGCCGCTCACCTCGGGCGGGCGGGTTCCGAAGGAGGGCCCCTCCCCCGGGCGCGGGTGGACGAACGACCCGCCGATCATCGCCACCAGCACGACCAGGGCCAGGGCGGCGTCCAGCGCGAGGGGATGGTCGCGCAGCCAGTGCCGGACGCGCAGAACCCCGGTTCCGAGGGTGGTCACGTCAAGCTACGTTACGGCGTGTCGCGCGGGATCGGACCGGTCCCGTGCGAAAGGCCCGGACACGACCGTGCCCCGGGTCCGGCGGACCGGACCCGGGGCACGGGTTCACGCATGTGCTGGAGAGGGGACGACGGCGTCAGCCGGGGATCAGGCCGTCGTCGCGGAGCATGGCGCGCACCTCTTCGAGGGTCGCGTCGGACGACGGCAGGATCAGCTCCGACGGCTCCAGGGAGTCGTCCGGCAGCGCTGTGCCGAGCTCGCGCACCCTGGCCAGGAGGGCGTGGAGAGTGGCGCGGAAGCCCGGTCCGTCACCGCGCTCCATCTCGGCGAGCAGTTCGTCGTCGAGCCCGTCGAGCTCGGCGAGATGACTGTCGGCCAGTGCGACCTGGCCCTCCCCCATGATCCGTACGATCATGACGCCGCCTCAACTCTTGTCGAACCTGTGCGGGGACTGCGACGACTGCTGCTGGGCCGCGTCCTGCGGGCCGCCCTCGATCGCCTGCTGCTGGGTGGAGCCGCCGGCCAGCTCGGCCTTCATGCGCTGGAGCTCCAGCTCCACATCCGTACCACCGGAGATCCGGTCCAGCTCGGCGGCGATGTCGTCCTTCGCCGTGCCGGTCGGGTCGTCCAGGGCGCCGGAGGCGAGCAGCTCGTCGATCGCACCGGCCCGGGCCTGCATCTGCTGGGTCTTGTCCTCGGCCCGCTGGATCGCCAGGCCGACGTCGCCCATCTCCTCGGAGATCCCGGAGAAGGCCTCGCCGATCCGGGTCTGCGCCTGGGCTGCGGTGTAGGTGGCCTTGATGGTCTCCTTCTTGGTGCGGAAGGCATCGACCTTGGCCTGCAGCCGCTGCGCCGCGAGAGTGAGCTTCTCCTCCTCGCCCTGCAGCGTGGTGTGCTGCGTCTCCAGGTCGGTGACCTGCTGCTGGAGGGCGGCGCGCCGGGACAGCGCCTCGCGGGCCAGGTCCTCGCGGCCGAGCGCGAGCGCCTTGCGGCCCTGGTCCTCCAGCTTGGACGACTGCCCCTGCAGCTGGTTCAGCTGCAGCTCCAGCCGCTTGCGCGAAGTCGCCACGTCGGCGACACCGCGACGTACCTTCTGAAGCAGTTCGAGCTGCTTCTGGTACGAGTAATCGAGGGTCTCGCGCGGATCCTCGGCCCGGTCAAGGGCCTTGTTTGCCTTCGCGCGGAAGATCATCCCCATACGCTTCATGACACCGCTCATGGGCTTCGCGCGCCCCCTTCTGACGGACTGAGCTCCAGCACTCCAACAGAACCCACAGTACGGGCCCTGCCTCTATTACCGCACTGTTCGAGCAAGGATGGGCTCCTCCCCAAGGACGACTGCACCGGGTCACCGCTCCGGCCCAAGGAGTAGGCGGCGATCAGGGAGACCCGGTTCCGTCACCGTCCCGGACACAGCGGTACACCTGCGAGGACGCGGGCCGTTGCCGGATCGTTCCCGACCGGCCTGGGGTCGTGGCGATCTAACCCGTACCCTTGGGCCTTGTGTTCCGTAGCCGTTCGAAGGAAGAGAAGGCGCCCACCGGCAAGGTGACGGCGGACCTCTCCAAGCAGCCCCGCGACCCGCAGGCCCCCAAAGGTCGCCCCACCCCCAAGCGCAGCGATGCCCAGTCGCAGCGCCGTCGCGCCTCCGGTGGCGCGCCTCTCGACCGCAAGGAGGCCATGAAGCGGCAGCGCGAAGCCCGCCGTGTGGACATGGCCAAGCAGCGCGAGGCGCTCGCCAGTGGCGACGAGCGCTATCTGCCGGCTCGCGACAAGGGCCCGGTGCGGCGCTTCGTCCGCGACTACGTGGACTCGCGTTTCTGCATCGCGGAGTTCTTCCTGCCGCTCGCCGTGATCATTCTGATTCTCAGCGTGATCCAGGTGCAGAACATCCAGAACATCTCGCTGCTGCTCTGGCTCATCGTGATCGTGCTGATCGTCGTCGACTCGATCGGTCTCTCGATCCGCCTCAAGAAGCAGCTCAACCAGCGCTTCCCCGATACGCCCAAGCGTGGCGCGGTCGCCTACGGCCTGATGCGCACGCTTCAGATGCGTCGCCTCCGGCTGCCCAAGCCGCAGGTCAAGCGTGGAGAGCGGCCCTGAGTACGCACATCTCCGGCTCGGTCGGCGGTCCGTCCGCCGGCCGGCCGGACGATGTCGTTCCCGTCACCGGGTTCTCCGGAGCCTCCTCGGTGTGGCTGAAGGGGCTCGGGGGACTGCGCAACACCGTCCGCCAGGAGCTCGTGGCCCGGCAGCTGGACG
Source organism: Streptomyces sp. NBC_00012 (assembly GCF_045040875.1). Classification (NCBI taxonomy): domain Bacteria; kingdom Bacillati; phylum Actinomycetota; class Actinomycetes; order Kitasatosporales; family Streptomycetaceae; genus Streptomyces; species Streptomyces sp. NBC_00012. Next base: position 6,346,765 of record NZ_CP108309.1, on the reverse strand, counting down.
AGCAGATAGCGGCACGCTTCCCGGTCGGGCAGCGGCTGCGGGTGCTGGATGTCGGCATGGGCCAGGGCACCCAGGCGCTGCGCCTGGCGCGGGCCGGTCATACGGTGACCGGTCTGGAGTCGGATGCCGAGATGCTGCGGGTGGCCAGGGAGGCGCTCGGCAGCGAGCCCGCGGGCATCCGCGAGCGGGTCCGGCTGATCGAGGGCGACGGACTGGACACCGGGGTGCACTTCCTGCCCGGAAGTTTCGACGTGGTGCTCTGCCACGGCGTGCTGATGTACGTCCGGGATCCGGACGCGATGCTGGCGGGCCTGGCCCGGATGCTCGCCCCGGGCGGACTGCTGTCGCTGCTCGTACGGAACGCCGACGCGCTGGCGATGCGCCCCGGGACCGCCGGGGACTGGGATGCGGCGCTGGCCGCCTTCGACACGGACACGTACACCAACCGGCTGGGCCTCACGGTACGGGCCGACCGGCTGGACGCCCTGACGTCCACGCTCGACGGGATCGCGGCTCCCCTGCACGCCTGGTACGGGGTGCGCGTCTTCACGGACAACGTGAGCAACGACGTGGAGCTGCCGGCCGCGGCCGAGCTGGAGCAGGTACTCGCCGCGGAGGACCGGGCCGGGCGGACGGATCCGTACCGCCGGGTGGCCGCGCTGCTGCACCTGTGCGGCGTCCGGGGCTGAGCGGACACGGGAGCGGGTCGCCGGGGCCACCCGGCGACGTCCCCCGCCCGGCCGAGCCCAAGAGGCCACCAATAGGGTAAAAAGCGACAATCGGGGAATGGATGCAATCCACTCCCGTGCCCGTGTCCGCCGGCTGCTGCTGTCCCTGGCCGCCGGCGTCTGTGCGATCGCCCTGGTGAGCGGCTGCTCGGACGCGGCCTCCGAGTCCCCGCGGAGCGAACCCAGCAATTCGGCCTCCGCCACCCGGACCGCAGGCGATCTGCAGAGCGACTACCAGTCCGTGATCAAGAACGTGCTGCCGTCGGTGGTGCAGATCGAGGCCTCCGAGGGCCTGGGCTCCGGCATCGTCTACGACACCAAGGGCCATATCGTCACCAATGCCCATGTGGTCGGCAACGACAGGGCGTTCAAGGTCACCGCCGCCACCGGCGAGAAGGTGCAGAAGGCCACGCTGGTGGCCGCCTACCCGGAGCAGGATCTGGCCGTCATCAAGCTCGACAGCGTGCCGTCAGGGCTGAAGCCCGCGAAGTTCGGCGACTCGGAGAAGGTCGAGGTGGGGCAGATCGTGCTGGCGATGGGCTCGCCGCTCGGTCTGTCCTCCAGCGTCACCCAGGGCATCGTCTCCGCGCTCGGCCGGACCGTCAGCGAGAGCCGCTCGGGCGGCGGCACCGGCGCGACGATCGCGAACATGGTGCAGACCTCGGCCGCGATCAACCCGGGCAACAGCGGGGGTGCGCTGGTGAACCTGGACAGCGAGGTGATCGGCATTCCGACCCTGGCGGCGACCGACCCGGAGCTGGGCGGCAGTGCGGCGCCGGGGATCGGGTTCGCGATCCCGGTGTCGATGGTGAAGACGGTCGCCGATCAGATCATCAAGAGCGGCAAGGTCACCGACTCGGGCCGGGCGGCTCTGAACATCACCGGCCGTACGGTCGTCGACGACAACTACCAGCCGGCCGGGGTGGCGCTGGTGGATGTGTCGAAGAACGGCGCCGCGGAGAAGGCCGGGCTGCGGCCCGGCGACATCATCACCGGGATCGACGACCAGCCGGTCACGACGATCACCTCCCTGTCGGAGGCGCTGGCCTCGGACAAGCCGGGCCAGAAGGTCACGGTGACCTATCTGCGCGACGGGGCGGAGAAGACGGCGAAGGTCACCCTGGGCGAGATCTGAGGTCTTCCGTTCGGATCAGGCCGGCCCCGGCATGATCCGAGCGAGAGGCCCTGGAGGGCCCTCGCGCGAGGAGCGAGGAGGGAGATCCCGGGCACTCCTCGCGCGAGGGGTGGATCAGCCCTGGTCCGCCTGGAGGCTCATGGGGCCGTAGATCTTCGTCGAGTCGTCGAAGAGCGTCACCTGGTCCGCCCCGCCGTCGAGGAGTTCCTTCCAGTACTCACCGATCCAGGACTCCGCGTCGCCCTGGGTGGTGAATTCCTCCGGCTGCAGAGCCGGCTCCGTCTCCGTACCGTCGGACTTCTCGAACCGCCACGTCCACGCCATGTCCGCCTCCTGGGTCGCTTTGCTGCCCCGCAGCCTAGTGCCTGTCCGGCGGGTCAGGGCCGGTCAGGCACCGGTGCCTGCTTCCGGTACGAAGACCGGCTCCGCACCCGTCCGGACGCCCCCAGGTCGCGCGCCGGTCGCACGTACACGGGAGGATCGAAGGCGTGGAACTGACTCTGCTCGGCACCGGAGCCCCCGACGGGCTGCCGCAGCCCGAATGTCCCTGCGCCGCCTGCGCCGTCGCCCGCGGTGCGCGCTCGCGGGCCGCGACCGCGCTGCTGGTCGACGACGCGCTGCTGCTCGACCTCACCCCGGGGGCCGTGTTCGCCGCGGCCCGCGCGGGGCACTCGCTCACCGGGGTGCGGCAGGTGCTGCTCACCCATCCGCACGACGGGCCCGCCGTGGAGCTGCCCGCGGGGCTGCCCCCGGCAGGGCGGGTGCCGGACGGGCGGGTGCTGACGCTGATCAGCGGGCACCGGGTGCGGGCGGTGCCGATGGACGCGCCGGGTACCGGGTACGAGGTCACCGGACCGGCGGGGCCCCGGCTGCTGTACATGCCGCCGGGCGCCGCGCCCGCCGGCCTCACGGACCGGGTCGCGGAGCCGTACGACCTGGTGGTCGGCGATGTGGTGGGGCGGCCGGACGCGGTGGCGCGGCTGCGGGCCGTGGCGGCGATCGGCCCGGCCACCGAGATCGTGGCCGTCCATCTGGGCCATGAAGCGCCGCCCGGTGCCGAGCTGGACCGGCGGCTCGCGGCGGACGGCGCACGGGCCGTGCCGGACGGGACGACGCTGGTGGTGGGCGAGTACCACGCGGTCGCGGCGGTGCCCCGGCGCACGCTGGTGACGGGCGGGGCCAGGTCGGGAAAGTCGGTGGAGGCCGAGCGGCGCCTGGAGACGTTCCCCGAGGTGGTGTACGTGGCGACCGGCGGCGGCCGGGAGGGCGACGCCGAGTGGGCGGCCCGGATCGGTCTGCACCGGGAACGCCGGCCGGCCGCCTGGCGCACCGAGGAGACCTGTGAGCTGGTGGAACTGCTGGAGTCGGACGGGCCGCCGCTGCTGATCGACTGCCTGTCGCTGTGGCTGACCGACGCGATGGACCGGGTGGGCGCCTGGGACGACGCGGCGTGGACGGAGGGCGGCGAGGAGGCCCTGCGGGAGCGGACCGCCGAGCTGGTCGCGGCGGTGCGGGGAACGCGTCGTACGGTCGTCGCCGTCACCAATGAGACCGGCTCGGGCGTGGTTCCCGCGACGGCCGCCGGACGGCGCTTCCGGGACGAGCTGGGCCGGCTGAACGCCGCGTTCGCCGACGAGTGCGAGCAGGTGCTGCTGGTGGTGGCCGGGCAGGCGCTGGTGCTGCGCGGCTGACCGGGGCGCTCGCACCCTCCCCCGGCCGGGGGAGGGCATCACGCGGACCGGGCGCCGGAAATGCGGCGGGTACTGTTCCGCAGTGAGCCCGCCGCCGGGCTCACCGGCCCACTCGACGCATCGACCCGCGAGGCAGATCCCCGTGAATCTGGACGACTTCTCCGACCTGATCGAACGCCCCGACGGCGGCGTACGGCGCGATGCCGAGGAACGCCGGGAACGCATGGTCGTTCCCGTCGGCGCCCTCGGCCGCCTGGACGAGCTGGGTGAATGGCTCTCGGCCGCGCAGCAGTCCGTGCCGGTCAAGGCGATCGAGCAGCCGCGCGTGGTGCTCTTCGCCGGTGATCACGGGGTTGCCGAACTGGATGTCTCCGGGCGCGCGGCCGGCACCGCGCACGAGCTGGTGCGGGCCACCCTGGACGGCGCGACGCCGCTCGCGGTGCTGGCCCGGCAGTTCTCCGTACCGGTACGGATCGTCGACGCCGGTCTGGACTGCGATCCGGAGCTGCTGCCCGAGTCGGTGGTACGTCACCGGGTGCGGCGCGGCACCGGCCGGATCGACATCGAGGACGCGCTGACGGCCGAGGAGGCCGAGCAGGCGGTACGGCTCGGCATGGCGATCGCCGACGAGGAGGCCGACTCGGGAACCGATCTGGTGGTGCTCGGCGACCTGAGCGTGGGCGGGACGACGGCCGCGGCCACGCTGGTCGCGGCGCTGTGCGGTACGGACGCCTCGGTGGTCACCGGGCGCGGCGGCGCGGGCATCGACGATCTGGCGTGGATGCGCAAGTGTGCGGCGATCCGGGACTCGCTGCGGCGGGCCCGGCCGGTCCTCGGTGACCAGATGGAGCTGCTGGCCACGGTGGGCGGCGCGGATCTGGCGGCGATGACCGGGTTCCTGTTGCAGTGCGCGGTGCGCAGGCTGCCGGTGATCCTGGACGGCGTGGTCTCCGCGGCCTGTGCGCTGGTGGGCCAGCGGGCCGCCTTCCGGGCGCCGGACTGGTGGCTGGCGGGTCAGGCGAGCGGTGAGCCGGCCCAGGCCAAGGCGCTGGACCGGATGGCGCTCAACCCCGTGCTGGACCACGGCGTCATCGTGGGGGAAGGAAGCGGGGCATTGCTCGCACTCCCGCTCGTCCGGGCGGCGGCCGCACTCGCTGCCGAACTGCCCGAACGCGACCCTGTCGCCGAGGAGAAGGACGACGCCGACGAGGGAGCCGGGGCCGGCGCCACGTACGGCGACGCGACCTGAGGCTCACGGACCGGCGGCGCCGCGGCCGTTGAACACCGGCCGCAGCGCGGTCCCTCATGCAGTGCGATGCACCATATGATCGCTTTTCATGGGAGAGGTCCGATTGGCCACCGACGATTCCGGGCGCGGCACCGTCCGGTCACCGAGCACCGTCCGGTCACGGCGCAGCGCTGCATTCGCCATCTGGTACCTGCGCGTCGTGTCGTTCATCAATTTCCTGAGCGCCGTCTGGGTCACCCTCGGCAACGATCTTCGCCGCCACAACACGGAGAACTACTTCACCCCCTACCTGCTCACCGCGGGCTTCTCCTCCGGGGTGGTCGCACTCTTCCTGGCGGTCACCATGCGCCGCCGCAAGCGGGCCGCCTGGATCGTGAACATGGTGGTGAGCGGCCTGCTGCTGCTCCTCTTCGCCCTGGTGATCGCCTTCCCGGAGGTCCGGCGGTATCCGCAGAACTGGATCTCGCTGACGCTGACCGCCTCCTTCGTCCTGGCGCTGATCCTCGGCCGGCGCGAGTTCTACGCGAAGGGCGACCGGTCCAACCCGAAGCTGGCGGCCGTCGTCGGGATCGGCGGGCTGCTGGTCACCTCGCTGATCGCCACGGGCCTGGTCGCCCTCACCAACACCGCGCCCGACGACTACCGCGCCTCCTTCCTGGACCGCTGGCGCTACGGGGCGCTGAGGCTGGTCTCGGTCGCCGACAACGACGCCGCTTTCCCCGGGATCACCACACCCGGCTGGGTCGACGTCACCATCAACGTGCTCTCCACGCTGCTGCTGATCGCCGTCGTGTACGCGGCGTTCCGGGCCCGCCGGGCCGTCGACCCGATCACCCCCGAGGACGAGGCCCGGCTCCGGGCGCTGCTCGACAGGCACGGCGACCGCGACTCGCTCGGCTACTTCTCGCTGCGCCGGGAGAAGAGCGTCATCTGGTCCCCGAGCGGGAAGGCCGCCGTCGCCTACCGGGTGGTGGGCGGGGTCTCGCTCGCCTCCGGTGACCCCATCGGCGACCCGGAGGCCTGGCCCGGGGCGATCGAGCCGTGGCTGGCCGAGGCCCGCGAGCACGGCTGGATCCCGGCGGTGATGGGGGTGAGCGAGGAGGGCGGCACCGTCTACGCACGGCACGGCCTGGACGCACTGGAGCTGGGCGACGAAGCGATCGTGGAGACCGCCGAGTTCACCCTCGAAGGGCGGGCGATGCGGACCGTCCGCCAGGCGTACAACCGGGTCCGGCGCGCCGGGTACGAGGTGACCGTCCGCCGCCACGCGGACATCCCCGAGGCGGAGATGGCCGTACTGGTGCGGCGGGCCGACGACTGGCGCGACGGGGCGACCGAACGCGGATTCTCGATGGCGCTCGGCCGGCTCGGCGATCCGGCCGACGGCCGGTGCGTGATGCTCGAATGCCGCAACGCCCCCACCGAGGAGGGTGCGCCGGGCGAGCTGCGCGCCGTACTGAGCTTCGTGCCCTGGGGGCCGAACGGCCTCTCGCTGGACCTGATGCGCCGTGACCGGGACGCCGAGAACGGGCTGATGGAGTTCATGGTCATCGAACTCCTCCAGCGCGCCCAGGAGATCGGGATCACACAGGTCTCGCTCAACTTCGCGATGTTCCGGTCCGTCTTCGAACGGGGCTCACGGCTCGGCGCGGGTCCGGTGCTGAGGCTCTGGCGCTCGATGCTCAGCTTCTTCTCGCGCTGGTGGCAGATCGAGTCGCTGTACCGCGCCAACGCCAAGTACCGGCCGATCTGGGAGCCACGCTTCATGCTGTTCGAGAAGAGCTCGGACCTGCTGCGCATCGGCGTCGCCGCGGGCCGCGCCGAAGGGTTCCTGGAGGCGCCGGGCCTGCCCAAGTGGCTGCACCGCTCGCACCTCGGGACCGGCGGATGAGTCCCGTGCGCGCGCTGCGCCGGGCAGCCCGCCGCGAGTGGGCTCCGCTGCTGACGACCGTACGCGCGGCGCTCGCGGCCGAGCGGCTGCGAGCGGTCCCGATGACGATCGCCGCGGTCTGTCTGACGGCTCTGCTCCATACGCTGCAGAACCGGTCGTGGGGGTTCGGGGTGGTGCACGGCCTCGGGGCGGTGCGCGCCGAGGACCCGCTGTGGGTGTCCCTGCTGCGTACGCCGTTGTCGCTGTTCGTGCCGGCGCTGGATCTGCCGGTCTGGGGGGCGCTGGTGCAGATCCTGGTGGTGTTCGGCGCCGCCGAGATCTGCCTGGGCCGGCGGCGCACGCTGCTGATCGCGTACGTGGCGACGCTGACCGGGACGCTGTACGCGCGGATCGGTGTCGCGCTCGGCCCGGACGGGCTGTTCGGGCTGCCCGCCTCGGACGCCCGGATCGTCGACACCGGGCCGTCGGCGGCGGTGGTCGGCATCGCCGTCTACCTCTGTTACGTCCTGCGGGCCCGCTTCACCGGGGCCCTGGTGACCGCGGCGATGGTGGCCGAGGTGGTGCTGAAGAACAATCTGGCGGGCAAGGAGCACCTGGTGGCGATCGCCGCGGTCCTCGCGCTGTGCGCGCTCACGGCCCGCCGGGACCGGCGCCGGGATCAGGACTTGCGTCCGGGGAGCGGCACCCGGTCCGGTGCGCCGCCGATCAGATCCTCGAATCTGCGCCGCGGGCCCACCCAGCGCACATCGTGGTGATACGCGCGCAGCACCGACCGGGCACGGGCCCGGTGGCGGTTGCGGTAGAAGCGCCTGGCCCACATCGAGGTCGGCCGGGCCAGCCGGACCGCCCCGATCAGCGCGACGAACGGGACCAGCGTGCCGACGACCGCGAGCCGCGCCTTGCCCTTGAAGAGCGCGATCAGCACGAAGCAGAAGTTGACGACCAGGGTCAGGATCACACCGAGCCGGTCCTGCTGCTCGTCGTTGCTCAGCTCGTTCACGCCGAGTGGTGAGAACCCGGCCAGGACGAGCAGTACCAGCGCCGCGGTGAGGACCACCACCTCCACGCTCTGGCGGCCCTCCTCGGTCCAGTACACGTCGTCGAGATGGAGGATCAGGGCGAATTCGTCCAGCACCAGCCCCGCGCCCACGCCGAAGACCACGGCGCAGACCCCCGCGCTGAGGCCCTCCCGTCCGCTGGCGACCGCGCCGAAACCGCCGACGACGCTCAGCACCACCCCGGGGACCACGTGGTGGATGTGCATCCCGCCGGGTGTGATGTTGCGGAACGGGCCCTTCCCCGCCCGGATCATCCGCGTGATGACCCGGGTGATCGCGAAGGTGAGCACGAAGGCCGCCAGAGCCAGGAGCAGCGGCAGCTTTCCCGGCTCGACGATGTTCCGTTCGAACCAGTGACCCATGCCACCCACTCCTGATAAGCCGCTTCTGTCATGGTCTGTCGCGTTACGGGCAATCTATCGGCCGGGCGCACCGATTAGCCTGCGCGCCGTGACCTCCCTGAACAGCCACGGCATCCGTTTCGCCTTCGGCACCCTGACCGTGCTCCCCGTCCGCGTCACCCGCTGGGACCGGGAGGCAGCCCGCGCCGGGATGCTGTGCGCGCCACTGGCCGGCCTCGTCGTGGGGCTGCTCGCGGCGGCGGCCGGCGGCCTGTCGCTGCTGCTCGGAGCGGGGCCGATGCTCGCCGCGGTCGCCTCGGCGGCCGTTCCCGCCGTGCTGACCCGGGGTCTGCATCTGGACGGTCTCGCGGACACCGCTGACGGCCTGGGCAGCGGCAAGCCCGCCGACGACGCGCTGCGGATCATGAAGCAGTCGGACATTGGGCCGTTCGGTGTGATCACCCTGCTGCTGGTGCTGCTGGCCCAGGTCGCGGCGCTGTACGAGCTGTACGGGCGGAGCTGGGCGTACGGCGCGGTGGCGGCGGCCGTCGCCGCGGTCACCGCCCGGCTCGCGCTCACCCTGGCCTCCCGCCGGGGCGTGCCGTCGGCCCGCCCGGAGGGGCTGGGTGCGGCGGTGGCGGGCACGGTGACGGGGCGGGGCGCGGTGGCGGTCGGGGCCGTGGTGGTCGCGGGCTGCGCGGGTGCCGGCGCGCTGCTCGGCGGGTACGGGGCGATCCATCACGCGCTGGCCGCGGTGGCCGCGCTCGGGGTCGCCCAGCTCCTGCTGCGACACTGCGTGCGGCGCTTCGGCGGGGTGACCGGCGATGTGTTCGGCGCGCTGGCGGAGACGGCGGCGACGGCGGCCCTGGTGGTCCTGACGTTCGGTTAGCCGTTCTGCGCGCGACCCTTCGGGCACTCCTGGCGCCACACGCCGAGTTCGTACTTCTTCAGCAGCGAGCTGAGCCCCAGCCGCCGCGACCCGGCGCAGAACCGGGCGACGGGCAGCTCGTACTCGACGTGGAACACGGCCTTGCCCGCCTTCACGAACGGGGTGAGCTTCTCGCACTCCTCGTACTGCGCGCACTGCTCGTTGACCGCGAAGTCGAAGTCCGGCTCCAGCTCCGGGATCTGCCCGAGGTCGTTCTTCAGGCCGACCGCGAGCCCGTGGCGGTGGGCGATCCGGGCGATCAGCCGGTTGTAGCGCAACTGGTCGGCCGCTGTCAGCGGGAAGCCGGTCCGGTTGCGGTAGCCGTCCATGTTGTCGGGCTCCACCGCGTCGAACCCCTTCTCGGCGCACATCTCGATCCGCCGCTCCATCAACGGCTCCAGGATGTCCGTGCGGCGGATGTCGAGCCAGTACTCCCCCTCCCAGCCGTTGCTCCTGCCGCGTACCGAGGCGGGGAACTTCCCGGCGTCCGGACGGAAGTCCTCCCAGGCGCCGGTGGAGAGGTAGCAGATCACCTTGCGGCCCCGGCGGTGCAGATCAGCGACCGCCGCGGCCTTGTGGTCGAAGCCGTCGATGTCGTACACCGGGACGTCCACCGTCGGATCCAGCCGTCCGGAGAGCTGCCACTGCCAGCCGGTGCCGGGCTCCGGGCGCCAGCGGTCCTTCCCGGCGGGTCCGGGCGCCGAAGTGCAGCCGGCCAGCAGGGCCAGCAGAATCAGTACGGCGACGGGCAGCGCCCATCGCCCTCCCGTCACGCGTGCGAACCCACGGGCGCGCATGGTTCTCCTCCCGCGGGTCCGGCACCTCCAACGACCCTATGTCCACCGCCGTTTCCGGCCGCACGGACCCCGGCCCTGACGCCCGGGACCGGAGCCGTGGCTCCACAACGAGCCATCCACGGCCCGCCGCCGTGTTCCGGCACCAAGGGCGCGCGTAGGCTCATTCCCGGCACATTGCGGCGGCGTCTACGATGCGCCGGGCACGGTCGGCCCACCCCTCGACCGACAACGAACTCAACGGAAGCGAGATTTCACCACCGTGACTGCTCTCACTCTCAGCACTGCCGGTGCGACGACGCTGCGCGCCGACGCACTCGTCGTCGGCGTCGCCAAGGGCTCTGGCTCCAAGTCCGGGAACCTGGTCCTCGCACCGGGCGCCGAGGCCGTGGACAAGGCGTTCGACGGAAAGCTCGCCACCGTCCTGGAGGCCCTGGGCGCCGCGGGTGCCGAGGGCGAGGTGACCAAGCTCCCCGCGCCCGACGGCCTCAAGGTCCCGGTCGTCATCGCGGTCGGGCTCGGCTCCGTCCCGAAGAAGGACGAGGCGTACGACGCCGAGGCGCTGCGCCGCGCCGCCGGCTCGGCCGCCCGCGCCCTGACCGGCTCGAAGAAGGCCGGCTTCGCGCTGCCCCTCGAGTCCGCCGAGGACGCCGGGGCGATCGCGGAAGGCGCGCTCCTGGGCGCGTACGCCTTCACCGCGTACCAGGGCGGCGAGAACAAGCTCGCCCCCAAGGGCAAGAAGAACGGCAACGGCTCGAAGCTGCCGCTCGGCGAGGTCGCCCTGCTCGGCACCAAGCCCCGCGACAAGGCGTTCAAGGCGGCCGCCGAGCGCGCCGTCGCGCTGGCCGAGGAGATCAACCGCGCCCGCGACCTGATCAACACCCCGCCGAACGACCTGTACCCCGAGTCCTTCGCCGCCGTGGCCACCGCCGCGGGCAAGGAGCACGGCGTCAAGGTGCAGGTCCTGGACGAGAAGGCGCTCGTCAAGGGCGGCTTCGGCGGCCTGCTGGGCGTCGGCCAGGGCTCGACCCACGGCCCGCGTCTGGTCAAGCTCGCCTACACGCACCCGAAGGCGGAGAAGACCCTGGCCCTGGTCGGCAAGGGCATCACCTACGACTCGGGCGGCATCTCGCTGAAGCCGGCCGGCCACAACGAGACGATGAAGTGCGACATGAGCGGCGCCGCCGCCGTGTTCGCCGCCGTCGTCGCGGCCTCCCGCCTCGGCCTCCAGGTCAACGTGACCGGCTGGCTGGCGCTCGCCGAGAACATGCCGTCGGGCAACGCCACCCGCCCCGGTGACGTGCTGCGCATGTACAGCGGCAAGACCGTCGAGGTCCTCAACACGGACGCCGAGGGCCGGCTCGTCCTCGCCGACGCGCTGACCCGCGCCTCCGAGGAGAACCCGGACGCGATCGTCGACGTGGCGACCCTGACCGGCGCGATGGTGCTGGCGCTGGGCAACCGCACCTTCGGCATCATGGCGAACGACGACGCCTTCCGTACCTCCATCCACGAGATCGCCGAGGAGGTCGGCGAGGCCTCCTGGCCGATGCCGCTCCCCGCCGACCTGCGCAAGGGCATGGACTCCCCGACCGCCGACATCGCCAACATGGGCGAGCGGATGGGCGGCGGCCTGGTGGCCGGTCTGTTCCTGCAGGAGTTCGTGGGCGAGGGCATCGCCTGGGCGCACCTGGACATCGCCGGTCCGGCCTTCCACGAGGGCGCGCCGCACGGCTACACGCCGAAGGGCGGCACCGGCTCCTCGGTCCGCACGCTGGTCAGGCTGGCCGAGCGCACCGCCGCCGGAGACCTCGGCTGAGGCTTCGACCGTGACGGTACGGCCCCGGGCATAGGCCCGGGGCCGTACGTGTTACGCCCATGGCATCGCCGCATGGATCCGGCCGGTTTCGCTCTCGACGAAATCAGTAGGGGTCTACGCAGCGGTAACCCCCTGAGACGGATGATCATCCGTCTCAGACCCGGGCCCCGCGTCCCGCTCACCGTCGACAAGTGCGAAGATGGGTTCTCGGCAGGACAGGGCCCCCACCACAGGGCCGAATAACAACAGCGGCCGAACACCAGCCGACCGGCCGGTCATCCCCCAGCGACGGGGCCCGGCGTACGGCGCACATGCATGGAGGACGTGACGTGGCGAACGACGCCAGCACCGTTTTCGACCTAGTGATCCTCGGCGGTGGTAGCGGCGGTTACGCCGCGGCCCTGCGCGGAGCGCAGCTGGGCCTGGACGTCGCTCTGATCGAGAAGGGCAAGGTCGGCGGCACCTGCCTGCACAACGGCTGTATCCCCACGAAGGCCCTGCTGCACGCCGGTGAGATCGCCGACCAGGCGCGCGAGTCCGAGCAGTTCGGTGTCAAGGCCACCTTCGAGGGCATCGACATCGACGCCGTCCACAAGTACAAGGACGACGTGATCTCGGGCCTGTACAAGGGTCTGCAGGGTCTCATCGCCTCGCGCAAGGTCACCTACATCGAGGGTGAGGGACGGCTCTCCTCCCCCACCTCGGTGGATGTGAACGGCCAGCGCGTCCAGGGCCGCCACGTGCTGCTCGCGACCGGCTCCGTGCCGAAGTCGCTGCCGGGCCTGGAGATCGACGGCAACCGCATCATCTCGTCGGACCACGCGCTCAAGCTGGACCGCGTCCCGAAGTCCGCGATCGTGCTGGGCGGCGGCGTCATCGGCGTCGAGTTCGCCTCGGCGTGGACGTCCTTCGGCACCGACGTGACGATCATCGAGGGCCTGAAGCACCTCGTCCCGGTCGAGGACGAGAACAGCTCGAAGCTTCTTGAGCGCGCCTTCCGCAAGCGCGGCATCAAGTTCAACCTCGGTACGTTCTTCCAGGGCGCCGAGTACACGCAGGACGGCGTCCGTGTGACCCTTGCCGACGGCAAGACCTTCGAGGCCGAGGTGCTGCTGGTCGCCATCGGCCGCGGCCCGGTCTCGCAGGGCCTGGGTTACGAGGAGGCCGGCGTCGCGATGGACCGCGGCTACGTCCTCGTCGACGAGTACATGCAGACCAACGTGCCCACCATCTCGGCCGTGGGTGACCTGGCCCCGACGCTCCAGCTCGCGCACGTCGGCTTCGCCGAGGGCATCCTGGTGGCGGAGCGGCTGGCCGGTCTGAAGACCGTTCCGATCGACTACGACGGTGTTCCGCGGGTGACGTACTGCCACCCCGAGGTCGCCTCCGTGGGCATCACCGAGGCCAAGGCCAAGGAGCTCTACGGCGCGGACAAGGTCGTCGCTCTGAAGTACAACCTCGCGGGCAACGGCAAGAGCAAGATCCTCAAGACCGCGGGCGAGATCAAGCTCGTCCAGGTCAAGGACGGTGCCGTGGTCGGCGTCCACATGGTCGGTGACCGTATGGGCGAGCAGGTCGGCGAAGCCCAGCTGATCTACAACTGGGAGGCGCTGCCCGCCGAGGTCGCGCAGCTCATCCACGCCCACCCGACCCAGAACGAGGCGATGGGCGAAGCCCACCTGGCACTGGCCGGCAAGCCTCTGCACTCCCACGACTGATCTGTCGACCGGGCGCGACGACCGACCACTTCCGCACTTTCGTAAGGAGCAACTGAAACCATGTCGGTTTCCGTAACCCTTCCGGCGCTCGGCGAGAGCGTCACCGAGGGCACTGTCACCCGCTGGCTGAAGGCCGAGGGCGAGCGCGTCGAGGCCGACGAGCCGTTGCTCGAGGTTTCGACCGACAAGGTCGACACCGAGATCCCGGCCCCCGCGGCCGGCATCCTGGCGGCCATCAAGGTCGCCGAGGACGAGACCGTCGAGGTCGGCGCCGAGCTGGCCATCATCGACGACGGCACCGGCGCGCCCGTGGCCGCCGCGGCTCCGGCCGCCGAGCCCGCGGCCGCCCCGGCCCCGGTCGCCGAGGCCCCCGCCGCGGCTCCGGCCCCCGTGGCCGAGGCCCCGGCCACCGCTCCGGCTCCGGCCGGCGGCGCCGGTACCGACGTCACGCTCCCGGCGCTCGGCGAGAGCGTCACCGAGGGCACCGTCACCCGCTGGCTGAAGGAGGTCGGCGAGGAGGTCACGGAGGACGAGCCCCTCCTGGAGGTCTCCACGGACAAGGTCGACACCGAGATCCCGGCCCCGGTTTCCGGTGTGCTTCTGGAGATCGTCGTCGCCGAGGACGAGACCGCCGAGGTCGGCGCCAAGCTCGCCGTCATCGGTGCCGCGGGTGCTGCCCCGGCCGCCGCTCCGGCTCCGGCCGCCCCTGCCCCCGTGGCCGCTCCGGCTCCGGCTCCGGCTCCGGCTCCGGCCGCCGCTGCCCCCGCTCCGGCCGCCCCCGCGCCGGCTCCGGCCCCGGTGGCGCCCGCCGCCCCGGTCGCCGCTCCGGCGCCCGTGGCCGCTGCTCCGGTCGCCGCTCCGGCTCCGGTCACCCCGGCCGCCCCGGCCGCGACCCCCGGTGACGACGGCGCGTACGTCACGCCGCTGGTCCGCAAGCTCGCCGCCGAGAACGGCGTCGACCTGGGCGCGGTCAAGGGCACCGGCGTCGGTGGCCGCATCCGCAAGCAGGACGTCGTCGCCGCCGCGGAGGCCGCCCGGGCCGCCGCAGCCGCTCCGGCCCCCGTCGCCGCTGTGCCTGCCGGAGGCCATGCCGCCGCGTCGAAGGCGCCGAAGCTGGAGGCGTCCCCGCTGCGTGGTCAGACGGTCAAGATGACCCGCATGCGCAAGGTCATCGGCGACAACATGATGAAGGCCCTGCACTCGCAGGCCCAGCTGACCTCGGTCGTCGAGGTCGACGTCACCAAGCTGATGAAGCTGCGCAACCGGGCGAAGGACGCGTTCGCCGCCCGCGAGGGCGTCAAGCTGTCCCCGATGCCGTTCTACGTCAAGGCGGCGGCCCAGGCGCTGAAGGCCCACCCGGTCATCAACGCCCGGATCAACGAGGACGAGGGCACCATCACGTACTTCGACTCGGAGAACATCGGCATCGCCGTGGACGCCGAGAAGGGTCTGATGACCCCGGTCATCAAGGGTGCGGGCGACCTGAACATCGCCGGTATCTCGAAGAAGACCGCCGAGCTGGCCGGCAAGGCCCGCGGTGGCGGCCTGACGCCGGACGACATGTCCGGTGCCACCTTCACCATCAGCAACACCGGCTCGCGCGGTGCGCTGTTCGACACCGTCATCGTGCCCCCGAACCAGGCAGCCATCCTGGGCATCGGTGCCACGGTCAAGCGTCCGGCGGTCATCGAGACCGAGGAGGGCACCGTCATCGGTGTCCGCGACATGACGTACCTCTCGCTCTCCTACGACCACCGTCTGGTGGACGGCGCGGACGCCGCCCGCTACCTGACCTCGGTCAAGGCGATCCTGGAGGCCGGTGAGTTCGAGGTCGAGCTCGGCCTCTGAACACCGCGGCTGTAACCAGCCTCACCAGCGGCGCCCCCGTCCGGAACACTTCCGGACGGGGGCGCCGCCGTATTGTCTAGACACCACCGGTCGCCCCGGCAATCGATGGTGCGGACAAGCACCGGTTTGCCCCGAAGGAGCCCCTCATGACCCCGCCCGTCGTCCACTCGCTGCGCGAACAGATCCGCGAGCACATCGTGGACGGGATCGTCAGCGGGCGCTGGAAGCCCGGTGAGCGGATCGTGGAGCGCCGGATCGCCACCGAGCTGGAGGTCAGCCAGACGCCCGTGCGCGAGGCGCTGCGGGAGCTGGAGACGCTCCGGCTGATCGAGTCGGCGCCCAACAAGGGCGTACGGGTCCGCAATCTGACGGCCGCCGACCTGGAGGAGAGCTATCCGGTACGGGCCGGTCTGGAGCAGATCGCGGCGGAGCTGGCGGCGCCGGCCCTCGGCGAGGACTGCTCGCGCCTCACGCCGTACGTGACCGCGCTCTACGAGGCGGACCGGCTGGCCGACGGCGAGGCGCAGGTACGGCACACCGTTGGCTTCCACCGCGAGATGGTGCGGGCCGCCGGGAACGCGGTGCTGCTGCACACCTGGGAGGGGCTGGGCATCGAGGTGTTCACCGCCCTGTCGATCCGGTGGCTGGGCACGGTGCAGAAGTCGTACGCGGAGGAGCACGAGGCGCTCATCGAGGCGTTCCTGCGCAAGGACCCGGACATCGGGGTGCTGGCCAAGGCCCACGTCCTCGGCTGCGCGCCGCGCGCCTGAGGGCCGTACGCATCTGTCGTAGGGGGTGCTCGCCTGTGCAGGTGGGCGCCCTTTTTACGCATAAAGTCCCGTCACTCCGTGCCCCCTTTCGCGGCACCGCATGCCACTTTTCTTCATATCGAGAAGTTTTGCCCTTCACCCTTTGATCGATCATCGATCGGCGACTTACAGTTCACTCCGCGGGCCCACCGGCCCCATCGCCCTGTCCTGCCAGTCAGGGCCTTCTCCACCCCCCTCCTCTCCGGAAGGCGGCGATCATGACCGACCCCGTAGGAAAGCTTCCGAGCGAGCTCGACCAGCTCCCGGACCGTGACCCCGAGGAGACCGCCGAATGGGCGGCCTCCCTGGATGCCGTCACCAAGGCCGCGGGCCCGCACCGGGCCGCGTACCTGATGCGTCGCTCGCTCGAACACGCCGAGGGCGCCGGTCTCGCGCTGCCCAAGCTGCTGGAGACCGACTACGTCAACTCCATCCCGACCGCCGCCGAGCCCGCGTTCGACGGTGATCTGGAGATGGAGTCCAGGATCACCGCCTGGAACCGCTGGAACGCCGCCGCGATGGTCACCCGCGGCTCCCGCTTCGGTGTCGGCGGCCACATCGCCACCTTCGCCTCGGCGGCCTGGCTGTACGAGACCGGCTTCAACCACTTCTTCCGCGGCAAGGAGGGGGACGGCTCCGGCGACCAGCTCTACATCCAGGGCCACGCCTCCCCCGGCATCTACGCCCGCGCCTTCCTCGACGGACGCCTCAGCGAGCAGCAGCTCGACAACTTCCGCCAGGAGGCGGGCGGCGACGGTCTGCCGTCCTACCCGCACCCGCGGCGGCTGCCCTGGCTGTGGGAGTTCCCCACCGTGTCGATGGGCCTCGGCCCGCTCTCGGCGATCTACCAGGCGCGCTTCAACCGCTACCTCGCCAACCGCAACATCAAGGACACGTCGAACTCGCACGTCTGGGCCTTCCTCGGCGACGGCGAGATGGACGAGCCCGAGTCGACCGCCGCCCTCGCGCTGGCGGCCCGTGAGGGTCTCGACAACCTGACCTTCGTCATCAACTGCAACCTGCAGCGCCTCGACGGCCCGGTCCGCGCCAACTTCCGGGTGGTCCAGGAGCTGGAGGGCGCGTTCCGCGGCGCCGGCTGGAACGTCGTCAAGACGCTCTGGGGCAATGCCTGGGACGAGCTGTTCCGGCTGGACACCACGGGTGCGCTGGTCCGCCGGCTCCGCGAGGTCCCGGACGCGCAGTTCCAGACGTACGCCACCCGCGACGTCGCCTACATCCGCCAGCACTTCTTCGGTGCCGAGCCTGCCCTCGCCGAGCTGGCGAAGCTGCTCACCGACGCGAAGATCGCCGAGTGCTTCTACACCTCGCGCGGCGGCCACGAGGCCCGCAAGGTGTACGCGGCGTACCGGGCCGCCGTCGAGCACAAGGGCGCGCCGACCGTGATCCTCGCCCAGACGGTGAAGGGCTTCACGCTCGGCAAGGGCTTCGAGTCCAAGAACGCCAACCACCAGATGAAGAAGCTCTCGGTGGACGAGTTCAAGGACATGCGCGAGCTGCTCGGACTCCCGATCCCGGACAGCGCCTTCGCCGACGGCCTGGTGCCCTACGGCCACCCGGGCGCCGACTCCCCCGAGGTCCGTTACCTCCAGGAGCGCCGCGCCGCCCTCGGCGGTCCCGCCCCGGCCCGCCGGGTCCACGCCGTGGCGCTGCCGCAGCCCGAGGAGCGGGCGTTCGCCGCGCTCAAGAAGGGCTCCGGCAAGCAGGAGATGGCCACCACCATGGCCTTCGTCCGCCTGGTCAAGGACCTGATGCGGGACAAGGAGACCGGCAGGCGCTGGGTTCCGATCGTCCCGGACGAGGCCCGTACCTTCGGCATGGAGTCGCTGTTCCCGTCGGCCGGGATCTACTCCCCGCTGGGCCAGACGTACGAGCCGGTCGACCGCGACCAGCTGATGTACTACAAGGAGGCCAAGGACGGCCAGATCCTCAACGAGGGGATCACCGAGGCCGGGGCCATGGCGGACTTCATCGCCGCGTCGACGTCGTACGCGACGCACGGCGAGACGATGATCCCCTTCTACATCTTCTACTCGATGTTCGGCTGGCAGCGGACCGGCGACCAGATGTGGCAGCTCGCCGACCAGCTCGGCAAGGGCTTCATCGTCGGCGCCACGGCGGGCCGTACGACGCTGACCGGTGAGGGCCTCCAGCACGCGGACGGCCACTCGCAGCTGATCGCCGCCACGAACCCCGCGTCGCTCAACTACGACCCGGCGTTCGCGTACGAGATCGCGGTGATCGTCAAGGACGGTCTGCGGCGGATGTACGGCCCCGAGGCCGAGAACGTCTTCTACTACCTGACGGTCTACAACGAGCCGAAGCCGCAGCCCGCGATGCCGGAAGGCGTCGAGGAGGGCATCGTCAAGGGCCTGTACCGCTTCAAGGAAGGCACGCCTGCCTCGGCGGACGCCCCGCGGGCCCAGCTGCTGGCCTCCGGTACGGCGATCCACTGGGCGCTCCAGGCGCAGGAGCTGCTGGCCTCGGACTGGGGTGTCACGGCCGACGTCTGGTCCGCCACCTCCTGGGGCGAGCTGCGCCGCGAGGCGCTGGAGTGCGACGAGGCGATGCTCCGCGGCGAGCAGCGGGTGCCGTACGTGACCCGGGCGCTGGAGGGCGCACCGGGGCCGGTCGTCGCGGTCAGCGACTGGATGCGTCAGGTCCCGGACCAGATCAGCCAGTGGGTGGAACAGGACTGGTCCTCGCTCGGCACGGACGGCTTCGGCCTCTCCGACACCCGCGACGCGGCCCGCCGCCACTTCGGTGTCGACGCGCAGTCGATCGTGGTCGCGGCACTGGCCCAGCTGGCCCGCCGCGGCGAGGTGTCCGCGTCCTCGGTCAAGGAGGCCCGGGAGCGGTACGGGCTGTGATGCCGGGGCGGCCGGGTGCGCCCGGCCGCCGCTTCGCCCCCGGTCGCCGGGCGGTCCCGAGAACGGGGCCGTCCGGTGACCGGGGCGCACGCGTTCTGCGGTCACAATGGGCGGATGCGTGCTGCCCGTCTGATCAGAATGGTGCTGCTCCTGCAGTCCCGCCCGGCCATGACCGCCGCCGAGCTCGCCCGTGAGCTGGAGGTGTCCGAGCGGACCGTGACCCGGGACGCGCAGGCGCTCTCGGAAGCGGGTGTCCCGGTGTACGCGGACCGGGGCCGGGCCGGGGGCTACCGGCTGGTCGGCGGCTACCGCACCCACCTCACCGGCCTGGCCCGGAGCGAGGCCGAGGCGCTCTTCCTCTCCGGACTGCCCTCCGCGCTGCGCGAGATGGGCCTTCAGGACGCCGCGTCCGCCGCCCGGCTCAAGGTGTCGGCGGCCCTGCTGCCCTCGCTGCGGGACGCCTCGGACAGCGCCGCCCGGCGCTTCCACCTGGATGCTCCCGGCTGGTACCAGGAGCCGGTCACCCCCGAACTGCTGCCGGCCGTCGCCGAGGCCGTCTGGGGCGACCGGATGGTCCGTGCCCGCTATCTCCGCGGCCGTGCGGGCGGCGAGGTGGAGCGGGAGCTGGCGCCGTACGGGCTCGTCCTGAAGGCCGGCGTCTGGTACGTCTGTGCCCGGGTGGGGGACGATTTCCGGGTCTACCGGATCGACCGGTTCTCGGACGTGACGGTGTCGGACGAGCGCTTCGAGCGCGACGGGCGGTTCGATCTGGCGGGCTTCTGGGACGAGCGGGCCGCGCAGTTCGCCCGGTCGCTCCTGCAGGCCGAGGTGACGGTACGGGTGTCGCCCGAGGGCGTACGCCGACTGCCGTACACCATGGACCGTTCGGCGGTCCAGGACGCTCTGGACACGGCCGGCCCGCCCGATGCCGAGGGGTGGCTCACCCTCACCCTGCGGGTCGAGTCGGTGGAGATCGCCTACAGCCAACTGCTGTCCCTGGGGCCGGAGTCGGAGGCGCTGGAGCCGGCCGCCCTGCGGGGGCGTTTCGCCGCGGCCGCCGAGCGCCTGCGCGAGCTCTATCGCTGAGGGGCGGTTCTCGCCGCGTCCGCGTGCGTGGCCCGCCGCCGGGGCGGATGCTTGACCCGTGATGGACGAGACGGAGTTCTGGGAGATCATCGACAGCACCCGCGTGGCCGCCGAGGGCGACCCCGAGGACCAGGCCGACCTGCTGGTCGAACGGCTGGTGCGGCTCGATCCCGATGCGGTGCTGGACTTCGCCCGGCACTTCGAGGCCCGTTTCAACCGCGCCTACCGCTGGGACCTGTGGGGCGCCGCCGCCGTGCTGCTCGGCGGCGCGAGCGACGACGCCTTCGACTTCTTCCGCTGCTGGCTGATCGGCCAGGGCCGGGAGGTCTTCGAGGGCGCGCTGCACGACCCGGACGGCCTGGCCGATCTGCTCGACGACTTCGACGAGGAGGTCGACGGGGACGCCGAGGATCTCGGCTACGCCGCCGACGAGGCGTACGAACAGCTCACCGGCGTGGTCGCCCCGGACCTCGGCCTGCCGCCCCAGGCCGCCGAGCCGGAGGGGACCCCCGTGAGCTTCGAGGACGACGCGGTCCTGGCGGAGCGCTTCCCCTCGCTCTGGGAGCGGTTCGGGCCCGGCTGACCCCTGCCGGGGCCCCGCCTCCACGCCGGAAGCGTCCGTGCCGGAAGCGGGGCCCCGAGTCGGGTCAGAAGTGGGTGCCGCCGTCGATCCGGATCTCCGTACCGGTGATGAACGCCCCGTCCCGGGAGCCGAGCATCGCGACGACGCCGGCGACGGTGTCCGGGCTGGCGAAGCCCGCGCCGAGCGCCGGGGCCAGCTTCATGAAGAGCGACATGTCGGCGTCGGCGGGCAGCCCCGGGCCGTTGCCGCTGGTCATGTCGGAGGAGATCGAGCCGGGCGCGACGGCGACGAACCGCAGCCCCTGCTTGCTGTACTCGCTCGCCAGCGCGTGCGTCATCGACTGGATGCCGCCCTTGCTCGCCGCGTACGCCGACATGTAGGGGTGCGCGAAGCTCGCCGAGGTGGAGGAGAAGTTCACGACGGCCGGCTCGTCACCCGCCAGCAGGGCCGGGATCGCCTCGCGGATCATCAGGAACGTGCCCGTGAGGTTGACCGCGAGGATCTTGTTGAAGAACTCCAGCGTCGTCTTGTGGGTGTGCTCGGAGCGCAGGATCCCGGCCGCGTTGACCAGCACGTCGAGCCCGCCGAGGGTCTCCACGGCGGAGGCGACGCCGGCTCGGACCGCGGCCTCGTCCGAGATGTCCAGGGCGAGGGTGGTGAGGCGCTCGGCGACGCCGTTCGCCACGGCCGTCTCGTACGTGTCCTTCAGCCCGGCCTCGTTGACGTCGGCCGCGACGACTCGGCCGCCCTCGGCGAGGACGCGGTGGACGGTGGCCTGTCCGATGCCGGAGCCGCCTCCGGTGATGAGTACGCGGCGGCCTTCGTAGCGGTTCATGTCTGTCTCTCTTCCGATCCCGGTGACCGTTGTCACGCAGCGTCTCGGCGGCGCCCCGATGACGTCCCGATCCATGTCCACCGTACGCCTGGGTGGCACATTTTGCCATAATGGCATTTCACGCACACCGCCGCCTCGCCCGGGTAATCTCCTGGGAATGAGCACCGAGCCGAGTCAGCCGTCCCTCACCGAGCGCCGGAAGGCCGCGACCCAGCTGGACATCGCGCGCGCCGCGGCCGCGCTCTTCGCCGAGCGCGGGCCCGACGGCACCACGGCGGAGGACATCGCCGGCCGGGCGGGCGTGGCGCTGCGCACCTTCTACCGCTACTTCCGTTCCAAGCAGGACGCGGTGGGCCCGCTGCTCTCCGGCGGCGGCGATCGCTGGCGGGCCCTGCTGGAGGCGGCCGACCCCGGGGACCCGCTCGCCGGGGTCCTGGAACGGGCGGTCACCGAGGCGCTCCGGCTGCCGGACGCGGACGGCGCCGAGCAGCTCGGCTGGACCCGCGGGCTACTGCGGGCCGCGTCGCAGGACCCGGCGCTGCGCGCCGTCTGGTACCGGGTCAATCAGGATTCGGAGGAGCGGCTGCTGCCGGTGCTGGCCCGACTGGCCGGCGACGGGGCGGACCCGCTGGAGGTCCGGCTCGCCGCGGCCGCCGCCACGGACGCCATCCGGGTCGCGCTGGAGTCCTGGGCCCAGACGGACGCGCCGACGACCGGGCCCGGCTCACCCGCCGAGCTGGCGGTGCGCTGCCTGCACGAACTCATGGGCGGCATGCGGCTGTTCAAGGGCTGAGAGCCTGTCGGGGGACCTGCGGGCCGGAGGGCGCGGCTGTCCGGCCGGAGGTCACCCGACAGGATCTGGTCAGGAACGAGGGGTCACGGGGCGAGCGAGCGGCCCATCATCACGTCGTCGACGTAACGCCCGTCCAGGAAGAACTCCCCGGGCAGCACTCCCTCGACGACGAATCCCTCCGACTCGTACAGGGCGCGCGCGGGCGTGTTGTGCCCGAGCACCCGCAGCGTCATCCGGTTCGCCCCGTCGCGGCGCGCCGCCGCGAAGGCGGCCCGCAGCAGGGTCCTGGCGACACCGCGGCCGCGCGCGCGGTCGGCCACCGCGAGGCCCTGTATCTGCCGGACATGTGTGTTGCAGGCCAGCGGGGTCGGCGGGACCAGCCTGATGTATCCGGCCAGGCGCGGCTCGCCGTCGGCGTCCTCGGTCTCGGCCACCAGGAAGCCCTCGGGCCGGTGACGGTCGTCGAAGAACGGCTCGTACGGCGGCTGCGGCCTGGACGTCACGGCGTGCAGCGTCGACCAGGTGGCGCGGTCGAGTTCACCGAGTGCGGCCTCGTCGGAGAGGACGGCGGGGCGGACGAGGACCGGATGGGTGTGGGTCTCGGGCATGCGCGCCACTGTGCCATGGCGTCCCGTGCCCGGTCAGCCCGGTTTCGCCGCCTGGTCAGCCGGTTTCGCCGTCCGGTGCACCCGGTTTCACTGTCCGGTACGCCCCGGTGACACGAGGGACCGGGGGCCCCGGCTGATGGGCCCGGCGGGGCCGCTGGGGCAGGATGGGCCCCATGCTGCACTCCCGTATCGCTGTCACCGGAGCATCCGGACTCATCGGAGCGGCGCTGGTGCGCTCGCTGCGGGCCGACGGGCACGAGGTGGTGCGCCTCGTGCGGCACCCCGCGCGGGCCGGCGACGAGGTGGAGTGGGATCCGAAGCGGGGATACGTCGACGTGGCGGGCCTGGTCGGCTGCGACGCCGTCGTCCATCTCGCCGGAGCCGGGGTCGGCGACCACCGCTGGACCGCCGCGTACAAGCGGGAGATCCGGGACAGCCGGGTACTCGGGACGACGGCGATCGCGGGGGCGGTCGCCTCGCTGGACGTGCCGCCGAAGGTGCTGCTGTCCGGGTCCGCGATCGGCTACTACGGCGACACCGGGGACCGCGCCGTCGACGAGAGCGCCCCGGCCGGTGAGGGTTTCCTGCCGTCCGTCTGCGTGGAGTGGGAGGCTGCCACGGCCGCCGCCCAGGAGGCGGGAGTCCGGACGGTGCACGCGCGCACCGGTCTGGTCGTGGGCCGCGAGGGCGGCGCCTGGGGCCGGCTCTTCCCGCTGTTCCGGGCGGGGCTCGGCGGCCGGCTGGGCAACGGACGCCAGTACTGGAGCTTCATCGCACTGCACGACGAGGTCGCGGCGGTGCGCCACATCCTGGACACCGAGTCGCTCTCGGGTCCGGTGAATCTGACCGGCCCCGACCCCGTCACCAACCGCGAGGTGACGGCCGCGATGGGGCGGGTGCTGCACCGCCCCACGCTCCTCACGGCACCGGCACCGGCGTTGCGGATCGCTCTGGGGGACTTCGCGCAGGACGTGCTGGCCAGCCAGCGGGTGCTGCCGGGTCAGCTGCTGGACTCGGGCTTCGTGTTCGCCTTCCCGGGGATCGACTCGGCGATCCGCGCGGCACTGCGCTGAGCCCCGCACCGGCCGGCGCACCCCACGGAGATGACACCCCCGTTCAATCGGACGGATGTGCGACCCCGTGCAACGGTGCCCCGGTCGCGCGCGACTTCGTCTTTACCGGCCGCCTTCCTACCCTCCTTGCGAACTCGGGCATTCCGGGGGCCTGTTGGGGGCAAGAGCCTCCCAGCAGTTGCGCCGACTCGGGGAGGGGCACGTGCTCAGCACGGCACACCACGCGGACGTCGTCATCATCGGGGCCGGAATCGCCGGCCTGTCAGCAGCCCATCGACTGACCAGTGCAGGGGTAAGTGTCAGCGTCCTGGAGGCCGGCCCCCGGGTCGGCGGCCGGATGACCACCGCCGACCTGGACGGCTTCCGGCTCGACCACCTCGGCCCGCTGCTCAGCACCTCCTATCCGGCCCTGCGCACGACACCGGGCCTCGAAGGACTGGTGCTGCGCAACTTCGCCCCGGGGGTCCTCGTCCACAGCGAGGGCCGCCAGTACCGGACCGGCGATGTACGGGGCGCGCGGGGCGCATTCAAGGCGGCGCGCGCCCTGGCAAGCGCCCCCCGGCCACCGATGGGTGGGCCGATCGACCAGGCCCGGCTGGGTGCCGCCCTGTCCCGGCTCGCCGCCACCCCGTCCGCCCGCATCCTGGCGCGGCCCGAACAGACCGCGCTCGCCGCCCTGTCCCACCGCGGCCTGCCCTCCCGCACGGTCAACGGCTTCCTCCGCCCGCTGCTCTCCGCGCTGCTCAGCGACCCCGGGCTCAGCACGTCCAGCCGATTCGCCGATCTGGCCCTGAGCGGCTACGCCCGCGGCAGGCTGTGCGTGCCCGCGGGCGGCGCGGCGGCGCTGCCCGCACTCCTCGCGGCGGCGCTGCCGCCCGGCACCGTACGCACCGGCGTGCATGTGACGGCCGCCGACATCACCTCGGTCCGCACCAAGGAACACGGCGAACTGGGCTGCCGTTCCCTGCTGCTGGCGACCGGTGCGGGCGCCGCCGCAGAGCTGCTGCCGGGTCTGCGGGTGCCGCCCTTCCATGCCGTGACGGTCCTTCACCACACCGCCCCCGCTCCCCCGCCGACCGGCACCGCGCTGCTGCTGGACGCCGACCGCTCGGGCCCGGTCGCGCACACCGCGGTGATGAGCGCGGTCGATCCCTCGCGCGCCCCGCGGGGCCGTGCGCTGATCAGCTCGACGGTGCTCGGCACCCCGCCGCCCGATCTGGACCGCACGGTCCGCGCCCATCTCGCCGCGCTGTACGGCACTCCCACCGACGACTGGGAACTGCTGGCCACCCACCACGACCCGGAGGCGGTCCCCGCGATGCCGGCCCCGCACGATCCGCGCCGCCCGGTGCGGCTGCTGGCCGGCCTGTACGTGTGCGGCGACCACCGCGACACGAGCACGGTCCAGGGGGCCCTGTCCTCGGGCCGTCGCGCCGCCGAGTCGATCCTCACCGACCTGGGTGTACGGCCGGGGAGCGGGACGGCGCTGCCCGAGGCCGCGTAGGCCCCGGCCGACCCCCGGGGCCCGTCCGCGGCATCCGGGGCGGAGCACGCAGTGGTGCGCCGGTGTCCGCCCCGGGCTCAGCCGAGCGCGGCGACCCGTTCGCGGTAGCCGCGTACCGCGGCGGCGTCCCGGTACGGCTCCAGGCGCCGTTCGAAGTCCCGCACGTACTCGGTCGCCCGCACCGACCGCATCTCCGCGGCCTGCTGGGCGGCCTCGGCGCCGAGCGCGCACGCCTGGTCGAGCTCGCCGAGCCCGAGCCGGGCGGAGGCCAGCACCACCCGGCAGAACAGCCGGCTGCGGGCGTACGCCGGGGAGCGCAGCTGGAGGGAGCGCTCCGCGTGCTGCGCCGCGGCCCGGTACTGCTGGAGGTCCCGGTAGCAGTGCCCGAACTCGTCGGCGAGCTGGGCCTCGTCGAAGTACCGCGCCCAGTGCGGCACCTCGTCACCCGGCCGGGCGATCTCCAGCGCGTGTTCCGCCCGCGCCAGCGAGGCGGTGCACGCCCTGGCCTCGCCGAGCACCCCGTGGCCGCGCGCCTCGACGGCGTGCAGCAGGGCCTGGACGACGGGTGGCGCCGAGGAGCCGATGCCTTGCTGGGCCACCCGGGCCAGCTGCACGGCTTCCCTGCCGTGGCCGAGGTAGACCGCCTGCCGGCTCATGGTGATCAGGACGTAGCTGCCGTACGCGCGGTCCCCGGCGGCCTGGGCCAGTCGCAGCGCCTGGACGAAGTACCGCTGGGCCAGGCCGTGGGCCGCGATGTCGTACGAGGTCCAGCCCGCCAGCCGGGTCAGGTCGGCCGCAGCGGAGAAGAGGCGGCGCCCGGTGGCCTCCCCGTACGTGCCGCGGAGCATGGGCTCGGTCTCGTGTTCCAGGTACCGGACGAGGGCCTGGCGGGCGTGGCCGCCGCCGTAGGTGTTGTCGAGGGCGCGGAAGAGCTCGCCGACCGAGCGCAGGGCGGCAACATCGCCACCGCTTACCCGCTGGCCGGGGGCGCGCTCGGACTGCCGCTGCCGCGGGACGCCGGGGGCGCCCGGCAGCCCCGTTCCCAGGGGGACCGGACCCGTCGGAGCGGCGGGCGATCCCGGTGGTGCGCCGGGCCGGGAGTGCTCGGGTCCGCGGGCACCGCCCCGGCCGCCGGCGCCGTACGCCATGGACCTGCCGTGCGCCCCGTACGGGCCGCCGCGCGCTCCGCCGGGGCCACCGGGCCGCGGGGGACCACCGGCCTCGACGGCCCCCGCCGCCCCGCCTGCCCCGGCGGACCTCGTGATCCCGCCGGCCCCGTGGTCCCCGCCGGCCCCGTCGTGCGTCCGGGGCGATGGCTCGCTCCCCCGCCCCACCCATTCGTCGGCCCGTCCGATCAGCCAGTCCCTGCTGGGGACGACGAGCCCGGCCGGGGTGAAGGCGATCTTGCGCAGCTCCGCATGGCTGCCCGAGTCCTTCCGCCACAGCCCGCTGACGATGTCGACCGCCTCCGCGGGCGTGGCCGCGAACTCCAGGCCCGCGTAGACCGGGGCGCATGCGTCGAGGCCCAGGTCCTGTGCGGACAGACGGCGCCCGAGCCGCCGGGTGAAGACCTCGGCGATCAGCGCGGGGGTGGTTCCGCGGGGCTGCTGACCTCGCAGCCAGCGGGTCACGGAGGTCTTGTCGTACCGCAGGTCGAGGCCGTGCTCCAGGCCGAGCTGGTCCACCCTGCGGGCGAGACCGGCGTTGGAGAAACCTGCCTCCGTGATGAGCGAGGCGAGTCGGCGGTTGGGGGTGCGCTGCGGAGGTCGATCCGACATCAGCTGTACGGTCTCCTGCCTTCGGGGCCGGGCGGGCAGCCCTTATGGAACGGCGCGAATTTAGCGGCCTCCGCAGCAGTCACAGCCACCTTCACTTCACTTTCATCCGATCGTGTGAGGATTGAGGGCGGCGCTGACGGGAAGACCTGCCGGACCGCCGCCCGAGGGCCGGTCGTACAGTGGCCGGGGGCGTGATTTCAGTGCATGGTGACGCGGCTCCGGGCACCCCCCGGCACACGGCACCGCGAGTAGGAAGGCATCTGTCGTGGCTGAGCTTCGGTTCGTCCGGCTGGGATTCGGCGAGGAAGCCGTCGACTACCAGGAGGCCTGGCAGAAGCAGCGCGAGGTGCACGCGGCCAGATTCGAGGACACCGTCCCCGACACCTGTCTGCTGCTGGAGCACCCGCCCGTCTACACGGCCGGACGGCGCACGACCGACAGCGAACGCCCGCTGGACGGCACCCCCGTCGTCGACGTGGACCGCGGCGGCAAGATCACCTGGCACGGCCCCGGTCAGCTGGTCGGCTACCCGATCCAGAAGCTGCCCCGCCCGGTGGACGTCGTCGCGCACGTCCGGCGGCTGGAGGACGCGCTGATCCGTACCGCCGCCGAGTTCGGCGTGGAGACCACCCGGGTCGAGGGCCGCAGCGGCGTCTGGGTGCTCGGCGACCCGGTCGAGGACCGCCCGGCGATCGGCGGGCTCTCCCTCGACTTCGACCCGCGGCTGCACGACGAGGAGTTCGACGCCCGGCTGAACGGCCCCGAGTACGCCCCGTCCAACGCCGGCCAGCGCCGCGAGGACCGCAAGCTGGCGGCGATCGGCATCCGGGTGGCCAAGGGCGTGACGATGCACGGCTTCTCCTTCAACGTGAACCCGGACAACACCTGGTTCGACCGGATCGTGCCGTGCGGCATCCGGGACGCGGGCGTCACCTCACTGGCGTACGAACTGGGCCGCGACATCACCATCGCGGACGTGCTCCCGGTCGTCGAGAAGCACCTCAGGGCCGTCCTGGAGAACGCCGAACTCGCCCCGCGCACCGTTGAGCGCCCGGACGATGTCGTGGCCACGGCATGACGCTCGGAGCACCCCTGAGGGAATAGGCCCTGCCGGCCACAGGTTGGCCACACGTAAAGCCGTTTGAACCACGGGCGTACCCTGGTGTTCGCCGAAGAATCCAATGCAGTGAAAGCAAAGGGGAGTGCCGGAGTGTCCGCTGTCGCACCCGACGGGCGCAAGATGCTGCGCCTCGAGGTCCGGAACAGCCAGACCCCCATCGAGCGCAAGCCCGAGTGGATCAAGACCCGGGCGAAGATGGGCCCCGAGTACAACCAGCTGCAGAAACTCGTGAAGAGCGAGGGTCTGCACACGGTGTGCCAGGAAGCCGGCTGCCCCAACATCTTCGAGTGCTGGGAGGACCGCGAGGCCACCTTCCTCATCGGGGGTGACCAATGCACCCGGCGCTGTGACTTCTGCCAGATCGACACGGGCAAGCCGCAGGCGCTGGACCGGGACGAGCCCCGCCGCGTCGGCGAGTCCGTCGTCACGATGGACCTGAACTACGCCACCATCACCGGCGTCGCCCGCGACGACCTGGAGGACGGCGGTGCCTGGCTGTACGCGGAGACCGTGCGCCAGATCCACGCGCTGACCGCGGAGCGGGAGGCCGGCCGTACCAAGGTCGAGCTGCTTATCCCCGACTTCAACGCGGAGCCCGAGCAGCTCGCCGAGGTCTTCTCCTCGCGCCCCGAGGTGCTCGCGCACAACGTGGAGACGGTGCCGCGGATCTTCAAGCGGATCCGCCCCGGTTTCCGTTACGAGCGCTCCCTGGAGGTCATCACGCGGGCCCGTGAGGCCGGCCTGGTGACCAAGTCCAATCTGATCCTCGGCATGGGCGAGACCCGCGAGGAGGTCAGCGAGGCGCTCCAGGACCTGCACGACGCGGGTTGCGAGCTCATCACGATCACGCAGTACCTGCGGCCGTCCGTGCGCCACCACCCGGTCGAGCGCTGGGTGAAGCCGCAGGAGTTCGTGGAGCTGAAGGAGGAGGCCGACGAGATCGGCTACTCCGGCGTGATGTCCGGGCCGCTGGTCCGTTCCTCGTACCGCGCGGGCCGTCTCTTCCAGCAGGCGATCGAGCGTCGCGGCGCGGTCGCCGCGGCGCCCACCGTGTGAATCCGAGCACAAGAAGCTACTGAGCGGTAATCGCTGTTTCGACGCGGCCCCTACGCTCCCCGCAGGTCGGGGACGCGTATGGGCCGCGTCGGCGTGCGCGCCGCCCATATCAAGGTTTCATTGGTGTTTGACCGACCGGTCATGCGCTGGTAACACCGAGCAGTGACGCTGGGTGCACACGGCGTGGTGGCCGGCAGCAGCCGTCCGGGCCGCTGCCTGCCCCCGCGCCCCAGCGCATGCCATCCATTTCGCGCAACGCAGTCCCGGGCAGTTCGGCCCGGGCAGCTGAGTCCACGCAACTCAGTCCGCACATCCGCTCCGAGGAGATTTCCACGATGCAGGCCGTGCCGGTACGCGCCACCGCCATTCCTTCCGTCACCGATGCCCTCCGCGCCGTCGAGTCGCTGTTCCTGGGCAGCGGCCAGCGCACAGCCCGCCGCAACGCCTGGAACGCCGTACTGGAGGACCGGCGCCGGGCCAAGGACCGGGTCGAGGCCGAGTACGTACTGGAGGCCGCGGCCGACCACCGTTCCTAGGCCACGTAAACTTCTGTACATGGCGAGGAAGGCAAACACTGAAGGCGCGGACAGCGCCGAGAACGCGGGGCGGCTCAAGCAGATCGCCCTGACCTACAAGATGGCCAGGCGGTCCGACCCGAAGGTCGGTCTTGTCGTCGCGGGCGTGGGAATTGTCACCTTCGGTGTCCTCCTCGGGGTCGGCTTCCTGATCGGCCACCCGGTCTATCTGGGCATCCTGGGCTTCGTGCTGGCCCTCCTCGCGATGGCGATCGTCTTCGGACGGCGTGCCGAGCGTGCCGCCTTCGGGCAGATGGAGGGGCAGCCGGGCGCCGCGGCGGCGGTGCTGGACCGCGTGGGCCGCGGCTGGACGACGACGCCCGCGGTCGCGATGAACCGCAGCCAGGACGTCGTGCACCGTGCCGTGGGCAAGGCGGGCATCGTGCTGGTCGGCGAGGGCAACGCCAGCCGGGTGAAGCTGCTGCTCGCGGCCGAGAAGAAGAAGATGGCGCGCATCCTGGTCGACGTACCGGTGCACGACATCATCGTCGGCAACGACGAGGGCCAGGTGCCCCTGAAGAAGGTGCGCACCAAGATGCTGAAGATGCCGCGCGTGCTCACCGGCCCGCAGGTGACGGCCGCGAACGACCGGCTGCGCGCGATGGGTGACCTGATGAGCAACATGCCGCTGCCCAAGGGCCCCATGCCGAAGGGCATGCGGATGCCGCGCGGCGGAAAGATGCGCTGACACCGCACGCGAGGCGAAGAGGCGCCGGACGGCAGACGAAGAGGCGGGGCGCGAACCGGATCGGTTCGCGCCCCGCCTCTTTGCTTGTCTGCTTCTCCGCCTCTTCGCCTCGGGTGCGGGCCCGGTCCTAGATACGGACCTGGACGGCGCGGGCCAGCCGGTCGTGCAGGCCGCGGCCGTCACGGTCCCAGACCAGGGCCGGGATCACCAGGCACAGCAGCACGCTGCGGACGATGACCCGCCCGAAGGTCAGCCGGCCACCGCTCTCGGCGACGACCCTGATGCCCAGGAGGCGCTTGCCGGGCGTGCAGCCGATCGTCCCGACGGTGAGCACGCTCATCACCAGGAAGATGCCCAGAGCCCAGTTTCCGGCCGCCTGCTGGTCACCGCGGGCGAACAGCCCGTATGCGATCAGCAGGCACAGGGCCCAGTCGATGAAGACCGCGCCGAACCGCCGGCCGAGCGGCGCCACGGAACCCGGCCCGTGTTCGGGCAGGCCGAGTCGCTTGCCCCGGTGGCCGAAGTCGGCCCCCATCTCCTCGGCGGCCGCGCGCGGCCCGGAGAGCCACGATCCGATTGCTTGCCTGTTGTCCACCCGAACACGGTACTGCGCCGGCCCGGGCGGGATGCCGGGCGGGGCCCGCTACAGGCCCCCGGAGCGGCCGGAAGAGGGGGCGGTGACCGGCCACGAGGTGCCGGTCACACCCGGCTCGGTTAACTTCTGCGAAACAAATGGGTCATGCTTGAGAAATCCGGTCTGCCTATGGTCGGGTCCAGCGTGTGCCACCGCACTGGCCGCACCACGAGCTACAACCCCGTCCCTCCCGGGCCGGGAGTAGGAGGAGTTGGATGTTCCAGAACGCCGACGACGCGAAGAAGTACATCGCCGACAATGACGTCAAGTTCATCGATGTCCGGTTCTGTGACCTGCCCGGTGTGATGCAGCACGTCACCGTCCCGGCGGCGACCTTCGACCCGGCCGACGAGCTTGCCTTCGACGGCTCGTCGATCCGCGGCTTCCAGGCCATCCACGAGTCCGACATGGCGCTGCGCGCGGACCTGTCGACCGCCCGTCTCGACCCGTTCCGCCGCGACAAGACCGTCAACATCAACTTCTTCATCCACGACCCGATCACCGGCGAGCAGTACAGCCGTGACCCGCGCAACGTGGCGAAGAAGGCCGAGGCGTACCTCGCCTCCACCGGTATCGCCGACACCGCGTACTTCGGCCCCGAGGCCGAGTTCTACGTCTTCGACAACGTCCGCTTCCAGACGTCGGCGAACGAGAGCTTCTACCACATCGACTCCGAGGCCGGCGCCTGGAACACCGGTGCGGTCGAGAACAACCGTGGCTACAAGGTCCGCTACAAGGGCGGTTACTTCCCGGTCCCGCCGGTCGACCACTTCGCCGACCTGCGTGCCGAGATGTCCCTGGAGCTGGAGAACAGCGGCCTCCAGATCGAGCGCCAGCACCACGAGGTCGGCACCGCCGGCCAGGCCGAGATCAACTACAAGTTCAACACGCTGCTCGCCGCGGCCGACGACCTGATGCTCTTCAAGTACATCGTGAAGAACGTCGCCTGGCGCAACGGCAAGACCGCGACCTTCATGCCGAAGCCGATCTTCGGCGACAACGGCTCGGGCATGCACGTCCACCAGTCCCTGTGGGCCGGCGGCGACCCGCTGTTCTACGACGAGCAGGGCTACGCGGGCCTCTCGGACATGGCCCGCTACTACATCGGCGGCATCCTCAAGCACGCCCCGTCGCTGCTGGCGTTCACCAACCCGACGGTGAACTCCTACCACCGCCTTGTCCCCGGCTTCGAGGCCCCGGTCAACATGGTGTACTCGCAGCGCAACCGCTCGGCCGCGATGCGCATCCCGATCACGGGCTCCAACCCGAAGGCCAAGCGCGTCGAGTTCCGCGCCCCGGACCCGTCGTCCAACCCGTACCTGGCCTTCTCCGCGCTGCTCATGGCGGGCCTCGACGGCATCAAGAACAAGATCGAGCCTGCCGAGCCGATCGACAAGGACCTCTACGAGCTGGCTCCCGAGGAGCACGCGAACGTCCAGCAGGTCCCGACCTCCCTCCCGGCCGTCCTGGACGCGCTGGAGGCGGACAACGAGTACCTCCAGGCCG
Organism: Streptomyces sp. NBC_00012; assembly: GCF_045040875.1. Taxonomy (NCBI): domain Bacteria; kingdom Bacillati; phylum Actinomycetota; class Actinomycetes; order Kitasatosporales; family Streptomycetaceae; genus Streptomyces; species Streptomyces sp. NBC_00012. The sequence continues at coordinate 6,314,029 of NZ_CP108309.1, read as the reverse complement.
GTGGCGTCTTCACGTCCGACCTGATCGAGACCTGGATCGACTACAAGCGCACCAACGAGATCGCCCCGATCCAGCTGCGCCCGCACCCGCACGAGTTCGAGCTGTACTTCGACCTCTGAGGGGCGAGGCCGGGCGAGCGGGACCGGAGTCTCGGACGCAGGCTGTGACCTGGGAAAGCAGTTCTCGCAGTCGCTGTTGCCTTTCCGTCCCTGTGCACCGAGTGTGCACCACCCGGCCAATTCACTGATTGACTGCCAGGACCATCGAGGGCCGCTACCACGCTGCGTGGTAGCGGCCCTCGATAATCGCTAGTTCGAAATCCACGCAGTTCAAAGCGCTCCTTACGCTGTACTTCGACCTCTGAAGAGCGGGGTCTGGTGGTCCGGTGCCGGTGCTGGCACCGGAGGAGCGGTGCCCCGGCACGACAGCAGGGGTGCCGGCCCGGCCCGCTCCGGACCGGACGCACCACATACGTTCATGAGCCCTCATCGGGAAACCGATGAGGGCTCATGACGTTCGGGGTCGAGGAATCACAGAGGCGCCACTGGTTGCTCGCCGGTTGCAGTGCTGGTGGTGCCGGGTTGCATGGTCCCCGTGGTAGTGCCCGGAGTGGTCGTGCCGCCACCAGTGCCCGGAGTGGTCGTGCCGCCACCGGTACCCGGCGTGGTCGTCCCACCACCCGTACCCGGCGTGGTCGTCCCACCACCCGTACCCGGCGTGGTCGTCCCACCACCCGTACCCGGCGTGGTCGTCCCACCACCCGTACCCGGCGTGGTCGTCCCACCACCCGTACCCGGGGTAGTCGTCCCACCACCCGTACCCGGCGTGGTCGTCCCACCACCCGTACCCGGGGTAGTCGTCCCACCACCCGTACCCGGCGTGGTCGTCCCACCACCCGTACCCGGCGTGGTCGTCCCACCACCCGTACCCGGCGTGGTCGTCCCACCACCCGTACCCGGCGTGGTCGTCCCACCACCCGTACCCGGCGTGGTCGTCCCACCACCCGTACCCGGGGTAGTCGTCCCACCACCGACCGTGTTGCCGCCGCCGACCGTGTTACCGCTGCCCGCGATGACGGAGCCACCGATGGTGGAACCAATGATCTGGTTCAGGTTGTTGATTGTCTGATTGGTGACCTGGTTTATCACCGTCTGCGACAAACCAAGACTTCTCCCGGTGGCCTGCGCCGCCGCCACACCCTGTGCCGCCGCCTCTTGTGGGGAGGCGCCCCTGCTTCTCGCCGCCTGTGCCGCATTCGCTCCGGCAGCCGTAGCAGCGGCTGCACCCGCTCCGGCCGATGCCGCTGATTCCCCGCCGGTGCAGGCCACAGGGCCTATGGAGAAGCTGCCCGTGCCCGTTACGGCGGTCGGTCCTATACGACCGTCGGTAGAGGGGCGCAGCACCATCCCCCCGGGGGATACGACGAACATCCCGTTGGGATCGAAGTTCTCTCCCGTCAAGGTGCCTGCGGCTACCCGGCACGTCTGAGTCGGGGCAGCGGAAGCAGGAGCGACAGTGGTCACAGCCAGCCCCCCGACAAGCGCCACTGTCGCGGCGGAACTCAGGACGACTTTTCCTCTCACGGTTTTCCCCTTTCCGGCACTGTGCATTCTTGCTGTCCGGTCACGTGTCATCGTGAGCAGCGGGCCATAGCCATGGCATGACTCCGGCGTGACGCTGACGTGACGCCGGCGCGATGACGGCGCGATGACGGGGCCGGCAGCAGCGACTCCAAGCGGAATCCTGGAGTCCCTCGCCTTCAAGCTTGCGCGTTCTTCTTGAGGATGTCGCACCGAAAGATTTCCCGGATTCAACCAGTGCTACCTGGAGAGTTGAGGCCGGTGTCGTACGCAATGGGCCAGCAAGAGACCGGGCCGAACGATACGATGGTTCTCAACGCCCAGTTCTGGCTGTACGAGATACGAGCAGTTCTGGTTGTACGAGAATCGTCCCCGTCGAGCCATGATGCTGAGGCCGCTGAAGCCCCCCAGCACGCTGATGGGGAACTCCAGTTCACCCCGAGCCTTTGAGCTGATGGACATGAAGAAGAGAACTTTGCGGAACATCAGCGTCGCAGCGGCGGCTTCCTTCCTGACGGCCGGGATCTTGGGCACATCAGCGAGCAGCTCTGTTGCCTCGCAGCAGAATTCCCAGTTCGCGCCTTCGGCGCTCAAGTGCTACACGCTCATCGACAATCCGGACGAGGTCGTTTGCTACCGGGTTTCGCAACGGGCCCTGAATACGGGAAGCGAGATCGTGTTCTTCCCCTTCCTCATCCAGGTGCCCACGCCTTCGGATCCCCCGGCTCCGGTCGTCGTGAATGTTCTGCCGCCGGATCTGACTCCAGGGGATTCGTTCAACGGTTCGTGACAGTCGTGCGCTGTCGCGGTGCGGTCAGTGCCGCAGAGCCTGTCCCACCTCGGCCTTGACCTCTCCTGACAGCTTGCGGTTGCTGCGGGCCGTGGCGTCCTTGGACGCCTTGGCGCCGACGTCGTCGACCGTCACCACGACCGCGTCGAGCAGATTGCCGTTCGCATCACGGAAGTTGACCTGTACCGCGTACGACTTCTTCGAGTCGGAGCTGTTCTTCGCGGTGACCTTCACGGTGGCGCGGCCGTCGCCGTCGGTGCTCGGCTTGCCCAGCTCGACGTCGCTCTTGGCGTTCACGCCGTTCTTGAAGTTGTTCAGCTTCTCGCCGGCGGCGGCCGTCGCCGAGGCCACCACGTCGGCGCCGCGGGATGCCGCCGACGCGGCGGCGGACGCGGCCTTGGACGCCGTGCTGGACGCGCTGCCGCCGCCGTCGGAGCAGGCTGCGGCGGTCGACAGCACGGCCGTCGTCAGCAGTACGGCCCACAGACCTCGCGCGGCTTTCCTCGTCATCGTGCCTCCCAGCACTCGCCACTCCCCCTTCGCCCATCGCCTCAGTCAAAGGGGAGGCGGCGCGGGCCGCATGCGGTGTACGCCGGACGGGTGAGCGGAGAGGCGGTGTCGATTCGCGGTGCGGTACGGGGCGGACGAGGCTGAGGGCATGAGCGACCAGAGGCCGGGCGGCATCGCGGAGGGGAAGCGGCGTCGGCGGCGGTGGCCCTGGGTGCTGCTCGTTAATGTGCTCGCGCTGGCCGGTGCCGGCGCCGTGGCCGTCGAGGTGGCCGCCGGTGCGTTGTCGAGGGAGGGGACGAAGCCGCTTCGGATCACGTACGAGGTCACCGGCACCGCCAAGGACGTCACCGTCACCTATCCCACCTGGCGCGACGGCGGCCTCTCGACCACGCGGCTGACTCTGCGGACGCTGCCGTGGGCCGGGGAGACACGGACCAGGGGCTTCATGAGCGGCGGCTCCTTCGCCGTCACCCTGGGGGCATCGGGCGGTGAGGTCGCCTGTGCGGTGACGGTGGACAACGGGACCGTCCGGACGGCCACCGCCTCCGGGGCCTTCGCCACGGCTACCTGCGGCGGATTCTGAGCCGGGTCCATTACCGCCCGTACGTGGCCGTGTCCCCGGGCCGCGGAAGGCTCGGGGACACGGTCACCGGTGCGTCGGACGTCAGCGGCCGTAACGGATCAGGGCGCGGACCATGCGGCAGGTGGTGTCGGACGGCGGGTGGATGCCGATGCGCTCGGCAGTCGTGCGTATCTTGGCGTTGGTCGCGGTCGACGGGTAGTAGACGCCCGTGTCGAGCAGGGCGATCGCCAGGCGCATGGCCTTCAGGCGGCGGTTGTGGGAGACGTACCACTCGCGGGGCCGACCCGCGGGAAGCGGCTTCTTCATCAGGGGCTTGTGGAGCGGCTCGGTCGTGACTGCGGCAACGGCCATGGGCAACCTCCTGGCACGGTCGTGGAACCCTCACCAACTGCCTTTATTTTACTGCCCGGCACTGACAATCGGCGCTGGCCAGAAGGGCTTTCGGGCCGTCCCTCGCGTACCTTTGGCCCCATGGAGATCTGGATCAATCCCGCCTGTTCGAAGTGCCGCAGCGCGGTACAGCTGCTCGATGCGGAGGGTGCCGAGTACACCGTCCGCCGCTACCTGGAGGATGTGCCCTCGCCGGACGAGATCCGGGCCGTGCTCGACCGGCTCGGGCTGGAGCCGTGGGACATCACACGGACCCAGGAAGCCGACGCGAAGGAGCTGGGGCTCAAGGAGTGGCCGCGCGAGGCCGGTTCGCGTGAGCGGTGGATCTCGGCCCTCGCCGAGCACCCGAAGCTCATCCAGCGGCCGATCATCACCGCGGACGACGGGAGCGCCGTCGTGGGGCGCACGGACGAGGCGGTACGCGACGCGCTCGGGCGCTGAGCATCCGCGGGCGGTCCGCGCGACGGCCCGTCACCCGATGAAGTCCGCGATCCTGCGGTTCAGTTCAGCGGCCGTCGGCCCGTGCAGCGGCAGCGTATGGTGCGTCGCTCCAGGGATCGTCGCCGTCGTCACCCGCGGGAGCAGCCGGGCGGCCTCGGCGGCGACGCGGTCCGGGGCATGGGCCCGGCCACGTCCGGCGAGCAGGACCAGGGTCGGTACGTCCAGCCCGCGCAGCGCCCCGGGTGCGGGGCGGGGACCGGTGACCGGGCGGGCGGACGGGAAGCCGGCCGCCGCCTCGCGCAGCCGCAGCCAGGCGGGGTCGAGCGCGGCGCCGCCCGTCTCCCACTTCAGGAAGGCCCTCGTCCGCCCGGCGCCGGGCCGGATCAGCATCGGCAGGGCGTGCAGAAGGTAGCCGGGCCGGAAGCCGGCGAAGCACTGGGTCGGGTCCACCAGGACCAGCTTCCGGACGCGGTGGGGCGCGTCCAGGGCGTGGTGGAGAGCGATCCAGGCCCCGTAGGAATGCCCGCCCAGCGCGGTGCGGTCGGCGCCCAGCCCGTCCAGTACGCCGTCCAGCCATGCTGTCAGGTCCGCCACCGTACCGATCGGGCGCTCCCCCGCGACGCTGCGGCCCGGCTCACCGATCAGGTCGACGGCGTGGACGCGGTGTGCCCGGCCCAGGTGGGCCGCCTGGGCGTACCAGACGGTGGAGGTGGAGCCGCCGCCGGCCAGCAGCACGAGGGGTGGGGCGTCCTCGGGGCCGCAGCTGTTGACGTGGGTGGTGCCGTACGGGGTGGTGATCCGGGAGTGCGTCGTTCCGGCGGGCCAGTTGGCCGCCAGGACCTCGTCGTACGCCTCGTGGAACGACGTGGGTGCCGACGTGGATGTCATGGGTGCCTCCCCGGTCGTGGCTGCTCCTGCCAGCTCCCGATATTATCTCGCTCAGCGAGATAATGGGCTCGGTGAGGCGGAAGGAGCATCGATGAGCGAGCGAGGTCCGGGACCGGAACCGGAGCTGGAGATCGTGCATCTGCTGCGCAAGGTGACCATCGAATTCGGGCTGCGCCAGGCCGAGTTCGCGACTCTTCACCACATGCACAGCACCGATGTCCGGGCCCTGATCTGTCTGCTGGACGCCGAGCGGGCGGGCACGGACGCCACCGCCGGGTGGCTCGGCGCGCAGCTCGGGCTCAACTCCGCGGGCACCACCGCCGTCATCGACCGGCTCGAACGGCTCGGCCATCTCACCCGCACCCGCGACCCGCGCGACCGGCGACGCGTGCTGCTGGCGGTCGACGAGCGGGCGGTGGAGCTGGGACGGGCGTTCTTCGGGCCCCTGATCGAGACCACGGTGACGGTGCTGCGCGACTTCGACGAGACGGAGACGGCCGCCGTCCGGCGTTTCCTGTACGCCGCGCACGAGGCGGTCACCTCGATCCCCTGACCATCGGAGCGCCTCGCGCACCGGCCCGGTCGGAGCTCCGCCGGACGCTGATGCGACCAGCGCGGCGGCGGAGCCGTCGCCGTGCGGCCCCGGTCATGATCCGCCGGACAGGCCCTACGCGCCCACCTGCTTCTCCGCCTCCGCCAGCAGCTCCGTCAAGCGCAGCCCGAACCGTACGTCGCACGGGTGCGGGTCCCCCGTACGCACCGATTGGATCAGCGCGTCGACCGCCGATCGGAACGAGCCGACCGCGTCGCCCCCGCGCGGCAGGCTGGTCGTCCCCTGTTCGCCCCTGAGCTCGATCTCCGTACCGACCGCGCCCAGGGGTGCCCCCAGTGCGAGCGTCACCGTGCTGGACGCGCCGGAGGTGTGACGGAGGACGAGGTGCGTGGTGTCGGAGGGGCCGCGGGCGGCCATCAGCCCGGTCACATCGCCCAGCACCGGGATCAGGACGGACAGGGCGTGCGGGCCGACGTCCCACAGACCGCCCTTGTCGCGGCGCCACGGCGAGGCGGCGTACTCACTGGTCGCACCGGGTGCGAACAGCGCGCCGATCCACTCGGCGCGGGCGGTGAACCAGCCGTCCAGGGCGGCCTGTTCGGCGATCCAGGCGGACGCGTCGGCCGCGAACCGCAGAGTGCAGAAGACGACGGAGGCGACCCCCGTCTGCTCGGCCGCCCGGACGACCTCGCGGGCTCCCGCGACGGTGGTCGCGACCGGTTTGTCCAGCAGCAGATGACGGCCGGTGGCCGCGGCGCGGGCGGCGAGCGGGGCCTGGACGTCCGGCGGCAGGGCGAACGCGACGGCGTCGCTGGCGGCGAACAGCTCGTCGATGCCCGCCTCGCCGGTGTACGCCTCGGTGCCGTGCGCGGCGGCCAGCTCCTGCGCGGCCTCGGGGCGGCGGCCCCACACACCGCTCAGTACGACGCCGGGGTGGGCGGCGAGGGCGGGGGCATGGGTGTTCCGGGCCCAGGGACCGGTACCGACGAGGCCGATGCGCAGGGGGGTCGCGGGAAGTGTCGTCATGGGGCCAGTCTGCCGGGTTCGCCGGAGCGATCCGGTATTGAGTTGGCGGAGAGTGAGCTTCATGGATACGTTTGCGGGGCCGGCCGCGGGACTCCGGCTGCGACTTCCGGGACTTGCCTCTGAAGCAATAATTTCGCTGTTCGCGCCCCCATTCCCCGGCCGGCGCTCCGCCCCCGCGTGCGGCGGAGTGCGACGCCACGGGGGAAACCATGACCACCAGCACCGGGACCGACGCCGGCCACGTCGCCGCCGAGGACGTACTCCTCTTCGTCAACGCGGCGATCACCGCGACCGGTCAGCGCGAGTTCCGCTCGACCGCGTACCAGCAGCAGCTCTCGCTGGACTTCCTCCATGAGTACGTACGGGTCAACTACCGCCGGGTGTACGCCGCCTCGCTCGCCCTCGACATCAACGACCACAACGCCGCGCGCGTCGTCCGGGGCCTGCTGGAGAACGCGGCCGACGTGAGCGCCGAGGAGAAGCGCACCGAGGGCCGGCTGATCGCCGCCCGGCTGGCGAAGCTGCCGCCGCAGCGCGTGTACCGGCTGTTCCGGGAGCTGCGGGCGGCCAAGGTGAACAACCGGCGCACCCGCGCGATCATGCGGGACTGGCTGACCGCCCGGCCCGACCCGGCGCACGACGCGGTGAAGTACCGCTCGGGCCTGAAGACCGCCGCCCGCCACGTCCACCTCGGGTTCGGGGGATCCGCCGATCCGGACGGGTCCGGTGAGATCGGGGACTTCCTGTTCCGGCCCCGGCACCGGCCCCGCTACCGGCACCAGCTGCTCGACGCGTGGCGGCGCGCCCACTACGCCCAGGGTGCCGTCGAGGAGCTGCCGTTCACCGTCGCCGAGGGCCTCGCCGCCCGGCGCGGGGTGAAGCGCGAGGTGTTCCTGGAGCGGATGGCACCGCGGATGACCCGGCTGGAGCGGCTGCGGACCCTGACTCAGCGCACCGGCGGCAGCGACGCACCGCTCCCCGCGGACGTGGACCTGACCGTGATGCCGCTGACCCGGCTCGCTCTGTACGTCCTGTCGCTCGGCTTCGAGGCGCGGCGGCTGCACCGCGAGGAGCTGACCCGTGCGCTGCGCACGGCGGCCCGTCGCGCGGCGGGCCCGCACGCCGGGAGCTGGGGCCGCGTCGCCGCCGTACTGGACGACAGCTACTCGTCGTCCGGGTCGGGCGAGAAGCGGCGCCGCCCGCTCGCCGTGGCGCTGGCCTGCCACTTCCTGCTGGAGGCGCTGGCCGGGCCGGGCGCGTACACCGCGCTGTGGACCTCGGGCCGTACCGACCCGCTGCTGGTCAGGCCCTGGGGGCCGACCCCGCTCGGCTTCCGTGTGCTGGACGCCCTGGAGCACGGCCCGGACCGGCTGGTCATCGTCTCGGACGGCTGGGACAACGCACCGCCCGGACTCGCGGGCGAGGTGCTCCGGGTCTGGCGGTCCGAGCTCGACCCGGACCGGCGTACCGCGGTGGTCCATGTGAACCCCGTATACGACGCGGACGCCTTCGACGTGCGGCGCCTCTCGCCGAGCGTGCCCACGGCGGGTGTCCGGGACGCGGAGGATCTGCCGGCGCTGGTGGAGCTCGCGGGGTTCGCCGAGGGCCGTACGGGGGCGGCGGCGCTGTACGCCTACCTGGACCGGCAGGTGGCACGGTTCGTGGGTGACGACGGGGCGGGAGCGACATCGTGAACAGGCTGGAACTGACCGGGCTCACCACCCGCCCCGCCCAGGTGTGGGGCGGCATCCGGCTGGTGCCGCTGGTGCGCGAGCGGCCCGTCGAGGGGCTCCGGCTGCACGAGGAGCTCTACACGGACCACGGATACGGCACCGTGGACATCGGGCCGCGCGCACACTACGCCTCGGTCATCCCGCACGGCTTCGTCGCCGACTGGTCCGGTGAGGGCGAGCAGTCCGCCGCGTACGGTACGCAGCTCGGCGCCGCGGGTTCCGGGGCCGGGAGCCGGCCGCCCCGGACCGCGCGGCTCCAGCGCCACCGCCACCACCGGATGGCGAAGCGCCGGCCGGGCGACCGGCTGCGTTTCCTGCCGCTGCACCTCGCGCTGGAGGGCTATCTCGCGCTGCACTTCGGCGGGCCGGCCATCGCCTGGGAGGAGTGGTCGCGGCAGGCGCTGCGCGACGGGCTCTCGCCGCGCGCCGAGGACGCGTACCTGGGGTGGTCGGTGCGCGGGCTCGGCGCGGCGCTGCGGGTCTTCGAGATCCATCCCGGCCAGTGCGGGGTGATGGTGTACGCGGCCGACGCGCTCGCCGCCGCGTTCGTCGTGCCGCACCCGGACGACTACCGGCTGCTGCACCCGTCGCTGGTCGAGGACCTGTACGGAGAGCTGATCCACCAGTACGCGCTGTACGGAGCTCCCGTGCCGGAGTTCACGGCGCGGATACCCGACGGCCCGCAGCTGCGGACGCTCGCCGGTCTGCGGGCGGCGGCGCGGGCCCAGGAGCGCGAGTGGGCCGATGCGCACGATTCCCTGTTCGCCGGTGAGCTGCTGGACAGCTCGTACGCCTTCGACCGGGTGTACCGGATGGGTCCGTTCACGCTGTGGCGGTTCCTGCCGCCGTTCCGGCCAGGCGGGGCCGGGCAGCACATCGGTGAGACGATCACCGATCACAAGGGGCAGGTCGCGTACCTGAAGACGTTCCGGCTCTCCGAGGCCCAGGTCAGGCGCGGCCATCTGCTGCACCGGCTCGCCGGCGTGGACTGGCGGCTCGCGGGGGCGGCCGAGGCGCTGGGCACCACCAAGGAGGAAGTGGTGCGCCGGATCCGCGCGGCCGGCTTCGAGTCGCTGCTCAAGGCACGCGCGTAACACGGCAGACCACGCGGCAGACCTCGGTAACACGGGGTTCACATCCGGGCAACGGACGGGAAATCGCGTCTTGCGAAGCTGCGCCGAGTAGACCGGACCGCAGCACCGCAGCACCCGCAAAGGATGGCTTCCGTGACGTTCAAGGCTGAGTACATCTGGATCGACGGCACCGAGCCGACAGCCAAGCTCCGCTCCAAGACGAAGATCATGGCCGGGAGCCCCTCGCAGGACGTGACGGAGCTGCCGATCTGGGGCTTCGACGGTTCGAGCACCAGCCAGGCCGAGGGCCACGCCTCCGACCGGGTGCTGAAGCCGGTCTTCTCCTGCCCGGACCCGATCCGTGGCGGCGACGACATCCTGGTGCTGTGCGAGGTCTTCGACATCGACATGACGCCGCACGCGTCCAACACCCGTGCCGCGCTGCGCCCGGTGGCCGAGCGGTTCGAGGGCCAGCAGCCGGTCTTCGGCATCGAGCAGGAGTACACCTTCTTCGACGGCCACCGGCCGCTCGGCTTCCCCGAGGGCGGCTTCCCGGCCGCGCAGGGCGGCTACTACTGCGGGGTCGGCGCCGACGAGATCTTCGGCCGCGAGATCGTCGAGAAGCACCTCGACAACTGTCTGAAGGCGGGGCTCGGCATCTCCGGCATCAACGCCGAGGTCATGCCCGGCCAGTGGGAGTTCCAGGTCGGCCCGCTGTCACCGCTGGAGGTCTCCGACCAGCTGTGGGTCGCCCGCTGGCTGCTGTACCGCACCGCCGAGGACTTCAATGTCTCCGCGACCCTCGACCCGAAGCCGGTCAAGGGCGACTGGAACGGCGCGGGCGCCCACACCAACTTCTCGACCGAGGCCATGCGCGAGGGTTACGACGCGATCATCACCGCGTGCGAGTCGCTGGGCGAGGGCTCGAAGCCGATGGACCACGTCAAGAACTACGGCGCGGGCATCGACGACCGCCTCACCGGTCTGCACGAGACCGCCCCGTGGAACGAGTACAGCTACGGCGTCTCCGACCGCGGCGCCTCGGTCCGCATCCCGTGGCAGGTCGAGCAGGCCCAGAAGGGCTACATCGAGGACCGCCGGCCGAACGCCAACGTCGACCCGTACGTCGTCACCCGTCTGATCGTCGACACCTGCTGCACCGCGCTGGAGAAGGCCGGCCAGGTCTGATCCGGATCCACCGTCCGCCCAGGGGGCGCCCACCCGGTCGCGGGTGGGCGCCCCCGGGCCGTTGTCAGTGGGCCGTGCCAGGGTTGGCTCATGCTCGACATCAAGGTGGAGACCGAGAACTCCGAGACGCACACCAGGATTTCGGACCGGGCGCTGAGCGACCTGGTGCACCGGATCGGGATGAAGGGTGACCGCTTCCTGGTCGTGCAGCGCGTACCCGACCTCCCCGGGACCTTCGTGCAGGTCTGGTTCGACCACGGCGAGGGCTACCAGTTGGAGCGCCGCTCCGGAGGTCCCGGCACTCACATGCAGACCACGGTCGATTCGCCGGAGCGGGTCGCCGAGCTGATGACCCGCTGGGCGCGCCAGGAACCGGAGTGGGACGCGGGCGTGGAGTGGGAGCGCGCCGACCTTCCGGAGGAGGAGCCGGTGCCGGAGCTCCCGGCGGAGATCCGGGAGACGCTGGAGAATCGGATACGGGTGCTGCTCCGCTGCGGGTACGGGACGGTCCAGGAGCTCTCCCGGACGGCCGAGGACTACCTGGTGAAGGACGGCGTGCATCCGGTGACCCATGCGCAGGCCCGGCAGCTGGTCGAGCGGCTGTGGCTGGAGCGGGTCGAGGAGCAGCGGCAGTGGCCGGAGGTGACCGACGCGGACCGGCTGACGCGGGCGTTCGCCCGCCTGGACCGGGGCGGGATCACGGCGATGGAGCATTTCACCTGCTGCCGGTCGTGCGGTCTCGCCGAGATCCGGGGCGCCGGGCGGGAGGATGCGCGCGGATTCGTCTTCTTCCATACGCAGGGCACCGAGAGCGCGGCGTCCGGGCACGGCCTCACGCTGTACTACGGCGGCTTCGGCCGGGCAGCGGATGCGACCGCCCTCGTGGGCCGGGAGGTCGTCGAGGCGCTCGGCGACGCGGGGCTGATGGTGGAATGGGACGGTTCGCCGGACCAGGCGATCGAGCTGACCGGCCTGGACTGGCGCAAGCGGCTGGTGGGTTGAGAGGGGCGGCTCAGTGGGGGCCGATGCGAGTGGCGGCCCGTCCGTCGCGACGGTCCGAGGTGAGGAAGGTTACGCAGAGGGTCCGTATCGACGGGTGGGAGAGATCTGCTGCGGCGTCCGGTTCTCTGGTTCAATGGGGACATGGCCGGCTTCCAGCACACCTCGACAGGTCGCAGCGACCTCGAACCGTTCTGGCCTTCCCGTCAGCACCATGACTTCGACCGGGTGTGTTGTCGCGCGTCGAACGCGCAGGCCCTCTAAAGCCGCTCACCCCGGCCTTCGGCCCGCGCGCAAGCAAGTCCGTCCACCGACGACTCCTTCGCGCGAAAGAGCTGACCCTCATGGCGAACACCCGTACCTTCTCCGCCTCGGCCGCTGCCACCTCAGCGCCCTTGGCGTCCGCTGCGGCCACCACCTCCGTCCGCCCCCTCCCGCCCAACCGCCACCGGCTGCGTGCCGTCGACCCCGACGAGGTCGTCCAGCTGGCCGATGTGGCCGAGTTCCTGCCGCCGGGTGCCACCTGGCTGCCCGCGCCCCAGCACACCGTTCCGGCACTGCCCGGCCGGCCGCCGATGGTCGGCTACCTGGTGCTCGTACCGGCCGACCAGCAGCCCGCCGTCGCCGCGGCCACCGCCGCGGCCGCCCAGTTGGTGGTGCCCACCCCCGTGGCGGACGCGGCCACGGGTCCGGTGGTCATCGACCCCGTACAGCGCACCGCCGCGGTGGACGGGAACACGCTCGACCTCACCTACCTGGAGTTCGAGCTGCTCGCCCATCTGGTCGCGTACCCGCACCGGGTGCACACCCGCGACCAGTTGGTGACCACGGTCTGGGGCTACGGGCACGTGGGTGACGGGCGCACCGTCGATGTCCACATCGCCCGGCTGCGCCGCAAGCTGGGTGCCGAGCACCGCCGTTCCATCCAGACGGTGCGGCGCGTCGGGTACAAGTACACACCCTGACGCGTCGGAAGGCATGGGAGCGGCCCTGGTCCGGTGCGTACCGGGGACCAGGGCCGTTCCATGTGCCGGGCCGGCCGGGTCAGCCGCGCCGCCCGTAACCCATCGGCTCCGGCTCCGGCGCCCGCTCCGGCTCCTCGTGCGCCAGGCTCGGCAGGCGGGTCAGGGCGCGCGGGGTGCGCCAGTTCCGCTCGCCCAGCAGCGCCATCACGGAGGGCAGCAGGACCATCCGTACGACCGTGGCGTCCAGCAGCACCGCGACGGCGAGACCGACGCCCATCTGCTGCATGTCCTGCATCGACAGCGTCCCGAAGACCGCGAACACCGCGACCATGATCGCGGCCGCACCGGTCACCGCACCGGCCGTGCGCCGGACACCCTCGTCGATCGCGGCCCGGGTGGTCAGTCCCCGGTCGCGGGCCTCACGGATCCGGGAGACCACGAACACGTGGTAGTCCATGGAGAGTCCGAACAGGACGACCAGGACGAAGAGCGGCATCCATGCCTCGATCGCGCCGACCCCCTCCGAGCCGATCAGCGAGGCCCCCCAGCCGTGCTGGAAGACGGCGACCATCACTCCGTAGGCGGCGGCCACGGAGAGCAGGTTGAGCACGATCGACGTCACGGCGATGACGTACGAGCGGAAGCAGAACAGCATCAGCAGGAAGGTCACCGCCGTGATGAAGGCGAAGACGGGGACGATGCCGCGCTCGAGCTGTTCGCTGAAGTCGACGGAGCCGGCCGTCTCCCCGGTCACGTACGCCCGGGCACCGGTGCCGTCGAACGCCGCGGGCAGCCGCTCCTCGCGGAGTTCGGCGAGCGAGGCCCGGCCGTCCGGGAGCGGTACCTCGATCTCTGCGACGTTCTGCGCCTTGTGGACGGTCACCTTCTCGAAACCTTCGAGCGCCTTGCGCAGCGCCGGGGCCCCGATGTCGTCGGCCTCGACCACCACGCGGGCCGGGTCGGGGCCGCCCGGGAAGCTCTCGCTGATCTGCCGGTAGGCGACGGAGAGCTGCGACTGGGAACCGAACTGCTTCTCCAGGCCGAGCTGTTCGGTCTTCATGCCGATGGCGGGTGCGGCCAGCGCGAGCAGTACGACGACCGAGGCGACCGCGAAGGTCTTCGGCCTGGACAGCACCGGCCTCAGCACCGTGCCCGCTATCCCGCCGGTGCGTGCGCGCCGGCCGCCCCGCCGGCCGAGGAAGGGCACCCGTCCCGCCTCGACCCGGTCGCCCAGCCAGGACAGCAGCGCGGGCAGCACCGTCACCGAGCCCAGCATGGCGACGAGGACCACGATGATGGTGGCCAGCGCGAAACCCTTGAACAGCATCAGGCCGGACAGGAACATGCCGGCCATCGCGACCATCACGGTGAGCCCGGAGACCAGCACCGCCCGGCCGCTGGTGGCCGCCGCGATCCGCAGCGCCGTCTCCGCGTCGTGCCCCGCCGCCCGCTCGTCGCGCTCGCGCCGCAGATAGAACAGGCAGTAGTCGACGCCGACGGCGAAGCCCATCAGGAACATCACCGAGTACGTGGTCTGGAACAGGTGCAGCTGGTGGCTGGCGAGCGACAGCAGCCCGAAGGCGGCCATGCACGCGGTCAGCGCCAGCCCGACCGGGAGGAGTGCCGCTACGACGGCGCCGAAGGCGACCAGCAGGATGCCCAGGGCCAGGGGTACGGCGGTGAACTCGGCCTTCTTGAAGTCCTCGGAGAGCAGGTCGCCGAGCCACTTCCCGGCGCTGGCCTCGCCGAACTGGTGGACGGTGACGTCGGGGTGGCCGGTCCGGACCCCGTCCACCGCGTCGAGCACCGGCTGCACCCGGTCCGGCGCCGTCGCCGCGTCCCCCTTCAGGGCGAAGGTGATCAGCGCGTCCTTGCCGTCCGCGGAGGGGACCGGCGCCGCCAGGTCCACCACCTCTCCGGTCCTCCCGAGCGCTGCGGACAGCTCGCGGGCGGCGCCCTTCCAGTCACCCGCCCTCGCCGCGGACACCATGACCAGCTCACCGGCGGGCTGTCCGAGTCCGGCGTCGTCGAGGATCTGCTCGGCCCGCGCCGAGTCACCCGCGCCGTTCTCCGCGTCGGACATCTCCACCATTCCGGATGCCCCGCCGATGCCCGTGGCGAGCACGACGAAGAGCAGCCAGCCGAGAATTGCGGTCTTGCGGTGATGCGCGCTCCACACACCGATGCGTGCCGCGAGGTTGCGCCTCATGGCGTGTTCGCCCCCAGAAGTCGGATGTAGCCGGAAGTGACGCGGCGCCGGACGCGGCGCCGTCGATGGACGCTGATGAATCTAGGAACGCGGAGCCGTCCGCCCCAGCCGCCGAAACCCCCTCCCCCGGAGCCGTAGGGCGAGGCCGGCGGGGTGGTGCTGGGTACACCCCGTCCGGGTGCCGAAACGGCTGACGCGCGACGTCGCCACCGGGTGAGACTGTCTGCGGAGCGGGCCCGGCAGGAGGGCCCGACGAGGGGAGACGGACCGGGATGAAAGCGAAGCAGGGACGGATAAGGGCCGCGATGCTGGCCGCCGGACGCGGACTCGTGGTGTCGGTCGCCGGCCTGGCCGCTTCGGTCACACTCTTCGTACTGGCGGTGCTCTCGATCGCCTTCATCCCGCTGGGCGTCGGCCTGTTCACCACCCCCTACGTACTGGAGCTGGTGCGCGAGCACGCCAACCGGCGCCGGCTGCTCGCCATCACCTGGTGCGACATCCGCATACCGGTCCCCTACCGCCCCTTCCCGAAGGATCTGCGCACCGGGTTCACCGGCCGGGTGGAGCGGACCACGCTGATGCTGAAGGACCCGGCGACCTGGCGCGACATCCGGTGGCTGCTGGTCGACATGACGGCCGGCTATGTCGTGGCGACCCTGGCCGCCGGGCTGTTCATCTACCCGGTGGAGGGTGTCGTGCTGGCGGCCGGGCTGTGGCGCGTCTTCACCGACGACGGCTACTGGTACGGCTTCGTCCGGGTCTCCAGCCAGGGGACGGGCCTCGCCGCCGCCGCGCTCGGTGCGGCGCTGTTCGCGACCGGGGTGCTGGTCAGCGAGCGGCTGCTGCGGCTGCACTTCGTGATCGCCCGCGCGATGCTGGCCCCCACCCAGGAGGAGGAGCTGGCCCGGCGCATCGACCGGCTGACCGAGACCCGGCACGAGGCGGTGGACACCGCGGCCTCGGAACTGCGGCGCATCGAGCGCGATCTGCACGACGGCGCGCAGGCCCGGCTGGTCGCGATGGGCATGAGTCTGGGCACGGTGGAGGCGCTGATCGAGAAGGACCCGGCGCAGGCCAAGAAGCTGCTGGCCATGGCCCGGGAGTCGTCGGCCGAGGCGCTCACCGAGCTGCGCGACCTGGTCCGGGGAATCCATCCGCCGGTCCTCGCCGAGCGCGGACTCGGGGACGCGGTGCGGGCGTTGGCGCTGCGACTGCCCTTCGAGTCGGAGGTCGACGTGGAGCTGGCCGGCCGTATGGACGCCGCGGTCGAGTCGGCGGCGTACTTCGCGGTGAGCGAGACGCTGACGAACGCCGCCAAGCACTCGGGGGCGGACCGCGTCTGGGTGGACATCCACCACGAGAACGCCACACTGCGGGTCTCCGTCACCGACAACGGCAAGGGCGGTGCGAGGGTCGGCGGCGGCTCCGGACTGAGCGGAATCGAACGCCGGCTCGGTACATTCGACGGCATCATGGCCGTCAGCAGCCCTGCGGGCGGCCCCACCATGGTGACCATGGAGATCCCTTGCGAGTTGTCCTAGCCGAAGATCTCTTCCTGCTGCGCGACGGCCTGGTCCGGCTGTTGGAGGCGTACGACTTCGAGATCGCGGCGGCCGTCGAGAGCGGTCCCGAACTGACCCGCGCCTTCGCCGAGTCGGATCCGGACGTCGCAATCGTCGACGTCCGGCTGCCACCGTCGCACACGGACGAGGGCCTGCAGTGCGCGCTGGCGGCCAGGCGGGCCAAGCCGGGGCTGCCGGTGCTGGTGCTCTCCCAGCACGTGGAGCAGCTGTACGCGCGCGAGCTGCTGGCGGACGGCAACGGCGGCATCGGCTATCTGCTCAAGGACCGGGTCTTCGACGCCGAGCAGTTCGTGGACGCGGTGCGCAGGGTCGCGGCGGGCGGTACCGCGATGGACCCGCAGGTGATCTCGCAGTTGCTGTCGCGCCGCTCGCAGGACAGGCCGATGGGCATGCTCACCCCGCGTGAGCTGGAGGTCATGGAGCTGATGGCGCAGGGCCGTTCCAACGCGGCGATCGCCTCCCAGATGGTGATCACGGAGCGGGCGGTGGCCAAGCACACCTCGAACATCTTCGGGAAGCTCTCCCTGCCGCCGTCCGACGACGACAACCGCCGTGTCCTCGCGGTGCTCGCCTATCTGGACCGGGGCTGAGCGCCTGTCCGGACCGGGGCCGAGCAGGCCTTGGCCGCGCGGCCCCGGCAAAGGGGTCGCGCGGCCCCGGCATCACGGCGTGGTGCTCAGGTGCAGCGTCGTCGCCCCCAGGTGCGGCTTGGCCCGGGACTCCAGCACCTTCACCCGTACCGAGGTGGCGGTGACGGGCGAGGTCAGGGACAGGATGCGGCGGTGGCCGATGGTCGTGCCCTCGGCGATCCGCTGCCAGCTCCCGTCGACGCGGGCCTCGACGGCGAACCTCTCCACCCGCTGCCCCTGCCGGATGTCCTCGCTCACCGCGATCCGGTCGAAGGTGTACGGGGCGGGGTTCTGCTCGCGCACGTCGGTGCCGTAGATCCGGCGTACGTCGGAGCCGAAGGCGGTCAGTGACGCGACGTCGGCGTCGTCGATCCGGCCGTCCTTGTTCGGCGGGACGTTGAGCAGCAGGGAGGCGTTGCGGCCGACGCTCTTCTCGTACAGGTTCATCAACTGGGCAGGGGTCTTGGGCTTCTGGTCCGGGTGGTGGAACCAGCCGGGCCGGATCGAGACGTCCGCCTCGGCCGGGTACCACTGGAGGTAGTTGACGGCCGGGTCGAGGAGCCTGGCGCGGGAGCCGATGTCGGGGTCGGTGGAGTCGTTGGGGAGGCTGCCGAGGCCGGTCCACGGGTCCGTGGTGTGCGGGGTGACGCTCCACTCGGTCTCGCGGGCGACGCCGTTCTCGTTGCCGACCCAGCGCACACCCTGCGGGCCCTGGAAGACGACGGTGTTCGGCGAGAGGGCCTTCACCATGTCGAACCACTGCTTGACGTCGTACTTCTGGGTGATGCCGGAGCCGGACCAGGGGTTGGCGCCGTCTAGCCAGAGTTCCTCGATCGGCCCGTACTGGGTGAACAGTTCGTAGAGCTGGTTGAGGTAGTACGTGTCGTAGTCGTCGGCCTTCACCCGGAAGGTGGGCAGTTTGCCGCTCCGGACGGCGGCGGCCCGGTCGTCGCCCGGGACGAGGGTGGGGATCGTGCGCTCCGTGACCGGGCTGCCGTTGCCGAAGCGGCCCTCGCCGGCCGGGGCGCGGTCGCCGTCCTCCAGGGCCATGCGCTCGGGGAGGCTGAGCGGTTTGCCCTCGGCCTGCTTCTCGCGGATGGTGTCGACCCACTGCGCGTGCCAGGCGTGCGGGAGTTCGGCTCCGTCGGAGGGCGAGAGGTAGAGCCCGACCTTCAGGCCCGCCTTGCGGGCGGCCTTCACATAGGCGCCGACGACATCGGGGCTGCCGGGGCTGAGCGCCACCGTGTGGTCGGTGTACCGGCTCGGGTAGAGCACGAAGCCGTCGTGGTGCTTGGCGGTGAGCATGACCTGTTCGACACCGGCGGCCTTGTAGGCGCGCATCCACTGGTCGGCGTCGACGGCCTTGGGTGCGAAGATCTGCTCGTCCTCGGTGCCCGAGCCCCATTCGCGGCCGGTGAACGTGTTCATCCCGAAGTGTGTGAAGGCAGTCACCTCCCGCTGCTGCCAGGCGAGTTGGCCCGGCGTGGGAACGATGTTCGCGGCCTTCTCGATGATCCGGTCCGGGCTGTCGCAGGACTCGACCGTCATCTGCGGGGCGGGCTTCACCGGCGCGCTGCACGGGGTGCCCGGTGGCGCCGGCCGCTGGTGCGCGGGCTGCTGCGCGATCGCCTGTACGGGGACGAGCGCGGCGGCCGCCGCCAGTGCGAGCGCGCTGAGCACACGGGTGCGTCGAGCCATGGTTCCCTCCCACTCCCGACCGATATTGGTCGGATCTCTTGGGTGCCAACGTGGGCATGCTGCCGCACACGCGAACCCGCGGGAAGGGTGCGTTCGAGATACGTCCTATCTCTCGCACGTAAAATCCAAGCCGACCCTCGCGGCCGCCTCAGTCGTTGAACCAGCCCGGCACATCGATCCGGAACGCACCTTCGGGCACCATCGCGCGCAGGTCCGCCTCCATCGCGCGCACCCGGTCGGCGCCGAGCGCCCCGACCCACCGGGCGCGCAGCCGGTCGAACCCCTGGGCGGACCTGACCAGGACGTCCATGCCCCGGGCGGTCAGCCGGACCAGCTTGCGCCGGCCGTCGCGGGGGTCGTCGACGCGCTCCACGTATCCGAGCCCTTCGAGCTTCTCCACGGTCTTGCCGGCGGCCTGCTTGGAGACCCCGAGCCGCCGGCCGATCTCGCTGGCGGTCGCCCCGTCGCGGCCGACGGCCTGGAGCGCGTAGCCGTACGCGGGGCGGACGTCGGCGTGTCCCTGTTCGGCCAGCTCCCGGTGCAACTCGTCGAGGATCGACCGGAATCCGGCGAACAGCAGCATGGGCAGCTCGAAGCCCGCCGTCTCCTCCCCGGACGCCTCCACCCGCCGCTCAGCCATTGCGGAACTCGACAACCTGGTTTACCTTTTCGTCAATCACGTTGTCGATTTTAGCCTGAGTGACCACTAGGAGAGATCAGCCATGCCCGCATCCGCGTTCCCCGGCCACACCCTCGAATCCGCCCCGCCCGCCGCCCGCCGCACCATGGCGGCGGTGACGGGGAAGCAGGGGTATCTGCCCGCCGCCGTCGCCCGGCTCGCCACCTCGCCGGAGCTGCTCGACGGCTTCCTGAAGAGCAGCGCCCTCTTCGAGTCCACCACCCTGGATCCGCTCTCCCGCGAGGTCCTGGTCATGACGATGGCGACCGGCAACGACTGCCACATCTGCGTGGCGATGCACACCGCGAAGCTCACCGCGCTCGGCGCGGACCCCGGGCTGATCGCGGCCCTGCGCGAGCAGCGGGAGCTGCCGGACGAACGGCTGGAGGCGGTACGGGTGTTCACCCTCGCCGTGATCGCGACGGCCGGCGCCGTGGATGACGCGACGCTCCGGACGTTCCTGGCGCGGGGATACACCGCCCGCAACGCGCTGGAGGCCGTCCTCGGCATCGGCACGTACACGATGTCGACGCTGGCCAACCGGATGACCGGGGCGCCGGTCGATCCCCAGCTCGCAGCCTTCACCTGACCCCCGCCGGCCGCCCTCCGCACGCCAGGCCAGGCCACCTGGTATGCGGCCGAACAGCTGGTTCGGCACGAACCGCCGTACGCCCCGTTGCCCGCCCCCTCACCCGTCATTAACCTGCGCTCCGCACATACCTGTTGTCACATGCACCACCATGAACAACACCGAGGAGTGCGGATCATGACGGAACCCTCCCTGCCCTTCAGCTCCTCCCGGCCGACCAGACGTACGCTGCTGGGCTCCGCCGGAGCCCTCGGCGCCGCCGCCGCGCTCGGGGCCGCCCCCGCGCACGCCACCGCCGCACCGGACGCCCCGGACGCCCCGGCGCGGGACCTCGCGCCCGCGCACGAGGCGCTCGGCCGTCTGCTGCCGGACCACGCCGGCCAGTTCCGGCTCCGCGCCCTCCCCCGGGGCGACGGCGCGCAGGCACCCGACCGCTTCCGGGTCACCGGCGCCACCGGGCGGATCGAGATCGCCGCCACCACCGCGGCCGCCGCCCTGACGGGGGCGCACTGGTACCTCAAGTACACCTGCGACGCGGTGATCTCGTGGTCCGGCAGCCGCACCGAGCTGCCCCGCCGACTGCCCGCTCCCCGTGCCCCCGTCGAGCGCTCCGCGACCGTCCCCCACCGGTTCGCCCTCAACGACACCCATGACGGCTACACCGCCCCGTACGCCGACTGGCCGCGCTGGGAGCGGATGCTCGACGTCCTGGCCCTGCACGGCTGCAACGAGGTCCTGGTCACCGCCGGCCAGGAGGCCGTCTACCACCGGCTGCTCCAGGACTTCGGCTACAGCGACGCCGAGGCCCGCGCCTGGCTGCCCGCGCCGTCCCACCAGCCGTGGTGGCTGCTGCAGAACATGAGCGGATACGGCGGCCCGCTCGGCCCCGAACTGATCGCCCGGCGCGCCGAGCTGGGCCGACGCATCGCCGACCGGATGCGGGAGCTGGGCATGGCACCGGTGCTCCCCGGCTACTTCGGTACCGTCCCGGACGGCTTCACGGACCGCAATCCGGGGGCCCGCATCGTCCCGCAGGGCACCTGGAACGGGCTGCGCAGGCCCGACTGGCTCGACCCCCGCACCCCCGTCTTCGCCGAGGTCGCCGCCGCCTTCTACCGGCACCAGGAGCAACTGTTCGGCCCCGCGAACCACTTCAAGATGGATCTGCTGCACGAGGGCGGCACCGCCGGTGACGTCCCGGTGCCGGACGCCGCCCGCGCCGTCGAGTCTGCCCTGCGGACCGCGCACCCCGGCGCGACCTGGGTGATCCTCGGCTGGCAGGCCAACCCCCGGCCCGCGATGCTGGAGGCGGTCGACACGGACCGGCTGCTGATCGTCGACGGCCTCTCCGATCTGGACACCGTCACCGACCGGGAGAAGGACTGGGGCGGAGCGCCGTACGCCTTCGGCACCATCCCGAACTTCGGCGGCCGTACGACGATCGGGGCCAACACCGACCGCTGGACGGAGAAGTTCACGGCCTGGCGCGACAAGCCGGGCAGCGCCCTGACCGGCACGGCGTACATGCCGGAGGCGGCCGAGCGCGATCCGGCGGCGTTCGAGCTGTTCGGCGAGCTGGCCTGGCGCAGCGAGAAGGTGGACCGCGAGGCGTGGTTCCGGGCGTACCCGAGGTTCCGCTACGGCGGCCGCGACCGCTCGGCCGAAGCGGCGTTCGCCGCGCTGGCCGCCACGGCGTACCGGCTGACGAGCACCGACGGCCGCCCCGTCGACTCGCTCTTCTCCCGCCGGCCGAGCATCACCGCCTCGGTCGGCGTCGCCTTCGACCCAGCCGGTTTCGACGGGGCGTTCGCGGCGCTCCTCGGCGTACACCCGTCACTGCGCGACTCGGACACCTACCGCTACGACCTCACCGACCTGGCCCGGCAGGCGCTCGCCGACCGCTCCCGGACCCTGCTGCCGCAGCTGCGGGCCGCCCAGGCCGACAAAGACGTGGCCCGGTTCCGGGCGCTCGCCGCGCTCTGGCTGAAGCTGATGCGGCTGACGGACACGGTGTCGGGCTGCCACCGGGCCTTCCTGCTGGGGCCGTGGCTGGAGGACGCCAAACGGCTGGCGACCAGCCCGGCGGAGGCGGTGCGGCTGGAGTGGACGGCCCGCACCCTGATCACCACCTGGGCGGACCGGACGGCCGCCGACAATCTCAGCAACTACGCCAACCGCGACTGGCACGGGCTGATGGGCGAGGTCCATCTCCCGCAGTGGCAGGCGTACTTGGACGAGCTGACCGACGCGCTCACGGAGGGCCGGGCGGCGAAGCCGTTCGACTGGTACCCGGGCGAGGAGGAGTGGACCCGGCGGACCGACGTCCATCCGGTACGGGCGACGGGCGATGCCCACCGCACCGCGCGGCGGGTCTTCGAGACCCTGTCCACCGCCCCGTACCAGGGCACCGTCACGGTCTCGGCCGACCCGGTGACGTTCACCCCGGGCGGCACCGGCACGGTGACGGCCGCCTTCCGCAATCTGAACGGCCTGCGGTCCACCGGCCGGATCGACTTCGCGCTCACCGGCCTGGACGCCACCGCGGCGGGCGGCACCTTCCTCGACGAGGTCGCGGCGGGCGGCTCCGGTTCGGTGGACTGGCGGGTCACCGCCCCGTCCGAGCCGCTGACCGCGCCGCTGGTGCCGATGCTGTACGAACTGGGCACCGCGTACGGGCCGCGCGGCGAGGACCGGGTGACCGAGATGCGGCGCGGCGCGGTGTACCTGGCGGCGCCGCTGGGGCCGGGCTGGCGCACGTACACGTCGAACGCGGCGGTCTTCGGGGAGCTGGACGGGCGGTTCGCGATCAACGGGGCGGGCCAGGACCTGTGGAAGGGCACCAGCCAGTTCGGCACCGCGTACCGGGAGGGGGCGTGGTCCGACGGGGCGGAGGTGACCGTGCGGGTCGACGCGCAGGAGAACACCGGGGGCTGGGCGCGTTCGGGGCTCGTGGTGCGCAACAGCCTCGCGGCGCCGGGCTCCGCGGGGTTCCTGAATCTGGCGGTGACGCCGTCCAACGGGGTGGTGCTCTCGTACGACACGAACGGCGACGGCACCCTGGACGCCTACCGGCGGATCACCGGGATCAAGGCCCCGGTGCTGCTCCGGCTGACCCGGGCCGGGGACGGGTGCACGGGTTCCTGCTCCACCGACGGCGGGGCGACCTGGCGGACGGTGGGCACGGTCGCCGTGCCGGGGACGGCGGCGGTCCAGGACGTGGGGATCTTCATGACCGCGACGAACGGCGGGAGCGGGCTGCGCGGCACGGTCGGGTTCAGCGGGTGGCAAATGCGTTGAGGCGGCGGCGCCGTCCGGGCCGCACCTGAGCGGTGCGACGCGTCGGCTACCAGTACGCCCACGTGAGGCTTGTTACCGTACGCAGCCGGCCAAGCACTCGGGAAACACGGCCGTCCATGGGGCGAGTCTTGGCCATGACTGAGGCGCAAGTAGACGCCTTCAGAGAGCGTGCACTGGCTGCCGTCGGCCGAGCCCGGTCACGCCGGCGTCACGCCGCGGTGATGCCCGGCACATGACGATGGCTGGTGCAGGCAAGCTCAACCCCGCTTCCACACGCAAGGAATCCACCATGATGAGAAGCATTCGCCAAGGAATTCCCCGCCTGATCGGCGTGTCGAGCTTGGTCGCGGCGCTCGCCGGCGGAGTCGGCGCGGTCGGCGCGACAAGTGCCACAGCGACGCCCCAGGCCACCCCGTCCGAAATCGTCTGCACTCAGTCCCAACCCCCGACCTGCTTCGACACCGCCACCGGCAACGTCCTCCAGCAGGGCGCACAGACCGGACGCGGCAGCGGCAACGTCCTGCAACAGGGCGCACAGACCGGCCCCGGCAGCGGCAACGTCCTCCAGCAGGGCGCACAGACCGGACGCGGCAGCGGCAACGTCCTGCAACAGGGCGCACAGACCGGCCCCGGCAGCGGCAACGTCCTCCAGCAGGGCGCACAGACCGGACGCGGCAGCGGCAACGTCCTCCAGCAAGGCGCACAGACCGGACGCGGCAGCGGCAACGTCCTCCAGCAAGGCGCACAGACCGGACGCGGCAGCGGCAACGTCCTGCAACAGGGTGCGCAGACCGGACGCGGCAGCGGCAACGTGCTCCAGCAGGGTGCGCAGACCGGACGCGGCAGCGGCAACGTCCTGCAACAGGGTGCGCAGACCGGACGCGGCAGCGGCAACGTGCTCCAGCAGGGTGCGCAGACCGGCCCCGGCAACGGCAACGTCCTCCAGCAGGGCGCACAGACCGGCCCCGGCAACGGCAACGTCCTGCAACAGGGTGCGCAGACCGGCCCCGGCAACGGCAACGTCCTCCAGCAGGGCGCACAGACCGGCCCCGGCAACGGCAACGTCCTGCAACAGGGCGCACAGACCGGCGGTAACGGCAACGTGCTCCAGCAGGGCGCACAGACCGGCCCCGGCAACGGCAACGTCCTGCAACAGGGCGCACAGACCGGCCCCGGCAACGGCAACGTCCTGCAACAGGGCGCACAGACCGGCGGTAACGGCAACGTGCTCCAGCAGGGCGCACAGACCGGCCCCGGCAACGGCAACGTCCTCCAGCAAGGCGCACAGACCGGCCCCGGCAACGGCAACGTCCTCCAGCAAGGCGCACAGACGTGACCTCTGTCGCGTGCTGACCACGCCAAACCGACCAAACTCGGTTAACGCGAACCCGCCACTGGGCAGTGGCGGGTTCGCCAACACGCTAGAACACGCCAGGACGAGGACCTGCGGCTACGACGAGGACCGGCGGCTACGGGGATCCGCCACCGGGGCGCGACCGCTGCAGTTCGGACACCAGCTGGCGCAGCCGCGGTGTGGGGCGGAGTCCCAGCTCGTCGCGGAGGTGCTGTTCGTAGCGTTCGAAGTCGTACAGCGCCTCGGACCGATTGTCCTCCGCCAGGTGGGCGCGGATCAGCGAAGCCTGGCTGCTCTCCCGCAGCGGATCCGCTGTGACGGCCGCATGGGCGGCCGTCACAGCCCAGGCGAACTCCCTCGTGTCGATGAAAGCTCCCGTCAGCGCCTCAAGGGCATGGAGTCGAAGCTGCCGCCATTGCTCCGCCTCCGGCAACATCCACTCGTCGTACCAGCCGGGCAGCAAATCGGCGGACAACTGGTCGACGGCCGCCGCGTTGAGGTCGAGTTCCTCGGCCGGGACATGGGAATCGAGTATGCGCTGGGCCAACGACCGAGCCCGGAACAGGTCGACGTCGACCTCCCGCGCGAGACGCACCTCGGCGGGGCAGATGTTCAGTGCGCGCTTCCCGAGGTCCTGGAGACGTGACAGTGCCGACCGCAGGTTCGTGTTCGCACCTTGCTCGGTTGCTTCGGGCCAAAGACTCCCGGCGACCAGAGTTCGGGGAACAGCAGCCCGATAGTGTAGCGCGATAAACGCCAGTAGTCGCTTCGAGCCGACTGGGACGGTCACTGGTTCGTCGCCGACGACGATGTCGAAACCGCCGAGAAGAGAGATGTTCACGAACGGCCTGGACCTGGTGGGCAGCGGCGAGAAAGCGAGATCATATGAGCTCATGGCTTGTGATCGCGTAGGGTCGGTCTACCCGGCGCCCGTCGACTGGCCGCGCCGTCGTTGCTGGGGCCAACGATCTGTACACCTCCCGGATAGCCATGCTGCTCTACCTGCCAAGAGATGTCGAATTGTCCTCATCGGGGCCGGGGCCGGTGCCCTCCGGCCGAGATTCCGCAGGTATGGCGCACGCGTCGGGCCGGCGGACGGTGGGCACGGTCGCCGCGCCGGGGACGGCGGCGGCCCAGGACGTGGGGATCTTCATGACCGCGACGAACGGCGGGAGCGGGCTGCGCGGCACGGTCGAATTCAGCGGGTGGCAACTGCACTGAGGCGGCGTCCCGTTGCACCGTGCACGGACGGGCCGGGGTGACCATCGCACGATTCGCTCGTTCTGCTGAACGTGCGTCCACTGCCAGAAGTACCTTCCGCAGCCGCCCCGGCCGACGGGGAGCAGGTCGGGGCGGCGCTCGTCGAGCACTATCCGCGGCTGGTCCGGCTCGGCTATCTCGTGCTGCCGCCGTCCCTGGGCAGCCACCGCCGGGTGCTGAAGGCGCACGCGCTGGCCCAGCGGTGCCTGCTGTCCGGGCGCCGGGCGGGGGCCGGGGGCGGCGTCCCGGTGCCGCGCGGGCCGGGCGCCGCCGCGGCGGTCGATCCGTCGTACGCGCACGCCCGTCGGCGGGTGCTGCGCGCGGCCCTGGCGGCGGGCCGTCCGCGTCCCTGGACCGGCCGCGTCCGGCTGCCGTCGCTCCTCCCGCTCGTGTGGGGGCTGCGGCTGTTCCCGCACTCCGGCGGAGCGGGCGGACTCGCCCTGGAGAACGCCCTGTCGGCGCTCTCCGGTCCTGGCCGCGCCGCCCATGCCCTGCGCGGCCTGGAGGGGCTGACCGACGCGGAGGTGCGGCGGGTGCTCGTGGACGCCGGGGTCGCGCACCCGTACGCGGCGCTCGCCGAGGCGGCGGGCGTTCCGGCGCCGGACGCGCTCCTCGGCTCCCCCGAGTTCGACCCCTGCTCGCTCCAGGCCCGGCCGCCGGATCTGCTGCGCCGCCGCCGGCACGCGAAGGCGGCGCTGGCGGCGGCCGCCGCGCTGCTGGTGTGCGGGGCGCTGCTGGGGCTGCCGGGAAACGGCTGGGGGCGCGGCGCTCCGTCCGGGGCGCGGGACGTCCGGGCCGAAGTCGCCGAACAGGCCCTGGATCCGGGCAGGTTGAGCCGGGTATCCGCGACGTTCTGGCAGCGCTCGCCGCGTACCGACTTCACTTCCTGGCCCACCCGTGGCGGCCGCGCCGGGGACGCCCGGCTGCTGCGCCGCGCGCTGACCGTCTGGGCGCGTCCGGACGGCGCGGTGCGTTCGTCGGCGACCCCGGACACGCCCGTCGGGCCGCCGATGGGGGCGCCGCAGCTGCTGTACGCGGGCGAGGTGGGCCGGGTGACGGTGGTGCTGTTCTACGACGGGCTGCGCGTCGTTCGGTACGCGGAGCCCCGGGACGCAGGCCGGGACGAGGGCGTCACGCTCGACTTCGCGCGGGTCGACGGCGCGGACAGGGCGTCGGCCGCCGCGCTCATCGTGGCGCGCACCGGCGGCCGGATCCGCTACCTCACCGCGCCCTGGGTGAGCGCGGTGTCGGTGCGGGACCTGCTGGCGCCGGGCACCGCACCGCGGCCGCTGCCCCGCCGCGCCGACGGGGTGACCGCCGCGCTGACCAGCCCGGCGACGGCCCGTGACTGCCGCGCCTGGGAGGCGGTCGAGGTCCGTGACGGCCCGGCGGCCCGGCTGATGGCGGACCTCGGCGAGCTGGTCCCGGCCCGGCTCACCTCGGGCCCGCCGTCCGCGCCGCACGATGTGGCCGGGTGGGCGGAGCGGGACAGCTGGGCGCGGACCGCCTGTCTGCTGCCCGCGGTGCGTTCGCGCGGGGTGCGGTCGGTGAACTCCTGGCAGTACGCCTCGCAGTCGCTGCCCGAGAGCAATGGCTCCGCGCGCTGGCTCTGCACCAGGGCGGAGACCTGGCGGGGTACCGGCAGCCGGGTCCTCGCCCAGTTCCAGGCCCCGTCGGCACCGGCCGTCGCGACGGGCGGGCCGCCCGGGGCGGTCGCGGCCAGGGCCGAGGACTCCCCGGCCTGTGGGATGCGCGCCCCCCGGGTGCTGGCCGGGGTGCTGTGGAAGTCACAGGGCGGCCGCTGGTACGTACTGGCGGCGGGCAGTGAGCAGTTCGCCTCGCTGACCGCGTCGGGCGGAGTGGAGGCGCGCTCCGACAGCCGCCTGCTCGCCGCGCCGGCCCGTGCGGGCGACCGGGCGCGGCTGAACGGGACGCTGGCGGACGGGAGTCGGGTGGGCGCGCTGCGCTGACTCCCCGCCCTCCCGGACGTCAGGAATTCGCCGCACGCCTCTGTTCCGGCGGTCTACCTCTCAGTACATTGACAATATGTCTAACACGCAGCCGGCGCCGGTCGCCTCGGAGCGGACGCCTCTCAAGGCCCGCAAGGTCTCCTTCGCCTGGGAGAAGACTCCCCTGCACTGGGTGCCGGGCGACCCGTTCACCACGCACACCATCAACGTGCTCCACCTCCTGCTGCCCGCCGGGGAACGCTGGTTCATCCACGTGTACCGGCAGGTGCTGCCGTACATCCACGATGAACAGCTGCGCCAGGACGTCATCGGCTTCATCGGCCAGGAGGCCGTGCACTCCCAGGCGCACGACGACGTCCTGCCCCGCCTCAAGGAGCTGGGGCTCGACCCGACGCCATACACCGCGCAGGTCGACTGGTTCTTCGAGAAGCTGCTCGGCGACCGGACGCTGCCGCCGGGGCGGGCGCGCAAGTGGTGGCTGATGGAGCGGGTGGCGCTGATAGCTGCGATCGAGCACTACACCGCATTCCTCGGCGACTGGGTGCTGAACGCCGACGAGCTGGACCGGCGCGGCGCCGATCCGATGATGCTGGACCTGCTGCGCTGGCACGGCGCGGAGGAGGTCGAGCACCGCTCGGTCGCGTTCGAGGTGTTCATGCACGTCGACGGCGGCTACCCGCGCCGGGCCCGCACCTGGGCGACGGCGTTCAGCGCGCTGGTCTTCCTCTGGCAGCGCGGCATCCGTTTCTTCATGGAGAACGACCCGAGCCTGCTGAACGGCAAGGGGTCGTTCAAGGAGTTCTACACCAGCGGCAGGCGCGGCACCCTGCCCGCCACCGGTGACCTGCTGCGTTCGGTCCCCCGCTATCTGAGCCGGGACTACCACCCCTCGCAGGAGGGCAGCACGGCCCAGGCCATCGACTATCTCGCCCACTCGCCCGCGGCCACCGCCGCCGAGGCCCGTATGACGGGAACCAGCTGACCATGCAGCTCCCCCTGCCCCGCCTGCGCACCGTCGTCCTGGTCGCGGGCGCCGCACTGCTGGCCAAGCGCGCCCTGCACCGCCGGATCCAGAACTCCCCGCTGTGGCCGCTGCCGGCCCTGGAGGAACCGATCTCGGGCCACTCCGAGCGGCGCACCACGGCCACCCGCCGGCTGCTGATCACCGAGCGGACCACCCCGGCCGAGGGCGTCGTCCAGCTCCGCCTCGAAGGGACCGCCCTGCCGCCGTGGCAGCCCGGCGCGCACCTCGACCTCCTGCTGCCCTCCGGCCTGGTCCGCCAGTACTCGCTGTGCGGGGACCCGGCCGACCCCGACACGTACACCATCGCGACGCGGCTGGCCGAGGACGGCCGCGGCGGCTCCCGCGAGGTCCACGCGCAGCTCCACGAGGGCGAGGAGGTGGAGATCCGCGACCCGCGCAACCGCTTCCCGCTCACCGACGCCCCCGCGTACCTGTTCGTCGCGGGCGGCATCGGCATCACCCCGATCCTGCCGATGCTGCGGTCGGTCGCCGCATCGGGCGCCGACTGGCGGCTGCTGTACGGCGGGCGGACCCGCGCCTCGATGCCGTTCCTGGACGAGATCGAGAAGCTGGGTGCCGAGGGCGGCCGGGTGACGGTCGTCGCCGAGGACGAGGCGGGCCACCCCGACGCCGCGGCGGCCCTGGCGGACACGGCGGAGGGCACCGCCGTCTACTGCTGCGGCCCCGAGCCCCTGATGGACGCGGTCGGCGCCGCTCTCCCGCCCGGCCGCACCCTGCATCTGGAACGCTTCACGGCGGCGGCCGCGTCGTCGGCCGGCTCGGGCCCCTTCGAGGTCGAGCTGCGCCGCTCCGGCCGTACGGTCCAGGTGGCGGCGGACCGGTCGGTGCTGGCGGCGGTGCGCGACGAGCTGCCGTACGTCTCGTACTCCTGCGAGCAGGGCTTCTGCGGTACGTGCCGGCAGCGCGTCCTGGAGGGCGAGATCGACCACCGCGACGAACTCCTGACGGACTCGGAGCGGGACGACTCGATGCTGATCTGCGTGTCCCGGTGCCGGGGCGAGCGGCTGGTGCTGGACCTGTAGGCGTGGTGGGGAGCGGGGCCGGGGCCGCCCGCCTCGTCTCCCCCGCCGTCCCAGTCGGTACGCTGTCCACCATGACGACCGGGGTGCGGCGCAGGATGGGCGTCGAGGAGCGCAGACAGCAATTGATCGGTGTCGCGCTGGAGTTGTTCAGTCACCGCGCTCCGGACGAGGTGTCGATCGACGAGATCGCGGCCGCCGCGGGGATCTCGCGGCCGCTGGTCTACCACTACTTCCCGGGGAAGCAGAGCCTGTACGAGGCCGCGCTGCGGCGGGCCGCCGACGAATTGGCGGCCCGGTTCGTGGAGCCCCGTGAAGGGCCGCTCGGGGCCCGGTTGTTGCGGGTGATGGGGAGGTTCTTCGACTTCGTCGAAGAACACGGTCCCGGGTTCTCGGCGCTGATGCGGGGCGGGCCCGCGGCGGGGTCCTCGACGGCGAACGCGATGATAGACGGGGTGCGACAGGCCGCCTGCGAGCAGATCCTCGCCCATCTGGGGGTCGAAGATCCCCCGGCCCGGCTGGAGCTGGTCGTGCGTTCCTGGGTGTCGCTGGCCGAGTCGACGGCGCTGATCTGGCTGGACGGGCGGCGGATTCCGCGCGAGGAGCTGGAGTTGCAGCTCGTGCACGACTTCGCCGCGCTGGCCGCGGTGAGCGCCGCGTACAACACGGAGACGGCGGGCATCGTGCTGCGGGTGCTCGGCCAGGAGCCGGCGGACGGGCCGTTCGGGGAGCTGCTGAACCGCCTCTCCGCACTGGCACCCGCCGTCCCGGCCGTTCCCGAGCAGCGGCTGCTCTCGGAGCGTCCGGGCTGACGTCCGCTCTCCCGTCGAAGACCGCCCGACGGGCTCCAGGGCCCTGCATGAGCAGTTCGCCCGGCTGCGGCGGCCGGCCCCGGCGAGCAGCCCTCCCAGGCCAGCCCTACATGAGCAGTTCGCCCTGGAGCGCGGCCGCCAGGCCGACCTCCGCATTGTCCGTCCGGCCCCGTTCGAAGGCCCGCTGGTAGGCGGCGTCGCCGACGGCCGCGCGGGCCTGGCGTTCGCACGCCTCGCGCAGCGGCCCCAGTTCGGGGGTGCCGCGTTGCGGCTGGCCGACCATGCGCCAGTACACCTGCCCGGTGCCGTAGACCCGGGCCGCGCGGGCGCCCGCGCCCTGGGCGGCGATCGCGGCGGCCAGGATGTCCAGGCCCAGCGCGATGCCGAAGCGGTCGCGGAGGCGGTGCTTGCCCGCCAGCATCGACCGGGCGTGGGCGGCGGACGCCCGCGCATCGCCCCGCAGCAGGGCGATCAGGGCGAGCTGGTAGTCGACGTAACTGCGGGTCCAGCACTCGTCCTGGGCCTCGCAGGCCGCATGCAGGACCGTGGCCGCCTCCGCCGCCTCCTCCAGCCGTCCGAGCCCGGTCAGAGCGAAGACCGTGATGAGCCGGCACCGCAGCCGGTAGGCCTTTTCGAGCGGGGTGGCGGTGCCGGTCGACCTCAGGACCCGGTCGACCTCGCGCAGCCCCGCCTGGGGGCGGCCGGTCATCAGATCGGTGAGGCCGCACAGATAGGCGGCGGCGAGGATGCCCTCGTCGGTGCCGTCGCGCGCCGCCTCCCTGGTGCACTCCCGGCCCACCCGGCGGGCGGCCGGATAGTCGCCCTGGAGCATGACGGTGATGCCCAGCACCCACAGGGCGCGGGTGCGGTGGGGGCCCTCGGCCGGTCCGGCGGCCAGGGCGCGCCGGGCGTACTCGCGGGTCTGCGGGAGGTGGCCGCAGCAGCACCAGAAGAAGCCGATCCGTCCGGCCATCTCCTGGGCGGCCGCGGTGTCGTGGGCCAGCAGGTGGTCCAGGGCGGCGCAGAGGTCGGCGTGCGCCTCGGCGATGCGGTGGTACCAGCTGATCTGGTCGTCGCCGGTCCAGCCGGCGTGGGCGTTGCGGGCCAGGCCCAGGAAGCAGGCGGCGTGCCGGTCGGCGGCGGCCCGTTCCTCCCCGAGTTCGGCGAGCCACATCCGTCCGTACTCGCGGATGGTGTCGAGCATGCGGTGCCGTACGCCGTCCCGGCCGACGACGGACTTGGCGACCAGGCCGTTCAGTGCCCTGGTCACACCGTCCGGGGTGAGCGGCCCCCCGGCGCAGACCTCGCGGGCCACGGCCTCGTCGAACTCGCCGCGCAGAACGGTCAGCCGGGCCCAGAGCAGCCGTTCCAGCGGGGTGCACAGCTCGTGGCTCCAGCCGATGGCGGTGCGCAGGGTGCGGTGGCGCGGTGGCCAGAGCGAGGCGTCGGCGGGTACGTCGAAGCGGGTCCTGATCCGCGCGGCGACCTGCTCGACGGTGTCCCGGCCGAGGGCCCCGGCCGCGAGTTCGACGGCGAGCGGGATGCCTTCGAGGCGGCGGCAGATCTCGGCCGCCGCCTCCGCGTTCCCCGGCTCGTCGAGGGCGAGCTCCGGGGCCGCCGCGGCCGCCCGGTCCCGGAACAGCGTCAGCGCGTCGGCCGCGCCCTCGACGGGCAGCGGATCGACCTCGACGACCTGTTCGCCCTTGATGTTCAGGGGCTGCCGGCTGGTGGCGAGCACGGTGAGACCGGGGGATGTCGTGAGGATCTCGCCGAGCAGGTGCGCGCAGGCGGGGCGCAGATGCTCGCACGAGTCGAGGATCAGCAGCATCTCCTTGTCGACGAGCCATTCGCACAGGGCGTCGATGGGCATGCGCAGGGTGTGGTCGGAGAGCCCCACGGCGTCGGAGACCGTCGCGATGAGCAGTCCCTCCTCGTGCAGCGGTGACAGATCCGCCCACCACGCGCCGTCGCGCTGTCCGGCCGCCGCCTGCCGGGCGGCGCGGACCGCGAGCCTGGTCTTGCCGACGCCACCACTGCCGGTGAGCGTGGTCAGCCGATGCGCGGCGAGGGTGTGTTCGAGCCGGGCAAGTTCCGCTTTCCGTCCGACAAAGCTCGTTGTCTCCTCGGGAATGTTGCTCGCCATGGTCACCGTCGCTGAAACAGGTGGACCGGCCGGTCCCGGACCCTGGATCCGGTGCGGCACAGGCGTGCGGGAACGCCTGTGCCGTCCGGAGAGGGGCCGGGACCGGCCGGGAGTGGGAGGGCGCGCCGGGGGTGCGGTGCTGCGGCATTCCCCGACGGCTGCTGCCTCCCAACGTAGCCCTCTCCCGGCTCAACTCAGGGAGAACACCGCCACCGTACGTCCCGGGACGGTGAATCTTCCCGAACTCCCCTCATACGTGGACTTCTTGACAGTAGGATCCGCGCCCGCGGCCTGGACGGGGTGCAGTGCGTACTTCTTCCCCGCCAGTTCGGCGACCTCCTGCGTCGTGGTGCCGGGGGCCGCGTTGAGGACGACCACCAGCTTTCCGAGCCGCATGGTGATCACACCCGGGGTCTCGTCCGTCCCGGAGAGCGGGAAGGACAGGGCGGACTGCACCTGCCCGGCGGTGGCGAGGGAGAAGTCCGGCTCCGTGGAGCGGATGGTGAGCAGGTCGCGGTACGCGGCGGACGCGCCGTCGATCTGCGCACAGCCGGGCCGGAGCGCCGCGTCGGCCAGCAGCGGCTTCCCGTAGGACCACTTGGACTCGTTGTCGGCGGCGGGCGGCAGTCCGCGGCCGAAGCCGTTTCCGTCGCGGCAGTCCCAGTGCAGGGCGTTGAACCAGTCGCCGCTGTCGTACGAGTTGCGGTCCAGGGACTTGGAACGCAGCAGGTCGGTGCCCGCCTGGGAGAGCGAGGGTCCCTGCGAGAGGGTGGCCGTCGCCATCGCCAGGACCTGCATGCGGGCCCGGTCGGCCGCCGGCGTGCCCGCCGGGAGCTTGAAGGCGAGCGCGTCGTACAGCGACTCGTTGTCGTGGGCGTCCGCGTAGGAGAGGGCGTCGCCGGGGACCGCGGCGTATCCGGCGGGGGCGCCGTTGTAGTCGACGCCGGAGCCCTTGACCGTACGGCCCGAGGAGTCGGTGAAGGTGTAGTCGGCGAGGTTGCCGGTGAGCCCGACCTTGATCAGGTCCTGGTAGTGCAGCAGCCGGGCCTTCTGCTCGGCCTTCGTCCCGTTGGCGGCCGAGGTGTTGGGGTCGGTGTAGAGGCCGGTGGCGAAGCCCTGTACGCCCGGGTCCTCGTCGAAGGGGCTGCCGCCGCGGACGGCGTCGCGGGAGCGGTCGGAGAAGGTGGCGATGCCGGTGCCGGCCATGTTCTTCTGGGTGGCCTGGACGAAGCGGGCGTCGTCGGCGATCTCGCCGAAGTTCCAGCCCTCCCCGTACAGGATGATCTTCTTCCCGTCGACGCCGTCCTTCGCCACGGTCAGCGCGTCGAGCGCCTTGCGGACGGCGAGGATGTTGGCCTTGGGGTGGTGGCCCATCAGGTCGAAGCGGAAGCCGTCGACCTTGTACTCCTTGGCCCAGGTGACGACCGAGTCGACGACCAGCTTGCCCATCATGGTGTTCTCGGGCGCGGTGTTGGCGCAGCAGGTGGAGGTGGCGACGGTGCCGTCGTCCAGCAGCCGCTGGTAGTAGCCGGGCACGATCCGGTCGAGTACGGACTTGCCGTCCTGGCCGGAGGCGACGGTGTGGTTGTAGACGACGTCCATGACGGTGCGCAGCCCGGCGCCGTTGATGCCCTGCACCATCTGCCGGAATTCGACGGTGCGCCGGGTGCCGTTCGGGTCGGAGGCGTAAGAGCCCTCTGGGACGGTGTAGTGCAGCGGGTCGTAGCCCCAGTTGAACCCGTCGTTCGCGGCTGCCTTCGCCACGCAGGCCTGCTGCTCCGCGGAGTCGGGGGCGTACACGGACAGGTCGCAGGCCGGCTTCTGCTGTGCGGACTTCTTCTCGGGGACGGTGCCGATGTCGAAGGCGGGCAGCAGATGGACGTAGCTCGTACCGGAGTCGGCGAGCCGCTTGAGGTGCTTCATGCCGTCGGAGCCGGTGTCGGTGAAGGCGAGGTACTCGCCTGGGTGGTTCGAGGTGCGGTCCGCGATCGAGAAGTCGCGGATGTGCAGCTCCTGGATCTGGGCGTCGCGCAGCGGTACGGCGGCGGGCTTCCGCAGCCCGGACCAGCCCTTCGGCGCGAGGGCCGGGGCGTCCAGGTCGACGACGAGGCTGCGCGCGGAGTCGGTGGTCAGGGCGGTGGAGTAGGGGTCGGTGACCTTGTTGGTGACCATCCTGCCGACGGTGGGCGCCCAGACGTCCACCGTGTAGCGATAGGGCTTGCCCGTCCAGTTCTTCG
Organism: Streptomyces sp. NBC_00012; assembly: GCF_045040875.1. Lineage (NCBI taxonomy): Bacteria > Bacillati > Actinomycetota > Actinomycetes > Kitasatosporales > Streptomycetaceae > Streptomyces > Streptomyces sp. NBC_00012. The sequence continues at coordinate 6,278,786 of NZ_CP108309.1, read as the reverse complement.
TGCCCGTGACGGACCAGACGCCGGTGCGGTCGTCGCGGCGCATCGGAACGCTGCGGCCGTCGAGTTCCAGGGCGACGGTACGGGCGGTGGGCGCCCAGACCGACAGGGTGGGGCGGCCGTCGCGGCCGAAGACCGGGCCGAGCGAGGCACCGGCCGCGTTCGTGCCGTACAGGTCGTCGAGCACGCCCGCGCTCTGCACACCGGTGGCCGCGAGCAGGGCGCCGTTGGCGGCGCGCTGAGTGGCGATCAGCTGACCGCGCAGCGCCTCACGGACCCGGTCCCGGTCCCTGACGTCGACGGTGAACGCCGGGTAGTCCTTGAGGTTCGGGTGCTCGGCCTTCTGCGCGTCGGTCAGCGCGGAGGGGGTGAGCCGCAGCCATTGGCCCTCGTCGGCGAGCGCGCCGTCGACGACGGAGATGCCGCCGTTCTTCGCGTACACGAGCTGCTGGCTGGTGGCCCCGGTGGCCTTCACCTTCCATACGACGGTGTCGGCGTCGATCCACTGTGCCTCGGCCTTGGTGAGGTCGGGGGTGGGTACGCTGCCGGTCTGGGGCAGCAGGTAGCCGGGGGTCGACCCGAGCATCCAGACCTCGTGCCCGTAGGTGGCGAGGTCGAGCGACTGGTCGCTGGGGAGGTCCTTCTCGTCGCCCTTGTGCAGGATGTAGCTGAGCGAGGTGGCGCCGTCGGTGAGCGGCACCTCGAAGGTGACGCCGGAGGCGTCCTTCTTCACCGGCCGGAGCGGCTTCGCCCAGTCGGTGGGGTCCTTGGCACCGGTCCAGGTGTGCAGTCCCCAGCCGTCGTAGTCGCCGTCGGGCCGGTAGTAGTGCAGTACGGCCTTGGTGGTGTCCTGCGGCGGGTAGGCGCCGTCGGGGGCCTTGTCGGCCTGGCCGTCCTTGCCCTGCTCGATCCAGACCTGTCCGGTCCTGGCGAGTTCGACGGTGCGCTGCGGCCCGTCGGCGGTGCCGTCCTTCTCGACGGTGTACGGGAGGGTGGTGGCGCCTTCTCCGAGCTTGACCCAGGCGAACGCGCCGTAGGCGTCGCGTCCGGTGAAGTCGGCCGTGATGTCGCCGGAACGGAGCTTGAAGCCCTCGTAGTCGCCGTCGGTGCGCTTGTAGTGGACGACGGCGTAGTCGCGTTCGACGGCCACGGGCTTCGTCCCGGCCGGGGCCTGTCCGGCGGTCGTCGCGGCGAGTGCGCTCGCGGTGCGCCCGGCGCGGTCGACGACGACCGCCTTGTAGCGCAGCGGGGTGCCGGCCTTCACCTTGTCGTCCAGGTGCTGGGTGACCTTGTACGGGGCGTGGTCGGCGGAACCGAGCGTGGCCCACTTGCCGTTGCCGGTCTGCGCGGCGAAGACGACGCGGTTCAGCTGTCCGCCGTCGACGTCGGCGGAGATCTCGACGGTGCCGGTGGCTCCGGCGGCGGGGGCCTTCAGGGTGATCGAGGGCCTGGTGGCGGGGTCGCCCATCGGCTTCTCGGCGCGCAGCACAAGGCTGGAGACCGCGGGGACGGTGACGGTGACCTTCTTGTCGACGCCACTGCGGACGGTGTCCGAACCGCCGTACAGAGTACGGAAGTTCATACCGGCGGACGCGGTGGGCAGTTCGACGGTGCGCGCGGCGGTGCCGTTGTTGGCGGCGACGAGGTACTCGTACGGCTCGGTGGAGTCCGTGCGGGAGAACGCGTAGACGGAGCCCTCGGCGTACCGCTCGGTCTGGACGCCGTCGCGCAGCGCCGGGTTCTTCCGGGTGAGTTCGGAGAGCGCGGCGATGTTCCGGTACAGGGGGTGCTTCGGGTCGTACGCGTCGGTGGCGTGGGTGCGGCCGGTGCCCAGTTCGTCGTCGTCGAGGTAGTCGGCGGTCTTCGAGGCGAACATGGTCTGGCGGGCGTCCTTGTCACCGCCCGCGCCGGTGAAGCCCTGCTCGTCGCCGTAGTAGACGACGGGGTTGCCCCGGCCCAGGAACATCAGCTCGTTGGCGAGCTCCGCGCGCCGGACGAGCTCCGCGTCGTCGGCCTTCGGGTTGTCCTGCTTCAGGAACGCCCCGATGCGGCCCATGTCGTGGTTGCCGAGGAAGGTCACCTGCTCGTAGGCGTTGGCCTTGTCGGTGGTGTAGCGGTAGTCGTCGCCGAACACCGCGGCGAGCTTCGAGGCCGGGGCGCCCTGGGAGGCGTACTGGCGTGCCGCTTCCTGGAACGGGAAGTCGAGCGTCGCGTCGAGCCGGCCCCGGGTGACGTAGGGCGAGGTGACGGCGGTGTCGGCGGAGTAGACCTCGCCGAACATGAAGAAGTCCTTGCGGCCACGCTTGGCCGCGTAGGTGTCCAGGGCGGTCGCCCACTGGGTCCAGAAGTCCAGGTCGACGTGTTTGACGGTGTCGATCCGGAAGCCGTCGATGTCGAAGTCGCGGACCCACTTCTCGTAGATCTCCGCCATGCCGGAGACGACTTCGGGCCGCTCGGTCCACAGGTCGTCCAGCCCGGAGAAGTCGCCGTACTCGGCGGACTCGCCGGCGAAGGTGGAATCGCCTCGGTTGTGGTACATCGCCGGGTCGTTGAGCCAGGCCGGGACCTTGTCGTTCCCGGTGTTCTTCGGGGTGTACGGGAACGAGTCCGCGTTCACCTTCGCCAGGCCCTTGCTGTCGTCGAACGGGCGGCCGTCCTTGTCCAGGTAGGGGTAGGCGCCCTTCGGCCGGTAGCCGTAGGTCTTCTCGGCGTAGTCGACGGTGTCGGCGGTGTGGTTGGTGATGACGTCGAAGAAGACCTTCATGCCCTTGGCGTGGGCCCTGTCGATCAGCTTCGCCAGGTCGGCGTTGGTCCCGAAGTGCGGGTCGACCTGGGTGAAGTCGGTGATCCAGTAGCCGTGGTAGCCGGCCGAGGCGTCCTTGCCGGTGCCCTGGACGGCACGGTTCTTGAAGATCGGGGCGAGCCAGATGGCGGTGGTGCCGAGGCCCTTGATGTAGTCGAGCCGCGTTGTCAGGCCCTTGAGGTCGCCGCCCTGGTAGAAGCCCTTGTCCGTGGGGTCGTACCCGGTCTCCAGGCGCGAACCGGTGAGCCCGCCGCGGTTGTTGGATGTGTCGCCGTCGGCGAACCGGTCGGGCATGACGAAGTAGAACTGTTCGCGGGTCAGGTCGTGCCGGGCAGGCGCCTGGGCGAGCTTCGCGTCCGAGGGCGGGCCCGGGGGTCTCGGCGCGGCCGACGCGGTCGCCGCCGGGACGACGGGGAGGAGCGCCGCGCAGAGTGCGGCGGCGGCTCCCCGTCTGAGGGTGGAACGGGACACGGGCTGGGTCTCCTTGTGTACGGGTGGGGGGGCTCGGGGTGGGCGGACTTGTCGGGTGGCGGGGTGGGCCGGGGGCCCACCAGGGCGTCTCCTCGGACGGCGCAGACTCATCCGGCACCGCGAGCGAGCCGTCCCATTACTGCTTCGTCCTGCGGGGATCGCCCTGGTACGCCCCCGACCCCGGGGCGCCGCACATCACGGGACGGGGGCACCACGACCGGGCGACGGTGCACCAGGAGGGGACGTACCGGGGTGTTCTCGGTGTGTCAGGTGGTCGCGCAGTTACGGGCGTTCACCTGGAGGGCCACCGCCGTGTTCGCGCCCAGGGTCGCGGTGAACTGGCCCGAGCCGTTCACCGTGACCCCGTTGCCGGACTGGATGTCGCAGTAGTCACCGGCGGGCAGCGAGGTCTGGAACGTACGGGTCAGCGAGGAGCTCTCGTGGTTGATCGCGACGTACGCCTTGGCGCCGCGCCCGAACGCGATCCGGTCGCCGCCGTCGTCCCACCAGTCGGTGACGGACTCGCCGCGCGCGGTATTGCGGAAGCCGACCATGGAGGAGATCTCGCGCCAGGCGTGCTGGCACTTCCAGCCGTCGCTGTAACAGGCGTTCACCGTACCGCCGTTGGGCGGGCCCGCGTCCTTGTCGGACCACTCGTAGCCGGAGTGGACGTCGGGCGAGCCGTACGGCCAGGCCAGCATGAAGACATTGGCGAGGGTGTAGTTCGCGCCGTCCTTGTAGTTCAGCGTGTCGCCGCCGCGCTCGGTGTCGTGGTTGTCGACGAAGACCGCCGCCTTCGACGACGGCATGAAGCCCCAGCCCTCGCCGTAGTTCTTCAGATAGGCGAGGTTCTCGTTGTTGAAGACCTGCTTGAGGCCGCGGGCGTAGCGGAACTCCTGGACGTCGCCCGTTCCGGTGTACTCGTCGGGCGAGACGGCCTCGCCGCCGCCGTAGATCGCCTCCTGCTTCCAGTAGACGCCCGGGTCGCTCAGCCGTGACTTGATGTTCGCCAGGTCGGCGGCGGGCATGTGCTTGGCGGCGTCGATACGGAAGCCGTCCACGCCCAGGGAGCGCAGGTCGTCGAGGTAGGCGGCGATCCGGCCGCGTACGTAGTCCTCTCCGGTGTCCAGGTCGGCGAGGCCGACGAGTTCGCAGTTCTGGACGTTGGCGCGGTCCTGGTAGTTGCTGATCTGCGCGGTGCAGTCGTCCATGTCGGCCGCGGAGTACACGCCGGGGTAGTCGTACTTGGTGTACGAGGAGCCGCCGGTGCCGCTGCCCGATCCGGCCGACATGTGGTTGATGACGGAGTCCGCGACGACCTTGACGCCGGCCGCGTGGCAGGTGTTGACCATGGCGGCGAAGGAGGCGCGGTCGCCGAGCCGTCCGGCGATCTTGTAGCTGACGGGCTGGTACGAGGTCCACCACTGACCGCCCTGGATGTGCTCCTGGGGCGGCGAGACCTGTACGTAGCCGTAGCCGGCCGGGCCGAGAGTGTCCGTGCACGCCCTGGCCACCGAGTCGAACTTCCACTCGAAGAGGACCGCGGTGACGTCCTTGTCGCCGGGGGCGGCGGCCTGGGCGGTCGCGGTCGGGGATATGAGGACGGCGGCGCCGGCTGTCAGGGCGAGCGCCGCGGACAGTGGTCTGCGTGCCATGTTTCCTCCTGCTGTGGGGGGAAATGCGAGTGACGGTGCAGCCTCACGTGGCAACGCGCCCTGCCCTCAAGGCTCCTGAATGTTCTTGCTGCAAGAATGCAAACCTTGCCGCGCCAGAGACCGTACGAGCCCGTCAGGTTTCGGTCAACCCTTTGGACACCGCCCGCTCACATCCACGAAACCCAGCAGTTTTCTTCCTGCAAGGGCTTACGCAAAACATTGCAGTGCTGTTAAATTTCTCCCGACTCCGGTCCGGTCGGCCGGGGGTTCCGGCGACCCCGGACCCCACGCGCCCGGCCGGCCGGGCCGGTCACGGGCAAGAGAGGCACCCGGAGCCGCTCACTCCCCGCAGGCCCATTCAGGGCCGGCTCCCGGTGCCTCTCCTGTACGCCCCGCCCCAAGGACCTCTCCTGTACGCCCGGCCACGTGGGCCTCAGCTGCCCCGGAGCGCCGCGGTGGATCCCCGTACCACCAGCTCCGGTTGGAAGACGTACTCCGTGCGCTGCACCGGGCTGCCGCCGATCTCCTCCAGCAGGGCGCCCACCGCCGCCGCGGCCATCGCCTGGACCGGCTGGCGCACCGTCGTCAGCGGCGGATCGGTGAACGCGATCAGCTGCGAGTCGTCGAAACCCACCACCGACACGTCGCGCGGCACTCCGAGCCCGCGCTCCCGGGCCGCGCGCACCACCCCCAGCGCCATCAGGTCGCTGCCGCAGACGATGCCCGTGCACCCCTGGTCGAGCAGCGCACCCGCCGCGACCTGGCCGCCTTCGACGCTGAACAGTGTGGAGCAGACGAGGAGTTCGGCCTCGGCGCGCTCCAGGCCCAGCAGGTTCACGGAGGCGTCGAGGAACCCCTCGCGCTTGCGGCGGGAGGGCACATAGCGCTGCGGCCCGATCGCCAGACCGACCCTGCTGTGGCCGAGGTCGGCGAGGTGCCCGACGGCCATCCGCACGGCGGCGGCGTCGTCGGGCGAGACGAACGGCGCGCTGATCCGCTCGTTGTAGCCGTTGATCAGGACGAACGGTACGCCGCGCTCGGTGAGCGCGGCGTACCGGGCCGGGTCGGCCGACATGTCGGCGTGCAACCCGGAGAGGAAGACGATCCCGCCGACGCCGCGTTCGACGAGTTGCTCGACGAGTTCGTCCTCGGTGGCGCCGCCGGGCATCTGGGTGCAGAGCACCGGGGTGTAGCCGTGCCCGGCCAGAACCTGCTCGACGGACTGCGCGAACGCCGGGAAGATCGGGTTGATGAGTTCGGGCGTCACCAGTCCGATCAGCCCGGCGCTGCGCTGCCGCAGCCGTACGGGGCGTTCGTAGCCCAGGATGTCGAGCGCCGCGAGCACCCGCTGACGCGTGGTGTCCGCGACGCCCGGCTTGCCGTTGAGCACCCGGCTGACGGTCGCCTCGCTGACCGCTGCCTGGCCGGCGATGTCCGAGAGCCTGAGCGTGCCCCCGGCCCCAGGGCTTCTGGGCGGGGGGACGGTCACACCGTCCACCACACCGTGGTGTCCGCGGGCAGCTCGATCCCGGCGCCGTCGGTGACGACCGGGCCGCTGGACAGCAGGACGGTGCCGCGTACGGGGATGCGTACCGGGCGGCCCGTCGTGTTGACGGTGCAGACGAAGCCGGGGCGGGCGAAGATCAGCAGCCCCTCGGGGGCCTGGAGCCACTCCACCGAGGTTCCGGCGCCGAGCCCCGGGTGTGCCCGGCGGGCGGCGATCGCGGCCCGGTACAGCTCCAGGGTGGAGCCCACCACGCCGGTCTGCGCCTCCACGGAGAGCTCGCCCCAGCCCGTGGGCTGCGGCAGCCAGCTGCCGCCGTCGCCGAAGCCGTACGAGCTGCCCTCGCGGGTCCACGGGATCGGCACCCGGCAGCCGTCGCGGAAGCCGTCCTGGCCCTCGGCGCGGAAGAACGACGGGTCCTGGCGGACCTCGTCGGGCAGGTCGGTGACGTCGGGCAGGCCGAGCTCCTCGCCCTGGTAGACGTAGGCGGAGCCGGGCAATGCCAGCATCAGCAGGGTGGCTGCGCGGGCCCGGCGCAGGCCCAGCTCGCGGTCGCCGGGGGTGCGGATCTGGGTGCCGAGGCCGGGCGGGTTGGCGAACCGGGTGGCGTGCCGGGTCACGTCGTGGTTGGAGAGCACCCAGGTGGTGGGGGCGCCGACCGGGCGCATCGCGTCGAGCGAGGTGTCGATGACCTTGCGGAGCCCGTCGGCGTCCCAGGAGGTGGAGAGGTACTGGAAGTTGAACGCCTGGTGCATCTCGTCGGGGCGCACGTAGTTGGCGGTGCGCTCGACGGTGGGGGTCCAGGCCTCCGCGACGGCGATCCGGTCGCCGGGGTACTCGTCGAGGATGGTGCGCCACGAGCGGTAGATCTCGTGCACCCCGTCCTGGTCGAAGAACGGCATGACGTCGTTGCCGAGCAGCTTGAGCTGGTCGTGGCTGCCGAGGTCGGGCAGGCCGGCGGCCTTGACGAGGCCGTGGGCGACGTCGACCCGGAAGCCGTCGACGCCCATGTCGAGCCAGTAGCGCAGGATGGAGCGGAACTCGTCGGCGACGGCCGGGTGTTCCCAGTTGAAGTCGGGCTGCTCGGGCGCGAAGAGGTGGAGGTACCAGTCGCCCGGGGTGCCGTCCGGGTCGGTGGTGCGGGTCCAGGCGGGGCCGCCGAAGACGGACTCCCAGTCGTTGGGCGGCAGTTCACCGGCCGCGCCCTTGCCGGGGCGGAAGTGGTAGCGCTCGCGCAGGGCGGAGCCGGGGCCCTCGGCGAGGGCGCGCCGGAACCACTCGTGCCGATCCGAGGAGTGGTTGGGCACCAGGTCCACGATGATCCGCAGGCCCAGGTCGTGGGCGTCGCGGATCAGCCCGTCGGCGTCCAGCAGGGTGCCGAACATCGTGTCGATGGCACGGTAGTCGGCGACGTCGTAGCCCGCGTCCGCCTGCGGGGAGGAGTAGAAGGGGCTGAGCCAGACCGCGTCGACGCCGAGGCTCTTGAGGTAGGGGAGTCTGTCGCGTACGCCTGCGAGATCGCCCATGCCGTCGCCGTTGCCGTCGGCGAAGCTCCGCGGATAGACCTGGTAGATCACCGCGTCCTGCCACCAGCCGGTCTGGTGGGCCGGAGCGTCGCCGGACGTGCCGGTGGAGGGGGCAGCGAGGTGCTGGGTCATGTCGTCCCTGGGGTGTCTGGGTGGGGAGCGGCGCCGGGTCCGGGTCGGGATGCCGGCGACCGCCGTGACTGGTGCGTGCGGGTCGTACTGCTGTCGTGGGCCTCAGCCCTTGACGGCTCCGGCGGACATGCCGGTCACGAGGTGCTTCTGCGCGAACAGGAAGACCAGGGCCGCGGGTATCGCGATGAGCACGGACGCGGCGGTCATCGGCCCCCACTGGGCTCCGTACTGGTTGACGAAGAGCTGGAGTCCGCCCGCGAGGGTGAGGTTGTCCTCGCCGACCATGAAGGCGGAGGCGTACGCCACCTCGCCCCAGGCGGTGATGAAGGAGTAGAACGCGGTGACGGCGAGGCCGGGCTTGGCGAGCGGCAGGATGAGCCGCCAGAACGTGCCGAACGGGGTGAGGCCGTCGACCTGCCCCGACTCGTCGATCTCGCGCGGGATGGTGTCGAAGAAGCCCTTCATCATCCAGGCACAGAACGGCACCGAGATGGTGAGGTAGGTGATGACGAGTCCGGCGGGCTGATTCAGCAGCCCCATGCCCGCCATGATGTTGTAGATCGGCACGATGAGGACGGCGACCGGGAACATCTGGGTGATCAGCAGCGTCCACATCAGTCCGCGCTTGCCGGGGAAGCGGAAGCGGCTGACGGCGTAGCCGGTGGAGGCGGAGACGATGACGCCGAGGAGCGTGGTGAGTCCCGCGATGAGCAGGGAGTTGCCGAACCAGGTGAGGAACTTCGTGTTCTGGATCAGGTTCGTGTAGTTCTCGAACGTCGTCTCTTTGAAGAAGTCCGTGGTGGTCGCGTACGCGGCGGGCTTCAGCGAGGTGAGCAGGACCCACAGCACGGGGAAGACGGCGATCACGGACGCGACGATGAGCGTCAGGTGCAGGCCGGCGGAGGCCAGCGGCGAACGCTCCCCGCGCAGCCGGACCTTGGGCGGCGCGGAGTGGTGCGCGGTGGGGGTGGGTGCGGTGGTGGTCACCAGTCGTCTCCCTGGGTGCGCAGGACTCGCCGGTAGACGGCGGCGAAGATCAGCAGGAGCACGAGGATCAGTACGCCCCAGGTGGAGGACTGCGCGAAGTCGCGCGGGCTGATCTCGAAGGAGAACTTGTACGCCTGGGTGACCAGGATCTGGGTGGCCTCGCCGGGTCCGCCGCGGGTCAGCAGGAAGATCACCGGGAACATGTTGAAGGTCCAGATGGTGGAGAGCAGGACCACCGTGGTGGAGACCGGCCGCAGTCCCGGCAGTGTGATGTGGCGGAACCGCTGCCAGGCGGTGGCGCCGTCCATCTCGGCGGCCTCGTAGTGCTCGCTGGGGATCGACTGCAGTCCGCCGAGCAGGGCGACCATCATGAACGGCACGCCGAGCCAGACGTTGACGGCGATGACGGAGAACTTCGCCCAGGTGGGGTCGTTCAGCCACGGGATGCCGTCGATCCCGGCGCCGGAGAGGATCTCGTTGAGCAGCCCGCGCTTCTCGTTGTAGAGGAAGCGCCAGGCGAAGACGGAGACGAAGCCGGGGATGGCCCAGGGCAGGATGAGTGCCATCCGGTAGGCGGAGCGGCCGGCGATCCTGCGGTTGAGGATGTTGGCGAGGGCCATGCCGAGGCAGAAGGTGATGGCCACGCAGGAGACCGTCCACACCAGGGTCCAGCCGAGGGTGCCGAGGAACTGGTCGCCGGTGAGCGCTTCGGTGTAGTTGTCCAGGCCCACGAACTTGTACGTGGCGGGCATGTGGTTGACACCGATGGACCGTTCGACGTTGCGCTCGTTGGCGTCGGTCATCGACAGGTAGATGCCGCGGACCAGCGGATAACCGATGATCACGCCGATCACGACGACGACCGGGGCGACCATGGTCCAGGCGTACCAGTGGGTCGACAGGGCCCGCCGGAGCCTGCCCGGCGGCGGGGGGTTGCCAGTACCGCGGCTCCGGCCGCGGGCGACGACGTCGTCGCCCGCGGCCTTCGCCACCGACTGGCCGGTGTGGACAGCCATCAGCCGGCCTGCCTTCCTGTTACTTCCAGCCCTTGAGGAGCTTGCGGTAGGAGTCGCCGGTCGTCTTGACGGCCTTCTCCGGCGTGGCCTGGCCGGTGAGGACCTTGGTGTACTCGGTGACGAGCGGCGCGAAGAGGCTGCCGGTCTCCGGGATCCAGGGGCGCTCGACGGCGGTCTCGACGACGGGCTTGAAGAAGCCGACGATCTCGTTGTCGACGACGTCCTGGCGGGCGTAGGCGGAGGTGCGGGTCGGCAGGAGGCTCAGCTCCTTGGTGACCTTGGCCTGGGTCTCCGCGGACGTCATGTAGTCGACGAAGGCGTAGGAGGCGTCGAGGTTCTTGGAGCCCGCGTAGACGGCGAGGTTGTGACCGCCCTGCGGGGCGCCCTGCGCGGCGGAGCCGGCCGGCACCGGGGCGATGCCCAGATTGGCCTTGTCCTTGAACTCCTTGCCGGCGAGGGTGTCGGCGACGGCCCAGGGGCCGTTGATCATCATGGCGACCTTGCCGTCCTTGAAGGACGCCTGCATGTTCTCCCAGCCGTCCGTGGCATCGGTCTCGGCGGCGCCGGAGTCGACGAGGTCCTTGACGACCTTCATCGCCTTGACGCCCGCGGGGTTGTCGATGGTGACGGATTTGGTGGAGGCGTCGACCATGTCGCCGCCCTCGCCGTACAGGAAGGAGAGGAACCAGTACGCGTCGTCGCCGCGCAGGTACATGCCGGTCTTGCCGGTCTTGTCCTTGATCTTCTTGGAGACGCTCTTCAGCTCGTCGACGGTCTTGGGGACCTCGACGCCGGCCTCCTTGAAGATCTTCTTGTTGTAGAAGATGCCCATGGAGTCGATGACCTGCGGCACCGCGTACGTCTTGTCCTTGTACTTGGTGGACGCGGCGGCCTGCTTGAGGAAGTCGTCCGAGTTCTTCAGCGCGGCGGTGCCGTCGAGCGGTGCCAGGTAGCCGAGATCGGCGAACTCGGGGGTCCAGGCGACCTCGGAGCGGATGACGTCGGGGGCGTCGGAGCCGGACTGGGCCGCGTTCTTGAACTTGTTCTGCGCGTCGCCGAAGGGGACGTTGACGTACTTGACCTTGACCTTCGGGTGCTTCTTGGTGAAGTCCTCGGCGATCTTCTTGAAGACCTTGTCCTCGCTGCCCGCGGTGGAGGTGTCCCACCACGTCACGGTGCCGGCGAGTTCGCCCGAGCTCTTGCTCGTGCCGTCGGACTCGTTGTCGCCGCCGCAGGCGGTCGCCGCGAGCGCCAGGGCCGCGACCAGGGCGGTGGCCGTTATGCCACGTCGCATCTGAACTCCTTCAACTGCCGTACCGCTCCGTCGCGGCGCCGGGTCGACGAGAACGTAACAAGGATGAAAGAACGCCGAAAGAGTTTGCGGAAGATTTCTGCAAGCGTCGACGATCGTTACATTCGCGTGTCCTCACGGTTGCCGTCAAGACCCTTGACGGCAGGCGTCGCACCCTGACGGTCGCAGGCCACAGACCCAGGGCGGCGTGGTGCGACGATCCGACCGGAGTCCGCAAACCGGGTTCGCAAGTCCTTGCAAGATGTTGCCGGGAAACCGTCGCGAACGGTCACACAGGGGCGGTCGCCCGATTCATGCCCATGGTGGGCAATCCGACATACGCCCGGTACAGTCCACTTCCATGACCGCACGGCTTGCCGATATCGCAACTCAGGCGGGGGTCAGCGAAGCGACGGTCAGCCGCGTACTGAACGGCAAGCCCGGTGTCGCAGCGACCACCCGTGAATCCGTTCTCGCCGCGCTCGACGTACTCGGCTACGAACGGCCCGTACGGCTGCGCAGGCGCAGTGCGGGACTGGTCGGACTGATCACTCCCGAGCTGGAGAACCCCATCTTCCCCGCCCTGGCCCAGGTCATCGGCCAGGCGCTGACGCGGCAGGGCTACACGCCGGTGCTGGCCACCCAGACCCCCGGCGGCTCCACCGAGGACGAGTTGACCGAGATGCTGGTCGACCGCGGCGTCTCGGGCATCATCTTCGTCTCCGGGCTGCACGCCGACACCTCGGCCGACATGCAGCGCTATGAGCAACTGCGCGCCAAGGGCGTCCCCTTCGTCCTGGTCAACGGCTTCTCGCCCAAGGTCCAAGCGCCTTTCATCTCGCCGGACGACCGGGCCGCGATGCGGCTCGCGGTGACGCATCTGGTGTCGCTGGGTCATCAGCGGATCGGCCTGGCGGTCGGCCCGAAGCGATTCGTGCCGGTCCTGCGTAAGATCGAGGGCTTCCACGCCACGATGCGGGACCAGTTGGGCCTCGCACCGGAAGCGGTGGAGGAACTGATCCAGCATTCGCTGTTCACCCTTGAGGGTGGACAGGCTGCGGCGTCGGCACTGATGGAGCGGGGCTGCACGGCGGTGGTGTGTGCGAGCGACATGATGGCGCTCGGCGCGATCCGGGCCGCCCGCCGTCTGTCGATGCAGGTGCCGCGCGATCTGTCGGTGGTCGGCTACGACGATTCGCCGCTCATAGCGTTCACCGATCCGCCGCTGACCACGATCCGTCAGCCGGTGACGGCGATGGGCCAGGCCGCCGTGCGCACTCTCCTGGAGGAGATCGGCGGCACGCCCGCCCCGCACAGCGAGTTCGTCTTCATGCCCGAACTGGTCGTTCGCGGTTCAACGGCAGCCGGCCCCGGGCCCGCTCCGGCCGCCACCGCCTGACCGCTCAAGGATCCCACGCCCGCCCCTGGCGCGCAGTTCCACCACGCACCGATGTGCGGCCCGGACCCGGCCGGAGGATCATCGGGCGGAAGGGCAATTTCTGGCAGACTCTGTGCCTATGGGTGAATTGAGTGCGACATCGAAGGAAGGCCGGTCGGAGGCCACCCCGTCACCCATCGTGGACGAGGCGGCCCCCGCGGCGAACCCGAAGCGGAGCACCGGACGGCGCGACAGCGGCCCGACGGGTCCGCGTTCCCCACTGCGTTCCCCGCGTTCCCCGCGCAGACCGCGCATCTGGTTCGAGATCCTGCTCGTCGCGGCCAGTTACTGGGTGTACTCACTGGTCCGCAACGCCGTCCCGGAACAGCGGGCCGAGGCACTGCGCAACGCCGACCGGATCTGGTCGGCCGAGAAGCACCTGGGCATCGCCGTGGAACAGACCGTCAACCACGCGATGAACTCCGCGACATGGCTGATCGTCTCGATGAACTACTACTACGCGACACTGCACTTCGTCGTCACCGTCTGTGTGCTGGTGTGGCTGTTCCGCTGTCACCCCGGCCGTTACGCAGCGGCCCGGCTGGCCCTGTTCGCGACCACGGGTGTGGCGCTGCTCGGCTACTACCTGTATCCGCTGGCGCCGCCCCGTCTGATGAACGGCGGCCACTTCGTCGACACCGTGCTGGTCCATCACACCTGGGGTTCGATGGCCTCGGGCAACTTCAAGAACATGTCGAACCAGTACGCGGCGATGCCGTCGATGCACATCGGCTGGTCGCTCTGGTGCGGTCTGACCGTCTTCGCGCTGACCTCCGCGCCCTGGGCCCGCGTCCTGGCCCTGCTCTACCCGATGCTGACCCTGGTCGTCATCGTGTCGACCGCCAACCACTTCTGGCTGGACGCGCTGGGCGGCATGGCGTGCCTGGCCTTCGGTTGCGCCGCCTCGTACGCCTGGTACGGCTCGCTGCCGCACCACCTGCCCAGGCGGGTGCCGCCACCGCGCGGGAAGGCCCGGCTGGCGGGCCTCTCCGCAGGTGCGGCGCCGAGGACCCGGCGGCCGACGGCGGACGCGACGGCGGGCCGTCGCTGAGGACCGGCCCGGCGAACCGGGCGCGTGCGGCGCCCCGCGTACGCGAGCGGGGCGGCACGGCACCCCGGAGACCGGAGCGGCGCCCCACCTCGGGCCTGCCCCGCCTCACGCCCCGTAGAACCGCTCCTCCATCACCGCCCGTGCCCGCCGGGTGATCCGCCGGTAGTCGTCCAGCATGTCCCCGACGTGCCCCGGCTCGTACCCCAGGTACCGCCCGACCGCAGTGAGTTCACGCGGCCCCGACGGGAAGGTGTCGCCCGGCCGGCCGCGTACCAGCATCACCGCGTTGCGCACCCGGGTCGCCAGCACCCATGCCTCGTCCAGCGTCTGCGCGTCCTCGCCGGAGATCAGCTCCGCCGCGCAGGCCGCGGCCAGTGCCTCGCGGGTGCGTGTCGTGCGCAGCCCCGGTTCCGCCCAGCCCTGCTGCATCTGCATCAGCTGGACGGTCCACTCGACGTCGCTCAGCCCGCCGCGCCCCAGCTTGGTGTGGAGCGTCGGATCGGCGCCGCGCGGCAGCCGTTCGGACTCCATCCGGGCCTTCAGCCGCCGGATCTCACGGACCGCGTCCTCCCCCAGGCCCTCCATGGGATAGCGCAGCGGATCGATCAGGTCGATGAATTCGCGGCCGAGTTCCGCATCGCCCGCGACCGGCTCGGCACGCAGCAGCGCCTGGCTCTCCCAGACCAGGGACCAGCGCCGGTAGTAGGCCCCGTACGACGCCAGCGTACGCACCAGCGGGCCGCTCTTGCCCTCCGGCCGCAGATCCGCGTCGATGATCACCGGCGGGTCGGCGGTTGGCAGTTGGAGCAGTCGGCGCATCTCGGCGACCACCGCGTTCGCGGCCCGGCCCGCCTCCTGCTCGTCGACGCCCTCGCGCGGCGAGTGGACGAACAGCACATCGGCGTCGGAGCCGTAGCCGAGCTCGTGGCCGCCGAACCGGCCCATGCCGATGACGGCGAACCGGGTGGGGAGGGTGTCCCCCCACTGTTCGCGCACGGCGGCGCGCAGGGCGCCCGCGATCGTGACGGCGTTCAGATCGGTGACCGCGTTGCCGACCCGGTCGACCAGCGCCCCCGGGTCCTCCTCGGCGGGCCTGTCCTCCGTGCCGTACGAGCCGATGAGGTCCGCGGCCGTGGTCCGGAACAGCTCGCGCCGCCGCACCCCGCGCACCACCGCGACCGCGGTCTCGGCGTCGTCCGCGCGCCCCACCGCGGCCAGCACCTCCTGCTCCAGGTTCTCCCGGGTGCGCGGCCGCAGCCCCTGGGGGTCGCCGAGCAGCGCCACCGCCTCCGGGGCCCGCAGCAGCAGGTCGGGGGCGAGCCGGCCGGCTGACAGGACCCGGGCGAGGTTCTCCGCCGCCGCGCCCTCGTCCCGCAGCAGCCGCAGGTACCAGGGGGTCTTGCCGAGGGCGTCGGACACCTTTCGGAAGCCGAGCAGCCCGGCGTCCGGATCGGCGGAGTCCGCGAACCAGCCGAGCAGCACCGGCAGCAGGGTGCGCTGGATGGCGGCCTTGCGAGTCACCCCGGACGACAGCGCCTCCAGGTGCCTGAGCGCGGCGGCCGGATCTGCGTAGCCGAGCGCTTCGAGCCGGTGCGCGGCCGCCTTCGCGCTGAGCCGGGACTCCCCCGGCGCGAGCTGGGCGACGGCGTCGAGCAGCGGCCGGTAGAACAGCTTCTCGTGCAGCCGCCTCACCACGGAGGCGTGCCGCTTCCACGCCTGGTTGAGTTCGGTGATCGGGTCCGTGCGCATCCCGAGGGAACGGCCGATCCGCCGCAGGTCCGGCGCGTCCTCCGGGACGAGGTGGGTGCGGCGCAGCCGGTAGAGCTGGATGCGGTGCTCCATGGCGCGCAGGAAGCGGTAGGCGTCGTCCAGTTGCGCGGCGTCGACCCGCCCCACGTAGCCGCCCTCGGCGAGCGCGCGCAGGGCCTCCAGCGTGGTGCCGCTGCGCAGGGTGGTGTCGCTGCGGCCATGCACCAACTGAAGGAGCTGTACGGCGAATTCGACGTCCCGCAGGCCGCCGGGGCCGAGCTTGATCTCGCGGTCGACGCGGTCGGCGGGGATGTTGTCGACGACACGACGGCGCATCTTCTGCACGTCGGGGACGAAGTTCTCGCGGTCCGCGGCCTGCCACACGAGCGGCGAGACGGCCTCGACGTACTCCGCGCCGAGCTCGGGGTCGCCGGCCACCGGCCGGGCCTTGAGCAACGCCTGGAACTCCCAGGTCTTGGCCCAGCGCTGGTAGTACGCGAGGTGCGAGGAGAGGGTCCGTACCAGGGGGCCGTTGCGGCCCTCGGGGCGGAGGTTGGCGTCGACCGGCCAGATGGTGCCCTCGACGGTCGTGTCGGAGCAGATCCGCATCATGTGCGCGGCCAGCCTGGTGGCGGCCGGCACGGCCTCGCTCTCCTCGTAGCCGTCGACCGGTTCCGCGACGAAGATGACGTCGACGTCGGAGACGTAGTTCAGTTCGTGCCCGCCGCACTTGCCCATCGCGATGACGGCGAGCCGGCAGCGGGCGGCGTCGGCGGGCGACGCCGTGCGGGCGATGGCGAGCGCCGCCCGCAGGGTCGCGGTGGCCAGGTCGGCCAGCTCGGCGGCGGCCTCGGCGACGTCCGTCGTCCCGCACACGTCCCGGGCCGCTATGGCCAGCAGGCACCGCCGGTAGGAGACCCGCAGCGAGTCCGGGTCGTCGGCCCCGGCGAGCCCCTGCTCGAATTCGGCCACGCCGGGGTGGAGGTCGGCGGCCTCGTAGGTGACCAGGGCCTGCCAGTCGCGGGGGTGACGGGCGAGGTGGTCGCCGAGCGCCTCGGACGCGCCGAGCACCCCGAGCAGCCGGTCCCGCAGCGGCTTGGCGGTGATGAGCGTGTCCAGCAGGATCTGCCGCTCGTCCACCTCCTCCGACTCCACCAACCGGACGAGCCCGCGCAGGGCCAGATCGGGGTCGGCGGTGGCGCCGAGGGCTTCGAGCAGCACCGGGTCGGAGCGTACGGACGACAGATCGGGCAGGTCCAGCAGCCGCTCGGCCGCGGAGGGATCGGTGAAACCGTGCCGCAGCAGTCGGGTGAACGTGCTGCTCCTGCGCCCCGGCACCGTCGTCATTCCGTGCTCTCCTGCTCGCCGCTCACACACCATTCAGCGCTCCGAGCCTAGCCCGGCACCGATGAATTCGGAGCGGGTGCGCGGTCTGCACTTCGCAGGCACGATCATTTTCAGGACCAGACCGGGAGGCCCCTCATGTCCGGATTCGAACCCTACGCCGAGCTGGACGGCGACTACAGCGACAAAAGTGCGACGGCCTGTCCGTGGTCGGTGGCGAGGGACCTGCTGACCGGGGCGGAGCTGTACTGGCTGTCCACGGTCCGCCCCGACGGCCGCCCGCACGTCACTCCGCTGATCGGGGTGTGGGCGGACGGCGCGCTGCACTTCGCCACCGGTGCCGCGGAGCGCAAGGCCCGCAATCTGGCCGCCAACCCCGAAGTGGTGCTGACGACCGGGATCAACACCATGTCGGAGGGGCTCGACGTGGTGGTCGAGGGCACGGCGGAACGGGTGACGGACCAGGGCCGGCTGCAGCTGCTGGCCACGGTCTGGGAGGCGAAGTACGGCCCGGAGTGGCACTTCGACGTCCGGGACGGCGTCTTCGTGAACTCGGGCCGTGCGGCGCTGGTGTTCCAGGTGCGCCCCCGCAAGGCCTTCGGCTTCGGCAAGGGCGCCCGTTTCAGCCAGACGCGGTGGCGGTTCAGCTGATCGTCCCGGCCCCGGGGGCTGTCCCGGGCGGGGCGGCCGTGTCCGGCCTGGTCGCGATGACGACGGTCGCGTACAGCTCGTCGGAGGTGACCACGCGCGGGATCAGGCCGCTGCGGGCGACGGTCTCCACGGCGCGCGCCGCCTGCCGCTCGCTCGTCTCGACCAGCAGATGCCCGCCCGGTGCCAGCCACCGCGGGGCCTCGGCGGTGACCCGGCGCAGGACGTCGAGGCCGTCCACGCCGCCGTCGAGCGCCACCCGCGGTTCGTGGATACGGGCCTCCGGCGGCAGCAGTTCGACGTCGTCCGTGGGGACGTACGGCACATTGGCGAGCAGGATCTCCACCCGGCCGCGCAGCGAGGCGGGCAGCGGCTCGAAGAGGTCGCCCTCGTACACCTCGCCCGCGTCGCCGATGTTGCGGCGGGCGCACCGCACGGCGGCGGGTTCGACGTCCGCGGCGTGGAGTTCGGCCCGGCCCAGCGTCGCGGCGAGCGCGGTGCCGAGGGCTCCCGAGCCGCAGCACAGGTCGACGACGACCGCTCCGGGACCGGTGAGCGCGGCTGCCTGCCGCACCAGGAACTCGGTGCGGCGGCGGGGTACGAAGACGCCGGGGTCGACAGCGATCCGCAGGCCGTCGAACTCGGCCCAGCCCAGGACGTGTTCCAGGGGGAGTCCGGCGACCCGCTGTCCGACCATGGCCGCGATCGCGGCGGGGTCGGTGGCGGTGGAGAGGATCAGTGCCGCCTCGTCCTCGGCGAACACGCAGCCGGCGGCGCGGAGCGCGGGGACGATGGTGGAGAGGGCGAGCGGTGTGGCGGTGACCGACATGAGCGGAGCCTTTCGGGAAAGCCGATGGGCGCTCCGCGGTCGACTATGTCGGGTCGACGACGCGTTCGCGAGAGCTGAGCACCCAGCCTGATACAGCGGTAATGGGTCTCACCTCCTTGGTCGGCCCCCGTGTGGGGATGCGTCACATTACACCGGTCGGGTCACCCGGTCGCGCTCCGGACCGGGTTCCGCTCAGCCCGCCGACGCCGGAGCCGCCACCGCGACCGGTGACGACCCGCCCTTCACGGCCACGCGGGGCGTCCCCGTCCCGTCCGCCGGCACGGTCCAGATGTCGCTGCCCCGGCCGTCCGCGCCCGGCAGCGCGTAGGCGAGCGTGCCGTCGTCCAGCCAGGCCGCCTGGTCGTCGACGCTGTGTTCCTCGGCGAGCGCCGTCTCGCGCATGGTGCGCAGGTCGAGGACGTACAGCCGCCAGGGTGCGGCCGCGTCGTCGGAGACCTTCTTCTTGAAGGCGAGCCGGGTGTTGTCGGGTGACAGGGACGGGCATTCGACGTTCTGCCGCAGCGCCTTCGCCGTCCAGTCCCGCATGTTCCCCTCGACGAGGTAGGTGCGGCCCTTGGTGGAGACGGTCGCGTAGAAGCGGTTGTCGTCGCGGGCGAAGGTGACACCCCAGTAGTTGACGTCGGGTGCGTGGTAGCGGGCGCCGTCGATGGTGAGCTGGATGTTCTCCATGGACTTGATGAGGTAGCCGGTGCGCAGGTCGAGGATGGCGGTGCGGGTGGAGAAGGACGTGGTGGCGTAGGAGTCACCGGTCGCGAACACCGTCCAGGACAGCATCCGCCCGGAGGCGGAGACCCGGGCGCGGGTGGGTACGCCGGGCACGGTGATCCGGCGCTTCTCGCGCAGCCGCCGGTCGAGGACGATCGCGTACGTCTTCGGCAGCACCCCGGGCTTGGCCCGCAGGCAGAGCGCGCCGTCGCCGGAGGCGTAGAACCGGTCGCAGGCGGGGCCACCGCGGGTGCGGGCGCCACCGGTCCGGGCGTCGGTGGTGCGGGCGCCGGTGAGCGGCTGGTGCGCGACGCGGCCGCCGGCCGTGTCCCGGAAGTACAGCGCGGGGCCGTCGAGGGTGAACGAGGCGTCGGCTTCGGTCCGTTGGCCCTTCGTCCGCTGTCCCGCGTGCATCACGTACCCGACGGAGCCGCCCGCGAGGAGCAGCACCGCGGCCACCACGACGGCGATCCTGGCCCGGGGGCCCAGCGGGGTCGCGGCTTTCGGGAACCTGGCACTCATACGGTCCGCCTTCCGGGGATCTGGGCTTCCGGTTCCCCGGGGGCCGGGGTGCCGGAGGGGTCGTGCGGCAGCAGCGCCCAGCCGCCCGCGAGGGCGGCGAGCAGGGCCGTGAGGGCCGCCCACAGCGCGGGGTCCGGCCCCCACACGGTCCAGGCGGCGCCGAAGCCCGCCGCGGCGAGCATCCGGGCGAGCGCCTGTCCGGTCTGGAGCACGGCGAGTCCGCCCGCCCTGCCGTCGGCGGGCAGCACGGGTCCGGCGAGGGCCATCAGCACCCCGTCGGTGGTGGCGTAGAAGACGCCGAGCAGCACGAGGACGGGTACCAGGAGGAGCAGGGCCGGGCCGCCGGCCGGGGCGAGGAGCGTGGCGTACACGCCGAGCAGCGCGAGGTGTCCGTACAGGAACGGCAGCCGTCGGCCGACCCGGTCCGCGATCCGGCCCGCCGGGACCGCCAGCAGCAGGTAGCAGGCGGCCGCGCCGAGCGGCAGCAGCGGGAACCAGCTGACGGGGAGGTCGAGCCGGTTCTGGAGCAGGAGGTAGACGAAGGCGTCGCCGACGGTGGCGGCGCCGAGCAGGGAGGCGGCGGCCAGGATCCGCCGGAAGGCGGGGTCGCGGAGCGCCGCGAACGCCTTGCGCCTGCGGGGGGCCGGGATCACCGGCGTCGGTGCCGGTTGCTGCCCCGGGACGTACAGGACGAGGAGCAGTACGCCGAGCAGGCCGACACAGAAGCTGACCACGAACACCGCGTCGTAGGCGTCGGCGGTCGCCCAGAGCAGGGCGAACGCGGCGAGCGGGCCGAGCAGGGCTCCGGTGGTGTCCATCGCCCGGTGCACGCCGAAGGAGCGGCCGAGCGTCTCGGGCGGGCTGCTCAGGGTGATCAGCGCGTCGCGGGGTGCCGTGCGGATGCCCTTGCCGACCCGGTCGGTGGCGAGGGCGGCCGCGATCTGAGCGGTGGCGCCGCCCGCGAGCAGCAGGCCGAGCCGGGAGAGGGCGGAGAGGGCGTAGCCGAGCCCGGCGACCCGTTTGTGGCCGCGCCCGCGGTCGGCGGCGTACCCGCCGAGCAGCCGTACGACGGCGGCGACACCGTTGAACAGACCGTCCAGGAAGCCGAATTGGAGGGGTGAGAGACCGAGTCCGAGGACCAGGTAGAGCGGCAGCACCGCGGTGACCATCTCGGAGGAGATGTCGGTGACGAGGCTGACCGTGCCGAGTGCCAGGACGGTGCCGGGGACACGCCGGCCCGCCCCGCCGGAGCGGGGCCGGACCGGTGTGTCGCGGCGGCCTGTGGTCGCCAGGTACATCAGTGGCAGGTGTACTTCGGGCTGGTGTCCTTGGGCTTGTTGTCGGTGCCGATGTAGTTCCAGCTGTAGCCGGAGTCGGTGAAGTCCAGCTTCAGGACGCCGTATTCACCGCTGATCCGCTTCTGGCTGTTGGGCTGGACCTCCTCGATGGGGTAGGGCTCGGCGCCGCCCATCCCGCCGACGATCTCGGTGATCCCGTCGGCGGTGGCCTTCCCGTCGGGGTTCTGCGGGGCGAACCGCTCGTAGTGGTGGTCGTGCCCGTTGAGCACCAGGTCGGCCTTGGCGCCGTACAGGATCTTCCAGACCGGCCTGCTGACCGGGTCGTTGCCGTGTCCGCCCGAGG
The DNA here is from genome assembly GCF_045040875.1 of Streptomyces sp. NBC_00012. Classification (NCBI taxonomy): domain Bacteria; kingdom Bacillati; phylum Actinomycetota; class Actinomycetes; order Kitasatosporales; family Streptomycetaceae; genus Streptomyces; species Streptomyces sp. NBC_00012. The sequence goes on along the minus strand of NZ_CP108309.1, from coordinate 6,257,456 downwards.
AGTAGAGCGGGTGGTGCCAGTAGGCGGCGACGCACGCCTTGCTGTTCTTGGCGAGGTCGGCCTTGAGCCAGTCGATCTGGGCGCTGTTGTCGAAGGAGTTGGAGTCGAGGGCGATGAAGTGCCAGTTGCCCTCGTCGTAGCTGTAGTAGGTCTTGCCCTGGGGGTAGGCGATGGCGCCGAAGTACGCCTTGTAGCCGGCCAGTGCCCCGGCCGGGTCGTACGTCTCGTGGTTGCCCGGCACCGGGCGCGTCTTGGCCTTGAAGGCGCCCCAGGTCTTGTCGTAGTAGGCGCGGAAGTCGGAGATCCGGGCGTCGTCGTACTGGCTGTCGCCCATCGTCAGATAGAACTTCGGGTCGAGCTTCTGGGCCAGCGCCGCGGTCTTGGGGTGGGCGCAGTCGCTGTCGGACGCGGTGCACTGGGCGGCGATGTCACCGGCGGCGACCACGGTGAAGGCGCCGGTCTGCGGCGGCTCGCTGCCGAGCGTGCCGTACACCTCCATCTCGTACAGCGAGTAGCCGTAGGCGGTGGCGCGCGCGGTGCCGTACACGCGCAGGTAGCGGCCCTTGCCGGTGAGGGAGGCCCAGTCGTCGGTGCCGCCGTCCCCGGCCGTCTCGTCGGCGAGCCGGGTCCAGGTGGTGCCGTCGGCGGAGATCTCGATCCGGTACGCCTTGGCGTACGCGTCCTCCCAGCTGAGCTTGACCCGTGTGACGGCGGCGCCGGCACCGAGGTCGACGCTCAGCCACTGCGGGTCCTTGCCCTCGACGCTCGCCCAGCGGGTGGCCGGGTCGCCGTCGAAGGCGTTCTGCGGTCCGAGGTCGGAACTTTCGTCGGAGGAGGCGGTGGCGGTCCTGCCGCCCGAAATGAGGGGGTCGGCGGCCGCGCCGGCCCGGTCGGGGTAGGCGAGCAACAGGCCGCCCACGAGGACGAGTACGGCGGCGATGACCACGCCCACCGTACGGCGCCGCATGGACGTGAAGAGCAAAGCTGAGCCGTTCGGGTGCATCCCTGGACTCCTGGCCTTGTGGGGGTGGCGAGAGCTGGGCATCGGTGCGTGGCCCCGCATCCGGCCCGAGTGCGGGCAGGGGGCGGGGTCGTGGTGGCCGGGCCAGAGCTCTCACTGAGCGCGTCATGCCTACGGAAGCGGGGCACCGCGCCGAGCCACCGCCGGGAATGCTAGCGAACAGGAAACTTTCCTACCAGTCCCCCAACTGGCTTCGTTCCACGCCCTGTTCAACTCCGTCCGGGCCGCTCCCTCAGCGGGAGAGGACGTCGAGGAGGAGCGCGCCGACGGTCCACAGCGGGATCGCGAGGGCGACCAGCAGGCCGGCCAGACAGCCGGACGTGGTCAGCCGGGCACCGGCTCTCGCGGGGTCGCCGCTCTTCCTCATGCCGGTATTCAACCCGAACGGACTCCGGGCCGGAGGCGCACCGCCTCCGGCCCGGATCGTCGCCGCGGTGCGGCCCCGTCGCGTCCTACAACACCGGCAGCAGCGCCTTCAGCTCGAAGGCGGTGACCTCGGAGCGGTACTCCTCCCACTCCTGCTTCTTGTTGCGCAGGAAGAAGTCGAAGACGTGCTCGCCGAGCGTCTCGGCGACCAGCTCGCTCTTCTCCATCAGCGCGATCGCCTCGCCCAGGTTCTGCGGCAGCGGCTCGATGCCCATCGCGCGGCGCTCCGCGTCGGACAGCGCCCAGACGTCGTCGTCGGCGCCGGCCGGGAGTTCGTAGCCCTCCTCTATGCCCTTGAGGCCCGCGGCGAGCAGCACCGCGTACGTCAGGTAGGGGTTGGCGCCGGAGTCGATGGAGCGGACCTCCACCCGGGCGGAGCCGGTCTTGCCGGGCTTGTACATCGGTACGCGGATGAGCGCGGAGCGGTTGTTGTGGCCCCAGCAGATGTACGAGGGGGCCTCGCCGCCGGCGCCCGCGGCCCGGGAGGAGCCGCCCCAGATGCGCTTGTAGGAGTTGACCCACTGGTTGGTGACGGCGGAGATCTCCGCGGCGTGGGTGAGCAGGCCGGCGATGAAGGAGCGGCCGACCTTGGAGAGCTGGTACTCGGCGCCCGACTCGTAGAAGGCGTTGCGGTCGCCCTCGAAGAGGGAGAGGTGGGTGTGCATACCCGAGCCGGGGTACTCGGAGAACGGCTTCGGCATGAACGTCGCCTGCACGCCCTGCTCCAGCGCGACCTGCTTCATCACCAGGCGGAAGGTCATGATGTTGTCGGCGGTGGAGAGCGCGTCCGCGTAGCGCAGATCGATCTCCTGCTGGCCGGGGGCGCCCTCGTGATGGCTGAACTCGACCGAGATTCCCATGGATTCGAGCATGGTGATCGCCTGGCGGCGGAAGTCCATGCCGACGTTCTGCGGGGTGTGGTCGAAGTAGCCGGAGCTGTCGGCGGGGGTGGGGCGGCTGCCGTCGACCGGCTTGTCCTTCAGCAGGAAGAACTCGATCTCCGGGTGGGTGTAGAAGGTGAAGCCCAGGTCGGAGGTCTTGGCGAGGATGCGCTTGAGGACGTAGCGCGGGTCGGCGAAGGACGGTGAGCCGTCGGGCATCAGGATGTCGCAGAACATCCGGGCGGTGCCGGGGGCCTCCGCCCGCCACGGCAGGATCTGGAACGTGCCCGGGTCCGGCTTGGCGATCATGTCGGACTCGTACACCCGGGCGAAGCCCTCGATGGCCGAGCCGTCGAAGCCGATCCCCTCGTCGAACGCCTGCTCCAGTTCCGCGGGGGCGACCGCGACGGATTTGAGGTAGCCGAGGACATCGGTGAACCACAGCCGTACGAAGCGGATGTCGCGCTCCTCAAGCGTTCTGAGGACGAATTCCTGCTGCTTGTCCATAGCCACATCCTTGCAGTTCAGACGGTCCGTGCACCACCGCCCGGGGTAGGGGAGAAGCTCCAGTATCACGACCCGGGATTTCACCCAGATTACGCACATGGAGTGAGATGGAGCACCCGGCCACCCACTACGATCGGCGCCCATGGCGCGCAAGGGGTGCAACGCCTTCGTGACGGCCCCGCGCGTGCCGGTTCCGCCGGCTTCCGGCCCGTCCGTCCCCGCCCCTTCCCAGAAGGACCTGACGACATGAGTTTCGACCCCAGGACCCCCATGGCCCAGCAGCACGACGCCCACCGCGCGCGGCAGCGCCGCGACCGTGCCCTGGCCATAAGCCTGAGCGTGCTCGTGGTCGTGGGACTGGTCGGCTTCGGCTCGTACATGGTGCTGGAGAAGTCCGAGGCGTCCGAGCAGAAGCAGGCCGCCCCGGCGACGGACGACAAGGCGCCCTCGGCCCAGCAGAAGGAGCCCGTCGGCGGGCCGATCGAGGGGCTGCGGACCTGGGACGCGAAGAAGCTGACCCGCAACCACGTCACCGGGGCCGTCGCCTACCCGATGAAGCCGCCGGTGGGCGGCGACCACAACCCCGTATGGATGAATTGCGACGGCCAGGTCTACAAGAACGCGATCCCCGATGTGAACGCCGTGCACGCGCTGGAGCACGGATCGGTGTGGGTGACGTACACGGGCAATGCCCCGGCCGCCGATGTGGCGAAGCTCGCCGAGCGGGTCGGCAGGACGCCGTACTCGCTGATGAGCCCGTACGAGGGCCAGTCCGGGAAGATCATGCTGACCGCCTGGGGCAACCAGGTGACCGTGGACGGCGCCGACGACCGGCGGGTCGACCAGTTCTTCTCGAAGTTCGTCCAGGGCCCGCAGACACCCGAGCCCGGTGCGACGTGCTCGGGCGGGCTGGGAGCGCAGTGACCGCCGCGAGGCGTGGCCGGCGCGTCGAGTGGGTGGCGGGCTCCGCCGTGGTGCTCGCCCTGCTGTTCGCGGGGGTGGCGACGGTCGCCTCCGCGCGTGGCGACGCGGACGGGGCGGACCGGGCCGTCGCCGCTCCGCGCACGCCCGCGGTGGACTCGGCGGACGCCGGGTTCGCCCGCGACATGGCGGTCCACCACCAGCAGGCCGTGGAGATGTCCTTCATCGTGCGTGACCGCACGAAGGACGAGCAGGTGCGCCGGATCGCGTACGACATCGCCAATACGCAGGCCAACCAGCGCGGCATGCTGCTCGGCTGGCTGGATCTGTGGGAGCTGCCGAAGACGGTCGCCGGGCAGCCGATGGACTGGATGGCGGCCGGGCACGAGGGCCACTCGACGGCGGACATGGACGGGATGGAGGGCATGGGGACCGGCTACCGGGCCCACGACGGCTCCCTCATGCCCGGCATGGCCACCAGGACCGAGCTGGACCGGCTCCGTTCGGCGAGCGGCAGGGCGGCCGAGGTGCTGTACCTCCGGCTGATGACCGAGCACCACAGGGGCGGCATCGACATGGCCCGCGGCTGTGCGCGGCTGTGCACGGTGAAGGCGGAGAAGCGGCTCGCCCGCGGGATGGTCGAGGCCCAGCGGTCGGAGCTGGACGAGATGGCGGGGATGCTGGCGGCGCGAGGGTCCGCACCCCGGTCCTGAAAGATTCCCCGGAGCCGCAGGTGCACCCGAACGGGTGATAGCGGTCGCGTCCCCCGAACGGGCCCATGACGATGGGTTCGCTCGGGGTCGTACGGCATGCCCATCGGCACTCAGGAGGAATCCCTCATGACCAGCGCCAAGGACATCATGCACACCGGGGCCACCTGGATCCCCGCCCACGAGACGCTCGACCGGGCCGCGCAGCTGATGCGTGACCACAAGGTCGGCGCGTTGCCCATCTCGGCCAACGGCGAGCAGGACCGGATGATCGGCATCCTCACGGACCGCGACATCGTGGTCGGCTGTGTGGCGATGGGCCGCGATCCGTCGAAGATGACGGCGGGCGAACTCGCCCACGGCACCCCTCGCTGGATCGACTCGGAAGCGAATGTGGAGATGGTGCTGGAGGAGATGCAGACCCATCGGATCCGCCGACTCCCGGTCGTCGAGAACAAGAAGCTGATCGGCATGATCAGCGAGGCCGACCTGGCGCAGCACCTCACCGAGGAGCAGATCGCCGGCTGGGCGGAGAAGGTCTACGCCCGCGGCTGACCTGCCGCATCGCCCCGGCCCGGTACCCCCTTGTGCGGACCCTGCCGTTCGGATCCGGCCGACACACGGCCCGGCCCGGACGGGCGGCCCGGGGGTGCCGGGCCGTTGTGCTGTCCGCCCCTGCCACCCGCCCCTGCTGCCCGCTCCTGCCACCCGCCTGGCCCCGTACCGCTGCGGCGATACGTTTCTGCGCGCGGGCGATACCCGGCGGGGGTAGGGTGCTCGACATGACCCTGAGTGGATGTGCGACATACGGACAGTTGTTGCTGTGCGTCTCGCTGCTCATCGGGATCCTCCGCCTCCTCGGGGGCGTCGCGGCACGGGACGCGCCGCGGCCGGGGCCGGATCCCCGGCCGGGCGTGACCCGACCGGCCCCGTTGTCGGTACTGCGCATATAGAAGGGGCGCCTCCCCCTCCCCCAGCAGACCGAATACCGACAACACCCCGAGGTGCACCTCCGTCATGCGCACTCCACCCACCCGACGCGCCGTGCTCGGCACCGCTGTCGCCACCGCCGGTTCGGCGGTGCTGGCCGCGTGCTCCGGCGAATCCGACACGGGCCACGGCGGCAAGAAGACCGGTAGCGCGAACGCCGGTGGCACCAGCCACGGCGGCGTGAACCACGGGGCCTCCCCTGGTGCGAAGCACAGGGCCTCCCCCGGCGGGAAGTCCGAGCACGAGTACGTCTCCCCCGGCGGGGAGGAGGTCGCGGCGGCCGAGGCCAGGCGCGGCTCGGGCCCCCTGCGGAAGCTCCACCTCGTCGCCACTCCGTCCCGGCTCGATCTGGGCGGGATCACCGTCGGCTCCTGGGCGTACGAGGCCCGGCTGCCCGGCAAGGAGCTCCGGGTCACGATGGGTGACACCCTGGCGCTCACCCTGGCCAACCATCTGCCCGAGGAAACGTCTCTGCACTGGCACGGCCTCAATGTGCGCAATGACATGGACGGCGTGCCCGATGTAACCTCGGCGCCCATCAAACCCGGCGCCGAATTCGCCTACCGGTTCACCGTCCCGCACGCGGGGACGTACTGGTTCCATCCGCACACGGGCGTCCAGCAGGACCGCGGGCTGTACGCGCCGCTGATCGTCGAGGACCCGAAGGAGCCGCTCAAGTACGACAAGGAGTGGGTCGTCGTCCTGGACGACTGGGTCGACGGGGTGGCCGGTTCGACGCCGGACTCGGTGCTGTACGAGCTCAGTCACGGCAGGGGCGGGATGCACCACGGCAGCGGCTCGCACGGAGCCCCCGCCAAGGGCCGCACCGGCCCCACCCGGCTGGCGAAGGGCTCCTACAGCGAGCTGCTCGACAGCCACGGCGGCGATGTCGCCTACCCGTACTACCTGATCAACGGCCGCACCCCGAAGGCCCCCACGTCCTTCGCCGCGAAGCCCGGCGAGCGGATCCGGTTGCGCATCATCAACGCGGGCGGCGACACCGCCTTCCGGGTGGCGCTCGGCGGACACCGGATGACGATCACGCACACCGACGGCTACCCGGTCCGGCACACCACCACCGACGCCCTGCTGCTGGGCATGGGCGAGCGGTACGACGTGGTGGTCACCGCCGGCGACGGGGTGTTCCCGCTGACCGCGCTCGCCGAGGGCAAGAACGCCTCGGCGCTGGCCCTGCTCCGTACCGGGAAGGGGACGGCGCCCGGCGCGTCCGTACGGCCCGAGGAGCTGTACGGAAAGCTGGTGCAGGCGGACGAACTCGCGCCGGACGAGTCGGTGAAGCTGTCCTCGCGCGAGCCCGACCGGACCATCCGGTTCAGGATGACCGGCAACATGCAGGACTACGACTGGGCCTTCGACCACAAGCCGTACGACCCCCGGCAGCGTCACCCGGTGGAGGCGGGCGAGCGGGTCAGGCTGGAGTTCTTCAACGTCACGGAGATGTGGCACCCGATCCATCTGCACGGGCACTCGTTCGGCCTCGTGGGACCGGCGGGGCCGCGCCACCGGGCGACCCGGCGGGGCCCGGCCGCCTGGGCGCGCAAGGACACCGCGATCATCCGGCCGAACAGCTCGCTCGCCGTCGAGTTCGACGCGAACAACCCGGGGCTGTGGATGCTGCACTGCCACAACATCTACCACTCGGACGTGGGCATGATGACGATCCTCGGCTACCGCCGCTAGGACGTGTCCTGGCGGGCCGCGGCCGTGATTCCGCGGCCCGCCAGGACATTGCGTCAGTCAGACGATTACACTGGTGCGCGTGCCTCAACTACGTCTCGCACTGAATCAGATCGACTCGACCGTCGGTGACCTCTCCGGCAACTCCGAGGCGATCGTCCACTGGACCCGGCACTCCGCCGAACAGGGCGCCCATCTGGTGGCGTTCCCGGAGATGGTGCTGACCGGCTACCCCGTCGAGGACCTGGCGCTGCGCCCCTCCTTCGTCGAGGCCTCGCGGCAGGCGCTGCGCGCGCTCGCCGCCCGGCTCGACGCCGAGGGCTTCGGGGAGCTGCCGGTCGTGGTCGGCTACCTCGACCGCTCGGAGACGGCCCAGCCCCGCTACGGCCAGCCGGCCGGCTCCCCGCAGAACGCCGCCGCGGTGCTGCACCGGGGACAGGTCGCGCTGACCTTCGCCAAGCACCACCTCCCCAACTACGGCGTCTTCGACGAGTTCCGGTACTTCGTGCCGGGCGACTCGATGCCGGTCGTACGGGTCCACGGCGTCGATGTGGCGCTCGCGATCTGCGAGGACCTCTGGCAGGACGGCGGCCGGGTGCCGGCCGCGCGGGCCGCCGGCGCCGGTCTGCTGCTGTCGATCAACGCCTCGCCGTACGAGCGGGACAAGGACGACACCCGGCTGGAACTGGTCCGCAAGCGGGCCCAGGAGGCCGGCTGCACCACCGCGTACCTGGCGATGATCGGCGGCCAGGACGAGCTGGTCTTCGACGGCGACTCGATCGTCGTCGACCGGGACGGCGAAGTGATCGCCCGTGCCCCGCAGTTCGCCGAGGGCAGCGTCGTGCTCGACCTGGAGCTGCCGGCGGCCGCCGCCGAGCCGCCGTCCGGTGTCGTCAACGACGGGCTGCGGATCGACCACGTGGTGCTCTCCGAGGAGCCGCTCCCGGCGTACCCGGCGGCGCTGGGCGGCGGATACGCCGATCGGCTGGACGACGACGAGGAGCTGTACTCGGCGCTGGTCGTGGGCCTGCGGGCGTACGCCGCCAAGAACGGCTTCAGCAGTGTGCTGATCGGGCTCTCCGGCGGGATCGACTCGGCGCTGGTCGCGGCGATCGCCTGCGACGCGCTGGGCGCCCAGAACGTGTACGGCATCTCGATGCCGTCGAAGTACTCCTCGGACCACTCCAAGGGCGACGCGGCCGAGCTGGCCCGCCGTACCGGGCTGAACTTCCGCACCGTACCGATCGAGCCGATGTTCGACGCGTACATGGGCTCGCTGGGGCTGACCGGTCTCGCCGAGGAGAACCTGCAGTCCCGGCTGCGCGGCACGATGCTGATGGCCGTCTCCAACCAGGAGGGCCAGATCGTCCTCGCGCCGGGCAACAAGTCCGAGCTGGCGGTCGGCTACTCGACGCTGTACGGCGACTCGGTCGGGGCGTACGGCCCGATCAAGGACGTCTACAAGACATCGATCTTCCGCCTGGCGAAGTGGCGCAACCGGGCCGCCGAGGACCGCGGGCAGATCCCGCCGATCCCGGAGGCGTCCATCACCAAGCCGCCCAGCGCCGAGCTGCGCCCGGGGCAGGTCGACACGGATTCGCTGCCCGACTACGACGTACTGGACCGGATCCTGGAGCTGTACGTCGACCGGGACCAGGGCCTGGACGAGATCGTCGCGGCCGGGTTCGACGCGGCGCTGGTGGCGAAGACGCTGCGGATGGTGGACACCGCGGAGTACAAGCGGCGGCAGTACCCGCCGGGCACGAAGATCTCACCGAAGGGCTTCGGCAAGGACCGCCGCCTGCCGATCACCAACCGGTGGCGCGAGTCGGGCTGAGCGGGGCGAGGGCGCGGTGACCGGGCGGACCGGTCACCGCGCCCTCGCGTTTCGGCGCGCGTCAACCGGGGCACCGAACAGGGCCGCGGAGGTCCATCCTCAGCCCGCCGCGACCGCGGCGCCGCCCAGCCACGCGCCGCCCGCGTCGACGAGGTTGAACGCGGAGTGGTTGGAGGCGGACGCCAGGGCCGGGGCGTCCTTGGCCTTGTTCATGACCAGCATCTGGAGCGGTGTGGTCGTCATGGAGCCGACCCCGCCGAGCAGCACCACCAGCACCAGTGCGGCCCACCGCACATGGACGGCGAACGGGAAGACGGCGAGCGCGCCGAGCGATCCGTACAGCGTCGGCCGCCGCGCCCGGTCGGTGAGCGGCCCCGCCGCGAGTGCGAGGGTCACGCCGATGCCGAAGAGCGCAACGTCCAGATCACCCCGCCGTCGCATATATCGAAATAACCTTCGAGCCTCCCGGAAAAGGCAACGCATCAGGAGAAAAGACGCACCGTCGTGGCAACGACTACCCAGACACCCCCGGCGATCAGGTCGATGCACTGCTTGGTCCTCGGCTGCCTGGCGCACTGCGCTTCCAGCTCATGCCGTGCCTTTGCCACCTCGAACATTTCGGCAAGCTTCTGAAAGAGGGAGCCGAGGTCCGAATTCGTCGTGCGTGCAGAGGTCTGGTAGCACCGGTCGCCGTGACCATCAGATCCACATCCGGCAGCACGTCGCTGTAGACCGCGCTCGGGCCGTCGATCCGAGGTGCCGGAAGTTTGACCGGCCAGTCCAGCTCAAGCGAACGGCCCTGGTCCGAGATCTCGACCAGCGGATCACCGCCCCCACCGGAGAACGACATCTCCACCACGGCCGCATGGGCGGAGTGGCGCAAATCACGACCTCATAGGGGTGGGTGCACCATCGGCGAGCAGGGAAAACCGCCGCATTTGCTACAAATAGGCGCATTTAGTGTTGTGCAGTGCGCAATCCACCCGCGCTGTGCCGCGCCCTGGAGGCACCACCGGCGACATACCTTTCGGTCCTATTCCGCGGACGGCCCGGCCCCGCAGGAGCCGAACCGCCGCGTCACAGCTCCACGCGCGCCACGATCGGCAGGTGGTCGCTCTCCGTCGCCGGGAGCGTCCACGAGGACATCGGCTCGACGCCCTTCACCAGGATCTGGTCGATCCGTGCCAGCGGGAACGAGGCCGGCCAGCTGAAGCCGAAGCCGTCGCCGGCCGCGCCCTGGGTGGAGCGCAGCTGGGAGCTGACCGCGTTCAGGGCGCGGTCGTTCATCGTGCCGTTGAGGTCGCCGAGCAGGATCACCCTGCCGAGCCGTTCGTCGGCGATGGCCTCGCCCAGGGCGTCCACGCTGTCGTCGCGCTGGTTGGCGGTGAATCCGGCGTGCAGCTTGACCCGTACGGACGGCAGGTGGGCCACGTAGACGGCGACCTCACCCTTCGGCGTCGTCACCGTGGAGCGCATCGCGCGGGTCCAGCCCATCTTGATGTCGACCGGCCTGGTGGCGCTCATCGGGTACTTGCTCCACAGGCCGACGGTGCCCTGCACCGAGTGGTACGGGTAGCGGTCGGCGAGTGCCGCCTCGTACGTCGCCACCTTGCCGTTCGGCAGCTCCTCCAGGGCGATGACGTCGGCGCCGGAGTCCGCGACCTTCCGGGCGGTGCCCTTGGGGTCGGGGTTGCCGGCGTTGACGTTGTGGGTGGCCACGGTGAGGTCGCCGCCGCTGCCGGACTTGTCGGTGAGCAGGCCGCCGAAGGCGTTGAACCAGACCACGACCGGCAGCAGCAGGGCGATCAGCGCGGTCGCCGAGCGGCGCACCAGGCCGAGGACCATCAGCAGCGGGACGAACACCCCGACCCACGGCAGGAACGTCTCGGAGAGGCTGCCCAGGTTGCCGATGGTGTTCGGGATCCTGGAGTGGAAGGCCATCACCAGGGTGAGGAGCACCGAGCAGAGGGCGAGTACGATGCCGCGCCGCCAGATGCCCGGATCCCGGGTCCACCTGTCGCGCAGATCCCGGAGTCGGGATCCCGGCCCGGCGTGCTCCGGCTCAGGGCCCGGCTCCGCACGGTCGTTCCCGGTGTCCGCTCCGTACGCCTGCACCATCGCGCTGTCCTCACTGCCTTGCCGTGCATGTCGCCGCGCCCTCGACCCTAGGCGATGGGCGGCGTGTTTCCTGCCGTCGACGACGGCCGTACTGCCACGAGGACGAAGGGCGGGGTCCGGCGGGTTCCGGCCGAGCGGGGGCCGCGGGGGCTTGTGACAGAACGATCACACTCGGGCGGGTCCCGTTCCGCGGCCGGGTCCGGGAGCGTCGGGCGAGCGGTTGCGTCGAGCGACCGGTTGCGTCGAGCGACCGGCTGCGTCAGGCGTCGTCGGCCGGGCGGGGCGCCAGGCCCTCGACCAGGACCTGGACGATGCGGTCGGCGAGATCCTCGGGCAGCGGCGCGTCGGGCCGGTGGATGGTGCGTACGAGCATGGGCCCGAGGAACAGGTCGTCCATCAGCCCCACGTCCAGGTCCGAACGGAGTTCACCGGCGTCGACGGCGCGCCGGACCGCGGCCAGCATGGCCACGCGGCGGGGCGCGACGACGCTGCTCTGGTACTCCGCCCACAGCTTGGGGTGGCTCTTCATCTGCGCGAAGACGTTGTGCAGCAGGACCGAGGAGCGCTGGGCCAGGCCGCGCCTGCGCAGCGAATCCAGCAGCAGTCGCAGGTCGTCGAGCCCGGCGGTGCCCGAGACGGCGGGTTCCGGCGGCTCCATGTCTCTCAGGACGTCGACGAAGAGCTCTTCCTTGCCGCTCCACCGCCGGTAGATGGTCGCCTTGCCGACCCCCGCGGTCCGGGCTATCCGCTCGATGGACAGGGCCGCCAGGGGCTCACCGGCCTCCAGCAGTCCGACGACGGCGTCCAGGATCGCCCGTTCGGCCGCCGCGCTGCGCGGCCGGCCCCGTCGCGGTTCCGGAGCCTCCCGGAGCCGCTGCTCCCGGCCCTGCGCCGGTGTCTGTGGCCGCGCGTCGGTCCACCCCTCGCTCCGGTGCCGGGTCGCCGGCCTCATCGGCCCGCTCCCGCCGCGCGTACCGGCCGGTCGCCCCGGCCCGACCCGCCGGCGCCCTCCTCGGCGGGCAGCCTCCCCGGCAGGAAGAGCGCGACCACCAGGGCGCCCACCAGGGCGATGGTCGCCGAACCGATGGCGGTGACGTGCATGGCCTTCAGGAACGCGTCGTTCGCCAAGGCGATCAGCGGGGCGCCCGCCGGGCCCAGCTTGTCCGCGATGCCGAGCGTCGCCTCGATCGACTCCCCCGCCGTCTGCCTGGCCCCGGCCGGGAGAGCAGTGAGGTGGCCCTCGATGTCGCCCCGGTAGACGGTGGAGAGCACCGAACCGAGCACGGCGACCCCGAGCGCCCCGCCGACCTGCCGGAAGGTGTTGTTGATGGCCGATCCGGAACCTGCCTTCTCCCGGGGCAGCGCCTGCATCACCGAGACGGTGACCGGCGTCATCACATGCGCCATGCCGGTGCCCTGGACGAAGAAGAGCAGGCACAGCACCCAGACCGGCGTGGTGCCGTCGAACAGCGCGAACGAGGCCAGCCCGACCGCGACCAGCAGCATGCCGACGGTGCAGGTGGCGCGGGCGCCGAAGCGGTCGACGAGCAGCCGGGCCCGGGGCGCGAAGATCATCTGGGTGGCGGCCAGCGGCAGCAGCATCAGGCCTGCCTGGAGTGCGGTCCAGCCGCGCACGCTCTGCATGTAGAAGGCGGAGAAGAAGGTCACCCCCATCAGCGCGAAGAAGACCAGCGCTATGGCGGCGACGGCCGCGGCGAACGACGGCTCCTTGAAGTACGAGATGTCGATGGCCGGGTGGGTGCTGCGCTTCTCGTGCCAGACGAACCCGGCCAGGACGAGCAGCCCGCCGAAGCTCGACAGGAGCACCACGGGGTCGGCGAAGTCGGCGAGCTGGCCGCCCCGGATGATGCCGTACACCAGCAGCACCAGGCCGACGATGGAGAGCATGACGCCGAGCGGGTCGATCCGGCCCGGGCTCGGGTCCTTGGAGTCCGGCACCAGCAGGACCATCGCGATCAGCGCCACGATCACCACGGGCACGTTGACCAGGAAGATCGAGCCCCACCAGAAGTGTTCGAGCAGCAGCCCACCGGTGATCGGGCCGATCGCGATGGCCACGCCGACGCTGCCGGCCCATATGCCGATGGCCCTGGGCTGTTCGTCGCGCTCGAAGACGTTCATCAGGACGGCGAGGGTGGCCGGCATGACGAACGCGGCGCCGAACCCCATCAGCGCGCGCCAGGTGATCAGTTGGGCGGGCGATCCGGACATGGCGGCGAGCGCGGAGCCGGTACCGAAGATCAGGATGCCGAAGAGCAGCACCTTCTTGCGGCCGATGCGGTCGCCGAGCAGACCGGCGGTGAAGAGGAGTCCGGCGAAGACGAGCGTGTAGGCGTTGATCGCCCACTCCAGCTGGCTCTGGGTGGCGCCCAGGCCGGTGGGTGCGGGGCTGGCGATGGTCTTGACCGCGACGTTCAGGATCGAGTTGTCGAGCACGACGATGAGCAGGCTGAACATCAGGACGACGAGGATCGCCCAGCGGCGACGGTGAACCGCCTCCGGAATCTGGGGCGCCGCAGCGCGAGCACCGGACGGTATCGACATGAAACGGAGCTTATCCGATTTCGATACGAGACCGTCTCGTATTGGAAAGACACATGGGAAAGACATGAAGACCCATGCGAAAGGCATCGCCGGTGAAGCGGCTTCCGGCCCCGCCTTCGAGGGCCTGTGCGGACCCACTTCCCGTGGACCGCCGCGGGATGCCACCATGGAACCGGTCCGGGGACGCCGTCAGGGCGCCTCGAGATGACGAAGGAGCCGTTGGCAATGTCGCTTCAGGCTGCGCGGAACCAGTCCGCAACCACCCCCGCGGGGACCCCCGCCGACAGCAGCAAGGCGCTGTACGGAGGCAAGAGCACCCGCCGTATCTCCATCCACGACATCGCCGCCGCCACCGAGCGCGGCGAGAAGTGGCCCATGCTCACCGCCTACGACGCGATGACCGCGTCCGTCTTCGACGAGGCCGGGATCCCGGTCATGCTCGTCGGCGACTCCATGGGCAACTGCCACCTCGGTTACGAGACCACCGTGCCCGTCACGATGGACGAGATCGCGATCCTCTCCGCAGCGGTCGTACGGGGCACCAAGCGCGCCCTGATCGTCGCGGACCTGCCCTTCGGGGCGTACCAGGAGGGCCCCGTCCAGGCCCTGCGCAACGCCACCCGGCTGATCAAGGAGTCCGGGGTCGGAGCGGTCAAGCTGGAGGGCGGCGAGCGGAGCCACGAGCAGATCAAGCTGCTCGTCGACGCCGGCATCCCGGTCATGGCCCACATCGGCCTGACCCCGCAGTCCGTCAACGCGATGGGCTACCGGGTGCAGGGCCGCGGCGAGGAGGCCGCCCAGCAGATGCTGCGCGACGCCAAGGCCGTGCAGGACGCGGGCGCGTTCGCCGTCGTCCTGGAGCTCGTACCGGCCGAGCTGGCCGCCGAGGTCACCCGCACCCTGCACATCCCGACCGTCGGCATCGGCGCCGGCCCCGACACGGACGCCCAGGTGCTGGTCTACACCGACATGGTCGGGCTGACCGGCGGCAAGGTGCCGCGCTTCACCAAGCAGTACGCGAACCTGCGCCAGGTGCTGGGCGACGCGGCGAAGGAGTTCGCGGAGGAGGTCGTGGGCGGCGCCTTCCCGGCCGCCGAGCACACCTTCCACTAGGGTCTTTCGTTTGGATCGGGCCGGATCAGGGAGCGGGGTCCGGTGCCGTGCGTCGCAAGGCGGAGGAGGGAGTCGACGCGGAGCGTCGGTGACCGACGTCAACGCGGCGAGGTGCGTCACCGGGCACGCGAGCCCGGCATGATCCAAACGAGAGACCCTGGTCCTGCCGGTTCGTTCCGTCCGAACCACTGCCCGCACCACCGACAGCCCGCCGACATCCCCCATCGGCGGGCTGTCGGCCCTCTGTCGGCGGACTGTCGGTGGCGGCTGGTCCCATGGTGGACATGACGCGAATCGACAAGAACCCCAGGAGCGGCTCGAACGCCGTCGAGGTCCGGGGGCTGGTCAAGCACTACGGCTCGACCAAGGCTCTGGACGGCGTGGACCTCGATGTCCGCGAAGGCACCGTGCTCGGTGTCCTCGGTCCCAACGGAGCGGGCAAGACCACACTCGTACGCTGCCTGTCCACCCTGATCGTTCCCGACGCCGGGCACGCCGTCGTGGCGGGCTACGACGTGGTGAAGCAGCCCCGGCAGCTGCGCCGCACCATCGGTCTGACCGGGCAGTACGCCTCGGTCGACGAGAAGCTCTCCGGCTGGGAGAACCTCTACATGATCGGGCGGCTGCTCGATCTGTCCCGCAAGGCCGCCCGGTCCCGGGCCGACGAGCTGCTGGAGCGGTTCTCGCTCACCGACGCGGCGAAGAAGGCCGCGATGGAGTACTCCGGCGGCATGCGGCGCCGGCTCGACCTGGCCGCCTCGATGATCGGCAGCCCGGCCGTGCTGTACCTGGACGAGCCGACGACGGGGCTGGACCCCCGGACCCGCAACGAGGTCTGGGACGAGGTGCAGCGGATGGTCGCGGAGGGGGCGACCGTGCTGCTCACCACCCAGTACATGGAAGAGGCCGAGCAGCTCGCCAGCGAGCTGACGGTCATCGACAAGGGGAAGATCATCGCCCGCGGCGGGGTCGACGAGCTCAAGGCGAAGGTCGGCGGCCGCACCCTGCAGATCCGGCCCTCGGACCCGGCGGAGCTGCCCGCGATGGCGCGGGCGATCCGCGAGGCGGGGCTCGACGGGGTCTCGGGCGCGCAGGCCGTCCCGGACGAGGGACTGCTGTACGTACCGATCCTCAGCGACGAGCAGCTGACCGCCGTGATCGGCCTGCTCGGCGCCCGGGGCTTCTCGCTGGCGCACGTCGCCACGGCGCTGCCCAGCCTGGACGAGGTGTTCCTGGCCATCACCGGCGAGAAGTCCGCTTCCGTCACCGACACGATCCCCGAGGAGGTCGCGGCATGAGCACGGCGACTCTGACACCCACGCCCGCGCCCACCGGGTCCGCCCGCCCGAGGGCGGCCACCGACGAGGGCCGGATAGGTCTGCGGAACAACCTGCGCCACATCGGGGCGCTGGTGCGGCGCAATCTGCTCCAGATCAAGAAGGATCCGGAGTCGATGTTCGACGCGCTCCTGATGCCCGTGATCTTCACGCTGCTGTTCGTGTACGTCTTCGGCGGATCGGTCGGCGGCAGCATGGGCGGTGGCCGGCAGGAGTATCTGAACTACCTGATCCCCGGGCTGATGGCGATGATGGGCATGAACATCGCCATGGCGGTCGGCTCCGGTGTCAACGACGACTTCCGCAAGGGCATCATGGACCGGTTCCGGACGATGCCGATAGCCCGTTCCTCGGTGCTCATCGCGAAGATCGTGGTCGAGCTGGGCCGGATGATGGTCGCCACCCTCATCCTGCTGGCCATGGGCTTCGCGCTCGGCATGGAGCTCCAGGAGTCGGTGCTCGGGCTGATCGGGGCGATCGCGCTGTCGGCCGCGTTCGGCGCCGCCATCATGTGGATCTTCATCCTGCTGGGGCTGACCATGAAGACGGCCCAGGCGGTTCAGGGAATGGGGATGCTCGTGCTGATGCCGCTCCAGTTCGGCTCCTCGATCTTCGCCCCGACGAAGACGATGCCCGGCTGGCTCCAGACGTTCACCGACTACAACCCGCTGTCCAACCTGGCGGACGCCTCGCGCGCCCTGATGATGGGCGGCCCGCTCGCGCACTCGGTCCTGGTGACGCTCGGCTGGACCGTGGTCATCACCGCGGTGATGGCCCCGCTCGCGGTCGCCAAGTTCCGTAAGAAGTCCTGACGGACGGGGTCACTCCCGGTACGCGTCCATGAGGGCGGTGGCCTCCTCCAGGGAGAGGCCGTCGCCCTCGGCGTACGCGATCTCGTAGGCGGCCCGGCCGAGCACGGCGACGGCCAGCTCCTCCGCCCGCGCCCAGTCGTCCCGCTCCATCGACGTCGGTACGTGGCCCCGGGGCAGCAGCCCCCGGCCCGCCCCCAGCAGCCGGGCCGCGGTGGCGGCCCGTCGCTCGCCGCCGATGCCGGCCAACGAGCGTGCGAGGGAGACGAGTTGGATGACGGACATCTGCGGCGCCACCAGCTGTGACAGCCGGTCGTGCGACCGCTCCAGCGCCACCAGGCCCTGGGGCAGGGCTTCCGCGTACAGCCCGTCCTGGTTGTCCAGCCAGGACAGCGCGCCCAGCACGACCCCGTCGAAGATCGCCATGGTGTCGGAGTGGAACTCCTCGCGCAGCACGGCCAGTTGCTCGCGCGCCTCGCCGGAGCAGCCACTGCGCCCGAGCCACATGGCCAGATGGAGCCGGGCGATGGATTTCGCGTCGTGTCCCTCGGCGATCACCTCGCGCAGGATCGCCTCGCCCTCGGCCCCGCAGTCCATCTCGGTGAGCACGGACGCGTATCTGGTGCGCAGGACCGCCACCTGGGAGGGTGCGCCCAGCTTCTTCGCGCAGGCGATGGCCTCCCGGTAGTCCTCGGCCGCGCGCGTGTACTCGCCCCGGCGCTCGTTGGCCTCGCCGCGTGCCGAGAGCGCTTCGGCGACGCCCCAGTCGTCACCGATCCGGCTGAAGATCTCCAGGCTCTCGTCGGCGTCCGTGCGCGCCTCGCCCGCCCACTCGGGCCGGTTGGCCAGCACGTTGGCCCGCATCTGGAGGGCCCCGGCGAGCTCCCATTCGTAGCCGAACTCCCGGCAGGCGCGGACCGTTTCGTCCAGCAGCTCGCGCAGCCTGTCGGTCTCCCCGACGAGCATGACCGCGAAGAACCAGAGCGATGCCGGGACCCGGCAGATCTGCGGCTGGCCGGGCCGGTAGGTGTTCGCGATGACCCGCAGCCGGGACATGCTGGCCTCGTCGGTCCACCGCTCCGCCGCGTGGTCCATGCTGACCAGCCGGATCAGGCCCGCTTCGCGGCGTGCCTCCTGGAGCAGCTCGGGCCCCATGGGCGGCGGTGCGTCGGTGCACCGTTCGTGGATGGAGGGTGCGGGCTCGGCGGGCTCGGCGAAGGGGTCCGGGCCCAGCGTGGCGGCGGCGTCGGCCCAGTGCAGCGCGTCGCCGCTCAGGTTGTGCATCTGCCAGTACCAGCACAGCGAGAGCACCATGCAGAGCACCTCCTGCTCGTCGCGGGCGGCGACGGCGTTGCGCAGGGCGGTGCGGATGTTCTCGTACTCGCGCTGGAGGAGCTCGATGGCGGCCCGCTGTCCGGCGCTCCGGAGCAGGGGCTCCGTGGTGCGGACCAGCTCCCGGAAGAACACCAGGTGGCGCCGGACCACGGGGTCCCGCTCCGCCGCCTCGTCGAGCCGGGCGGCGGCGTACTCGCCGACGGTCTCCAGCAACCGGTAACGCATCTCGCCGTCCTCGGCGGGTGCGGCGACGACGAGCGATTTGTCGACGAGGGAGCCGAGCAGCCCGGCGACCTCGCGCGCGCCCTGCGGCCCGTCCGCGCAGACCGCCTCGGCCGCGGTCAGGGTGCAGCCGCCCGCGAAGACGGAGAGCCGGCGCAGCACGGCGCGTTCGGATTCGTCGAGGAGGTCCCAGGACCAGTCGACGACGGCGCGCAGGGTCTGCTGCCGGGGCAGCACGGTGCGGGCGCCGCTGGTGAGCAGGCGGAACCGGTCGTCGAGCCGGTCGGCGATCTGGCGCGGGGTGAGCATCCGCAGCCGGGCGGCGGCGAGTTCGATGGCGAGCGGCAGTCCGTCGAGGCGGCGGCAGATCTCCGCCGCGGCGGCCGCGGTCTCCTCGTCCGTGTCGACCCCGAAGCCCGGCCGGGCGGCGGCGCCGCGTTCGGCGAACAGACGCATCGCCATCGGGTCGGGCAGCGGCTCGACGGGGCGGACGAACTCGCCCGGCACGCCCAGGGGTTCACGGCTGGTCGCGAGCACGGTGAGATGCGGGCAGCGGGCGAGCAGGTGGTCGGCTAGGGCGGCGGCCGCGTCGACGAGGTGTTCGCAGTTGTCCAGGAGCAGCAGCATGCGGCGCCGGGAACAGTGCTCGGTGAGGCGTACGAGTGGGTCGCTCGCATTCCCTTCGGCGGCCCTGAGCTCCTCGGCACCGGCGCCGCGCAGCACGGTCTCACGGGCGCCGAGCGCGGTCAGTACGGCCTCCGGGACCACCTCAGGGTCGTCGACGGGGGCGAGCTCGGCCAGCCAGACGCCGTCCGGCCAGGCGGCCGCGGCGGATTCGGCGGCCTCCTGGGAGAGCCGGGTCTTGCCCGCGCCGCCAGGGCCCAGGAGGGTGACCAGCCGGGCGTGCGAGAGGTCCTCGCGCAGGGTCTCGATGTCGCTCTCGCGCCCGACGAAACTGGTGAGCCTGGCCCGGAGGTTGCCGTGCGGTGCGACGGGGGGCGCGGTGCGGGCACCCGTCAAAGGCGCGGCAGGCGCGGCGGGCACAGCAGGCACGGGCGATGTGGCCGGTGCGGGCGGTACGGCCGGGCGGGCCGGGTCCTGGCGGAGCAGTTCGGCGTGGAGCGAGCGCAGTTCGGGTCCGGGGTCGGTGCCGAGGCGGTCGGCGAGCACGGTGCGGACCTCGTCGTAGGCGGCCAGTGCCTGGGCGGTGCGCCCGGCGTCGCGCAGGGCCCGCAGCCGCAGCGCCTGAAGGGGTTCGTCGATCGGGTGCTCGGCGCACAGGGCGACCAGTTCGGGCAGGGCCTCGTCCGCGCGCCCGAGCGTGAGGACGGCGCGGAGCCGGTTGCGATGGGCGTCCAGCCGCCGGGCCTCCCAGCGGGGGGCGGCGGTCAGGCGGTCGGGCAGGTCGGCCAGGACCGGGCCGCGCCACAGGCCGAGCGCGTCGTCGAGCACGGTTCGGGCCTTCGCCGCGTCTCCCTCCTCCAGTGCCCGCGCGCCCTCCCCCGCGAGCCGTTCGAAGCGGTGGAGGTCCACGGCGTCCGGCTCGGCGGCCAGCCGGTAGCCGCTGTCGGCGGAGACGACCGCGTCGTGGCCGACGGCGCGCCGGAGCCGGCCGACGAGCGCCTGGAGGGCACCCACCGCGTCGGCGGGCGGTTCGCCGTCCCACACCTCGTCGACGAGCACGGCGGCGGGGACGGTGCGGCCGGGCCGCAGCGCGAGGACGGTGAGCAGGGCGCGCAGCCTCGCCCCGCCGATGGCGACGGCCGTGCCGTCGTCGCTCAGTGCCCGGGTCGTTCCGAGGATGCAGTAGCGCACCGGCCCATTCTCCGTGACCGGGATCGAGAAGCGCACACCTGTCCGCCCGTACCCCTGTGCGCCGTGTTCCGGATCGCTCGTCATGCCCCCACCCTTTCCGGAACCACCGCCCCGGCGCGAGACGTTCGTGATGTGTCGACGGTACGGTCGGGCTCGCCGCCCGTCGCACCGTCCCCCTTCCGGCCGCCCGTCAGGAGTTCGCCGATGACCACCGCACGCGCCCGCAGCGACCGGCGGATCAGCCCGGTCTTCCTCGGGATCGCCGCCGTGACGGCGGTGTCGGGCTGGGCGGTGTGGACGGACACCGGATATCCGTACGGGCTCGCGGTCTTCGTCTTCGTCACGGCTGCGTGGGTGGTCTCGCTCTGCCTCCACGAGTACGCGCACGCCCGCACCGCGCTGCACAGCGGGGATCTCTCGGTCGGTGCGAAGGGCTATCTCAGCCTCAATCCGCTCGCCTACACACACGCTCTGCTCAGCATCGTACTGCCGGTGCTGTTCGTGATCATGGGCGGTATCGGTCTGCCCGGCGGCGCGGTCTTCATCGAGCGGGGACGAATCCACGGGCGGTGGAAGCACAGCCTGATCTCGGCGGCGGGCCCTCTGACGAACGTGCTGTTCGCGCTGGTGTGCACGGCGCCGTTCTGGCTGCACGCGCTGGACGGTGTCCCGAAGGAGTTCCGGTACGCGCTGGCGTTCCTGGCCCTGCTCCAGGTCACCGCGGCGATCCTGAACTTCCTGCCGGTCCCCGGGCTGGACGGGTACGGGGTGATCGAGCCCTGGCTGTCGTACCGGGTCCGGCGCAAGGTGGAGCCGTTCGCGCAGTTCGGGCTGCTCGCGGTGTTCGGCGTGCTGTGGATCCCGGAGGTCAACCACGTCTTCTTCGACCTGGTCCGCAGTGTGCTGGACTCACTGGGCGTGAGTGACCTGGGGACGGAGTGCGGCCGGGCCGCCTACCGGTTCTGGGAGAACTGGAACGAGGAGTATCCGGTCTGCGCCTTCGGCCCGTGACCGGCGGACCGGACCTCAGCCGGCGCTCTGCGCCCGGTGCCGGCGCAGGTAGAACCACGCCATGTTGGACGAGAGTCCGGCCATCAGCACCCAGACGATCCCGAGCAGGCTGCCCTGGGCGAACGAGATCACGGCCGCGACGACGGCCAGGACACAGACGGTGATGGCGTAGAGAGCGAGTCGGGGCATGGGGGCGGCTCCTGTCGGGGGCGGTGCACGGTCCCGTCCAGTGTCCCCCATGCCCCTTTTCGCTCGTCGCAGGGTGGGCCCGGGAGCGGCTCGGGCCCGAACGCCAGTGGCGGGCCCGGACACCGGTGACGGGCCCGGACACCGGTGACGGGCCCGGCTCGGAGCCCGTCGCGCGCGGCCCTCGCCCGGGCGGCCACCCGGCAGGCTCTCAGACGTCGGTCGTGCGGAGCCCCGCGTGCGCCTTGTAGCGGCGGTTGACCGAGATCAGGTTGGCGACCAGCGACTCGACCTGGTGGGCGTTGCGCAGCCGGCCGGCGAAGATGCCGCGCATGCCGGGGATCCGGCCCGCCAGCGCCTGTACGAGATCGGTGTCGGCACGGGCCTCGCCCAGCACCAGCACATCGGTGTCGATCTCCTCGACGGCCTCGTCCTGCAGCAGCACCGCCGAGAGGTGGTGGAAGGCGGCGGTGACCCGGGAGTCCGGCAGCAGGGCGGCGGCCTGCTCGGCGGCGCTGCCCTCCTCCGGCTTCAGCGCGTAGGCGCCCTTCTTGTCGAAGCCGAGCGGGTTGACGCAGTCGATGACGAGCTTGCCCGCGAGCTCGTCCCGCAGCGACTCCAGTGTCTTGGCGTGCCCTTCCCACGGCACGGCGACGATCACGACGTCGCTGCGGCGCGCGCACTCCGCGTTGTCCGCGCCCTCGACACCGTGGCCCAGTTCCCCGGCGGCGCTCTTCGCGCGGTCGGCGGCCCTGGAGCCGATGATCACCCGCTGCCCGGCACGGGCGAACCGGTAGGCGAGGCCGCGCCCCTGGGGGCCCGTGCCGCCGAGCACGCCGACGGTCAGCCCGGAGACGTCGGGAAGGTCCCAGGGATCCTTGGCGGGGGGCTTGGCCGCGCTGTCACTGCCATTCGTAGTCATGGCTCCGACATTACTGCCCGCCACGGAGCGGGACTCGGTGTCGTCCCGAGGACTGTCCCGTGATCCCACCGCACGCCCACCAGGGGCAGGGATCACGGGACAGCCCTCGTTCCCGTACGGCTGGTTCGGGGCCGTTCTCCGGTGCCGGGCACCGGTCCTGGGGCAGGATGCCGGGCCATGGATGCCGTACGCGTCGCCCTGCTCCGTGAAGTGCTCGCCGGGACCGAGTGGCCCGCCGCGACCCGGCGGTTCGCCGGAGCGCTGAGGTCGTCCGTCGTGCCGCACGGCGGCGGTCTGCTGCTGGTGGGGACGGCGGCGTACGAGCCGTGGCATCTGGCGGCCCATCTGGTCGACGAGTCCACCTGGTCCGGGCTGCCGGAGCTGGCCCCCACCCTGGTGCGCCACCGGGTGGAGCCGGGCGGCCCCGCGCATCTGGCCGTCGGCCTGGGCCGGATCGAGGCGGCGGGGCGGGGCGAGACGCTGCTCCTGGTGGCTCCGGAGCGGCCGGGCGCGGGGCTGCTGGAGCGGGTGCACGACGCGCGGCGCGCCGGGGCCACGGTGCTCTCGCTGAGCGACGGCGATCCGGAGGTGCGCGGGCTCGCCCACGAGACGCTCGCGGTGACCGGCGCCGACGACATCGACCTCGACACCGTGCAGCATCTGGTGAGCGCGGCGGCCGGGGAGAACAGCGCACCCGTGCCGCGCGGCCGCCGCAGCTTCCGGGACCGGCTGTCCCGGCTGGCCGACCAGCTGACGGCGCCGCCTCCGGCCCGGTGGTGACGGGCTGCCGGTGACGCCCGGTGCCGGCCGCCGCGGATATTCCGTTGCGGCGGTGCCCACGGCGCCGGAGCATGGCCTTCCGTGACCTCTGCTCCATCGGCCTCCGCTCCGTCCCCGGCCGCCCGGCTGGCCGCTCTGCTGCCCGACCTCACCCCTCTTCGCTCCTCCGCCGACTTCCGGCTGTTGTGGTTCCAGGGTGTGGTGACGTACTTCGGCAGCTTCATGGCGATGATCGCGCTGCCGCTCCAGATCAAGGAGCTGACGGGTTCGCCGCTGGCCGTCGGGGTGATGGGCGCGGTCGAGCTGGTGCCGCTGGTCGTCTTCGGCCTGTACGGCGGGGCGCTCGCGGACGCCGTGGACCGCCGCAAGGTGATCCTGGCCACCGAGGCGGGGCTGGGGCTGCTCGCCGTCGTGCTCCTGGTGAACGCGGCGCTGCCCGGACCGATGCTCTGGCCGCTCTATCTGGTCGCGGCCGGGGTCTCCGCGCTCGCCGGGCTCCAGCGGCCCGCGCTGGACTCGCTGATGGCCCGGATCGTGCCGCACGAGCAGCTGACCGCGGCCGCCGCGCTCAACTCGCTGCGCTGGCAGTTCGGCGCGATCACCGGTCCGGCGGTGGCGGGCCTGGTGGTGGCCTACGCCGGGCACGCCACGGCGTACGCGGTCACCGTGGTCACGTTCGCCGTCTCCGTGGTCCTCTGTCTCCGCCTCACTCCCGCGCCGCCCGCCCGGGACAGCCGAAAGCCCTCGCTGCGCGGCATCGCCGAGGGGGCCCGGTACGCCTGGAGCCGGCCGGTGCTGCTGGGAACGTACGCGGTCGACCTGGCGGCGATGTTCTTCGCCTTCCCGAACACGATCTTCCCGTTCCTCGCGGACGAGCTGGACGCCGACTGGTCGCTGGGCCTGATGTACGCGGCCGGGTCGGTCGGATCGCTGGTGCTGGGGCTGACCAGCGGCTGGACGTCGCGGGTGCGGCGCCATGGACTGTTCGTGGTGTTCGGGGCCGCGGTCTGGGGCCTGGCGATCGCGGCGGCCGGCTGGTTCGGCAACGTGTGGCTGGTGCTGGTCTGCCTGGCGGTGGCGGGCGCGGGCGACATGCTCAGCGGTCTGGGCCGCTCCACGATCTGGAACCAGACGATCCCGGAGGAGCTGCGGGGCCGGCTGGCGGGCATCGAGGTGCTCTCGTACAGCGTCGGCCCGCAGCTGGGTCAGGTGCG
Organism: Streptomyces sp. NBC_00012; assembly: GCF_045040875.1. Taxonomy (NCBI): domain Bacteria; kingdom Bacillati; phylum Actinomycetota; class Actinomycetes; order Kitasatosporales; family Streptomycetaceae; genus Streptomyces; species Streptomyces sp. NBC_00012. The sequence continues at coordinate 6,233,038 of NZ_CP108309.1, read as the reverse complement.
GGCCGGCGCGATGGCGGGCTGGACGGGAACCCGGTCGGCGATCTGGAGCGGCGGTGTGGCGTGCGTGGCCTCGGTCGCGCTGCTCACGGCGGCGCTGCCGAAGCTGCTCACCTACGACTCCGAGACGGACGAGGACGCGCTGCGCAGGCGGGAGGCCAGGGAGGCCGGCGAGGTCGGCCCCTCCGCTCCCTCCGCCGCCTGAGAGCCCGGCCGGAGGCCATCGGAGGTCACCCGGCAGGTACCGGGAACGGGCCCCGGGGACGGCGCCCCGGCGCCCCCGGTCAGGCCTGCGGACCGGGCGGGGTGGTGCCCCCGTCGTGCCACTTGGGGTCGTTCTCCCACTCCAGGTTCCGCTCCCGCGCGGTGTCCATCGCGTGCTGCGCCTCCTCACGGGAGGCGTACGGCCCGAACCGGTCCTTGGCCGGGCACTCGGGGCCCTCCTCGACCTTGTGGTGTTCCAGGCAGTAGTACCACTCGCCCGGTTTGCCGACCGTGCGCTTCTTGAACAGGGCCATCATCGGCTCCTTCCCTCGGGGCCATGCTGCCCCAAGCGCGCTGGTTAGACTCGCTGACATGTCTGGCCAGTCGCTGCTCGTACCCGGGGAGATCACTCCCATCCGCTCCGTGCCCGGAAACATCCGGCGCCCCGAATACGTGGGCAAGCCGGCCCCCACCCCGTACACCGGTCCGGAGATCCAGGACACCGACACCATCGAGCGCATGCGCATCGCCGGCCGGATCGCCGCGCAGGCGATGGCCGAGGCCGCGAAGCACATCGCCCCGGGTGTCACGACGGACGAACTCGACCGGGTCGCCCATGAGTTCATGTGCGACCACGGTGCCTACCCGTCGACGCTCGGCTACCGCGGGTTCCCCAAGTCGCTCTGCACCTCGCTCAACGAGGTGATCTGCCACGGCATCCCGGACTCCACGGTGCTGCGCGACGGCGACATCGTGAACCTCGACGTCACGGCGTACATCAACGGTGTGCACGGCGACAACAACGCCACATACCTCTGCGGCGACGTGGACGAGGAGTCCCGGCTGCTCGTGGAGCGCACCGAGGAGTCGCTGAACCGGGCCATCAAGGCGGTCCGGCCGGGCCGGCAGGTCAATGTGATCGGGCGGGTCATCGAGTCCTACGCCAAGCGCTTCGGCTACGGCGTGGTGCGGGACTTCACCGGGCACGGGATCAACTCCTCGTTCCACTCCGGCCTGATCATTCCGCACTACGACAGCCCCCGCGCGACCACCGTGATGCAGCCGGGGATGACGTTCACCATCGAGCCGATGCTGACGCTGGGCAGCCACGACTACGACATGTGGGACGACGGCTGGACCGTGGTGACGAAGGACCGCAGGCGCACCGCCCAGTTCGAGCACACGCTGGTGGTGACGGAGGCGGGCGCCGAGATCCTGACGCTCCCGTAACCGCCCGGACAGCTCCTCCACGAAAGCGGCCGCCCTCCCGGGGCGGCCGCTTTCGCGTACCCCGCATGCGGAACCAGGCGTATCGTTTTTACCGACAGACCGTCGGGAAGTTTTTGACTTAGGTAAGCCTAAGCAGGAAGATCGGAGTTGTCGACAGCACCGCCGCTCCATGCGGTCGCTGCCGATATTTCCTTCTCTTTCCGGACCTCCCGCCCCCTCTCGGTCCCAGGAGGCCCGCCTTGGACGCAACCGCCGCCACGCCCTTCTCGACGCTCATCCGTACCGCGTCGCACGAGCAGCACACCGAGGCGGAGACCTCGACCTTCATGAGCGACCTGCTGGGCGAGCGCCTCGGAGTGGCCGCGTACACGCGCTACACGGAGCAGCTGTGGTTCGTGTACCGGGCCCTGGAGGAGGGCGCGCAGGAATTGCGCGGCGATCCGGTCGCCGGTCCGTTCCTCCGGCCCGAGCTGATGCGCACCGCCGAGCTGGAACGCGATCTGGCCCATCTGCGGGGTGCGGACTGGCGCGAGGGCCTGGAGCCGCTGTCGGCCACGGCCGCGTACGCCGCCCGGGTCGCCGAATGCGCACGCGACTGGCCGGCCGGATACGTGGCGCACCACTACACCCGCTACCTCGGCGACCTCTCCGGCGGCCAGATCATCCGTGACCGGGCGGAGAAGGCCTGGGGCTTCGCGCGCAAGGGTGACGGGGTCCGGTTCTACGTCTTCGAGGAGATATCCAACCCCGCCTCGTTCAAGCGGAGTTACCGCGAGCTGCTGGACGCGGTGGAGGCGGACGACCTGGAGAAGCAGCGGATCGTCGACGAGTGCAAGCGCGCGTTCGCGCTGAACACGGCGGTGTTCCGGGAGCTGGGCGAGGCGTTCCCGCTCAGCGCGTAGCAGCGCCCTCGGCCCGGTTCAGCGGCGGGCCCGGACGGCGGCGAGTGCCACCCGGCCGCCGATCTCCACCGCGCCGTCGGGTGCGGGAGCGGTGAGGATCTGGGAGCCGCACCCCTGCGTGATGTTGAGGGCGCGCCCCAGTTCCGCGCTGAGCAGCAACGCCGCCGCCCCGGTCGCCTCGTCCTCCGTGATGTTGTCGTCGCGCCGGGGGAACGCCCGCGCCCTGACCCGGCCTGCCGCCTCGTCCTCCCAGGCCCAGACGTACAGCCAGCCCTCCCCCGGCGGCGGCCCGGTGAGCGCCTCGACCTCGGCGACGGACCCGTACCGCTCCAGCGTGCGCGGGGGTGCCCACTCGGGGCGGGCGGTGATCCAGGTGAACTCACCGTCCTGGCGGGCGAAGATCTCCCCGACCGGAAGCTCCAGGATCTCCAGATCGAGCAGCCAGGCCGTGCCGACGAGCGGATGCCCGGCGAACGGCAGACGGAGTCCCGGGGTGTAGATGTCGACCTGTCCGCGCTCGGGGTCGTCGACGAACACCGTCTCGCTGAAGCCGAGCCGGCCGGCGAGCGCCTGCCGGGACGCCTCGTCCGGGTAGGCGCGGCCGTCGCGCACCACTCCGAGGGCGTTGCCGTGCCGTCCGTCGGGGCCGCAGAACACGCGCAGTACGTCGATGCCCGCGGGTACGCCGAATTCGATGTCGCTCACGTGGGCATTCAAGCACCGCCCGGGCGGCGGCCGTTCGGCCGGTCCACCCGGGCGGTGTCGCCATGGGCCGCGGACGGGTCAGACGGTACGGCGGCGGCGGGCCGCGACCACGACTCCGGCGCCGGCCGCCACGACCACGCCCGAGGCGGCGAACAGAGCGCCCGCGACGGTCAGCGCGTCGAGCCGCTCACCAGCCTCGTACATGCCGCCGAACGCCTTGGTGCCGTCGGCGGTGAGGGTCGCCGGAACGGCCGAAGGGTGCCGTCCTTGATCTCGCCCGGGGCGGCGGCCGGCTCGTCGGTGGCCGTGACCGAGGGGGACGAGGACGCGGGTCCGGTGGGCTTCGCGCCCGGTCCGGCGGACGGCTCGCCGGTGGGCTCCGTGGAGGGGGGTGCCGGCGGGTTCGGTCGCGGGCTCCCCGGTGGGGTCGGTGGCCGGCGCCGCGACCGCCTTGACCGAGAGGGTGGCCGGGACGAGCGCGTCACCCGGGGCGCCCCTCGTCGTACCGACAAGAGGGACTTGACCATCCCTTGACTATTCCGTGGGACACCCATGGGTGGTCCGTGATCAGCTCGTTCCCGCGCCACCGGGATGAGAGCTGAATCACTGCACGGGTGGGTGTCGCTCAGGTAAGCCTCGGTTAAGTTAGGTCCGCCTCACCTGCCTTTGTCCGGATCTTCTCCCGCTTCCCCTTCGTCCTCCTGTGGAGCCCGTATGCGAGCCGTTCGTTTCTCCGTCGTCACCGCTGCCGCCACGGTGGCCGCTCTGACCGCCGTCACGGGCTGCGCACAGAAAAGCGACGGCAAGGGCGACGGCGCCATCCAGGTCGTCGCGAAGGACGACTCCTGCGAGGTGTCGAAGAAGAAACTCCCGGCCGGTCACATCGAACTGGCCGTGGAGAACAAGGGATCCAAGGTCACCGAGGTCTACGTCCTGTTCCCGGACGACCGCATCGTCGCCGAGCGCGAGAACATCGGCCCCGGCACCAAGGCCAACATCACGGCCGAGATCAAGGCCGGTTCGTACGAGATCGCCTGCAAGCCCGGCATGAAGGGCCACGGCATCCGGCAGAAGCTGGAGATCACCGGCGCCTCCGCGGCCAAGCGCAGCCCCGAGATGGACAAGGCCGTCGCGGAGTACCGCACCTACGTCCAGGCCCAGGCCGACGAGACGCTGCCGAAGGCCAAGAAGTTCACGGACGCCGTCGCCGCCGGTGACATCGAGGCCGCCAAGAAGATCTACGCCGACTCCCGCCTCGGCTGGGAGCGCACCGAGCCGGTCGCCGAGTCCTTCGGTGACATCGACCCGAAGGTCGACATCCGCGAGGACGGCCTGGAGGACGGCCAGAAGTGGACCGGCTGGCACCGCCTGGAGAAGGCGCTGTGGCAGGACAAGAAGCTGGGCGCCGAGGAGAAGGCCCTCGCGCCGACCCTCTACAAGGACCTGCTCGACTGGCAGAAGCGGGTCGGCACGGCGGACATCACCCCGACCTCGATGGCCAACGGTGCCAAGGAGCTCCTCGACGAGGTCGCCACCGGCAAGGTCACCGGCGAGGAGGAGCGCTACAGCCACACCGACCTGGTCGACTTCAAGGGCAACGTCGAGGGCGCTGAGAAGTCCTACGAGCTGCTGAAGCCGATCGCCTCGAAGAACGACGCGGCGCTGACCACCACCCTGGACAAGCGGTTCGCGGAGCTCAACACGCTGCTGGACAAGTACCGCGAGGACAAGGGCTCCTACGAGTTCACCTCGTACGAGAAGGTCGGCAAGGCCGACCGCAAGGAGCTTTCGGACGCGGTCAACGCGCTGGCCGAGCCGCTGTCCCGGCTCGCCGCCGCGGTGACGAAGTAACGAGCGGAGGGCTCCGGTCATGTCCGATCAGACGCAGGCCGCCGAAACACCGGCGGAGACTTCCGGCCCCGCCCCGTCCCGCCGGGCGCTGCTCGGCTGGGGCGGCGCGGGTCTCGCGCTCGGCGCCGTCGCGGCCGGTGGCGCGGTCGCCGCGGTGCGCCCGGGGAACGACGCGGTGCCGGCCGCGGACAGCGGTGCGGCCGTGCCGTTCCACGGTGCGCACCAGGCCGGTATCGCCACCGCCGTACAGGACCGGCTGCACTTCGCCGCGTTCGACGTGACGACGAAGGACCGCGCCGAACTGGTCGCGCTGCTCAAGGAGTGGACGCGGGCGGCGGAGCGGATGACGGCCGGTCACGCGGTCGGCGACGGGGCGTACGGCGGTCTCGCCGAGGCACCGCCGGACGACACGGGCGAGGCGCTGGGGCTCAAGCCGTCCCGGCTCACCCTCACCATCGGCTTCGGGCCCTCGCTGTTCGCCAAGGGCCGGTTCGGTCTGGAGGACAAGCGTCCCGAGGCGCTCGTCGACCTGCCGAAGTTCCCCGGCGACAACCTCGACGCGGCGCGCAGCGGCGGCGACCTCTGCGTCCAGGCGTGTGCGGACGACCCGCAGGTCGCGGTGCACGCCATCCGCAACCTCGCCAGGATCGGCATGGGCCGCACCGCGATCCGCTGGTCCCAGCTGGGCTTCGGCAAGACGTCCTCGACGACGCCGGACGCCCAGACCCCGCGCAACATGATGGGCTTCAAGGACGGCACCCGGAACATCTCCGGCACCGACACCGCCGCCCTGGACAAGCATGTGTGGGTCGGCGGGAAGGACGACGCGGGCTGGATGACCGGGGGCTCGTACCTGGTCGCCCGGCGCATCCGGATGCACATCGAGACCTGGGACCGCGCCCCGCTCCAGGAGCAGGAGGACGTCTTCGGCCGCGACAAGGGCGAGGGCGCCCCGGTCGGCAAGTCCAAGGAGCGCGACGAGCCGTTCCTGAAGGCGATGCTGCCGACCGCGCACGTACGGCTCGCCCACCCGGACAGCAACGACGGTGCGACGATCCTGCGCCGCGGCTATTCGTTCACCGACGGTACGGACGGCCTCGGCCGGCTCGACGCCGGGCTGTTCTTCATCGCCTACCAGCGCGATGTCCGCAAGGCATTCATTCCGTTGCAGCGGCGCCTCGCGGCGCACGACGCACTCAACGAGTACATCCAGCACGTGGGTTCGGCGCATTTCGCCGTCCCGCCGGGCGTCCGCGACAAGGACGACTGGTGGGGCCGGGCGCTGTTCTCGTAACGGGACTCGGAACAGAAGGAGAACCGAGACGTGTTCAGCAACTTCCTGATCGGCCTGCGCGAGGGGCTGGAGGCCAGCCTGGTCGTCTGCATCCTCATCGCCTATCTGGTGAAGACCGGCAACAAGAACAAGCTGGTGCCGATCTGGACCGGCGTCGGGATCGCGATCGTCGTCAGCCTGGCGTTCGGCGCCGGGCTCGAATTCGGCTCGCAGGAGATGACGTTCAAGGCCCAGGAGGCGCTCGGCGGTTCGCTGTCGATCGTCTCCGTCGGCCTGGTGACCTGGATGGTCTTCTGGATGCGGCGCACCGCGCGGCACCTGAAGACGGAGCTGCACGGCAAGCTCGACGCGGCGCTCGCGATGGGCACCGGCGCACTGGTCGCCACGGCACTCCTCGCGGTGGGCCGGGAGGGCCTGGAGACCTCGCTGTTCGTGTGGCGTGCGGTGCACGCGGCGGACGACGGCTGGCACCCGATGATCGGTGCGCTCCTCGGGATCGCGGCCGCCGTCGTACTGGGCTGGCTGTTCTACCGGGGCGCGCTGAAGATCAACCTGTCGAAGTTCTTCACCTGGACCGGCGGCATGCTGGTGATCGTCGCCGCGGGCGTGCTCGCGTACGGCGTCCACGACCTCCAGGAGGCGGAGTTCATCGGCGGTCTCCACAACCGGGCGTTCGACATCAGCGCCACGATTCCGCCGGACAGCTGGTACGGAACGCTGCTGAAGGGCACGTTCAACTTCCAGCCCGACCCGACCGTTCTCCAGATCACTGTGTGGGCGCTGTATTTGATCCCCACCCTCGCGCTGTTCCTCGCCCCGGTAGGGTTCGGACGGTCAGTGGGGGCGACGGATCGGAAGGCGCGGAAAGCAGCGGATGAGAAGCCTGAGGCCGGTTCGGCTGGCGACGGGGCTCGCGACGGCGACGGTGCTGTCCTTGACGGCGAGCGGTTGCGTGACGGTGCACGGCGAGCTGGAAGTAGTTCCGGCGGCAACCAGGTCTGAGGCCGCGCAGGCCCTGAAGGCCTTCACCACCGCGTACAACGCGGCGGACAAGGCCTACGACCCGGCCCTGGACGCGGACGTGGTCACCGGGCCGCTCGGTGCGATCAACCAGGCCGGTCTGAAGGCGCGGCAGAAGAACCAGCCGGACGGCAACCCGGACCACTCGCCGCTGGAGCTGACCGACGCCACGTATCTCATTCCGAAGAAGGCCGGCTGGCCGCGGTGGTTCGTCGCGGACACCGACTCCAACCGCGACCAGGACAGCGGGAAGCTGGACACCCGCTGGCTGGTCGTCTTCGTCAAGTCCGGGCCCGGCGCCGGGTGGAAGGCGTCCTACCTGTCGATCGTCGCCCCTTCCCTGCTGCCCGCCCTCGCGAAGGACGACGACGGCCGGGTCAGGCCGGTGGCCGCGGACAGCGCCGAGCCGGCCGTGGCGCCGGAGGACCTGAGCACCCAGTACACCCAGTACCTGGAAAAGGGCACCCCGGACGTCTTCGCCCCCGGCTCCGCCACCTCGGGCTGGCGGGAGGCTCGCCGGACCACCCGGCGGGCGGGTTTCTCGTTCCAGTACATCGACCGGCCGCTGGACAGCGGTACGTTCGGCCCGCTCGGCCTGGAGACGGACGACGGCGGGGCGCTGGTCTTCTTCAGCAGCAAGCACTTCGAGCGGCAGACCGCGGCGAAGGGGCTGCGCCCGCCGCTCAACGCCGATGTGGAGGCGCTTCTGACCGGTGAGGTGCAGTCCACCCTCACCAAGGAGCGGGTCTCCAGCCAACTGGTGTACGTCCCGAAGAAGGGCTCGACGAAGGACGGCGGCAAGGTCGTCCTGCTGAACAGGCTGCCGGGCCTGACGGCGGCGAAGGGCTCGTGACTCGGCCGGGGCCGCCCCTGGGCCGGCCCCGGCCGTCCGCCGGACGGTGTCCCGCAGCCCTCAGCGGCTCAGCGGCCAGGCCACCGAGTCATGGTCGAGATCGCTCTGGTCCGCCGCGTCCGCGTACTGCGCGCACGCGTCGGTGAGCGTCTCCAGCAGGGTCAGCGGATCGGGCAGCGGGTTCTCCGGCCCGCGCACCCATCGCACGTCCAGCTCACCGGGGAGCCGGGCGGGCGGCAGGAGTACATAGCTGCCCCGGCAGTGCCACCGCATCCCCGGATGTTCGTCCATGGTCTCGGGATGGCAGTCGAGCTCGCACGGCCACCATTCGTCCTCGTCCTCGGGCGTACCGCGGGTGGCGGTGAAGAAGAGCATCCGGTCGTCGCCGGAGCGGGCGACGGGGCCGACGTCGATACCGGCGGCGAGGAGCCGTTCCAGCGCCTGGGTGCCCGCGGTCAGCGGCACGTCGAGAACGTCGTGGATCATGCCGGTCGCGGTGATGAAGTTGGCCTGCGGCTGGCTGCGGGCCCAGCGCTCGATCTGGGCCCGGTCGGTGGTGGACTGCGTCTGCCAGGCGAAGGAGATCGGGTGCCGGGCGGGGGTGGGACAGCCGATGCGTTCGCACGAACATCGGTATCCGACCGGATGGGCGGCGGGCGCGATCGGCATTCCGGCCTCGGCGACGGCCAGGAGCAGCGCCTCCCGGGCGGTGTCGTCGACCTCGCTCTGCTGCGGTTTGGGTCGGCGTCGCAGCCATTGGGAAAATTTGCTCTCTGAGCCGCGATAACGGCCGAAATCGGCGCCCATCTATCCCCTTACCTCAGCGTTGCCCCTGCCCATGGTCCCACCATCCTGCGCCTCGGGTGGCCGGACTCCGGAAGCGGGGTACGGGCGGTGACGCCGTGAGCTGGGCACTATCCCACTTCTTGTCATGAAATGACGGGTGCGTCTCGGGGCGGCGACGTGCCCCCGGGCTCGCCTCCCTGGCCGGCACATGAGCGCTCGCCGTGCTACCCGGGCCGCGGGCACCCGGTTCACTACCACGGCGGCCGGTCCGTCAGCGGGACGAGCCGGTGCGCATCGTCTCCCGGTCGCACGGAATCACCCGATCGGATCACTGCGCACCGGCGCCGGAGAGCGGACCATGGGCTCACGCACACACCCGTGCGACGTCCCCATCGGCAGGCGACCCCTGCCTTTCGTGAGGAGCCCTCATTGCCGACCCGTCACCCGTCCCCCGCCCCTCACGGAGGCGCTTCGCGCCAGACCTCCTGCCGTCGGGCCACACCCCGCCGCTACCTGATGTGCGCCCCGACGCATTTCAGGGTGACGTACTCCATCAACCCCTGGATGGACCCCAGCAAGCCCGTGGATCTCCCCCTGGCCCAGACCCAGTGGGAGGACCTGCGCGACCGGTACCGCACCCTCGGGCACACCGTGGAGCTGCTCACCCCCCGCCCCGAGCTGCCCGACATGGTGTTCGCCGCCAACGGCGCCACGGTCATCGACGGCCGGGTGCTGGGCGCCCGCTTCGCGTACCAGGAGCGGTACGAGGAGGCCGGGGCCCACCGCGAGTGGTTCCGGGCCCGCGGCTTCACCGAGATCCATGAACCGGACCACGTCAACGAGGGCGAGGGCGACTTCGCGGTCACCGCGTCGTACGTGCTGGCCGGGCGGGGCTTCCGGTCCAGTCCGCTCTCGCACGGCGAGGCGCAGGAGTTCTTCGGGCGCCCGGTGATCGGGCTCGATCTGGTCGACCCGCGCTACTACCACCTGGACACGGCGCTGTCCGTGCTCGACGACGCGGGCGACGAGATCATGTACTACCCGGGCGCGTTCTCGCCGGGCAGCCGGTCGGTGCTGGCCCGGCTCTTCCCCGACGCGCTGATCGCCGAGGAGGCGGACGCCGCGGCGCTCGGACTGAACGCGGTGAGCGACGGACTCCATGTGCTGCTGCCGCAGGCCGCGACGGGGCTCTTCGATCCGCTGCGGGCACGGGGCTTCGAACCGGTGCCGATGGACCTGGGCGAGCTGCTCAAGGGCGGCGGCAGCGTGAAGTGCTGCACGCAGGAGCTGCGGGGCTGACCCGGCGGGTGGCCCTCAGGCGTTCTCGCCGGGCGGCCACCCGTCGCCCCACGCGATGTCCCGGGCGGCCCGGTACAGCTCCCCGTGCCGCTTGGTGACCGTGGAGCGCTGCAGAGCCTCGTCGCGGGTGCACAGCTCCAGCAGCACCTGCCCCTTGCGGATCTGCGGCTTGCGGGTGACCCGCGCCGCCACGGGCTCCGTCCCGAAGCGGGTCGCCACCACATAGCTGAACTTCTCGTCCTCGTACGGCAGCGAACCTCCCTTGATCTGCCGGTGCAGCGAGGAGCGGCTCACCCGGGCCGAGAAGTGGCACCAGTCCGTGCCCGGCTCGATCGGACAGGCCGCGCTGTGCGGGCAGGGCGCGGCGACCGTCAGCCCGGCGGCGATCAGCCGGTCGCGGGCCTCGATGATCCGGGCGTAGCCGTCGGGGGTGCCCGGTTCGACGACCACGACCGCCTGTGCCGCGGCCGCCGCGCCGTCGACGAGGGCGGCCCGGACGTCCGCGGTCAGCTCGTTGAGCACGTAGGAGACGGTGATCAGGTCCGTGGGGGCGAGTTCGAGGCCCGCGCCGATCCGGGCCCGGCGCCACTCGGCGGCGCGCAGGGCGGGGATGCCGGAGAGCCCGGCCAGCTCACGGCCGAGGGCGAGTGCGGGCTCGGCCCAGTCCAGCACCGTCGTCCGCGGCCCCTCCTCCGCCCAGGCCCCCGCAACGGCCCAGCTCGCCGCTCCGGTGCCGCCGCCCACGTCGGTGTGGGTCGCGGGCGTCCACTCCGGGGCGGCCTCCCGGAGCGCGTCGAGGGCGGACCGTACCGCTTCGAAGGTGGCGGGCATCCGGTACGCGGCGTACGCGGCGACGTCGGAGCGGTCGCGGAGCACCGGTGCGTCGGTCGGGGTGGTCCCGCGGTAGTTGGCGATGAGCCGTTCGACGGCCTGGGCGGCCTGCTTGGGCGGCAGTCCGTCGAGCAGTCCGGCGAGCGTCGCGCGCAGGACTTCCGCGGTGGGGAGGGTGGCGTTCACCGACGAATTGTAGGCAAAGCCGACGGACCAGTCTCCGCCCCGGTATCCGCGCGGAACTGCACGGAATCCGAACTGCCGCGATGCCCGGGCAAGTTGCTACGCTGACCGCCGCTAGGGTCTTTCGTTCGGATCAGGCCGGGGCAGACGGCAGTTCGACGACAGGGCCTGGGTCGGGATTGCCCATCGAGGGGAACCATGAGACAGAAGATCGTGCGCCTGGTTCTGGTCGGCGGAGTGCTCGTGCTGGCCATGCTTCTTCTGCTCGCCACCTGCGGCAGCGGTGAGAAGAACACGGACGGACCGGAGAAGCAGACCAAGAAGAAGAGTCCGGCCGATGTGACACAGCTCACCGTCCCCGCCGCGTACGCGCCCGAGCGCGGCTGGGAGCTCATCGGGACCTCGCCCGACTACGCGATCTCCCGGACCACGGGCCGCCTCGCCTATCTGGTGCGGGAGTCGGGGACCAAGTACCAGCTGCGGACCATCGACTCCAAGACGGGGCAGACCGGCTGGCACGGCGAGAGCTGGCGGCCTCCGTCGCCGCACCAGTTCCCGAGGCTCCAGTCGGTCACCGTCGACGACCACGAGTACTTCGTGACATGGGCGTACGGGAAGGTCGGCGAGAACGCGCTGACGCCTGCCGACACCATCGTCTCGCTGGATGTCTACGACGTGGAGGACGGCTCCCGGCGGCGGGTCGAGGTGCCGTGGAACTCGGTCCCGACGGTCTCCACCACCGGCCCCGGCATCCTCATCAGCGACGGCCGGACGAACAGCGCGGTGGTCGACCCGGTGACCGGCCGGGTGTCCAAGGTCGCGGCCCCCGCGCTCAAGTACCCGAAGGGCTGCAAGACCTGCAAGCAGCTCACCGAGGTGCGCGGGCTGACGCAGAAGGGCCTGCTGGTCAGCGGGTCCAAGGAATTCTGGGTGCAGGGCGGCTGGTTCAGCCGCAATGTCGCCCCCAAGGGCACGGACAAGGTCAGCGGGATCCCGACGTCGGTGGTGCCGGGTCTGATCCTGGCGAAGTGGCAGCTGGACAAGAAGGCCAAGCGCGCCGCCACCCACGACATGTGGGCGGTGCACGACGCGGAGACGGGCAAGCCGCTGGCTTCGGTGGAGTGCAGCAAGCCCGCGATAAAGCCGGGCCAGTACCCGCAGCTCGTCGCCGCGCCCTCGGGTTCCTACCTGGTGGCCGGACCGCTCGCGTTCGACCTGGCCACGAAGCGGGGGTTCTGCTTCGAGGGCGCGGACGGCACGAAGCCGCTGACCCTGGCGTCGGTGAACGACGAGGGCACCGCGTACGGCGCGGCGAGCGCGCGCAACGCGGCCGACGTCCTGGCCGGCGGCGGCGCCCCCGTCGCGGTCGCCGTCCGCAGCGGTTCGACGGGCGCCCTGCCCTCGAACGTACGCGTACCGGGCATGGAGACCGCGGACGGCGTCGGCCTGTTCCGCTGGACGGACGAGAAGAACCGCCCGCACCTGATCGGGTACCCGAGGTCCTCGTAGCGTCGGGGACCCGGGCCGGACCACGGCCCGGGTCCCGCCGCCCCGGGTCCCGCCGCCGCGCGCCACGAAGCCCGCGCCACGGAGCCCCCGTCACGAAACCCGCGTCACGCCGTCCGCTGCCAGGGCCTGCACAGGCCCAGGAAGCAGGCCATCGCGCCCACCGCGCACACCAGCTGCACCAGGGCCATCGGTACGGCCGTGTCCTCGCCCGCGATGCCGACGAGCGGCGATGCGACGGCGCCGATCAGGAACGACGCGGTGCCGAGCAGGGCGGAGGCGGATCCGGCGGCGTGCTTCGTGCGCATCAGGGCCTGCGCGTTGGTGTTCGGCATCGCCAGGCCCATCGCCGACATCAGCACGAACAGGCCGGCCGCGACCGGGGCCAGGCCCACCTTCCCGAAGACCCCGGACGTCATCAGCAGCAGCGCGGCCGCGGCCAGCACGATGACCGAGAGGCCGACCGCGAGCACCTTGTCCAGGCTGAACCGGCCCACCAGCAGCTTGCCGTTGATCTGGCCCACGATGACCAGGCCGACCGAGTTGACGCCGAAGAGCAGGCTGAAGGTCTGCGGCGACGCCCCGTAGATCTCCTGCATGACGAACGGCGAGGCGCTGATGTAGGAGAAGAGGACTGCGAAGGCGAGGCTGCCCGCGATCGTATAGCCGGCGAAGACCCGGTCGGCGAGCAGTCCGCGCATGGTGCGCAGCGCTTCGCCGATCCCACCGGTGTGCCGGTCCTGCGGCGGCAGCGTCTCGTGCAGCCACTTCCAGACGACGAGGGTGAGCACCAGGCCGACGACGGTCAGGACGGCGAAGATGCCCCGCCAGTCGGTGAACCGGAGCACCTGTCCGCCGATCAGGGGGGCGATGACCGGGGCGACCCCGGAGATCAGCATCAGGGTGGAGAAGAACCTGGCCATCTCCAGGCCGTCGTACATGTCGCGCACCACCGCACGCGCGATGACTATGCCCGCCGCACCGGCCAGGCCCTGGAGCAGGCGGAAGCCGATGAGCAGGCCGGTGGTGGGCGCGAAGACGCAGAGCGCGGTGGCGACCACGTAGACGATCATGCCGAGGAGCAGCGGCCTGCGCCTGCCCCACCGGTCGCTCATCGGCCCCACGACGACCTGCCCGAGCGCCATGCCGGTGAGGCAGGCGGTGAGCGTGAGCTGGACCGTCGCGGCCGGGGCGTGCAGCGACTCGGTGACCGCGGGCAGCGCCGGAAGGTACATGTCCATGGAGAGCGGCGGCAGCGCGGTGAGGCCGCCGAGGACGAGGGTGACGAGGAGCCCGGTGCGCCTGGCCGCTTCGGCAGCGGCCGGTTTTCCGGTGGGTGTGCCGGTGGCCGCGGGCTCCGCGGCCCGGGTCCCGGCGGTCGTCGGTATGTCTGCGAGTTCCTGCTGGGCCCGGCTCGCACCGCTCTCCGGCATTTCCATCTCCATGTCGTTGAATCCGCATCTATGCTCTCAGCTCAGCCGGACTGGTCGAGACCTTTTGGGGAGCAGACATGACAGGCATGAGCGGGACCGTGCGCTGGGGCGTGCTGGCGACCGGTGGGATCGCCGCCACGTTCGCCGAGGATCTCCGGTCGCTGCCCGGCTCGGAGGTGGTGGCCGTCGCGTCCCGTACGGATGCCTCGGCACAGGCGTTCGCGCAGCGGTTCCGGATACCCCGGGCCTACGGCAGCTGGGCCGCTCTCGCCGCCGACGACGAGGTCGACGTGGTGTACGTCGCGACGCCGCACTCGGCGCACCGGGAGGCGGCGGCGCTCTGCCTGGAGGCCGGGAAGCACGTGCTGTGCGAGAAGGCGTTCACGCTCAACGCCCGGGAGGCGGACGAGCTGGTGAAGCTCGCCCGGGACCGGGGGCTCTTCCTGATGGAGGCCATGTGGACGTACTGCAACCCGGTGATCCGGCGCATGACGGAGCTGGTGCGGGACGGCGCCATCGGTGATGTCCGCACCGTGCAGGCCGACTTCGGGCTCGCGGGCCCGTTCGGGCCCGAGCACCGGCTGCGCGACCGGGCGCTGGGCGGCGGCGCGCTGCTGGACCTCGGGGTCTATCCGGTGTCGTTCGCGCATCTGCTGCTGGGCGAGCCGGACCGGGTGCAGGCCCACGCGCTGCTCTCCCCCGAGGGCGTCGATCTCCACACCGCGATGCTGCTGGGCTGGTCGGAGACGGGCGCCTCGGCGCTGCTGAACTGCTCGCTCGTCGCGGACACCCCGCAGACCGGCGCGGTCACGGGCACGAAGGGCCGCATCGAGTTCCCGCGCGGCTTCTTCTACCCGGATCGGTTCGTGCTGCACCGGCCGGGACACGAGCCCGAGGAGTTCACCGCCGGGGCCGCGGACGCGGGGCTGCGCGGGATGCAGTTCGAGCAGGCCGAGGTGGTGCGGGCGCTGCGGGCGGGCGAGACGGAGTCGCCGCTGGTGCCGCTGGACGGGTCGCTGGCCGTGATGCGGACGCTCGACGCGGTACGTGAGCGCATCGGCGTCCGCTACGCGGCCGACGACCTCGGCTGACCGGGGCCGGGCGTTACGCGGGCGTGAGGCCCTGGTTGCCCACCTCGGTGACGAACGACGCGGCCGTCGCGAGCGGCGCGCCGGGGGTGGTGACGGCGGACACCGTGCGGTAGTCGGCGCGCGCCTGCTCCTGGCCGAGGGTGACGACGGCGTACCCGCGGCGGCCGTTGAAGAACTTCATGTGCGGGTTGGCCTGCATCTGGTTGTTCCAGCTGCCGGGCTTGTCCGAGCCGTCCTTGCCGCTGGTGACGGAGGTGGCGACGATCTCCGTGCCGAGGGTGCGGGAGGCGGGGTCGTCGAAGTCCTTCTTCAGGTCGAAGCCGTAGCCGACGTGCACATCGCCGGTCAGCACCATCAGGTTGTCGACCCCGGCGGCCTCGGCGCCCTTCAGGATGCGGCTCCGGGAGGCGGGGTAGCCGTCCCACGCGTCCATGGACAGCTTGAAGGCGTCGGTGGGGACGTCGCGCCGCCGGGCGAAGGTGACCTGCTGCGGTACGACGTTCCAGGTGGCCTTCGAGGCGTGCCAGCCGTCGAGCAGCCAGCGTTCCTGGGTGGCGCCGGTCATGGTGCGCGACGGGTCCTCGGACTCCGGTCCGGGCGTCTGCCAGCCGTCGCCGTACGCCTGGTCGCTGCGGTACTGGCGGGTGTCGAGGATGTCGAACTGGGCGAGCCGGCCGAACTGCAGGCGCCGGTAGAGCCTCATGTCGGGGCCGGTGGGCCGCTGCGGGGCGCGCAGCGGCTGGTTCTCCCAGTACGCGCGGTACGCGGCGGCGCGGCGCAGCAGGAACTCCTCCGGCGGGACGTCGTTCTCGGGGGTTTCGCCCGCGTAGTTGTTCTCGGTCTCGTGGTCGTCCCAGGTGACGACGAAGGGGTGTGCGGCGTGGGCGGCGCGCAGGTCGGGGTCGGACTTGTAGAGGCCGTACCGCAGCCGGTAGTCCTCCAGCGTGACCGTCTCCCGGTTGTAGTGGGCGGGGAGCCTGCGGTCGGTGTAGTTGCGGGCGCCGCCGGTCGCGTTGACGGCGTACTCGTAGAGGTAGTCGCCGAGGTGGAAGACGACGTCGACGTCCTCCTGGGCGAGGTGCCGGTAAGCGGTGAAGTAGCCGTCGTGGTACGCCTGGCAGGAGATGGCGGCCAGACTCAGCGAGCTGTTGCGGGCGCCGCGGGCGGGCGCGGTGCGGGTCCGGCCGACGGGGCTGGTCCACGTTCCGGTGCGGAAGCGGTAGTAGAAGACCCGGTCGGCGTCGAGGCCCTTGACCTCGACGTGGACGCTGTGGTCGAACTCCGGGTGGGCGGTGGCCGATCCGCGCCGCACGACGCGGGAGAACCGCTCGTCGCGGGCGAGTTCCCAGCGCACCTGCACCCGGGCCCGGGGCAGTCCGCTGCCGGGCTCGTAGGGGCGCGGTGCGAGTCTCGTCCACAGCAGGACCGAGTCGGGAAGCGGGTCGCCGGAGGCGACGCCGAGGGTGAACGGGTCGTCGCCGATCTTCTTCGCGTCCAGCTCGGCGGCGCTCGCGGTGCCCGCGGCGGGCAGGTTGACCGAGAAGGCGAGCGCGGCGGCCGCGCCGGTGACGGTGAGGAAGCGGCGGCGCCCGACCTGCCTGGCCGCGTCGCGCATCTCCTGCTGGTGCGATGAGTGTGTCATCTGTCCCTCCCCTGGCTGGTGATGTACTGCGGCAGTTCACCGGCTCAGCACATCGGGCGGCTGTCGTGCTCGCGTCGCCCGGGCGTCGGGTGGATGAGGAATGCGGCGGCAATGGGTCCACGAGGACAAAGCACGCATCCACATCGGGACAGTGATCATCTTCACCGGCCGGCCTGGACGTGAACCCGCCGTCCCGCACGCCGTCCTGCCCCCGGGTGGCCTCATGCGACCCCGGGGCGGCGGGGCGTACGCTGCGGCGCCATGAGCAACAAACTGTTGAATTCCGGTCGGAAGACGGCGGTCGTCACGGGCGCGGGCTCCGGCATCGGCCGCGCGGTGGCGCTCGCCCTGGCCGGGGCCGGCTGGTCGGTGGCGCTCGCGGGGCGACGGCCCGAACCGCTCGCCGGGACGGCCGCGCTGGCCGGGGAGCACGCCCGGGTGATCACCGTCCCCGCGGACGTGTCCCGCCCCGAGGACGTGAGCGCGCTCTTCTCCTCGGTGCGGGAGTGCTTCGGCCGCCTCGATCTGCTCTTCAACAACGCCGGTACGTTCGGCCCGCGTTCCGTCCCGGTGGAGGACCTGTCGGTGGCGGACTGGCGCGCGGTGGTGGACGTGAACGTGACGGGCGCGTTCCTGTGCGCGCAGGCGGCGTACCGGCTGATGAAGGAACAGGACCCGCAGGGCGGCCGGATCATCAACAACGGCTCGATCTCCGCCCACGCGCCGCGCCCGCACTCGGTCGCCTACACCACGACCAAGCACGCCATGACGGGGCTGACGAAGTCGTTGTCGCTGGACGGGCGCCCGTACCGGATCGCCTGCGGGCAGATCGACATCGGCAACGCGGCCACGGACATGACCGAGCAGATGCGGACCGGCATCCTCCAGGCCAACGGCGAACTCGCGGTCGAGCCGGTGATGGCGGCGGCGGACGTGGCCCGGACGGTACTGCACATGGCGGAGCTGCCCCTGGAGGCGAACATGCAGTTCGCGACGGTACTGGCGACGGCGATGCCGTACGTGGGGCGCGGCTGACGGGGCGGCTCGCAACGAGCCGCCCGCTGGGGGCGGTTGTCACCGAATGGCCGGACTCCGGGCGGAATGAGCGCCCGCGCGCCGGGGCGCCGAGCGCTGCCCTCGCAACGGCAAGTCGAAGCTCCACCTCAAGGGCTACAAGCTCAAGGACAACACCGGCTACATATACGCCTTCGGCAGCTACACCATCGGCGCGGGCAAGACCGTCAAGGTCCACACCGGCCGGGGCAAGAACGCGTCGGGCAACGTGTACTGGAACCGCGGTCCGTACGTCTGGAACACGACACCGGCGACAAGGCCCGGCTGATCAAGCCGAACGGCAAGCTCCAGGACTCCTGCTCCTGGACGAAGTCCGGCAAGGGCACCAAGAACTGCCACTGAGCCGGGCGACCGCGGCCCGGGGCGATTCCGCTCCGTCCGGGGGCGGGAATGCCCCGGGCCGCGACAGGGTTGACCTTCGGCATGAGCCGTCATTCGGATACCCAGGTCCTGCGCTACACCGCGTTCTCCGCCGACCCCGATGGCGGCAATCCTGCCGGGGTCGTCCTCGACGCGTCCGGTCTCGACGACGCCGCCATGCTCGCCGTCGCGGCGGAACTGGGGTACAGCGAGTCGGCGTTCCTGACCGGGCGGGGAGAGCCGGGCGGTGGTGAACCGGGCGGTGCCGGGACGTCGGCCACCCGGGAGTACACCATCCGCTACTTCAGCCCGAAGGCCGAGGTCCCGTTCTGCGGCCACGCCACCGTCGCGACGGCCCTCGCTCTGGCCGAGCGCGACGGCCCCGGCGACCTGGTGTTCGACACGGCCGCAGGCACGGTCCCGGTCACCGTCACCCGGGAGGGCACCGAGCTCCGCGCCACGCTCACCAGCGTCGAACCGGACGTCATGGACGTCGGCCCCGACGACCTGGCCGAGGCGCTCGCCGCGCTGGACTGGCCGGCCACCGATCTCGACCCGGCCCTGCCGCCCCGGATCGCCTTCGCGGGCGCCCGCCACCTGGTGCTGGCCGCCGCGACCCGTGAACGTCTCGCCGACCTCTCCTACGACTTCGCGCGCCTCGAAGCGCTGATGCACCGGCTGGACCTGACGACCCTGCAACTGGTCTGGCGGGCGGCGCCGGACGTCTTCCACGTCCGCGACCCGTTCCCGGTCGGCGGCGTGGTCGAGGACCCCGCCACGGGTGCCGCGGCGGCCGCCTTCGGCGCCTATCTCCGCGATCGGGGCCTCGTTCCCGGCGCCGCGGTCCTCACCCTCCACCAGGGCGAGGACATGGGCCGCCCCGGCACACTCACGGTCGAACTGCGGGCGGACGACACCCGGGTGCGGGTCAGCGGGACCGGAACCCGCATCGAGGGCTGACGGGGCCACGCCGACGCGCGCCGGCCTGTCGGCCGGTCGTGACTGGCAGGCTGGGCGCCATGGACCAGCAGAGCACCGACGCCCATGAGGACGATGGCCACGAGGGCCGGGACCGCGACGACCGGGACCACGAGGGCCCGGACCACGGCACCTGGCGGACGATCGACGAGCTGCACGGCTGGCTCGACGCGGAGACCGGCATCCCGCCCGAGCAGGATCTGCTGCTGCGGATGCTGAAGCTGTCGGAGGAGGTGGGCGAGGTCGCCCAGGCCGTCATCGGGGCGACCGGCCAGAACCCGCGCAAGGGCGCCAGCCATTCCTGGCAGGACGTGGAGGCCGAGCTCTGCGACGTCATCGTGACGGCCATGGTGGCGCTCCGCACCCTCACCCCCGACGCGGCAGCCGTCTTCGACCGGCATGTGCGACGCGTCGCGGCACGTCCGCGCTCACCGCTCGCCCCGCCCCGGCACACCCCCGGCACCACGCCCTGACCGAGGATCACGGGGCATGTCGGGGCGGCGACAGGTGGCTGAACAACGGGCGACCAGCTCTTGGGGCTACGATCGCGGGCACCGAAGCGAGACCAGGAGTGACGACCGTGCCCGAACCGCGCATCGCCGTATCCATCATCACCATGGGCGATCGCCCGCAGGAGGTCGAGGCCCTGCTGGCCTCGGTGGCCGGGCAGGACGTCCGTCCGGACCGGCTCGTCGTGGTGGGCAACGGATCGCCCCTCCCCGACTTCAGCACCTTCCCCGGCCTGTCCGATCTGTCCGGCGGCGTGACCACGATCGAGCTGGCCGAGAACCTGGGCTGCCCCGGCGGCCGCAACGTCGCCCTGCAGAAGCTGGCGGAGTTCGGCGACGTGGATGTCGTCATCGAGCTCGACGACGACGGACTCCTCGTCGACAACGGGGTGTTCCGCAAGGTCCGGGAGCTGTTCGCCGCCGACCCCCGGCTCGGCATCGTCGGCTTCCGGATCGCCGACGAGCACGGTGAGACCCAGCGCCGCCATGTGCCGCGGCTGCGCGCCACCGACCCGATGCGGGGCGGACCGGTCACCGCGTTCCTGGGCGGCGGCCACGCGTTCTCCATGAAGATGCTCGCCCAGACGGGGCCCTGGCCTGCGGAGTTCTTCTTCACGCACGAGGAGACGGACCTGTCCTGGCGGGCGCTCGACGCGGGCTGGAAGATCCTCTACGAGCCCGATCTGCTGCTCCAGCACCCCAGGACCTCCCCGGCCAGGCACTCCGTCTACTACCGGATGACGGCACGCAACCGGGTCTGGCTGGCCCGCCGGAACCTGCCCCTCCCCCTGGTCCCGGCCTACCTGGGCACCTGGACCCTCCTCACCGTGGCCCGCACCCGCTCGGCGACGGGTCTGCGCGCCTGGGCCGGCGGCTTCGCCGAAGGTGTCCGTACCCCGTGCGGACGAAGGCAGCCGATGCGGTGGCGCACGGTCTGGCAGATGACGAAACTGGGACGGCCGCCGGTCATCTGATCCGCGTCGGCTCCGCCGGTGCCGGGCGGCACGGAGTCAGTCCCGCGACAGGAGTTGCCGATGTCCGTCCGCAGAATCGTCCCCAACATCCGGACCGCCGGTGGCCCGGCCGCCCGAGGGATGGAGCGGAGCGCGGAGTTCTACGGTCTGCTGGGCCTGCGCGAAGTCATGGACCACGGCTGGATCATGACGCTCGCCTCCACGTCCCACCCCACGGTCCAGCTCAGCATCATGGGGGCCGACGCGACCGCCCCGGTCACACCGGACCTGAGCATCGAGGTGGCTGACGTGGACGCGGCGCACGCAGCCATGCGGGAGAGCGGCGCGGAGATCGTGTACCCGTTGCGCGACGAGGAGTGGGGCGTACGCCGCTTCTTCGTCCGCGACCCGAACGGCCGGGTCGTCAACGTGCTGGGCCACCGTTGACGGACGCCTGCCCGGTGACGCCGCCGCCGCGGTCGTCGCCGGGGCCGTCGTGCGGGAGGATCCGCAGCAGGCCCCTGGGGCGGCCACGCCCGCGTCATTTCCCCGGGTGTCCGGTGCGGTTGTCCGCCATGCCCACGTGCGGGTCGCTCACCGGCGGCGGAGCGCCGGGACTGGCGGCCGGAACGAGCGGAGGGATGATGGAGACGTCCGTGGACCCGGCGCGGGGCCGCCGGCAGGCCGGGAGAGGGAGCTGAGAACGAGGTGGACGGCATGACCCTCCCGGGCGCACCCGGGCACAACGGGCTCCCGTTCGCGGACAGCGCGGCCGGGGCCCTGCTCGATGCGGACGGACTGATCATCGGCTGGACACCCGCGGCGGAGGAGCTGTTCTCGCTCCCCGCCGACCGGGCCTGCGGCCGGCCCGCCCGGGAGCTGCTCGCCGACCCGGACTCCTGGCCAGGACCGCCCGCCGAGTACCGGATGGGCGCCTGGTACGGCGAGACCGTGGTGCGTACCGGCCGCGGCGAGGAGCTGGGCATCGCCTTCCAGGTGCTCCCGCTGTCGGACACCGGCACCGGGACGTCCGCGGACCCGGCCCGGTTCTTCGTGCTGTGGGCACCCGCCGGGACGGTCGCCCGGTGGCGGCAGGACCAGGCGTTCACCCGGGAGCTCTTCCTGCAGGACCGGCTGGGGCTCGCGGTGTTCGACGCGGAACTGCGGCTGGTCAGGACCAACACCCATCTGCTGCCCTACACCGGTCTCCTGCCGGATCTGCGCAACCGGCGCCTCGGGGACTTCCTCCAGGCGCCGGGCGCCGCGGCGATCGAGCGACGGCTGCGCGAGGTACTGCGGACCGGACAGCCGCTGATCCTGGCGGAGGAGACCGTACGGACCGTCGAGGATCCCGGCGGCGGGGTGGTGATGGCCGTCTCGGCGTTCCGCCTCCAGGCGCCGGACGGGCAGGTCTTCGGCGTCACCGTGCTGTTCACGGACGTCACCGAGCAGCGCCGCTCCGACGAGCGCCTGGCGATCCTGCACCGCGCCACCGCGGCCGTCGGCGGATCGCTGTCCGTCGCCGGCACCGGCGAGGAGCTGGCCGCCGTACTGGTGCCCGGACTGGCCGACCACGCCGTGGTGGAGATCGCCCGGGTGGTGTTCGCGGGCGAGGAGCCGGTTCCCGGCGAGGACGGGACGGTGCCGCTCCGGCTGACCGCGGCGGCCGGGGAACGGGCGGAGGAGGCGCCGACCGGCACCGTGGTCCCGGTCGGTGCCGACTGCGCCCCGGCCGTCGGTGAGTCCCCCGCGTCGATGACCGCCCCGCTGCGGGCCCGGGGCAGCTTCCTCGGCCGGGTGACCGTACGGCGCGGCCCCGACTGGCACGGCTACGCACCGGCCGACCTGGACCTCCTGTGCGAGATCGCCGCCCGCGCGGCCCTCGCCCTGGACAACGCCCGCCGCTACACCCGGGAACACCGGGCCGCCGTCGGCCTGCAGCGCAGCCTGCTGCCGCCCGCGCAGGCCGAGACCGTCGCCGTGACCACCTCCGGCTTCTACCTGCCGGCCGATACCGCCACCGGCGTCGGCGGCGACTGGTTCGACGTGATCCCGCTGTCCTCCGCCCGGGTCGCCCTGGTCGCCGGGGACGTGGTCGGCCACGGGCTGGGGGCCACCGCCACCATGGGACGGCTCCGTACCGCCGTCCGCACCCTCGCCGACCTCGATCTGGAGCCGGACGAGCTGATGGTGCACCTCGACGACCTGGTCTCCCAGCTCCGCGACGAGCCCAACCAACCCGACGGGCCGGACGGCCCGGACGAGCCCGACGGACGGGACGGACCGGTCGGGCCCGCCGGGCCCGGCGGGTACGACGGACCCGATCGGCCCAGCTCGTTCACCCGGCCGGACGAGGACGGGTCGCACGGCGGTCTCCGGGCCGACCCGGTCGGCGCCACCTGCCTGTACGCCGTCTACGACCCGGTGTCACGGCGCTGCGCGATGGTCTCCGCCGGACACCCCCCGCCCGCCGTCGTGGATCCGGACGGGACCGTCTCGTACGTGCCCCTCAACCCCGGGCCGCCGCTGGGCGTCAACGGTCTGCCCTTCGAGATGACCGAGGTGGAGCTGACGCCCGGCAGCCTGCTCGTGCTCTACACCGACGGGCTGATCGAGGGACGCGACAGCGATCTCGACGAGGGCATGGCCGAACTGAGCCGTCGGCTGGCCCGCCCCGGCGCCGCCACCGCACCGTTGCGCGAACTCGGCCAGGAGATCATCTCCGCCCGGCCCGCACACCAACTCGCCGACGACGTGACCCTGTTGCTCGCCCGTACGCATGCGGTGCCGCCGGGCAACACGTCCGTCTGGCCCGTGGCCGCCGACCCGGCCGCCGTCGCCCGGGTCCGGCAGGACGCGGCGCGGCAGCTGCGCGCCTGGGGACTGGAGGAGCTCGTCTTCACCACCGAGCTGGTGCTGAGCGAGCTGGTCACCAACGCCATCCGCCACGCCGGTGGCCCGGTCGAGGTGCGGCTGATCCGCGCGGGGCAGCTGACCTGCGAGGTCTCCGACCCCAGCGCCACGCAGCCCCGCATGCGCCGGGCCCTGCTCACCGACGAGGGCGGCCGCGGCCTGTACCTGGTCGCGCAGCTCACCACGCGCTGGGGCAGCCGCTACACCCGGCACGGCAAGACGATCTGGGCCGAGCAGCCGATCCCGGACGCCTTGGACCCCCTGGGCGCCCTGGACGCCCTGGACACCGAGACCACCTGATCCGTCCGCACCCCGGGACGGCTGCCCGTCCGTACGCCCGAACCATCTGATCCGCCCGCACATCCGGAGCAGCCGCCCCATCCGCACACCCGAACCAGATGTCACTTCCGCACACCCGGAGCGGCTGTTCCACCAGCGCGCCCGAGGCGGCTGAACACCCGTCGTCGCGCCGGCCCGCCACCTCCGTACCGGCTCACCGAACTCCCGTGCACCGGCGGCCGGTTACCGGCATCCGGTGCCCCGGTCCACCCGGCTGACGGCTTCCACCGGCACGGACGCCGCGGGGTGCACCCGTCCGCTCCGGACCGTACGGCGACCCGGGCGACCTCTTGAGTACCCCAACGCCCCCATGCTAGAAAACGCTTACCACGCTGGCATTCCCGCA
The DNA here is from genome assembly GCF_045040875.1 of Streptomyces sp. NBC_00012. Taxonomy (NCBI): domain Bacteria; kingdom Bacillati; phylum Actinomycetota; class Actinomycetes; order Kitasatosporales; family Streptomycetaceae; genus Streptomyces; species Streptomyces sp. NBC_00012. The sequence continues at coordinate 6,208,739 of NZ_CP108309.1, read as the reverse complement.
CTGGCTCACTCTCCCCCGGAGCTTCGATGACAACTGCCTGGTCCCGTCGTGCCCTGCTGGCCACGGGCGGCGGTGCGGCGCTCGCCCTCGGCCTGCCGACCGCCGCGTCCGCCTCCGGCTCCGCCGCCCTCCCCGCTTCCGCCGCCTCCACCGACGCGGCCGACGCCGCCGACGATTTCGCCGCTCTGCGTGCGAAGTGGCGCGATCTGTACCTGGGAACCGGTTTCAGCCCGACCGCCGAGCCCTTCAAGTCCAAGCTCGCCGACCTCGGCGCCCAGGCAAGCGGTTTCCGTTCCACGATGGCCCCCGCGCGCGGCTCCCTCTGGCCGGACCTGGTCTATCTCGACCCCGAACCGGACACCGACACCGAGTCGTTCAACTTCTCCGCCAACATGAACACCGGCTACAACCGGCTGCGCACCATGGCGGAGGCGTACTCCCAGCCCGGCACCGGGGTCACCGGCGACACCGGCCTCAGGGACGCGGTCATCACCGGCCTCGACCACCTCCACGCCGACGTCTTCAACAAGACCACCACCCGCTACGGGAACTGGTGGAACTGGCAGATCGGCGCACCCCAGGCCCTCATGGACACCTGCGTGCTGCTGTACGACGCCCTGTCGGAGACTCAGAAGGCGGACTACTGCGGGGCCGTCGACAAGTTCCTGCCCGACTCCGCCGTCGACGACTACACCGGCACCAGCACCGGCGCCAACCGCGTCGACCTGTGCCGGGGCATGATCCTGCGCGGCATCGTCGGCGCCGACGCGGCCAAGATCGCGCACGCGGTCGCCGCGCTGTCGCCGGTCTTCCCGTACGTCACGACCGGCGACGGCTTCTACCCGGACGGCTCCTTCGTCCAGCACACCTCCATCCCGTACATCGGTGGCTACGGCGCGGTCCTCAACGACGGGCTGGGCCGGCTCTTCGCCCTGCTGCGCGGTTCCGCCTGGGAGATCACCGATCCGGGCAGCCGGCAGTTCCTCGACACCATCGACGCGGCCATCGCCCCGTTCATCTACGACGGCCTGATGATGGACAACGTCTCGGGCCGCGGCATCACCCGCGCCGGCTCCAGCGACCACACCCGCGCCCACGGCGTGATGGCCTCCATCGTGCTGCTGGGCATGGGCGCCGGCCCCGAGGAGAACGCCCGCTGGCGCGCCATGGTCAAGGGCTGGCTGCAGCGCGACTACTACGCCCCGGCACTCAGGGCCGGGTCCCTGAGCCTGGTCAACACCGCCCGGTTGCAGACCCTGTTGGACGACACGACCGTCACCGCGTCGCCGGAGCCGGCCGCGCACCGGGCCTTCCACAACATGGACCGGGTCACCCACCGCCGCCGCGGCTGGGGCGCCGGTCTCTCGATGGCCTCCGAGCGGATCGCCCACTACGAGTTCGGCAACGGCGAGAACAAGCGCGGCTGGCACACCGGCGCGGGCTGGCTGCAGTGGTGGGGCGACGGCGCGGGTCTCGAACAGTACTCGGACGCGTACTGGCCGACCGTCGACCCGTACCGGCTGCCCGGCATCACCGTCTCCCGGAAGAAGCTCGCCGACGGGCAGGGCGGCGCCTGGGCCAACCCGAAGCCGGGCACGAAATGGGTCGGCGGCACCGGTGACGGCGAGTTCGGCACCACCGGCCAGCACCTCCAGGGCCTGGCGAGCACGATGCGAGCCCGCAAGTCGTGGTTCTGGCTCGACGACTGCGTGGTCTGCCTCGGCTCCGGCATCACCTCCGCCGACGGCGCGGGCGTCGAGACGGTCGTCGACAACCGCTGCCTCGGCGCCGGCGGCACCCAGCGGCTGCTGCTCGACGGCGAGGCCCAGCCCGCCACCCAGGGCTGGACCACCACCCGCACCACCACCTGGGCCCACCTCGACCGGCACGCCGGATACGTCTTCCCCGGCGGCACCGAGCTGCACGCGCTGCGCGAGGAGCGCACCGGTGCCTGGAAGGACATCAACGACGGCGGCACCGCCACGCCCGACACCCGCCGATACCTGACCCTCTGGCAGGACCACGGCACCGACCCGGCGGGCGGCTCGTACGCGTACATCCTGCTGCCGGGCGCGAGCAGCAAGCGCACCGCCGACCGCGCCGCGGACACCGGCTGGCTGCAGATCCTCGCCAATGACGCCGGGCGCACCGGCGTCAGCGTTCCCTCCCTCGGCTTCACCGGCGTCAACTTCTGGGCGGCGGGCACGGCGGGCAAGGTCACGGCGAGCGCGCCGGTCTGCGTGCAGATCCACGAGAAGCGCGACGGCACCGCCACGATCTGCGTCTCCGACCCGTCCCGCACCGTCACCGGCCTCACCCTCACCTGGCGGCGGCCCGTCAAGTCCGTCCTGTCCAGGGCGGAGAGCGTCACCGACGTCCGGACCGGATCCTCGGTGACCGTGACCTTCGGCGACCTGAGCCGGAGCCGCGGCGCCACGCACACGGTGCGTGTCCGGGTGCGGTGATCGCGGGCCTCGTGCGTGACCCCGGGCCGTGATCGCGGGCCGCGTGCGGTGACCCCGGGAAGGCCCGGCGTGCCCTTCGGGTGCCGCCGGGCCTTCCCGGGCTCCGGGGTTGCGGTTCGCCCCGGCCCACCCGGCGACGCCACCCGGCGGCTTCACCCGCTGACGTCACTCGGCGGCTTCGCCCCGCGATGTCACCCAGCCGCTTCGCCCGGCCCGTGCCGGAGGGCGGTGTCGAGCAGGGCCACCAGCTGCCCGGCCCGCTCCCGCGCCTGTTGCCGGTCGTGCGCGCCGGTCATCAGCAGATGGTGGACGGTCCCGACCAGGGCCAGGGCCGCGGCGGCGGTGTCGGCCCGTTCCGCGACCCGGCCGCCCTGCCGTTCCGCGTCCAGGTAGTCGGTGATCGCGTCCTGGACCATGTCGAAGCCCGGCGCACCGCCCGCCAGGGCCTCGCGGATGCGCGAGGACGCCTCGGGGCGGGTGAGCGCCAGCCCGGCGACGGTGGGGCCGGCCGAGGACAGCAGCGCGAGAGCGATGCCGTGGAGGTTCTCCGCGACCGTGTCCTGCCCCACCCGCCCCCGGAGCTCCTCGGCGTGCCGGGCCACTCGGGCGAACCGGTCCAGGACCAACTCCGCGACGAACTGGTCGAGTCCGCGGAAGTGGGCGTGCAGCAGGCCCTTCGCGCAGTCGGCCTCACCGGTGATCGCCCTGCTCGTCAGAGCCCCCGGCCCGTCCCGTTCCAGCACCCGCTCCGCAGCGCTGAACAGTCGCTCGCGGACATCCGGAGTCGTCACACCACGCGGTGACACGGCGTCCCTCCCTCTCACCCTGTTTACAGTATGGGCGATTGCCCATACCTTGAATGGGCGCTCGCCCATACTAGTTGTTCCAACGTCCGCGGGCGCCTGCATCCACGGGGAGACATCCGCATGCGCCACATCGTCAACAGGGACCAGGACCAGGCATGGAACGGTTACGAGGGGACGTACTGGGCCGAAAACCAGGACCGTTGGGATGGGGTGAACGGAGGATTCGACGAGCCCCTGCTCTCCGCCGCGGCCATCACCGAACGGGACCGCGTCCTCGACATCGGCTGCGGGGCGGGGCGCACCACCCGTCTCGCCGCGCGACGGGCCGGTGATGGCCAGGCACTGGGCCTGGATCTGTCGGCCCCGATGCTGGCCCGTGCGCGGGAGTCCGCGCGGCATGAGGGGATCGGGAATGTGACGTTCGAGCAGACGGACGTGCAGGTCCATCCGTTCGGGCCGGCACTCTTCGACGTCGCGATCAGCCGCTTCGGGGTGATGTTCTTCGCCGACCCCGTCGCCGCCTTCGCCAACATCGGGCGGGCGCTGCGCCCCGGCGGCCGTATCGCCTTCGTCTGCACCGCGCGGGCCGACCGGAACGAATGGCTCCAGGCCATCCAGGGACTGGGCGACCTCCTGCCCGTCGGCGGACTGGGCGCCCCGGGCCCCGGCATGTTCTCGCTGGCGGACCCGGAGGCCGTGCGTGACGCGCTGTCCCGCGCCGGGTACGAGGCCGTCACCACGACGCCGGTCGAGGCGTACGGGACCTGGGGCCGGGACGCCGCCGACGCCGCCGCCTTCCTGCTGGGCTCCGGCCCCGGCCGGCACCTGATGGGCCAGGCCGGGGAGGACGACCGGGATCGGGCCCGGCAGCGGCTCGTCGACCTCCTGCGGCCGCACGAGCGGGAAGGCGCACTCCGACTGCGCAGTGCCGCCCGGTTGGTCACCGCCCGACGGCCCGGGTGAACGAGGGGCGGCGTCCGCTGCCGGGGCGGGCATCCGCCCCGGCAGCGGACGCCGCCCGGCCGCAGCCGTCGAGGAACACCCGCCCCCTTTCAGGCCGCGGCCTTTTCCGGCCGGTCGCCACTGTCCACACCCTCGCCCTCGCCCCCGGCGGCGGGTGCGGTGCGCAGGGTCAGCAGGGCGGCGAGGCCGCCGACCACCGCGAGGGCCGCGGCGCCGAGGAAGGCGGCGGAGAAGCCGTTGGTGAGCGCCACCGGGTCCCCCGGCTCACGGGCGCCGTGCGCGGCGGCCAGTGCCGTCATGGCGGCGAGGCCCAGTGCGGAGCCGACCTGGTAGCTGGTGTTGACGATCCCCGAGGCGAGACCGCTCTCCTCCGGCCGGGCGCTGGAGAGCGCGGTGCCGAGCGACGGAATGAACGCCAGCGACATGCCCACCGCCGAGAGCAGGGAGGCAGGCAGCACGTCGACGAGGAAGTTACCGTCCGGGCGGGCGAGCGAGAGCCAGAACATGCCCACGCCGAGCGCGAACAGCCCGACGACGATGAGGGGCTTGGGTCCGAACCGGGAGTTCAGGCGCGGCGCCAGGACGATCATCATGATCATGATGGCACCGGTCATCGGCAGCAGCGCGGAGCCGGAGGCGAAGGCGCCGAGTCCCAGGACCTGCTGGAGGTAGAGGTTGAGGAAGAACCACATGGGGATCCACGCGGCGGCCATGAGCAGCTGAGCGATGTTGGCACCGGCCAGGTTGGGCGACCGCCAGATGCCCAGCCGCATCAGCGGTTCGCGCCGCTTGGCCTGGATCGCGACGAACGCGGCGATCAGCGCCGCACCGGCCAGGAGGACCAGCCAGGTCTCGGCCGAACCCCAACCGGTCTCGGGAGCACGGACGATGGCGTAGACGGCGGCGGCGAGACCCGCCGTGACGGTGACCGCGCCGGCCAGGTCGATCGAGCCGCGTCGCCCCGCGCCCGAAGGCATGACGGCGGGCGTGGCGATCAGGACGACGAGGGCGACGGGGATGTTGATGTAGAACACCCAGGGCCAGCTGGCGTACTGCGTGATGACCCCGCCGAGGAAGACTCCGGCGGTACCACCGGCCGGGGCGGCCGCGCCGTACAGCGCGAAGGCCTTCCCCAGTTCCTGGGGCCGTGAGCCGAACAGGGTCATCAGCAGGGTGAGGGCGGACGGCGCGATCAGCGCGGCACCCACGCCCTGCAGGGCCCGCCCGGTCAGCTCGACCCAGACCTCACCCGCGAGGCCCGCGGTCAGGGACCCCGCGGCGAGGACGACCCATCCGGCGCTGAACAGGCGCCTGGCGCCGAGCAGGTCCGACAGCCGCCCGCCGAGCAGCAGCAGCCCTCCGAAGGCGACGACATAGGCGTTGAACACCCACGACAGGTTCTCCTGGGAGAACCCCAGGTCGGCCTGCATCTTGGGCAGGGCCACGCCGATGATCGACGTATCCATGATGACGATGAACTGAGCCAGGGCGATCAGCCCGAGCGCGGACCATCTCCGCGAATCGGTTGACGCGGTTGGTGAAGCCGACACGGCCATAGCAAGCACTCCTATACGGGAGGGGGGTATCTACGCATCGCGAATATACCCCCTAGGGGTATCTATGGCCAGCGCCCGGCGACACGAGACGGCCAACGAGATCCATCCGGAGCCGGATGCCCCGCCGATCCTCCGTTCGATAGCTTGGACACCGGAGTTGACAGACCGTCATAGACGGCGATCAAACATATGAAACACATCCGGAAGAGGGCGAAGATGACAAAGATGTATCGCGCTGTGGAGTTCTCGGAGTACGGGGGTCCCGAGGTCTTACGCGTGGTGGACCGCGAGGTACCCCACCCGGGTCCCGGGCAGGTGCTGGTGGAGGTCCGCGCCGCCGGGGTGAATCCGCTGGACTGGCAGCTGCGCAGCGGGGCCGTCGCGGAGATGATGCCGGTGGAGTTCCCCTCGGTGCCCGGCGGCGATGTCGCCGGTGTCGTCGCGGAGGCCGGCGCGGACGTGACCGGCCTCGCCGTGGGCGACGAGGTCTTCGGCTCGATCGGCTCCGGCGGCTACGCCGAGTTCGCACTCGCGCCCGCGGCGCAGCTCGCGCGGAAGCCCGAAGGCGTGCCCTGGGAGGTCGCGGCCGGGCTGCCGGTGGCCGTCAACACGGCGTACCAGGTACTCACGGACCTCGGGCTGAAGTCCGGGGAGACCCTGGTCGTGGACGGGGCCGCCGGTGGCGTCGGGTCCGTGGCCGTGCAGCTCGCCAGGCATCTCGGCGCGACCGTGATCGGTACGGCGAGCGAGCGCAACCACGCGTATCTGCGCTCGCTCGGCGCCGAACCCGTGACGTACGGCGAGGGGTTCGCCGAGCGGGTCCGCGCCGTCGCCGGGAAGGGTGTGGACGCGGCGTTCGACGCCGCCGGGAAGGGCTCGCTGCCGGTCCTCGTCGAGCTGACCGGCGGCCCGGACCGCGTGGTCACCATCGCCGATCACCGGGCGGCGGAGCACGGCGTGCGCTTCGCGTTCGCCGGCCCCGACGCGATCCGTGAGCGCCTTGAGCAGGCGGCCGCACTGGTCGTGAGCGGCGAACTCGCCCTGTCCGTGGCCCGGACGTACCCCCTCTCCCGAGCCGCCGACGCCCACCGGGAGAGCGCGGGCGGCCATGTGCGCGGCAAGCTGATCATCACGCCGAACTGACGCCGGGACGCCACGCGGCGGGATCGAAGCCGGAGAGTGCGTGCGCGTGCACGCGCCCTGCCTCCGGTCCCTGTCTCCGGTCTCCTTCTGCGGCCATCGCGCCTACGGTTAAAAGATGAGCAAAGCCGAGCATGAGACCGGTCCCCAAGGGGCGCTTGTCTGCCCGGTCTGCAAGCAGCCCGTGACCGCGGCTGTGAAGAGACGGCACAAGAGTCTCGGAATCTTCGTACCCGTGTGGCACCCCGGCCCCTGCCACAACCCCGAATGCCCCGAATACCTGGAGGACCCGGAACGACCCGACCACCAGGACACCTGACACGGCCGCGCCCGGGGAGTCGCTCACCTCTCGGTGCGCGACTCCCCGGGCGCGCCGGGAATCCCGGGGGACGGCGGTACGCGCCCCTCTCCCCACAGCGGAACCCTCCACGAATCCGCCATTCCACCAATCCACTAATTGCGAAATTCTGCAATTCACTACATGCTGTATTGGCCGTGTCCGCAGGTAGCCGCGGGCACGGCCGACAGAGCGCCCCGGGGCAACGGGGTGGTGAAGGGAGGCCGAAGACCGTGCCGGTTCCGCTGTACCAGGCCAAGGCCGAGTTCTTCCGGATGCTCGGGCACCCGGTCCGCATTCGCGTACTGGAGCTGCTGCAGGACGGGCCGATGCCGGTACGGGATCTGCTGGCCTCGATCGAGGTGGAGCCGTCGGCGCTGTCCCAGCAGCTGGCCGTGCTGCGCCGCTCCGGCATCGTCACCTCGGCGAGGGAGGGCTCGACCGTCGTGTACGAGCTGGCCGGCGGGGATGTGGCTGAGCTGATGCGGGCCGCGCGCCGGATCCTTACCGAGATGCTGGCCGGGCGGAACGAGCTCCTGGCCGAGCTGCGGGAAGCCGAGGTCGCGGCGGAGTGAGCAGCGTGCTCGCCCGGTCCTGGAGCCGGGTCATTTCCCTGCTGCCTGCCCGCGCCGACTTCGTGGTCATGGGCCGCAACCCGCGTCGCGATCTGCTCGCCGGTCTGACCGTCGCGATCGTCGCGCTGCCGCTCGCGCTGGGTTTCGGCGTCTCCTCCGGGCTCGGTGCCGAGGCCGGACTGGCGACCGCCGTGGTGGCGGGGGCGCTGGCGGCGTTGTTCGGCGGCTCCAACCTCCAGGTGTCCGGGCCGACCGGAGCGATGACGGTGGTGCTGGTACCGATCGTCGCCCGGTACGGACCGGGCGGTGTGCTGACGGTCGGGCTGATGGCCGGCGTGCTGCTGATCGTGCTCGCCCTGCTGAAGGCCGGCCGCTACATGCGCTACATCCCGGCGCCGGTGGTGGAGGGCTTCACGCTCGGTATCGCGTGCGTCATCGGTCTCCAGCAGGTGCCGAACACGCTGGGAGGGTGGAGGTCGGCGCGCTGCGGGCGATGGCCCGTGCGACCCGCTCCGACGCGGTCGTGCTGGTGCTGACCTCCGTTGCCACGCTCGTGCTCGACCTGGTCTACGCGGTGATCATCGGCCTGGTCGTGGCGGGCGCCCTGGCGCTGCGGGCGGTCGCCGTTCAGGCACGGTTGGATCAAGTCGACTTCAGGGCCGACCTGCCCGGCGAGCACAGCGAGGAGGAACACGCGCTGCTGGCCGAGCACATCGTCGCGTACCGGATCGACGGGCCGCTGTTCTTCGCCGGCGCCCACCGCTTCCTCCTGGAGCTGAGCGAGGTCGCCGACGTCCGGGTGGTGATCCTGCGCATGTCGCGGGTGTCGACGATGGACGCCACCGGCGCCCTGGTCCTCAAGGACGCCGTGGAGAAGCTGAACCGCCGCGGCATCGCCGTGATGACCTCCGGTGTCCGTCCCGGCCAGCGCCAGGCCCTGGAGTCGGTCGGCGCGCTGGAACTGCTTCGGCTGGAGGGCCGGGAGTACGCCACGACACCCGAGGCCATCGCCGGAGCCCGTGCCCATCTGCGCCGGGCCGGAGTCCTGCCCGGCGCCCCCGAAGCTCCCGAAGCCTCCGCGGCCTCCGAAGCCTCCGCGGCCGTCCGGTGAGCGCCCGGCTCGACGCCCTGCCCCTGCGGCACGTCCTGACCCTGCCCACGATGGGCTCGGCCGTGCGGATCGCCCGCGAGACCACCGAACAGGTCCTCTCGGAGTGGGGGATCAGCCGGCGTCATCCCGCCGTCGATCCGGCGCTGCTGATCCTCTCCGAGCTGGTGACCAACAGCGTCCGGCACGCGGCCCTGCTGTCCCCTGACGTCACCGTGATCTACGCGGCCGGCCAGGACACGTTCGCGTTCGCCGTCCACGACCGCCACCCGTACCGGCCCCCGCTCTTCTCGACGGTCACCGGGACCGGCGGCGGGCTGGGAACCGTCATGGAACTCACCCTCGGCCTGGGCGGCACCGCGGTCGTCCGGGGCGACTCGGACGGCCAGGGCAAGAGCATCTGGATCACCCTTCCCCTGCGGAAGGACCCCGCGTGAGGACCCGGGCGGCCGTCACACCGGTGCGGCCGTCGTACCGGGCGGCCGTCACACCGGTGCGGCCGTCGTACCGCGGCAATATGAAGCCTGCTGTAACCGATGCACAGGAACGACCGAACGAGGCGAGGAAAGACCGATGAGCGATGTGACCGAGGCGCTGCCGCCGTGCCCCGCGTGCTCCGGCGTGTACACCTACGAGATGGGCGCGCTCCTGATCTGTCCCGAGTGCGGCCATGAGTGGTCGCCCACCTCCGCCGAGCCCGCGGGCGAGGGTGCGGCCGGAGGGATCAGGGACGCGGTCGGCAACGTGCTCTCGGACGGAGACACCGTCACCGTGATCAAGACCCTGAAGGTCAAGGGCAGTCCGAGCGGCATCAAGGCCGGCACCAAGGTGCGCAACATCCGTCTGGTGGACGGCGTGGACGGCCACGACATCGACTGCAAGGTCGACGGGTTCGGCTCCATGCAGCTCAAGTCCAGCGTGGTCAAGAAGGCCTGACCGGCCGGGGCCTCAGGCCTCCCGGCGCGGCGCGGTCAGCGGGAGTCCGGTCTGGGGATACGGACACCGGCGGCGCGGAGCTCGGACTCGACGAGCTCGGCCAGCCGGGCAGCGGCCGGTGCCTCTTCCTCGCCGTGGCGGGCGATCAGCTTGTACCGGGTCGCGGCCTCGGTACGGGCTTGCAGGCCGGTCACGATCTTGAGCTGTGCGGGGTTGGCGAGGTAGTGGCCGGCCATCGCGGTGGCGAGTTCCGCGATGCGGGGGTCGTCGGGTTCCCAGGCCGCGGACTCGGCGGCGCGTTTGCTCAGGGCGACGAACCGGGCGTCCAGCAGGGCGAGCTCGACATGGGCGAGGTGCTCGTCGAAGCCTTCGGGAACCAGGGCCCTGGCGAGCACCAAGCCCTCCCGGGCGGCCGCCACTTCGTCCGCGGTGAAGCCGAGTCCGGGCATCCGCTCCAGCAGCGCCACGGCCCGGTCGGGCAGCAGCGCCCGGTTGCCGTCGGCGAGCCGGTGCAGCGTGTCGCGCCGGGTGGCCAGCTCCTCGATCCGTTCGGTGAGCTGCCGCTCGACATCGGCGAGTGCGGCGGCGAACCGCGCCGCGTCCACGTCGAGCAGGGGCCCGATCTCGGCCAGCGGAACCCCGGCAGCGGCCAGCGTGCGGGCCTGCACCAGCCGCAACAAGTCGGCCGATCCGTACCGCCGATAGCCGGAGCTGTCGCGTTCGGGCTCCTCGACCAGGCCGAGCTTGTGGTAGTGCCGAACCGTCTTCACCGTGACGCCGACGAACGCCGCCGCCTGCCCGATCGTGACACCGTTGCTCATCCGCCAAGCCTGCCTCGTGCTCGTGCTCGGCCACCGATGCGTGCACCACGGCCGGGCATGTGGACGGGCCACGCCGGTCCCGGCGTGGCCCCCGGTTCGTCTACTGCCTGATGTGCTGCCGGAGGGGAAAGCCCCTCCGGGCGTACGCGGCACATGTGTTCAGTCCGCCTGCCGAGCAGGATCGGCCTGCCCGCCGCAGAACACCTCGTCGACGAGCCGCTGCGTCGCCTGCTGGAACGGCACGGCCAGGGACAACGCCGCGTCGTCCACGTAGTTCAGCGTGGCGGTCAGGGTCCTGCTGCCGTCGGGTGTGCTGTACATCAGCGCCGCGTGGCCGGCGGCGCCGCCGTTGTGGGTGATGACGGTGCCACCCCGGCCGGTGTCCTGCACGAACACCCCCAGGCCGTAGCCCATGCCGGGAATGGGCGTCGGGTGCGGTGTGCACATCTCGGCCAGCAGTTCGGCCGGCAGGAGCTTGCCGCTCACCAGCGCGTAGATGAACGTGTGCAGGTCCCGGGAGGTCGAGATCATGTCACCACCGCTGGAGATCCAGGACGGGTTGAGACTGGTGACGTCGACCGTCTTCTCCTCGCCGGCGTCCTCGTACCGGAAGTAGGCGTGGGCGTGCGGCTCGGCGATCTCCGTCTCGGTGGTGGGCGCCACGGTGCCGGACAGCCCGAGCGGCCCCAGGATCAGCCGCTGCATCTCCTCGGTGACCGAGCGGCCGGTGACCTGCTCGATCAGCAGCCTGGCCAGCACGTAGTTGGTGTTGGAATAGCTCCAGCCCGTCCCCGGCTCGAACCGTGCCGGCCTGGACAGCGCCAGCCGCGCCAGTTCCGCCGGCCGATAGGTCTTGAAGCGGTTGTCCACCCACTCCTTGCCCGCGGTGGTGGCGGGGATCCCCGCCACCACCGTCCCGTCCTCGTAGTACTCACCGGTGAAATTGAAGACCCCGCTGGTGTGCTGCAACAGCATCCGCACCGTGATCCGCCGGTCCGGCCCGAACTCGGGCAGGCAGTCGGCCACCGGGGTGTCCAGCCCGATCCTGCCCTCGGCCACCAGTTGCAGCACCAGGGTCGCGGTGAAGGTCTTGGTGTTGCTGCCGATCCGGACGTGCCCGTCCGTCGGCGGCTTCGCGGCCTCACCCAACTTGCTCACCCCGGCGCTGCCGACCCACTCGCCGCGCTCGTCGTGCACGCGCAGCGTGATCCCGGTGAGACCGGAATCGACGATCTCTTCCATGGCCTTCTGGAGTTCCGGTCGATCCTGCCCGGCAGCAGCAGCAGCAACAGCAGCCGCCGCCGGCGCTGCACCGTACGCCGCGGTCCGCAGCATGCTCTTGTCCTGGTCGGAAGTGTTGATGGACATGGTGGTTGCTCCCTTGAATCCGTTGTGCCCGGATCGGCGTCCGCCTTGACGTGCCGACGTGAGGAGCGTCCACCCTGACCCAGGGTCAACCTCAACAGTGATCCAGCTCACTTCCGCCTTCCCGGGGGAGGCGGCTTCGCAAGGGGCAGTCACATCACTTACGGATTCGCGACGTTCAATATGACGATCCGTCAACAGAACGTCACGACACGGCGATTCCTCTTGCCGACCACAAGTACCGTGCGGGCGCCGGGACATCAACCTGGCGCCTGTCCGCGAAGAAATCAGTTCGAGTGCGGCCGACCGTCCCGGACCCACGTCACCACAACCAGAGCCGCGGTGACGTACATCAGGACGCCGAACGTGGCCACGGATTCGACGTACTGCTCATGACCGGCCGAGCGCAGCTGAGGCGCGAGGGAGCCGAGCGCGGTTCCGAGCGCCGCGGTGGCGGCGGCCATGGCGACGAATGGGCCCTTCGTCATCGGCGCTTCCCCCAGGCGCTTCCTCCAAGCAGAGAGGCGGTTGATCAAGAGCCGAGACTACGTGCACGGCCATGCCACGGCCGGATGCGGCCGTGGGCGGTCGACCGAGCACCAAACCCCGCTCCACATCGGCCGGTTGAACTCGCTTCGGCAGGACGATCCAACGGTCCGGACCTCACCCGAAGGCGAATCCCGCAGATTGATCACGCCGGAAAGCAGTTGCGTCGCACCTCTTGCCGGGTCGCCCCGAGCTCCCTAATGTGAACCTTCAAATTCCTGGAAAGTGCATGCAGTAAGCCCCGTTAGGAACATTTTTTGAACGATCAACCTCACCGGGCGCCCGAAGCCGCCACCCCCGCGGCCCCCGGTCCGACTCCCGCCCGCGGTCCGATGGCGGGCTACCTCGACTACGCCAGGATCGGCCCGCTCTCCCGCCCGGCCGCCGCCGCGCTCGCCGACGCGACCGCGCTCGCCACCCGCGTCGACCCTGCCGACCTCGACCGGCTGTTCGCCCTCGGCGACGCCGCCCTGACCTCGGCGGCCCGGCTGCTCGACGCCCGTCCGCACGAGATCGCCCTCGCCCCGTCCACCAGCAACGGCCTGTTCACCGTGGCCGCCGCGCTCCAGGGTCCCGGCACCGTCCTGGTGCCCCGTGGCGAGTTCCCCGCCAACCTCTACCCCTGGCTCCGCTTCGCCGGCCGCGGCGGCCCCGCCGTCCGTCTCGTCGAACCGGCCGGGCAGCGGCACATCACCCCGGACCTCCTGCGCCGCCGGCTCACTCCCGATGTCACCGCCCTCGCCGTCAGCGCCGTTGACTCGCTCACCGGTCACCTGGCACCGCTCGCCGCTCTCAAGGAGATCCTCGGGCCCGGCCGGCTGCTGATCGTCGACGCCATCCAGGGCCTGGGCGCCGTCGCCCTCGAAGCGGATGCCGCGGACATCCTCGTCAGCGGCGGCCAGAAGTGGCTGCGGGCCGGCTGGGGCGCCGCGCTGCTGCTGATCCGCGACCGGTGCGCCGAGCGCCTGGCTCCCGGGCTGGGCGGCTGGGCCGGCGTCGCGGAGCCCTTCGCGCCGCGGCATCCGGCGCCACCGCTGCCCGGGGCCGCCGCCCACCTCGCCACCAACCCGGACTTCCCGGCCGCCGCGGCCATCGGCGCAGCCATCGACGACCTGTTCGACCAGGGCGGCCCCGCCGCTGTCGGCCCCCGAATCCGCGCCACCCTCGCCGGCCTGCTCGACCGCGCACGGCGCGCCGGCGCCGACGTCCTGCTGGACGGACTCGGCCCGCACGAGCGCGCCGGCATCGGCACCTTCCGCCTGCCCGGCCACGACCCCGCCACCGTCCACCGCACCCTCGAAGCGGCCGGCCTGGTCACCACCCGCCGCGACGAGTGGATCCGGCTGTCCCCGCACACCTCCACCCCGAGCGCCGCGGCCGACCTGTTCGCCGAGGCGCTGCGCACCCTCACCCACCCCACCACCACCCACTACGCCCAGGAGCCGACATGTCCCACCAACTGAGCCGCCGCAGACTGCTCCAGCTCGCCACCGCCTCCGCAGCCGGACTCGGCCTGACCGCCTGCGGCGGCAACGGATCGGGCGGCGACAGCGGCGCCGACGGCGACAAGGGCCGGATCACCGTCTGGAGCTGGACCACCGCGGCCAAGGCCCTGCGCGGCGTCGTCCCCTCCTTCGAACGGGACAACCCCGGTATCGAGGTCGACATCCAGGACGTCGGCAACCCGGCCATCTGGGACAAGATCACTGTCGGCCTCGCATCGGGCGGCAAGGGCCTCGCCGACGTCCTGCACATCGGCGTCGACTACCTGCCCGGCTACCTGGAGAAGTTCCCCGACGGCCTCGCCAACCTGTCCAGGCTCGGGGCCGACCGGTACCGGAGCGAATTCGCCAAGGGGCTGTGGCCGACCGTCATAGGCAAGGACAAGGCCGCCCACGCCCTCCCGTGGGAGGTCAACCCGCTCGGCCTGTTCTACCGGCAGGACTACTTCGACAAGGCCGGTATCGACCCCGCGGACATCGGCGACTGGAACGACCTGATCGCCGCCGGACCGAAGATCCTCGCCGCCACCGGTGCCCAGCTGCTCGGGCTCGACAAGCCGGGCACCACCCCGGACATGGACTTCTTCCAGAACCTGATGCAGCTCCAGGGCGCCTTCTACTTCGACCAGCAGGGCAAGATCACGCTCGCCTCCCAGGAAGCCGTCCAGGCCCTCACCATCATCAAGCGGCTCAACGACGACGGCCTGCTAGCCGACACCGCGGGCCAGGGCACCCAGAATCGCCTGCTCGGCCAGGGGAAGCTCGCCACCTCCCCCGATCCCGCCTGGGCCGTCGAGTACCTGGCCACCAAGTTCCCCGGCCAGAAGGGGAAATGGCGTGTCATGCAGCCTCCGGCCGCCGTTCCCGGGGGCAGTCGCAGCGCCATCGTCAACTCCACCTATCTGGCCGTCTCCGCGTCGAGCAAGCGCCGCCGGGCCGCCTGGCGGTTCATCGAGTACGCGCTCACCAAGCCCGCCGAGATCAACCGGATGTTCACCTCCGGCGGAGTCTTCCCCGCCCTCGGCGCGGCGTACGACGACCCGATGTTCAGTGCGCCCCACCCCTACTACGGCGGCCAGAAGGTGCTGGAGACCTTCGTCGACTCGCTCTCCTTCGGCTCCGAGGCCACCAACTTCACCGGCGACTACACCCGCGCCCTCAAGCTCGCCAGCGACGCCCAGAGCCAGGTGCTGGTCAAGGGCGCCGACCCGGCCCGTGCCCTCAGGGACGCCGCCGAACGGCTCGCCCAGCAGACCGGTCGGCAGCAGGCGGCCTGACCACCATGTCCCCCGCCCTGCCCGAACGGGCTCCCGCCATCGCCCGGCCGGCCGGCCGCGGCACCCCCGCGCGCACCGGCCGCGCCCGCCCGCGCCGACGCGGGCTGCTGACCCGCGGCTCCGTCCCGTACCTGCTGATCATGCCCGCCGTCCTGGGCTTCGCGATCTTCAAGGCGTACCCCATCGTCTCCTCGCTGTGGATCAGCCTCACCACCGGCAGCGGCAACGACCGGACCTTCGCCGGACTCGCCAACTACCGGCGCCTGCTGAACGATCCGTTGTTCTGGACCGCGCTGAAGAACACCGCACTGATCCTGGTCGTCCAGGTACCGCTGATGCTGTGCCTGGCCCTGCTCGTCGCCCTCGCCCTCAACTCCGCCAAGGTCTGGCTGCGCCCGCTCTGGCGACTCGGCGTCTTCGTCCCCTCGCTGACCGGCCTGGTCGCCGCGGGCGTGATGTTCTCCGTGATCCTCAACCGCGACGCCGGGCTGCTGAACTGGGTCCTCTCCCTGTTCGGCGTCGACCGGGTGAACTGGCTCGGCAGCCCCTCCTGGGCCCGCGTGGGCGTCGTCCTCGTCATCACCTGGCACCACACCGGCTACAACGCGGTGATGTACCTCGCCGGTCTGCAGGGCATTCCCAAGGAGTTGTACGAGGCCGCGATGGTCGACGGCGCGGGGCCGGTCCGCCGCTTCTTCTCCATCACCCTGCCCCAGCTGCGGCCGATCCTGCTCCTCACCGTGGTGCTCTCCACCATCGGCACCCTGCAGCTCTTCGACGAGCCGTACGTCCTCACCGGCGGCGGCCCCGACAACGCCACCCTGACGGTCACCATGTACCTCTACAACAACGGCTTCAGGTACTTCGACTTCGGCTACGCATCGGCCATCGCCTATGTGCTCGCGCTGATCGTGTCCGTACTCGGCGTCCTGCAGGTCCGCCTGATGGGAGAGCGCCGATGAAGTCCCGTCGAGGTCCCCTGCTCACGCTGCTGCTCGCGGGCGCCTTCGCGCTCTGCGTCGGTCCGTTCTACTGGCTCGCCATCGCCGCGACGCAGGAGGACAAGGACGTGTTCTCCTGGCCGCCGAAACTGCTGCCCGGCGGCCACCTCATGGAGAACCTCCGCGGACTCGAGGAGTCCATCGGACTCACCCGGGTCCTGCTCAACACCCTGGTGGTGGCCGGCGTCCAGACGATCGGTGCCGTCGTCGTCTCGGTGCTGGCCGGATACGCCTTCGCCAAGTTCGAGTTCCGCGGGCGCAACCTGTTCTTCGTCCTGCTGCTCAGCACCCTGGTCATCCCCGACACAGTCATGCTGATCCCGGTCTTCCAGATGATGATGGACCTGGGCCTGATCGACTCCTACCAGTCCGTCGTCCTGCCCGGCCTGGTCACCCCGTTCGGCATCTTCCTGATGCGGCAGGCCCTGCGCTCCATGCCCGACGAACTCCTCGACGCGGCCCGTGTCGACGGCGCCGGCGAACTACGGGTGCTGTGGCGGATCGTCATCCCGGTCAACCGGCCGATCATCGCGGCGCTCGCGCTGTTCGTCTTCCTCGGCAGCTGGAACCAGTTCGTCTGGCCGCTGATCGCGCTGCGCAGCCCCGAGATGTACACGCTGCCCGTGGCCACCGCCACCCTCCAGGGGCTGTCGACCACCAACTACGCGCAGGTCCTGCTCGCCGCGGGCATCGCCGCCATCCCCGTGATGGCCCTCTTCCTCGTCCTGCAACGCCAGTTCATCTCCGGCCTGCTGGCCGGGGCCACCAAGGAGTGACCACCGTGACCACCGAACCGCGTCCCGCCGACGAGCGCGCCGAGAACCCGCAGGCGCTCACCGAGCCGGGTACCACCCCCCAGCAGCCGGTCGATGCCGCCCCACAGCAGCCCGTACCGGTCTGGCGCCCGAACACACCGGCCGCGGCGATCGCCGGCACCGTCGTCCACCGACGGCTCGCCACCGGGCTGCACCACTCCGCCGGCGCCCCGCTCACCGTCCACCTCACCGGGTTCGGCTGCGACCGGCTGGAGACCACCGTCACCCCGACCGGCGACGGCGTGGCCCTCATCGAGGTCACGGCGTCGGCCTCGGCCACCGTCCACGCCGAATGGCGGATCCCCTGCGTCGGGGCCACCGCGTACTGGACCCCGGACAACGCCTCCCGCTGGCTGCCGCCGTCCTGGCTCGCCCCGCGGACCGTGTCGCTCGCCCTGGGCGCCCCCGTCGCCAGTCTGATCGGTACCGGGGACCGCGCTCTGTGCACCGCCGCCGCCGGCGAGACCTCCGCACCCGTGCGGGTGGGCGCCGGCGTGGTGGAGGAGAGCGGAGAGTTCACCTTCTCCGTCGAACAGGACCTCACCCCGGACGGGCCGCCGCTGCGGCTGCGGATCGACCTCAGCGGCCGCCACTTCGCCGCCACCCTGCGGGCCGTCACCGCCTGGTGGGCCGAAGGCCTGGACCACCCCGGCACCGCCCCCGCCGCCCGGATGCCCGCCTACTCCACCTGGTACAGCCTCCACCAGAACGTCGACACCGCCGCCGTCGAACGCCAGGCCGCCCTCGCCGCGGCCGTCGGCTGCGAGAGCATCATCGTCGACGACGGCTGGCAGACCACCGACCGCGCCCGCGGCTACGGCCACTGCGGCGACTGGGAACCCAACCCGGCGGCCTTCCCCGACCCCGCGGCCCACGTCGCCGAGGTCCACCGGCTCGGCCTCGCCTACCTCCTCTGGTACGCCCTGCCGTTCATCGGCCGGCACAACGACGCCTGGGACCGCTTCCAGGGCATGATCCTGCGCGAGGAGCCCCAGCTGGACGCGGCCGTGCTCGACCCCCGCCACCCCGAGGTCCGCGCCTACCTGGTCGAGAAGGTCTCCCGCGCCGTCGAGCAGTGGGACATGGACGGTCTGAAGCTCGACTTCATCGAACGCTTCGCGGTCACCGACCCTCCGCCCGCCCCGGCCGGCGCCGACCGCACCGCCGTCCACGAGGGCGTGCTCCAGCTGCTCGCCGACCTCGACGCCCGCCTGCGCCGCACCCGGCCGGACGTGATCGTCGAGCACCGCCAGCCGTACGTCGGCCCGGGGCTGTGGCCGTACGCCAGCATGGTCCGCGCCACCGACTGCCCGCTCAGCCCCGCCGAGAACCGCCAGCGCACCATCGACTGCCGGCTCACCGCGGGCCCGCTCGCCGTCCACGCCGACATGATCATGTGGCACTCCGCCGAGACGCCCGAGTCCGTCGCCGTCCACCTCGTCAACGCCCTGTTCTCGGTGCCCCAGATCTCCGTCGACCTAGCCGCCCAGAGCCCTGACCAGCTCGCCACCCTGCGCTTCTGGCTCGGCGTCTTCCGCCGGTACGCCGATGTTCTCCAGTTCGGCGTCCTGGAACCCGTGCGCCCGGACCTCGGCTACCCGCTGGCCGTCGCCCGCGACCACCGCACCACCGTGGTCGCACGCTACGCACCGCTGCCCGTCGCCCTCCCGGACCGGCACACCGCGGACGGCCCGCAGACCCTGCTCGTCGCCAACGCGGACGGCGACCCCGTGGTGCTCCTGACCGCCACCCGGCCGGAACGGACCCTCGCCCGCGTCCAGGACTGCCGTGGTGAGATCCTGTCCGATACCGTGCTCGACCTCGTCGCCGGGGTGAACCCGGTGACTGTGCCGACCGGTGGCCTGCTCACCCTGACCCGCGAGCACTGACAAGCGGGGGCCGGGGGCGGCCACCCGCCGCCCCCGGCCCGCCGACCACAGAGGAACGATGACCGCTCGACAGGTGACCATCGAGGACGTCGCACTCGCGGCCGGCGTCTCCCGCCAGACCGTCTCGAACGCCCTCAACGCACCCCAGCGGCTGCGCGCCACCACCCTCGCCCGGGTCACCGCCGCCATCGACGAACTCGGTTACCAGCCCGACCAGTCCGCCCGCAGCCTGCGCACCGGCACCCGTAAGGTCATCGGCTATCCCGCCCCCGCCGACAACCCCGCCGACCCCAACCCCCTGATGGGCGGCTTCCTCCAGGCGCTGGTGACCGCCGCCGACGCCGTCGGCCACCGCATCCTGGTGTTCCGCTCCGACCCCCGGCAGGGCGCCGGAGCAGTCGCCAGGTCCTTCAACGGCCTGATCGCGGCCCGCCAGGTCGACGGGTTCGTCCTCTCCGACGTCGTCCACGACGACCCTCGCGTCGATGTGCTCGCCGAGGCCGGCTTCCCGTTCACCGCCTTCGGCCGCACCGCCCCCGGCCGCCCGCAGAACTGGGTGGACATCGACTCCACCGCCGCCACCGCCGCCCTGACCGGACTCCTGCTCGACCAGGGCCACCGCCGGATCTGCTACCTCAACTCCGCCGCGTCCCTGCCCTGGCTCGCCGACCGCAGGGCCGGCTTCCTGCAAGCCGCGGCCGCCGCCCCGGACGGCGCCTTCGAGGTCGGCGCCCCCGACGACGACCCGGTCGCACTTTCCCACGCCGTCCAGCGCCTGCTCACCGGTCCCGACCGCCCGACCGCCCTGGTCTGCGCAAGCGACTGGCTCGCCCTGACCGCCTACCAGGCCGTCCGCGCCGCCGGCCTCGTCGTCGGCGACGACGTCGCCGTAACCGGCTTCAACGACATCCCGCTGTGCACGCTGCTCCAGCCCGCGCTCACCAGCGCGCGCCTGCCCCTGGCCGCCATCGCCCACGCCCTCGTCGACCGGCTGATCACCGCCGTCGAGGACCCCGCCGCCGCCCCCGCGAGCGGGCTGCTGCTTCCTGCGGAGCCGGTCGTGCGCGGCAGCACGCCGGGCCGGTAGCGGCGGCCGTCGGCCGTCACACCGGCCCGGCAGCCCTGCGCGGTAGGACGGCCGACCTCTCGCTGAGACCGTTCGGAGCCGTGCGAGGTGCTCGCGGGCATTGTCGAGGAAGGCCGTCATGACCCATGTGATCGAAATCCCCCACGCCGAGGACGCCGAGTCCCTGGGGCCTGTGCAGTTGAGGGCCTGGCTGCAGACGTATCCCAACGAGGAGGCGGGGATAGACGAGAGATGGATACGTGAGCACCGGGGCTCCTCCGCCGCCGTGGAAGGAATCACTCAGTGGCGTGAGTTCATAGCGGCGGCGAAGCAACGGCCGGACCTGCTGTTCTGCCGTGTCGTCCGCTGCGATACGAAGATCGTCGGTTTCCTTTGCGGCCGCCGGGACGATGTGGTCACCCTCGGGCCGATGTATCTGCTGAACGAGGCCCAGGGCGAAGGTGTCGGGGGGCGACTGATGAGCGAATTCCTGGCCTGGGCAGGAAACGCGTCCATGCGCCTCTGGGTCACCGAGTACAACGAGCGCGCGGTCCGCTTCTACGAGCGCTACGGATTCAAGGCCACAGGTGAACGAGAGATCTGGCGAGGAAGGCTGCCCAACGTGCGCATGATCCGCAACTCCACGTCGAGGGACAACCTCGGCTGAGCCGGGACCCCGCGAGTCGGTGCGCGCCAAGTGTCGGGGCCGACGGCGCCCGTCCCGTCGGCGCGGGTGGTCTCCCGCACCACCCCCGCAACTGAAGGAGCGAGCGGTTGATGGTGTGACACGGGGGTCGGCACTGCTCCTGGCACGGTGGTGGGGGCAGTTCCGAAGCGAGAGCGATCAACGCGCGGAAAGGGCCTCCGACACCGGTCGGAGGCCCTCTCCATGGCGAAGCCGAAGCCAGCGGCAGACGAGTCGGGCTGTACGCCGGGTTCTGTCGCCCGGTCGCCTCGCGGCGGCCGGGGAGACGGCCATCCATCTAGGACCGGCATTGCTGCCGGTCTCGTGC
This sequence comes from Streptomyces sp. NBC_00012, assembly GCF_045040875.1. Classification (NCBI taxonomy): domain Bacteria; kingdom Bacillati; phylum Actinomycetota; class Actinomycetes; order Kitasatosporales; family Streptomycetaceae; genus Streptomyces; species Streptomyces sp. NBC_00012. The sequence continues at coordinate 6,187,558 of NZ_CP108309.1, read as the reverse complement.
GGTCTACCCGCGAACTCGGGCGGGCAGCCCTCGATCGTTCGCGCAGGGCCGTCTCGCGACGGCCCCTCTTGACCTTGCTCCGGGTGGGGTTTACCTAGCCGCCTGAGTCACCTCAGGCGCTGGTGGTCTCTTACACCACCGTTTCACCCTTACCGAGGACCGGAGTCCTTGGCGGTCTGTTTTCTGTGGCACTGTCCCGCGGGTCACCCCGGGTGGCCGTTAGCCATCACCCTGCCCTGTGGAGCCCGGACGTTCCTCGGGGAGATCCGAGGATCCCCACGCGGCCGTCCGCCCGGCTCGTCTGCCGTGCCGACCATGCTACCCGCCCGGCGCGGGCAGCCGATCGGGGCCGGGTTCAGATGAATTCCTCGGTCTCCAGGTCGAAGGCGAACGGTGCCGGGAGCGCGAGCTGCTTGCCGAACGGGATCGTGCAGTGCTGGCGGTAGTCGTCGCCCTCCGGGTCGCTGAACAGCTCAGCGAGGACTGCTCCCGGTCGACCAGAAGGTAGAGCGGGATGGGTCCGCGGGCGTAACAGTGACGCCTGTCCGTGCGGTCCGCCCTGGGCTTGGTCGAGGTGACCTCGACGACGAGGGACACCCCCTCGCACGGCATCCAGGGGTCGGCTCCCTGGTACAGGCGCAGCTTGGTGGGGGCGAAGGTGCCGTCGGGAATGACGTGGTTCTTGGGGCAGCGCCCGCCACTCGTCAGTTTCAACCCTTTATTTCCGGAAAAGTCCATATCGGTCCGGGCCAGTCTGATCACCTGCTTCATGATCAGGCTGATGTAGTCCTCGTGGTCCCCGTCCGGCGGCGGCGTCACGACGATTTCCCCCTCGATCAGCTCGGCGCGGAAGCCCTCCGGCGTATCCAGCGCCAGGAAGCCCTCCAGCAGGACGTCCGCCTGCGTGAGCGGTTCATGCGGCATGGCAGTCATGTCACGCCCCTTCCTCGGTCGCTCGCCAGATTGGGACATCGCTGGACCCGCCGTCCGTGAGATGGGAGTAGGTCCCTCGATCGTGGCACAGGCGGGTGCGGAGTCGTCGGATACGGAGGGGTGCGGTGAGCGCTTGACCTTGCCGCAGCGTCAAGGTTTCTACTGGGTCCATGCGCATCGGAGAGATAGCCGCGCTCGTCGGGGTCACCTCGCGGGCGGTCCGGCACTACCACCACATCGGGCTGCTTCCCGAGCCCGTCCGCCGGGCCAACGGCTACCGCGTCTACAGCGTGCGGGACGCCGTGGTGCTGGCGCGGATCCGGCGGCTCACCGAGCTCGGGCTCGGGCTGGACGAGGTGCGGGACGTGCTCGCCGACACGGAGGGGCGCGAGCTCATGGAGGTGCTGGCGGGGCTGGACGCGGATCTGGCCCGGCAGGAGAACGAGATCCGGGAGCGGCGGCGTCGGCTGGCCCGGCTGCTGGACGGGCCGGTCTCCGCCGATGAGCCCGTGTCGCCGGCCCTTGCCGAGCTGCTGGGCGCGGTCCCGACGACCGGTTCCCCCATGGCCGCCAAGGACCGCGAGCATCTCGTGCTGCTGGACACCACGGGCGTCGGCGGCGAGATCTACGCCGCGCTGGCGCCGCTGGCCGGGGATCCGGCCCTGCACGTGCTGTACGAGCGGCTGGACGCGCTGGCCGGGGCGGCCGTGGACGATCCCCGGATTCCCCCGCTCGCCGCCGAACTGGCGGATGCGGTGCCGGACGGGGTGCTGGCCGCGATCCCCTCGGACGGGCCGGTCATGACGGGGCTCGGCGAGGCGCTGCTCGACGACTACGCGCCCGCGCAGGCCGAGGTGGTGCGCCGGGTGATGGCGGCCATGGCGGCTCGCGTGGCGGAGAGGCGGGCAAAATGAGTGTGCGCCGGCTCGTCGGGCACGAGATGCGTGCCCTGCACAGTCTCGGGCTGTGGGTACGGGGGCGGCGGCACGGCGTGCCCGAGGGTGCCGTCGCGGTCCCGTACACGGGGCCGCAGACGGCGATGATGTATGGCCTGCTCTTCGTCGCCGTGGTCGAGACGGTGATGCTGGCACTGCTGGTCCCCTGGCCGGTCGTGCACGGTGTGCTGCTCGTACTCGATGTGTACGGGGTGGTGTTCGTCCTGGCCCTGCATGCCTCCTGCGTGACCCGGCCGCATGTGGTGGACGCCGACGGCTCACTGCGGATCCGCTACGGCGGGCGGTTCGACCTGCGGATTCCCGCCGACGCGGTCGCCGGGGCACGGATCGAGCGGCGTTTTCCCGAGGGCGGGCCGGTGCTGCTGGGCACGGACGGGGTGCTCGACCTGGTCGTGGGTGGTCAGACGACGGTGACCGTGGAGCTGGCCGGTCCGGTGGAGTTCGTGCGGCCGATGGGGAGGCGGGGGCTCGCGCGGACCGTCCGGTTCCACGCGGATGATCCGGGGGCCGCCGTGGCCGCGCTCACGCGGGGGCGAAGAGCGCCTTCGCCGAACCAGGATCCGCCCGCGCCAGCCTGACCTGCAGCCGTTCCCCCAGCGGGAGCTTCGCGTCGTCGCTCTCGATCCGGGCGACGACGGCCGGTTCCTCGATGTGGACGGTGCCGGTGGTGGGTTCCTGCTCCGACACGTCGACCACGTACGCGTCGAAGACCTCGCCGATCCGGTCCTTGAGCAGCGCGGCCTCGACCAGGTCGACGCACTCGCGCTCGACGGTGTTGGCGCGCCTGGTTCCGTCCGCCATCTCCTTCGGCAGGCCGGGCAGCGCGGTGCGGACCCACTCGGGCGGGTCCTGTTCCGCGACGGCGGCGAGGCACAGCTCGGCCGCGTACCGGTCGACGAGGCGGCGCAGCGGGGCGGTGCAGTGCGTGTAGTGGTCGGCGACGGCGGCGTGAACGGCGGGGGTGGGGAGTTCGCCGTGGTCGAAGACGGTGTACCCGGCGCCGCGCAGCAGGGTGGTGCACTCCTGGAGGAACGCGGCGTGGCCGGCCTTCCTCGGGTCGAGCGAGCGGACGACCTGGGCGTACGGAACGTGGTGCGGCCAGTCGATGTGCAGCGCCTCGGCGGAGCGGCGGAGCCGGGCCACGGCGCCGTCCGGGGCGACCGGCAGGGTGCGCAGGATGCCGGTTCCGGTCTCGGCCATGAGGTGGGCGGCGGCCATACCGGTCAGCAGGGAGATCTGGGCGTTCCAGCCGTCCGCCGGCAGCGGGGCGCGGAATTCGAGGCCGTAGCCGCCGTCGCGCCCGACGATCTCCTGCTCGGGCACGTTGAGAGAGATGCCGCCGCGGGCGACCTCCTGCTCCTCGCGGAGCCGTCCGATGTCGCGGAGCAGGGCCAGGGACTCCTCGGCGGTGCCGGTGTCGATCTGCCGCTGGACGCCCGCGTAGTCGAGCTTGGCGCGGCTGCGGACGAGGGCCCGGCGCACCGAGGTCGCCACGACCCCGCCCTCGGCGTCGAGGTCGATCCGCCAGAGCGCGGCGGGGCGGGTCTGCCCCGGCAGGAGGCTGGCGGCGCCCTCGGAGAGCAGGGTGGGGTGGAGCGGCACCCTGCCGTCGGGGAAGTAGAGGGTCGCCACCCGGCGGTGGGCCTCGGCATCGAGCGCTCCACCGGGGCGTACGAAGGCCGCGACGTCGGCGATGGCGTAATGCACCCGGTAGCCGTGTCGGCGGCGTTCGAGGTGCATGGCCTGGTCGAGGTCGGTCGAGTCGGGCGGGTCGATGGTGAGGAACGGCAGGTCCGTCGCATCCTCGTGGGCCGATACCACCGGGTCCTTCGCCGCCTGTACCGCTTCGGCGAGGACCTCGGCCGGGAAGTCGTCGGGAAGGTCGAGCTCGGTGCGCAGTTTGCGCAGGGACGCCCCCAGCGGGGTGTCGGCCGGCCCGGTCATGCGGAGGTGGCGGCGGGGCATGGACCGAGCGTAGGTCGGGGCGGGGCGGGCGGCATCCCGGGGAACGGCCCGGACGGTCCTGGTCTACCCGGGTGGCGGCCCGGACGGCTCCGCCGTCCCCGTACGCTGGCGCGGGGGCCTGACCCCGTCGCCCCGACCGTGTGTACGAAGGAGAACCGCCGTGCTCGTGCTGTTGCCGCCCTCCGAAGGAAAGGCCGCTTCGGGGCGCGGTGCTCCCCTGAAGCCGGAGTCGCTGTCGCTGCCGGGCCTGGCGCGGGCGCGGGCAGCGGTGCTCGACGAGCTGGTCGAGCTGTGCACGGCGGACGAGGAGAAGGCCCGCGAGGTGCTCGGGCTGAGCGAGGGGCTGCGCGGCGAGATCGCGAAGAACGTGGAGCTGCGGACAGCCGGAACGCGTCCGGCCGGGGAGGTCTACACGGGCGTGCTGTACGACGCGCTGGACCTGGCCTCCCTGGACGCGGCGGCCAAGCGGCGGGCCGGGAAGTCGCTGCTGGTCTTCTCCGGGCTGTGGGGCGCCGTGCGGGTGGGCGACCGGATTCCGTCGTACCGCTGCTCGATGGGCGTGAGGCTGCCGGGTCTGGGCGCGCTCGGGGCGTACTGGCGCGACCCCATGGCGCAGGTGATGCCTGAGGCGGCCGGGGACGGGCTCGTCCTGGACCTGCGGTCATCCGCCTACACCGCGGCCTGGAAGCCGAAGGGCGAGGTGGCGGAGCGCACGGCGAGTGTGCGGGTGCTGCACTCCCAGCTGGTGGACGGGGTCGAGAAGCGGTCGGTGGTCAGCCACTTCAACAAGGCGACGAAGGGGCGGATGGTCCGCGATCTGCTGGTCTCCGGTGCGCGGCCGAAGGGGCCCTCGGAGCTGGTGGAGACCCTGCGCGGGCTCGGGTACGTGGTGGAGGCCGAGGCTCCGGCGCGGGCCGGGCGGGCGTGGTCGCTCGATGTCGTGGTGACGGAGATCCACTGAGACCGCGGTCGGCCGGGGTGTGCGTCACCGAGCACCGAGCGTTGCACCATGCGCAACACTCGTTGCGTACAGTGTGGTCGTCGCGCAAGATGAGCGCATGACCTCCTCTGTGCTGGACCTTGCCCCCGTCGTGCCCGTAGTCGTCCTGGAGGACGCCGCCGACGCGGTGCCGCTCGCGCGGGCCCTGGTCGCGGGCGGACTCCCGGCCATCGAGGTGACGCTGCGCACCGCCGCGGCACTGGACGCGATCAGGGCGATCGCGGCCGAGGTGCCGGACGCGGTGGTCGGGGCCGGCACGGTGATCTCCGTGCGGAATGTCGCCGACACCGTCGCCGCGGGGGCCCGGTTCCTGGTCAGCCCCGGCTGGACGGAGCAGCTGCTGGACGCGATGAAGGCCTCGGGGGTGCCGTTCCTGCCGGGCGTCTCCACGACGTCCGAGGTGGTCGCGCTGCTGGAGCGCGGGGTCACCGAGATGAAGTTCTTCCCGGCCGAGGCGGCCGGCGGCACGGCGTATCTGAAGGCGCTCTCCGCTCCGCTGCCGCAGGCCCGGTTCTGCCCGACCGGCGGCATCTCGCTCGCCTCTGCGCCGTCGTATCTGGCGCTGCCCAACGTCGGCTGCGTGGGCGGCAGTTGGATGGTCCCGGCGGACGCTGTCGCGGCGAAGGACTGGGCTCGGGTGGAGCGGCTGGCGAGCGAGGCGTCGGCGCTGCGCGGCTGATCCCCCCTACCCGCCCCTTCCCGGAACCGGGGCTCCGCCCCGGACCCCGGCGGGCACTGCTGTCCCGCCGGGACCAAGACCGGGCGACGCTCACCCCGCCCCCGCCTCACCGCAAGTGCGATGTGTCGTTCACCAGCCGGACCGACGCGTTCCCGTCCGCGTAGTACGCCACCGCCGAGACCGAGGCCGCCGAGAGCTCCATCCGGAACATGGCCTCCGGCGGGGCGCCGAGCGCCAGGCGGACCAGGGTCTTGATCGGTGTCACATGGGTGACCAGGAGGACCGTGCGGCCCGCGTAGCGGGTGGTGAGGCGGTCGCGGACGGCCGACACCCGGCGGGTGACCTCGGCGAAGCTCTCGCCGCCACCGGTGGGGGCCGCCCTCGCGGAACCCAGCCAGGCGTCCAGGTCGGGGCCGTAGCGCTCACGTACCTCGGCGAAGGTCAGGCCCTCCCAGTCGCCGAAGTCCGTCTCGCGCAGGCCCTCCTCGATCCGGACCTCCAGACCGAGCCGGGCGGCCACCGCGGCCGCCGTTTCGCGGCAGCGGCGCAGCGGGGAGCTGACGATCTCCTCGACCGTGCCGCGGGCGGCCAGTGACCGGGCGATGCACTCGGCCTGGTGGCGGCCGGCCGCCGACAGCTCGGGGTCGCTGCCGCCGCTGCCCGAGAACCGCTTCTCGGGGGTGAGGGCGGTCTCGCCGTGCCGGAGCAGCACGAAGGTGGCGGGCGCCCCCAGATCGGGTGCCGCCGCCCAGCCGACCTGGGGGGCCGACGGGGAGGCCGTGGCCGGCCGGGAGGCCAGGGCCGCGCGGGCCTTCGCCGCGCCCGCCGCCGCGTCACCGGGCGGGCCCGAGACCGGCGGCAGAGCGGAGGCCACCGAGGGCCGGGAGGTGTCGAGGGCGGCCGTCGACGCCGACGGCTCCCACTGCTTGCCGCGCTTGCCCGCGTCCATCGCCTCGTTGGCGAGCCGGTCGGCGTGCTTGTTCTTCTCGCGCGGGATCCACTCGTACGTGACGGCGGAGGCCGGCAGGATCCTGGCGGCCTCCGCCGCGAGCGGCTTCATGTCGTGGTGCTTGATCTTCCAGCGGCCCGACATCTGTTCCACGACCAGCTTGGAGTCCATCCGGACCCGCACCCGGACCGCGCCGTCCGCCGAGGCGTCCGGCACCAGCGCCTTCGCCGCCTTCAGGCCCGCGATGAGGCCCTTGTACTCGGCGACGTTGTTCGTCGCGACACCGATGTACTCGGCGGCCTCGGCGAGGGTCTCCCCCGTCACCGGATCGATGACGACCGCTCCGTAACCGGCGGGCCCGGGGTTGCCCCGGGATCCGCCGTCGGCCTCGATGACGAACTGGCGCGGCTGGGTCATTACAGGCCCGACTCCGCCGTACGGACCAGGATGCGGTGGCAGTTCTCGCAGCGCAGGACGGTGTCCGGGGAGGCCGCCTTCACGTCGTTGACCTCGGTGATGTTCAGTTCGAGGCGGCAGCCCTCGCAGCGGCGCTGGTAGAGGCGGGCGGCGCCGACCCCGCCCTGCTGGGCGCGGAGCTTGTCGTACAGCTTCATCAGGTCCGCGGGGACGGAACCGGCGACGACCTCGCGCTCCTTGGTGACGGTCGCGGCCTCCTCGTCGAGCTCCTTGGTCGCGGCGTCGCGGCGGGCGGTCGCGTCGTCGGTCTTGGCCTGGACGGCGGAGACCCGGTCGGACAGCTCGGTGACGCGCTCCTGGGCGGACTCGCGGCGCTCCATCACTTCGAGGACGACGTCCTCCAGGTCGCCCTGGCGCTTGGCGAGCGAGGCGATCTCGCGCTGGAGGCTCTCCAGGTCCTTCGGCGAGGTGATCGCGCCGGAGTCGAGACGCTGCTGGTCGCGGGCGGCGCGCTGGCGCACCTGGTCGACGTCCTGCTCGGCCTTGGTCTGCTCGCGGGCGGTGTCGCTCTCCTCGGTCTGCGAGGCGACCAGCAGGTCGCGCAGTTGCGAGAGGTCGCTGGTGAGCGACTCGATCTCGGCGTGCTCGGGCAGCGACTTGCGCCGGTGCGCGAGCTGCGACAGGCGTACGTCGAGGGCCTGGACGTCGAGGAGTCGGATCTGGTCGGCGGGCGCGGCGTTCAGTTGGGGGCTCCAGAAGAGTGGTGGGTGGTGGTGGTCCAGGGGTCGGTGACCTGCTTCGAGACGTGGACCCGCAGGTCCCATCCGTGGCGGTCGGAAATCGCGTCGAGCTGTGCCGCGGCCTGCTCGCACCAGGGCCATTCGGTGGCCCAGTGGGCGGCGTCGATCAGGCCGAGCGGGGAGTGCTGGACGGCTTCGGAGGCCGGGTGGTGGCGCAGGTCGGCGGTGAGGAAGGCGTCGACTCCCGCGGCGCGCACCGCGTCGAAGAGGCTGTCGCCGGAGCCGCCGCTCACGGCGACGGTGCGCACCGTCGCCGCCGGGTCCCCGGCGAGCCGGATGCCCTGCGCGGTGGCGGGCAGCCGGGCGGCCGCTCGGGCGGCGAACTCGGCCAGCGTCTCGGGGTGGTCGAGCACGCAGATCCGACCGAGGCCGCGCCGCCCCTCGTGGTCGGACGGGTCCGGCACGAGGGGGCCTTCGACGCGCAGGTCGAGCGCACCGGCCAGGGCGTCGGAGACGCCCGGGTCGGCGGTGTCGGCGTTGGTGTGGGCGACGTGCAGGGCGATGTCGTGCTTGATGAGGGTGTGCACGACCCGGCCCTTGAAGGTGTCGGCGGCGACCGTCGTCGTACCCCGCAGATAGAGCGGGTGGTGGGTGACGATCAGCTGGGCGCCGAGCCGGATCGCCTCGTCGGCGATCTCGTGGACGGGGTCGACGGCGAAGAGCACGCGGTCGACGGGTGCGTCGGGGTCTCCGCAGACGGTGCCGACCGCGTCCCAGCTTTCGGCCCGCTCGGGCGGCCAGAGAGCGTCGAGCTCGGCGAGGACATCAGACAGACGGGGCACAAGCAAAGGCTACCTGCCCTCCGTGCCCCGTCGCCCATGGCTGTGGCGGTCCGTGCGGACCGCCACGGTCTGCTCGGGAACGGTTACTTCACGAGGTCGGCGCGGAGGTCGTCGAGGACCAGGTCCGCGGCCGTGACACCGAGGCCGAGGTACCAGGTCTCGTCGGAGACGTTCTTGGCCCGGCCCTCCTTGACGGCCTTGAGGTTCTTCCACAGCGGGTTGGCCTGGGTGGTGTCGCGCTTGGTGGCCTTCACGTCGCCGTAGACACCGGTGAAGATCCAGTCGGCGTCGGCCTCGTCGATCTTTTCCGGGCTGATCTCCGCGGCGAGGTCGTCGATCTGCTGGTTCTTGGGCCGCGGCAGACCGGTGTCGTCAAGGATGGTGCCGATGAAGGACGCCTTGGCGTAGAGCCGGATGCGGTCCGGCAGGTAGCGGACCATGGAGATGGTCGGCTTGTCCGGGCCGATGTCCTCGCCGAGCTTCTTGGCCTTCGCCTCGTAGGCGCCGAGTTCGCTCTTCGCCTTGGCCGTCCGGTCCAGCGCGGCGGCGTTGAGGAGGTAGTTCTCCTTCCAGGTGAAGCCCGGACGGATGGAGAACACGGTCGGCGCGATCTTGGAGAGCGCCTCGTACTTGTCGGCGGCGCGCAGCTGGCTGCCGAGGATCAGGTCGGGCTTCAGGCCGGCGATCGCCTCGAGGTTGAGGTTGTTGATCGTGCCGACGTTCTTCGGGTTGCCCGCGTCCTTCTTCAGGTACGAGGGGATGGCCGCGTCGCCCTCGGAGGGGGCGTAGCCGACCGGCTTCACGCCCAGCGACACGACGTTGTCGAACTCGCCGACGTCCAGCACGACGACGCGCTTGGGGGCGGACTTGATCTCCGTCTTGCCCATGGCGTGGGTGAGGGTCCGGGGGAACTGGCCGGCCGCGGCGTCCGTCCCGTACGCCGCCGTCTTCTTCGCCGCGTCACCGAAGTCCTTGCCGCCGGTGGCGACGGCCGCCTTCTTGTCGCCGCCGTCCGACTTGGCCGAGCCGCCCGACTTCCCGTCGTCGCTCCCGCAGGCCGAGAGGGAGAGGGCGGCGGCGACCGCCAGGCCGACTGCGGCAGTACCACGACGACGAAGGGACATCACTTGCTCCAGTTGTAAAGGTCACGCAGGCGTAAGGGGCACACAGGCATTTATTAGGACTGCCTAACCTTACCCATCCGCCTCACACACAGCACAACCACCCCCTCCCTCTCCGGCGAATCAGGGCATCACCACCCTTATGTGTGAAGAGGCGGGTCTCGTGTTGTTCGGCAGGAAGTGCGAAAACTAACTTCGGTTGCCGGAGGTGATCAGCCCATGACTGCCTGTGCAATCGAGAGCGGGGCCGCGGAGGCGACCGGGGCCGCCGGAGACCCCGAGGTCCCCGGAGAAACGGTCCTGGAGGACAGCGCGCCGGACGACCCGCCGGACGACCCCGGCGGGCCGGACGACCCGCCCCTCGAAGCGGCCGCCGTCACGCTGCCCGTCACGCCCGCGTTCACGATCTCCGCGGACGGTTCGTACGCGGCCCGGCTCGCGCTCGCGAAAGTGGCGGCGGATCCGTCCGACGGGGCGGGCGAGGCGTGGTTCGTGGAGCGCTGGACGCTCGACGGGCACGAGCCGTACGCCGTGCCGCTCCCCCTCGGCCAGCCGGAGGAGCCGGACTCCGAGGTGCTGCCGCTGGCCGACGGGCGGGTGCTGATCCGGCGCCGGGTCGCGGACCGGCACACGGTGTCGCTGCTCTATCCGACCGGCCCCGGGACCGGTGAACTCCCGCTCGGCACCGTCGAATCCGCGGAGCTGACCCTGCTGCCGCCCTCGCCGGACGGCGTGAGCGCGTACGCGCTGTCGGCCGGCGCGCACACCACCTCCGTCTGGCTGGTGGCGGGCGGCGCCTTCGGGCCCGAGCCGGTCGCGGAGGTTCCGGGGCGCTGTTCCGGCGGCGTCTGGCTGGACCGGGCCGGCCGGATGCTGGCCCTGGACCGGGAGATGCCGGGCGGCGGCCCGGTCAAGGCGGTCGCCGTGGACCTGGAGCGGGGCGGCGAGGTGACGCCGCTGCTGCAGATCGCCCCGGACAGCAACGACCGGCTGCTGCTCGCCGACCCGGACAGCGGGCTGCTGCTGATCCGCTCGGACGCGCCTGGGCACGACCGGCTGGGGTGGGGCGTGCTCGGCAGCTGTCTGCCGGTGCGCTTCCCGGAGTGCCTGCGCCCGGCCGATGTGGCGGTGACGCCGTTCGCCGTGCAGCCGGGCCAGATGCTGATGCCGGAGAGCTGTGCGGTGGCGCTGCGGATCGACGGCGCTGCGGGCAGCTGGGTCGGGGTCTGGCGCCCGGCCGGGCGCCGGCTGCACCAACTCGCCGCCCCCGAGGGGTGGCAGGCCGGCCGCGGGGTGTGGACCCGGGACGGCGTGCTCGGGCTCCCGTACGCCGACGGGGACGTGGCGTGCGGTGTGGCCCTGCTGGAGGCGCCGGTGGACGACGAACGCGGCGTGTGGCCATCGTCGGCACCCGGAGCGGGAAGCGGTATGCAACCGTCCGCCGACGCCACGCCTCTACCCGTGTGCAAGCCGGTTCCGCTGGGCCAGGCGCCTCTCACGGGGCGCATGGTGCCTGGTTGAGACCGACCGGCAAGTGGGGGGGGTGGGAAAAGGAGCGGGGCTGGGTGCGTACGGCTGCAAGGCGGAGGATTGAGGCATGGCAGAGCCATGGTGATTGACGACAACGCCGCAGATGCGCGTGCCCAGCCCCGCGACGCCGCCCCCCGATTGCCGGTCGGTCTAAGATCTGGGCCCGGGCTGCGCAGCCGTGTCCGACGGTGACCGTGCCGGGGCGCGGCCGGCGTGATGGGCCTGGTGACACACATATGCAAGCGATCACAACGGGGTGACTTCCCACATGTCTGAAGCCCGAACCGACCCGACCCAGACGCGTCCGGCCGACGCCGACCGGGCCGAAGCCGGCGGCTACGGAAAACACCGAGGGGATGAGTCGGTGGACGACACGTCCGCACAGCCGCACGGCCGCCACCGTCGCCCCTCCGAGGGGGAAAGCCGGGCGGCCTGACCGCGCGGAACATCGACGAGGGACGGATGGGCCCCGGCAGCCGGCTCCGGCTGCCGGGGCCCATCCGTTTTCCCCGGGCGCCGCCGTCAACCCCGTTTCAGGCCGAGCACCTCCGCCGCGGCGAAGGTCTCGTTCGGCGGGCGGTCCTCGTAGTACGGCGAGATCAGCTCGTCCAGTTCGTCGAAGGAGAACGTCTCCTTCGACGAATCGAACTTCGCCGCCACCCTGGGGCGTTCGACGATCGCGACCATCCCGCCGTGCACCACGAGCAGCTGCCCGTTGACCTTGGCGGCGGCCGGGGAGGCCAGATAGCCGACCAGCGGCGCGACATGCTCGGGGGCGAGCGCGTCGAGCCGGCCGTCCGTCGGTTCCTGGAAGCCCGCGAAGACGTCCTCGGTCATCCGGGTGCGGGCCCGCGGGCAGATGGCGTTGGCGGTGACGCCGTACCTGGCCAGGGCCAGGGCCGTGGAGGTGGTGAGGCCGACGATGCCGCCCTTGGCCGCCGCGTAGTTCGGCTGGCCCGCCGAGCCGGCCAGGAACGCCTCGGACGAGGTGTTGATGATCCGTCCGTGGACCGGGCCGCCGGACTCCTTGGAACGGCTACGCCAGTGCGCGGCGGCGAAGTGCGTGGTGTTGAAGTGGCCCTTGAGGTGGACCCTGATGACCGAGTCCCACTCGTCCTCGGTCATCGAGAAGATCATCCGGTCGCGCAGGATGCCCGCGTTGTTGACCAGGATGTCGAGCTTTCCGTAGGTGTCGACGGCCAGTTCCACCAAGGCGCGGGCCTGTTCGTGGTCGGAGACGTCGCCGAGGTGCGCGACCGCCCGGCCGCCCGCGGCCCGGATCTCCTCGGCGACCTCCTCGGCGGGCGTCGCGGACGCCTCGCCGGAGCCGTCGCGGCCCGGCTGCCCGTAGTCGTTGACGACCACGGACGCGCCCAGCCCCGCCAGTTCCAGCGCTTCGGCGCGTCCGAGGCCGCGGCCCGCGCCGGTGACGATCGCGGACATGCCGTCCAGGGGAAGTGACATCGGAATCTCTCCAGTCCTCTCGGAAGGGGCGGGCGGTGGTCAGAGCTCGACGCAGGTGCGCAGCGACTCGCCGGTCCGCATCTGGTCGAGCGCGTCGTTGATCCCGTCGAGCCGCACCCGGTGGGTGATCATCGATTCGAGGTCGATCCGGCCGGCCCGCCAGAGCGCGATGGCCCGTTCGTACGAGCGGAGCACGTCGCCCCCGCCGTACATGGAGGGCAGGATCCGCTTCTCGTCGAAGAACAGCTCGAACATGTTGACCTGGAAGTTGTCGTCCATCGCGCCCGCACCGACGACGCACAGGGTGCCGCCGCGCCGGGTGTTCTCGTACGCGGTGCGTGCGGTGGCCGACTTGCCGACGACCTCGAAGACGTAGTCGAAGCCCTCGCCCGCGGTGATCCGCTGCTTGGCGTCGGCGAACTCGTCGGGCGACACCGCCTCGGTCGCGCCGAACCGCAGCGCCGCCTCACGCCGCGACGCGACCGGGTCCACGGCCACGATCTGGGCGGCGCCCTGCACCCTGGCGCCCTGGATGGTGGAGATGCCCACGCCGCCGCAGCCGATCACGGCGACCGACGAACCGGCCTCCACCCGCGCGGTGTTGATGGCCGCGCCGAGCCCGGTGGTCACCCCGCAGCCGATCAGCGCGGCGATCTCGAACGGTACGTCGTCCGGGATCGGCACCGCGCAGCCCGCGCCGACGACGACCTCCTCGGTGAAGGTGCCGGTGCCCGCGAAGCCGAACACATCGCCGCCGGGACGCTTGAAGTTGGGGGTGCCCGCGTTCATGAAGCCGGCCAGGCAGAGCTGGGTCTGACCCCGCTTGCAGGACGGACACGCCCCGCAGGCGGGCAGCCAGCAGACCAGTACCCGGTCCCCGGCGCTCAGCCCGGTGACGCCGTCGCCCACGTCCATGACCTCGCCGGCGCCCTCGTGGCCCGGGATGAACGGGGCGGGTTGCGGCAGCACCCCGCTCATCGCGGAGACGTCGGAGTGGCACAGACCGGTGGCCCGGATGCGGAGCCTGACCTTGCCGGGGCCGAAGCCCACCGCCTCGACGTCGTCGAGGACTTCGAGTTTCTCCTGGCCTATCTCGTGCAGTACGGCTGCGCGCATGGTGCGGCTCCCCTCATGGGCCTGCGGTCCTCTTGGAGTCGGTTCGGGTTCAGGAGTGTTCGACGAAGGTGTCGCCGAGGACCACGGCGTTGTCCCGCTCCACGGCCCTCACCTCGACGCGCACCTGGTTCTCGGCGGTCCACATCTCGATGCGGAGGGTCTCGCCGGGGAAGACGATCCCGGCGAAACGGGTGCGGTAGGAGCGGATACGGGTCACATCGCCGCCGAGGACCGTGTCGGTGACGGCCTTGAGCGTGATGCCGTAGGTGCACAGTCCGTGCAGGATCGGCCGGTCGAAGCCGGCGCGCGCGGCGAACTCGGGGTCGGCGTGCAGCGGGTTCCAGTCCCCGGAGAGGCGGTACAGCAGCGCCTGGTCCGGGCGGACGGGCCGTTCCACGATGTGGTCCGGGGCGATCGCGGGGTACGCGACCCGCTCGGACGGGCCGCGCTCACCGCCGAAGCCGCCCTCGCCCCGGACGTAGATCTGGGCGTCGTTGGTCCACAGCGGGCCCTCGTCGTCGGCTGCCTCGGTGCGCAGCACCAGCACGGCCGCCTTGCCCTTGTCGTACACCGCGGCGACCTTCGAGGTCTGTACGGCGCTGCCCTTCACCGGGATCGGCCGGTGCACCCGTACGCTCTGCCCGCCGTGCAGGACCGCGGCGAGGTCGATGTCGATGCCGGGCGAGGAGAGCCCGCCGACGACACCCATGCCGGCGCCCGCGACGGTGGCGAAGGAGGGCAGCACCTGGAGCCTGGACTCCAGCGTGTAGCGCAGCTCGTCGGGGTCGGTCGCGGCATCGGCACGGTCGGGGCCGGAGCCCGCACCGATCCCGAGGTGGTAGAGCTGGACGTCCTTGTGGCCCCAGCTGATCCGGGTGGATCGGGGTTCGGCGGCGAGAGCCTTTTCGGCATCAATGGGCATGGGAGAGCTGCTCCTTGATGGTGGGAAGACCTCGGCGCGGCCGTCCGCACCGTCGGCCGCACCGAGGTCGCGCGGGACCGGCCGCAACGCCCGTTCTAGAACGCGTTCTAGCCGATGAACCCATGTATAACGCAGCGCCCAGCAGTTGGGAAGACCAGTGCTGACGCAGCGTCAGATTCCTTGCCGGGCCTGCCTCCGCCCGGCCATGACATATGTCATGGCGAAGTCCGTACACAGCCGTCTGCCGGGGTCCATGGCGATCTCCGTAACGTCGGGTTCATGACGCAGACAACGGGGAACGGAGCCGCGGTGGACCTCACCGGGGTGGTCAGGACATTCGGCCGGGCGGAGCGCCGCGTACGGGCCGTGGACGGGATCGACCTGTCCATCGGCCGCGGCGAGACCGTCGCCCTGCTCGGCCGCAACGGAGCGGGCAAGTCCAGCACCATCCGGCTGCTGCTCGGCCTCGACCAGCCGGATTCCGGCACGGTGCGGGTGCTGGGCCGGACCGCCGACCACGCGGTGCGGGACGGTCTGGTCGGCGCCATGCTCCAGGACGGGCGGCCCATCCAGCGGGTCACCGTCCGCGAGCTGGTCGACTTCGTCGCCTCGACCTATCCGGAGCCGATGCCGGTCTCCGAGGCGCTGGCGCTGGCGGGCGTGAGCGAGTACGCGAACCGGCGCATCGACAAGCTCTCCGGCGGCCAGACCCAGCGCGTCCGCTTCGCCGTCGCGCTGGCCGGCAATCCGGAGCTGATCGTCCTGGACGAGCCGACCGCCGCCCTGGACGTGGAGGCGCGCCGCACGTTCTGGGACTCGATGCGGGCCTACGCCCGGCGCGGCAACACCGTCCTGTTCTCCACCCACTATCTGGAGGAGGCCGACGAGAACGCCGACCGGATCGTCGTCATCGACCGGGGCCGGATCGTCGCTGACGGCACCGGCGACGCGATCCGGGGCTCGGCGGGCCGCAGCCTCGTCTCCTTCGACCTGGCGGGCGGGCCGACCGGGGGCCTGGAGCTGCTGCCCGGCGTGGTCTCCGTCGAGGTGTCCGGGGACCGGGCACTGCTGTACACCGACGACTCGGACGCCACCGTCCGGGAACTGGCCCGCCTGGACGCGATCCGCGACCTCCAGGTCTCCCGGGCCACGCTGGAGGACGCGTTCCTCTCCCTCACCGCACCGGCCACCGCGACGCCCATGACCGATTCCCAGAGGGAGACCGTGTGATGTTCCGCTACATCGTGCTCGAAATCCGCCGGACCCTGCGCGACGCCACCTTCCTGATCTTCGGGACCGGGATGCCGGTGATGATGTACCTGGTCTTCACCAACATCGGCGGCGGCTCCGGCGTGGACGGCTGGAAGACCGCCTCGATGGTCGGCATGGCCGCGTACGGGGCGCTGGGCTCCGCCATGTCGATCGGTACGGGGGTCGCCTCCGACAAGACCCTGGGCTGGCTCCAGCAGTTGCGGGTCACTCCGCTCGCGCCTTCGCAGGCGGTCGTGGGCCGTGCGATCAGCGGTTCGGTGACGGTCCTGCCGACGATCTTCACGGTGCTGCTGGCCGGCGGGCTGGTCAACGGGGTGCGGCTGGACGCCTGGCAGTGGATCGCACTGGCGGTGCTGCTGTGGATCGGCGCGCTGCCGTTCACCCTGCTCGGCCTCGGCAACGGCTACCGGCTCACCCCACAGGGCACCGGAGTGGTCAACGTGGCCTGCCTGATGGGCTTCGGGATCGTCGGCGGTCTGTGGTTCCCGCTGGAGCTGCTGCCCGAATGGCTGCGCTCCATCGGCAGGTTCACCCCGGCCAACCGCTTCGCCGACCTGGGGTGGGCGACCACCACGGGCCACGCGCCCGGCGCCGGAACGATCGCGGTGCTCAGCGCCTGGCTCCTGCTGTTCGGCACGTACGCCGTGATCTCGTACCGTCGGTCCGCGAGGACCGTGTGACAGGAGTGGACATGGCCAGGAACGGAACGGACACACCCGCGGGCGGCCGGCCGGGCCCGTGGCGCCGCCGGCGCAGGAGGGGCGAGGAGCGGCGCCCCGGCCCGCCCGGCCCGTTCGCCCTGCTGCCCTGGCTGCTGATGGGGATGGGCTCCTTCTCCAATCTCTTCCAGGGCGAGGCGGCCAATCCCTGGCTCGGTGGTCTGGGACTGCTCGCCTTCAACTCCCTCTACGTCTCCGTGGTGTTCCGCGGCTTCCGCAAGGAGAAGCGCGAGAGCCCGGTGTCGTACTGGCTGCTCGCCGCGATGGCCGCCATCACCCTCGCGCTGGCGATCGGCTACGGCGGGAGCTGGCTGCTCTTCTTCCCGCTGCTCTCGCTGGCCTGCGGCGCCATCCTGCGCAACCGGCAGCTGGCGGTCGGCGTGCTCACGCTCGCCGCGGTCGCCACCGCCGTGGCGGTGTGGCGCGGCAACGGCAGCTCGGACCCGTGGACGATCGGCTACGGCACCTTCATCTCGGGAGCGGTGACCGCCGCGATCCTCACCCTCGCGGAGACCGTGATGGAGCTGCGCGCCACCCGGCAGGAACTGGCCCGTACCGCCGTCGAGAAGGAGCGGCTGCGCTTCTCCCGCGACCTGCACGACCTGCTGGGCCACACGCTCTCGGTGATCGTGGTCAAGTCGGAGGCCGCCCGCCGGCTCGCGCCGCGCGACGTGGACGCCGCGCTCGCCCAGGTCGCCGACATCGAGTCCGTCGGCCGCCAGGCGCTCACCGAGATCCGTGAGGCCGTCACCGGCTACCGGGAAGGCAGCCTGGCCACCGAACTGGACCGGGCCCGGTCCGCCCTGACCGCCGCCGGCATCGAACCGGTGCTCCGCCGCTCGGGGCCGCCGCTCGCCCCGCAGACGGAGGCGCTGCTGGGCTGGGTGGTGCGGGAGGCGGTCACCAACGTGGTGCGCCACTCCCATGCCACCACCTGCTCGTTCACGGTCGCCGGCAACGCCGACCGGGTCCGCCTGACGGTCACCGACGACGGCCGCGGCCCGGACGTCCCTCCCGTCCCCGGCATCGGCGGCACCGGCCTGACCGGCCTCACCGAACGCCTCGCCACGGCGGGCGGCTCGCTCCGGGCGGGCCCGGAGCCCGGCGGCGGCTTCGCCGTCACGGCGGAACTGCCGGTGGACGGACCGGGGCCGGACGGGCAGGAGGAGCCGGAGGAGCCGGACGGGTCACACGGGTCGGACGGGTCGCACGGGTCGCACGGGTCGGACGGACCGGACGGACCGGACGGACCGGGCGGATGCGACGGGTCGGACAGGTCGGAACCGTCGGATGAACCGGAACCGTCGGAAGGGCCCGGCGTGAGCGCCTGAGTGCCGCGTCACGCGACGTATCCGGCAAGGGCACCGGAAGCGGTCCGCCTCCGGAGAGACGGGCCGCCGTCCGGTCAGCCCATGATCCGCCCCACCGCCGGCATCTGGGCCTTCGGCGTCCTCGCCCGCCTCGTCCTGACCGGCACGCTGCCGCTTCCCGGCGGCACCCGGGCCGCCCGCAGGGACGCCGTGGTGCGCTACGCCCGCGGCACCGATCCCTTACGTTGGCAGCGTCTGCTTCTTCACCGCCGCCGACGGAGGCGGCCGCATGTGCGCCTGGGAGGGCGACGAGAGGGACTGGCTGGAAGGCGAGACCCGGTGCAGCCGGTCGAGCCGGCGACATCCACGCCTCCCAGGTCATCTATTACGCCGAGAAGTACTTGAAGAACCGCCTCGGCTGCGTGCCCGCGGGCAGGCGCGTCAACCTCTCCGCTCCGGCCGGCCCTCGTTCGCACGTCTGGGCCAAGCGCTGCTGCCCCCCGCCCGCTCCGCCGTCCCGGGCCCTACGCTGGGGGCGTGAACGAGATGCCGCAGGATCACCCGCCGGCCACGTCCGTGCGGGTGCTGCTCGCCGAGGACCAGGGGATGATGCGGGGCGCGCTCGCGCTGCTGCTCGGCCTGGAGCCGGACATCGAGGTCGTGGCGCAGGTCGGTGCCGGGGACGAGATCGTGGACGCCGCGCTGCTGTCCCGGCCGGACGTGGCGCTTCTGGACATCGAACTGCCGGGCCGCAGCGGGCTGGACGCCGCCGCCGATCTGCGCACGGAGGTGCCGGACTGCCGAGTGCTGATCCTGACCACGTTCGGCCGCCCCGGCTATCTGCGCCGGGCGATGGAGGCCGGGGCGGCGGGGTTCCTCGTCAAGGACGGTCCGGTCGAGGAGCTCGCCGTCGCGATCCGCCGGGTGCTGAGCGGGGAGACGGTGATCGACCCGGCGCTGGCCGCCGCCGCGCTCAGCGCCGGCCCCAGCCCGCTGACCGCGCGGGAGCGGGACGCGTTGAACGCCTCGGTGGACGGGGCGACGGTCGCCGACATCGCGGCGAAGCTGCATCTGTCCGAGTCGACGGTGCGCAACTACCTGTCGGCGGCGATCGGCAAGACCGATACACGCAACCGGATGGAGGCGGTCCGGGCCGCTCGGCAGCAGGGGTGGCTCTGAGGGCTGTCCCGCGTCTCAGCGCCGGTCCGACCGATGGCGCGGCAGCCAGAGCGCCATCAGCAGCAGCCCGCCCAGCAGTATCGTGCCGGCCGTCCGGAAGGCGAGGGCGAAGCCGGCCGTGAGCTCCTGCGGTCCGGTGCCACCCGCCGTGCGGGCCGCCGCAACGGTGGAGAGCGCGGCGAGACCGAGCGCACCGCCCATCGTGCGGGAGGTGTTGACGAGGCCGGAGACCAGACCCGCTTCGCCGGGGGCCGCGCCGGTGATGGCCAGCGAGGCGAGCGGGGTGGACGCCAGGCCCGCGCCGGCCATCATCAGGACGCCGGGCAGGCAGACCGAGGTGAGGTACGAACCGTCGGGGCCCATCGTGGACTGCCAGCCGAAGCCCGCCGCGGCGATCGCCGTACCGATCAGCGCCAGGTTCTTCGCGCCGGTCACGGCCATCACCCGGGGCGCGCACTTCGCGCCGAGGACGATGGCCAACGACGTGGGCATCAGGGCCAGTCCGGCCTCCAGCGGGGAGTAGCCCAGCACGGCCTGGGCGTACACGGTCATGAAGTACCACATCGAGAACGTCGCCGAACCGATCACGAACATCGCCGCGTTGGCCGAGGTCACCGCCCGCGTCCCGAGCACCCGGAGCGGCATCAGCGGCTCCGCCGTCCGGGCCTCCACCACCACGAAGACGCCCAGCAGGGCCACTCCGCCGAGCAGCGGTGCCAGGGTCGCCGTCGCGGTCCACCCCGACTCCTCGGTCTGCACGATGCCGTACGCGACGCAGGCGAGGCCCACCGTGACGAGTACCGCGCCCAGCAGGTCGATCCGCCGCCGGTCCCCGGTCCGGCCCTCCACGAGCCGGACCGCGGCGCCGGCCAGCACGAGCACTCCGACCGGCACATTGATCAGCAGCACCCAGCGCCAGGAGAACAGATCGGTGAGCGCCCCGCCGATCAGTCCGCCGGCCGCGCCGCCGCCCGCTCCGACGGCCATCCAGGTGCCTATCGCCTTCGTCCTGGCCGGGCCCTCGGGGACTGCGGTGGTGAGCAGCGTCAGGGTGGCGGGGGCGAGCACGGCGGCGCCGAGCCCCTGCGCGGCGCGGGCGGCGAGCAGTTGCCAGCCCTCCTGGGCGAGCCCGCCGGCCAGGGAGGCGGCGGTGAACAGGCCGAGGCCTACGAGGAACATCCGCTTGCGGCCGTAGATGTCCGCGGCGCGTCCGCCGAGGAGCATGAATCCGGCGAACGCGATCGAGTAGGCGTTGAGCACCCACTGGAGCCCGGCGGGGCTCATCCCCAGGTCCGAACGCATCGACGGCAGGGCGACGTTGACGACGGACACGTCGAGCACGACGAGGAACTGACCGACACAGGCGGCGAGCACCGCCGCCCAGGTGCGGGTGCTGGTCCGCTCCAGCGGCGGCACGGGCGTCTTGACGTCAACCATGGCCGTCATACTCGCACCCGCACATCGCCCCGTACATCGGTATTCGGGCCCAGGGCATTTCGTCCGGATCGGGCCGGACCCCGCGATCCCGGCCCGATCCGGACGGACAGCCCCCAGGCCCTGTCGGCCTACCGCCGCAGCAGCGTCACCACCGCCGCGCCGCCGAGCCCGATGTTGTGGGCCAGGCCGACCCGGGCCCCCGCCACCTGCCTGTCTCCCGCCTCGTCCCTGAGCTGCCAGGTCAGTTCGGCGGCCTGGGCGATGCCGGTGGCGCCGAGCGGGTGTCCCTTGGAGATCAGCCCGCCGGACGGGTTGACCACCCAGCGGCCGCCGTACGTGGTGGCGCCCGACTCGACGAGTTTCCCGGACTCGCCCTCGCCGCACAGCCCGAGCGCCTCGTAGGTGAGGAGTTCGTTGATGGAGAAGCAGTCGTGCAGTTCGATGACGTCCAGGTCGGCGGCCGAGAGCCCCGACGCCTCGTAGACCTGCCGGGCGGCGGCCCGCGACATCGGCAGGCCCACCGCGTCGATGCAGGTCCCCGAGGCGAAGGAGTCGCCGGTGTCGGTGGTCATGGCCTGGGCGACGATCTCGACCGCGCGGTCGCCCAGGCCGTGACGCTCGACGAAGCGTTCCGACACCACGACGGCGGCGGCCGCGCCGTCCGAGGTGGGGGAGCACTGGAGTTTGGTCAGCGGGCGGTGGATGGACTTCGCGGCGAGTATCGCCTCGACCGTGTACGGGTCCTGGAACTGGGCGTACGGGTTGTTCACCGAGTGCCGGTGGTTCTTGGCGCCGACCGCGGCGAGCTGCGCCTCGGTCGTCCCGTACCGCTCCATGTGCTCGCGGGCCGCGTTGCCGAAGATCTGGGCGGTGGGCGGGCTCATCTCGAATCCGTGGGCGGCGGCCATGATCCCGTAGTGCCGGGCGACGGGCGAAGTCTTGAAGTCGGCGGCACCGCCGTCCGCGCCTCCGCCGCCGAGTGCGCCGCGCGTCATCTTCTCGAAGCCGAGCGCGAGGACGCAGTCGCTGCCGCCGCCCTCGACGAACTGACGGGCCATCATCAGGGCGGTGGAGCCCGTGGCGCAGTTGTTGTTGACGTTGTAGACGGGGATCCCGGTCAGGCCGAGTTCGTACACCGCGCGCTGACCGGCGGTGGAGGGCTGGAAGCAGTAGCCGACGACGGCCTGCTGGATCTGCTCGTACGCGACCCCGGCGTCGTCGAGTGCCGCCGTCCCGGCCTCCTTCGCCATGTCCCAGTACTGCCAGTCGCGTGTCTCGGGCTTCTCGAACTTCGTCATTCCGACGCCGACGACGTACGCCTTCATGAGCTTCATGGGCTTCGCGTGGTTCGTGGGCTTCGCGGGCTTCATGGCAAGTCCCTTCGATTTCAATCGCGCGGGAGGCCGAGGATGCGCTCGGCTACGACATTGAGCTGAACCTGGGTGGTGCCGCCCGCGATGGTCAGGCAGCGGGACATCAGGAAGCCGTGCAGGGCCCGCTCCCCCGGTCCTTCACCGGCCGCGCCCGCCGGGCCGAGCAGTTCGAGGGCGAGTTCGGCGACCTTCTGCTGGTGGGTGGTCTGGACGAGCTTGCGGACGGAGGCGCCCGCGCCGGGTTCGAGCCCGGAGACCTGCTGCATCGTGGTGCGCAGCCCGATGCAGCCCAGTGCGTGGGCCTCGGCGGCGAGTGCTCCGATGCGGGCCCGGCAGGCGCCGTCGAGTTCGCCGGAGCGGGCGATCAGCGCTTCCAGGCCGGTGTCGAAGGTCATCTGGTCGGCCATGTGGACGCGTTCGTTGCCCAGGGTGTTGCGGGCTACCTTCCAGCCGCCGTCGGGCTCGCCGACGACGGCGTCGGCGGGCAGCAGGACGTTGTCGAAGTACACCTCGTTGAAGAGGGCGTCGCCGGTGATCTCCTTGAGCGGCCGGATCTCGATGCCCGGGGTGTTCTTCATGTCGACGAGGAAGTAGCCGATCCCCTGGTGCTTGGGGGCGTCCGGGTCGGTCCTGGCGAGCAGGATCCCGTGGTCGGCCCACTGGGCGGCGCTCGTCCACACCTTCTGCCCGTTGATCCGCCAGCCCTCGTCGGTCCGTTCCGCCTTCGTGCGCAGCGAGGCGAGGTCGGATCCCGCGTCGGGCTCCGAGAACAGCTGGCACCACAGGAGTTCGCCGCGCAGGGTGGGCAGCAGGTAGCGCTCCTGCTGCTGCGGCGTCCCGTGGGCGATGAGCGAGGGCACCACCCAGGTGGCGATCCCGAGGTCGCTCAGCTTCACCCCCGCCTCAGCCAACTCCCGCTGAATGACGAGTTGTTGCACGGGACCGGCGCCCAGGCCGTAGGGGGCCGGGAGGTACGGGGCGGCGTAGCCGGTCGGAGCGAGGACGCGACGGGCCTCCTTCGGTCCGAGGCCGCGTGCGGCGGCGACCGCCTCGCGCGCCCCGGCCCGGTGGCCGGCGGCCCCGGCGGGCAGTTCGAGGGCGAGTGAGCGGCGTGCCCCGCCCTCGGCCAGCCGGACGGCCCGCAGCCGGTGGGTGTCGCCGGTCCCGAGCAGTTGCCGGGCCACCAGGGCCCGGCGCAGATACAGATGGGCGTCGTGCTCCCAGGTGAAGCCGATGCCGCCGAGGATCTGGACGCAGTCCTTGGCGCAGCCGTACGCGGCGTCGAGGGCGTCGGACGCGGCGAGGGCGGCGACCATGGACCGTACGTCCGGGTCCGGGTCCGGGTCCGTCTCCTCGTCGGCGGCGCGGGCCGCGTCCCATGCCAGCGCACGGGCCTTCTCGACGCGTACGAGCATGTCGGCGCAGAGGTGCTTGACGCCCTGGAACCGCCCGATGGGGCGGCCGAACTGCTCGCGGACCTTGGCGTGTTCGGCGGCGGTGTGCAGCGCCCTGGCCGCCGTTCCGCAGGCTTCGGCGGCGAGGAGGACGGCGGCGAGGTCGCGGACGCGGGTGGTGTCGGTCCGTACGAGGCGGCCGGCCGGGACGAGTACGCCCTCGGCATGGACCTCGGCAGTGGGCCGGGTCGGGTCGGCGCCCCGGTGCGGGCGCGCGGTCAGCCCCGCGGTGGCGGAGTCGACGGCGAACCAGAGGGTGCCGGTGGCCGATTCGGCGGGCAGGAGCAGCAGGTCGGCCTCGGCGCCGGAGAGGACGGGCGGTGCCGTGCCGTCCAGCAGATGGCCGTCCTCGTGCTCGACGACGGTGAGGGTGCCGGGGCCGAGGGCCACGGCGCCGATGCGCGTACCGGCCGCGAGGTCGCGCACGAGATCGTGCGGGCCCGCCGTGTGCAGTACGGCGGAGGCCAGTGCGCTCGACAGGTACGGGCCGGGGAGCGCGGCCCGGCCGGCCTCTTCGAGGACCACCGCCAGATCGAGGAGCCGGCCGCCCCCGCCCCCGTGCTCCTCGGGCAGATGGATGGCGAGCAGGCCCTGTTCGGCGAGCCCGTCCCAGTACCCGGGGCGCACGCCGGGGGTGTCGGGGGCCTCCGCGTCGAGAAGCGCCCGGATCTCCTTCGGCGGTACGGCGCGCGCCAGCCAACCTCGTACGGCCTGCGCCAACTCCCTGTGTTCTTCGGTGATTCCGATGCCCATGCGGATCCTCGCCGGTCGCAGCCACTGGAACGGCGCAAGAGTAGAACACGTTCCATTCTGACGGAAGGTCAGATGGCGGCCGATCTCCGCGCGTTCCGGGCCGAGTGCGCCGTCGTGCCCCCGTTCGCACCGCGTTCACCGGAATACCTCACGCACCTGGAAGGTTTCACCCTGCACACACTTGGCGGTCGGGCGCTGCCCGCCCGCACCGCCCGCATGCCTCTCCAGACCCTCGATCACGCCGCCCGGAGGCCGCACGTATGCCACAGACGACGAACGGACAGCACGCCGGGGAACTCCCCGATCCGAGGCCGCGCAGGGCGGGCGGCGGGGTCGTTCCCGTGCTCGCCTTCGCGGGTATCACCGTCGCGGTGATGCAGACCCTGCTCGTCCCCGTCATCAAGGACCTGCCCGCCCTTCTGCATACCGACCCGTCGAACGCCACCTGGGTGATGACCGCGACGCTGCTCGCGGGGGCCGTCGCCACCCCGATCATGGGGCGGCTCGGTGACCTCTACGGCAAGCGGAGGATGCTGCTCGCCAGCCTCGCCGTGATGGTGGTCGGCTCATTGATATGCGCCTCCACCGACGATCTCGTGATCATGATCATGGGACGCGCGCTCCAGGGCTTCGCCATGGGCGCCATCCCGCTGGGCATCGGCATCATGCGCGACGAGCTGCCGCGCGAGCGCCTCGGCTCGGCGATGGCGCTGATGAGCTCCTCGATCGGGGTCGGCGGCGGCCTGGCACTGCCCGCCGCCGCGCTGGTCGCCCAGCACTCCGACTGGCACACCCTGTTCCTCGGCTCGGCCGGTCTCGGAGTGCTGTCGATGGCGCTCACCGTCCTGGTGGTGCCGGAGCCCACCCTGCGCGCCCCCGGCCGGTTCGACCTGGTCGGCGCGCTGGGGCTGTCGCTCGGCCTGGTCTGCCTGCTGCTGCCCATCACCAAGGGCAGCGACTGGGGCTGGACCTCCGGCAGCACCCTCGGGCTGATCGCCGCCTCGCTGGTGATCCTCGTCCTGTGGGGCCTGTTCGAGCTGCGCAGCCCGGCCCCGCTGGTCGATCTGCGGACCACGGCCCGGCGCGAGGTGCTGCTCACCAACCTCGCCTCGATCATGGTCGGGGTCGCCTTCTACGCCGTCTCGCTGGTCCTGCCGCAGCTGCTCCAGCTGCCGGCGTCGACGGGGTACGGCCTCGGGCAGTCGATGGTGGTCGCGGGGCTGTGCGTGGCGCCGCTCGGCCTGACGATGATGTTCGTCGCCCCGCTGTACGCCCGGCTGTCCGCCCGCCGGGGCCCCAAGGTCTCCCTGATGCTCGGCATGCTGGTCATCGCCATCGGTTACGGGGCGGGGCTCGGGCTGATGAGCGCCGCCTGGCAGACCGTGGTGATCGCGGTGGTGCTCGGCGCCGGCATCGGGCTCGCCTACTCCTCGCTGCCCGCGCTGATCATCGGGGCCGTCGATCCGTCCGAGACCGGCGCGGCCAACGGCCTGAACACACTGATGCGGTCGATCGGCACGTCGGTGTCGAGCGCCGTGATCGGCATGGTGCTGGCGAACACCTCGGTGCACACCGGCGGGGTCGCGCTGCCCTCGATGGAGGGGTTCCGCATCTCGTTCCTGATCGCGACGGGTGCGGTGGTGATCGGGCTGGTGCTGGCCTCGTTCCTGCCGTCGCAGCGCGAGGCGATGCGCCCGGCGCTGCTGGCGAGCAGCGACGAGGACGCCCCGGCCCCGGTGCCGGGCGCCTCCCGCCCGGTCGCCGGCTCGGGCGGCTTCCGCGGCCGGGTGCTGGACGCGGACGGCGCCGCGGTGGCCCGCGCCAATGTCACGCTGATCAACCACCGGGGCCGCCAGGCCGGTCTCACCGTGGCGGACGAGGACGGCCACTACGCGCTGGCCGCCCCGCACGGCGGCGACTTCGTGCTGGCGGGTTCGGCCACCGGGTACGCGCCGAGCGCCCGCCCTGCCGCGTACCCGGGCGACGGCCTGCCGGTCGACGCCGATCTGGTGCTGGGTGTCAGCGCACCGGAGCGTCGAACCGCGGTGTCGTCGTGAGCAGATGAGAGACGTCCGACCCCGCCGGGAGCTCCTGCGGCCGCGCGCCGCGGGTGAACAGCCGGGCGGGGCGGGCGCCCTGCACCCGGGCCTGGCGCCCGTCGACCCGCAGCCAGGATCCCTCGCGCAGGCCGAGCACCGGCACGTCGTTCTCCTCCAGGAATTCGGTGAGCCGCTCCTCGCGGGTCTCGCCCTTGTGGGTGCTGGCCGGGTCCGGGTCCAGATAGTGCGGGTTGATCTGGAACGGGACGAGGCCGAGCGTCTCGAAGGACGGCGGCTGCACGATGGGCATGTCGTTGGTGGTGCGCAGGGTGGGCGCCGCCATGTTCGTACCGGCGCTGGCTCCCATGTACGGCAGCCCGTCCCGCACCGCCTCGGTCACGGCGTCCCGCAGCCCGGTCCGGTACAGCGCGCTCAGCAGCCGGAAGGAGTTGCCGCCGCCGATGAACACGGCGTCGGACGCGGCGAGTTCGGCGACCGGGTCGGCGTTCTCGTGGACCCCGCGGACGGTGATGCCGCGGGATTCCAGGGCCTCGCGGACGCGTGTGGTGTAGGCGGTGTAGTCGGCGAGCGCGTAGGGCACGAAGGCCAGCCGGGCGCCGTCGGGCAGGAACGCGGTGACGGTGTCGATGGCGTGTTCCAGATAACCGCGGCCGTGCTGGGTCGAGTTGGAGAGCAGCAGCAGATTCATCGGGTTCCTCTTGGTTCTCTTCCGGATCGTCAGGTGGTGCGGGGGCGACGGGTGCGGGGCTTCGGGCGCTGCGGAGGGTGGGTGAGCCGTCGCTCCAGCAGCTGGGCCGCGTGGCGCAGTGCGTCGAGCCGGTCGTCCGGCGCCTCCCGGAAAAGCTCTTCGGCGCCGCCCAGGCTGAGGCTGCCGTACGGCTCGCGCCCCAGGAAGACCGGTACGGCGACGGTCGCGATGCCGGTGTCGTACTCGCCGACCGTGAAGGCGTACCCCTGGGCGCGGACCTTGAGGAACTCCTCCTCCAGCCGGTCCGGGTCGGTGACCGTCCGCTCCGTGAAGCGGGCCATCGGGCGGCCCCGGAAGAGCCGGTGGCGCTGTTCGTCGGGCAGATACGCGTAGTACGACTTGCTGGTCGCCCCGGCGTGCGCCGGGTAGAGCTCGCCGACCAGCGGGTAGTAGCGCAGCGGCCCGGCCTCCCCCTCCTCCGCGGCGACGCACCGCATGTGGAAGCTGTCCGGCAGGCAGAAGAGCACGGTGTCGCCGGTGACCCGGCGCAGCTCCTCCAGGACCGGTCCGGCCAGCAGCTCCAGCGATCCGGAGCGCTCCCAGAGCCGGCCCAGGCGCAGCACGGCGGGGCCGATGCGGTAGCGGCGGGTGACCGGGTCGGAGACCAGGAAGCCGCGCCCGGCGAGGGTGGCGAGCAGCCGCTGGGCCACCGAGGTGTCCCAGCCGAACTCCTCGGCGACCTCGGTGACGCCCCAGTCGGGCCGGGTCCGCTCGAAGGCGAGCAGCACCAGGAGCGCCCGGTCGACGGTTTGCAGGGCTCCGGCGGGGGTGCGCCGGTCCAGATCGAAGTCCGCCATCGTCATCTCACCATTCAGACCTGAATTGCAAATAACGGGAAACAGTTGCGTTCAACGCTATCCGATCCCGAATGTGGCCTCAGCACCCCGCCCCGCGCTTCCCCCGTCGAGCGCCTCGGCCCGGGTGCCCGGATGAGCGAGAAAGGCCCCCCATGTTGAAGTACGTACTGGACATCGTCGATCTGCTGGACGATCCCCAGGTCAATGGCAAGACGGTCGTCGAGTACCTCGACTCCGTGAGCGGGACCGAGGGCTCGTCCGCGCAGGTCACCACGGTCGCCGGCGAGCAGGGCTCGACCGACTTCGTGATGGTTCGCATCCCGGGCGCCCGAGGGCGTACGTCCGGGGGCGACGCCCGCACGCTGGGCGTGGTGGGCCGGCTCGGCGGCATCGGCGCCCGGCCCGAGGTGACCGGTCTGGTCTCCGACGCCGACGGCGCCGTCTCGGCGATCGCCACCGCCGCCAAGCTGCTCGACATGCGCCGCCGCGGCGACGTACTGCCCGGTGATGTGATCGTCGCCACCCACATCTGCCCGAACGCGCCGACCGAGCCGCACGACCCGGTGCCGTTCATGGGCTCGCCCGTGGACATCGCCACCATGAACCGCCACGAGGTGACCGGTGAGATGGAGGCCGTGCTCTCCATCGACACCACCAAGGGCAACCGGATCATCAACCACAAGGGCCTCGCCCTGTCGCCCACCGTCAAGGAGGGCTGGGTGCTCCGGGTCAGTGAGCAGCTCGGCGAGCTGCTGGCCGTGGTGACCGGTGAGCCGTTGGTCACGTACCCCGTGACCACGCAGGACATCACCCCGTACGGTAATGGGGCACACCACATCAATTCGATCCTTCAGCCCGCCACCGCGACGGCCGCCCCGGTCGTCGGTCTGGCCATCACCTCGGCCGCCGCGGTGCCGGGCTGCGGCACGGGCGCGAGCCACGAGACGGACATCGCGTCCGCCGCCCGCTACGCCGTGGAGGTCGCCAAGGCCTACGGCAGCGGACAACTGGACTTCCACGACGCGGTGGAGTTCGACAACCTCGTCAGCCGTTACGGGTCGCTGGCTCACCTCCAGACCCTCGGCCGCACACCCCAGGAGTCCTGATGGCAGCCACCCCGCAGGCCGAGACCGTGGCCCCCGAGACCAAGGCCATCGGCAGCGACGACTACGCGCTCTCGCGCGTCCCGCGCGACAAGCGGTTCGGCTTCTGGTCGATGCTGCTCCAGTGGCTGGCCCAGTCCGGCTCGATCTCGCAGTTCACCCTCGGCGCCACCATCGGTGTCGGCATGACCTTCGGGGACGCCTTCCTCGCCTTCACGCTCGGCGCGGTAATCCTGGAGATCGTGATCTTCGCGATCGGCCTGGCCGGTATGCGCGAGGGCCTGGCGACGCCGATGCTGACCCGCTGGGTCGGCTTCGGCCGCAACGGCTCGGCACTGGTCAGCTTCGTGATCGCGGTCAGTCTGGTCGGCTGGTTCGGCGTCCAGAACACGATCTTCGGCAACAGCGTCTCGGCGCTGGTCGGCGGCCCGTCCTGGATGTGGTGCGTGCTGGCCGGTATCGCCATCACCGCGCTGGTGATCTTCGGCTTCAAGTACATGGCCGTCTTCGCCAAGATCGTGACCCCGCTGTTCTTCGCGATGGTCGCCTGGTCGATCGTCTCGACGCTGAAGGACCACTCGCTCAGCGAGCTGATCCACTCGCCGCCGCCCGGCCAGACCATCCCGCTGGCCGTCGCCGCCACCGCCATCGCGGGCGGCTACATGACCGGCGCGATCGTGTCCCCGGAGATGACCCGGTACAACCGCAAGGGCTCGCACGTCTTCCTGCAGAGCGCCTCGTCGATGATCCTCTCCGAGTACATCGTCGGCCTGACCGGTGTGCTCCTGGGTCACCTGGTCAAGAGCAACGAGGTCTCGCACATCGTGCTCTCCACCTCCGGCGCCTTCGGTGTCATCGTGGTCCTGATGTCCACCGCGAAGATCAACGACTGGAACCTGTACGGCTCCTCGCTCGGCGTCGTCAACTTCTTCCAGGTCGTCTTCGGCAAGCGGATCCACCGCGGCGCGGTCACGATCGTCCTCGGCATCGCGGGCACGGTCCTGTCCGCGGTCGGGATCATGACCCACTTCACCGAGTTCCTCTCCATCCTCGGCGTCGCGATCCCGCCGATCGGCGGCATCATCGTGGCCGAGTACTGGGTCGTGAAGAAGATGCGCAAGCCGCTGGACGAGACCCGCGAGTCCGAGACCCTGCCGAGGACCTCGCCGACCTGGGTCCCGATGTCCATCGCCATCTGGATCGCGGCGTTCTGCGTCGGCAAGTTCTACGACGGCGGCATCCCGGCCCTGAACTCGCTGGCCACCGCCTTCATCCTGTACAGCGCCCTCGGCCTGCTGGGCTGGGTGAAGCCGTACGGCACCTCCACCCTGGACGACGAGGACGACACCGCCGCCCCCGCCGCCCCCGCGACAACCCCTGTGGGAGCAGCATGACCACCCCCGACCCCACCGCCCCGCTCGTCCCGGCCTCGGCCGAGGCCCAGGACGAGGTCGTCGAACTCTGCGCCGAGCTGATCAGGTTCGACACCTCCAACCCCACCAGCAACGAGCGCGCGAGCGCCGACTGGGTGGTGGGCCGGCTGGCCGAGGTGGGCATCGAGTCCGAGCTGGTCGAGTCGGCCCCGGGCCGCGCCAGTGTCATCGCCCGGATCGCGGGCGCCGGCCCGGAGCGCGGCGCCCTCCTGGTCCACGGCCACCTGGACGTGGTCCCGGCCGACGCCTCCGAGTGGCAGGTCCCGCCGTTCTCCGGCG
Source organism: Streptomyces sp. NBC_00012 (assembly GCF_045040875.1). Lineage (NCBI taxonomy): Bacteria > Bacillati > Actinomycetota > Actinomycetes > Kitasatosporales > Streptomycetaceae > Streptomyces > Streptomyces sp. NBC_00012. Next base: position 6,157,007 of record NZ_CP108309.1, on the reverse strand, counting down.
AGATCCGCGACGGCTACCTGTGGGGCCGCGGCGCGATCGACATGAAGGACACGGTGGCCGTCATGCTGGCCACCGCCCGTCACTTCGCCCGCACCGGCACCAGGCCCTCGCGCGATCTGGTCCTCGCCTTCCTCGCCGACGAGGAGGCGGGCGGCAAGTTCGGCGCCCACTGGCTGGTCGAGCACCGCCCGGAGCTGTTCACCGGGGTCACCGAGGCGATCGGGGAGGGCGGCGGTTTCTCCTTCGCCATCGACGACACCCGGCGCCTCTACCCGATCGAGAACGCCCAGCGCGGCATGGCCTGGATGGAGCTCACCGCCACCGGCCGGGCCGGCCACGGCTCCTCCCCCAACGACGAGAACGCGGTCACCGACCTCGCGGAGTCGCTCACCCGGATCGGCCGCGAGACCTTCCCGATCCGGCTGATCGAGCCGGTCCGCGCACTGCTGGAGGAGGCGGCCCGCCTCTACGGTGTCGAGTTCGACGAGAACGACGTCGAGGGCAGCCTCGCGAAGCTGGGCCCGGTCTCCGACTTCATGCAGGTGGTGCTCCGCAACTCCGCGAACCCCACCATGTTCGACGCCGGCTACCAGACCAACGTCATCCCCGGAAAGGCGACCGCCCGAGTGGACGGCCGCTTCCTCCCCGGCCACGAGCAGGAGCTGATCGACACCATCGACAGGCTCCTGCTCCCCTCGGTCACCCGCGAGTGGGTCAACCACGACATCGCGCTGGAGACGACGTTCGACGGCCCGCTGGTCGACGCCATGTGCGAGGCCGTACGCGCCGAGGACCCGGACGGCCACCCCGTCCCGTACTGCAACCCGGGCGGCACCGACGCCAAGGCCTTCACCCACCTCGGCATCCGATGCTTCGGCTTCAAGGGCCTCAAGCTCCCGCACGACCTGGACTACGGCCGACTCTTCCACGGCGTGGACGAACGCGTCCCGCTGGAGGGCCTGCGCTTCGGCGTCCGCGTCATGACCCGCCTCTGGCAGAGCTGCTGACGTCCCGGCCCCACCGACCAGCCCCGACCCGGGCTCACCCCTCGTACGCCCCCGCCGAGCACACACTGTGCCCGGCGGGGGCGTACGGCCTTGCGGCCGGGCCCGACGCCACCGACCTGTCACGCAGCAGCCGCACCGACGCAGAACTCGTTGCCCTCCGGGTCCGCCATCATCACGTGGTGCCCGTCGAACTTCTCCAGGACGGTCCCGCCGGCCCGCACCAGGCGTTCGGACTCCGCCTCGATCCGTGCCCATCGCTCGTCGGGACTGCCGTGCCCCGGCACCCGGACGTCGATGTGGAGCCGGTTCTTCGCCGTCTTGGGCTCGGGGACCTTGAGGATGCACAGGCGGGGGCCGACGCCGTCGGGATCGCAGAGCCACGCTCCGTCGTCCACGGAGTCGTCCTCCGGCAGGTCGAAGGACGCGAACCACTCCGCGCGTGTTCTGAAGGGAGCCGGCGGTGGCTCGTCGACATAGCCGAGGGCCGTCTTCCAGAAAACGGCGAGGAGTTGTGCGTCCGCACAGTCAAGCGTCAGGTCGATCACGGCTGCCATGGGGCGACCGTACTGCGCGCCTCTGACAGTCGGGCTCATGCCCGTGCTCATGGCCGTACGAAGAGACCTGAAGCCAGTGCATCAGTCGTCGAGCAGGTCACCGACCCGCTGCTCGTACTCCGTGAGCGCTTCGAGCACGCCCGGGACGTCGTGGAAGCCCGACCGGGCCGCGTCCAGGTACTCCCGCATCTCGGGACCGAAGTGCTGCCCGCCGATCTCGTCACTGTCGGGGATCGACCAGCCCAGTCCGCGGGAGTCGAGGAAGCCGTTCACCGCGGACAGCTCCTCGATGTGCCGGGCGAGCTCCCGAATCAGGTCGCGGTACATCTCCTTGGTCTCGGCGGATCCAGCGAAGATCTCCTCGTACCAGGTCTCGTACGTACCTCCGCCCGGAGCGAACGCGGACGCCAGGGCGGTCCACACGGGCCGCGCGACGAGCGTCGAGAAGACGCGCCGGCCGAACAGCGTCGCCGCCGGGTGCTCCTCGGACGAGTCGCTGACGTTCCGCTCGAAGTAGGCCAGCAGGTTCTCGATGTCCCGCGGCGGATTCCCGTAGTCGTCCGCGTACCCCGGGTCCATGACGAAGTCACCGGCCCGTGCGCGGCGGTGAAAGTATTCCGAGACCAGATCGGTGTGGGAGTCCTCCTCGATACCGTCGATCGAGCCGAGCCGGTTGTACTCTCCGACGATGCCGAGGGTGAGCGGCCGGTACCGGTCACCGACCGGCCGCAGCCCGACGAGTACCGCGTCGATCCCGCGCAGGCTGATCCCGGTGACGGCGCAACGAAAATCGTAGAAACCCATGCGGGCACCCTAATCAGCGGCGGAGGCCCCTGCCGCACGCGGCAAGGGCCTCCGTTCAAGAAACATCAGGCAACGGTGTCGCCGGACTTGACCTCATCGACGAACGCCGACCAGGCAACGGCAGGAAAGACACAAGCGCCCTGCCCCGGGTCCTTGGAGTCGCGAACGGCCATCCGGTGCCCGTCGAGCCGGGCGCCCTCGACGCATTGACCGCCCTGGTCGTTGCTGTAGCTGGACCTGAACCAGTGGGCACCGGCGAGCTCATGAGTGGTCATGTAAATCAATGCTTCTTGATTGCTTCTCTGATCATGCCGAGAGATTCCTCTGGCCCCACGGCAAGAATCTGGAGGTCGTTGAACGCCTCTTCGTACAGGCACACATCGGCGCGCCTCCGCGTGACCGAAGCCCCGCCGAGGTTCTCCAGGTAGACGATGGACTGCGCGTCGTCGAACCGAAGCAGTGTGAAGGCGCCGTTCATTCCAGGGTGTGCGCCCGCTTTGAAGGGGATGACCTGCACCCGCACCGAGGGCAGCTCGGCCACCTCCGCCAGATGCTCTATCTGCGCACGCATGACGGCCGGACCGCCGACCCGGCGGTGGAGAACCGCCTCATTGATGACCGCCGCGAACTTGAGCGGCGCCAGCTCGCGGCGGAGCGCCTCCTGCCGCGTCATCCGTACGTCGACGAGTCGGTCGATCTCGTCGGCGGAAAGTCTCTCGTGCGCGCGCCGGTGGATGGTGCGCACGTAGTCATCGGTCTGGAGGAGACCGGGGACGAACTCACCCCCCGCGTGCCTGAAACCGATCGAGGCCCTTGAGCGCTGTCGACGCGGTGAGATCGAGCTCGCGTCCGGAAGCCCGGTCACGTTCTACCGGCACGTCGACTGCGAGAACCCGCAGGGGCTCAGGAGGCGGCCCCGGCGATGACAACCCGGCCCCGGCCCCGCCGACACCACCGGCCGGGGCGTGCGGCACGATGGGGCGCCGTCGAAACACGTGCCCCGATCACCGTCCCCACCAGGAGGAACCCGTGCCCGCCGAGTCCGTCGTCGAGCCGTCGCCCGAGATTCTCGCCGCCTTCCAGGCCGCCAAGGGCTTCATGCCGGTGATCGAGGGACTCGCGCTGTACGCCGCCGCCACCGAGGCCGCCGCGTCGGGGCTGCCGATCCTGGAGGTCGGCACGTACTGCGGGCGCTCCACCATCCTGCTCGCCGACGTGGCGCGGGCGGCCGGTGTGACGGCGCTCACCGTCGACCACCACCGGGGCAGCGAGGAGCAGCAGCCGGGCTGGGAGTACCACGACCCGACCGTGGTGGACCCGGAGGTCGGGCGGATGGACACGCTGCCGACCTTCCGCAGGACCCTGCACGCGGCGGGCCTGGAGGACCACGTCGTGGCGCTGGTCGGGCGGTCCCCGCAGGTCGCGGCGGTCTGGGGCGGGAAGCTCGGGTTCGTCTTCATCGACGGCGGCCACACCGACGAGCACGCGAACGGCGACTACGAGGGCTGGGCGCCGCATGTCGCCGAGGGCGGGCTGCTGGTGATCCACGACGTGTTCCCGGACCCCGCGCACGGCGGCCAGGCGCCGTACCGCATCTATCTGCGAGCGCTGGCCTCCGGCGCGTTCACCGAGGTGTCCGTGACGGATTCGCTGCGGGTTCTGCGGCGGACGGGGGCGGGATCGGCGATCTGAGGCGGGCCGTCCGGGGCCCGGATAGCATCGCGTGGTGCCGTACGACGAGAGTGTTCCCCCCACCCGGCGCCGCCGGTCCCTGCTCGCCGCCACCGCGTTCGTCGCCGTGTGCCTGACCGCCGCGGGCTGCGGCGCGGGCGACGTCGGCGATGTGGGCGGCGGGGCGCAGGCCGAGCCCCGGCAGGGCGGCGGCGCTACCTCCGCCCCGCCGCCGTCGAAGAGCGCTCCGGCGCCGGAGAAGAAGACGTCCACCTCCCCCACCCCGTCCGCGAAGCCCTCGAAGCCGTCGAAGCCCACGGGCGGCGGGGCCACCGGGCCGCTGTCCGGGAAGACCGTCGTCATCGACCCCGGGCACAACCCGAACAACCATCTGCACACCCGCGAGATCAACCGCCAGGTGGACATCGGCACCACGCACAAGGAGTGCGACACCACCGGCACGTCCACCAACTCCGGTTACGCGGAGGCCCGGTTCACCCTCGATGTGTCGCACCGGCTGCGCACCCTCCTCCAGAAGCAGGGCGCGAAGGTCGTGCTGACCTACGACAACGACCGCGCGTACGGGCCGTGCGTCGACGAGCGGGCCCGGATCGGCAACGAGGCACGGGCCGATGCCGTGGTCTCGGTGCACGCGGACGGCTCCGCGGTCGGCAACCGCGGCTTCCATGTGATCCTTCCCGCACCGGTGCGGGGCGGGAAAGCCGACACCTCGAAGATCGTCGAGCCCTCGCGCGATCTCGGCACCAGGATCGCCGGCCTCTTCGTGCGCAATACCGGAAGCGCACCTTCCAATTACGTCGGCGGCAATAGCGGGTTGGACACCCGAAAGGATCTGGGCGGACTGAATTTGTCGACCGTGCCCAAAGTGTTCATCGAATGCGGCAATATGCGTGATCCGAAGGACGCCGCTCTGCTCACCAGCGCGGGCTGGCGCCAGAAGGCGGCCCAGGGCATTGCCGACGGCATCAGCAGCTACCTGGAGGGGTAGCAAGAGGTAGTTCTGAGGCGGAATTGGGGGGAAGTGCGTCCGAGGACCGGGCAGGGGCACAACCCGCCCGGGCAGACGATAGATTCATCCGTACGATGGGGGCCGCCCCCGAGCTTCGTGCCGTGCCCGCCGTACCCGTGCAGGCGGCAGCGACGACCGCCCCGACGAGACGACCGACTAAGGACCTTCACGTGAATATCCGCTCCCTCACTCGAGGCGACGGGGTGGTGATCGGAGCAGCGGTGGTGCTGTTCATCGCCTCTTTCCTCGACCTCTTCGGCTTCGACTGCCCCGCGGGCATCAACTGCTCCAACTACGACGCCCCGAACGCCTGGGACACGCTCGGTGTCCTGATGAGCATCTTCCTGGCCGGGATCATCGGTGCGGCACTGGTCGTTGTCGGCCGTTCCATGCCGGCCCGGAAGGTCGTCGGCCTCGACCTCGGCCAATTCGGCGCCGCCTTCTGTGTCTTCGCGCTCTGGGCCGGCTTCTGGACGACCATCGACGCCGATGACGCGGGCGCCGGAATGATCCTCGGCCTGCTGGCCACGATCGTGCTCGCGGGCGGCGCGGTCGCCACCCCGCTGGTCCCCGCGCTCAAGGCCCCGCTGGTGAGCGCCTCGGCCCCGAGCGGGGTGCAGGCCCCGTACGGCGGCCAGCCGCAGCCCGGCCAGGGATACGGCTACCCGGGCGCCCAGCAGCAGCCCTACGGCGGCCAGCCGGGTCAGCAGCAGCCCTACGGTGCGCAGCCGCAGCCCGGTCAGCCGCAGCCGCAGCCGCAGCCGCAGCCCCAGGGGAACGCCCAGCAGGCTCCCGCGGCGGGTGCGCCGACCGGCGACTTCACGCCGTTCTGGTTCGCGGTGCCGGTGGCCCGCCCACTGTACGGGGAGGACGGTTCGCCGTCGCCGATCGCCGAACTGGCGCCCGGCACCTGGTACCTCGCGGTGGAGCAGCGCGGTCCGGGCCTGATCGCCCAGACCCAGGACGGCCGTCGCGGTGTGCTCCAGGACACCACGGGCATCCAGCGCGGCTGAGCCCGCCACACGCGGTACGACAGCGGCCCTCCGCCCCTTCCGGGCGGGGGGCCGCTGTCGTACCCTCCGTCCGTACCTCATTTCCTGACGTAGCGTCAGAACTATTGGGAGGCGGCGGCCATGCGGCTCGGACTCGCGCTCGGATACTGGGGCCGCGGCCCGAACCCCGCCCATCTGGAGCTGGCCAGGGAGGCCGAGACGCTGGGGTACGCGTCGGTGTGGACGGCGGAGGCCTGGGGATCGGACGCGTTCACCCCACTGACCTGGATCGCCGCACACACCTCCCGCATCCGGCTGGGCACCGGCATCGCGCAGATGGCGGCGCGCACCCCGACCGCCACCGCCATGCACGCCCTCACCCTCGACCATCTCTCCGGCGGCCGGATGATGCTCGGCCTCGGGCTGTCCGGACCGCAGGTGGTGGAGGGCTGGTACGGGCGGCCGTTCCCGAAGAGCCCGCTGACCGCGACCCGGGAGTACGTCGACGTCATCCGCCAGGTCCTGCGCCGCGAGGCTCCCGTCGAGCTGGACGGCCGGTTCCACTCCCACCCGTACGACGGTCCGGACGCCACCGGTCTGGGCAAGCCGCTGAAGCCGATCACCCATCCGCTGCGGCCGGAGCTGCCCGTGCTGCTCGGGGCGGAGGGGCCGAGGAACATCGCGCAGACGACCCGGATCGCGGACGGCTGGCTGCCGCTGTACTGGTCTCCGATGCGCACCGACGTGTACGAGGCGTCGCTCACGGACCTGCCCGACGGATTCATGATCGCGCCGATGGCCCGCGCCCTGGTCTGTGACGACGTCGCCGAGGGGCTGCTGCCGGTGAAGGCGATGCTCGGCTTCTACATCGGGGGAATGGGCCACGCGGCCCGCAACTTCCACGCCGATCTGATGGCGCGGATGGGGTTCGAGGAGGAGGCGCGGCGGATCCAGCAGCTGTTCCTGGAGGGGCGCAAGCAGGAGGCGGTGCTGGCGGTGCCGGACGCCTTCGCCGATGAGGTCTCGCTCGTCGGACCGCGTCAACGGATCGCGGAGCGGCTGGAGTTGTGGCGCAAGGGGCCGGTCACCGATCTTCTGGTGACGGCGCCGGACCCGCACACCTTGCGGGTGCTCGCCGAGCTCAACTGAGGGCTGCCCCGTAATCCCTGGCGGGCGTGCGGCGGCAGCCCTCAGGGCCGGGCCGGGTCGGTCGGCCAGGTGCCGGTACCGCTCTGCGCGGGGCGGGCGCTCCGTCGTGCTGCGGTGCGCTCCCAGGGCTGGGGGTCGGGGTAGGTCAGGAGTTGCAGGGTGCTGCCCCACGGGGTACGCAGATACGCGAACCGGTTGTGCTCGCCCGCCTCGGGGCCCCGCAGCGGCTGCGGAGCGGCGAGCAGCGAGGCGCCCGCGGCCACGCAGTCCCGTACGGCCGCGTCCAGGTCGTCGGCGTACAGCGCCACGTGCTGCCAGCCGAAGTCGCAGGGCAGCACCGGGGGTTCGCGGCGGGGACCCTGGAACTCGAAGAGCTCGATGCCCGGACCGCCGCCGGGCAGGGCCAGCATCCTGATCGCCAGCTGCTGGGTGCCCGCCGGAACACCGAGCCGCCGCTCGACGTCCGGGCCACCGTTCGGTCCGTCCTGGCGGCGCAGGGTGTCGTAGAGCACCTCGGCGCCGAAGGCCCTCGCGAGGAAGAGGGTCGCGGTCTCCAGGTCGGGGACCGTGACCCCGATGTGGTCGATGCCTCGCACGCTTGTGGCCGTCATGGCTTCACCGCTCCTGTCCCGGGGCCGCACCGATGGCCCCGTCCGCCCCGGAGCGGGCCCGCTCCGGGATCGTGCCCGCGCGTGACCAGGCCAGGAGTTCATCGGCCGGCCAGGTGGTGACGACGCGTTCCGCCGGGACCAGGCACTCCTCGGCACGGGTGCAGCCGTGGATCTGCCAGTCCAGCTGTCCGGGCGCGTGGGCGTCGGTGTCGATGGCGAAGAGGGTGCCCGCCGCGACGGCGCGGCTCAGCAGCCGGCGGGGCGGGTCGAGCCGTTCCGGCCGGCTGTTGATCTCCACCGCGGTGCCCGCCTCCGCGCACGCGGCGAAGACCGCGTCCGCGTCGAACCGGGACTCCGCGCGCTTCCGGTCCGCGATCAGCCGCCCCGTGCAGTGCCCGAGGATGTTCGCCCGCGGATGACGGACGGCCGCGAGCAGGCGTCTGGTCATCGGGGCCGGGTCCATCCGCAGTTTGGAGTGCACGGAGACCACCACGACGTCCAGCTGTTCCAGCAGCTCGTCCTCCTGGTCGAGGGAACCGTCGGGGAGGATGTCGCACTCGATGCCGGTGAGCAGCCGGAACGGCGCCCACCACGCGTTGAGCTCGGAGACCTTCGCCAGCTGCCGGCGCAGCCGGTCCGGGGAGAGCCCGTTCGCCACGGTCAGCCGGGGCGAGTGGTCGGTGAGGGCCGCCCACTCGTGGCCCAGCTCCGCCGCGGTGCGGCCCATCTCCTCGATCGGGCTGCCGCCGTCCGACCAGTCGGAGTGCAGATGGCAGTCGCCGCGCTGGAGCGCGCGGAGCTCCTCGCCGCCCTCGGTGGGAGAGGCCGCGGCCTCCTCCTCCAGCTGTTCCAGATAGCCGGGCACGCCCCCGGCCACCGCCTCCCGGATCACCCGCGCCGTCTTCGGCCCGATGCCCTTGACCGACTCCAGCGAACCGGCCGCCGCACGCCGGCCCGCCTCGCCGTCCGCCATCGCGGCCACCGCGTCGGCGGCCGTACGGAACGCCCGCACACGGTAGGTGTCGGCCCTGCCGCGTTCCAGCAGGAAGGCGATCCGTTTCAGGGCGCGGGCTGGCTCCATCGGCACCTCCACGGGGCCGCCGGACACTGCGTGCTGTCCCTTCCAGCTTCGCTCAGCCCCGCCCGGCGCGCACAACGGCACCGGGTGACCGCTCAGCCGAACACGGCGCGCTCCAGCCAGAAGTCCAGCAGCTCCGCGTCACCGAGCACCTCGACCCGGTCGCTGTCCGCGGCCAGCCGCCGGTTGAAGACCAGCATGACGTCGGTGAGCGGGCCCCGCAGCGCGACGGTCGCCTTCTCGTGGGCGCGCCGCCAGGTGAAGCCGTCCTCGCCGAACTCGATCAGCCACTCGGCGTCCGGCGTGTCCGTGGCGTGCAGGTGGATGGAGCGCCCGGCCCCGGTCAGCGCGGCGGCCCGCTTGTCGCCCGCGGCCCGTACGAAGGTGACGATCTCCAGCCACTCCTCGATCGTGTCGGCGGCGAACTCCGGCGCCACCTCGTAGCCGGTCCCCGCGGTGAGTGCCGCGTCGGCGTGGTGGACGATCGTCTCGTGCGCCATCCGGCGCGCCCAGAAGCCGGTGCTCCCCTCCCAGCCCCAGGACCACACCTTCTGTTCCGGGCCCGCGGCCCGCAGCATCTCCACGGTGCCGGCCGTGCCGTCCGCCAGCCAGGCGTCGAGCGCGGCGGGGTCGTCGCTCCCGGGGGCGGAGTCCGGTACCTGCTCCGACGGGACCACCTCGGTGGCCCGGGTACGTACGATCTCACCGGCCCAGCGATGGGCCCGGCCGACGTGGAGGGCGAGCTCGCGCAGGGTCCAGTCGGGACAGGTCGGCACGGTGGCGCCGAGGTCCGCGCCACGAAGGGTGGCCCTCAACGCGTCGGTGCGGGCGATGATCTCGTCGCAGTAGCGGTCGTACGTCAGTCGGCTCATGCCACGCACCCTAGTTCGATCACGGGCCGAACCCCACCGATTACCCGCCGAGTTGGGAGGCGCTGGGCACCTTGTCCTTCACCTCGGCGCCCGCGCTGCTGCCGGCCGACTTGATGCCGTTGATCACGCTCTCGAAGGCGCCGATGTCGCCCGCGCCCGCCTCGCCCTTGCGGAGCTTGTCGCCGAGCGCCTTGAGCGATTCGATGCCCGCCGTCAGCGGTGCGACCGCCTTGGACAGCAGCGGGTCGCCCTTGGCGTTGACCACCGCCGCCTTCAGCCGGTTGTAGGTGAAGCCGCCCGCGAGCCCGGCCTTGACCAGGGCGAACGTCCGCCCGTCCGCGCCCTTCTTGAACTTGCCCGCCTTGTACGGCTTCACGATCCACTGGTACGTCGCACCGGCCGCGAGCCCCGCGTTGGCGACGAACCGCGTCTTGGCGAACTTCTGCGCCCCGGCCGAAGACGTGCCGCTCGGGGACGCCGAGCTGCTCGCACCGCTCTTGTCACCCCCGCCGCACCCGGTGGCACCCACGACCAGGGCGCAGCACAGCAGCAGCGGGACGACGGAACGGCGGAGCGGTACGGAGCCGGTCACGGCGGAACTGGGCACAGCGGGCCTCCCTGGCCGGGCACATCAGGGCGATCTCTACGCAGAGTGACGATCCCGCCACTCTTGGTAAGGTTCGCCCGGCCCGGGACGGCGTGCCACTCGGGAAACGCCGTCCGGGTCCACCTCCGCCGCACAGGACCTAACCGCAGCAGTCCGGCTCCAGCCCGCGCGGCAGGTGTTCGCCGCCGAAGACCTCCGCAGTCGCTTCGTCGCCGCCGAGCGCGGCCACGGCGAGCAGCAGCGATCCGGCCGTCCAGGTGGTGAGCTCCTGGGGCCAGAAGGCCCGGTCGCCCTCGAAGACGTACCCGGTCCAGTACATGCCGCCCTCGGCGCGCAGATGCTGGATGGACTGGAGGATCTCCAGCGCCCGGTCGGACTCGCCCATCACCCAGAGCGCCAGGGCGAGTTCGCAGCTCTCGCCGCCGGTCACCCAGGGGTTGGGCAGCACACAGCGCACCCCGAGGCCGGGGACGACGAAGCGGTCCCAGCCCTCCTCGATGCGCTCCTTGGCGGCCGCCGCGGTGAGCGCGCCGCCGAGGACCGGGTAGTACCAGTCCATCGAGTAGCGGCTCTTGTCCAGGAAGCGTTCCGGGTGGCTGCGGATCGCATGGCTCAGCGCGCCCGTCGCCAACTCCCAGTCGGGCTGCGGCTCCTCGCGCCGCTCGGCGATGGCGAGCGCGCAGCGCAGCGCCTGGTGGATGGAGGAGCACCCGGTCAGCAGCGCGTCGTCGACGGGGGTCCCGTCGGCCTCGCGCTTCCAGCCGATCTGGCCGCCGGGCTGCTGGAGCCGCAGGACGAACTCGACGGCGGCGTAGACGGTCGGCCACATCCGGTCGACGAACGCGTCGTCACCGGTGGCGAGGTAGTGGTGCCAGACGCCGACGGCCACGTACGCGCAGAAGTTGGTCTCCAGCGAGCGGTCGGTCGGCCGGTCCGGGTCCCCGTCGTGGTACGCGGCGTACCAGGAGCCGTCCTCGTTCTGGTGCCGGGCCAGCCAGTCGTACGCGCGCTCCGCGGCGGCGTGTTCGCCCGCCGCGTCGAGGGCCATGGCGGCCTCGGTGTGGTCCCACGGGTCGAGGTGGTGGCCGCGGAACCAGGGCAGTGCGCCGTCCTCGCGCTGCACGGCGAGGAGCGCGGCGACGGTCTCGGCGGCCTGCTCGGCGGTGAGGACCCCGGGCAGTACGAGGTGCTCGGTCTGCTCGGGAACGGTCACGCCTCGGCCTTGGTGAGGTCCTCGGACGCGGCGGCCACGGGCAGGTGCGGCTTGGTCGCGTACGCCACGAAGCTCTTGCCGACGACCGGGTTGAGCAGCTGCTCGGCGACCCGGGTGGCCATCGGCTTCTTCATGATGTCCCAGACCAGCAGCTTGTGGTACGCGCGAACCGGCAGGGCTGCGTCCTTGCCGTCGCGGCCCACCCCGAATGCGCACTTGAGCCACCAGTACGGCGAGTGCAGGGCGTGGGCGTGGTGGGTGCCGTACGGCTTGAGGCCGGCGCCGCGTATCTTGCCGAGGAGTTCGTCGGCCTTGTAGATCCGGATGTGGCCGCCCTCGACCTCGTGGTAGGCGTCGGAGAGCGTCCAGCAGACCTTCTCGGGGCCGTACCGGGGCACGGTGATCGCGATCCGGCCGCCGGGCCTGAGGACCCGGACCATCTCGGCGAGCACGCCCTTGTCGTCGGGGATGTGCTCCATGACCTCGGAGATGATCACGACGTCGAAGGACTCGTCGGGGAACGGCAGGTTGAGCGCGTCGCCCTCCATCGCGGTGGCGGTGGCGCCCTCGGGGGCCTCGCCGGCCTCCTTCATCGCGGCGAACCACTTCGCGACCTCGCGGATCTCCTCGCCGTTCTGGTCGAGGGCCACGACCTGGGCGCCGCGCCGGTAGCACTCGAAGGCGTGGCGTCCGGCGCCGCAGCCCAGGTCGAGCACTCGGTCACCTGCGGCGAGCGGGAAGCGGGTGAAGTCCACGGTCAGCACGAATGCCTGCTTTCGCGGTCGGGGGGCGGGGGCGGGAACGGTCGGCGGTGTCAACGACGGTGGCCGGGGCGCGCGGCACCGGACCGGGCGGCGATCGCCTCGCGGTAGAGGGCGGCGGTTCCGATGGCGGCCTGCTTCCAGGTGAAGCGGGAGAGCACCCGCTCGCGGCCCGCTCCACCGAGCCGGGCGCGCAGCTCCGGGTCGCCGAGCAGCCGAGCGAGCGCGTCGGCCAGCGCGCCGGCGTCGGCGGGCGGAACGGCCAGGCAGGTCTCGCCGTCCGGGCCCGCGACCTCGGGGATCGCGCCGCCGGTGGTGGCGACGAGCGGGGTGCCGGTGGCCATGGCCTCGGCGGCGGGCAGCGAGAACCCTTCGTACAGCGAGGGGACGCAGGCGATCTGGGCGCCGCGCACCAGGTCGACGAGCTCGGCGTCGCTGATGCCCTTGACGAACTCGACGGCGCCCTGGAGTCCGTGCCGCTCGATGGCCTGCGCGACCGGTCCGTCCTCGGCCCGCTTGCCGACGACCACCAGGTGCGCGTCCGGGTTGCCGGCGCGGAGCTTGGCGAGTGCGTCGACGAGGTGGACGAGGCCCTTCAGCGGTACGTCGGCGCTGGAGGTGGTGACGATCCGGCCGGGTACCTCGGCGACCGACGGGTCCGGCGACCAGAGGTCGGTGTCGGCGCCGATGTGCACGACGTGGATGCGGTCTTGGCGCACCCCGAGGTGGTCGACGATCTCCTGCTGGGAGGAGCCGGAGACGGTGAGCACCGAGGGCAGCCGGCGGGCGACCCGCTTCTGCATGCGGGTGAAGCCGTACCAGCGGCGTACGGAGGCGCGTCGGCGGCGGGTGCCGGCGGCGTCCAGGTCCAGCTGCCGGTCGACGGTGATGGGGTGGTGGATCGTGGTGACGAGCGGGGCGCCGAGGTCCGCCAACAGCCCGTAGCCGAGCGTCTGGTTGTCGTGGATGACGTCGAACTCGCCGCGGCGGGCGGCGAGATGGCGCCGCGCGCGCAGGCTGAAGGTCAGCGGTTCCGGGAAGCCGCCGGTCCACATGGTGGCGACCTCGGCGGCGTCGATCCAGTCGCGGTACTCGCCGCGCTTCGGGGTGCGGAACGGGTCGGGCTGGCGGTAGAGGTCCAGGCTCGGCAGCTCGGTGAGCGGGACGCCCTCGTCGAGCACCGGATAGGGCTGGGCGCCTATCACCTCGACGCTGTGGCCCAGGCGGGCGAGTTCGCGGGCGAGGTGGCGCACGTAGACGCCCTGGCCGCCGCAGAAGGGGTTGCCCTTGTAGGTGAGGAGTGCGATGCGCAACGGACGGTCGTCGGCGGTGCCGGACGTGTCGCTGCCCGTGCGGGGGCCCGACTCTATGGCCTCAGCGGTCACACTCGGCCCCCTTCTCCCTGCGTGTTCGCCGGAGCGTAACCGCTCACGCTAATCTAGAACAAGTTTCAGACTGGATCGTTCAATGAGCTACGAATCTACCGGCAGGTAGCGTCGGTGCAACGGCCGGATCAGGTGATTCGCGCCACCACCCGGCACGCTGGCATGCTGTGCGCCCCCGGGAGACCGAGCGCCTCCCTCCGGTCGCGGACAGAAGCCATGGATGGGGACACATGACAGCTGAGGCCAAGCCGGCATCGCCGCCCCTGACCGAACGGCAGGAGGCCCGCCGCCGCCGCATCCTGCACGCCAGCGCCCAGCTCGCCGGCCGGGGCGGCTTCGAGGCGGTGCAGATGCGCGAGGTCGCGGAGGAGGCCGGGGTCGCCCTGGGCACGCTGTACCGCTACTTCCCGTCCAAGATCCATCTGCTGGTCGCCACCATGCAGGACCAGCTCCAGCACATGCACACGACGCTGCACAAACGCCCCCCGGCCGGAGACGACCCGGCGCAGCGGGTCGCCGACACCCTGATGCGGGCCTTCCGCGCGCTCCAGCGCGAGCCGCATCTGGCGGACGCGATGGTGCGGGCGCTGACCTTCGCGGACCGCAGCGTCAGCCCGGAGGTGGACACCGTCTCGCGGATCACCACGGCGATCATCCTGGACGCGATGGGCCTGGAGCATCCGACACCGGAGCAGCTGTCCGCGGTCCGCGTCATCGAACACACCTGGCACTCGGCGCTGATCACCTGGCTGTCGGGGCGGGCGTCGATCGCCCAGGTGAAGATCGACATCGATACCGTGTGCCGGCTGATCGACGTGACGAAGCCCACGGAAGCCCCCTAGCACACACGGGCCCCGTTTCGTGGCGTTTCCAACACACTCCTCTCACCGTTCTGACCGAAAGGGCCACAAGCGGCTCTTTAACATGGTCATGACCAGCACCGATGGAGAGGACGTCATGACTGACCAGGCAGGCATTGCAGGCGACGCGACGGGGACGCAGGCCCCCGGCGGACCGGGATACGGCGCTCAGCCCCCGGCCGGCTACGGGTACCCGGGCGGTGCCCCGCTGCCCAGCGGCAAGGCGACCGCCTCGATGGTGCTCGGCATCCTCGGCCTCGTGCTCATCCCGATCATCCTGCCGATCGTCGCGCTGTGCCTCGGTATATCGGCCAGGCGAATGGCCGACCGCGGCGAGGGCGGCGGCCGCGGCCAGGCGGTCGCGGGCATCGTGATGGGCTGGGTCGGCATCGCGTTCGCCGTGCTCGGCATCACCGTTGCCACGATCCAGGGCATCAGCGCGATGTGACGGGCCACCGCCCGAGACCCGCGCTCCGCGTACCGGCCGCGCCGGGGAACCGTACGATCCGGTTCCCCGGCGCGGCTTTCGCGTTCCGGCCCCATGTGCGGCGCCCACATGCGCATCGCGCCAGGTGGGGCGCCCGGCACCATGTCGACAGCGGCACGGTGTTCATACGGTTCGGCGACATCACATGAACACGCCGAGGAGCCGGTCACCATGCGTCGCAGAGCCACAGGCACCGTCCGACACCGCAGATCCCTCTACGCCGCCGTCGCGCTGACCTCCGCCGGTCTCGTGCTCGCCGGGTGCACCGCCGCCGGGAAGGCCGGCGAGAGCGACTCCGGCGGGGGCGCGAAGGACGGGACCGTCAAGGTGGGGCTGGTGTACTCCCGGACCGGACTCCTCGCGGACTACGGGAAGCAGTACCGCGACGGGTTCATGGCGGGTCTGGACCACGCCACGAAGGGCACCGGCAAGGTGGCCGGGCACCGTATCGAGGTCACCGAGCAGGACGACGCGGGCGATCCGGGCAAGGCGGTCTCCGCGGCCAAGAACCTGATCGGCAAGGGCTACAAGGTGCTGGCCGGCACCACCGATTCCGGCGTGGCCCTCCAGATGGCGCCGCTCGCCGCCCAGAACAAGGTGCTGTACATCAGCGGCCCGGCCGCCACCGACGCCGTGACCGGCATCAACGACTACACCTTCCGCTCGGGCCGGCAGTCCTACCAGGACATCCTCACCGCCGGGACGATGCTCGGCGAGGCCAAGGGCAAGAAGGTCACGGTGCTGGCCCAGGACTCCACGTTCGGCCAGGCCAATGTCGCCGCGGTGAAGGCCGTCCTCGGCGCCAGGGGCGCGAAGGTCGGCTCCGTAATGGCTCCGCCCAGCGCCACCGACCTGACCCCGTTCGCCCGGCAGGTCAAGGCGGGCGGGCCCGATCTGGTCTTCGTCGCCTGGGCCGGCTCGACCGCGCCGGCGCTGTGGACCGCGCTGGACCAGCAGGGCGTGCTGGAGGCGGGCAAGGTCGTCACGGGCCTCGCCGGAGCGGCCTCTTACCCGGTCTTCGGCGACGCCGGTTCCAAGGTGTCGTTCCTGGCGCACTACTTCCCCGGCGCGGGCGGCGGCAACGCCGTGGAGAAGTCCATGCTCGACTCGGTCACCAAGGCCGGTGGCACCCCTGACCTGTTCACCCCCGACGGCTTCACCGCCGCGCAGATGGTGGTGCGCGCGGTGGAGGAGGGCGGCGCCACCGACACCGCCGCCATGGTGAAGGCCCTGGAGGGCTGGAGCTTCGACGGGGTGAAGGGCAAGGAGCAGGTCCGGGCAGAGGACCACGCCCTGGTGCAGCCGATGTTCGTCGCGAAGCTCAAGGGGAAGGGCGCCGGCGCCCGGCCGGAGCTGGTGAGCACCGCGCCGATGGACGAGGTGGCGCCGCCCGCGAAGCCCTCGGCGGGCTGACCGATGGCCGTACCGGACACCACCGCCGAGCACCCGGGCGGGGCGCGGACCGCCGCCCCGGTGCTCCGACTGGCCGGGCTCGGCTGGGGCGTCGGCGGGGCGACGATCGTCGAGGACGTCACACTCAGCGTCCACGAGGGCGAGTTCCTGGCCTTCATCGGCCCCAACGGGGCGGGCAAGACCTCCCTGTTCAACCTGATCAGCGGGCTGACCACGGCCACCTCCGGCACCATCGCGCTGGACGGCACGGACATGACGGCCGACCCCGCGCACGCACGGGCGCGGCGCGGCATCGGCCGCACGTTCCAGACGTCCAGCCTCTGGCCGGCGATGAGCGTGGCCGACCATGTCCGGCTGGCCGCCCAGGCGGCCCGGGGCGGCTCCTACCGGCTGTGGCGGCGGGCGCCCCGGTACACCGCCGAGGTGGACGGCGTACTGGAGCGCACCGGTCTGGGCCACCGGGCACGGGCGACGGCGGCCGAGCTGTCGCACGGCGAGAAGCGGAAGCTGGAGCTCGCGGTGCTGCTGGTGGGCGAGCCGCGCCTCATGCTGCTCGACGAGCCGATGGCCGGGGTCAGCGCGGAGGAGGTCCCCGCGCTGACCGAACTCATCCGCACCCTGCACCGGGACGAGGGCCGCACCGTGCTGATGGTCGAGCACCACATGGACGTCCTGCTGGGGCTGGCCGACCGGCTCGCCGTGATGCATCACGGGAGGCTGCTGGCGCTGGACACCCCCGAGGCAGTGACCGCCGACCCGACCGTCCAGCAGGCCTATCTCGGGGAGGGGCTGTGACGACCGGATCCCGGGGAGGGGCTGTGACGACCGCGACCCTGCTCGCCGTACGGGACCTGCGGGTCCTGATCGGCGGCCGGCACATCCTGCACGGCGTCGACCTGGACGTGGCCCGGCACGGCGTGACCGCGCTGCTCGGCCGCAACGGCGCCGGGAAGACCACGACCGTACGCGGCGTACTCGGCCTCGTCCCGCGCAGCGGCAGCATACGGCTGGACGGCGAGGAGACCGTGGCGATGCCCACCCACACCGTGGTGCGCCTCGGCATCGGTTACGCCCCCGAGGACCGGGGCGTCTTCGCCGGGCTGACCGTGGCGGAGAACCTGCGCCTGGCCGAGCGGCGTGGCGCCGGCGAACCCGCCTACCCGCTCGTCCATGAGCTGTTCCCCGAACTGAAGCGCCGGGAGCGGCAGTTGGCGGGGACACTGTCCGGCGGACAGCAGCAGATGGTGGCGATCGGCCGCACCCTGCTCAACGGCAACCGGCTGATCATCGCCGACGAACCCACCAAGGGCCTGGCGCCCAAGGTGGTCACCGAGGTCGCCCAGGTGCTGGAGCGGGCCGCCGAGGCGGTGCCGGTGCTGCTCGTGGAGCAGAACCTCGCCGTCGTACGGCGCCTGGCCCGGCACTGCGCGGTGCTCGCCGACGGCCGGACGGCCCACCAGGGACCGGCCGCCGAACTGCTGGGCGACGCGGAGACGGCACGGCGGCTGCTGGGTGTCGGACACGGCCCGGCCACCGAAGCACCTTCCGTGGAGGCGGATTCCTGATGTCCACCGTCGTACTGCTCACCATGACCGGACTCGGTCTGGGAGCCCTCTACTTCCTGATCGCGTCGGGACTCTCGCTGATCTTCGGCCTGATGGACGTGCTCAACTTCGCGCACGGGGCGCTGCTCTCCATCGGCGCGTACGGCACCTGGTGGGCGGCGTCCGGCCATCTGCCCGGCGCCGGTCCTGGCGGGGCGGGCTTCGTGCTCGCGGTCCTGTTCGGTACGGCGGTGGGCACCGCGGCCGCCGTACTGCTGGAACTCGCCGTCGTCCGCCCGCTCTACACCCGGCCGCGCGAGCAGGTGCTCGCCACGGTCGGGGTGGGGCTCGCCGTCCCGGCCCTGCTGTCGGGCATCTGGGGTTCGGACGCCCGTACCTTCCCGGGTCCGAAGGCGCTCTCCGGCACCTTCGGCCTGTTCGGCGCCCAGGTGCCGGTCAACCGGCTGGTCCTGGTCGCGGCGGCCCTCGTCGTGCTGGTGGCGCTGCGGCTCTTCCTCGGCCGCACCCGGCACGGTCTGGTCGTACGGGCCGGGGTCGAGGACCGGGCGATGGTCACCGCGCTCGGCATCGACGTACGGAAGGCCTTCACGCTCGTCTTCGCGATCGGCGGCTGCGTGGCCGCGCTCGGCGGGGCGCTCGGCGGCCTGTACTTCGGCTCGGTCGACCCGCGCCAGGGCACCTCGCTGCTGATCTTCGCGTTCGTCGTGGTGGTCACCGGGGGCATGGGTTCGGTGAGCGGCGCCGCCGTGGCGTCCGTCGTCATCGGCCTGGTCCAGCAGTTCGCCAACTACTACACCGCAGCGGGCCTCGGCGACCTGGCCGTCGTCGTCCTGCTCGCCGCGCTGCTGCTCGTACGGCCGCGCGGACTGACCGGGAGGCTCGCGTGAGCACCGCCACCGAGACACACCGCCGCACCGGCGAGGAACACCCGGCCGCGCAGGCCCCGACGGGGAGCACCGCCCGGCTGCTGCGCCGCTGGTGGCCCGCCGCCGCTCTGCTGGTCCTGGCACTCGCCCCCTTCAGCGCGCTGCCGGTGCCGGGGCTCCTGGACGGCCCGCTGGGCAGCCCGGGGAGCCTGCAACTCCTCGCCACCTGCCTGCTGTTCGGCGCACTGGCGACCGGTTACGACCTGCTGCTGGGCCGCACCGGGCTGCTCTCCTTCGGGCACGCGCTCTACTTCGCGGCGGGCAGCTACGCCACGAACACCTTCCTGCTGGAGGCGGGGCTGCCGTTCGCCGTGTCCGCGCTGCTCGGCGTCTGCTCCGGGATCGTGCTCGCGCTGGTCCTGGGATCGGTGAGCCTGCGGGTCACCGGCATCGGCTTCTCCATGGTGACGCTGGCGTTCGCCCAGGCCGGGTCGATCCTGGTCTCCCGCAACCCCGGCGGCCTGACCGGCGGCGAGGAGGGGCGGGCCGCCCCCGCCGATCTGCTGCCGTCCGGGCTGGTCGGCATCGAGAACACCGCCAACCTCTACTGGCTGGCCCTCGCCTATCTGGTCCTCACCCTCGCCGTCGTCCACCGGGCGGTCAACTCCCCCACCGGGCGCGTCTGGGAGGGCATCAAGGAGAACGAACGCCGAGTGGAGGTGCTGGGGCTGAAGCCGTACGGGTTCAAGCTCACCGCCTTCGTCCTGGCGGGCGCGCTGGCCGCGCTCGGCGGGCTGGTGCACCTGCTGCTCACCGGCGGCTCGACCCCGCAGACCACCACCTCCGACTTCACCCTGTCGCTGCTGGTGATGGTGGTGCTGGGCGGGTCCGGCACCCGGTGGGGGCCGATGGCCGGCGGCATCCTCTACACCTGGGCCGATCACCGGCTCGGTGATCTGGCCGGATCGGGCGCGGTCGCCGAGCTGCCCGCGGTGCTGCGGGTGCCGCTCTCCCAGCCGCTGTTCCTGCTCGGTGTGCTGTTCGTGGCCGTGGTACACCTGCTGCCCGGCGGCCTGGCCCGGCTGCCGTCCCGGCTGCGCGCGGCCCGCCGCGCGCCCGCCGGCACCGAAACGTCCACGGACAGCAAGTCCCGGAAGGAGAACGGACGCCCGTGATCGCTCACGAAGAGGTACGAGTCCCCGTGGCCGGGGGTGAGTTGGCGGTGCTGAGGTGGCCGGCCCGGGAACCCGGCGCCCCGGTCGTCGTCGCCCTGCACGGCATCACCGCCAACGCGCTGTCCTGGGGTCCGGTGGCGCGGCAGCTGGACGGCCGCGTCACCCTGGTCGCGCCGGATCTGCGCGGCCGGGCCGGGAGTTCGGCGCTGCCCGGCCCGTACGGGATCGCCGCGCACGCCGACGACGCGGCCGCCGTGGCCTCGGCGCTGGGCACCGGCCGGGTGGTGCTGGCGGGCCATTCGATGGGCGCGTTCGTGGCGGCGCTGGCCGCCGTACGGCACCCCGAGCGGTTCGGGCCGCTGCTGCTGGTCGACGGCGGCATCGGCTTCCCCGCTCCCACCCACCTCTCGCCGGACGAGCTGATGACCGCCGTGATCGGCCCGGCGATGGACCGGCTGTCGATGACCTTCACCGACCGGGCCGCGTACCGCTCGTTCTGGCAGGCTCACCCGGCGTTCGCGGAAGCCTGGTCGGACGAGGTGGACGCGTACATCCAGCGCGATCTGGCCGGGGACGAACCCGCCATGCACTCCACCTGCCGGATCGAGGCGGTGCGCACCGACGGCATCAACCTCTTCGACGAGGAGGTGCTGACGGCGGTACGGAAGCTGCCCGTCCCGGCGACGCTGCTGTGGGCGCAGCGCGGGCTGATGGACGAGGAGCAGGGGCTGTACGACGAGGCCCGGCTGGCGGCGGCGGACCTCGGGGGCACCCGGGTGACGCCGGTGGCGGTCCGGGACGTCAACCACTACACGGTGCTGACGGGGGACACGGGCGGCAAGGAGATCGCGCGCCGGCTGGTGGAACTGTCCGGCGGCTGAGGACGGCGGGGCGGCGGGACGGCCGGGCGGCGGGACGGCCGGGCAGCCGGACGGCCGGGCAGCCGGACGGCCGGGCAGCCGGACGTCGGGACACCCCCTACCGGTCCCGGCCGCCCGCCAGCAGGTGCAGCCGAAGCGCCAGTTGCAGCTCCAGGGCGCGCCCCGGCTCGTTCCAGTCGCGTCCCAGCAGCACCTGCACCCGGTCCAGCCGCTGCACCACCGTGTTGACGTGCACGTGGAGTTCGTCCTTGGCGCGGACGAGGCTGCCCCCGGAGCCGAAGTAGGCACTGAGGGTGCGCACCAGGTGGGTGCCGCGCTGCGCGTCGTACTCCAGCAGCGGGCCGAGCGTCGCCGAGACAAAGCCGTCGACGTCCTGCGCGTTGCCCAGGACCACGCCCAGGAAGCCGAGTTCCTCGACGCAGGCCCCTTCGCCCGTGCGCCCGAGGACCCGCATCGCGCGCAGGCAGCGGGCGGCCTCCCCGTACGCGGCGGCCAGTTCCCGGGCGCCGCGCGCCGGGCCGGTGGCGGCGACGGTGACGGTGGTCTGGGCGAGCCGGCCGAGCTGGGCCGCCGCCGCGCGGGCCGCGGCGCCCGCGGCCGGCCCGGGGTCCCCGGCCTCCACCAGCAGCACCACAGCCCCGGCGTGTTCCGCGCTCACCCCATGGATGCCCCCGCCGAACAGATAGCGCATCGCGGCGGGGGCCAGCCGCTCCCGGGCCCCGCCCTCGGCCACCAGCAGCAGATGCGGACGGTCCAGGTCGATGCCCAGGCGCCGGCCGCGTTCGGTGAGTCCGGCCGGGTCGCGGTCCACGTCGGTCAGGAGGTCGGAGATCAGCTCGCCGCGGATCCGGTTCTCGGTCTCGGCGACGGTGCGCCGCAGCAGCAGGAGAAGTCCGGTGACCACCGAGGCCCGCTCGAACAGCCGCCGGTCGGAGTCGTCGAGCTGCCCGCGCCGGTGCAGGACAAGACCGGCAAGGAGTTCCCGCCCGGCGAGGACCGCGCAGATCCACCGGCCGTCGCGGTGCACGGCGCGGGCGCCGGTACGGGACTCCTCGGCGGTCTCGGCCAGCCATCCGGCGTCCATGCCGTCCGCCGCGAAGTCCGCTCCGTCGGGCCGGACGGCCGCCAGGGGCCGCCCGCCGGGGTCGTGGATGGTCAGCGGGGAGTCCAGCAGCCCCGCGACCGCCGCCGCGACATCCTTGACGTCCCGGCCGCGCAGCACCAGGTCGGTCAGCCGGTCGTGGGACTCCTCGGCCCGCCGCATGGCCGCCGAGTGCGCCCGTACCGCCGCGTTGGCCTCGGCCAGCTCGGCGTTGGCGCCCGCCAGTTCGTCCAGCGCCGAACGGGTGTCGGCGAGCGCGCGGGCGGTGTCGATGGCGATCGCGGCATGGGCGGCGAGCGAGCAGAGCAGGGCGACCTCGTCGGGGCTGAAGACGCGGGGCGCCCGGTCGGCGGCGAAGAGGACGCCAATGACCTTTCCGGTCCCGCCGCGGCTGGAGCCGAGGAGCAGCGGCACGCCCAGGATGGCGACGAGCCCCTCGTCCAGCACCCCGGCGTTGATGTTGCGGGTGTGGTGGAAGCGGTCGTCGGTGCGGTAGTCGGGGGTCGCGTACGGTCGTGCGGTCTGCGCCACCAGGCCGCCAAGACCGTGGCCGAGCTCCAGCCGCAGCCGCTGGAAGACCACCGACACCGATCCGTCGGTGACCCGCATGTAGGTGTCCCCCGCTTCCTCGTCGGGGAGGGTGAGGTAGGCGGTGTCCGTGCCGAGCAGCATCCTGGCCCGGCGGACGATCGCCTTCAGCACGTCGTCGAGGTCGCGGGAGGCGGCCAGGTCGCCCGCGGTGTCGAAGAGCGCGGTCAGCTGGAGCTCGCGACGGCGGTGCTGGCGCAGGGCGCCCCTGATCCGCAGGGCGGTGGCGGTGGCCCGTTCCACCTCCGCCAGGTCGCCGGCGGGCACCCCGGCGGCCCGCGCCCGCGAGGAGACGGCGCCCAGCAGCTCGGCGGGGGCGTCGTCGGCCAGCAGGTCGAGCAGGCGTCGCAGATGGGGCGCGGCGGAGGTGGCGGAGGTGGACGGTTCAGACATGGGCGGCCGGGATTCGTAGGGGGGCGGGGATTCGTAGAAGGTGGGTGATTCGTAGGGGCGGGTGGTCAGTCGGCGGTCCGGCCGCCGTTCTGGGAGGTCAGTTGGCGGTCCAGCCGCCGTCCATGGAGAGCGAGGTTCCGGTGATGTGCCCGGTGCGCGGCCCGCAGAGCCACAGCACGGCCTCGGCCACATCGTCGGGCTCGATCAGCCTCTTGATCGCGCTGCGTTCCAGCATGACCCGGCCCACCACCTCCTCCTCGGAGATGCCGTGCGCACGGGCCTGGTCCGCGATCTGGTTCTCGACCAGCGGGGTGCGTACGTAGCCGGGGCAGACGCAGTTGCTCGTCACCCCGTGCTCCGCCGCTTCGAGCGCGACCACCTTGCTGAGTCCCTCCAGTGCGTGTTTGGCCGTGACATAGGCCGATTTGTAGGGGCTGGCCCGCAGTCCGTGCACCGACGAGATGTTGACCACGCGCCCCCAGCCGCGTTCGTACATGCCCGGCAGGGTCCGGCGCAAGATGCGGAACGGTGCCTCCACCATGACGCGCTGGATCAGCGCGAAGCGGTCCGGCGGGAATTCATGCACGGGCGCGACGTGCTGGAACCCGGCGTTGTTGACCACGATGTCCGCGTCGTCGGGCAGGGTGTCCACCGCGTCGGGGACGGCGAGATCGATCACCCACGCCGTCCCGCCGATCGCCTCCGCCAGGCTCTTCGCCGCTTCGGCGGCCTTGTCCACCACATGCACATGGGCGCCGGACGCCGCCAGGGCCTGTGCGCAGGCCCGCCCGATACCGCTCGCGGCGCCGGTCACCAGAGCGGTGCGCCCGGCGAGTGGGGTCGCGGGGGGCGGGAGGGTGAGCGGGGCGGGCCCGGGGTCCGGGCACTGAGGAGTCTCCATGGCCGTCACCGTAAGGAGGCCGGGGCCCACGTCACACGGGGTCGGCGCACACACCGTCACACACCGGCATGGTGGCGGCGTACATGGGGCGGTCCGGCGGCGGGCCGGCGGTGCGCCGGGGCGGGCGCCGCCCGGCAGGCGGCAGTTCGACGACAGGCCCGGGGGCGCAACGGCGGTGCCGCACACAGCCCGGGGCGGGCAGTGTCCGCCTGGCCCATGGGCGCGGGCTCCCCCGCCCCCTAGCGTCCGCACCGCGGTTCCCCCAGGAGCCGAACACCCCCACAGGGAGGCACCCGTGCGCCCATCGATCCTGCGACGCCTGCTCCGGCGCGTCGCCTCCACCGCCGCTCTCGCCCTCGTCGCGGCGACGCTGAGCACGGCCGCGGCGGTACAGCCGGCCGCGGCCGCCGGCGGTCTGCAACAGGTCACCGGCTTCGGCTCGAACCCCGGCAACCTCCAGATGTACGAGTACGCCCCCGCGTCCCTGCCGGCCAACGCGCCGCTGGTCGTCGCGCTGCACGGCTGTACGCAGACCGCGAACGACTACTACGCCTCGTCGGGCTGGCCGAAGTACGCCGACCTGTGGGGCTTCGCCGTGGTCTTCCCGCAGACCTCGGCCGCCAACAACGCGCTGTCCTGCTTCGGCTGGTTCGATCCGGCCGAGGACAGCAGGGACCGGGGCGAGGCCGCCTCGATCGTGCAGATGGTGGAGTACGCGAAGCAGCGGTACGGCTCGGACGGCCGCCGGGTGTACGTCACCGGCCTCTCGGCGGGCGGCGGCATGACGGCCGACCTGCTGGCCGCCTACCCGGACGTGTTCGCGGGCGGCTCCGTGGCCTCGGGCCTGCCCGCCCAGTGCGCGACGAGTCAGGCGGGCGCGTCCGGCTGCCAGACCGGACCGCAGAAGCTGACGCCCGCGCAGTGGGGCGACAAGGTGCGCGGCGCCCACCCCGGGTACGCGGGGCCCTGGCCCCGGGTGGCGATCTGGCAGGGCACCGCCGACTACACCGTGTATCCCGCCAACGCCACGGCCCTGCGCGACCAGTGGACGGACGTCTGGGGCATCGGCCAGACCCCGTCGGCCACCGACAGCCTCCCCGGCAACACCACGCGCAGCGTGTACGACGACGCCTCGGGCGATCCCGCGGTGGTGACGTACTCCGTCTCCGGCATGGGCCACGGTCTGGCCGTGAGCCCCGGCTCGGGCGCCGAGCAGTGCGGGGCGACGGCCGCGTACTTCCTGAGCGCCATCTGCTCGACGTACCACACCGGCGTCTTCTGGGGCCTGGACCGGGACGTTCCCGGCGGTGGGGGCCAGCTGCCCGCCCCGACCGGACTGCGGGTCACGGGCGTCACGGCGGACAGTGTCTCGCTGTCCTGGGACGCGGTGGCGGGCGCGGGCTCGTACGCGGTGCACCGCGACGGCACGAAGGTCGCCACCGCCACCTCCACCTCGTACACGGACCCGGGTCTCACCGCCGGCACGGCGTACCGCTACACGGTGACGGCGCTCGACGGATCGGGCACTCCCGGCACCGCCTCGCCCCAGGTGACGGCGACCACGACCGGCGGCGCCCCGGCGCGGTGCTTCACGGCGACCAACTACGCGCAGGTGGCGGCGGGCCGGGCCCGCACGGCGGGCGGATACGTGTACGCCAACGGCTCGGACCAGAACATGGGCCTGTACAACGTCTTCGTCACCCACACCCTGCGGGAGTCGCCGCCGGGATACTTCGTGATCGCGGACACGGGGTGCGCGGCCTGAGGGACGTCCCGTGCCCGGCCCCGGGTGTGCGGCCCGAGGGGCGCGCCCGTGGGGCGCCCGGCAGTGTGTTTCGGCCTCGTTTCCGAGGAATCCTTGGTCAGAGGTTGAACATTTCGCACCTGTTGGTTGACCGATTGTTTGACGGAACAGGGCAGTTGGAGCCGCATGCTTCCGCCCGGCGGGAATTTCGGGACGGGCGCGGCCCGTTCGGCGGCCCGGTGGCCGGCCTCAGGCCGGCTTGCGCCATACGGAGATGTGCTTCGTGGAGTCCTGGGTGAACGGCGCCCCGTCCCAGTCGGCGACGCGGCGTTCCGGTTCGAGCCCCGCGATCCGCGCCATCAGGTCGAGCTCCGCGGGCCAGGCGTACCGGTGCCGGGAGTCGCTGCGGCGGTAGCGGCCGTCGTCGCCGTCGCGGGTGAAATGGTGCGAGACGAGAATCTGCTCGACCAGGTCGGAGGTGTCGAAGCCGAGATGCCGCTCGGAGACGTCGAACGGCACCGCGACCTGGCCGGGCGGCAGGAACCGCAGTGGCGGCACACCCAGCTCGATGACGAATCGGCCACCGGGCTCCAGATGACGTGCGGCGTTGCGGAAACATTCGACCTGCTCGTCCTGCGTGAGCAGGTTCGTGATGGTGTTGTAGACGAGATAGACCAGGGTGAACTTTCCGGGGACGACGGTGGTGGCCATGTCCCCGACGGACACCGGAAGCGCGCCCTCGTCGATCTTGCGCCGCAGCACCGCCGCCATGTGCTCGGACAGTTCGATGCCCACCACCGGAACGCCGCGTTCCCTGAGTGGCACGCCCACTCGTCCGGTCCCGATGGCGAACTCCAGCGCCCGGCCGTTTCCGGCGAGCTCCGCCAGAAAGGCGAGCGCCGGTTCGAGAAAGGCGGCCGAGGATTTCTCCGCCTCCTCGGCGTCGTAGCGGTCGGCGGTCGCAAAGGTCCACATTTCACTGCTCGTCACGGGCGGCTATTTTGCCGGACACCGAGAGGCACTGTCGAGGCATTTACCGCAGGCCCGGCCGGACGCGAACGCACCGCCTCCGGCCGTCGGCACCCCGGCCGCCACTGGAAGCCCATGTCCGCCCGTACCGCCCATATCGGCTGTGCCGACGGGCGACGTTAGACTGCACTTCCGGAAACTCGACACACATGGACGCATTCATGATAATTGCTGTAGCCATTTCCGTCATCATCACCGTGGGCGTCATTTCCTACATCGTTCACCTCTTCCGCCGCGACCATATGATCCGATGGCACGGGCGGGATGTTCTGGCCCTGGTGGAGGACGTTCGTTATGTCAGTTCGAATGATGGCGGATCCACCACGATAAAATATCGACTCTCCTGGCAGGAGGACGGCGAAACCAAATACGTGGAAGGCAGGGACACCATTCCCGCCTTTTACTCGTCCAGGGTACAAAAAGGCTGCGAGATCGATATCAAGTACCTGGACGACGACCATCTTCATTTCGTCTTCGATAAGTAGACCGGGCGCGAACGGCGTTGGTGCGGGGAATTTCCGCCGCATGCACGGACGCCGGGCCCGGGAACGCCGATGCCTGCCGGGCGTCGAACCGACCGGCAGGCAAACAGGCAGGCAGAAGTCGGACGCGGCTACGGAACAGCCCTCAGCCCTCAGTCCTCCGGCGGGAAGACGACCTCCCCCGTCCCGATCAGCGTGATCGTGATCGCCTCGACCGGGCACCCCTCGGCAGCCACCAGGACCTTCTCGTCGGCGTCGGTCTCCGGGGCCGCCGGGCGCGACTGCCGGGCGGAGTCCAGTGCGAATCGGCCCGGCGCGTGGTTCAGGCACATCCCGGAGCCGATGCAGATGCGCCGGTCGACCTCGACGGTCCAGCGGTCCCCCATCACGCCCCCTCGTATCCGGCCGGCAGGTGGATCATCTTGTGCTCGAAGTACTCGCCGTACCCCTCGGGCCCGAACTCCCGTCCCAGGCCGGAGTTCTTGTACCCGCCGAACGGGCCGAGCATGTCGAGACTGAAGGTGTTCACGCTGTACGTACCCGTCCTGACCCGGCGGGCGATGTCGATGCCGCGTTCGGTGTCGGCGGTCCAGACGCTGCCGCTGAGGCCGTATTCGGAGTCGTTGGCGATCCGTACGGCCTCGTCCTCGTCGCCGTACGGCAGCAGGCAGATGACGGGCCCGAAGATCTCCTCGCGGGCGATGCGCATGGAGTTGTCCACGTCGCCGAAGAGGGTCGGTTCGACGTACCAGCCCCGCTCCTGGGACGCCGGGCGACCGCCGCCGGTGAGGATCTTGGCTCCCTCGTCCTGACCGATCCGGATGTAGTCGAGCGAGCGCCGCTGCTGGCGCTGCGCGACCAGCGGCCCCAGCTCGGTGGCCGGGTCGAGCGGGTCGCCGACCTTCAGCGCACCCGCCGCGGCGGCGAACGCCTCGGCCGTCTCGTCGTAGCGGGAGCGCGGCACGAGGATGCGGGTCTGGGCCACGCACGCCTGGCCGTTGATCATCCAGGCGAAGGGGACGATGCCCGCGACGGCGGTGTCCAGATCGGCGTCGGGGAGGATCACGGCGGCGGACTTGCCGCCCAACTCCAGTGTGACCCGGGTGAGATTGCGGGAGGCGACCTCCATCACCCGCCGCCCGGCGGCCACCGACCCGGTGAACGACACCTTGTCGACGCCGGGATGCCCGACCAGGTACTCGCTGACCTCGCGGTCGGCCGGGAGGATGGAGAGCACGCCCTCCGGCAGCCCCGCCTCGGCGGCGATCTCGGCCAGGATGTAGGCGTCCAGCGGAGATTCGGGCGAGACCTTGAGCACGGCTGAGCAGCCGGCCAGCAGCGCGGGCGCGAGTTTGGCGGCGGCGGTGAACTGCGGGACGTTCCACGGCACCACGGCCGCGACCACCCCGACCGGCTCCCGGCGCACCAGCAGCGGCCCGAGCGCCCCGGTCCGCCGCTCCTCGTACGCGAAGTCGCGGGCGACGGTGATCGCCGAGTCCCACACCATCATCGCGGCGAGCGCCTGCACCATGACGCTCGACGTGTACGGGGTGCCGTTCTCCGAGCTGATGACCCGGGCGATCTCCTCGTACCGCACGGCGAACGCGTCCTTGATCCTGGTCACCACCGCGATCCGCTCGTCCAGGGTCATCCGGGGCCACGGCCCCTCGTCGAACGCCCGCCGCCCGGCGGCGACGGCCGCGTCCACATCCGCCTCACAGGCGTGCGGCACCCGGCCGATGACCTCTTCGGTGTGGGGCGAGACGACCTCGATCGTGTCCCGGCCCAGCGGATCGACCAACTCCCCGCCGATGAACAGTTTTCCGTGTTCGACAAGCTCGGTCATGGCTGCTGCCTCCCGCGGCCCGGCGCGTTGCCCGAATCGGCATCCGGCTCGACATCCGACTCTGGATCTCTGACTCTACATCTGACTGTGCGTCAGAACTGATACCAGTTCCAGTTCCAGGAGTCCACAGCCGCGACAACACCCCGAACCAGATGGTCGACCGGGGCTACTACTGGAACAAGTTCTCGTTACAGTGGGCGCGGTGCACCCAGCAGTGGGCGCGACGCGCCACGGCCGCACGTCGCCGAGAGAGATGGGGTCCTCATGACGCAGGTGACCGACCACGGCGGGGGCGTGCACAGCATCAAGGTGCCCATCCCGGACAATCCGCTCGGCCACACCCTCGTGCACGTCCTGGACACCGATCGGGGACCGGTCCTGATCGACACCGGATGGGACGACCCCGAGGCCTGGGACACGCTCGTAGCCGGACTCGCCGCCGTCGGCACGGAAATGGCCGACATCCACGGTGTGGTCATCACCCACCACCACCCCGACCACCACGGGCTCTCCGGGCAGGTGCGCGAGGCCTCCGGGGCCTGGATCGCCATGCACGCGGCGGACACCGCGATCGTGCGCCGTACCCGGGAGTCCGAACCCGGCAGGTGGCTGACGTATCTCGCGGCCAAGCTCACCGCGGTCGGGGCGCCCGAGGAGCATCTCGCGCCGTTGCGGGCCGCCGCGGCCGACGGGGGCAGGATGCGGACGCTGCCGGGGCTGCGGGCCGCGCTTCCGGACCGGGAGATCGTGCCCGGTGAGCTGCTCGATCTGGCGGGGCGCAGGCTGCGGGCGATCTGGACGCCGGGGCACACGCCGGGGCATGTGTGCCTGCACCTGGAGGAGGCGCACCCGGGCAACCTGCCGGGCCGGGGGCGGCTCTTCTCGGGGGATCACCTGCTGCCGGGGATCAGCCCGCACATCGGGCTGTACGAGGACCCGGACGACGCCACGGTCACCGACCCCCTCGGCGACTACCTCGACTCCCTGGAGCGCATCGGCAGGCTCGGGGCCGCCGAGGTGCTGCCCGCCCATCAGTACGCCTTCGCCGATGCGACGGGGCGGGTGCGGGAGCTCCTCGGGCATCACGAGGAGCGGCTGACCGGGCTGCTCGGTCTGCTGGCCGATCCGCTGACGCCCTGGGAGCTGGCCGAGCGGATGGAGTGGAACCGGCCCTGGGAGCAGATCCCGCACGGCTCCCGGAACATCGCCGTCTCGGAGGCGGAGGCGCATCTGCGGCGGCTGGTGAAGCTCGGGCGCGCGGAGGCGGTGCCGGGGAGCGATCCGGTGACATACATCGCGGTGTGATCGGTGGCGGTCCGGTGGTGGGCGGCGCCGGGCGGGCAGTGGCCGTCCGGTGGTGTGCGGCGCCGGGCGAGTGGCGTACGTGCCTCGCTCGCACCGGTGCCGGTGATCCATGTCCCGGTGTGAGCGGGGGCGCTCCTCCCGGCCCGGAGCCCGGCCGGCGCCGCCCGGTAGAGTGTGCGGGTCGTCATCATGCCCGTTCAGGGGGAAGCCGGTGCGAATCCGGCGCTGACCACGCAGCCGTGAACCGTCTTCGCAGGCGGTGAGTCGGAATGCCCTGTCCGCGGTCGTGACCGGCTCGGACCACCGGATCCCCCGGTGGTCGGCACCGTCGAGGTATACGGAGCCGGAGCCTGGTGCCTGAGCGTGCCTGTGCCCGGTTCACCCCGCAGGAGAGGCCCCGCCCGCCATGACCGTACGTCGCAGCGCAGCAACGCTCGCCGCCACCGCCGCCGTGCTCTGCGCGGCCGCTGCGCCGGTCGCGGTGGCAGCGCCGTCCCCGTCGCCCTCGCCCTCCGTCGCGCTGCCGTCCGGGTTGTACGGCACGAAGGACCCCACCTACGACGGCGTGTGGCGGCAGTCGATGGCCTTCCTCGCCCAGCGGCTCGAAGGGGTCACCCCGGCCGCGAAGTCGGTGGACTGGCTGATCTCCCAGCAGTGCGCCGACGGCTCCTACGCCGCGTTCCGGCCGGACGCCGCCAAGCCGTGCGACGCGAAGACGGTGCGGGACACCAATGCCACCGCGGCCGCCGCCCAGGCGCTGGTCGAGGTGGGCGGGCACCGCGAGATCGTGAACAACTCGGTGCGCTGGCTGAAGTCCGTGCAGAACGAGGACGGCGGCTGGGGCTACACCGCGGGCGCGCCCAGCGACGCCAACTCCACCTCCCTGGTGATCGGCGCCCTCGCCCGGCAGGGGCAGCGGCTCGCCGACATCACGACCCCCGGTGGCAAGACGCCCTACGACCCGCTGCTCGCCCTCGCGATCCCGTGCGACGGGAAGGACGGCGGGAAGGACGGCGGCGCCTTCGCGTACCAGCCCGGCAAGAAGGGCGAGCTCGTCGCCAACGCGGACGCCACCGCGGCCGCCGTGCTCGGCACGATGGGCAAGGCGATGGCGGTCGGGAACAACGCCGCGGGCAAGGCACCGAGCTGCCGGACCGGTTCCGGCCTCACACCGGAGCAGGCCGCCCAGAACGGCGCCCACTACCTCGTCGGCGCCCTCGCCGGCAGCGACCACCTGAACCTGGCGCCGATGCCCGGTGCCACCGACACCACCCCGCAGCCCGACTTCGGCAACACCGCGGACGCGGTCGTCGCCCTGTCCGCCTCCGGCCACCAGGACAAGGCGGCCGGGGCCATCGGCTGGCTGAAGAAGAACTCCGCGGACTGGGCCGGCCAGAACGGCCCAGCCGCCTACGCCCAGCTGATCCTGGCCGCCCACGCGACCGGCGACAACGCCCGGGACTTCGGCGGCGTCGACCTGGTCGCCCGGCTGAACGCGGCCGGCCCCGAGCCCGCCGCCGTGGTGACGCCCGATCCGTCCGCCGCCACCGGGTACGAGGCCACGGAGAAGGACCAGGTCCACAGCGGCGACGACGTGATCGGGGGCGTGTGGTGGTACATCGGCATCGGCCTCGTCCTCGCCGCGATCGCGTTCTTCCTGATCAGTGGTCGCCGGAAGAACAGGCAGCTGTGAGGCGCGCGGGACGGGCCACCGCGCTGCTGGTGGCCCTGGGCGCCGTCCTTGCCGTGCTCGGCGCGGGACCGGCCCAGGCGGCCGGCTACCGGTACTGGTCGTTCTGGGACACCTACGGTTCCGGCTGGACGTACGCCACCCAGGGCCCGTCCCTGGTCCGGCCCGAGGACGGGGCGGTGCAGGGCTTCCGGTTCTCGGTGAGCGAGGACTCCCAGGACTCCGCGAAGCCGCGCCGCGCCCCCGACTTCGTAGAGATCTGCGCCGGCACCCCGCCCAAGGACGGCACCAAGCGGATCGCGCTCGTCATCGACCCGGGCACGGCCGCGGACGCCCCGGCCGGTGAGACACCGCCCGCGCCGCGTACCGCGTGTGCGCGGGTCGCCCCGGACGCGAGCGCCGCGGAGGCGCTCGCCTCGGTGGCGAAGCCACTGCGCTACAACAGCGACGCGATGCTCTGTGCGATCACCGGCTACCCGGCCTCGGGCTGCGGCGAGCAGGTCTCCGGCGACGGGAACGGGACCGGGACGCCCGCCGCGTCCTCCTCCGCTTCACCGGCCGGGTCCGCGGCCTCCACCGCCGCCGGCGGTTCCGGCGGCGGCCCGTCCGCCGGGTTGCTCGTCGGTGTCGGCGCCGTACTCCTCCTCGGCATCGCCGCGGTCGTGCGGGCCCGCCGCCGCGGATGACCGTCCAGACCAGCGGCACGGTCCTGGCGCGCCGTCGTCCGCTGCGCGCCCCCGAGGTGAACCGGAGCAACGCCCTGCCCGCCGGGGCCTGGTGGCTGTGGGCGCTCGGCCTCGCCACCGCCGCGTCCCGGACCACCAATCCGCTGCTGCTCGGGCTGCTGGTGGCGGTGGCCGGCTATGTGGTCGCCGCGCGCCGTACGGACGCGCCGTGGGCCCGTTCGTACGGGGCGTTCATCCGGATCGGGCTGTTCGTCGTCGGTGTGCGGCTGGTCTTCTCCGTCTTCCTCGGTTCGCCGATCCCCGGTACCCACACGGTGTTCACGCTCCCCGAGGTGCCCCTGCCCGACTGGGCGAAGGGGGTCAGGATCGGCGGCCGGGTCACCACCGAGCAGCTGGTCTTCGCGCTGTACGACGGGGCGAAGCTGGCCACGCTGCTGATCTGTGTCGGGGCGGCGAACTCGCTCGCCAACCCGGCCCGGCTGCTGAAGTCGCTGCCCGGTGCGCTGTACGAGGCGGGGGTCGCCGTCGTCGTCGCGATGACGTTCGCGCCGAACATGGTCGCCGATGTGATGCGGCTGCGCACCGCGCGGCGGCTGCGGGGCCGTCCGACCGGCGGTATCAAGGCGGTCCTCCAGATCGGGCTGCCGGTCCTGGAGGGCGCGCTGGAGCGGTCGGTCGCGGTGGCCGCGTCTATGGACGCGCGCGGCTACGGGCGCACCGCCCAGGTCCCGGCCGCCGTCCGCCGCACCACGAACCTCCTCACGCTCGGCGGGCTGCTCGGGGTGTGCGCCGGTACGTACGGGCTGCTGGCCGCGCAGGGCGCGGTGTACGGGCTGCCGCTGCTGATCGCCGGGCTCGCCGCCGCGCTGGCCGGGCTGCGGCTCGGCGGGGCCCGTTCGGTCCGTACCCGCTACCGGCCCGACCGGTGGGGCGCGCGGGCCTGGCTGGTGGCGGGTTCGGGTGTCGCGGTGGCGGTGGCGATGATCTGGGCGGGCGGTGTCGACGAGGCGGCGCTGCACCCCGGGGTCGTGCCGCTGGTCGCGCCGGTGCTTCCGCTGTGGCCCGCGGCGGCGGTGCTGATCGGGCTGCTGCCCGCGGTGGTGGCGCCGGTGCCGCCGGTGGCGGGTGCGCCGGTGGGTGCGCCGAATTCCAAGGAGATCCAGTGATCCGGTTCGAGCAGGTCTCGGTGCGGTACGAGGGGACGGAGCGCCCCACCCTGTCCGGGGTCGATCTGACCGTGCCCGAGGGCGAGCTGGTGCTGCTCGTCGGCCCGTCCGGGGTCGGCAAGTCGACGCTGCTGGGTGCCGTTTCCGGTCTGGTGCCGCACTTCACCGGCGGCACGCTGAGCGGCCGGGTCACGGTCGACGGGCGCGACACCCGTACCCACAAACCACGCGAACTCGCCGATCTGGTCGGCACGGTGGGCCAGGACCCGCTCTCCCACTTCGTCACCGACACGGTCGAGGACGAGCTGGCGTACGGCATGGAGTCGCTGGGACTGGCCCCCGACGTGATGCGGCGGCGGGTCGAGGAGACCTTGGACCTGCTGGGGCTCGCCGAGCTGCGCGACCGGCCGATCGCCACGCTCTCCGGCGGTCAGCAGCAACGGGTGGCGATCGGCTCCGTCCTCACCCCGCACCCGAAGGTCCTGGTCCTCGACGAGCCGACGTCCGCGCTGGACCCGGCGGCTGCCGAGGAGGTCCTCGCCGTGCTGCAACGGCTGGTGCACGACCTGGGTACGACGGTCCTGATGGCGGAGCACCGGCTGGAGCGGGTGGTGCAGTACGCGGACCGGGTCGTCCTGCTGCCCTCGCCGGGCGCCGCCCCGGTCATGGGCGCGCCCGCGGACATCATGGCCGTCTCCCCGGTCCACCCGCCGGTCGTCGCGCTGGGCCGGCTGGCGGGCTGGGATCCGCTGCCGCTCTCGGTCCGCGATGCCCGGCGCCGGGCGGCGGACCTGCGTGAACGGCTCGCGTCCGGGCGGCCGCCCGCCCCGGAGCCGACGGCCGCTCCCGCCCCGGTGCCCCTGGCCCCCTCCCCCGTGCGGCGCGGCGCGCTGGCCCGGCTGCTGGGGCGCGGCGCCCGAACCACCGAGCTCCCCGAGTCCGTCGCCGACGCCCCCGCCCGGGCCGAACGGCTCGGCGTACGGCGCGGGCGCGTCGAGGCGCTGCGCCGGGTGACGCTCACCGTCGCCCCCGGCGAGACCGTCGCCCTGATGGGCCGCAACGGCGCGGGCAAGTCCACCCTGCTCGCCACTCTCGTCGGCATGGTCGAGCCCACCACCGGCACCGTCCTCGTCGGCGGCCGGACCCCGCACCGCACCCCGCCGCGCGAGATGGTGCGCCGGGTCGGGCTCGTACCGCAGGAACCGCGCGATCTGCTGTACGCGGACACCGTCGCCGCCGAGTGCGCCGCGGCGGACAGCGATGCGGGCGCCGCCCCCGGCAGCTGCCGGGCCCTGGTCTCCGAGCTGCTGCCCGGCGTACCGGACGACACCCATCCCCGTGATCTCTCCGAGGGCCAGCGCCTCGCGCTCGCCCTGGCCGTGGTGCTCACCGCGCGGCCCCCGCTGCTGCTCCTGGACGAACCGACCCGTGGCCTGGACTACGCGGCGAAGGCCCGGCTGGTCGGGGTGCTCCGCGGCCTCGCGGCCGAGGGCCACGCGATCGTGCTGGCCACGCACGACGTGGAGCTCGCGGCGGAGCTGGCGCACCGGGTGGTGATCCTCGCCGACGGGGAGGTCGTCGCGGACGGGGAGACCCGGCAGGTGGTGGTCTCGTCCCCGGCGTTCGCCCCGCAGACCGCGAAGATCCTCGCCCCGCAGGAATGGCTGACCGTGGCCCAGGTGCGCGCCGCGCTGGGAGACCCGTCATGAGCGGGCGCCAGGCGCGGCCGGTGCGGCTCGGGCCGCGTGCGATGGCCGCGCTCGTCATCGTCAGCGCGATCGGCGTGGTCGCGTTCGGCTGGCCGCTGCTGGCCGGGCCCGGTGCCGGTCTTGCGCACTCGCAGGACGCGCCGTGGCTGTTCGCCGCGCTGCTGCCGCTGCTGGTCGGTGTGGTCGTCGCGACGATCGCGGACTCCGGTCTGGACGCGAAGGCGGTGGCGATGCTGGGGGTGCTGGCCGCGGTCGGCGCGGCGCTGCGCCCGCTGGGGGCGGGCACGGCCGGGCTGGAGCCGATGTTCTTCCTGATGGTGCTGAGCGGCCGGGTGCTGGGGCCGGGCTTCGGCTTCGTGCTCGGCTCGGTGACGATGTTCGCCTCCGCGCTGCTCACCGGGGGGGTGGGGCCGTGGATGCCGTTCCAGATGCTGTCGATGGGCTGGTTCGCGATGGGCGCGGGCCTGCTGCCGGGACCGGACCGGCTGCGCGGCCGGGCCGAGCTGCTGATGCTGGCGGGGTTCGGCTTCGTGGCGTCGTTCGCGTACGGCACGGTGATGAACCTGTACGGCTGGACGATCGTGCCCCCGGCCGGCTCGGGCGTCTCGTTCCACGCGGGGGACCCGCTGACCGACAACCTGGTCCGCTTCCTCGCGTACTGCGCGGCCACCTCACTCGGCTGGGACCTGGGCCGGGCGGTGCTCACCGCGGTGCTGACGCTGGCCGTCGGTCCGGCGCTGCTGAAGGCACTGCGCCGGGCCGTCCGCCGCGCCAACTTCGAGGCCCAGGTCACATTTGACGCTCCTCGCGAGTGAGGGCTCCCACAGGACCTTTGTCCTCGACTATGCGGCGTAGTAGCCGAATCCTCGGGCGCACGGCCCGCCCGGCACCCCTTCCGACGTGCGCCGGCGCCGCCCGGACGGCGCCGGAGCCGGCCGGGGCCTCCGTGGCTGGGTACGAGGCGGGCTCGTACCCGGGGTCGTTGCCATGGCTGAACGCCGCCGCTAACACTGGATGAGTCGCCGAGCACCGCTGGGTCCGCCGAACCGGACCGCGGTCGAGGAAGACCGGTCCACCGTACGATCCGGACCGGCCCGCGACTCCCCCGTACCCGACGTCAGGACTCTCTGTGTCGTTCGCCCGTAGCATCCTCGCCAAGCCCCGCACCGCCCGCCGCAAGTCCGCCGTCGCCGGCGCCGCCGTACTCCTCGGCGCCACCGGCCTGGGCCTCGGCGTCACCCCGGCCATGGCCGCTCCGGCCGCCGCGCCGACATCCGTCCCGGCGGGCGCGCAGGCCACGGCGAGGGCGATGATCGGCGACGCCGCGCAGTTCCAGTGCTTCAGCAACATCGTCCAGCACGAGAGCGGCTGGAACCCCAGCGCGACCAACGCCTCCTCCGGCGCCTACGGTCTCGTGCAGGCCCTGCCCGGCTCGAAGATGGCCTCCGCCGGTGCCGACTGGAAGACCAACCCGACCACCCAGATCAAGTGGGGCATGGACTACATGAACTCCCGCTACGGCAGCCCGTGCGGCGCCTGGTCGTTCTGGCAGGCCAACCACTGGTACTGAGCCGACCAGCGATACCGGGCCGGCCGGCGGTACTGAGCCGACGGCTCGTACGCAGGCCCGCGCGAAGGCCCCGACCACCGGTCGGGGCCTTCGTCGTGTCCGGCCCCGGCCCCGGCTTCGGCTCCTGCTCCTGCCCTCCCACCCGCCCGAGCAGATAGGGCACTTCATATCACTTGGCCAACTTAATTACTCGTTAGTCCATCTAGGCGCATTTGGCTCGCCCGTCCGTTCCCAGCGGCGACCGGCGCGTTGTCCCTTCCGTGGAACCACGAGAATTCTGGGAGCGGAACACCGTCCTGGCGGAAGCTTTCTGCGCCAGCGACGAACGCATGCGCCGCGCACAGGCGCTGCTGGACGAGACACAGGCGGAGCGGAGCCGCACGCTGGCCGCTTTCGCCGTCACGGTCGGCGACGACGGTTCGATCGCGGACTTGATGGGCCTGAACGAACGCGAAGTGCGATTAGCACGACGCACCGTCGGCCGCAGCGACGCACGATCCCTTGCCGAAAAACTCCTGAACCAGAACAAGTCGGCGGCGGGCAAACCGTCGGGGACGCCGTCCGCCGCGCCGGAACACCTCCAGCCGCGCCCGGCCGACAAGAGCCCCGCGCCGCCGGACACCCCGAAGCCCGTCCCGCCCCGGGCACCGACGGTGACCGTGACCGCGGCCGCGCCCCCAGTCCCGGCCGCGCCCCCGCCAACGCCGCCGCCCCCTGCGTCGGTTCCGGCTCCGACACTGACACCGGCTCCGGCTCCGGCGACAACCGGGGTCCTGGCCTACATCCCGTCACCGGCTCCGCCCGCCGAGGTGGAGCACACCGTCGTCTGGTCGCAGAGCATGGATTCCGTGCTGCTGTGGAGCTGGGAATCCGGCCTCGATCTGCAGACGGTGGCCGCCGAACTCGGCCTGGACGTCCGGGCGCTGCTGATGCGCGTACAGGAACTCGCCAACGACGGGCTGCTCACGCTCGCGACCCCGGTCGCGGACGTCGGGCGGTCCGGGCGCCACCGCCGCCACGAGGAGGGATACGCCTCACTGTTCAGCCCCACCGCCACCTTCCCCACCCACGTGCCGTACTGAGGCACGCACCTCCGTCGCCCCGGCGACGCGGCCCCGGCCGGCGGACCGGCCGGGGTTCCCCCCACTTCTCCCGCCCCGCGGGCCCGGCGCGCTCAGCGTCGCGCGGCCACCGTGTCGAACCAGCGGACGATCTGCGGACCCGACTTCATGTACGTGGCGTTGTGGTCGGCCCCGCCCTGGTCGATCACCGGGGCTTCGACGCCCCGCGCTGCCAGATCGGCGGCGCAGCTACGGGCGTTGGCGATCGGGACGTCGGTGTCGCCGGACGAGGAGTAGAGCCGCACCGGAACGTCCGGCTTCCAGGCGCAGTTGCCGTCCTGGGCGCGTGCCGCGGCCAGCAGGCCGCCGGTGGGGTGCTGGAGCCGGCGGTAGAAGTCGTCGGTGAGCAGCTCCTTCAGCGTCGCGGGCAGGGCCGGGATGATCTCCTCCTCGCTGTGGTTGGTGTCGAAGAGGTCGTCCACGACGGCGGCGTACGGCTTCCGGAACGCCTCGGCGGGGTCCTTGTAGAGCGGGTGCAGCCTGCTCTGCGCGGTGAGGTAGTACGACATGTAGAAGACGGCGCTGGTGTCGTTGACCCTGCCGTCGAACAGGGCGGGCGTCTCCGCGTGCTCGATGTCGTACGGGCCCGATACCGGGGCGAGCGCCCGGAGCCTGAAGTGCCGGTCCGCGCCGTCGCCGAGCGCCTTGCCCAGGGCCATCGCGACCTGGCCGCCCTGGGAGAAGCCACTGGCGTACACATCGCCGGTGAGCGGCCGGTCCAGGCGCCGCGCGGCGGTGCGTGCGGCCCGAAGCATGTCGACGGAGGCGGTGACGGACGACTTGGTGTCCATGTACGGGTGGCGTCCGGGCCCCTTGCCGAGGCCCAGGTAGTCGGGCGCGGCGACGGCACGGCCCGCCGAGGCGTGGAGGTACGGGGCGAAGCGGCCGAAGTCCTCGCCGACGGAGGGTGCGTAGTCGCGGTGGGCCATGGTGCCGTGGGTGTCGGAGACCAGGTCGAGACGGTGCGGGCCGCCCTTGGGCAGGGCGAGGAGACCGGTCGCGGTGGTCGGTGCGCCCTGCGGGGTGACCGTGCGGTAGGTGAGGCGGTAGGCGCGCAGTCCATGGTGGACGGTACCGGTGTCCATGCCGCCCGCGGCGAGGAACCGGGCGACCTCCGCGCGGTCGAGGTCGGCCACGGGGGTAATGCCCAGCAGGGCTCCTCTGCCGTGCGCGATGCGCGGCTCCGACGCCCCGGGGGCCCCGACGAGCTGCTGTGCCACGGCCGGTGCGACACCGAGGGCGGCCAGGACCATCACCGCGGCGGCCGCCGCCGTCCGGCGGGCGATGCGTCGCCGCTTGCGCGAAGTCCGGTTGGCCGTACGGCTTTTGTCGTTTTCCATGGCCACGACGCTAGGCGGCCGGGCGACGCGCCGACATCGGCGTGGGCCCCCGGCCCGGGGTGCACCTGACAACACCCCGGACCGGGGGCCACCCTTCTACGGGGTGAATCCGGTCAGAGCCGCTGGATGATCGTCCCGGTAGCCAGCGCACCGCCCGCGCACATCGTGACGAGGGCGAACTCCTTGTCGCGGCGCTCCAGTTCGTGCAGCGCCGTGGTGATCAGCCGGGCCCCGGTGGCGCCGACCGGGTGGCCGAGCGCGATGGCTCCGCCGTTGACGTTGACCTTTTCGAGGTCCTGCTCGAAGACCTGCGCCCAGCTCAGCACCACCGAGGCGAAGGCCTCGTTGATCTCGACGATGTCGATGTCCTTGAGCGACATCCCTGCCTTGCCGAGCACCGCGCGGGTCGCGTCGATCGGCCCGTCCAGGTGGAAGTGCGGGTCCGAGCCGACCAGGGACTGGGCGACGATCCGGGCGCGCGGTTTGAGCTTGAGCGCGCGCGCCATCCGCTTGGAGGCCCACATGATCGCGCAGGCGCCGTCGGATATCTGCGAGGAGTTGCCCGCGGTGTGGATGGCGGTGGGCATGACCGGCTTGAGCCGGCCGAGCCCCTCCATGGTGGTGTCGCGCAGCCCTTCGTCCTGGTCGACCAGGCGCCACATGCCCTGTCCGGCCGCCTGTTCCTCCTCGGTGGTCGGCACCTGGACGGCGTACGTCTCCCGTTTGAACCGCTCCTCGGCCCAGGCGACGGCGGCCCGCTCCTGCGAGATCAGCCCGAGCGAGTCGACGTTCTCCCGGGTCAGTCCGCGCTTGCGGGCGATGCGCTCGGCGGCCTCGAACTGGTTGGGCAGATCGACGTTCCACTCGTCGGGCCAGGGCTTGCCCGGTCCGTGCTTGGAGCCGCTGCCCAGCGGTACCCGCGACATGGCCTCGACGCCGCAGCTGATGCCGACGTCGATGACTCCGGCCGCGATCATGTTGGCCACCATGTGGGAGGCCTGCTGCGAGGAACCGCACTGGCAGTCCACGGTGGTGGCGGCGGTCTCGTACGGCAGGCCCACGGCGAGCCAGGCGTTGCGGGCCGGGTTCATGGACTGTTCGCCGGCGTGGGTGACGGTGCCGCCGACGATCTGTTCGACGCAGTCGGCGTGAATGCCGGTGCGGCCGAGGAGTTCTCGGTAGGTCTCGCCCAGCAGGTAGCCGGGATGCAGATTGGCGAGCGCCCCTTGGCGCTTGCCGATGGGGGTGCGTACGGCTTCGACGATGACGGGTTCCGCGGCCATGAGCTCGTCCTCTCTCGCACTTCCGCAGGGGCGTCCCGGCGCCCGCGGGTGGAACTAGTACGCGTTCTAGTTCTGCAAGCAGTCTTATGAGGCTTACCCCCGGTACGCAAGAGTGCTGCACGCTCCTTGCGCACCACTTCATACCGGCCTCACTCACCCTTCACGCAACAGAACGGACCGCCGCTCTTGCCAGTTGTAGAACTCGTTACTACCTTTCCGTCAACATCTGATGGGCCGTCAGGCAACGCCGGGGCGGCCCTCGGACCGACCTGGAGCTGCCGATGTCCTGCCCCCATCTGCCCGAAGGGTTCGACTTCACCGATCCCGATCTGCTCCAAGCCCGCATCCCGCACCCCGAGTTCACGCAGATGCGGCAGACCGCACCGGTCTGGTGGTGCGCACAGCCGGCCGGCATCTCCGGCTTCGACGACGAGGGCTACTGGGTCGTCACCCGGCATGCGGACGTCAAGTACGTCTCCACCCACCCCGAGCTGTTCTCCTCCAACACCAACACCGCGGTCATCCGCTTCAACGAGTCGATCAGCCGGGACCAGATCGAGGTCCAGAAGCTGATCATGCTGAACATGGACCCGCCCGAGCACACCCGGGTCCGCCAGATCGTCCAACGGGGCTTCACTCCCCGGGCGGTGCGCTCGCTGGAACAGGCGCTGCGCGACCGCGCCCGCTCGATCGTCGAGACCGCGCTCGCCTCGGCCGACCAGGACGGATCGTTCGACTTCGTCACCAACATCGCCGTCGAGCTGCCGCTCCAAGCCATCGCCGAACTCATCGGCGTACCGCAGGAGGACCGGTCCAAGATCTTCGACTGGTCCAACAAGATGGCCGCGTACGACGATCCCGAGTACGCGATCACCGAGGAGGTCGGCACCGAGGCGGCCATGGAGATCGTCTCGTACTCGATGAATCTGGCGGCCGCCCGCAAGGAGTGCCCGGCCAAGGACATCGTCTCCCAGCTGGTCGCCGCGGAGGGCGAAGGCAACCTCTCCTCCGATGAGTTCGGCTTCTTCGTGATCCTGCTCGCCGTGGCCGGCAACGAGACCACCCGCAACGCCATCAGCCACGGCATGCACGCCTTCCTCACCCACCCCGACCAGTGGGAGCTCTACAAGCGCGAGCGCCCGGCGACGACCGCCGAGGAGATCGTCCGCTGGGCCACCCCCGTGGTCTCCTTCCAGCGGACCGCCACCCAGGACACCGAGCTGGGCGGGCAGCGGATCAAGAAGGGCGACCGGGTCGGGCTGTTCTACTCGTCGGCCAACAACGACCCCGAGGTCTTCGAGAACCCGGAGGCCTTCGACATCTCCCGCGACCCCAACCCCCACCTCGGCTTCGGTGGCGGCGGTCCGCACTTCTGCCTCGGCAAGTCCCTCGCCGTGATGGAGATCAACCTGATCTTCAACGCGATCGCCGACGTACTGCCCGATCTGCGGCTGGTCGACGATCCCCGGCGGCTGCGCTCGGCATGGCTCAACGGGATCAAGCAGCTTCAGGTCAGCACCGCCAGGAGCTGACCCGCTGCCGTCCGTACGCCGGAGACGCGCCTCCCGCCGCACCCCGCGCGGGAGGCGCACAACGGCGCGAGGATCATGGCGGGCATGCACGCCCTGCTCTCCGCCTTCGCGCCCATCTGGATGCTCACCGCGATCGGTTACGCGGTCGGCCGCAGCGGACTGCTCGGCGCGCAGGCGGATGTGGTGCTCGGCCGGTTCGTCTTCCATGTGGCCATGCCCGCCGCCCTGTTCACCATGGTCTCCGGGGCCCGGCTGACCACCTTCGCCAACTCCTCGATGGTGGCCTTCGCGGCGGGTACCGCGCTGGTCTGCGGTCTCGGATTCCTGGCGGCCGGCCGGCTCTTCGGACGGGGCACGGCGGACCGGGCCATCGGCAGCATGGCGTCGGGCTACGTCAACTCCGCCAATCTCGGCATCCCGGTGGCGGTCCAGGTGCTCGGTGACGCGTCGTTCGTCGCCCAGATCATCCTGTTCCAGGTCCTGTTGGTCTCCCCGGTGATCCTCGCGCTGCTGGACTCGGGGGCGGGGACGAAGCCGGGCTCCGGGAAAGCGGTCGCGTTCCGGCGGATGCTGACCATGCCGGTCCGCAACCCCATCATCATGGCCTCGTTGCTCGGGGTGGCCGTGTCCGCGCTCGGACTGCGGCTGCCGCACGCGCTCGCGCACTCCTTCGATCTGCTCGGCGCCGCCGCCGTACCGACGGCCCTGATCACGCTGGGTCTGTCCCTGAACGCCCGTCCGGCAGCCCCCGGTTCGGCGGAACTCGCGCAGAACACGGCACAGCCGACGCGCACGGCGCGTGCCGAGGTCGCCGTGGCGGTGGCACTCAAGACGCTGGTCCAGCCCCTGATAGCCCTGGCCGTCGGCGGACCGCTGCTGCATCTGCCGGAGCACCAACTGCTCGCCGTGGTGCTCTGCTCGGCGCTGCCGACCGCTCAGAACGCCTTCGTCTACGCCCAGCAGTACGGTCTGGACACCCGGCCGGCCCGCAACGCCGTGGTGGCCTCGACGGTGGTCTCCATGGGCACGCTCTCCCTCGCCGCCTGGGCCCTGGGAACGACCGGCCCCTGAGCCGTTCGAGTGGCGGACTCGGGCCGACGGGCGGATGCTGGTCAGGCGGCGATCCACGCCGAAGGGGTGCCAGGACGATGTGCTCGTCCCGGCACCCCTTCGGCCCTTCGGCCCTTCGGCGCTTTGGCGCTTTGGCGCTTTGGCGCTTTGGCGCTTTGGCGCTTCGGCCCTTCGGCGCTTCGGCGCTTCGGCGCCGTCAGAGCTGCTTGCTGCCCAGCGCCTCGTCCGTCGATCTCGGTTCCGGTACCGGCGCCGACAGCTCCGGGCCGCCCTGCGCCTTCGCCGCCGCCGGTACGGCCATCGGCCGCAGCTTCTGCGGCCCGGCCAGCACACGGGTGAGCCCGAAGCCGAGCGTGACCACGACCGCTCCGCCCACCGCGTCCAGCACCCAGTGATTGGCCGTGGCGACGATCGCGGAGACCGTGAACAGCGGGTGCAACAGCCCCAGCGCCTTCATCCACATCCTCGGGGCCAGCACGACGACGACCACACCGCACCAGAGCGACCAGCCGAAGTGCAGCGAAGGCATCGCCGCGTACTGGTTGGTCATCTGGGTCAGACTCCCGTAGTCCGGCTTCGCGAAGTCCTGGACGCCGTGGACCGTGTCGATGAAACCGAGCCCCGGCATCAGGCGCGGCGGGGCCAGCGGGTAGAGCCAGAAGCCGACCAGCGCGAGCAGAGTGGTGAAGCCGATGGTGCTGCGGGCCCAGCGGTAGTCCGCGGGGCTCCGCACGTAGAGCACACCGAGGATCGCCAGCGGCACGATGAAGTGGAACGTCGAGTAGTAGTGGTCGAAGAAGGACCTCAGCCCGCCGACGTCCACGACCGCGTGGTTGACCCGGTGTTCGATGTCGATGTGCAGCAACCGCTCGATGGAGTGGATCTGGCGGCCGTGGTGTTCGGCGGTGGCGCGGCCGGCCGTCGCCGCGAGCCTGACGTGGGCGTACGCGGAGTACACGACCCTGATCAGGAGCAGTTCCAGCAGCAGGTTGGGCCGGCTCAGCACCCGCCGCCAGAGCGGCAGCAGCGGGATCCGGCTCCAGCGGGCCGGGGCGCCGCGGTCCGTGGGAACCGGGTGCTGCCAGTACTCCGAGGCACGCGGCAGGAACGGCACGGCACAGGCCGTGGCGAGCGCGGTGATCAGCAGCACGTTGTCG
Organism: Streptomyces sp. NBC_00012; assembly: GCF_045040875.1. Classification (NCBI taxonomy): domain Bacteria; kingdom Bacillati; phylum Actinomycetota; class Actinomycetes; order Kitasatosporales; family Streptomycetaceae; genus Streptomyces; species Streptomyces sp. NBC_00012. Next base: position 6,112,311 of record NZ_CP108309.1, on the reverse strand, counting down.
CGTACGGGGAAGATCGCCTCGATGTTCGGCAGCAGCATCGTTCCCGGCAGCGTGATGACGAGGACCACGACGACGGGCCAGACCAGCCGGTCGCGGGCCCGCTTCCCGGCCCGGCCGACCACGGCGAGCAGTACCCAGAGCAGCTGGTACTGCCAGGCGGTCGGCGCGACGGCCACGGCGACGCAACCGGTCACGGCGACGGCGAGGAGCCACTGCCCGTCGCTCGCGTACCGGGCGGCGCGGCGCAGCCCGAGGAAGCAGACGGCAGCCGCCAGCACCACGAAGAGCGCGATCTCCAGCGGGCCGGTGAGCCCGGACCGGAGCAGTGCGCCGTGCAGGGACTGGTTGGCGAGGCTGTCCGCGCTGCCACCGAGCCCCGTGCCCGCGACATGGTGCACCCAGTACGTCCACGAGTCGCCCGGCATCGCGGCCCAGGCGAGCGCCGTGCAGGCGGCGAACGCCACGCCGCCGGTCGCCGCGGCCTGCCGGCGCCCGGTCAGCCTGAGAAGCACGACGAAGAGCAGCACGGTCGGCTGGAGTGCGGCCGCCGTCCCGGTCAGGATGCCCGAGGCGCGTTCCCCGCGGACCGCGAGACAGCCCAGCAGCACCAGCAGGACCGGCAGGACGCTGGTCTGCCCCAGGTGCAGCGCGTTACGGACCGGCAGCGAGAGCATCAGCAGGCTGATCGCGACGGGCGCGGCCGGCAGCGCGGCGCGGCGGGACACCGGCCCCGGCAGCGCGCGTGCGGCGACGATGCCCAGCGCGGCGACGAGCAACAGCGAACCGAAGGTCCAGACGACGCCCAGGTTCTCTTCCGCGGTACGGGTCAGCGGTTTCAGCACCAGTCCGGCGAACGGGGTGCCGGTGAACCGGTCGCTGTCGTACAGCGGCCCCTTCACATGCGGGACGCCGTTCTCACCGATCCAGGTCGTCAGACCGTTCAGCCGTGCGCCCGGTGGCTGCCATATCGCCACCGCCATCTGCCGTACGGCCAGTGCGGCCACGATCAGCCAGAGCAGAACACGGGCCGCCCCGGTCCTCGCTCCGGTCGCCGGATCTCCACGCACACTGTGCTCCGCATTCGCCACGCTGCGCCGGCCCTCCCGCCGTTCCGGTGCCCGCCCCTCGATCCGGGCGCGCTGTGAAACCATCGCATTACGCTACGAGACAGACCCAATCAGACCCGTACGGACTTGACCGTCATGCCGGTCTTATCCGAATAAGCGTTCGTCCGGGCGATCGGTTCCGGTGCTCGGGGCTCGGGGCCCTGGTGCTCGGGGCTTGAGCCCCCGGGCGCCGCCCGCGCGCCTGCCGGTCCGGGCCGGAACGGAACCGGAACCGGACCCACGGCCCGTACGTCCTCCCCCGTGTTGTCGATCACGTTGTCGATCACGGGGGAGCCGGACGGGACATGCGGTGCGCAAGGGAGAAGCGGGGCGTGCGAAGCGCGCGGGACATGCAGGGTGCGCGGGGCGTTCGGAGCATTCGGAGCAAGGAGCGCGGGTGGCCGGCGCGTGCGCTGTCACTGCTGCTGATGCTGGTTTCGCTGCAGTTGGGGTCGCTGATCAGCCCGGCGTACGCCTGTGGCTGCGGGGCCATGGTCCCGAGCAGGGACAGCCAGGTCTCGGTCGACCGGGAGACGTCGGTGGTGGGCTGGGACGGCCGGACCGAGCAGATCGTCATGCGGCTCACGGTGCGCGGGGACGCCCCCGAAGCGGCCTGGATCATGCCGGTGCCGCACCGGGCGAGCGTGGAGCTCGGTGATCCCGGCCTCTTCTCCGAACTCTCCGTCCTCACCGAGCCCGAGCTGGTGACCAGGCACTACTTCTGGCCCCGCTCCCACGACTGGCCGTTCTCCGCGTCCGGCAACGTCGGGGACGGGGCCGCGGCTCCCTCCGCCGCGGCCCCGTCGGTCGAGGTGGTCGGCCGGGAGCGGCTCGGCCCCTTCGATGTGGCACGGCTGGCCGCGACCGACCCGGAGGCGCTGGAGAAGTGGCTCCGGGACAACGGCTTCGACCTGCCCGACCGACTGGCGACCGCGCTGAAGCCCTACGTCGACCAGAAGTGGGAGTACGTCGCGATCCGCCTCGCCCCCCGCGAGTCCGGCACCCGGCTCGTCGGCACGCTCGACCCGTTGCGGCTGCGCTTCGCCAGCGACCGGCTGGTCTACCCGATGCGGCTGTCGAAGCTCGCCTCGACGCCGCAGCAACTCGGCCTGTACGTCCTCGCACCGCACCGGATGGAACCGCGCGGTTCCATCGGCGGCGATACGCCGGAGGTAACGTTCGCGGGCAGGATCGATCCCCGGTCGGCGGTGGACGACACGACGGCGCTCCGGGAGCTGACGGGCGAGAAGCCGGTGTTCCTCACCGCGATCGAGCAGTCCTTCCCGTACCCGGAGCGGATCGACGGCGATCATCAGCTGCGCGCGGCCGCCGCCGACACCCTGTACCGGCCGATGGTGTACGAGAACCGGCTGCTCACCGTGGGCGGCATCCCCGCCTGGGTGCTGTCACTGCTCGCGGCCGTGCTGGTGGCGGCCGTCGCGGCGCTGCTGGTGCTGCGGGCCCGGCGGCGGCGTGCGGTGCCGGGCACGGTGCCGCCTCCGGCGTCGGCTCCGACGAGGTGAGCGCCGGAGGATCCGAACACTTGCGTACGGGGTGAAGGGCGGTACCCGCCAATCCGTTGGCCCACTTGATCGTGTGCAGGTCAGAATGACCGGCATGACCTGGACGCTGGCCCCTGAACCGTTCGACTCCCCCGACTCCTCGCTCCTGCGCCGCGACTACTACGACGAGGTCGCCAGCCGCTACTGGGGACGGCCCGCCACCGCCGGGGAGATCGACGAGGGGCTCACCGACGACGGGGCCGACCGGCTTGTCCCGCCCACCGGTCAGTTCGTCGTCGGCCGGTTCGACGGGAGGCCCGCGGCCTGCGCCGGGCTGCTGGTGGTGGACGCGGACACCGCGGAGCTGACCCGGGTGTTCGTTCGCCCCGAACACCGCGGCACCGGCGGCGGCGGACTGCTCCTGGCGGCCGTCGAGAACGCGGCGCGCGCCTTCGGCATACGCACGCTCCGGCTCGACACCCGAAACGACCTGGTCGAGGCACGGGGGCTGTACACCAAGCACGGCTATCGGGAGGTCCCGGCGTTCCACCGGCGGCAGTTCGCGGAGCACTGGTTCGCGAAGGAGCTGAGCGTGACGCCGCGCGCCTAGGGTCTTTCGTTTGGATCAGGCCGGATCAGGCCGGATCGGAGAGCGGTGCCGTGCGTCGCAAGGCGGAGGAGGGAAGCGACGCGGAGCGTCGGTGACCGACGACAACGCGGCGAGGTGCGTCACCGGGGCACGCGAGCCCGGCATGATCCGGCCTGATCCAAACGAAAGACCCTAAGCCTCGATCCACCGGGTGATGGTTCGCCCAGTGCCTGGACATGAAAGTGGAGATGCACTCTGACCTGGGAAAATAGGAGTTCTCTAGGCTTCTACTCAACCAGTTCGGAGGTGCATCTCCGGGATGCATTCTTCCACGCCGCCACGTGCGGTGTCCGCTGTGTTCGATGACCCGAACCTGGTTGCGCATGCCGGGCTGGTTCCGGTGATGCGGCTGGCCGAACGGTGTGGGCTGTCGGACCTGGTGACGCAGAAGGTGAAGCTGACCGGGACGACGAACGGCGCGGGGGCTGCGGCGGACTCCAAGATCAGCAGCATCGTGGCCGGCATGGCGGCGGGCGCGGACAGTATCGACGACCTCCGCGTGCTGCGGCACGGGGCGATGCCGACGCTGTTCGGCGGTATTCGCGCCCCGTCCACACTGGGCACCTTCCTTCGCGCGTTCACCCACGGTCACGCCCTCCAACTCCATGCTGTGCACCGCAGATTCCTGGCCGCGCTGGCCGCACGCACTCCACTGCTGCCCGGCTCTGGAGAGAAGGCGTTCATCGATGTCGATTCCACCCACAAACGCGTCTACGGCCGGACCAAGCAGGGCGCCGAGTACGGCCGGTTCAAGGGCATCCGCACCCTGCACCCCCTCCTCGCCACGGTCTGCACCCCGCACGCACGGCCGGTCATCGCCGGGGTGCGGATGCGACGCGGCAAAGCAGCAGACTCCCGAGGCGCCCCGAAATTCGTGAGCGAGGCCCTGGCCACCGCCGTCGAGTCCGGCTGCACCGGCCTGCGCATCCTGCGGGCCGACTCGCAGTTCTACAACGCCGGGGTGATCGCCGCCTGCCACCGGGCCGGAGCCCACTTCTCGCTCACCACCGGGATGAACCCCTCCATCAAACGAGCCGTCCACAGCATTCCCGACGAGGCCTGGCAGCAGATCAGTTACCCGACCGCGGTGCCCGACCCCGAGACCGGTGAACTCATCTCGGACGCCGAAGTGGCCGAGATACCCGAGTACACCGCGTTCGCGAGCCGAAAGAAAGCGGAGCGGGTCACCGCGCGGCTGATCGTGCGTCGGGTCCGTGACCTGGCCAAACCCGCCGTCGTGGGCGAGCAGGGCGAGTTGTTTCCCGTCTGGCGCTACCACCCCTTCTTCACCGATCAGCCTGCCGCAGCGCTGCGGGCCGAGCGGGAACACCGGCACCATGCGGTGGTCGAGCAGGTCATCGCGGACAGCAAGGCCGGTGCCCTGGCCCATCTGCCGTCCGGGCACTTCCACGCCAACGCTGCCTGGCTGACCCTGTGGGCGATGACCTACAACCTGCTGCGGGCCGCAGGTTCCCTGGCCTCCGCGATCCACACCAAGGCCACCACCGCCACCCTCCGGGCCCATCTGGTCCAGGTCCCGGCCCGGATCGCGCGATCCGCACGACGCATCACCCTGCATCTGCCACACAACTGGCCCCGGGAGCAAGCCTGGGCACACCTCTTCGACACCGTCCACGACCCACCCGCACCGGCCTGACAGCCCCTGACCACCCCGCCCGCCAGGGCCCGACCGGAACCGAACCCGTGGAAAAGCTGGGCAGACCAGCAGATACCACCTGCCCATCCACGACCACCGACCGAAACCAGCTCACAAAACGATCAAGAGATCATCTTCAGAGCACGTCGGTGGATCGAGGCTAAGTGCAATACCGTTCAGTTAAGTGCTTCTGGGTTATCGTGGGGGATGCCGCGTTCTGGTTGGGTGAAGCCGTCGTCTGATGTCCGGTTGTCGGATTTGGTGTCTGTGGGGTTGCTGACGCGGGTGTTTCCCGCGGATGTGGTTGACGCGGTGATCGAGGAGGCGGGGCGTACCGAGCGGCGTCACCGGTCGTTGCCCGCACGGGTGATGGCGTACTTCTCGATCGGGATGGCGCTGTATTCGGATGGCTCCTACGAGGATGTGTTCGCGCAGCTCACGGACGGGCTGTCGTGGGCGTCGGGGTGGTCGGAGTCGTTCACGCCGCCCTCGAAGTCGGCGATCTTCCAGGCCAGGTCTCGTCTGGGGTTCGAGCCGGTGCGGGATCTCTTCGCTCGGGTTGCGCGTCCGCTGGCGGGGCCTGGCACGCCGGGGTCGTGGCTGGCCGGGCGTCGCCTGGTGGCGATCGACGGGACGTGCCTGGATGTGGCAGACACGGCAGCCAACGCGGAGTTCTTCGGGCGGCCCGCTTCCAGCCGGGGGGAGCGGGCCGCGTTTCCGCAGGCCCGCCTGGTGGCATTGGCGGAATGCGGCACCCATGTGGTCTTCGACGCTGCCACCGGCCCGTGCAGCGTGTCGGAGATCGAGTTGTCCCGGCAGCTCGTCGGGCGGCTGGAGCCGGGCCAGCTGGTCCTGGCAGACCGGGGCTTCTACGGGTTCCGCCTCTGGCAGCAGGCCGCGGCCACGGGTGCGGATCTGCTCTGGCGAGTGAAGACGAACCTGCGGCCCCGGTATCTGGAAACCCTGGCCGATGGGTCCTGGCTGGCCCGGATCGTCCCGACGTCGGGCACGAACCGGGCCACGACGGAGCCGCTCACGGTCAGAGTGATCGACTACACGGTCGATGACGGCCGGGACAACGCCGAGGAGTACCGGCTGTTGACCACGATCCTCGACCCTGCCGAGGCCGGCGCCGAGGACCTCGCAGCCGCCTACGCCCAACGGTGGGAGATCGAGACCACCTTCGACGAGCTGAAAACCCACCAGCGCGGGCCCCGCGCGGTACTGCGCTCGAAAGCCCCCGACCTTGTCCAGCAAGAAATCTGGGGACACCTGTGCTGCCACTACGCCATCCGCACCCTGATGGCCGACACTGCCGCACTCTCCGGCCACGACCCCGACAGAGTTTCCTTCGTCAAAGCCCTCCGCATCGCTCGCCGTTCAGTCGCGCAGAGCGCATTTCCCCCCTCCGGGCGCTGACGCAGCCGACGCGATCTGGCATCACGCCATCCGATGGCTCACCCAACACCTCAACCCAACACGCCGAAAACGCTCACACCCCCGAGTCGTCAAACGCAAAGTCCTGAAATGGGCCGCGAAACGCTCCCACCACACACACTGGCCCCAGCCCAAACACAGCCCCCACATCACCATCCAAGCCACTAACTGAACGGTATTGAGGCTAAGTGCAATACCGTTCAGTTAAGTGCTTCTGGGTTATCGTGGGGGATGCCGCGTTCTGGTTGGGTGAAGCCGTCGTCTGATGTCCGGTTGTCGGATTTGGTGTCTGTGGGGTTGCTGACGCGGGTGTTTCCCGCGGATGTGGTTGACGCGGTGATCGAGGAGGCGGGGCGTACCGAGCGGCGTCACCGGTCGTTGCCCGCACGGGTGATGGCGTACTTCTCGATCGGGATGGCGCTGTATTCGGATGGCTCCTACGAGGATGTGTTCGCGCAGCTCACGGACGGGCTGTCGTGGGCGTCGGGGTGGTCGGAGTCGTTCACGCCGCCCTCGAAGTCGGCGATCTTCCAGGCCAGGTCTCGTCTGGGGTTCGAGCCGGTGCGGGATCTCTTCGCTCGGGTTGCGCGTCCGCTGGCGGGGCCTGGCACGCCGGGGTCGTGGCTGGCCGGGCGTCGCCTGGTGGCGATCGACGGGACGTGCCTGGATGTGGCAGACACGGCAGCCAACGCGGAGTTCTTCGGGCGGCCCGCTTCCAGCCGGGGGGAGCGGGCCGCGTTTCCGCAGGCCCGCCTGGTGGCATTGGCGGAATGCGGCACCCATGTGGTCTTCGACGCTGCCACCGGCCCGTGCAGCGTGTCGGAGATCGAGTTGTCCCGGCAGCTCGTCGGGCGGCTGGAGCCGGGCCAGCTGGTCCTGGCAGACCGGGGCTTCTACGGGTTCCGCCTCTGGCAGCAGGCCGCGGCCACGGGTGCGGATCTGCTCTGGCGAGTGAAGACGAACCTGCGGCCCCGGTATCTGGAAACCCTGGCCGATGGGTCCTGGCTGGCCCGGATCGTCCCGACGTCGGGCACGAACCGGGCCACGACGGAGCCGCTCACGGTCAGAGTGATCGACTACACGGTCGATGACGGCCGGGACAACGCCGAGGAGTACCGGCTGTTGACCACGATCCTCGACCCTGCCGAGGCCGGCGCCGAGGACCTCGCAGCCGCCTACGCCCAACGGTGGGAGATCGAGACCACCTTCGACGAGCTGAAAACCCACCAGCGCGGGCCCCGCGCGGTACTGCGCTCGAAAGCCCCCGACCTTGTCCAGCAAGAAATCTGGGGACACCTGTGCTGCCACTACGCCATCCGCACCCTGATGGCCGACACTGCCGCACTCTCCGGCCACGACCCCGACAGAGTTTCCTTCGTCAAAGCCCTCCGCATCGCTCGCCGTTCAGTCGCGCAGAGCGCATTTCCCCCCTCCGGGCGCTGACGCAGCCGACGCGATCTGGCATCACGCCATCCGATGGCTCACCCAACACCTCAACCCAACACGCCGAAAACGCTCACACCCCCGAGTCGTCAAACGCAAAGTCCTGAAATGGGCCGCGAAACGCTCCCACCACACACACTGGCCCCAGCCCAAACACAGCCCCCACATCACCATCCAAGCCACTAACTGAACGGTATTGAGGCTAAGTGTCCCGTAATCCCTGACGGGGTTCAGGGGCCGCGTGGTCCCGCTTCGGCTCGGGGCTGTGCGGCCGTTCCTTGCTCGACCCGTTCGTCTCCGCGGTCAGTTCCTCCACGAGCCTGACCAGGTCGGTCGGCCGGTCCGGACCCCACCAGTCCCCCAGCAGCTCGGCCATGGACATCTCACGTGCCTCCGCGAGCTTCACCACGGCTTCCGAGCCCGCCTCGGTGAGTACCAGTTGCACGCCCTCGCGCCGGACCAGCCCGCGTTCCTCCAGCTGCCGGGCCGCGTCGCTGATCACCCGCAGCGGCACCGGGGCGACGTCGGCGAGCATGGCCGGTTCGACCGTGCCGTGCCGTCTGATCCGCAGCAGCATCCAGCTCGCCGCGGGCAGCAGGTCGTAGCCGGCCCGATCGGTGATCTTCACGTAGACCTCGCGGCGCCCCGCACGCGTGGCGAGCACCGAGAGAGCTCGGGCGCATTCGTCGTACGAGGACCGCTCGACCGGGTTCGACGCCAGGGTCTCGGTGACCTCCGGAGCGGTCACCGAACCGCGCAGCTTGTCCTCCTTGAGGAACCAGGCGAAGACGAAGGCGATCAGCACGACGGGCGCCGCGTACAGGAACACGTCCGTGATCGACGTCGAGTACGCGTGGAGCACCGCCGGCCGCAGCGCGGGCGGCAGTTGCCCGATGGCGCGCGGGTCGGAGGCCAGCCCGGCCACGCTGGCCCCGGGGGGCAGCGGATGGCCGGCGAGTGCGGCGGCCAGTTTGTCGATCAGCCGGTTGGTGAAGATCGTGCCGAACACGGCGACGCCGAACGAGGCTCCGATGGAGCGGAAGAAGGTGGCGCCGGAGGTGGCGACGCCGAGGTCCTCGTACGTGACGGAGTTCTGCACGACCAGCACCAGGACCTGCATCACCAGGCCGAGCCCCGCACCGAAGACGAAGAAGTAACTGCTCATCTCCCAGGTGCTGCTGGTCTCCGTGAGCCGGTGCAGGAGCAGCAGCCCGATGGCGGTGAGGCCGGTGCCGGCGACCGGGAAGACCTTCCAGCGGCCCGTACGGCTGACGATCTGGCCGGAGGCGGTCGAGGTGAGGAGCAGGCCCAGCACCATCGGGAGCATGTGCACACCGGACATCGTCGGCGAGATGCCGTGCACCACCTGGAGGAAGGTCGGCAGGTAGGTCATCGCGCCGAACATCGCGAAGCCGACGACGAAGCTGATGACGGCGACGAGGCTGAAGGTCCTGATCCGGAAGAGCTTCAGCGGGATGACGGGTTCGGCGGCCCGGCGCTCCACGTACACGAAGGCGATCAGCAGCAGCACGCTCAGAACGGCGAGACCGATGATCTGCGCCGAGCCCCAGGCCCAGGTGGTGCCGCCGAGCGAGGCGACGAGGACCATGCAGGTGGCGACGGAGGCGATGAGGAAGGTGCCGAGGTAGTCGATGGTGTGCTTCGTGGCGCGGGCCGGAATGTGCAGTACGGCGGCGATCACGAGGAGCGCCACGACACCGATCGGCAGGTTGATGTAGAAGACCCACCGCCAGCTGAGGTGCTCGGTGAACAGACCGCCGAGGAGCGGTCCGAGGATGCTCGTCGCACCGAAGACCGCACCGAACAGGCCCTGGTACTTGCCTCGTTCGCGCGGCGCGACGATATCGCCGACGATCGCCATCGACAGCACCATGAGCCCGCCGCCGCCGAGCCCTTGAAGGGCCCGGAAGCCGATGAGCTGCGGCATGTTCTGGGCGATTCCGCAGAGCGCCGAGCCGATGAGGAAGATGACGATGGCGGCCTGGAAGAGCTTCTTGCGGCCGTACTGGTCGCCGAGCTTGCCCCAGAGCGGGGTCGCCGCGGTCGACGCCAGCAGATAGGCCGTGACCACCCAGGAGAGATGTTCCAGGCCGCCGAGATCGCTGACGATGGTCGGCAGTGCGGTGGAGACGATGGTCTGATCGAGTGCGGCCAGGAGCATGCCGAGGAGCAGCGCACCGATGGCCACGAGGACCGACCGCGTGGAGCGCTCCTCGCCGTGGGCCGGGGTCGGGGCCGTGGGGCTCAGGTGCTGGGCCATGAACATCTCCTCGGGTCCGCTACATCCCCATCCTGGCCTTTTCGTGCCGTTATGGCCTGCTGAGTCAGTGTTACGGGAGGGGGTGCGGCATCGACACCGGAGCGGGTGCGGCGTCGGAACGGGAGCCGGGTGCCGCGTCGGTGCGGGAGCGGGTGCCGCGTCGGCGCGGGAGCCGGGTGTCTTGTCGACGCGGGAGCGGGTGCGGCATTCGGTACCGCGTTGGGCATTCCGGAAGCGCGCTGCATAATCGCAGGGCATTCAAGGGGAGGGGCCCACAATGACCGGACATATATGCCCGGAGTGCGGTATGGACAGCAGACCCGGCGCCGGAGCCGGGTGCGTATGTGCGCGTCGGGCCGCCGAACAGCACCGGGCCGCCCAGCGGTCGGCGGCCGAGAAGGCGGAGATGGCCGCCGCCGAGGACTTCGATCCGCTGCGGATACGTCCGTACGTGACGCTGGGGGTCGACGGGGCCCCGGCCGGCGTCGACGAGGCCCCGCAGGAGCCGGGACCGCGCCACCTCCCGCAGGACGCGGCCACGACGATGCCGCTCTTCCTCGGCCCGGCCCCGGCGGGCCCTCTGCCCGGCACCGGCGATCCCGCTGGCCCCACTGGCCCCACCGGCCCCGTCGACATCGCCGGGGCACCCGACAGTGAGCCCGGCGGGCCTCGACGCCGCCGCCCCGTCGCGGCCGTCGCCGTGGGGGCGGCCCTGGCCGTGGCGATAGGCGCGGCGGCCTTCGCGGCCGGGCTGCTCGGCGGCGGCAACGGGGACACGGACCGGCGGCAGGCCCTGCCCGGCGCAGCGGTCGACGTGCCCGAGGCGAGCGTCCCCGCGACGAAGCCGGCACCGTCCTCCGTACCGCCCTCGCCCTCCGCGCCGGCCTCCGTGCCACCGTCCGCCCCGGCCTCGCCCTCCCCCTCGGCGAGCGCCTCGCCGTCCCCCTCCGCGTCCGCCGCCTCCTCGCCGCCGGCTTCCGTCGCGCCCTCGCACCCCACGAGCAGTCCGCCATCGGCGGAACCGCCCGCGTCCCTGGCCGGGCCCACGCTGCGCCACGGCGACCAAGGGCCCGCGGTGGCCGAGCTGCAGCGCCGCCTGGAGGAGATCTGGCTGTACCACGGGCGCGACGACGGCGACTACTCGAACCAGGTCGAGCACGCGGTGGGCGTCTACCAGTCGTACAAGGCCATCGAGGGCGACCCACCGGGGGTGTACGGCCCCAACACCCGCCGCGCCCTGGAGGCGGAGACCACGGGCCGGTGACCGGCCTGCCCCGCGCCGGGCCCGTCCCTACAACTCCGCACCGTGCCGCGCCGGCCACCCGAAACCAAAGGAATTGGCTTTCTCGGACAGGTTTTTGTATCGTGATGGAACAAAGTAGCCTCCGCCCGCCACCCCTGACCGGCGGGCGAGGCTGCTTGTTCTCTTTCCCGCGTCGTCGCTTCCGGGCGCCGTCGCTCCCCCCGCGTTCTGGAGCCCGCCCATGCCGGCCACCGTCATCACCGCCCGCGCCCTCCTCCTGGACATGGACGGCACCCTGGTGAACTCCGATGCCGTCGTGGAGCGCTGCTGGCGGCGCTGGGCACTGCGCGAGGGGCTGGACCCGGAGGCCACGCTCAAGGTCGTCCACGGACGGCAGGGGTACGCCACCATGGCGGTACTCCTCCCGGACCGCCCCATGGAGCAGAACTACGCGGACAACCGGGTCATGCTCGCCGAGGAGACCGCCGACACCGACGGCGTCGTACCGATCGGCGGCGCCCCCGCCTTCATGGACGCGATCGCCGCACTGCCGCACGCCCTGGTCACCTCGGCGGACGAGGCACTGGCCCGGACCCGGATGACCGCGTCGAGCCTGCGGATTCCCGACGTCCGCGTCACCGCCGAGAGCGTCGGCGCCAGCAAGCCGGACCCCGAGGGCTTCCTCAAGGGCGCGGCCGAACTGGGCTTCGACCCGGCGGACTGCATTGTCTTCGAGGACTCGGAGGCGGGCATCGCGGCGGGCCGGGCGGCGGGCATGCGTGTCGTGGGCGTCGGCCCGCGCGCCGGGGCACTCTCCCCCGACGCGCATGTCGAGGACCTGACGCAGATCCGGGTGGAAGCGGCCCCGGACGGCTCGATCCGGCTGTACATCAGCGCGCGATAGCCCGCGCACCCGCACGCACCCCCACACGCAGCAGGCGCAGCACACGGAACACGTGCAACACGGGCGCAAGGCGGGCGCGGGAGTGCTTCGCCTCCGCCCCCGCACCGGCGTCACACCCGGTACAGCCGCCCCCGCGCCACCAGCTCCAGCACCGTCGTGACGGCCACCGCCTGCACGGCCATCAGGGCGACCAGCACGAACAACTGCACGGCCCCCGCCTGCACCGGTGAGGCGCCGCCCAGCAGCATGCCCACGAAGGCCCCGGGCAAGGTGACGAGCCCCACCGTCCGGGTCTGATCGAGCCCCGGCAGCAACGCGTCCGACGCCGCGGGCCGGGCGACCTCCAGCCGCGCGTCACGGTCGAGCAGCCCGAGCGCCATGCCCGCCTCCACCTCACCGCGCCGGGTCGTGAGCTCGTCCAGCGCCCGCCTCCCGCCGAGCACGGTCGCGGTCAGCGCACCGCCGATGAGGATGCCGGTCACCGGGATCAGCGCGATGCCCCGGACCGGCACGAGCCCGGTGAGCAGCAGGAGCGCGACCACCGGAACGACCCCTGCCGCGATCGGCAGCGCCGCCCACCACCAGGTGCGATTGCGGGTGATCCGGCGCCCCGCGGTCCGTACCGCCACGGCGTACATCAGCGCCAAGAACCCGAGCAGCGGCGGCAGCGAACGGACCACCCAGCCGATGAGCAGGGAAACCGCGGCGAGTTGGACCGCGGCCCGCAGCCCGGCCAGCAGGATCTCGCGCGACCGGCCGAGCGAGGCCAGAGCGGCGACCGCGGCCGCCGCCGCGAGCAGCAGGGCGAGTACGACCCCGAGCGTGATGTTGACCGGTAGCAGCACGCCGCAACCCTACGACCGGACCGGCCCGGACCCTCCACGCGAATCAGCCGCCGGCGCCCAGCAATTGCCGCCGCGTCAGCCTGTGCGCCCGCGCAGATGCGGACGTACGCCCCCATGCTCCAGCCCTGTTCGTCAGAACTCTTGATGTGACGTGACCATGTCGCCACTCTGTTACCTGGTGCCCACCCCACGGAAACCTGGCACGGCCACGATGGCCGGGCTTCACGGGTCACCCGTCCAAGGTCCCCCCACATCGAGGGAGTTCGTATGTCTGGTGTCTACGCGCGTCGCATCGCCGTCGTCGCCGCATCCGCCGCTTTCGCCGCAACCAGCGGCCTGCTCACCGCCCCCACCGCACAGGCCGCCATGCCCACCCCGGTCTCCGCCTCGACCGCCCGCACCTACCTCAGCCAGCTGACCGTCGCCGCGGAGGGCTCGTCGACCGGCTACAGCCGTGACAAGTTCCCGCACTGGATCACCCAGTCGGGCGCCTGCAACACCCGTGAGGTCGTCCTGGAGCGCGACGGCACGAACGTGACGCAGGACTCCAGCTGCGCCGCAGTCAGCGGCACTTGGTACTCGGAGTACGACGGCGCCACCTGGACCGCCGCCTCCGATCTGGACATCGACCACATGGTTCCGCTCGCCGAGGCCTGGCGGTCGGGCGCCAGCAGCTGGACGACCGCCGAGCGCCAGGCGTACGCCAACGACCTGACGCGTCCTCAGCTCATCGCGGTCACGGACAACGTCAACCAGGCCAAGGGTGACAAGGACCCGGCCGAGTGGATGCCCTCGCGCACCGCGTACAAGTGCACGTACGCGCGCGCCTGGGTCCATGTGAAGCACTACTACGACCTGACCGTCGACTCGGCCGAGAAGAGCGCCCTGCAGTCCATCCTGAACGGCTGCTGAGCGGGCTCGCCCGACCTTCCTCGACCGTTCGTTCCATACGGGTACGGAGCCGTGCACACCGCACGGCTCCGTACCCGTATGCGCTCCCCTTCCCCGCGCCCGCCCCCGGCGCGTTTTCGGCCGAGTACGGCCGACCCCGGCCGACGCCCGCGCCTCTCGGGAGGCCGCCGAGCGGCGGTGGCCGTCGTACGGCACCGAGCAGAGCCGCCGGGCCCGCAGAACCCCTTCGTCACCCCGGCCCGCACGGAGTCGGGGCGCCTCACCGACACGGCCCCCGTCGCCACTGGTCCACAAATCGTCGCCGGAGCGTTCGCAGCCGTACGCCCTCCGAACACTCCGGCGACGTTTTGTTCAGCGTCAGGTGATACACCCCATACACGCACAGCGGAACCGCGCGGCCCGTACAGGCGTCAGGCAGCGCCCCGAGCCCCGCATCCGGCAGCTGACCTGCCCCGCCCGTACGCACCTCACCCCCGGACGCCCCGGCGCCGGTTTCCGCTCCGACCGGAGCCGGACAGGACGCCGGACCGGCGGGACGCTCGCGCGACAGGGCCGGGCGATGGCGCCATCGGCCCAGTGGTACACCACCGGCGGACCGCGGCTCGGCGACCGCTCCACCCCTCTCACCCCGCATGGCCGGAAAGCTGCGCCGCCATTGGTTCAGGCCAAGACAGCAGAGAGAGGTTCGCAGTTGGAGGCGGTGCCGAACCGAATCCTGACCTAGAACCATGAGGTGACTTTCAGCCAGTCGACAGAATGTTGAACTTGCAAGCATTGGTGAGGTTTCCCTAATCTGAGGCACCCGATCGGTTCACGTCCCCACCAGACCGAAGGAGCCCTCCCCCCATGCACACACGTCTGAACCAGGCTCAGCCCTACGCACTCGGCCTCTTCCGGATCGTCATCGGCCTGTTCTTCACCTGCCACGGCGCGGCCTCGATCTTCGGCATCCTCGGCGGCTCCATGAACGGCGGCTCCATACCCGCCGGCACCTGGCCCGGCTGGTACGCGGCGGTCATCCAGCTCGTCGGCGGCGCCCTGGTGACGGTCGGACTAGGCACCCGCATCGCCGCCCTGGTCTGCTCCGGCTCCATGGCATACGCGTACTTCAAGGTCCACCAGCCCGAGGCGCTGTTCCCGCTGCAGAACGGCGGCGAGCCCTCGGCCGTCTTCTGCTGGGCGTTCCTGCTGCTGGTCTTCACCGGCCCCGGCGCACTGGCCCTGGACCGGCTGTTCGGCCGGGGCGGCACGGAGCACGACAGGTCCCGCGCGTCCGAGCAGGCACCGCCCATCACGGTCTGATCCGCACCCGTCGGCACCTGCCACCCACGGCCCGCTCCCTCCGGCACCCGCAGTCCACGGACCGCTCCCCCGCACCCGCCGCCCACGGCCCTTCTCCCGCAGCCGGCACGGGCCGTTCCTCACGTACATCCGGTGCCGGACACCGGAACCGGTGCTTCCCATTTCCGGATGTACGTGAGGTTCCCAACATCATTCGTATTTATTGATCACCGGATGAACGTCAGGCGTACGCTCTACAGCTGACCCTGCCGCTCCTGCCGCTCCCCTGCGACGTCGCGGCGTTGTTCCGAATCGGGGAGTAGTAGGTGCTTGAGAGTGTGGGCGCGCTGACCAGCAGCCCATGGATCTACGCCGTGGTCGCGCTTTCCGTGGTCCTGGACGTCTTTCTGCCCCTGCTGCCCAGTGGGGTCCTGGTGATCACCGCGGCCACGGCCGCCGCCGCCGGTTCGACGACCGTCGCGGGCGCGGGCGCCGCCGAGCAGGCGACCGAGGTCCCCTCACTCCTCGCTCTGATCCTCTGCGCCGCCACCGCCTCGGTGCTCGGCGACCTCGTCGCGTACCGGCTGGCCTGGCGCGGCGGGGAGCGCCTGGACCGGGCCATAGCCCGCTCCCGCCGCCTCACCTCCGCGCAGGAGCGCCTCGGCGCCGCCCTCGCCCGGGGCGGCGGCATCCTCGTGATCATCGCCCGCTTCGCCCCGGCCGGACGCTCGGTGGTCTCGCTGGGCGCGGGCGCCGCGCACCGCGAGGTCAAGGAATTCCTGCCCTGGTCGGCCCTGGCGGGCGTGGCATGGGCCGGTTACAGCGTGGGCCTCGGCTACTTCGGCGGCCAGTGGCTCGGCGCGACCTGGGTGGGCACGGCCGTCTCGGTCCTCGCCCTGTTCGTGGCGGGCGCCCTGGCCGCCTACCTCATGCGCCGCCCGGCGGCGGAGGCGGCCGCCGCGGCATCGGCGACCGCCCCGGCCACTACGGCGTCCTGACCGCGCCCCGGACCTCCAGCCCGTCCAGCAGTCTGACGGTCGCCTCGGTGATCTCGTCGACGGCCCGGTCGAACACCTCCTGGTTGTGCGCGGCCGGTGCGCGGAAGCCGGACACCTTGCGCACGAACTGCAGGGCGGCGGCCCGGATCTCCTCCTCGGTGGCCTCTTCGGGGATGGCTGGCGGGCGAAGGGTCTTGATGCTGCGGCACATGACTCAAGTGTGAACCGCACCACTGACAACCACCCGCCTCGCGGCCCAGACCCGCTCCCCCGAACTCCCCTCACCAAGTCCGTTCCCCGCGCCGGACCGCTCCCCTCACCGGGTCCGCTCCCCTCACCGAACCCGTTGGACGGCGGGGATCTCATACGTGCCGTCGAGAATCCCGGCCCCCGGCGCACAGAGCCCGAGCACGGACCGGAAGTCCCCGTCGGGCGTGGGCAGCCAGTTCGCCGCCGCGACCGGATCGTCCGGCCGCTCCCGCTGGACCCGGACCGTCAGCGAACCATCCTCCGCGTACGCGGGGCCGCGCCCCGCCGAGGTCTCGCCGATCCGCCGACCGGCCATGTCGTACACGGCCAGGGACCAGCCCGCCCCGGCCGGCGGCCGGCCTTCGAAGCGCAGCACGTAGGAGTGGGCCCCGTTCAGCCGCGCGCCCCCGACGTCACACAGGGTGTGGGCGTACACCGCCTCGTAACCGTGGACGCCCCACAGCGCGTTCCGTGCCGCCACCGCCCTGGTCCGGTAGGACGACGCACGGTCGGCGATCCGCCACTCCGGGGAGTCGATGGTCCCGACGCCGTAGTGGTCGAGGTTGTAGTCGAAGAGATGTGGCTCCATCACCCACCCCCCGGGCATCGCATCGGCCCCGCTCGCCTCGTCCACCAGTGCCCTGCCCCGCGCCGCCCCCTCGGTCAGGGCGCGCACGAGGCCGGCATCGGCATGGACGTAGGGCGAGGCCCCTTCCTCCAGCAGCCCCAGCCGCTGGAACCGGTCCTGATACGCCTGGTCGGGCGCGGACGGAGGGAAGTCGGCCATCCACACCCTGAGCTGCTCGAAGAACCGCAGCGGCTCCGGTACGTCGGGGTCGGGTGCGGGCAGCCCCGTGCGGTGCGTACCCGGTTCGACGTATGTGATGGTCAGCTGTTCCTGGAACGCGCGGACCCGCTCCTGCCCGTCCGGGCCGTGGCCGCCGCCGGTGTCGCAGGCACTGCGGCCGATGACGGTGACGACCGAGGTGGGCGCGTCTATGACCCCGAGCACACCGTCGGGCACATCGCCCGCCCAGCCCGGGGGAACGACGAGCCAGTCACCGGCCCGTCGGATCGCACTGGCCCTGCGGCCGACGTACGCGAAGTTGTTGGTCCACGCATCGACGAACTGCAGCACGCGGTACACGCCGCCCCGGTGCACACCGTCCGGGTCGGGGACGTGGAGCAGGACCGGCCCGCCGGAGAGGTCGAGATGAGCGACGGACCGGACGGTGTCGTCACCGACGGACACGAAGGGTGTGTCGGCAGGCACCGGCCGGTCCGCGTGCGCGAAGTGGTTGAAGGGGGTGGGAGCCAGCGGGCCGAAGCCCGTGTACATGGCACCCTCGACGACCGACAGGTCCCGGACCAGCGGATACCCGTAGACGTACGCCTCGGCGGCAAGAGCAGCGAGTTCCACCGCTGCCTCCCGGCCTCCGCGCTCCCCTCAGATGACCGCCCTCGATTGGTCGGTGCACAGCGCCCAGATCACGAACACGTCGATGGCGATGGAGATGATCGCCCAGAGCGGCTGGTACGGCAGCCAGACGAAGTTGACGATCACGCTGATGGCGGCCAGCACCACACCCGTGGCACGGGCCCATTCGGCACCCTTGAGGATGCCCCAGCCGACGACGCCGAGGACGATGCCGAGGACGAGGTGGATCCACCCCCACGAGGTCACGTCGAACTTGAACGTGTAGTTCCTGACGTGCGTGTAGACGTCGTCGGTGGCGATACCGGAGATGCCCTTGATCACTCCGAGGACGCCGTCGACGAGCAGCAGAACACCGGCGAAGATGATTCCACTGGCCGCCCAGGGGTTGATGTCCCCCTGGCCGGCGGAACCGGCGTGGCCGGCGTGGCCGGACGTGGGCGCTGAGTGAGCCATCGGAACTCCTTGGGCCGGATCGGGACTGCGGGACAGAACCGACCCTGCGCGCCGCCCCACCACGCGACCACCCGGACGCGCCCATCCGGGTGAACCTCGCCGCACGGGCTCGACCATGCCGATCGCGGGCGTCGCTACGACGAGGGAAGCCGCGTCACCTTCGAGACCTTGCACGTCATCTTGCCCGGAACCTTCCCCAGCCCCTGGGCCTTCTGCACCGACTTCTGCCCCGCCGCCAGGTCGGTCGCCGTCGCCAGCCCCGAAGCCCGGCGCGTGCCGTCCCCGTCCACGAACTCCACGGACACGATGTAGGACGCCTGGGTGTCGGCGTGGTTCACGATCTCCACATCCGCGTCCGGCCACTCGGTCAGCGAGTCCACCTGACACCGGGTGATCCGCACATCGCCCTCGGCATCCGTACCTTCCAGGGCCGGCAGCTCCGTGGGCGCGTCGGAGGCGCCGTCCGGCGCGGGCGCACCGCTCGCAGCGGGAGACCCGCTCTCCGTCGCCTCCACCGCCGACGGCTTCGACCTGGCCGAGGGCGAGTCGCCACCGCTGGTCACGGCGATCAGCACACCGAGCGCCAGCAGCACGGCCACCCCGCCGACCACGGACAACGTGACGATCAGTCCGGTACGGGACTTCCTGGGCGGCTGCGGACCGCCGTACACCCCGGTGTCGGGCTGCGGCCAGTGCTCGTACGGCGACGAGGACGGCGGCTGCTGACCGAGCTGTGGCTGCTGACCGGACTGCGGCTGCTGACCGAGCTGTGGCTGCTGACCGGACTGCGGCTGCTGACCGGGCTGGGGCGGCGGATAGCCGTACGACATGTATCCCCCCTGGGACGGTGCTGACGTGACCAGGACACGTTACGGCGAGCCGGGGCCTGGCTGTCCCGCAGGGGAGGCCCGAGGGCTAGGAACGGTTACGGACATGAACGGCGAACGCCCCCGACACCGACACTGGCCTTCACCGGCTCGTCGAAGCCCTCGCCAACACCCCTGATGCGGCCGCGACGGGCCGAACCTAAACTGGCGAAGGCCGAAGAACCCCAGGTGAGGGAGGCAGGTCATGGCCAAGCGAGGAAACAAGCGCCGCGCCCGCAAGAAGAAGAACGCCAACCACGGCAAGCGCCCCAACGCCTGAACCGAGTCCCCTCGGTGCCCTGAGAAGCGCATGCTCCCCAGGGCACCGGCCTCTTCGGTACCGCACCGGTGCTGCTTCGGCGCTACAGACCGCGAAGCGCCTCATCATGGAGATCGTCGTAGGCACTCCAGCAATCGATGCTGCCGTCGTCGTTTCAGGCTTCCCATCGCGCTCACCGGAAGATCATTTCTCGCCCTCCCGCGGCGCCCCGCGGTCCGGCTGCGGAGTGCGGTCGGGCCGCACGGCGCCGACCGCGTCCAGAGCGAGATGCCAGGGAAACCCCTCCGGCCGACGCTCGCCCGGTTGGTTCGGCTCGAAGCCACCCTCCCCGTACAGCACCGTCACCCCGGCGTCCCGCAGCGTCTGCAAGGACCGGCCGAACTGCGGATGGCGCGCGTAGGCGGCGTTCACGCACGGCATCGTCACCGTGGGAATCCGCTTCCCGATGGCTTCGGCGGCCACGCCGACGACGAAGCTCGAAGTCAGCCCGAGCGCCCAGTGGTTGACCGTGTTGAAGGTGGCCGGGGCGAGCAGGATCGCGTCCGCCGGGGGCCATGCGTCCGGTTCGCCCGGCATTTGTACTCGGAGCGCACCGGGTGTCCGGTCAGCTCCCCCAGCTCCGCCAGTTGCGGCCCCACCCACTTGGCCGCTGTCGGCGTCAGCCCCAGACACACGTCCCATCCCCGGGCCCGGGCGTCCTCCACAACCCGGGCCGCGTCGAAGACCGGCGGCGCAGCGGAACCGAACAGGTACAGGGTCGTCATTCACCCATCCCATCCCGCCGGGCCCCGGGCGCGCAACCGCCCCTGAACCGGGTGAAATCGGGGGCGAGTCCCGGTCCGGCGCCGCACGGCGCGGGTACCGTCCCGGATGACGGTTCAGGAACGGAGACCGGTATGCCCCGACTGGACGGCAATCACACAGGTGCCCGGATCAGGGAGCAGCGGAAGCTGGCCCGCCTGACTCAGCGACAACTCGCGGAACGGATCCCGTACTCCTACAGCCTTCTGAACCAGGTCGAATGCGGCGCCAAGCCTGCGAACCTCGACTTCATCGCGGCGTTGGCACGGGCCCTGCGAGTCGACGTCTGGTGCGCCGCACCCCTGTCGAACGCGGCCGCCCACGACCTCGGCCCACGCACCGTGAACGCGCACGGGAGCGCCGCCCGTTGGTTTCCTCGTTGCTGCCCCACGTGCTGGAAGAACCACTCCTGATCACGCTGCCGAGGCGAGCCCCGGGTGAACGGGAACGACCGCACCCGCCGAAGGCGCGTCTGGAAGCCGCAGGGCGTTTGGCGCGCGGCACCGTCGATAGCCGCTCTGAAGACCTGGCACTGATTGCGGATACGCCCTCGCCGGTCACCCTGCCTACAGCAATGCCGAGTTGGTGAACGGTCTCCTGCGCCGTCACCGCTGCAAGTGGCCACGGTTGACCGCTTGATCCGGAACGAATCCGGAGCACACAGCGGCCAGGGCCCGAATGGTCGGTGGCCGATCCTCAGCGCCACTGGCCTCTTCCGTGCCATTTGTGCGCCTGCCGTGCGCCGCTGCCATCTTGCGTGCCTCGCAGACGCCACGCACGGTTTCAGATGTTGCTGCTCGGCACTCCGGCACTCAACAGGGACGGCGGTATCTCATGGGTTCGGCAAGTACGTGGGCACGTGCAACCTTCGGTGATGTGGCTGGCGACCTGGTGGACGTGATTCCGGCTTGCCTGCTCCGGGCTCATGCAAGGGCTCGCAATGGGCACGAAGGGGTCCACACTCAGACTCTTGAGGCATATGGCCACGGGTTGTATGCCGTGCAGTACGAGGAACTTGCCGTCGGCCTTGGAGCCTTGGAGGATGCCACGCCGGTGCGCCTTCACGGGCGCACCATGGTGATCGTTGCCGACCATGTGATCTATCCGATTCGCTACGCGAAGAAAAATGTTCCGGTCACAGCCGCTCGCCTGCGGCGGGCTACGGGGTTCCGTGCCGAACTGATTCGCCGGCATGGCCCTGAGCCCATGCAACAGATGCTCGATCTTGGCCTGGATGAGCTCGAAGAGTCCGAAGTCCACCCCGACCTTGGGCTCCTCCCCGAGAACATCCGCCTCGTTCTGGTCGCCTACGCCTGCTCCATGGACCAAGGCATGATGCGTGTCGAATGGGGTTCCGCGGAACTGCGCCAAGAAGACCGGTATCTCATCTGGCACCACCACGAGCCACTACCTCTGGATGGCCGGTTGACCACCGCATTGTGAGTTCGATCAATCCGTCCCGGTCTCGTCTCCGCGCGGCTACACCCACGTCGTCCAGGACACGCAGCGCGAGGCTGTGAGTCACCTGGACCGCATGCTGAAGCGGCGGCGTCCCGACCGTGAGTGACCGCACCCACTGATGTCAGAAGTGGATGTCAAAGGCCCCCAACCATGATCGGTTGGGGACCTTTGCACTGGTGGGCGCGGACGTTGTGAGTTCGATCCGCGATATCAGCGGCCCTGGATCGCTACGACTGTATGACTGCGTCTACTCCGCAGAGAACCGCGGCGACCGTTGGTGTCCGCTGTCGTTGGTGTCAGCCTGCCCCTCGATGCCTGTGGTCGCTCGTATTGCTCGTTCGGGTGCGTATCTCGTGCAGGTTCTAGCCCAAATGTCCAGGATTATCCTCACGATGTGTCTCCTCGTGAAGGTGAAAGAACATGCCGACGTACGTCACCTTGCTGAGCTGGACCGATCAAGGGGTCCGAAACTACAACGACACCGCAAAGCGCTCCGAGGCCTTCGGGTCAGCGGTACAGAAGCTCGGGGCGAAGCTCCTGAGCATCTACTGGACCGTCGGTCCGTACGACCTCGTGGCCATCGTCGAGGCGCCCGACGACGAAACTGCCACGGCAGCACTCCTGCAGCTCGGTGGGGTGGGCAACGTCCGTTCCACGACTCTGCGGGCCTTCGGCCCAGAGGAGATGGAGCGCATCATCGCCAAGGCGGCTGGCTGACGACCCACGTCGTCCAGGACACCCAGCGCGAGGCAGTGAGTCACCTGGACCGCATGCTCAAGCGGCGTCCCGGCCGTGAGTGACCACGCCCATGACCGACCGCACCCGTTGATGTCAGAAGTAGATGTCAAAGGCCCCCAACCATGATCGGTTGGGGGCCTTTGCACTGGTGGGCGCGGACGGTTTCGAACCGCCGACATCTGCTTTGTAAGAGCAGCGCTCTACCCCTGAGCTACGCACCCGTGGATGAGGCAACAGCGTACATGGACTACGGCCCGTGGTCACAAACGATTCCCGGCGGCAGCGACGGGGGCGCCCGTCGACGAGGTGACGACGGCCTCCGTGCGGGTGCCGGTCGGGCTCCGTGCGGGTGCCGGTCGGGCTCCGCACGGGTGCCGGTCAGGCTCCGCACGGGTGCCGGTCAGGGCTCACGCAGGTGCCGGTCGGGGCTCTCACGCAGGCTCGGTCGGGCGGGGCTCTCACGCAGGGGTCGGTCGGGGGTTATCCCCACCCCTCGTACGGTGGCCGTCCGGATTCCGGTGGGGCGGGCGCGTACGTACGGTGAGGGTCGCAGCATCGGAGCATCCGCCGTACGACCTGGGGGAAAGATCATCGTGGCAGTCCGCACCCGCACTCTCATCGCGTCCGGTGGCGCCGTGCTCATGGCCCTTGTCCTCTCCGGTTGTGGCAGTACGGACGTCAGCGAAGCGCCTGCCGAGCACAAGTCGTTCGCGTTGAGCGGGAAGACGCTGACCATCCGTTCCGGGCAGTCCTCGCTGGAGCTCATGCCGGCCGATGTGAAGGAGGTCGAGGTGACCCGCCGGTTCGACGGTTGGGTGATGTTCGGGAACGGGCCCGATCCCCGGTGGGAGATGCGGGACGGCACGCTCACCCTCGGAGTGAAGTGCGAGGCGCTGATCAGCGACTGTCAGGCGGAGCATCAGGTGAAGGTGCCGCGCGGGGTGGCGGTGGTCGTCGAGGGGGACAACGGGAAGGTCGTCGCCTCCGGCTTCCGCACCCCGCTCACGCTCGGCGCCGACAACGGAAGGGTGACCGTCCGGGACTCCACCGGGCCTCTGGAGCTGAAGAGCGACAACGGGGACATCGTCGCCGAGGGGATCTCGGCGAAGTCCGTCTCGGCGCGGTCCGACAACGGCAGGATCCGGCTGGGGTTCACGGCCGTGCCGGATCTCGTGGACGCCGTGAGCGACAACGGCGCGATCACCATCGATCTGCCGGGCGGCGCCACGAAGTACACGGTGGATGCCACCGCCGACAACGGGCGCACCTCGGTGGAGGTGCCGCGCGGCGACGGCAGCGGTCATGTGGTGAAGGCCCGGAGCGACAACGGCAAAGTCACCGTCCGGAGCGCGAACTAACCGGCCCGTGTGTTCGTCCTTACCTGGTGGGAGAATGTACCGGGCAGGGCGAAACGGCACGGGAGAGGGATGTGACGGCGACACACGCGCAGCCGCGGGCGAGAGCGGGTGGGGGTTCCGCCGTCAGGGATGTCTTCGCGCTGATGCTGTTGCCGGTACCGCTGCTCGCCGCCGCGTTGCCGGCCGCCTTCGCCGGTGGCGGTACGAGGCGCTGGTTCGGCGGGCGCGGGGAGAGCCAGCGCGCCGAGGCGCAGGCCGCGAAGGACGCCGCCGCTTCGGCCTTCTACGAGCTGGACACGGCCCAGCGCGATCTGCGGATCTCGATCGAGACGATCACCGCGGTGGACAGCTCGCCCGCCGCGCGCAAGGCCGTGGACGACTTCGCGGCCCTGGGGCGGCGGATCGACGAGGCCAGCCACACATACATCACCGCGGTCGACGCGCACGATCTGGACCGGGACGATCTGGAGCCGTCGGTCGCCTCCCGCGCGCGGGCCGAGCTGACCACGGCCAAGGACGAGCTGGTACGGGTCAAGGCCGAGCTGGACCGGTTCGCGCAGGGTCTCGGTCCGCTGCTGGGCAGCGCGGAGACGCAGCTCGCGCGGCTCGCGCCCGCCGTGGAGCGGGCCCGGCAGGCGTTGCTGGGTGCGAGCAACGCTCTGGACACGGTGCGCGCGTCCGGGCTGCGCGCGGATGAGCTCGCTGCCCGCCTGGCGGCTCTCGCTCCCGAGCTGACCAAGCTCAACCAGGGCGCCGGCCGGCACGGCGTTCCGGAGACCCTGGAGCGTGCCGACCGGGTGCTGCGCGATGCCGAGGCGGTGCGGGCCGAGGCGGCCAAGCTGCCCGAGCGGGCCGCCGAGATCGACCACCGGCTGGTGTCGTTGCGTACGCGTGCCCAGGCATTGACCACCCGGGCGGGGTCGGTGGAGCCGGTGCTGAGCGAGTTGCGGCGGCGGTTCTCGGCTGTGTGCTGGCAGGATCTCCAGCCCGTTCCCGAGCAGGCGGCCGTCAATGTGCGGCAGGCCGAGGAGAAGCTGAAGGAGGCCACCCAGGCGCGGGACGAGCAGCGGTGGGCCGATGCGACGTCCCGGCTGAGCACCGTCCGCGCCTTGCTGAACGCGACGGACGAGGCGGTGTCCGCGGCCGGTGACCGGCTGCACCGGCTGGACGCAGTGGCCAAGGATCCGCAGCAGGAGATCCAGCGGACCCGGTTCGCGGTCCGCGACGCGCAGCGCCTGGCCATGGACGGCCGCAGCACACCCGATCCGCGCCATGCCCGGCCGCTGGACGATGCCGTGGCCCGGCTGGATCGCGCCGTCGCCGCGCTCGACGGGCGTCACCCCGACTACTGGCACTTCCTGACCGAGACCGAGGCGGTGCGGCGGACGGCCGCGCGGGTGGTCTCCGAGATCCGTGAGGAGCGCGGGGCGGGCGCGTGAGCCGTCCGGGCTCCGCACCACGGCTCCTCGCGTTCTCGCGTTCTCCGGTGTGCGGCGGCGACTCGCCGGTGCGCCAACGGCCACGGATCGCGTTCTCGCGTTCCTCCCGTGCGCGGCGGCGACTCGCCGATGAGCCAACGGCCACGGATCGCGTTCTCCCGTGTGCGGCGGCGGCACCTGGGGCGGATCCTGGTAGTACGCCCGAAGGAGACGAGCGACATGGCCACCCATGTGCTGCACCCCACGGGGCGACGGGCCCCCCGCCGCCGCAAGGCCACCCGGCTCGACAAGCATCTGCCGGTCGATCACCGGCTCAGCCGCGTCTACCGGGTCGGAGCGGGGCTGATGGGGCTGGTGCTGCTCGCCTTCGGTGTCCTGGGACTGATCAACAGGATCGGTTTCTTCAGCACCGGCGGAGCCACCGTCGCGGGCCTCAACACCAACGGCGCCCTGAGCGTCCTGTCCATCTGCGTCGGCCTGCTCCTGTTCATCGGGATGGTGATCGGCGGCAACTTCGCCTCGACGCTCAACATGGTTCTGGGCATCGCCTTCATCCTCAGCGGCTTCGTCAATCTCGCGCTGCTGGAGACCGACTACAACTTCCTCGCCTTCCAGATCCAGAACGTGCTGTTCAGCTTCGTGGTCGGCCTGATGCTGATGGTCTTCGGGATGTACGGGCGGGTCAGCGGCGGCCTTCCGCACGACAACCCGTACTGGCGGGCGCGCCACCCCGAGGAGGCCGAGCAGGAAATGCGGCTGAGCCGGAGAGCGACCACGCAGCCGATGCCGGTTGTCCGGCGTAGCTCCTGGGCCCGCCGGTCACGGTTAGCCTGGGGCCATGCCTCGTTACGAATTCCGCTGCCGCTCCTGCGGAGACACGTTCGAACTCAGCCGCCCGATGGCCCAGTCCTCCGACCCGGCCTCCTGCCCCGCCGGGCACTCCGACACCGTGAAGCTGCTCTCCACCGTGGCCGTCGGCGGGTCGTCCGCCAAGTCCGCTCCCGCCGCTCCGTCGGCCGGTGGCGGCGGGGGCGGCTGCTGCGGCGGGGGCTGCTGCGGCTGAGAGCGGGTGGCCCCGGGCCGTCCGGGGCCACCGCCAGGGCCTGCTCGGCCCTGATCCGCCGGACGGGCTCTAACGCTTGCGGGAGAGGGTCAGGCCGTCGGACACGGTCAGCAGCACGCTGTCCATCCGCGGATCGGCGGCCACATGGTCGTTGAACTCCTTGATCGCCGCCGCCGCGCCGGTCGCGCGCGGGTCGGTCACCCCGCCGTGGAAGAGCACGTTGTCCGTGACGATCAGGCCGCCCTGCCGCATCCGGGGCACCAGCTCCTCCCAGTACGGGATGTAGTTGCCCTTGTCCGCGTCCAGGTAGGCGAGATCGATGTGCGGCTCGGCCGGCATCGACCGCAGTGTGTCGAGCGCGGGGGCGATACGGAGCTCGATCCGGTCCGCGACACCCGCCTTCTCCCATGCCTCCCGGCCGTAGGCGGTCCACTCCTCCGAGATGTCGCAGGCGATCAGCCGGCCGTCGGCGGGCAGCGCCTGCGCCATCGACAGGGCGGAGAACCCGGTGAACGTCCCGACCTCCACGATGTGCCGGGCCCCGGTCAGCCGGACGAGGAAGGCGAGGAGCGGTCCCTGTTCCTCGGCCGACTGCATGCCGGCGTGCTCGGGCAGGCGTGCGTACGTGGTCTCGACGAGCTCGCGCTGCACCGGATCGAGCGGTGGGTTGTGCGCCAGCATGTACGCGTACAGCTCGTCCGTGATCTTGGTTTCGTTGCCCTTGGTCATGCTGCGCTCCTCGTCCGTCGATCGGCCGGTGACGTCTCCGTCCGGTGTCAGGACGATCTTGCCTCACCGGCGGCCCGGAGGAAGTGCCGGAGGATCTCCTCGCCCGCCGCCACACCGCGCCCGGCCGTCACTTCGGCGTGCGGGGCGCTCCAGCCGGAGTCGGCCAGTTCGCCGTGGGCCGGGCGCCAGGCGCGGTCGGCCGCGAGGAGCAGGTCGGCGTCCAGGAGGCTGTCACCGGCGGCGAGGGTGAGTGTGGCGCCGGTGCGCCGGGCCACCTCGTTCATGGCGGCGCTCTTGGTGAGCGGGCCGGGAACCGCGTAGATCTTGCGGCCCTGGAGGGAGACCGTCCAGCCACGCGTCAGCGCCCACTCCCCCAGTTCCTTGACCCAGTCCTCGGGCAGCAGCGGGCGTTCCACCACGAGATAGGCGAAGAGGTCCTCGGCGACCCGTTCCTTGAGCAGCCAGGCGGGGTCTGCCGCGGCCAGGAGGTGGGCACGGACCTCGGCGAGGGACGCGCATTCCTCGGCGAGCCTGCGGGCCACCTGCCGTTGCCAGTCGGGGTCGGACTCGCCGTCGACGAGCAGGTGTCCCCCGTTGGCGCAGATCGCGAACCGGGGTGCGGGACCGGGCAGGTGGACGCGTCCGTACTGTTCGCGGGTGCGGGTGGTCGTCGGGACGAAGACCGTGGTGCGGGCCAGTTCGTCGAGCAGTGCCGCCGCCGTCTCCGTCACGTAGGAGAGCGGCTTGTGGTCGTACACCTCCACGCAGAGCAGCCGGGGGGCCTCGGCGTCCGGCACGGCGAGCTGAAGCGCTGCGGAGGAGTAGATCAGGGTGCGGTCGAGGTCGCTGGCGACGAGCGTCACGGGGGCGCCGGCATCGGCCGTCGCCGGGGGCGCGGGGGTGGTCACTTGGACTCCACCGCCTTGCCGTCCGCGCCCGTCGCGCCCCTGGTGTACTTCGGGTGGATCAGACCGACGCAGGTGTACGGGAGTCCGTCGACCTCCTCCACCGGTACGCCGCGCTGCTCGGCCAGCAGACGGATGTGCTCGAGGTCCGCGCCCGCGCCGCGCTTGGCGAGGATCTTCCACGGGACGCGGCGCAGCAGTACGCGGGTGGTCTCGCCGACGCCCGGCTTGACGAGGTTCACGTCGTGGATGCCGTACTCCTCGCTGATGCGCTCCACCGCGGCCCAGCCCTCCCAGGTGGGCGCGCGATCGGCTGCGAGCAGCTCCTTGACCTCGGCGTCCACGGCGTCGACGACCGCGTCGAAGTGGGCGGCGACGGTGTCGAGGAAGTGGCCGGACACATCGGTGTCCGCGAGCTCCCGGTAGAACTTCGCTCCGTGGAAGTCCTCGGGTCCGACCAGGTCGGCACGCAGGACGGTCCGCGAGATCAGCCCGGAGACCGTGGAGTTGAGGCAGGCGGACGGGATCAGGAAGTCCTCGCGGGTGCCGTAGGTGCGGACGCAGCCGCCCGGGTCGGCCAGTACCGCGATCTCCGGGTCGAACCCGTCGAACTCGGCGAGCGCCGCGGACAGTTCACGGGTGATCGCGCCCTTGCCGGTCCAGCCGTCGACGAAGACGACGTCCGCCGGGTCGTGGTGGGCGGCCAGCCAGCGCAGGGCGTTGGCGTCGATGCCGCGGCCCCGCACGATGGAGACGGCGTAGTGCGGCAGATCGATTCCGTGCCGGTGCCGGGCCCAGCGGCGCATCAGCACGCCGACGGGCGTGCCGGCCCTGGCGAGCGAGACCAGCACCGGGCGGGGGGTCCGTTCGGCGAGGACCGTCTCGGTGACGGTGCCGACGGCGCGGGCGACGCGGGCGGCCGACAGCTCCAGCGCCGCCCCGAACAGCTCCTGGTACTGGGCGGACGGCTGGTACTCGACCGGCAGCGACTCGGCGTAATGCGCGCCGCCGCTCTGTATCGCCTCCTCGCGCTCCTCGGTGGGCGCCTCCAGCTCGGTGTCCGAGAGGTCCTGGAGCAGCCAGCCGACCTCGTCGGGCGCGTAGGAGGAGAAGTCGGGGCCGCGGAGGGGCTCGGGCAGCATGGGGGGTTCCTGCCGTTCGGAGGCGTACGGGTCGGGGGCCGACCGGGCGTACGAGGGTATGTACGAGGGGACGACCGCGAGCAGGACATGGTCGGTGTGGGCGGCGAGCTGCGCCAACAGGCCGTCGGGGGCGTGGAGTTCAGGGGTGTCGGCGGCGGAGTCGACGGCGAGCACCACGGCGTCGAAACCGGCGCCCGCGACGTTGTACGCGTACCGGTAGCCGGGCCCGTCGGCCGGGTTGTCATGTGCCGGGAAGACCAGCCGGGTCCGTATCGCATAGCCCGGGTCGTCCACGGCGAGGACGGGCGAACGCGTGGTGGTGGAGTAGCGCACCTCGGCGTCGGTGTGGTCCTCCAGGGCCGTGCCCAGCCGCAGGGGGGCGTACATCAGCTCCTCGAAGCCGAGGACCAGTACGCGGCGGGCGTCGCCCAGGGCTCCGGCCATGCGGGCGGCCATGGCGGGGAGGGCGGGTTCCAGGGTGGCCCGGTGGGCGGGGGTGAAGCCGTGCCGTCCGCCGTCGGGCACACCGGCGGGCCACCGGAGATCCACCCGGGTGCAGGGCCGGAGGCCGGGGGCGGGAGTGGCGGACGAGGCGTCGGCGGCAGGGCCGGCCGCCTCCGCGGCGACGGGGCCTGCCTTCTCGTGCCCGCCGGCTGCCTCGGGCTCCGACTCGTGCGCGGCGACCAGTGCCTGGCCCTTCTCCAGGACGCCCTCCGGGAGGGTGACCGTGCCCGAGCCGCGCGCCACCAGGTCGACGCGAGCACCGATCTCCGCGGCGAACTCGGCCAGCCGTCCCCGGTCGTCCGGCGACCTCATGTCCACCAGGGCGACGATGACGTATCGGCTCCGCGGATAGCGCTCGTGCAGTGCGCGGATGGTGTTGAGCACGGTGTTGCCCGTGGAGAACTCGTCGTCCACCAGCACCAGCGGCGCATCGGAGACGGCGGCCGGCGAGGATGCCGGGCCGCGATCGCCCGCCAGCAGGTCCGGGTCCTCCGGGAGCAGCAGATGCGAGGTGGCGTGCGAGTGGGACTCCTCGAAGCCGCCCGCACGCACCACGCCCTCGACGGGGCGGCGGGTCGAGTGGAGGTACGGTGCCACGCCCAGCCCGTCGGCGACCGCGTGGCCGAGGCCGGTGGCCGTCTCCGCGTAACCGAGCACGACGGCGCGGCGCGCCTCGGTGTCACCGAGGAGTTCGCGCACCCGCCGGCCGAGCTCGAATCCGGCGCCGTACACCACGGAGGGCTTCTGCGGCACATGCTTGCCGAGCACGTTCGACACGAGGAGATGGGCCCGCTTGGGGTTGCGGCGCAGGGCGAGCCCCAGCAGGTCCTTCAGCTCCCTGTCGCCGTCGGGCGTCCCGTCGCCGACGAGCTCGACGCCCAGTCGTTCCGCCACCCAGCTGCCCGACCACACCACGTCCGCCGTCTCCTTCTCTGCCGTTGCCGCTCGTCCGGCCGCTCTGCCGTTGCCAGCCGTCGTCCGCCGTCCGGCCGCTCTGCCGTTACTGCTCGTCGTCCGCCGTCCGGCCGCTCTGCCGTTGCCGGCCGTCGGCCTTGCCGTTCATCTCGTTTGCCGTTCATCTCGCGCTCGATCAGCGGGACGCCTTCGCGCCCCGCAGCGCGCTCACTCCGCCAGGCCCGCGGCCAGCAGCTCCACGAAGCCGGCGTCCTGCCTGGCCACGCCGAAGACCTCGGCCCGCAGCAGGGTCCGCTCGGCCCAGGCGCGGTGCGGCTTCACCTCGTTCATCTTGTTCGTGTACGCGGAGCGCATGACTCCACCGCCGCCGCGCTCCGGCCGCAGGATGTCCTTCGCGTCGCTGTACTCCTCGTGGCTGACCACGGACAGCGCGTGCACGGGTGCGACGTGCGAGGGGTGGATGCAGGTCTTGCCGAGCAGGCCGTTGGCCCGGTCGAGCTCGATCTCGCGCAGCAGGCCGTCCAGATCGTGCTCGATCAGCGCCGTGCGCAGCTCCTCGGCCCGGCCCTCCAGGAAGGGGCTGCGGCGCAGCTGGGGCTTGAACATGCGCTCCTGGAGCCGGAAGTACTCCCACACCGGCCCGGTGATCGTGAAGCCGGTGCCGTCCGCGCGGCCCAGCACGTTGACCACGTCGGCGATGACGGCGCCGACGATGTGCACGTCGTACGCCGTCATGTCAGGCGCCCTGCGCAGTCCGTACGCCGAGCAGAAGTCGGTGACGCCGAGCCGCAGCGCGAGCACCCGGTCGCGGTACTTGTCGACGGTGCGGGCTATTCCCTGGAGCGTTTCGCCCCGGGTCTCCAGATGCAGCAGCTCGGGCGATTCGAGAACGGGCATCGCGAACAGGCGCCGCCCGCATGCCTTTTCGGCGTTGGTGAGCGCTTCCATGAAGGGCACACCACGCTCTTCGGTGAACTTCGGAAGTACAAAACCAGACAACATCCGGACCGTGTCACCGAGACGGTGCACCAGGTCGCCCATCTGACCCGGCTCCCGGACCCGGATGAAAAGCAGCGGCACCTCGACACCGCGCGCGCCGAGGTCGGCGAACTGTCTGACCAGGTTCTCCTCGGCACCGGCGACCTCGGAGTCGTCGATCGAATCCTCCAGGCACAGCACCATCGAGACAACGCCACGCCCGGCCTGCTTGATGACGTCGTCAGCAAGTCTGGGACGGGTGGCGGGGCTGTACAGGGTCGCTCCCAGGGCGGCCGACAGCACGCGGGCCGACGAATCCGGACCGAACTCGCACGGCTCCTGGAAGAACAGCCCCTCCCTCGTAGCGGGCGCAATATGCCCGAAATGACGCATGTAACTCCCCCGAACTGACCGACCGGCCGGAAAACGCATGGCCGGTAATAGTACGTACGGACGGGTGTCAAGAGTTCCCCACGTGCATGAATTCCGGGTAACTCGTCCATTTCCCGATGGGTCGGAACGCCTCGGACCGTCTTCTTCCGGCGCGCCCCGAAGACATCCGGTACGACCCCCGCGTTGTCCGCGCGGGCAGCCAGCAGGCAGGATGACGGGCATGACGCACGCGATGGTGAAAGGCTCGAACGTCCCTCTGGACGCCATGGCCGTGAGGGCCGTGCTGTGCTGGACCCCGGGCGCCGGAGTTCCGGATGTGGACGCCTCGGCCCTGCTGCTCGGAGCCGGTGGCCGCGTGCGCTCGGACGAGGACTTCGTCTTCTACAACCAGCCCCGCCACCCCTCCGGCCTGGTACGACGGCTGCCGAAGCGCAGCCTCCCCGAGGGGCTCACGGACACCATCGAGGCCGACCTGGGCGGGCTGGACGCCTCGGTCGAGCAGGTGGTCGTCGCCGCGTCCTCCGACGGCGCCGCATTCGCTCAGGTGCGCGATCTGCGCATCCTGCTGTACGACTCGGCGTCGGCCGGCGGTGAGCCGCTCGCGGTCTTCGACGTGCGGCCCGAGACCGGCGAGGAGACGGCGATCATCTGCGGCGAGCTCTACCGGCGCGGCGATGGCTGGAAATTCCGAGCCGTGGGGCAGGGCTATCCGACCGGGTTGGTCGGGCTGGCGACAGCCTTCGGCATCTCGGTCGACGAGACCGCGGCCGACCCGGCCCCGTCGCAGGCGGCACCCCCCGCGCCCGCGCCGGTAACAGCGCCCGGGTTCCCGCCCGCGCCGCATTTCCCTCCGGCGACGGCGCCCGGCCCCGACTCACAGGTCACGGTCCAGCACCAACAGCCCGCGTACGGCTATCCGCAGCCCGCCGCGGCCCAGCCGGCTCCCCAGCCCGCATACGGGTACCCCCAGCCCGCCGCCGCCCAGCCGGCCCACGGCTATCCGCAGCCGGCCGCCGCCGCGGCACCCGCCCCGGACCCGAATTTCGTGCTGCCGCCGCAGGGACCGCAGTTCGTACGATCCTGAGGCCGGAGGCGAAGCCGGAGCTACACAGGCATCGGCGTCGGCACCACCGGCACCACCACCGATCCGAAGCGCCCGCCCCGGCACCATGCGCCGGGGCGCCGCTCAGGTCCGGGACTTGTAGCCGCGTCCCCACTGCATGCCGAAGCCGTACAACCGGTCCAGCTCCGACTGGAATCCGTAGACGAACTTCACCTCGCGCCGCACGATCAGCTCGTCCTTGATGTTCTCCACCGTGAACACGGCGCAGGAGCGGGCCTGCGGGGCCCGCTCGTCGAGCTCGATCTCGATCCGCGGGCCGTTGCCCGGGTAGAGCGTCACCTTGGCGTGCGTACGGTCGAAGGCCGGTGTCTGGTCGTAGATGTAGACGAAGAACAGCAGCCGTTTGATCTCGTCGCGCTGGTCGAGATTGACGTAGACGGTCTCACCCGAGGGCGCCCCGAAGCGGTCGTCCCCGCTGAGCCGGATGTACGGCGGCCCGTTCAGATCGCCGATGAGGTTGCCCAGCGGCTGGACCACACCCTTGGTGCCGTCCTTCAGCTCGTACATGCAGCCCAGGTCCAGGTCGACGTTGACCATGCCCTGGGTGTGCGCCTGGACCACATCGGGCTGGAAGAGCTTCAGCGGCCGCAGCAGCCGGCCGCTCTGCCGCGACCGGCCCATGATGTCCGACGTACGCATCTGCCAGGAGAGGTTGACCCGCAGATTACCGGTCAGCGCCCCCTGCTTGGTGAGCGAGACCGTGGCGTGCCGCCGGGTCAGCACGATGGAGCTGGTCGCCGCGCTGCCCGACTCGAACTGTGCCTCCCGCCGCGGCCACAGGCCGTCCCAGAACGCCATCCCCAACCCCCATGCATCTCAGTAGAAAAGTGCCCCGGTCCCGTGGCCGCCCCGTGCCTCGCCGGGGACGCCCACAGCACTGCGGGGCGGCCGCGGGGCCGGGTCCGGATGTCTCCGGAGAACCGTTGCCTCACGGACCGCCCCGCTTGAGAGCGTTCCTCAATCCCTACCGGGTCACACCCCGGACGGGACTTCCGCCTTGGAACCCTCTCCTTCGCCGCCTTCGGCTTCCAGCGCCTTGTTGCGCCGGACCGAGGACCAGAACGACCAGGCGATCAGCACGACGCCGGTCAGGCCGGTGATGAGCTCGTTGATCTGGTACTGGATGGTGACGAGCAGGAGCACGGCCAGCGCGCCGATGGCGTAGTGGGCGCCGTGCTCCAGGTAGACGTAGTCGTCCAGGGTGCCCTGACGGACCAGGTAGACCGTGAGCGAACGGACGTACATGGCGCCGATACCGAGGCCGAGGGCCATCAGCACGATGTTGTTGGTGACGGCGAAGGCACCGATGACGCCGTCGAACGAGAAGGAGGCGTCGAGCACTTCCAGGTAGAGGAACATGAAGAACGCGGCCTTGCCGGCGAGTACGACGGAAGAAACCTTCTTGCCGGACCGCTTGGCCTCTTCCTCGGCCTCGTGCTCGCGCTCTTCCTCCTCCTCCAGCTTGTTCTCGAAGAAGCCGGAGAGACCGCCGACGATGAGGTAGGTGATCAGACCCGCGATGCCGGAGAGCAGGACGGTCTCCGCCTTGTCCGCGTGGCCGCCGCCGTGCTGGTGCGCGTTGGTGGCGAAGGTCATGGCCGAGATCAGCAGCACGATCAGCGCGATGCAGACCGAGAGCATGTCGACCTTGCCGAGCTTGGCGAGCGGGCGCTCGATCCAGCGCAGCCACTGGATGTCACGGTCCTCGAAAATGAAGTCGAGGAAGATCATCAGCAGGAACATTCCACCGAAGGCGGCGATCGCCGGGTGGGCGTCCGTGACCAGTTCCTGGTAACGGTCGGGCTGGTTGAAGGAAAGATCGACAGCCTCGATCGGACCCAGCTTGGCGGTGATGGCCACGATCACGACGGGGAAGACCAGCCGCATACCGAAGACCGCGATGAGCACGCCGATCGTGAGGAAGATCTTCTGCCAGAAGGCATTCATCTTCTTCAGGATTCCGGCGTTGACCACCGCATTGTCGAAGGACAGCGAGATCTCCAGGACGGAAAGAATCGCGACGACACCGAAGGCTTCCCACCCCCCGTAGATCACCGCTGCGACCAGGCCGAGCGCGGTAACCGCGAACGACCAGCCGAAGGTTTTCAGAAGCACTGGCTTACCCCATCGTGTATGTAACGGGTCTCCCCCGAGATGTACGGGGCTCCCCCGCGCCGTGCGCGGCTTTACGAAACGTTGACCCCGAAGTCTAGAGCGATACCGCGCAGCCCGGACGCGTACCCCTGTCCCACTGCTCGGAACTTCCACTCGCCGTTGTACCGATAGAGCTCACCGAAGATCATCGCGGTTTCCGTCGAGGCGTCTTCGCTGAGGTCGTAACGCGCGAGTTCCTGGCCGTCCGCCTGGTTCACCACGCGGATGAACGCGTTGCTGACCTGGCCGAAGGTCTGGCCCCTGCTGTCGGCCTCATGGATCGAGACCGGGAAAATGATCTTGTCGCAGTGCGCCGGTACCTGGGTGAGATTCACGATGACCGATTCGTCGTCGCCCTCGCCCTCACCCGTGAGGTTGTCACCGGTGTGCTCCACGGAGCCGTCGGGGCTCGTGAGGTTGTTGTAGAACACGAACCATTCGTCACCGAGCACCCGGCCCGACTGGCACAGCAGCGCGCTGGCGTCGAGGTCGAAGTCGGCACCCGTGGTGGATCGTGCGTCCCAGCCGAGCCCGACCAGTACCTGGGTGAGGTTGGGTGCGGCCTTGGAGAGGGAGACATTGCCTCCCTTGGCGAGCGTGACGCCCATGGTGTGTGTCCTCCCCGATTCGATGAACCGTCTGCCGGCTCCGTCGAGCCGTCCAGGCCCCCGAGCCGTCTGTCGAGCGCGTCCGGCGCCGCACAGGGGTGCGGCGCCGGACGGGGTACTGCCGGCGTGACCCGGGCCGCGCCTCGACGGCCCGGCCCGGTCGCGCCCACTCAGACGTTGACGCCGAAGTCCTGCGCGATGCCGCGCAGCCCCGAGGCGTACCCCTGACCGATGGCACGGAACTTCCACTCCGCCCCGTTGCGGTACAGCTCGCCGAAGACCATGGCGGTCTCCGTCGAGGCGTCCTCGCTGAGGTCGTAGCGGGCCAGCTCGCTGTTGTCGGCCTGGTTGACCACGCGGATGTACGCGTTGCGCACCTGGCCGAAGCTCTGCTGCCGGGTCTCGGCCTCGTAGATCGAGACCGGGAAGACGATCTTGTCGACATCGGCCGGGACACCGGCCAGGTTCACCTTGATGACCTCGTCGTCGCCCTCGCCCTCACCGGTGAGGTTGTCACCGGTGTGCTCGACGGAACCGTCGGGGCTCTTGAGGTTGTTGAAGAAGACGAAGTTTCCGTCGCTGCCGACCTTGCCCTCGGCGTTCGTCAGCAGTGCGCTGGCGTCGAGGTCGAAGTCACCACCGGTGGTGGTGCGAGCGTCCCAGCCGAGACCGACCACGACCGCGGTCAGGTTCGGTGCGGCCTTGGTCAGCGAGACGTTGCCGCCCTTGCTGAGGCTGACTCCCACGAGTCCTCCCATTGGTTTCCTTGGGGGCCGGCACATGCCGGCGCCTCCACTTGCGTTGGCATCCGATCAACGACTGGATCCTAGTGACCGGTTCCCGGCGAAGCAGGCTTTTAGCCAGGTCGCGCACGGATCCACCGGATACCGGATCAGAGCGCGCCGAGCGCCTTGACGTAGTCGTTGAGGTCACGGGCGTCGGGCAGACCGTTGACGACGGTCCAGCGCACCACGCCCTCCTTGTCGATGATGAAGGTGCCGCGCACCGCGCAGCCCTTCTCCTCGTCGAAGACGCCGTAGGCCCGCGAGGTCTCGCCGTGCGGCCAGAAGTCCGAGACCAGCGGGTATTCGAGGCCCTCCTGCTCGGCGAAGACGCGCAGGGTGTGAATGGAGTCGTTGGACACGGCGAGCAGCTGCGTGTCGTCGTTCTCGAACTTCGGCAGCTCGTCGCGGAGCGCGCAGAGCTCACCCGTGCAGACGCCCGTGAAGGCGAACGGGTAGAACAGCAGCACCACGTTCTTCTCGCCACGGAAGTCGGAGAGCTTCACGGTCCGGCCGTGGTTGTCCTTCAGCTCGAAATCCGGGGCCTTGGTGCCGACCTCGATCGCCATGAGAAGCGTCCCTTCGCTACGTTCACCGGGCTGGGCTGTCCGGGTGGCTCCCACCCTACGCAGAGCCCGCAGCGGGCCACGAAGCGCCCGCGCTAGGGCAGCGACGCGCCGGAACGGCCCGCCCGGCTGCCGCGCCCCGGTGGCCGCACGAAGTCCCCGGTGGCCGCGCAGAGCCTCCGGGGACCGCACGAAGCCTCCGGCCATACGAAGGCCGCTCGCACGAAGCCCCCGGTCGCACGAAGGCCCCCGGCGGCTCGGTGCCGTCGGGGGCCTTCAAGGCGAATGCGTGGCGAGCGTGTTTCAGCGCTTGGCCTTGGCCGCCTTCGGCGTGACCAGGCGGCTGCCCGCCCAGTCCTTGCCGGCGTTGATGCTCTTGGTCTGGGAGAGACCGGCCGTCTGTGCGGCCTCGTTGATGTCGCTCGGTTCGACGTACCCATCACGGCCGGTCTTCGGCGTCATCAGCCAGACCGTACCGCCGTCCTCGATCAGACCAATGGCATCCACCAGCGCGTCCGTAAGGTCGCCGTCCTCGTCGCGGAACCACAGCAGGACGGCATCTGCGACGTCCTCGTAGTCCTCATCGACGAGATCCTGGCCGATTGTGGCTTCAATGCCCTCACGGAGCTCCTGCTCGACGTCGTCGTCGTAGCCGATCTCCTGGACCACCTGTCCGGGCTCGAACCCCAGGCGTGCTGCCGGGTTGGTCCGCTCCTCCGCGTGGTCCGCGGTCGCGCTCACGGGTTGCCTCCTGATCATGTTTCGGAAAATGCTTGTGGCCACGCGCGTGCGCGGGGCGTTGGCCGTAGTCCACACGGGAGCGGCGGATCGCGCAAGTACCCAGCGTGCGAGACCGCCTAAACGGTGACGTTCCCTGCCACGTCGCCGCACTGTCGGCGGATCCCCTGCGGGGCCCGGCGCTACCGTCCACACCCTTTACGTCCTTCCACAGCTTATGCCGTTTCGGTCCGCCATTCGGAGTCGAACATCCTTTGGGAACGCTTGGACGGGTTGGGCGTATGGTTGCGGTTTGGCCCGACCCATCCCCGCGCTCCGGCCGCAATGTCTCGCAACACGGCGGTTACCCCTCGGTAGAGATGACGTTTGCGCCCTCGCGGTACACGATGGTGATGGCGCACTTGCATACATCCCGGGGGCATGTTCTCCCTCCATCAGGCCCCGAAGAGCACCACCGAACAGCGAAGGAATAGCGTGGCTTCCGGATCCGATCGCAACCCGATCATCATTGGCGGCCTGCCGAGCCAGGTCCCGGACTTCGATCCCGAAGAGACCCAGGAATGGCTCGACTCGCTCGACGCCGCGGTCGACGAGCGAGGCCGCGAGCGGGCCCGTTATCTGATGCTCCGGCTCATCGAGCGCGCGCGTGAGAAGCGCGTCGCCGTGCCGGAGATGCGCAGTACGGACTACGTGAACACGATCGCCACGAAGGACGAGCCGTTCTTCCCCGGCGACGAGGAGATCGAGCGCAAGGTCCTCAACGCGACCCGCTGGAACGCGGCCGTGATGGTGTCGCGCGCCCAGCGTCCGGGCATCGGCGTCGGCGGCCACATCGCCACCTTCGCCTCCTCGGCCTCGCTGTACGACGTGGGCTTCAACCACTTCTTCCGGGGCAAGGACGACGGCCTGGGCGGCGACCAGATCTTCTTCCAGGGGCACGCGTCCCCGGGCATCTACGCCCGCGCCTTCCTGCTCGACCGCCTGAGCGAGGCCCAGCTCGACGCCTTCCGCCAGGAGAAGTCGAAGGCGCCCAACGGCCTGTCCAGCTACCCGCACCCGCGGCTGATGCCGGACTTCTGGGAGTTCCCGACCGTCTCGATGGGCCTCGGCCCGCTCGGCGCGATCTACCAGGCCCGGATGAACCGCTACATGGAGGCGCGCGGCATCGCCGACACCTCCAAGTCCCATGTCTGGGCGTACCTGGGCGACGGCGAGATGGACGAGCCCGAGTCGCTCGGCCAGCTCTCCATCGCCGCCCGTGAGGGCCTGGACAACCTCACCTTCGTGGTCAACTGCAACCTCCAGCGGCTCGACGGCCCGGTGCGCGGCAACGGCAAGATCATCCAGGAGCTGGAGTCGCAGTTCCGCGGTGCCGGGTGGAACGTCATCAAGCTGGTCTGGGACCGCTCCTGGGACCCGCTGCTGGCGCAGGACCGCACGGGCATCCTGGTCAACAAGCTGAACACCACGCCGGACGGCCAGTTCCAGACGTACGCCACCGAGTCGGGCGCGTACATCCGTGAGCACTTCTTCGGGGACGACCCGCGGCTGCGCGACATGGTCAAGGACATGACCGACGACCAGGTCCTGCACCTGGGCCGCGGCGGTCACGACCACAAGAAGGTCTACGCGGCCTACGCGGCGGCCAAGGGCCACAAGGGCCAGCCGACGGTGATCCTGGCGCAGACGGTCAAGGGCTGGACCCTGGGCCCGAACTTCGAGGGCCGCAACGCGACCCACCAGATGAAGAAGCTCACGGTCGAGGACCTCAAGCGGTTCCGTGACCGGCTGCACATCCCGATCACGGACAAGCAGCTGGACGAGGGCTACCCGCCCTACTACCACCCGGGCCGCGACTCGGAGGAGATCCAGTACATGCACGACCGCCGCAAGGGTCTGGGCGGTTACGTCCCGACCCGGGTGGTGCGTGCGAAGCCGCTGGTCCTGCCCGAGGACAAGACGTACGCGACCGCGAAGAAGGGTTCGGGTCAGCAGTCGATCGCCACCACCATGGCGTTCGTCCGCATCCTGAAGGACCTCATGCGGGACAAGGAGATCGGCAAGCGTTTCGTGCTGATCGCGCCCGACGAGTACCGCACCTTCGGCATGGACGCCTTCTTCCCGAGCGCGAAGATCTACAACCCGCTCGGCCAGCAGTACGAGGCGGTGGACCGGGATCTGCTGCTCGCGTACAAGGAGTCGCCGACCGGCCAGATGCTGCACGACGGCATCTCGGAGGCCGGCTGCACGGCGTCGCTGATCGCCGCCGGTTCGGCGTACGCCACGCACGGCGAGCCGCTGATCCCGGTGTACGTCTTCTACTCGATGTTTGGTTTCCAGCGCACCGGTGACCAGTTCTGGCAGATGGCCGACCAGCTCGCGCGCGGCTTCGTGCTGGGTGCGACCGCCGGCCGTACGACGCTGACCGGTGAAGGTCTCCAGCACGCGGACGGCCACTCGCAGCTGCTCGCCTCGACCAACCCGGGCTGTGTCGCGTACGACCCGGCGTTCGGGTACGAGATCGCGCACATCGTCAAGGACGGTCTGCGGCGGATGTACGGCGGGACCCCCGAGGAGAACGAGGACGTCTTCTACTACCTCACGGTCTACAACGAGCC
Source organism: Streptomyces sp. NBC_00012 (assembly GCF_045040875.1). Lineage (NCBI taxonomy): Bacteria > Bacillati > Actinomycetota > Actinomycetes > Kitasatosporales > Streptomycetaceae > Streptomyces > Streptomyces sp. NBC_00012. Next base: position 6,071,752 of record NZ_CP108309.1, on the reverse strand, counting down.
GATCCAGCACCCGGCCGAGCCGGAGAACGTGGACGTCGAGGGCATCCTCAAGGGCGTCTACCGCTTCAAGGCCGCCGACCGGGGCGAGATCCCGGCCCAGATCATGGCGTCCGGTGTGGCGGTCCCGTGGGCGGTCGAGGCGCAGCGGATCCTCGCCGACGAGTGGAACGTCCGGGCGGACGTCTGGTCGGCGACCTCCTGGAACGAGCTGCGCCGCGAGGCCGTGGACGTGGAGCGGTACAACCTGCTGCACCCGGAGGAGGAGCAGCGCGTCCCGTACGTCACGCGGAAGCTCTCCGGCTCCGAGGGTCCGTTCGTGGCGGTCTCGGACTGGATGCGTTCGGTGCCGGACCAGATCGCGCGCTGGGTGCCCGGTGCGTACCAGTCGCTGGGTGCGGACGGCTTCGGCTTCGCCGACACCCGTGGCGCGGCCCGCCGGTTCTTCCACATCGACGCGCAGTCGATCGTCCTCGCGGTGCTCACCGAGCTCGCGAAGGAGAACCGGATCGACCGTTCGCTGCTGAAGCAGGCCATCGACCGGTACGAGCTGCTGGATGTCACGGCGGCCGCTCCGGGCGCGGCCGGCGGCGACGCGTAGGGCCGGCAGAGTACGTACGAAGGGCGGCGGGGCCGGGAGGTCCCGCCGCCCTTCGGCGTTCGGAGGCCGGTCAGTTCTCCCAGACCTTGAAGGCCCGGACCTGGTACGGCGACCGGGGCACCCAGGTGCCGCCGCCCGGGTAGGTCTCGAACTCACCGGTCTCGGCGCATTCCGCCGACTGGTACGTGGTGACGGGGCGGCCGGTGCGGTTGGCGAGCGCCTGGACACTGCTGCCCTTCGGCAGCGGTACGCAGCTCTCGATGTCGATCGTGGACAGCTCGTGGGTCCGGCGGGTGCCGGCGAACTCCGGCTCGTCCCAGAGGCAGAGCTGACCGGCGCCGCAGGATCCGAGCCGGACGGGCGCGGAGTGGGCGGCGGTCTGCGGGATCAGGGCGGTGGCGGCCAGGGAAGCGGCGGCCAGGGTGGTGGCAAGAACGGTCGTGCGCATGGAAATCGTCCCCCGTGGTGGTGCGAATCAGTTGCATGCACCCTGACCTGCGAAGAAGCGCCGGGGGAAGAGGGTGCGGGGCACGCCACCCTGATAGGCGACAGCCCCGCCGGAAGGGTCCGGCGGGGCTGTTGTACGCACTGTGTTGACGCGTGGGCGCATGGCCCGGGGACGTATGGGCGCAGGGCCCGGGGCGTCACGGTGTCCGGTCAGATGTGACCGGCGCCCGCTCCCGCCTCGGCGTTCGCACCGCGCTTGGTGAGCGTGGCGACCAGCGCGGCGACCACCGCGACGACGCCGGCGACCATGAACGCCGTGCTCATACCCGACACGAAGGTGTCATGGGCGACGCCCGCGATCTTCCCCGCGATCTCCGGCGGGACCTTCCCGTCCACCGGCGGGATGCCGACCTTGACGGCCGAGGAGGCCTGGTCCAGCTGCTCCGGGCTCAGCGGCGGGAGCTGAGCCGCCTTCCAGTTGTCGCCCAGCTTGGAGTCGACCTGGGAGGCCATGACGGCACCGAGCACCGCTGTACCGAGGCTGCCGCCGACCTGCATGGCGGCCTGCTGGAGACCGCCCGCGACGCCGGAGAGCTCCATCGGGGCGTTGCCGACGATGACCTCGGTGGCGCCGACCATCACCGGGGCGAGGCCGAGGCCGAGCAGACCGAACCAGATCGACATGGTCAGCGTGGAGGTGCCGATCTCCAGCTGGGACATGCCGAACATGGCGACCGCCGTGCACACCATGCCGCCGACCAGCGGGACCCGCGGGCCGAACTTGGTGATCATGGCGCCCGCCAGCGGCGAGGCGACGATCATCATGCCGGTCAGCGGCAGCAGGTGCAGACCGCTGTCGACCGGGCTCAGACCGTGCACGTTCTGGAGGTAGAAGGTGACGAAGAACAGCCCGCCCATGAACGCGAAGGCCATCAGCACCATCAGGACCGCCCCCGCGGACAGCGGAATGGAGCGGAACATCGCGAGCGGGATCAGCGGTTCCCTGACGTTCTTCTGGGAGAGCGCGAAGACCACGAACAGGGCCAAGGCGGCGCCCAGGAAGCCGAGTGTCCTGTAGTCGCCCCAGCCCCACTCGGATCCCTTGATGAGCGCCCAGATCAGGCAGAACATCGCCTGCGACAACAGCACGATGCCGCCGATGTCGAAGGAGCGCGGCGCGTTCTCGGCGCGGTGGTCCTTGAGGATGACCAGGCCCAGCACCAGCGCGATCACACCGACCGGCACATTGATGAAGAAGACGGACTGCCAGCTGACGTGCTCGACGAGCACGCCGCCGAGGATCGGACCACCGGCGGTCGAGGCGCCGATCACCATGCCCCAGATGCCGATCGCCATGTTCAGCTTCTCGGCCGGGAAGGTGGCGCGCAGCAGGCCGAGCGCCGCGGGCATCAGCAGGGCGCCGAAGAGGCCCTGGAGCACTCGGAACACGATCACCAGCGTGACGCTGTCGGAGAGGCCGATGGCCCCGGATGACGCGGCGAAGCCCACGACACCTATGAGGAAGGTCTGACGGTGACCGAACCGGTCACCGAGTTTGCCCGCGGTGATCAGGGAGACCGCGAGGGCGAGCATGTAGCCGTTGGTGATCCACTGGACGTCTGCGAGCGAGGCGTTCAGATCCTGCTGGATGGCGGGGTTGGCGATCGCGACGATCGTGCCGTCGAGCGCGACCATCATCACGCCGATGGCCACGGAGAAGAGCGTCAGCCAGGGGTGGCCGCGCAGCCCCTTGGCCGGTGCGGGAGCGGCGATTTCCTTCGGCTCCCGCGACGCCTTGTCGACGGTGGTCTGACTAGTCATGTCCGGGACATTAGTGTCAGCCGCTGACAGTTGACAAACCATTTCACAAGTCAGTAACTGTCATGTAGCTCACAGGTACGCTGAGCTGGATAAATCAGGAGAAAGAAGGCCAGTCGAGTGACCGCTGGGCAGCAGGCCGCGCATCCGACCGGGCTGCGCGAACGGAAGAAGCGACGCACCCGGGACGCCCTGCTGCACGCCGCCCTCGATCTTTTCACCACGCAGGGGTACGACGAGACCACCGTCGACGAGATCGCCGAGGCCGTGGAGGTCTCCCAGCGCACGTTCTTCCGCTACTTCGCCAGCAAGGAGGAGGCCGCCTTCGCCATCCAGGACATGGTGGAGGCGCGCTTCCTCGCGGAGCTGCGCCGGCGCCCCGCCGCCGAGACCCCGTTCGAGGCGCTGCGCAGCGCGGTCCTCTGCGCCTGGAACAGCATCGACGAGACGATCAAGGAGATCGTCACGGTCGAAGTCCACATGCGCACGTACCGGATGATCGAGTCGACGCCTTCGCTGCTCGCCGCCCATCTGCGCCGGTGCACGGGCCTGGAGAACCAGATCGCGCTGCTGATCGCCGGGCGCGAAGGGCTCGACGTGGACGAGGACCCGCGGCCGAGGGTCGCCGTGGCCGCGTTCTGCGGGGTGCTGCGGGTGACCGGTCAGCTCTGGGGGCGGGGCCGGGACGCCGGGGTGGACTCGCTGCGCACCCTGACCGAGGCGTACCTGGACCAGCTCGGACCGGCCCTGGCCGGCAACTGGCGTACGGAGTCCGGCGCGGCGGCGGGCGCCGCGTAACGACGCGGGGCGGGGCCTCGGGGCCAGGGCGGAGCCGCGGGCCGGGCGTCGCCCCCGCCCGATGTGCCGCACGCCTCAGTGGAGCGGCATGACCGACTTCACAACAGCCGTGCCCCGGCGGCCAGATACAGCCTCCAGGTACCGCTCCGAGCGCCTGAGCGTACGCGTGACAACCACACAGCGTGAAAAGTGCGGCACTGAATTCCCCGCAGCGGAGTGATGTGTGTCACCCTCTTCACGGCTGCCGTCGTGCGTCTCCTAGTGTGGGCCGAAGTGACTTCCTTCGACTCCTCCCCCACGCTCACCGCATGGCGCGCGCTGCTCGCCGTCGCGGTCGTGTTCGTGATGCTGGCGACCACTGGGTGGACCGCCGTACGTCACCAACGCTCCGACGAGCCACGTACCGTCGCACTGGCCGCCTGGGCGCGGGGCCGGGTGGCGGGCCATGCGCTGCCGGACGCCGACGCGCCGCCGTACCGGCTGGCCCACTTCTTCGCCACGCTCACGGCCGCGCAGCGCGCCGGGCTGGCCGACAAGTACCCCTTGGTCGTGGGCAATCTGAACGGCGCGCCGGTGACTCTGCGCTACCGCGCCAATCGGCGCGCCGTGGTGCAGGCGCGGAAGGTCGAGCGGCAGCGCATGCACGATGTGCGGCTCTCCCCCGACGGCCGCGCCGAGGCGGTCCGCCGGATGCACCGCTTCGGTTCGATGCTCGCCCGCGGCCGTCACTTCCTCGCCTTCGACCCGTCCGGGAAGGGCCGCGCCGCGGAGGTGTTCGGCAGTCTCGACCGGGCCGAACGGATCTCCGTGATCGTCCCCGGCGTCGACACCAATCTGCTGACGCTGGAGCGGCCCGAGCCCAAGGTGAACGCCGCCCCGGTCGGCATGGCGAAGTCGCTGTACGCGGCCGAGCGCGCCGCGCGCCCCGGCACCCGTACCGCCGTCATCGCCTGGGCCGACTACACCACGCCCGCCGGGATCGGCATGGACGCGGCCCTGGGCAACCTCGCCGAGCGCGGGGCGGTGCGGCTGAACGCACTGGTGGAGGCGTTGCCCGGCGGCGCCCCGGTCTCGTTGTTCTGCCACAGCTACGGCTCGGTGCTGTGCGGGGTCGCCGCACATGAACTGCCCGCCAGGGTCGGCGACATCGCGGTGGCCGGCAGCCCCGGCATGCGGGTGGAGAACGCCGCGCAGCTGCGCACCGGGGCCAGGGTCTGGGCGATGCGCGACCGGGGCGACTGGATCGAGGACGTACCGAACCTGGAGCTCGGCGGCCTGGGCCACGGGGCCGACCCGGTCGACCCCGGCTTCGGCGCGCGGATCGTCTCGGCGGGCGACGCGGTCGGGCACAGCGGCTATTTCGAGCCGGGCACCGAGAGCCTCGGCAACTTCGCCGCCATCGGCGTGGGCGCCTACGAGTCGGTGAGCTGCGCGCCCGCCGACAACACCTGCCACGAAACAATCACCGGAAGCCGGGCCGTCTGACCGTCACAAGGCCTCGGTGAGCCATTAATAGCAGCCTGCGCCGAGGGGGGACGTGTGGGGCAAGTGCCGCATACGATGAGGCACATGGGTGATGTGCTGGCCGGAATTCATGCCACCTGGGAGTTCGACACCGACTCCGTGCTCATCCGCTTCGAACGGGGGATCCGCACGCCGAAGCTCTTCCAGAGCCTGCGTGAACGCCGCGTGCCGCACGCGGCGCTGTCGTCGGTGACGCTCACCCCGGGCAAGCGGGGCACGGTGGTCCTGCGTGCCGTGCCGAGACACGGTGCCGACCCGCTGGTCGAGGCCGCGGCCGGGCAGCTGAAGGACGGGAACGATCCGTACCGGCTGGTGCTCCCCGCCGAGCGCGAGACGCTGGCCGAGTACTACGCGGACGAACTGCGCGCCCGGCTCGGCCCCGACGCGGCGGAGCCCGCCGACCGGTTCCTGGTCGCGGCGCCCGAGGCGCCGATGCAGTTCAAGGCGTACGACGGCCGGGCCGGCTTCGACGGGCACCGGGTCTCCTTCCGCTGGTTCTGGACGGGTGCCTCCACGGCGAAGTGGAAGGCCGGCGACCAGACGTTCCCGGTGACGGAGCTGAGCGGTGTCGAGTGGCGCTGCCCGGAGGGGTTCGAGGGCTACCTGAGGCTGGTGCCGAGGGGCCTGGAGAACGCGGTCCCGGGACCGGGCGCGGGCGCGTCTCCCGACCCGGGCGGTGCTTCGGGCCTGGTCGCGGATCCGGGTGCCGTGTACGGCCGGCAGCCGATGACGCCCCGCCCCACCCGCGCCGATCAGGACCCCGCCGCGGTGGTCTTCGGCCTCGGCTACGGCCCCGTGCACGAGTCGCTGCCGTTCGCCGCGGCCGTGCTGGAATCGGTGCGCAGGAACCATTCCTCAGCCGCCACGCCCGCGTCCGTCCTGGCGGGCGCGGGGCGGCGCGACCCGGCGGACATCGCGGAGCGGATACGGCACCTCGGGGAGCTGCACCTGGCCGGGCTGGTGACGGACGACGAGTTCAGCGCCAAGAAGGCCCAGCTGCTCGCCGAGCTGTAGGGCCTTTCCGCGAAGTCCTGCCCGGCTCGCGGATCGGGCCGGGTAGTACTCCCGTACGAGAAGCCCGGCCGCGGGCCGAAACCCGGGTACGACGCCACCGGGCCGGTCCGCTGCCTACGCTGATGCGGCCATGACCACTTCCCCGCCCCGCACTCCGGCCGAGACACCGCGCCCGCAGCCCGCCGCCGACGGCCTGGTGAGCGCCGCCCGCCGCAACCTGCGCAAGAGCGCCCACGGCCTCTCCCACCCGTCCCATCCCCCGGTCCCGCCGCTCGCGGGCGCGCGCAAGCGGTGGCGGAGGCTGGTGCCGTACGTGGTCGTCCTCGCCCTCACGGCGCTCTTCCTCCCGGTCACGCTCACGGTGCTGACCAACCAGTACGGAGTGGCCGACGCGCTGGCGGGCCTGCTGGCCGTCGCCCAGACGGCGCCGCTGCTGATGCTGGCGCACCGCCCGTTGCAGGCGTGGTGGATCATCTTCCCCGCCGACATCCTGGGCGCACTGGTACTGCTCGGGTACCCGTCCCAGCCGATGGGCATCTGGCCGTGGCCCCCGCCCACGCTGATCTGCTACTTCTTCGTGATGCTGGCGGTGGCCCTGCGCGAGACCCGGCGGACCGTGATCTCCGTCTGGGCGCTGACCGCCGCGGCGAGCCTGGTCCTGCACCTGAGCGCCACGGACCGCAGCAACGGCACCTCGGCACTGCTCCCGGCGTTCAGCGCGGTGTTCATGGTGATCGGTGCGGTGATACGGGAACGGGGCGTCGCACAGCGCCGGCTCGCCGAGCAGGAGACCATCAACGAGGCCGAGCGGGCGCAGCGCACGCTGCTGGAGGAGCGCACCAGGATCGCCCGTGAGCTGCACGACGTGGTCGCGCACCACATGTCCGTGATCACGGTCCAGGCCGACTCCGCGCCCTACCGGATCAGCGGGCTGCCGGAGCAGGCGCACGAGGAGTTCGCCGCGATCGCGGCGAGCGCACGGGAGTCGCTGACGGAGATGCGACGACTGCTGACGGTGCTGCGCAGCGACGGCACGGAGGGCGAGCGGGCACCGCAGCCCGGACTCGACCGGGTGCAGCAGTTGGTGGAGGCGACGGTGCGGGCGGGGCTGCCGGCCGAGCTGTCGCTCTCCGCCCGACTGCCTGACGTACCGCAGGCGGTGGACCTGTCCGCGTACCGGATCGTGCAGGAGGCCCTGGCCAACGTGCTCCGCCACGCGCCCGGTGCGCGGACCCGGATATCGATCACGTCCGACGGCGCGCATCTGACCGTCCTGGTGGTCAACGACCGGGCGGAGCAGCCCGATTCACCGCTGGAGGCGACCGGGACGGGGCACGGGCTGGTCGGTATGCGCGAACGCGTACGGTTGACCGGCGGCACGCTGGACACCGGACCGCTGCCCGACGGCGGCTTCCGGGTGGCGGCGCGGCTGCCCCTCGACCCTGCTACGCCCCCGGCCCCGGAGGACTCTTGACCATTCGCGTGATCATCGTCGACGACCAGGCCATGGTGCGGGCGGGGTTCGCGGCGCTTCTGGCGGCGCAGAGCGACATCGATGTGGCCGGTGAGGCAGCGGACGGGCGCCGGGGCATCGAGGTGAGCCGGAGCGTCCACCCCGACGTGGTCCTGATGGACGTCCGGATGCCCGAGATGGACGGCCTGGCGGCGGCCCGCGAGCTGCTGAACCCGCCGGCCGGGGTAGTGCACCGGCCGAAGGTCCTGATGCTCACCACGTTCGACGTGGACGACTACGTGTACGAGGCGCTGCGCGCCGGGGCGTCTGGTTTCCTGCTGAAGGACGCACCGCCGGCCGACCTGATCTCGGCGGTGCGGGTGGTCGCGGCGGGCGAGGCGCTGCTCGCGCCGTCCGTGACGCGCCGCCTGATCGCCGACTTCGCCCGGCAGGGCCCGACCGGGGCCACCCGCAGCGGCCAGTCGCTGCGGGTGAACGGGCTGACTCCGCGCGAGACGGAGGTGCTCGAACTGATCGCGCGGGGCCTGTCCAACCAGGAGATCGCGGGGAAGCTGGTGCTGGCCGAGCAGACGGTGAAGACCCACATTGGCCGGGTACTGGCCAAGCTGGACCTGCGGGACCGGGCACAGGCGGTGATCTTCGCGTACGAGGCGGGGGTCGTAGTGCCCGGCGAGGGGTGAGGGTCCGGTCCCACTCCGCCTACCCGGGTATGACTGCGCACTTGGCTCCCTGGTGTGACGCCCCCGCATCGTTCCTCTTCCTACCTTCCTCCTCGTCGCGCCGGACGGCGCACGGGAGCCGGGTCAACCGGATCAGCCGGAGAGGGAGGACGACGGGATGCGCCGTTACGCGAGGACGCTGGTCGCGTTCGCACTGGCCACCACCGTGGTGGCGGGCACGGCCGGATGGGCGTCCGGGAACGCGCAGCAGGCCCTCACCGGGCCGCCGCCGGGCACCGCGGCCTGGCGCGCCGATCACGTACTGGGGCGGGAGCTGCCCGATCCCGGGCGGAGCACACCGGCCGAAGTGGCCGCATTCTTCCGGGGGTTGACCGGAACGCAGCAACAGGCCCTGGCCGTACGCCATCCACTCGTCGTCGGCAACCTGGACGGCGCTCCGGTCGAGTTGCGCTACCGGGCCAACGCCCTTTCCCTGCGGGCGAGTCACGATCCCCGGTACGCGCACCTCAAGGGGGCCCAGGGGCGGCAGATCCTCGCGTTCGACCCGCGCGGACGCGGCCAGGTCGCCGAGGTCTTCGGGGACCTGAGCACCGCACGCCAGGTCGCGGTCGTGGTGCCGGGCTCGGACATCGACGCCGGGAACTCCGACCGTACGAACGATGTGTACGGAACTCCGTCCGGCATGGCGAAGGCCCTGTACGCGCGGACCGGGTCCGGCAGCGCCGTCGTCGCCTGGGCCGGGTACACCACCCCCGTGGGCCTCGGCGTCGACGCCGCGACGGGCTCGCTCGCCGAGGCGGGGGCCGGTCGGCTGACCCGGTTCACGGACGGGCTCGCGGCGGTGGGCGTGCCCGAGCCCGCCGTGTTCTGCCACAGCTACGGCTCCGTCGTGTGCGGGCTCGCCGCACCCCGGCTGCGCGCCCGGGACCTGGTGGTCCTCGGCTCGCCCGGGATGCGCGCGGACAACGTCGCCGATCTGCACACCGACGCCCGGGTCTGGGCCGCGAAGAACGCCACGGACTGGATCGACGACGTGCCGAACATCGCGGTGGCGGGGCTCGGCCACGGCCCCGACCCGGCCGCGCCGGAGTTCGGCGCACGCCGCGTCCCGGCCGACGACGCCCGCGGGCACACCGGTTACTTCGCCCCCGGCACGGACTCGCTCCGCGCCTTCGCCGCGATCACCGAGGAGCGGGCGCGATGAGCTCCGGGGCAGCGCGCGGCTACTCGCGCGCGGCGGACGTCGAGCTCATGTCCGGGTAGCGGTCCCCCGCCACCTGCCCCGCGATCGGCTCCAGCTGCGCCAGTTCCCCATCGGTCAGCGTGAGCCGGGTGGCGGCCACGTTCTCCAGCAGCCGGCTGCTCTTGCGGGTGCCCGGGATCGGCACCACGGTCAGCCCGTGCACCTGGGCCCGCTGCTGCACCCAGGCGAGCGCCACCTGCGCGGCCGACACCCCGTGCGCCGCCGCGATCTTGTGGACGGGCTCCAGCAGGGCGGCGTTCGTCTTCGCGTTCTCACCGGTGAAGCGGGGCTGGAACTTGCGGAAGTCGCCCTCCGACAGCTCCTTGGCCGCGTCCGTGAACGCCCCGGTCAGGAACCCCCGCCCGAGCGGCGAGTACGGCACGACGGTCACCCCGAGCTCGACGGCGGCCGTTACGGCGCTGCGCTCGACGTCCCGGCTGAAGAGCGACCACTCCGACTGGAGGGCGGCGATCGGGTGCACCGCGTGCGCCTCGCGCAGCTCCGCACCGGTCACCTCGCTCAGCCCGAGCTGCTTGACCTTGCCCTGCTGGACCAGCTCGGCCATCGCACCGACGGACTCGGCCAGCGGGACGGCCGGGTCGCGGCGGTGCATGTAGTAGAGGTCGATGACGTCGGTGTCCAGCCGTCGCAGGCTGTCCTCCACGGCCTTACGGATGTACGCGGGGTCGTTGCGCACGCCCCGGTAGTGCGGGTCGTCGTCCCTGCGCTCCATGGCGAACTTCGTGGCGAGGGTGATCTCGTCCCGGTGCGCCCCGACGAACGGGGCGAGGAAGGTCTCGTTGGCGCCGCTGCCGTAGATGTCGGCCGTGTCGAAGAGGGTGACGCCAGCCGCCAGCGCCGTCTCCAGCGTCTCGCGGGCGGCGGACTCGTCGGTGTCGCCGTAGAACTCGCTCATGCCCATGCAGCCGAGTCCCTGCACGCCGACCTGCGGGCCGCCGTTGCCGAGCTCCACGGCGGTGATCTTGTCGCCATTCATCAGGCACTGGGCCTTTCCGGCGCCCGTCGGGCGCCCGCATAGAAGTCGATCTTGTGGTCGAGCACGGCGAGGGTGTCCTGGAGCTCCGCGATCCGCGTCCTCACGTCGCGGCGGGTCGCCTCCAGCAGCTCCTGCCGTTCCTCGAAGGTGTGCTCGCCCTCGCGCAGCAGCTCCGCGTACCGCACCATGTCGGCGACCGGCATCCCGGTCAGCCGCAGCTTGCCGACGAAGGCCAGCCAGTCCAGGTCGCGGTTGGTGAAGCGGCGCTGGCCGGTGTGGGACCGGTCGACGTGCGGCATCAGCCCGATCCGCTCGTACCAGCGCAGGGTGTGCGCGGTGAGCCCGGTGAAGGCCGCGACCTCGCTGATGGTGTACCGGTCCTGACCCTCGGGACGCGGATGCGCCTGCGGGGCCGTGGCGCAGACGTCCACCTTCGCTGAAGTGCTCTCCATCACCGTCATGCCCTCCACGCTAGAACCTTGGAGTGCACTCGAAGCAAGCGCGATCGGGAACGGAATCGGCGTGCCGGCGCGAGAGCGGCCTCGAACTGCGGCCGGACGCGGACGCGGGTGCTGATCTTCTCGGAGAACACCTTGTCGCGCGGGATGCCGTGCTGGGCGAGGGCATCCGGCGCGAGGGCAAGCGGGACGGGAGTGCCGGGGCGCCACGGCCGGCCGAGCCCGCGGTCGGCGGGGGTCCCGGCGCTCCGGGCTGGGGCGTCTGGCACGCTCCCCTGGTCAAAACGCGTTGGCGAGGGATTCACCCGGTGTCAGGATGGCTCGGTGAACATGGCACAGAACCACAAGGCCCCTGTCGTACGTACCATCACCGACGCCGACATTCCCACCGCGGTCGATACCCTCGCCCGTGCCTTCGCCGACTACCCCTACACGCGGCACGTGATCGCAGCGGACGATCACGTGAAGCGGATCCGGCGGTTCCAGGAGCTGTGCCTGACCCGCATCGGCATGGTGTACGGCCGAGTCTGGGTCGCCGACGAAGGCCGCGCCGTGGCTGTCTGGGCCGTTCCCGGCCAGGATCCCTCGCCCGCCTTCGCCGAACTCGGGCCGATCCTCGGCGAACTCAGCGGCGACCGGGCCGCCGCGTCCGCGGCCGCGGACGCGGCCATTGCCCCGTACCGGCCCCAGGAGCCGGGATGGTTCCTGGAAACCGTGGGAACCGCCCCCGAGGCCCAGGGGCAGGGCCTCGGCAGTGCGGTGCTGATTCCCGGCGTCCAGGAGGCCGAGCGCGCTGGGCATCCAGCGTTCCTGGAGACCTCCAGCGAGGCGAACGTGCGATTCTACGAGCGCCTCGGCTTCAAGGTCACAGCCGATGTCCAGCTCCCCGACAACGGCCCCCGCACGTGGTGCATGCGCAGGGACCCGCGCTGAGAACCTGAAACCTCACCTTCGACGGGGGCCGTGCTCAGACCACCTCGTCGGCCTCGTCCGACTCCGGCGCATCCGGATCGCTTCCCGCTGCCTCGGCCTCCAAAAGACCCACCTGGAACACGTCTTCTCCGCCGTTGCGCTCAACCTCATCCGCCTCGATGCCTGGTGGAACGGCCAGCCGCTCGACCGCACCCGCGTCAGCCACCTTGCCCGCCTCGGCCTCCCCCTCGCCGCGTGACCGAATAAGCCGGCAGGATCGTCGTCAGCCGCAAACGGCGGTGTATCAGTCCTCTGAACTGGAGGGTCGGGGCAGTTCTGCCGTGTTGGTCGACCCTCCTGGATGGAGCGCCGGTCCGCCCTGAGCGGGCACCGTCTTCCGCGCGCCCAGGACGGGCTCTACTGGAAGGCCGGCAGATTGCGCGCGACCCATGCACCGAAGGGGCCGGCCGGACGGCGGAGGACGTTCTCCACGTCGGGGCTGATCTCCCGCTCGGCCGGCAGCGGGACGCCGAGGATGTCCAGGGTGCCGCCGATGACCTCCTCGGGCATGAACTGCGCCATGCGGGCATGGGCCTCCCCCCGGGAGAGTTCCACCAAGGCCACCTCCTCGCCCAGAGCCTCGGAGATCACCGCGGCCTGCCCGCTCGGGCTGATGGCCTCGGGGCCGGTCAGCTCGTACGTACGGCCCGCGTGGCCGTCCTCGCGCAGCGCGACAGAGGCGACCTCGGCGATGTCCGCCGGGTCGATGACGGGCAGTGCCACATCCGCGAACGGGGCGAAGACGGTGCGCTGGGTACGGACCGGCTCGGCCCAGGCGAAGGCGTTGGAGGCGAAACCACCCGGGCGCAGGATGGTGAAGTCCACTCCGGACGCGTGCACGGCGGCCTCGAACTCGCGCAGGCGGGCGTGCGAAAGGGCGTCGGGGCGGGTGGAGTTGATCTGGGAGGACAGCAGAACGACCCGCTTGACCCCGGCGGCCCCGGCCGCGTCCAGCAGGGCCTTCGGGCTCTCGCCGTGGCCGTTGAGCTCGCCGCCCAGCAGGATGAAGAACGCTTCGGCGCCATCGAGGACCGGCCGCATGCTCGCGGCGTTCCCGACGTCGGCCCGCGCGTGCCGGACGCCGGCCGGGAACCCGGCGGGCTGCGGCTGCCGCGAGACGGCCACGACCTCCTCGCCCACCTCGGTCAGCAGTGGCACCAGCGTCCGTCCGATGTTGCCGGTCGCCCCCGTCACAACGATCATCGCGATCCCCTGAGTTAGTTAGTTAGTTGGCTGACTCAGAAGGACCCTAGCACGGGCCTTCCGGGTGCTGTCTATATAGTTAGTCGGGTGACTGACTCAGTGAAGCCCCGGGCGGCACGGGCCAACGACAAGCGCCGACGGCTCACCGCCGCGGCAGCCCAGGTCCTGCACGAGCAGGGCGTCGAGCGGACCACCCTCGCCGACATCGCCCGCGTGGCCGACGTCCCGGTCGGAAACGTCTACTACTACTTCAAGACCAAGGACGAGCTGGTCCACGCCGCCCTGTCCGAGCACAGTGCACACCTGGACCAGCTCACCAGCCGGCTGGACCGGCTGCCCGACCCCCGCGACCGCCTCAAGGCCCTCGTCGAAGCCTGGGTCGGCCAGCGCGACATCGCCGCCCGCTACGGCTGCCCCACCGGCACCCTGGCCGTCGAGGTCGACAAGCGCGCGGACGGGACCCTGGACGCGGAAGCCGGCGCGGTGATCCGGCGGCTGCTCGACTGGGCCGGGCACCAGTTCCGCGCCCTGGGCCTACCCGACCCGGACGACCTCGCCGTCACCCTCATCTCCGGCTACCAGGGCATGTCGCTCCTCGCCAACGCACTGCGCGACCCGGACATCATGACCCGCCAGGGTGCCCGCCTCCTCCATTGGGTCGACTCCCTGAGGACTCCCGACCAGACCCCCTGACCCGGCGAGCAACCATTGGCCGGGCTCACGCGTCCGTACGCCCCCCGACCGGTTCCCGGCCGTCCGGCTCGTCCGAGGTGCGAAAGGAAGTGGCCGAGGCGGGGACCGAGGCGTTCGACCGTGCCCGTTACGCTCGTACGCATGCAGAGCCTGGCGATGATCGACAACTGGCCCGTCCCCACCGCGGCGGCTGCCGTCGTACGAGCGGACGGCACCGTCGTCGGTACGCACGGCCCGACCGCGCACCGCTTCCCGCTCGCCTCCGTCACCAAGCCGATCGCGGCCTACGCGGCGCTCGTGGCGTACGAGGAGGGCGCGGTCGAGCTGGACGAGCCGGCGGGGCCGGAGGGGTCCACCGTCCGGCACCTGCTCGCGCACACCAGCGGGCTCGCCTTCGACGAGCACCGTACGACGGCCGCGCCCGGCACCCGCCGCCTCTACTCCAACGCGGGCTTCGAGGTGCTCGGCGATCACATCGCCAAGGCCACCGGCATCCCGTTCCCGGAGTACGTGCGCCAGGGCGTACTGGAACCGCTCGGCATGACGGCGACGACGGTGGACGGCTCGCCCGCCAAGGACGGCGTCTCGACCGTCGACGACCTCGTGCGGTTCGCGGCGGAGGTGCAGGCGCCCCGCCTGCTCGACCCGCGTACGGTGCTGGCCGCACAGACCGTCGTACACCCCGGCCTGAAGGGCGTGCTGCCGGGCTACGGCCACCAGAACCCCAACGACTGGGGGCTCGGCTTCGAGATCCGGGACTCCAAGTCCCCGCACTGGACGGGCAGTTCCTCGTCCCCCGCGACCTTCGGGCACTTCGGGCAGTCGGGGACGTTCCTGTGGATCGACCCGGTCGCGGGCGCGGCGTGCATCGCGCTCACCGACCGGGCCTTCGGCCCGTGGGCGGCCGAGGTGTGGCCGCCGTTCACGGACGCGGTGCTCGCGGAGCTCCGTTCCGGTCACTGAGAGAGATCGCCTCGTCCGCCGCCCCGGCGGCGGCCAGGCACTCGAACCACACCGTCTTGCCACGGCCGTCCCGGCGCGGCTCCACGCCCCACTTGTCGGTAACGGCGTCGACCAGCACCAACCCGCGCCCGCCCTCGTCGAGTTCGTCCCCCACGGCCATCCTCGGCACGTCGGGGCAGCTGTCCGCGACCTCCACGCGCACGCCACCGGCCGCGAGCAGGAAGATGAACGTCTGACAGCGACGGCCGGGCACGTAGCGCACGACGTTCGCGATCAGCTCGGTCAACGCCAGCTCGGCCGCGTCGGCCACTTCGAGCAGGCCCCAGCCGGTGAGGTACAGGCGCAGGATGCGGCGCAGATGCCGGGCCGAGTGCTCGCCCATCGCGAAGTCGGCATGGTAGGTCGGCTCCACCACATCTCCGGCCCGTGGATCAAATACGTGATTCATGTCACCAGCGTGCAGTGGACTGATTACCCTCGGCTACGTGCGGAAACGAACGCTGCGAGGCGTTGAACGCCGGAGGTGCCCCGCCGTGGCCAACATCCAGACACTCGATCCCAACGCCTCCCCACTGGACTACTACGGCTGGGAGTTACGCCGTCAGCGCGAGGCCAACAACCTCAAGCAGGGCCAGCTCGGCGACATCATCTTCTGCACCGGCTCGCTGATCGGTCAGATCGAGACGACGAAGAAGATCCCCACCCGCGACTTCTCCGAGCGGGTGGACTCGGCACGGACGGCGTGTTCTCGCGACTGGTCGGCCTGGTCCTGCGCAGCCAGCTGCCCACCTGGTTCCAGCCGTACGCGGACATGGAGGCGAAGGCGACGTACATCTCCACGTACCAGGCGCAGTTGGTGTACGGGCTGTTGCAGACGGAGGAGTACGCGCGGGCGCTGCTCGGCGTCGATCACCCGGAGAAGACCGACGAAATGGCGGCGGCCCGCCTGGATCGCCAGAGGATTCTGCGGGGCGAGAATCCGCCCGCGCTGTGGGTCGTCCTGAGCGAGGCGGCGCTGCTCCAGGAGGTCGGCGGACGCGACGTCATGCGCGCCCAACTGGCACGGCTGTTGGGCTTCCGCGACGACCCCTGGGTCCAGATCCAGGTGCTTCCGTTCTCCGTCGGCCAGCACACGGGAATGATGGGCTCGTTCACCCTTCTCAGGTTCGAGGACGACCCCGACCTGTTCTACGTGGAGAGCTACGACCAAGGGCACATGACCGCCAATCCCCAGGTGATCAAGGAACGTTCGGTCGGCTACGCTCGATTGCAAGCCACAGCCCTCTCCCCCGAGGACTCGGCGACATTGATCGCTCGTGTGATGGAGGAACGCTATGGGGACCAGTCAGAATCTGACCGGAGCACAGTGGCGTAAGTCGTCGTACAGCGGCACCAACGGAGGCGAATGCGTCGAGTGCACCGTCACCGGTGGCGCGGCTTGGCGCAAGTCCAGTTACAGCGGCACCAACGGAGGCGACTGCGTCGAGGTGGTCGACGGCCTTCCCTGCGCCGTGCCCGTGCGCGACAGCAAGAACCCGGACGGCCCTGTCCTGGTCGTCGGGGCCGACGCCTGGCGGGCGTTCGTGGGCGGGCTCGTCTGACGTCACCGCGAAAAAGGCCGTACGGCGAAGGGGGTTCGGGGCGACCGACGGTCGTCCCGGACCCCCTTCGCAACACCGGCCGATGCGACACCCGCTACTCTCCTCGGCCATGGCCGACATAGTCCGCGCTACCGCGACCGACGTCCCCGCCCTCGCCGCCGTGCTCGCCAGTGCCTACGCCGAGGATCCCGTCTGGAGCTGGCTGATGCCGCACAACCGGGACCGGCGGCTGCGGCTGCTGTTCACCGCGCATCTGGCCCAGCAGGTCCCGGCCGGCCGGGTGTGGACCGATCCGGATCGCACGGTCGCGGCAGTGTGGGCGGAGCCCGGGAAGTGGAAGCTGCCAGTGACGTACCTGCTGCGCAACGCGGGTCCGCTCCTACGCGCGACGGGGGCCCGACTCCCGCGTACCGCAGGCCGGTTGTTCGCGATGGAGCACCGCCATCCGGCCGGTCCCGAGCACTGGTACGTCGAGTACATCGGCACCCGTGCGGACGCGCGGGGCACGGGGCGCGGGGCGCGAGTGCTCGGCGGGCTGCTGGAGCAGGCGGACGCGGACGGGCGGCCGGTCTTCCTGGAGTCCAGCAACCGCCGCAATCTCACCTTCTACCAGCGGCACGACTTCGCCGTGCACGAGGAGATGACGTTCCGCACCGGGCCGCCGATGTGGTCGATGTGGCGCCGGGACACCGGCCGCCAGGGCGTGTTTCGAGAGTAGCGCTGTCCGCCCGGAGGGCGGTCCCCGCAGCCTTCGAAACACGCCCTCGGCGCCCTTCCCCGCAGTGTTCGCCGCCGTCGCTCCCCCTCGCCGTTCAACGGCCGTTACGGATGCCGCGCGTTCAGGAGGGCGATGCCCATGTCCGTCCCAGGTGGTCTCAGTCGCCCCGGCTCGGGGAGCGGCGTCGATAGGGTGTCGCCATGCCGTATTCGCCGATGCCGCTCCAACTCGACACCGCTCGGCTGACGTTACGTCAGTGGACCGAGCCCGACATCGATGCCCACCGCGTGCTCGTCGCCGAACGGGGTGGCTGCATGCCGTCGATCGAGGACAACCATCGGATGATCGAGAATCAGCGGGCTGCGTCGGCGCTGACAGGGATTGCTCTGCTGCCTGTCATCCGTCGCGATGTGGGCGACTTCATCGGGTACTGCGGGCTCACTGTCGGTCGGGCTTCTGTCGACGAGCCGGAGATCGCCTATGAGCTGTTCCGGCGCGTGCACGGACAGGGCTATGCGACCGAGGCGGCTTCCGCGGTGCTCGATGCCGCGATCGCGACCGGACGGAAGCGGCTCTGGTCGACGGTGCGTTCCTGGAACGCGCCGTCCTTTCGCGTCCTCGACAAGCTTGGGTTCGAGCGCGACCACGTCTCGACCGATGACCGCGGCGAACTGGTGTGGCTCACCCGTTCTCTGCCGTAGGAGACGCGCTGCGGTCAGTTCGAAGTGGCTCCGCCACGTCAAAGGCACCACCGCCGAGCCGGTTCTCCTCGCCCTGGTCCCCTCAGGTTGTCGGACCCCTGTCACGGTTCGGGGACGGCGGGCAGGATGATCGTCATGATCCGCGCCTTGGATGATGCCGCCTCGTTCCACGACCTGTTCGCCACACACCCTCGCCTGACCGACTTGGTCCTGGCGCCCGACGGAACGCACTTGATCGCGTCCGTGCAGAGCATCAACGACCAGGGCACCAGGCGCGTTTCGAGGTTGTGGGAGGTGGACCCCTCAGGCGAGCGCGAGAGCCGTCCCGTGGCCCGGTCCGTGCAGGGTGACTTCGCTCCCGCTTTCGCCGCCGACGGCACACTGCTGTTCCTCCCCGGCCGCGCGAACACCGATTCCGCCGCTGAAAAGAACGAGAGCCAGGGCGTGGGCTTGTGGGCACTGCCGGACCGCGGCGAGGCCATGCAGATCGCCCACCACCCGGGAGGCATCACCGCCTTCGCCGTCGCCAAGGATGCCCGCACGGTCGCCTACACCGCTGATCTGCTGCCTGGCGCGGTGAGTGCCGAGGCATACGCCGGACTCCGCCGTGAGCGCGAGAGCGCCATGGTCAACGCGGTTCTGTACGAGGCGACCACAACGTATGGCTTTGGTGCAGGCCTCAGCCCTGACGAACCCCACACCTTCGTCCTGCACGCCGACGGGGCTCCGGTGAACGCCGGCAGCCAGGGCCTGACGGGGGCAGGAGATATGGCGCTGTCGCCGGACGGATCGCTGGTGGCCTACACGCGGGCCGCGACGGGCCGCGTTCCCGGGATGAATGTCGTGGTGGTCGCCGACGCTGCCACTGGATTCGAGCACCACACATTCTCGCGCACCGGTCAGCAGTACTACCGCCCGGCGTTCACGGCCGATGGCTCGGCGTTGGTCTGCCAGCGCCAGCGAGAGGAAACCTACGACAGTGAGTGGCGAGTCACGCTGGTCGCGTTCGACCTGGCGTCGGGTGAAGAGACCGACCTCCTGCCGGAGTTCGACAACTGGCCGTGGCCGGGACGGGCGGCCCTCTCGCCGGTCCATGGGAATGCCACGCTGTGGTTCACCGGTGACGAGCGGGGCCACTGCCCGGTCTTCCGCCGCGACGCGGACGGCACGATCACCCGCCTGACCGCATCCGGCGCCTACGCCGCGCTCTGCGTGTCGCCCGATGGGACCACCCTCTACGCACTGCGCAGCACAATCGACAGCCCGCCTCGAGTGGTCCGGCTGGATGCCGTCACAGCCGATCAAGAACCCGCCTTCCTCAGGGCCCCCGGCGACCTCGACCCGCTTCCCGGCACGCTGACCGAGGTGCACGTCGAGGCGGACGACGGTTTCCCGTTGCACGCCTGGCTCGCGCTGCCCGAGGGTGTCTCGGCCGAGCGCCCAGCGCCGCTGATCATCGCCCCGCACGGTGGACCACAGATGTCCTGGAACGCCTGGACCTGGTTGTGGAACCCATGGCCGTTCGCGGCCCGCGGCTACGCGGTGCTGCTACCGGATCCGGCGCTGTCCACCGGCTACGGGCGACGCATGCAGGAGCGCGGCCGGGGCCAGTACGGCGGTCGGCCCTACCGTGATCTCATCGCGCTGACGGACGCGGCGCTGGCACGTGACGACCTCGACGCGACCCGGACCGGCCTCGCCGGCTGGTCCTACGGCGGCTACCTGGCCAACCGGGCCGCGACCCTCACCGACCGCTTCAGGGCGATCGTCACCCACGCCGGGATGTGGAACCTGGAGGCGTTCCAGGTCGACACGGACATGCACGACTATTTCCGGAAGATCTTCGGCGACCCGCGGACGCAGCGCGAACGGTACGAAGCCAACTCGCCCCACTTCCACGCCGCGAAGGTGACGACGCCGATACTGCTCGTGCACGGCGGCAAGGATCACCGCGTCCCGATGGGCCAGGCACTGAGCCTGTACAGCGATCTGCAGAGGCTCGGGACGCCCGTCAGCTTCCTGCACTTTCCGGACGAGGGCCACGGGATCGGAGTGCCGAACCACATTCGCCTCATGTACGAGACGGTGCTGGACTTCCTCGACCACCATGTCCTCGGACAGAGTTGGGACGGCCCTCGCACGGGCACCACCTGAGCGGGGCTCGGGCCGACGAGGCACAGTGGGGCATCTGCGCGCGCTGCTAGATTCGGCCGCCATGCGATCACGTGAGTACGACCTCGACTTCCGCGACCGGGCCACCCGGATACGGGCCTGGGGCATCGGTCTGCTGTCTCTCGCCGCGCTGCTGTGGGCCTGGTGCGCCGTACTGCTGCTGACGCCGTACGAGGTGGACAGGAAGCCCGACGACAAGTACCCCGCAGAGTGTCAATCGCGGCTGTTCACCGAGTACGGCACGGCCAACCAGGGCGTGCAGCGCGGGGACTACTGCGCGGACGAGCGCGACTGGCCCGAGGCGGTGGCCGTGCTCGGGCTGTCCCTGCCGGTGTCCATCGTCGGTGTGGCGCTCTTCACCAGCGCCAGTCTGAGCCGCCGGATGAGCGCCCACTCCGAGGCGATGCGCGAGCTGGACAAATTCACCGACGCCCCGAGGGCGTAGCCCGCACCCGCACCCCTGCTCTCAGGCACCGAGTTCCCAGAGCAGCACCTCGGCCGCCCCCTCCGCGACCAGTTCCAGCCCCTTCTCGCCGGTGATCCGCACCGAGTCGCCCGGCCCCAGCTCCTCGTCGCCGAGCAGCACCGACCCGGCCACCACATGGACGTACACCCGCGCCGCGTCCGGCACCGCCACCCGCTCCCCCGCGCCCGGCCGCCGCACATGCAGCACCGCACCGGCCGCCGGGAGGGCGTACGGGGTCGAGTCGGCGATGCCGGGGACGGTCGTGTACGAGGGTTCGCCGCCCGGTTCGAGCGGGGCCAGCCACATCTGGATGAACGTCAACGGGGCGTCGCCGTCGTTGCGTTCGACGTGGCGCACGCCGGAGGCGGCGCCGAGGTGCTGGAGGTCACCGGGCCGTACGACCGTGGCGTGGCCGGTGGAGTCGCGGTGGGTCAGCTCGCCCTCGACGACCCAGGTGACGATCTCCGTGTGGCTGTGCGGGTGTTCGTCGAAGCCCGCACCGGGCTCCAGCCGCTCCGAGTTGCAGGCCATGATCGCGCCGAAGCGCAGATTGTCCGGGTCGTAGAAGCCGCCGAAGGAGAAGGCGTGCCGGGACAGGATGCCTGCGTCCTGGTCGCCGCCCTGGAAGCGGTCTTCGGCGCGGTGTACGGAAATCACCCGCCCACGGTAGCCGGGCCGGCGGACCGCCAGATCCCCCGGCCGCTACCCGTCGGTACGACCCGCGGTCGCCCCGGCCCTCCGTGCACGTCGCCCGATAAGGCAATCTTGTCTCCGTGCCCCGACCCGATCCTGAGCAGCCCGCTGCGAACGCCGCCCACCTGCATGCCGCGACCCTGAAACGGCTGGAGCAGTCCTCCGGCCGGCTCGCCGCGAACGCGATCGCCCGTATGGACGAGTCGCTGCCGTGGTACCGGGCGATGCCACCGGAGAACCGGTCCTGGATCGGACTGGTGGCCCAGGCCGGTATCGCGGCGTTCACCGAGTGGTTCCGGCACCCGGAGACCCCGCAGGCCATCTCCACCGATGTGTTCGGCACGGCTCCGCGTGAGCTGACCCGGGCGATCACCCTGCGGCAGACCGTCGAGATGGTGCGTACGACGATCGAGGTGATGGAGGCCGCGATCGAGGAGGTCGCCGCGCCCGGCGACGAGTCGGTGCTGCGCGAGGCGCTGCTCGTCTACGCCCGGGAGATCGCCTTCGCGACCGCCCAGGTGTACGCGCAGGCCGCCGAGGCGCGCGGCGCCTGGGACGCCCGGCTGGAATCGCTCGTCGTCAACGCGGTGCTGTCCGGCGAGGCCGACGAGGGCGCCGTGTCACGCGCCGCGGCGCTCGGCTGGAACTCCCCCGAACACGTCTGCGTGGTGCTCGGCACCGCCCCGGACGGCGACAGCGAGCTGACCGTGGAGGCGATCAGGCGGGCCGCCCGGCACGCCAAGCTCCAGGTCCTGACCGGGGTGCTCGGCAACCGCCTGGTGGTCATCGCGGGCGGCAGCGACAGCCCGCTCCACGTCGCGAAGGCGCTGATCGGCCCGTACGCGGCGGGTCCCGTCGTCGCCGGCCCGGTGGTGCCGGACCTGCTGGCGGCCACCCGGTCCGCGCAGGCCGCGGCCGCCGGGCTCAAGGCGTGCGGCGCCTGGCAGGACGCCCCCAGGCCGGTGCTCGCCGACGATCTGCTGCCGGAACGCGCGATGGCGGGCGACCCCGCCGCACGGGACCAGTTGGTGGAGGAGATCTACAGACCGCTGGAAGAAGCGGGCTCCGCGCTCCTGGAAACACTGAGTGTCTATCTGGAACAGGCAAGCAGTCTGGAAGGCGCGGCCAGGATGCTCTTCGTCCACCCGAACACCGTGCGCTACCGGCTCCGACGTGTGACAGACGTCACCGGATGGTCACCGTCCGATGTCCGCTCGGCGTTCACGCTGCGGATCGCCCTGATCCTGGGGCGCTTGGCCGCGAGAGATCCTCAATCCTAGACTTTTGTCGGACATCAACAATTCCCCATACGGTTCTTCGTCCCTGTCCCCACGGGTGTTCGGGACCGTTCACAAGAGAGAGTGTGAGGGTGCTCGTACTCGTCGCTCCCGGCCAAGGCGCTCAGACGCCCGGCTTCCTGACTCCCTGGCTCGACCTCCCCGGTGCTGCCGACCGCATCGCGGCCTGGTCCGATGCCATCGGGCTCGACCTCGTCCACTACGGCACCAAGGCCGACGCGGACGAAATCCGTGACACCTCGGTGGCGCAGCCGCTGCTGGTGGCCGCCGGTCTGCTCTCCGCCGCCGCGCTCGACGCGTCGCCGGACGTCGTCGCAGGTCACAGCGTTGGCGAGATCACCGCTGCGGTCTTCGCCGGAGTCATCGGCGAAGAGGCCGCGCTGCGTCTCGTACGTACCCGCGGGCTCGCCATGGCCGAGGCCGCCGCAGTCACCGAGACCGGTATGGCGGCGCTGCTGGGCGGCGACCCCGACGTGTCGATCGCGCACCTGGAGAAGCTCGGGCTGACCCCGGCGAACGTCAACGGGGCCGGCCAGATCGTCGCCGCGGGCACCGCCGAGCAGATCGCCGCGCTGACCGAGGACATGCCCGAGGGTGTGCGCCGCGTGGTGACCCTCAAGGTCGCCGGAGCCTTCCACACGCACCACATGGCCCCCGCCGTCGACCGGCTGCGCGAGGCCGCCGCGGAGCTGAAGCCCGCCGACCCGGCCGTGACATATGTCTCGAACGCCGACGGGAAGGCCGTCGCCACCGGCGACGAGGTCATCTCCCGGCTGGTAGGCCAGGTGGCCAACCCGGTCCGCTGGGACCTGTGCATGGAGACCTTCAAGGAGCTGGGCGTCACGGCTCTCATCGAGGCATGCCCCGGCGGAACCCTCACGGGCCTCGCCAAGCGCGCGCTGCCCGGTGTGAAGACGCTCGCGCTCAAGACCCCCGACGACCTCGACGCGGCACGCGCGCTCATCTCCGAGCACGCGGGCGTCTAAGGAGCCCGAGAATGTCGAAGATCAAGCCCAGCCAGGGCGCCCCGTACGCACGGATCATGGGCGTCGGCGGCTACCGCCCGACCCGTGTCGTGCCCAACGAGGTGATCCTCGAGACGATCGACTCGTCCGACGAGTGGATCCGTTCGCGCTCCGGCATCGCCACCCGCCACTGGGCCTCCGAGGAGGAGACCGTGGCCGCGATGTCCGTGGAGGCGGCCGGCAAGGCCGTCGCGGACGCCGGGATCACGCCCGAGCAGATCGGCGCCGTGATCGTCTCCACCGTCTCGCACTTCAAGCAGACCCCGGCCATCGCGACCGAGATCGCCCACAAGGTCGGCGCGGGCAGGCCCGCCGCCTTCGACATCTCGGCCGGCTGCGCGGGCTTCGGCTACGGGCTGACCCTCGCCAAGGGCATGATCGTCGAGGGTTCGGCGGAGTACGTGCTGGTCATCGGCGTGGAGCGGCTCAGCGACCTCACCGACAAGGAGGACCGCGCGACGGCCTTCCTGTTCGGTGACGGCGCCGGTGCGGTCATCGTCGGCCCCTCCAAGGTGCCGGCCATCGGGCCGACCGTCTGGGGCTCCGAGGGCGACAAGTCCGAGACCATCAAGCAGACGGTGGCGTGGGACGAGTTCCACGCCGAGCGCCCGGAGAAGTTCCCGGCCATCACCCAGGAGGGCCAGGCGGTGTTCCGCTGGGCCGTCTTCGAGATGGCGAAGGTCGCCCAGCAGGCGCTGGACGCGGCCGGGATCTCCCCGGAAGACCTGGACGTCTTCATTCCGCACCAGGCCAACATGCGGATCATCGACTCGATGGTGAAGACCCTGAAGCTGCCGGAGAACGTCACCGTCGCCCGCGACGTGGAGACCACCGGCAACACCTCCGCCGCCTCGATTCCGCTCGCTATGGAGCGGCTCCTGGCGACCGGTCAGGCGAAGAGCGGCGACACCGCGCTCGTCATCGGCTTCGGGGCGGGTCTCGTCTACGCCGCGACGGTCGTTACCCTCCCCTAGGCACACCGGGCCATTTCGGCCCGCACGCCCCAACCTGCAGATAAACATCGAAGGAGCGCCAACATGGCCGCCACTCAGGAAGAGATCGTCAAGGGTCTCGCCGAGATCGTCAACGAGATCGCCGGTATCCCGGTCGAGGACGTCCAGCTGGACAAGTCCTTCACCGACGACCTGGACGTCGACTCGCTGTCCATGGTCGAGGTCGTCGTCGCCGCCGAGGAGCGCTTCGACGTCAAGATCCCCGACGAGGACGTCAAGAACCTCAAGACGGTCGGCGACGCCGCCGGCTACATCCTCAAGCACCAGGGCTGATCAGGCCTGTACCTGTGTCGCCACCCGGCGGTGGCGCCGCTGATTCACGACCCCCTACACGTGGAGAAGATTTTCCAGTGAACTCGACCAATCGCACCGTGGTCGTCACCGGTATCGGCGCAACCACTCCGCTGGGTGGCGACTCGGCGTCGACCTGGGAAGGTCTGATGGCCGGTCGTTCCGGCGTCAAGCCTCTCGAGGGCGAACGTTTCGCCGAACTGCCCGTCCGGATCGCCGCCCTCGCGGCCGTCGACCCGGGCGACGTCCTGCCCCGCCCGCTCGCCCGCAAGCTGGACCGCTCGGCGCAGTTCGCGCTGATCGCTGCCCGTGAGGCCTGGTCCGACGCCGGTTTCACCGGCAAGGCCGGCGAGGACGAGAAGATCCGGCCCGAGCGGCTGGGCTCGGTCATCGCCTCCGGCATCGGTGGCGTGATCACCCTGCTCGACCAGTACGACGTGCTGAAGGAGAAGGGCGTACGCCGCGTCTCCCCGCACACCGTGCCCATGCTCATGCCCAACGGCCCGGCGGCCAACGTCGGCCTCGAGGTCAATGCCCAGGCCGGGGTCCACACTCCGGTCTCCGCCTGCGCCTCGGGCGCCGAGGCGATCGGGTACGCCGTCGAGATGATCCGCACCGGCCGTGCCGATGTGGTCCTCGCCGGTGGCACCGAGGCGGCGATCCACCCGCTGCCGATCGCCGCGTTCGCCAACATGATGGCGATGTCCAAGAACAACGACGATCCCCAGAAGGCTTCGCGTCCGTACGACACCGGCCGTGACGGCTTCGTGCTCGGCGAGGGCGCCGGGGTAGTCGTCCTGGAGTCCGCGGAGCACGCCGCGAAGCGTGGCGCCAGGGTCTACTGCGAGGTGCTGGGTCAGGGGCTGTCCGCGGACGCCCACCACATCGCGCAGCCCGAGCCGACCGGGCGCGGCATCGCAGCCGCGATGCAGAACCTGCTGGACCAGACGGACCTCAAGCCGTCCGAGGTCGTGCACCTCAACGCGCACGCCACGTCGACGCCGCAGGGCGACGTCGCGGAGCTGAAGGCGCTGCGCAAGGTCCTGGGTGACGACCTCGACCATGTCGCGATCTCCGCGACGAAGTCGATGACCGGTCACCTCCTCGGTGGCGCCGGCGGCATCGAGACCGTCGCGACGGTCCTGGCGCTGCACCACCGGATGGCTCCGCCGACGATCAACGTGGAGCACCTCGACGAGGCGGTGGAGGCGGACATCGTGCGCGATGCGCCCCGTCCGCTGCCGGAGGGTTCGATCGCCGCGATCAACAACTCGTTCGGGTTCGGCGGGCACAACGTGGTCCTGGCGTTCCGCAGCGTCTGACCCGCGGTCCGCGGCCCCGGTACGGCGATGCCGCCTTCCCTTCGGGGGAGGCGGCATCGTGCGTTGCGCGGGGCGCTCCCCCGCTTCCCGGGCCGGGGCCGGAATTCGTCACACCACCTGGTGCAGCCACCGCACCGGCGCGCCCTCGCCCGCGTGGCGGAAGGACTCCAGCTCGTCGTCCCAGGGCTTGCCGAGCAGTTTGGCGATCTCGGCCTCCAGGTCGCTCTCGCCGCGCGCGGACCGTGCCAGCGCGGCCCGCAGCCGGTCCTCGGGCACCAGGATGTCGCCGTGCATGCCGGTGACGGCGTGGAAGATGCCGAGGCCGGGCGTGGAGCTGTAGCGCTCGCCCTCCGACGTGGGGCTCGGCTCCGCCGTCACCTCGAAGCGCAGCAGGTCCCAGCCCCGCAGCGCAGAGGCGAGCTTGGACGCCGTGCCGGGGCGGGCCTGCCAGGAGAACTCCGAGCGCCAGGTGCCGGGCGCGGCGGGCTGTCTGATCCAGTCCAGTTGGACCCGCACACCGAGGACACCGCCCATCGCCCATTCGACATGGGGGCAGAGCGCGCGCGGTGCGGAGTGAACGTACAGAACTCCACGTGTCGTCACCGGGACCTCCAGTGTGGGACGAGGTTCGCCTTCCCCAGCGGCTTCGCGACCGTACCGTCTCTTCTCGGCCGGATCCCGAGGTTGTCATCAGTAAACAGCATCGGGGTGAAACTCCTGAAAAGGGACAGTATGTGACGTGATGTGATTTACGGAAAGCCACCCGAGTGGAGCCGGGCGGGGGAAACGCGCCGCTGGTTCGACGAGGAAAAGCTACCGCGCGGCGGAGGCCCAGGTGTGACGTACGGTCGGTCCCGGGCCCTTCATTCGCTCAGCTTTCACCCGCCGGGGCGGCCGGGCCTTCCGACCGGTGCCACCAGGGGTTGCCGGGGGCATAACCGAGGGGACCAAGGGATGCAGGATCGTTTCGCCCGCCGCCGTTCGCGTACTGCGGCCACCGTCCTGGCGGCGCTCTCATTGCTCGGCACGGCCGTTCTGGCCGGCTGTGACTCCGGCCCGGAAGGGACCACGAAGGGGGCGGCCGCGCAGCCGTCGGCCAGGCCGGGCCCGGTCTGGGACCGCGAGCCGGGCTCGGTGGCCGCCGTCGGCGACTCCATCACCCGCGGTTTCGACGCCTGTTCGGTGCTGGCGGACTGCCCGGAGGTCTCCTGGGCGACCGGCACCGACAGCGGGGTGCGCAGCCTCGCCGTGCGGCTGCTCGGTGCGTCGGGGGCCGCCGCGCGCAGCTGGAACCACGCCGAGACGGGGGCCCGGATCGCGCAGCTGCCGGAGCAGATGGCGTCGGCCGCGAAGGAGAGGCCGGATCTGGTGACGGTGATGATCGGCGCGAATGACGCCTGCCGGGACTCGGCGCGGTACATGACCCCGGTGGCCGATTTTCGTGCGTCGTTCGAGGCCTCGATGCGTCAACTGCGTGCCGGGGCGCCCAAGGCGCAGGTGTACGTGTCGAGCGTGCCGGATCTCCAGCGGCTCTGGTCGACGGGGCGCGGCAACGCACTGGGCAAGCAGATCTGGAAGCTGGGGATCTGCCGGTCGATGCTGGGCGACGCGGACGACATGGGCGCGCCCGCGACGGCCCGGCGGGCATCGGTGCGGGAGCGGGTCGTGGCGTACAACGAGGTGCTCCGGGAGGTCTGCGCGAAGGACCTGCGCTGCCGGTACGACGGCGGGGCGGTCTTCGACTACCCGTTCACCGGCAAGCAGCTCAGCCAGTGGGACTGGTTCCATCCGGGGCGCGACGGGCAGGCACGGCTGGCGGAGATCGCCTACCGCAATGTCACCGCGACCCGGCCCCCCGCGTAGGCTCCGTGATCATGATCACTGGTCCGGGCACGGCGATGCGTACGGAAGAGTTCGGCACCCTCGCGGACGGCACCCGGGTGCATCGCTGGACGCTGGAGCGGGACGGTACGCGGGTGCGGGTGCTGACGTACGGCGGCATCGTGCAGTCGGTCGAGGTGCCGGACCGGGACGGGGCGCGGGCGGGGATCGCACTCGGGCTGCCGGATCTCGCCGGGTACCAGGAGTTCTCCGGCCCGTACTTCGGCGCGCTGGTCGGGCGGTACGCGAACCGGATCGGCGGGGCCCGCTTCGAGCTGGACGGGCGAACGCACCGGTTGACGGCCAACGAGGGCCGCAACCAGGTGCACGGCGGGACCGTGGGCTTCGACAAGCGCGTGTGGCGGGCGCGGGAGGTGACGGACGGTGTCGAGCTGTCGCTGGTCTCCGAGGACGGCGAGGAGGGCTTCCCGGGCCGTCTGGCGGTGTCGGCGGCCTACACCCTGGACGAGGGCGGGGCGCTGCGGATCACGTACCGGGCGACGACCGACGCCCCGACGGTGCTGAACCTGACGCACCACACGTACTGGAGCCTCGCGGGCGACGACAGCGGCAGCGCGCTCGGGCAGCTGCTGCGGATCGCGGCCGGGCGGATCACTCCGGCCGACGCCGAATCACTGCCCACGGGCGAGTTCCTGCCGGTGGAAGGAACCCGGTTCGACTTCCGTGCGCCGGCGCCGGTCGGCGCGGGCTACGACCACAACTTCGTGCTGGACGGGGCGGGCACGGGCCCGGCGGCCGAGCTGTACGACGCGGCCTCGGGGCGCGTGCTGACGGTGACCACGACGGAGCCGGGGCTCCAGCTGTACACGGCGGACCACTTCGACGGCCGGCCGTTCGGACCGTGCGCCGGGATCGCCCTGGAGACCCAGCACTTCCCCGACTCCCCGAACCGGCCCGCGTTCCCGAGCACGGTGCTGCGGCCGGGCGAGGAGTTCGTCTCGACGACCGTGTACGGATTCTCGGTGCGCTGACGGGGTGGCGGGGGGACGAGGGCTGCCCCGTCCCCCCGGACCTGGGGACGGGGGTGCCCCCAGGGTCTAGTTCTTGATCTCGACGGCCTCCGTCCGGCGTACGTCACCGAGCGAGTGGGCCGCCTGCACCTCGTACGTGCCGGGGACGACGACCCAGTCGTACGCCTCCTCGTCCCAGATCTCGTAGGCGCGCCGGTCCAGCGCGACCACGGCCTCGGCGCTCTCGCCGGGCGCCGCCTCGACCCGTGCGAAGCCGGCCAGCCTGCGGGCCGGGCGGTCGGCGGTGTCGTCCCGGGGCGCGACGTAGATCTGGACGGTCTCGGCGCCGGGGCAGGTACCGGTGTTGCGGACGCGGACGGTGGCGGAGTCCGGGCCGGTCTCCAGGCTCTCGTACTCCCAGGTGGTGTAGCCGAGTCCGTGGCCGAAGGGGTAGGCGGGCGCGGTGCCGGCCTTCTCCCAGGCCCGGTAGCCGACGAATACGCCCTCGTCGTAGTGGAGTTCGCCGTCGGTGGGGACGGTGTTCGAGACCGGGACGTCGGCGAGCGTGGCCGGCCAGGTGGTGGGGAGGCGGCCGCCCGGTTCGTCCGCGCCGAGCAGGACGTCCGCCAGCGCGTGGCCCGCCTCCTGGCCGGGGAACCAGCCGAGCAGTACTGCGGCGACCTCGTCGCGCCACGGGAGCTCCACCGGGGAGCCGGAGTTGACGATCACGACGGTGTCCGGGTTGACCGCGGCGACGGCCCTGACCAGGTCGTCCTGGTGGCCGGGGAGCCTGAGATCGGTGCGGTCGAAGCCCTCGGACTCGACGCGTTCGGTGGTGCCGACGACCACGATCGCGGTGTCGGCGGAGCGGGCCGCCTCGACGGCCTCCGCGATCAGCTCCTGGGGGTCGCGACGCGGGCCGAGGTGGCAGAGCGAGAACGAGACGCCGAGGACCGGCTGGTCGTCGCCCAGGGTCTCGGGGACCTGCCGCAGCGAGACCTCGACGGGTTCGCCCGCGGTGAGGGTGATCCGGCCGCGCTCCAGCGGGTTGCCGAAGA
Organism: Streptomyces sp. NBC_00012; assembly: GCF_045040875.1. Classification (NCBI taxonomy): domain Bacteria; kingdom Bacillati; phylum Actinomycetota; class Actinomycetes; order Kitasatosporales; family Streptomycetaceae; genus Streptomyces; species Streptomyces sp. NBC_00012. The sequence continues at coordinate 6,041,660 of NZ_CP108309.1, read as the reverse complement.
AGGCCTCGCCGGGGTCGGCGGAGCCGGTGACCCGGTGGATCTCGTCGTACAGGGTCTCGCCCGCGACGGTGAGGGTGAGCGCGCCGGTCCCGCGGGTGCCGAAGACGTGCTCGCCGCCGTCGCGCGGGACGAAGGTGCCGGTGATCTCGACGCTGTGCAGCGTGGCGCGGGTGACGCCCTCGGGGAGGTCGTCGCCGATCCACTGGACGGTGCCGCCGCGCAGCGGCGCGGTGCCGATGACGGTGCCGGCCTCGTCGTAGCAGACGGCCCTGAGGTCGAAGCCCTTCTCGGCGGGGACGAGTTCGGTGTTGGGGTCGGCGCCGACGCGGTAGTCGACGACGCCCTCGGGGAGGGCGGCGACGAGGCCGTCGAGCGGGGAGACGATGTGGTGCGGGAAGACCTGGGCGGAGCCGCCGCCGAGGACCCGGGCGTCCCGGGCGAGGGCGCCGCTGACCGCGACCTTGCGGACGGCCGCCGGGCCGATGGGGAGGGCGGCGCGTTCATTGCGTACGAGGACGAAGGAGCGGCGGGCGATCTCGCGGGCCAGGGCCTCGCCGTCGACGGCCGCGGGGCGGGCGGCCTCGTCGACGACGGGCGGGGCGCCGTCCAGGATGCCGACGCGGGCGGCCAGCCGCAGCACATTGCGTACGGCGCCGTCGACGACGGACTCCTCGACCTCACCGGCCCGTACGGCGTCGGCGAGCGCCTTGCCGTACACCGTCTTCGGGCCGGGCATCGCGACGTCGAGGCCGCCGTTGGCGGCGGCGACGGTGGAGCGGGCGGCCAGCCAGTCGGAGACGATGTAGCCGTCGAAGCCCCATTCGCCGCGCAGCACCGCGTTCTGCAGGTAGCGGTGCTCGGTCATGGTGGCGCCGTTGACCCTGTTGTAGGCGGCCATGATGCCCCAGGGGTGGGCGTTCTTGACGATCCGTTCGAACGGGGCGAGGTAGATCTCGCGCAGGGTGCGCGGGGCGACGATGTTGTCGACGGTGAAGCGGTCGGTCTCGGCGTCGTTGGCGACGAAGTGCTTGACGGTCGTGCCGACCCCGCCGTCCTGCACCCCGAGCACATAGCCGGTGCCGATCTCGCCGGTGAGGTACGGGTCCTCGCTGTACGTCTCGAAGTGGCGCCCGCCGAGCGGGGACCGGTGGAGGTTCACGGTCGGGGCGAGGAGGACGTGCACCCCCTTGCGGTGTGCTTCCTGGGCCAGCAGCCGGCCGGCCCGGCGGGCCAGCGCCGGGTCCCAGGTCGCGGCCAGCGCGGTGGGCGAGGGCAGTGCGACGGACGGGTCGTCGGCGCTCCAGGCGACGCCCCGGACCCCGATCGGTCCGTCGGACATCACCAGGGAGCCCAGCCCGACGGCGGGGAGCGCGGGCAGCGACCACATGTCCTGGCCGGCCAGCAGCCGTGCCTTGTCGTCGAGCCCCAGTGCGGCGAGCGCCGCGTCGACCACGGCCTCGCGGGCCGCATCGGGATTGGTGGGTGTGGACGCGTCTGCCACGGCCGTTCCTCCTCGTCGGATCTGGACTGAATGCCTCCATACTGGCCCCATCACAGGTAGAGCAGTAGGTTTCGTTATCGTTCCGTGATATTCGGGGATGCCGTACGGTCCCCAGTGCGGGACCGATGAAGCACCGAAAGGGGCCGGGGCGATGGTGCGGGCCAGAAGTACGGAACGCCGGGCGGAGATCGTCCGGGCCACGCTCGAAGTGATCGCCGAGCGCGGCTATCGCGGCGCCTCGCTGAGTGCCGTCGCCGAGCGGGTCGGCCTCAGCCAGCAGGGGCTGCTGCACTACTTCCCGACCAAGGAGGCTCTGCTCGTCGCCGTGCTGGAGGAGCGCGACCAGTGGGACACCGGGGGCGGCACCAGGAGCGACGGCGTCTGGCGGATCGAGCTGCTGGCCTCGCTGGTGGAGTACAACGCGATGCGGCCCGGCATCGTCCAGACGTTCTCGGCGCTGCTCGGCGAGAGCGTGACGGAGGGGCACCCCGCGCGGGAGTTCTTCACCCGCCGCTACACCCAGGTCCGGTCGAGCATGGCGGCGATACTGCGCGCGGAGTACGGCGAACGGCTGCCGGGCGGGCTGACCCCGGAGCGCGCGGCGCCGCTGCTCGTGGCGGTGCTGGACGGGCTCCAGTACCAGTGGCTGCTGGACCCGGACTCTGTGGACATGCCCGCGGCGTTCGGGGACTTCCTGGCGCTGTTGCAGCCGGCCGGGCCCGGGGCTCCGGAGAGCCCCCAACCATGAGCCGTCCCAAGGCAGCAAGGGCTTCGGAAAACCCGCAATCATGACATGACCTGCGCCTGAGCAGGCGTGAACCTGATCATTCAGGGTCTCCTGCGGGTGATTTCGGGACGGTCTACGCGCGTCCGGGCACAGGGCACCCTCCGGCGCGGCCCAGGGTTGGCCGCATGACTTCCAAGCCCGCCGGGTCTTCCTCCGGCCTGCCCTCCCGCCGCACCCTGATCACGAGCGCCACCGCCGGTGCCGCGGCCCTGGCCGTCTCCGCCGCCGGAGCCGCGAGCGCCGCCGCGCCCGGCACCGCCGGATCCGCCGCCACGTCGGGCACCGCGCTCGCCCCCGCGGCCACCGGCTCGGACTGGAACGCCTGCCTGACCGTCGCCCGCGCCATCCTCGTACGCGACGAACAGGACCAGCCGCTGGTCCCCGGCTACCGCGACATCCTGCTGTCCAAGGGCCTGCCGCGCAGCCGCAAGCCCCCCAAGAAGGTGCTGATCGTCGGCGCCGGGCCGGCCGGGCTCACCGCCGCCCATCTGCTCCGCGAGGCCGGGCACACCGTCACCGTCATCGAGGCCAACGGCAACCGCGTCGGCGGCCGGATCAAGACCTTCCGCCAGGGCGGTCATGAGAACGCGAAGGCGCCGTTCGCCGACCCGAAGCAGAACGCCGAGGCCGGCGCGATGCGCATCCCCGATAGCCATCCGCTGGTCACCGGCCTGATGGACAGCTTCGACCTGAAGCGTCGCCCCTTCTACCTGGTGGACGTCGACGCCGAGGGCAATCCCGTCAACCACACCTGGATCCACGTCAACGGCGTCCGGATGCGCAAGGCCGACTACGCGGAGAAGCCCCGGGCGATCAACCGCTCGTTCGGGGTGCCGGCCGAGTTCGAGAACAAGACCGCCGCGTCGATCGTGCGCGAGGCGTTCGCGCCGGTGCGCAAGGAGTTCGAGGGCAAGGAGGGCCGGGAGCTCGTCGAGGGCTGGGCGCGGGTGATCCAGCGGTACGGGCACTGGTCGATGTTCCGCTTCCTGACCGAGGCGGCCAAGCTCGACGAGCGCACCATCGACCTCATCGGCACGGTCGAGAACCTCACCTCCCGGCTCCATCTCGCCTTTGTGCACAGCTTCATCGGGGCCTCCCTGATCAGCCCGGACACCGCGTTCTTCGAGCTGCCGGGCGGCACGGGCGTCCTCGCCGACGCGATGTACAAGCGGGTCAAGGACCTGGTGCGGCTGGACCGCCGGGCCACCAGGATCAGTCACGGCACCGACGGCGTCGAGGTCGAGACGATCTCCGAGGGCCGCGACGGCAAGCCGCTGGTGCGTCAGACCTTCCGCGGCGAACGGGCGATCATCACCGTGCCGTTCTCCGGGCTGCGCCACATCCCGGTCACGCCCGCGCTCTCGTACGGCAAGCGCCGGGCCATCACCGAGATCCACTACGACGCGGCGACGAAGGTGCTGCTCGAATTCAGCCGCCGCTGGTGGGAGTTCGAGGAGAAGGACTGGAAGACCGAGCTGGAGAGGATCAAGCCCGGTCTGTACGACGCCTACCAGCTGGGCAAGGCGCCGGCCGACGGTTCGCTGCTGGGCTCCCACCCCTCCGTACCGGCCGGCCACCTCCCGCCCAACCAGCGGGTGCACTACGCGGCGTACCGGGCCACCGCCCGCAACCAGCCCGAGGCCGCACACGTCATCGGCGGCGGATCGGTCACCGACAACCCCAACCGCTTCATGTTCCAGCCCTCGCACCCGATCAAGGGCAGCGCGGGCGGCGTCGTCCTCGCCTCGTACAGCTGGTCCGACGACGCGCTGAAGTGGGACTCGCTGAACGACGACGAGCGCTACCCGCACGCCCTGGGCGGGGTGCAGGACGTGTACGGGCAGCGCGTCGAGGTGTTCTACACGGGCGTCGGCGCCACCCAGTCGTGGATGCGCGACCCGTACGCGTACGGCGAGGCGTCGGTGCTGCTGCCGGGCCAGCACACCGAACTCTTCGCCGATGTGCGCTCGGTCGAGGGGCCGCTGCACTTCGCCGGCGACCACACCTCGATCAAGCCGGCCTGGATCGAGGGGGCACTGGAGTCGGCGGTCAGGTCGGCGCTGGAGGTGCACACCGGCTGACCCGGGTCCGGCGGGCGTCGCTCAGCGGGCCAGACCCAGGGTGACGCCCAGTCCGACGAGCACCGACCCGATGCCCCGGTTGAGGGCCTTCTGCCACTTCAGCATCGAGGTGCGCAGGCGCGAGTTCGAGAAGAACAGCGCGACCAGGGCGAACCAGCCGAAGTGTGCGGCGGACATGAACAGCCCGTAACCGGCCTGCTGCCACACACTCGTTCCGGGCCCGACGACCTGGGTGAAGGTGGACACGACGAAGAGCGTGGTCTTGGGGTTCAGCGCGTTGGTGAGGAAGCCGGTGCGCAGGGCCCCGAACCGCGTCAGCTGCGGCTTGGACTCCAGGTCGACGTCGAGATCGCCGCGGGCGAAGAAGGTCCGCAGCCCGATATAGACGAGATAGGCCGCGCCGACCAGCTTGATCGCGGTGAACAGGGCGGTGGACGAGGCGATCAGCAGCCCGACACCGAGCATCGTGTACGTGACGTGGACGAGCACGCCCGCGGCGACTCCGACGGCGGCCATGAGTCCCGTCGTGCGGCCGTAGAGGTAGCTGTTGCGGATGACCATCGCGAAGTCCGCGCCCGGACTGATGACGGCCAGGACGGTGATGACTGCGACAGCGATGAGCTCGGTCATGGGCGGATGATCTCCTCGGTCCTCAGTCCTTGTCGAGGGTGTACGGAGTGGGGGCGTCGTCCTCGTCCCCGCCCGACGGCACCAGATCGCGCGCCAGCAGAGTGGCTCCGGCGACGGCACCCGGCATCAGGAACACGGCGACGAACGGGATCAGGAAGGCGAGCCCCAGCGGCACGCCGAAGCCGAGGGTCAGCAGCCGGCGGCCGCGCAGCAGCGCGAGCCGGTTCTTCAGCGCCATGCCGCGGCGCTGGAGCGCGACGGCGGTGAGCTCCTCGGCGAGGAAGTAGCCGGTGACGCAGAAGCCGATCACCGGGACGACGGTCTGGCCGACGACCGGGATGAATCCGAGGGCGAAGAGCAGCACCGAGTAGAGCCCCACCCGCACCAGGATGCGGACGCTGTCGCGGGCGGAGATCCACAGCTCCCGCCAGAGCGGCAGCCCGGACTCGGGGACCTCACCGCCCTCGGTGCGGTCGACCTGCTCGGAGAGCGACTCGTAGAAGGGCTGGCCGACCAGCAGCGTCACGGCGGTGAACGTGATCACGGCGAGGAAGAGCCCGAGGCCGAAGACCAGCACGGTCAGGGTGTTGCGGAGCAGGGCTAGCCAGGGCGAGGACCAGTCGTCGGCGAACGGGGTCGCCCAGTCCACGAAGTCGTCGGCGCCGTAGCCGAGACCGGTGAGCGCCGCCGCGTACAGGACGAGTGTGACGAGTCCGGGCAGCAGCCCGAAGCCGAACCAGCGTCCGTGCCGGCCGACCCAGCGCTGTCCCTTTATCAAGTAGCCGAAGCCCGCCCCTAGATCACGCATGGCGTCAGCGTACTGGTGGGGAAGGGGTGCCGTCGGGCGGGTGGTTGTCGCGGACACGGCGGAGGGCCGCACCCCTTCGGGAGTGCGGCCCTCGACCTGTCGCGGGTGGGCGGACGGTCAGGCGACCGACAGCTCCACCTTGATGTTTCCCCGAGTGGCGTTCGAGTACGGGCACACCTGGTGGGCCTTCTCGACCAGCGACTGCGCGGTGGCCTTGTCGACGTTCGGGATGGTGGCGCTGATCGCCACCTCCAGGCCGAAGCCGCCCTCGGCCGTCTTGCCGATGGAGACCTCGGCGGTCACCGTGGAGCCGGTGATGTCCGCCTTCTCCTGGCGGGCCACCACGCCGAGCGCGCCCTGGAAGCAGGCGCTGTAGCCGGCCGCGAAGAGCTGCTCCGGGTTGGTGCCCGTGCCGCTTCCGCCCATGGCCTTCGGCGGGTTGACGATGACGTCGAGGTTGCCGTCGTCGGACGAGACTCGGCCGTCACGGCCGTTCTCGGCGGTGGCGACGGCGGTGTAGGCAACGGTTATGTCCTGAATGGTCATGCTGGGTGTTCCTCCTGCTGTGCGCCGCGACTCGCGCCCACGATCGCGACGGCCTGTGGGTGAGCCTAACCGGTCCGCCGGAGCAGCCGTCAGGCGAGGGAGACGATCATCTTTCCGGTGTTCTCGCCGCGCAGCAGACCGAGGAAGGCGTCGAAGCCGTTCTCGATGCCCTCGACGAAGGTCTCGCGGTACTTCAGCTCGCCCGAGGCCAGCCAGCCGGCGACGTCCTGGACGAACTGCGGCTGGAGGTCGGCGTGGTCGCCGACGAGCATGCCCTGGATGCGCAGCCGCTTGCCGATGACCAGGGCGAGGTTGCGCGGGCCGGGGGTCGGCTCGGTCGCGTTGTACTGGGCGATCATTCCGCAGACGGTGACGCGGCCGTGCAGGTTGAGCGAGGAGATCGCCGCTTCGAGGTGCTCGCCGCCGACGTTGTCGAAGTAGACGTCGATGCCGTCGGGGGCGGCCTCGCGCAGCTGGTCGGCGACCGGGCCGTTCTTGTAGTTGAAGGCGGCGTCGAAGCCGTACTCCTCGACGAGGAGCTTGACCTTCTCGTCGGAGCCGGCCGAGCCGATGACCCGCGAGGCGCCCTTGAGCTTCGCCATCTGGCCGACCTGGCTGCCGACCGCGCCGGCCGCGCCGGAGACGAAGACGGCGTCGCCCGCCTTGAAGGAGGCGACGTCGAAGAGGCCCGCGTAGGCGGTGAGCCCGGTCATGCCGAGCACGCCGAGGTAGGCGGAGAGCGGGGCGAGCGAGGCGTCGACCTTCACGGCGTGCTTGGCCGGGACGTCGGCGTACTCGCGCCAGCCGAGACCGTGCAAAACGTGGTCGCCGACCGCGAAGCCGTCGGCGTTCGAGGCGATGACCTCGCCGACCGCGCCGCCGTCCATGGGGTGGTCGAGCTTGAAGGGCGGGGTGTACGACTTCACGTCGTTCATCCGGCCCCGCATGTACGGGTCGACCGAGAAGTGCAGATTGCGGACGAGGACACGGCCCTCGCCGGGAGCGGCGACCGGGACCTCACGCAGCGCGAAGTCCTCGGCCTTCGGCCAGCCGTGGGGGCGGGCGACGAGGTGCCATTCACGGCCGGACGTGGGAAGTGCTGCTGACATGGGCTCGGGTTCTCCTCAATGTCCTACGAGGTGGGGGAAGCTCCGGCCGGGCGGTGGGGGCCGCACCGGGAGCGAAATACTTCAGGTGGTGAAACAACCATGCTCCTGAATATTTCATGTTGTCAAGCAACCGGCTATCCTGAGTGTCATGGCCACTTCCCGCACAGACCCTCTGACCCTCGAAGTCGTCGAGCTCATCGGTACCGTCGTGGCGCGCTACTACGAGGAGTACGACGAGGCGGCGGCAGCCCACTCGCTCACCGGTGCGCAGGCGCGGGTGCTGGGGCTGCTCTCGCTGGAGCCGATGCCGATGCGCAGGATCGCCCAGAAGCTGAAGTGCGAGCCGTCGAACGTCACCGGCATCGTCGACCGGCTGGAGATCCGCGGCCTGGTGGAGCGCAGGCCGGATCCGGCCGACCGGCGGGTCAAGCTGGCCGCTCCCACGGAGCTGGGCGCGCGGACCGCGCACCAGCTGCGCGATTCGCTCACCTTCGCCCGGGAGCCGCTGGCCGAGCTGTCGGACGAGGACCGGACGATGCTGCGGGACCTGCTGCGCCGGATGCTGGGCGAGCCGGGTTCCGCGGCCGGGTGAGGACCGGGCCCCGCCTGCCGGGAGGTGAGCCGGGCCCCTCGGGCCGCGGTGTGGAACCGTTGCACCCATGACCGCGCCCGCGCCCTTCGGCCCCCGTGAGTTCCAGCTGGTCCTGCTGCGCCGGATGGCCGACCACCAGCCCGGCCTCGTCGAGGACGCCCGGCACGAGCTGAGCGCCTCGGCCGCCGAGATGCGCGAGGCCAACCGCCGCTGGCAGGCCATGGTGCGGGCGCCCGGCGGACGGGGCGCGCTGCGCCGCTACCGTTCGGTGCTCGGCGAACCCGTGTCGTCCGTCCGCCGCGCCGTCGGTGACCTGGAGTGCGACGCGCTGCGCTGGCGGACGGTGCTGTGGCCGGACCTGTGGTTCGAGGTGATGGTCGCGCCGGGCGGCGCGGTGTGGAACGAGTGGCTGGTCCGGGCGCCGGGGGCGCCGGGCCCCGAGCTGCGCACGGTCGAGGATCTGCGGCCCTGGTCGGGCACGGTCGACGAGGTCGCGCGGGCCTTCGCGCCGGCCCGCCCGATGGAGGGCGGCGCCCCGGCCCGGTGGGCGCTCGCGATCACCGCTCCGGGGACGGGCGAGCCGTACGTCGCCGAGTTCACCTGGGGGCTCCTCCAGCGGCTGCTGCCCGGCTGATTCCCGCGTACCGGGCCTTCTGCCGGCCCGTCAGCCCGGTCCCTCCTACAGCGCATCCCAGCGCGCGCCACGACTCCGAACGGCGCACGATTACGGGACGGCACCGGCTGCCGCCGGTGCCACCGTCCGCGCTCTCGGGAGACCTGCCGTGACCGTCAGTCTTGAGCAGTTGCGCCGCTGCCATGTCGCCGTCGACCTCGGGGCCGCCCGGACCCGGGTGTATGTCAAGGGCCTCGGGCTCGTCGTCGACGAGCCGAGCGTCGCCGCGGTGAACACCCGTACCGGGTCGCTCATCGCCGTCGGCGCGCTCGCCGAACAGATGACGGGCCGCACCCCCGACTACATCCGGGTGGCCCGGCCGGTCACCGGCGGGACCGTCGTCGACATCGAGATGGCCCAGCGCATGCTCCGCCATCTGCTCGGCGAGAAGCTCCGCCGCCAGCTGCGCCGCAAGCCGCGGCTGCGGGCCGCCGCCTGCACCCCGCACGACAGCGATCCGCTCGCCCAGCGGGCCGCCGTCGAGACGATGGTCGGGATCGGTGCCCGGCGGGTCGAGCTGGTCGACACCCTGATCGCGGCGGCCGTCGGCTGCGGACTGCCGGTCGAGCAGCCGACCGCCACCATGATCATGGTGTGCGGGGCGGCGACCACCCAGATCGCGGTGCTCTCGCTCGGTTCGATCGTGAGCGCCGTACGCATCCCCGTGGGCGGCGACGCCATCGACCACGCGGTGATCCAGCATCTGCGTCAGCACCATGAGCTGATGCTGCCGAGCCAGTCCGTGCGCCCGCTGCAACTGGCGCTCAGCGGCGGCGGCCTGACCTCGAAGGGGCCCGCCACGACCGAGATCCACGGCCGTGACGTGGCGACCGGCCTGGCCCGCTCGGTGCAGGTGGACACCACCGCGATGCGGCAGGCCATCCACGCCCCGCTCACCGCGGTGCTCGACGGGCTCGGCAAGATCCTGCGCGACTGCCCGCCCGATCTGGTGGCCGATCTGGCGGACTGCGGAATCATGATGGTCGGCGGCAGCGCGCTGCTGCCCGGTCTCGACCAGATGCTGAGGGACGCCACGGGGGTGCCGGTGCACATCGCGGAGCGGCCGGACATCTGCGCGGTGCTGGGGCTCGGCGCCATGCTGGACGGGCAGATCGAGCCGCTGGTCCTCGACCCCCTCGCCTGCTGAGCGCCGCGGGCGTACGGCGCATGAGGGACGAGACCGCAGACATACGGCACATGACCGACGAGACCGCGAACATACGGCGCACAACCGACGAGACCGCGGACGCCGGACCGTCCGGGGCGGCCCCGGCGGCGACTCCCGTCCCGGAGAAGCCGCCGCTGTCGGCCCTCCTGGAAGCCGTGCTCGGCATCGGCGCCGATCTCGAACTGCGGGTCATGCTCCAGCAGATCGTGGACACCACGACGACTCTGACCGGGGCCCGGTACGGTGCGCTCGGCGTGCTCGACCCGGAGCGCGGCACCATCGGCGAGCTGTACACCTCGGGGCTCGACGACACCGAGCGGCAACGCATCGGCCGGTTTCCGGACGGGCATTCGGGAATGCTCGGCGCTCTCGCCGACGAGCCGGGGCCGTTGCGCCGCGACGATCTGACCGCCGATCCGCGGGCCGGCGGGGTGCCGCCCGGCCATCCGGCGACGCGTTCCTTCCTCGGGACACCGATCCGCGTCCACGACCAGGTCTTCGGCAACCTCTACCTCACCGAGAAGCACACCGGCCGCTTCACCGATTCGGACGCGGCGGTGCTGAGGGCGCTGGCCGCCCAGGCCGGCATCGCCATCGCCAACGCCCGGCTGTACGCGGCGGCCCGGCAGCGGGAGCGCTGGATCGAGGGGGCCGCCGCCGTCACCACCGCGCTGCTCACCGGCGGGAGCGCGGCCGACGCGCTGATGACCGTCGCCGAAGGGGCCAGGACGCTCGCCGACGCCTGCGCCGGGGTCATCCTCCAGCCGAACGAGGAGGGCGGAATGGAGATCGTCACCGCGTCCACGCTCGACGACCCGGCCGGGATCGTCGGTACGGCCATCGCCCCCGGCTCGGCGGTGCTGGTCCAACTGCTGGGCGGGGAACCGGTGTTCATCGAGGACTCGGCGACCGATCCGCGGATGACGACGCATGTGCGGTCGCGGTTCGGGCCCAGCATGATGCTGCCGCTGCAGAGCGGCGGGCGGCTGATCGGCACCCTCGCCCTGCCCCGGCGGCGCGGCGACCGCCCGTACACGGCCGTGGACCGGCTGCTGGCCACGCAGTTCGCCTCGCAGGCCGCGCTGGCGCTGGTCCTGGCGGACGCCCGGCACGACCGGGAGCAGCTCGCGGTGTACGAGGACCGGGACCGGATCGCCCGTGATCTGCACGACCTCGTGGTCCAGCGGCTGTTCGCGACCGAGATGATGCTGGAGTCGACCCGCCGCAGGGCCGCCGCCCCGGACACCGACGAGCTGCTCGGCAGGGCCGTCGACGAGCTGGACTCCACCATTCAGGAGGTGCGGACGGCGATCTTCGCCCTCCAGCAGCCGCCGGCCGAGGCCCCCGCCACCTTCCGCGGCCGGGTGCTGCGGGAGACCGCGGGCGCCGCCGCCGCGCTCGGCTTCCCGCCGTCGGTGCACTTCACCGGGGCGGTCGACGCGCTGGTCCGGGATCCCGTGGACCGGCAGCTGCTCGCCGCGCTGCGGGGCGCGCTCGCCACCGCGCACCGGCGGGCCGGGGTGTCGGCGATCGAGGTGGCGGTGGACGCGACGGCCGAGCTGCCGGACGGTCGGGCCGCGGTCCGGCTGACGGTCGCCGACGACGGCCGCGAGGAGGACGGCTCGCGCTCGCCGACCGTCACCTGGCAGGCGCCGCTCTGAGCGCGACCCGGGTGTTGGAGTGGGCGACCCCGGCCTCCCGCTTCAGCCTGCGCAGCAGCCCGTCCAGGGCGGCGGTGTCGGCGACGGTGGCCCGTACGAGATAGTCGTGGCCGCCGGTCACGTGGACCACCTCGGTGATGCCTGGCAGGGCGAGCACCGCCCGCTCGAACACCTCGTTGGTCGTGTCGATCCGCAGCGTGACATCGATGAAGACGACGAGGCCGGTACGGGTGTCCGCGGCCGGGTCGATGATCACGGTGAAGCCGCGGATGACACCGTCGCGGCGCAGCCTGCGCACCCGGTCGGCCGCCGCGTTGGCGCTGAGCCCGACCCGTACACCCAGATCGCGGTACGAGATCCGGGCATCCTCCTGGAGGATGCCGAGGATTTCCCTGTCCAGACGGTCCATACTGCGATTGTCGCAGCTTTGCCCGGTTCGCGACTGTGCAAGTCACGCCCACCGGTACCCCGTCCCCGTATCCGGCCCCGGCCGGCGGGGGACCCGTATGGCGCATTCCGGCAGGCCCGGGCATCCCTCCCGCCCTTGACTGAAGGGGTGGATACAGCCGTCAAGCAGTCCCCCTCCACGATCGACGCGCCGTCCTCGGCCGCCTATCGCAACCTCGTGATGGCCACGATCGGCTTCGGGCTCACCTTCTGGGCCTGGAACCTGATCGCGCCGCTGTCGGGGGACTACAAGGAACGGCTGGGTCTGAGCTCGTTCGAGCAGTCGCTGCTGGTGGCGGTGCCGGTGCTGGTCGGTTCGCTGGGCCGGATCCCGGCGGGAGCGCTCACCGACAAGTACGGCGCCCGGCTGATGTTCCCGCTGGTCTCGGCGCTCACCATCGTGCCGGTGCTGCTGCTGATCCCGGCGCGGGACTCCTACGGCGCGATGCTCGCCGTGGGCTTTCTGCTGGGCCTGGGCGGCACCACGTTCGCGATCGGCATCCCGCTGGTCAACTCGTGGTTCCCGCCCGCCAAGCGGGGTCTGGCGCTCGGGATCTTCGGCATGGGGATGGGCGGAGTCGCGCTGTCCGGGTACTTCACCCCGAGGATCGCCGGGCACGGCGACAACCTGCCGTACCTGGTGGTCGCGGCGGCGCTCGTGGTGTACGCGGCGCTGGCCGCGGTGCTGGTCAGCGACCGGCCGAGCCGCCCGGTGCCGACCGACTCGCTCGGCCACCGGCTGGCCGACGCCGGACGGCTGAGGGTCACCTGGGAGCTGTCCGCGCTGTACGCGATCGGGTTCGGCGGAATCGTCGCGTTCGGCGTCTACCTCCCCACGTATCTGAAGACCTGGTACGACCTGTCACCCACCGACGCCGGCACGAAGGCCGCCGGGTTCGCCCTGGTCACGGTCGTCTTCCGGCCGATCGGCGGCTGGCTCTCGGACCGCGTCCACCCGGCCGTGGTCACGGCGGCGGCGCTCGGCCTGGCCGCCCTGATGGCGATCGTCCAGGCCTTCGACCCGCCACTGGCCCCGGGCGGCACGATCGCGCTGCTCTGCATGGCGGCGGGCCTGGGCACCGCGAGCGGCAGCGTCTTCGCCCTGGTCTCGCAGGTGACACCGCAGGCGAAGGTGGGCAGCGTGACCGGGATCGTCGGCGCGATGGGCGGCCTGGGCGGCTTCGTCCCGCCGCTGGTCATGGGCGCGATCTACAGCGCGAAGGGGTCGTACTCGATCGGCTTCATGCTGCTGTCGGACCTGGCGCTGGCGGGGTGCGTGTACGCGTACGGCCGCATGCGCGGGCTCAAGCGGGCCTAGGGCCAATACCGGTGCTTTAGTGCTTAATTCGTGGGTTTGGGGATGTTTTGGTGGGTTCGACGAGGGTGACGGCGGGGGTGGCCGGGCGAGGTGGGTTGTTGTGTTCGGTGCGTTTGAGTGCCCAGTTGGACATTTTGCGTTTGATCACACGCGGGTTGGACCGTAACCGCCGTGGTTCCAGGAGGCGTTCGGTGATTTCACGCAGGGTCTGCTTCAGTGCCCGGGTGAGCCGGGAGGGGGGAAAATCCCGCCTGGCTGGTGGTCTGCCGGCGGACGACGCGCAAGGTGCGGGTGAAGGACATCCGGTCCGGATCCTCCCTCTCCTGCCGGGCGGCCTGGTGCATGAGGTCGCGCAGGGCGTGGTGCACCAGGAGGAACCCGAAGATCTCCTGCTCGGCCCCGACCGGATACTGGGAGCGCAGGACGAATCCGGGTCCGCCCAGGTGGATCTTGATCTCGTCGAGGGTGGTCTCGATCTCCCAGCGCTCGGCGTAGAGCGCGGCGAGCTCCACGGCCGGTGCGGTGGCCGGGTCCAGGAGCGTGGTGACCAGCCGGTAAACGGCGCCCTCCCCACCTGGGCCCAAGGCGTATTCGATGACGCGAACCTGTGCCGGGTCGGCCCGCCGGTTCTTGTCCCGGGCGGCAACGATCTCCGACAGATACGAGCCATCGGGCAGCGCGGCCACCACGGGCAGGACCGCGTTGCTCCGGACCCGCCACAACAGGTCCGCGCCGGTCGACGCGGCGGCCCGCCACAGATCGAAGCCGAGGAAGCCCCGATCCGCCAGGAGCAGCATTCCTCTGGTCAGCGAGGGGAACAGACGGCGGGCCAGGGCCGTCTCATGCACCGCCAGTGGCGCGACGTCGGCGGCGAACACGGCGTGGGTACCGCACTCGACCAGGGCCACGGCCCTGGCCTGCGGATACGCGCTCCTGCCCTGGCCACGCCCCGTTCCCGGCCGTCCGAAGAAGGCGGCGTTGGCCTGCGTATCGGGAAGGTCGAAGGTCGTCCCGTCCACCGACACCAACCGCAGACCCCGAAACCACGCTCCCGTCGTCGCCGGGAGCGCCACGGGCCGACAGACTCTGGCGAACAACGTCTTCATCGGTTCCGCCCCCAGCCGCAACCGGGCCCGTCCGATCGCCCCGCTGGTGGGCACCCGCCACGTCTTCGACCAGCGGCGTTCGCGTTCCAGGCCCTGGGTGAGGAGCCGTCCGACCTCCTCATACCCCTGCCCCGAGAACAGGCACATCGCCAGCACGAAATACATCACCACCCGAGCGGGAAGCAGACGCTGACGTTCCTCGGTGCGTCCGCACTCCGCCACCACCTCATCCACCAACTCCGGCGGAAACGCACGCGTGAGCACTCCAAGGGCGATGCGATCCGAAAACCGATCGCCCTCAACTACCTTCAACTGTCCGGGCCTTGGCACACCAACTCAACGAGCCAGCATTACCAAAGTCACCGGTATTGGGCCTAGGGCCTCTCGTTCGGACCATGCCGGGCTCGCGTGCCCCGGTGCCTGATCCGCCCTGATCCAAACGAAAGACCCCAGGCCCCCTCTTCCGGATCAGCCCTTAGGGTGCGGTGGGTGACTCCTCTTCTGTTTGTGCCGGATGACGGTTCGACCCGGGAAGCCACCCGGTTCGGCGAACACACCATGACCTACGAGCGGTTGGCCACCGCCTCCGCCGCGCTCGCCGGGCGTCTCGCCGGCGCCGGGCGGGTCGCGGTCTGGGCCACCCCCACCCCCGAGACGGTGGTCGCCGTCGTGGCCGCGCTGCGTGCCGGGGTGCCGGCGGTTCCGCTCAACCCGAAGACGGGGACGCGCGAACTCGCCCACATCGTGGCCGACAGCGAACCGACCGCGGTGCTGGCCGGGGCGGGCGACACGCTCCCGCCGGTGCTGGAGGCGCTGGACCGCATCGACGTCGACACGGCCGCGGAGGGCACCCGCGCCACGCTCCCCGAGCCCTCCCCCGAGTACCCCGCGCTGATCGTCTACACCTCCGGCACCACGGGCCCGCCCAAGGGCGCGATCCTGCCGCGGCGGGCGATCGCCGCCTCGCTCGACGCGCTGGAGGACGCCTGGCAGTGGACCGGCGACGACGTGCTCGTACACGCCCTGCCGCTGTTCCATGTGCACGGCCTGATCCTGGGCGTGCTGGGGCCGCTGCGCCGGGGCGGATCGGTGCGCCACCTGGGCCGCTTCTCCACCGAGGGGGTGGCCCGGGAGCTGTCGTCCGGCGGCACCATGCTCTTCGGCGTGCCCACGATGTACCACCGGCTGGCCGAGGCCCTCGACGGCCCCGGGTCGCAGGGGCTGGCGAAGGCGCTGGCCGGCGCCCGGCTGCTGGTGTCCGGGTCGGCCGCGCTGCCGGTGCACGACCACGAGCGGATCGCCGCGGCCACCGGCCGCCGGGTCATCGAGCGGTACGGCATGACGGAGACCCTGATGAACACCGGCGTCCGGGCCGACGGCGAGCCGCGCCCCGGAACGGTCGGCGCGCCCCTGCGCGGCGTGGAGCTCCGCCTGGTCGAGGAGGACGGCACCGTCCTCACCGGGGACAGCACCAGCCCCGACGCGATCGGCGAGATCCAGGTCCGCGGCCCGAACCTCTTCACCGGCTATCTGAACCGCCCCGACGCCACGGCCGCCGCGCTCACCGGGGACGGCTGGTTCCGCACCGGGGACATGGCTACCCGGGACGCCGACGGCTACGTACGGATCGTCGGGCGCAAGGCCACCGACCTGATCAAGAGCGGCGGCTACAAGATCGGCGCCGGGGAGATCGAGAACGCGCTGCTGGACCACGCCGGTGTCCGCGAGGCCGCCGTCACCGGTGAGCCGGACCCGGACCTGGGCGAGCGGATCGTCGCCTGGGTGGTGCCGGCCGACCCGGCGGCACCGCCGTCCGAGCAGGAGCTCGCGGACCATGTGGCCGCCCAGTTGTCCCCGCACAAGCGCCCGCGCACGGTCCGCTACCTGGACGCGCTGCCCCGCAACGACCTCGGCAAGATCATGAAGCGGTCGCTCCATGGCTGACCGGATGGGCGCGAGGGCGGCGATCGCGGCCGTCACCGCCGAGTTCGAGGAGCTGACGGAGACCGCCGCGCCCGGCCCGGACAGCGCCGGGGACGGGCCGCTCTCCTGGGCCGGGTACGCGGACTCCAGGGGCCGTGCCGCCGCCCGGACCGGCGAGGACGAGTCCGTCGTGTACGGCCTCGCCCCGGTCGGCGGGCAGCGCTGTGTGCTGGTCTCGTTCGAGTTCGGGTTCCTGGGCGGTTCGCTGGGGCAGCGCACCGGGGACCGGCTGGAGGCCGCGTACGAGGCCGCCCGGATACGGGCGCTGCCGCTGGTCTCGCTCATCGCGACGGGCGGCAGCCGGATGCAGGAGGGCATGGTCGCCCTGACCCAGCTCCAGCGGGTGGCCCGTGCCTCGGCGCGGCTGCGGGCGGCGGGCCCGGCCCAGCTCGCGGTCCTGCGCGATCCGACGACGGGCGGCGGCTGGGCCACGCTGGGGGCGGGCGCCGATGTGATCCTGGGGCTGCCGGGCGCCCAGGTCGGGTTCGCCGGTTCCCGGGTACGGCCGCCGGACGCGGACCCCCACGCGTACACCGCCGAGGGCCAGCTGGCCGCGGGCCAGATCGACGCCGTCGTCCCGCCGGACGAACTCCCCGGGACGGTGGCCCGCTGGCTGCGGGCGCTGCACACCCCGGACTCCCCCGCGCCGCCCGCCCCGGTGCCGGACGCCCTGTCCGCCACCGGCCTCCCGGCGACCGGCTGGGACGCGGTGCGGCAGGCCCGCTCGGCCGCCAGGCCGCGCGCCGAGGCATATCTGGACGCGTACTTCGACCACCGCCTCCCGCTCGTCGGCGACCGCTGCGGGGGTACGGACCCGGGGCTGCTCTGCGGTTTCGGGCGGCGCGACGGGCGCTCGATCGCGTACGTGGCCCAGTGCGGCACCGCGACCCGCCCCAGCGGCTACCGCACGGCGGCACGGGTGATCCGGCTGGCCGGCCGGCTCGGCGTCCCCGTGCTCACCCTGATCGACACCCCGGGTGCCGCGAACGACGCGGCGGCGGAGCGGTCGGGCGCGGGCGCCGCGATCGCCGACGCCTTCGCGGCGATGGCCGAGGCCCCGGTCCCGGTCACCACCCTGGTGATCGGCGAGGGCGGTTCGGGCGGCGCACTGGCGCTCGCGGCGCCGGGGAACACCCATGTCACCCGGGACAGCTACTTCTCGGTCATCGCCCCGGAACTGGCGGCGGCGATCCTGAAGCGCGCCCCGGACGAGGTACGTGCCACGGCCGACCAGTTGCGGCTGCGCCCCCAGGACCTGGTGGAACTGGGCTTCGCCCGCTCGGTGGTGGGACCGGCGCGGGAGTGAGGCGGGGGCGGGAGTGAGGCGGGGCGTCCGGGCTGCGGGGGTCTCAGGGCTGCGGGTTCCGCGCGTCGTACCGGGCGAACCCGCGCCACCGCAGCCCCATCCCGGTGGTGCTGGTCATCGAGGTGAGGGCGTTGGCGGCGGGCAGCTGCCCGGCCGGCAGCAGCCGGGCGATCATCGAGCTGCGGGCCGGTGAGTTGACCGCGAAACAGGCCGCCTGGAGGGCGACGATCGCGTACAGCAGCTCCACCTGCTCCACCCCCGCGACGGTGCTGGCGACGAGGGCGACGGAGAGCACGAACGACCCGGCGGAGCCGGCCAGGCCGAGCTTCCGCCGGTCGATGGTGTCGGCGACGGCACCGCCGTACAGCCCGAAGACGACCAGCGGCAGGAACGAGCAGAACCCGATCAGCCCGACCGCGAAGGCGGACCCGGTGATGTCGTAGACCTGGAGCGACACGGCGAGCGATGTCATCCCTGCCCGATCCAGGAGACCGTGTTCCCGAACCAGAGCCGCCGGTAGTCGGGGGAGATCCGCAGGGGCGTCAGGTCGGCGAGTATGCGGGTGCGAGGGGCGGGTCCTTCGGTCACAGCGGATGGTAACCACCGGGTTCACCGGCGGTGCCGGGCCACCGTCGGGAACCGGCCGTCCCGGCGGCGCCGTGCGGTGTCCGTACCGCCGGCCGGCTGCCTCTGGCTACCTCCAGTGGATCCCTGACGGCCGGGCGGACTTGTACACCGTTCCGTTGTGCGGCTGCACGCGGCGCTCGAAGAGCGTGGCGTACAGGCCGCTCCTGCCGAGAAGTTGGGTGTGCGTGCCGGATTCCACCAGGCGCCCCTCGTCCAGTACGAGGATGCGGTCGGCGTCCGCGGCCAGGGCCAGGTCGTGGGTGATCACGATGGTGGTGCGGCCGCGGGCCAGCCGCCGCAGGGGCTCCAGGATGCGTTCCGCGGCCAGCCGGTCCAGTCCGGTGGTGGGCTCGTCGAGGAGGAGCACGGGTGCGTCGCGCAGCATGGCGCGGGCGATGGCGATGCGCTGCAACTGACCGCCGGAAAGCCGGGAGGTACCGGTGGATATGACGGTGTCATATCCCTCCGGGAGGACCTCGATGAAGGCGTGGGCGTCGGCGGCCCGCGCGGCCCGCACGACGTCGTCATGGTTCGCGCCGAGGCTGCCGCAGGCGATGTTCTGCTCGATGGTGTCGTGCAGGACGAGGGTGTCCTGCGGCAGCAGCGTGATGTTGCGGCGCAGATACGTCAGCGGCATCCCGTCCACGGACACACCGTCCAGCCGTACGCTGCCGGCGTCCGGGTCGTAGAACCTGAGCAGCAGCGCGGCCAGCGTCGACTTGCCCGCACCGCTGGGCCCGGTGATGACCAGCAGTTCGCCGGGACTTGCGGTGAACGAGAGGTCGCGGAGCACCTGCTCGCTGCTGCCGGGGTAGTGGAAGGACACCTGACGCGCCTCCACCTCGCCGAGTGCCCGGCCGCGCTCCGGCACCGGCACAAAGTCGCCGGGGTCGGTGACGGAGGGCTCGGAGTCGAGGATCTCCAGCAGTCGTTCGGCGCCCGCGGTCGCGGCGGTGGCCGTCAGACCGAGCTGGCCCAGCGAGCGGATCGGCGGGTAGAGGTAGCCGATGAAGGCGGCGAAGGCCAGCAGCTGCCCGAGGGTCATCCGGCCCGCCGAGATCTCCCACGCCCCCAGACCGATGATCGTGAGGACGCACAACGTTTCGAGGACTTCGATGAATTGCTCGTAGAACTCGGTGAGGCGGACGGCCTTCACCGCGGTCCTCAACCGGAGCCGCGCCTTGCTGCTGAGCCGTTTCTCCTCGTCCTGCTGCCTGTTGTACGCCTGGGTCATGACGACGTTGACCAGGGTCTCCTCGACCACGGCGGTGATGGCGCCGTCCGCCGCCCGACCGCGCCGGGACACCGCGCGCAGGGGCTTGGCGAACCCGCGGGTGACGACCACCAGGACCGGAACCATGAGGAAGGTGGCGAGGGCCAGGTCCCAGCGCAGCAACAGGGCCGCGCCGGCGTAGAAGATGGTGCCGAACAGTGCCGACGCCGTCCCCACGATGCCTGATACCACCAGCGCCTCGATGGCCTCCACGTCGCCGGTCAGCCGCTCCACCAGGTCGCCGCGGCGATTGCGCTGGAAGAAGTGCGGCGGGAGCTTCTGGAGATGGCTGAAGACGCGGGCCCGCAGCCGTAGTACGAAGCGTTCGGCGGTCCAGACCGCGAGCGAACTGCCCAGGTACCCCACTACGGCACCGGCGACCGCCACGGCGAGCCACTGCGTGGCGGGTTTCCAGAAGGCACTGACGTCGCCGGTCTGCAGCGCCTTGTCGGTGAGTTCGGCGAACAGCAGGACGGTGACGGTCTCGGCGAAGGCGGCCAGGACCGCACAGAGGAAGATGACGACGAGCCAGCGCCGGTCGCCTCTGGTCAATGGCCAGAAGCGCCGGAAGGACGCCAGGATGCTGACGGGGTCGGTACGGATCGGAACATCCGTCACCGGGTCCTCGGGCGGCTCTTCGGGACGGGCTGAACTCTGGAGCGGGCTGCGAAAGCGCATGGGCATCACGTCACAGAGGTGCTCGGGTCAGGGACCGTAGCCATGGAAATGGGCCCAAACGACGAGGCCGACCCGCGCGGTGTGCGCGAGCCTGCCTCGAGTTGGGGTCAAGGATCGGGGATGAGGGGTGTCAGCAGCCCCAGCCACGTCCACGCCCACGACCGCCATAGCCGTAGTCGTCGAAGTAGCCGCCGTAACCGCGTCCGCCGTAACCGCGTCCGCCGTATCCGCGTCCGCCGTAACCGCCACGGCCACCGTAACCGCCACGGCCACCGTATCCGCCGTGGCCCCTGTCCCTGTGGTCGAAGATGCTGCGAACCTTCATCTTCGCCTCCTCTGGAGGAGTTCACTGTGCCGCTCCTTGCTCTTGCTGCGGCACCTCCGACACTACGTCCGACCCCTGCGGCCAACAAGTCGTAGAAGCCGTAATCAAGGATTAAAAGTGACGAAATACCCCAATCCTTCGGAGCGTTGTCATAGGTGACTCTCCGGACATGACGCATCGACAAGAAACGGGCGGGCCCCGGGCCGCACTTCACCGGGACGACCCACCGGGCCGAGGCGCGGCCGTCTGATCGTGCGACGAGGCCGCGGCGAGGGCCCCACGGAATCCATGAGGGCCCTGATACCTACGTATGCGCAGGTCATGACGGGCCCGGGACCGGGGAGTGCCACTTCTCGCAGTTCAGCCGAGACCGACGGATCACGCATCTCGAAGGAGGCCGGACCGGACCCGCCGACCGGCTGGTCGCATGGCGATCGGCGTCAGCCCCGCATCGCCTCCCACTTCCCGGACTCAAGATCGAACTCAGCCCTGAAGGTGGGCGCCGATCTTGAGAAACGCCTGGTTGAGGGGTGGGTAGGGCGCCGCCGGGGAGACGATCCGGGAGGCGTAGTGGACGACGACCAGGTCGAGCGCGGGGAGACGAAGAGGCGCTGGCCGTGGATGCCGCCGGCCATGAAGGAGCCATAGGAGTCGTTCGGGATCCACCACAGGTCGTGGGAGGAGAGGGTGGCGGGCGTGTCGGGGGTGCCGCGGGGAAGCGGACACGGCGCCCGCAGCCGTCCGGCACGCCGGAGACGATCGTGGAGGCGGCGGCCTCGGGAACGATCTGCATGCATCCGCTGCGCTCGTGATCGATGTCCATCACCAAGCTCGATACCGTACACAGTGTCCGGTAAATCAGCCAGAGGGGGCGCGGGGCGATACGTGCGTCTTCATGGGGCGAGGTCGAGGGCTCCGGGGGCGTCGGACGGGGTCAGCCCGGTCGCCCAGACGCGGCCGTAGACGGACAGGTCGCGCAGGTGGGCGGTGATCTCGGCGGCGCTGTACCCGGTGTCGTTCTCGACCCACCAGGTGAGCAGGCCGATGAGTTCGCCGGTCCACGCCCGGGCGACGACATCGAGCGGGATCCTCGGCGCGACCCCGAGCTCTTCGGTGCGCGCACGGAACGCGGCCTCGGCGTGCGCACAGACGAGGCCGGTGAACTCGCGCAGGGCCCGTCCGTCCCCCTCGCCCCGCAGGACGACCCGGTAGACGGGTTTCTCCTGCTCGGCGTGTTCGAAGATGTACTTCACCGGCAGCCCGGTGAAGCCCTCGGTGCGCGCCTGCTGGAGTGCCGGCAGAAGGCGTTCGCGGTCCTCCGCGAGGTCCCGGACGATGCCGATCAGCAGGTCCTCCTTGTCGCGGTAGTGCGCGTAGAAGGTGGCGCGGCCGACGTCGGCGCGTTCGGCGATCTCCTCGACGGTGATCGCCTGGAACCCCCTGTCCAGGACCAGTTCGACCAGGGCCTGGCGCAGTGCGGCCCGCGTCCTGCGGACGCGGCGGTCTCCCGCGGGCTTCGTGTCCACTTCGCTTCCTTCTTGTCCGGTCTGTCCGGACCTCTTCGGCCCGTCCGACTCCTCCGGCCCTCCGGACCGTTGACCTGACCCTAACGCTGCCCTTACGTTGCCGCACACAAAGATTGTTACTGGACACAGTGTTCGGAAAGTTTGGAGACGCGATGAATCTCGGGCGGTACGTGCGCAGGACAGCCGACCATCAACCCGATGCCGAAGCCGTGGTGTGCGGCCCCGTCCGGCTGACCTACGCGGAACTCGACGACCACAGCGACCGCCTCGCTGCCGCACTGCGCCGCCTGGGCCTGGACCGGGGTGACCGCGTCGCCACCCTCGCCGCCAACCGCGCCGAGCTGGTCGTCACCGAAGTCGCCCTCTACAAGGCCGGTCTGACCCGCGCGCCGATCAACGCACGGCTGGGCACCGCGGAAGTCGGTCAACTGCTCACGGAGTCGGACGCCCGGGTCCTGCTCACCGACGCCGCCCACCTGGACGCCGCCCGCGCCGCGGTCCCCGGCACCGGGGTGAAGACCGTGCTCGGCTACGACGGGCCGAGCGATCTCGGCCCCGGCTACGCGGAAACGCTCGCGGCCACCGCACCCGAACCCGTGGAAGCGGACTGCTCCGAGACCGACATCGCGGTCCTGCACTTCACGTCCGGCTCCACCGGCAAGCTCAAGGCGGCAATCCAGACGTACGGCAACCGGCTGGCGCTGCTGCGCAAGTCGGTGATGAGCGCCGCCACCCGGGTCGGCCACGGCGACCGGCAGATCCTCGCGGGCCCCGTCACGCACGCCTCGGGCATGCCGCTCCTCGGCATCTTCTTCGCGGGGGGCTGCGCGGTCGTACTGCCGCGCTGGGACGCCGAGGAGTTCCTCGCGACCATCCAACGCGAGCGTGCCACGCACGCGTTCGTCGTCCCCACGATGGTCAATACCGTCCTCGCGCTGCCGACCGCGCGGGACTACGACATCTCCAGCCTGCGCCAGCTCACCTACGGCGCGGCACCCATGTCACCGGCCCGGATCCGGGCGGCATGGGACCTGTTCGGGCCCGTGCTCTCGCAGGGCTTCGGATGCGGTGAGACCACATCGGGCGTGCTCTTCCTCTCCACCGAGGACCACCGGCGGGCGATCGAGGACGGGGACGAGGAGCTGCTGCTTTCCTGCGGCCGCCCGCTCGCGGAGGCGGAGGTGCGGATCGTCGACGACAGCGGCGCACCCGTCGCCGACGGAGAGATCGGCGAGATCGCCGTCCGCGGGCCCGATGTCGTCCCCGGCTACCACAACGCACCGGACCTCACAGCCGAGTCCTTCCACGACGGCTGGTTCCACACCGGAGACCTCGCTCGCCGCCGTTCCGACGGATACGTCTTCATCGTCGACCGCAAGAAGGACATGATCATCTCCGGCGGGTTCAACATCTACGCCGTAGAGGTCGAATCCGTCCTGCACCAGCACCCCGGCGTGTACGAGGCCGCCGTCGTCGGCGTCCCCGACGAGCAATGGGGCGAAGCCGTCCACGCCGTCGTCGTGCCACGCGACGGCGCTCCCCTCGACGGCCCCGGGCTGATCGCCTTCTGCGCCGAACACCTCGCCCGGATGAAGAAGCCCCGCACCGTCGAGATCGTCGACGCCCTGCCCCACAACCCCAACGGCAAGATCGACCGCCGCGCGATCCGCGAGCGGTACTGGACGGGCATCGAGCGCCGCGTCCACTGACCCCCTGACCTCGGCCTCCGGTCCGAGCCGCAGGAACAGGAAGAGAAAGAGAGAAGAGGAACCCGAATCATGCCCTACACCCTCGAACCCTCCTACGACGACAACCCTCGCCTCAAGGAACTCGTCGGCCGGCTGCGTACGTACCTGACCGACGAACTCCTCCCCTACGAGCAGGCGAACGGCATCACCGCCGAGAGCGCACTCGACCGTCCCACGCTGGAGCACGTCTGGAAGCGCAGCGCGGAACTCGGCTTCTACGGCATCAGCCTGCCTCCCGAACTCGGCGGCCAGGGCCTGGACTTCACCGAGCTGTGCGCGCTGAAGGAGGAACTCACAGCCTCCGGGGCCGCCCTGTCCCACTCGGTACTGGGCGACCTGGGAGGGCCGCTGCGCGTCGGCGCGATCGTGAAGTACGCCACCGAGCACCAGCTCGAGAGGTATCTGATGCCCGTCGTCCGCGGCGAACTCGCCTGCTGTTTCTCGATCACCGAGCAGGACGCGGGCTCCGACGTCCGGAGTATGCGCACCACCGCGACGCCGGACGGCGACACCTACGTCCTCGACGGGCACAAGGTGTTCTCGTCCGCCGCGCCCTTCGCCGACTTCGCGATCGTCGTCGCGCGCATGGCCGGCACGGAGGAGGCGTACAGCGCGTTCCTCGTCGACCTCGACACTCCCGGCTGCCGGGTTCTCGAGGGCGAAGTGCCCATGTCCGGGCAGCGGATGGAAGGCGATCTGGTCTTCGAGAACTGCCGGATCCCCGCCGCGAACCTGCTCGGCGAGATCGGCCAGGGCCTGCGCATCGGCATCGGCCGCATCACTCTCAACCGGCTGTTGCACTGCCCCTCCCTGATCGGCGCCGCCCGCCGTGCCTGGGACCTGTCCGTCGCGTACTCCAAGGAACGCGTCGCCTTCGGGCAGCCGCTGCTCGCCCTCCAGGCCATCCAGCACAAGCTCGCCGACATGGCCACCGAGCTGTACGCCGCCCGCTCCATGGTCATGGCCACCGCCGCGCGCGCCGACCGGGGCGAGAACATCGCGGTCGAGGCCAACATGTGCAAGCTCTTCACCTCCGAGGCCTGCTTCCGCGTCGCCGACCAGGCCGTACAGATCCACGGCAAGGCCGGGCTGACCCGCGGCCACGAGGTCGAGCAGATCTTCCGCACGCTGCGCATGTTCCGGATCGTCACCGGCACCACCGAGATCCACAAGAACGCCATCGTCAAGGCCCTCGTCTGAGCCGGACCCCCGTACGGAGTCAGGCCCTACCCGCAGGAGTCACCCATGGCTTCCCAGCCTTCCGCGCCGCCCGCCGGTCTCCTCGGCGAAGAGGCAGTCGTCCCTCCACCGTACGACCGGGTCCGGGCCTGGCTCGTCACCGCGCTGATCGTCACCTTCATGGTCATCAACTTCGCCGACAAGGCCGTTCTCGGCCTCGCCGCCGTCCCGATCATGGATGAGCTGGAGATCAGTCACGGCACCTACGGACTGATCTCCAGCTCCTTCTTCCTGCTGTTCAGCCTCACCGGACTCGTCGTCGGCTTCGTCTCCTCCCGCGTCAGCAGCCGCACCCTGCTCTTCGTCATGACGCTGACGTGGGCCGTCGCCCAGCTGCCTGTACTCGTCGTGGCGGCCGTCCCCACACTGATCGCGGGCCGCGTCCTCCTCGGCGCCGCCGAAGGCCCGGCCGCGTCCATGTCCATGCACGCCCTCTACAAGTGGTTCCCTCCGCACCGGCGCGGGCTCCCCTCCGCCCTGCAGATCGGCGGCGCCGCCCTGGGGACCCTCGTCTCCGCGCCCGTACTCACCTGGCTCATCACGGACCACGGCTGGCGCTCCGCCTACGTCGCGCTCGCCGCCGCCAGCGCGGCCTGGGCGCTGATCTGGTGGCACGTCGGTCACGACGGTCCCTTCGACGACGCACCCGCGGCACACACGGGGAAGCGGGGGCAGCGCAGTCCCCGGGCAGCCGCCGCCCCACGCCTGCCCTACCGCAGACTGCTGCTGACCGGCACTGTCCTGGGCAGCATCTCCAGCGCCTTCGGCGCCTCTTGGGCACTGTCCCTCAGCCAGGCCTGGCTGCCGTCCTACCTCCGGACCGAGCTCGGCATGGCCCCCGGGGACGCCGCGAGCACCATCAGTGCCATCGCCGGCTTCAGCCTCGTCCTGCTCCTCACGGTGTCCCCGCTCATGGACATGCTGAAGGCCCGCGGCGTCACCAGCCGCTGGTCCAGCGGCGCCACGCAGGGCATCGCGGTCTGCCTGGCGGGCTGCGCCATGGCCATGCTTCCCTTCACCGACTCGGCCGTCCCCCGGCTCCTGCTGATCGGACTGGCCTTCGGTACCGGCGCCGTCGCCGTTCCCCTCCACTACATGACCACCGCCGAGGTCGTGCCCACCGCGCAGCGTGGTGCGCTCTTCGGCATCGTCGCCGCCACCGGCACCCTCCCCGGTCTCGTCGCCCCCGCCCTCACGGGCTACCTCATCGACGCGGCGGACTCGACGGCCTCCGGCTACACGACCGCCTTCCTCATCAGCGCCCTCGTCATGATCCTCACCGGGCTGCTCGCCGTCGCCTGCATCCGCCCGGAGCGCGACGCCGAACGCCTCGCGGCCGGCTTCTCGGGAATGAAGCCCTGACTGCGGGTAGTACCTCTCCGGTCATGAGGCCGCCGGCTCCCGCGTTTTCCGGGTCATCCGTCGGCTGAGGCCACCCCTGACGGTCGAACCCGCTGCCCGCCCTGCCGAGGCAGTGGAACGGCTGCGGATCGCGGAAGGCACCCTGACCCCGGTCCGGGACCGATCGAACGGTTCAACCTGGCCTTCGCCGCAGCCCCGTTGACGGATGCGGTGGGGTTGGGCGGAGTGCGACGTCTCTCTCAACGGCCGCGGGACCGTTCCACGGCGCTCCCCACGGCGGCATCGCTGCAAGGCCCCGGGTCGGAGCCGTACAGAACTCGCCTTCAATGTGCGAGGACTCGCGTTCGCCACACCCCCGCGAGGTGTCCGCAGCACGCGTAATGCCCCACAGAAACGCGTTTCCCCAGGCCGAAACGATTCTGCCTGGGGTCGCTCGGTGGGGCGGGTGGGACTCGAACCCACGGCCGACGGATTATGAGTCCGCTGCTCTAACCGGCTGAGCTACCGCCCCTTTTCGGCGTGGCGCGTACAAGTGTGCGCGCCGTCTGCCGCAGCATAGCCGGTCATACGATCTCTCGCTCCGGATGGTCGGCTTCGCATGACCATGAAGACCTCACCGCCGGTCGTCCGGTTCCGGATCGAGCGAAGTGCACGCGAAAGAGTCACATGCATCCCGCACGCACCACGGTGGCGACCGTCGGCGGGCATACGAAAAAGGACCCCTCGGGGTCCTCTTCCGTTCCGCTCCCCCGACTGGACTCGAACCAGTAACCCTCCGGTTAACAGCCGAATGCTCTGCCAATTGAGCTACAGGGGATCGCGCTCCCCCGACTGGACTCGAACCAGTAACCTGCCGGTTAACAGCCGGCTGCTCTGCCAATTGAGCTACAGGGGATTGCTGCGTGTGCACCGAACCCTACCTACCTGGCTGCTGCCGGGCGGCGCGCGTTCGCTGCGACACATACATTAGCGCAAGCAGGGGGGTGCTTTGCCAATCGGTATCCCCCGGGGTGATCTCAGGTGCCCGCGGGTAGGTCGGGCAGCACACGTCGCACTGCAAGGAAGGGTGGCAGCCATGCGGTACCGGCTCACGTTCATCGCCGGACTGGCCCTCGGATACGTGATCGGGACACGGGCCGGACGCGAGCGCTACGAGCAGCTCAAGAAGTCCGCACGCCAGTTCGCCCAGAATCCGGCCGTGCGCAACACCGCGGAGTCCGCGGCGCAGAGCGGCCGCGACCTGGCCGGCAAGGCGTACCACGCGGTGAGTGACAAGGTCGGTGAGAAGGTCCCGGCCTCGGTGACCGACCGGGTGCGCTCGCTGCGGGACCGCGGCCGGAACGGCGAGGACGACTGGGGCACCAGCAACACCTAGGGCCTCTCGTTTGGATCATGCCGGGCTGATCCAAACGAAAGACCCAAGGGCCGCCCCAGCCACTGCCGCTCCACCGGTACGGAAAGGTCCGGCGGTGCGGCAGAATCTTGGGCATGGGGATAGTCGCCGGCTTGGACAGTTCTTCCGCCTTCACACACATCGTCGTCTGCGATACGGACACGGGCGCGGTGCTGCGCCGGGGGTTCGCCGCACACCCCGTCGAAGCGAAGGCCACCGAGGTGGACCCGCAGGCGTGGCTGCTCTCGCTCGGCGAGGCCGCCGGTGGCGGGCTGCTCGAAGGGGTGCAGGCCATCGGTGTCTCCGCCCAGCAGCACGGGCTGGTACCCCTGGACCACCAGGGCAATCTCGTACGCCCGGCGCTGGTCGGCAACGACAAGCGGGCGCAGGCCGCCGCGGCCGATCTGGTCGACGGCCTCGGCGGGCGGCAGGCCTGGGCCGAGGCGGTCGGGGCGGTGCCGCAGGCCGCGCAGCCGGTGGCGAAGCTGCGCTGGCTGGCGCGGACCGAGCCGGAGGCGGCCCAGCGGGTGGCCGCGGTGCTCCAGCCGCACGACTGGTTGGTGTGGCAGCTGCTGGGGCGTCCCGCCCGGCGGACCACCGACCGGGGTGCCGCGTCCGGCACCGGCTACTGGTCGGCCGACACCGGCTCGTACCGGCCCGACCTGGTGGAGCTCGCACTCGGGCACCAGGCGGCGCTGCCCGAGGTGCTCGGTCCCGCCGACGCGGCCGGGAAGACGCCCGAGGGGCTGCTGATCTCCGCGGGGACCGGCGAGACGATGGCGGCGGCGTTCGGGCTCGGGGTCGGGGCCGGCGACGCGGTGGTCTCGCTGGGTGCGTCCGGCTCGGTCATGGCGGTGCACCACGAGGCGCTGTCCGATCCGGCCGGGATGATCACTTCGTTCGCGGACGCGACCGGAAAGCATCTGCCGGTGGTTCACACGTCCAACGCGGTACGAGCGCTGCGCGGGACCGCCGAGATGCTCGGCGTGGAGGGACTGGAGGAGCTCTCGGCGCTGGCGCTGAAGTCCACGCCGGGCTCGTCCGGGCTGGTGCTGCTGCCGTATCTGGAGGGCGAGCGGACACCGCGGCTGCCGCACGCCGCGGGGACGCTCTGCGGGCTGCGGCGCGAGTCGATGAAGCCGGAGCATCTGGCGCGGGCGGCGTTCGAGGGGATGCTGTGCTCGCTGGCCGACGCGCTCGATGTACTGCGCGGCCGGGGCGTCGAGGTGCGCCGGGTGTTCCTGCTGGGCGCGGCGGCCGAGCTGCCCGCCGTACAGGGACTGGCGCCCGCGCTCTTCGGTACGCAGGTGGTCGTGCCGCAGCCCGCCGAGTACGCGGCGCTGGGCGCGGCCCGGCAGGCGGCCTGGGCACTGGGGGTCTCGCAGGGGACCGGCGATCCGCTCACTCCCCCGGCCTGGCAGGGCGCCGCGGCGCAGGTGCTGGAGCCGGGCGAGGAGCTGGCCGTCGGACAGGCGGTGCGCCAGCAGTACATGGCGACGCGGGACCAGATCCACCCGGGCGCGTTCGACTCCGCGAGCTGAGATCCCGGTCGGGTGGCCTTCGGTCGGAGGCCACCCGACGGGCTCTCGGCCGTACGCCGGTGCGACAGGGCCGAGTACACCGAGCGAGGCGAACCCCTCCACTTGTGTACTCGGTCTGTTTTTTGACCTGGTCTTGAGTAAAATCGCTCGCAGTCACGGCCGCCGGTGCCGGAAAATGGGTCGACCCCTGCCTTCTGCCGACTCCGAGAGACACGCGTGCTCATAAAACTCCTGCGGGCCTATCTCGGTCCGTACAGAAAACCCATCCTGCTGCTGGTCCTCCTCCAACTGCTGCAGACCTGCGCCAGCCTCTACCTGCCCACACTGAACGCCGACATCATCGACAACGGTGTCGTGAAGGGTGACACGGGTTACATCCTGGAGTTCGGCGGCATCATGATCGCCGTCAGCATCGCCCAGGTGGTCTGCAACATGGGGGCCGTTTACTACGGCGCCCGTACCGCGTCCGCCCTCGGCCGTGATGTGCGGGCGTCGGTCTTCGACCGGGTGCAGTCGTTCTCGGCGCGCGAGGTGGGGCGCTTCGGGGCACCCTCGCTGATCACCCGTACGACCAATGACGTCCAGCAGGTCCAGATGCTGGTGCTGATGACGTTCACGCTGATGGTGTCGGCTCCGATCATGTGCGTCGGCGGCATCATCATGGCGCTCGGCCAGGATGTCCCGCTGTCCGCGGTGCTGCTCGCGGTGGTGCCGGTGCTCGGCATCGCGGTGAGCCTGATCGTGAGGCGGATGCGCCCGCTGTTCCGCACGATGCAGGAGCGGCTCGACACGGTGAACCGGGTGCTGCGCGAGCAGATCACCGGCAACCGCGTCATCCGCGCCTTCGTCCGGGACGGTTACGAGGAGGAGCGGTTCCGCGGCTCCAACCAGGGGCTGACGGACGTGGCGCTGTCCACGGGCCGGCTGATGGCGCTGATGTTCCCCACCGTTATGACGGTCGTGAACGTCTCGTCGATCGCGGTGATCTGGTTCGGTGCCCACCGCATCGACAGCGGGGGCATGGAGATCGGAGCGCTGACCGCGTTCCTGGCCTATCTGATGCAGATCGTCATGTCGGTGATGATGGCCACCTTCATGTTCATGATGGTGCCGCGCGCCGAGGTCTGTGCCGAGCGCATCCAGGAGGTCCTGGAGACCGAGTCCAGCGTGGTCCCGCCCGTCAAGCCGGTCCGCAAGCTGCTCGCCCGCGGTCATCTGGAGGTGCGCGGCGCGGACTTCCGCTACCCGGGCGCCGAGGAGCCGGTGCTGCGGTCGGTGGACCTGGTGGCCCGCCCCGGCGAGACCACCGCGATCATCGGGTCGACGGGCAGCGGGAAGTCGACCCTGCTCGGTCTCGTACCGCGGCTGTTCGATGTGACGGACGGCCAGGTGCTGGTGGACGGCACGGATGTGCGGACGCTGGAGCCGGGGCTGCTGGCGAAGACCGTGGGTCTCGTTCCGCAGAAGCCGTATCTGTTCTCCGGGACGGTCGCGACGAACCTGCGGTACGGAAACCCGGACGCGACCGACGAGGAACTGTGGCACGCGCTGGAGGTCGCACAGGCCAAGGAGTTCGTCACGGCGCTGGAGCACGGTCTGGACGCGCCGATCTCGCAGGGCGGCACCAATGTGTCGGGCGGGCAGCGGCAGCGTCTGGCCATCGCCAGGACGCTGGTGCAGCGCCCGGAGATCTATCTCTTCGACGACTCGTTCTCCGCCCTCGACTACGCCACCGACGCCGCGCTGCGCGGGGCGCTCTCGCACGAGACGGCCGAGGCGACCGTGGTGATCGTGGCGCAGCGGGTGTCCACCATCCGCGACGCGGACCGGATCCTGGTGCTGGACGAGGGCCGGGTGGTCGGCTCCGGCACCCATCACGAGCTGATGGACGGCAATGAAACGTACCGGGAGATCGTGCTCTCCCAGCTGACGGAAGCGGAGGCCGCGTAATGGCCGGGCCTGGCGGACGCATGATGGCGGGCGGGGCGCCGACCGACCGGTCCATGGACTTCAAGGGGTCATCGAAGCGGCTGCTGAAGCGCTTCGCGACGGAGAAGACCTCGCTGTACGTGATGCTGGTGGCCTGCGCCCTGAGCGTCGGCCTGTCGGTGGTCGGGCCGAAGATCCTCGGCCGGGCGACCGACCTGGTCTTCGCCGGGGTCATCGGCCGGAGCCCGGAGATACCGAAGGGGACGACCAAGGAGCAGGCCGTCGACGGCCTGCGCGAAAGCAACAGCGGCCTGGCCGACATGCTCTCCAAGGTGGACTTCGTCCCCGGTCACGGCATCGACTTCGGCGCGGTGGGCGACGTACTGCTGGTGGCGCTGGCGGTCTATGTCGGGGCCGGTCTGCTGATGCTGGTGTCGACCCGGCTGTCGATCCGGATCATCAACCGGGTCGTGTTCCAGCTGCGCGAGGACATCCAGACGAAGCTGTCGCGGCTGCCGCTGTCGTACTTCGACCGGGCCAAGCGCGGCGAGGTGCTCAGCCGGGCGACGAACGACATCGACAACATCTCGCAGACCATGCAGCAGACGATGGGCCAGCTCATCAACTCCCTGCTCACCATCGTCGGCGTGCTGATCATGATGTTCTGGGTGTCGCCGCTGCTGGCGCTCGTCGCGCTGGTGACGGTGCCGCTCTCGGTGGTCGTGGCCACCAAGGTCGGCAAGCGCTCGCAGCCGCAGTTCGTGCAGCAGTGGAAGGTGACGGGCAAGCTCAACGCCCACATCGAGGAGATGTACACCGGGCACACCCTGGTGAAGGTCTTCGGCCGGCAGGAGGAGTCCGCGCGAGACTTCGCCGAGCAGAACGAGGCGCTGTACGAGGCCGGTTTCAAGGCGCAGTTCAACAGCGGGATCATGCAGCCGCTGATGATGTTCATCTCCAACCTGAACTATGTGCTGATCGCCGTCGTGGGTGGTCTGCGGGTAGCTTCGGGCGCGCTGTCGATCGGTGATGTGCAGGCGTTCATCCAGTACTCGCGGCAGTTCTCGATGCCGCTGACGCAGGTCGCCTCGATGGCGAACCTGGTGCAGTCGGGCGTCGCCTCGGCCGAGCGGATCTTCGAGCTGCTGGACGCCGAGGAGCAGGGCGCCGACCCCGTGCCCGGCGAGCGGGAGCGTCCCGAGGAGCTGCGGGGCAGCGTCTCGCTGGAGAAGGTGTCGTTCCGTTACGACCCGGAGAAGCCGCTCATCGAGGATCTGTCGCTGAACGTCGAGCCGGGTCACACCGTCGCGATCGTCGGTCCGACCGGGGCCGGCAAGACCACGCTCGTCAATCTGCTGATGCGGTTCTACGAGGTGACGGGCGGCCGGATCACGCTGGACGGGGTCGACGTGACGAAGATGTCGCGCGACGAACTGCGCCAGGGCATCGGCATGGTCCTCCAGGACACCTGGCTGTTCGGCGGTTCGATCGCGGACAACATCGCGTACGGCGCTTCGCGCGAGGTCACCCGCGAGGAGATCGAGGAGGCGGCGAAGGCGGCCCATGCCGACCGGTTCATCCGCACCCTGCCGGACGGTTACGACACGGTGATCGACGACGAGGGCTCCGGCGTCAGCGCGGGCGAGAAGCAGCTGATCACCATCGCGCGGGCGTTCCTGTCCGACCCGGTGATCCTGGTGCTCGACGAGGCGACGAGCTCCGTCGACACCCGTACCGAGGTGCTGATCCAGAAGGCGATGGCGCGGCTGGCCCACGGCCGTACGAGCTTCGTGATCGCGCACCGGCTCTCCACCATCCGGGACGCCGACATCATCCTGGTGATGGAGAACGGCTCGATCGTCGAACAAGGCACCCACGAGGAGCTGTTGGCCGCCGAGGGCGCCTATGCCCGGCTGTATTCGGCGCAGTTCGCGCAGGCGGTCGCCGAAGTCGACTAGGAGTAAAGCTCGTTCGTACGTACGCGAGGGCCCGTACCGCTGTCCGGCGGTGCGGGCCCTCGCGGCGTCAGTCGAGGTAGCCGCGGAGCTGGTCGGCGAAGGCGTGGTCCCGCAGCTTGCTGAGGGTCTTGGACTCGATCTGGCGGATGCGTTCGCGGGTCACGCCGAAGATCCTGCCGATCTCCTCCAGGGTGCGGGGCCGCCCGTCGTCCAGCCCGTAGCGCAGCTGGACCACCTTGCGTTCGCGCTCGCCCAGGGTGGAGAGCACCGCTTCCAGGTGCTCGCGCAGCAGCAGGAACGCGGCGGACTCGACCGGGGACGCGGCGTCGCCGTCCTCGATCAGGTCGCCGAGGGCGACGTCGTCCTCCTCGCCCACCGGGGCGTGCAGCGAGACGGGCTCCTGGGCGAGCCGCAGGATCTCGCCGACCCGCTCGGGGGTGAGGTCGAGCTGGCCGGCGACCTCCTCCGCGGTCGGCTCGTAGCCGCGCTCCTGGAGCATCCGGCGCTGGACGCGTACGACGCGGTTGATCAGTTCGACGACATGCACCGGGACCCGTATGGTCCGCGCCTGGTCGGCGAGGGCGCGGGACATGGCCTGGCGGATCCACCAGGTCGCGTACGTGGAGAACTTGTAGCCCCGGGCGTAGTCGAACTTCTCCACGGCCCTGATCAGCCCGAGGTTTCCCTCCTGGACCAGGTCGAGCATGGTCAGCCCGCGGCCGACGTAGCGTTTGGCGACGGAGACGACGAGGCGGAGGTTGGCCTCGATGAGCCGGCGTTTGGCCATCCTCCCCATGACCACCAGCCGGTCGAGGTCGACGGCCAGCCGGGTGTCCGGGTCGGGGGTGCTCGCGAGCCGTTCCTCGGCGAAGAGCCCGGCCTCGACGCGGCGGGCGAGCTCCACCTCGTCGGCGGCGCTGAGCAGGGGGATCCGGCCGATCTCCCGCAGGTACTGGCGGAAGAGGTCGGAGGACGGACCGGCGGTCTCCGGGCGGCTCCGCGGCCCGGCTGCCCGGGTCGGCTCCTCCATGAGCACCTCGGGCGGGTCGGGCGGGTCGTTCGGTATCGGCGGCTCCACCTCGGCCTCCGGATGGCGCACGGCCCGGTTCTGCGCGGGGATGGCCGAGACGTGCTCGGTTTTGGTCAGGGTCCGGGTCTGCACGGGGGCGACCTCCAGGTGATCGCTGCCGGACCGCGGGGATGGAGGACCATCGTTCGATGGACCGGCCGCGCTCCGATGTCTCAGGCACCGCACCCCAGTGTGGGGTAAGACACATCGTCGCCACGAGGGGCGTGCGG
The DNA here is from genome assembly GCF_045040875.1 of Streptomyces sp. NBC_00012. Lineage (NCBI taxonomy): Bacteria > Bacillati > Actinomycetota > Actinomycetes > Kitasatosporales > Streptomycetaceae > Streptomyces > Streptomyces sp. NBC_00012. Next base: position 6,007,046 of record NZ_CP108309.1, on the reverse strand, counting down.
GCACTTTCTGAGTCCGGTCCGTGACCGGGCGGTTACGCGGGGCCGCTCCCGCCGCCGGGCCGGCGCGTCAGAGCGCGTCGGCTCCGTTGTTGCGCAGGGACTGGGCGTACTGCTGGAGGACCCAGACCTCGTTCTGTGCCGCCGCCAGGTGGTCCGGGGCGACATTGCTGCCGAGGCGGGCGAGGCTGCCCTGTACGTCGTCGATCCGGCGGTCGACGGCGCGCAGCCGGACCTGAACGAGCTGCATGCCCGCGTAGGTCTCGTCGATGGTCTTGCCGTGGAAGACCTCGACGGCGAGCTCGGTGACCAGGTTGCGCACGGTGTCGTTGGGCGCCGCGTCCAGGACCTGGACCAGGTATTCGCGGGTTTCGGGGACGCCCAGCTCGGCGCCGCCGGCCTCCGCGATGCACTGCCGGACGGCGGCGTACGGCGGGGCGGTGAACTCGTCGGCCCCGTAGGCGTCGAACGCCGGGGAGACCAGGGCGGGCTTCTGCAGGGCGAGCTTCAGCAGCTCGCGCTCGGTGCGGTGGGCGGGGCTGCGGAGGTTGAGCGCGGGGCCGGAGGGGGCGGGGGCCGGTGCCTGGGCCTGCTGGTGTCGGGGGCCCCCGCGGGAGGGGGTCTGGCCGGGGCCTCGCTGGTCGCCCCGCTCGCGGGCCCATCGGGCGAGCTGGCCGACACGCTTGACGACGAACTGGGTGTCCAGGATGCCGAGCATGCCGGCCAGTTGGACGGCGACCTCGTGCTGCGAGGAGCTGTTCTTGATCCGGGCGACGACGGGTGCCGCCTCGTCGAGCGCGGCGCCCCGGCCGGCCGGGGTCTCCAGGTCGTACCGTGCGACGATCTGGCGGAGCGCGAACTCGAAGAGCGGGGTGCGGGGTTCGACCAGGTCACGGACCGCCTCGTCGCCCTTGACCAGGCGCAGATCGCAGGGGTCCATGCCGTCCGGGGCGATCGCGATGTAGGTCTCGGCGGCGAACTTCTGGTCGTCCTCGAAGGCGCGCAGGGCGGCCTTCTGTCCGGCCGCGTCACCGTCGAAGGTGAAGATCACCCGGGCGCTGCCGTTGTCCATCAGGAGCCGGCGGAGGATCTTGATGTGGTCGCCGCCGAAGGCCGTGCCGCAGGTGGCGATGGCGGTGGTGATCCCGGCGAGATGGCAGGCCATGACGTCGGTGTAGCCCTCGACGACCACGGCCCGGCTGGCCTTCGCGATGTCCTTCTTGGCGAGGTCGATGCCGTAGAGCACCTGGGACTTCTTGTAGATCGCGGTCTCGGGGGTGTTGAGGTACTTCGGTCCGTTGTCGTCGTCGCGCAGCTTGCGGGCGCCGAAGCCGACGACATCGCCGGAGGTGTCGCTGATCGGCCACATCAGACGGCCGCGGAAGCGGTCGATGGGGCCGCGCCTGCCGTCCTGGGAGAGGCCGGAGGCGATCAGCTCCTTGTCACTGAAGCCCTGACCGCGCAGATAGCGGGTGAGGTGGTCCCAGCCGGCCGGACTGTAGCCGACGCCGAAGTGGGCGGCGGCCGCCTGGTCGAAGCCGCGCTCGGCGAGGAACTTCCGGCCGATCTCGGCCTCGGGCCCGTCCAGCTGCTCGACGTAGAACCGGGCGGCCACCTTGTGCGCCTCGACCAGCCTGATGCGCTCGCCGCGCTGGTGGGAGGGGTTGTAGCCGCCCTCCTCGTACCGCAGGGTGATGCCCGCCTTGGCGGCGAGCCGCTCGACGACCTCCGCGAACGTCAGATGGTCGATCTTCTGCACGAAGGCGATCGTGTCGCCGCCCTCCTGGCAGCCGAAGCAGTGGAAGAGACCCTTGCTCGGGCTCACCTGGAAGGAGGGGGACTTCTCGTCGTGGAACGGGCAGAGTCCCTTGAGGTTGCCACCGCCCGCGTTGCGCAGCTGGAGGTACTCGGAAACGACGGCGTCGATCGGGACCGCGTCCCGTACCGCCTTCACATCGTCGTCATTGATCCTGCCAGCCACGGGTGAAGTCTACGGGTGGGCTACGACAGCCGTGGAGCGCGCCGATGTGATCCGTGGAACCGGTGGGGCGGTGCGGACCGGCCGGGTCGTCCCGTCCGGGAGCCCGGGGCGGGACGGCCGGGCCGGTCCGGGCACGGCTCAGAGCCTGTCGGGTGACGTCTGACCGGGCGGCCACGCCCTGGCACGCACGCTTCCGGCGTTGCCGAAATGCCCTGGTAGCTCCGTTACGAGGGCATCCCGGCGCCTTGGAACCGCAGCACCATGCCGCGTCCGCTCTCCGATCGAAGGTCACCCGACAGGCTCAGCCAAGGGATTCCAGCGGTACCGACGGGTCCGCCAGCGCGTCCGGGTCGATCTGCCGGCCGGACCGGATCAGCCCCTGCACGGTCTCGGTGACGTCCCACACGTTGACGTTCATCCCGGCCAGCACCCGGCGGTCCTTCAGCCAGAAGGCGATGAACTCCCGCTTCCCCGCATCGCCCCGGATGACCACCTGGTCGTAGCTGCCCGGCGGTGCCCAGCCCGAGTATTCGAGGCCGAGGTCGTACTGGTCGGAGAAGAAGTACGGCACCCGGTCGTAGCTGACCTCCTGGCCGAGCATGGCGCGGGCCGCGGCCGGGCCGCTGTTCAGCGCGTTCGCCCAGTGCTCCACGCGCAGCCGGGCGCCGAGCAGCGGGTGGTCCACGTTGGCGACGTCCCCGGCCGCGAAGATGTGCGGGTCGCTGGTGCGCAGGGAGGCGTCGACGGCGATGCCGCCGCCGTCGGCTCGGGGGGCCATGGCGAGCCCGGCGGTCTCGGCGAGGGCGGTGCGGGGCGCGGCGCCGATCGCGGCGAGCACGTCGTGGGCGGGGTGCTCCTCGCCGTCGTCGGTGCGGACGGCGAGGACCAGGCCGTCCTGGCCGATGATCTCGGTGAGGCGGACGCCGAAGTGGAAGCGCACCCCGTGTTCGCTGTGCAGATCGGTGAAGATCTGGCCGAGTTCGGGGCCGACGACCTGGTGCAGCGGGGTCGGCTCCGGTTCCACGACGGTGACCTCGGCGCCGTACCCGCGGGCCGCCGCCGCGACCTCCAGTCCGATCCAGCCGGCCCCGGCGATCACCAGGTGGCCGTTGTCGCGGCCGAGTGCGGCCAGCACGTTGCGCAGCCGGTCGGCGTGGGCGAGGCGGCGCAGATGGTGGACGCCGGCCAGGTCCGTGCCCGGGACGGGAAGGCGGCGCGGCTCGGCCCCGGTGGCGAGCAGCAGCTTGTCGTAGTGGACGACGGTGCCGTCGCCGAGCTGTACGGCGCGGGCCTCCCGGTCGAGCGAGGTGACGGGCTGCCCCAGGTGCAGCTCGATCTCGGCGCCCGCGTACCAAGCGGTCTCGTGGACGAAGACGCTGTCGCGCTCCTCCTTGCCGGTGAGGTAGCCCTTGGAGAGCGGAGGCCGTTCGTACGGATGGTCGCGTTCGTCGCCGAGCAGGATCACCCGGCCGCTGAAACCCTCCGTCCGGAGCGTCTCGGCCGCCTTCGCTCCAGCCAGTCCTCCGCCCACGATGACGAACGTCCGATGTGCGTCGACCACTTGATGCCTCCTCGGTGCTTGCTTCGCGGCGCCGCCAACTGCGAGCGTCCCGCACGCAGCGTGATGGCGAAAGAGGGTGTACCCCGATCAGGTCACACCCAGTGGCCGGGACCAGTCTGCGCGGCGCGGCCCGCGGCATGCGGCACGGCTCGCAGACGGGGTGGAAACGGGTCCGGCCGGACCCGTTCTCCCGCGGCCGGTCATCGGCGGCGTGCGGTGAGCGCCGCGTGCAGCGAGCGGGCCGAGGCGTCGGTCAGGGCGGCGATCTGGTCGACCAGGACCCGCTTGCGGGCCCTGTCGTCGCGGGCGGCGTCGAACAGCGCCCGGAACTGCGGCTCCAGTCCCTCCGGGGCACGCGCGGTCAGGGCGGCAGCCAGCTCGGCGATGACGATGCGCTGGTCGGCGCGGATCGCCTCCTGCTCGGCGCGCTGCATGACGTACCGGTCGGCGACGGCCTTGAGCACCGCGCATTCGTTGCGGGCCTCGCGTGGGACGACCAGCTCGGCGGCGTACCGGCCGAGGCGGCCGGTCCCGTACGCCTGCCGGGTGCTGGTCTCGGCAGCGAGGCAGAACCGGCCGATCAGCTGGCTCGTCGCGTCCTTCAGCCGGGCCTGGGCGACGGCGGATCCGTCGTAGCCGTGCGGCCACCAGTCCTGGGCGATGAGCCGGTCCAGCGCGTCGGCCAGCTCCTGGGGCTCGGTGTCCGCCGGTACGTAGCGGCCGATGGCGACCGCCCAGATCGCGTTCCGCTCCGGCTCGGCGCAGAGGCGGTCGGGGTCGATGTGCCCGGCGTGCAGCCCGTCCTCGAAGTCGTGCACGGAGTAGGCGACGTCGTCGGACCAGTCCATGACCTGGGCCTCGAAGCACTTGCGGTCCCTCGGTGCCCCCTTGCGGGCCCATTCGAAGACCGGCAGGTCGTCCTCGTACACCCCGAATTTCGGCGAGCCGGGGTCGGTGGGGTGCGCGCCGCGCGGCCACGGGTACTTGGTGGCGGCGTCCAGGGCGGCCCGGGTCAGGTTGAGTCCTACGCTGACCAGCTCGCCGGTGCGGGTGTCGGGCACGAACCGCTTCGGTTCGAGCCTGGTCAGCAGCCGCAGCGACTGGGCGTTGCCCTCGAAGCCCCCGCAGTCCGACGCGAAGTCGTTGAGCGCCTGCTCGCCGTTGTGGCCGAACGGCGGGTGGCCCAGGTCGTGGGCGAGGCAGGCGGTCTCGACGAGGTCGGGGTCGCAGCCGAGCGCGGCCCCGAGCTCGCGGCCGACCTGGGCGCATTCGAGGGAGTGGGTGAGCCTGGTCCGGGGGCTGGCGTCCCAGGCGTGGCTGCGGGTGCCCGGGGTGACGACCTGGGTCTTGCCGGCGAGCCGCCGCAGCGCGGCGGAGTGCAGCACCCGGGCGCGGTCGCGCTGGAACGCGGTGCGGCCCGGCCGTTTGTCCGGCTCGGTGTCCCAGCGCTCGGCGTCGGCCGCACCGTAGGGGCCGGTGCCGTGGTCCTGTGCGCCGTGCGTGCCGTGCGTGCCGTGCGTGCCGTTCATGCCGTTCATGCCGTTCATGCCGTCCATGGTTCCGACAGTAAACGGCCGGACCGACAGTACGGCTCAGGCAGCCGCCCGGAAATGTCCGTTCATCAGGTTTCTCCCGGCGACCGGGCGCGGCCCGGCTCACCGGGGCCGCCGGGCCGCCCGCTCCGCAGCCGCGTGCCACCACCCCGGGGGCGAGGGGGACGTGGGGCGGGAGGTGGGCTGGTCGGGGTGGAGGCCCAGGGGGCGCAGTGCCGAGGCTCGGACGCGGACGGTGATCCAGCCGTGCCAGCGGCCGTCCGGTCCCGGGCCGCACGCCAGGTCGCAGAGCAGTTCACCGGCGGGTATCGGCATCCAGTCGATGCCCCGGTCCCGCAGTCAGGCGCGGGCGGCGGCCGCCGGGTGCAGGGCGCCCTTCACGTTCTCATACGCGGCGATCGTCACCCAGTCGTCCTCTGATCCGGTTCGGTTCATGGCATTCATCCTGCCCGTTCGAGAACCCTTTCGGCCTGTGAATCGTCCGATCAAGTGGGACGACGGGGCACGGCACGGAAAGAGGGAGCTCCCATGCGGGTGAAGTGGCCGGGACGGCAGTCGCTCGGGCGGCTGCGGCCGCGGTGGCCGCGCACACGGCGCGGGCAGCGGCGGGCCGTGCAGGCGGTGATGCTCGCGTGCGTGGCCGGGCTGGCGCCCATGACCTGGATGTACTCCGTCGCCGACGCCCGGGTCAGGACGACCGCGGACGCGCCCGCGCAGCAGGTGGCCATGGTGTTCGGGGCGGGGCTCTGGCGGGGCAGACCGTCGCCGTATCTCGCCAACCGGCTGAAGGCCGCCGCCGAGCTGTACCGGGACGGGAAGGTGAAGGTCGTGCTCGTGACCGGTGACAACAGCCGGAAGGAGTACGACGAGCCGGAGGCCATGCGCACCTATCTCCGGGAGCAAGGGGTGCCGGACGAGCGGATCGTGAGCGACTTCGCGGGGTTCGACACCTGGGACTCGTGCGTGCGGGCCAAGAAGATCTTCGGGGTCGACCGCGCGGTGCTGGTGAGCCAGGGGTTCCACATCCGCCGGGCGATCGCCCTGTGCCGGTCCGCGGGGATCGACGCGTACGGGGTGGGCGTGGACGCCGTGCACGACGCGACCTGGTACTACGGCGGGACGCGGGAGGTGTTCGCGGCGGGGAAGGCGGCACTGGACGCCGTCTTCAAGCCCGATCCGCACTTCCTGGGGCCCCAGGAGCCCGGGATCGGGGAGGCGCTGGCGGCCCGGGAGCCGTAGGCCCCCGCAGTCCCGGAGAGGCCCGGGGCTACAGGGACGTGACCGGAGCGGTCTCGGCCGAGACCCAGGCGAGGTAGCCGGCGCTGCCCCCTACGACCGGGATCGCGATGATCTCCGGGGTCTCGTAGTCGTGCGCCGCCCGGAGATGGGCCTCCAGTTCGTCGTACCGCTCCGCTGTCGTCTTGAGGAGCAGCTGCCACTCCTCGGTGGTCTCGATGGCGTTCTGCCAGCGGTAGACCGAGGTGACGGGCGCGGAGATCTGTACGCAGGCGGCGAGCCGCGCCTCCACCGCGCCCTGCGCCAGGGCATGGGCCTTCTCCTCACTGTCCGTCGTGGTCAGTACGGTCAGCCATGCCTGCGTCGTCACCTTCGGCTCCTGCGGGGTCGGTTGCGGGGTGTCCCGTACCCGACGATTGTCGGGGACGTCGCGGCGCGGCGCAGCGCTCCCGGGTCAGACGCCGTACGGGCGGACCGCCTTGGCCTCGCGCAGGGCGTGCCCCCACCAGACCAGCTGGTCGAGCAGCACCTTGGCCGCCGCGTCGCAGCCCGCCGGGTCCCGGTGCCTTCCCTCGTCGTCGAACAGGGCGCCCGCGTTGTGGAAGGACACGGTCTCGCGGATGCCGACGGTGTGCAGCTCGGCGAAGACCTGCCGCAGGTGCTCCACGGCGCGCAGCCCGCCGGAGACCCCGCCGTACGAGACGAAGGCGACGGGTTTGGCCTGCCACTCGTCGCGGTGCCAGTCGATGAGGTTCTTCAGCGGGGCCGGGAACGAGTGGTTGTACTCGGGGGTGACGACGACGAAGGCGTCGGCCGCCGCCAGCCTGGACGCGACGGCCGCGAGCCGGGCCCGCGACTCGTCGTCGGGCCGGTAGGAGAGGGCGACCGGGAGGTCGAGCTCCGCGATGTCGATCACGTCGGTCTCGATGTCGGGGCGGTCGGCGGTATGGGAGAGGAACCAGCCGGAGATGACGGGGGCGAACCGCCCCTCGCGGTTGCTGGCAACGATGACCGCGACCTTCAGGGGCGCGGTGGAGCCGGTCGCGGAAACGGTGGTTACGGGTGCTGCGGTGAGTTCCATGCGAAGAGACTCGTATGTCAACCATGGTTGAGGTCAACCCCGTTCGAGCAGGGTCCACGAAATCCCCTCTCCCCGTCCCCGGCCCCTGTCCCCGGGGCCGTCGCGTCGTTCTTCGCCGGGCCTACGGTGGAGGCATGACGACTCCCCCGCACCAGCCCTTCCCGTACGCCGAGTTCGACGGGCGCCCGGCCACCGAGGAGGATCTGCGGATTCCGGCCTTCCTCGGCTACGGCCATTTCACCGCCATGCAGGTCAGGGACGGGAAGGTGCGCGGCCTCGCGCTGCATCTGGCCCGGCTGGACGCCGCGAACCTGGAGTTGTTCGAGCGTCCGCTGGACGGGGAGCGGGTCCGCGGGCTGGTCCGGCACGCGCTGGACGGTGCCGGGGTGCGGGACGCCTCGGTCCGGGTGCACGGCTTCCTGTCCCCGGGCGACGCGGAGACCACCGTCATGGTGACGGTGCGCGGACCGGCGCGGAAGTCCGCCGAACCGCACGCCCTGATGTCCGTCCCGTACGCCCGTACCGTGCCGCACATCAAGCGTCCCGGGGAGTTCGGCCAGACGTACTACGCACGGCTGGCCGCACGCGCCGGGTTCGACGAGGCCCTGCTGACCGCGCCGGACGGCACGGTGACGGAGGGTGCGATCACCAACATCGGCTTCTGGGACGGCACTTCGGTGGTCTGGCCCGACGCACCGTGCCTGATCGGCATCACCATGGCGCTGCTGGAGCGGGAACTGCCGGGCGCCGGACTCCGATCCGTACGGCGTCCGGTGACGCTGGACGGGCTGGGCGCGTTCCGGTCGGCGTTCCTCACCAACTCGCAGGGCATCGCGCCGGTCGGACGGATCGACGACACGCGATTCGCGGTGGACGAGGAGCTGATGCGGCGGATCGGGCGGGCGTACGACGGTGCGCGGTGGGACACCGTCTGACACCACGGCCCGGCAGTAGAAGTCGCACAGGTAGCGGGCGCCGAACGGGTCCATGGAGCGGTTGCCGGACAGGAAGGGGTCGAACCTGCGCTCGCTCGGAACTTCGAGAAGTCCGCCGCGTCGGCCTTCCTGGTGAGGACCTCGGAATACTGCCGCAGCATTCAGCCACCGAAGGTTACGGAGCGTGCGCGATCGGGCGCCGTCCGCTCCCACCCCGCACCCGCTCCCCCCTCTGCCCTCCGCGCGAATCCGCCCTCACCGGGCCCAGGGGGGGTGGGCCCGGTGAGGGCGGTGGCCGGGGGCGGCCTCGTGCACCGTCCCGTGGGGGGTGTCAGACGTGTGCCCGACACTCGCGAGGTCATGCGTGTGACGTACGCCACTCTCCCCCCGGGCGCCGTCACTCGATCGGCACCGGGCGGCGGGAGGCCGGCCGCACCCGTACCGATCACCGCGCTGACCTGCGCGATCACCCCTTGGCAAGGAGGACGCGCCGGTCCGTTCGAGTGAAAGCTGACTTTGCGTCAGCAGGCATGGGTGGCGGGCCGCCCGTTAGCTCAGGGGCAGGACACACCTACTCGCGCCATCGCCGGAGGAACCCCCCATGCGTCCTGTCCGCATAGTGACCGGTACCGCCGCATCCGCGGTCACCATAGCCACCCTCGGCTTCCTCACCGCCGGGCCCTCCGCGTACGCGGACGATGCCGGCGCGCAGCGGATCAGCTCGGCCGATGCCGTGTCGCGGACCGCCGGTGGCCTCGGTACGCGGGCCACCGACGACGAGGCCTCGGGGGACGGGGCCGGGTCGGGATCCGACTCCGGTTCGGGTACGGGCACCCCGTTCAGCCTGGACAACCTCTCCGGCCTCATCGCGCCCTCGCTGCTCGACTCCGCCTCCGCCTCCGCCTCCGCCTCCGCCTCCGCCTCCGGACGCGACACCACGGGCGGGGACGAGGACACGGACCGGGGCGAGAGCGCCGGCCGCGGCGAGGGCACGGACCGGGGCGACAGTTCGTCGTCCGGGAACGACAACTCGTCCTCGTCCGGACACGAAAGCTCCGGCGGACGCGAGAGCTGGAGCCCGTCCGAGAAGGGCTCGGGCAAGCACGACGGCTCGTCGTCCGGAGATGACAGCTCGTCCTCGTCGGGGCACGACAGCTCGTCCTCCGGGCGCCGCCCCTCGGACTCCGGTGGCCCCACCGGCCCCACCGGGCACGTGAAAACCGGAGTCGGCGGCAGCGTCCGGCCCGACACCACCCAGATCGCGGCGGGCGCCGGCGTTCTCGCCGCGACCGCCGTCGGCGGAGCCTGGCTCCTGCGTCGCCGGGCGAGCGGCACGCAGGGAGCCGGCTGACGGAGACGGATTCACGTCTCCGTACCGCCTGGTTTCCGTCCCGGTGGCCGCGCGCCACCGGGACGGGACCGTCCCCGTTCCGTCACCCGGAGGACGACCGTGACCCAGAAGGCCAAGGGCTGGCTGCTGGTCATCGCAGCGCTGGCCGGTGTCTGGCTGATCCGCAACGGCGCCGGCACCCAGCTGGTCCCGCCCCGGCCGGCCGCCGCCCAGGCGTTCACCGGCGGCCCGGAGCCCCAGCCGGGATCGCCGGTCGCCGAACCCCTGAAGCCTTCCGCCCCCGTGCGCATCCGCATCCCGAGCATCCGGGTGGACGCCCCGATGATGCGTCTGGGTCTGGGGGCCGACGGCAGTCTCGACGTGCCCCCGGCCGGCAATCGCAACGTCGTCGGCTGGTACCGGGACGGCACTCCCCCGGGCTCCAAGGGCAGCGCGATCGTCGCCGGCCACGTGGACAACGCGCAGGGGCGGTCGGTCTTCTACGACCTGGGCGCCCTGCAGAAGGGCAGCACGGTCGAGGTGGTCCGCCAGGACGGGCACACCGCCGTCTTCTCCCTGGACGCGATCGAGGTCTACGAGAACGAGAACTTCCCCGACGAGCGGGTGTACGGCGCCGCGCCCTTCCCCTCACTGCGGCTGATCACCTGCGGCGGCGGCTTCTCGAAGGGGACGGGGTACGAGGGCAACGTGGTGGCGTACGCGCACCTGACCTCCGTGCGGTGAACAGGGCCGCCGCGCATGAGTCACCTGGCCGCTGCCCCGAGCCACCTGGCCGCGCGTGGGCCGCTCAGGCCGTCCACTGGTCGAAGGCCAGCTTCGCGACCAGCGAGAAGACCACGACCAGCAGCACACCGCGGACGAACTCGCTGCCCTTGCGGAGCGCCATCCGCGCCCCGATGAGCCCGCCCGCCAGGTTGAACACCGCCATCAGCGCGGCCAGTTGCCACAGCACGCTGCCCTGGTAGGCGAACATCGCCAGCGCACCGCCGTTGGTGCAGACGTTGACGATCTTGGCGGTGGCGGACGCCGTCACCAGGTCGAGGTGGAGCACCGCGGTCAGCGCCAGCACCAGGAACGTGCCCGTGCCGGGGCCGAACAGCCCGTCGTAGAAGCCGATGCCGCCACCGACCAGCACGATCGCGGTGACGGTGCGGGCCCGGGTGACCTGCTGCCGCGCGCCGTCGCCCGTGTCCTTGCCGAACGAGGGCCGCAGCATCACGAACGCCGCGACGGCCAGCAGCACCACCATGATCACCGGTCGGAGCACCTCGCTGCTGATCCCGGCGGCGAAGAACGCACCGGCCATCGATCCGGCCAGCGCCGCCATCCCGATCCGCAACGCGGTCCCGATCTTCACCGGAGCCTTGCGCACGTACGCCACGGCGGCCCCCGACGTACCGACGATCGCGACCGCCTTGTTGGTGCCGAGCACCTGCGCGGCCGGGACGTGCGGCAGGCCCAGGAGCAGCGCGGGCAGCAGAAGCAGTCCGCCGCCGCCGACCACCGCGTCGATCCAGCCCGCCGCGGCCGCCGCGAGGCAGAGGATGATCAGGGTGGTGATTGCTATGTCCGGCATGATCACGACTTTATGGACGCGATCTCGGCGCCGTCCAACCTCTCCGGCCGGATCACGGAAAAGTTGAGCGACTTCTGAGGTTCGCGCGCCCCGCGCCGCCGGGGCTCACCGGTCCCGGATCCGGACCGGCCCGACCGGTCCGGGCTGCACACCGCGGTCGTACGCTGGGCGCATGAGCCACGGCTGGAACGCGAACGACATCCCGGACCAGAGCGGCCGCACGGCCGTGGTCACCGGAGCCAACAGCGGCCTCGGCCTGCACACCGCGCGGGAGTTGGCCCGGCACGGTGCGCGGGTCCTGCTCGCCTGCCGTGACGAGGCGCGCGGCAAGGAGGCCGAGTCCCGTATCCGGAAGGCGGTGACCGGCGCGGACGTGGCGTTCGTACCGCTCGATCTGGCCGATCTGGGCTCGGTGCGCGAGTTCGCCGCGGCCCGTGCGCCCGAGCGGATCGATCTGCTGATCAACAACGCGGGCGTGATGGCTCTCCCTTACGGGACGACGGCCGACGGCTTCGAGAGGCAGTTCGGCATCAACCACCTGGGGCACTTCGCCCTGACCGGGCTGCTGCTCCCCCGCCTCCTCGACACCCCCGGGGCACGTGTGGTGACCGTCTCCAGCGGGATGCACGCGCTGTCCGACATCGACATGGGGGATCTCAACAGCGAGCGCCACTACCGCCGCTGGATCGCCTACGGCCGCTCCAAGACCGCCAATCTGCTCTTCGTCCACGAGCTGGCGCGACGGCTCACGAAGGCGGGCTCCCGGCTGGTGGCCGCCGCCGCGCACCCGGGATACGCGGCGACCAACCTTCAGTCCGCCGCCGCCCGGATGGAGAACCGGCGGACGATGGAGCGGGTCTTCGAACTCGGCAACCGGATCGTCGCCCAGCCCGCGTCGTCCGGTGCGCTGCCCACCCTTTACGCCGCCACCGCGCCCGGCGTGCGCCCCGATTCGTTCGCCGGGCCGGGACTGCTGGGCTGGCGCGGCGCCCCCGCCCCGTCCTGGCGCGCGGGCTGGACCCGGGACGATGTCACGAGCGAGCGGCTCTGGGTGGCGTCCGAGCAGCTCACCGGTGTGACGTATCCGGGCCTCGCCCCTTGAGGTCCGGATACGTCACGGGCGGTCGACGGGCCGGCGGTCGACGGGCTCAGCCCTGCTGACCCTCCACGGCGGCCGGGTCCATCCACATGACCTCCCAGATGTGGTGGTTCGGGTCCTGGAAGGAACGGCCGTACATGTGGCCGTAGTCCACCGGCTCGTTGGCGGGCGATCCGCCGGAGGCGAGAGCGGTGTCGACCAGCTCGTCCACCTTCTCCCGGCTCTCGGCGCTCAGGGCGAGGATCACCTCGGTGGACTTCGAGGAGTCGGCGATCTCCTTCTTGGTGAACTCCTTGAAGCGCGGCTCGGTGAGGAGCATCGCGAAGATGGTGTCGCTGATGACGAGACAGGCGGTCTTCTCGTCGGAGAACTGCGGGTTGCACGAGAAGCCCAGCTTGCCGAAGAAGGCCTTGGTCGCTTCGAGGTCCTTGACCGGCAGGTTGACGAAGATCATCTGAGGCATGACCGCTTCGCTCTCTCTGTTGTTCGAACGTGTACGACAGGTAGACGACGGGGCCTGTGAGAACTCATCGCTCTGCGGGCGAAAAACTTTCGCCCGCCTCGCCGCCCGGCCCCTGGACCACCCTGCCCCAGCTCTCACGACAGGGCGAGCGGGGCGCCGCCCCGGAGCAGCGACCCGCCCAGCGGCGTCAGCGTGTGCAGGACCGAGCCACCGTGCCGCAGGGTGTGTATCAGGCCCGCCTCGCGCAGTACACAGGCATGCTGGCTCGCCGATGCGAGGGACACCCCGGCCCGCAGCGCGAGCTCGCTGGTCGTGCAGCCGTCCCCTATGGCGCTCAGGACCGTCGAGCGGGTGCTGCCGAGGAGTCGGCCGAGCCAGGGGCCCGGTTCGGCGAAGACCGGGGCGCAGGAGTGGGTGACCGGGTAGACGAGGACCGGCGGGAGCCTCGGGTCGCGGTAGACGACCGGGGTGACGCGGCAGAAGAACGACGGCTGGAGCAGCAGCCCCCGTCCGTCCAGGCGGATCTCCCGGTCGACGGGGTAGTCCGCCTCCAGCACGGGGGCCCGCCAGCGGATCATCGGCGGTAGGGAGGCCAGCAGTTCGTGCGCGCCGCCGTCCAGGAGGGCGCGGCCTCGTACGGCGCGGTCGGCCTCGACGCTGGCCCGGATGTGCGGCCAGTACGGCTCGATGGCGGCACGGTGGTAGCTGCGCAGCGCGTCGACGAGGCGGCCGAGCGGTTCGGCGCGGGCGTCCGGGGAACGGCACGCGTCCCGGCGTTCGGCACCGAGCAGGGCCAGTTCGGCCCTGACCCTGCCGGGCGGGGTCTCGCGCAATGCCTGCATTCCCGCGTCGATGCCGTACGGCTCGCCGCTTTCCTGAGAAGGCGTCAGGAAATCCGGGAAATAGCCGCGCGGTGGAATCACGGCGGACAGCAGGCGTACTTCGCCATTCAACCGAGGCCGGGTTTCCGTACGCCATTTCCCGAACACCGCGGAACCGCGCCGGTCCCGCAGCCGGTGGAAACTCAGAGCGGTTTCCCACAGCGCGTCGGGCCGGGTGGCCATCCGCACCTGGGAAAGGTCCACTCCGGACATATGGATACGCAGCACCGATCCCCCACCTGTTGCACCTGCAATTACCCCCACCCCAGGGTAGGTGATCCGTAACAGCACGTCACCACGGGGTTTCGGCCAGAGGTGAAACGCCTCGCACCCGCACACCGTGACCCGAAAAGCTGTACGGCGTCGGGTACGAATCCGGCGCCACCGGAAGGGTGAGTGAAGGCCGTGGGGGGTTTCGCTCGCCCGGCGACGGTGGACGACGGTGCGGCTCCGTGCCCGATGGGGGTAACCCGGGTGCGGCCCATGGATGGGGATCCATGGGCCGCATCCCGGTCCGTTCCAGGCCCGGTCTTTGCGTATTGAACGAACTTTGCGTAATGCGCGAAGGAAAGGCACAAGCCCGCACAACGATTTTCCCCAGAACAAAACCGGACGGCGGCACCCCCGCACAGGGTGCCGCCGTCTTCGGGTCGAAAGGTCACGGAGTCAGGCAGTCCGGTGCCGGGTCAGCGGCTGTCGCTACCGGTCGAACCCGCCGCCGCACGGCCCGCTTCGAGCCGGGCCACGGGGATGCGGAACGGGGAGCAGGAGACGTAGTCCAGACCCACCTCGTGGAAGAAGTGCACCGACTCCGGGTCTCCGCCGTGCTCGCCGCAGACGCCGAGCTTCAGGTCCGGGCGGGTGGCCCGGCCGGCCTCGACGGCGCTGCGGACCAGCGAGCCGACGCCGTCCTTGTCGATCGTCTCGAACGGCGACACACCGAAGATGCCCTTCTCCAGGTACGCGGTGAAGAAGGAGGCCTCCACGTCGTCACGGGAGAAGCCCCACACCGTCTGGGTCAGGTCGTTCGTACCGAAGGAGAAGAACTGCGCGGCCTCGGCGATCTGGCCGGCGGTCAGCGCGGCGCGCGGCAGCTCGATCATCGTGCCGATGGTGAGCTTCAGCCGGGTGCCGGTGGCGGCCTCGACCTCGGCGATGACCTGGTCGGCCTCCTCGCGGACGATCTCCAGCTCCTGGACCGTGCCGACGAGCGGAATCATGATCTCGGCGCGCGGGTCGCCCTTGGCGTTCTTGCGCTCGGCCGCGGCCTCGGCGATCGCCCGTACCTGCATGGCGAACAGGCCGGGGATGACGAGACCGAGGCGCACACCGCGCAGGCCGAGCATCGGGTTCTGCTCGTGCAGCTTGTGCACGGCCTGGAGCAGGCGCAGGTCGTTCTCGTTGGCGTCCTTGCGGGACTCGGCGAGCGCGACCCGTACCGAGAGCTCGGTGATGTCGGGCAGGAACTCGTGCAGCGGCGGGTCGAGCAGCCGTACGGTGACGGGCAGTCCGTCCATCGCCTCGAACAGCTCGATGAAGTCGGCCTTCTGGAGCGGGAGCAGCTCCTCCAGCGCGGTCTCGCGCTCGGTGTCGGTGTCCGCGAGGATCAGCTTCTCGACCATCTCGCGGCGCTCGCCGAGGAACATGTGCTCGGTGCGGCACAGGCCGATGCCCTGGGCGCCGAAGCGGCGGGCCCGCAGCGCGTCCTCGGCGTTGTCGGCGTTGGCCCGCACCCGCAGCCGGCGCACCCGGTCCGCGTACGCCATGATCCGGTGCACGGCGGCGACCAGCTCGTCGGCGTCGTCGGCGCCGGCGTGCATCCGGCCCTCGAAGTACTCGACGACCGGGGACGGCACGACGGGGACCTCACCGAGGTACACCTTGCCGGTGGAGCCGTCGATGGAGACGACGTCGCCCTCCTCGATGACCCGGCCGCCCACCGTCATCCGGCGTCGCTTGGTGTCGACCTCCAGGTCCTCGGCACCGCAGACACAGGTCTTGCCCATGCCTCGGGCGACGACGGCGGCGTGCGAGGTCTTGCCGCCGCGCGAGGTCAGGATGCCCTCGGCCGCGATCATGCCGTCGAGGTCGTCGGGGTTGGTCTCGCGGCGGATCAGGATGACCTTCTCGCCGGACCGGGACCACTTGACCGCGGTGTACGAGTCGAAGACGGCCTTGCCGACCGCGGCGCCCGGGGACGCGGCGATGCCACGGCCCAGCATCTCGGTCTTCGCGTCGTCGTCGAAGCGCGGGAACATCAGCTGCGCGAGCTGCGCGCCGTTGACGCGCTGAAGGGCCTCGGCCTCGTCGATGAGCCCCTGGTCGACGAGCTGGGTGGCGATCCGGAACGCCGCGCCCGCGGTGCGCTTGCCGACCCGGGTCTGGAGCATCCACAGCTGGCCGCGCTCGATGGTGAACTCGATGTCGCAGAGATCCTTGTAGTGGGTCTCCAGCGTCTCCATGATCTGCATCAGCTGGTCGTACGACTTCTTGTCGATCGACTCCAGCTCGGCGAGCGGCACCGTGTTGCGGATACCGGCGACGACGTCCTCGCCCTGCGCGTTCTGCAGGTAGTCGCCGTACACGCCCTGGTGACCGCTGGCCGGGTCGCGGGTGAACGCGACGCCCGTGCCGGAGTCGGGGCCGAGGTTGCCGAAGACCATCGAGCAGACGTTGACCGCGGTGCCCAGGTCGCCGGGGATGCGCTCCTGGCGGCGGTAGAGCTTGGCCCGGTCGGTGTTCCACGAGTCGAAGACGGCCTTTATGGCCAGGTCCATCTGCTCACGCGGGTCCTGCGGGAAGTCGCGTCCGGCGTCCCGCGCGACGATCTTCTTGAACTGCTTGACCAGCTTCTTCAGGTCGGCCGCGTCGAGGTCGACATCGACGGTGACGCCCTTGGCCTCCTTCGCCGCCTCCAGCGCCTCCTCGAAGAGGTCGCCGTCGACACCGAGGACGGTCTTGCCGAACATCTGGATGAGGCGGCGGTAGGAGTCCCACGCGAACCGCTCGTCGCCGGCCTGGGCGGTGAGACCGACCACGGACTCGTCGGAGAGGCCGATGTTGAGAACCGTGTCCATCATGCCGGGCATCGAGAACTTCGCACCGGAGCGGACCGAGACCAGCAGCGGATCGTCGGCCTGGCCGAGCTTCTTGCCCATCCGCGCCTCAAGGGCGTCGAGGTGCGCGCTGACTTCGGAACGGAGTGCGGCCGGCTCCTCGCCGCTCTCGAGGTAGACCTTGCACGCCTCGGTGGTGATGGTGAATCCCGGAGGGACAGGAAGCCCGAGGTTGGTCATCTCGGCGAGGTTCGCGCCCTTGCCGCCGAGGAGATCCTTCAGATCCTTGTTGCCCTCGGTGAAGTCATAAACGAACTTCTCGCCCTTGAGCTCCGGGGATTCCGGGGTGGCTACGTGGGGATCTTTGTTTTCCGACACGGGTCTCGACTCCTCGAGGACGCGGTGGCTGCCCTGACGGCGAGGAACATACCCAGATCGAAGGTGTCTGGGTACGTCCACTTGCGCGTCATGAGGCCTCAACCACCCGTCCGCCAGCAGATCGAAAGTGACGGGACCTTTGGCCCGAGGGGCAAGATTCGTTCATTTCTTGAACACATAAATACCGAGAGCTACAGACCTTCGCCTGTTTGATGACACTGCGCAACGGAAGCGTCGATCGATCAAAGTGGAGACCCTTGGCACCCAGTGCCACCATTTGAGAAATGCAGCCCTTGGAATTTCGCTCATCTGAGCGCATCGACTCTCAGGGTGGCGAGAATCACTCTACGGTCGGCGCTCAGATGTCACCATCCGGACGCCCGATCGGCGACTGCCCGTCACGCCTTGATCACCTAAGCGCACTCAAGGCGGGGTCGAGTTGCCGCGCGATGCCCGTTCCGACTCGTTCGAGCCACCAGCCGACCGAACCGCCACCGAATCCGACCGAATACGGCGCTCAGATGAGCAAGGCAAAAGAAGAGGCACGCGGTGCCTGTGGCGCCGCGTGCCCGTGCGAGCCCGGAGGACCGGGCCGACAGCCTCTCAGCCGCCCGAGGTGTCCAGCTCCGCGTCCGGGCTCACGCCCGCACAGTCGTACGGGTCCTTCAGCCAGCCGTCCGGCAGCACCACGCGGTTGTTGCCCGAGGTGCGCCCGCGCGGCCCGTCCGCGCCGTCCGGCCACGGCTGGTCCAGGTCCAGCTCCCGCAGCTGCCCGCCGAGCTCCTCCAGCGACGAGGTGATCGCGAGCTTCTTGCGCATCTCCGAGCCGACCGCGAAGCCCTTGAGGTACCAGGCGACGTGCTTGCGGAAATCGATCACGCCGCGCGTCTCGTCGCCGATCCACTCCCCCAGCAGCGTCGCGTGCCGCAGCATCACGTCGGCGACCTCCCGCAGCCCCGGCGCCTGCCGCGTCCCCGAGCCCTCGAACTCGCTCACCAGGTCACCGAAGAGCCAGGGACGGCCCAGGCAGCCGCGGCCCACGACCACACCGTCGCAGCCGGTCTCGCGCATCATCCGGCGGGCGTCGTCCGCGCACCAGATGTCGCCGTTGCCCAGGACGGGGATTTCCGGGACGTGCTCCTTGAGGCGGGCGATGGCATCCCAGTCGGCGGTGCCGCCGTAGTGCTGGGCGGCCGTCCGGCCGTGCAGGGCGACGGCCGTGACACCCTCCTCGACCGCTATCCGGCCCGCGTCGAGGTAGGTCATGTGGTCGTCGTCGATGCCCTTGCGCATCTTGATGGTGACCGGCAGATCGCCCGCGTTGGAGACCGCCTGGTTGAGGATCGCGCGCAGCAGCGGCCGCTTGTACGGGAGCGCCGAGCCGCCGCCCTTGCGGGTCACCTTGGGGACCGGGCAGCCGAAGTTGAGGTCGATGTGGTCGGCGAGGTCCTCGTCGACGATCATGCGGACGGCCTTGCCGACGGTGACCGGGTCCACTCCGTACAGCTGGATCGAGCGCGGGGTCTCGCTCGCGTCGAAGTGGATCAGCTGCATGGTCTTCTCGTTGCGCTCGACCAGCGCCCGCGTGGTGATCATCTCGCTGACGAACAGCCCCTTGCCGCCGGAGAACTCCCGGCACAGGGTGCGGAACGGGGCGTTGGTGATGCCGGCCATGGGGGCGAGCACCACCGGCGGCTGCACCGTGTGGGGGCCGATCCGGAGCAGTGGGAGCGAGGGGGCGAGCGTGGTCATTGCTCCATTGTCGCGTACCGGGCGGGGCTCCCCGGCAGCGGAGTTCGTTAGTTAACCGTACTATCCATGTATGCCCGAGCTCAGTCACCGCCGACGGCAGTTGGTACTGGCGATCTGCTGCATGAGTCTGCTGATCGTCAGTCTCGACAACACCGTGCTCAATGTCGCCCTTCCGTCCATCCAGAAGGAACTGCACGCCACTGTCGCGGGCATGCAGTGGACGATCGACGCGTACACCCTGGTCCTGGCCTCGCTGCTGATGCTCGCCGGCTCCACCGCCGACCGGATCGGGCGCCGGAAGGTCTTCAAGACCGGGCTCGTCCTGTTCACCCTCGGTTCGCTGCTCTGCTCCGTGGCGCCGAACCTGGAGTCGCTGGTGGCGTTCCGGATGGTGCAGGCGGTGGGCGGCTCGATGCTCAACCCGGTCGCGATGTCGATCATCACCAACACCTTCACCGACCCGCGCGAGCGGGCCCGCGCCATCGGGGTGTGGGGCGGTGTCGTCGGCATCTCCATGGCCGCCGGACCGGTGGTCGGCGGTCTGCTGGTGGACTCGGTGGGCTGGCGTTCGATCTTCTGGGTCAATCTGCCGGTGGGCCTCGCCGCCCTCCTTCTCACCTGGCGCTACGTGCCCGAGTCCCGCGCCCCGAAGCCGCGCCGCCCCGACCCGGTGGGGCAGCTGCTGGTGATCGGGCTGCTCGGTTCGCTGACGTACGCGATCATCGAGGCGCCCTCGGCCGGGTGGACCTCGGCGCGCATCCTGTCCTTCGCAGCGCTCGCCGCCTGCTCGCTCGCCGGCCTGCTGCTGTACGAGCGCCGGCGCACCGAGCCCCTCATCGATCTGCGCTTCTTCCGCAGCGCCCCGTTCAGCGGTGCCACGGTCATAGCGGTCTGCGCCTTCGCCGCACTGAGCGGGTTCCTCTTCCTCAACACCCTGTACCTGCAGAACGTGCGCGGGCTGAGCGCGCTGGACGCCGGTCTGTACATGCTGCCGATGGCGGCCCTCACCTTTGTCTGCGCGCCGCTGTCCGGGCGGCTCGTCGGCAGCCGGGGGCCCCGGCTGTCGCTGCTCGTGGCGGGCGTGGCCATGACGGCGTGCGGGCTGCTGTTCGCCGCGTACGACGCGGAGACGGACAACGCCCTGCTGTTCACCGGCTATGTGCTCTTCGGCCTCGGCTTCGGCATGGTGAACGCGCCGATCACCAACACGGCCGTCTCCGGCATGCCGCGTTCGCAGGCCGGGGTGGCGGCCGCGGTGGCCTCGACCAGCCGGCAGATCGGCGGGACGCTCGGGGTCGCCGTGATCGGCGCGGTGCTGGCGGCCGGGGTGGCCGGCACCGGGTCGCCGCGCGGCGCCGCCTACGCCGAGGCCTTCGTGGACGCGAGCAAGCCCGCCTGGTGGATCCTCGCCGGGTGCGGGCTGTGCGTCCTGCTGGTGGGGGCGCTGACGAGCGGGCGCTGGGCGCGGGAGACCGCGCGCCGGACCGCCGAGCGGCTGGAGCGGCAGGCGGACGTCCCGGCCGGGGGTCAGGCGGCGGCGGGCTCCAGGGCCTGAAGACGCACCAGTCGCTCCCTGGTCTCCTCGTCGGCGGGGGCGTACGTCACCATGCGCGGCCCGCTCGACGGGCCCAGCCACAGGTCGGTGTGTTCGAGGCGGAGCAGTCCGACGTGGGCGTTGCGGAAGATCTTGGTCCGGCCGCCCGCGCCCACCACCTCGTGCCGGGCCCAGATCTCCCGGAACTCGGCGGACGACTCCTCCAGCCGCGCGAGGAGCGCCTTCCAGGCGGGCTCGGCCAGATGCTCGGCCATCGCCCTGCGGAACTTGGCGGCCATGAGCCGGTTCACCTCGGGGAGGTCGACCAAGGCGGAGCGCCACTGTGCGTTGGTGTAGGCGAGGATCATGCAGTTGCGGTCCTCGGGGGCGACCGTGTCCAGATCGCAGAGCAGCCTGCCGTAGGTCCGGTTGTACGCGAGGATGTCGTACCGGCTGTTCTGGATGCAGGCCGGGATGGGGTCCAGCTGCCGCAGCAACTCGCGCAGCCCCGGCGTCACGCTCGGGCAGTCCGCGTTCGGCGACGGGTCGACGGCGCCGGCGAGCGAGAAGAGGTGGCCGCGTTCGCTGCGGTCGAGCAGCAGGGCGCGGGCCAGCGCGTCGAGCACCTGGGGCGAGACCTGGATGTCGCGGGCCTGTTCGAGCCAGGTGTACCAGGTGACGCCCACGGCGGAGAGCTGGGCGACCTCCTCGCGGCGCAGGCCGGGGGTGCGCCTGCGGCGGCCCCGGGGCAGGCCGACCTGTTCGGGGGTGATCCGTTCGCGGCGGCTGCGCAGGAAGTCCGCGAGTTCGTGCCGCCGGACATCGGGCTCGGAGGGCTCCCGCCGCCCAGGAGCCGGCGGGACCCCGGGCACCACTCGTACCTCGGGCAGTTCGCTCGCCACAGTCGTCATGCCTCCAGCCTGCCGAGCCGCCCGGCGCTCTGCCAGGTGCTCCTTGTACCAGGATAAAGACACTCTGGTACCAGGCTGGGACGGCGGCGATTCTCGATGGCGTGAGTGAATCAACTGTACGGACGCAAGCGACCACCACCGCCGACGCCGTGGTGCGGCACGACCACCCCGCTCCGGTGCTCGGCGCTCTCGGGCTGTTCACGGTGCTGCTCGGGGCGGCGCTGCCGCTCATCGACTTCTTCATCGTGAACGTCGCCCTGCCGACGATCGACCACGACCTGGACGCGGGCCCCGCCCTGCTCGAACTGGTGGTCGCGGGTTATGGCCTCGCCTACGCCGTGCTGCTCGTCCTCGGCGGCCGGCTCGGCGACATGGCCGGGCGGCGCCGGCTCTTCCTGCTGGGCATGGCCGCCTTCGGGATCACCTCGCTCGCCTGCGGCCTCGCCCCGGACGCCTGGACGCTGGTGGGGGCGCGGGTGGCGCAGGGCGCGGCCGCCGCGCTGATGCTGCCGCAGGTGCTCGCGACCATCCAGGCGGCCACCTCGGGCCACCGGCGGGCCCGTGCGATGGGCCTGTACGGGGCGACGGCCGGGCTCTCCATGGTCGCGGGCCAGATCCTCGGCGGCGTCCTCGTCGCCGCCGCGCCGCTGTCGTCGGTGTTCGGCGAGAGCGCGGGCTGGCGTTCGGTGTTCCTGGTGAACGTTCCGGTGGCGGCGGCGGGGCTGGTGCTGGCCGCCCGCGTCGTGCCGGAGACCCGCTCGGAGCGGCCCGCGCCGATCGACGTACCGGGCACTCTGCTGCTGACCGTGTCGCTGGTGACGCTGCTCGCCCCGCTGACGGAGGGGCGCGCCGCGGGCTGGCCGGTGTGGACCTGGGTCTCGCTGGCCCTGTTCCCGTTCGCCGCGTACGCCTTCTACCGGGTCGAGCGCCGGGCCGACCGTCGCGGGCTGACCCCGCTGGTGCCGCCGAGCCTGCTGCGGCTGGAGTCGCTGCGTCGCGGGCTGGCGCTGGTGGTGCCGTTCTCGATCGGCTTCGGCGGCTTCATGTTCGTCATCGCGGTCGCCCTCCAGCAGGGGCTGGAGCTGGGTCCGGCCGCGGCCGGACTGTCGATGGCGCCGATGGCGGTGGCGTTCTTCGTGGCGTCGCTGGCCGGTCCGCGGCTGATCCTGCGGTACGGGAGCCGGGTCGTGACGGCCGGCGGGCTGATCCAGGCGGTGGGCGTGCTGGTGCTGGCGCTCACCGTATGGCGCGAGTGGTCCGGCCTCGGGCCGCTGGGGCTGCTGCCGGGCGTCGCGATCGCGGGGTTCGGGCAGGGGCTCCAGCTGCCCGTCCTGTTCCGGATCGTGCTCTCCGACGTACCGGCCGCGCGTGCCGGAGTGGGCGGCGGGGTGATGACGACGACTCAGCAGGCCGCGCTGGCCCTGGGGGTGGCCACGCTCGGCACGCTGTTCCTCTCCCTGGTCCCGGGCGCGGGCATGCGGGACGCGCTGGCCGTGACACTGCTGGTGCAGTTGGCCGCGGTGGCGCTGACGACGCTGCTCAGCCTGCGGCTGCCGCGCGGGGTGGCGTGAGCGCGGGACGGCGACGGGGCGCGGACATGGGCGTGGGCCCGGATCACGGGGTGATCCGGGCCCACGGCCGTACGGTGGGTGAGGAAGCGTCAGCTCTGTGCCGGGGCGTCCTGCTCGGGCGCGTCCGCGGCACCGTCGGCCGGGGCCGCCTCGGGGGTGGTGCCGGACTGCGCACGCTCACGCATCTTGCGCAGCAGCTCCTGCTTCTGGTCGGCCGCCGCCTTGCGGTCGGTGGTGCGGGCGGCGCCCACGCCCTGCTGATCGGCGCGGGACAGCTTCTTGCGCTGTCCGCCCACACCGAGAAGGTTGTTACGGCTCTTGGCCACGGCGTTCTCCCGTTCGTATTGCGAGGTGAGGTCTGAAGCGACCTGGGTCGGTCCGGTGGGCGGCGGGTGGTCGGACCCGCCGCGCTCTCACTCGTAGATCTGGAAGAACGAATACATGCCGGAACCGTACCCCGGCCCGGTCTGTCCCCGCACCCGATTTCGGGGCCGGCCCCCGCGCCCCGGCGCCGGGGCGCGGCGAGGCCCCCGGTTCCGTACGGTGAACCGGGGGCCTCGTCAGTACGAGCGATACGTCAGCAGCCGAGCAGGCGGGCGCCGAGGTAGGCCTGGATCTGGTCCAGGGAGACGCGCTCCTGCTTCATGGTGTCGCGCTCGCGCACGGTCACCGCGTTGTCGTCGAGGGTGTCGAAGTCGACGGTGACGCAGAACGGCGTGCCGATCTCGTCCTGACGGCGGTAGCGGCGGCCGATGGCGCCCGCGTCGTCGAACTCGATGTTCCAGTTCTTCCGCAGGTCGGTCGCGAGGCCCTTGGCCTTCGGCGACAGCTGCGGGTTCCGGGACAGCGGCAGGACGGCGACCTTGACCGGCGCGAGGCGCGGGTCGAGCCGCATCACGGTGCGCTTCTCCATGACGCCCTTGGCGTTGGGAGCCTCGTCCTCGATGTAGGCGTCGAGGAGGAAGGCGAGCATCGCGCGCCCGACACCGGCCGCCGGCTCGATGACGTACGGGGTCCAGCGCTCGCCGGCCTCCTGGTCGAAGAAGGACAGGTCGGTGCCCGAGGCCTTGGAGTGCGCCTTGAGGTCGTAGTCCGTGCGGTTGGCGACGCCCTCCAGCTCACCCCACTCGCTGCCGCCGAAGCGGAAGCGGTACTCGATGTCGGCGGTGCGCTTGGAGTAGTGGGAGAGCTTCTCCTTCGGGTGCTCGAACCAGCGCATGTTCTCCTCGCGCATGCCGAGCTCCGTGTACCAGTTCCAGCGCTGGTCCATCCAGTACTGCTGCCACTCCTCGTCCTCGCCCGGCTTGACGAAGAACTCCATCTCCATCTGCTCGAACTCGCGGGTGCGGAAGATGAAGTTGCCCGGAGTGATCTCGTTCCGGAAGGACTTGCCCATCTGGGCGATACCGAACGGCGGCTTCTTGCGCGAGGTCTGCAGCACCTGGCCGAAGTTGGTGAAGATGCCCTGGGCGGTCTCGGGACGCAGATAGGCGACCGAGCCGGAGTCCTGGGTCGGGCCGAGGTGGGTGGAGAGCAGACCCGAGAACTGCTTGGGCTCGGTGAAGGTGCCCTTGTTGCCGCAGTTGGGGCAGTTGAGCTCGGTCAGGCCGTTCGCGGGCGCGTGGCCGTGCTTCTCCTCGTACGCCTCCTCCAGGTGGTCGGCGCGGAAGCGCTTGTGGCAGGAGGTGCACTCGGTCAGCGGGTCGGTGAACGTGGCGACGTGACCGGAGGCGGACCAGACCTCGGGAGCGAGGATGACCGACGAGTCGAGACCGACCACGTCCTCGCGCGAGGTGACCATGTAGCGCCACCACTGGCGCTTGAGGTTCTCCTTCATCTCGACGCCCAACGGCCCGTAGTCCCAGGCGGCCCTCTGGCCACCGTAGATCTCACTGCACGGGTAGACGAAGCCACGGCGCTTGCTCAGGCTGACGATGGAGTCGATCTTGTCGGCGGCCACGGTGCTCTCTTCATTACGACGAAACTGGACAGGGGCGGCGCGAAGCGCCTCGGTGGGGGGACGGCAGTCGGGAGACGGGTGCGCGAATGCCTCAGATTACCGGCGGGCACGGCCCCTGGATCAAATCGGTATCGGCACGGTCGGCCGCGAAGTCATCTCATAAGCCTTGTTGACAATCGTTTCCAGTTTTGTTGAAAATGACTGTCATGAACGTCAGCCGCCTCATACCCACCGCCGCCGTCGCCGGAGCAGTCGCCCTCGGCCTCACCGCTCTCACCGCCTGCTCCTCCTCGGACGGCGCGGACCGCAAGAACGGCGACAAACTGGACGTGGTGGCCTCGTTCTACCCGATGCAGTTCCTGGCCGAGCAGATAGGCGGGAAGCACGTCTCCGTCACCACGCTGACCAAGCCGGGCCAGGAGCCGCACGACCTGGAGCTCAGCCCGCGGCAGATCGGCGGGCTCACGGACGCGGGCCTCGTCCTGTACCTCAAGGGCATCCAGCCCGCCGTGGACGACGCCATCGTGCAGTCCGGCGCGAAGCACGTCACCGACGCCTCGAAGCTCACCACGCTGGAGGACCACGGCACCGAGGCCGGCGCCGACGAGCACGGACACGAGCACCACGGCGACGAGGCCGGCGCCGACCCCCACGTCTGGCTGGACCCGGTGAAGTACGCCGAGGTCGCCAAGGGCGTGGGCGCGTCCCTGGAGAAGGCCGACCCCGGCCACGCCGCGGACTACCGGAAGAACACGGACGCGCTGGTCACCGAGCTCGACGGTCTGAACACGGCGTACGTGAACGGGCTGAAGAACACCGCCACCAAGACGTTCATCACCACCCACTCCGCCTTCGGGTACCTCGCCGAGCGCTACGGCCTCACCCAGGAGGGCATCGCCGGCGTCGACCCCGAGGCCGAGCCCAGCCCCGCCCGGATCAGCGAGATCCACACCATCGCGGAGAAGAACAAGGCCACCACCGTGTTCTTCGAGACGCTCGCCAGCGACAGGACCGCGAAGACCGTCGCCAAGGACACCGGACTGAAGACCGACGTCCTGGACCCGCTCGAAGGAATCACGCCCAAGTCCAAGGGCACCGACTACATCGAGGTCATGCGGTCCAATCTCGCCGCCCTCCAGAAGGCGCTCGGCGCGAAGTGACCCCCGTAACACCCGCCACAGCGACATCGGAGGCGCACATGCCCGAGACCGGGAGCACCACGACCGACCCCGTGATAGCCCTGCGGGGCGCCACGGCCACGCTCGGCGCGCGTCCGGTGCTGCGCGGCATCGACCTGACCGTGCACCGCGGCGAGGTCGCCGCCCTGCTCGGTGCCAACGGCTCGGGCAAGTCGACCGCCGTGCGCTCCGTCATCGGCCAGGTCCCGCTCACCGGCGGCTCCGTCGAACTGTTCGGCACCCCGCTGCGCCGCTTCCGCTCCTGGGCACGGATCGGATACGTGCCCCAGCGCACCACGGCGGCCGGCGGCGTCCCCGCCACGATCCGTGAGGTCGTCACCTCCGGCCGGCTGTCCCGGACCGGGCTGGGCCTGCTCCGCAGGGCCGACCGGGCCGCCGTCGACCGGGCCATCGAGCTCGTCGGCCTCGCCGACCGCGCCGGGGACCCGGTGGACGCGCTCTCCGGCGGACAGCACCAGCGGGTGCTGATCGCCCGCGCGCTGGCCGCCGAACCCGAGCTGCTGATCATGGACGAGCCGATGGCCGGCGTCGACCTGGCCAGCCAGGAGATCCTCGCCACGACCCTGCGCGAGCAGGTCGCGGCCGGCACCACGGTGCTGCTGGTACTGCACGAGCTCGGCCCGCTGGAGCCGCTGATCGACCGCGCGATCGTGCTGCGCGACGGCTGTGTGATGCACGACGGGCCGCCGCCGAAGGCGCTGGGCCAGCACGCCCTGCCCGGACACGACCACGTACACCCCCACGCGGCCTCCGAGCCCGTCCGGACGGGACTGCTGAGCTGACCATGGAATTCCTCAACCCTCCCTTCATGCAGCGGGCCCTGCTCGCCGCCGTGCTCGTCGGCGTCATCGCCCCCGCCGTCGGCATCTACCTGGTCCAGCGCCGCCAGGCCCTGATGGGCGACGGCATCGGCCACATCGCGATGACCGGTGTCGGGCTCGGTTTCCTGCTCTCCACCAGCCCGGTCTGGATGGCCACGGCGGTCGCCGTCGCCGGTGCAGTCGTGATGGAGCTGATCCGCTGGTACGGACGCACCCGCGGCGACATCGCACTGGCCATGCTGTTCTACGGCGGCATGGCGGGCGGTGTGCTGCTGATCAACCTCTCCGACACCGGCTCCAACGCCAACCTCACCTCGTACCTCTTCGGCTCCCTGTCCACGGTCTCCTCCGAGGACATCACCTCGATCTGCGTGCTGGCCGCCTTCGTGCTGCTGGTGACACTGGGGCTGCGCCGCCAGCTGTTCGCGGTCAGCCAGGACGAGGAGTTCGCCCGGGTCACCGGGCTGCCGGTGCGCGCGCTGAACCTGCTGGTCGCCGTGACCGCGGCGGTGACCGTCACCGTCGCGATGCGGGTCGTCGGGCTGCTGCTGGTCAGCGCCCTGATGGTGGTGCCCGTCGCGGCCGCGCAGCAGATCTCCCGGTCCTTCAAGGTCACGTTCGTGCTGTCGGTCGTCATCGGTACGGCGGTGACCCTGGCCGGCACCGTCACCTCGTACTACCAGGACGTCCCGCCCGGCGCGACGATCGTGCTGCTAGCCATCGCGGTCTTCGTCGCCCTGACGCTGCTGGCGACCCCGCTGGCCAGAAGCCGCGCCCGTCGCAGCGAAGCCGCGTCCGAGGAGTGCACCCTTGAGGTACCGGCCTCCCGCCCGGCCCCGGACGAGCTCCGGGTTTGACCGTGGCGCCGGGACGGGCTGGCACAATGGCCCGACACAAGTACGGGCGACACGAGGAGGCTGCTGTGGCGACGGCGCCGATCAGTGGAACGAACGCGGCCCCGGTACGTGGCCGGTCGACCCGGCAGCGGGCGGCGGTGGCGGCGGCGCTCGACGAGGTGGACGAGTTCCGCAGCGCCCAGGAGCTGCACGACGTGCTCAAGCACCGCGGCGACTCGGTCGGGCTCACCACCGTCTACCGCACCCTCCAGTCCCTGGCCGACGCCGGCGAGGTCGACGTGCTGCGCACCACGGACGGCGAGTCCGTGTACCGCCGCTGCTCGACCGGGGACCACCATCACCATCTGGTGTGCCGGATGTGCGGCAAGGCCGTGGAGGTCGAGGGGCCCGCGGTGGAGCAGTGGGCGGAGACCATCGCCGCCCAGCACGGGTATGCGAACGTGGCCCACACGGTGGAGATCTTCGGTACCTGCGCGGAGTGCGCGGACGCGAAGAAGTGACGGCCCGGGGGCGGCGCGCCCCCGGGCCTCACTCCCGTCTCAGAGCCTTTGTACGTTGCGGTCGAGCACGTCGCGCAGCCGGTCGAGATCGTCCGGCTGCCGCACGCCGCGCTTGGGCAGCATGGTGACCCCGGTCGCCTGCTTGTCGCCGCTGAACAGCACGAAGAGCTGCGGCGTCTCCCGGTAGCGGGGCACCATCGCCCAGTTGACGGTCGTGGTGCTGTGGTCAGTGGCCACCTCTATGCCGGTCTCGCGCACCACCGTGCGGCAGGTGCCCTGGCGCGCGGCGAACCGGTACAGCTGCCGGCCCTGCAGCCAGGGTGTCAGGACCACGCCCAGCATCACGAAGACGAGCCCCACCCAGACGGGCGCCCCCGGGCCGTGCCCACCGCGCGCGATCGTGATTCCCATCAGCACGGCCAGCGCCGGCATCAGGATCAGCAGCTTGCGCTGCCTGCGGCCGCTCGTACTGATCTTCGCGCGGGCGTTCAGCGCCTCCGCGAAATCGGCCGTGGTCGGCTGGTACTCCAGCTCGACCACGGCCCCCACTTCGTCCCACCCCTGAGTCGTCATGGGGCGGAATCGTAATGGCAGGGTCAGACGGCCGGTCCGGCGGTACCCGCCTCCACCGCGCCGCCGAAGCGCCGGTCGCGCTGGGCGAACTCCAGGCAGGCGCGCCACAGGTCACGGCGGTCGAAGTCCGGCCAGAGCACGTCCTGGAAGACCATCTCGGCATAGGCGCTCTGCCAGATCAGGTAGTTGGACGTGCGCTGCTCGCCGCTGGGGCGGACGAAGAGGTCCACATCCGGCATGTCCGGGTAGTAGATGTACTTCGCGAAGGTCTTCTCGTTGACCTTGGACGGGTCCAGCTTCCCGGCCGCGACGTCCTGGGCGATCCGCTGCGCGGCGTCGGCGATCTCGGCCCGGCCGCCGTAGTTGACGCAGAAGTACAGCGTCATCTTGTCGTTGTCCTTGGTCTGCTCCTGGGCGACCTGGAGCTCCTGGACGACGGACTTCCACAGCTTGGGCATGCGGCCGACCCAGCGGATCCGGATGCCGAGTTCGTCCATCTCGTCGCGTCGGCGGCGGATCACGTCCCGGTTGAAGTTCATCAGGAACTTCACCTCCTCCGGGGACCGCTTCCAGTTCTCGGTGGAAAACGCGTACAGCGAGAGGTTCTTGACGCCCATCTCGATGCAGCCCTTGAGGACGTCCATGACGACGCCCTCGCCGACCTTGTGGCCCTCGGTGCGCGGGAGGCCGCGTTCCTTGGCCCAGCGGCCGTTGCCGTCCATCACGACGGCCACGTGCTTGGGCACCAGCTCGCCGGGGATCTTCGGGGGCGTGGCACCGGAGGGGTGCGGCTCCGGGGTCTTGTAGTCGCGCCGGTTACGGCCGCCGAGGATTCCGCGTACTGCCATGAACTGTCTCGCTCCCTGTACCTGATCTGCCTGAGTCACTTCTCTACGTACCGCAGTGAGCGCAGCCCGCGCTCCAGATGCCAGTGCAGATAGGCGGACACCAGCCCGCTCCCCTCCCTGGCATGCCGCGCCTCGCACGCGTCCGCCGTCTCCCAGTCGCCGCTGAGCAGCGCGCTCAGCAGCGTGACGGCCTCAGCCGAGGGTACGACGCTGCCGGGCACCCGGCAGTCGCCGCATATGACGCCGCCCGCCGCGACCGAGAAGAACCGGTTGGGTCCGGACATTCCGCACTTGGCGCAGTCCTCGAAGCTGGGTGCGTAGCCGTTGACGGCGAGCGAGCGCAGCAGGAACGCGTCGAGGATGAGATGCGGCTCGTGTTCGCCGCGGGCGAGGGTGCGCAGCCCGCCGACGAGCAGCAGGTACTGCTGGACCGCGGGCTCGCCCTCGTGGTCGGTGAACCGCTCGGCGGTCTCCAGCATCGCGGTGCCGGCGGTGTAGCGGGCGTAGTCGGTGACGATGGAGCCGCCGTACGGGGCGATCGTCTCGCTCTGGGTGCAGAGCGGCAGCCCGCGGCCGACCAGTTCGCTGCCCCGGGCGAAGAACTGCACGTCGACGTGGGAGAAGGGTTCCAGCCGTGCCCCGAACTTGGACTTCGTGCGGCGCACCCCGCGCGCGACGGCGCGCACCCGGCCGTGGCCGCGGGTCAGGATCGTGATGATCCGGTCGGCCTCGCCCAGCTTCTGCGTGCGCAGCACCACGCCGTCGTCCCGGAACAAGCTCATACGGCCATTGTCCGGTACGGGGGCGGCGGGCGGGCCCCCGGCCGGTCAGGAAGGCGTGCGCGCGGCCTCGGCGAGCAGTCGGGCGGTGTCCTGGGCGCAGAGCTGGAGCGCGCCGCCGACCGTGGTCAGCACCTCGCGCTCCGACTGTCCGTACGGGCCGTCGGCGAGGGCGATCCGGGCACCCTGGAGCAGAATCGATTCGCGTCCGGCGGGGGCCAGGTGCGGGGCGAGGGGTTCCAGCGCCTCGTGCAGTTCGATGGCGAGGGCGGCTCCGCACGCCTCGGCCGCGGGGTCGAAGGCGGAGCCGTGCCCGGTATCGGCGGCGAGAACCTCGACGACGGTGCAGAGCTGTTCCTCGGTGCAGTCGTCGAACCCGGCGCCGCGCACGATGGCGGCCGCGGTCTCCAGCACCGTGCGGGAGGTGGTGCCGCCGGCCGCGAGGACGCCGAGCGCGACGGTGTGGACGGCGTCCCGGAGCATGGCGGAGAGCCGGGTGGTGGTGGGGTGGTCGAGCGCGTCGGTGCCGAAGTGCTCCCGGCAGGCGGCGCACTCGACGACGGGGCCCACGGTGCCGCGCCGCAGCATCGGCACGCCGAGCACCGCGAAGCGCCGACGTCCGGTGAGCCGGCGGTAGTTGCGGTCGCCGCCGCAGCCGGGGCAGAAGAACTCCCCGTCGCCGACGGCGTCCCAGACGGTGCGGATGCCGCAGATACGCAGCTTCATGGCGCGATGTCCCAGGGCTGACCGCACGTCGCACACCTCCGTAACTCCCCCGTGGCCCCAAGGGCACGGGAGGTGCCCCCTCCGGCAACACTGCCGTGTGAACGTGATGTTAACCACAGTCATGATGTGGCGTCAGTACCTCGCTCGTCACAACCGTCCGGAGATGGCCGAACCCCGCCCCCCGGAAGCGGGTGGACGGGGTCCGTGGCCGTGCGATCGGTGCCCTCGCGGGCGCCGGATCAGCGGGTGGCGCGGTTGACCGCGGAGACGACGGCCTTCAGCGAGGCCCGGGTGGTGTTGGCGTCGATGCCGATGCCCCACAGGACCTTTCCGTCGATCGCGCACTCGATGTACGAGGCGGCCTGGGAGCTGGCCCCCTCGCTCATGGTGTGCTCGGTGTAGTCCAGCAGCCGGGCGTCGATGCCGATGGCCTGCAGCGCTTCGAAGAACGCGGAGATCGGTCCGTTGCCGGTGCCGGTCAGCACGGTGTCCGTGCCGTCCACGGTCGCCTCGACGGTGATCGTGTCCTTGCCGTCGGAGCCGGTCGTGCTCTGGCCGGTGCGGATCTGTACGCGGCCCCAGGCGTTCTCCGGGTTCGGCAGGTACTCGTCGCGGAACGTGGACCAGATCTGCGTCGGCGTGACCTCGCCGCCCTCGGCATCCGTCTTGGCCTGAATGATCCGGGAGAATTCGATCTGCATCCGGCGGGGCAGGTCCAGCTTGTGGTCGTTCTTCAGGACATAGGCGATACCGCCCTTGCCGGACTGCGAGTTGACCCGGATGACGGCCTCGTAGCTGCGGCCGACGTCCTTCGGGTCGATCGGCAGATACGGCACCGCCCACTCGAGATCGTCTACGGTCACACCCCCGCCCTGGGCCGCCGCGTCGGCCTCCATGGCGTCGAAGCCCTTCTTGATGGCGTCCTGGTGGGAGCCGGAGAAGGCGGTGTAGACCAGGTCGCCCGCGTAGGGGTGGCGCGGGTGAACCTCCATCTGGTTGCAGTACTCGCTGGTGCGGCGGATCTCGTCGATCTGCGAGAAGTCGATCTGCGGGTCGACGCCCTGCGAGAACAGGTTCATGCCCAGGGTCACCAGGTCGACGTTGCCGGTGCGCTCGCCCTGGCCGAACAGGCAGCCCTCGATCCGGTCCGCACCGGCCATGACGGCCAGCTCGGCCGCGGCGACGGCGGTGCCGCGGTCGTTGTGCGGGTGGACCGACAGGCAGACGAACTCGCGGCGCGTCAGATTGCGCGACATCCACTCGAACCGGTCCGCGTGCGTGGACGGCGTCGAACGCTCCACGGTGGCGGGCAGGTTGAGGATGATCTCGCGGCCCTCCTCGGGCTGCCAGACGTCGCAGACCGCCTCGCAGACCTCCAGGGCGAAGTCCAGCTCGGTGTCGGTGAAGATCTCGGGGCTGTACTGGTAGCCGAAGATCGTCTCCGGGCCCAGCAGCTTCTCCGCGTACTCCATGACCAGCCGGGTGCCGTCCACGGCGATCTGCTTGATGTCGTCCTTGGAGCCGCGGAAGACGACCCGGCGGAAGGTGGGCGCCGTCGCGTTGTACAGGTGCACGGTGGCGCGGCGGGCGCCGACGATGGACTCGACGGTCCGCTCGATCAGGTCCTCGCGGGCCTGCGTCAGGACGGAGATCGTCACGTCCTCGGGGATCGCGCCCTCTTCGATGATGGAGCGGACGAACGCGAAGTCGGTCTCGCCGGAGGACGGGAAGCCGACCTCGATCTCCTTGTAGCCCATGCGTACGAGCAGATCGAACATCTCGCGCTTGCGGGCCGGCGACATCGGGTCGATCAGGGCCTGGTTGCCGTCGCGCAGGTCGGTGGAGAGCCAGCGGGGCGCGACGGTGATCCGGTTGTCCGGCCACGTGCGGTCCGGAATGTCGACGGCCTCGTAGCTGCCGTACTTGTGGATCGGCATCCCGGACGGCTTCTGCAGCTGAGTCGCGTTGGTGATCGGCGTCGGACGGCCGACAGCGGTTTCAGCGGGGAACTGCGCGGGATTTGCGGCGGTCATGACGTACGGCTCCTCGGGGTCCAACCAGGGGGACGGCCGACTGTGTCACTGCAACACCAGACTCCGCGGGGAGGGGGTCGGCCTACGACTACAGGCCCTCGCCGCGGCAGCTAAGAAGAAGCAGCCCGAAACGCATGATGCGACGAGACTAACCGAGGGGCGCCTGATACGTCGGTCCCGTATCAGTATGCGGGACCGGGCGCAGGAAACGCCCAACCGTGATCGATCACTCCATTTCGTCAATCCCGATCGCAACCAGTGACATCGCGATTACCTGCTGCCACAGTCGGCGGTATGCACCCTCAGTCACAGCACGGATTCCAGCCCGTCCACTGCACGATCGTGCCGCCTCATGTCCTCGACAAGCTGTCTCAGTCCGACAACCCCGATCTCGCCGGGCCCTCCCGTCGCACCCTGGAGGGCGACGCGGCCCGCCGCACCCGCCGGCAGATGGCCACGGTCGTCACCGTGCCCGTCGCCCCGGCGTCCGACGGGGAAGTCTCCGACAAGCCCGAGCGCGTCCTGTACGACTGCCGCAACGGCACCCGGCTGCCCGGCACCAAGGTCCGCTCCGAGGGCCAGGACCCGACGAAGGACTCGAGCGTCAACCGCGCGTACGCGGGACTCGGCGCCACCTTCGAACTGCTGCTCAAGGCGTACGGCCGCCGTTCGATCGACGGCAACGGACTGCCGCTGGTCGGTTCCGTCCACTACGACGAGAAGTACAACAACGCCTTCTTCGACGGTGAGCAGATGGTCTTCGGCGACGGGGACGGCGAGATCTTCCTCGACTTCACCGTCGCCATCGACGTGATCGGCCACGAGCTGACCCACGGCCTGACCCAGTACACCGCCAATCTGAGCTACTACGGCCAGTCCGGAGCGCTCAACGAATCCATGTCCGACGTCTTCGGCTCCCTGGTCAAGCAGTACTCGCTGGGCCAGAGCGCCGACCAGGCCGACTGGCTGATCGGCGCCGGGCTGCTCGCACCCCGCGTCCAGGGTGTCGCGCTGCGCTCGATGAAGGCTCCGGGCACGGCGTACGACGACGACGTGCTGGGCAAGGACCCGCAGCCCGCGAAGATGGAGGACTACGTCCACACCAGCGAGGACAACGGCGGGGTGCACCTCAACTCGGGCATCCCGAACCGCGCGTTCTATCTGCTGGCGACGGCGCTCGGCGGCAATGCGTGGGAGCGGGCCGGCCAGCTCTGGTTCGATGTGCTCACAGGTGGTCAACTGGCCGTGGACGCGGACTTCGCGTCCTTCGCCCGGCTGACGGTCGCCGCGGCCCGCAGCCGCTTCGGCGAGGGCGACGAGGCGGAGGCCGTCCTGAAGGCGTGGTCGGAAGTGGGCGTACCGACCGCGTAGGGGCACGGACGTCCGGCGTTGGAGGCATCGCATGCGGATTCAGGTCAGCAGGACCGGCGGCTTCGCCGGCATCGCACGCCACAGCGAGGTCGACACCGCCGGGCGGGACGACGCCCCGGAGTGGGAGGCGCTGGCCGAGTCCGCGCTGGCCGCGGGCCACGACACCCCGCCCAAGGGGGTGCCGGACGGCTTCCGGTACCGGATCACGGTCGGCGACCGCACGGTCCACTGCGCGGACCCGAGGCTGACCGACGCCCAGCGGGCACTGGTCTCACGCGTCCTGAAGGAGGGCGCGTGAGACCGGTCGCCCGGTGACCCGCCTCAGAAGCCCAGCTTGCGCAGCTGCTTGGGATCGCGCTGCCAGTCCTTCGCGACCTTCACATGGAGGTCCAGGAAGACCGGTGTGCCGAGCAGGGCCTCGATGTGCTTGCGGGACTTGGTGCCGACGTCCTTCAGCCGCTTGCCCTTCGGGCCGATGATGATGCCCTTCTGGCTCGGGCGCTCGATGTAGACGTTGGCGTGGATGTCGAGCAACGGCTTGTCCGCCGGGCGGCCCTCGCGCGGGAGCATCTCCTCGACGACGACCGCGATCGAGTGCGGCAGCTCGTCGCGTACGCCTTCGAGCGCGGCCTCGCGGATCAGCTCCGCGACCATGACCATCTCGGGCTCGTCGGTGAGGTCGCCCTCCGGGTAGAGCGGCGGGCTCTCCGGCAGCAGCGGGGCGATCAGGTCGCCCAGCAGATCGACCTGCGTGTCCTTGACCGCGGAGACCGGAATGATCTCCGCCCACTCGAAGCCGAGCTCCTCGCCGAGGCGGGAGACGGCCAGCAGCTGTTCGGCGAGCTGCTTGGAGTCGACCAGGTCGGTCTTGGTGATGATGGCGATCTTCGGGGTCTTCTTGATACCCGCGAGTTCCTTGACGATGTACTTGTCGCCGGGGCCGAGCTTCTGGTCGGCCGGCAGGCAGAAGCCGATGACGTCGACCTCGGCCCAGGTGGTCCGCACGACGTCGTTGAGCCGCTCGCCCAGCAGCGTGCGCGGCTTGTGGAGGCCGGGCGTGTCGACCAGGATCAGCTGCGCGTCGTCGCGGTGCACGATGCCGCGCACGGTGTGCCGGGTGGTCTGCGGCCGGTTGGAGGTGATCGCCACCTTCTGGCCGACCAGAGCGTTCGTGAGGGTGGACTTGCCCGCGTTGGGGCGGCCCACGAAGCAGGCGAAACCGGCCCGGTGGGGGGCTTTGCCCGCGGCCTGCTGCGCGGCGGCATCTGTGTCAGGTCGAACGCTCATGGCGCCCATTGTCCCCGATCCCGGCGGCCCCGCCGCACCAAGGGCCGCGGCGGGGCCTGTCGGATGTCGCCTCAGGCGGTGCGGGTACGGCCGCGGCGGGCCCGAATCCACATCCCCGTACCCCCGCCGACGATCACCAGCAGGATCCCGGCCACCAGCCAGGGCAGGGCGAAGAACGAGGCGGTCGCGGACTCGCGGGTCTCGCGGGCGCTCGCGGTCAGCCGGATCTCGCCCCATTCCAGCTGGGGCGCGCCGGCCCACTGCTCGGTCAGCCGGACCTGCTGGCGGGGCAGCAGCTCGGAGGGGATCTTCTTCAGGTCGCGGGCGAGCAGGGTGCGGCCGAAGAGTCCCTCGGCCTTGAGGGCGACCTTGGGGCTGAGGGTGACATTGCCCCGGTTGTGGAGCGTGTACGAGATGACGGCCCGGCTCTTCCCGGTGCCGGGGACCAGCGGCTGGGTGTGCTCGACGCGAATGTCGTCCACGGAGAGGGCGGGCATGGTCGGACCGTTCACCCGCAGATAGATCCGGGCGCCGACCGCCTTCTGGATGCCGACGGCGACGGCACCGGCGTCGGCGGGGTCGATGCGCTCGTCGAGCGCGACGAGCGCGCCGGGGTGGTCGCCCGGCTCGGCGTTCTCGGGGACGGTGATGGTGACCGGGACGGTGACCGAGCCGTGCGGCTTCACGGTGACCCGGTCGCGGCCGGTCCTCGCCCAGGCGCCGACCGAGCGCTGCTTCTCGTCGCGGGTCCGTACGGCGAAGCCCCCGTCGCGGGCGGTGTTGTAGGCGTCGGCGGCGTACAGCCGGAAGGTCTGCGGCCGGTCCGTCTTGTTGGTGACGGTGACCTTGTCGCGGAGCGTGGCGCCCGGGTCGGCCGAGAGGTAGAAGTACGGGCGCTGACCGGCCCGTTCGGTGGCCGGGTAGACCGACCAGCTGCCGTTGTCCGCGGCGCCGGCGACGGGCGCGCCGATCAGCAGGAGGACGCCGGCCAGGAGCAGTACGTAGATGTTGCGCACGGTGCGGAACCCCCGGGTGGTGGTCGGGACGGACGGTCCGGGCGGGTGCGCGCCCGGTCCGCCGGTTGCTCGGGAGCGCTCGGTCAGGTGAGGGTGAGGGTGAGCACGCCGGAGTACGCGCCGGGGGCGGTGTACGCCGGTACGTTCAGTGCGAGCCGGGCGTCGACGGTGAACTCGCCGCCGGTGACGGTCCCGTTCGGCGTGGACGCCAGCGTGGCGCCCGCGCTGCCGACCGACCCCTCGGAACCCGCCGCGCAGGTGCTCGGGCTGCCGGGCTTCGTCGCGCAGACCGGAGTCCAGCCGAGTGCGGACGCGCCGATCGTCGCGCCGCCGGGGCCCTGGAAGTCGGTGACCTTTCCGGTCAGGGACCAGCCCGCGGGGCCACCGCGGTAGTCCTCGACCGTCACCGTCTGCAGGGAGCCGCGGGAGGCGCCGCCCCGCCCGAAGTCGACCGCCGACATCTCGACGGTGTCCCCGGCCTGGAGCATGGAGAGCGTGCCCGCCTTGATGGAGGTGTTGAGCTTCTGGCTGCCGTCCGGGGTCTCGCCGCCGCCACCGGTGACGGTGTAGGCCTGCGGGCCCGCACCCTTGGCCGGGTCCCAGGCGCCGCCCTCGTAGGCGACGATGCCGGTGGTCGCCGGGTCGGCGACGGTGAGCCGGCCGCTGAAGCCGCCCGAGCCGTCCGCCTTCACGGTGGCCGTGTCGGCGGTCTGGGTGTCACCGGCCCGGCCGGCGAGGGTGATGTCCGCGCCCGGGGTGAACTTCGACCCGGTGACGGCGACCTCGTCGCCCGCCTTGCCGGACGCGGCCCCGAGCTGAATGGCACGCTCGTTGACCTGGCCGCCGCCGTCCGTCGCGATGATCGTCTCGGAGACGGGGGCGGGCGGGTCCGTCACGGTGCAGGGCGTGTCCAGCTCCATGATGTAGCTGGTGTGGATGTTGTAGTCGCCGGGCGACAGGGTGATCGAGCCGGGCGCCGTGACCGTGAAGGTGCCGGTCATCGAGAACGACGGGAAGGCGCCCTTGCCGGGTACCGGGTCGTTCTTCTTCGGGCCCGCGACGGTGACGCTCGCGGTCTGCGCACCGCCGACGGTGACCTTGCCGGTCGGTGTCATGATGTCGGCGGGCAGCGCCAGATCGACCGGGTTGCCCGCGGCCGGCTCGACGACGGTGTACGTGACCGTGACCGTGTCGCCCACCTTCGGGGCCGCGTTGTCGACGGTGATCTCGGCCTTCGTCGTCCCGTCGATCGGCGGGATGCCCGCGATGGCCGGCGGGATGCAGTGGGTGGGGAAGTCCACCGGCACCGAGGCGGTGACCATGGCCTGCGCGGGGCCCGCGAGCCCCGCTCCCCCGGCCACGACGAGCGCGCCGACGCCCAGCGCGGCGGCCCAGCGGTGGCGGTGTCCGTGCTGTCTTCGGGCGCCGGATCTTCGCATGCTGATTCTTCGGACGGTCGGACGCATGGAGCCCCCTCCTGCGGATGCGGCGCAGCGGCTCTCCGCGCCGACGGGGGCCCATTGACGGCTCCGGCCCCGAAGAAGTCAATGGGAGCGGAACGCATCGGCTGATGACCCATCAGATGCTGTCAAGATCCGCACCCGGCGTACGGACGCCGGGTGCGGATCCTGCTGCGGGGCCGGGGCGGGTCAGCCCGCCGTCACGCTGACCCGCAGGGTGCCGTCGGGCCCGGCGAGCAGGACGGGGGTGTCCGGGCCGCCCAGGTCCCGAACCGCGGCACGGTCCTCGTCCGACGGGGTCTCGGCCTCGGAGACGACCGCGGCCGCCTCCAGGGAAGTGGCCCCGCTGGCCACGGCCATCGCCACGGCGGTCTGCAGCGCGCTGAGCTTCAGCGACTCCAGCCGTACGGTGCCCGCGACGTACGTACGTCCGGTCTCGTCCCTCACGGCCGCGCCCTCCGGCACGCCGTTGCGGGCGCGGGCGCTGCGCGCCAGCGTGACGATCTTGCGGTCCTCGGGGCCGAGGTCGGTGCTCTCAGTCATGTGCCGAGCATACGAACCGGGCCCGTCCGCCCGCGCACCGCCTACAGCCGGTCGAGCCGGAGCCGGTCCGCCTTCGGCAGCCCCGCCACCACCAGGTCGTAGGAGTCCTCGATCAGCTCGCGGAGCACCCGGTCCGGCACCCCGGACACGGTCACCGTGTTCCAGTGCCGCTTGTTCATGTGCCAGCCGGGCACCACCGCGTCGTACTTCTCCCGCAGCCGCACCGCCTCGTCCGGATCGCACTTCAGGTTCACCGTCAGCGGCCGGGCGTCCAGCGCGCTGAGTGCGAACATCTTGCCGAGCACCTTGAAGACGGAGGTCTCGGGGCCGAACGGGAACTCCTCGGCGCTCGCGTTGAACTCCAGGCAGAACGCCCTCAGCTGCTGCGGTGTCATCCCTCGTCCTCCCCCGGTGCCGCCACGGGCTCCACCAGCACCGTGACGATCTTGTTGCGGCGGCCCGCCGGGGACTCCGCGGTCAGCCGCAGCCGACGGCCGTCCGGCAGTTCGATGACGGCCGACGCCCCGGCGATCGGGACCCGCCCCAGCGCCTTGGCCAGCAGTCCGCCGACGGTCTCCACGTCCTCGTCGTCGTACTCGTCGAGGCCGAACAGCTCCCCGAGGTCGCCGATGTCGAGGCGCGCGGTCACCCGGAAGCAGTCGTTCTCCAACTCCTGGACGGGCGGGAGTTCGCGGTCGTACTCGTCGGTGATCTCGCCGACGATCTCTTCGAGGATGTCCTCGATGGTGACGATGCCCGCCGTGCCGCCGTACTCGTCGATCACGACGGCGACATGGTTGCGTTCCTGCTGCATCTCGCGCAGCAGGTCGCCGGCGTTCTTGGTGTCGGGCACGAAGGAGGCCGGCCGCATCGCGGTGGAGACCAGATCGGCCTCCGATTCGCGGTTGATGTGGGTCTTGCGGACCAGGTCCTTCAGATACACGATGCCGACGATGTCGTCCTCGTTCTCCCCGGTGACCGGGATCCGCGAGAAGCCGGAGCGCAGGGCCAGCGTCAGCGCCTGCCGGATCGTCTTGTAGCGCTCGATGCAGACCAGGTCCGTCCGCGGCACCATGACCTCGCGCACGAGCGTGTCACCGAGCTCGAAGACGGAGTGCACCATGCGGCGCTCCTCGTCCTCGATCAGCGACTCCGCCTCGGCGAGGTCGACCATCGCGCGCAGTTCGGCCTCGCTGGCGAACGGGCCCTTGCGGAACCCCTTGCCCGGGGTCAGCGCGTTGCCGATGAGGATCAGCAGCTGCGGGATCGGGCCCATGACCCGGGCCAGCGGCAGCAGGACGTACGCCGCGGCCGTGGCCGTGTTCAGCGGGTGCTGGCGGCCGATGGTGCGCGGCGACACCCCGATGGCGACGTAGGAGACGAGGACCATCACGCCCATGGCGACGGCCAGCGCCTGCCAGGTCTCCGGGAACTCCTTCAGACAGGCGTACGTGACGAGCACCGCGGCCGACATCTCGCAGGCGACCCGCACCAGCAGGGCGACGTTGAGATAGCGGGTCGGGTCCGCCGCGACCTGTTCCAGCTTCCCGCTGCCGCGCCGCCCGGAGCGGACCGCCTCGGCGGCCCGGAAGCTGGAGACCCGGGCGATGCCCGCCTCCGCGCAGGCCGCCAGCCAGCCGACGACGACCAGCAGCACGGCCCCCAGGACGAGAGGAACGCTCACGAGACGGTGGGAGCAGGCGACGGGCCGGTCAGTCCGTGCTCGGCGCGCCAGCCGTCGACGATCGCGGCCTGGAGCCCGAACATCTCGGCCTTCTCGTCCGGCTCCTCGTGGTCGTACCCGAGGAGATGCAG
This sequence comes from Streptomyces sp. NBC_00012, assembly GCF_045040875.1. Taxonomy (NCBI): domain Bacteria; kingdom Bacillati; phylum Actinomycetota; class Actinomycetes; order Kitasatosporales; family Streptomycetaceae; genus Streptomyces; species Streptomyces sp. NBC_00012. Next base: position 5,966,342 of record NZ_CP108309.1, on the reverse strand, counting down.
CACTCCGTGGACCGTGAGGAGCTGGAGCTCCTCGTCCATGGAGTGCCGCGTCTCCGCGTCCTCGCCCTGCTTCTTGGCGACCTCCGGGCAGAGCACGATGTCACCGAGGAGCCCCTGCGGGGGCTCCTCGTCGTCCTTGGCCGGCGGACGCAGCTCGTCCATGGGGAAGGACATGACATCGGTCGGGCCCTCGAGGTCCATCCACTGGATGTGGAGCTGCTCCATGGCGTCGGTGTCCACCACGATCACCGAGAGTTCGGAGAGCGGGTGGATCCGCATCCGCGCGAGCGCGTAGCGGGCGATGTCGAGGATCGCCTGCTCGTCGACCTCGGTTCCGGACTCGTTGTTGACGTCGATCGACATGGTGCGCTGCTACTGCTTCCCGTTGTGGCTGTCTCGGTTGTCGTACTTCTCGTACGCGTCGACGATACGGCCGACGAGCTTGTGCCGGACGACATCCTGGGAGGTGAGCCGGGAGAAGTGCACGTCCTCGACGCCGTCCAGGATCTCCTGGACCTGGCGCAGACCGCTCTTGGTGCCGTTCGGCAGGTCGACCTGGGTGACGTCACCGGTGATGACGATCTTCGAGTCGAAGCCGAGCCGGGTCAGGAACATCTTCATCTGCTCGGCGCTGGTGTTCTGCGCCTCGTCGAGGATGATGAAGGCGTCATTGAGGGTCCTGCCCCTCATGTACGCCAGCGGCGCCACCTCGATCGTGCCCGCCGCCATCAGCCGCGGGATCGAGTCGGGGTCGAGCATGTCGTGCAGCGCGTCGTAGAGCGGGCGCAGGTACGGGTCGATCTTCTCGTAGAGCGTGCCGGGCAGGAAGCCGAGCCGCTCGCCCGCCTCGACGGCGGGCCGGGTCAGGATGATCCGGTTGACCTGCTTGGACTGCAGGGCCTGGACGGCCTTCGCCATGGCGAGATAGGTCTTGCCGGTACCGGCGGGGCCGATGCCGAAGACGATCGTGTGCTTGTCGATCGCGTCGACGTACCGCTTCTGGTTGAGCGTCTTGGGGCGGATCGTGCGACCGCGGCTGGAGAGGATGTTCTGCGTGAGCACCTCGGCCGGGGTCTCCTGGCCGTCCCCCTCGCCGCTCTCCGCCGCCTTGAGCATGGCGATCGAGCGTTCCACTGCGTCCTCCGTCATCGGCTGACCGGTGCGGAGCACCAGCATCATCTGGTCGAACAGGCGCTGGATCAGCGCGACTTCGGTCGCGTCTCCGGCGGCGCTGACCTCGTTTCCCCGGACGTGGATGTCGGCCGCCGGGAAGGCCGTCTCGATCACGCGCAACAAGGAGTCGCTCGAGCCCAGAACGGTCACCATCGGATGGTTGGCAGGGACGGTGAAGTGGGCTCGCGCCTGCCTCGGCGCAGGGGTCTGGGCTGTGGGTGTCTGAGTCATGGGCCGGCTCTGTGGCCTGCACATACCTCCCGTTGCAAGGTCCTCGCCGATCGACAACCTCTCGGATTACCAAGCCTACGACTCCGCACCGACAACACCGAGGTTTTTTTCGCACAGGCTCACGAGCGGGCGGGCGGGCCCGCCGGTCAGGCGGGGTGGCGGAAGCCGATCGTCGGGACCGCCCGGCGCAGCGGCCAGGGCCGGGATGCGGCGGGCAGCAGTTCGTCCAGGAAGGCGTACCGCTGGAGCGCGGCGGGGTCCTGGTCGGTGAGGGTGCGGATCTGCTGCCACCAGGCGGCGATCTCCGCCCAGCCCGGCGCCGACAGCGATCCGCCGAACTCCTGGACCGAGAGCGCCGCGGTCAGTCCGGCGAAGGCCAGCCGGTCGGCCAGCGGCCAGTCCGCGAGGGTTCCGGTGACGAATCCGGCGACGAAGACGTCGCCCGCGCCGGTCGGGTCGAGCGCCTCTACCTCGATCGCGGGCACCTCGGCGCTCTCCCCGGTCGCCGAGTCCACCGCGTAGGCGCCCTCCGCGCCCAGGGTGACCACGGCGAGCGGCACGCGCTCGGCCAGGGCGTGGGCGGCGGCGCGCGGGCAGTCGGTGCGGGTGTAGCGCATCGCCTCCTCGGCGTTGGGCAGGAAGGCCTGGCAGTGCTCCAGGTCGGTGAGGGCGTCCAGGTCCCAGCGGCCGGTCTCGTCCCAGCCGACGTCGGCGAAGATCCGGGCGCCGTTGCGGGCCGCGGTGGCGACCCAGGCATCGCTGCGGCCGGGGGCGAGCGAGGCGACGGCGGCCCGGGCGCGGGGCGGGCAGCACGGGAACGCGGGTTCCCCGGCGGGGACCGCGGGGCCGGGGGCCTCGTGGCCGTGCGAGACCATCGTCCGCTCGCCCTCGTACGCCATCGAGACGGTCACCGGCGAGTGCCAGCCGGGGACGGTGTGCGACATGGACAGGTCGATGCCCTCGCCCTGTTCCAGGGCGTCCCAGCAGTACTCCCCGTAGTGGTCGTCCCCGAACGCGGCGGCCAGCGAGGTGTGCAGCCCCAGTCTCGCCAGGGCGGTCGCCATGTTGGCGACCCCGCCGGGGCTGGAGCCCATGCCGCGCGCCCAGGACTCGGTGCCGCGCACCGGGGCGCTGTCGAGGCCGGTGAAGATGATGTCGAGGAAGACCGTGCCGGTGAGGAAGACGTCGCAGGCCGGGTCCTGCGGGGCGCGCAGCCCGTCCAGTGGGTCGATGCCTGGAATGTCCGTACTCACCTTGCACTCCCCGGTCGTGGCAGATCTGGCCAGTGTGCCCGATTCGCCGCCGTATCCGGAGAGTGCGCGCCGCCTGTCAACCAGGGCCCGTTCCGACGCCTCATACATGTGCTCCGACCTGCACAAACATGCGCTGCTACCCGGACCCTCGGAAGGTAAACCAACATGTGACCCAGATCACATCGAGGCGGCTTTCGGTCGACTGGCCGCAGTTGATACAAATTGGCCCGCGAGCCCCGTCGGTGACAGTTGCCGAAGAGTGGCGCGAATTCCCCGTATTTCCCGCATTGCCCTCCCCTGCCTTCTCTGCCTGTCTCAGGCATGTCTTCAGGAACGCCCATGTCCTCGCGCCCTCGCGCCGCGTGGCCCCTGGTCGCCGTGTTCACCGCCGGTTACCTCGCCGCCTATCTGCTCCCCACCATCGTCGGGCGGCTCTCCGTCCATCTCGGCCTCAGTACGGCGCAGGCCGGCCTGGTCGGCAGTGCCCTGCTGCTGAGTTCGGCGACCGCCGGATTCACGCTGGCGGGCCGGGTCGAGACGTACGGGCCGCGGCGGCCGGCCCGGATCGGGCTGGTGCTGGCCATGGTGGGGTACGGCTGCGCCGCCCTGGCCGGGTCGGTGCCGCTGGTGGTCATGGGCACGGTGATCGGCGGCTTCGGCTCCGGTACGGCGACCGCGGTGGCCGCCGCGGGCATCGCCGCCCAGCGCGATCCGCACCGGACCTCGTCGCTCGGGCTGCTCAGCGTCTCGGCGACGGCGGGCGCCCTCTATCTGACGATCCCGCACCTCGGCGGCGGCCACCGGCTGCCGTTCGCCTCGATCGCCCTGGTCGCCCTGCTCGTCTGGCCCGCCACCGCACGGCTCGGCGGCGTCACGCCCACCGGCCCCGCCACCCCGGCAGCCGGCCGGCTGCCGCACCGCCGTTCCGGTCTGGTGCTCGCGGGCGGCATGCTCGTCTGGTCGATGGCGCAGAACGCGCTGTGGGGTGTCAGCAGCCGGATCGGGGTGGACCGGGTCGGGCTCTCCGAGGTCACCATCGGCGCGGTGTTCGCCGCCGCGCTCGGTGCGGGTCTGCTCGGGGTGATGGGCGCCGGGATGCTGGGCGCCAGGCTCGGCCGGGCGGTGCCGATCGGTCTGGGCACCGTGATCATCTCGGCGAGCATCGTGCTCAGCTCGTCGGCCGGGAACCTCGGCTCGTTCGCGACCGGCGAGATCCTTTGGAACACCGTCTACCCGGTGGTCCTTTCGTACCTGATCGGCCTCGCCGCCTCACTGGACGTACGCGGCCGCTGGGCGGTCCTCGCGGGCTCCGCCTCGTCCGTCGGGGTGGCCTGCGGACCGGTCCTGGGCAGCGTGCTGTCCGAGCAGGCCGGCTACCCGGCCATGGGCCTGATCCTGGGCGCCGTCACGCTCCTGGTCGCGGCCCCGGTCACGGCCGTCGCCCTGCACACCGGCGGCCGTCCGCTGGTGCCGGGATCGGTGCGCCGCAGGGGCGGCGCCCCGGCCGCGCTGCTCGCCGTCACCACCGGAGCGGTGCCCGGCGCCGTACCCAGGCTGGGCTCGCCCGAGCAGGCCGTCGCGGAGATCAGCCTGCCGGTGCGCCGCAGGCGCCCGGTCAGGGCCGCGTTCCGGACGGCCGGCCCGGCGGGCGGGGCCGGTCAGTCGAACGCGTACGCCTCGACCTCGGACAGATAGCGCGCCCTGCGCTCCTCGTCGTGGTCGAGGAAGGCCGCCTCGAAGGAGTTGCGGGCCAGGGTGCGCAGCCGCTCCTGGTCCAGGGCGAGTGCCTCGCGGACGGCGTGGAAGGTGTCCCCGACGTATCCGCCGAAGTAGGCCGGGTCGTCGGAGTTCACCGTGCAGAGCAGTCCGGCGTCCATCATGGCCCGCAGCGGATGCTCCTCCAGGGTGTCGATGGCGCGCAGCCGTACGTTGGACAGCGGGCAGAGGGTGAGCGGCACCCGGTCCGCGACCAGCCGCTCCACCAGCTCAGGGTCCTCCATGCAGCGCAGTCCGTGGTCGATGCGCTCGACCCCGAGGACGTCCAGCGCCTCCCGGATGTACGCGGGCGGGCCCTCCTCGCCGGCGTGGGCGACCTTGCGGAGCCCGAGGGCCCCGGCAGCCTCGTACACCTCGCGGAACTTGACGGGCGGGTGGCCGACCTCCGCCGAGTCCAGGCCGACCGCGCTGATCCGGTGCAGATACGGCTTCGCCGCCTCCAGCGTCTCCAGCGCCGACTCGGCGGACTCGTCGCGCAGGAAGCACATGATCAGCTGGGTGGAGATGCCGTGCTTCTCCTCGCTGCGGTCCAGCGCCCGGCCGAGCCCCTCGACGACGGTGCCGATCGGGACGCCGCGGGCGGTGTGCGCCTGCGGGTCGAAGAAGATCTCCGCGTGCCGGACGCCCTGCGCCGCGGCGCGGGCGAGGTAGGCGTCGGCGAGCTCCTCGAAGTCCTGCTCGGTCCGCAGCACCGCCATCAGCGCGTAGTACAGGTCGAGGAAGCTCTGCAGGTCGTCGAAGAGGTAGGCGGTGCGCAGCGCCTCGGTGTCCGCGTACGGCAGCTGAACGCCGTTGCGTGCGGCGAGCGCGAAGGCCAGCTCGGGTTCGAGGGTGCCTTCGATGTGGAGGTGGAGTTCGGCTTTGGGGAGGGGCACGGGTTTTTCACGCTCACAGACGGTGGTACTGATGTGTTCCGGCGGTGCGGGGTGGTGCTTCGGTGGCGCCGGGCGATGCTCCGGCGGTGCTTCAGAGGTGCCTGCTGGGCACCGGGACCCGGCCGAGGTCCTGGGCGACGGTCAGTTCGCCCTCGAACCCCGCGGCGCGGGCCTGGGCCTCGAAGGCGGCCGGGTCGTCGTACCGCTGCGAGAAGTGCGTCAGCACGAGGTGCCGCACGCCCGCGTCCCGGGCCACCCGGGCCGCCTGTCCGGCGGTCAGATGGCCGTGGTCGGTGGCGAGCCGTTCGTCCTCGTCGAGGAAGGTCGACTCGATGACCAGCAGGTCGCAGCCCTCGGCGAGCACCAGCACGCCGTCGCAGAGCCTCGTGTCCATGATGAACGCGAACCGCTGGCCGCGCCTGCGCTCGGAGACGTCGTCCAGCGTGACGGAGCCGATGGCGCCCTCGCGCTGGATCCGGCCGACGTCGGGCCCCTTGATGCCGTGCTCGGCCAGTTTCGCGGGCAGTATGCGCCGCCCGTCGGGTTCGACGAGCCGGTAGCCGTACGACTCGACGGGGTGCGAGAGCCGGTGGGTGCTGAGCGTGTACGCGTCGGTGGTGGCGAGCACCCCGTCGGCGGCGACCGGGGCCTCGGTCAGCTCGACGGACTCGCGGTAGGCGGTGGCGTACCGCAGCCGCTCGAAGAAGTGCTGCCCGCTCGCCGGGTAGTGCGCGGTGACCGGGTGCGGGACCTGGTCGAGGTTGATCCGCTGGATCACCCCGGCCAGGCCCAGCGAGTGGTCGCCGTGGAAGTGCGTGACGCAGATCCGGTCGATGTCGTGCGCGGCGACGCCGGCCCGCAGCATCTGGCGCTGGGTGCCCTCACCGGGGTCGAAGAGGATGCCCTCGCCGTCCCAGCGCAGCAGATAGCCGTTGTGGTTGCGGTGTCGGGTCGGGACCTGGCTGGCGGTGCCGAGGACCACGAGTTCGCGTACGGACACGGTGTGCGGGCCGCTCTAGCCGGGGGGCCACTGCAGTCCGCGGCCGCCCAGGACGTGGGCGTGCGCGTGGAAGACGGTCTGGCCGGCGCCGGAGCCGGTGTTGAAGACGACCCGGTAGCCGGTGTCCACGATCTTCTCGTCGATGGCGATCTGCCCGGCCTCGCGCAGTATGTCGGCGGCGACGGCCGGCTCGGCGGCGGCGAGCGCGGCGGCGTCCGGGTGGTGGAGGCGGGGGATGACGAGCACGTGGGTGGGGGCCTGCGGGTTGATGTCCCGGAAGGTGACGGTGGTCTCGGTCTCGCGGACGATCGTTGCCGGGATCTCACCCGAGACGATCTTGCAGAACAGGCAGTCGGGCTGCGGTTCTCCCGCCATGGGGTGGCTCCTCGGTAGGTGGTGACCGTTGTGTTGATCGTTGTACGGCATGGTATCGGGCCGACGATCCAGCCCCTCCGGCGATTGAGGAGCGGGGGTCCGGGGGCGGAGCCCCCGGTTACGGGAAGGGGCGGGCAGGGGCAAGAAGCCCGCCGCAGGCGCACTCCACCCGCACTCCGCCCCGCTCCCCTACGCCTCCGGCAGCCCCGGCAGCTCCGGCGCCCGCTTCGCCGGCGTCCCGGCCAGTGACTCCAGCGCGATCCGGATCGCCTCGTCCAGCTGCGGATCCCGGCCCGCCGCATGGTCCTGCGGCGTCACCACGACCTCGACGTCGGGATCGACCCCATGGTTCTCCACGCCCCAGCCGTAACCCTCGAACCAGAACGCGAACTTGGGCTGGGTGACCGACGTGCCGTCCACCAGCCGGTACTTGCTGTCGATACCGACCACGCCGCCCCAGGTCCGGGTGCCGACGACCGGCCCGATGCGCAGCGCCTTGATCGCGGCGTTCACGATGTCGCCGTCCGAGCCGGAGAACTCGTCGGCCACGGCGACCACGGGGCCGCGCGGCGCGTCCTGCGGGTAGCTGAAGGGCCGCCTGCCGCGCGGCATGTCCCAGCCGACGACGCGGCGGGCGAGCTTCTCCACTATCAGCTGCGAGGTGTGGCCGCCGCGGTTCTCCCGGACGTCCACGACCAGCCCCTCGCGGGCCACCTCGATCCGCAGGTCCCGGTGGAGCTGCGCCCAGCCCGAGCCGACCATGTCGGGGACGTGGAGGTAGCCGAGACGACCGCCGGAGTGCTCGTGCACATAGGCCCGCCGGTCGGCGACCCAGTCGTGGTAGCGCAGCGCCTCCTCGTCGGCGATCGGTACGACGACGACATGGCGGGGGTCACCGCCGTCCACCGGCGAGACGGTCAGCTCGACCGGCTTGTCCGCCGAGCCGGTGAGCAGCGGTCCGGGCCCGGTCACCGGGTCGACCGGGCGGCCGTCGACGGCGATGATCGCGTCCCCGGCGCGCACCGCCACACCGGGCGCGGCGAGCGGGGAGCGGGCCTCCGGGTCGGAGGTCTCGGACGGCAGGATCCGGTCGATCCGCCAACTGCCCTCATCCGTACGGGAGATGTCCGCACCGAGCAGCCCCTGCCGGGTCGAGTCGTCGCCCCATCCGCCGGACGGCCTCACATAGGCGTGCGAGGTGCCGAGCTCCCCCTGCACCTCCCAGAGCAGGTCCATCAGGTCGTCGTGGGTGGCGACCCGCTCCAGCACCGGGCGGTAGCGGTCCAGGACCCCGTCCCAGTCGAGACCGCCCATGTCGGGGCGCCAGTAGTTGTCCCGCATGATGCGCCCGGCCTCGTTGTACATCTGGCGCCATTCGGCGGCCGGTTCGAGGGTCCGCCGGATCCGGGAGAGGTCGACGGTGACGCCGCCGTCGCTGCCGCCGTCGTCGTCATCGGCCGCGACACGGCTGTCGGACGGTACGACGCGCAACTTGCCCCGGGTCTGCATGACCACCCGCTTGCCGTCCCCGCTGACCGCGAAGTCCCTGACACCGGAGGCCAGTTCCTCGCAGCGCAGCTTCTCCAGGTCGTACCGCTCCAGGACCGTCTCGGGCCGCCGGGAGTCGGGGGTGGGTCCGCTCGTACCGAGCACGCCGGTCACCGGGTGGCTCAGCCACAGCAGCCCGTCCTTCACGGCGCGCAGGGTGGAGTAGCTGGCGGCCTCGACGGGCAGCGGCACGATCCGGTCGGCGAGTCCTTCGAGGTCGATCCGGGTGACGGGGAGCGCGGTCGGGTTGTCCTGGTCGCCCTCGCCGCCGCTCCTGTCGGTCGGGCGGCCGTGGCGCTGCGGCCCGAACGGGGAGGGCGTGGTGGCGGCGAGCGTCAGCAGGTGCGGGCGGCAGGCGCCGATGAACGCCAGGTCGAAGACATGGGCGTCGTAGACCGGGTCGAAGGAGCGCTCGGAGAGGAAGGCCAGGTGTTTGCCGTCGCCGGTGAACGCGGGGGCGAAGTCGCGGAAGCGCAGCGGGGTGGCCTCGGTGACCGATAGGTCGGCGAGGTGTGCGAGCTTGAGCTGGCTGAGCGGCTCGGGCCCGGGGTGGGACCAGGCGAGCCAGGAGGAGTCGGGCGAGAAGACGAGGCCGGAGGCTTCGCCGTGCTCGCTGCGGTCCACCTCGTGGACCTCGCCGCTCTCCCGCTCGACGATCAGGATGCGCCCGTCGTGCGCGGCGACGGCGAACCGGCTGCCGTCGGGGGCCGGGGCCAGGTCGAGGACCCGGCCGATACGGCCTGCGGCGAGGCGGCGCGGTACGGCGCCCGGGGCGGTTCCGGTGGCGGGTGCGCACTCCAGGGCATCGTCGCCCTCGGCATCGGTGACCCAGACGGCCTGCTGGTCGCCGTCGGCCTGGAAGGCGCGGGGCAGCCTGGCCCGTACACCCGGTTCGACGGCGAGCGCGCGGGCCGGGCCCTCGCTGTGGGTGACCCAGTGGACGGCGCCGCGCGTCCCGACGGCGCTGCCGCGGCCGGTACGGTCCGGGGACGCGGAGTCGAGATGGCTGCCGGCGTGCACGGGGTGCGGCTGGAGGTCGGCGCGCTGGCCGCCGAGCCGGATGTCGATGCGGCGGGGCGCGTCGCCCCCGAGGCCGTCCAGCAGCCAGAGCTCACCGGCCGAGGCGTAGACGACGCGGGTGCCGTCGGTGGACGCGTGACGGGCGTAGAAGCCCTCGATGCCGGTGTGGCGGCGCAGATCGGAGCCGTCGGGGAGCGAGGAGTAGAGCGCGCCGACGCCTTCGTGGTCGGAGAGGAAGGCGACGCGCTCGCCCACCCACATCGGGCATTCGATGTTCCCGTCGAGGTCGGCGTGCAGCCGTACGAACTCCGCCGGGCCGTCCGCCGGGGACTCCTGCTCGATCCACAACTTGCCCGCCGTGCCGCCCCGGTAGCGCTTCCAGGCGGCGGCCTCGCGCCCCATGGTGACCGAGAGCAGCAGGACCCGGCCGCCGGGCCCGTACGCGAGCGAGCCGACCGGCCCGTACGGCAGGGTCCGGGCGGGTCCGCCGTCGGCCGGGACGGCCCTGGCCCAGGTGCGCCGGAGCGAGGCCTGCCCCTGGGAGCTGATGACCAGCACCTCGCCCTCGGGCGTCCAGCCGTGCACGGCGGTCCGTGCGTCGCCCCAGTGGGTGAGCCGCTGGGAGGGGCCGCCGTCGGCCGGTGCGATGTGCACTTCGGGGGCCCCGTCCCGGGTGGTGGTCCAGGCGACCAGGGTTCCGTCGGGCGATATCCGGGAGCCGGCGACCGGCCGGTTGTCGGCACTGACGCGCCAGGCTCGGCCGCCGTCCAGCGGCGCCAGCCAGACATCGTCCTCGGCGGTGAAGGCGATCGAATCGCCCTGGACATGGGGGTATCGGAGGTAGGCAGACTGCGTCACACCGGTCACCCTAGGTCGCGGTCCAGCTCCGCGTAAGCGGGTTGGCCGGAGTTCGACGGGCCACCGCGGGCGGCCCCGTTCACTTGCCCGCAGGTGTCTCGGTCACCGTCACGGTGACGGTGACCACCGGTCGGACATCCTGGCCGCCGCCGGCCGGCAACGGATTCACCACGTCGGCCGTCGCGGCGGCGTCGCAGTTGCCGAGCACATCCGCCCGGAAGACGGCCTTCCCACCCGTCCTCGCGGTCAGGTCGCCCCGCACGCAGCGCCCGCCGAGCTCCTGGGTCACCTTTCCGGTGAGGGTGATGGGCTCGCCCTTCCCCGACTTGCCGGTGCAGTCGACCTCCGCGATCCGGCGCGCGGAGGCGGCCGGCGAGGCGGCCCCGATCCTCTCCCCGTCGACACCGGCGGTACAGCTCAGCCACCGCACGTCGACCCCGTTGCGTTCCAGTGCGCCGGTGCCGACCCGGTCGGTGGTCACGGCGATGGACGCGGAGTTCAGCCCGCCCTGGGGGTCACAGGCGGAAGCTCCCGCGACCGCCGCGACCACGAGTGCGGACGCGGCCAGAAAGCGCCGTTCTCTTCCCTGACCCCATGCCCTTGATGTCCCCATACGGGCAGCTTCCCACCGTTGCCCCACCGGGCGGTAGACGGCGTGCGGGCCCGGTGCGGATGGCGCCGGAGCGCGCGAGGGGGCTCACGACCAACGACCAGTACGCCCCAGCAGCAGTGCGGCAGCTGCCGTGCCCGCCGTGGAGGTGCGCAGCACGCTCGCGCCGAGCCGGCAGGTCCGGGCGCCCGCCGCGGCGAACGCCGCCAGCTCCTGCGGCGACACCCCGCCCTCGGGACCCACGACGAGCACGATCTCGCCCCGTACGGGGAGCTGGACGGTGGCCAGCGGTTCGCTGTCGTGCCCCCGGTCCTCGTGCAGGACGGCGGCGAAGTCCGCCGCGGCGACAAGGGCGGCCGCCTGCTTGGTCGTCATCGCGTCGGCCACCTCGGGGAAGCGCACCCGGCGGGACTGCTTGCCCGCCTCCCGAGCGGTGTTGCGCCATTTCGCGAGGGACTTCAGGCCGCGGTCGCCCTTCCACTGCGTGATGCAGCGCGACGCCTGCCAGGGCACGATCGCGTCGACGCCGGTCTCCGTCATCGTCTCCACGGCGACCTCGCCTCGGTCGCCCTTGGGCAGGGCCTGGACGACTGTGATGCGGGGAGCGGGCGGGGGCTCCTCCCGGATCCCGGTCAGATCGGTGAGGACGAGCCGGTCCTTGCCCTCGGCGGCCAGGACGACGCCTTCCGCCCAGTGGCCGCACCCGTCGGTGAGCACGACGTCCTCACCGGCGCGCAGCCGCTTCACCGACACGGCGTGCCGGCCCTCGGACCCCTCCAGGACGAACTGGGGCCCGCCGGGGACCTGTTCGACGACGAAGACCGGTGCGGTCACTGCGTACTCCCTGTGCTCACTGCCGTCCGTGCGGCGTCCAGCTCTTCGGCGAGCAGCCTGACCAGCCGGCCGGCCGGCAGCTCGCGTGCCATCCGGTGTCCCTGGCCCGCCCACAGCGCCATGCCCTGCGCGTCCCCGGCCTTCGCCGCCGCCTTGCGCAGCCCGGCGGTCAGATAGTGGACCTGCGGATAGGCGGCGGGGGCGTACGGTCCGTGCTCGCGCATGAACCGGTTGACCAGACCCCGGGCCGGGCGGCCGGAGAACACCCGGGTCAGGGCGGTCCGTACGAACAGCGGGTTGGTCAGCGCCTGCTTGTGCAGCGGGCTCGCCCCCGACTCGGGGCAGACGAGGAACGCCGTACCGAGCTGCGCCGCCTCCGCGCCCGCGGCGAGGACCGCGGCGATCTGGGAGCCGCGCATCAGCCCACCCGTGGCGACGATCGGTATCTGCACGGTCTCGCGGACCTGGGACACCAGTGAGAGCAGCCCGATCCCGGTGCCGTCGGTCTGCGGGTCGTCGCGGTGGGTGGACTGGTGGCCGCCCGCCTCGATGCCCTGGACACAGAGCGCGTCGGCGCCCGCCCACTGGGCGGTCTGGGCCTCCTCGGGCGTGGTGACCGTCACGACGGTGTACGTGCCGACGCCGGCGAACGCGTCCAGGGTGTCGCGGGTCGGGCAGCCGAAGGTGAACGAGACGGCCGGGACCGGGTCGTCCAGGAGGACGGCGAGTTTGGCGTCGTAGTTGTCGTCGCCGCCGGTGTCCGGGTCGCCGAGCGGGGTCTCGTACCAGGCGGCCTCGCCCGCGAGCTGGTGCCGGTACACCTCGACGGCGCTGGGGTCGGCGAGCGCCGGCTGCGGCATGAAGAGGTTGACGCCGAAGGGCTGCCCGGTCAGCCCGCGCAGCTGCTTGATCTCGTTGTACATGCCGTCCGCCGTCTTGTACCCGGCGGCGAGGAAACCGAGCCCGCCCGCTTCGGAGACGGCCGCGACGAGCTGTGGACAGGATGCGCCCCCCGCCATCGGGGCCTGCACGATCGGATACCGGCAGAGATCGGTCAACGCGGATGACATGACCGCATCGTGTCACGTCCGGCGCGGCGCGGGGCGCGCGGGACGGGGTCCGCTTTGTACTCAAACGCCGGACGGGCCCGCCGAGCGGGTCCGTCCGGCGTCCGGAAACGGTGTGCAGGACCGGTCAGCGGCCGTTGAAGGCGTCCTTCAGCCGGGAGAACAGCCCCTGCTGGCCGGGCTGGAACTGGCCGGTGGGCCGCTCCTCGCCACGCATCTTCGCCAGGTCGCGCAGCAGTCGCTCCTGCTCCGGGTCCATCTTCGTCGGGGTCATCACCTCGACGTGCACGATCAGGTCACCGCGCCCGCCGCCCCGCAGATGCGTGATGCCGCGGCCGTGCAGCGGCACCGACTGGCCGGACTGGGTGCCCGGCCGGATGTCGACCTCTTCCAGGCCGTCGAGCGTCTCCAGCGGCACCTTGGTGCCGAGCGCGCCCGCCGTCATGGGGATGGTGACCGTGCAGTGCAGGTCGTCGCCGCGGCGCTGGAACACCGCGTGCGACAGCTCGTGGATCTCCACGTACAGATCGCCGGCCGGGCCGCCGCCGGGGCCGACCTCGCCCTCGCCCGCGAGCTGGATGCGGGTGCCGTTGTCGACACCGGCGGGGATCTTCACGGTGAGCGTGCGCCGCGACCGGATGCGGCCGTCACCGGCGCACTCCGGGCAGGGGGTCGGCACGACTGTGCCGAAGCCCTGGCACTGCGGGCAGGGCCGCGAGGTCATGACCTGGCCGAGGAAGGACCGGGTGACCTGGGACACCTCGCCGCGGCCGCGGCACATGTCACAGGTCTGGGCGGAGGTGCCGGGTGCGGCACCCTCGCCACTGCAGGTCGTACAGACGACGGCCGTGTCGACCTGGATGTCCTTGGTGGTGCCGAACGCCGCCTCGGCGAGATCGATCTCCAGACGGATCATCGCGTCCTGGCCGCGCCGGGTGCGCGAACGGGGTCCGCGCTGCGACGACGTGCCGAAGAACGCGTCCATGATGTCGGAGAAGTTGCCGAAGCCACCTTGTCCGAATCCGCCCGCGCCACCGCCGCCGGAAGCGGACAGCGGGTCGCCGCCGAGGTCATAGACCTGCTTCTTCTGCGGGTCCGAAAGCACCTCGTAGGCGGCGTTGATCTCCTTGAACCGCTCTTGGGTCTTCGGATCGGGGTTCACATCCGGGTGCAGCTCGCGGGCGAGCCGCCGGAATGCCTTCTTGATCTCGTCCTGGGATGCGTCGCGGCGCACGCCGAGTACGGCGTAGTAGTCCGTGGCCACTTACGACTCCGCCAGGATCTGTCCGACGTAACGTGCCACTGCGCGTACCGCTCCCATCGTTCCGGGGTAGTCCATGCGGGTCGGTCCGACCACGCCGAGTTTGGCGACTGCCTCGTCGCCCGAACCGTAGCCGACCGCGACGACGGACGTGGAGTTGAGCCCCTCGTGGGCGTTCTCGTGCCCGATACGTACGGTCATGCCCGAGTCCTTGGCCTCGCCGAGCAGCTTCAGCAGCACGACCTGCTCCTCCAGTGCCTCCAGCACCGGCCGGATCATCACCGGGAAGTCGTGCCCGAAGCGGGTGAGGTTGGAGGTGCCGCCGATCATCAGCCGCTCCTCCGTCTCCTCGACGAGGGTTTCGAGCAGGGTGGAGAGCACGGTGGACACGGTCCCCCGGTCCTCGCTCTCGAAGGATTCCGGCAGGTCCTGCACCAGCTGCGGGACGTCCGCGAAGCGGCGTCCGACGACCCGGCTGTTGAGCCGGGCCCGCAGATCGGCGAGAGAGGTCTCGCCGAACGGGGCGGGGCAGTCGATCATGCGCTGTTCGACCCGGCCGGTGTCCGTGATGAGCACGAGCATCAGCCGGGCGGCTGCCAGCGACAGCAGTTCCACATGCCGCACCGTCGACCGGGTCAGCGAGGGGTACTGCACGATGGCGACCTGCCGGGTCAGCTGCGCGAGCAGCCGTACGGTGCGGCCCACGACGTCGTCGAGATCGACCGCGCCGTCGAGGAAATTGTGAATGGCGCGACGTTCCGGCGACGAGAGGGGCTTGACCCCCGCGAGCTTGTCGACGAAGAGCCGGTAGCCCTTGTCCGTCGGGATGCGTCCCGCACTGGTGTGGGGCTGGGCGATGAAGCCCTCGTCCTCCAGTACCGCCATGTCGTTGCGGACGGTCGCCGGGGAGACCCCCAGCTTGTGCCGCTCGGTGAGCGCCTTGGAGCCGACTGGCTCCTCCGTGCCGACATAGTCCTGGACGATGGCGCGAAGCACTTCGAGTCTGCGTTCGCCGAGCATCGCGCACACCTCCAGCTGTGTTTCCTCGTTGGTTCTCGGGTCGTTCTTGTTTCTCTGCCCAGGAATCCGCCTGGCACTCTGTCATCGCGAGTGCCAGCAACCCCCCGGCCAGTGTACGGCGGCCGAGTGGGGACCTAGCAAGGGCGACCGGCCACGCTACCGCGAGACCTCGCAGGTGGTTTGCCGATAGCGTCACGATATGGATGCCTCTTGGGAAGAGTTCGGCTGGGAACGACTCGGTCACGGAGTGGGCCGGCGGCGCCTTCCCGGGTGGGACGCGACGGTGGCGCTGGTGGCCGGGACGGACGGAGTGCTGCTCTACGACACCGGATCGACGCTCCTCGAGGGCGCCGAGGTGCGGGCCCAGGCGCAGGCTCTGCTCGGCCGGAGGGTGACGCATATCGCACTCAGCCATCCCCATTTCGACCACGTGCTGGGCACCGCCGCGTTCTCCGGCGCCCAGGTGTACGGGGCGGTCGGCATGACCGGGCTGCTGAAGAACGGGGCGGACGATCTGCACACCTCGGCCGTGCGCCACGGGGTCGGCGAGCACGACGCGGCGGAGGCCGTCGACGCGCTGGTCGCACCGCACCACGAGGTGTGCGGCGAGTGGACGCTCGATCTGGGCGGCGGACGCGAGGTGCTGCTGGCCGACGTGGGCCCCGCGCACAGCGGCCACGACCTGGTGGCGGTCGTCCCCGGCTCCCCCGCGATCGTGCTCTGCGGCGACCTGGTCGAGGAGTCCGGCGTACCGCAGGCGGGCCGGGACGCGTTCCCCGCCCGCTGGCCGGCCGCGCTGGACCGGCTGCTGGCACTGGGCGGCGAGGACGCGGTGTACGTACCGGGGCACGGGGCGGTGGTGGACGCGGCGTTCGTACACGATCAGCGCGAACAACTGGCCGTGCGCTTCGGCGTGTCGTGACCCGCAGGACCTGCCCGGCGGATCCTGGCCGGGGTCACGACGCCTGGTGCGGCACCGGACGCCGCGCCCTGTCCGACCCTGATCCGCCGGACAGGCCCTGGTCGTCCTATCGTCGTCCGATGCGCAGCTACCAGCCGGACCTGACCCCGCCGTGGAAGAGGTCCGCCCCCGTTCCCGAGGTCCCCGCCGAAGCCGATCTGGTCGTGGAGGAGGTCTCCACCGGATTCTGCGGCGCGGTGATCCGCTGCGAGAAGACGGCCCAGGGGCCGACGGTGACCCTGGAGGACCGCTTCGGCAAGCACCGGGTGTTCCCGATGGAGCCGCGCGGCTTCCTGCTGGAGGGCCGGGTGGTCACCCTCGTACGTCCCTCGGCCGCCGCTCCGGTGCGGCCCGCACGGACGGCCTCGGGTTCGGTCGCGGTGCCCGGGGCGCGCGCCCGGGTCGCGCGGGCGGGCCGGATCTACGTGGAGGGCCGGCACGACGCGGAGCTGGTCGAGCGGGTCTGGGGCGACGACCTGCGGATCGAGGGCGTGGTCGTCGAATATCTGGAGGGCATCGACGACCTCCCCGCCATCGTGCGCGAGTTCTCCCCCGGCCCGGACGCCAGGCTGGGCGTCCTGGTCGACCACCTGGTCCCCGGCTCCAAGGAGTCCCGGATCGCCGACCGGGTCACGGACGAGAACGTGCTGGTGGTCGGCCACCCCTACATCGACGTGTGGGAGGCGGTGAAACCGTCGTCCGTGGGCATCACGGCCTGGCCGGTGGTACCGCGCGGCCAGGACTGGAAGACGGGCGTGTGCCGGGCCCTGGGCTGGCCGGAGAACACCGGCGCGGCCTGGCAGCACATCCTGTCCAAGGTCCACTCGTACCGCGACCTGGAACCGGCCCTGCTGGGCTCGGTGGAGCACCTGATCGACTTCGTGACGGCGCCCGAGCAGCCCGCCGCCAGCCACTCCGGCGGACTCTCAAGCCCCTCCGGCGATTGAGGAACGGGGGTTCGGGGGCGAAGCCCCCGCCCACCCTCAGTCCACCAGATCCCGCACCACCGCATCCGCCAGCAACCGCCCCCGCAGGGTGAGCACCGCCCGCCCCCGCTCGTACGGCGCCGCCTCCAGGAGCCCGTCCGCCAGAGCGCGGCGGGACGCGGCCAGCCCGGCCGGGGCCAGGATGCCGAGCGGGCAGCCGTCCACGAGCCGGAGCTCCAGCAGGATCCGCTCCACCCGCCGGTCCTCCTCGGAGAGGATCTCGCGCCCGGCCCCCGGCGACCGCCCCTCGGCCAGCGCCTGCGCGTACGCGCCCGGGTGCTTCACGTTCCACCAGCGCACCCCGCCGACATGGCTGTGCGCCCCGGGCCCGGCACCCCACCAGTCGGCTCCGCGCCAGTACAGCTCGTTGTGCAGGCAGCGGCCTTCCGGCGTACGGGCCCAGTTCGACACCTCGTACCAGGAGAAGCCCGCCGCGGCCATCGCCTCGTCCGCGATCAGGTACCGGTCCGCGTGGGCGTCGTCGTCGGTCATCGGGATCTCGCCGCGCCGGATCCGGCGGGCCAGCTGCGTGCCCTCCTCGACGATCAGCGCGTACGCCGACACATGGTCCGGCCCCGCGCCGATCGCCGCGTCCAGCGAGGCCCGCCAGTCGTCGTCGGACTCCCCCGGCGTGCCGTAGATCAGGTCGAGGTTGACGTGCTCGAAGCCCGCCTCCCGGGCCTCGGCGACACACGCCTCGGGCCGCCCCGGTGTGTGCGTACGGTCGAGGATCTTCAGGACGTGCTGCCGGGCGCTCTGCATCCCGAAGGAGATCCGGTTGAAGCCGCCCTCCCGAAGTTCGGCGAGGTACGCCGGAGAGACGGACTCCGGATTGGCCTCGGTGGTGATCTCGGCACCGTCCGCGAGCCCGAACTCCTCGCGGATCGCCCCCAGCATCCGGACCAGGTCCGCGGCGGCCAGCAGGGTCGGCGTACCGCCGCCGACGAAGACCGTGCGGACCGGGCGCGGATCGTCCCCGAGGACCTTGCGGGCCTGGCGGACCTCGCCGATCAGATGCTCGGCGTAGTTGTCCCGGGAGGCCAGCGCCCCGCCGGAACCGCGCAGCTCGGTCGCGGTGTAGGTGTTGAAGTCGCAGTAGCCGCAGCGGGTCGCGCAGTACGGCACGTGCAGGTAGAAGCCGAGCGGCCGGCCGGCCGCGCCTTCCAGGGCGTGGCGGGGCAGCGCCCCGTCGTCGGGTACGGGTTCACCATCGGGCAGTACGGAAGGCATACCGCCCATTGTCGCTCGCCGCCGGGGAACCCCCGGCCAGGCCCATGATCGCGGGGGCCGCCCGTGCCCCGACGCGGGTCCTCATCCGGCCTGGAGCACCAGCAGCGCGAGGTCGTCGTCGGGCGGCCGCTCGGCGAATTCGTGCACCGCCCGCTTGATCCGGTCCGCGATCCCGTCCGCCGACAGCCCGGTGCAGCCGGCCAGCGCCTGGGACAGCCCGTCCCCGTCGTCGAACATCAGCGGCCCGCAGCGCCGCTCCGTCACACCGTCCGTGACGCACAGCAGGCTGTCGCCGGGCGCCAGCTCGAAGCTCTGGCTCTCGTAGGCGACGTCGTCGAAGATCCCGAGCAGTATCTGCGGCTCGGCGGCCGGGCGCACCTCGCCGTCGGGCCGCAGCAGCAGCGGCAGCGGGTGGCCGGCGCTGGCCAGGGTGCAGCGCACGCCGCCGCCGGGCAGCGGTACGAGTTCTCCGTACAGCAGGGACAGGAAGCGGGACTGCCCGGTGTCCGGGGTCTGCTGGCCGCCGGCCGCGGCCACCATGAGCGCGGCCGCCTCGGCGGCCTCCATCGCGTCGTCGAGGAGCAGCCGGTTCAGCCGGTCCAGCACCTCGCCGACGCCGAAGCCCTCGCGGGCCAGCAGCCGCAGCCAGGGGCGGGCGAGGCCGGTGACGACGGCGGCTTCGGGGCCGCTGCCCTGCACATCGCCCAGTACGAAGCACCAGCGGTCGCCGGGGCAGGGGAAGATGTCGTAGAAGTCACCGCCGACGACGCCGTCGTCGCTGGGTTCGTACACCAGTGAGCTGGTGACCCCCGGTATGTCGGCGACCTTGCCGGGCAGCAGGGCGCGCTGCAGGATGCGGCTGATGGTGGCCTGCCGGGTGTACTCGCGGGCGGCTCCCACGGCCAGACCGACCCGGCGTACGAAGTCCTCGATGAGCGCGGTCACCTCGTCGGGGACGCGGGCGAGGCCCTCCCGGCCGAGGAGTACGGCGCCGAGGGTCCGGCCGCCGGAGGTGATCCGGTAGGCGAGGGCGGACGCGGCGGGCTCGTCGGCCTTCGCGCCCTCCTCCTCGCCCCCGGGCCACGGCATGGAGACGGGCCCGGTCCCGACCCGCTCGGGGAGCCGGATCGGGTCCTGTTCCAGCAGGGTGCGCAGTTGCCCGGTCTCCGCCTCGTCCCGATGCCAGACGCTGGCGAGCCGGGGTACGGCGGAGGGGCCGCCGTTCTCGGGTTCCAGCCAGATCGCGCACCAGTCGGCGAGTCTGGGCACCAGTAACTGCCCGGAGAGCGCCGCCACGATGTCCTCGTCGAGCTGGCCGGCGAGCAGGTCCGAGGCCTCGGCGAGGAAGGAGAGCGCGCCGCGGCCGGCCCAGTCCGCGTCGTCGCGCAGCGCGCGCCGGGCGGAGGGGGCGAGCAGCTCGGCGGCGCGCAGGCCCTGCTGGAACCCGGGCTCGGCCGCCGGTTCCGGGAAGGGGTTCCAGTCGTCCACGGGGAGCCTGGCCCAGACGGTCTTGAGGCCGGTGCGGTAGGTGATGCCCCAGCGTTCGGCGAGGGTGCCGACGAGCTGGAGCCCGCGACCGTACTCGGCGGGCTCGTCGGGGCCGACGAGGCTGGTGCCCTCCGCGGCGTCGGCGGCGCTTCCGGACTCCGGACGGTCGCTGCGCACGGCGCGGGCCGGGTGGTGGTCCGAGACCTCCAGCACCAGGGCCGCGACCTCGTCCTCGGCGGCCTCCTCCAGCCGGGCGAGCACCTCCACATTGGTCCCGGCGTGCACGACCGCGTTGGTGACCAGCTCGCTGACGACGATTTCCGCGTCCTCGGCCACGCGCTCGCTGAAACCCACGGCCGCGGGCAGCCCGAGCCCGGCCCACTCGCCGAGCGCGGCCCGGACGAACCGGCGGGCGGCGGAGGGTGCGAGGAGGTTCCCGGGCAGGGACGTATGGGCGGCCGGCCGCGCATCCGCACGGCCTGCTGGATCACCGGGACGCTGAACTACGTCCCGCTGCAAGGGAATGGGCCCCACGGTGCAGCTCCTGACCTGTTCTCGCTCTGTCTGTTCTCGTTGCTGTCTGTCTGTTCTCGTTGGGCGGCGCTGACGACACCGACAGAGTGACAGATGGACCATGCCCATAAGCAACGAGTTGCCGAAGTGAGCAGAGAAAATGAGCGGGGAGGAACACCGTGGGGACAGGCCCTATGCCTCGCGTGTGCCCGCGTACATGTCGTCGATGAGGCCCTTGTACGCGCGCTCGACGACCGGCCGCTTCAGCTTGAGACTGGGCGTCAGTTCGCCGTGCTCGATGTCCAGGTCGCGGGGCAGCAGCCGGAACTTCTTGATGGTCTGCCAGCGTTGCAGGCCCTCGTTGAGCCGCTTCACGTAGCCCTCGATGAGCTCGACGGCCTGCGGGGAGGCCACCACTTCGGCGTACGGCTTCCCGCCCAGGCCGTTCTCGGCGGCCCAGCCGAGGATGGTCGGCTCGTCGAGTGCGATCAGGGCGGTGCAGAAGTTACGGTCCGCGCCGTGCACCAGGATGTTGGAGACGAACGGGCAGACCGCCTTGAACTGTCCCTCGACCTCCGCCGGGGCGATGTACTTGCCGCCGGAGGTCTTGATCAGGTCCTTCTTGCGGTCGGTGATCCGGAGATAGCCGTCCACGGACAGCTCGCCGATGTCGCCGGTGTGGAACCAGCCGTCCGACTCCAGCACCTCGGCGGTCTTCTCCGGCTGTCCGTGGTAGCCCTCCATGATCCCGGGGCCGCGCAGCAGGATCTCGCCGTCGTCGGCGATCCGTACCTCGGTGCCGGGGAGCGGCTTGCCGACGGTGCCGGTGCGGTAGGCCTCGCCCGGGTTGACGAAGGACGCGGCGCTGGACTCGGTGAGTCCGTAGCCCTCCAGGATGTGGATGCCGACGCCCGCGAAGAAGAGGCCGATGTCGGGGGCGAGCGCGGCGGAGCCGGAGACACAGGCGCGCAGCCGGCCGCCGAAGGCCTCGCGGATCTTGGCGAAGACGAGGGTGTCGGCGACCTTGTGCTTGGCACCGAGCGCGAACGGGACCGAGGCCCTACCGGTGCGCCGGAAGTTGTCCTGCGAGACCGTCGCGTACTCGCGGGCGACCCCGGCCGCCCACTGGAAGATCTTGTACTTGGCCCCGCCGCCGGCCCGCGCCTTGGCGGCGACACCGTTGTAGACCTTCTCGAAGATGCGGGGCACGGCGGCCATGTACGTCGGCTGGACCACCGGCAGGTTCTCGATGATCTTGTCGACCCGGCCGTCGACGGCGGTGACGTGGCCGACCTCGATCTGGCCGGAGGTGAGGACCTTGCCGAAGACGTGCGCGAGCGGCAGCCAGAGGTACTGGACGTCGTCGGAGTTGATGAGGCCGGTCGCCACGGTGGCCTTGGCCATGTACGACCAGTTGTCGTGCGGCAGGCGAACGCCCTTGGGACGGCCGGTGGTGCCCGAGGTGTAGATCAGGGTGGCCAGCTGGTCGGCCGTGATGGCGGCGACCCGCTCCTTGATCGCCTCGGGGTGCTGTGCCAGGTACTCGGTGCCGCGGGCCTCCAGCTCGGCGAGGGTGAGCACCCAGCCCTCGGGGTCGCCCTCGGCGGGGCCGGCGCCCTCGGGGTCGATGACGACGACATGGGCGAGGTCCGGCAGCTCCGCGCGGCGTTCGCGGGCCTTGGCCAGCTGGGCGGCGTCCTCGGCGATGAGCACCCGGCTCTCGGAGTCGGAGAGGATGAACGCCGACTCCTCAACATTGGTCGACGGGTAGATCGTGGTGGTGGCGGCACCCGCGCACATCACACCGAGGTCGACGAGGATCCATTCCACCCGCGTGCCGGCGGCGAGCGCGATCCGCTCCTCCGGCCGCACGCCCAGACCGATGAGCCCGGCCGCGACGGCGTAGACCCGCTCGGCGGCCTGCGCCCAGCTCAGCGACTTCCACTCATCGGGACCCTGACCGGCGGCCGAGGGTACGGGGTAGCGGTAGGCCTCCCCGTCCGGGGTGGCCGCCACGCGGTCGATGAAGAGGTTCGCCACGGAGGGCGGTCGGTTCTCGATCAAGGTCAGTGTGTCGCTCACGACGTCCTCCGGGCCTGCGGCAGTGCTTCACGACCGGCTGCTGGTTGCTGCTTGTTCCTGCGGGTGTCTGCGTGCTTGATCCTGCGGCGCTCGTCCTGCGGGGCTGGTTCCGCTGTCCTGCGGGCTTGCTCCGCGCGGGGCTTGTTTAACTGGCGAGTAACTACGAAGCCGTGATCAGGGTAGAGCGCCCGCGTCCACCGCGTAAGAGGCAACGGGCCGCCGCTTCATAACAAACGGGCCCCTGCGTCGCGAGGTACTGCGACACAGGGGCCCGTTCGGACTACCACCGGGCGGGGGCGGACTGAACCCGGCTTCGGTTCCACGGCGGCTGCCGGGTCCGGGGTCACCGCGGCGGCCGGGGTCAGGGTCACGGCCGGGACCCCGGTCACGGCCTCGGCCGGGACCCAGGCTCGCGGCCCCGGCCGGGGCAGGCTCGGGCGGGCTACTTCTTGCCCTTGCCCTCGCCACCCGACTCGTCCGTGGACAGCACGGCGATGAAGGCCTCCTGCGGCACCTCCACGTTGCCGACCATCTTCATCCGCTTCTTGCCCTCCTTCTGCTTCTCCAGCAGCTTCCGCTTACGGGAGATGTCACCGCCGTAGCACTTGGCGAGGACGTCCTTGCGGATGGCGCGGACGGTCTCACGGGCGATGACCCGGGAGCCGATGGCGGCCTGGATCGGCACCTCGAAGTTCTGCCGCGGGATCAGCTCGCGCAGCTTGGCGACGAGCCGGACGCCGTACGCGTACGCCTTGTCCTTGTGGGTGACCGCGGAGAACGCGTCGACCTTGTCGCCGTGCAGCAGGATGTCGACCTTGACGAGCTGGGCGGTCTGCTCGCCGGTGGGCTCGTAGTCGAGCGAGGCGTAGCCCCGGGTCTTGGACTTCAGCTGGTCGAAGAAGTCGAAGACGATCTCGGCGAGCGGCAGGGTGTAGCGGATCTCGACGCGGTCCTCGGAGAGGTAGTCCATGCCGAGCAGGGTGCCGCGCCGCTGCTGGCAGAGCTCCATGATCGCGCCGATGAACTCGCTGGGGGCCAGGACCGTGGCGCGCACGACGGGCTCGTGCACCTTGTCGATCTTGCCCTCGGGGAACTCGCTCGGGTTGGTGACGGTGTGCTCGGTGCCGTCCTCCATGTCGACGCGGTAGACCACGTTGGGGGCGGTGGCGATGAGTTCGAGGCCGAACTCGCGCTCCAGCCGCTCCCGGATCACGTCGAGGTGGAGCAGTCCGAGGAAGCCGACGCGGAAGCCGAAGCCGAGGGCCGCGGAGGTCTCCGGCTCGTACACCAGGGCGGCGTCGTTGAGCTGGAGCTTGTCCAGCGCCTCGCGCAGGTCCGGGTAGTCCGATCCATCCAGCGGGTACAGACCCGAGAACACCATCGGCTTGGGGTCCTTGTAGCCGCCCAGCGCCTCGGTCGCGCCCTTGCTCAGGGAGGTGATGGTGTCACCGACCTTGGACTGCCGGACGTCCTTCACACCGGTGATGATGTAGCCGACCTCGCCCACGCCGAGGCCGTCGGCCGGGGTCATCTCCGGGGAGGAGACCCCGATCTCCAGGAGCTCGTGAGTGGCGCCGGTGGACATCATCTTGATGCGCTCGCGCTTGTTGAGCTGGCCGTCGACCACTCGGACGTACGTGACGACGCCGCGGTACGAGTCGTAGACCGAGTCGAAGATCATCGCGCGGGCCGGGGCGTCCGCCTGGCCGATCGGGGCCGGGACGTCCCTGACCACCCGGTCGAGCAGCGCGTCCACGCCGATGCCGGTCTTCGCGGAGACCTTGAGCACGTCCTCCGGCTGGCAGCCGATGAGGTTGGCCAGCTCCTCGGAGAACTTCTCGGGCTGCGCGGCCGGCAGGTCGATCTTGTTGAGCACCGGGACGATGGTGAGGTCGTTCTCCATCGCCAGGTAGAGGTTGGCCAGGGTCTGGGCCTCGATGCCCTGCGCGGCGTCGACCAGCAGGACC
Organism: Streptomyces sp. NBC_00012; assembly: GCF_045040875.1. Taxonomy (NCBI): domain Bacteria; kingdom Bacillati; phylum Actinomycetota; class Actinomycetes; order Kitasatosporales; family Streptomycetaceae; genus Streptomyces; species Streptomyces sp. NBC_00012. The sequence goes on along the minus strand of NZ_CP108309.1, from coordinate 5,942,214 downwards.
GTGCCCTCGCAGGCGGCGAGCGAACGGGAGACCTCGTAGGTGAAGTCCACGTGGCCCGGGGTGTCGATCATGTTGAGGACATGGGTGCGGCCCTGGCCTTCGCCCGTGGTGGGCGCCCAGGGCAGCCGCACCGCCTGGGACTTGATGGTGATGCCGCGCTCGCGCTCGATGTCCATCCGGTCGAGGTACTGAGCACGCATCTGCCGCTGGTCGACCACACCGGTCAGCTGGAGCATCCGGTCGGCAAGGGTCGACTTGCCGTGGTCGATGTGCGCGATGATGCAGAAGTTGCGGATCAGCGCCGGGTCGGTACGGCTCGGCTCGGGCACGTTGGTAGGAGTCGCGGGCACGCAGGGTCCTGATTCTTGAGACGCCGAACGCCGTGTCTCGGGTCGATGTCGGGTCGGTCGGATCGATACGTAGCCTCCATCGTCCCATGGTTGCGGGGCGGAGGCCGGTTTGGGCCGGTCGGAGTGGGGCTGGTACCGTTGACAGCTGTGCCTCGCGACTCTCTCAGGCCGTGGGGCGCACATCGAAGATCCAACGAACCTGAAAAGGCTCTTTCGTGGCGAACATCAAGTCCCAGATCAAGCGGAACAAGACGAACGAGAAGGCGCGCCTGCGCAACAAGGCCGTCAAGTCCTCGCTCAAGACCGCTATCCGCAAGGCCCGTGAGGCTGCCGCCGCCGGTGACGTCGAGAAGGCCACCTCGGCCGCTCGCGACGCCTCCCGCGCGCTCGACAAGGCCGTCTCGAAGGGTGTCATCCACAAGAACGCCGCCGCCAACAAGAAGTCGGCGCTGGCGTCCAAGGTTGCCTCCCTCCAGGGCTGAGCATTCTGATGTGATCGCCGGGACGGACCCAACGGGCCCTCTCTCCCGTTCCTGACCGGCACCCCGCGCCGCACACCGAACCTGCGTTCGCCACGCGGGTGCGGCGCACCAAGCGTGAACCGAAGGCCCCGCCCTCAGCTCTCCCCAGAGCGAGGACCGGGGCCTTCGGCGTACGCACGCGAGAGCGGGAGCGACGCGAGGGCCGGAACGGCCGTGGGGAGCGGCCGAGGGGAGCGGCTCGAACGGCCGAGGGCTACCGCCCCGCCCGTGCGGCCCGCGCCACCGCGACCACGGCCTTCTCAAGGGCGTACTCCGGATCGTCTCCGCCACCCTTGACCCCCGCGTCCGCGTCCGCGACCGCCCGCAGCGCGAGGGCCACCCCGTCGGGTGTCCAGCCACGCATCTGCTGCCGCACCCGGTCGATCTTCCACGGCGGCATGCCCAGCTCGCGGGCGAGGTCGGCGGGCCGCCCGCCGCGGGCCGAGGACAGCTTGCCGATCGCCCGTACGCCCTGCGCCAGCGCACTGGTGATCAGCACCGGCGCCACTCCGGTCGACAGCGACCAGCGCAGCGCCTCCAGCGCCTCCGCCGCCCGGCCCTCCACCGCGCGGTCGGCGACCGTGAAGCTCGACGCTTCGGCGCGGCCCGTGTAGTAACGGGCGACGACCGCCTCGTCGATGGTGCCCTCGACATCCGCGACGAGCTGAGAGACCGCGCTCGCCAGCTCCCGCAGATCGCTGCCGATGGAGTCGACCAGCGCCTGGCACGCCTCGGGCGTCGCCGAACGCCCCAGCGCCCGGAACTCGGACCGTACGAACGAGAGCCGCTCGGCCGGCTTGGTCGTCTTCGGGCACGCGACCTCCCGCGCACCCGCCTTGCGCGCCGCGTCCAGCAGGCCCTTGCCCTTGGCACCGCCCGCGTGCAGGAGGACAAGGGTGATCTCCTCGACCGGATCGCCGAGATACGCCTTGACGTCCTTGACCGTGTCGGCGGAGAGGTCCTGCGCATTGCGCACGATCACCACCTTGCGCTCGGCGAAGAGCGACGGACTCGTCAGCTCGGCGAGGGTGCCGGGTTGGAGCTGGTCGGAGGTGAGGTCGCGGACATCCGTATCGGGGTCGGAGGCGCGGGCCGCCGCCACCACCTGTTGCACGGCGCGGTCGAGGAGCAGGTCCTCCTGACCCACGGCGAGCGTGAGGGGGGCGAGCGGGTCGTCGGTGGAATTCCTTCTGGTGGCCATCGTCGTCCAGCATCCCACGCACCACTGACAGCCCCCGGCCTCCCTCCCCCGCCTCCCCTGCCCACCCGGCCTGCCACCCGTCCGCCCCTCCCGCCGCTCGCCCCTACTGCTCTCCCCTGCCGCCTGTCCCCTGCCCCTGCCCCTGCCCCTGCCCCTGCCGGGAAAATTCCGCACGTTGCTAGAGTTCCTGCCGACATAACGGATCCATCGCATTTCAGGGGAGAATCTGAATTGAATTCGTCAACGATTCCACGCCGTCGGCTCGGCGATACCGAGCTGGAAGTTTCCGCCCTCGGGCTGGGATGCATGGGAATGAGTCAGACATATGGAATTCCGGACGACACGGAATCCATCAGGACCATCCATCGCGCACTCGACCTCGGCTGCGATTTCTTCGACACGGCGGAGTCCTACGGCCCGTTCGTCAACGAGGAGCTCTTAGGCAGGGCGCTGCGCGGACGTCGGGACGACGCGGTCGTCGCGACGAAGTTCGGCTGGGAGTACGAGGGCACCGTGCGGGGTGCGCTCAACAGTCGGCCCGAGCACGTACGCGAGGCGGTCGACCGGAGTCTGAGCAGGCTGGGTACGGACCGGATCGATGTGCTGTATCAGCACCGGGTGGACCTGGAGGTGCCGATCGAGGACGTGGCCGGAGCAGTCGGCGAACTCATCGCGGCCGGAAAGGTGCTTCACTTCGGCCTCTCGGAAGCGGGAGCGAACACCGTCCACCGAGCTCACGAGGTCTGTCCCGTATCGGTTCTCCAGACCGAGTACTCCCTGCGGGAACGGCACCTGGAGCAGGAGATTCTACCGGTGATCCGAGACCTGGGTATCGGTCTCGTTCCTTATTCTCCACTGGGTCGCGGATTCCTGACCGGCACAGCGCTCCGCGCGGAGGAGTGCCTGGAGAACGACTATCGCAGGCACGATCCACGACTCCAGAGCGATAATTTCAGAATCAATTCCGCGGCTGCCGACGTGGTCCGGGACGTCGCGCGCGGGTGCGGGGCGACCCCGGCGCAGGTGTCGCTCGCCTGGCTGCTGCACCAGGGCGACGACATCGTGCCGATCCCCGGCACGAAGCGCAGGTCGACGCTGGAGGAGAACCTTGCGGCGGCGGAACTCACGCTCGGCCCGGACGAGCTGCGGCGCCTGGACGCGGCGCTGCCGCCGTCGGTGGTCGCCGGTAGCCGGTACCCCGAGAGCGTCATGCACATGAACGGCCGTTAGAGACCGGCTCCATCCGACCACGCGGCGCACCCGGTACGGGAGAATGGGCAGGTGAGCGATGTGAGACATGTGCTGGTGCTGCCCGACCGGGATGCCGCGGAGGAGGTGGCCGGGGAACTCGGCGACCGCTTCGGGATCACCGAGGAGCCCCAGCTCGTACGCGATGCACTGGCCGGTGAGGACGATGCCGAGGACGCCCAGTGGCTGGTGGTCGTGGCGGACCCGTCCGGGCGGCTGGACTCCTCGGCACTGGATGCCTTCGCCGCGGAGTACGAGGGATGGCTCGAAGCGCCTTAGGCCCGGTCGTCATCCTGCCGTCTGCCGCTGAGAGGACTGTCCCGAAACCCTGGCGGGCGTGCGGCGTCAGACGCAGGACGCTGATCCACCAGGGATCACGCGACAACCTCAGCCCTTGGGGACGATCTGGATGTCCATGTCGATGGAGATGCTGGAGCCGACGGCCGCGATGCCGCGGGCCAGCATGGTCTGCCAGGTGAGGGTGAAATCCTCGCGGTGCAGCTCCGTGGTGGCCCGGCAGGCGGCACGGGTCTCGCCCTCCAGACCGTTGCCCAGCCCGAGGTACTGGGTGTCCAGGGTCACCGTGCGGCTGACGCCGTGCAGCGTGAGCGCACCGGTGACGCCCCAGCGGGTGCCACCCCGGTGGACGAAGCGTTCGCTGTAGAACTCCATCGTCGGGTAGCGTCCGACGTCGAGGAAGTCACTGGAGCGCAGATGGTCGTCCCGCATCTGGACGTTCGTATCGATCGACGCGGCGTCGATGATCACGTGCATGGCCGAGTCCTCCATGCGGTCGGCGATCCGCACGGCCCCCGCGAAGGTGTTGAACCGGCCGTGGATGCGCGCCAGCCCGATGTGCCGGGCGGTGAAGCCGATCTGTGAATGCATCGGCTCGACCTCCCACTCCCCCGGTGCGGGCAGCTGCGGAGGCGCGGACAACTGCAGGGTCACATCGCCCAGGCTCGCGTGACCGCCCTCGGTCACAGTGGCCGACGCGTGGAACGGGGTGAAGCCCTCGGCCGTGACGGCCAGCCGGTACTCACCGGCCGGGACGGTGGCGAGCACATTGCCGAACGGGTCGGTCTCACCGCCGAAGACCTTGCGGCCCGCGCCGTCCGTGACCGCGAACTCGGCCTGCGGCACGATCTCGTTGACGGGGTCGAGCACCCGGCAACTGAGCAGTCCGGCGGTACGCGGCACCTCAAGTCCGGCAAGGGCATTGCCCTGCGCGGCCCCCGCCGCCCGCCTGCCATTCAGCCAACGACCGAACATGTTCCACCTTCCCCCGGGTCGATTCACCTTGGGGCCCGGCGGCTGGACGTCTCTGTCGGAGCAGCGGCCCACCGACGAGCATGCATTCGATCACCATTGTGGTGTTCGAGGCAAACAGAGCAGCTCGCAGGGGCTTGGGTGGAGGTGTTACCGAAGGTCCGAATTGATCGTGTCATGACCGGCCCACCGCCCGCAGCCCCGGACCGGCACCCGTCAGGGCGATCGCGCCGTCGGTGTCCGTACGCAGCACCACGGCGCCGCCCGCTCGGAGCGCGTCGACGGTTCGCGCGGCCGGGTGACCGTACGGGTTGTCCCTGCCCACGCTCACCAGGGCGAACCGGGGGTGCGCACTGCGCAGCAGCGCGGGGTCCTGATGCGCGGAGCCGTGATGCGCGACCTTGAGCACGTCCACCCTCGGCAGTGCGGGGTATATGCGCAACACCCCCTGCTGGGACTGCGGTTCGAGATCTCCCAGAAGCAGCAGGGTCAGCCCGCCGGTCCGGACGTAGAGGGTGACACTGGCGTTGTTCGGCTCCAGCGGTACGGGACCGGCGCCCGGCCCTGTCGTCATGCCGCCGGCCCCCGTGACGCTCGCCGGCCAGAGAACCCGCCAGTCGAGCGCCCCAATCCGGCGTCGTTCCCCCGGCGCGGCCCGGACCAGGGGCACGTGCGATTCGGCCGCCGTTCTCCGTACGAACGCGACCTGGTCCGGCGGTTCGTCCAGGCTCGTCGTCTCGATCGCGCCCACCGCCCGGCCCCGCAGCACCCCGGGCAGGCCCCGCACATGGTCGGCGTGAAAATGCGTGAGGACCAGGAACGGCACCTCGGTGATGCCCAGGTCGCGAAGGCACCGATCGACGAGTGACGGATCGGGTCCCGCGTCGACGACCACCCCCGCACCGTCCCCCGCCGCCAGCACCAGGGCGTCCCCCTGCCCCACGTCGCACATCGCGAACGCCCAGCCGGGCGGCGGCCATCCGGTCAGTACCCGGGTGAGCGGCACCGGGCGCAGTACCGCGAGGACCAACAGCAGGGCGGCAGCCGAACAGACCCAGGGGTGCCGCACGATTCGACGGGCGAAGAGCACCACCAGAGCGGTCAGCACGGTGAGCAGCACCGCCCCCTTCGCGCCGTCGGGCCAGCCGATCTCCGCCCCGGGCAGGGCCGCCCCGGTACGGGCCACCGTGGCGATCCAGCCGGTCGGCCACCCCGCGACCCGGGCGAGCAGCTCCGCCACTGGCATGGCCACCGGCGCCAGGGCGAGCGCGGCGAACCCGAGGACCGTGGCCGGTGCCACCGCCAGCTCCGCCAGCAGATTACATGGGATCGCCACCAGGCTGACCCGGGAGGCGAGCAGCACGACCACTGGCGCGCACACCGCCTGCGCAGCGGCTGCCGCGGCCAGCGCCTCTGCGAGCCGGGCCGGGACTCCGCGCCGTTGCAGCGCATCGCTCCATTTCGGGGCGATGGTCAGCAGGGCACCGGTGGCCAGCACGGAGAGGACGAAACCGTAACTGCGCGCCATCCACGGGTCGTGGAGCACCAGCAACAGGACCGCGGCGGCCAGCGCGGGAATCAGTGATCTGCGCCGCCCCGTGCCGATGGCGAGCAGGGTGATCGACCCGCAGGCCGCCGCCCGCAGAACGCTCGGCTCGGGCCGGCAGACGATGACGAAGGCAAGCGTGAGCCCACCGCCGAGCAGTGCCGTGAGCCGCAGCGGGATCCCCAACCGGGGTGCCAGCCCACGGCGTTCGGCCAGGAGCGCCGTGCCCGGCGGTCCGATGAGGAGGACCAGCAGGATCGCCAGGTTGGCACCGGAGACCGCCATCAGGTGGGTCAGGTCGGCGGCCTTGAACGCCTCGTGCAGTTCGGGGGTGATCCGTGACGTGTCGCCGACCACCAGGCCCGGCAGAAGGGCCTTCGCATCGGGATCGAGCCGTGCGGTGGCCTGCCTCAGTCCGCCGCGCAGCGCGCCTGCCGTGCGCTGGAGGGCGGAAGGGGGTCCGATGACGCGAGGCGGCCCCTTGCCCTCGGGGCGCAATGCTGCGGCGTTGCGCTCCCCGCCGTGCAGTGGCGGCGAGAGCCGTCCGCCGACACGCAGGTGCGTGGAGGGGAGCAACTGCTGCCACTGCCCCGTCGATCCGCCGGGCGAGACGATCAGCAGCACCGGCGTACTCAGCCTGGTGACCGCGCCGTCGGGCCCGGTCAGCCGGGTGATCTCGGCGTCCACGAGGAGGGCGGCGGGCGTGCTGTGGTCGCCCCGCACCCGCGGCGTGGTCCGTCGGGCATCGGACGTCACCGTCACCTCCGCCTCGACCCTCGCGAACCGCTGGGCCAGCACGTGGACCGGCCCCTGCCGTACGTCCGCGCTGTGCAAGCCGGCCGCCGCTGCCCCGGCCGCCGCACAGAGCAACGCCGCAGCGGTGGCAGTGGCGGTCGCCGTGGCCCGTGGCCGCCCGCCTGCCGCAGCCTCGCCCCCACCCCTGCCCCTGCCCCTGCCCCTGACGTCGGCATCGGCATCGGCATCGGCGGGTGTCATGTCCGTCGCGGTGTGTGCCATCACCCCCCTGCGCAGTGCACGGGCCGCAGAGGCTCCCGACATGGCCAGGAGCACCATGGCCGTGCCCACGCAGAGCATCACCCCCGCCGTGGTCCACTGCCCCGGCGCACTCAGCGCCAGCGCCGCTCCGGCCCAGGTCGCCAGCGCGGGCGGGACCAGACGGAGATCGGCCGGGCCCTCCTGCCTCGGTTCGGAGACTCCCAGCCGGCGGCCCGACACAGCATGGACGTCCAGGTGGCTCATGGCCCCACCAGTGGTTGGAGGTCGGCGAACCGGCGGTCACCGATCCCGTTGACCTCACGCAGTTCATCGTTGGACCGGAAACCACCGTGCTGCGTGCGGTAGTCGACGATGTGCTGGGCGAGAACGGGGCCAACACCGGGCAGCGTGTCCAGTTGTTCGACGGTCGCGGTGTTGAGGCTGACCGGGCCAGCCGCTGAAATCCCGCCGCCGCCCGCGGCAACTCCTCCCGTACCGCCGACAGTTGAAGGGCCGGGCGGGGCGCCCACCACGATCTGCTCTCCGTCCATGAGCACCCTCGCCCGGTTGAGCCCCGTGATGTCAGCTCCGGCCCGGACTCCGCCGGCCGCGCGTAACGCATCAGCGACCCTTGAGCCGGACGGCAGTTGCCGGATACCGGGCCTTCGCACCTTGCCGCTCACGTCGACGACGATGTGCCCGCTCGGCCCCGTCGCGGGTGGCGGTCCCGGTGAGGGCTCCGGCACTCCGACGCCGTCCGACGCGGGGGACGACGTCCGGGCGTGCGCGGCTTCGTCGACCGGATCGGGCGCGCGCACGGAGTGAGGGCGCGCGGACCAGAAATGCACTGCGGCAAAGACTCCGGCCGCGACCAGGACAACAGCCAACGCGGCAAGGGTCTTTGGCTCCAAGCCGCATCTGAGCTGAAGCCACATCGGAATCCGTTCCCGCAGCGCGGGACCCAGCCGCGCCCGCCACCGCCCTGACTCTCCGGAGACCGGCTCCGGAACCATGACCGAGGTCGAGTCCGACTCCGAAACCGATGTCGAGACCGATGCCGATGCCGATGCCGGAGCCGAGACGGAAGCCGGGGCCGGAGCCGAGACCGATACCGGAGCCGAGACGGAAGCCGAGGCCGGAGCCGAGACCGATACCGATGCCGGAGCCGAGACGGAAGCCGGAGTCGAGACCGAAGCCGGGGCGATCCCCAGCACTGGCCGCGCGACCCGTCCACCGTACGCACCCGTCATGAGCGCGTCCGCCCGACGGCGCGAAGCCACGGCTACGGCGGTCGCACCTCCGCGCGCCGCCCGTCGCCGACCGGGCCCGAGGCCGAGCCCCACGCATGGTCCGGCCCCGGCGCCGCCACCTGGTCCGGTGCCGGGGCCGCTACGGACACGGCCGTCCGAGGCCGGGGACCGTCCGGGGCCGCTGCCGCTGGTTGCACGATGTGATCGGGGAGCCATGCCTCATGACGGTAGGCACATCTGCCCGAATCCGCTGGACAGGTTAAATTCCGGTGGACAACCAACTAGTTGTGGATATCTCGGCCACTCAGGAGGGTGACACCCAAGACACGCAGAACACTCAGAGCACGCAGGACACGCACGGCACGCACCGCACGCAGGACGCCGCCAGACACGACCGACAGGCGCGACCGGCAGGAGCGACCGGCAGGAGCGACCGGCAGACCGACCAGGTCAGCGCGGCGAGACCACTGCCCCGAGCAGACCAGGCCCGGTGTGCGCACCGATCACCGCGCCCACCTCGCTCACATGCAGATCGACCAGACCCGGGACCCGCTCGCGAAGCCGCTCCGCGAGCCGCTCCGCCCGTTCGGGGGCCGCGAGGTGGTGCACGGCGATGTCCACGTGGCCGCTGCCCGCCCGTTCCGCGACGATCTCCTCAAGGCGCGCGATCGCCTTCGAGGCCGTCCGTACCTTCTCCAGCAGTTCGATACGGCCGCCGTCGAGCTGGAGCAGCGGCTTCACAGCGAGTGCCGACCCCAGCAGGGCCTGTGCGGCACCGATGCGGCCGCCGCGACGCAGATAGTCCAGCGTGTCGACGTAGAAGTACGCGGAGGTGCCCGCCGCCCGCTTCTCCGCGGCCGCGACCGCCTCGTCCAGGCTTCCGCCCGCCTCCGCCGTCTCCGCCGAGGCCAGAGCGCAGAATCCGAGGGCCATGGCGACCATCCCGGTGTCCACCACCCGAACCGGAACCGGCGCCTCCTTCGCCGCGAGCAGCGCGGCATCGTACGTACCCGAGATCTCGGCCGAGAGGTGCAGCGAGACGATGCCGGTGGCTCCGGCCTCGGCCGCCGCCCGGTACGCGGCGGCGAACACCTCGGGACTCGGCCGGGACGTGGTCACGGGACGACGCTTCTGGAGCGCCACGGCGAGGGAACGGGCCGAGATCTCGGTGCCGTCCTCCAGAGCCTGATCACCGAGGACGACGGTCAGCGGCACCGCGGTGATGCCGTGCCGCTCCATCGTCTCGGGCGGCAGGTAGGCCGTGGAATCGGTGACGATCGCGACATGGCGGGACATGAGCGGGAGGTTACCTGGCGAGTCCGTGTCCTGGCAGTCCGACCCCGGCCGAATGATCTCTCCTGATCGCTTCGGACCGCATCCGGTCACCGCCGGTCATCGAACGTGTCAGTTCGTCGTTTCGGGCCGGGCCGCCTTCTGCCATGAGTATCCGGTCTGCCGTCGCGGGTCGGGGGCCGTGATCGCCCGCGCCTCGCCGTCGGCCGGCCCGCTCCCCTGCCCCGGCCGCTGCCCCTGCCCCGGCCGCTGTTCCTGCTCCGGTCCCCGGCTCTGCCCGCTCGCGTCACCCTGCGGCCGGCCGCCCTGTCCCTGGACCGGTTCGTCCGTCTCCACAGTCCAGTGCCGAAGCGCCCCCGCCTCCACGTCGATCTGTGCGTTCAGCGCGTCCAGCGAGTCGTCCGAGAAGCGCCGCGCCCGGTCACGCGCGGCCCATCGCAGCGAATCCGCGGAGTGCGTGATCCGCTCCGTACGCTGCTTCAGGCTCGGCAGCAGCGCGGCGACGGTCGCCCGGTCGGGCTCGCGTTCCAGTTTCTTCAGCTCGTCGTCCAGCTCGCGGCCGTGCACGCTCAGCCGCTGGAACAGGCCCAGCGACTCCGAGAGCGAGGCGTCCTCGGCGACTCCGGCCCGCAACGCCTCCTGCGTGGCCCGCATGGATGTGCGCAGCGCCAGCCTCAGCTGCGCCAGCTCGCCGCCCACACCTGTCTGCCCGTAGCTCTTCGCCCGCAGCGTGGTCTCCTCGACCGTGCGGCGCGCCTGGCTGATTGTTCGGTCCACACCGCGCTTCGCCGCGCCCACCGCTTTGACGCCCGCGTACACGCCCAGGGCCACGAACGCGAAGAAGAGCAACCCCAGAATCAGGATCACGGATTCCATGAGTGCCCCTCGGATGTCGTTTCGGCTGCCGGGTGCCGGCCCCTCCACCGTAAACGGAAAGGGCAGGCCGAGGGTTCCAGCGGAACCCTCAACCTGCCCGTAGGGGGACACCCCCACACCGCCGTGCGGGCGCGGTCAGCGCCTCACGCGGGATGCCTCGTCATCACGCCGGGACGATGTTGACCAGCTTCGGCGCCCGCACGATCACCTTGCGGATGCCCGCGCCGTCCAGCGCCGCCACCACGGCCGGGTCGGCCAGAGCCAGCGCCTCCAGCTCCTCGTCCGAGATCGACGGGGAGATCTCCAGGCGCGCCTTGACCTTGCCCTTGATCTGCACCACGCAGGTCACGGTCTCGTCCACGACGTACGCCGGGTCGGCGACCGGGAAGTCCTGGTGCACGACCGACTCGGTGTGGCCCAGCCGGCGCCACAGCTCCTCGGCGATGTGCGGTGCCAGCGGCGCCACCAGCAGCACCAGCGACTCGGCGACGGTGCGGGACAGCGGCCCGCCCGCCTTGGTCAGGTGGTTGTTCAGCTCGGTGACCTTGGCGATCGCCGTGTTGAAGCGCATCCCGGCCATGTCCTGGCCGACCCCGTCGATCGCCTTGTGCAGCGCACGCAGCGTCTCCTCGCCCGGCTCCGTGTCGACGACGGTGACCTCACCGGTCTCCTCGTCGACGACATTGCGCCACAGCCGCTGCAGCAGCCGGTACTGGCCGACGACTGCGCGCGTGTCCCACGGCCGCGACACGTCCAGCGGGCCCATCGCCATCTCGTACAGGCGCAGCGTGTCCGCCCCGTACTCGGTGCAGATCTCGTCCGGCGTGACGGCGTTCTTCAGGGACTTGCCCATCTTGCCCAGGACGCGGCTGACCTTCTCGCCCTGGTAGTAGAACTGTCCGTCGCGCTCCTCGACCTCGGCCGCCGGGACCGCGATGCCGCGGCTGTCCCGGTAGACGAACGCCTGGATCATGCCCTGGTTGTACAGCTTGTGGAACGGCTCGACGGACGAGATGTGCCCCAGGTCGTGCAGCACCTTCGACCAGAAGCGGGCGTACAGCAGGTGCAGGACGGCGTGCTCGGCGCCGCCGACGTACAGATCGACACCGCCGGTCGGCTGCCCCTCGCTCGGGCCCATCCAGTACTGCTCGATCGCCGGGTCGACCAGCTTCGAGTCGTTGTCCGGGTCCAGATAGCGCAGCTCGTACCAGCAGGAGCCCGCCCAGTTGGGCATGGTGTTGGTCTCGCGGCGGTACTTCTTCGGACCGTTGCCGTCGCCCAGGTCCAGGGTGACGTTGACCCAGTCGGCGTTCCGGGACAGCGGAGTCTCGGGCTGGGTGTCGGCGTCGTCGGGGTCGAAGGTGCGCGGCGAGTAGTCGTCGACCTCCGGCAGCTCCAGGGGCAGCATCGACTCGGGCAGCGGGTGGGCGATGCCGTCCTCGTCGTAGACGATCGGGAAGGGCTCGCCCCAGTAGCGCTGGCGGCTGAACAGCCAGTCACGCAGCCGGAAGTTGACGGTGCCCTCGCCGACGCCGTGCGCCGTCAGCCACTCGGTGATCCGTGCCTTGGCGTCGACGACACCCAGGCCGTCCAGCGAGATCTCGTCGTTGGCGGAGTTGACCAGCTTCGCGTCGTACGAGCCGAAGGCTTCCTCCCACGTCGAGGGGTCCGTGCCGCGGTCGTCCGAAGGCTCGACGACACAGCGCATCGGCAGCTCGAAGGCGCGCGCGAAGGCGAAGTCGCGCGCATCGTGCGCCGGTACGGCCATGATCGCGCCGGTGCCATAGCCCATCAGGACGTAGTCGGCGATGAAGACGGGGACCTTCTCGCCGCTGACCGGGTTGGTCGCGTACGCACCGGTGAAGACACCGGTCTTGTCCTTGGCCTCGGCCTGCCGCTCCACGTCGGACTTGGCGGCGGCCAGCTTGCGGTAGGCGGCGACCGCCTCGGCCGGGGACGCGTATCCGCCGGTCCACACCGCGTGGGTGCCCTCGGGCCAGGCGGCCGGAGTGATCTCTTCGACCAGCTCGTGTTCGGGCGCCAGCACCATGTAGGTAGCGCCGAACAGGGTGTCCTGGCGGGTGGTGAAGACGGTGATGCTGTCGGCGCCGTCGACCGGGAAGTCGACGCGCGCGCCTTCGGAACGCCCGATCCAGTTGCGCTGCTGCAGCTTGATCGCCTCGGGCCAGTCCAGCCCGTCCAGGTCGTTCAGCAGCCGGTCGGCGTAGGCGGTGATGCGCATGTTCCACTGGCGCAGCTTGGCCTTGAAGACGGGGAAGTTGCCGCGCTCGGAGCGGCCGTCGGCCGTCACCTCTTCGTTGGCCAGGACGGTGCCCAGGCCGGGCGCCCAGTTGACGGGCGCGTCGGAGGCGTACGCCAGGCGGTACCCGCTCAGGACGTCCGCGCGCTCGGTGGCGCTCAGCGCGCTCCAGTCACGGCCGTCCGGGGTGGGGCGCGCACCGCTCTCGAACTGCTCGACCAGCTCGGCGATCGGACGGGCGCGGTCGGCCTCGGTGTCGTACCAGGAGTTGAAGATCTGCAGGAAGATCCACTGGGTCCACTTGTAGTACTCCGACTCGATCGTGGCGAACGAGCGGCGCTTGTCATGGCCCAGGCCCAGCCGGCGCAGCTGGGCGGTCATGTTCTCGATGTTGGCCTGGGTGGAGACCCGCGGGTGCGTGCCGGTCTGCACCGCGTACTGCTCCGCGGGCAGGCCGAATGCGTCGAAGCCCAGGGTGTGCAGCACGTTGTGCCCGGTCATGCGCTGGTGGCGGGCGAAGACATCGGTGGCGATGTAGCCCAGCGGGTGGCCGACGTGCAGGCCCGCACCCGAGGGGTACGGGAACATGTCCATGATGAACTTCTTCGGCCTGGCGGCCAGCTCCGGATCGGTTGCCAGGTCACCGGTCGGATTCGGCGCCTCGTACGTGCCCTCGGCGTCCCAGAAGTCCTGCCAGCGTGCCTCGATGTCGGCGGCCATCGCCGCCGTGTAGCGGTGCGGCGCAGCCGTCTCGGCTGCGGAAGTCGTCTCGCTCATGATCCTCAAAGCTCCATCGATCGTCATCTGCCGGCGCCCATGTCTACGGACACGCGTCTACGGAAACGAAAAAACCCCTCGCACAGGAGGGGACGCCGCGCCGATTCCGACCAGGCATTCTCACCGGTCGGGACTGATCAGCGCGGCTCGCTAAGCAGAAGGCGTACGGCACGCATGGCGTCAGGGTACCGCACGGGCCCGGAGCCGGGCCGGGCGTGACCGAACCATGGACAGGGCGGCGGGAGCAGCCATGCGGCGGAACTCCGGCCTCCGGCATCGCTTCCGGCATCGGCGCACGCACATATGCGAGAAGCGGGCCACCCTGTATGGGCGACCCGCTTCCTGTACTTCACTGTGGAGCTAAGGAGAATTGAACTCCTGACCTCCTGCATGCCATGCAGGCGCTCTACCAACTGAGCTATAGCCCCGCGCTGTTTTCCGCCCGGTCTCCCTGGCGACATCGAGAACATTACCGGTGACCCCGCCAGTCCGCCAAATCGATTCCCGGCCGCTCCGATTTGACTGATTTGCGATGCCTGGGCCGAGGTCGACGGCGCCGGAAGGAGAGTCAGGCCGTGGCGAAGGAGTAGAAGCGCTTGAGCGTGCAGTGCTCCTCCAGCAGCCGACCGTAGATCGGTTCCCCCTCCAGCTCCCGATAGGTCTCGATCGGGTCGCCCTTTATGACCAGCGCCCGCGCGCACTCCTCGCACCAGTACTGGTACTCCGGATTGATCGGGTCCATGTCCCTGACGATGGGCGTACCGCTGCCGCACCAGTCGCATTTCCGCCTGTGTGCACCCATGGGTCAGCTCCGGCTTTGGCCGCGGGCGGTGCACACGAAAAGGGTCCCGCCATTCTCGGGGGCTGGTGGGAAACCAAGAACAAGGGGCAGGTCCGGGACCTCGTGGCGGCTCGCAGGCATCGCGCTCCCTCCCGTTCGGTCCGTCGCCCCCTCCGGCGCTCCGATTCTGCCATGAGCCCGCAAGAGGGGCAGCCCACCGGAGTTCCGGCACCTCACCGACGCCGTACGAGCCCCACCGCCGCACCCGCCACAGCGGCCACCGAGAGCGCGAGGGCGCACACCCACAACGCCTGCCCCGACCCCTGCGCCCCTTGCGTATCAAGGCGGTTGAGATAGAGCGTGCCGAATGCCGCGACCCCGGTCAGCTGTCCCAACTGGGTGACCGTCACCAGCACGCCGCTCGCATCGGCCGCGTCCTTGGGACTCACGTCCGCCAGCGCCCTCGTGAGTGTGGGACTGAAGCCCAGCGCCAGACCAATGCCCATCAGCGCAAAGGCCGCATACAGTGCGGGCCCGCCGTCGCCGCCACCACGCATCAGCAGCCCGACGGCCGCGGAGGCGGCGGCCACGAGCACGAACCCGCCGGGTACCAGGGCCCCTTGGAGACCGGCGGGCCAGCGCCGCCAGGTCAGTCCGGTCACACCGAATACCAGCGCGGTCGGTGCGAACATCAGCCCCGCGCGCAACGGCGAGTAGCCCAGACCCCCCTGGACGTGCAGCGTCATGGCGAAGAGGAAGCCCGCGTTGATCGCCATCACCAGGAGGATGCGCAGCGCCGCTCGGGCGATGCCGGGAATCCGCAGCACCCTGGGCGCGATCAGGGGCGCACCGCCGCGCGCGGCCAGCCGCGACTCGTATCCGACGAAGCCGGCGAAGAGCCCCACGGCGGCGGCCAGGCAGACCCTGGACCAGACCGGCCAGTCCAGCTCCTGCCCGAGCACCAGGGGCACGGTGAGCAGCGTAACGGCGGCCGCGAGCAGTACCAGCCCCGGCAGATCGAGGCCGCGGGCGCGCGCCTGGACCCTGCCGGGCGCGGTGCGCGGCTCGCGCGGCAGCACACGGATGCCGAGCACCAGCAGAACGAGCCCGATCGGCACGTTGACCAGGAAGACCGGCCGCCAGCCCGCACCGAACAGATCGGCGCTGACCAGCACCCCGCCGACCACCTGCCCGGCGGCCGCCCCGGTGGCGAGCACCGCGCTGTAGGCGCCGAGCGCCCGGATCCGCGCCTCGCCGGTGAAGTGCCTTTGAATGAGGCTGAGCACCTGCGGAATCATCACCGCGGCGGCCGCGCCCTGCACCAGCCGGAAGGCGATCAGCTGCCCGGTTCCCGCGGCGAGGCCGCAGGCGAGCGAGGCCGCGGTGAAGACACCGAGCCCGGCCAGATGGGCCCGGCCGTGCCCCAGCAGGTCGCCGAGCCTGGCGCCGGTGATGAGCAGCACCGCGTACGTGATGGTGTAGCCGGCCACGATGAGCTGCAACCCGGCGCCGGATGCCCCGAGTTCGCTCCGGATCGTCGGGGCGGCGACGTTGACGATGAAGATGTCGAGCAGCGCCATGAACTGGGCCGCGAGCACCAGGGCGAGCACTCTCCCGGAGCGGTTGTCAGTGGTGGAGTCTTTACTGGTTACGGAATGTGGAGTTGCCTCGGATGCCGTCGTCATGACATCGATCCTGGCCCCGGCCGAATACGGGTAACGAGAGCCCGCTGATGCTGGTACCGACAGCACCTGGCAACTCCCCTGCGGGTCACCGAACATGGGGGTGTGGCAACGGTGACGACACATCAGGCGAGGGATCGGGCGGGGGATCGGACGACACAACAGGCGGCGGACCGGGCGGAAGATCGGACGACACCTCGGGCGTCGGACCGGCACCGGCGGCGTCCGGAGCTCGCGGCGTTCCTGCGCAATCGCCGGGCCCGGGTGACACCCGCCGATGTGGGCATGGCGCCGGGTCTGCGCCGCCGCACCCCGGGCCTGCGCCGCGAGGAGGTCGCGCAGCTCTCCGGCGTCGGCATCACCTGGTACACCTGGCTGGAGCAGGGCCGTCCCATCAACGCGTCACCGCAGGTGCTGGACGCCGTGGCGCGCACGCTCCGGCTGGACGCATCGGAGCGCGAACACCTCTACCACCTGGCGGAGGTGGCCTGCGCACCCGGCAGGCAGTCCGACGCCATCGAGGTGGGGCCGGAGATCCAGGGCATCATCGACGCGCTCGATCCGCATCCCGCAGTGGTCTACAACACGAGATACGACATCCTGGCCACCAATCCCGCCTACCGCGACCTGTTCGCCGTCCCCGAGATCGCGGGAACGGGGATGCACAACGTGCTGTGGGCGCTGTTCACGGTGTCCGAGGCCGCCTGTCCCGTCGTCCACCGGGCGCAGGAGCTGCCGATCATGGTGGCCACGCTGCGGGGCGCGTACGGGCGCCACACGGGCGAGCCCGCCTGGGAGTCGTTCGTCGAAGGGCTCTCGGCCGCCAGCCCTTACTTCGCCGAGTTGTGGCGCAGCGGGGACGTGGCCCTGCCCGGGCCACGGGTGAAGACCTTCCGGCACCGGACTGTGGACGGGGATATACGGATGACCTCGGTGTCGCTGTCCGTCAATGGACTGCCGGAGTGCCGGATCGTGGCGTACACCCCGGCCGACGAGGAGAGCGGGGAACGGGTCGCCGCGTTGCGACGGCGCCGGGAGAGCTGAAGGCCGCAGGAGGCGGAACGCAAAGATCCCGCCCCCTGCCGGGGACGGGAATCCTGATTGTGGAGCTAAGGAGAATTGAACTCCTGACCTCCTGCATGCCATGCAGGCGCTCTACCAACTGAGCTATAGCCCCGCTGTCCGCTGTGTTTCTCTGCGTTTCCGCGCTGCGAACAAGAAGAACTTTAGCCTGTGACCTGCCGGAAAGTGAAATCCGGCCGGTACCGAGGTCGGGACGGCCTCAGGTGTCGTCGCCGAGCACCGGTTCGGGCAGCGTGCCGGCGTTGTGCTCCAGCAGACGCCAGCCTCGCGCGCCCTCGCCCAGCACCGACCAGCAGCAGTTGGAGAGCCCGCCGAGACCTTCCCAGTGGTGCGCCTCCAGGCCCAGCAGCCGGCCGATGGTGGTGCGGATGGTGCCGCCGTGGCTGACCACGACGAGCGTGCCGTTCTCGGGCAGCTTGTCGGCATGTCCGAGCACGACCGGGGCGGCCCGGTCGGCGACCTCGGTCTCCAGCTCACCGCCGCCGCGGCGCACGGGCTCGCCCCGCTTCCAGGCGGCGTACTGCTCGCCGTACTGCCCGACGATCTCCTCGTGGGTGAGGCCCTGCCAGGCACCCGCGTAGGTCTCGCGCAGCCCCGCTTCGTGTGCGACTTCGATGCTGGTGATCGCGGCGAGCTCGGCGGCGGTGGCCGCCGCCCGCTGCAGATCGGAGGCGACGATCGCGTCCGGCTTCAGCGAGGCCAGCAGCCGGGCGGCCCGCTGGGCCTGCCCGACTCCGGCGTCGGTGAGTGCGATGTCCGTGGAGCCCTGGAACCTGCGCTCCAGATTCCAGGCCGTCTGGCCGTGGCGCCAGAGGACGATCCTGCGGCCTCTGCCGCTTGCGCCGCCGTTCAGCTCTGCTCACCTTCCGTGCCGCCGGTGAGCCGGGAGTGCTCCTCGGCCTTCCCGCGGGTCTTGACGGCGTCCTCGGGAAGCGCGATCTCGGGGCAGTCCTTCCAGAGGCGCTCCAGCGCGTAGAAGACCCGCTCCTCGCTGTGCTGGACGTGGATGACGATGTCGACGTAGTCGAGGAGGATCCAGCGCGCGTCGCGGTCGCCCTCGCGGCGTACCGGTTTGGCGCCGAGCTCCTTCTGGAGCCGCTCCTCGATCTCGTCGACGATCGACTTGACCTGGCGGTCGTTGGGGGCCGAGGCCAGCAGGAAGGCGTCCGTGATCGACAGCACGTCGCTGACGTCGTACGCGATGATGTCGTGCGCGAGCCGGTCGGCGGCCGCCTGGGCGGCGGCGTTGATGAGCTCGATGGAGCGGTCCGTGGCGGTCACAAGCAGGCTTTCGTCGGCGGTCAGAGAGACCTCTAGGGTCTCACGGACCGCCGACAGCCCACGCAGCGATTGTTCGAAGATCGAATCGACGTCATCCGGAC
This sequence comes from Streptomyces sp. NBC_00012, assembly GCF_045040875.1. Classification (NCBI taxonomy): domain Bacteria; kingdom Bacillati; phylum Actinomycetota; class Actinomycetes; order Kitasatosporales; family Streptomycetaceae; genus Streptomyces; species Streptomyces sp. NBC_00012. The sequence goes on along the minus strand of NZ_CP108309.1, from coordinate 5,923,699 downwards.
GGCCGGACGCCGGTCATTTGATCTTGTAGTCCTGGCCGAGCAGGACGGACACATCCGCGTTCGCGGCGGGCTTACCCTGCTTCGCCGCGCCGGTCGGCAGCCCCAGGGTCTTGGCGACCTGCGTCGCCTTCTCCTTGTCCGCCGCGGTTCTGTAGACGACCTCGGACAGCGCCACGGTCTCGGCCGTTCCGCCGCCGACGAAGGCGTAGCCGCCGTTGACCAGCTTGACCTGCGCGGATCCCGTGCCTTCCTTGTCCCCGGTGGCATTCTTGACGCCGACCCGCACCGGTGCGTCCGCGTCGGCGCCCGGAGCCTTGACCGAGCCGCCCAGGATGTCCTTGACGACGTTCTCGGTGGCCTCGTCGGTCAGTGATCCGTCGGCCTGCACCGGCAGCACCGCCGTCTTGTAGTCGCCGACCTTGGCGTGCTGGGCGAGCTTCGCCAGAGAGGCTCCCAGGTCCTTCTCGGGAAGCGACGGGTCGAGGATCTGCGCCAGCGTCTGCACGGTGACCGTGGCGGCCTTCGGGTCGTCCGAGATCTTCCGCAGCACGGCGCGCATGACCTCCCCGAACCGTGTGAGCTGCTTCGTCTCGGCCTCGCCCGGCCCCTGGTAGGTGGCGTACGCGACGGCCATCTGGCCGCTCAGGGTCTGCGCCTCGCCCTTCTTCACCAGGGGGGAGGCACCCTTCTTCTGGTCCGGCACATCGGTGTCGGTGTCGACCTCGATGTTGCCGACCAGATCGACCAGGGTCTCCAGGTACGGGGTGTCGAGCCGCCATGTGCCGCTGATGTCGGTGCCGAGCAGCGTGCCGATGGACTCGCGCGTTCCGGTGGTGCCGTCGTCCTTGACGGACTTGCCGAGGGTGGTCGCGTTGCCGTCCTCGTCGGCGACCGTGAGCGAGTTGGGGAGCAGGACCGTGGTGCCCTGCTTGGTCGTCACATTGTCGACGAGCAGCGCCGTGGAGGTGCCGCCCTTCTTGGTGTTGCGCAGATGGACCACGATGACGTCCCGCTTCTGCGGGCCCGTCGATGCCGTGCTGTCCTTGTCCGAGCCGGACAGACCCGGAATCATTCCGGCGGACCAGAGGTAGCCGACACCGCCGACCACGACCAGGGCCACCACGACTATGAGCGCGACCATGCGGTTGCGGCCGCGGCGCCGCGCCTCCTCGCGCCGCTCGCTGCGGCTCTCGGTGAACTTCAGCCAGTCGATGACGTCTTCGGAGTCCTCGTCGGGCTCCTCGATGAAGGAGAACTGCTCGGTGCGGTAGTCGCGGTCGGCGCGGCGCTGCCCGGGGACGGCCGCGTCCGGCTCCGCGCCGGGCTCGGGTCCGGGATCCGGCGGGATCGGAGCGGCGGGTGCGGGCGGGGCGGGCTGAGGGGCCGCCTGCTGCGGGATGTTCCACTGCTGGGTCGTGTCGACCGTGGCGGCCTGCTGGCCCGTGTCGTAGCCGTAGCCGTCATAGCCGCCGTACGCCTGCTGTTGCGGCTCCTGGGGCTGTTGCGACTGCGGGGGCTGCTGCGGCTGGGAGGCATACGGGTCGTAGGCCTGCGGCTGCACCTGCTGCTGGGACTGCGGGGGCTGCTGCGGCTGGGCGTACGGGTCGTATCCGTACGCCTGACCGGCCTGTTGCGGCTGCTGCTGGTTCTGCTGCTGGGACGCGTACGGGTCGTACGGCTGCTGCTGGACGTGCTGCGGCTGCTGGTACACCGGCTGGCCGTACTCGTCGTAGCCGATGATCTGCGGCTGCTGGTAGTACGGGTCGTACGCGTTCTGTCGGTCGTTCACCGGTGCCCCTCTGCGTCGCTCATTCACCGCGGTACAGCTGGCGCTTGTCGATGTAGCGGACCACGCCGTCCGGGACCAAGTACCAGACCGGATCCCCCTGCGCGACCCTCTCACGGCAGTCCGTGGACGAGATAGCGAGCGCGGGAACCTCCACGAGGGAGACCCCGCCCTCCGGCAGTCCGGCGTCCGTGAGCACGTGCCCCGGCCGCGTCACGCCGATGAAGTGGGAGAGCGAGAACAGTTCGTCCGCGTCCCGCCAGGTGAGGATCTGGGAAAGCGCGTCGGCACCGGTGATGAAGAAGAGGTCCGCGTCGCCGTGGATCGTGCGCAGGTCCCGCAGGGTATCGATGGTGTACGTGGGCCCGCTGCGGTCGATGTCGCTCCGGCTGACCGAGAACTGCGGGTTGGACGCTGTCGCGATGACCGTCATCAGATAACGGTCCTCGGCCGGGGAGACGTGCTTGTGGCTCTTCTGCCACGGCTGCCCGGTCGGAACGAAGATCACCTCGTCGAGGTGGAACTGGGCGGCCACTTCGCTGGCCGCCACCAGGTGTCCATGATGGATCGGGTCAAACGTCCCGCCCATCACGCCGAGTCGGCGCTTTCCGCGGCCGGTAGGCACTTCCTGCTCTCCCATGCGTGCAGAGCCTACTGGCACAGCTGTACGCCTTTGCCTCAGCGGTCGCGGTTGAAGCGGGTGGTGATCCACAGCAGGAGCAGCAGCGCGACGAACGCACCGCCCCCGGTGAGAAGCGGGTTGAGGCTTTCGTGGTTGCCACCGTGCTCGCCGCCCTCGGAGGCGAGGGTGACCAGCTGGTGTGCGGTGCTCGTGAGGCTCATCTTCGGCAGGACCTATCGATCGGGAGTCGGAAGGAAGACGTCGCGCACATCGTATGCGGGAGCCCCGGGCACGCTCACGCCGACTCAGTCGTTGTTGTCGTCGTTGCGGTATCCGCGGAGCAGGAACCAGCCGAGCAGCACGGCTCCGACGAGCGAGGCGAGCAGCACGATACGAAGCGTGTTGCCGGGCCCCTGGGCCCCGGATGCGGCGGCGAACAGAGCAACGGTGTGTGGCATGTCGGGCGTCTCCTCAGTTATCCACAGCCCCCCGCACACCGTAGCCCCAGCACCTACGCTGGGATTTGTCAGGGGGCGAGCGACATCTCGTACGAACAGGGGGCCCATTCATGACCGAACGCAGCCACGAGAGCCACGAGAACGTGCCGAGCAGGCAGCGCAGGCGTTTCACAGGGATCTCGTCCCGGGCCTACGAACACCCGGCGGACCGCTCGGCCCTGGTGGCCCTGCGCAAGCTGAGCGGTTTCGACACCGTGTTCAAGACGCTGAGCGGTCTGCTGCCCGAGCGCAGTCTGCGACTGCTCTTCCTCTCCGACTCCGTCCGGGTGAGCGACGCGCAGTTCGCCCATCTCAACGACATGCTTCGCGATGCCTGTTACATCCTGGACCTGGAGAAGGTCCCGCCGATGTACGTCAACCAGGACCCTCAGCCCAATGCCATGTGCATCGGCCTCGACGAGCCGATCATCGTGGTGACGACGGGGCTGGTGGAGCTGCTCGACGAGGAGGAGATGCGGGCGGTCGTCGGCCACGAGGTGGGGCATGCCCTCTCCGGCCACGCGGTGTACCGCACGATCCTTCTCTTCCTCACCAATATCGCGCTGAAAGTCGCGTGGATCCCGCTCGGCAACGTCGCGATCATGGCAATCGTCACGGCGCTGCGCGAGTGGTTCCGCAAGTCCGAGCTGTCGGCCGACCGGGCCGGGCTGCTCGTCGGCCAGGATCTGCAGGCGTCGATGCGCGGTCTGATGAAGATCGCGGGCGGCAACCACCTGCACGAGATGAACGTGGACGCCTTCCTCGCCCAGGCCGACGAGTACGAGAAGGGCGGCGACCTGCGGGACTCGGTGCTCAAGATCCTCAACCTGCTGCCCCGCTCGCACCCGTTCACCACGGTGCGCGCGGCCGAGCTGAAGAAGTGGTCCGAGACCCGCGACTACCAGCGGATCATGGACGGTCACTACCCGCGGCGCGACGAGGACAAGGACACCTCGGTGACCGACTCCTTCCGGGAGTCCGCGGCCCACTACGCGGACACGGTGCGCACCAGCAAGGATCCGCTGATGAAGCTGGTCGGCGACATAGCGGGCGGCGCCGGGGACCTGGGCGGCAAGCTCCGTGACAAGTTCACCGGCCAGGGCGGCGGCTCGGCGGGCAAGGGCGGCGCTACGGACGGCTCGGCGGACTCTGCGGGGCCGGAGGAGCCCCGGAACCCTGATGGGCCGGGGACCGGGTCGGGGCCTGCGGGGAGCTGACCGCCAGGGTTCCGCACAGCGCCGCCGTGGGCCGGCCCGTCGCGTACGGGTCGGTGCCTGCGGGGCCGCGGGAGACGGCGTGCTGCCCGGCGAGCAGCGGACGCAGCGCACCGGTGATGTCCGCCGGGCACGACTGCGGTCCGGCCTGGACGTAGCTGGTGCGCAGCTCCAGCCGGTGCAGCCGCAGGTCCTCCCGGTCGAAGCGGAAGTGCAGCTCGCGCCGTACGGTGAAGAGCGAAGCGCCACCCGCCGGTTGGGGCCCTTCGACGGCCGGGCGGAGCGTGTAGGTGAAGGTGTGGTCCGACACCACCTCCAGCGTGTCGGACCCCTCCTCGGTGTAGCTCAGAGTGCCCCGGACCCGGATGTCCGGACCGGCCAGGGCCACCTTCGCCGGGTCGAACCGCACCAGCCACCCGGTCGCGGCATGCTGACCGTCGTCCTGCGGATGGTTCATGCTGCGCTCGAACTGGGCCGTCTGATCCGGGTCGAGCAGCATTTCCACCGGGCGCGCGGCGGCGCCGGTGAGCACGTCGGGGTCGAGCGAGGAGGCCACCAGATAGTCCTTGACCGTGGTCAGAGCCGTGGCCACCTGGCTGTCCGTGAAATTGTCGGTCCGCCTGACCGCGGGCAGATTGATGCCGTCGGCACCCGTTCCGAAGTGGGCGGCGGGGCTCCTGACCAGGAGGGCGGCAGTGGTTCCGCCCGGCACGGTGCCCTGCGGTGCCAGGGGCACGACGGTCGACCTCAGCGGCTCGGCCCGTCTGCCGACGGGCGCCTCGTAGGGGTGGCGGAGGCCCATGTACACGGCCAGTCCGAAGGCCAGGGCGATCAGGAGGACCAGGGCGATGGCGGCACGGGGTCCGTTGCGCAGGCGCCGGGCCGGCAGGCTCCGTACGGCGGGGGCGTGGTCCTCCATGCGCTCCTGGGCGGAGAATTCCTGCAGCCGGGCAGCGCGCACGAACGACTCGTCGAAGACGAGTGACCGGTACTCGTCCTCACCGCCGCCCGTCGGACTCTCGGGCGGCCCTTCCGGTGGTTCTCCGCGGCCTGCCATGACTTCTCCCGACTCCACGTCATCGACCGGGGCCGAAACGCTTCGCTCTGCTTCGGCCGAACGGCTTCGGCAGGGCCTGCCCGTCATGAGTTCGTATGACGTCGCACGACTGCGCATGTACGGACGAGTGAGAAGCCCCCTCGGAGAGAGGGGTCACACCTTCAGGGTAGGTCGATTGCGGCCGCGATAAACGCCGAGCCGCGGGCGAACCACGGGAGAAGCGGAGAAACGGCCGACCCGCTGCCCGCCCTCCTTCGGCGCGCGCCCCGGCCGACGCATACTTCGGTCACGCACCTCGGCCGCGTACCCCGGCCAGCGCATGTCTCGGCCACGCGCCCCGGTCGGCGCGTACCCCGGTCGTGTGCCTCAGCCCGTGCGGGGGATCGCGGAGACGGTAGGGCGCAGATAGCCCGTGGGGGCCGGTGGGGTGGCGTCGGGTGCGGAGCCCGGCGCACTGTCCACGCCGGTCGTGGCGGGCGGCGGGGCGGGCTCCTGTCGACTGCCCGAGGTGTTCCGGTAGACGGCGCTGAAGGCCATCGCGACCATTCCGATGCCCATCAGCACGGCAAGCAGCCAGGCCACCGGCCGGTGCCAGCGGGCCTCACCCCGGTAGGGCCGCAGGACGCCGCCGTGGCGCCCGTAGGGCCCGCCGCCGTGGCCGTCGTCGTCGGGGTCCAGCGGGTCGTCGTAGGCGCCCTCACGGCTGTACGCGCCGGGGCCGTACCCCTCGTCGTAGAGCTCGTCGTCCATGGGGCCGCCGCCCGCCCGTGCCCGGGAGGCCTCGGCCTCGGCGCGCGCCTGGGCCGCCGCCAGCAACCGCTCCACGGCGGTCGGCTCATGGATCTCGGCGGCCTGTACGAAGTCCTCGTCGAACACCACGGAGGCGAAGTCCTCGTCCGCGCCCCCGCGGTCGTCGTCGGGCTCCCAGCCGTCCGGGAACGGCCTGCCCCCCACGTCGTCCGGCACGGTTCCAGACTAGCCCCGACGGGACGTTCTGGGCAGGGAGCCCGCAACATTCACCGGCCCCCGGAGGTCAGCCGGAGGTCAGCCGGAAGTCACCGCACGTGACCGTCACCCGTGACGATGTACTTCGTCGAGGTGAGTTCCGGCAGACCCATCGGGCCCCTGGCGTGCAGCTTCTGCGTGGAGATGCCGATCTCGGCGCCGAAGCCGAACTGACCGCCGTCGGTGAAGCGGGTGGACGCGTTCACGGCCACCGTCGTGGAGTCCACCAGCTGGGTGAAGCGGCGGGCCGCGGCCTGGGAGGTGGTCACGATCGCCTCGGTGTGGCCGGAGGACCAGAGCCGGATGTGCGCGACGGCCGCGTCCAGGGACTCCACGACGGCCGCGGCGATGTCGTAGGAGAGGTACTCGGTCTCCCAGTCCTCCGGCGTCGCCTCGACCACGGTGGCCTTGGATCCCTCGGCGTACCCGAGCACCCGCTCGTCGCCGTGGACGGTCACGCCCGCGTCGGCCAGCGCGTCCAGGGCGCGCGGCAGGAACTGCGCGGCGACGTCCTTGTGGACCAGCAGCGTCTCGGCGGCGTTGCAGACGCTGGGGCGCTGTGCCTTGGAGTTGACCAGGATGTCCACGGCCATGTCGAGGTCGGTCTGCGCGTCCACGTACACATGGCAGTTGCCGGTGCCGGTCTCGATGACCGGCACCGTGGACTCCTCGACCACCGTGCGGATCAGCGAGGCGCCGCCCCGCGGGATGAGGACGTCGACCAGGCCGCGGGCCCGCATCAGTTCCCGTACCGAGTCGCGGCTCTCGCCCGGGACCAGCTGCACCGCGTCGGCCGGGAGTCCGGAGCCGCCGACCGCGTCGCGCAGCACCCGTACGAGCGCGGCGTTGGAGGAGTAAGCGGAGGAAGATCCGCGCAGCAGGACGGCGTTGCCGGACTTCAGGCAGAGGGCCGCGGCGTCGACCGTCACGTTGGGCCGGGCCTCGTAGATGATCCCGACCACGCCGAGCGGCACCCGGACCTGTCGCAGGTCGATGCCGTTGGGCAGGGTCGAGCCGCGGACGACCTCGCCGACCGGGTCGGGCAGCGCCGCCACGTCCCGCACATCGGCGGCGATGGCGCGGATCCGCTCCGGGGTGAGGGTGAGCCGGTCGATGATCGACTCGCTGGTCCCGGCCTCGCGCGCGCGGGCGACGTCCTCGGCGTTGGCCGTGACGATCTCACTCGTCCGCACCTCGAGGGCGTCCGCGATCGCCAGCAGGGCGTCGTCCTTCGCCGCTCGCGGCAGAGGCGCGATGTCGGCCGCGGCGGAGCGTGCCCGGTAGGCGGCCTGGGCGACCGGGGACATGTTGTCGTACGGCGAGAGCGTGGTCATGCCCGCAGGGTAGTGCGCACACTGCGGGCATCCGTCACTTATCCCGTGATGCGAGACGACCCCGCTCGGGACGGCCGCTCCGAGAGGGGTGCCCGCTCAGTACGGGTGCACCCCCACCGGAGCGGCCGGAGGTGGCCCGTACCCCTCGGCGACGCGCTGGTGGTACGTCTCCCGGTCGATGACCTCCAGACCGACGATCTCCCAGGGCGGGAGTTTGGCGGTGGAGCGGTGTTCGCCCCACAGCCGCAGCGCGACGGCTGCCGCGTCGTGCAGGTCGCGGGCCTCTTCCCAGTAGCGGATCTCCGCGTGGTCGTCGGCGTACCGGCTGGTCAGCAGGAAGGGATGGTCGTGCGCGAGCTGTTCGAGTCCGCGTCTGATCTCCGTCAGAGGGGTGGCGGCCCCCGAGACGCTGAGCGTGATGTGCCACAGCCTCGACGGGGTGCGTTCCTCCTTCACCGCCGTCTGCTCGGACCCGATGGTCCGGTCGTCCCCTCGCTCCTTGGTCCGGCTCCCGTCAAAGCCGGCGCCTGCTCCGACGCTGGTCAGGGCCCGGCCACCCGTTCCTCGGGGCGGCGCCCCCGGGCGCGCTCGTCTCACCGGCGGCCTCCTGTGAATGCGTTTGCTGTGCTGTACCCCGCTGTTTCCCCGTTACAAAGTTGACCAGCCCGCGGCCGGGGATGGGGCGGTTTTCGTGAAGGTCTCTGCCCCGAGGCTGGACTTTCAGTCGTTTCAGGGGTGTGTCAGGAGTGCAGTACGACCAGATCGTCCCTGTGTACGACCTCGCGCTCGTAGGCCGGACCGAGCTCCCGTGCCAGGTCGCGGGTGGAGCGGCCGAGCAGCTGCGGGATCTCCTTGGCGTCGAAGTTGACGAGCCCGCGGGCCACCGGGCGGCCTGCGAGATCACGCAGTTCCACCGGGTCACCGGCGGTGAACTCGCCCTCGACCGAGGCGATTCCGGCGGGCAGCAGCGAGCTGTGGCGGTCGACGACCGCCCGCACGGCGCCGTCGTCGAGGGTCAGTGAGCCCTGCGGGGTAGAGGCATGGGCGAGCCAGAGCAGCCGGTCCGCGGAGCGGCGTCCGGTGCGGTGGAAGTACGTGCCGGTGTCGCGGCCGGCCAGGGCGTCGGCGGCCCGGCTGGCCGAGGTGAGGACGACGGGGACTCCGGCGGCCGTGGCGATCCGGGCGGCCTCGACCTTGGTGACCATGCCACCGGTGCCGACGCCCGCCTTTCCGGCGCTGCCGATGGTGACGCCCGCCAGGTCCTCGGGACCGGTCACCTCGGCGATCCGTGAGGTGCCCGGGATGCTGGGGTCGCCGTCGTACAGGCCGTCCACGTCGGAGAGGAGGACCAGCAGATCCGCGCGGACGAGATGGGCGACGAGCGCGGCCAGCCGGTCGTTGTCGCCGAACCTGATCTCGTCGGTGGCGACGGTGTCGTTCTCGTTGACGACCGGGAGCGCGCCCATGTCCAGGAGCTGGTCGAGGGTGCGGTAGGCGTTGCGGTAGTGGGCGCGGCGGCTGGTGTCGTTGCTGGTGAGCAGCACCTGGCCGACGCGTACGCCGTACCGCGCGAAGGAGGCGGTGTAGCGGGCGACGAGCAGTCCCTGGCCGACGCTGGCGGCGGCCTGCTGCCGGGCAAGGTCCTTGGGGCGGCGCAGCAGTCCGAGCGGGGCGAGCCCGGCCGCGATGGCGCCGCTGGAGACGAGCACGATCTCGCGCTCCCCGCCGCTGCGCACCTTCGCCAGTACGTCGACGAGCGCGTCGACACGGTCGGCGTCGAGGCCGCCGGCCGCAGTGGTGAGGGATGAGGAACCGACCTTGACCACGATCCTGCGGGCCTCTGTGACGCCCTGCCTTGCCCCTGACACGTACATCCCCAATGGTTCGGCCTAGCCCAGCCCCCGCAATCTACGCGAGCGGCGGATCCGGCGCCCGCCCGTTCCGCCCTCTGGACCCCCGCCGGACCCGCGATCCGGGCCGGGGAGGCAATGGCGTCCTGGAAAAGCGCTGCTCAACGGCTTCCTCACGGCGTGCGCCCGCGCACATATACCGAATTGCCTTCGGATCTTCGGGCGTTATCCGTGCACTGTCGGCAGGATCACGCAGGGTTGGCATGAGCAACCATCGGGGCACCTCGACCATCTAACAGCCGATAGGGTGCACGGCGGGGTGGCTTCCTCGTACCCGTATTCAGCAGCGCAGGCCTCGAATCCGCCGCCGGCCAGAGGGACTTCCAACAGACATGGGACAGCAGCGATGCCAGTCAAAGTAAGTGTCGTCATTCCTGTATACAACCCGGGCAAGTACATCGACCCCTGCATCGACTCGCTGCTGCGACAGACCCTTCCCGCGAGAGAATTCGAAGTTCTTTTCGTCAACGACGGCTCGACGGACGACACTCGCGAGCGGCTCGAGAAGCTGGCCGGGGAGCATCCGCATTTCCGTGTCATCACCATCCCGAATTCCGGCTGGCCGGGGAAGCCCCGCAACATCGGTGTGGACGAGGCGAAGGGCGAGTACGTCCAGTTCGTCGACCAGGACGACCACCTCGCCTCCGACGCCCTGCGGCGGCTGTACGAGATGGGGCGGCGCAACGGCTCGGACATCGTCATCGGCAAGGTGGCCAGCAACTTCCGCGGAGTCCCGCACGGGGTGTTCAAGAAGAACCGCGAGAAGTGCACGCTGCGTGACGCCCCGCTGTACGACAGCCTCACCCCGCACAAGATGTTCCGTACGGAGTTCCTCCGGAAGAACGGCATCGCCTACCCCGAGGGCAAGCGCCGCCTGGAAGACCAGCTCTACATGATGGAGGCCTACTTCCCGGCGGAAGTTGTCTCCATCCTGGGCGATTACACCTGCTACTTCTACTCACGCCGCGACGACGGCAAGAACGCGGGTTCCGCCAAGATCGTCCCGGCCGAATACTACGGAAACCTGCGCGAAGTCCTGAACGTCGTGGTGGCCAACACCGAGCCGGGTGAGTTCCGGGACCTGTTGCTGCGCCGGTTCTACCGCGTCGAGATGCTCAGCCGACTCAGCGAACCCGCGGTCGTCAAATATCAGCCTGACTTCTTCGACAAGATGTGCGATGCGATCAGGCCATTGGGCGTCGACTTCATGGGCGACGGGGTGCACGACGGTCTCGGCCCGCTGTTGCGGATCCGCTCCGCTCTCCTGCGCGGGGACGACCGGGAGGGGCTGCTCCGGATCGCCCGGTTCGCCGGGTCCGTCAAGGCGGCGGCCCGACTGGAGGAGTTCGCCTGGCAGCCGGACGGCCGGGTCGCCGTCACCGTCACCGCCCGGCTGGTCCAGGGCGACGACGAATCCCCGGTGAAGCTGTTGCGCCGGGACGACCGCTACTTCCTGCATCCGGACAACGCCGACGGGCTGCTGGCCGAGGACGAACTCCTCGATGTCACCGACGACCTCGACGGCTTCTCCGCCGAGCTGTCCCTGCGCAATCGCGAGACGGCTGTCGAGTGGCCCTGCCCGGCGAAGTTCGACAGGCGGATCGAGGAACTCGGCGACGGAGCCTGCGAGGTGGTCCTGCACGGCAGCGGCCACGTGTCCGCGGAGGCGGTCAAGGGACGCGGCCGGGTCTCCCGCGGCTTCTGGGACATCTGGGTGCCGCTGCGCGGCCTGGGCCTGGTCCGCAAGGCACGGCTCGGCGCCGACCGCGCCCCCGGCGTGGACGCCGACTGTCTGCCGGCCTCGCTCGGCTCGCCCGCCCGCGCCGTCATCCCGTACTTCACCGACCCGTTCGGCAACCTCACGCTCGATGTCGCCCGGCGGAGCAAGAAGCTCGCGGACTACCTGGCCGACCGGCCCGTTCTGCGGACCCCGACCGGCCGGACCGAGCTCCGGCTGGAGCTCTTCACCACCACCACGACCTCCGCCTCCGACGTCCAACTGGTCCTGAGCCCCGCCGACGGGACCGGCTCGGCCGGGCACACGCTGCGCACCTCGCTGCACCCGACGGGCGGCCTGGCCCACATCACCGTGCCCTCTCGCGCCCCCGGCGTGGCACCGGGCGCCTGGAAGCTCGCCGTCCGGCTGGACGGTGAGAAGGGCCCGGCTCTCGGCCTCTGCGACGTCACCATCGGCGCGGGCGGCCGGATCGAGGTGGACCCGTATCTGCCCCGGATCCCGGTGGAGCTCATGGCCGATGTGGCCAGGAAGCGCCGGAAGGCGGCCCTGCGCCGTGCGCTGCGCGCGGTCGGCGGTCCGATCGTGCGCAGGCTCCCGCCGGAGGGCCGGAAGCGCGCGCGTCGTCTGGCGGCCCGGATCAGCGGCTGACCCGCGCTCGCGAATCCGCCGTCCTCCGCGAGGAGACGGCCCCGCAAGAACCAGAACCAGACACCTCGGAACAAGGACGTGATCGCATGCGGCAGCTCTCCATCGCAGGGGCCTGGGTGCATGAGCCCAAGGTCTTCCCGGACAGCCGCGGCAGCTTCCACGAGTGGTTCAAGGCGTCGGAGCTCAGCGAGGCCGTCGGGCACACGCTGCGGCTGGCACAGGCCAACTTCTCCGTCTCCAGCCGGGGGACGCTGCGCGGGGTGCACTACGCCGACGTACCGCCGAGCCAGGCGAAGTACGTCAAGTGCGTGCGGGGCGCGGTGCTCGACGTCATCGTCGACATCCGGGTCGGCTCCCCCACGTACAAGCGGTGGGAGGCCGTCCGCCTCGACGACGCCGACCACCACGCGGTCTACCTCGCCGAGGGCCTCGGCCACGCCTTCATGGCGCTGACGGACGACGCCTCGGTCAGCTATCTCTGCTCCGAGGGCTACGCGCCCGGCCGCGAGCACGGCGTCAACCCGCTCGACCCCGAACTGGGCATCGAGTGGCCGCAGGGGATCACCCCGCTGCTGTCCGACAAGGACGCCGCGGCGCCCTCGCTGGCCGAGGCCGAGGAGCAGGGCCTGCTGCCCACGTACGAGGCGTGCCAGGCGTACTACGCGCAGCTGCGGGCCCGCGGCTGAGCCGCCTGCGGGCCGATACGCCGAAGCCCCCGTGATCCGTACGGATCACGGGGGCTTCGGCGTCGTCCGGGTGCGGTCAGCCCGTCGCTGCCTCGATGCGCGAGCGCAGCGGCGCGAACGCCGAGCGCGGGCGGCGCAGGTTGCGGGCGCGTGCCAGGGCCGGCCAGAAGTCTGCGCGGAGCAGCGCCTCGGGCCGGACCGCGTTCTTGCGGACGAGCACCTCTTCGGGCACGTCCTGCGGGTCGGGTACGACGAACTCTTCGATGATCTTGTCGTACTCGTTCTTCAGGACGTTGTTCTCCGGGTCTGCGCCGAACACGGCGACCACGCCGGTCGGTGCGGTGTCCACCTCGACGACCAGCAGGTCGGGGCGGTAGCGGCGCAGCACCTGAACCACCTTGTACACATCGCCGGTCCAGAACTTGGTGTGCCGGTCGCGGGCCGCCTCGTCGACGTCGCGCGGCAGCATGTCGTCGAGCACGATCACGCTCGACCAGCGGGAGTGCTTCTCCACGTTCATGAAGTCGCGCAGGGCGTACTCGAAGAGGTGCATCCCGTCGATGAAGGAGAGCTCCAGCTTCGGGTCTCCCCCGAGGACGTTGAGCGCGTCGCGGCGGGCGAGGGCGCGGAACGGGTTCCGGCCGTTGCGCAGGTGCAGCAGCGGGTCCTTGCGGGCGAAGAAGGCGTCGCTCGTGGCCCTGACCAGGTGGACGTCACAGCTGATGTCCGTCACGACCCGGAAAGCGGGGTCGACGGCGACGGAAGGGACCCGCGAAAGGGCCAGGCTTCTGCCGTCGTTGACCCCGATCTCCAGATAGTTACGAGGTCGGTAGACGCGGTGCAGATGGCGCAGGAAGTCGTGGCGGTTCACGTGGAGCTGCCCTTCGGAGGAAACCAACTGGTCTGGTTCTCGGCGAAGTTACCTCATGACCGCACTGTGATGTAAGCGTTCTCCCTGATGTAAACCTTCGTTGTGAATATCTTTGAAATTCGACGAGATTCGACCATCTATACGATCAATTGATGATCACGGGCGCTCTGCCTCGACAAGTGCCGGAAATGCTTCCTCAAGTGCCGCCCGCCAGTCCCGGATCGGTTCGATCCCGGCCTCGGACCAGCGGTCGTGGCCGAGCACGCTGAACGCGGGCCGCGGGGCCGGCCGTACAAAAGCCTCGCTGGTCGTGGGGCTGACCCGCTCCGGGTCGGTGCCGAGCAGCCGGAAGATCTCCCGGGTGAAGCCGAACCAGGTCGTCTCGCCGCCGCTGGTGCCGTGGTAGACACCCGCCGGAGCGGTGCCCGCGAGGGCGGCCCGCCCGAGCCGGACCAGCCGGTCGGCCAGATCGACGGTCCAGGTGGGCTGACCGCGCTGGTCGTCCACCACGTCGAGGGTGTCCTTGACGCCCTCCAGCTTGATCATCGTCCGGACGAAGTTGCCGCCGCCCACCCCGTACAACCAGGCGGTGCGGACCACGTAACCGGTCTCCGGCAGGGTGCTCAGCACGACCTGCTCGCCGGCCAGCTTGGTGCGGCCGTAGGCGCTGCGCGGCCCGGTCGGGCCGTCCTCGGCGTACGGCTTCTCGCCGTCGCCGGCGAAGACGTAGTCGGTGGAGACCTGGAGGAGCACGGCGCCGTGCTCGCGGCAGGCCTCGGCGAGGACGCCGGGGCCCGTGCCGTTGACCCGCAGCGCGGCGTCCTCCTGGGACTCCGCGTCGTCGACCGCGGTCCAGGCGGCGCAGTTCACCACGACGGCCGGGCGGTGCTCCTCGAAGGCCGCCCGCACGGACGCGGGGTCTGCGATGTCCACGGCCGCCCGGTCCGCGGCGACCGCGGTGACGTCCTCACCGGCGAGCCGGGCCAGGACGTCCCGGCCCAGCATCCCGGCGGCTCCGGTGACCAGCCAGACGGCGCTCACAGGGCGGCCCTCTCCTTCAGCGGCTCCCACCAGGCGCGGTTGTCGCGGTACCACTGGACGGTCTCGGCGAGGCCGGTGCGGAAGTCCTTGCGGGGCTCGTAGCCGAGCTCCTCGCGGATCTTGGTGCAGTCGACGGAGTAGCGGCGGTCGTGGCCCTTGCGGTCCTCGACGTAGGTGACGCTGGTGTCCCAGTCGGCGCCGCAGGCTTCCAGCAGCAGGCCGGTGAGCTCCTTGTTGGAGAGCTCGGTGCCGCCGCCGATGTTGTAGACCTCGCCGGCCCGGCCCTTGGTGCGGACCAGCTCGATGCCCTGGACGTGGTCGTCGATGTGCAGCCAATCGCGGACGTTGGCGCCGTCGCCGTAGAGCGGGACCGTCCTGCCATCCAGCAGGTTGGTGACGAAGAGCGGGATGACCTTCTCGGGGAAGTGGTGGTGCCCGTAGTTGTTGGAGCAGCGGGTCACCCGCACGTCGAGGCCGTGGGTGCGGTGGTACGAGAGGGCGATCAGGTCGCTGGACGCCTTGGCCGCGGAGTACGGCGAGTTGGGCGCGAGCGGGTGGGTCTCGGGCCAGGAGCCCTCGTCGATCGAGCCGTAGACCTCGTCGGTGGAGATGTGCACGAAGGTCTTGATGCCCGCCAGGTGCGCGGCGTGGATCAGCGTGTGGGTGCCCACCACGTTGGTACGGACGAACTCGGCGCCGCCGTCGATGGAACGGTCGACGTGGGACTCGGCGGCGAAGTGCACCACCTGGTCGTGCTCGGCCATCAGCCCGGCGACCAGCTCCGGGTCGCAGATGTCACCCTGCACGAACCGGAAACCGGGGTGGTCGCGCACCTCGTCGAGGTTGGCCGGGTTGCCCGCGTAGGTGAGCTTGTCGAGCACGGTGACAGCGATGTCGCCGGGGCCCTGGGGGCCGAGCACCGTACGGACGTAGTGCGAGCCGATGAAGCCGGCACCGCCGGTCACCAGAATGTCGGTGGTCATGAAGAGATCTGCACCTTGCTGTGGTCGCCGAGCACGAGTCGGTGGGCGGACGGGGAACGGGGGGCGGGGGTCACTTCGACGTCACGGCCGATGAGCGACGCCTCGACGCGGCGGACACCGGCGATGGAGGCGCCCCGCAGGACGATGGAGTACTCGATCTCGCTGTCCTCGATGCGGACGTCCTCCGAGACCGAGGTGAACGGCCCCACGTACGCGCCGCTGATCACCGAACGGGCTCCGATGATCGCGGGCCCGACGATGCGGCTGCCGCTGACCCTGGCGCCCGGCTCGATCCGGACCCGGCCGATGATCTCGCTGTCCGCGTCGACCTCGGCGCCCTCCTGGGACGGCTCGACGGCCTCCAGGACGCTCCGGTTGACCTCCAGCATGTCGGTGACGTTGCCGGTGTCCTTCCAGTAGCCGCGGATCGTGGTGGAGCGCACGTCGCGCTTCTGGTCGATCAGCCACTGGATGGCGTGCGTGATCTCCAGCTCGCCGCGCCAGGACGGCTCGATCGAGCGGACCGCCTCGTGGATGGCGGGGGTGAAGAGGTAGACGCCGACGAGCGCCAGATCGCTCTTGGGCTCCTTCGGCTTCTCCTCCAGCGCCGCCACCCGGCCTTCGGCGTCGAGCTCCGCGACACCGAAGGAGGTCGGATCGGGCACCTGCGTCAGCAGGATCTGCGCGTCCGGCCTGTCCGCGCGGAACTCGTCCACCAGACCGGTGATCCCGCCGACGATGAAGTTGTCGCCGAGGTACATGACGAAGTCGTCGTCGCCCAGGAAGTCGCGGGCGATCAGCACCGCGTGGGCGAGGCCGAGCGGCTCGTCCTGCGGGATGTAGGTGACCTCGATGCCGAGCGCGGAACCGTCCCCGACCGCCTCGCGGATCTCGGGGGCGGTGTCGCCCACGATGATGCCGACCTCGGTGATGCCGGCTTCCGCGATGGCTTCGAGCCCGTAGAACAGCACGGGCTTGTTCGCCACCGGCACCAGCTGTTTGGCCGAAGTGTGTGTGATGGGACGCAGGCGGGTGCCGGCCCCTCCGGACAGTACGAGAGCCTTCACGTGACCAGTCCCCATGATGTAGTCGGTCCTGCCGCGGGCGCGATGTCCCAACGACCCTACTGAGCTTCTCGATGGGATTTCGGGTGAATCCGTACGGTCGACGCATTCGTGGTACGTCCGGCGGACGAGCCGATGTCACGCGGCGTTCAGACGCTTCTTCCACCGGCGCACGTCACGGCGCATCCTGCGGACCACCCGCCGGGACAGCGAGGCCCGGCGGGCGGCGACCTTCGGCCGGTCGATGCGCTTGCCGTCGTGCCAGTCCGGCACGGTGACCTCGTAGTTCGAGTCGGCCAGACGGGCCGAGCGGTCGCGGAAGTGCGGGTACGCGAGGTAGAGCTTCCGGCCGTCGCGCGAACGGACCACGTCCGGGACCGTCTTCGCCTGGACGTACCGCACCATCTCGATGAGCAGGTCCATCCTGCCCCGTGCCACACAGGCCAGACGCAGCCTTTCGGCCACCTTGATCTGCCGGGCCACGCCGTCGTCCCAGTACTCGCCCATGAGCGGAGCCGCGAGTTCCATCTTGTGCCGGCGGACTTCCTCCGAATCCTTCAGCACGATCGGACCGAACTGCTGGAGCATCCCCACCGTGAAGGGCCGGACCATGAGGAAATCCCTTTTGGGGCCCGCGGGCTCGATCCGGTGAATGAGCGCCATCATGGCGCGCATCGAGTCGAAGCGCCATTCATAGGTGCCGCTCTTCGTTACGTGCTTCCCGTCGTCACGGCCCACCAGGTAATAGCAGACATAATTGGAGATCACCGAGACACCGGCGCCGCGCAGATACGTCTCCATCGTGAAGAGGGCGTCCTCACCCGTCTTGAGATTCTCGTCGAATCTCAGCGCGAGCCGTTCCAGGAGTTCACGCCGGAAGAGCTTCTGGGCGCTCAGGGTGTAAATGACCTTGGAGTTGTAGACGTCGACCCGTTCCTTGGTGGCCCCCCACATCGACCGGGGCGCCCCCCGGTTCACGCCGACCACCTTGCCGAGCACCACATCGGTGCCCGCCCGGTCGGCCATGGCCACCATCCGCTCCAGGGCCTCGTCACCGAAGTAGTCGTCCGCGTCCAGGAAGAACACGTAGCGGCCGCGGGCCAGACCGAGACCCACGTTGCGCGGCCCGCTGGGACCGCCGGAGTTCTTCTGCCGCACCACCCTGGTCGGGACCTGCGACCTCGCCGCGAATTCCTCCAGGTACTCACCCGTGCCGTCGGTGGAACCGTCGTCGACCGCGACGATTTCGATCCGCCCGGCACCGATGGTCTGCGCCTCCACCGATTCGAGGCACCGTATGAGATACGGCATCGCCTCATATGCACCGACAACAACAGTTACGTCAGGAATTTGCGTCTCGTTCACACAAACAGAAGACAGTCGGCCCGGCCTGTTGGTTGTCTTGCGCCACACTGTCAAAAGGTGACACTCATCACAAAGGCCCGGCACAACCCTTGGAGGGGTATGCCGGGCCTTGCTCGATCATGTAGTGCAAACGGTTGACTTTCAGCCACCCACGGGTTCGCCGAGACTCTTCGCCACTCCGGTGTTCCGCGCGTCGGACTTGGCCGCGAGCGCCTTCACGGCCGTGTCGAACTGCACGATCGAGGTGGGCTCGTCCGGCCCGAGGAGGTACTGCTTGAGCTCGCGCCTGGCGTCCGCCCGGGCGTCCGTGGCCGGAGCCGTCACCGCGGCGAGCAGCTCGTCCAGCTCGGCCGCCGAGTTGGACAGGATCACCGCGGCGCGTACCGCGGTGTTCTGCCGGCGGAACTCGTCCTCGCCCAGCTCGGCCGAGTCCGTGACCGCGTACGGCTTGCCGCTCGCGATGAAGTCGGACACCACGCTGGAGATGTCCGAGACCATGGCGTCGGACTCGTTGAAGCAGTCGTACAGCCGCATTTCGGCGCCGGTGATGACCCGGTGCTCCCACCAGCCCTGCGCACGCCAGGACGCCGCGTTCCACTCGTCCTTGAGCCGCGCCGTCTCGGCCTCGCGCGCCGGGTCGGCCAGCGAGTCCCGGGACTGCTCCGCCTCGTCCCGGGCGATGCCGCCGCCGTCGGCCAGCTCGGCCAGCCGTGCCTCGATACGGACCAGCTCGGCCCGAGCCTCGGCCTGCTCGCCCCGGAGCGCGGCCGCCTGCTCCGCCCAGCGGGGATCGGTGGCGCGCTCGGCGGCGGCCTGCTCGATCATCTCGGTGATGCGCAGGTGTACGGCCTTGGCCTTGGCGCTGCGGGTGCCGGTGAAGGGGTGCGGCTTGTACAGCAGCCGGACCGGCTGCTGGGCCTTCAGCAGCCGCCTGACGATGTTCTCGCCGGCCAGCAGCAGGGAGGTGTTGCCCGGGTTGTCGTCCCAGCCCTCCCAGGTGGGGGCGTACAGCACGGTCGGGATCGGGTTCTTCTGCACGCCGGACCAGGGCTGGATGGTGGCCAGCTGCGGGCGGCCCACCTCGACGATGTCCTCGTCGCGGACCCCGACGTCGGCCAGCGCGTAGCGGTCGCGGCCGGCCCGGCCCGCGGTCCACACCTCGTCGTACACCTTGCTGTACGGGTTGACGCTGGCGATCTTGTCGCTGTCGCCGTGGCCGATGAAGACGTGCTTCATCGTCGGCACCCGGAGCATGTGGATGTTCTTGCCGACGTTGGCCGCGTAGAGCGCGACCCGTACCGACGAGAGGTCCAGGTTCATCAGGTGCACGCCACCGGGCACGCAGAGCACCGGCACCGAGGTCGTGGCGAGCTGGGGCAGGATGTTGCGCTCGCGCAGCAGGATCATCGGCCGGCCGCCGAGCTGGGCCATCGTCTCCAGCCACATGTTGGCCTGGTAGGCCGACTCCTTGGACCCCGAGAAGTAGAGGACCACGTCCGGCTTGTACTCGCGCAGCCAGGTGCTCACCGCGCCCAGCACCTTGTCCGCCGGCGCCACGAGCCGCTTCGGCCGGATGTACGGGAGCAGCAGCAGCAGGTAGCCGAGTGCCAGTACGAGCGTCAGGCCGAGACCTGCGTAGGCGATGCCGTACACACGGGTCTCGGCGGCGATCAGGACACCGGCCATCGCGAAGACGTCCAGGTGGAGCATCTTCTCCGCAGGGCGGTTCATCAGCAGCAGCGAGGGGGCGTCGGGGATCCGCACCCGCTCCAGATCGATGTTGCGGGTGATCACCGGCAGCTTGCGGCGCAGTCGGATCAGCGTGACGATCGCGCTCTGCGGCGCCTGGAGCCCGTAGAACGCCAGGAGGCAGGCGACCGTCACGTAGAAGAGGGTCTCCTCGCCGTATCCCAAGCGGGAGAGCAGCAGGACCAGCAGCAGTTGCCGGACCAGGAAGCGGATCGAAAGCCCTGCCCGGACCGCGGCGAGCCGATTGATCAGGTAGCTACCGCAATGGTGCAGGTACCGGTCCGCGAGATAGGTGGCCGCCGCGGCCACGGCGAAGAACCAGAGATTGGGGATTATTGCCGCGAGCATTATGCACGGGAACCCCAGAGCCACCAGGAACGCGGCGGCCAGCTCCGAACCGCTGCCCACCCGAGCCAAACGCATGGCTTTCGAAATCACGAAGTACCGCTCCCGAGGGTGCCGACTTTTACGTTACGTGGGGAATGTGAAGGCAGAGCTTCACGAATTCGGACCCCTGCAGTTCGCACATGGCGACTGCAGGGGTCCGAATAGTCGATTGTCAAGCAGTATTACACATCGGCCTGTCGGTCCAGGACAGCGGCAAGCGCCTGCTCGAACCCGGACGCCTCGGAGGCACCCCGGGTCGGGTCCTGCTGGCGTACGTCGATGACGTGGCCGGTCATCTCCGAGAGCAGCACATCGAGCGAGGTCCGGGCGACCGCCTCGGAGGAGAGCAGCGTGCCCGCGGGCTCGTCGCCGAACGCCTTGGTGCGCATCGGAGTGGCGGTGCGCTCGGGGTTCACGCAGTTCACCCGCACGCCGTCGGCCGCCCACTCGTCCGAGAGCGCCTGGGTCAGGTTCACCATGGCGGCCTTGGTGGACGAGTAGAGGCTGTACTCCGCGCGGCCCCGGGTGTAGCTGCTGGAGGTGTAGAGCAGCAGCTGGCCCTTGGTCTCGGCGAGGTACTTGTACGAGGCGCGGGCGATCTGCACCGGTGCCAGGTAGTTGACGTTCAGCGCCTCCTGGATGACCGCGCTGTCCGTCTCGGCGAGCTTGCCGATGCGGAGCACGCCCGCGGTGTTGATCACGTAGTCGACGCGGCCGGTGTCGGCGTACGCCTTGGAGAGCGCCTCGTCGATGTGCTCGGGGTTCTCCACGTGCGTACCGGTGGTGGAGCGGCCCAGGGCGTAGACGGTGGCGCCGTAGGACTCGGCGAGCGTCGCGATGTCCGCGCCGATGCCGTACGAGCCGCCGAAGACGACGAGGGTCTTGCCGGTGAGCAGCTCGCGGTAGGCGGCGTCGTCGGTCGGCTGCGGAACGGCCGTGGAGGCCAGCTGGAAGAGCTTGTCCGCGATGAAGACGTCGACCGGCTGGGTGACCTTCATGTTGTACTCGTCGCCCGCCACGACGTAGATCGGTACGTCGGGAAGGTACTTGAGCACGACCGAGCAGTCGTCGGTGGCCTGGAAGTTCGGGTCGCCGGCGGCGACCTCGTAGGCGTGGCGGATCGTGGAGAGCTTGAAGGCCTGCGGCGTCTGGCCGCGGCGCAGCCGGGAGCGGTCGGGCACATCGGTGATGAACTCGCCGTCGCCGCCGTGGGTGCGGGTCACGATGATCGTGTCCGCGGACGGGATGGCGACGTCGACCGCCTGGTAGCGGTCCAGTGCGTCGACGCAGTCCTTGATCACACGCTGCGAGAGCAGCGGGCGCACGGCGTCGTGGAAGAGGACGTTGCGGTCCTCGCCCTCGGCCAGGCCCTCGCCGAGCGCCGCGATGGCGCGCTCGGTGGTCTCGTTGCGCGTGGAGCCGCCCTCGATCACCCTGGTGACCTTGGTGAGGCCGGCCTTGGCGACAATCTTCTCCACGTCGGGCACGTAGCCCGGAGCCATCAGCACGATGACGTCGTCGATGGAGTCGGCCTGCTGGAAGATCGACAGCGTGTGCTCGATGACAGCCTTGCCTGCGATCTTCAGCAGCTGCTTGGGAATGGACAGACCCACGCGCTGACCGGTACCGCCGGCGAGCACGACTGCTGTGGTTCGGGCTTTGGCTATGTGCTGAGCAGACACAGACGACCTACCTTGCGAGGGCTGGGAGATACCGCGATGGTTGCACTCTCCGTTACCGTCTCGCAAGGTGGACGTCGGCCGCCGCATGCCGTATCGAAACCTTTCGTTGCCCTGCGATCAGGGCGAATACCGGAACTGACGCTTCCCCACCAGGTGATCGATGCCACAGGGACGAGCGGCATGATTCACCCTTGCGCGGGTTCGGTTCCCTCGGTCGTGTGACACACAGAACGTGCGCCGACCGTCCGTCCGGGCCGGTTCCGGAGGTCCGCACGGACGGCTGAGGGCTGTCCCGCAATCCCTGATGGACGGGACTACGGGGCAGCCCTCAGGACCGGATCGGCCCGCCCTAGAAGGGGTTGAACTCGTCGAACTCGCGCTGGGCATCGTCGCGTTCCGACTCGCGGTCGCGCCGGCGCTGCGCCGCCGGGCGCGGCGCTTCGAGCCGGTGGTCCTCGCCACGACGGCCGAGCATCTCCGCGCCGGCCGCCAGGGTCGGCTCCCAGTCGAAGACGACCGCGTTGTCCTCGGCGCCGATGGCGACGCCGTCGCCCGCGCGGGCTCCGGCCTTCACCAGTGCGTCCTCGACACCGAGACGGTTGAGCCGGTCCGCCAGGTAACCGACGGCCTCGTCGTTGTTGAAGTCGGTCTGGCGCACCCAGCGCTCCGGCTTCTCGCCGCGCACCCGGTAGATGCCGTCCTCCTCCAGCGTGACGGTGAAGCCCGCGTCGTCGACGGCCTTCGGGCGGATGACGATCCGGGTCGCCACCTCCACCGGCTTGGCCGCACGCGCCTCGGCGATGATGCCCGCGAGCGCGAAGGAGAGCTCCTTCAGACCGGTACGGGCGACCGCGGACACCTCGAAGACGCGGTAGCCGCGCTCCTCCAGGTCCGGGCGGATCATGTCGGCGAGGTCCTGGCCGTCCGGGATGTCGATCTTGTTGAGGACGACGATGCGGGGCCGGTCCTCGAGGCCGCCGTACTGCTTCAGCTCCTCCTCGATGATGTCGAGGTCGGAGACCGGGTCCCGGTCGGACTCCAGCGTCGCGGTGTCCAGCACGTGCACCAGCACCGAGCAGCGCTCCACGTGCCGCAGGAACTCCAGACCGAGGCCGCGCCCCTGGCTGGCGCCCGGGATCAGGCCCGGGACATCGGCGACGGTGTAGACGGTGCTGCCCGCGGTGACCACGCCGAGGTTCGGGACCAGGGTCGTGAAGGGGTAGTCGGCGATCTTCGGCTTGGCCGCCGACAGCACGGAGATCAGCGAGGACTTGCCGGCGCTCGGGTAGCCGACCAGTGCGACGTCGGCGACGGTCTTGAGCTCCAGGACGATGTCCCGGGCCTCACCGGGCTCGCCGAGCAGCGCGAAGCCGGGGGCCTTGCGCCGGGCGGAGGCCAGCGCGGCGTTGCCGAGGCCGCCGCGGCCGCCCTGGCCGGCGACGAACGTGGTGCCCTGGCCGACCAGGTCGGCGAGCACGTTGCCGTCCCTGTCGAGCACGACCGTGCCGTCGGGCACCGGCAGGACCAGGTCCTGGCCTTCCTTGCCGGAACGGTTGTCGCCCGCGCCGGGCTGGCCGTTGGTGGCCTTGCGGTGGGGGTGGTGGTGGTAGTCGAGGAGCGTGGTGATCGCCTGGTCGACTACCAGGGTCACATCGCCGCCGCGGCCGCCGTTGCCGCCGTCCGGTCCGCCGAGCGGCTTGAACTTCTCACGGTGAACGGAGGCACAGCCGTGGCCCCCGTTACCCGCGGCGACGTGCAGCTCGACGCGGTCCACGAAGGTGGTCATGGTTGAAACCTCCAGTTACATACATGCAGAAATGTCTCACTCGCGCTGTCCCCATGGAGGAGAAAGCCGTCTCTCATGGGAGAAACACGCGAAAGGCGGACCCGCTTCCCGTACGGGAAGTGAGGTCCGCCTCCGCAGAAACCGCTCGACGAGCGCCGAAAATCAGCCGGCGATCGGAACGATGTTCACGACCTTGCGGCCACGGTGCGTGCCGAACTCGACCGCACCGGCGGCGAGAGCGAACAGCGTGTCGTCGCCGCCACGGCCGACGCCCGTGCCCGGGTGGAAGTGGGTGCCGCGCTGGCGGACCAGGATCTCACCGGCGTTGACGGCCTGACCGCCGAAGCGCTTCACGCCGAGCCGCTGAGCATTGGAATCGCGCCCGTTCCGGGTGGACGATGCGCCCTTCTTGTGTGCCATGTCTCCTCAGTCCCTTACTTCGCAGCCGCGGGGATACCGGTGACCTTGATCGCCGTGTACTGCTGGCGGTGACCCTGGCGACGGCGGTAGCCGGTCTTGTTCTTGTAGCGAAGGATGTCGATCTTCGCGCCCTTGTGGTGGTCCACGACCTCGGCCTGGACCTTGATCCCGGCCAGCACCCACGGGTCGCTGGTCACGGCGTCGCCGTCGACCACGAGCAGGGTCGAGAGCTCGACCGTGTCGCCAACCTGGGCAGTGGAAATCTTGTCAACCTCAACGATGTCACCGACAGCAACCTTGTGCTGGCGGCCACCGCTGCGCACGATGGCGTACACGCGGATCTCTCTCTCGCTCGGAACGGAGCCCCTGATGCCAGCCTCTCGCGCAGGCCGAAGCCCGCGACGATCCGGAAGGATGAGCGGCCTCTCCTGACGAACGGGTCCGCCGGGAGGAATGTGCTCAGGGGTAGGCGCGCATGGAAAACACGCCGAGGGACAAGATTACGGGGCTGCCCCCGGGCGGTCAAACCGGGCCTCCGGGGACCGATCCACCGACTCCTGCGTGCTAGTTTTCCCCTTTCGTCACTCTCCGTACAACACGAGGCCTCCGATGCCGCGCTCCATCCCCCTCGGCCGTGCCTGGCTGTTGGGCCTCCTGGTGTCCGCCGTCTACGTGTTGGCGCAGCTGACAGCCGGTACCTCCTGGACGCTCTTCCCCGACTCCTACCGCTACGCCCGTGCCGCCGAGGAGTCCCTCGGAGCCGATCGGGACGAGGCCCACCGGATCGCCCTGTCCGCCTTCTGCGCGAGCCGGGCCGCCGAGGCCGCCCGGCACGAGAAGCTCGATCCGCTGGCCGCCGAGGACCGGCCGGACGCGACCGCGGCGAAGAGCGAGGCCGCCTGCCTGGAGCGCTGGTCCGACGCCCCCGACATCACCACCGGGGACTCCCGCTACCAGTCGATCTTCTCGTCCCGTCCCGGCTATCCCCTGCTCGCCGCTCCCTTTGTCGGCGCGCTCGGCGTGCTCGACGGCATGCGGGCCCTCGGGCTGCTTCTGGCCGTGGGCGGCTCCCTGACGGTCTGCGGGCTGCTGCGCGGGGCCGGGCTCTCCACCGCGGCCGCGGTGGCCGGCCAGATCGCCTTCCTCGTCTCACCCCTGGGCTGGTGGAGCCTCCAGGCGCTGAGCGAGGGTCTGGTCACGGTCTGTGCGCTCGGCGCGGTGTGGGGCGGGGTACTCATGGCGCGGGACGGACGGGCGGCGGGCGCGGCGTTGTTCGTCGGCTCCCTGGCCGTCTGTACGGTCACCCGCTACTCGACGGCACTGGTGCTGGCCGCCCTGATCGCGGCGGCGGCGTCCGTCTCCTGGCTCCTGCGGCGGTCCCGGGCGGATCTGTTGCTCGCCGGGGTGGCCACGGGATGCGCCGCCGCCGTGGCACTCACGATGAATCTGCTCGGGCTCCCTTCGTCCGAGGTCACCCTCCAGGACACCTTCACCCGCCATTTCCGCGCCCCCGAGGTCCCGGACCCCTGGGCCCGGCTCGTCGATCTCGATCTGACGTACTGGAGTCACTGGATCGGCGAGCAGGCCGCGATGCCGTTCTTCCTGGTGGCCACGGTGCTCGCGCTGTGGGTGCTGCTGCGTCGCGGCGGGGTGCTGGGTCCACTGGCCTGCGCCATGATGCTGACCGGCGCCGCCCAGATCGCGGCCCATCCCCTCGTCCAGGAGGCCGACCGGCTGGGGGTACTCATGTGGATCCCCGTGACGCTCGGAATTGCCTTGATTACAGAAGCAGTTCGGGACTTTCCCTCACTTCCGTTTGACCGTACGGTCCGAGTTCCTGCCTCAACAGTGGAGCCGTATCGTGCCAACACCACAGATCCCCGATGAACTCCTGGCAAATGTCGCCCGACGCGCGGTCGCCCGGATGGCCCGCACCGACCGGCCGGTCGTCGCCGCGCGGGTCCTGGGTGTCTGCGCGCAACACGTCCAGGACCGTCGGCTCAAGGCAGACCTGCTCGGCGAGGCGGCCGCCGCTCAGCTCGGACGGGGCCTGATACCCCGCCATCTCGTCCCGGCATACGCCGCTGAGCTGGCCTACGCGGACAGCCGGCTCAAGGCGGGCAGCAAGAAGGAGGCCGCGTCGGCCCTCTGCCGGGCCCTGCAGCTGGCCTTCCACCGGGTCCCGCACGTCGACCGGCTCCACTCCCCGCTCTCCGACGATCCGGCCGGTTTCACCGCTCGGCTGCGTACCAGCACCACCGCCCGCAAGGCGGCCGCGCCCCGCGGCCGGAAAACGCCCCCCGCCGCACCCCCGGCCGACCGGCCGCTGCGACTGCTGGTGGTGAACCTGGCCAACGCCAACTTCCTGGGCCTGGTCACCGAGCGTTACGCGAACCATCCCGGTGTCGAGCTGCGCACCCTGGACCTGGCGGCCGACCCCGTGACCGCGCCGCTGGCCAAGGGTCTGCAGCGGATGATCGAGCTGCCGCTCGGGGGCCAGGCCGCGTACGGAGCCGCGGTGGAAGCGGCGCTCCGCCCGCATCTGGACTGGGCGGACACGGTCTTCGTCGAATGGTGTGCCACGGCAGCCGCGTTCATGACCCTGGTCGACCCCGGCAGCACCCGGATCGTGGTCCGGCTCCACAAGTACGAGTCGTTCACCCCCTGGCCGCACATCATGGACTTCTCCAGGGTCGACGACATCGTCTTCATCGCGGAGCACATGCGGGAGATGACCACCGCGGCCGTCCCCCGGCTGCTCGCCCCCGACGCACCGCGTCTTCACTTCCTGCACAACGCGCTGGATCTGCGGCGCTTCGACCGTCCCAAGAAAGATGACGCGCGGTTCACCGTGGGCCTGGTGGGAATCGGGCAGATCGCCAAGGATCCGCGCTGGGCGCTGGAGGTGCTCAAGCTGCTTCGGGCCCGGGACGGGCGCTACCGCCTGCTGATGGTCGGCGGCGGCATCGATCCGGAGCCGAGCGCCGCGGCCGCCGCCTATCACTCGGCCCTGGAGAAGGAACTCGCCGAGCTGGAGCCCTCGGGCGCCGTGCGCAGGCTCGGGCCGAGCGACGACGTGGCAGGTGTGCTCGCCGGAGTGGGAGTGATCCTCAGCAGTTCGGTGCGTGAGGGCTGCCATGTCGGCCTGATGGAGGGAGCGGCATCCGGTGCCGTGCCGGTCGTCCGGGACTGGCCCTTCGTGGCCGGACGCCCGCACAGCACGCGCACCCTCTTCCCCGAGGACTGGGTCGTCACCACCCCGCAGCAGGCCGCTGAGCGCATCCTCGCCGCAACCGTGTCCGAGGACGTACGGGCCGAGGCCGGGCGCGAGGCGTCCTCGTACGCCCTCACGACCTGGGACTGGGAGACCGTCCGGAGTGACTACGACCGCCTGCTGCTGGGCGAGGACCAGGACGTATGCTCACCGGGCGAAGACGCCCTCCGGAAGGCATAGATGTGAGTTACAGAGTCCAGCCCACCGCCCAGGTCGACGAGACCGCAGAGATCGGTTCCGGCAGCAGTGTCTGGGAGCTCGCGCAGATCCGCGAGCAGGCCCGGCTCGGCGAGGGTTGTGTGGTCGGACGCGGCGCCTACGTCGGCACGGGTGTCCGGATCGGCGACAACGTCAAGATCCAGAACTACGCGCTCGTGTACGAACCCGCCGAGCTCGCCGACGGTGTCTTCATCGGCCCGTCGGTGGTCCTCACCAACGACCACAACCCGCGCTCCGTCGACCCCGACGGCAAGCAGAAGCGCGGCGGTGACTGGGAGGCCGTGGGGGTGAAGATCGCCGAGGGGGCGTCCCTGGGCGCCCGTTCGGTCGCGGTCGCCCCGGTCCGGATCGGCCGCTGGGCCATGGTCGCGGCCGGCGCGGTGGTCACCAAGGACGTCCCCGACTTCGCGCTGGTCGTCGGCGTCCCGGCCCGGCAGGTCGGCTGGGTCGGTCACGCCGGTGTGAAGCTGGTGGAGAGCGCGGGCGAGCCGGGGGTGTGGGAGTGCCCGCAGACGGGGGCGGTGTACGAGGAGAAGGCCGGGGTGCTGACCGAGCGCACCTCGTAGTCCCAGGACCGAACCAGGGGAAGCGCCGCGGGAATCGCCCTCCGCCAGGGGGCAGGCAGATCCCGCGGCGCTTCCTTTTCCTTCACGGTCCCCGCCCTGTCCGGCACATCGAGCCGGACACATAGGATGACCGGATTTACCGGCGCCCTACAAGTAAGGCCGACATGTCCCAGACCGATGTCCAGGTCTCCGGCCGACCGGACGCGCTCGACGCGCACGGAACGCAGTCGCCCAAGAAGGAGGCCGTACCCCGGCTCTACGCACTGGACGCCCTGCGCGTCCTCGCGGCGCTGTCCGTCCTGCTCTTCCATTTCACCGGCGTCGACGCGGCGACCAGGGCCAACTGGGGCGTGCATCCCAAGGAGCTGTTTCCCTGGCTCTTCCCGGTCACGTCGTACGGTTCGTACGGCGTCCAGCTGTTCTTCATCATCAGTGGCTTCGTCATCTGTCTCTCGGCCTGGAACCGCACCCCCGGGCAGTTCGTACGCGCCCGGTTCCTGCGGCTGTTCCCCGCCTACTGGTTCTCGGCTGTCGTCGCTTTCCTCGTCTGGCGCATGCTGCCGGACGGCCAGCGCACCGCGCCCAGTATCAGTGACTCGCTGACCAACCTCACGATGTTCCAGGTGCCGCTCTCCGCGCGGCATCTGGTGGGTGCCTACTGGACGCTCTGGGTCGAGCTCACCTTCTACCTGATATTCCTGGTGGTTCTCTGGAAGGGCGTCGACTACCGGCGCGTCTCGGTCTTCTGCTGGGTGTGGCTGCTGGCGAGCGTCCTCGTCCAGCAGGACAAGGACGTGCCGCTGCTCGGGATCTTCGCCCAGCCACTGAACACCGCGCTGTTCGTGGCCGGCATCGCCATGTATCTGATGTACCGCTTCGGACCCGATCTGAAGCTGTGGGGACTGCTGGGTGCGAGCTGGCTGGTGATGCAGAGCGACCTGGTCGAGCACGCCGACAACCTGCGCCACAACAAGGGCATGGACCGGGACCCCTATCTCGCACTGGCCCTGGTCACCGTCTTCTACCTGCTGGTGCTGGCCGTGGCACTGCGCAAGGTGAACTGGATCGACTGGAAGTGGCTGCCCGCCGCGGGTGCCCTGGTCTACCCGCTCTACCTCCTCCACGAGGAGCTGGGCTGGGCCATGATCCGAGAGCTGTACGGGCACGTGGGCGCCTGGCCCACGCTGGGAATCACCACGGCCGCACTGATCGCGCTGGCCTGGCTGGTGCACCGGTTCGTGGAGCGGCCCGCGCAGAACTGGCTGCGCGCGGCTCTGGCCCGGGAGTCCAGCAATCCGCCGACGCTGCCCCGTAGTTGATTGCGTGCCCGGCGTCCCTCCGGGCCGGGGTCCGGCAGACGACGAAGAAGGGGCCCTGCCGGCATTGCCGGCAGGGCCCCTTCGCGCTGTGGGCAGCGGATGCGTACGGTGATCAGCCGCCGATGACGACGCGGCGGACGCCTTCCCAGCGGGCCGGGTCCGTCGTACGCCGACCGTCGACCAGGACGCGGACGTCCGGGAGGTCGGCGGCGGCCAGCTCGCGGTACTCGGCGTGGTCGGCCTGGAGGATCGCGGCGGTGACGGTCTGGCCCTCGTGCGGGACGAGACCGTGCGCGGTCAGCTCCTCGGCCGTGTACATCGGGTCGGAGACGAACGGCACCGCGCCGCGCGCCCTGAGCGCCTCGACGGTCGGGAAGACGCCGGAGAAGGCCGTCTCCTTCACGCCGCCGCGGTAGGCCGCGCCCAGCACCAGCACGCCCACCCCGTCCAGGTCGCCGTAGGCGGCGGCGAGCAGGTCGACCGCGTACTCGGGCATGGCCGCGTTGGCCTCGCGCGCCGAACGCACCACGGTCGCCGACGGGTCGTTCCAGAGGTACATCCGCGGGTAGATCGGGATGCAGTGGCCGCCGACGGCGATGCCCGGCTGGTGGATGTGGCTGTACGGCTGGGAGTTGCAGGCCTCGATGACCTTGAGGACGTCGATGTTCTGCTGGTCGGCGAAGCGGGCGAACTGGTTCGCCAGGCCGATGTTGACGTCGCGGTAGGTCGTCTCGGCGAGCTTGGCCAGCTCGGACGCCTCAGCGGTGCCCAGGTCCCAGACGCCGTTGGGGCGCGGCAGATCCGTACGGTCGTCGAAGTCCAGGACCGACTCGTAGAACGAGACGCCGTGCTCGGCCGACGCCTCGTCGATCCCGCCGACCAGCTTCGGGTAGCGGCGCAGGTCGGCGAAGACCCGGCCGGTGAGCACCCGTTCCGGGGAGAACACCAGGTGGAAGTCCTCACCGGCCTTGAGACCGGAGCCCTCCTCGAGCATCGGCGCCCAGCGGGTACGGGTGGTGCCGACCGGCAGCGTGGTCTCGTAGCTGACGAGGGTGCCCGGCTTCAGACCGGCGGCGATCGCCTTGGTCGCGGCGTCCATCCAGCCGAAGTCCGGGGTGCCCTCGGCGTCCACGAAGAGCGGGACGACGACCACGACGGCCTCGGACTGCGCGACCGCGGACGCGGTGTCCGTCGTCGCGGTGAGCAGGCCCGCCTCGACGGTTTCCTTGAGCTTCACGTCGAGATCGTGTTCGCCGGGGAACGGCTCGACCCCGGCATTGACCAGCTCGACGACCTTCTCGTTGACGTCGGCGCCGATCACCCGGTGGCCCTTGGCGGCGAACTGCACGGCGAGCGGCAGGCCGATCTTGCCCAGGGCGACTACACAGATGTTCATGGTTACTTCCTCTTGGAGCGCTTGGCGCCGAGCAGTCGGGATCGCAGCCGCGAGCCCAGCGATATCTTGGGCGGGTGGAGCGGGCCGGTGCTGATCACCATGCGCCCCTTGGAGTTGAGCCGCGCCGCGACACGGTACGGGTCCGCCTCACCGTGCCACCTGCGGGCCAGCGGCATGGGCTGTCCGTCGCCGCGTACCGGGATCTCGTACGTTCCTCCGGCCACGTCGACGAAGACGCGTACCCCACGCTTGGCCTTGCCCACAGCGAGCGGGATCCGGGCGCGCAGCAGGGTGGCGTTGCCGTCGGCCGTGACCTCGCGGGTGAACTCCCCCTGCGCAGGGGGCAGATCGTGCCCGTCCGGCAGGCGCCTGGCGCGCGCCTTGTCCGCGCTCTTGGGCATGGCGCCCTCCACGAGGCGGACGACCGCGGAGCCGGTGTCGCCGACGACGCCGATCCGGACCGTCAGGGCCAGCGCCAGTTCCTCGCCGGTCTGCACCCAGTCCGACTCGACCAGCTCGGTCTTGTTGGCGAGCCGGCCGGGAACGATCTCCCCGACCAGTTCGAAGCAGCGGTCGGGGAGTTCCAGACCCGTGTCACGGAAACCGGGGTAGCGGGCGAAGGCCCTGCCGTCCTCCAGATGGAAGGGCGGCGCCCCGTGCGCGGCCTCCTCGGTGAGGGCACGGCAGAGTTCGTCGACGGCGCCACGCTGTGCGAGCCGGAGCCGCGCGCGCAGTTTGACGGGGAGCGAATCGCCCAGCGGGTCCGTCAGGTAGGTGTCGGCGAGATGGGTGATGCCCGCGCAGATGCTCCGCTTCGTCTCGTCGTCGAGCGCTACGAAGTCGTCCTGGATGAGCTTGGAGATCTCCCAGGTGAAGTGACGCTTGAAGACGGCGTCCCGCTTCGGGCCGGCCTCGATCAGCTCCGCTGCCCGGTCCATGATCGCGGCGACGCAGCGCAGCCGTGCCAGATGGTCGGCGCGGTAGGTGATGTTGCTCGCGTCGCCGCGCTTCACCGCGTAGTAGCAGGTGTAGTCGGCGACCACGGATATTTTGCGGGCGCGGACACACGCCTCGATGGTGAAGGGCTGGTCGCTGCCGACCGGCATGTCCTCGGGGAAGCGCAGCTTGTGCTGCTCCACGAGGTCGCGGCGGAAGAGCTTGGTGTTGGCCAGCGCGAACGGCAGCTCGGGCCCGTAGAGGCTGACGTCCGGGTCGTTGGCCTTGTAGAGCGACTGCCGGACGTAACGCCCGTTGGTGCCGACCATCTTGCCTATGACGACATCGGAGCCGTTGGTGTCCGCACAGGCCACCATCCGCTCCAGCGCTTCCTCGCCGAGGTAGTCGTCGGAGCCGATGAAATAGACGTATCTGCCGGTGGCGAGTTCCAGCGCCCGGTTGCTCGGCGTCGCGGGGCCGCCGGAGTTGGCCTGGTGCACGACCTTGACCGTGCCGGGGTAACGCTCGGCGAACCGGTCGAGCTCGGCACCGCTGTCATCCGTCGAACCGTCGTCGACCGCGACGACCTCCAGCCGGTCCAGTCCGATGGACTGCCCGACGAGAGAGTTCAGGCACTCCGTCAGGTAGGGCATCGTGTTGTAGACAGCAACAACCACACTGACGTCAGGAGCCGTCGTCATCGTCTGTTTTCCGCCTTCTTTGGGTCGGAGAGCAGGTTGGCGTAGAGACCGTCGAGAACCTCTGCCTGTGCTTCCCAGGTCCAGGTGTCCAGCAGCCCGGGCTTGTCGTAGGCGGCTCGGTAGCGATCCGGGTCGGCCAGCACCTGCTTGATCGCGCGGACCAGATCGGAAACGTCCTCGGCAGCGCACACCTCGCCCTGGCCGGTCGAACGGGTCATCTCGGACATGGTCTTCACATCGCTGACGACCAACGGCAGCCGAGCGTGCGAGTACTCGAAGAACTTGGTGATCAGGGCGATCTCGTGGTTCGGCCAATGATGGATCGGGATGCAGCCGGCATCCGCAGCGGACAGGAACGGGACAACCTGCCAGTGCGGTACGTACGGCACCGCGTGCAGCCGGTCCCCGACCCCCAGCTCGGTCGCCCTGTCCAGGAGGCCCTTGATGTAGCCGGCGGACGGATTGGGGACGACGAATGCCATGTGCACGCCTTCGAGACGCGGCAGCGCCTCCACCATGTCTCCGAGGCCGCGCTGGGGTCCGGGCGAGCCGCTGTACACGACCAGCGGAACGTCCTGCCCGATGCCGCACTGCTCCCGCAGATCGGGCATCGGTTCGGCGTCGTCCTTCTCGACCGGCCGGTCGGGTGCGTTGAGCACGACCGTGGGCTGCGCGGTCAGGGAGTGGCGCTCACGGAGCAGATCGGCGAGGCCCTCGGAGACGGTCACCACCGCGTCGGCGTACGGGGCGTACTCGCTCTCGTGTGCCGTATTGCCCGGGATCCAGTGCGCGTTGTCCTCCCACGGGCGGACTCCGGGCAGGAACTCGTGTGCGTCCCAGACCAGTTTGACCTGCCGGCCCGCGGCCCTGGCGCGGACGGTGGCGCGGGCGCCCACACCGAGCATCCGGAAGTCGTTGGCGTGGATCAGGTCCGGCTCGAGAGCGTCGATCTCCTTGCCGTACGTCAGCTCGTAGTCCCACAACGCGGGTTCGAGCCTGCGCCAGGCCCGCTTGCCTTTGGCGGCCTTCCAGGCCGCGGTGAACGTCCGGTCCAGCGGACCCCGCAGGCGTCGGCCGGCCTGCTGCGCTTCGGTGGACTGCCGGGAACGGAATTCGATCCAGCGCTGCATCACCTTCGATGCCGGCCCTGCCACCACGAGGCGGACCTGCTCCGCCTTCCGGAATCCCGGCGTGCCGACTGCCTGCGGTGCCACCTTGAGCGCGGCCCGACGGGTCGCGACATCGGCGCGCCACGCCTTTGCCCACTGCCGGCGGTACGCGGCCAGGGGGCCGGGCGGGTATGCCAGGGGCCGGCGCAGCAGCGAGCGGTGCCGCTCGGCATGCCGCTTCGCCAGTGGCGTCTTCAACGGCAGCAGCCGCACTTCGGCGTCGCCCAGCTTCCAGCTGCGGCCCTTGCCGGAGCGCACCAGGCCCAGCAGCGTCACGTCCCAGCCGGCTGCGGCCATGGACTCGGCGGCCTTCTGCACACGCGAGTCGCCCTCGACCTTGTTGTCGACCAGCATGACAACCCGGCCCCTGCCGGGCCGCTCGCTGCCGGATTCCTGCATCTCCATCAACACCCTCTCCCCCGGACGCGTCACTTCAGGAACCCGTTCAGTACCTGCGCGGTCCAGCGTCCATCGTGGTAAGTACGTGCGAATTCCACCGAAGCACGGCCGATGGCCGCTGTCCCCTCGCGATCGTCGATCAAGGAGCCCAGTACCTCACGCAGGGTGTCCGGGGTGGCGCTGACGAGGGGCAGCTCGCCGTTCGTCGTGGCCTTCACCGCATCGCTGATGTAACCGATCACGGGCTTGCCCGCAGCCATCGCCTCCACGGCGAACGTGCCGTAGCTGCCCGTGGTGAACTGGTCCAGGACCAGATCGCTCTCCTTGACCAGCGCCTGCATGTCGGCCCAGGGAATGCCCTCGGCCAGCCTGAAGTCGATCACGCCCTTGTCGTGCAGTTCGGTGAGTACGGGCATGATCCGGTCCGTACCCTTCGTCCAGCGCTTGGACGGAGCGTGCAGCACGATGGGCCTCTTGCGCTCCATCACAGGCCGCTCGGCCGCCCACGAGGCGACATCCACGACAAGCGGTGCCCACTTGGCCGCCGGCAGGTCGTCCAGCAGATCGGGAGTCGTGACGAAGAGCGGGAGGCCGCATTCGTCGGCGGTCCGCCGGTTGGTCTCGGCCCTGCTCTGGAGCTTCTCGGCGATGCCGTCGGGCGCGTCCCGGAACAGCGAGCACTCGTGGCGCTCCAGATGCCGGGCGGGGTTGCGGATGTCGCTCCCGTGCGAGAGGAGCGCCACCTTGATACGGGCCTTGCGCAGCGCGGCCAGGTCTCCGGCGATCGTGTCGCCGTTGAGCCGTCCGAAGACCGGCATGAAGGCGTCGACGATCAGATGGCTGTAGCGCCCGACGATTCGCTTCATCTGCTGCATCTGGATATCGAGCTCGCCGAGCCGGGAGGCGTCGACGTAGACGTCTGCGGGATAGCCGAAGCTGTCGGGCCGCCGGTTCATGACGACTTCGACGGACACATCCGGATTCGCCTGCGATACCGCCTGGGCGAAAGCCGCCCCCTGACCGGCATAGTTGGCAGGCCCGATACCCAGCTTGACCGGTGTGGAGCCGAGTGCGGTCCAGGTCGGCACCCCGGGTTCCCCGCTGCTCGCGGGGGTCCGCGTGACCCCGGGCGTCTCCTGCACGGTCCAGGGCACCTCGGTGACGGGCACCGGCGGCGTCTTCTTCGACAGGGTGCGGTACAGCCCGAGCAGTCCGGCACTCTGCTGCTCCCAGGAGAGCTCCTTGAGAACGTCCTCGGTGATGTTCGCGGCAAGCTCACCACGACGCTTCAGCGCGCGGGACGCAGCAGCCACGAAGGTGGTCGGGTCGTCCCAGGTGAAGACCTCGCCGAGCCCCTTCTCCTCCACGTACGCCTTGATCACGCGCACATCGCTGGTGACCAGCGGGAGCCCCGCCTGAAGGTACTCGGAGACCTTCGTCGGCAGGGAGACCTCGCAGTTGGGGACCCGCTTGAACGGGGTGAGGCCGACATCCGCCGAGGACAGATAATCCGCGACCTCGTGCTGTGCCACGTAGGGCACCAGGTGAATGCGGTCGCGGACACCGAGCGTCTCGGCGGTTGCCAGCAGCTGCTCCAGAAGCGGCGTCATCCGGCTGCAGACAAGCGCCAGGTGCACGCCGGGCAGCTCGGGGAGACCGTCGATCACGGCGTCCACACCGCGCTCGGGACCCAGCCACCCCGAATACACCATGAGCGGAACCTCGGGGCCCAGACCGCACACCTCACGGACGGACGACCGCACCGACCCGGATCCGATGACCTCGCGGACCGGGGAGTTGCCCACCACCAGAGGAAGCCCCGAGAGCTTGTGGTCGTTCCTGAGCAGCTCGGCCAGCTGCGGGGAAACGGTGACAACGGCGTCGGCCCGGCCGATGTACTCGGCTTCGGCCGCGGGAAGCGCGAAGGCCTGCCTCGGGTTCGGCCATTCGACACCGCGAATGTACTCATGTGCGTCGTAGAGCCAGACGCACCGGTGGCCGCTCGCCCGGAGCCGTGCGGCGCTGCGCGCGGCCGTCACGATCATGGTGGCATCGTTGGCGTGGATGACGTCCGGCTTGAGTTCCTCGATCACCGGACCGAACGCCAGATCCAGATCGACCAGCTGCGGCCAGTCCAGGCGCCAGTCACGTACCGGATCGGAGTCCTTCGGCGTCCGGCGCTGCTCCCACTTGAAGGCACGCACCCGCAGCTTGTAGACGGCACGGCGCGCACGCAGCACAGCCTTCAGCGACGTCCGCCGGGACCTGCCCGACCAGGTTGTCTCAGCGGACGTCTGGCGCACCCATGCCTGGTAGGAGGCACGGTAGCGGCTCAGCGCCCCCTGGTCGTGGATACGGAACTGGGTCATGGCACCACGCAGCGGATGCGCCTTGCGCGCCTTCACCGACCGCAGGTATTCCTTGGCCACGGGGACGCGGACCACCTCGATCGGCCCCAGCCTCGACCGCTGGACACGCTTGGTGTCGCTCCTGCCGATCAGCGTGACATCCCAGCCGTCGCGCGCAGCAGCCACAGCCGTCTTCTGGACCCGCGAGTCGCCCGTGATGCCATTGGCGACGATCACGGCAAGCCGCGGTCGACGGGCAGGGGATTTCATTCTGTACTTCCTTCGGTGCAAGACAAACGAGCCGGTACCCGCTCAGCGCTCCCAGGAGCGCCGAGCGGGATGGGGAGATGCGAGGTACGACCGCTGCCGAGGACTCAGCTCGCTGCGCTGTCGGCATCCAGGCGGACGGTCGCACCGCTCGCTGCCGACTCGAGAACCGCAGCCGCCACCTCGACGACCCGCAACCCCTGTCGCAATGTGCAGATGTCGCCCGACCTGCCCAGTACAGCGTCCCTGAAAAGCTCGTGCTCGACCAGCAGCGGCTCGCGCTTGGGGATGGCGTAGCGGATCATGTCGCCCTCGGAGACACCGCGGAAGGCCTGGAGTGCCTCCCACTCGGTGGTCACCGCGGCATTCGAGTGGAAGGTGAGGTCGGCGGTGAGGGTGTCGGCGATGAAGGTGCCGCGCTCGCCGGTGACGGAGGTGAACCGCTCCTTGAACGGACTCAGCCAGTTGACCAGGTGGTTGACCATGGTTCCGTCGGAGAGCCGGCCCACCGCGGAGACCATGTCCTCGTGCGGGCGGCCGGACTTCGACACGGTGTGGGCGGAGATCGAGGTGTAGGTCTGCCCCGTCACCCAGCCGGTCAGGTCGATGTCGTGGGTGGCGAGGTCCTTGACCACGCCGACATCGGCGATGCGGTGCGGGAACGGGCCCTGCCGACGGGTGACGACCTGGAAGACCTCGCCCAGCTCACCCGCCTCCAGCCGGGAACGCATCGACCGCAGCGCCGGGTTGCAGCGCTCGATGTGGCCGACGCCCGCGACCAGGCCGCGCGACTCGAAGGCGTCCACCAGCCGCTGGGCGCCTTCGACGGTGTCCGCGACCGGCTTCTCGATCAGCGCACAGACGCCGGCCTCGGCCAGACGGAGGCCGACTTCCTCGTGCAGGGCGGTGGGGCACGCCACGACCGCGTAGTCGACACCGAGCGAGATGAGCTCGTCGACCGTGGACAGCACGGGGGCGCCCTGCGCCCAGCCGTTCTTGTCGCCCATCGGGTCGACGACGCCGACCAGCTGCACGGCCTCCAGGCCGGCCAGCACACGGGCGTGGTGGCGGCCCATCGAGCCGAGGCCGATCAGGCCGGCTCTCAGTCCTGCGGTCACTGCATCTCTCCCAGCGAGTTCACGGCGTCGACGATGCGCTCGAGGTCCTGCGTGGTCAGCGAGGGGTGCACGGGCAGCGAGACGACCTCGGCTGCGGCACGCTCGGTCTGCGGCAGATCCCAGTTCCGGCCCGCCTTCTGGTCGGGCTCCCAGTACGGCTTGAGCCGGTGGATCGGGGTCGGGTAGTACACGGCGTTCCCGATGCCCGCCTCGCTCAGCCTGGCCATGGCGGCGTCACGGTCACCCTGCACCCGGATGGTGTACTGGTGGTAAACGTGGCGTGCACCCTCGGCGACGGGCGGAACGGTGACGTTGGGCGCGCTGATGTGCTGGTCGAGGTACGCGGCGTTGGCGCGCCGCTGCTCGGTCCAGCCGAGCACCTTCCCGAGCTGCACGCGTCCGACGGCGGCGGACACATCGGTCATGCGCATGTTGGCGCCGACGATCTCGTTGGCGTACCGCTGTTCCATGCCCTGGTTGCGCAGCAGCCTGAGGGTGCGCGCAATCTCGGCGTCGGCGGTGGTGACCATGCCCCCTTCGAGGGAGTGCATGTTCTTGGTGGGGTAGAAGCTGAAGGTGCCGCCGGAGCCGAAGGCACCGACCGGCGTCCCGCCGACTGCCGCGGTGTGCGCCTGGCAGGCGTCCTCGACGACCGCGAGCCCGTGCTTCCGCGCGATCGGCATCAGCGCGTCCATCGCGGCCGGGTGACCGTACAGGTGGACGGGCATGATCGCGGCCGTACGCGGCGTGATGGCGGCCTCGACGGCGGCCGGGTCCAGACCGAAGCTGTCCGGCTCGATGTCCGCGAAGACCACGTCGGCACCGGTCAGACGGACCGCGTTCGCGGAGGCCGCGAAGGAGAACGACGGGACGATCACCTCGTCGCCGGGGCCGATCCCCAGGGCGAGCAGCAGGAGGTGGAGAGCCGAGGTGCCCGAGTTGACGGCCACGCAGTGGCGTCCGTCGACCAGCTCCGAGAAGCCCTCCTCGAAGGCCGCGACCTCCGGGCCCTGCACGACACGGCCGCTGCGCAGTACGCGTACCACGGCCTCGATCTCTTCCTCGCCGATCACCGGTCGGGCAGCAGGAATCATTTCCCTGTTGTCGCTCGACATGGACACCCTCCTTGAACACCGCAAGAGCTTTGAGAGGCGATGACTCCAAGGGCCTGCGAATGTCGGATGTGGCACCGCCGCCCCGGCGCATGGCCGATTCTGTACCAAAACATTGTGCACAAATCGCCCTTTTACCCCCGGAAGCAGCGCACCCCGGGGCAATTAGGCTTTCTGATTCTGCCTGAAGTGGGCCGCCGCGCCGATCAGCTTCTCCCCATCAGCTTGTCAGGCGGCAGCCGCGTCACATTATCAGTCTTTTCACAGGCGGTTTCGTGGAGGTTAAGGGCAACGGGTTTTGGCCCAGCTGTTCCACGTCCGCCCACCGCACGCGAAGAGGTGCGGGCCCCGGGGGACCCGCACCTCTTGCGCAGCTGTCCGGCCGCCGGTCAGCTCTCGGCGTCGGCCGAGACTGCGGGCTTCGACGACTTCTCCGCGGCGACCGTCTTCTTGGCCGTCGTCTTCTTCGCGGCGGTCTTCTTGGCGGCCGTCTTCTTCGTGGCCGCCTTCTTGGCCGTGGCCTTCTTGGCGGTCTTGCGGGCCGCCTTCTTGACCGGCGCCTCCGCCTCGACGGTCTCGGCCTCGGCCTTCGCCTCGGCGTCGGCCTTCGGCTCGGCCGGGCCGGTCACCACGACGACCTCCGCCCCATCCGCACCGGCGGGCGAGCCCGCGGGAGCGGTGACCTTACGGGTCACCCGGCGACGCGCACGCGGCGGGGCGGCCTCGGGGGCCACCTCCTCGGGTGCGGCCTCGGGCTGCGCGGCCTCGACGACCGGCTCCGGCTGCTCGACCGGGACTGCGACCGGCTCGGCGGCCTGCTCCTCGACGACCGGCTCGACCGGGGCGGGCGAGCCCGCCGGGGCGGTCGCCTTCCGGGTCGCCCGACGGCGCGTACGGCCCTGGGGGGCCTCCACCGCGGGGGCCTCCTCGGCCACCGGGGCCGGGGCCTCGGCGACCGGCTCCGGCTCCGCGACCGGCTCCGGCTCGACGACGGCCGGGGCAGCCGCTGCCGCGGCCTTCGGGGCGCCGGCCGGTGCTGTGGCCTTACGGGTCGCTCGGCGACGGCCACGGCCGCGCGTGGCGGCCGCCTCGGCCTCGGCCGGGCTGCTGTACAGCTCCTCGTCCGGCACGAACTCCGGCTCGGGAAGCGCCACGGGGGCGGCCACCTCGGCAGCCACCTCGGCCTCGGTCTCGACCTCCGCACCGGTCTCGGCCTCCACCACGTGCTCGTGGTCGACGCCGCCCCGGCCGCGCTTCTTGGAACGCTTGCCGCCGCCACCGACCGAGGTCGGCTGCTCCATGTGCACGATCACGCCGCGCCCGTTGCAGTGGACACAGGTCTCGGAGAAGGACTCCAGCAGACCCTGGCCCACCCGCTTGCGGGTCATCTGGACCAGGCCCAGCGAGGTGACCTCGGCGACCTGGTGCTTCGTACGGTCGCGTCCCAGGCACTCCAGCAGGCGCCGCAGCACCAGGTCCCGGTTGGACTCCAGCACCATGTCGATGAAGTCGACGACGACGATGCCACCGAGGTCGCGCAGCCGCAGCTGGCGCACGATCTCCTCGGCCGCCTCCAGGTTGTTCTTGGTGACGGTCTCCTCGAGGTTGCCGCCCTGACCGGTGAACTTGCCGGTGTTGACGTCGACGACGACCATCGCCTCGGTCTTGTCGATCACCAGCGAGCCGCCGCTCGGCAGATAGACCTTGCGGTCCAGCGCCTTCATCAGCTGCTCGTCGATCCGGTACGTCGCGAAGATGTCGACCTCGGAGGTCCACCGCGACAGGCGGTCCGTCAGGTCGGGCGCCACCTGCGAGACGTATCCGTGGATGGTCTCCCACGCGTCGTCGCCGCTGACGATGACCTTGGAGAAGTCCTCGTTGAAGATGTCGCGGACGACCCGGACGGTCATGTCCGGCTCGCCGTAGAGCAGGGTCGGCGCGTTGGAGCTGCCGGTGCTCTTCGACTTCTTCTGGATGTCCTCCCACTGCTGCTGGAGCCGCTCGACGTCGCGGCGCAGCTCGTCCTCGCTCGCGCCCTCCGCGGCGGTACGGACGATGACGCCCGCGTCCTCGGGGACGATCTTCTTGAGGATGGTCTTCAGCCGGGCCCGCTCGGTGTCGGGCAGCTTGCGGCTGATGCCGGTCATCGAGCCCTCGGGCACGTAGACCAGGTAGCGGCCGGGCAGCGAGACCTGGCTGGTCAGGCGGGCGCCCTTGTGGCCGATCGGGTCCTTGGTCACCTGGACGAGGACGGACTGGCCGGACTTGAGCGCGGTCTCGATACGGCGCGGCCCGTGGGCCATGCCGAGCGCCTCGAAGTTCACCTCACCGGCGTAGAGCACGGCGTTGCGGCCCTTGCCGATGTCGACGAAGGCGGCCTCCATGGACGGCAGTACGTTCTGCACCTTGCCCAGGTAGACGTTGCCGACGTAGCTGGTCGCCTGCTCCTTGTTGACGTAGTGCTCGACGAGCACGTTGTCCTCGAGGACGCCGATCTGGGTGCGCTCGCCGTTCTGGCGGACGACCATGACCCGCTCCACGGCCTCGCGGCGGGCCAGGAACTCGGCCTCGGTGATGATCGGGACGCGACGGCGGCCCTGCTCACGGCCCTCGCGGCGGCGCTGCTTCTTGGCCTCCATACGGGTCGAGCCCTTGATGGACTGGACCTCGTCGAAGCCGGTGCCGGGCTCCCGCTCCTCCTTCTTGCGGGGCTCGCGGACCTTGACGACCGTGCGCTCCGGGTCGTCCGTGCCGCTGTCGGCTTCGGCGGAGACATCCCCGCTGCGACGACGACGGCGACGACGGCGACGGCTGCTGCTCGATCCGGCGCCGGACGCCTCGTGGTCCTCGTCCTCCTCCTCGGACTCCTGGGCACGCTCCTGGTCGTCCTCGGCGTGGTCGGCGGCCTCGTCGCCGTGCTGCTCCGCGGCCTCGTCACCCTCGACGGCCTCGCCACGACGGCGGCGGCGGCCACCACGACGGCGACGGCGCGAGGGCCGGTCCCCGTACTCGTCCGTCTCCTCTGCCTCGTGCTCGACGTCGACGTCGACGTCGACGTCGACGTCGGCCTCGGTCTCCGGCTCCTCCTCGACCGGCTCCTCCACGGGAGCCACGGCCTGCTCGGGCTCGGCGGCCTCACCACGACGGCGGCGACGGCGACGCGAACCGCCCTGCGGCGCGGGCTCGGCGGCCGGGGCCTCGACGGTGGCCGTCGGCTCCTCGACCGTCTCGGTCTCTTCCTCGGCCTCGACCTCGACCTCGACCTCTTCGTAGCGCGACGCCGCCGCTGCGGCGGCCGCCGTCTCCGGGGTCTGGAACATCGGCTCGGCGAAGACCGGCGCCTGGAACACGGCCACGGCGGGGCGCGCGGCACGACGGCTCTTGCGTACGGGCTCCTCGGCCTTGCCCGTGAACTCCGGCCGGCCGGCGGCGGCGGTAGCCCGGCGGCGCTGACGGCCGCGCGGCGCGGCTTCCTCCGCCTCGGCGGGCTCGGCCGCGGGCTTCTCGGCGGCGGCCTCGGACACGCTCTCGCCGGTCTCCTCGGTCGCTTCGGCGGCCTTCGGCGCACCCGCCGGGGAGGTCGCCTTGCGGACCGCACGACGACGGCCGCGCGGGGCCTCGACGGGCTCGGTGACCTCTTCGGCCTCGGCTACCGGCGCGGCGGTCTCCACGACCGGCTCGACGTGCTGCGGGGCACCGGCCGGGGCGGACGCCCTGCGCCGGGTGCGACCGCGCGGCGCGACGGGCTCCGGCTCGGCGATCTCGGCGGCCGGCTCGGGCTCGGCGACAACCGGCGCTTCCTCGACGATCTCCACGGCTTCGGCGGCCTGCGGCGCACCTGCCGGAGCGGTCGCCTTGCGGACCGCACGACGACGCGGACGCGCGGGCGGCGCCTCCACGACCTCGGCCTCGACCTCGGGCTCGGCAACCGGCGCAACGGCCTCGGTCACTTCGGCGGCCTGCGGCGCACCCGCCGGGGCCGTCGCCTTGCGGACCGCACGACGACGCGGACGCGCGGGCGGCGCCTCCACGACCTCGGCCTCGACCTCGGGCTCGGCAACCGGCGCAACGGCCTCGGTCACCTCGGCGGCCTGCGGCGCACCCGCCGGAGCGGTCGCCTTGCGGACCGCACGACGACGCGTGCGGGCGGGCGGCGCGGCTTCTGCCGGCGCGGCGCTCTCCGCGTCGGCGGACTCTTCGGACACTGCGGCGTCAACGGCCGGTATGGCCGGTGCGGCCGCACCCTTGGCGTCCGCCACCGGCGGACCGGCCGGGCGGGACGCTGCGCGGCGCCTGCGGCGCGGCGGCAGCTTGTCGCCGGGTGCGTTGTTCTCTTCGGCGTTCCCGGTCGTGCCGGGTTCGTTGGACTGGGGCATGCGGGCGGTTCTCCCGTCAGGCTCCCGGGCGCCGCGTCTGGTTCCGGTCCGGCACGGTCCGCGTGATGTACGCGGTTCCGCCGTCCGGGGCGCGGGCGCCGCACGGGAGCTCAATGTCTGGCTCGCCGGTTCCGTACGCGTGGTGCGTACGGCCTGGCGAAAGTCTTATGGGTCATCGCGCGGCCCGAACCGGATGGCTCCCGAGTCGGAGGCTGCGCTGCAACGACCGCCTTACGCGGAACCTGCACCTTCCGGCGCCGTCGCGACGGCGGTCCCGGTGGCCGTGGATGTAACGGCCGGGGCTGCCTCGCGGTCGGGCGCGAGCGGGTCGGTCACCGTGCCGGACTCCTCGTCGAAGAGCCCCTGCGCCAGCCTGGTCACCGCTGCGGGGACCGGCGGCGCCAGGTCGGCCACAACGCGGAGACCGGACAGGACGTCGTCAGGTCGCACGGCAGGTGTCACGTGCCGAACAACCAGCCGCAGTATCGCACAGGGCCTGTCCTCGGGCCTATCAGCCTGTGGATCAAGGGCCTGCAGGTCGACCACGGCGGCGCGGGCGTCGAAGGTGCGCATGCCGTTCTTGGCACGGCGCTGGACCTCGACGGTCTCCGCCTCGTTGAACGCGGCCACGGCCTCGGCCGCGTCCGCCACGGAGACACCGTCGAGACGGAGCTCCCAGACCGAGGCGGTCAGCCGGTCGGCGAGACCCGAGGTACGGGC
This sequence comes from Streptomyces sp. NBC_00012, assembly GCF_045040875.1. Lineage (NCBI taxonomy): Bacteria > Bacillati > Actinomycetota > Actinomycetes > Kitasatosporales > Streptomycetaceae > Streptomyces > Streptomyces sp. NBC_00012. The sequence continues at coordinate 5,879,934 of NZ_CP108309.1, read as the reverse complement.
CTCCACGGCATCGGTGATGTCGAGACCGTCCGGCAGCGAGTCGTTGAGCAGGTCCCGCAGGACGGCCGGATCGCGGGCCTCGGTGAGGGCGATCTCCAGGAACTCGGCCTCGCTGCCCGTGCCGGTCGGGGCGGCGTTGGCGTACGACACCTTCGGGTGCGGGGTGAAGCCGGCCGAGTAGGCCATGGGCACCTCGGAGCGGCGCAGTGCCCGCTCGAAGGCGCGCTGGAAGTCACGGTGACTGGTGAACCGGAGGCGGCCGCGCTTGGTGTAGCGCAAGCGGATGCGCTGCACTGCCGGTGCGGGCGGCGGGCCTTCGGGCTGTCGCTTGCCCAGTGGTTCTTCTCCTCGGTGCGGGGCGGACGCGGTGGGGCGCCGCCCTCGAAATACGGGTGGCCCGGGGTGTCCGGTCCGGCTCACCCCCGCTCGGCGTTCTTCTCTCCGGGCGAGGAGATCTCTGGTTCGGGCGCCACGCTGGGCACAGTCGATATTTGTTGCGTAGCACCCAGCCTACGCGCAAGGGGCCTCCCCGGTTCCCGGGGCTCGGGCTCCCGGCCACCGCCGACCAGGGCCCGCCAGGCGTCGCGGCGCGCCTGGCGTACGGTCTCGCCCGCCGCGCGCAGCGCCGACCGGGCCGCGCGTCCGGTCTCGACGGCGGCGCGCCTGGCCGGGGCCCAGATCTGATCGCGCAGGAAATGCCCCACCGGTGTGCACACGGTGCGGTAGGCCCAGGCCACCGGCACCCCGACCAGATGCCGGGCCAGCCAGGCGACGGCCCGGCCGACGGCCCGCGAGATGTGCCCCGCCACCTGCCAGGCGATGCCGAACGCGGCGGCGATCTCCCGGCCCAGCGGGGAAAGGAGCCGCCGGTGCAGCCAACGAAGCGGCGCGACCAGCAGTGTCCTGACCAGCCACACCGCCGCCGTCCACAGGCCGGTCCCGATGGCCGCGATCCCTCGCACCAGCTTGTCGAGCAGCCGGCCGATGCCGTGACCGAGCGGGGTGAGCACTTCCCGGTACAGCCACCGCAGCGGCCGTACGACCAGGTACTCGACCAGCCGGGCGGCGCCGTGCCCGAGGGGCACCAGGACGTACCGCCACAGTCCGGTCACCGGCAGGACGACGAGGACGAGGAGCATCCGGCCGACGGCACGGCGGATCCCGCGTCCGGCAGGTGCGAGCAGCTCCCGGTACGCCCACCGCAGCCCGTGCCCGACCGGGACGAGCACCGGCTCGTACAGCCGGACCAGGGCGCGGCCCAGCGGGCGCAGCAGGGTCCGGTGGGCGGCGCGGGCCGCCACCACCAGGGCGTCCCAGGCCATCCGTACGGGCAGGACGACGACCAGCACCACGATCCGTACCGGGATCCGGATCAGCAGGGTCAGACAGCCCTCACCGGCTTCGTACTCCGCCGGGGACCGGTGTTCGTCGTAGTCCATGCCGTGAACGACGCGAAGGCCCGGCCGGGAGTTTCCCGGACCGGGCCCTTCGTCACTCAGCTGTCACCTGCGGGGGCGCGCTCGCGGCGGCTACTTCACGACCGACAGCGGCAGCAGCTTCTTGCCGGTCGGGCCGATCTGGATGCTGGTGTCCATCTGCGGGCAGACGCCGCAGTCGAAGCACGGGGTCCAGCGGCAGTCCTCGACCTCGGTCTCGTCGAGCGAGTCCTGCCAGTCCTCCCAGAGCCAGTCCTTGTCGAGGCCGGAGTCCAGGTGGTCCCAGGGCAAGACCTCCTCGTAGCTCCGCTCGCGGGTGGTGTACCAGTCGACGTCCACGCCGTACTCGGGCAGCGTCTTCTCGGCGGCGGTCATCCAGCGCTCGTAGCTGAAGTGCTCGCGCCAGCCGTCGAAGCGGCCGCCGGACTCGTAGACCGCGCGGATGACGGAGCCGACGCGGCGGTCGCCGCGCGAGAGCAGGCCCTCGACGATGCCGGGCTTGCCGTCGTGGTAGCGGAAGCCGATGGAGCGGCCGTACTTCTTGTCGCCGCGGATCTTGTCGCGGAGCTTGGTCAGCCGGGCGTCGGTCTCCTCGGCGCTGAGCTGCGGGGCCCACTGGAACGGGGTGTGCGGCTTGGGCACGAATCCGCCGATGGAGACGGTGCAGCGGATGTCGTTCTGGCCGGAGACCTCGCGGCCCTTGGCGATGACATTGACCGCCATGTCGCCGATCTGGAGGACGTCCTCGTCGGTCTCGGTGGGCAGGCCGCACATGAAGTACAGCTTCACCTGGCGCCAGCCGTTGCCGTACGCGGTGGCGACGGTACGGATGAGGTCCTCTTCCGAGACCATCTTGTTGATGACCTTGCGCATCCGCTCGGAGCCGCCCTCGGGGGCGAAGGTGAGGCCGGAGCGGCGGCCGTTGCGGGTCAGCTCGTTGGCCAGGTCCACGTTGAACGCGTCGACGCGGGTGGACGGCAGCGAGAGGCCGATCTTGTCCTCGGTGTACCGGTCGGCAAGGCCCTTGGCGATCTCACCGATCTCGGTGTGGTCCGCCGAGGAGAGCGAGAGCAGGCCGACCTCCTCGAAGCCGGTCGCCTTGAGACCCTTCTCGACCATCTCGCCGATGCCGGTGATGCTTCGCTCCCGCACGGGGCGCGTGATCATGCCGGCCTGGCAGAAACGGCAGCCGCGGGTGCAGCCGCGGAAGATCTCGACGGACATCCGCTCGTGGACGGTCTCGGCGAGGGGGACGAGGGGCTGCTTGGGGTAGGGCCACTCGTCGAGGTCCATGACGGTGTGCTTGGACACCCGCCACGGCACGCCCGACTTGTTCGGCACGACGCGGCCGATGCGGCCGTCCGGGAGGTACTCGACGTCGTAGAAGCCCGGGACGTAGACGCCGCCGGTCCTCGCGAGGCGGAAGAGCACCTCCTCGCGGCCGCCGGGGCGGCCCTCGGCCTTCCAGGCGCGGATGATCTCGGTGATCTCCAGGACGGCCTGCTCGCCGTCGCCGATGACCGCGCAGTCGATGAACTCGGCGATCGGCTCGGGGTTGAACGCGGCGTGGCCGCCGGCCAGCACGATCGGGTCGTCGATCGTGCGGTCCTTGGCCTCCAGCGGGATGCCCGCGAGGTCCAGGGCGGTGAGCATGTTGGTGTAGCCGAGCTCGGTGGAGAAGCTCAGTCCGAAGACGTCGAACGCCTTGACCGGGCGGTGGCTGTCCACGGTGAACTGCGGGACCTTGTGCTCGCGCATCAGCTCCTCGAGGTCCGGCCACACGCTGTAGGTGCGCTCGGCGAGCACGCCCTGGCGCTCGTTGAGTACCTCGTAGAGGATCATGACGCCCTGGTTGGGGAGCCCGACCTCGTACGCGTCCGGGTACATCAGTGCCCAGCGGACGTCGCATTCGTCCCACGGCTTGACGGTGGAGTTCAGCTCACCGCCGACGTACTGGATGGGCTTCTGCACATGCGGGAGCAGAGCTTCGAGCTGTGGGAAGACCGAATCGACAGACATCGCGAACTTTCGAGAGCCGGCAAGGGTGACCATCAAGCGTACCCCGATGCTCAGCCTTCCAGAGCCGCCCGCAACCGGGGCCGTGACGCCCGCTTCCACACCTCGGGCAGCTCCCGTTCCTGGGCGGCGGCAATCGCCTCCTCCCGTCCGTACAGCAGCCCCCAGGTGAAAGCCGGCTCCCCCGCCGCGTGCGCCTGGACGGCCAGGGTGCGCAGGGCCTCGCGGGCCACCACGCTGTCCTGGTGGTCGCCGAGGAGGCTCTGGACGGCCTTCATCCGCTTGGCGAACCGCTTGGCGGGTTTCCCGAGCGCGGGCCGGGCCGCCTCCGCCGCGTAGCGGACGCGTTTGGCGGCCTTGCGGGCCTCGTGCACGGCCACGTCCCGGTCGTGGCCGGGCGGGAGCTCCAGTGCGCGGCCGGCCCGGGCCGCGAGGCGCCCGTACTCCTTCAGCACCGCGCGGGGCAGCGCCCGCCCGGGGGCGTGTGAGGCGTCGGGCAGCAGGGGCGGGTCGGCGAGCAGGGCGTCGAGGCTCTCCAGGAGGGCCAGGTACCGCTTCCCGTCGAGCACGGCGACGGTACGGCGGCGGGCACCATTGCGCCCGGACACCGACCAGATCCGGAGCCGGCCGCGGACCGGGCCGAGGACCAGGGTGCGGGGCAGGGCGTCGAGGCCGGAGCGCAGCCGGGCGTCGAGCACCTCCTGGTCGCGGTCGATGCCGAGCTCGGCGGCCAGCCACTTCAGCTCGGCGCCGACCGGGTCGGTGACGTCGCGGTCGAGGATCCTCCGGAACGTCCGCAGTGCGCTGCGCAGCCTGCGGGTGGCGACCCGCAGCTGGTGCACGGAGTCGGGCAGGTCGCGGCGCACGGCGGGGTCCAGGGCGACGATCGCCGCGCGCTGGTGACGGATGTAGGCGAGGACGTGATCGCCCGCCGTTGGCCGCCGGGTCCGGCCCGCGGGGCCTTTCCCGCTGCCCCCGGAGCTCTCCTCACGACCCGTCTTCTCGCTGCCCGCGGGGCCCTTCTCTCGCCCCGCCGGGCCCTTCTTCCGCTCCGGCTCGGTCTCGGCGAGTGCCCTGGAGAGCTTGGACGGGGACGCGGACGGGTGGATCCCGGCCTTGCGCAGCCGGTGCTCCACGGCATCGAGGAAGGCGGGGTCGCCGTCGTCCGCGAGTTCGGCCTCGATCTCGGTCCAGGCGGCCGTGGCTCCGCCGCCGGTCAGCCGTTCGGCCCGCACCCGGTCGACGCTGACCTCGGCGAGCAGGGCTCCGTCGGCGTCGAGGAGGTGGTGGACGTCGCGGGCCGAGACCAGCCGGACGACGGGGACGAGGCCGCTCTCGCGGACCCGGGAGCGCAGCATCCCCGCGAAGGAGCGCGGCAGGGTGTCGGAGAGCGGTTCCCGCAGCTCGTCCCGGATGCCGGAGGCGACCGGGAATTTGAGGTGCCAGCCGGCGTCGCTCCCGCCGGTGCGGCGGCGCAGGGTGAGGGAATCCGCCGCGAGCCGGAGGTCCTCGGTGTCGTAGTAGACGGCGTCCAGTTCGGTGACGCCCCGGTGGGCGACGGTGAAGACCCCGGCCACCCGGCTCAGGTCCGGGAGCCGGGTCTCCGTGGTGGTTTCGTACTTCCGCTCGATCTCGCGCTTCGAGTCCGCCATGACCCGAATCTAGACGCGTCCTGCGCGAATGGGCAGTGCTCCGGTACCGGCTCAGGCGCTTATCGGCCGTTGCACCCTGATCGACTGGAGCAGCCCGACGGCCACCCAGACGGCGAACATCGAGGAACCTCCATACGAAACGAACGGCAGCGGGAGCCCGGCGACCGGCATGATGCCGAGCGTCATCCCGATGTTCTCGAACGCCTGGAAGGCGAACCAGGCGATGATCCCGGCGGCGACGATCGTGCCGTACAGCTCGCTCGTCTCGCGGGCGATCCGGCAGGCGCGCCACAGGACGACGCCGAGCAGGACGAGGATCAGGCCGGCGCCGAGGAAGCCGAGCTCCTCGCCCGCGACGGTGAAGACGAAGTCGGTCTGCTGCTCGGGGACGAACTGGCCGGTGGTCTGGGTGCCGTGGAAGAGGCCCGTCCCGGAGAGGCCGCCGGAGCCGATCGCGATGCGGGCCTGGTTGGTGTTGTAACCGACGCCCGCCGGGTCGAGCGCCGGGTTGGCGAAGGCGGCGAAGCGGGCGATCTGGTACTCGTCGAGCAGGCCGAGCTGCCAGATCGCGATCGCGCCGGCCACGCCCGCGCCGAGCAGTCCGGCGATCCAGCGGTTGGAGGCGCCGGAGGCGAGGAGCACACCGAGCACGATGACGACCATGACCATCACGGAGCCGAGGTCCGGCATTCCCATGACGACGGCCATCGGGACGGCCGCCAGACCGAGGGCCTTGGCTACGGTCCGGTGGTCGGGGTGGAGCTGGTCGCCCGCGTCGACGCGCTCGGCGAGCAGCATCGCCATGATCAGGATGATGGTGATCTTGGTGAACTCGGACGGCTGGAGCGAGAAGCCGCCGCCGATGATGATCCAGGCGTGGGCGCCGTTGACGGTGGCGCCGAGCGGGGTGAGCACCGCGAGCACCAGGAGCACCGAGAGGCCGTAGAGGATCGGGACGGCGCCGCGCAGGGTGCGGTGGCCGAGCCAGATCGTGCCGACCATCAGGGCGAAGCCGATGCCGGTGTTGAGGGCGTGCCGGAAGAGGAAGTAGTACGGGTCGCCGTGGGTGAGCGAGTCGCGTCCCCGGGTCGCCGAGTAGACCAGCAGCGAGCCGATGAAGGAGAGCGCGATCGCGGAGCCGAGCAGCGGCCAGTCGAGTTTGCGTACGACGGAGTCGCGGGCGGTGAGTTTGCCCCAGGCGGACCGCTCGGGGGCGTACCGCTGGACGGAGAAGCCGGCCATCAGTCACGCCTCCCCAGCACCGCGGCGAGGGTCTGCTCCTGCGGGGTCTTCTGCGAGTCCGGGTTGTAGGGCTTGATCTCCGGGGCGTCGATCGAGCCGTCCTGCTGGATCTTCGGCAGGGACTTCTGCGGGGTGGGCAGCAGCGCCTTCTTCAGGTCCTGCTTGCCGGAGTCGTCGAGACCGTAGAGGGAGTCGTAGATGTTGCGCACGGCGGGCCCGGACGCACCGGAGCCCGTACCGCCCTGGGAGATCGTCATGACGATCGAGTAGTCCTTGGTGTACGTGGCGAACCAGGAGGTCGTCTGCTTGCCGTAGACCTCGGCCGTACCCGTCTTGGCGTGCATCGGGATCTTGTCCTGCGGCCAGCCGCCGAATCGCCAGGCGGCCGAACCACGGGTCGCGACTCCCGCGAGGGCACCGTCTATCTCGTTGCGGGTCTTGCGCGTGAAGGGCAGCTTGCCGTGCGACTTGGGCTCGATCTCCTGGACGGTCCTGCCGTCGCCGCTGACGATCGCCTTGCCGACGGTGGGGTCGTACAGGGTGCCGCCGTTGGAGATCGCGGCGTAGATGGTGGCCATCTGGATCGGGGTGACGAGCGTGTCGCCCTGGCCGATGGAGTAGTTGACGGAGTCACCGGCGCGCATCTTGTCGCCTTCGAGGCAGTTCTCGTACGCGATCTGCTCGACGTACGTGCCGCCCTTCTTGCCCTGCTCACACCAGGCGTCCTTGTTCGCCTTGTAGAAGTCCTGCTTCCACTTGCGGTCGGGAACCCGGCCGCTGACCTCGTTGGGGAGGTCGATGCCGGTCTCCTTGCCGAGACCGAACTGGTGGGCGGTCTTGTAGAACCAGTCCTTGGTGTGCTTCTTGGGGTTCATCCCGCCGTCCTTCAGCCACTCCTTGTGCGCGATGCCGTAGTACACGGTGTCGCAGGAGACTTCGAGCGCCCGGCCGATGGTGATGGAGCCGTAGCCCTGGGACTCGAAGTTCTTGAAGGTCTGCCCGCCGACGTTGTACGAGCTGGGGCAGGGGTAGTGCCCGTTGAAGGGGTACCCGGCGTTGACCGCGGCCGTCGAGGAGATGACCTTGAAGATCGAGCCGGGGGCGGCCTGGCCCTGGATGGCCCGGTTCAGCAGCGGGAAGTTGGACTTCTTGCCGGTGAGCTTGGCGTAGTCCTTGGCGGAGATGCCGCCGACCCAGGAGTTGGGGTCGTAATTCGGCAGCGAGGCCATCGCGACGACACGGCCGGTCTTCGCCTCCATGACGACGACGGCGCCGGAGTCGGCCTTGTAGTTCTCGCCGGTGTTCTTGTCGAAGGACTGGCGGGCCGTCTTCATGGCCTCGTTGAGCTCGTACTCGGCGACGGCCTGGACCCGGGCGTCGATGGAGGTGACGACGCTGGAGCCGGGTTCCGCCTTGTCGTTCTTCGCCTGGCCGATGACCCGGCCGAGGTTGTCGACCTCGTAGCGGGTGACGCCGGCCTTGCCGCGCAGCTCCTTGTCATAGGTGCGCTCCAGGCCGGAGCGCCCGACCTGGTCGGAGCGCAGGTACGGCGAGTCGGTGTCCTGGGCCTTGGTGATCTCGTCGTCGGTGACCGGCGAGAGATAGCCGAGGACCTGGGCGGTGTTGGACTTGCCGGGCGCTCCGTAACGGCGTACGGCGGTGGGCTCGGCGGTGATGCCGGGGAAGTCCTCGGCGCGTTCGCGGATCGTGAGGGCCTGCTGGGTGGTGGCCTCGTCGGTGACCGGGATCGGCTGGTACGGCGAGCCGTTCCAGCATGGCTGCGGCGTCTTGGAGTCGCAGAGCCGGACCTTGTCGAGGACTTCCTTGGGCTTCATGCCGAGGACACCGGCGAGCCGGGTCAGGACGCTCTTGCCGTCGTCGTCCATCTTCATCAGCTCGGTGCGGTTCGCGGAGACGACGAGACGGGTCTCGTTGTCGGCCAGCGGGACGCCGCGCGCGTCGAGGATGGAGCCGCGGACGGCTGGCTGGACGACCTGCTGGACGTGGTTGTTCTTCGCCTCGTCGCTGTACTCCTGGCCGTTGCGGATCTGGAGGTACCAGAGACGCCCGCCGAGGGTGAGCAGCAGGGAGAAGACGAGGACCTGGATGACGATGAGGCGGATCTGGACCCGCTGGGTCCGGCCGGTCTCGGGGATGTTGGTCACGGGGTGCCCCCGGTGGTGGTCGGGCCGGAGGTACGCGCGGTGTTCCGCCTGCGGTGCGGCCTCACAGTCGCTTGACCCCCTTGATCCGTCCGGCGCGGGCCGCGCGGTTGCGGGCGGCCTTGATGCGCAGTCCGCCGCGCTGGCTGCCGATCCGCAGTCCGGTGCCGGAGGCGAGCCAGCCCGCGGCCACGTCGCCGCCGCCGGAGGCGTCCACGAGCGGGTCGTTCACCGTGCGTCTGGCGATCGCCATGATCAGCGGTACGACGAAGGGGGCGAGGAGCAGGTCGTAGACGGCTGCGGTGAACAGCAGGCTGCCGAGGCCGACATGACGGGCCGCCGTGTCCCCGACGAGCGCGCCGACCATCGCGTACAGCAGGGTCGAGCCGATCGCCGCGGCGACGACCCCGATCATCGGGACCATCGCCGATTTCAGCTGCCCGTTCTCCGGCTTCACCAGCCCGGCGAGATAGCCGATGACGCACAGGACCAGTGCGTAGCGCCCGGCGGCGTGGTCGGCGGGCGGTGCCAGGTCGGCGAGGAGTCCCGCGCCGAAGCCGATGAGGGCGCCGCTGACGTGCCCGTACACGAAGGCGAGAGCCAGGACGACGAGGAGCAGCAGGTCCGGCACGGCGCCGGGGAGCTGGAGGCGGGCGAGCACGGAGACCTGGACGACGAGGGCGACGACGACCAGGGCGGCGGAGAGCAGAATCCGGTTCAGACGCATGGGGATCAGCTCTACCTCTGCTCGTTTACCGCGGTGTCGGCGTTCGGTGTGGTGTCCGGAGTGCCGTTCGGGTCCGGGCTGTTGCTGGGATCCGGGCTCTCGTGGATGTTGCCGACCACGTTTCCTTCGGTGTCGACGATGTCGCCGTTGGGCGAGATGGTCACGGTGACGGTGGGGGTGGGCTTCGGCTTGGCGGGCTTGGCCGGCTGCTTCGGCAGGACCATGTCACGCGGGTCCTCGCGCGGGGCCTGGACCACGACGCCGACGATGTCGAGCTTGGTGAAGCCGACGTACGGACGGACGTAGACGGTACGGGTCAGGCCGCCGCCGGACGGGTCGACCCGGACGACCTCGCCGACCGGGACGCCCGGCACGAAGGGCTTGTCCTTGCTGGAGCCGAAGGTGACGAGCCGGTCGCCCTTCTTCACCTTGGCCTTGCCGTTGAGGAACTGGACGGACAGCGGCTGGGAGCCCTGGCCGGTGGCGAAGCCGAGTTCGTCGGTCTTCTCCATGCGGGTGCCGACGGTGAAGTCGGGGTCGTTGGCCAGGAGCACCGTGGCGGTGTCCGGGCCGACGGTGGTGACCCGGCCGACCAGACCGTCGCCGTTGATGACCGTCATGTCGCGCTTGATTCCGTCGTCGGAACCCGCGTCGATGGTGACCGTCCAGGAGAAGCCCTGGGCCGCTCCTATGGCGATGACCTCGGCGCCCTTGATGCCGTACTGTCCGGCGGCCGACTTCTTCAGCATCCGGTCGAGCTCACGGACCCTGCTGCGGTTGCGGTCGTCGCTGCCGAGCTTCGTCTTGAGCGCGGCGTTCTGCTGTTCCAGCTGGGCGATCCGGTTGTGCCGTTCACCGGAGTCGCGTACCGCCCCTATGGCGTTGCCCACCGGGTCGACGGCTGCCGCGACGCCGTTCTCCACCGGCCCGAAGGCCGCTGCGGCGGCCCGCCGGGCGCCATCCACCGGCGACTCCTCGCCACCGCGGATGTCCACCGTGATCAATGCGAATGCGATGGCGATCAGCAGCACCAGGAGCAGCCGGCTCTCTCGTGTGTCCCTCACGTGCGGCGGCCGTGCCTTCCTCGTCGGAATGTTCGTGCCTGTATATCAACGATCGGCCGTACGGAACGGGAGTGTTCCGTACGGCGGACCGATTGTGTTGTTCACCTGCGGGGCTGGGCGTCCAGCACCTGCTGGAGCGCCTCGAACTCCTCGACACACTTGCCGGATCCGAGCGCCACCGAGTCCAGCGGGTCCTCCGCGATGTGGATCGGCATTCCGGTCTCGCGGCGCAGCCGCTCGTCCAGTCCGCGCAGCAGCGCGCCGCCGCCGGTGAGGACGATGCCGCGGTCCATGACGTCGCCGGAGAGCTCCGGCGGGCACTTGTCGAGCGTGGTCTTCACGGCGTCGACGATCGCGTTGACCGGCTCCTCGATGGCCTTGCGGACCTCGGCGGCCGAGATGACCACGGTCTTGGGCAGTCCGGAGACCAGGTCGCGGCCGCGGATCTCGGTGTGCTCGTCCTTGTCCATGTCGTACGCCGAGCCGATCGTGATCTTGATCTGCTCGGAGGTGCGCTCGCCGAGGAGGAGCGAGTACTCCTTCTTGACGTGCTGGATGATCGCGTTGTCCAGTTCGTCCCCGGCGACGCGGATCGACTGGGCGGTGACGATTCCGCCCAGCGAGATGACGGCGACCTCGGTGGTGCCGCCACCGATGTCGACGACCATGTTGCCGGTGGCCTCGTGGACCGGCAGGCCGGAGCCGATGGCCGCGGCCATGGGCTCCTCGATGATGTGCACCTGGCGCGCACCGGCCTGGGTCGACGCCTCGATGACGGCGCGTCGCTCGACTCCGGTGATGCCGGAGGGCACGCAGACGACGACCCGGGGGCGGGCCAGGTAGCGGCGCTTGTGGATCTTCAGGATGAAGTAGCGGAGCATCCGCTCGGTGATCTCGAAGTCGGCGATCACGCCGTCCTTCAGGGGCCGCACGGCAACGATGTTGCCCGGCGTGCGCCCGATCATCTTCTTGGCCTCGGAGCCGACCGCCAGGATGCCGCCGGTGTTGGTGTTGATGGCCACGACGGACGGCTCGTTCAGGACGATGCCGCGCCCCCTGACGTACACCAGCGTGTTGGCAGTCCCGAGGTCGATAGCCATGTCACGGCCGATGAACGACATTGATTTCCCCTTGTTCCCCATTGAGGATGCGTCGGGCCTTCCAAGAAAGCGATATGGCTTGTTCTGGATGGCAGGGTGAGCGCTGCGGGCGTGGAAGATTCCATCGTAGTGCCGTATTGACGGACACCGCGCGAGGGTCCTTCGCCATTGTGGGCGGAACGGGTGGCCGTTCCACTCATGGTGACGTCACGTCGGAGGGATGCGTTCCCGCGATCTGGGACCCTATACCGAAGGGCGACCGAATTAATTCGGTCGCCCCAGGTCCTGAGCGCTGTTCGGCTGATCGCGGATCAGACGAGTCCGGGGAAGAAGAGCTTCAGTTCCCGCTCCGCGGACTCCTCGGAGTCCGAGGCGTGGATGAGGTTCTCCCGGGTGATGGTGCCGAAGTCGCCGCGGATGGAGCCGGGCGCGGCGGCGATCGGGTCGGTGGGGCCGGCCAGCGTACGGACGCCCTCGATGACCCGCTCGCCCTCGGCGACCAGCGCCACGATCGGGCCGGACTGCATGAACTCGACGAGCGGCTCGTAGAACGGGCGGCCGACGTGCTCGGCGTAGTGCTGCTCCAGCGTGGCGCGGTCGAGGGTGCGCAGCTCCAGCGCGGTGATCCGCCAGTCGGCCTTGCGCTCGATCCGCCCGACGATCTCGCCGACCAGTCCGCGCCGGACCGCGTCGGGCTTGAGGAGAACGAGGGTGCGCTGGGTCATGGTGTGCGGCTCCTTGCAGGCATGCGGGTGCGGTGAACCGAGGCTACAGGGGTACGGGGACGGCCCGGCGGCCGGGTTTGGCCACCGGGCACCGGGTCAGCCGTCGGCCGCCGCCTCAGCCGCCTCCTGCGCGGCCGCCCAACGGGCCTTCGCCTCGTCGATCTTGCGGCCGTAGTACACCGAGGCCCACCACAGACCGGCGAAGACCACGCCGAGGATGAACATCATCGGGACGACGAAGCCGCTCAGTACCAGGGCGATCTGCAGCGCCCAGCCGAGCTGTATGCCGCCGGGGCGGGTGATCATCCCGCAGAGCAGCACGGAGAGCAGCATGCCGATGCCGCAGACCGTCCAGACCGTGGCACCGGTCAGGTCGTCGGACTTCATCGCGACGAGTCCGGCGAAGCCGATCACGAAGAACTCGCCGATCAGCGTGGATGCACAGAGCGTACGCACGCGGTCAGCCCCTTCCCAGAAGCAGCCGGGCCTCGCCGACCGTGATCACGGAACCGGTCACCAGCACCCCGGCGCCCGCGTACTCGTCCTCCTCCTCGGCGAGGGTGATCGCCGCCTCCAGGGCGTCGTCCAGGCGCGGCTCCACCTGGACGCGGTCCTCGCCGAAGACCTCGACCGCCACGGCGGCCAGCTCGTCGGCATCCATCGCGCGGGCGGTGGAGTTCTGTGTGACGACGACCTCGGCGAAGATCGGCTCGAAGGCTTCGAGGAGCCCCCTGACGTCCTTGTCGGAGCTGGTGCCGACCACACCGATCAGCCGGGAGAAGCCGAACGCCTCGGAGAGCCCGTCGGCGGTGGCACGGGCGCCCGCCGGGTTGTGCGCCGCGTCCAGGACGACGGTGGGGCTGGAACGGACGACTTCGAGGCGGCCCGGGGAGATCACCGAGGCGAACGCCCGGCGGACCGTGTCGGCGTCGAGCGAGCCCGGCTGCTCGGCGCCGATCCCGAAGAACGCCTCCACCGCGGCGAGCGCCACCGCGGCGTTGTGCGCCTGGTGGGCGCCGTAGAGCGGAAGGAAGATCTCTGTGTACTCGGTGGCCGCACCGCCCAGGCCGCGCAGCGTCAGCAGCTGGCCGCCGACGGCGATCTCGCGGTGGACGACGCCGAACTCCATGCCCTCGCGGGCGACCGTGGCGTCGACCTCGACGGCCTTCTTCAGCATGACCTGCGCGGCGTCGACCGGCTGCTGGGCCAGGACGACCGTGGCGCCCTGCTTGATGATCCCGGCCTTCTCACCGGCGATCTCGGCGGGCGTGGTGCCCAGACGGTCGGTGTGGTCCAGCGAGATGGGGGTGACGACGGCGACCGAGGAATCGATGACGTTGGTCGCGTCCCAGCTGCCGCCCATGCCGACCTCGACGACCGCGACGTCGACCGGCGCGTCGGCGAAGGCCGCGTAGGCCATGCCCGTCAGCACCTCGAAGAAGGAGAGCCGGTACGGCTGCTGGGCGTCGACCATCTCCACGTACGGCTTGACGTCCTGGTACGCCTCGATGAACCGCTCGGGGTCGATCGGGGAGCCGTCCAGGCTGATCCGCTCGGTGATCGACTGGACGTGCGGCGAGGTGTAGCGGCCGGTACGCAGGTCGAAGGCGCCGAGCAGCGCCTCGATCATGCGGGCCGTGCTGGTCTTGCCGTTGGTCCCGGTGATGTGGATCGAGGGGTACGCGCGCTGCGGCTCGCCGAGCACGTCCATCAGCGCGGCGATGCGCGTGACGGAGGGCTCCAGCTTGGTCTCGCCCCAGCGTCCTGCGAGCTCCTGCTCCACGGCGCGCAGCGCCTTGTCCACCTCGGGGTCGGCGGGGCGGGCGGGGACCTCGTCGCCCTGCGGCGGCCCGGAGCGGGTGCGCAGCGTGCGGCTCCCGGCCTCGATCACCGCCAGGTCGGGGTCGCGCTGGGTCTCTTCGTCGACGATCTCCGCGAAGGTGTCGTCGGAATCGGAGTCGTCGTGCCGGTCGGAAGGGCGGGGCTCACTCACGGGGCCAGTCTACGGATGGGCACGGACATCGCGCGCAGCGCCCGGTGGCCGGGACGAATCATCCCTCATCGGGACCGCTGTCGGCATGTCGCGCCGGCCGGGCACACGGGTGGGATGTGTGCGCCCCTGCCGGGCGCCGCCCCCGCTGCCGGCCTGCCACGGGCCCGTCCTCGGCACGGCGCGGAGCCGGTGACCGCGGGCCCGGTGGCGCTGGAGTCCTGCCGGTGGCGCTGGAGTCCTGAGGTACGCGGGCGGTTCAGCCGCACGCGGAAAGGGCGGAGCCCCCGTGCCCCTGGTCGGTCAGGGGTACGGGGGCTCCGTGCTCAGGTCATCAGCTCTGCGGCAGATTCGCCAGCTGACCGGAGATCCGCTCGATGTCGGCCTCGGCCTTGGCGAGCCGGCCGCGGATCTTGTCGACCACGTTGTCCGGGGCCTTGCCGAGGAACGCCTCGTTGGAGAGCTTGCCGAGGGCCTGGGCCTTCTCCTTCTCGGCGGCGCCCAGGTCCTTCGTCAGGCGCTTGCGCTCGGCCTCGACGTCGATGGTGCCGGAGAGGTCGAGCGCGACGGTGGCCCCCGCGACGGGCAGCGAGGCGGTGGCGTGGAAGCCCTCCTCGGCCGGCTGGAGCCGCAGCAGCTGGCGGATGGCCGCCTCGTGCGGGGCCAGCGGCGTGCCGGTCAGGGTGAGCTCGGCCGGAACCTTCTGGCCGGGCTGCAGGCCCTGGTCGGAGCGGAACCGGCGGACCTCGGTGACGACCTGCTGGACGAGCGCGATCTCCTGCTCGGCCGCGTCGTCGCGGAAGCCGGAGTCCTTCGGCCAGCCGGCGATGACCAGGGTCTCCTTGCCGGTGAGCGTGGTCCACAGCGTCTCGGTGACGAACGGGACGATCGGGTGCAGCACGCGCAGCATCACGTCCAGGACCTCGCCGAGGACCCGGCCTGAGACCTTGGCGCCCTCGCCGCCTGCGAAGAAGGTCGTCTTCGACAGCTCGACATACCAGTCGAAGACCTCGTCCCACGCGAAGTGGTAGAGGGCGTCGGAGAGCTTCGCGAACTGGAAGTCGTCGTAGAACGCGTCGACTTCGGCGACCGTCTTGTTCAGCCGTGACAGGATCCACCGGTCGGTCGCCGACAGCTGCTCAACGGGCGGCAGCTCGCCCTCCACGGTCGCGCCGTTCATCAGCGCGAAGCGGGTGGCGTTCCAGATCTTGTTGGCGAAGTTACGGGAGGCCTTGACCCAGTCCTCTCCGATCGGCACGTCCGCACCCGGGTTGGCACCCGTGGCGAGCGTGAACCTCACGGCATCCGATCCGTACGCGTCCATCCAGTCGATCGGGTCCACCGCGTTCGGGTTGGACTTCGACATCTTCTTGCCGAACTCGTCCCGGACCAGACCGGTAAGCGCGACGGTCTTGAAGGGGACCTCACCGTCCATCGCGTACAGACCGAACATCATCATCCGGACGACCCAGAAGAAGATGATGTCGTGCCCGGTGACCAGGACGTCGGTCGAGTAGAACTTCTCGAGGTCCGGGGTCTCCTCCGGCCAGCCGAGCGTCGAGAACGGCCAAAGACCGGACGAGAACCAGGTGTCGAGGACGTCCTCGTCCTGGACCCAGCCCTCGCCGGTGGGCGCCTCGTCGTCGGGGCCGACGCAGACCGTTTCGCCGTTCGGCCCGTACCAGACGGGAATCCGGTGGCCCCACCACAACTGCCGTGAGATGCACCAGTCGTTGAGGTTGTCGACCCAGTCGAAGTACCGCTTCTCCATTTCCTGCGGGTGGAGCGCGACCCGGTCGTCGCGGACCGCGTCGCCCGCGGCCTTGGCGAGCGTCTCGACCTTGACCCACCACTGGAGGGAGAGGCGGGGCTCGACGGTCGTCTTGCAGCGCGAGCAGTGCCCGACGGAGTGGACGTACGGGCGCTTCTCGGCGACAACGCGGCCCTGCTCGCGCATGGCGGCGACGATCGCGGAGCGCGCCTCGAAGCGGTCGAGTCCCTGGAAGGGGCCGTGCACGGTAATGACACCGCGCTCGTCCATGATCGTCATGAGCTCGAGGTCGTGGCGCTGGCCGATCGCGAAGTCGTTCGGGTCGTGAGCGGGCGTCACCTTGACGGCACCCGTGCCGAACTCGGGGTCGACGTGGGTGTCGGCGACGACCGGGATCGTCCGGTCCGTCAGCGGCAGCTTGATCCGCTTGCCGACGAGATGCGCGTACCGCTCGTCGTCGGGGTGAACGGCGACGGCCGTGTCACCGAGCATGGTCTCGACCCGGGTGGTGGCCACGACGACGGTCTCGTCGCCCTCGCCGTACTTCAGCGAGACGAGCTCGCCGTCGTCGTCCTGGTAGTCGACCTCGATGTCGGAGATCGCGGTCAGACAGCGCGGGCACCAGTTGATGATGCGCTCGGCGCGGTAGATCAGCTCGTCGTCATAGAGCTTCTTGAAGATCGTCTGGACGGCCTTGGAGAGCCCCTCGTCCATGGTGAACCGCTCGCGCGACCAGTCGAGCCCTGCGCCGAGGCGCTTCAGCTGGTCCAGGATCCGGCCGCCGTACTCGTCCTTCCACTGCCAGACGCGCTCGGTGAACGCCTCGCGGCCGAGATCCTGCCGCGACTTGCCTTCCTCGGCGAGCTGCTGTTCGACCTTGTTCTGGGTGGCGATGCCCGCATGGTCCATGCCCGGCAGCCACAGCGTCTCGAAGCCCTGCATGCGCTTGCGCCGCGTGAGGGCATCCATGAGCGTGACCTGGAAGGCATGGCCCAGGTGGAGAGCGCCGGTGACGTTCGGCGGCGGAATGACGATCGTGTACGGGGGCTTGTCGCTCTTCGCGTCGGCGGTGAAGTAACCCCGTTCTACCCAGCGCTCATACAGCTTCCCCTCTACCTCGGCCGGTGCGTACTGGGTCGGCAGTTCGGGGTTGCTGGCTGGCGTCTGCTGAGTGTTCTCGGTCACGGGGGACAGTTTAGGGCCGTCACAGTCATGCACTGAAACCGGTTTGTTCAGTAACGGTGTGACTCCCGGTGCTCCATCCGGGCGACCCGTCCGCCAGGATGTTCGGAACGCATAAGCATGACGAACAGGGGACACTGCAAATGAGCTACAACCAGCCGGGCCCGTACGGCGGCCAGCCGCCCCAGGGTCAGCCCGGACCCTACGGTGGCCCTCCGCAGGGCCAGCCCGGCCCGTACGGCCAGCAGCCCCCGCAGGGCCAGCCCGGCCCGTACGGCCAGCAGCCCCCGCAGGGCCAGCCGGGTCCGTACGGTCAGCAGCCCCCGCAGGGCCAGCCCGGTTACGGCTACCCCCAGCAGGCTCCCCAGGGCGTCCCGCCCCAGCAGCCCCAGCAGGGCTACGGCTACCCCCAGGCCCAGCAGCCCGGCCCCTACGGCCAGCAGCCCCCCACTCCCCCGTACGGCGGTCAGCCGGCGTACGGCACGATGCCGATGCCCCCGGCCACGCCGAAGAAGAAGACCGGCCTGGTCATCGGCGGCGTGGTCGTGGCGCTGGCGGTCATCGGGGGCGGGGTGTACTTCCTGGCGCCGGGCGGTGGCGGTCTCAGCGACGACGGGCCGCACACGCTGACGACTCCGAAGACAGTGCTGGGCGAGTACCACCGCTTCGGCGCAGACGGCGCGAACCAGAAGCAGGACGACAAGACCACGAAGGAACTGACGTCCAGCGGCATCGAGAACGGCAAGACCGTCACCGGGATCTACTCGACGGCGGATCTCAGCAAGGTCGACCCCAACGACCCGAGCACCATGCCGTCCGACGTGCTGACGGCGAAGGGCATCACCTATCTCGGTGCGTACGGCAAGATCAGCGATCCGGCCAAGGCACTGGACAAGTTCTTCGTCTCTCTGAAGAAGAGCGCGTCGGAGGACGAGGAGAAGAAGACCCAGCTCGTCGGCGAGCCGGAGGAGGTGTCTCCCTCCGGCTTCGAGAACGGCATCATGAAGTGCCAGGCCGCCACGGGCCAGGACATCAAGACCAAGAAGCCGAAGACTGACTGGTTCTGCGCATGGTCGGACTACAGCACCATGGCGATGGTGTCCCCCGGCGACGCCACGGGGAGCGTGGACAAGGACACCGCGGTCAAGATCACGACAGGTCTCCGCAACGAGATCCGGGTCAAGGAGTAGTCACCGAGCACCACAACACGGAAGGGGCGCCCGCCAGTTCGCCTGGTCGGCGCCCCTCGTTGCGAGTCCGTCCAGCCAAAAACGCATCGACGCAGAAGAATGCCGATCACTGCCACGCGCGACACCACTTGACAAAATCAGCCGAAAGATCCACATCAACTAGCGCATATTCCCTCTAAGTCCAGCCGCACGCCAAATGGGTCCGTTCTGGCCGCAGTATTCTGCATGGCGCTATTGACCGCGGCAACTCCGGCCTCAGCAACCAAAGCAGACCGCATCAAAAGCCTAATGAATCACGATGTCATCATCGGGCCGAAGATCAAAAGGGCATTCGACTCTCCGGCATACATGCTCGGCGCGCAATCCAGCAACGCATGCATGACACTTCTGCAGCAGGTAGGCGTTACAACCTTCTTCGCCCGCTTCAAAGCATGCATCGAGGCCTGGTCGCGCATGCAAGTCGCTGAACAGAGTTAGAGATCAGAGATAAATACGAGGGTGCCCCACCTCACGGGAGGGCACCCACATAACCCAGCGATGTCGCCTTCTACGAGGACTCCTCGCGCCGCCCGTCGTCGCTCGTGCCGACCGTCCGCAGCTCGCAGACTTGACCGCCCAGCCCTCTCGCCAGAGCCGCAGCCATCCAGACGCTCCCCGTGTTGCACATACCTAATTTATTCGCCATTCGAGACAAAGCTGCAGCCGTTAGCAACCCACGGGCTGTGCCACTCGGGGGCGCCCTGAAGGTTCAGTACGAATAACAAGCAGCGTGTGCGTGACTGCTCTTAACCTTAAGGACCAGTAGCTGGCTCTGGCACACGTTCCGAAGAACGCCACCCACAATGGGATCGGTCTCCGTACTGGCGTAGGAACAAGCCGCCTTTACCTTTGCCCCTACGACATACCCATTATTTTCAAGGAAATCTCGCATCGCTGCGGACTCGCATTCGCCACCCCTGCCGTCGCGACAGGGAGAATAATCGCCGCCGCAGTCACTCCAACCGCCGCAGCCACTCGCTGAATACTGAGCAATCTCATGCGAAAACCTCGAATCCCCTAGAGAAAGTATCTTCCCTCGAGAAGGAGATCACACAAGAGTTCCCTTAAACCAACAACCAGTAAAGAAATGGCTAGATCCCATCTTCCCTGCAGAGAATTGTCGCAAACACGACCATTCCGCGACTCCTCTCGACGCTTCAGTCGCTTCCAGGAGTGGCTGTCCAGCCTTTCGGTGGACCCTGACTCCTGATTGAGGTGTGCCCTTCGCGCGCTGACCACGGAGATGGCAGCGCGGTGTTCTGCGGGTGATGGCAAGTCGCGCGGAGCCAGCAGGGGCACAAGATCATCGAGGCCACATGGGAGTGGGACGGTCTTCGGAAGACCGTCCCACTCCCATTCCAGCCTGCTCAACTCTCCGCACCCAGGCCCTTGACCGGAAGAAATCTGGTTGGTGCACGGCGGGGCCCCCGCCCACGCAACCGCTACGCGGACTTCTCGTGCCGCCCGCCGTCACCCTTGCCGATCGTCCGCGGCTCGCGCGGGACCAGTGTCGGGTTCACGTTGTTGCGGACGACGTCGGCCGTGATGACGACGCGGGCGACGTCCTTGCGGGACGGCACCTCGTACATCACGGACTGGAGGACCTCCTCCATGATGGCCCGCAGGCCACGCGCTCCGGTGCCGCGCAGGATCGCCTGGTCGGCGATGGCCTCCAGGGCCGGGCGGTCGAAGTCCAGCTCGACGCCGTCAAGTTCGAAGAGGCGCTGGTACTGCTTCACCAGCGCGTTGCGCGGCTCGACGAGGATCTGCAGCAGCGCCTCGCGGTCCAGGTTGTGGACCGAGGTCAGGACGGGCAGACGGCCGATGAACTCCGGGATCATCCCGAACTTCACCAGGTCCTCCGGCATGACCTCCTGGAACTGGTCGCTCGCCTCGATCTCCCGCTTCGACCGGATCGTCGCGCCGAAGCCGATGCCCTTGGCACCCGCCCGGGACTCGATGATCCGCTCCAGACCGGAGAAGGCGCCGCCCACGATGAACAGCACGTTCGTCGTGTCGATCTGGATGAACTCCTGGTGCGGGTGCTTCCGGCCGCCCTGCGGCGGTACGGAGGCGGTGGTGCCTTCCAGGATCTTCAACAGCGCCTGCTGGACGCCCTCGCCGGAGACATCGCGGGTGATCGACGGGTTCTCGCTCTTGCGGGCGACCTTGTCGATCTCGTCGATGTAGATGATCCCGGTCTCGGCCTTCTTGACGTCGTAGTCCGCGGCCTGGATCAGCTTCAGCAGGATGTTCTCGACGTCCTCGCCGACATAGCCGGCCTCCGTCAGCGCCGTCGCGTCGGCGATGGCGAACGGGACGTTGAGCATGCGGGCCAGCGTCTGCGCGAGCAGCGTCTTGCCGGAGCCCGTGGGGCCCAGCAGCAGGATGTTGGACTTGGCCAGCTCGATGGCGTCGTCGCGGCCCTGCGCGCCGCCGTTCTCGCCCGCCTGGACCCGCTTGTAGTGGTTGTACACAGCGACCGAGAGGGCCTTCTTCGCGGGCTCCTGCCCGACGACGTACCCCTCGAGGAACTCGTAGATCTCGCGCGGCTTGGGGAGTTCCTCCCACCGCACCTCGGAGGTCTCCGCGAGCTCCTCCTCGATGATCTCGTTACAGAGATCGATGCACTCGTCGCAGATGTACACACCGGGTCCCGCGATGAGCTTCTTCACCTGCTTCTGGCTCTTTCCGCAGAACGAGCACTTGAGCAGATCGCCGCCATCACCGATGCGTGCCACGAGGTGCTTCCCCTTCGCCTGGGAGCAGCTTGGTTCAGCGGCTCCTGGTGCCTCTATCCGACGGTACCTTGCCTTGGCCCCCGTTCGGGCCCCCCTTGGCACGGTTCACACGGTAAGGACCGGGCGAACGTGGCGTGCCAAGGGGTGAAGGCCGACGTCAGACGGCCGTGGCCGCCTGCTTGCGGGTCGACACGATCTGGTCGACAAGACCGTAGGCGAGGGCATCCTCGGCGGTCAGGATCTTGTCGCGCTCGATGTCGTCGCGGATCTTGTCGATCGGCGTGGTGGAGTGCTTGGCCAGCATCTCCTCCAGCTGGGTGCGCATCCGCAGGATCTCGTTGGCCGCGATCTCCAGGTCGGAGAGCTGCTCACGGCCGGTCTGCGAGGACGGCTGGTGGATCAGCACGCGGGCGTTGGGCAGCGCCATCCGCTTGCCGGGCGTACCCGCGGCGAGCAGCACGGCCGCGGCGGAGGCCGCCTGGCCCATGCAGACCGTCTGGATGTCCGGCTTCACGAACTGCATCGTGTCGTAGATCGCGGTGAGCGCGGTGAACGAGCCGCCGGGGCTGTTGATGTAGATCGAGATGTCCCGGTCCGGGTCCATCGACTCCAGGCACAGCAGCTGCGCCATGACGTCGTTGGCGGAGGCGTCGTCGATCTGCACGCCGAGGAAGATCACGCGCTCCTCGAAGAGCTTCGCGTACGGGTCGTACTCACGCACGCCCTGAGAGGTGCGCTCCACGAAGCGCGGCACGATGTAGCGGTTGTCCACCTGCGGGCCGGTGTAGAGGCCGCTCGCGGAGGCGCCGGGGAAGTTGTTCATGTGGGTGTTCACCATCCTGGTGGCGTTCTGTGGCTGGGTGTCTCGGCGTACGAGAGGTGTGCGGGGCGGTGGTACCTGATCCGGTGACCGGATCAGGCGCCGGTGCCGCCGCCGCCCGGAACGCCCGATGCGATCGTGATGATCTCGTCGATGAGGCCGTACTCCTTGGCCTCCTCCGCGGTGTACCAGCGGTCGCGGTCGCCGTCGCGGATGATCGTCTCGACGGTCTGGCCGGAGTGACGGGCGGTGATCTCCGCCATCCGCTGCTTGGTGCGCAGCAGGTACTGGGCCTGGATCTTGATGTCCGAGGCCGTGCCGCCGATGCCGGCCGAACCCTGGTGCATGAGGATGTCGGTGTTCGGGAGCGCGAAGCGCTTGCCCGCGGTGCCGCCGGTGAGCAGGAACTGGCCCATCGAGGCCGCCATGCCCATTCCGATGGTGACCACGTCGTTCGGGATGTACTGCATGGTGTCGTAGACCGCCATGCCGGCCGTCACCGAACCGCCGGGGCTGTTGATGTAGAGGTAGATGTCCTTGTCCGGGTCGGCGGCAAGGAGAAGCAGCTGCGCCGTGATCTTGTTGGCGATCTCATCGTCGACCTGCTGACCGAGGAAGATGATGCGCTCGCCGAGCAGTCGGCTGTAGACCTGGTCACCGAGGCCTCCACCGAGGGACGGCTCTCCGGCGGCGTAGGGCATCAGATTCGTCACGTATCCACCTGCTCGTCTCTGACGGCTCCGGCCGTCTCAGCGTCTTCGTACCGGGTGGGCGGGGACTCCCCTGCCCTTCCTATTCATGGACCCTAACGCGCAGGTAGGACAACGCCATCCCGCTTCCGCAACTGTTCGCTGGGAGCGCAAGCTCCGCAGTCCGCACAAGGGTTGTGGGGCACCGTACGCCATACGGCGACGGGCTCCGGACGCATGTGCGTCCGGAGCCCGTCGTTCGGGTTCAGCGCGAGGCTCAGGCCTCGTTCTTCGCCTCGGCGGCGGCGTCGGCGACGGCCTCGGTGGTGCCCTCGGCGGCCTCGACGGCCTCGATGGCCTCCTCCGCCACGTCCTCGTCGTCTTCCAGGTCGATGACCTCGCCGTTGGTGTCGACGACCTTGGCGGCCTCGACGACCACGGCCAGCGCCTTGCCGCGGGCGACCTCCCCGACGAGCATCGGCACCTGGCCACCCTCGACGACGGCCTGGGCGAACTGGTCGGGGCTCATGCCGGAGGAAGCAGCGCGCCGCATGAGGTGCTCGGTGAGCTCCTCCTGGTTGACGTTCAGCTTCTCCTTGTTGACGATCTCGTCCAGGATGAACTGGGTCTTGATGCCCTTGATCGCCTGCTCGGACGTCTCGGCGTCGAACTCCTCGACCGTCTTGCCCTGGATCTCCAGGTACTTCTCGAGGGTCAGACCCATCTGGCCGAGCTGGTGGTGCTCCAGGTTGTGCTTGCGGGTCTGCACCTCGTCCGCGAGCAGCTTCTCCGGGATCGGGACCTCGGCGAGCTTGAGCAGCTCGTCCAGGACACGCTCCTGGGCCTGGGTGGCCTGGTCGTACTGCTTGGTGTTCTCCAGGCGCTTGCGGCTGTCGGCCTTCAGCTCGTCGAGGGTGTCGAACTCGCTGGCCATCTGGGCGAACTCGTCGTCCAGCTCGGGGAGCTCGCGGGCGGCGACGGAGGCGACCTTGACGGTGACCTCGGCCTCCTTACCCTCGGCGGAGCCGCCCTTCAGCTCGGAGGTGAAGGTGGCCTCGCCACCCGCCTCCAGGCCGGTGACGGCGGCGTCGATGCCTTCGAGGAGCTCTCCGGAACCGATGGTGTACGAGACACCCTCGGCCACGCCGTCCTCCAGGACCTCGCCGTCGACCTTGGCCTGCAGGTCGATCGTCACGACGTCGCCCTCGGCGGCGGCGCGCTCGACCGGGTTGGTGGAGGCGAAGCGCTCGCGGAGCTGCTCCACGGCCTTCTCGACGTCCTCGTCGCTGACCTCGAGGGCGTCGACGGTGACCTCGATGCCGGAGTAGTCCGGAATCTCGATCTCGGGGCGTACGTCAACCTCGGCGGTGAAGGCCAGCAGTTCGCCGTCCTTCAGCTCGGTGATGTCGACCTCGGGCTGGCCGAGGACGTTGAGCTCACCCTCGTTGACGGCCTCGGTGTAGAACTTCGGGAGGGCGTCGTTGACGGCCTCCTCCAGCACCGCACCGCGGCCGAAGCGCTGGTCGATGACCCGGGCAGGGATCTTGCCCTTGCGGAAGCCCTTCACCGTGACCTGCTGGTTGATCTTCTTGTACGCCGCGTCGAGGCTGTCCTTGAGCTCCTCGAAGGGCACCTCGACAGTGAGCCGAACCCGGGTCGGGTTCAGGGTCTCCACGGCGCTCTTCACGGTTCGGTCTCCTTGTGGCTGACTTCTTGGGGTTCTGCTCCACCGCACTGGATGCGGCTTCGCGGACCGAGCCCGGTACATCAGACACACGGGCACGCATTTTGCATAGTAACGGCAAGGAGTCGGACTCCCACAATGCGATCTTGCCCGTGGTCTGCGATCTTGCGGGTGGTCCCTGGATCCTGCTTGCGATGGTGCCTGGATCTTGCCGGTGGTCGGGGTGGCCGGATTCGAACCGACGACCTTCCGCTCCCAAAGCGGACGCGCTACCAAGCTGCGCCACACCCCGTCGGTGCGACACGTAGGGTACATGCAGTCGGGCAGCGCATCGGCCGCATTCCGCGGGCGGCGCCGAACACGACACCGGGCGGCCGCAATGGGGTGTGCGGGCAGCGCCCACGACCCGCTACGATGCTTCACGTGCCGCCGGTCCCCGGACCTGCGGTGCGGCTGTGCGGGCGTAGCTCAATGGTAGAGCCCTAGTCTTCCAAACTAGCTACGCGGGTTCGATTCCCGTCGCCCGCTCCATGCTTGGGCCCGGTCCGGCGAATTCCTCGCCGGACCGGGCCTTTTGCGTTCCGTATGCGCTCCGCCGGTCCGCGGTCCGCCGCCCGTGACCGGAGCGCGGACCGGCGGACCGGCCGGAGTCAGAAGGAGATCTGGTTGATGGTCTCCGCTATCGAGTTCATGAACCTGGTGATCGACGGCGCCATGCCGGTCGATGCCAGGAAGAAGCCGAAGAGCGCCGCGACGATCGCCGGCCCGGGCTTGATCGAGCCGCCCCGGATCAGGACCACCAGGATGATCGCCAACATCAGCACCACAGACAGTGAAATGGCCACGACTGATCACACCCTTGGTCGGTCCGCCTTGCCGGCCCGGAGGTGTGCGGCCGAGCACTCCTCCGTCCCGTCCATCGTGCCACCAACTCCCCTGTGGTCGCTGCCGGGTGACGGGTCGAAGTGGCGGGATCTCGCCATCCTTGCGCCCCCGCGTGCATCCGGGGCGCACGGCCGCACGAGGGGTCGCACAGGGTCCCGCCCATGCCCCGCAAGTCCGCCGGCGACGTCCCGTATTCCTGTGAGCAGACTGTGAATCAGGCAATCGAAATCGCTTGCGAATGTGACGGTTTCCATATCCACACACTTCATCCACATGCAATTCCCAGGCTTGAGTGCGATTAAATTCACGCCCCTCAACACACTGCCGATATGCACCATTTAAGGTGGATGAATCGGTGCATAGCGGGCGGTTGTCGGTGGTTTCACTTTCGATTGGAGAGGAACACTCGATATCCCCTAGCGGTTTTACGAATTGCAATCGGGGCGTCTAAGGTGCATGAGATGTTCCACGCTCCGAACGTATTTCAGAGGGCCCCGCTCCCATCGGCGACCCGGGAGTCGGAACCCAGACACCGAGGGACGACGACCGCCACCGCGACACCCCCCGCACCGGTGGCGAACAAGCCTCCGGCCTCCGCGCCGGCGAAGCGACGTGATGCCTACTTCGACAACGTCAAATATCTGGCCATCGTGCTCGTCGCGGTGGCGCACTCGTGGGAACCGGTGATGGACGGCAGCCGGACCGCCCGGGCGCTGTACATGGTGGCGTACACCTTCCACATGCCGGCGTTCATCATCGTCTCCGGCTACTTCTCCCGCTCCTTCGACATGTCCGCCGCGAAGGTGAAGCGCCTGGTCACCGGCGTCGCCGTGCCCTATGTGGTGTTCGAGACGGCGTATTCGCTGTTCAAGCGGTACGCGGACGACGCGGCCGATCAGTCGATCAGCCTGATGGACCCCTGGTACCTGACGTGGTTCCTGATCGCGCTGTTCATCTGGCGGATCACCACACCGCTCTGGCAGGCGCTGCGCCATCCGCTGCCCGTCGCGCTCGTCATCGCCATGCTCGCCTCCCTCTCCCCGTCGATCGGCGACGACCTCGATCTCCAGCGCGTCCTGCAGTTCCTGCCGTTCTTCGTGCTGGGACTGCGGCTGAGGCCCGAGCACTTCGAGCTGGTGCGCCGGCGTGAGGTGCGGATGCTCGCGGTGCCGCTGTTCGCCGGGGCCCTGCTGTTCGCGTACTGGGTGGCGCCCCGCATGCAGCTGGGCTGGTTCTACCGCAGCAACAGCGCGCAGGAGATGGGTGCCCCGTGGTGGTCCGGTGCTGTGATGACGCTGGCGATGTTCGGCTGCGCGCTGCTGCTCACCATCGGGTTCCTGGCCTGGGTGCCGCGCCGCCACATGTGGTTCACGGTGCTCGGCGCCGGAACGATCTGCGGCTATCTGCTGCACGGCTTCCTGATCAAGGGAGCCGGGTACGCCGGGGTGTTCGATGTCTACGACTGGCTCGCGGCCCCCGTCGGCCTGGTGCTCGTCTCGGTGGTCGCGGCCGTCGCCGTGACGCTGATGTGCACGCCTCCGGTGCGGCGGGTGCTGCGCCCGGTGACGGAGCCGGACATGGACTGGGCGTTCCGGCGGGCCTCGGCCCGGCTCTGATCCGCTTCCCGGCCCGGCCCCCGCTCCAATCCGTTTCTCGGCCCGGCCCGGGCCGGAGCCGGGCCGGGCCGAGAAGTGGATCAGTCCTTCGCCGTGTTGGCTTGAACCGATTGCTCGGCGGGCGATTCGCCCGGGGTGAGCCCCAGCAGCGCCCGTACCTGCGCATACTTCTCGGTCAGCCGGGTACGGGTCGCCGGTTCCAGTACGGCCAGGCGGGCCGGGTCCGCGTTGTGCGCCAGATCGGACTCCTTGACCAGCAGCGCGCCCGGGGTGTCCAGGATGCGCCGGGTGTACGAACGAAGGTCCTCGCCGTCACGTTTGGTGACGGCGAGGACCATGTCCTTCACCTGCTGCGGCAGCGCGGCATCGGCCAGCCACCGGGCCGGCAGCGCGTCGTCCTCGACCGCGTCGTGCAGCCAGGCCGCGGCGATCTGTTCCTCGCTGCCGCCCCGGATCCGTACCCCTTCGGCGACGGCGGCGAGGTGTTCGGTGTACGGGCGTCCCGCCTTGTCCCGCTGTTCGGCGTGGGCCTCGCGGGCGATCGCCTCGACTTCGGCCAGGGTCAGGTGTGTCTGCGGCTCGGGCATGGCCCGACTCTACGGACGGGCGGCCGTCGTGCGCAGGGCGGCCCGGGCCGGGATCAGTGCGGCGGCTAGGCCGAGGCCGACGGTCACGGCAACGAAGGTCCCGAGCAGGACCGGCGGGATGTACGGCGATTCGCCCGTCAAGCCCTTCATCATCGGGAAGAGCGTGGCCATGGCGATCCCGGTGCCGAGCGCGGCGCCGGCCACCGTGACCAGCAGCGCCTCCCAGCGGATCATGCCCATGACCTGACGGCGGGTGGAGCCGACCAGGCGCAGCACGGTCAGTTCGCGGCGGCGGTCGAGGACGGTCATCACCAGGGTGTTGACGGCGGCGATGGCGGCGAATCCGCCGAGCACCGCGGCCATGACGGTGTTGGCCCAGGCGTTGAGCTCGCGGTCCTTGTCCTGTGCGGCGGCGTAGCCGGAGCGGTCGGTGACGGTGCCGAGCGCGGTGAGCTTCCGTGCGGCGGCGGGGGTGGCCCGCACCAGGATGTCGGTGGCGTACGGCGAGGTCATATGGGCCTTCAGGTCGGCCGCGGGGAACGTGACGAGGCTGGTACCGAGGCCGCGTCCGTAGACGGCGACGATCTTCGGTGACGCCTTGGTGCCGTCCGGGAGGCGCAGGGTCAGCCGGTCACCGGTCCCGGCCTTCGTGGCGTCGGCGAGGGTGGTGTCGATGGCGACGGTGCCGGGCCGCAGGCCGGTGAGCGATCCGGTCCGGACGTCGAGGTCCTGGACCTCGGCGAGGTCGCCGCCGGAGCCGGTGATCCCCTGGGCGGAGGTGCTCTGGAGCCTTCGGTCCCCGCCCGATCCGACGGGCACCAGGACGGAGCCGCGGAGCAGCCCGACGGCGGTCGTGACACCGGGTGTGGCGGCGGCCCGTTCGGTCGCGTCGGAGGCGAGTCCACCCGGGGCGGAGACGATGTGGTCGGCGGTGATGGCGTCGCGCTGCTGGTGGGCGATCACCCGCTCCTCGCTGGTCTGCATGAAGACGAGCGTGGAGGAGAAGGCCATGGCGAGCACGATCGGGGTGATCGCGGAGGCCAGGCGGCGCGAGTTCGTCCGGGAGTTGGCAGCGGCCAGCGAGCCCGACGCGCCGGCCGCGCGCAGTGGGAGGCCGATGACGGCGGCACAGATCCGGGCGATCAGCGGGCCGAGCAGGCCGACCGCGAGCATGAAGAACATGACGACGCCGAGTGCGGCGTTCGCCGCGTCCTCGCCGCTCGTGGACGCGGCGAGGCCCGCGAAGAGTCCGCCGCCGACGAGGGCGGCGACACCGAGCGGGGTGCGGATCCAGCCGAACGGGGGGCTTTCCACGGCGGACTGCGCGAGGGCCTGTCCCGGTTTGCTCTTCGACGGCTTGCGGGCGGCGAAGTATCCGGCGCTCAGCGCGGTGAGCATCGTGGCGGCCGTGGCGATGGTCAACGGCAGCCAGGACACGTGCAGTTCGACGGGCCCGGGGATGGCTCCCCGGGCCTGGAGCTGCCCGAACCACCATTGGGCCAGGGCGATTCCGGGCAGGCAGCCGAGCGCTCCGGCGAGCGGGGCGATGAGCAGGGATTCGGTGGCGATGGAGCGGCGCAGCTGGCGCGGGGTGGCGCCGATGGCGCGCAGCAGGGCGAACTCACGGCTGCGCTGGCCGACGGAGAGGGCGACCGTGCCTGCGGCGGTGAAGACGGCGACCATGGTGGCGACGCCGCCGAAGGATCCGCCGAGGCCGACGAGGAGTTCGGTGGCACCCGCGAGTTCCGCGTCCTCGACGGCGCCCCGGCCGTCACCGGTGTGGACCTCGGCACGGCCGGTGTGGCCGACGGCCTCGCGCACCTGACCGGCGAGGGTGTCGGCGGTGGTGCCCCGGGCGGCGAGCACGGCGATGGCGTCGACCCGGCCGGGGTGCCCGGAGAGCTGTACGGCCTGCCGGTCGGTGAACCAGACGGTGTCGTCGGTGGCGGTGGTGCCCGCGACGCGGAACTCGTGTGCGCCCGCGGGGGTGTCGAGGGTGATCCGCTCGCCGGCCCGGGCCCCGGTGCCGGTGGGGACGACGACTTCACCGGTCCCGGGCGCCTCGCCGGTGAGCAGCCGCGTACCGGTGAGGGCGGTGGAGCCCCAGCCGTGCGCGGTGAGGGGGGTGCCGCCGTGTCGCACGGGGTAGCTCACGTCCCCGATCGCGGCCGCCGCGCCGGGGGCCGAGGCGGCCTCGCCCACCAGGGATTCGGGGAGCCGCACGGTGTCCGGTACGGGTTGGGCGGCGTCGTACGCGCCCTCGCCGCTGCCGACCGTCATGTGGACCCGCTGGTCGGCGGCGACCACCACGGGGGCCTTCGCGTAGCGGTCCGCGGGGACGGAGGCGCGCAGGCCGGTCTCCAGCAGGATGCCGCAGGCGGAGACGATGGCCGCGGCGAGCAGGAGCGCGACGAAGGTCCCGATGAACGACGAGGGTTTGAAGCGGACGGCCGCGCGGGCGAGGCCGTTCGGGGCGTGCGGGGTGAACATCAGGCTGCTGCTCCGGCGTGCGTGGGGGCGGTCCGTGCGGTCAGGGCGGCCATCCGCGCGGCGACCCGGTCGGCGCCGGCACGCGGCAGGCGGTCCACGATCGTGCCGTCGGCGAGGAAGAGCACCTCGTCGGCGTAGGCGGCGGCGGTCGGGTCGTGGGTGACCATGACGACGGTGGCGCCGAGGCCGTCCACCGCGTTGCGGAGCAGGGCGAGGATCTCGGCGGCGGTGGTGGTGTCGAGGGCGCCGGTCGGCTCGTCGGCGAAGATCACGTCGGGCCGGGTGACCAGGGCGCGGGCGACCGCGACGCGCTGCTGCTGGCCGCCGGAGAGCTGGCTGGGGCGGCGGCCGCCCTTGTCGCCGAGGCCGACCCGGTCGAGCATCTCTGCGGCTTCGCGGCGGCTGCGGGCGGAGCCGGCGCGCTGTCCGGCCAGCCGCATGGGCAGCACGACGTTCTGCTCGACCGTGAGGGACGGCAGCAGGTTGAAGGACTGGAAGACGAAACCGAGGCGGGTGCGGCGCAGTGCGGTCAGCCGGTTCTCGCTCATGCCGGTGATCTCGGTGCCGCCGAGGCGTACGGAGCCCTCGGTGGGGCGGTCGAGTCCGGCCGCGCACTGGAGGAAGGTCGACTTGCCGGAGCCGGAGGGGCCCATGACGGCGGTGAAGGTGGCGCGCGGGAGGGCGAGGTCGATGCCCCGCAGCGCGTGGACGGCAAAGCCGCCCCGGCCGTACTGCCTGCGGACACCGCGCAGTTCGACGGCGAGGTCCGCGGGAACGCGTCCCCGGTGGAGGTCCGCCGTGTACTGCCCGTCCTGCGCGCGCTGCCCGGTGCGTCGCAGCCCCATGATGTCCGCCTTCCGTTGCCTGACGGCCGCTTCTTCGACCGTGAATCGAACCTACGGATCGGAGGTGGGCCGGGAACATGGCGGCTGCTGGCGGATCGGGGGTGGGGAAAACCCCAGGTCTGCCCTGGGGAAGACGGATCCGGGCAGGTCACGGCAGGGGCTTCGGTGCGGGTGCCCGGAGGCGAAGCACAGTTGCAAGGTCAATCGTTCGGTAAACTAATTACTGACGCTTTCTTGACGCTCTCTTGACCAAACGAAGGACCGGGCTCATCGGACACGCAGACACGCTCATCGCCATGGGCGGCGCCTTCCTGGCCGCCGCCGTTCTCGCCCGCGTCGGCAGCCGCATCGGACTGCCGACCATCCCCCTGTTCATCCTGGCCGGAATCCTGCTCGGCCCGCACACCCCCGGGATCGTGCTC
This sequence comes from Streptomyces sp. NBC_00012, assembly GCF_045040875.1. Classification (NCBI taxonomy): domain Bacteria; kingdom Bacillati; phylum Actinomycetota; class Actinomycetes; order Kitasatosporales; family Streptomycetaceae; genus Streptomyces; species Streptomyces sp. NBC_00012. The sequence continues at coordinate 5,848,859 of NZ_CP108309.1, read as the reverse complement.
GTCGCCGACCCGCACGAGCTGGAGATGCTCTCCGCGCTCGGTCTGGTGCTGCTGCTCTTCTACCTCGGTCTCGAATTCCACCTCGACGACCTCAAGACCGGCGGCCGCAAGATGCTCATCGCGGGCTCCGTCTATCTGGCGCTGAACGTCGGCGCCGGGCTCTCCTTCGGTTTCGTGCTGGGATGGGGCACTTCGGAGGCCCTCGTCCTGGCCGGGGTCATCGGGATCTCGTCGTCCGCCATCGTGACCAAGATCCTGGTCGACACGAAGCGCCTGGCCAGCCCGGAGACCAAGACGATCCTCGGCATCATCGTCGTCGACGACATCTTCCTCGCCCTTTATCTCGCCGCCCTGCAGCCGATCCTGTCGCGCTCGGACAGCCTCGCCGCCGCGGTGCTCGACGGGGGCAAGGCGTTCGGCTTCCTGCTGCTGCTGGCGCTCACCGCCCGGTTCGGTACGAAGCTCATCAGCAAGCTGATCCACACCTCGGACGACGAACTGCTCGTCATCTCCTTCCTCGGCGCCGCCGTGTTCGTGGCGGGGGTCTCCGAGTGGTTCGGGGTCGCGGACGCGATCGGCGCCTTCATGGTGGGTCTGATGCTCGGCAGCACGACGTCGGGCGGGCGCATCCTCAAGCTGGTCCATCCGCTGCGCGACGCCTTCGGGGCGATCTTCTTCTTCGCCTTCGGACTCTCCATCAACCCCGGCGATCTGCCGGGAGTGATGTGGCCGGTGCTGGCCGCCGTCGCGTTGACCGTGGCGATGAACATCCTCTCCGGCATGGTCTCCGCACGGGTCTACGGCTTCGGTCCGCAGGCCGCGGCGAACATCTCCACCACCCTGACGGCCCGCGGCGAATTCGCGCTGATCCTCGCCACGATGGCGGCCGGCGCCGGGTTGGACGAGCGGCTCCCGCCGTTCATCGCCGGGTACGTGCTCGTCCTCGCGGTTCTCTCCCCGCTCGCGGCCGGGCGCTCGCACTGGCTGGCCCGCATCCTGCCGGGCGGGCGGGCCCGGGGTGGGAACAGCGGTGACAGCGAGTCCGGGAAGCTCCCGGTCCCGGCCTGAGCCGGAGAGCCCCGGCGTTCCGGGTACGGGGGACGGACCTCGTCGGCCCCGTACCCGGAGGCGCCGGTGCCCCGCGGTTCAGGACCTGCGCGACAGCAGCAGCAGCGCCCGGTCGTCGTTCACGTCCTTGGCGCACGCCTCGATCAGGTGCCAGGCCGCGCCCTCGAAGCCGGTGGCGACATAGCGGTCGGCCTCCCCGGTCAGCCGGTCGATGCCCTCCGCGATATCGCGGTCGGACGCCTCGACCAGGCCGTCCGTGAACAGCATCAGTACGTCGCCGGGGGCCAGCGAGCCCTTCACGGCGTCGAACTGCGCCCCGTCGTACACCCCCAGCAGCGGCCCCTCGGCCGCCTTCTCCTCCCACTGGCCGCTGCCCGAGTGGAGCTGGAGGGCGGGCGGGTGTCCGGCCGACAGGAGTTCGTAGTCGCCCGATTCGAGGTCCAGGACCAGATGGATCGAGGTGGCGAACCCCTCGTCCCAGTCCTGGCGCAGCAGATAGCCGTTGGCCGCCGGCAGGAAGCCGTGCGGGGGCAGCGAGCCGAGCAGCCCGCCGAAGGCCCCGGACAGCAGGAGGGCGCGGGAGCCCGCGTCCATGCCCTTGCCGGAGACATCGGTGAGCACGGCCTCCAGGGTCCGTCCGCCGTTGGTCCGGGCGGCGACCACGAAGTCCCCGGAGAAGGACTGCCCGCCCGCCGGGCGCAGCGCCATCTCCCGGTGCCAGCCCTGCGGCAGCCGGGGCAGCGCGCTCTGCACCCGGATGCGTTCGCGCAGGTCGAAGAGCATGGTGCCACCACGCCGCCACGGCACTCCGACCCTGGCCCGGAACTGGGCGAGGATCAGCCCGAAGAAGCCGCAGGCCGCGACCACCAGGACGATTCCGGGGGTCACCCGGGCCGGGCCGTCGCCGTACGGCCCCAGTGCGAGCGACTCCACGATCAGGGCCGTGGCGGCGGTCGCGTACAGGCCCAGCAGGCTGGCCGGGCGCAGCAGCAGGCCGCCCGCGACGATCGGCAGGACGAGTGCGGCCGGTGAGCACCACACGGCGTTGAACAGGGTGGCGCAGGTGATGGCCGGAATGGTGAGCAGCAGACCGGCCAGCGCGATCCAGTCCGAGCCGTCGCCGCGGAAGTAGTCGACCCCGGACTTGCGCAGCGCGACGCGTGCCCGGTGCGCCGATTTCCGCAATCGGGCCGGGTACGTGTCTGCTCCTGCGCGACGGGCCATTGCGGGGACCCTATCTACCCGGCCGCCCGAGGTGCAGGGGGACCCCGTGACAATGCGTTCGAAATCGGGTCGCCCCGCCGTCCTGCCCCCTGGTAGGCATGGCCCATGACTACTGAGCTTCGCGTACTGCGTCCGTCCGAATGGAACCAATGGTTCGAGTGTCTGGAGCTGGCGTTCGGCGGGGACCCGGAGACTCCCGAGGAGCGCGAGCTGTTCGAGCAGCTGACCGAGCCCGAACGGTCGCTCGGTATCTGGGACGGTGACGACGCGGTCGGCACGGCGGGGGCGTTCAGCTTCCGGGTCGCCGTGCCGGGCGGGGCGCTGGTGCCCGCCGCCGCGATCACGATGGTGAGCGTCGCCTCCACACACCGCAGGCGCGGGCTGCTGACCTCGATGATGCGCCGGCAGCTGGACGACATCCGCGCGCTGGGCGAGCCGTTCGCCGTACTGACGGCCTCGGAACCGGCGATCTACGGCCGGTTCGGCTACGGCGCCGCCTCGCGGCAGATGTCCCTGACGATCGACAAGGACCGGGTCCGGCTGGACGTGCCGCCGGGCACGGACGAGGTGCGGCTGCGCCACGCGAAGCCGGACGAAGCGATGGCGGCGTGCGAGAGCGTGTACGAGCGGCTGGTCTCCGGCCGTCCCGGCGTCCCGGTCCACGCGCCCGGCTGGGAGCGCAAGCCCATGGTCGACCCGGTCGCCAACCGGCAGGGCTCCTCGGCGCAGCAGTGCGTGCTGGCGGAGCGGGACGGGGAGATCGTCGGCAATGTGACGTACCACATCAAGCCGGAGTGGGAGCCGTCCGGTCCCAAGGGCACCATCGTGGTCAACGACCTGGCCGCCCTGGACCCGGCGGCGTACGCGGCGCTGTGGCGGTTCGTCTTCGACATCGACCTGATGACGACGATCGTGGCCCGGAACCGGCCGGTCGACGACGCGGTGCTGCACCTGGTGTCGGACGTGCGGCGGTGCAACATCCTGATCCGCGATGCGCTCCATGTGCGCATTGTGGAGCTGGGGGCGGCGCTGGAGGCCCGGTCGTACCGGGGCCCGCTGGACGTGGTGTTCGAGGTGGAGGACGCGTTCTGCCCGTGGAACGCGGGGCGTTGGCGGCTCACGGCCGACGCGAAGGGCGCCGCGACGTGCCGGCGGACCGAGGATGCGGCCGATCTGGCGCTCTCGGTACGGGAGTTGGGCTCGGCGTATCTGGGCGGCGAGTCGCTGAGCTCGCTGGGGCTGGCCGGGCGGGTACGGGAGCTGCGGGCGGGCGCGCTGGCGGAGGCGTCGTCGGCGTTCCTGTCGGACACGGCGCCGTGGCTGCCGCGGGGGTTCTAGGACAGACCCTGGGGGCCTTCTATGCCTTCTGGCACCCCGGGCACCAGAAGAGATTGCGGGCGGCGAGATCGGCGGTACGGATCTCGCCGCCGCAGATGTGGCAGGACTGGCGGGCCCGGCGGTAGACGTACACCTCGCCGCCGTGGTCGTCGACGCGTGGCGGGCGCCCCATCGCCTCCGGCATGTGCTCGGGGCGGACCGTGTCGATCCGGTTGTTCCGCACGCCCTCGCGCATCAGCGCCACCAGGTCCGCCCAGATCGCGTCCCACTCCGCGCGCGTGAGGTCCCTGCCGAGGCGGTACGGGTCGATCCCGTGCCGGAACAGCACCTCCGCGCGGTAGACGTTGCCGACCCCCGCGATGACCTTCTGGTCCATCAGCAGGGCCGCGACGGTGATCCGGCTGCGGGAGATCCGCATCCAGGCCCGCTCGCCGTCCTCGTCGGTGCGCAGCGGGTCGGGCCCGAGGCGGTCGTGTATCGCGCGCTTCTCCGGGTCGGTGATGAGCGCGCAGGTCGTCGGGCCGCGCAGATCCGCGTGGTGCTCGTCGTTCAGCAGCCGCAGCCGGACCGTGTCGGTGGGCGGCGGGGCCGGGACCGTACCGAATCCGAGCTTGCCGAACAGGCCCAGGTGGATGTGGACCCAGCCGGTGCCTTCGAAGCCGAGGAAGAGGTGCTTGCCGTGGACGTCCACGTCGGTGAGGGGCCGGCCGTCGAGCAGCGCGGCACCGGCGGAGAACTTGCCCTGCGGGCTGCTCACCCGCACCGGACGCCCGGCGAACCTGTCCCGGTGGTCCGCGGCCAGGCGGTGGATCGTGTGTCCCTCGGGCACGGTGGCGGCTCTCCTCGGTGGGACTCGGTGAGATACGGGGCGGACATGGCTGTGCCGCCGGGCGCACCGGCGGCACAGGGGTGGAGGCCGGTCAGCCCTGCTGCGGGTGGTGGGCCGGGATCGGGGGGAGCTCGCCGGTGCTCTCGTACGCCGTCAGCATCTCGATGCGACGGGTGTGACGCTCCTCGCCGGAGTACGGGGTGGCGAGGAAGACCTCGACGAACTTGGTGGACTCCTCCACCGAGTGCATTCGGCCGCCGATGGCGACCACGTTGGCGTTGTTGTGCTCGCGGCCCAGGGCGGCGGTCTGCTCGCTCCAGGCCAGTGCGGCGCGGACGCCCTTGACCTTGTTGGCGGCGATCTGCTCGCCGTTGCCGGAGCCGCCGATCACGATGCCGAGGCTGTCCGCGTCCGCGGCCGTCCGCTCGGCGGCACGCAGGCAGAACGGCGGGTAGTCGTCCTGGGCGTCATAGATGTGGGGGCCGCAGTCGACGGCCTCGTGGCCCTGGGCCGTGAGCCACTCGACGAGGTGGTTCTTGAGTTCATAGCCGGCATGGTCCGAGCCGAGGTACACGCGCATGTTCCGAGTGTGGCACGTGCGACACGGGGTGGCCGTCATCGGGGTCGGAACCCTCCGGCCGGTTCACCCGGGACCCCCGCGGACCTCGTGTGATCGCGAAGTGCGGGCCGCGTGTGAGCAGGGTCACTACGGCAACGATCCGGTCAACGATTCGGAGGAAGGGGTTCCGCTTCTGCCGTCCGGCGGGCTTCAATGCATCACTCGCTGCCGCGCCCCACTGCGGCGGCCGGGCACGCATCGCGTGATCCGAGAACGTAAGGATTCGATCCATGACGTCGCAGACGACCACGGCCGGGCCGGGCCGGCAGCCCGGTGAGCCGGGCCGGTCGAAGGGGCCGGGCGCCCCGGACTCCCCCCACTCCTCGGACGGTCTCCAGCCGGGACTCAAGAACCGCCATCTCTCGATGATCGCCATCGGGGGTGTGATCGGCGCGGGCCTCTTCGTGGGCTCCGGCGCCGGTATCGCCGCCGCCGGACCCGCCATCCTGCTGTCGTACGCCCTGGTCGGCCTGATGGTCGTCTTCGTGATGCGGATGCTCGGCGAGATGGCCGCGGCCCGCCCCAGCTCGGGCTCCTTCTCCGCCTACGCCGACCAGGCGCTGGGCCGCTGGGCCGGTTTCTCGATCGGCTGGCTGTACTGGTTCTTCTGGGTCGTGGTGCTCGCCGTCGAGGCCACCGCGGGTGCCAAGATCCTGGAGGGCTGGGTGCCGGGCGTCCCGCAGTGGGCGTGGGCGCTGATAGTGATGCTGGTGCTGACCGCGACCAACCTGGTCTCGGTCGGGTCGTACGGCGAGTTCGAGTTCTGGTTCGCCGGGATCAAGGTCGTGGCGATCGGCGCGTTCGTGGTCGTCGGACTGCTCGCCGTCTTCGGGCTGCTGCCCGGTTCGGACAACCCCGGCCCGGGTCTCGCGCATCTCACCGACACCGGCGGGTTCTTCCCCGAGGGGCCGGGCGCCATCCTCACCGGTGTGCTGATGGTCGTCTTCTCCTTCATGGGCAGCGAGATCGTCACCCTCGCCGCCGGTGAGTCGGAGAACCCGCAGCGCGCCGTGCAGAAGGCCACCAACAGCGTGATCTGGCGGATCGCCGTCTTCTACCTGGGCTCGATCTTCATCGTGCTCACCCTGCTGCCGTGGAACGACGCGTCGATCGTGAAGGACGGCAGCTATGTCGCCGCCCTCAACTCCATCGGCATCCCGCACGCCGGACAGGTCATGAACGTCATCGTCCTGACCGCCGTGCTGTCGTGCCTGAACTCCGGCCTCTACACCGCCTCACGGATGGCCTTCTCACTCGGCGGCCGCGGGGACGCGCCGAAGGCGTTCGCCCGGACGAACAAGCGGGGCGTGCCGCAGGCCGCCATCCTGTCCTCGGTGGTCTTCGGCTTCGTCGCCGTGTTCTTCAACTACAAGTGGCCCGACACCGTCTTCCAGTTCCTGCTGAACTCCTCCGGTGCGGTCGCCCTGTTCGTCTGGCTGGTCATCTGCTTCACCCAGCTGCGGATGCGCGGCATGATCCTGCGCGAGTCGCCCGAGAAGCTGGTCGTACGGATGTGGCTCTTCCCGTACCTGACCTGGGCGACCATCGCGATGATCTCGTTCGTCCTGGTCTACATGCTGACCGACGACAGCGGACGTGAGCAGGTGCTGCTCTCGCTGCTCGTCGCGGCGCTGGTGGTGACCGTCTCGCTGGTCCGTGAGGCCAGGAACCGCCGGAACGGCACGGCCGCCAAGGCACCCGCCAATACCTGACGGCCGTTGTCAGGTTTACCGGAAAGGCTCTCCCTCGCAACGCCACCGCGCGAGCGATCGGAGAGCCTTTCCATGACCACCACCGCCCCGTCCGGCTTCCAGACCGGTTTCGCCGTCCGCCCCGGCCTCGTCGTCGAGGCCGCCCACGCCCGCGACGTGTGCGACGCCGTGGCCGACGCCGCCGCGCGCGGCCTCCAGGTCCACGTCCACGCCACCGGCCACGGGCTGCCCGGAGCGATCGAGGGCGGGGTCCTGATCAGCACCCGCCGGATGGACTCCGTGGAGATCGACCCGGTCCGCCGCACCGCCAGGATCGGCGCGGGCGTCACCTGGGGGCAGGTGATCGAGGCCGCGGCACCGCACGGCCTCGCCCCGCTGAACGGATCGTCCCCCTCGGTCGGCGCGGTCTCCTACACCCTCGGCGGCGGGCTCTCCGTCCTGGCCAGGGAGTTCGGGTACGCGGCCGACCATGTGCACGCCCTCGACGTGGTGACGGCCGACGGGGTGCTGCGCCATGCCTCCCCGGACAGCGAACCCGATCTCTTCTGGGCGCTGCGCGGCGGGGGCCACCGGCTCGGCGTGGTGACCGCCATGGAGATCGGCCTGGTCGCGGCCGAGCGGCTGTACGGCGGCTCGATCGCCTTCCACGGGGACGGGGCAGGTGTCGCCGCCAGGGTGATCGGCGGCTACCTGGAGTGGGTACGGACCGTGCCCGACACCCTGACGTCCTCGCTGGCGGCGATCCGGTACCCCGACCTCCCACAGCTGCCGGAGCCGCTGCGGGGGCGGTACGTGATCTCGGTACGGGTCGCGTACACCGGCAGCGCGGCACAGGGCGAGCGGCTGGTCGCGCCGCTGCGGGCGATCGGACCGGCGGCGGCGGATTCGCTTCGGGAGATGCCGTACGCCGACAGCCACACCATCCACAGCGACCCGCCGTTCCCGCACGCGTACTACGGCGACAGCGTGGTGCTCGACGGCCTGGACTCCGGGCGCGCCGCGCGCGTGCTGGAGCTGACCGGGCCGAAGGCGCCGATGATGACCGTGGTCCAGCTCAACCACCTGGGCGGCGCGCTCGCCGCCCGGCCCGCCGTCGACAACGCGGTGCCCTACCGCGAGGCCGGGTTCCTGCTGCGGCTGCTCTCACCGCTCGACGGCACGGACGTGGCCTCGGTACGGGCCCTGTACGCGGAGGTGTCCGGGCTGCTCGCCCCTCTCGCCCTGGGCCGCTCGCTCGGCTTCTCCTTCGGCGGCGGGGACCGGACCGGGGGCTTCCACGACGCCCGGACACAGCGGAGGCTCGCCGGTCTGGTGTCGCACCACGACCCGGCGAGCCTCTTCGGGGGAAGTTACGGAATCAGCCCCGGCGGCCGATGAGCTTCCAGGCCGCGGGCAGCACGCCCATGGCCAGCGCGGCCTTCAGCGCGTCACCGATCAGGAACGGCACCAGGCCGGCCGCGATCGCGGCGCTCGCCGACATTCCGGTGGCCAGCGCCAGGTACGGGACGCCGACCGCGTAGATGATCGCGGAGCCCAGCACCATCGTGCCCGCGGTGCGCAGCACGGAGCGGTCGCCGCCGCGGCGGGCGAGGCCGCCGACCACGGAGGCGGCGAGCAGCATGCCGAGGATGTAGCCGAACGAGGGGAAGCCCATTCCGGAGGTGCCCTCGGAGAACCACGGCATGCCCGCCATGCCCACCAGCGCGTACACCGCGAGGGAGAGGAAGCCGCGGCGGGCGCCGAGGGCGGTGCCGACAAGGAGCGCGGCGAAGGTCTGGCCGGTGACCGGTACCGGGGAGCCGGGGACCGGTACGGCGATCTGGGCGGCGATGCCGGTGAGCGCGGCGCCACCGAGGACCAGGGCCGTGTCGACGGCGTAACGGTGCCTGGCGGCGGGCAGCAGGTCGGCGAGGACCGCTCCGGTGCGGGCAGGGGCGGCGGCAGCAGTGCTCATCGGGACTCCGCGGGGTGAGGACAGGTGGGGACAGACTGAGCCCGACGTTAGCCCACGGGTTAACGCTCGATCACCATCAGTGGCCCACAAAGCGTTGACCGGGGCATTGGTGGGGTTCGCACAATGGGCGGTACGCAATCGCGCGGCGGCGTGATGCTCGTCACTGAGGTGGGGGCGGAGTGGCCCCGATCCAGCCGGGCGGGGCCACCGGGAGGGACTGTAGGGTCCCGCCAATTCCACCCGGGGCGGACCGACGACCTTCACCCGGGGCGGACCAGCGGCACCCACCCGGGGTCGACCGGTGGCCGAGCGGGCGCCGGCGCGGCCGCGTCAGGACGGCCGCCCCGTGTCCGGGTGCGCACCTTGTGTGAGCATCGTGCCCGTATAGCGGACAGTGGTTCCCCATGAACGGGGTGCGTGCCCAGACTGTGCGCGCACGCCCCCCACATACCGCTCAGACCCCCCTCGCCCCACCCATCTCGTCTCACCTATCGAACAGAGCTTGTCCATGTCTCGGAATTCCGTGTCTCCCCCCACCGGTTCCCCGGCCGCCGTCTCCGACGCCGGGGCCGATTCGGCTCTCACCCACGGGCTCAAGCAGCGCCACCTGTCGATGATCGCGCTCGGCGGGGTCATCGGCGCCGGACTCTTCGTCGGCTCGGGCGCGGGCATCGCCGCCGCGGGCCCCTCGATCATCGTCGCGTACGCCGTCTCCGGGCTGCTGGTCATGCTCGTGATGCGCATGCTCGGCGAGATGTCGGCCGCGAACCCGGCCTCCGGTTCCTTCTCCGTCCACGCGGAGCGGGCGATCGGGCCGTGGGCGGGATTCACCGCCGGCTGGGCGTTCTGGGTGCTGCTCTGTGTCGCCGTCGGCCTGGAGGGCATCGGCGCGGCGAAGATCGTCACCGGCTGGCTGCCCGGCACCCCGGAGTGGGCCTGGGTCGCGCTGTTCATGGTGGTCTTCCTGGGCACCAACCTGGCCTCGGTGACGAAGTTCGGCGAGTTCGAGTTCTGGTTCGCCACCCTCAAGGTCGTGGCGATCACGCTCTTCCTGGTCCTGGGCGTGCTGGCGGTCCTGGGCCTGTTGCCCGGCACGGACGCCCCCGGCACCACCAACCTCAGCGGTGCGGGCGGCTTCATGCCGAACGGCACCGAGGGCCTGGTGATCGGGCTGCTCGCCTCCGTCTTCGCGTACGGCGGTCTGGAGACCGTCACCATCGCCGCGGCCGAGTCCGAGAACCCGGTGCAGGGTGTCGCCAAGGCCGTGCGGACGGCGATGTGGCGGATCGCGCTCTTCTACGTCGGCTCGATGGCGGTCGTCGTCACGCTGGTCCCGTGGGACGACCCGAAGGTCGTCGAGGTCGGCCCGTTCTACGCGGCCCTGGACCACCTCGGCATCAGTGGCGCTGCCGAGATCATGAACGTGGTCATCCTGGTCGCCCTGCTCTCCGCGATGAACGCCAACATCTACGGCGCCTCGCGCATGGCCTGCTCGCTGGTCGCCCGCGGCCAGGGCCCGAAGCGGCTCGGCAGGATCTCCTCGGGCGTCCCGCGCACCGCGGTCCTGGTCTCGTCCGTCTTCGGCTTCCTGTGCGTGCTGCTCAGCTACTGGCGTCCCGACGACGTGTTCCCGTGGCTGCTCAACATGATCGGCGCGGTGATCCTGGTCGTCTGGATCTTCATCGGCGTCTCCCAGCTGATCCTGCGCGTCCGGCTGGAGCGCACCGCCCCGGAGCTGCTCGTCGTACGGATGTGGTTCTTCCCCGTCCTGCCGGTGCTGGCGCTCCTGGCGATGGCCGGCATCTTCTTCCTGATGCTGCGCCAGCCGGGCACCCGTGACCAGCTGCTGGCGACCGGCGCCCTGACCGTGGTGCTCATCGCCATCGGTCTCGTACGGCAGCGGCGGGCGGCGGCCGTCAAGGGCTGACGCCCGGCACGTCCGGTACGCAGGGCACGTTGAGGGAGAGCAGCGCACCGCCCGCCTCCCCGATCCGCACCTCGCTCACCGCCGTGTTCCGCAGCTGCGGGAAGACCCGGCGGTAGGAGCCCAGCGGAATCGACAGCAGTTCGCACAGCACGAGCCGCAGCAGCGTGTTGTGCGCGACGACCAGCACCCGCTGCCCCGGGTGCCCGTCCGCGATCCGGCACAGCGCCGCCGTCCCCCGGGCCGCCGCGGCCCGGGGGTCCTCGGCCCCCGGAAAGGGATGGGCCACCGGGTCGGCGCGGTACTCCCGGGCCCGCTCCGGGTGCTCGGCCGCGAATTCCGCCAGGGTGCGCCCCTCCACCTCGCCGAAGTCGCATTCGCGCAGCTCGTGTTCGCGCCGGGGCGCCAGGCCGAGCGCCTCGCACGCGGGGCGCGCGGTCTCGATCGCGCGGATGACCGTAGAGGTCCAGACCGCGTCGACCTCGCTCCGGGCCGCCCACTCGCCCAGCTGCCGGGCCTGGCGGCGGCCCTCGTCGGTGAGGGCGATGTCGCTGACCCCGGCGTAGCGGTTCTCCGCGTGCCAGACGGTCTGACCGTGGCGGGTGAGCAGCAGGGTGGCCGGGCTCCCGGTCATGGCTTCTCCGTTCGGGTTCGGTGGTCGCGGACGGTCACGGCTGCTCCGCCCGGGTGCGGGCGTGGGCGGCGACCGGGCCGGGCAGCCAGCCGCGCCGCTCCAGTTCGTCCACCAGCGTGACGTACGGCTCGGTGTACCACGCCGTGCGCACCGGGTTCGGGTGCAGCACGTGGCGCAGCCGCACCATCCGGCCCGCCGCCCTGATCAGGGTGGGAGCGGCCCCCGCCCCGTACGCGGCCAGGACGGCCATGCCGAGGGCGGGTTCGCTGTACTGCGGGATGCACACGGGACGGCCCAGGATGTCGGCGCGCAGCCGGCTCCAGTAGCCGCTGCGGACCGCGCCCCCGGTGAAGGTGAGCCGGTCGTGCACCTGGGCGCCGAGCAGGTCGAGGTAGTCGAGGCAGAGCCGTTCGACCAGGCCCACGCCGGTCAGCAGGGCCAGCCAGTGCTCGGCGTCGGAAGCGGGCTCGCCGAGCAGGAACCCGGTGGCCTCCGGCGCGACGAAGGGGAACCGCTCCCCCGTCGCCACCAGCGGATACGCCACCACGCGCGCCGGTTCGTGATCGCGGGCCAGCGCGTCCATGCGGATCGGGTCCACGGCCGGGAAGGCCGCGGTCAGCGCCCCGCCGCCGACCCCGGATGCCCCGCCCGGCAGCCAGCTCCCGTCCGGCGCGCGGTGGTTGTAGACGACCCCGGCCGGGTCCTGCACCGGCGACGAGGTGACCCCCTTCAGGACCAGCGTCGTGCCGAGCACCGAGTTCCAGGAGCCGACGGTGAGCGAACCGGAGGCGAGCTGCGCCGCGCACCCGTCCGTCATCCCGGCCACGATGGCGGTGCCCGCCGGGATCCCGGTCTCCTCGGCCGCCGCCCGCCCCACCTCACCGATCCGGGTGCCCGGCCGCACCACGTCCGGGAAGAGCCCTTCGGGCAGGCCCAGTTTCCCGAACCTCCGCCGCGGCCACTCGTCCTTCGCCAGGTCGTAGCCGGTCTTCAGGGCGTGGCTGGAATCGGTGGGCAGCGGCGTCCCGGCCAGCCGGGCCAGCACCAGGTCGGCCTGGTGCATCACCCGTACGGCGCCGTCCGCCCCTCCCCCGTACTCCTTCAGCAGCCAGAGCACCTTGGGCAGGGCCCAGCTCGGCGGGGCCCCCGCCCCGGCCGCCTCCGCCACGGCCCGTCCGTCGTCGTACATCACCCCCGGCGTCAGCGGCCGGCCCGCCCGGTCGCCGAGCAGCACGGTGCCGGAGGTTGCGCAGACGGCCAGCGCACGCGGGGCCGGGCAGTCGCGCAGCGCCTGACGGCTGGCCGCGCACAGGGCCGTCCACCAGTCGAGGGGCCGCTGCTCATGCCGTACGCCGTCGCGTCTGCCCGTGAGCGGGGCCGAGCCGCTGCCGAGGATCTCACCGCGGTCTCCCGCCACCACCGCCCGGACGCTCTGCGTGCCGAGATCGACGCCCATCCACATATCGGTCCCCTCTGTGAACTTCTCACTCTGCACCGAGAATTTCCGTTGCGCGAGGGATTGACGGCCAACTTTCGTTGTTCCAAGCTCTGTTAACCAGTCGACTCAACATGTGAACGGGCACCCCCACTCATCTCCGGCCGGACCGTGGAGGTCACGGATGGACATGCACGCCCACGACCGGCGACGGTTCCTCGCCATCGGCGCGGCCGCGGCCGCCACCCCGCTGCTGACCGCCTGCGGCGCGGGCTTCGGCGGCGGCAAGGCCGACGGCGACGGTTCCGCGGCCGACGAAGTCACCGGCCCCTTCGACTGGAAGCGGGCCAAGGACAGGACCGTCAAGGCGCTGCTCAACAAGCACCCGTACACCGACGCGCTGATCGCCGACCTGAAGGCGTTCACCGAGAAGACCGGGATCAAGGTCGAGTACGACGTCTTCCCCGAGGACAACTACTTCGACAAGCTCACCGTCGACCTGTCCAGCGGACGCGCCTCCTACGACGTCTTCATGCTCGGCGCGTACATGGTGTGGCAGTACGGGCCGCCGGGCTGGCTGGAGGATCTCGACCCCTGGATTCGCAACTCCTCGGCCACCGGGGCCGAATGGGAACAGGACGACTTCTTCCCCAACCTCCTCGCGGCCGACCGGTGGTCGCTGAAGGCGGGCGCGCCGCTCGGGCAGGGCGGGCAGTACGCGCTGCCGTGGGGCTGGGAGACCAATGTCGTCGCGTACAACACCGAGGTGTTCAAGAAGCTCGGCCTGAAGCCCGCCGAGACCTTCGACGAGCTGCGCGAGAACGCCGCGGCGATCACCCGCCGGGCCCCGGGGGCGGGCTTCGACGGGATGTACGGGGTCGCGGTGCGCGGCTCGCGCAGCTGGGCGACGATCCACCCCGGCTTCATGACGATGTACGCCCGCAACGGCCTGAAGGACTTCACGGTCGACGGCGGGAAGGTGAAGCCCGCGATGAACTCCCCGGAGGCGATCGCGTTCACCCGGGACTGGGCGGAGATGGTCAAGAAGGGCGGGCCGCCGTCCTGGACCTCCTACACCTGGTACCAGTGCTCCAGCGACCTCGGGGCGAAGAAGGCGGGGATGCTCTTCGACGCGGACACCGCCGCGTACTTCCAGGCGGTGAAGGGGGCCTCCCCCGCCTCCGGGAAGATCGCCTTCCATCCCGGGCCGAAGGGCCCCGGCGGCTCGCTCGCCACGAACATGTGGATCTGGTCGCTCGGCATGAACGCCCGGAGCCGCAACAAGTTCGCCGCCTGGCTGTTCCTCCAGTGGGCGACCGGCAAGGAGCATCTGCGCAAGAGCGCGATCGAGCACAACCACATCGACCCGGTACGGAAGTCGATCGGCCAGGACTCCGCGTACAAGGACAAGATGCGGGCCGTTCCGGGCTTCATCGAGACCTTCGAGACGGTCGTCGACGAGACGAGGATCCAGTTCACCCCGCAGGAGCAGTTCTTCGACGCGACGACCAGCTGGGCCGCCGCACTCCAGGAGATCTACGGCGGGAAGAACGCCTCGTCCGTGCTGAACGGCCTGGCCGGCGATCTGGCGTCGAAGGTCGGCTGACCGGTGCCGGGACGCGCGGCCCCCGCACTGGAGGCCGACCACGGGGCGGTCTCCGGCACGGGTGCCGGGAGGCGTGCGGTGCGGGCGGTGCCGGCCTGGCGCCGCTCGCTGCGGCCGTATCTGCTGATCGTGCCCGCGCTGCTGCTGACCGGCGGCATCCTCTACCCGTTCGGCCTCGGCCTCTACTACACGTTGTTCGACTTCGCGGCGAGCAAGCCGCGACCCGACCTGGTGGGCGTCGAGAACTACCGCCGGATCTTCACCCAGCCGGCGTTCTGGGACTCGGCGCGGGTGACGGTGGCGTACGCGGTCGGCGCGGCGGCCGTCGAGACGGTGCTCGGGGTGGCCGTGGCACTGCTGCTGCACCGGTCGAGCCTCGTCGGGCGGGTGCTGGAGAAGATCCTGATCCTGCCGCTGATGATCGCCCCGGTGATCGCCGCGATCATGTGGAAGCTGATGCTCCAGCCCTCGGTCGGCGTCATCAACCATCTGCTGGAGCCGTTCGGGCTCGGCGGTGTGCAGTGGACGGACACCCCGACGGGCGCACTGCTCTCGTCGATCGCGGTGGACGTGTGGGTCTACACCCCGTTCGTCGCGATCCTCGCGCTGGCCGGTCTGCGCTCGCTGCCCGCCTCGCCGTTCGAGGCGGCGGCGGTCGACGGGGCGGGCTGGTGGTTCACCTTCCGGCGCCTGACCCTGCCGATGCTCTGGCCGTACGTCCTGGTCGCCGTGATCTTCCGGTTCATGGACTCACTGAAGGTCTTCGACATCATCTACGCGCTGACCGAGGGCGGCCCCGGCGACTCGACGATGGTGCTCCAGATCCGGGCCTACCTGGAGGCGATCCGCTTCCAGCGCTACTCCTTCGGGATCAGCTACATGATCGTGCTCTGGGCCGTGGTCTACCTGGTCACGATGGCGCTGGTGCGCTATCTGGGCCGGATCCAGAACCGGGCCGCGGAGGTGGAGCGATGAGGCGCAGGCTGCTCTCCGTCGCCGCCGACCTGGCGCTGATCGTCTACTTCGTCTTCGCGCTGTTCCCGGTCGCCTGGATGGTGGTCCTGTCGCTGAAGCCGACGAACGAGCTGTTCAGCACGTACTTCTCGTTCACCCCGACCCTCGACTCGTACCGCACGGTGCTGGGCGCGGGGGAGGACCAGGGCGTGCCGTTCCTCCGGTTCTTCGTGAACAGCCTCGTGGTGTCGCTGGGCGCCGTCGCGCTGTCGCTGGTGATCGGGCTGCCGGCCGCGTACGCCGCCGCGCGGTGGCGGTTCCGCGGCTCGGAGAACCTGATGTTCACCCTGCTCTCGTTCCGCTTCGCGCCCGAACTCACCGTGATCATCCCGCTGTTCGTGCTCTACCAGCAGCTCGGGCTCTTCGACACCTACGTCGGCATGGTGTGGGTGCTGCAACTGGTGACGCTCCCGCTGATCGTCTGGATCATGCGGTCGTACTTCTCGGACCTCTCCCCCGAGCTGGAACAGGCGGCGCTGCTCGACGGCTACACCCGCAAGCAGGCGTTCTTCAAGGTCGCGCTGCCCCTGGTGAAGCCGGGGATCGCGGCCGTCTCGCTGCTCGCGTTCATCTTCGCGTGGAACAACTTCGTCTTCCCGCTGATCCTCACCTCGTCGAACGCGCAGACGGTGACGGTCGGCGCGCTGTCCTTCCTGGGCGGCGACCGGCCCAAGTACAACCTGACGGCCGCGGCGGCCCTGGTCTCGGTGGTCCCGCCGCTGCTGCTGGCCCTCACCATCCAGCGGTATCTGGTGCGCGGCCTGTCGTTCGGGGCGGTGAAGTCATGACCGGTCCGACGGCCATCGCGCTGCGCGGGGTCAGCAAGCGGTACGGGAAGCACACCGCGCTCGACGGCCTGGACCTGGAGGTGGCCGAGGGCGAGTTCTTCTGTCTGCTCGGCCCGTCCGGCGCCGGGAAGACGACCACGCTCAAGACGATCGCGGGCCTGGAGCAGCCGCAGGCCGGGACGGTCGAGCTGGGCGGGGCGGACATGGCGGGCGTGGAGCCCTACGACCGGGGCGTGGCCATGTGTTTCGAGTCGTACGCGCTCTACCCGCACCGCACCGCGTACGACAACCTCGCCTCCCCGCTCCGCTCGCCGCGCCACCGCCTCCCCGCGCACGAGGCGCGCGAGCGGATCGGGGAGATCGCCGAACTCCTCGGCATCGGCGCCCTGCTGGACCGCCAGGTGGGCCGGCTCTCCAACGGCCAGCGGCAGCGGGTGGCGCTCGGCCGGGTGCTGGTGCGGCCGGCCAGGGCGTTCCTGCTGGACGAGCCGCTGTCGCACCTCGACGCGAAGCTGCGGCAGGCGATGCGCGCGGAGCTGCGGGCGATCGGCGCGGTCCGGCGCACCACCACCCTGTACGTCACCCACGACTCGGTGGAGGCGCTGGCGCTCGGCGACCGGATCGGGGTGATCAGGGACGGCCGGATGGTGCAGACCGGTACCCGCGAGGAGTTGTGGCACCGCCCGTACGACACCTTCGTCGCCCGGTCCTTCGGCCGGCCGCGGATCAATCTGCTGCCCGGGACGGTGACGCCCGAGGGGCACTTCCGCTCGCCGGACGGGGCCTGCGAGCTGCCGCTGGCGGTGCCGGCGCCGCCGGGCACCGCCGTCCAACTGGGCGTACGGCCCAGGGACATCGGCCTGGCGGGTCCGGCGGGGGGCGACGGCGGG
The DNA here is from genome assembly GCF_045040875.1 of Streptomyces sp. NBC_00012. NCBI lineage: Bacteria > Bacillati > Actinomycetota > Actinomycetes > Kitasatosporales > Streptomycetaceae > Streptomyces > Streptomyces sp. NBC_00012. Next base: position 5,831,824 of record NZ_CP108309.1, on the reverse strand, counting down.
GGCCCGGGCCTGGAGCTGACCGGTGCCGTCCATGTCACCGAACTGCTGGGCCGGGCCACCGAGGTCACCGTACGGATCGGCGGGCAGCGGCTGTCCCTCGTCGTCCCGCGCGCCGAGGCGGCCGGTCTGAGCCCCGACCGGCCGGTCCGGCTCTCCGTACCGCCTGAGAGTCTGCTGCTGTTCGAGGCCGACCGGCCGGCACGTCCAGGACGAAGGATCAGCACGTGAGCAACGTTCCGCAGCGGGGGCCCGCCCCGCGTCAGGCATCCATATCCGAGTACGTCCTCGCGCAGGGCGAGGTGAGCGCCGCCGAACTGGCGGAGCGCTTCGACGTCAGTCTGATGACCATCCACCGCGATCTGGACGAGCTGGAACGGCAGGGCATCGTCCGCAAGTTCCGCGGCGGCGTCACCGCCCAGCCGTCCGGTGTCTTCGAGTCGAACGTCTCCTACCGGCTGAAGACGATGCGGGCCGAGAAGGCCGCCGTCGCGGAACGGGCCGTGGAGCTCATAGAGCCCGGCATGGCGGTGATGCTCGACGACTCGACGTCCACGCTGGAGATAGCGCGCAGGCTGCGCTCGATCACCCCGCTGACCGTCGTCACCAACTTCCTGGAGGCGATCAATCTGCTGTCGCAGGAGCGCGGCATCCATCTGATGGGCCTCGGCGGGGACTTCGACCCGCTGCACTCCTCGTTCCTCGGTGTCTCGTGCGTGGAGGCGGTGCAGTCGCTCCAGGTCGACATCTGCTTCACCTCCACCTCCGCCGTGTCCGGCGGCTTCGCCTACCACCAGGAGCAGCACATCATCTCGGTGAAGCGGGCGATGCTCGACTCGGCGAGCCGCAATGTGCTGCTGCTCGACCACTCGAAGCTGGGCCGGGTCGCCCTGCACCGGCTCGCCCCGCTCTCCCGCTTCGACCTGCTGCTGGTCGACGACGGGGCGTCCCCGCAGGCGCTGCGCGAGCTCGACGAGCACAAGGTGCCGTACGAGGTCTGCTCCACCGGCCGGGACTCCGGAACGGAGGACCGCGATGACGGGTGAGCACGATGACGGGTGAGCGCGGGGCGGCGATGCCGGATGAGCGCGAGGCGGCGGTGACGGATGACTGAACTGGCCCTTCGCGCACTGCGCAAGACCTACACCGGGCGGGGCCGGGCCGCCGTCGAGGCCGTCCGGTCCATCGACGTCGAGCTGCGCTCCGGCGAGCTGCTGGGGCTGCTCGGCCCGTCCGGCTGTGGCAAGTCCACGACGCTGCGGATGATCGCCGGCCTGGAGACGGTCACCGGAGGCGACATCCTCATCGGCGGCTCGTCGGTTGTCGCGCTGCCGGCCCGGCAGCGCAACATCGGAGTGGCGTTCGAGAACTACGCGCTCTACCCGCCGCTGACGGTCGCGGGGAACCTCGGTTTCGGTCTCGCCGCCCGGGGCGGGTGCGGGCGCGCCGAGATCCGCCGCCGGGTCGCCGAAATGGCCGAACGCATCGGGATCACCGACCTCCTGGACGCCCGTCCGGCCGGGCTCTCCAGCGGCCAGAAGCAGCGGGTCGCGCTGGCCCGCGCGCTGATCCGGGTCCCCGACGTCCTCCTCCTGGACGAGCCGCTCTCCCATCTCGACGCCGCCCAACGCGACACCACCCGGCGGGAGTTGAAGCGCATCCAGCGCGACAGCGGCCACACCGCCATCCTGGTCACGCACGACCAGGAGGAGGCGCTGTCGCTCGCCGACCGGATCGCGGTGATGCGGGACGGCGAGATCCAGCAGCTCGGCACGCCCGAGGAGATCTACGACGCCCCGGCGAATCTGTTCGTCGCCGACTTCGTCGGGGAGCCGGCCGTCAATCTGCTGCCGGGCACGGCCGACGGATCGGGCGGGGTGCGCCTCTCGGACTCCGTGCGCGTCCCCGTACCGCACCGGATCCCGGCGGGACGCGCGGTGGTGCTCGGCATCCGCCCGGAGGATGTGCGTCTGGACGACACTGGTGCACGGGCCCGGGTCGCCGCCCACGAGCCCCTGCTGGAATCCGGCATCGCCACGCTCTCGCTCGACGGGGTGGCGGAGCCACTGGTCGTCGTGACCGGTCCGGAGGTACGGCTCGACCGGGACGACACCGTACGCATCACCGCCGATCCACAGCACGTCCATGTCTTCGACGCCCAGACAGGAGACGCTCTGCGATGACCCGCCCCGAGACGGTCCGCCCCGCCACGAGGATTCTGCTCGCCGGTGACCACTTCGTCCGCAACTCGCTGCTCGCCGAGGCCGTGCACCGCGCGCTCGACCCGCTCGGCACGGATCCGCAGCTCGGCGAGCTCACCCTGCCCTGGCCGCTGGAGCCCTTCGGCAAGGTCGCCGAGGTCGACGAGGCGAGCGACGCCGAGGACGCGCTGATCGCCGCCCTGGACGGGGTGGAGGTGTGCGTGACCCAGATGGGCCCGTTCACCGAGCGGGTGCTGGCCGCCGCCCCCGGTCTCCGGCTGATCGTGGTCTGCCGGGGCGGCCCGGTCAATGTGAACGCGGCAGCGGCACGCGCCCGGGGCGTGCGGGTGTGCTTCGCGCCGGGGCGCAACGCGGCGGCGACCGCCGAGTTCACCGTCGGGCTGATCCTCTCCGCCCTGCGCCGCATCCCCGAGGCGCACCGCTCCCTCGCCGCCGACGGCCGCTGGGACGCCTCGCACTACACGTACGAGAACTGCGGCCTGGAGCTGGAGGACACCCCGATCGGCCTGATCGGTTACGGCGCGGTGGGCAGCCGGGTGGCCCGGGTGCTGTCCGCGTTCGGTGCCGAGGTCGAGGTGTACGACCCGTATGTGCGCGGCGACGTCCACGGCATGCGGGCCGGTTCGCTGGAGGCGCTGCTGGCCCGCTCGCGCGTCCTCACCCTGCACGCCCGGCTCACCCCGGAGTCCCGCCATCTCATCGGCGCCCGCGAGCTGGCCCTGCTGCCGCGCGGCGCGGTGCTGGTGAACGCGGCCCGGGGCGGGCTGCTGGACACGGACGCGCTGTGCGACGCCCTGGACTCGGGGCAGTTGCGGGCGGCGGCGCTGGACACGTACGAGCAGGAGCCGCCCCCGCCCGGCTCGCGGCTCTTCCGTACCCCGCATCTGCTGATGACCCCGCATGTGGCGGGTGCCAGCCGGGCCGTCGCGCAGAAGGCGGCCCGGATCGCGGCGGCCGAGGTGGCGCGCTACGTGCGGGGCGAACCGCTCGCCCACGCGCTCTGAAGGGAGCCGTGACGATGACCGCAACGACGACCGGGACCACAACGAGATACATCGGCGTCGACGTCGGCACGTCCGTGGTGAAGGCCGCGGCCTTCGACCCGCTCGGCCGGACGCTGGCCGTCGAGTCCCGCCCGGTGGGGCTGGCGATCCACGACGGATGCGTGGAGCAGGACATGGACGAGGTGTACGGCGCGGTCGGCGAGGTGCTGGCCGCGCTCGGCTCCGACGAGGTGGCGTTCGCCGGGCTCACCGGCCAGGGCGACGGTGTCTGGCTGGTCGACGCGGCGGCCCGGCCGGTGCGCAAGGCGATCTCCTGGATGGACGGCCGGGCCCATGAACTGGTCGACTCCTGGCTGGCGTCCGGCGTCTTCGAGACCGTCTACCGGCGCACCGGCAGCGCGATGTTCCCGGGCTGTCCGGGCCCGGTGCTGGCCTGGCTCGACCGGCACGAGCCGGCCGCGCTCGATGCCGCGACGACCGCCCTGTACTGCAAGGACATGGTGTTCCAGCGGCTGACGGGGGTCCGGGCCACGGATGTCTCCGACGCGTCCATGCCGTTCCTGGACCCGGTGACCCGTGCGTACGCCCCGGATGTCGTGGCCGCCCTCGGCCTCACCCACCGGGCCCCGCTCCTGGCCCCGGTCAGCGACCCGGTGGCCACCGCCGAACTGCCCTGCGGGTTACGAATCTCCAACGGCCCGTACGACCTGCCTGCCTGCGCGCTCGGCGCGGGTGTCACCCGCCCCGGCGACGGGCTGCTGATCGTCGGCACCTGTCTGGCCGCGCTGGTGGCCACGGAGCGGCTCGACCTGGACGGCGAACCGGCCGGCCTGCACATCTCCACCGACCGACCCGGCCACTGGCTGCGCGCCATGCCCGCGATGGTCGGCACGGCGGCCCTGGACTGGGTCCTGACCACCACCGGCGTGCGCCACACGGAGGTCGACGCGCTGCTCGCCGCCACCCCGCCGGGCGCGAACGGGGTCCGGGTCCTCCCGTACTTCGCTCCGTCCGGCGAACGCGCCCCGTTCGTCGAGCCGAGGCTGCGCGCCGAGTTCACCGGCGTGTCCCTGGAGACGACCCCCGCCGATCTGATCCGCGCCGTCTGCGAGGGCATCGGCTTCGCCGCCCGGCACTGCCTGGAGGCCGCGGGGCTCACCGGCACCCTCGCCCTGTGCGGCGGCGGCACCCGCTCCCCCGCGTGGATGCGGCTGTTCGCCGATGTACTGGGCCGGCCGGTCCGGATCGTCGAGGGGGAGGTCGGTGCGCGCGGCGCGGTGCTCGCGGCGGCGCGGCGGTTCGGCGCGGAGCTGGACACGGCCGCGTGGACGGCCCCGACGGCAGTCGTCGAGCCGGACCCGGCGCACGCGGCGTACTACGCGAAGGCGTACGAGGACCATCTGAACCGGCTCGCGGAGGCCCGTACCCGCGCCCGCGTCTGATCGGCGTACACGCGCCCGCTCCTGATCAGCGGAGAGCCCGGCCGAAGGCGGCGGTCGCGAGCACGGTGCCGTGCGCGTCGGTCAGGCGTATGCCGGTGACCGGCACCGTGCCGGCCGGGACGGGCCCGCCCCAGGAGCCGTAGCCGTCGTCGTCGAGCGTGAAGGAACCGGCCTTGACGGTGGTGCCGTCGGCCCGCTGGACCAGGCAGTGGACGGTGCCGGAGTGCCCGTCGGCGTCCACCGCCATGTAGAGCCAGGGCGAGGCCCCGGCGTAGAGGTAGACCTGCCCGAACGAGTGGTTCCCGTGGGCGAGTTGGGCGGTGAGCAGCTGCGGCTGGACCGGGGAGGCGATGGGCGCGACCGGGGCCGGGCCGCCGGTGTACGCGCCGAGCACCCAGCCGCCGCCGCCGAGCGCCAGGCCCGCTGCCGCCGCCGCGGCGGCGAGGGCGATCCGCCGCCACCGCGGGTGCCGGCCGGCCGGCCGCCGCGCCGGGGCGAGCCCGAGCCGCTCGATCACCCGGTCCTCGAAACCGGCCGGCGGTTCGCGTCCCGGGACGAGGTCCAGCAGCGCGTCCGAGGCGGCGGCCAGCTCGTGGACGTGTTCGCGGCAGGCGGGGCAGTCCTCCAGGTGGTCCATCGCCCCGGCCCGCTCCCTGGCGGGCAGCACGCCGAGCGCCAGCTCCGCGCCGATCTCCCGGAGCTGCTCGCAGCTCAGCGCGCCGTTGTCAGTCATGGTCCACCTGCCTGGCCGCGAGGGACGCCCGGACCTTGCCCATGGCCGCCCTGATCCGGGTCTTGGCGGTACCGAGCGGTATCTGCTCGAAGTCGGCGACCTGCTGGGCCGTCATCCCGTAGATACCGGCCATCACCAGGGCACGCGCCTGTTCCCGTGGCAGCTTGCCGACCGCGCGGCGCAGGTCCGCCACGGCCTCGGCGGACAGCGCGTGCCGCTCCGGGGTGTCGGCGATGGTCTCCATCATGTTCTCCAGATCCGCGGGGTCGACCGGGGTGGCCTTGCGGGCACGTACCGCGTCGATCGCGAGGTTGTGCGCGATGGCGGACAGCCAGGTGGGCACCGATCCCCGGCGCGGGTCGTAGACCTGGGCGTGCCGGCAGGCGCGTTCGAAGGTCTGCTGGGCGATGTCCTCGGCGAGCTGGATGTCGCCCACCACGGCGAGGGCCACGCCGAAGACCCGACGCTGGAACCGCCGTACGAAGGCCACGGCGATCTCGGGATCGCCGGTCATGAGCCCGGCCAGCAGCGCTTCGTCGGGCACCCGCTCCAGGGGGATGCCAATCCTGCGCATACTCCTTACGTAACACGCGCCCGCGCGGATTTCCTGCTGCGGGCGCCCCCGGGACCTCTCGTTCGAACAGGACGGGCCGGGGCGGGGCGGGGCGGCCGGGGCGGGGCGGGCCGGGGACGATCATGAACCCTCGTCCCTGCGGTGCCGTAGGTAATGAAGGCGCGCCCTACCCGGACACGGCGGCGCACGCCGCCTCGGACCCTTGGAGTCGTGATGACGTCCCGCACGACACACATGGCATTGCTCGGGACCGGAGCGGTCTGCGCCCTGGCGAGCGCGGTGCTCCATCTCCTGCTGGTCCCCTCGCACCTGACGGAGATGCCGTACATCGGCGTCCTGTTCCTGATCGGCGGTGTGGTGCTGCTCGCCGTCGCCGCGGGCCTCCTCGGCCGGCAACGGCCGCTCGGCGCATGGCTGATCGGGGCCGTCACCAGCATCGGGATGATCGTGGGTTTCCTGCTGTCGCGGACCGTCGGACTGCCGGGCTACCGCGAAACCGGCTGGGAACCGCCGTACGGCATCCTGTGCCTGATCTCGGAAGTCGTCTTCGTGCTCGCCTTCCTGGCGTGGCTGAAGGCCGGCGGCGCGGGCGGCGGAACGGAAAATCCCCGGGAACGGCAATCCCACGAGCACCCTGGCGCGTATTCCGTCCAGAAGCCTCTGAGGAGGGAAGCCGATGGCGATCTTCAAGCATCTGATCCCCGCCAAGCACCGTGACGAAAAGAGGAACATGACGTCGGGGCACGACGACCACGGCGAAGGGCGCCGTCGCCGCCGTGACCGCCGTAACACCCACCACGGTCACTACTGGTGACCACCACCCGGCACGGCTGAGCGGGCCTCTGTTCCTGGTCCGCTCAGCCGTCGGTTCACGAGGAACGCGTCGATGAGGCGTGTCTCGCACCATTTCGTGCGGCGGCTGCTGTCGGTGGCGGACGATCCCGACGCGGTCGTCGCCGCCGCGCCCGCGGTCGCCCCGCGCGAGGTGTTCCGGCGCTTCTGGCCGTACACACGCGGCGGCCGGCACCGGCTCGTTCCGATCCTCGCCCTCAGCCTGATCGGCCCCGTCGTCGACGCGGCCGAGATCTGGCTCTTCAAGATCGTGGTGGACGACGTCCTCGTCCCGCGCGATCTGCGCCCCTTCGTCTGGATCGCACCGGCGTACGCGGCGCTCATCCTCTGCTCCGGCGCACTGGACTTCGCCGACGACGTGATGTCCACCTGGGTGAGCGAGCGCTTCCTGCTGACCCTTCGGTCGGACGTGTTCCGGCATGTCCAGAACCTCTCGCTCGGGTTCTTCGAGCGGAGCCGGCTGGGGGACGTACTGTCGCGCATCACGGGCGATGTGGACGCGGTCGAGACGTTCCTCCTGTCGGGAGTAGCGGACGGCTTCTCCTACGTGATCCGGCTGGGCGTCTTCCTCGGTCTGCTGTTCTACCTGCGATGGGACCTGACCCTTCTCGCGCTCCTCGTCGTGCCGCTCTTCTGGGGCGCGGCCCGGCACTTCTCGCGGCTGATCAAGGCCGCGTCGCGGGAGCGGCGGCGGCGCTCCGGTTCGATCAGCGCCATCGCCGAGGAGTCGCTGGGCGATGTCGCGCTGGTGCAGGCGTACAACCGGCAGGAGACGGAGGCGCGCCGGTTCGAGCGCGAGGGTGTGGGCAGGTTCCGCGCGGCGATGGCCGCGGCCCGTATCCGTGGCGTGTACGGCCCGGTCGTCGATGTCGTCGAGCTGGCCGGAGCGCTGGCCGTCATGGGCCTGGGCACCTGGAAGCTGGCGCAGGGGCAGCTCACGCTGGGCGGGCTGCTGGTCTTTCTCGCGCTGCTGAGCAACCTCTACGGCCCGATCCGCGATCTGTCCCGTCTCACCACCACGTTCTACGCGGCTTCCGCCTCCGCCGAGCGGATCATCGAGCTGCTCGACCGGCGCCCCCAGGTCACCGAGGCCGCCGGAGCCCGCCGGAGAGGGCGCGCCCGGGGCGAGGTGGAGTTCCGCGACGTCTGCTTCCGCTATCCGGGCACGTCCCGGTGGGCGCTGGCGGACGTGTCGTTCCGTGTGGCACCCGGCACGACGCTGGCGCTGGTCGGCGCGAGCGGCGCCGGAAAGTCCACGGTCGGAAAGCTGCAACTGCGCTTCTACGACCCGGACCGGGGCGCGGTCCTGCTCGACGGCACCGACCTCAGGGAGCTGCGCCTGTCCGAGCTGCGGGAGAACGTCGCGGTGGTGCTTCAGGAGACGCTCGTCCTGCACGGCACGGTGCGGGAGAACATCGCCTACGGCCGCCCGGACGCGTCGGAGGCGGACATCGTCGCGGCGGCCCGCGCCGCCGACGCCGACGGCTTCATCCGGCTGCTCCCCGAGGGCTACGACACCGTGGTGGGCCGGCGCGGCAGGACGCTGTCCGGCGGGCAGGCCCAGCGCCTCGCGATCGCCCGCGCGATGATCAGGGACGCACCCGTACTGCTCCTGGACGAGCCGACCACGGGCCTGGACGCCCGGTCGGGCCGCCGGATCATGGAACCGCTGCGGCGGCTGATGGCCGGGCGCACCACCGTCGTCATCTCGCACAATCTGCTCACCGTCCGCGACGCCACGTCCACGGTGGTGCTGGACCACGGCCGCGTCGTCGAACACGGCACGCACGAGGAGCTGCTGCTGCGTGACGGCGCCTATGCCCGGCTGCACCGGCTGAGTGCGGGGACCGGCCCGCCACCACCGCTGCGGAAGGTCCTGTCATGAGCCCCCGCACCACCCCGCCGCTCACCCCCGGGACGAGACCCGCGCCGGGGTACGAGGTGCTGGCGCATCTGGCCCGGACCGGCTGGCTCGACCTCTACGACGCGTGGAGCGAGGAGCGGGACTGCCGGTGCGTGGTGAAGGTGCTGCGCCCCGACCGCCGCGACGAACAGCGGCTGCGCGAGCGGCTGCGGCGGGAGGGCCACTGGCTGCTGGCCTTCACCCATCCGCATCTGGTCCGCGCGTACGAGACCTTCGACGCGCCCGAGCCGGTCGTCGTGCTGGAGACGCTGACCGGCGAGACGCTGTCGCACCTCGTCGGCCGGCTGCCCCGCCGGGTGTCCGCCCGGGATCTGGCGCTGCTCGGCACGCAGCTGTGTTCCGCGGCCCACTACCTGCACGGCCGGGGCCTGCTGCACCTGGACCTCAAGCCGTCCAACGTGGTGGTCGACTGCGGGCACGCCAAGGTGCTCGACCTGAGCGTGGCCCGGCCGCCCGGCATCGCCCCCGCGGGCATCGGCACCTTCTGCTACCAGGCTCCCGAACAGGCGCGGGGCGGGCCGCTGTCGGCCGCGGCCGACGTGTGGGGCATCGGCGTCACGCTGTACGAAGTCGCCACCGGCGACGCAGCGTTCACCCCCGACCGGTCCATGGACAAAACGACCAGCACGAACGACACCGACACCACCGCCGACGCGACGGACCGGTACCCGCAACTGGAGGAGACCGCGCCGCCGATCGGGTCCCGCCGACGCCTCCCCCGTGACCTGGCCACGGCCGTCGACGCCTGTCTCCGGCCCGACCCGGCCGCCAGGCCCACGATCCCCGAGCTCGCCGACGCTCTCGACTCGACTCTGCCCCGGCAGCGGCGCCGCGTCGCTCCGTCATCGGCCTGCCGGAGGGACGAGCCCTGGCACTCCAGCAGGACTTCTTTATCTGTACTGGTCAACGGCTTGGATGCGGAGCTTTCCGGGTTCATGCGTGGTCTCGACGCCGGTGCTCCGGACCGCGTCGTGGCGGAGGCATCGTCACCGCCCGTCAGTCCCCGACCCGCTGCGCCGGGCGGTGGCGATCGCGGTCGAGGCGGCGAGCGCGAGACACAGCGGCGAATAAGCAAGCCGGTCGAGGCGCCGGAAGCGGGGGGAGGTCGACCCCGTGGCCAGCAGGTCCGTCCGCCCCGACAGCCCGGCCGCACCGCGCAGAGCCAGTACGCCCGCGACGCCGGCCGCACCGGCCCGGGACAACGCCGGGCGCCGCCGCGGTCTGCCCGCGACCAGCAGTGCCGCGGTCCCCAACGCGCCCGCCACCGCGAAACACGCCACCGGGCCCGGCGGATCCGGGCGGCCGACCACCACGTCGGAAAAGGTTTCCCGGTCCGGCAGCGGCCATGCCGAGCCCAGCCCCCACGCGACATGCAGCCCGGCAAGCGCGGTCAGCGAGGTGACAGAGAGCCGGCAGGCAGCACGCTCGATCGTCATGCCACTCACGCTAACGCCCGGATTGAGCGTCCCCGGGACCGGGGCACCGTACCCGCGACGTCCCGTGATGCCCGGTCCGGGCTGCCGCGCACCATCGCCGGACATTCGGATGAAGGCCGAACCGGCACAAGTAGCAGGTGGGAGTGGCGGTGTGGCCTCGTTGTTCGTGGTGGCTGGTACGGGATCTCCTGGCTATCCGCCGAACACCCTGCTGCGGCGCGGAAGTTCGACGCGCACCGTGAGGCCTCCCCCGGCCCTGGGGACGGCGGTCACCCTTCCGCGGTGCGTGACGGTGATCGTCCGGACCACCGCGAGTCCGAGCCCGGCACCGTTGCCGCGGTGTTCCTGGCCACGATGGAACGCCTCGAACAGGGCCGGGATCTCGTCCGGTGCCAGCACGGGACCGGTGTTGGCGACCTCTATGTAGGCCGCGGCGTCCGTGGTGCCGGTGGCCACCGACGCCGTGCCGTCGCGGTGGTTGTGCCGTACCGCGTTGGCCAGCAGGTTCAGCGCGATCTGCCGGATCAGCGCCGGATCGCCCGAGACCGGCGCGGGCTCCGGTGTGCCGGTGATCCGGATGCCGGCCGTACGGGCCTCGTCGGCCAGGTCCGCCAAGGCGTCCCGGGCGGCGTCCGCGAGGTCGGCCGGTTGCGGGGCCGACACTTCGGTCCCACCGCGCGCGAGCGTCAGCAGTGCCGCGATCAGCCGTTCGGTACGGGCGTTGGCATCCAGCGCGCGCTGCACAGCGGGCTTCAGGTCGGCGGGAACCCGGCCCTGCGCCAGCGGGATCTCCAACGCGGTGCGCTGGAGGGTGAGCGGGGTGCGCAGTTCATGCGAGGCGTGCGCGGTGAAGCGGCGCTGCGCGGTGAAGCTGCGGTCCAGGCGGTCGAGCATCGCGTCGAAGGTGTCGCCGAGTTCGCGGACCTCGTCGTGCGGGCCGGTCAGGCCGAGCCGTTCGTCCAGCGTGTTGCCGGTGCTGATGCGCCGGGCCGCCGCGGTGACCTGGCCGAGCCGGCGCAGCGAGCGGCGGCCGGCCCACCAGGCGAGTACGGCGGCGAGCGCGGTGAAGACCACGAGCATCAGCAGGGACCGCAGCAGGAGGCCGCCGAGGACACTGTTCTGGAAGTCGTCGAAGTTCTGCGCGGCGTCGACCGTTGCGGCGCCGGTCGATCCCGGCGCCCCGGACGGCCCGGCGTCCCCCGCCCGTGCAGCGCCGGGGCCCGGCACCGGCGGTCCGGCCTCGGTCGTGACGGCGGCTGGCACGACGAGATCACGGTACGCCTCGAGGAGTTGTCGGGAACTCAGCCAGTTCAACAGGAGCAGCCCGCAGCCGAGGACCGCGAAGACCGCCGTCGTCACCAGCGTCAGCCGGCCGCGCAGCGGCAGCCGGTGCGGCGACGGGCCAAGGAGCCGCGCACGGTTCACAGCCGGTACCCGTAGCCGGGGTCGTGGACGATCAGTGCGGGTTCGCCGATCTTGCGGCGCAGCGCGTGCACGGTGACCCGGACCGCAGTGGTCGCCGGATCCAGTGCGGTGTCCCACAGCGCATCCCGCAACTGTCCGGTGGCGACTGGGGCGCCGTCCGCGGCGAGCAGCAGCTCCAGGACACCGAGCTCCCGGGGCGTGAGCTTCAGCGGCCGGCCGTCCCGTTCGGCGACTCTGCGTACGGTGTCCAGACTCACCCCGTGTCTGCTCAGCACCGTGCTGGAGCCACCGCCCGGGGACCGGCGCCCCAGCGCGCGCAGCCGGGCCACCAGCTCCAGGTACGAGAACGGCTTGGCCAGGTAGTCGTCGGCGCCCTGGCCGAGCCCGTCGACCAGGTCGGAGAGGGTGCCGGCGGCGGTCAGCATGAGGATGCGGGCCGGGTAGCCGACCGTGTTCAACGCCCGGCAGACCGCGTCACCGCTCCGCTTGGGCAGGTCCCGGTCCAGGATCAGGACGTCGTAGTCGGTCGCGGCCGTCAGCTCCAGCGCGCGGGCGCCGTCGTGCGCGACATCGCAGACCATGCCCTCGTCGCGCAGGCCCTCGGCCAGCATCGCGGCCAGATCGGCCTCGTCCTCGACGATCAGCACCCGCATTCCGCTCCGCTCCGATCTGCCGTACCTCGCCCCACTGAGCGGTGTGGCCACCAGTCTGCCCCCACGGGGGTTAGCCGACGGTTAGTCCGGCTCTGACAGGTGGCTAACGCGCGGGTCCATAGAACTGTCGGACGTCATCATCGACATCCGGCAGGGAGTTCAAGAAATGCACGGTCGAACCCGACGGACCCTCCTGGCGTCAGCCGTCATGGCGGCGGCACTGCTGCTGAGCGCCTGTTCCACGGACGACCCGGCGCCCAGGGTGGCCGGGGACAACGGCGCGAAGAAGGCCGAACAACAGGACGGTGCCGCACTCCGGCAGGCCTGGGTCGATTGCATGCACAAGCAGGGGCAGACGGACGTCGAACAGGACAAGGACGGCAACATCACCTTCCCGGCGTCCGACGTCGACGGCGCGTCGGCCGATGGGCGCGAGAAGGCCGCCAAGGTCTGCGACGCCAAGGTTCCCGGTGTCCAGCAGGTCACCGGGAAGACCCAGGAAAAGCTCGTCGAGCAGGCCCGCGCCTTCGTTGCGTGCGCACGCAAGAACGGCTACCCGGACATCCCCGACCCCGACCCCAGGACGGGCGTCGTCACCTTCACCAGGACGACGTTCGACACGGCCAAGTGGGATGCCATCCAGCCGGCCTGCGGCAAGTTCCCGATGCCCGGCTACACGATCGGCGAATGACATGAGCCGCACCGCCAAGACCGCCGCCCCCGCCGACAGCACGCCGACCCGGGCACGGAAGAGTCGCCGCAACGTCGTCGTCCCACTGCTCCTGGTCGCCGTGCTCGGCGGTTCGGGGGCACTCGCTGTGACCCGCCCCTGGGAACGCGGAGAATCCACCACCGGGCAAGTGCCCGTCGCCTACGACGTCGTCGCGGTCGAGAAGGGCTCGCTGTCCACCGGCATCCAGGCCGGCGGCGCACTCGGCTTCGACAACCCCACGCCCGTCGTCGCCACGGGCCGGGGCACGCTCACCGCGCTGCCCGTCGTCGGCACCGTCGTCAGGACCGGCGGCAAGCTCTACGAGGTTGACGGGCGGCCCGTGGTACTCCTGAAAGGTGAGCGGCCGATGTGGCGCGACCTCGGCCCGGAGGCGACCGACGGCCCCGACATCGAGCAGCTCAAACGCAATCTGATCAGGCTCGGCCACGCCGAGGGGCTCGGGCTGGCGGCCGACCAGAGGTTCACCCCCGGCACCGCCACCGCGGTCAAACGCTGGCAGAAGGCGCTCGGCATGCCGCAGACCGGCACCGTCACGCTCGGCAGCGTGGTCATGCTGCCGCAGGCCACCGCACGCGTACAGCAAGTAGGCGCGCAGCTCGGCGCGGCGGTCGGGACCGGTTCGGTCCTGACCGTGACCAGCACAGATCTGGTGGCAACGGTGCAGCCCGCCGAAAACCAGCTATCCCGTTTCAAGCCCAACGGCAAGGTGACCGTGAAGCTCACGGACGGCGGCACGATCGACGGCCACATCCGCTCGCTGGTCCGTGGTAGCACGAGCGGCGGGGAGGGCGGGCCGGGCGGCGGCAGCGGTGACGGCTCGGACAAGACCACGGTCACCATCGCCCTGGACACCCAGGGCCTGGCCAGAAAGTCCGGCCCCTCCTCGGTGGTCGTCAGCGTCGTCGGAGACAGCGTCAGCGATGCGCTCATCGTGCCGGTCACCGCGCTGCTCGCGCTGGACGGCGGTGGCTACGGCGTGAAGGTGGCCGGCGGAGCCGACGCCACCACCGCCCGGCTGGTCAAGGTGGAGCTAGGGCTCGTCGCCGACGCCAAGGCGCAGATAACCGGCGGCATCCGGGCCGGCGACCAGGTGGTGGTCCCGAAGTGACGGCCTCCCAGCCATCGTGCGACGCCCCGGTCCTGGAGCTCACCGGCGTCGTCAAGGAGTACCCGGGCGCGCCGCCGCTGCGCATCCTGCACGGCATCGACCTGACCGTCGAGGCGGGCGAACTCCTCGCCGTCGTCGGCCCGTCCGGCTCCGGCAAGTCCACCCTTCTCGCGCTGCTCGGCTCGCTCGACCGGCCCACCGGCGGGCGGCTGCGGTTCGAAGGGCGCGACCTGTCCGGCCTCGCCGACCCCGAGCTGGCCGCTTTGCGCGCGCACCGGATCGGCTTCGTCTTCCAGCAGTTCTTCCTGCTGTCGGGGCTCAGCACGGTCGAGAACGTCGCCACCGGTCTCCTCTACAGCGGCGCGCCCGTCTCCGTGCGCCGTGTCCGCGCCGCCGAAGCGCTCCGCGAAGTGGGCCTCGGCCACCGGCTCGACCACCGTCCCGACCAACTCTCCGGCGGCGAGAAGCAGCGGGTCGCCATCGCCCGCGCGCTCGTCGGACGCCCCGCACTGCTGCTCGCCGACGAGCCCACCGGTGCCCTCGACAGCGTCTCCGGAGCGTCCGTCGTCGACCTGCTGCGCACTCTGAACGCCGACGGCACCACGGTCGTCGTCATCACCCACGACCGCGACCTTGCCGCATCCTTCCCCCGGCGCATCGGCATCCACGACGGCCGCATCGACTTCGACGAACGCGGCGCACACCAAGCGGGAGCGGCCCTGTGACGTCCACCCTGCGCCGCGCCCGGCTGCGTCCGGCGGACCTGCTGCGCCTCGGCATGATCGGTCCGCGCACCCGGAAGATGCGCTCCGCGTTGTCCGCTCTCGGCATCTCGCTCGGCATCGCGGCCGTCATCGCAGTGACCGGCATCTCGCACTCCAACCAGGCGCACCTGCTCGAACGGCTCGACCAGCTCGGTTCCAACCTGCTCACCGTCGCCCCCGGCAAGGGGCCCGACCAGAAGCCGGTGCCGCTGCCGCCCACCGCCGAGAAGATGCTCGCCAACATCGCCCCTGTCCAGCAGGTCACCGCGACCGGGGCCACCGAGGCCCACGTCTACCGCAACGACCTCATACCGGCGGAACGGACCGGCAGCATCACCGTGCTGGCCGCTCGCCGCAACCTGCTCAGCGCCCTGCGCATGCACATGAAGAGCGGGCAGTGGCTGGACGCGGCGAGCGAGAACCTCCCGGTGACCGTACTCGGCGAGCAGGCCGCGCAACGGCTCGGCGTGAGCGCGCCGGGCGAGCGGGTGTGGCTGGGCGGGCAGTGGTTCGTCGTCGGCGGAGTCCTGGCGCCGAACGAACTCTCCCCCGAGCTCGCCACCGCCGCCCTCGTCGGCTGGCCACAAGCCACCGCCCACTTGGGCGCGGACGGAACCGCCGCCACCGTCTATCTCAGGACGCACCCGGAACGCGTCCCCGACGTGCAGGCGGTGGCCGGGGCCACCGCGGACCCCGCCAACCCGAGTACCGTCGCGGTCAGTCGCCCGTCCGACCTGTACACGGCACGTGCCGAGGCGAAGAACGCCCTCACCGGGCTGGTCCTCGCCCTCGCCGGAGTCGCCCTGCTCGTAGGCGGCGTCGGCATCGCCAACACCATGGTGGTGGGCGTGATGGAACGCCGCGGCGAGATCGGACTGCGCCGCGCGCTGGGCGCCCGAGGTGGCCAGATCGCCGCGCAATTCCTCCTGGAGGCCGTCCTGATGGGCTTCATCGGCGGCGTCGGCGGCCTGCTCGTGGGCGGCCTCACCGTCTACGGCTACGCGTTCGCCCAGGACTGGCCGGCATCGATCCCGCTCTACACGGTCGTCGCCGGACCGCTGGTGTCGGTTCTGGTGGCCGCCCTGGCCGGAATCTACCCGGCGCTGCGCGCCGCCAAGGCGTCCCCGACGGACGCCCTCCGCTCGGCCTGACGTCCCGCACGCCGCCCCGGAGGTCCACCACATCCGGCGCCGGGCCACCGGCGCCGGGAACATCAGCACCAAGCCCGCACCAGCCACTGCAAACCACGAGGCCACACCCCCAGCAGGGCCTGCCCGGCCGCCGCCGCAGGGACTCTTGTGGTCCTAGTCCGAAAGGCTGATCACTTGCGCCCACCTCCTGCTGTTAGCCTGCTCTTGCATATAGGTTGCAATAACAACAGGACAGCAGCTGGAGGGTTCGACCACATGGCCACGTACACGCTTCCGGAACTCCCGTACGACTACGCGGCGCTCGAACCGGTCATCAATCCGCAGATCATCGAGCTCCACCACGACAAGCACCACGCCGCCTATGTGAAGGGCGCGAACGACACCCTGGAACAGCTGGCGGAGGCGCGCGACAAGGAGGCCTGGGGAGCGATCAACGGGCTTCAGAAGAACCTCGCGTTCCACCTCTCCGGCCACATCCTGCACTCGATCTACTGGCACAACATGACCGGCGACGGCGGCGGCGAGCCGCTCGCGGCGGACGGTGTCGGTGACCTGGCGGACGCGATCACCGAGTCGTTCGGCTCGTTCGCCGGTTTCAAGGCCCAGCTGACGAAGGCCGCGGCCACCACGCAGGGCTCCGGCTGGGGCGTCCTGGCGTACGAGCCGGTCAGCGACAAGCTGATCGTCGAACAGGTCTACGACCACCAGGGCAACGTCGGCCAGGGCTCCGTCCCGGTCCTGGTCTTCGACGCCTGGGAGCACGCCTTCTACCTCCAGTACAAGAACCAGAAGGTCGACTTCATCGACGCGATGTGGGCCGTCGTCAACTGGCAGGACGTGGCGAAGCGTTACGCGGCCGCCAAGGAGCGCGCCGACGTGCTGCTGCTCGCCCCCTGACCGAAGGCGCCCGAACGTCCTGCCTCGTGATCGTCTTCTCAACCTTCACCGGGCAGGCGGATGAAGGGAGGGCCCCCGCCTGGACGTGACAGGCGAGGGCCCTTCTGCCACGTCCGAAAACTCAAAGGCCCTATCGCTTCTCCCCGGGACGGCGCTGGTCGGTCACCTCGCGGCGGACCCGGTAGCCGCGATCCGTGTCGGGGTCCCCCTCGAAGTACACCTCCGGCTCGTCCCCGCCCCGGGCGGCCCTGAGCACGGCAAATCCGGTGTCATCGGTGAACGAGCCGCCCTTCGAGAAGCTGAGCGCGATGCCACTGCCCGGGTCCCGCTGCCCCTCCATGTACCACTCCCCCTTCCCGGAAAGGCTGCCCTTCCCGGGAGGGAGAGAGGGGAAGGCTGGTTCGACGGCGCTCCGCGGGATGCCCGACATGTCGAACGTGCCGTCCGCCCGGAACTCGATCCGCCCACCACCGGAGCCTTCCCAGACGCCGACGACCTCTCCGGAACCGAGTTTCGGGGTCTCCCCCTCGCACCCCTGCAGCGCGAACAGAGCGACGAACAGCAGCAGAGGAACAGCCACACATATCGCACACCCACGAAAACGCCTCATATCCAGCCCACTCGCTACTTGTAGATCTTTTCCTGCCAGTTGATATCGACCCGGAATCCCGCGAAATACCCACCCATGTAGCGCGGCGCCTTGTTCGCGCCCTCCTGCCACTTGGCGTGGCTCGGGATGAAGGACTCATTGTTGATGTCGGTCCACGCATGGTAATTGACCGTCAGCGAGTTCCCCGTGGACTTCGTCACCGTGTACTTGAGGGCGTAGGAACCGAGAACACCCTGGGCCGCGCGGTCCTCCTTGCTGATCACGAGCCCGCCGAGGTCCGAAACGTACACGCCTGCCATCTGAAGCAGGTTCAGGTCTTCCTTGTCCCTGGTCTTGGTAGTGCTGTAGTCGGCTCGGCCCTTTTTATCTCCCGTGGCGGCGAACTGCTGGGCGGTCTGCACCCGCGCGTCCTTCATGCTGGAGGACTTGATCAGCATCTGGGTCAGCTCGTCGTCCTCGTCGTAGCTCTGGTTCGCTGACTGGTTCGTGCCGTTGACGTCGCCCCAGATCCAGCGGAAGGCCAGGCTCCACGGGCCGCCGCTCTTGACCTTTCCGTCACCGCCGAACGAGTCGATCAGCCCTCCGGACTGCGGTCGGCACATGGCCTGGGCGTCCATCAGCATCTTCTGGATCTTCTTCATCTCCGGGCTCTGGCTGAACTGGACGGGGAGCGGGTCCGGGCCCAGCAGCAACGGCGGCGGCTGGAGCAGCGGTGCCGTAGGCAGGAAGCCCGTGAGCCCCTGGCTGGATGTCGGTGCGCTGCCGTAGTTACCGCTTCCGGGGAACGGGGGAGCGGCAAACATGTCCGACATCAGCGCCCCGGTGCTGCAGTCCACCCCCATGGTGCACGACACGGACGCCCGGCCCGTGGGGTCCGAGAAGGTCGCGGGGTTGTTCTCGGCGTATCCATAGCCGTTGAGGGACTGGTGCTTGGCCGGTTCCAGCAGCGGGTCGGCGCTCAGGAAGAGCCCCAGGGCAGGGTCGTACTCGCGGGCGTCGAGATGGGTGAGCCCGGTGCCGGAGTCATGGGTCTTGCCCAGGAACGCCCGGTCGTCGATCCAGGAGCCCACCGCTCCGGCCTTCCGCTCGGCACCGAAGACAGTCATGTAGCGCTTGGTGACGGCCTGGGTGTCGGAAGCGATGGCCACGCTGGAGGTGCCGTGCTCGTCACCGGTGAGGTAGTGGAGCTTGTTGGCGCCGGTCTGGTTGGTGCGGACGGCGACGGTCAGGTTCTCGGTGCCGTAGTAGCGCTGCGCCCAGGTGGTGCCGTCCTTCCTGAGGTGGAGTTCGGTGGCGCCGGCGTACAGGATTCGCTCGCCGTTGCCCGCATCGCGGATCAGCAGGTTGCCGTCCCCGTCGTAGAGGTAGTCGGTCGAGTCGGCGCCTTCGGTGAGCTTCGCGAGCTTGCCCTCGGGGGACCAGGCCAGGCTCTGGGGCCCCTTCGCGCCGGGCCGGGTTGTCATGTTGCCCGCGTCGTCGTGGGCGTACTTCTCCTCGACGCCGTCGCAGGTGGCCGCCGCGGTCGTCGCGATCAGCGTGTGCTTCTGGGCCGATGCGTAGCAGTAGGCCGTCCTGGTGTCACCGGTGCTCTTGTGCTCGGTCTCGCTGGTCCGCTGCCCGGCGTCGTCGTAGGTGTAGCCGGTCCAGTACGGGGCCGGGCCGCCGAGCGCGTCGGCGCTCCGGGTGTCGTCGCACTGCTGCGAGGCGGGGGTCCATGCCTCGGTGAGGCGGCGGTGGCCGTCATAGGCGAAGCACTGGGTCTCCGCCTTGCCGGTCCCGCCGAGCGTGGCCGGATCGCTGATGGAGGTGACGTTTCCGGCTTCGTCGTAGCTGTAGTCGAGGTCCTGCAGCATGTACGGGTGCGTCTGGTCGGTGACCTGGCTGCTGATCAGACGCCCGGTCCCCTCTTCATACGTGTGGGCCACGTACACCTTCTTCTGGGCTTCCGTGTCCGCCGTGCCGAGGATGAGCTGCTGCGGTTGGCCGAGGGCCGAGTAGTCGGTGCCCAGCAGGTACCCGGTGCTTCCGGTGATGGCCTTGACCTGACCGAGGCCGGTGTAGCCGCGGGAGACCGTCTCGGCGGAGAGGCCCCCCAGCGCGGGTTCCCGCGCGTACTGGAGCGTGCCGTCGATGTTGTAGTAGCTGCTGAACTCCAGGGTGGACGGCGCTCCGGCCTTGACGAGCGGATCGCCTGCCGGGAGTTCGAGCTGGGTGACCACGGGGCGGTCGAGACCGTCGTACTCGGTCACCCTCCGGGTGTAGGTGTCACCACCCGCGCCGTTCACGTACCGGATCGAAGCGGCCGGCCTTCCCTTGAGCACGGTGTCGTAGGTCTGCTCGGTGAGGCGGTTGGCGTCCGTCTTCGAGCCGGCCCAGGTCCCGGTGATGCGCCCGAGCTCGTCGTACTCGGTCATGATCGGCTCGGTGCGCCGCCCGTCCGTGGTGCTGACCACCTGGTCGAGCGCGTTGTACTCCGTGGTCGCTTCGCCCTTGTCCGGGTCGAGGGCGCGGGTGCGGCGGCCGAACAGGTCGTACTCGTAGGTCCACTTCGCGGTGTCGGGGCCGACGATGGTGGACTCCTTGTCGTCCAGTGTGTAGCTGGTCCGAACCGAGGTGTAGGCGGCGCCCAGTCCCCCGCCGAACTCCTTGTCCTCGGGACTCGGTCCCACGTACTCCCGGGTCTCGACGGTCCGTCCTCGCGCGTCGACGATGGTGCGCTTCGCCGAACCGTGTTCGAGCGCGGTGGTGGCGGTCGAGTCGCCCGTGTAGGTCGTCGTGCTGGTCCACCGCTTCTGTCCGTAGAAGGACACGGTGCGTTCCGTCTCCCGACCCGCACCGTCGTGGCCTATGGCCGTCTGGGTGGCGGACTCGCCGTACTCCGCCCGGTTGTAGCTTCCGGTGGGCGTGCTGCCGCTGTCGAAGATGTCCGCGTAGGTCTCGTCGGCCAGGCCACGTGAGTCGTAGCGGGTGTCGGTGAGGATCCGGCCGCCCAGCGGAGTGGGCGACTGGGTCTGCAGCGGACGCAGCTGCGCGTCGTAGAGGTTGTACGTGGTGTTGTACGTCTTACCGTCGGCCTTCAGCGTCGAGGTCGACACCCAGGATGCCTTGGTGGTGTTCAGCTGGTAGTCGAAGGTGCTGCTCGGCGCGTCCTCGGCGGCCTTGCTGCGGTTGGGCAGCCAGACCGACACCAGCCGGCCGAGCGCGTCGTACTCGAGCTCTGTCTTCTTCAGGTTCGCGTCGTAGGTGCGTTCCGCCAGGCCGCGCCGCGGGTCGAGGAAGCTGGTGGTCTTGTAGTTCTTGGGGTCGATGGCGACCGTCTTGGTCAACGGCCCCGCGTCGGCGGGCGTGTACTCCGTGACGGTCGACTTCTTGTCCGCGTCCGTCACTCTGGTCGTGCGGCCCAGCGCATCGAACGCCGTCGTGCTGACGGTCTGCCAGCCGCTGGGCAGGCGCTGCCCGTCGGCCCCTGCCTTAGCCGGATACCCGGTGGCCCGTCCCGACCAGGTGGCGTTCCCCTTGGTCGGGGCCTGGTCCGCGGTCCACCCGGTGGCTTGCGGGTTGTCGAACACGGTCGCGGTGTCGGACAGCACGTCACCGCGGGTCCCGGAGCCGGCCGGCAGGGCGAGTCCGGCGTCGGCGACGGAGCACGGCCTGCCCACCTGGCGGACCCGGGACTTCAGGCCGGCGATCCCCGCCTTGTCGTTCCGGGCGTACCACGTACGGGCACAGGTCTCGTCCCCGTTCCGGCCGACGTCGCCGGAGTCGTCGACGGTGACAGGCATGCCGTAGTCGTCGTAGGTGGTGGCGACGGCGCGCGTCCGCCAGGTCTTCGACCCGGTGAGGTACGTGTAGGTGGTGGTCCTGCCCGCCCGTACGTACCGGGCGGTGTGGTCCGCGGCGTCCGGCACCGTCTGCCGGGCCGTCTCCTTCGACCAGGGGTCGGCCACCGTGACCGAGACCGGTTCGGTTCCCGCGTAGACGATCTGCTGGCGCAGCTGGCCCGCGTACTGGTCGCTGTCGTCGAGCGTCGCGATGCTCAGGCCGCTGACGGGCACCGGAGCGATGGTCGCCGGCCGGGTGGTGCCGTCCGCCTTCTCGTCCTTGTCCATGCCCTGCATGTAGAGCGAGACGGTCTTGGAGCGGGTGGTGCCCTTCGCCCCCGTGTACACCGTCACCTGCCGGTAGCCGCGCCAGTCGGCCCAGGTCCGCTCCGCCTTCGGGGTGAACGGATCGTCGCTGTAGTGCCATGCCGCGCCCGCGTACTCGTAGGCGTGCTCGACCGCGTCGTTCTGGCCCGCAGGATCGGTGGTGACCACGGCCAGCACCCGGTACTTGTGGAACCAGTCCACGGAGGCGTTCTCCGCCCCGTTGATGTTCCAGTACTGCGGGTAGCAGGACCGGGTGTTCGTGTCCTCCGCGGCGTCCTTGACCTCGCTGCGGAGACATTCCGGCGAGGAGAGGGTCACCGTGGTGAGGGCGCCCGTCTCCGAGGTGACGGTGAGGATGCGCGGTCTGGAGAGGGGCAGGACGTCCTCGGTGCCGTCCACCCGGTTCGGACGCATCTGGTAGGTGAAAGAGATCGAGTGCGAGGCGATGCTCGTGCTTCCGGCCTCGGCGGTCCGCTTCAGCGACTTCAGCGTCAGTGTGTGGTCACTGCTGTCGCCGATGTCGCCGCCGTCGAGGTACTCCTGGGTGAATGCCCAGGAGTCGACGGGCTTGTAGATCTTGTCGGCCGCCGACCAGGAGAAGGTGTGGACTCCGGTGACCCGCTTGCGCGTGAAGAACGCCGGCCCGGCGGCGTTGCACTCCTTGTCGCCGTCCGAGCAGAGCGCGTCGAAGGGCACGTCCGGCCAGTTGCGAGCGGTGTCCTTGTTCAGTTCCGAGCAGTCCGACGCGATGCAGCGCTCCGCATGGCCGAAGGTGACCTTGGCGTCGGCGTCATCGGTGAACAGCGCGTCCTTCCGCAGCCCGTACTTGATCTCCTTCAGGTAGCCGCCTCTTGTGTAGGCGGCGTCCGCGGTTTCGGACTTGTTCTTCTTGTAGTAATTCGTTTCCTTGGCATACCAGTAGGTGGCGGCGTTGCCCTGGGGGCTCTCGACGTGGTCGAGGTTCCAGCGCCAGGCCTGGATCAGTGCGCGGTCGGCGAAGTCGCTCCCCTTGTCGTAGCCGGGTTCCTTGGAGTCATCACCGAAGACCGGAACCGTCCAGGTGGAGTTGGTGCGCTGGTCGGAGGCTCCGTCGAGCTTGTCCAGACCGAAGACGTACTTGGTGCCTTCTCCTGTGACCACGGTCCAGTACTCGCCGTCGTCGTCGCCGTTGTCAGCGCCCGTCGACCGGGTCACCTTCGACGCGTCGTCGTCCTGAAGCCGCCACTGACCGGAGTCGTCGCCCTTCACCAGCCGGGACGACTTTCCGTTCAGGACCAGGCGTGCGTTGTCGTACGTCCAGCAGCGGTCGAAGACGTCCTTGTGCCCGTCGTCGTCGCAGCTGCCGTAAGAACGCTCGATGTACGAATCGGTCAGTCCGAACCCTTCACCGACTGGCGTTCCCTGGTTGTTGGTGTTCGAGGTGCGGCCGTCCACGCTGCCCGAGTCGTAGGTGAGCGACAGTGTGGGCGTCGGATCGGCGGCGGCGGGGGGCAGCGGGAACTTGTGCGACCACGTGAAGGAACCCGTGCTGCCGCCGGCCTCCCACGACGACGAGGCGGCGAGTTCGGTCGCCGAGTAGTCACCCGTACCGGACGGCGATGCTCCGGCGCCTGCCGACAGCGCGGTGACCGCCAGGACCGTGGCGCCCGGCGAAGCGGCCGACGGCCGGGCGGATCCGGAGGGATTCGCTTCGGCGAAGGAGACCTGCGCCGAAACAGACCGGCGGGCGAGGTCGTTGTCGGACTTCAGGGGCGTCTGCCGACGGCACTCGGCCTTCTCGGGCGTCGTCAGCGCGCAGGCGGGGAGTCGGACGAGGCGCAGCCGCCCCGCCCAGCCGCCGCCGACGGCACTGGCGAACTCGCTGTAGTCGACGGATACACGGGCACGCCCCGGGGCGTCAGCGGTCGCGGCCAGCACGACGCCCAGGACACCGGCCTTCCGCGCGGTCCGCTGATCGTGCACCGCGATCTCCGCTTCGCCCCCCGTGTCGGCGAGAGATCCGGACCGCGGTTCGATCGTCACCGGCACGCCGGACGGCGAGGCTGCGCCACGGCCCTTGGCCCGGAGAGCGATGACCGCCTTGCCGGGCGTCGGCCAGGTCGCCTTCCGCTCGGCCGTTGCCTTCTTCGCCTGCTCCTTGTTCACTGCACGGCGGGCGGCGGCCTCCTTGCTCGCCCGCTTGGCTCCGGGGCCGTCGACGGCGTAGACCTTGCTGGTGCGCTGAGCGGGCAGGTCGGGGCGGCCCAGCCCCTTGCCGTTCCCTGCCTGTGCGACCGGTGTGACCACTCCGGTCGCCAGCAGAGCCAGTGCCAGTGCTGTGATCAGCGAGCGCGCACGACGGTGTCTGCCGTCACCACTCGATGGTCTCGAAGTACCTGTGCCAAAGGCCATGACTATTCCGTCCCCACCCGAAAGTTCCGCAGGCCGAAAGCCTGAGAGCGCGCTCGTGATCACGGTCGCGGTGGGGTGCGGCGCCGCGGCACGGCCCGCACCCCACCTGTTCGCCGTCAGTCGCCGATGTTGTAATCGATCTGCTCGTTGCCGGCCATCGCCCCTGCCCACAGCCGTACGTCGGAGATCCTGGCAGGCAGGTAGTGCTTCCACGCGCCTGCGCTGAAGCCCTTGCCCACAGCGAATTCGCCGGTTCCCACCTCGGCGGTGTACGCCATCGCGTCGCCCATCTGGTTGCGGCCGAGATAGAGGCTGATCGTCCCGTCCAGGGGGTCGCAGACACCGGTCAGCCGTACGGGGCTGTCGAATTCGGCAACCTGGTCGGAGACGACCGAGGAGAAGGTGCCGTCGGCGTTCAGGCGGCCGAAGTGCCACTTGCCGGACGGCACGAGGCGCTCCTCCAACGTCTCCTCGTCCAGCACCGTGTCCTTGCCGGTCAACTCGTACCAGAAGCCCCAGGCCGAACCGTCCGCGGTCCGCTGGCCCACCACCTGTCCGGTGTATCCCACGCTCTTGGACACGAGCTTGGCACCGTCGAGTTCCACCAGGGTGGAGACGGTGAAGGCACCCTGGTCGGACATGAGCGGCCCCGGGGTGGTGGCGGCGCCGTCCACCCCGTCCAGGGCGATCGTGCCGCCGTCCAGCGAGGCGCCACCGCTCAGGGTCAGGTTCCTGTCGTACCCGGAGCTGTCGGGGACGGCGGTCGCGCTGCCCTTCTCCGGCGACCACTCGGCGACCAGCTCGGTGCCGGCGAAGCCGTCCGAGATCAGCAGCCGCGCCTCGTCCGCCACTTCCTCGGCCGTCAGAGCCCGCTGCCATACGGCTACTTCGTCGATGCTGCCGGGGAAGTGGTACTGGTAGGTGTCGGCCCACTTGTACCGGCCGATCTGGAGAGCGCCGGGCGCCTGCCAGGCGCCCGGGGCTGTCCTGGTGCCCTGCAGAACACCGTTGACGTACAGTGCCAGTTCCTGAGTGACGGGGTCGTAGGTGCCCGCCAGGTGCGTCCACGCACCGACGACCGGCGGGTTCTTCGCCTTGACTCCGTAGTAGGCCTTCCCCGTGGCCTCGTCCTTCTCCTTCACACCGAAGTACCAGGTACCCACGTCCTGCGAGTAGCTGAGGATGAACGGCGTGTAATGGGCGCCGTCCTGGGAGACGACGATCCCCACGCTCGACGTGCGGTCGAGCCGGGCCCAGGCCGAGACCGTGTAGGCGGACCGGGTCTCCAGCGCGGGACCGCCGGTCGCCGCGTACCCGGTGGTGCCATTCAGAGACAGCCCCTTGTCCGTGACCGGGGTCTCCAGCGGAGCACCTGACGCGTCATGGGTGAGCAGTCCGCGGCGCCCGCGGTCGTCCCGCACCGCTCCTCCGGCCAGGGTGGCGTCGTCGGCGCCGTCCGCCGTGGCGGCGTCCTTGGCAGCTCCGTCCGCCTCGTCGAAGTGCCACCTGCCGACCGGCCCCTCGCCCGCCGCGACGAGGAAGTCCACCAGATTCTGCGCGCCCCAACGGCCGACCGTGTCCTTCGCCCGGACGTACAGCCTGAACGTTCCCGACTTCGACGGCGTGATCACCTCCTTGGCCGTCGCACCGGCGCGCTCCGGCGACCACGCGGCATCCTGCGAGAGCCGGTACTGGTACGCCGTATTGGTGTCACCCGTCGCGGCGGAGAAGGTGAACGTGTCCTTCACTCCGGGGCCGCCGCCGGGCGCGCACGCGTTGGTGGTGCACTCGGTGTAGGTGGTACCGAAGGTGATCTTCGGGGCCTTCGGAGCGGTCGGGTCGACCTTGAAGTAGCACCAACCGGTCGTCGAGGCGTTCGACGGCCCCGGCAACTGGCTCTTCCCCCCGTTGTAGTACGAACGCGTCCACGACCGGTACCGGTACAAGGTGCCCTCCGCGAGAGCCGGCGCCGACGCCGAGAGCTTCACGTTGTCACCGACGTAACCGGTGGTCGGGCGCTCCATCTCGGTGAACGCGTTCGACCACGTCCCGTCGGCCGCCTTCCTGTCCACGTCCATCGCGACCCGCAGCTGCGCTTCCTTCTCGCCGCCGGACGCCGTCTGCGGAGTGGACGTCAGCGTCGGCGTGGGGTCGGACACGATCGCCGGATCGGACTCCTTCGTCTCGCAGACCGTTCCCGAACCGGTCACCAGCCCGATCCCGGTCGGCTTGGCCGGCAGCCCGACGAAGTCCACCGCGAGCACCGCGTCGTTCTTGAACCGCTTCCACGCCCCGGTGTCGCCCTCGTCATGCGCCTTGACCATCAACGTCAGCCGGGAGAACTTCCCCGCGGCGAAATCACGCACCGTCGGCGTCAGATTCTCGTTCGTCTCATCCGCACTGTCATTGAACTCGATGGGTGCGTCCGGCGAATCCGGATCACACAGCGAACCCCGCCCGGCGGACACGTTCCGGTCCACCATCAGGTCCAGGTCCTTCGGCCGCGACGACCAAGTGGTGGACGAGGAGATGTTGTTCGTGCGGACCAGGTCCACCCATCGCGGGTCGCACTGGAACGCCCACGGCTCCGTCACCCGGAACGTCGCATCCAGCACCTGCTTACCCTTCAGGCTCGCCGGCGAGAACTCGAAGTACAGCCGCTGCACATACCCCGGCCCGCAGTAATACCCGTTCCACGTACCGCACTTGCCGGCGCCCTTGCCCTGGTCGTCGTCCCCGTTGCCCCACCCGTAGGACTCGTACCCGTCCGAACGCAGCAGCGTCCGCTCCGACTCCCCCCACGTCACCGTCGGGTCGATGAACAGCGGAAACGCCTTCGCCTCGGTCTTCGCCAGCATGTCGGCATCCGGTACGACGGCCAGGGCGTCCTGCGCGAGCTCCACATCGATGCGGGAGACGTTGTCCCCCTGGCCGGGTTCGACACCCGTCCCCGACGGCGCCGCCTCCGCGGCGTCCCCCGCCACGGCCGGACCCTCGGCCGCGGACCGCACGACACCACCCTTGAGAGATGCGGACGGGCTGGTGGCCGCGCCCGCCGAGTCCCACATCCGGGCCGGCGGCGCACGGAAGACGGTCTGCCCGTTCCCGTCCACAGCGGTGAGGTTCCCGGCGGCGCCCCTGCGGACCTCCAGCCCCTTCGCCCTCAGCCCGAACGACAGTTTCTTCAACTCCGGGGCCGCGGCCGCCTCCGGCGTCTTGACCACCAGCACCTGCTGGAAACTCTCCACCGTCGCCGTGACCACCAGATCCACATCCGGCAGCACGTCGCTGTAGACCGCGCTCGGGCCGTCGATCCGAGGTGCCGGAAGTTTCACCGGCCAGTCCAGCTCAAGCGAACGGCCCCGGTCCGAGATCTCGACCAGCGGCTCACCGCCCCCACCGGAGAACGACATCTCCACCACGGCCGCCTTCGGCCCCACCGAACCATCCGCGCGACGCTCCAGCGTCGCGTCCGGGTCCTGCCACCCGCCCCCCGGTTTCACTACCCGCACCGGAACAACCGACTGCTCCAGCGTGAAGGTGAACCCGTCCGGGTTGGCGAACATCGTGGTCCGCTCGGAGCGCTCGCCCAGCACCTCGACCCGGGTGCCCGACTCCATCGCACGGGCCAGCGCCAGCTGCCCCTCCGTCCGCTCCCCCGTGCCCGTGTCCGCTTCGGCGGCACTCGCACCAGGTAATGGCGACACCACCACCGACAACAGAACCGAAGCAACCACCGCCACGTATCGGCTGCGCCGTCTTCGAGCACGCCAGAACGCCAACCCCATGCCCCACCCCAGAGTCACAAGTTGCTCACAAGTCGCTCACAAGTAACCAAGATCTAAACGCCACTTCCATGTACCCGTCAAGGGTTTTCAGTGGCCGCCCAATCACTTCTCACAGAGAGGCCCTGGCGAGGACCACGGAGTCGGAAGAACGTGCCGACCAGGATTCGTTCGCCGGTTTCAAGGCCCAGCTGACGAAGGCCGCGGCCACCACGCAGGGCTCCGGCTGGGGCGTCCTGGCGTACGAGCCGGTCAGCGACAAGCTGATCGTCGAGCAGGTCTACGACCACCAGGGCAACGTCGGCCAGGGCTCCGTCCCGGTCCTGGTCTTCGACGCCTGGGAGCACGCCTTCTACCTCCAGTACAAGAACCAGAAGGTCGACTTCATCGACGCGATGTGGGCCGTCGTCAACTGGCAGGACGTGGCGAAGCGTTACGCGGCCGCCAAGGAGCGCGCCGACGTGCTGCTGCTCGCCCCCTGACCGAAGGCGCCCGAACGTCCTGCCTCGTGATCGTCTTCTCAACCTTCACCGGGCAGGCGGATGAAGGGAGGGCCCCCGCCTGGACGTGACAGGCGAGGGCCCTTCTGCCACGTCCGAAAACTCAACAGCCGGCGACGCGCCCCAGCAGCGTGCTCAACACCTGCCCGGCATGGGTCCAGAGCACCGCCCCGCCGGCCTCCGGCACCAGATGCCGGACCGCCCCCGGAATGCGCGAGGCCAGCCGGACCCCCTGATCGGGCGAGTGACCGGTGTCCCTCTCCCCGTACCAGAGATCGACGGGTACGGAGATGTCCGACAGCCCGATCCCCCAGCGCCCCATGGCCAGGACGGTGTCCCGGGCATAGCCGGCCGCCCCCTGCGCGAAGGCCTCGTCGAGAGCATGCCGGTACGCGGCGGCGAACGCGGGCTGCCGGTACACATCGAGGTCGCACTCCGGGCTGCCGGACATGACCATGTCCCACATCCCCTGGGCGGTGAACCCGGCGAAGACCCGCTCGGCAGCGGCCGGATCGGACACGGTCAGGCCCACCAGGCCCCGCAGCTCCTCCGGAAGCACGTCCGTGAAGCCCGGCTCCGCGACCTCGTCCGCACCGGAGACCACCGCGAGCGCCCGGACCGCCCCGGCGGCGGCGCACGCCAGCGCGAAGGGCGCCCCCTGCGAATTGCCGACCATCAGGGGCCGCCCCAGGCCGCGCTGACCGGCGAACGCCCGGATGTCGTCGACGAAGTCACCGAACGTACGCCCCGGCGCGGGCGAGGAGACCCCCAGACCGGGGCGGTCGACGGAGATCAGCCGCACCCCGAGCCCCTCCAGCACACCGGCACCGAACCCGAGATGCCTGCTGGTGGCCGCCCCGGGCGACAGCAGCACCGGCACCCCGTCCTCCGGCCCCCACTCGGTCCAGCCCAGCGACCGCCCTCCCGGCAGCTGTTCCGTACCGACACGAACCGGGTCACTCACACGCAAACTCATGCACCCGATCATGCCCGGGCCCGCCGCACCCGTCGAACAGATTTCCCGTCGGCGCCACCTTCCGCCCTGTCACGCCAGGGGGCAGGTCAGCCGGGCAGCGGGCCGCCGAGGTTCGGCATGGGGACGACCTTGCCGGGGTCCGGCGCCTTCGCCCGCACCGGCTTCCCGTGGTCCGCCAGATTCATCGTCGCCTTGACGCCCGCCGCCCCCATGGGCCAGTCGAGCCGGGTACGCACGATGCGCCCCTTCCGGTCGATCCAGGCATCCGCGTACACGGTGATCCCACCGACCTGCTCCCGCGCAGAGTCGATCTTGGCCCGCATGCTCTTCGCCATCCGCAGCGTGACCGTCTCATCGGTGAGCACACCGCGGTAGTGGACCGTGGGCGTGCCGTTCACCGTCTCCTGACCGACCTTCGAGATCCGGCGCATCTGCGCCACCTGGCGCAAGACGTGCTCGGGGTCGTTCATCGGTGCCCGCAGCGCGTAGTGAGCCTCGGCCTCGTCCCGGCGAATCGATCCCCAGGATCCTTCCATCTCGGCGAATCCACCCACGTAGACGGTGCCACCGGCGAAGATCTCGTCCATGCGGGGCGACGTCTTCCCAGGAACCGCCGGATTGCGGAGAGCGACCGCGAGACGCCCTCTGGCACCCGCCCAGTCGAAGTCGCCCTTGATCGAGACGACGTAGTCGGTGGTGCCGTCCCCTATCTCGATCCGCTCATCGATCCGGGCGCTGCTCTTCTTCGTCTCGGCCACCGCGGCCCGTACCGCCGCCCCGTGGTCCGCCGCAGAGCGGGACGCGGAGGCCTTCCCGGACTTCTCCGCCCCTCGCGCCGATCCCGATCCCCCGGAACATCCAGCGCACAACAGCGCCACGGCGACGACAAGCGGGACGAGGGGGCGCTGCATGGTGTCTCCACAGGGTGGTGGCCGGGTGCCGAGGCAGGCCCGACGCGTCGAACGCGCGATCGTATCAACGCGGTCCCGGGGCCTACCCGGTGACCAGCACCATCATCAGCCCGTCGTACCCCTTGCTCCCGACGGTCTGCAGCGCGGTCGCGGTCAACGTCGGCTCGCCTGCTACGAGTTCGGTGAACCGGCGGACGCCCTGCACCTTGGGGTCGTCGCTCTCGCCGTCCACCACCTCTCCGTCGCGTACGACGTTGTCGGCGACGATCAGGCTGCCGGGCCGGGTCAGCTTCAGGGACCAGGCCAGGTAGTCGGGGTTGCTCGGCTTGTCGGCGTCGATGAACACGACGTCGAACGGCCCGTACCCCTCCGCCGCCAGCTCCGGCAGCGTGTCGAGGGCGGGGCCCACCCGGATCTCGACGACGTCCGCGAGCCCGGCCCGCTCGATGTTGGCCCGCGCGACCTCCGCGTACGCCGGATCGGCCTCCAGCGTCACGACCTTGCCGCCCTCCGGCAGCGCGCGGGCCAGCCAGATGGTGCTGTAGCCACCCAGCGTGCCGATCTCCAGCACGGTGCGCGCCCCCTGGAGCCGGGCCAGCAGATTCAGCAGCTTGCCCTGGTTGGCGGCGACCTGGATCGCCGGGAGCCCGGCCCCGTCACTGGCCTCCACGGCCGCGTCCAGGGCTTCGTCCGGGCCCACCAGCAGGCCGTTGAAGTAGTCGTCGACCTCGGTCCATTGCGCCAGCGTCACGGCGTGATCCTTTCGATCCGATGTGCGTTCCCAAAGAAAACTTACCCCACTTGGAACGGATGCGATGATGAGCGCCATGAACACCACGAGCCCGGTCCCGGCCGACCCCACCGCCCTGCACCCGATGCCCGGCCAGCCCCGCGTCGTCCTGCTGAAGCCCCTGGTGAAGTCCGAACTGATCGAGGTCGGGGACTTCTCGTACTACGACGACCCGGACGACGCGACCGCGTTCGAGACCCGCAACGTGCTGTACCACTACGGCCCGGAGAAGCTCGTCATAGGAAAGTTCTGCGCGCTGGGGACCGGGGTCCGGTTCATCATGAACGGCGCCAACCACCGGATGGACGGCCCGTCCACGTTCCCGTTCCCGTCCATGGGCGGCTCCTGGGCCGAGCACTTCGACCTGCTGACCGGGCTGCCGGGCCGGGGCGACACGGTCGTGGGCAACGACGTCTGGTTCGGCTACAACTCCATGGTGATGCCGGGCGTACGGATCGGGCACGGCGCGATCATCGGCGCCGGCTCCGTCGTCACCTCCGACGTACCCGATTACGGCATCGTCGGCGGCAACCCGGCCCGCCTCATCCGCACCCGCTACGACGAGGAGACCGTCGCCCGGCTCCTCGCCGTCGCCTGGTGGGACTGGCCCACCGAGCATCTCACCCGCCACATCCGCACCATCATGTCCGGCAGCGTCGACGCCCTCGAAGCGGCCGCCCCGGAGGGGACACCATGACGATCACCGTCCGCGAACTGGCCTACTACCCGGTCAAGGGCTGCGCCGGGACCACGGTCGAGTCCGTGCAGGTCTTCGGCACCGGCCTCGAACACGACCGGACGTTCATGGTGGTGGACGCCGCCGACGGCGCCTTCCGCAGCCAGCGCACGCACCCCGCGATGGCCGCGATCAGGGTGGAAGTCCTTGACGGCGGAGCGGCGTTGACCCTGACCGCCGAGGGCGTGGAGCCGTTGCGCCTGGATGTCGACGGGGACGGCGCACGCCGCGACGTCAGCATGTTCAACCGCCCCCTCGGCGCGGCCGTCGACCAGGGTGACGCCGTCGCGGAGTGGTTCTCCGACGCACTCGGCGTGAAGTCCCGCCTGGTACGGGTGGCTCCCGGCTTCGACCGGGACGGCTGGGGCGACACCCCGGGCAAGGTCAACTTCGCCGACGCGCACGCGGTGCTGGTCGCCTCGACGGCGTCCCTGGACGACCTCAACGCCCGCATCACCGCCCGGGGCGACGCGAAGCCCGTCCCCATGAACCGCTTCCGCCCCAACATCGTCCTGACCGGCGACGACGAGCCCCACTTCGAGGACCGGGTCCGCCGGATGCTCCTCGGCACGGTGGAACTCGCCCACTCGGTACGGGCGATGAGGTGCGCCGTCCCCATGGTCGACCAGGCCACCGGCCACCGCGCGGGCCCGGAGCCGATCCGTACCCTGTCGACCTACCGGCGCGAACCGGAGTACGGCAACAGGGTCAGCTTCGGCGCGAAGAACGCGGTGGTCTGCGAGGGCACGGTGAGCGTCGGGGACGTGGTCGAGGTCGCGGAGTGGCTCAACGCGTGAAGGCGATGGCCAGGCTGCCGGGCATGGACATCGTGATCCCGCTCTTCGACCGCTTCGAACCGCTCGACGCGATCGCCCCGTACGAGATCCTCGCGTACGTGCCCGGCGCCACCGTCCGCTTCGTGACCGCCGAACCCGGCCCGGTCCAGGACGTGTTGGGCTCCATGCCGGTGCACGGTCCCGACGAGGCCCCGGGGTGAGACACCGCTCTTGTTCCCTTGTGGGTTACAGCGGATTCAGCCTCCTCGCGGCGAGGCGAGCGGGCCACGCGCCCCAGCAGACTGAGGGCGAAGACAACCAAACGGCGATTTTTGGTTTGTCTCTGTGGCCAATCGGCATATCAGGCCGTTTGGGAGGCCTCTCCGAGCAGCAGTATTCCCCTCGCAAGGTTCGAGGTAAGGGGACAGGAAAATGGCTGACTGGAAGAACGTCTCCGGTGGTCTCACTTCGATCTCGGTCGGGTCCAGGACTCATGTCTGGGGCGTGAACTCCCTGGGCCAGATGTACCGCTACACCGGCCACGACTCCAACCCGTGGGTAGGCATCCCCGGCAAGGCCGTCGACATCGGCGCAGCAGCCGACGGCACCGTATGGCACGTCAACTCAGCAGGCGGCATCTACCGCTACACCGGAGACCAGGGCTCCACCGACTGGGTCTCCGTCCCAGGCGGCCTGACCCGCATCTCCGTCGGATCCAGAACCCACGTCTGGGGCGTGAACTCCCTCGGCCAGATCTACCGCTACACCGGCCACGACTCCAACCCCTGGATCGGCATCCCCGGCAAGGCCGTCGACATCGGCGCAGCAGCCGACGGCACCGTATGGCACGTCAACTCAGCAGGCGGCATCTACCGCTACACCGGAGACCAGGGCTCCACCGACTGGGTCTCCGTCCCAGGCGGCCTGACCCGCATCTCCGTCGGATCCAGAACCCACGTCTGGGGCGTGAACTCCCTCGGCCAGATCTACCGCTACACCGGCCACGACTCCAACCCCTGGATCGGCATCCCCGGTAACGCCGTCGACATCGGCGCAGCAGCCGACGGCACCGTATGGCACGTCAACTCAGCAGGCGGCATCTACCGCTACACCGGAGACCAACCGAGCTGATCCCGGACGCCGACGAAGGTGGGCCCACGCGTGGTGCGCGTGGGCCCACTCCCGTTGGTGGCGGACGCTGTCGGGAAAACGTGTGTGCGTACGGGATCCCCGCCATGCAGGATGGCGTCGGAAAGCGAGGTCTCGTGGACGAGTTGAGGCGATTCCGTCAGGCGGCGGTCGAATGGGCGGCCGGCGGAGCGGGGGCGGACGCGGCAGCCGCAAAGGCGCGGGAACTGGCCGGTGGCGTGCGTACGGTCGTGCTCGTCGAGGGAAGCAGCGACCAGGTGGCGATCGAGGCCCTGGCCACGCGCCACGGCCGCGACCTCGGCGCGGAGGGCGTCGCCGTCGTACCGCTAGGCGGCGCGATGAGCATCGGGCGCTTCCTGAACGTGTGCGGCCCGCCGGGGCTCGGCCTCCCGCTGGCGGGGCTCTGCGACATCGGCGAGGAGCGGCACTTCCGGCACCACCTGGAACGGGTCGGACTCGGCTCCGGCCTCACCCGCGCCGGGCTGGAGGCCCTGGGCTTCCAGGTGTGCGTGGCCGACCTGGAGGACGAACTGATCCGTGCCCTCGGCGCCGACGACGTACAGCAGGTGATCGAGGCCCAGGGCGAGATGCGCCCCTTCCTCACCTTCCAGGGCCAGCCCGCACAGCGGGAACGCCCCGTGGAACACCAGCTGCGCCGGTTCATGGGCACGCACAGCGGCCGCAAGGCGCTGTACGCGCGGGCGCTGATCGCACACCTGGACCTCAAATACGTACCCCGACCGCTGGAGCGCCTCCTCACGAACGTCTAGTGCGGCCCGCCCCCGGGTGCGTCAGCCCCCGAAGGCCCCGCCCTTCACCCCGTCGACGAACGCGGCCCACTCCTCGGGGGCGTAGAACTGGAGCCCACCGTCGCGGCACTTGCTGTCCCGGACGGCGCGGCCGCCGTCGGCGGTGCGGGCCACCTCGACGCGGTCCTGCTGCCCTCCCCGCGAGGCGCTGGACTTCTTGAAATCGGTGACGATCTGCTGGTTCCTCATTACTGCTCTTTCTCGCTCTCAGGGATGCTTGCGATGTGCTCACGCAGGAAGATGAGCGATTGCGCGGGCGTGAGCGCTGCGGATCCGAGGGCTTCGAAGATCTGCGCATGGGTGGCCATCTCTTCGAAGTCCTCGATGATGACGGTGCTCGTCGCGCTGTCGAAGGCGACTGCCTCCGGGGCGGGTTCGGGACCGAAGTTGAACATGACGAAGTGCGATGCCATGTGCGCGGCCTCCCACTCCGTGGCAGGGAGCACCTGAACGCTGATGTTCTGCCGTTGCGCCACGTTCAGGATGTGCAGGAGATGGTCGCGATGCGCTTTCACGGAAGGCATCGGGGCCGTGAGTGCGGGCTCCCAAATGACCGCCACGAACCGGGCGCCGTGCTCCTCGATCACCTTCCTGCGCGTCTGAAGAATGGCCACCATTTCGTCAACCGCCTCGGGCGTATGAACCTTCAGGCCGGCACCGAGCAGCGCCCTCAGGTAGTCGTCCGTCTGTAGAAGTCCTGGCAGGAACAGCGGCTGCCAAGTACGGATATACGTCGCGTCGGATTCGAGCGTGATGAAGTCCGCGTACTCCGGCTTGGCGGCCCATTCATAGTTGAGCCACCATCCACGCTTGTTGGAAGCCCGAGCCAACTGCTCCAACTACTGGTACACGGAGGCGTCTTCCACCCCGTACAGCTCAGGAAGCATCCGCCATGGTCCCCATCCCGGTCTTCCGTCGCATAAGGCTGATCCCAGGGCGAGTTCGCCGCCCTCCCCGCCCCCTTCGCCGCACGGCACCGACGCCGTGGCCGCAGCCTAAGGCCTGTCCGGCCGGTCGTGTCAGTCGTCGGACCTAGCATGGCGGCCATGGCAGTCACGGGGTTCAGGTCACAGACGAGGGTGGGGGCGGCGGAACGGATGCTGCGCGGGGTTCTCGACGCCGCTCGGGGTGCGGATGCGGCGGGCCCGGCGGAGGAGGGCGCCGCTCTGCGGGCGGTGGAGCGGGGGCGGCCCGCGCGCATGGTGGCGGCGAAGGTCGCTGCGGCCGGTGGGGTCGACGGTCAAGCGGCGGGGCTGTTGCGGGAGTTGGCCGGGAGTCGGCTCGGCGCCGACATGGAGCGGTGGCGCGGCCTGCACGACGCGCTTCCCGGGCACCGGGGCGACCTGCCCGCGCTGCTCGCCGAGCAGCCGGCGCCCCTGGGGCCCGGCGACACGCTCCGTGCGCCCGCGCCCCGCAGCGTCCACGCCACACTCGGGCTGCTCCTGGAGCACGCCGAGCCGTGCGACGCCGCCGCCGCGCTGGCCGCCCTGCCCGAGCGGCTGACGACGGACCTGCTCGCCGGTGGGGCACCGCCCGCGTCCGCCCTCGTCGCCGCCGTGCTGGACCACGGCGACCGCCGTTCCCGTGCCGCGCTGGCCCGCCATCCCCGGCTCGACGCCCGGGTGCTCGCCCGGCTGGCCGCGCTGGGCGACGCCCGGGTCTCGGCCGCCGTCTACCGCAACCCGCGCACCACCGCCTCCCTGCGCCGCGCCATCGCGCACCGGACCGGCACCGTTCCCCTCGACGAGGCGCTGCTCTCCGAGCTGACGGCACCGCAGGGCGATGTGCCGCACTCCTGGCTGGCGCCGCTGCTCGGCTCCGGCGACCCGCGGCTCGTGGGCCTCGCGCTGCGGGTCGGGTTCCGTCAGGTCGCGCAGCAGTACGCGCTGTTGCGGGTCTGGGAGCGGAGCGGCCCGGAAGCCGTACGCGCGCTGCTCGACGACCCCACCGCGAGCCCCTGGCTGAACCGGGCCGTCGTGATCACGGTGACCGGGGCCCTGTCCGACACCGGCGGCGACGCCCCGCGCCGGCTGCGCGCGCAGTGCGAGCCGTACGAGGACCCCGCCCGGCTGCCCGCACTGCTGGCCACCGCGCGGGGCACCAGCACCCTGCGCGATCTGCTGGCCGAGCCGTACGCGCACGATCTCGACGCCCTGGCCACCACCCATGCCGCGACCCCGTTCATGCCCAAGGCCTGTGAGGAACTGGCCCGTCACGAGGCGGCGGACGACACGCAGCGTCTGGCGTTCCGGCTGAGCGTCCTCAACGAACCGTGGCGGGCCGGCGGCCGTCGCGCGGGCAACAGCACCCCACCCGCGCGGCGCCTGGCGAAGGAGGCGCTCGACGACAGCGCGACCCGCTGGGCGGAGGGCATGGTGGGGGCGGGGCTCCTCGACCCCGTCGAGCTGGTCCGCACCGCGCGGCCCGCCGTGCACGCCGTGGCCGCGCTCGTCCGGCTCGCCGAACGGAACCAGCTCGGTGAGGCGTCCACCGCCGAACTCCGCGCTCTGACCGGGGCCCACCTGGGCGAACGGCCGCACGCCTGGGCGGCGCTCGACACCCTGTTGCCCGAACATCCGGGCACCGTCGCGGAGTTGATCGCCGAGGCGGGCACGGCCCCCGTCGGGGAGGCCGGTGAACCCGACCCGCCGGCCGCCGTGCCGCCTCCCCGGCCGTCCCTGAACCGGGTCGAGCGGGTCCACGCCCTGGCCGCCCTCGACCTGCTGTACGCCCTCGCCCCCGCCGACGCGCCACGGCCCGCCTCCCCCGACGTCCTGAGCGCGCTGACCGTGCACGACTGGAGCGACGCGCCCGGCCTGGCCACCCCGGACTGGTTCGCCGACGCCTGCGCCGCCGAGGGCATCCCGGCGTCCGAGGACGGCTTCGCGTACGCCGCGCCCAGCCTCGCCGAGATACGCGCGAACCTCCCGGCGACGCAGGGATCCGGTGCGCAGCTCACCGAACATGCCTACGGCCAGGGCTTGTTGCCCGCTGACGAACTGATCGCCCTGTTGCCCGCACGCAGGCTGCTCCTGCTGCCCCACGACTGGCGGCGGCTGGCATTCGCGGAGGCGTGGCGGTCCGCGCTCGCCCGGCGGCTGCGCTCCGAGCTCGGCACCGACGCCGATGCATGGCTCCGCCTGGCCGCGACGGTGACGGCGTCCGAAGCCGCCTCGGAGGGGCTGACCTGGGCGGAGCTGCTGCACCGCGCACCGTCCGGTGGAGCCGCCCCGGCGGCCGGCGGCGGGTCGCCCTCGTCGGTGCCCGTGCCGGGCACGCCCGACGAGGCGATCAAGCTCCTGGAACGTGGCAACCATCTGTGGGCCTGGCCGGAGGGCACCCTGCTCTGTCTGGCCGACGCCGAGGTCGTCGACGCCGTGCTGCCCCGGCTCGGCCCCGACGGGCCCTGGCTCCTGGCCGCGTACCTGCTGCGGTACGACCGTACGCCGCGCCGGGTCCTCGACCGGCTGCTCGCCGGACGCGACCGCGACGCGCTGCGCGTCCTCGCCGAGCAGTCCCGCTGGATGAAGAGGAGCGGATCGGTGGAGCGGATCGTCGACCTCGACGACCCGGACGTGGACCTCACCCTGCTGCGGCACTGGAACCCCCGGCCCGCCGTCCACCGGATCGTGACCCGCTCACGGCCCGTCGACGGGAAGACATCACTGGGCGGCCGGGTGCTGGCCGACTGGCGCGCCCGCGGTTCCGCCCGCCCGGCCGGGGGCCTGACGTGGCTCTGCTCCGCCGAACCCGACCTCGTCGAGCAACTGCTCGTCAAGGAAGGCGCTCAGCTCGACCTCGCCCATCAACTCCTCGGCTGTCTGCGGCTGTTCGAGCACGGCGGCGCCGACCGGCTGGCCCGTGTCGCGGGCGCGGACCTGCTGGGGCGGGCCGCCACCACCGTGTGCGCGAAGGCCCTGGCCGCCGCCGACCCCGCCACCGTGCTCCGCACCCGGCTCGACCGCGAACTCGCGCCGGGAAAGCTCGTCGCGAAGCTGCGGCGCGCCCGGCACGCCGCGCACACGCGCGAGATCCTCGGGTCGCTCCCGCCGGGCGAGGCGGTGGACTGGGCGGCGCTCGAAGCCGCCCACGCCGAGGACCCGCTCCCGTACTGGTCCGACGTGGTTCGTCTCGACGGCGTGCCCGAGGAGGTCCGGCTGCGGCACGCGGCGCTGCTGCCCGAGCCGGGTCCCGACGGCCTGTCCGGGAGCGCGCGGCTGACCCGGGAACGGGCGCGGCACGGGCTGGGCACCCTGTTCCACTGCGCGCCGGCCACCCAGCTGGACGGCCTGCTCTCGGCGGGCCTGCTGACCGGCGCGGACCTGCTGCGGCAGGCGGCCCCGGCCGCGCGGATCCTCGCCTACCTGAGCGGGGCCGCCCGCCGCACGGACGCCCCGCCCGGGGCCGCCGAGGCCCGGACCGGCCTCGCGGAGCTCGTACGCTCCCGGCTCGGCACGGACGAGGCGGCCTGGACCCGCGTCGCCGAGCGGCTGACCGGGCACGACCCCGAGTGGGAGCCCATGTCGCCGGTGACCGCGCTGCTGGACGTGGCCGGGCCCGGATGACCCATCTCTGCTGCCGGCGGACCGGGAGAAGGGGCTGGAATATCCCCGGCGACTCCCCACACCCGCGTGCACTTGCGGCAGCCATCCATGACCTCGGCCGCCTCGGCGTCCCCTTCAGCAACGACGACCTGCTCCCCTACGCCAAGCTCGCCGCCTCCGTCGCCCACCTCGATCTGGAACACCTCGGCGACATCGACCAGGCGGAGCAGCAGGCCGAGCGGGCGGCCATCGTGATCCTGCCGCTCGAACCGGTCCTGGCACTGCTGCTCCGGCTCGCCCAGGAGGGCGAGCTGCGCCGCAGCGCCCAGGGCACCGAGCGGGGGGAGTGAAGCCGACGAGCATCACCCCTCAGCCGTCCCCCTGGGCCTCCACCAGCACGCCGCCCGCCTCCGTGCGGAAGTACAGGACCGAGCGTCCGGTCCGGCGGCGGTCTGCCAGGCCCGCGTCGAGGAGGACCTTGAGGTGGCGGCCGACCGAGCCCAGGGCCTGGCCCGTCAGGGCCACCAGTTGGGTGGTGCTCTTCGGGTCGGTGAGGAGGACGAGGACCATGGCCCGCGCGGGGCCGAGGAGTCGGGACAGGCTGTCCGGCACCCGGGCCCGGTCCGCGTCGGCCAGGGCGCCGGAACACGGGTAGACGACCGCGTACCGCTCGGCGTCGTCGTCCCAGGAGACCCAGCCCGAATGCTGGGTGACCGGGACGAACAGCAGCCGCACGCCGGCCAGTTGTTTCGTCGGGTAGTCGTGCGCGTTGATCTGGAGCCGGCTCCCGCCCAGCCACCGCATCCCTGGGCGCAGACCGCCCAGGGCGGCCGCCCAGCCGCCCTGGCTCAGCTGCCCGGTTCGCGCGACGATGTCCGCCTCGATGATCCGGCGGCGGCGCGGCCAGTCCGGCAGGACGGCGTGCAGCCAGATCCATTGCAGGACGTCGGCGGCCCGCTGGGCCAGGTCGTCACGGTCCAGGAGCGCCGGGAGGGGGGCGCCGCCGAGCGATACCGACAGGTCCGCACGGGCGCGCTCGGGCGTGGTCGACCGGATGGGGGCCAGCTCCTCCTCGAAGGACGGGGCGCCCTCCCCCGTCGGCGTGGGCGTGATGAAGTCCGCGTTCCAGCTGCCGCCGAGCGCCGCCGGCACGAGACGAGCGGCGACCGGGTCGGCGGCCTGCCGGGCACGGTAGGCGGGCAGATGGACGTCGAGCCAGGCCCGTTCGCCGGGGTGCCCGGCGCGGGCCCGCTCCAGGGAGTTCAGGGCGGAGACGGTCTCGGCCAGCGGTGAGACGACGAACCGGCTCCCCGCGAGGGTGTCCGCGTTGATCTGCCACAGGCCCAAGACGTCATGCCTCCACGTTTCGCCTCCGCGCGAAACAGTAACGGTCGCCCCGGACGGCCGCTGAGACTCCCCGCATGCGCACCTACCGGGAACTCTTCCGTACGCCGCAGTTCGGACCGCTCTTCGCGACCAGTGCCGTGCAGGTCGCCGCGTCGACGACGAGCGGGCTGGCCCTCGGTACCCTCGTCTACGCCGCGACCGGCTCGCCGCTGCTCGCGGCCCTGTCCATGTTCAGCTCCTCTCTCGCCCAGATGATCGGGGCGACGGTGCTGATGTCGGCGGCGGACCGGCTGCCGCCGCGGGCCGCGATGACCGGCATGGCGCTCGCCTTCGGACTGGCCACCGCCGTCCTCGCCGTCCCCGGGCTGCCGCTGCCGGTGGTCTTCGCGATCACCTTGGCCGAGGGCGTGGTCGCGGCCGTGGGCGGCGGTGTGCGGTACGGGCTGCTCAACGAGGTGCTGCCCAAGAACGGTTATCTGCTGGGGCGTTCCGTACTGAACATGTGTGCCGGCCTGATGCAGATCGGCGGGTTCGCGCTCGGCGGGCTTCTGGTGACGACGCTGTCCGCGCGCGGCACGCTGCTGGTCGCCACCGCCCTGTATCTCACGGGCGCGGCCGTCGCCCGGTTCGGGCTGGTGCGCCGGCCGCCTCGCGCCACGGGACGGCCGTCGGTCGCCGAGACCTGGCGGATCAACGCCGTTCTGTGGTCCTCGGGCCCGCGCCGCCGGGTCTATCTCGCGCTCTGGGTGCCGAACGGGCTGATCGTCGGCTGCGAGTCGCTGTTCGTGCCCTACGCCCCCGAGCACGCCGGGCTCCTCTTCGCCTTCGCCGCGCTGGGGATGCTCATCGGGGACATTGTGGCGGGCCGGTTCGTCGCGCGGCACTGGCGGGGACGGCTGGCCACGCCGTTGCAACTGCTCCTGGCCGCCCCGTATCTGCTCTTCGCCGCGCGCCCGGCGCTCCCCCTGGCGTTCGCCCTGACCGTGCTCGCCTCGGTCGGGTTCTCGGCGAGCCTGCTGTTCCAGGAGCGGCTGATGGCCCTGACCCCGGACGAGATCACCGGTCAGGCGCTCGGCCTGCACTCCTCCGGCATGCTCACCCTGCAGGGCGTCGCGGCGGCGCTGGCCGGCACCATCGCCCAGCTGACCTCCCCGGCGTCGGCGATGACCGTGATGGCGGCGGCCTCTCTCGCGGTCAGCCTGGCTCTCGTCGCGGCCGGGCGCAGGGCTGCGGGAGCCGTGGATAGCGTTGCGCCTCATGGGGCTTCGGAAGCGATGGACGTCACGGGTGCTGCTGATCGACGAGCTTGAGCGGCTGCTGCTGTTGTGCGGCGGGGACCCGAGGCGGGACGGTGCTTGGTGGTGGTTCACCGTCGGCGGTGGGGCCGAGGACGGCAAGGACTATGTTCAAGCCGCGATACGGGAGGTTCGGGAGGAGATCGCGCTGAGCCTGCCGGCCGCCCGGCTGGGGCCGGTGGTGTGGACGCGGCAGACGCTGTTCAGCGTGGACGGTCAGGGCTTCGACCAGTACGAGGAGTACCGAACGGCCCGCGTCACCGCCGCCGACGTGGCGGCGATGCGGATGGAGACCGACGAGGCCCGGTACGGCCATCGCCGGTGGACGGTGGACGAGCTGTCGGGCTCCCGGGAGACGGTCTGGCCGAAGGGGCTGGGCGGACTCCTGCCGCCCCTGCTGGGGTCCCCGTCCCCGGGGCGGCCCCCGCTGCACCCGGGCGACTTCAACGAGGACGCGGACTAGTACTCCAGCGGTGCCAGGACAAGAACCAGGGCGACCGGAGCGGTGCGGGACCGTACGGCGGACGGCCCCGCACCCGGTGGGTCAGTCGAAGACCGGGCCCTGCGTCCGGGTCCGCTTGATCTCGTAGAAGCCGGGGATCGACGCCACCAGCAGCGTGCCGTCCCACAGCTTCGCCGCCTCCTCGCCCTTCGGGGCGGGGGTGACGACCGGGCCGAAGAAGGCGATCTGCTCGCCGTCCGCGCCCGGGACGGCGATGACCGGGGTGCCGACGTCCTGGCCGACCTTGTCGATGCCCTCCTTGTGGGAGGCGCGCAGCTCGGTGTCGTACGCGTCCGAGTCCATGAAGTCCGCGAGCTCGGCCGGCAGGCCGACGTCCTGGAGCGCGCCCACGACCGCCTCGCGGGTGGGGCCCTCGCCCTGGTTGTGGAAGCGGGTGCCGAGCGCGGTGTACAGCGGGCCGACGATCTCGTCGCCGTGCTTCTGCTGGGCGGCGACGACGACGCGGACCGGGCCCCAGCCCTTCTCCAGCAGCTCCCGGTACTCCTCCGGCAGCTCGTCGACCCGGTCCTCGTTGAGGACGGACAGGCTCATCACGTGCCAGCGGACCTCGACGTCGCGGACCTTCTCCACCTCCAGCATCCAGCGGGAGGTCATCCAGGCCCAGGGGCAGAGCGGGTCGAACCAGAAATCGGCGGGGGTCTTTCCGGTCGTCGCCGTGCTGTTGTCAGACATGTCTCTCCTCATGAGGGCGTTCGCACCTGTGGCGCAGAACGTCCGCGGACGCGCCTGTCATTCCCGCCTGCCGGGCCGAGTGACGACATGGGAGGATCAAAGTATTCGAACGTGACACAAAGGAGTGTGCCCGTGCCCGGTGAGAACCTGTCCCGCGACGAGGCCCGCGAGCGGGCCGAGCTGCTCAGCGTCGACGGCTACGAGGTCGATCTCGATCTGCGTTCCGCCGTAGGCGGGCCCGACGGGGACGGGGACACCGCCTCCGGTCCGCGGACCTTCCGCTCGGTGACCACGATCCGGTTCCGCAACGCGCGGGCGGGGGCGTCGACCTTCGCGGATCTCGTGGCGCCCGCCGTGAACGCGGTGACGCTGAACGGGCGGTCGCTCGACCCCGCCACCGTCTTCGACGGCACCCGGGTGGCGCTGGAGGACCTGCCGGAGGGTGCCAACACCCTCGTGGTCGACGCGCAGTGCGCGTACAGCCGGACCGGCGAGGGCATGCACCGGTTCGTCGACCCGGAGGACGGCGAGGTCTACCTCTACACGCAGTACGAGCCGGCCGACTCGCGGCGCGTCTTCACCAACTTCGAGCAGCCCGACCTGAAGGCCCCCTTCCGCTTCCAGGTGACGGCGCCCGAGGGCTGGACGGTCTGGAGCAATGGGGCGGAGGAGTCGCGGGACGGCGAGGTCCGGCGGTTCGCCGCGACGAAGCCGATCTCCACGTACATCACGGCGATCGTCGCCGGCCCGTACCACTACGTGACGGACTCCTACAGCCGTACCTTCGAGGACGGCACGACGCTGGAGATCCCGCTCGGCGCGATGTGCCGCAAGGGACTCGCCCGGCACTTCGACGCGGACGACGTCTTCCTGATCACCAAGCAGGGCCTGGACTTCTTCCACGACAACTTCGACTACCCGTACCCGTTCGGGAAGTACGACCAGGCGTTCGTGCCGGAGTACAACCTCGGCGCGATGGAGAACCCGGGCTGTGTGACGTTCCGCGAGGAGTACATCTTCCGCGGCAAGGTGACGCAGGCGGCGTACGAGGGCCGGGCCAACGTCATCCTGCACGAGATGGCGCACATGTGGTTCGGCGACCTCGTCACCATGCAGTGGTGGGACGACCTGTGGCTGAAGGAGTCGTTCGCCGACTTCATGGGCGCGTTCTCCATGGTGGAGTCGACCCGGTTCAAGAACGGCTGGATCACCTTCGCCAACAACCGCAAGTCCTGGGCGTACCGCGCCGACCAGCTGCCGTCCACGCACCCGATCACGGCCGATATCCGTGACCTGGAGGACGCCAAGCTGAACTTCGACGGCATCACGTACGCCAAGGGCGCCTCGGTGCTGAAGCAGCTGGTGGCGTACGTGGGGCGGGACGCGTTCCTGGAGGGCGCCCGGCGCTACTTCAAGAAGCACGCCTACGGCAACACGCAGCTGGGCGATCTGCTGTCCGTGCTGGCCGAGACGTCCGGGCGCGACATGACCGCCTGGTCTCGGTCGTGGCTGCAGACCGCGGGCGTCAACTCGCTGACCCCGGTGGCGACATACGACGCCGGGGACCGGATCACGGAGCTGGCGGTCCT
Source organism: Streptomyces sp. NBC_00012 (assembly GCF_045040875.1). Taxonomy (NCBI): domain Bacteria; kingdom Bacillati; phylum Actinomycetota; class Actinomycetes; order Kitasatosporales; family Streptomycetaceae; genus Streptomyces; species Streptomyces sp. NBC_00012. The sequence continues at coordinate 5,787,358 of NZ_CP108309.1, read as the reverse complement.
CCAGGAGGCGGCCGAGTCCCACCCGGAGCTGCGGCCGCACCGGGTCGCGGTCGGCCTGTACCGTCGCGCCGCCGACGGCGACCTGGTGCGGTACGCCCGTGCCGAGGTCGACGTGGCCGGGCCGCGCACGGTGGTCGGGGAGCTGGCGGGGGCCGAGCGGCCCGAGCTGATCCTGGTCAACGACGACGACCTCACGTACTGCAAGGTCCGCTTCGACGAGGCGTCGCTGGCCACGCTGCGGGCGCACCTCGGCGACATGACCGACCCCCTGGCACGGGCGCTGTGCTGGTCCGCGCTGTGGAACATGACCCGGGACGGGCTGATGCCGGCCCGCGACTTCGTCTCGCTGGTGCTGGCCTTCGCGGGCCGGGAGTCCGACATCGGCGTGCTCCAGATGCTGCACGCCTGGACCCGGACCGCGCTCACGCAGTACTCGGCGCCCGGGTGGCGCGAGGAGGGCGGCCGGGCGCTGGCCGAGGGCGCGCTGCGGGAGCTTCGGGTCGCCGAGCCGGGCAGCGAGCACCAGCTGGCGTGGGCGCGGTTCTTCGCGTCGGTCGCCGACTCGGAGGCGGACTTCCGGCTGCTGTCGGGGCTGCTGGACGGCTCGGCCCGGATCGACGGTCTCGATGTCGACCAGGAGCTGCGGTGGGCGTTCCTGTCCCCGCTCGCCTCGCACGGGGTGGCCGACGAGTCGGTCATCGATGCCGAACTGGCCCGCGACGACACGGCGTCCGGCAAGCGGCACCAGGTGCGGTGCCTGGCCTCGCGGCCCTCCGCCGCGGTCAAGGCGCAGGCGTGGGCGGGCGTCGTGGAGTCGGACGCGCTGTCCAACGCGCTGGTGGAGGCGACGATCTCGGGCTTCGCCCAGTCGTCGCAGCGGGAGCTGCTGGCGCCGTACACGGGCAAGTACTTCGACGCGATCGAGCGGGTCTGGGCCGAGCGGTCGATCCAGATCGGGGTGATCGTGGTCAAGGGCCTGTTCCCGGCGCTTCAGGACGACCCGTCGACGCTGGCCGCGACGGACGCCTGGCTGGCCGCCCACGAGGACGCTGCGCCGGCGCTGCGCAGGCTGGTGCTGGAGGCCCGGGACGATCTGGCGCGGGCGCTGCGGGCGCAGGCGTGCGACGCGGGGGCGGCACAGGCCGCGGCAGGGATCTGACGGACGCGGGGCGGGGCGGGGCCGGTGCGTCCGCCCCGCCCCGGCTCGTCCGGCTCCCGGAAGGGGCCGGGCCTTTTCGGCCGTCGAACGCGCGTACTTTAGTACGACGTTGTCCTGAATTGTCGACGAGCGTGTAACAGGGGTTAGCGCCGCTGCGGCTTGCGGGATACCCCGGAGCATGACCCAGAACACTCCGCTCTCCCCCTGTCACCCCCGCACCGCCGACGATGTCCGCCAACGCGTGCTTTCCGCAGCGCAGTTGAGGGAACGGGGGGTGTCCGCGTCGACGGCCGCCGCGCACTGCGGGGCCGACGGGCCGTGGCAGCAGCCGCTGCCCGGCGTGTACGTCCTGCACCCGGAGCCGCCCACCGGCGAGGAACGACTGGTCTCCGCGCTGCTGTACGCCGGCCGGCCACCAGCCTCCGGCCGCCGGGGCGTACCGGCCCAGCCGGAGCGGGAGAGCGGGCCGGAGTCCGGGTACGGCGAGGCCGTGCTCACCGGGTTCGCCGCACTCGCCCTGCACGGCTTCGCCGCCGTGCCGCCGCCCGCGTCGGCGGCGAGCATCGAGGTACTGGTGCCGCGCACCCGGCGGCTGCGCTCGGTCGGGTACGTGTGCCTGGTGCGCTCCTCCGCGACGCCCCGCGCCGAGCAGGTGGGCGGCCTGCCCGTGGCCCCGGTGGAGCGGGCGCTCGCGGACGCGATCGCGGGGCTCCAGGACCCCCTGGCGGTGCGCGGGCTGCTCATCGAGGCGGTGCGCGGCGGTCACTGCGAACCGGCCGTCGTGGTGCGCGAGTTGAGCCGCGCGAAGCTGCTGGGCCGGTCGCAGGTGGTGGCGGCCGTGGACTCGTTCCTCGCCGAGGGCCGGGCGGTGGCGGAGAGCCGGCTGTACGAGATGGTGCGGGCGCACGACCTGCCGGAGCCGCTGTGGAACGTGGAGCTGCGGCTGCCTGGCGGCCCCCGGCTCGGCGGTGTGGACGCCTACTGGCCCGAGCAGGCGGTCGCCGTGGAGCTGGACACCAGGGCGCCGCGGCGCGGCGGGCCCGGCGACGGACGGCGCGGGGAGGAGAACGGGGCCCAGTGGTCCGCGTACGCCGCCCGGCGGGAGCACCTGGAGCGGCTGGGCATCACCGTCGTCCACCTCACGCCGAAGAAGCTCCGCGACGCGAGCGAGCAGCAGGCGGTCGTGGTCCGTACGGCGCTGATGGCGGCGGCCGACCGCGAACCGGCCGCACAGGTGACGGTCCTGCCCCGTTGAGGACGGCGAAACGGGCCACAGGCGCCACTTATGACCCGCTTGGTCCTTGATGGCGCATCAGCACCAGTGGCGGGATTCTGCCATGTCCACATCTCGCCCCTTCAACTCTCCACAAACCCCTGTCATTTACGAAAGGGTGAGCGGTCATCCGGTACCGAATTCCGGACTCTCTCTTTCATATCCAGGGATGCTGATGACCTCCGAATCCCCCAGTTCCATACCCGGGGCGAGACGCGTGGCCCGAGTCGCGGCCGCTGCTGGTCTGGTGGCCGCACTGGCCGCCACCGGCGTCGCCCCCGTCTTCGCCGCCGACGCGCCCGACACCGCTCCTGTCAAGTCGGCCGCCGAGGGCGCCACGGCGAGCAAGCTCGGCACCAACGACGAGCAGCTTCTGGCCAAGGCGAAGGCCAAGGGCCAGAAGAACATCACGATGATGGTCGCCACCGCTCCCGGTGCGACCGAGCAGGTCGCCAAGCAGCTGGACGCCGTCAAGGGCTCCGTGCTGGGACGTGCGTACGACAAGCTCGGCTACGTACGGGCCACCGTGCCCACCGCGACCGCCGAGGCGACCATCAAGGCGGCGTCCAAGCTGTCGTCCGTCCAGGGCATCGATCTCAAGCAGGAGATCAAGCTGGACGACCCGACGCCCGCGGCCGACCGTGCCGCCGGCGCCGGGGTGAAGGTCAAGTCCACCGGCTCGTACCCGGCGCCCGGCAAGAAGACCCCGGCGAAGAACCCGTACAACCCGTCCTTCGAGACGGGCGCGGTCGACTTCGTCCAGCAGCACCCGAAGGCCGACGGCCGCGGGGTGACCATCGGCATCCTCGACTCGGGTGTCGACCTCGGCCACCCGGCGCTGCAGAAGACCACCACCGGTGCCCGCAAGATCGTCGACTGGGTGACCGCGACCGACCCGGTCAGCGACGGCGACGGCACCTGGCTGCGGATGACGGACGCCGTGTCCGGCCCGACGTTCACGTACGAGGGCCTCACGTACAAGGCGCCCGCGGGCGACTACCGGATCAAGCTGTTCGCCGAGGCCGCCACCAAGGGCGGCGACATGGCGGGCGACCTGAACCGCGACGGTGACACCACCGATGTCTGGGCCGTGCTCTACGACCCGGTCACCGGCACCACCCGTGTCGACCTGAACAGCAACGCGGACTTCTCCGACGACGCCGTGCTCAAGCCGTACAAGGAGAAGCACCAGGTCTCCTACTTCGGCAAGGACGACCCGCGGACCGACGTCGCCGAGCGCATCCCGTTCGTCGTCGAGACCCGCAAGGACGTCGTCTACAACGCCGCCGGTGACACCTCCGACTTCGTCAACATCGGTGTCATCGAGAGCGAGCACGGCACCCACGTCGCGGGCATCACCGCCGCGAACGGCCTGTTCGGCGGCAAGATGAACGGCGCCGCACCCGGCGCCAAGATCGTCTCCTCGCGTGCCTGCACCTGGGACGGCGGCTGCACCAACATCGCGCTCACCGAGGGCATGATCGACCTCGTCGTGAACCGCGGTGTCGATGTCGTCAACATGTCGATCGGTGGCCTGCCGCCGCTCAACGACGGCAACAACGCCCGCGCCGCGCTCTACAAGCGGCTCGTCGACATGTACGGCGTCCAGCTGGTCATCTCGGCCGGCAATGACGGTCCGGGCGTCAACACCATCGGTGACCCCGGCCTCGCCGACCACGTGATCTCCGTCGGTGCGTCGATCTCCAAGGAGACCTGGGCCGCCAACTACGGCTCCAACGTCACCAAGAAGTACGACATGCTGCCCTTCTCCTCGCGCGGTCCGCGTGAGGACGGCGGCTTCGCACCGATCCTGACCGCCCCGGGCGCGGCCATCAACACCACCCAGACCTGGCTGCCCGGCGGCCCGGTCAAGGAGTCGGGCTACTCGCTCCCCGCGGGCTACTCCATGCTCCAGGGCACCTCGATGGCCTCGCCGCAGGCCGCCGGCGCGACCGCGCTGCTGCTGTCCGCCGCGAAGCAGAAGCACATCGAGCTGCCGCCGGCCGACCTGCGCACCGCGCTGACCAGCACCGCCACCCACATCAAGGACGTGCCCGCGCACGCCCAGGGCTCCGGTCTGATCGACATCGTCGGCGCCTGGAAGCAGATCGAGAAGCAGGGCGCCCCGGCGCACGAGTACTCGGTGAAGGCCCCGGTCGACACCGCGATCGACTTCGCGCTGGAGACCCCCGGCTTCGGCACCGGCCTGTACGACCGCGAGGGCGGCCTGAAGGCCGGCCAGACCAAGTCGTACGACGTCACGATCACCCGCACCACGGGCCCGGACAAGGCCGTCAAGCACAAGCTGTCGTGGAAGAACAACGACGGCACCTTCAAGCTGACCGGTTCGAGCACCGTCTCGCTTCCGCTGGGCGAGCCCGTCACCGTCAAGGTGCAGGCGAAGCCGGGCAGCGTGGGCGTGCACAGCGCGATCCTGAAGGTGGACGACAGCAAGACCGTCGGTGTGGACCAGCAGATCCTCACCACGGTGGTCGTCTCCACGAAGCTCGTGAAGCCTTCCTACGCGTTCAAGGCGTCCGGCTCGGTGCAGCGCAACAGCAGCGAGTCGTACTTCCTGACCGTTCCGGAGGGCGCCAAGACCCTTGAGGTCGCGATGAGCGCGCTGCGCTCCGGCAGCCAGACCCGCTTCATCTCCCTCCACCCGTACGGGGTGCAGATGGAGGACAGCTCCACGATCTTCTGCTACCCGAACTACGAGAACCCGGCCAACACCTGCCGTCCGGACGTGCGCTCGTACAAGGACCCGCAGCCGGGCGTCTGGGAGATCGAGGTCGAGGCACGGCGTACGTCGCCGCTGCTGGACAACCCGTACAAGCTGGACGTCTCGCTGCTCGGCGCCACCTTCGACCCGGCGGTGCAGACCATCGCCGAGGCGAAGGTCGGCACGCCCGCCACGGTGGACTGGAAGGTCACCAACAACGCCGGTGACCTCCAGGGCGCGCTCAAGGGCGGCTCGCTGGGCTCCGCCAAGGTCGACAAGCCGTCGATCAAGACGGGCGACAAGCAGAAATACACGGTCACCATCGGTGAGGGCGTCGAGAAGCTGGACGTCGCCATCGGCGGCACGTCGGACGCCAACGCCGACCTGGACCTGTACGTCTACAAGGGCAACACCGTGGTCGGCAAGTCCACCACGGCGGGCTCCGAGGAGTCGGTCAGCCTGGCGAAGCCCGCAGCCGGCACGTACACCGTCGAGATCGACGGCTACGACGTCCCGGCCGGCACCACCACGTACGACTACCGCGACGTGTACTACGCACCGTCGCTCGGCACGATCAAGGTCGACGAGTCGAAGGCCGTGAACCTGGCCAACGGCGCCTCGGCGCAGATCGGTGCCGAGGTCTCGGTCGCCGGCGCGGCCCCCGAGGGCCGGCAGTTCTTCGGCGAGGTCCACCTGGTGAACGGCCGCGGTACCGCCGCGGGCGCCGGCAGCGTCGTGATCGAGAAGGTCACGCCGTAACGGCCACCGTGTGATCCGTACGACAAGTACGGCAGTGGGGCGGGCGCTCGAAGGAGCTCCCGCCCCACTGCCGTGTGCCCGGGCGGGCGGGCACTGTCCGTACCCCGGACAATGGATTGGACAAGAAAGCCGTGGACATACGCATCATGGAGCGGCAACCGTGCCAGTTCGTACGTTCGAAGGAGTCCCCGTGAAGGTCGGAATCGTCGGCGCCACCGGTCAGGTCGGCACAGTCATGCGCAGCATCCTGGCCGAGCGGAAGTTCCCGGCCGACGAACTGCGACTGTTCGCCTCCGCGCGCTCCGCGGGCTCCACGATCGAGTGGCAGGGCCGGGAGATCACCGTCGAGGACGCCTCGACGGCCGACTACACCGGGCTGGACATCGTGCTGTTCTCGGCCGGTGGCGCGACGTCGAAGGCGCTCGCCGAGAAGGTCGCCTCTCAGGGTGCCGTCGTGATCGACAACTCCTCCGCCTGGCGCAAGGACCCCGAGGTCCCGCTGGTCGTCTCCGAGGTCAACGCGCACGCGATCAAGAACCGCCCCAAGGGCATCATCGCCAACCCGAACTGCACCACGATGGCCGCCATGCCCGTGCTGCGCCCGCTGCACGACGAGGCCGGTCTCCGGACGCTGACCGTCGCCACCTACCAGGCGGTGTCCGGCTCCGGTCTGGCCGGTGTCGCCGAGCTGCACGGCCAGGCGTCCAAGGTCGTCGCCGACGCCGACCGGCTCACCCACGACGGCGAGGCCGTCGAGTTCCCCGAGCCGAACGTCTACAAGCGCCCGATCGCCTTCAACGTGCTGCCGCTGGCCGGTGCGATCGTGGACGACGGCTCCTTCGAGACCGACGAGGAGCAGAAGCTCCGCAACGAGTCCCGCAAGATCCTGGAGATCCCGGAGCTGAAGGTGTCCGGCACCTGCGTCCGGGTGCCGGTCTTCTCCGGTCACTCGCTCCAGGTCAACGCCCGTTTCGCCCACCCGATCAGCGTGGCGCGCGCGTACGAGCTGCTGAAGGACGCGCCGGGCGTCGAGATCTCCGAGATCCCCACCCCGCTCCAGGCGGCCGGCAAGGACGCCTCGTTCGTCGGCCGGATCCGGGTCGACGAGACCGTGGAGAACGGCCTCGCGCTCTTCGTCTCCAACGACAACCTGCGCAAGGGCGCGGCGCTGAACGCGGTGCAGATCGCGGAGCTGGTCGCGGCGGAGCTTAACGGCTGACGCCGGACGGACACGGGAAGGGGCGGTCGCCGGGTGCGGTGGCCGCCCTTTCGTATGCCTTCGGTGTACGTCAGAGGGCGAAGTGGCGCCGCAGGGCGGCGTCGATCTCGGCCATGCGACGACGGGGGACGGTGCCCACCCGCTTCAGGACACGGTCCGGGGCGACCGCCCGGACCCGCTCGCACTGAACCTTCGAGTCCCTCGGCAGACGGCACTCGCCGGCCCTGAGAAGGACCTGGAACGTGAGCACGCGGGCGGTGTTCGACGTCAGGGGCACCACGGTGACGACGCCTCTGCCATTGAGCTCGACCGACTGGTTGGCGGCGTTGTTGGACACGATCACGGCCGGCCCGACCTTGTTGGCCTCGCCGCCCCTGGCCGGCTCCAGGTCGATCAGGTGGATGTCTCCCCTACGCATCGGCGATTCCGTCCCCGGCCGTACGGTCCCAGAGCTCGGCGCCCTCGCTCGCGTCCCACTCCTCGAACGCCTCCGTGTACTCCGCCTCCAGGCCGGCGGTACGCAGCAGCTCGATCGCGGCGTGTATCACCGCGGACCGGGAGTCCGCCTCGGTCTTCGTGGCGTACTCGTCGAGGAAGGCGATGTCCTCCTGCGGCAGACTCACGCTGATCTTCATACCATCGATGCTACTGCGGTGGCATCCGCAAGGCTACTCCACTCCGGCGCACGACGTGGAAGGATGACCGGAAACGTCACATACCAAGGAGATGACCGCGTGCCTGGCACGAATCTGACCCGCGAAGAGGCACAGGAGCGGGCGCGCCTGCTGACCGTGGACGCGTACGAGATCGATCTCGACCTCTCCGGAGCGCAGGAGGGCGGCACCTACCGGTCCGTGACCACCGTGCGCTTCGACTCCGCCGAAGCCAATGCGGAGACCTTCATCGACCTGGTCGCCCCGGCCGTGCACGAGGTCGAGCTGAACGGCAAGTCGCTGGACGTCGCGGCCGTGTTCCGCGAGTCGCGCATCGCTCTCCCGCACCTGGTCGCGGGCTCCAACGAGCTGAAGGTCGTCGCCGACTGCGCGTACACCAACACGGGCGAGGGCCTGCACCGCTTCGTCGACCCGGTCGACCAGCAGGCGTACCTCTACACCCAGTTCGAGGTGCCGGACGCCCGCCGGGTCTTCGCGAGCTTCGAGCAGCCGGACCTGAAGGCGACGTTCCAGTTCACCGTGAAGGCGCCGCGGGGCTGGACGGTCATCTCGAACTCGCCGACGCCCGAGCCGAAGGACGACGTCTGGTCCTTCGAGCCGACGCCGCGCATCTCGTCGTACATCACGGCCCTGATCGTCGGCCCGTACCACTCGGTGCACAGCAGCTACGAGAAGGACGGCCAGTCCGTCCCGCTCGGCATCTACTGCCGCCCGTCGCTGGCCGAGTTCCTCGACGCGGACGCGATCTTCGACGTCACGCGGCAGGGCTTCGACTGGTTCCAGGAGAAGTTCGACTACGACTACCCGTTCGCCAAGTACGACCAGCTGTTCGTCCCGGAGTTCAACGCCGGCGCGATGGAGAACGCGGGCGCGGTCACCATCCGCGACCAGTACGTGTTCCGGTCGAAGGTGACGGACGCGGCGTACGAGCGGCGTGCGGAGACCATCCTGCACGAGCTGGCGCACATGTGGTTCGGCGACCTCGTCACCATGGAGTGGTGGAACGACCTGTGGCTGAACGAGTCGTTCGCCACGTACACCTCGGTCGCCTGCCAGGCGTACGCCGAGGGCTCGAAGTGGCCGAACTCCTGGACCACGTTCGCCAACTCCGAGAAGACCTGGGCCTACCGCCAGGACCAGCTGCCCTCCACGCACCCGATCATGGCCGACATCCGTGACCTGGACGACGTGCTGGTCAACTTCGACGGGATCACCTACGCCAAGGGCGCCTCGGTCCTGAAGCAGCTGGTGGCGTACGTCGGCATGGACGAGTTCTTCAAGGGCGTCCAGGCGTACTTCAAGGCGCACGCCTTCGGCAACACCCGTCTCCCCGACCTGCTGGGCGCCCTGGAGGAGACCTCCGGCCGCGACCTGAAGACCTGGTCGAAGGCGTGGCTGGAGACGGCGGGCATCAACGTCCTGCGCCCGGAGCTCACCACGGACGAGAACGGCCACATCACCTCGTTCACCGTGCTCCAGGAGGCCCCGGCCCTCCCGGCCGGCGCCAAGGGCGAGCCGACGCTGCGCCCGCACCGCATCGCCATCGGCTGCTACGACCTCGACGAGTCCGGCAAGCTGGTCCGCACGGACCGCATCGAGCTGGACGTCGACGGCGCGCGCACGACCGTGCCGTTCCCGGCCGGTACCGCCCGCCCCGCCGTGATCCTGCTCAACGACGACGACCTCTCGTACGCCAAGGTCCGGCTCGACGAGGAGTCGCTGCGCGTCGTCACCGAGCACCTCGGCGACTTCACCGAGTCCCTCCCCCGCGCCCTGTGCTGGGCCTCCGCCTGGGACATGACCCGCGACGGCGAGCTGGCGACCCGCGACTACCTGGCTCTGGTGCTCTCCGGCATCGGCAAGGAGTCGGACATCGGCGTCGTCCAGTCGCTGCACCGCCAGGTGAAGCTGGCGCTGGACCTGTACGCGGCGCCGGAGTGGCGCGAGGCCGGGCTGACGCAGTGGACCGAGGCCACCCTCGCGCACCTGCGCGCGGCGGAGCCGGGCAGCGACCACCAGCTGGCCTGGGCGCGCGCCTTCGCGGCGACGGCCCGCACCCCGCAGCAGACGGACCTGCTCCAGTCGCTGCTCGACGGCAGGGAGGCGGTCGAGGGCCTGGCCGTCGACACCGAGCTGCGCTGGGCGTTCGTCGAGCGGCTCGCCGCGACCGGTCTCATCGAAGAGGACGAGATCGCCGCCGAGTACGAGCGGGACAAGACGGCGGCGGGCGAGCGCCACGCGGCGACCGCCCGTGCGGCACGCCCCACCGAGGAGGCGAAGGCGGAGGCGTGGGCCTCGGTCGTCGAGTCCGACAAGCTGCCGAACTCCCTCCAGGAGGCGGTCATCGCCGGCTTCGTCCAGACCGACCAGCGCGAACTGCTGGCCCCGTACACGGAGAAGTTCTTCGCCTCGGTCAAGGATGTCTGGGACTCGCGCAGCCACGAGATGGCGCAGCAGGTCGCGGTCGGCCTCTACCCGGCCCTCCAGGTCTCACAGGCCACCCTGGACACCACGGACGCCTGGCTCTCCTCGACGGAGCCGAGCGCGGCCCTGCGCCGGCTGATGTCGGAGTCCCGTTCGGGTGTCGAGCGTGCCCTGAAGGCCCGCGCCGCGGACGCGGCGGCGGCCACGGCGTAACGCACCGGACGGCCCAGCAGTGAGGGGCGCCTCCCGCGACGGCGGGGGCGCCCCTTCTCGTCTCACCACCCGGCTGCCGGATCACAGCCGGAACGTGTTGCCGACCAGGTCGACCACGACCTCGATCTCCGCTCCCACGGTCGCTTCCGCCGCGCCGTAGGGACGCGGGAAGCTCGCCTCGAACGGCGGGAAGCCGGTCCCGTCGACCCGTACGCGAATCCAGATCAGCCGGGAACCGCCGTCCGCTGTCGTGTCCTCGGGCCCGACCCCGATCACTTCCGCCCTCGCCCCGACCCCGGCGGCTTCGAGCCGGAGCGTCGCCCGCCGCGCGTCCCAGTGGTGGAGCACCGTGCCGAGTCCCACGTAGCCGACGAATGCCGCGAACAGGCCTCCGGCGATCAGGAGCCCCAGATCCACGCCCTCGGCGTCTCCAGACACCGCTCGGGCCCCGGCGACCAGGGCCGCGCCCACGCCGCCGGCGAGGAGGACCAGGCCCACGGTGCATCCGATCACGGCCAGGACGGGACCTGTCGGTTCTATCCGCTCGGGCCCGGTGCTGCTCTCCTTCGGCATCGCAGAACCGTAGCCCGTGGCGGGTCCGGGTGGACAGGTGCGGGCGGGAATCCGCCGGTATGGAAACCGCCCGTCGGGCGGGCGCGGTCGCGCAGCCGTCCGACGGGCGGGAGCAGGGAGGTACCCGAGGCCTTTCCGGTTACGAGCCGGACTCCTCGTAGCGGCGGGCCAGTTCGGCCGCACCGGTCTCCGTCAGGCTGCCGTGCAGGCGCATGCGGGCGACGCCGCCGTCCGGGAAGGCGTCGAGGCGGACGTGGGTGACGATCGCCTGGGCGCGGAGCGGGAAGCGGTGCAGGGTGTCGGGCTGGAGCCGGGTGCGGGGGATGATCTCGAACCATTCGCCGGTCTCGCCGTTGCGGCCCTGGAGGGCGATCCAGCCGGCCGAGTTGCCCTTGAGGTAAGCCGTGTCGATCTCGATCGCCCGGACCGCGCCCTGGGCGGGGAGACGGAAGCGGACCCAGTCGTTCGTGTCGCGGACCCGACGGCGACGGTTCTCCCAGCCGTCGTCCATCTTGCGGGAGGTGCCGGGCAGGATGATCTGGGTCGGCGAGGAGTAGAAACGGTCGGAGGCGTCCTCGTAACTGCCGCCGTTCAGGACCGAGATCAGGTCGAACGTGCCGAGCGTGGCGAGCCAGGCCGGGTCGGGGAGGACCTCGCCGTGGACGCGGAGGCGGGCTATGCCACCGTCGGGGTGCTGGCACAGGCGGATGTGGGTGCAGCGGCGGCCGCCGGTGATCTCGAAGCCGTTGGCGGCGTGTCCGCGCACGGGGGTCGGCGGGACGATCTCCTCCCACTTCACGTCGTCGGCGAGGAGCTCTTCGGGGCTGGGCGAGCCCGCGACCGCGATGGCCTGGATCGAGACGCGCTGCGGGTAGTTGCCGCGGAAGTGGGCCGTGTCGACGACGATGCCGCGGATGATGCCGGGGGCGCCGAGGCGGATGAGCGCCCAGTCGTGCTCCTCGGGGGCCGGGAACGGGTGCTCCGCGTCCGCGCCGCGTCGGCGGCGGGTCTCCCAGCCGTCCATGATCTTGCCCTTGTGCCCGAAGTGCTCGGGGTCGAAGACCGCGCGCTCCCGGAGCAGCAGGTTCTCGCGCTGGGCGAAGAACTCGTCGTTGGCGGCGATCACGCCCGCGCCGAGACGGCGGTCGGCGAGGTCGACGAGCTCGGTGAAGGGGAGGTCGGTGGTCCGGTAGTCGGCGTACGGGTCACCACCGCTGTACGGGGCCGCGTCGTTGGCGTGAGGGTCCTCGTGGTGGTTCTCATTCTGATCGAAGGTCATGCGTCTACTGTCGCGGCGAACAACCCATCAGGTCCAGCGAAAGTTTTTGCATCATTCATTCAGTTGAAGTGAATGATTCGGCTGTCGCGGTGAGCGCGGCGAGGACCCTGGCCACCGCGGGACCCCGCTCGGCACCCTGCCGTACCGCCGCCACCACATGACGGCGCGGCTGGTCGGCGTCGAGCGCGCGCATCACCACGCCGCCCCGGCTGCGGCGTTCCGCCGACGCCATGCGCGGGACCAGCGCCACTCCCAGGCCCGCCTCGACCATGGCCAGGATCGCCGTCCAGCCGGAGGCGCTGTGCGCCTGTTCGGGCACGAATCCGGCGGCCTCGCAGGCGGCCGTCGTGATCTGCGACCAGGGCCCGGAGCCGCCGAAGATCCACGGCTCGCCGGAGAGGTCCGCCAGCCGGAGGGCGGGCGCGGCGGCGAGGGGGTGGTCCGCGGGCAGCGCCACGTCCAGGGGGTCCGCGAGCAGCGGCAGCACCGCGAACCGGGGGTCGCGGGCCGTCGGGGCGTGCGCGGCGAGGGACAGGGCGAGGTCGACGTCACCGGCGACCAGGAGCTCGTACGCCTGCGCGGCCTCCGCCTCCCGCACCCGCACGTCGGGCCCCGGGCGGCCCTCGGCGCGCAGCCGCTGGATCGCCGGTACGACGAGGGCGGACACCGCGGTCGAGAACGCCGCGATCCGCACCTCGCCGGCCTCACCGCGCAGATAGCCGGTCAGTTCGGCGTCGGCGCGCTCCAGTTGGGCGAAGACGGCCTCGGCGTGACGCAGCACGAGGTGCGCGGCGTCGGTGAGCCGGACCCGCCGGCCCTGGGCCTCCAGGAGCGGCACGCCGAGCTGCCTGGACAGGCCGGAGAGCTGCTGCGAGACGCCGGACGGGGTCATCAGCAGGGCTTGCGCGGTGGCGGTGACCGTGCCCCGGTCGCGCAGGGTGCGCAGGATGCGGAGCTTCTTGACGTCCCACTCGATCATGGCCGCAACCTACCCGGCACCGCGGCCGGGGTGTCCTGCCTCGGACATGCGCGCGCCGCTCGGTACTCGTCGCGGACATGCGTGTGCGCCGCCCGGTACTCGTGGAGTACCTGCGGCGCACACGCGACGGGCGTGGAGTGTCAGGCCTGCTTCTTGGACTTGTCCAGGACCATGACCAGGCCCGTGATGACCAGGAACAGGACGATGGGTGCCACGACGTAGAGGCCGATGGTCTCCATCGCGCTCAGGCCGGGCCCCGGGTCGTCACCGTCGTCGCGGGTGAGCGCGAGCGCGGGGGACGACATGAGCAGCATCATCAGCGTCGTTCCGGCCGCGACGGCGCCGGCGCGCATAGCGTTCTTCTTGTCCACGGTGCAAACGTAGCGAACGCCCGCGAGGGGCGCGCGCCCGGGGGTGCCGTACGGGGTCGGGGGCGGGGTCCGGGGCGGGTCATCGGGTGGGGTCCGGGTGGTCCTCGCGCGGTTCGAAGACCTCCATCAGCCGGTGCAGGCGGGGCGCGGCGGCCAGCTCCTCCAGGGTGACCGGGTGGCTCTGCGCGTCGGCGACGGGCAGGCGCCAGTTGGGGTACTGGTCCCAGGTGCCGGGGAGGTTCTGGGGGCGGCGGTCGCCGAGCGCGTCGGGCAGCCAGACGCCGGTCAGGCGAGCGGGGGTGCGCAGCAGGAAGCGGTGCACGGCCCGTACGGCCCCCTCCTCGTCGCCCTCGCCCTCGGGGAGCAGGCCGAGTCTGGAGAGGTACCCCAGCCAGTCGGCGGTGTCCGCCGCGTTGGCCGTCAGCTCCTGGTCGAGGGGGCGGGTGAGCAGGCCGAGGCGGTGGCGCAGCGTCACATGGTCGCCGGTCAGCCGGGCCACGGTGGACGGCAGGTCGTGGGTGGTGACCGTCGCCAGGCAGTCCTCGCGCCACTGCTCGGGGGCGAGCGGGCGGCCGGTGCCCGCCCAGTCCCGTTCGAACCAGAGGACGGAGGTGCCGAGGACCCCGCGCCGGGACAGCGCTTCGCGGACCCCCGGTTCGACGGTGCCGAGGTCCTCCCCCATGACGACCGCGCCGGCCCGGTGCGCCTCCAGGACGAGGACGGCGAGCATCGCCTCGGCGTCGTGGGTGACATAGGTGCCCTCGGTGGGCGGGCGCCCCTCGGGCACCCACCAGAGCCGGAACAGGCCCATGACGTGGTCGATGCGCAGGGCGCCCGCGTGGGCGAGGAGCCCGCGCAGCAGTCCGCGGTACGGGGCGTAGCCGGACGCGGCGAGGACGTCCGGGCGCCAGGGCGGCAGGCCCCAGTCCTGGCCGCGGGCGTTGAAGGCGTCCGGGGGCGCGCCGACGGACATGCCGTGCGCGAAGGCGTCCTGCTGGGCCCAGGCGTCGGCGCCCCCGGGGTGCACGCCGACGGCGAGGTCGTGGACGACTCCGACGGCCATGCCCGCGTCGAGGGCAGCGCGCTGGGCGCCGGCGAGCTGACCGTCGGTCAGCCAGGCGAGCCGGCAGTGGAAGTCGACCCGGTCCAGCAGTTCGGTGCGGGCGCGGGCGGTCTCCTTGGAGCGGGGGTCGCGCAGCCCGGCGGGCCAGCTGTGCCAGTCGGAGCCGTGCACCTCGGCGAGCGCGCACCACAGGGCGTGGTCCTCCAGGGCCTGCCCCTGCCCGGCCAGGAAGTCGCAGTACGCGGCGCGGCGGCCGGGGGTGAGGGGCACCTCGCGGACGAGTTCGAGAGCCTGGCGCTTGAGCTCCCAGACGGCGTCACGGTCGATCAGGGCGCCCTTGTTCAGGACGGTGTCGCTGAGCGCCGCGGCGTCCTGCCGCAGGTCGTCGAGGGTGCCGCGGTCCGCCACGTGCCCGTACTCGGGGACGGACTCGATGTGCAGGTGCACGGGGTCGGGGAAGCGCCGCGAGGAGGGGCGGTACGGGGACGGGTCGGTGGGGCTGCCGGGCACGGCGGCGTGGAGCGGGTTGACCTGGACGAATCCGGCGCCGAGGGTCCGGCCGGACCAGGCGGCGAGGTCGGCGAGGTCCCCCAGGTCGCCCATGCCCCAGGAGCGGGCGGAGAGCAGGGAGTAGAGCTGGACGAGGAAGCCGTGGCTGCGGGCGGGCGGCCGGGGCGCCCGGGGCGGGGCGACGAGGAGCGTGCCTGCCGCGGTCCGCCCGCCGGGGGCCCGTACGGCCAGCCGGTGCACCCCGAGCGGCGGTTCGGTCCACCAGGCGGGGGCCGGGGGCGCCCCCGTACCGGCGTCCTCGCCCCCTCGGTCCGCCGGGTCCTCGCCCCCTCGGTCCGCCGGGTCCGTGCTCCCGTCGGTGGTGCCCCGCTCCGAAACGGCCGGATCCGGCCGGTCGGCCTGGACGCGCATCCGCGGGGGCGGGGCCGCGCAGGGGTCTTCGAGGGCGATGTCCAGCGTGGTGCCGGGCGGCAGGGCGATCAGCGCCGCGGGCAGCGGCTCGCCGGTCCACACCACCAGCGTCGGCGGGAGCAGCCGGGAGCGGGCCGCGGACTCGGCGGTGGCGAGCGACTGCCGTACCGCCTCGGGCGTGGCGGCGTCCACGCCGAGCGCGCCGAGCACGGCGACGACCGTGTCCTCGGGGACGGACACCGTCACATCGGCGGACGGGGAGTAGGAGGTGGCGACACCGTGCAGTGCGGCGAGCCGGGACAAGCCCATTCAGACTCCTGGGGACTCCATGCCCCACGCGCCACCGGACGTGGCCGGCTCGCTGGTCAGCGGGGCGTTTACGGCGAGCGGGGGTTCGCTGGTCAGAGGGGTGGCGTCGGCGAGCGGCGGCTCGCTGGTGAGGGGTATGGCATCGGCGAGCGGCGGCTCGCTGGTCAGCGGGCCGACACGGGACGCGGGAACCGGGAGCGGACCGGCCGGCGGGGCGGTGGCATCCGGCACCTGTCCGGAGAGGGCGGAGAGCAGAAGCTGTGCGGCGGCGGGCATGGCGGCCTCCTGGCCGTGGGGTGACAGGACACAGCAGACCTACCCGGCGGGCTCGACCACAGACGTAGGCGTCATCACAACGAGTCCAACGTGCCCTGGGTCACATTCCGTTCCTCGCGGGCCGGTTCTCCGTAAGTTGTCCGCTCTTTTCGGCCATCCGGCGTCATCTTTGGTGTCCGCCGCCGCGCCCCGCCGCCGCCCGCCCCGTCCGCGGCATCGGGCATTTCCGGCACACCACCCACGCGCATTGACACCCTCGCGCGCGGGTGGTGGGCTCGGAGCCCACCGGCGGAAACGCCGGAGACCAGCGGCGGGAACGAGGGAGACGAGCGATGCGGCTCAGGCGCGGAAAGCAGGCGGCGGCCATCGCGGTCGCCATGCTCGGCGGACTGCTCTCCACGGGAGCCCCGGCCGCCGTCGCGGCCCCTTCGCCCCCCGGCTCCCCCGCCGTCACCACCCCCGACCGCACGGACGACGCCGGGCTGCCCGCCGTATGGCCCCGGCCGCATTCCATCGAGGCCGCCGGGCAGTCCGTACCGCTCCTGGCCGAGGCCACCCTCGTCGCCGACGCGCACGCCGACCCGTACGCGGTCGACGCGCTCCGGCGCATCCTGCGGGACGCGGGCGTGCGGACCGTCCACGAGTCCCTGCCCGGCCGCGGCCCGGTCATCAGGCTCGGCGGCGACGGCGCCCGCGACGCGCTGCGCAGCCTGCACGCCCCCGAGCGCGGAGACCTGCCCTCCGGGGGCTACCGGATCGCGGTCGGCCGGGTCGCGGGCCGGGACACCGTCGCGGTGGACGGTCTCGGCGAGGACGGCCTCTTCCACGGCGTGCAGACCGTGCGTCAGCTGATCCGGGACGGGAACGTCGCCGGGGTCACCGTCAGGGACTGGCCGGGCACCGGCGTGCGCGGGATGACCGAGGGCTTCTACGGGCGGCCGTGGACCCGCGAGGAGCGGCTGGCCCAGATCGGCTTCATGGGCCGCACGAAGCAGAACAGGTATCTGTACGCGGCGGGCGACGACCCCTACCGCCAGGCCCGTTGGCGCGACCCCTACCCGGCCGACCGGCGTGCCGACTTCCGGGCGCTGGCCGAACGGGCCCGTGCCGAGCATGTGACGCTCGGCTGGGCGGTCGCCCCCGGCCAGGCCATGTGCATGTCGTCGGCCGGCGACGTGAAGGCGCTGACGAAGAAGCTCGACGCGATGTGGGCGCTGGGTGTGCGGGTCTTCCAGCTCCAGTTCCAGGACGTCAGCTACAGCGAATGGCACTGCGACAGCGACGCCGACACCTTCGGCAGCGGTCCCGAGGCGGCGGCCAGGGCCCAGGCGCGGGTGGCCGGCGAGGTGGCGCGGCACCTCGCGGAGCGGTATCCGGGCTCGCAGCCGCTGTCGGTGATGCCGACGGAGTTCTACCAGGACGGTTCCACCGACTACCGCGAGGCGCTCGCCACTGAGCTGGACGACCGGGTCCAGATCGCCTGGACCGGTGTCGGGGTCGTGCCGAAGACCATCACCGGCGGGGAACTGGCCGGTGCCCGAGCCGCGTTCGGGCACCCACTGGTCACGATGGACAACTACCCGGTCAACGACTACGCCCAGGACCGGATATTCCTCGGCCCGTACACCGGCCGGGACCCCGCGGTGGCCATAGGTTCCGCGGCGCTGCTCGCCAACGCGATGGAGCAGCCGTCCGCGTCCCGCATCCCGCTGTTCACCGCCGCCGACTTCGCCTGGAACCCGAAGGGTTACCGGCCCCAGGAGTCCTGGCGGGCGGCGATCGACGACCTGGCGGGCGGCGACGCACGCACCAGGGAGGCGCTGCGCGCGCTGGCCGGGAACAGCGCGGAGTCGGTGCTCGGCGGTGACGAGTCCGCGTATCTGCGGCCGCTGCTGGCCGCGTTCTGGAAGTCCCGTGCGGCGCACGACGTCACGGCGCGGGACGACGCGGCGCGCGGGCTGCGGGAGGCGTTCACCGTGATGCGGGAGGCCCCGAAGTGGCTGAAGGGCCCGGCGGACGGGCACCTCGACGGCGAAGTGCGGCCGTGGACCGAGCAGTTGTCCCGGTACGGCCGGGCGGGCGAGCTGGCCGTGGATCTGCTCCAGGCCCAGTCGCGCGGCGACGGCGCCGCGGCCTGGCAGGCGTCGCTGGCCCTGGAGCCGTTGCGCAAGGCCGCGAAGGCGGACGGCGCGACGGTCGGCAAGGGGGTCCTGGGCCCGTTCCTGGACCGGGTGCGCCGGGAGGCGGACGCCTGGACGGGCGCGGACCGCGACGCCGGTACGGTCACGAAGGCTCCGGGCAGCTACACGGTCGAGCTGAAGCGGTCCCGCCCGGTGGAGGCCGTGACGGCCATGACCCTGCCCGGCGGCGGCACGGTGGCCGGCGCGGCACTGGAGGCCCATGTGCCCGGCGAGGGCTGGCGCCACCTGGGCGCGCTGTCGGAGACCGGCTGGACCCAGACTGCGGGCAAGGGGCTGCGAGCCGACGCGATCCGGATCAGCTGGCCCACGGGCGGCCCGGCACTGCCCCCGGTCATCTCCCGCACGGTGGCTCCGATGGCCCCGGCAGGCGGCGCCTCCGGGAGCGCCCCGGCACCGGCCCCGCGGGTGCACGCGCTCGTGCCCTGGTTCGGCGACGAGCCCGCGGCCCGGCTCGATCTCGCGCGCGGCGAGACGGACGCCGAGATCGGCGGCGGGCCGCAGCGGGTCGAGGCGCGTCTGGCCGCCCGCCGTCCCGCCGAGGTGCGGGGCGCGCTCACCGCGAAGGCGCCCAAGGGCATCAAGGTGGACATCCCGAAGCAGACGAGGGTGCCGCGCGGTTCCCGTACCGATGTCCCCGTCGAGATCACGGTCCCGGCGGGCACCCCGGCCGGGGAGTACGAGGTGCCGTTGAGTTTCGGCGACGAACGCAGCACGCTCACCGTCCGGGCGTTCCCGCGTACCTCGGGCCCCGATCTGCTGCGTACCGCCACCGCGTCCTCGTCCGGCGACGAGACCCCGGACTTCCCGGCGTCGGCCGCCTCCGACGGCGATCCGGAGACCCGCTGGTCCTCACCGGTCGAGGACGGCGCCTGGTGGCAGGCGGAGATGCCCCGGACCGCCCGGATCGGCCGGGTGGTGCTGCACTGGCAGGACGCGTACGCCACCCGCTACCGGCTCCAGGTCTCCTCGGACGGCCGCAGCTGGCGCACGGCGGCGACCGTCCGGGACGGCAGGGGCGGGCGCGAGTCGGTCCGGATGGACGCGAGGGACGCCCGCTATCTCAGGGTCCAGGGCGATGCCCGGGGCAGCGAGTTCGGCTATTCGCTCTGGTCGGTGGAGGCGTACGCCGTCGCCGCGACGGAGTAACGATCCGGGCCCTTTCCGCCCCGGGGACGGCGAAGGCCCGGATCCCTCAGGCAGAAATGCCGTCGATCCGGGCCATGGCGTCGTCCGCGCCGAACGGTTGCAAGTACGGCAACCAGCGCGGGTCACGGTGTCCCGTGCCGATGATCCGCCAGGCGAGGCCCGTCGGCGGGGCGGGTTGCTGGTGCAGCCGCCAGCCGAGCTCCGGCAGGTGCCGGTCCGCCTTGACGTGGTTGCAGCGGCGGCAGGCCGCCACCACGTTGTCCCAGGCGTGCTGTCCGCCGCGGCTGCGCGGAATCACGTGGTCGACGCTGGTCGCGGCGGCGCCGCAGTACATGCAGCGGCCCCCGTCCCGGGCGAACAGCGCCCTGCGGGTCAGCGGTACGGGTCCCCGGTAGGGAACGCGGACGAACCGCTTCAGGCGGACGACGCTGGGGGCCGGGACGGCCCGGGTGGCACTGTGCATGAAGGCGCCGGACTCCTCTAGGCAGGTGGCCTTGTTTTCGAGGACGAGGACGAGCGCGCGGCGGAGCGGTACGACGCCGAGTGGCTCGTACGACGCGTTGAGAACCAGGACATGCGGCACGGTGGATGCCTCCTTGTACGCCGGCGGCGCGTGGCTCGCGCCGGGACGATCCGATCTCAGTCTCTACTCCTGCCTGGTCGGAGCGCCACCACGTGCGGGTAACGGGCCGGGAGGATTTTTCTCCCGGCCACCTGCCGCGGGCGGGCCCGCCGGGTGTGCGATCGGCCACAGAAGGCCGCCGCAGGTACCGCCCCACCGCCGCTCACCGGCCCCGGTATCCCCCGGTTGAGGCGTTTCTCGCCGCTCTGTCGGGGCAACGGAACACTCCCGATGCCCCGTTAGTGTGGTCGGAAGGCCGTCGCCCATCTGGAGGTCCCACCGTGTCCCTGTCCGCCCTGTTGGCCGCAGCCCCGTCGCCCGAGCCCGGCAGCTCGTTGGACGAAGCCGCCAAGCAGGCCGGCGACGCCGCGGGCTGGGTGGAGGAGAACTGGTCCACCTGGCTGAACACCGGCCTGCGCATCATCCTCATCGCGGCGATCGCGATCGTGTTGCGGATCGCCATCCGACGTGCTCTCACCAAGCTCATTGAACGGATGAACCGCAGCGCCCAGGCGGTGGAGGGCACCGCGCTCGGCGGGCTGCTGGTCAACGCGGAACGCCGCCGTCAGCGCTCGGAGGCGATCGGTTCGGTACTCCGCTCGGTCGCGTCGTTCCTGATCCTCGGCACGGCCGCCCTGATGATCCTGGGCGCCTTCCAGATCAACCTGGCCCCGCTGCTGGCCTCCGCCGGTGTGGCCGGTGTGGCACTCGGTTTCGGTGCGCGCAACCTGGTCACCGACTTCCTCTCCGGTGTCTTCATGATCCTGGAGGACCAGTACGGCGTGGGCGACACCATCGACGCGGGCGTCGCCTCCGGCGAGGTCATCGAGGTCGGCCTGCGGGTCACGAAGCTGCGCGGCGACAACGGTGAGATCTGGTACGTCCGCAACGGCGAGGTGAAGCGGATCGGCAACCTCAGCCAGGGCTGGTCGACGGCCGGGGTCGACGTGACGGTGCGCCCCACCGAGGACCTCGACAGGATCCGCACGGTGATCACCGAGGCCGCCGCGGCCATGGCCAAGGAAGACCCCTGGAACGAGCGTCTGTGGGGCCCCGTGGAGATCCTGGGCCTGGACGCCGTGTTCCTGGACTCGATGACGGTCCGGCTGAGCGCGAAGACGATGCCGGGCAAGGCGCTGGGCGTGGAGCGCGAGCTGCGCTGGCGGATCAAGCGGGCCTTCGACGAGGCGGGCATCCGCATCGTCGGCGGCGTCCCGGCCCAGCCGGACGAGCCCGCCAAGGCCGACCCCGCGGCCTCCATGGCCGCCCCTTCCGCCTACGCCTCGACCACCTCGCCCCAGTCGCTGGCCACGGCCCCGATCGCCCCGCCGAACATCTCGAAGTAGGCGGCCGGCAAAGCATGTGAGGGGCACCCAGGCATCGTGGGTGCCCCTCACGCCGTTCCGGACCCCACCCCTCCAGGACACCCGGAACACGTCCTCGCGTAACGCTTTGATTGCCTCAGCGATGCTGCCCATTGACGGCCCGGTGGCGCGCGCATACCGTCCTCTCATCGAATAGGAAACTTTCCTAATAGAGGGCAGGTGCAGTACTCATGGCCGGAAACACACCGGGTACCCCCCGCGTTCTGCGGGCCATGAACGACCGTGCCGCCCTCGATCTGCTGCTGGAGCACGGCCCCCTCTCGCGGACCAGGATCGGGAAGCTGACCGGGCTCTCCAAGCCGACCGCCTCGCAGTTGCTGGCGCGGCTGGAGGCGGCCGGGCTGGTCGTCGCGACCGGGACGGTGGCGGGACGGCCGGGGCCCAACGCCCAGCTGTACGGGGTGAACGCGCGGGCCGCCCATGTCGCGGGGCTGGATGTGAACGCCCGCCGGATCGTCGCCGCCGTCGCCGATGTGACCGGGGAGACGGTCGGGGAGTTCGAGCTGCGCACCCCGGGGCGGCGCGCCGACAGTGTGGTGCGTCAGGTGACCCAGGCGCTGGACGGGGCGGTGAAGGAAGCCGGGCTCACCCGCTCCGATGTGCACCGGGTCGTCATCGGCACCCCGGGCGCCTTCGACCCCGGAACGGGGCGGCTGCGGTACGCCTCGCATCTGCCGGGCTGGCACTCCCCCACGCTGCTGGAGGAGTTGGCCGCCTTCCTGCCGATGCCGGTGGAGTACGAGAACGACGTGAACCTGGTCGCGGTGGCCGAGCAGCAGCTGGGCGCGGCGCGGGGGCACGACGACTTCGTCCTGCTCTGGAACGAGGAGGGGCTCGGTGCCGCCCTCGTCATAAACGGACGGCTGCACCGCGGCTTCACCGGGGGCGCCGGCGAGGTCGGCTTCCTGCCGGTGCCGGGCACCCCGCTGGTCCGTCAGGTCACCAAGGTGAACGCGGGCGGCTTCCAGGAACTGGCCGGCGCCCAGGTGCTGTCCCGGCTGGGCCGGGAGCTCGGCATCGACGACGAGCTGATCCGCGGCTCCGGCACCCACCACGCGGTCGCGGCCCGGCTGCTCACCCGCGCCGCCGAGGCCGCGGAGGCCGGCGAGGACGGCCCGTACGTCCAGCTCCTCGACCGGTTCGCCACCGGACTCGCGACCGGTCTCGCCTCCATGATCGCCGTCCTCGACCCGGAGATCGTCGTGCTGTCCGGCGAGGTCATCGCGGCCGGCGGGGAGCCGCTGCGCTGCCGGGTGGAGTCCGAGCTCACCCAGCTGGCAGCCTCCCGTCCCCGGCTGATCGCCGGAGACGTGAAGCACCGCCCCGTACTGCGCGGCGCGCTGGAGAGCGCCCTCGCCACCACCCGCGACGAGGTCTTCGACACGTCCCGCTGACTCTTCTCGGCCCGATCCTCTCCTCCGTATCCCCCGCCCCATTCCTTCACCGGGAGACCGCCATGTCCGGAAACCGCCGGAAGACGGCCGCCGCGCTCGCCGCGACCGCCGCCATATCTCTGCTCGCCTCGGCCTGTACGGGTCAGAGCAACTCCGGTGCCAGTGATGACCCGTCCAAGGAGACGACCATCAACTTCTGGCACGGCTGGAACTCCCCGAACGAGGTCGCGGGAATCCGGGCGACGGTCGACGCCTTCGAGAAGGCGCACCCCAACATCCATGTGAAGGTCGTCGGCGACATGACCGACGACAAGATCAACCAGGCACTGCGGGCGGGCGGTTCGAACGCCCCGGACGTCGTCTCGTCGTTCACCACGAACAATGTCGGCAAGTTCTGTTCGTCGAAGGCGTTCCTCGACCTCAACCCCTTCCTGAAGAAGGACGGGATCGACCCGGACAAGACCTTCCCGAAGGCGATGAACGAGTACACCCAGTTCGACGGGGTGCGCTGCACCGTGCCGCTGCTCGGTGACGCGTACGGCCTCTACTACAACAAGGACGCGTTCGACAAGGCCGGCATCAAGAGGCCCCCGCAGACCTGGTCGGAACTGGCCGCCGACGCCAAGAAGCTGACGAAGACCAAGGGCGACTCGTACGAGCGGCTCGGTTTCATGCCGAACTACCACGGCTACGAGACGACGACCGAGCACTACCTCGGTGCCTGGAACCCGAAGTACTTCGACGCGGACGGCAAGTCGAACATCGCCAAGGACCCGTCGTTCGCCGCCATGCTCACGACCCAGAAGAAGCTGGTCGACGACCTGGGCGGCTACGAGAAGCTGGAGAAGTACCGCACGTCGTTCGGTGACGAGTGGGGCGCCAAGCACCCGTTCCACACCGGCCAGGTGGCGATGCAGCTGGACGGCGAGTGGCGGCTCGGGATGGCCGAGGAGACCAAGCCGAAGTTCGAGATCGGCGTCGCCCCGATGCCCGTCGCCGACGACGAGGCCGACACCTACGGCAAGGGCTATCTGACCGGCACCATCGCCGGTATCGCCGCCACCTCGAAGAAGGAGAACGCGGCCTGGGAGCTGGTGAAGTTCATGACGACCGACACCGACGCCGTGGTGAATTTCGCCAATTCCATCCACAATGTGCCCTCCACCCTGGCGGCGCTGAAGTCGCCGAAGCTGAAGTACGACCCGCGGTTCAAGACCTTCCTCGACATCGCCGCGGACCCGGAGAGCACCACCACCCCTCCCTCGGTGAACGGCGGCGCGTACCTGGTGTCCCTGCAGAACCTCGGATTCGACATCGAGAAGGGCAAGCAGAAGGACATCGAGGCGGGTCTGAAGAACACCGCCAAGGAGATCGACGCAGCCATCGCGCAGGCGAAGTAGCGCCGCGATGACCACATACACACTCCGTGCGAAGCGCCGCCGGTCGGCGCTTCGGACAGCGGCCTTCATGTCGCCGTGGCTGATCGGGTTCTGCGTCTTCTTCGCCTACCCGCTGATCTCCACCGTCTACTTCTCCTTCACCTCGTACGACGGTTTCACGGCCCCCGAGTTCAGCGGGCTGAAGAACTGGTCGTTCGTCTTCAACGACTACCCGCTGTTCTGGCCGGCGCTGCGCAACACGCTCTGGCTGGTCGTGGTCATGGTCACCTGCCGGGTGGTGTTCGGCCTCGGTGTCGGGCTGCTGATCACGAAGATCAAGACGGGTGCCGGGGTCTTCCGGACCCTGTTCTACCTCCCCTACCTGGCCCCGCCGGTCGCGGCGACCCTCGGCTTCGTCTTCCTGCTCAACCCGGGTACCGGGCCGGTCAATTCGATCCTCGGCGAGATCGGGCTTCCCACGCCCGGCTGGTTCACCGACGCCACCTGGTCCAAGCCGGCCCTGACCGCGCTCGCGGTCTGGGGGGTGGGCGACCTGATGGTGATCTTCATGGCCGCGCTGCTCGACGTACCGAAGGAGCAGTACGAGGCGGCGGAGCTGGACGGGGCGACCGCGTTCCAGCGGTTCCGCTTCGTCACCCTGCCGAATATCTCGCCGATCATCCTGTTCGCGGTGGTCACCGGGATCATCCAGACGATGCAGTACTACACCCAGCCGTTCGTGGCCGGGAAGGTCGCCTCGGGCGTGATGGGCGGCTCCGGGCAGCAGTTCGAACCGGGCTATCCCGACAAGTCGACACTGACGCTGCCGCAGGTCGTCTACA
Organism: Streptomyces sp. NBC_00012; assembly: GCF_045040875.1. NCBI lineage: Bacteria > Bacillati > Actinomycetota > Actinomycetes > Kitasatosporales > Streptomycetaceae > Streptomyces > Streptomyces sp. NBC_00012. The sequence continues at coordinate 5,762,175 of NZ_CP108309.1, read as the reverse complement.
ACCTCGGTTTCCAGCGCTTCGACTACGGCTCCGCCTGCGTGGTCGCGCTCGTTCTCTTCGTACTCGCCATGGCGTTCACCGCACTGCTGATGCGGCGCCGAAGCGGACTGATCCAGGCAGGTGAGTGACGTGGCGCAGGTACTCGACGCCGTCAAGGAAGCCGACCCCGCGACCGGCCCGGTCACCCCGGCCGAACGCAGGGCGCGCCGCAAGTCGCTGCTGAACTGGATCGCCGTGCACTCGCTCGGCGTCGCCGCCGCGCTCTTCTTCGTGCTGCCGTTCGTCTTCCTGCTGCTCACCTCGCTGATGAACGGCCAGCAGGCGCTGACCCGCGATCTGTGGCCGCACCCCTTCGAGTGGAGCAACTACCAGCGGGTGTTCGACACCGACGGCTTTCTGACCTGGTGGAAGAACACCCTGCTGTACGCGGGGCTCGGCACCGTCCTCACGGTCGTCTCCTCGCTGCCCGTGGCGTACGCGCTCGCCAAGTTCCGCTTCCGCGGCCGGCATCTGTCGCTGATGCTGGTCATCTCGATGATGATGCTGCCGCCGCAGGTCATCGTCATCCCGATGTACCTGTTCTGGGCGAAGCAGCTGGACCTGTCCGGCACGCTCTGGCCGCTGATCATCCCGATGGCCTTCGGCGACGCGTTCTCCATCTTCCTGCTGCGGCAGTTCCTGCTGACCATCCCGAACGAGTACCTCGACGCGGCGAAGGTCGACGGCTGCGGCGAGCTGCGCACCCTGCTCAAGGTCGTCGTGCCGATGGCCAAGCCGGGCATCGCCGCCGTGGCCCTCTTCCAGTTCTTCTACGCCTGGAACGACTACTTCGGCCCGCAGATCTACGCCTCGGAGAACCCAGCCGCCTGGACGCTCAGCTACGGCCTGGAGTCCTTCAAGAGCGCACACCACACCGACTGGAACCTGACCATGGCCGCGACCGTACTGGTCATGGCCCCCGTGATCCTCGTCTTCTTCTTCGCACAGAAGGCATTCGTCGAGGGCGTCACACTGACCGGAGTAAAGGGCTGACCTATGAAGCTCGCAGTAGTTGGTGGCGGGTCCACCTACACACCTGAACTGATCGACGGTTTCGCCCGGTTGCGGGACACGCTGCCCATCGAGGAGCTGGTGCTCGTCGACCCGGCGGCCGACCGTCTGGAGCTCGTCGGCGGCCTCGCCCGGCGGATCTTCGCCAAGCAGGGCCACCCTGGGAGGATCGTCACCACCTCCGACCTGGACGCGGGCGTCGCCGACGCCGACGCGGTCCTGCTCCAGCTGCGCGTCGGCGGCCAGGCCGCCCGCAACCAGGACGAGACCTGGCCGCTGGAGTGCGGCTGCGTCGGCCAGGAGACGACCGGCGCCGGCGGCCTCGCCAAGGCGATGCGCACCGTGCCGGTCGTCCTGGACATCGCCGAGCGGGTCCGCCGGACCAACCCGGACGCCTGGATCATCGACTTCACCAACCCGGTCGGCATCGTCACCCGGGCACTGCTCCAGGCCGGCCACAAGGCCGTCGGCCTGTGCAACGTGGCGATCGGCTTCCAGCGGAAGTTCGCCCGGCTGCTCGACGTCACCCCCGCCGAGGTGCACCTCGACCACGTCGGGCTCAACCACCTGACCTGGGAGCTCGGGGTGCGACTCGGCGGCCCGGACGGCGAGAACGTGCTGCCGAAGCTGCTCGCCGAGCACGGCGACGCGATCGCGGACGACCTGCGCATGCCCCGGGCGATCACCGACCGGCTCGGCGTCGTCCCCTCGTACTACCTGCGCTACTTCTACGCGCACGACGCGGTCGTGCGGGAGCTCGGCACCAAGCCGTCCCGGGCGGCCGAGGTCGCCGCGATGGAGAAGGAACTGCTCGCCATGTACGGCGACCCGGCGCTGGACGAGAAGCCCGCGCTGCTCGCCAAACGCGGCGGCGCCTTCTACTCGGAGGCGGCCGTGGACCTGGCGTCCTCGCTGCTCGGCTCGGGCGGCTCCGCGGTGCAGGTGGTCAACACGTACAACAGGGGCACGCTGCCGTTCCTGCCGGACGACGCGGTGATCGAGGTGCAGGCCCGGGTCGACGGCACGGGCGCGACGCCCCTCGCCGTCCCCGAGCTGGACCCGCTGTTCGCCGGTCTGATCGCCAATGTGACGGCGTACGAGGACCTCGCCCTGGAAGCAGCCCTGCGCGGTGGCCGGGACCGGGTCTTCAAGGCGCTGCTCGCGCACCCGTTGGTCGGCCAGTTCGAGTACGCCGAGGCGCTCACCGACAAGCTGATCGCGCACAACCGGGAGCACCTGGCGTGGGCGTGAACGCTTCGGTCCTCGCGATCGACGCGGGGAACAGCAAGACCGACGTGGCACTGATCGGCGCGGACGGAACGGTGCTGTCGACGGCCCGGGGCGGTGGCTTCCAGCCGCCGGCCGTGGGCGTCGAGACGGCCGTCGACGTCCTCGGCGCGGCCGTCGACCGGGTGCTGGAGCTCTCCGGCGAACCGGCCGGCCGCGTCGCGCACGTGTCCGCCTGTCTCGCCAACGCCGACCTCCCGGTGGAGGAGGAACAGCTGGCCGCCGCGCTGCGCGCGCGGGGCTGGGGCGCCACCGTCGAGGTGCGCAACGACACCTTCGCGATACTGCGCGCGGGGGTGGACGAGCCGCGCGGTGTGGCCGTGGTCTGCGGCGCGGGGATCAACTGTGTCGGCATGGTGCCGGACGGGCGCACCGCGCGGTTCCCCGCCATAGGCCGGATCTCCGGTGACTGGGGCGGCGGCGCGGGTCTGGCGGAGGAGGCGATGTGGTTCGCCGCGCGGGCCGAGGACGGCCGCGGTGAGCCGACCGAGCTGGTCCGCACGCTGCCGGGGCACTTCGGGCTCGGCTCGATGTACGCCCTGATCGAGGCGCTGCATCTGGGCCGGGTCGAGTTCGAGCGCCGGCACGAGCTGGCTCCGGTGCTCTTCGCGACCGCGGCGGCCGGTGACCGGGTGGCGGGCTCGCTGGTGGACCGGCTGGCGGAGGAGGTCGTCGCGATGGCCTCGGTCGCGCTGGGCCGGCTCGATCTGCTGGGCGAGGAGGCGCCGGTGGTGCTGGGCGGCAGCGTACTGGCGGCCCGTCACCCGCAGTTGGACGCGAAGATCGCCGACCTCCTCGCGGCGCGCGCCCCGAAGGCGGTGCTCCGGGTGGTGACCCAGCCGCCGGTGCTGGGCGCCGCCCTGCTCGGCCTGGACCACACGGGCGCGGCCGCCTCGGTGCACGAAAGGCTGCGTGCGCAGTACAGCTGACACGTCAAGGGGCGTCCCGCGGTGCTTCGGCGCCGCGGGACGCCTCTTGCGTACGGGAACCGTTCAGTTGTCCCGCACGTGTTCATGAGTGGGGAGATCGGCTCGCATCGGGTACTGGTCCGCCGATCGTCTTGATCCGCGGCGCAGGCCTTGATCGAATGCAGGTGACCGCAATCGGATGTGTGTGATCGCATCCGTGGGCCGATGCAGGATCCGGACGTTCCAGGTGTGGATGCCGGTCCCTGCGGCCATACTTCATGGCCGGGCACCAGCTCCCGATCGGCCGGGGGCCGGGCCACCGTCAGTGACCGAGGGGGAGGTCGAGTGACATACCCGCCGAATGTACGCACGGCGCCGGAGCACGAGCAGGCGCAGCCGTCCGCGCCCGCGACCGTACCCGCTCCGCAGCAGCGCGGTGTTCTGTCCATGACGGCCGACAAAGTGCGGGCCGCGGCCACCACCGAGCCCGGCAGGCTCCAGATCATCGGGGCCGTACTGGCCCTGCTCGTCGTCGCGTTCGGGGCCGTGACGGCGTTCGAGGTCGCCGACCGCGAGTCCGCCGCCGGTGACGTGGTGGGCCGCAGCCAGCCGCTGAGCGCCGACGCGGCGGCCGTCTACCGCTCGCTGGCCGATGCCGACACCGCCGCGGCGAGCGGCTTCCTGGCGGGGGCGCAGGAGCCGCGCGATGTCCACGACCAGTACGAGCGGGACATCAAGGAGGCGTCCCGGCTGCTGGTGAAGGCCGCCGCCAACACGGACGCGGCGACCGAGTCCGGGCAGGAGATCACCACGCTCAACGTGGAACTCCCCCGCTACACGGGCCTGATCGAGCGGGCCCGCGCCAACAACCGGCAGGGCCTGCCGCTGGGCGGCGCCTATCTCCGGTACGCCAACCAGAAGATGAGCAACGTACTGCTGCCGGCCGCCGAGCGGCTGTACGCGGCGGAGACCGGCCGGCTCGGCGAGGACAACGACTCGGCGCGGACCTGGCCCTTCCTCTCGCTGGGGCTCGGCGTGGTGGCCCTGGCCGGGCTGCTCTGGGCGCAGCGGCGCAACTACCGCAGGACGAACCGGGTCTTCAACCACGGGCTGCTCGTGGCGACCGCCGCGTCCACCGTGATCCTGCTGTGGCTGGCCGTGGGGCACACGGTCGCCCGGTCCGAGCTGAACGCCGCGGATGTGAACGGGCAGCAGTCCCTCGATGTGCTCAACCACGCGCGGATCGACTCGCTGAAGGCCCGCGCCAATGAGAACCTCACGCTGGTCGCCCGTGGCGCGGTGCTCACCCCGGACGGCAAGAACGACAAGTACGAGACCGACTACAACACGGGCATGAAGGCGCTGGGCGAAGAGCTGGGGAAGGCCGGGGGGCTCGCCGACGACGCCCGGGGAAGCGAGCCGGTGAAGGACGCAGTCACCGCCGTCACCGAGTGGCAGGAACGCCACCGGACCGCCCGCACCACCGACGACAACGGTGACTACGAGGGCGCCCTGGAGCAGATCATCGGTCCGGAGAAGTCGACGGGGCAGTCCTTCCAGCGGGTGGACGACGCGCTGGCGAAGGCGCTCGCCCACGAGCAGGACCAGTTCACCCGGGCCGCCGAGGACGGGCGCGGGGCGCTGTGGGGCCTGTCGGCCGGGGCCGCCGTGCTGGCCGTGCTGGGTGCCGCCGCCGCGATCGTCGGCGTCAACCGCAGGCTCTCGGAGTACCGATGAGAGGGGGAGCGATGACCAGGAAGCGCAGGGGCGCATGGTCCGCCCGGGTCAGGCTGCGCGGCTGGGGCGGAGTGACGGCCATGGCCGCGGCCTGCGCCGTGACGGCCTCGCTCACCCTGCTGCCGCTCTCCCACGGCGGCGCCGAGGTCTTCGGCAGGGGCCTCGCGGGCGGGCGTGCCGCGCAGGCGGTCCAGGTCACGGCGGACGACTGCACGGACCCGGAGGCGAGCCTCCCGCCGTCGTCCGCCGACGGTCCGAGCATCGAGAGGATCAAGAAGCGCGGAAAGCTGATCGCGGGCGTCGACCAGAACAGCTTCCGCTGGGGATACCGCAACCCGGAGAACCGCCGGATCGAGGGCTTCGACATCGATCTGGTGCGGGCCATCGCCGAGAACATCCTGAACGACCGCGATGCGGTGATCTTCCGGGCCATTCCCACCAACAAGCGGGCCGAGCTCCTGGCGAACGGCAAGGTCGACGTCGTCGTCCGCACGATGACGATCAACTGCAAGCAGGCACGGAAGGTCTCGTTCTCCACCGCCTACTTCCAGGCCGGACAGCAGGTCCTCGCGCCGAAGGACTCGCCGATCACCGGGTACGACAAGTCCCTGGCCGGCAAGCGGGTCTGCACCGCCAACGGCTCCACGGCCTACGACGCGCTGAAGAAGCAGTCGTTCGGCGCGGTCTTCGAGGACCCGCACGACGGCACCGCCGCGGACGAGAACCAGCTCACCGTCCCCAACCAGCTCGACTGCCTGGTGCGGTTGCAGATGGGCGAGGTCGACGCAGTGGTCACGGACAACGCCCTGGCGGCCGGACAGGCCGCCCAGGACCCGGCGGTCGAGCTGAAGGGCGAGAGGCCCTTCACCACCGAGTACTACGGTGTGGCGGCGAAGCTCGGGGCGGACGATCTGGTGGCCCGGGTCAACCAGGTGCTGGTCGACTACCGCAGTGGCGGTGCGAAGAGCCCCTGGATGCTGTCGTACCAGGATTGGTTGGAGGCCGGGCTGCCGGGGATAAAGGGACCGCCGGCCCCCAAGTACCGGAGCAACTGACAGCCGGTCCGTCCGGGTGTGCGCGACGGCGCGGACCCCGGCCGGCGAGGCGGTGGCACTGATCCTGCCGGGCACGTCCCGGCAGCAAGAGCGGAGAGGTGATCGATGGGCGCGGGCCCCTTCCCCGGCTATGCGGCCAGGCCCCCCGGCCCGGTCATGGACCGGGACGAGGCGGACCGTGCGCTGGCCCGGCTCGGCGCGGAGCACGAGGCGATCGAGACCTCGCTGCTCGCCCTGCAGGACCACGCGGGCCGCCGGCTCCTGGAGGGCGCCGAGCTGACCGGTGTCACCAAGGAACGCTGGGCCTCCACCGAGCAGTCGATCACGCTGCTGTGGGGGTATTTCGACGCCTACGCGGGGGCGCTCGCCCGGGCCCGTTCGGTACGGGCCCGGCGTCGCTATCCCAACCGGGACGATCTGCTGGCCCTCACCGAGCTGCTGCGCGGCCAGGGCGTCACCGTGGCGCACGCGGCGGCCCGCCCCGACCCTTCGGTCAACGTTCCGGCCAGGCTCTCCGAGCGGTTCACGCTGGAGGAGCTGGTCGCCCGGATGAACGAGCTGTACGCCCGCTCGCTGGACATGGTCGTCGCCTCCGACTCCGTGTGGTCCGCGCTGCCCGCCCGGATAGATCTGCTCGCCGCCGAACTGCACCGCACCCGTTCGCTGGCGCACTCCGTGGGGGTGCGGCCCGGTGAGCACCCGGCGGGCGACGACCTGGCGGCGATCACCCACGAGCTGACCACGCTGCGGGTGCAGGTGATCTCCGATCCCCTCGCGTTCTGGCTGCCGGGGCCCGGCAGTTCGGCGCCCGGCGGCGGCCGCCCCGACACGACGCGCTACGACCGGGCCGCCCGTGCCCTGGACGACGTACGCCGTGAGATCGAGGCGGTGCTCGCGGTCCGGCAGGACGCCGAACAGCGTCTGGTCCAGCTGCGCGACGTGCTCTCCCGCGCGGACCGCACCCTGACCGAGGCCCGGTCGGCACGTGGCGAGGTGCTGGCGAAGATCGCGGCCACCGAGGTGCCAGCGGTCAGCGGCCCGGCGACGGTGCTCCAGGAGCGGCTGGCCGCCGCTTCGGAGTACCGCAGGCATGCCCAGTGGCACCGGCTGTCCCCGCTCCTGGAGACGCTGGAGCGGGAGGCGGAGGAGGAACTGCTGCGGGCCCGTGAGTCGTTGACCGCGGTCACCGCCCCGCTGGCGGTGCGGGCGGAGCTGCGCGGCAGGCTCGACGCGTACAAGGCGAAGGTCGCCCGGCACGGTCTGGCCGAGGACCCGCTGCTGATCGAGCGGTACGACGCGGCGCGCCGGATGCTGTGGAGCGCGCCGTGCGATCTGCGGGTCGCCGGACAGGCGGTGCTGCGCTACCAGGAGGCGGCGGCCGAGCTGCTGTCCCAGCGCCGGGCACCGGGACCGGAGGACCGGCGATGACGGCGGACATGTGCAAGGTGGCAGGGCCGCTGCGGCGGCGGGGCGATCAGGAGGACCGACCATGAGTACGCAGTGCCAGCGCCCCGCGTGCGAGGGCAGTTACGAGGACATGGGCGGCGGTGAGCTGTACTGCGACACCTGCGGTCTGGCGCCGGTCGTGTCGCCGAACGGCATGGTGAGCTCGCCGCCCACCGGGATCGCGGGCGGCGGCGCCAACAGCCGGGGCAGCAGGAGCGGTTCGCAGTCCTCGTCCCGGGCGTCCTCGCGTTCGTCCCGGTCCTCCCGCTCGTCGACCTCACGGCGTTCGGTGTCGGGACGGCTCTCGCGCTCGTTGTCCGGTACCGCCACCTCCCCCTCGGTCTCGGTCCGTTCCTCCGGTTCGTCCTCGGGGGCGTCCGCCCGGGGCAGGCTGGGCGTGGGCCTGGTCGAGGTGCCGGACGTACCGCGTCCCGACCCGCACTCGGCGGTGATGGAGAACCCGGAGGTGCCGGAGCGGAAGCGTTTCTGTTCGCGTTCCGACTGCGGGGCCCCGGTCGGCCGGTCGCGCGGCGAACGGACCGGCCGCACGGAGGGGTTCTGCACCAAGTGCGGTCACCCCTACTCGTTCGTGCCCAAGCTCCATGAGGGCGACATCGTCCACGGCCAGTACGAGGTCGCCGGGTGTCTGGCGCACGGCGGGCTCGGCTGGGTCTATCTCGCGGTCGACCGTGCGGTCTCGGACCGCTGGGTGGTCCTCAAGGGGCTGCTCGACACCGGCGACCAGGACGCCATGGAGGCCGCGATCTCCGAACGCCGCTTCCTCGCCGAGATCGAGCACTCCAACATCGTCCGGATCTACAACTTCGTCGAGCACCTCGACCAGCGCACCGGCTCGCTCGACGGCTACATCGTGATGGAGTACGTCGGCGGCAAGGCGCTCAAGGACATCGCCAACGACCGCCGGACCGCCGCCGGGAAGCGCGATCCGCTGCCGGTCGAGCAGGCGTGCGCGTACGGCATCGAGGCGCTGGAGGCGCTCGGCCATCTGCACAGCCGCAACCTGCTGTACTGCGACTTCAAGGTCGACAACGCGATCCAGACCGAGGACCAGCTGAAGCTGATCGACATGGGCGCGGTGCGCAGGATGGACGACGACGAGTCGGCCATCTACGGCACGGTGGGGTACCAGGCACCGGAGGTCGCGGAGGTCGGCCCGTCGGTCGCCTCCGATCTGTACACGGTCGCGCGGACTCTCGCGGTGCTCACCTTCGACTTCCAGGGCTACACCAACGTCTTCGTGGACTCGCTCCCGGACCCGGACAACATCGAGGTGTTCCGGGCCTACGAGTCGTTCTACCGGCTGCTGGTGCGGGCCACCGACCCGGATCCGGCACGGCGGTTCGCCTCGGCCGCGGAGATGGCGGAGCAGCTGACGGGTGTGCTGCGCGAGGTGGTGTCGCTGCAGACGGGGCGGCCGCGTCCGGCGCTCTCGACGCTGTTCGGCACCGAAGTGCGGGTCACCGACACGCAGTTGTTCCCCGAGCCGACGGGCGACGTGTCGAAGCTGGGGATCCGGGCGACCGCTCCGGCCCGGTCCGGCCGCTTCGGACGGCGCGGCGGGGCGGGCACCGCGCCCCGCCGCGCGGCACCGCTCGCGCCCGCCGCACCGCCGCCCGGCGCGCTGCCCGCGGGCGCCCCGCCCGTTCCCGGGTACGCCGCGCCCGGGGCCGGTCCGCTGACCGCGCCGCCCACCCACGTACGGACGGGCAACGGGCCGGACGGGAACGGCGAGGCCGTCGCGTACGCGCAGGCGCAGGGCGCGATTCCGGCCCCCCGGGTCCCGGCCGCCGCACCCCCGGCGCTCGCCCCCGTCCCGGACAGCCCGCGGCTGGCCCGGCTCGACGTACGTTCCACCTCGCTCGCGCTGCCGGTGCCCCGGGTCGACGCGAGCGACCCCAACGCGGGTTTCCTCGCCGGGCTGATGACCACCGCCCCGTCCGAGCTGATCTCCGCGCTGGGCGCGGTGCCGGTGGCCTCGCTGGAGACCCGGCTGCGCGAGCTGCGCGCCCGCCTGGAGCTGAAAGACCTCGGTGCCGCGGGGCAGACCCTGACGGCGTTGGAGGGCCAGTACCCGGACGACTGGCGGGTCGTCTGGTACCGCGGCATCACCTCGCTGGTGACCGGCGACAACGAGAACGCGGCGCTGTCCTTCGACGCGGTGTACGACGCGTTCCCCGGCGAGCCGGCGCCCAAGCTGGCGCTGGGGATCTGCGCGGAGGTCCTGGGCCAGCTGGACAACGCCGCCGAGTACTACCGGCTGGTGTGGGCGACCGACCCGAGCTTCGTCAGCGCCGCCTTCGGGCTGGCCCGGGTACAGATCGCCGCCGGGGACCGGGCCGGGGCCGTCAGCGCCCTGGAGTCGGTGCCGGAGGCGTCGATCCACTACACCGCGGCGCGGGTCGCCGCGGTGCGCGCCCGGCTGCGCGGGCGGTCCCCGCACGAGCCGCTGATCACCGATCTGATGGCCGCCTCGGCCCAGGTCTCGGGACTGGCCGGTTTCGGTCTGGACGCGGTGCGCCGGGAGCAGCTTTCGACCGAGGTGCTGGGGACGGCGCTCGACTGGGTACTCTCCGGTAGCCCTTCGGCCGGAACGCCGGCCCGGCCGACCGCCTCCACCGGGTCGCCGGGGCCGGGAACACTGCTCGGCAGTGAGCTGGACGAGCGGGGCCTGCGCTTCGGGCTCGAGCGTTCGTACCGGATGCTCGCCAGGCTTGCGGAGCCCGGCGATGAGAGGATCGAACTGGTGGAGCGGGCCAACCGTTTCCGCCCCCGGACGTGGGTGTGAAAATGTCGCAGAACCCCCAGGAGACGGCCCTGTCGAAGTGCCCCGGCTGCGAGGAGCCGCTGGAGCCGGTGGACCTGTTCTGCGGTGCGTGCGGGTACGACCTCTCGGCCGTGCCCGCCGCTCCCCAGGACCACCCGACTGTCGCCATGACCGTGCCCGAGGGCAGCTCGGCGGGGCTCCGCTTCGACCGGCGGCGCGGATCGGACGGACCGAGCGGACCGGACGCGTCGGACGGATCCGGTGGATCTCATGGATCTGACGGATCTGACGCATCGGACGGATCTGACGACTTCGAGCTGGCCGCGCCCGCGCCTGCCGGCACGCCGTCGCCCGACGCGTCCGCACCGGCACCGGGGGCCGACGCCCCGGCACCGGCGGCCGCGCCCGACCCCCGTACCCCCGCCGTGGATCCGGCGGCCAGGCCGTCGGCCGGCGCCAAGCGCTGTGTGGCCTGCCGGGCGGGCAGCGTCGATATCGACGGTTACTGCGAGAACTGCGGTCACGCCCAGCCGCGCGAGCGCGACCACATGGAGCAGGAGCTCGGTTCGGTGGCCGCCGTCAGCGACCGGGGTCTGCGTCATCACCGCAACGAGGACTCGTTCGCGGTGTCGACCACCGCCCTGCCCGACGGTTCACCGGCCGTCGTCGCGATCGTCTGCGACGGCGTCTCGTCGGCCAGCCGCCCGGACGAGGCGTCGGCCGCCGCCGCGAGCGCGGCCAACGAGGCGCTCCTGGAGTCGCTGCCGCGCGGCACCCACCCGCAGCAGGCGATGCACGAGGCGATCCTCGCGGCCGCCGAGGCGGTCAACTCCCTGGCCCGGGAGCCCGGCCAGGCCATGGAGCACGACCAGCACCGCCACCAGAACGCCCCGGCGTGCACCCTGGTCGGGTCGATCATGGCGGGCGGTCTGCTGATCGTCGGCTGGGTCGGCGACAGCCGCGTCTACTGGGTGCCCGACGACCGCGCCAACCCGCCCGCCCGGCTGACCGAGGACGACTCGTGGGCCGCGCAGATGGTGGCGGCGGGCCTGATGAACGAGGCGGAGGCGTACGCGGACGAGCGGGCCCACGCGATCACGGGGTGGCTCGGCGCCGACGCGTACGAGCTGGAACCGCACACCGCGACCTTCAAGCCGGACCGGTCCGGTCTGGTGGTCGTGTGCACGGACGGCCTGTGGAACTACGCGGAGTCGGCGGCCGAGATGGCCGCGGCGGTGCCGGCCGACGCGCATCAACGGCCGCTGCACGGCGCCCAGGTGCTGGTGGGTCACGCGCTCGACGGCGGGGGCCACGACAACGTAACAGTGGCTCTGCTGCCGTTCGCCGTGGAGCCCCAGGGGGCAGGATCGGCCTGCGGTACCACGTGAGTCCCGTTCCGTAACGCTTGGTTCCAGTTCCGACCGCCCAGTCCGTCACCGCTGCCTTCGCCCGCTTTCCCTCCCTCACAGCTGTCTTCATCCGACACCTGGAGTCCCAAGGAGCCGACCAGATGGCCAACTTCTCCAAGTCGAACGTGCCGCAGTTCTCCGTCGAGGTGTACCAGAACGAATATCTGCCGGAAGGCGGTCGCGAGGTCAACGCGATCGTCACGGTCACCTCGACCGGGGGCGGCACCACCGGCGGCGTCCCGCTGTCCGGTGCGGCCGCCTCGGCCGCGCACGTTCCCGGGCAGGCGGCGAACGCCGCCGTGGTGATCATGGTCGACTGCTCCGGTTCGATGGACTACCCGCCGACGAAGATGCGCAACGCCCGCGACGCGACGGCCGCGGCCATCGACACCCTGCGCGACGGCACCTCGTTCGCCGTCGTCGGCGGTACGCACGTCGCCAAGGAGGTCTACCCGGGCAACGGCAGGCTCGCCGTGGCCGACGCGCAGACCAGGGCCCAGGCGAAGGGCGCCCTGCGCGCGCTCAGCGCCGGTGGCGGTACGGCGATCGGCACCTGGCTGCGGCTGGCCGACCGGCTCCTCGGAGCGGCCGACGTGGACATCCGGCACGGCATCCTGCTCACCGACGGCCGCAACGAGCACGAGGCGCCGGAAGACCTGCGGGCCGCGCTCGACTCCTGCGCGGGCCGTTTCACCTGTGACGCCCGCGGTGTCGGCACCGACTGGGAGGTGAAAGAGGTCACAGCGATCGCCTCCGCACTGCTCGGCACGGCCGACATCGTCGCCGACCCCACGGGGCTGGCCGCGGACTTCACGCGGATGATGGAGGACGCGATGGGCAAGGAGGTCGCGGATGTCGCGCTGCGGCTCTGGACGCCCGTCGGGGTCGAGATCAAGTTTGTGAAACAGGTCGCACCGACGGTCGTCGATCTGACCGGCCGGCGCACCGAGGTGGGGCCCCGCGCCGGGGACTACCCCACGGGCTCCTGGGGCGACGAGTCCCGCGACTACCACGTGTGCGTGACCGTGCCGCTGGCCGGAATCGGACAGGAGATGCTGGCGTCCCGGGTCTCGCTGGTCCTCCCCGACCCGTCGGGCGGGGCTCCCCAGACGCTTTCGCAGGGCCTGGTCAGGGCCGTGTGGACCGAGGACATGGTGGCGTCCACCTCGATCAATCCGCAGGTCGCGCACTACACCGGCCAGGCGGAACTGGCCCAGGTCATCCAGCAGGGGCTCGATGCCCGCAAGTCGGGCGACTTCGACGGCGCGACCGCGAAACTGGGCCGCGCGGTGCAGCTGGCATCGGCCTCCGGGAACGAGGACACTGCGAAACTGCTTTCGAAGGTGGTGGACGTCGTGGACGCGGCGACCGGTACTGTGCGACTGAAGGCGAAGGTCGCGGACGCCGACGAGATGACACTCGAAACGCGCTCGACCAAGACCGTTCGCGTCAAGAAGTAGAACTGATCAACAAACAGCAAACAGTAGGCACAGCGCCACACAGTCGAGCCGCCCGGCCGGAATGATCCGCCGGAGGCGAAGAGCAGAAAAATACGCCGGCCCCGGGGCCGGCCCAGGAGAGGGGGAAGCGCCGACATGCCGACCTGCCCGAACGGACACCAGTCGGGTTCCGACGACTGGTGCGAGGTCTGCGGCCATCGCATGACCGGCGCGGGCGCGCCCGCGGGTGCGGTCCCCCCGCCGCCGCCCCCGCCGCCCGCCGCCGGTTACGGCTACCCGCAGGGTCCTGGTTCCGATGCGACCCAGGCGGCGGAGCTCTGCCCGCAGTGCCGCACGCCGCGTGAGGCGATGGCACCGTTCTGCGAGGAGTGCCGCTGGAACTTCCTCACGAACACCGCGACGTCGTACACACCGCTGGCCCCGGCCCAAGGCGTTCCCGGCCCGCCGCCCGGGCTCAACCTGCCGCCCGGCTTCCAGGCGCAGCAGCAGCCGCCGGGCCCGCCGCAGCAGCAGCGCGACCCGTTCGAGTACCAGGGTTCGCGGCCCTCGCAGATGAACCGCCCGGCCGAGCCGCTGGCTGCCCAGCCCGGCCCCCCGGCCCCCGGTCCGGGCCCGCAGTCGCCCCCGGCCCCGGGTCCCGGTCCGCAGTCGCCCCCGCCGCCGTTCCAGCAGCAGGGTCCGCCTCCCCCCTCCTTCCAGCAGCAGTCGGCACCGCCCGCGCCGTTCCAGCAGCAGTCCGCACCGCCGCCGCCGTTCCAGCAGCAGTCGGCGCCGCCCGCGTTCCCGCAGCCCGGTCCGCCGGCTCCGCAGCCGCCCGCGCCGCCGCAGCAACAGCAGGGGCCGCAGAGCAGCGGCGGTGACGACGACTGGATGCTGTCGCCGCCGTCCGGCGCCCAGGGCCCGCAGCAGGCGGCACCGGCGCAGCAGCAGCCGCCGTTCCCGGGGCAGAACCAGAACCAGCCGCCCGCGAGCTGGACCGCGGTCATCGCCCCGGACCGGGAGTACTTCCTGGCGATGATGCAGCGCAGCGGCCCCGAGGCGACCGGGCTGAACCTGCCCGCGTACTCCCCGGAGCAGCAGCTTCCGCTGGCCGGCAACCAGATCACCATCGGCCGCCGCAGGCACAGCACCGGTGAGTCGCCCGACATCGATCTGTCCGTGCCGCCGGAGGACCCGGGCGTCTCGCACCAGCACGCGGTGCTGGTGCAGCAGCCTGACGGCGGCTGGGCCGTGGTCGACCAGAACTCCACCAACGGCACCACGCTCAACGGCGCCGAGGACCCGATCCAGCCCTATGTGCCCGTCCCGCTCCAGGACGGTGACAAGGTGCACGTCGGGGCGTGGACGACGATCACGATCCGCCGCGGCTGATCCGCGTCGCGCAAGTCGCACGCGGTCACGCACGTCGCACGCATCACGCCGTCACACGCGTCACACGGTCGGCAGTGGCCAGGCGTACGGTCCCTCGGGGTCGTCCAGCCAGGCCCACTGCCGCCCGTCCCTGACCGTGATGCCGAACCTCTCCCGCTCGGGGCGCTTCTCGCGCTGCCAGAGGGAGAGGGCCTCGCGCGGGTCGAGGGAGCCCTCGGTCAGCGCCAGCAGGAACCGGAAGAGGTCGTTCTCGCTGACGCGCCTCGGCAGCGCGTGGGTGTGCGGGCGCCGGGCGGGCTGCACCGGAGTGCCGCGCAGCGGTACGAAGTAGGCGGCCGTGTGCAGGAACCGGCCCTCGGCGTACTTCCCCCGCGCCGCTTCCCGCACCCGCAGCGTGATCAGTCCGGTGGCGAACGGCGCCAGGATCCGGGCACCCGGTACGCACTGCTCCAGCCAGGACTGCGGTACGCACGGCAGGGTGCAGGTGGCGATGATCCGGTCGTACGGGCCCCGGCGGGGCCAGCCCCGGGTCCCGTCCCCGGTGATCACCGCCGGGTGGTACCCGGCCTCGGCCAGGTGCCGGCGGGCCGACTCGGTGATCTCCGGGTCGAGGTCGACGGTGGTCACGGCGTCGTCGCCGAGCCGGTGGGCGAGCAGCGCCGCGTTGTAGCCGCTGCCCGCGCCGATCTCCAGGACCCGGTGCCCGTCCCGTACGTCCAGCTCTTCGAGCATCCGGGCCATCAGTGACGGCTGGCTGCTCGACGAGATCAGTTCGCCGTCCCGGATCCGGGTGGCCAGCGGCCCGTCCGCGTACGCCCCGCGCAGCCACCGGGCCCGCCGGGCCGGGTCGGGGTCCTCGCACCACAGGCGGTCGTAACCGCCGGCCACGAAGTAGTACGGCACGAACAGGTGCCGCGGCACCTGTTCGAAGGCGGCCCGCCAGTCGGGATCGCCCAGCGCCCCGCCGGCCACGATGGAGCGCACCATCGCCCACCGCTCCTCGGCGGCGGCCACGGCGAACCGGTCGGTGTGCGCGTCCACACCTCCACTTTCCTGCGCCGGGGGCCCGGGGGCCAGGAACCCGGGCGGGCGAAGGGCTGCCGGGGTCCTAGGACCCCGGTCCTCGGCCGGTGCGTCTGCGACGATGGACGGGTGACAGAGAATCCGCGCGACACGCTTCAGGAGCAGACCTTCTACGCGCAGGTCGGCGGCGAGGAGACCTTCCGGCGCCTGGTGCACCGCTTCTACCAGGGTGTCGCCGAGGACCCGCTGCTCCGGCCGATGTACCCGGAGGAGGATCTGGGCCCGGCCGAGGACCGGTTCGCCCTGTTCCTGATGCAGTACTGGGGCGGGCCCCGTACCTACGGCGAGCGGCGCGGACACCCCCGGCTGCGGATGCGGCACGTGCCGTTCCGGGTGGACCGGGCGGCGCACGACGCCTGGCTGAGCCATATGCGGGTGGCCCTCGACGAAGTCGGGCTGGCACCGGAGCACGAGCGGCAGCTGTGGGACTACCTGACCTACGCGGCCGCCTCGATGGTGAACACCGAGGGCTGAGCCCCGCACCAGCCGCTGTTCCTCCCAAGCGCGGAATTCGGTCCTCCGACACCGATAAACGGTCACAATCGGATCAAGTACTCACGCAAGCGGTTTCCAAGTGAGCACACCCTTGAAAGCATCCGTAGAACGCCGGGGGGCGTGAGTGTGCTGAGGGCCCAGGGGGCGTGAGTGACGGGGTTCGTCTTTCTCCGGGTACGGGCCCACCGGCTCCTGCTCTCCGCGGCGGTTCTCGCCGTTCTGCTGACCGCCTCGGTACTGGCCGCGCTCACCGCCTTCTCCGGTTCCGTCGGTGACGCGGCGCTCCGCCACGCCCTCACCCACCGTTCGGCGGCCGACGCCTCGCTCGTGATGTCCGCGCAGGTGGCGCCCGCTCAGCGGGACGCGACCGACACGATCGCCCGGAGGACCGCCCGCGCCGCCTTCGACAGCCTTCCGGTGACCGTCCGGACGCTGGAGACCTCCGGGGCGTACGCGCTGCCGCGCGATCCGCGGGCCCCGAAAGCCCTGGATGGCGAGCCCGATCTCGCCCACTTCGCCTCGCTCGACCGCAGCCGGGTCCGGATCGCCGCGGGCCGCTTCCCGGCACCGGGCGACGGGAAGTCCGATGACCCCGTCCAGGTCGCCCTGCCCCGCCCCGCCGCCGAGGCGCTGAAGCTGAAGCCCGGTTCCCGGTTCACCGTCACCGACCGGCTGACCGACAAGCCGCTGCCCGTCCTGGTCACGGGCGTGTACGAGGTGTCCGACCCGGCCGATCCGTACTGGCAGCTGGACGAGCTCGGCGGGCGCGGCATCCGCAAGGTCGCCTTCACCACCTACGGTCCGCTGCTCACCGACCCGGCCGCGGCGCGCTCCGGACGGCTCAGTTCCGGGACGATGTCCTGGCTTGCGGCCGCCGATTTCCGCACCGTCACCACGGGGCGCATCGACTCCCTGCACGGCGCCGCCACCGCCGCTCCGAAGGCGCTGTTGGCCGCCCCCGAGTTCAAGAACGGTGCCACCGCGCGCACTTCGCTCCCCCTGGTGCTGGAGCAGATCGACCGGGCGCTGCTGGTCTCCCGCTCGACGCTGATGATCGTGGCCGTCCAGCTGGTGCTGCTCGCGGGATACGCGCTGCTGCTGGTGGCCCGGCTGCTGAGCAGCGAGCGCGACGGCGAGACCCGGCTGCTGCGGGCCCGGGGCGGGTCGCGCGGCCGCATCACGGCACTCGCCGCGATCGAGGCGTTGCTGCTCGCGCTGCCCGCCGCGCTGTTGGCCCCGCTGCTCGCCGGGCCGCTGACCCGGCTGCTCGCGGGGAGCGGTGCGCTGTCCCGGATCGGGCTCCGGATCGACGGCGGCGCCACCGCCACGGTGTGGCTGGTCGCCGTCGTCACCGCGCTCAGCTGCGCGCTGGCCGTCGTGGCGCCCGCGCTGACGGCGGGTGGCGGGGAACGCCGGGCGGGCCGGGGCTCGGCGCTGCCCGCGCCGCTGCGGGCGGGTGGGGACATCGCTCTGCTGCTGATCGCGGCGGTGGCGTACTGGCAGCTCGACCGGCGGGCCACGGGTGCCGGCGGCGGTGTGCTGAGCGGGGACCGGCAGGGCCGGCTCGGCATCGACCCGCTGCTGGTCGCGGCTCCCGCCCTGCTGCTGCTCGCGGGCACCGTACTGACGCTGCGGCTGCTGCCGCCCGCGGCCCGGCTCGCGGAGCGCGGCGCGGCGGGCGGCCGGGGGCTGATCATGGCCCTGTCCGGCTGGCAGTTCAGCCGGCGCCCGCTGCGCAACGCCGGGCCCGTGCTGCTGCTGGTCCTCGCGGTGGCGATGGGCATGCTGGCCATCGGACAGCGCGCCTCCTGGGACCGTTCGCAGAGCGACCAGGCGGACTTCAGGGCCGGTGCGTCGCTGCGCGTGATCACCGGTGTCGAGGACGATCCGGTGAAGTCGGGCGGGTACGCGCGGCTGCCGGGCGTACGCGACGCGGCGCCCGCGTTCCGCACCACCACCGAGCTCTCGGGCAACCGCACCGCCTCGGTCCTCGCCCTGGACACCGCGCACGCCGCCGAGCGGATGCTGATCCGCGACGATCTGGGCGACCGGCCGCGGGATCGGCTGTTCGACCCGCTCGACCCGCCGCGTACCGGACGGGCCGGGCTGGTGCTGCCGAAGAAGAGCGAGCGGATCGCGTTCGACGTGCGGATCACGGCGGTCGAGGCGTCCGGCCGGCCGGGCGACGAGCCGGTCCTCGCCGTGCTGCTGGAGGACCGCTACGGCCTGCCCTACCGGGTACCGGCCGGATCCGTACCCGTCGACGGCAGGGCGCACCCGATCACCCTCGCGGTGTCGGCCGCGGGTGACCTGGCCGTGACCGGCTTCGAGCTGAACGGCAACCGGCCGTCCGGCGCGAGCGAGACGTACCGCCTCGGCGTCAGCGCCCTGCGGACCGTCACTGCCGAAGGCACCGAGCAGCCGGTCCCGGTCCCCGAGGGCTTCCGCTGGGAAGCCGAACTGACCGGCTCCGGATCCGGTGCCGAGACGCGGGCCGGCGAACCGGTGGACGCGACGGCCTCCGCGAAGAGCCCGCTGGCCTTCACGTACGAGACCGGCGCCGCCAGCAACATGTGGGAGTACACGCCCGCCTACTCCGTACGGGTCACCGTGCCCCGCCCGAAGGCGCCCGCGCCGAAGGCCGTCGTCACCGACGCGTATCTGAAGGCCGCCGGGGCGAAGAAGGGGCAGCACGTCGATGTCACGCTGGCCGGCGAGACGGTCCGGGTGAGGATCGTGGACTCGGTGCGCCGGCTGCCGACCACCGGCGACGGCTCGAACGGCTCCGGGCCCGGGGGCCGGGACCGCGACGGCGGGGCCGTGCTGCTCGACCTCAGGGCCGTCGGCCAGGTCTTCGCGCAGCGTCCGGGCGCCGTGCTCACCGCCAACGAGTGGTGGCTGAGCGCCGCCCCCGGCCGGGCGGCGGAGGCGGCCGCCGCACTGCGGGCGCGGCCGGACACCGATCCGTCCCAGGTCCTGGTGCGGGACGAGATCGCGCGGGAGCTGGTCGGCGATCCGCTGGGCGCCGGGCCGCAGTCCGCGCTGCCTGCGGTGGCGGTGGTCGCCGCGGCCCTGGCGGCGGTCGGCTTCGCGGTGAGCGCCGTCGGCGCGCAGCGGGAACGGGCCGCCGAGTTCGCCGTCCTGCGGGCGCTGGGCACTCCGCGCCGCCGGCTGACCAGGATGATCGCCGCCGAGCAGAGCGTACTGATCGCGATCGCGCTGCTGGTCGGGACCGTGCTCGGGGCGGTGCTGAACCGCGCCGTCGTACCGCTCGTCGTACTGACCGGGCAGGCCACCGCGCCGGTGCCCGGGGTGCTGGTGCAATTGCCGGCCGGGCAGATCGCGGCGCTGCTGGCGGGCGTCGCCGCGCTGCCGCTGGTGGTCGTCGTGTCCCTCGCCCTGCGCGGTGCCGACCCCGCGGCCTCGCTGCGTGTCCAGGGGGACAACTGACATGACTCCGCGTTCCGTTCGAGACCGCAGCACCCCCGCCGGCGCGCCCTGGGTGCGCACCCGGCTGCGCACCGCGCCCGGCACCGCCTGGGCGCTGGCGCTGCTGGTGCTGGTCACGTCGTTCCTCGCGGCCCTCTTCCCGCGCGCGGTGGAGCGCCAGGGGACCGAGGGGCTGCACCACGACATCACCGCCGCCAGCCCCGGACACAGCGTCCTGGAGCTGAGCAGCCCGCAGCCCAGCCTCCAGCTGCTCCCGGCCGAGCGCGAGGCGGCGGTGCGCGGCGCGGCGCTGAAGGCCGTCCACGAGAGCGCGCGCGCCGCGCTGCCCGCCAAGGTGCGGCCCGGTGCCGCCGACTCCGCGTACGGCTTCAGCACCAGCCGGCCGATGCCCGCGCAGGAGACCTGGCTGCCCCGGCCCGACGGGCTCGACCCGCAGCTGAGCTACGCCACCCTGTCGGACCTCCCCCGCCACGCCGCACTGCGCTCCGGGGCCTGGCCCACCGTGCGCGGCACGGTCACCGAGGACACCGACGAGGTGGAGGGCGCGGTCACCGAGGAAACGGCGAAGGCGCTGGGGGCCCGGCCCGGCTCGACGATCTCCGTACCGACCCGGGCCGGGGAGCATCTGACCGTACGGATCACCGGCGTCGTCGCCCCCAGGGAGCCCCGGAACACCTACTGGTCGGCCGATCCGCTGTTCCGGACCCCGGCCCTGGTGCCCGAGCCGAACTCGATCCCGCCTCGCCCGTCCCCGCCTCGCTACTACTGGACCGCGGCCGTACTGCTGCCGCCGGACGCCGGGCCCGCCCTGCTCGGCTCGACCGGCGAGCCGGAGATGTTCTGGCGGTTCGCGCCGGACGCCTCCGGTCTGACCGCCGCCGGTGTGCCGGGGCTGCGCTCGGCGCTCGCCTCGCTGGAGAGCGGTCCGGGGCTGGTGCGGCTGCGGGCGATGGCCGGTGACAACGCGGCCTTCCGGACCGAACTGGACCAGATCCTCGCCGGGTACGCCACGCTGCGCGCGGCGATCGAGCCGGTCGTCACGGTGGCCGCCGTGGGCGTCGGGGCCGTCGCCGCCGTGGTGCTGCTGATGACAGCCGGGCTGATCGGCGGGCGGCGCCGGGAGGAACTGGCGCTGCTGCGGGCGCGCGGCGGTTCGCTTGCCGGGCTGGGCGGGCGGCTGCTCGCCGAGACGGCGGTGGTCGCGGTGCCCGCGGCGGCGCTGGGGCTGCTGGCCGCGCTGCCGTTCTTCGGACCGGCCAGGCTGTGGCCCTCGGTGGCCGGGCCGGCCGTCGTCGCCGCGCTGATCTGCGCCACGGTGCCGGTGGGGGCGGTGCTGCCGCATCGTCGGCCGCGGCTGCCCGGGACCCGCGACGATCTGATGGACGCCCGCCCGTCCCGGCTGCGTACGGTCGCCGAGCTCACCGTGCTGGTGCTGGCGGTGGGTGCGGTGGCCGGGCTGCGGCGGCGCGGTACGGCGGACGGCGACGGCGATCTGCTGGTCAGCGCGGCCCCGGTGCTCGTCGGGCTGATCGCAGCGCTGGTTCTGGTGCGGCTGCTGCCGTGGCCGCTGCGGCTGGCCTCGCGGGCCGTCGCCCGGCGGCGCGGGGCGGTCGGCTTCCTGTCGCTGGCCCGTGCCGGGCGGAGTTCGGCGGGCGGTGCGCTGCCGCTGCTCGCGCTGCTGCTCGCGCTGACCACGGCGGCGTTCGGCGGTTCGGTCCTCGCCGGGGTCTCGGACGCCCGGGACCGGGCGGCGGTGCTCTCGGTCGGCGCGGACGCCCGGATCAGCGGGCTGCTCGACGCGGCGCCGCTCCCGGCCCGCCTGGTCCGGGAGGTCCGGGCGGCGGACGGCGTACGGCAGGTGGCCGCGGTGCAGGTGGTGTCCGGGGTACCGATGCCGCCCGGCGCGGACGGCACCGGCAGCATGAAGAACACGGTCGTGCTGGGTGTCGACCCCGACACATACGCCGGGCTGGCCCGTACGGCGGACCTGGGGGCGTTCCCGGCCGACCGGCTGCGGGCGGGCAAGGGCAAGGCCGGGAGCGTGGTCGTGCCGGTGATCGCGTCGCCGTCCATCGCCGCGGAGCTGGGCGACGGGCCGCGCGACCTGACCACCCCGGCCGGGGACCTCAGGGTGCGGGTGGCCGGAATCGTGCCGCGTACCGCCGCCGTCCCCGACCACGACTTCCTGCTCGTCGACACCGCGGCGCTCACCCGGCAGCAGACCACCACCCTGCTGGTGGCCGGTGACCCGGACCCGAAGGCGCTGCGGGCCACGGCCCGGCAGGCGGGCAAGGGCATCTCCGTACAGCTGCGTGCCGAGGAGCGGGCGGCGTTCGTCGACACCCCGATGCAGCGGGGGGCGAGCGGGATCTACGCGGCGGCGGTCGCGGTCGGGGTGGGCTACGCCCTGCTGGCCGTCCTGCTGTCGCTGCTGCGCACCGCACCGGAGCGCACCGCCCTGCTGGCCCGGCTGCGGACCATGGGCCTCACCTCCCGGCAGGGCAGGCGGCTGCTGAGGCTGGAATCGCTGCCGCAGGCCCTGCCCGCGGCCCTCGGCGGGGTGCTGGTCGGCTGGGCGACGATCGCGCTGCTGGCCCCGGGCGTCGACCTCGCGGGGCTGGCGCTCTTCAACGGGCCGGGCGCCACCGTGCCGGACACCGCCCGGCTGCGGCCCGACCCGTGGTCGCTGACGCTCCCGGCGCTCGGCGTGCTCGTCCTCACCGCCGCCGTGGCCGCCGTCCAGGCCCGGTGGGCCGGCCGTCGCGGACCGAACACCGAACTCAGGGCAGGAGACCCCCGATGACGTCGCCGTCGGCCGACACCACACTCGCCGAGCTCGAAAAGCGCGCCACCGAGCGCCGCGACCGGCCCTCGTACGGGCACGACGCGCTGATCGCCTGCGACCGGCTGGTCCGCATCTTCTCCGCGGACGGGGTGGAGGTGCAGGCTCTCCAGGGCCTGGATCTCCTGGTCACCGAGGGCGAGTTGATGGCCCTGGTCGGCGCTTCGGGCAGCGGCAAGTCGACCCTGATGAACATCCTGGCGGGCCTCGACGTGCCGACGGCCGGGTCGGCGAAGGTCGCGGGCTGCGATCTGCTGTCGATGGGGCCGAAGGAGCGGCTCCGCTACCGGCGGGACGTCGTCGGGTTCGTCTGGCAGCAGACCGCCCGCAATCTGCTCCCGTACCTCACCGCGATCCAGAACGTCACCCTGCCGATGCAGCTGCGCGGCCGGGGCCGGGTCCGGGGTGCCGAACGGGCCGCCCGCGCCGAGGAACTGCTGCGGATCCTGGAGGTCGCGGACTGCCGCGACCGGCGCCCGCAGCAGCTCTCCGGCGGTCAGCAGCAGCGGGTGGCGATCGCGGTCGCGCTCGCCAACAACCCGTCGGTGCTGCTCGCCGACGAACCGACCGGTGAGCTCGACTCGACCACCGGCGAGCAGGTCTTCGCGGCGTTCCGCCGCGCCAACGAGGAGCTCGGCACCACGATCGTGATCGTCACGCACGACCAGGCGGTGGCCGACGAGGTCCGCCGCACGGTCGCCATCCGGGACGGCCGTACGTCCTCCGAGGTGCTGCGCCGCACCGAGGTCGACGCCGCCACGGGCCTGGAGTCCCAGGTGGCCCGGGAGTACGCGATGCTCGACCGCGCCGGCCGGCTGCAACTGCCCGCCGACTACACGGAGGCGCTCGGGATGGAGCACCGGGTGATGCTGGAGCTGGAGCACGACCACATCGGGGTCTGGCCGGACGACCAGCCGCGCCCGTGACGGCTGTTGGTGGTGCTGGCCCCAGGTCGTTTCGGCCGGGTGGCCCGATGTTCCCGCGCCACGACAGCCCTTAGCGTCGTGCGGGAGTCATCCACCTGATCCCGAGGAGCACCATGCGCGTCGCCATGCTGGCCGCCGCCGGCCTGGGCCTGACCGGCTTACTCGCGGGCGGTGTGCCCGCGTCGGCCACCCCCGCAACACCCTCCTTCCGCCAGCGGCTCGTCTGGGGCCCCTGCTCACCGCAGCAGCGGGAGCTGAACGAGGCGGGTGCGCAGTGCACGGAGGTGACCGTCCCGCTCGACTACTCCGACCCCGGCGGCCGGACGATCCGGATCGCCGTCTCCCGTATCAGGACCACCGCGAAGCACGGGCAGCGGCGGGGCATCCTGCTGTCGAACCCGGGCGGTCCTGGCGGCACCGGGCTCGCCAACACGCTTCATCTGCGGCCCGCGTTGAAGGACGCCGCCGACCGCTACGACCTGATCGGCTTCGACCCCCGCTTCCTCGGCGAGTCCACCCCCGTCACCTGCGACCCCGCCGCCCCGGCGCCCGCACCCGGCCCGGCCACGACCCGCCGCGAGGACTTCGAGCGGTCGGTACGGTCCGCCCGCGACACCGCCCGCCGCTGCCAGGAGCACGGGGACAACGCACAGCTCCTCCCCCACGCCACGTCCCGGAACGTCGCCCGCGACATGGACGCGATCCGCGCGGCACTGGGCGAGCGCAGGCTGTCGTACTACGGCGTCTCGTACGGTGCCGATCTGGGCGCCGTCTACACCCAGATGTTCCCCCGCCGCGCCGACCGCGTCGTCATCGACTCCTCGACCGACCCGTCGGCCTCCCAGTACGAACTCTTCCAGCGGGCGGGCAAGCCGCTCGAGGAGGCGCTGGACGCCTGGGCCGGGTGGACCGCCCGGCACGACGACACCTACCGGCTCGGCAGCACGCGGGCCGAAGTGCGGTCGAGCGTCCAGCGGTTGCTCGACGGGGCCGAGCGGCGCCCGGTCACCGTCTCCGGCGTCCGGCTCGACGCACCGCTGCTGCGGCTGGTGCTGAGGCAGCTCATCCAGCACGAGGAGTACGACCCGGCGCTCGCCGGTACGGTGCGGGACCTGGCCGACGCCGCGGCGGGCCGGCCGGTCGAGCCCGGCCCGGAGCTCGCCGCCATGCTGGAGCTGCTCGCCTCGCCCGAGCTGGCGGACAGCATGCTGGGCGGGGCCCTCTTCATGTGCGGCGACAGCGGCTGGCCGGCCGGTGGCTGGCCCGGGGACCCGGAGACGTACTGGAGGAACATGGAGGCCAGTCGCGCCACCCAGCCCGTCTTCGGCCCGCTCGTCAACGGCATGATGGCCCCGTGCGCGTTCTGGAGAAGCACCTCCCGCGAACCCGCCACGGTGATCGGCAACGACGTACCCGTGCTGATGCTCCAGGCCCGGCGCGACAACAACGTCCCGTACGAAGGGGCGTTGGCTCTGCACCACCGCCTGACCGGCTCACGGCTGGTGACGGCGGACATCCGCTCGCACGGGGTGTACGGGCGCGGCCTCGACGGCCTCACCCCCGTCCCCTGCGCCGACGGAGCCGTCAACGACTACCTGCGGGACGGCACGCTCCCCGCCGCCGACCTGACCTGCCCGCGCACCGGGGAGGACCGGTGATCAGCAGACGTACGGGCCTGGCGGCCACGGCGGCGGCCCTGCTCACCGGAGCCTCCGGCCCCGCGGCGACGGCCGCGCCCCGCCGCGGTCCCGGGCTCGGCACCCACCTCCAGGACGATTTGGACGCGATCCTCGCCACCGGAGCCACCGGCGTACTGGCCGAGGTCCAGGACGCCCGCGGCCGCACCACGGCCCGCGCCGGCTCCGTCGGCCCGGGGGACCGGCGGCACCCGGTGCCCCGGGACGCCTACTACCGGATCGGCAGCGACACCAAGACCTTCACGGCCACGCTCGCCCTCCAGCTGGTGGGCGAGGGACGGCTCGCGCTCACGGACACCGTCGAGCGGTGGCTGCCCGGCGCGGTGCGGGGCAACGGCAACGACGGCCGCAGGATCACCGTCGCCGACCTGCTGCGCCAGACCAGCGGCCTGAACGACTATCTCGCCGTCTCACCCGACGCGGCCGACGCGTTCACCCCGGCCGGGTATCACCGTTCGCGGTTTCGCACCACGGCCCCCGAGGACCAGCTGAAGGCGGCCCTGAGCCGGCCGCCCCTGTGGGTGCCGGACGCCGGACGGCCCGTCCCGGAACGGCGCTGGGGCTACTCCAACACCAACTACGTGGTGGCGGGCCTGATCATCGAGCGGGTGACCGGCAACTCCTGGGCGCAGGAGATCCACGACCGGATCATCGGCCCGCTGGGTCTGCGCCACACCCTCACGCCGGGAACCTCGCCGTACCTGCCCGAGCCGACGGCCACCGCGCACACCTGGTTCCCCGGCTGCGCCCGGCCGACCGACACGACGCTGGCCTCCGGCGGCGGGGCGGACGGTTCCGTCATCAGCACCACCCACGACCACGGGGTCTTCCTGCGTGCCCTGATGAGCGGCCGGCTGCTGCGCCCGGCCCAGCTGGCCGCGATGAAGGAGACGGTCGTGGCCGAGGACTGGATCGCGGCGCCGGGAGTCCGTTACGGGCTGGGCATCGCCTGGCGCCCGGTGGCCGGGAGCGACGGCGGGATCTGGTTCCACGGCGGAACCCATCTGGGGATCGTCTCCGAGAGCGGGGTGACGCCGGACGGCTCGCGGGCCGCGACCAGCGCCACGTTCACCCTGCGGATGGGCGACCCGGCCCAGGACGCCCAGGACGCGGCCGCGCGACGTCTGGTGGACCGGGCCCTGACCGGATAGGTGGGCCGGTCGCTCAGCCCGTGCCCACCGACACGGCGAGCGTGCCGAGCCCGCTGCCCGGTCCGCGCAGGGCCACCGAGCCGTACGGGGTGCGCAGCCGGAGCCAGGACCCGGCCGCGAGCAGGGCGACGGGAAAGTCCGGCGCGGGGCGGAGGAATCCCAGCGACTGGGCGGCGTGGACAGCCCGCAGCGGAAGCCCGGTACCGGCGACCGTGCGCGACCAGATCTCGCGGCCGATCAGGTCCCGCTCCGCCCGGGTACGACGCTCCTCGGGCAGCGCCTCGTCGCGGGAGCGGAACTCCGCCACCGCCGCGGTGACCGCCGCCCGCAGGGAGACCGGGTCGGGCAGTCCGGACAGTGCGCGCCAGCCGCCGCGGGGCGGGAGGACCCCCGTCCACGGCGGTCCGGTGACCGGTGCGGGCATGACGCCCGAACCGGCTGCCGCGCCCTCGACGTCGAGGGATTCGAGGAGTTCACCGGCGGACACGGTGACGTCGAAGCCGTCGTCCGGTCCGGCCAGCCGCGCCGCCCGGATCGCCAGGACCTCGAACGACGGCGGCCTGCCGAACACGGCCAGCGCACCGCCGCCCGCCTGCATCCGCACCGCGGCGGCCCGGTCGTAGTGGAGCAGCCGGCCGAGGAAGGCCGCGAGATCCGCGGCCTCCCTCGTGTCGGCGAACTCCAGCAACCGTACGGGCACCGTCATGCTGCGGCGGGCTCCTCGGCCAGGTACTGCTGGAGGAAGAGCTTCTCCTCGGCGGAGATCCGCCGGGGCCGCTCCTCGGCCAGGTCGTACGGCACGACGACGGTCGAGGCCCGGACGTACACCTGGTCCGGGTCCTTGATCTCGTACGCGATCGTCAGCGACGCGGCACCGATCTTCGTGACCCACGACTCGACGGTCACCGGCTCGTGCCGGTGGACCAGCGGCCGTACGTAGTCGATCTCGTGCCGGGCCACGACGGAGCCGCCCGCGAAGGACGGCGAGCCGTCCCCCGGCGCCAGCCGGAACATGAAGTCGATCCGCGCCTCCTCCAGGTAGCGGAGGAAGACCACGTTGTTCACATGGCCGAAGGCGTCCATGTCCGACCAGCGCAGCGGGCAGTTGTAAATGTGACGAGCCAAGACGATCAGCCTCGCGTGAGCTTCTTGTACGTGGCACGGTGCGGGCGGGCCGCGTCCGCGCCGAGGCGCTCGACCTTGTTCTTCTCGTACGACTCGAAGTTACCTTCGAACCAGTACCACTTGGAGTCGCCCTCGTACGCCAGGATGTGCGTGGCGACTCGGTCCAGGAACCAGCGGTCGTGGGAGATGACCACCGCGGCGCCCGGGAACTCCAGGAGGGCGTTCTCCAGCGAGGACAGGGTCTCGACGTCGAGGTCGTTGGTGGGCTCGTCGAGGAGCAGCAGGTTGCCGCCCTCCTTGAGCGTCAGCGCCAGGTTGAGGCGGTTGCGCTCACCACCGGAGAGGACGCCGGCCGGCTTCTGCTGGTCCGGGCCCTTGAAGCCGAACGCGGAGACGTACGCCCGCGAGGGCATCTCGACCTGGCCGACGTTGATGTAGTCCAGCTCGTCCGAGACGACGGCCCAGAGGGTCTTCTTCGGGTCGATGTTGGCGCGGGACTGGTCGACGTAGGAGATCTTGACCGTGTCACCGATCTTGACCGAGCCGCTGTCGGGGGACTCCAGGCCCTGGATCATCTTGAACAGCGTGGTCTTGCCCGCGCCGTTCGGACCGATGATGCCGACGATGCCGTTGCGCGGCAGTGTGAACGAGAGGTCGTCGATGAGGACCTTGTCGCCGAAGGCCTTCGAGAGGTTCTCGACCTCGACGACGATGGAACCGAGGCGCGGGCCCGGCGGGATCTGGATCTCCTCGAAGTCCAGCTTCCGCATCTTGTCCGCCTCGGCCGCCATCTCCTCGTAACGGGCGAGACGGGCCTTGGACTTGGTCTGCCGGCCCTTGGCGTTGGAGCGGACCCACTCCAGCTCTTCCTTGAGCCGCTTGGCGCGCTTCTCGTCCTTGCGGCCCTCGACCTTGAGGCGGGTGGCCTTCTTGTCGAGGTACGTGGAGTAGTTGCCCTCGTACGGAAGGGCGCGGCCGCGGTCGAGCTCGAGGATCCACTCGGCGACGTTGTTCAGGAAGTACCTGTCGTGCGTGACGGCGACGACGGCGCCGGAGTACTTCGAGAGGTGCTGCTCCAGCCAGTTGACCGACTCGGCGTCGAGGTGGTTGGTGGGCTCGTCGAGGAGCAGCAGGTCGGGGGCCTCGATCAGCAGCTTGCAGAGCGCGACGCGGCGCTTCTCGCCACCGGAGAGGTTGACGACCGGCCAGTCGCCGGGCGGGCAGCCCAGCGCGTCCATGGCCTGCTCCAGCTGCGCGTCCAGGTCCCACGCGTTGGCGTGGTCCAGGTCCTCCTGGAGCTTGCCCATCTCCTCCATCAGCGCGTCGGAGTAGTCGGTCGCCATGAGCTCGGCGACCTCGTTGAAGCGCTTGAGCTTGCCCATGATCTCGGCGGCGCCGTCCTGGACGTTCTCCAGGACCGTCTTCGACTCGTCGAGGTGCGGCTCCTGCATGAGGATGCCGACACTGAAACCGGGCGACAGGAACGCGTCGCCGTTGGACGGGTGCTCCAGGCCCGCCATGATCTTCAGCACCGTGGACTTACCGGCGCCGTTGGGACCCACCACACCGATCTTCGCCCCAGGCAGGAAGTTCAGGTTGACGTCATCAAGGATCACCTTGTCGCCGTGCGCCTTGCGCGTCTTGCGCATGGTGTAGATGTACTCAGCCAAGAGAAACCGTCCGGCAATCGATGTGTGGGCAGATACACCCCATCTTGCCTGACGTCCATCCCAGGATGGAAACCAGTCTCATCAGGGACCCGTGACCTGCCCCTTCACTGTCCCCGCTCGTAGCTGATCTGTCACTGGTTGTCGCCGCCGATCACTGCCGAGCACCCTCGCACGGCCCAGGGACGGCCCAGGAACGATCACTCGGCGGACGTCGCCCGCTCATCGAGCCCGACCTTCACCTTCGGGCTATCGCCCGGTGGGAATCTCGTAAACGATCTCGCACAAGGCGGCGGGCACGACGATATCCGCGGTCTCCACGGGTCGGCCTTGGTCGCTGTAGTACGTCCGCCTGATATGGGTGACGAGAGCCGCCTTCTGGATGCCGAGAAGCGAAGCCTCCTCGGCAGTCGCCTGCCGCGGCTCCGGCTGCTCGACAGCGTGGCTGACCGTGATGCCGATCGCAGCCATGCGGTTCACAACGCCCGCCCCGGCGTGCGGCCCGCCCTCGGGGAGAACGACGAGTGTGCCGGCGGTGAGGTCGTACGGCTCCCAGCTCGTCGACAACTGCACCGGCTTACCGTCGGCCAGGAACTCGTACACGGTACGGACGCACAGGTCGCCTTCGGCGACACCGAGCCGCGCCGCGATCTCCGCCGGTGCCGGAACCTTGGCCTCGGTCCGGCTCTCCCGGTCCCCGCGCCTGCCCACAGCCTGCATGTCCGCACGGAACGGGGAATCGTCACGCTGTTCGCGTGCCGATGAACGGACCACCCGGACACGCCGACGAGGTTCGGCGACATACGTACCGGAACCCGCGCGGCCTTCCAGAACACCCTGGGAGATCAGCAGCTCCTGCGCCCGGCGGACCACGTTCTCGCCGACGCCGCACTCCTGGCCGATCTGAGCACGTGAGGGCAGCCGGTCCCCCGGCGTCCACTCGTGCTCCGCGATCCGTTGTCGAATAACGTCCGCGATGCGGAGATAAGGCGGCTGCTCAGGCATATGGAAAATCTAGTCCACTAGCTCTAATCTAGTTAACTAGCCTCACGTACTGCGATCACTTGGCGACGGAGATACCTGTGCCCGCTTCCGAACTGAGCGTCGAGGGCATCGCCGCCCGGTTGTCCGCCGCCGGGCTGACCACGCGCGCGATGCAGCGCAGCTGCCGCACATCGATCGAAGCGGAGGTTCCGGACGACTTCCCCGCCGACTCATGGCGGGAGGTCCTGGATGCAGTGGCGAAGGCCGATCGATTCGGCCTCTTCGCGAGCAACGTGGACGGCCGCGTCTTATGGGCAGCCGTACACAAAGCGGTCCCCGCGACGGGCGATGTCCGGGGACCTGGCCATCAGCGATAGGAGCTGATCAGCATGTTCAACCGTATCCGCGGTGCCGTCTCACGCACCAGTGAGCGGTACTTCCCGAGGGGCCGGCACCACCGCCCCTTAACACCCGCCCACTCGACGGCCGTTCACCTCGGACTCGCCAACTCCCCTGCACCGCACATGGGGCGGTTTCGAGACGGCATGGGTGTTCTCGCAGACGACGAGATCGCGCTCGTCCGCCCGTACGTGCTGGCAAGCGGCGAAGGTGCGATGAGGCTCTCAACGGCCGTAGCTCACACTCCCTTCGCGCAAACCTGGTTCGCACCGCCGGAGGCGACCTGATGCCTTCTCATCAGCGACCAGGCGTGACGAAGGCGGAAGCCACTCCCTACAGATCGAGCTCGTGCCTGATTGGTACGCACGGTGAGTGCGCGCATTCCTCCCCCACCGTGGCACCGATCGGCGTCCCCGTGGTCTACGAAGCGTGCAACTGCCCCTGCCGCCCTTCCGCTTCAGGAGAGGTGCCCCAGTGAGCAGATGGACGCCTAGTGGTGCGCTTGCCGCCACCGTCGAAATCACCGCGACCAGCGTGCAGCGAGGCGATGTGACCCAGATCGGAGGTCAGCCGTGTCGCGTGGCCGACCTCCTCCAGCTTGCAGGTGCGGCAAAGCGGCTTCGTTTCGAGTCGGGAGAGTTGCTGACCATGCACTCCCGGACCCGCCTCATCGCCCTGCGAATGCTGAGAAGGAGGTGATTCCATCCGTGGCTCCTCGCCGTGATGTCATCGCCGACGACCTCCGGACACAGATCTCAACCGGCCGCATCAAGACTGGCGAACGTCTCCCTTCGGAGGCACAGCTCGCCTCCCGCTACGCGGTCAGCACGCCGACGCTGCGTAGCGCCCTCGCAGTGCTCCAAGGCGAAGGGCTCGTCGAGAAGATTCACGGCAAGGGGAACTTCGTCCGCCACCCCCTCCGCAGAATCACGTACGTCGGCGGTGGCCGCACTCCCCTCGCTCAGACCGCGCCCGATCCGGCTCTACGTATGACCGTCCGCACCACTCATACGCCAGCGAGAGGGCATCTGACCGCTCTGCTGAGGGTGTCGGCAAGCAGCCCGCTGACCGAATTCCTCTGCCTCAGCCACGAGGGGAAGTCACCGCACAGCCTGGCTCGTATCTATGTCCCCCGCGACTTGGCGCCGGCCGACGGTTCGAGCGAATCACTCTGCTGCGAGGCGGCATTGGTCAGGCTGACCGAGCTCCGTCCCCCGCTGGCCGAGGTTCGGGAGCGGGTCAGCGCACGCTGCCCGTGGAGGCAGCGCTCCTGGTTCTTCCCGGCGACCGCGCCGACGCGCTCTTCACCCACCACACGATGACCGAAGAAGGGGAGCCGGAATGATGACGACCCACAACGAAATGCGACTCCTCCCGTGGTCCGGCCCCGAGGGCAAACCGTGCTTCCTGAGCACCGACGACAACGGCGGCCACCTGTCCCGCCTGGCCGACAGCACCGAAGCGGTACAACTCGGCATGGCGGCTGAGCTCTTGGAGCATGCGTCAGAAGTACTCGGCGACGAGGAGGCCGAGCTGAAAGAGCTACGAAACCTGGCGACGGACCTGACTGGAGCCCTACACAACGTGATCCGTGTGGCAACAAGCCGCGGCCACCGCCTACCGATACCGGATTCTCTCCGCTCGCGAAGGTGGCGACGAGGGCCCTCGGCTGCTGGCGGCAGCCTTCGGCTAGCGGTAACGCATATCCAACGACAGAGAAGCCCCAGACCGGTACTGGGGCTTCTCTGTTGGATCCACTCCCTCGCTCACCGCTAGGCGATCGCGGGTGCACGCTTTCCGACTCTGCATGGCCGTGTTCATCCTGGTTCGCACACGTCCACTCGCCAGGTCACAGCTGGGCTCGCCGGGGAACTGAACGACCACGTGTGACGGCGAACGAGACTACGGATGAGACCGCGCCGACGGGCCGGGCCAAGCACGTTCTCCCGTGCCTACCGCTTCCTGCGGATCTCGCTCTTCTTCGCCTTGGCTTCCCTCTCCTTACGCTGCGCAACGCCGTAGGCAGACCAGGAGCCCTGGTGCTTCGCGCAACGAGAGGTGCCGACCACTGCGAGGTTCCGGCACGCTGCACCAGCTTTGGTGCGAGCGCCACACCTGGACTGAGATGCCATTCCATACCCCCTACGAAGAGGCCAGGTAACTCCAGACCCAGGCAGGCTTCCATGTCGGACTTGAACGGGGTAGGCGTATACGAGAGGCATGGGAGCACGTTCAGGGTCGCCACCGAAGCAGACCGGTAGGAGCTTCAGCCGGCAGCGGTTCAGGTTGAGCGTGGAAGCTCGGTCCGGGTAGCCCTGCCGTGACGGCTTTCAAGAGCGCCCGCATACGGGAACACCTGACTCTCTGAGCTACACACTCGCCACGAGTGTCCCCCCGCACATGACCCACAGTCCGTTGAAGGGGCCATGCTCTTACAGGCGAGCCGGGTAGGCCGACACCCGCTTTAGGGGTTCGATCGCAGCCCGCTCCGGCAGCCGTCACTTGCTCTGGCACCCGCTTTAGGAGCGAGGTTGGGCGGTTGCTGGTGTGAGCTGCGAAGACGTGGCTTGGAGCAAGGCCCCGAGTCTGCACTGTTGTTGCCGCCGAGTCCCCGTGAGTCCCCGCCCGTTCTGGCACAGGAGTGGCACGCCTGTGTGGTGGTGAGGCAGCCGACCCTTGTCGCACCCCGGGTCGCTCTTCTAATCAGTACCGTCATCGTCGAGTGAAGTGCGCGCCTTCTCGATGAAGTCATCTAGCTGATGCTGTGGTTATGAACTCCTCGTAAACCACTTGCCGCGAGTCACGGCGTTGTCGCCGGTGCTCGCCTCTCGCCGTAGTCTTCGCTTGTTCCCGCGCGGCCCACCCCGTAGCGAGTGCCGCCCCCGCCAACGCTCCCAGTACTGCTGCCACCCCTGCGTCCATCGAAGGCGGATTAGCGGCGAATCGCGACGTGCACCCTGACTCTTGCCTTACCTACCACTCTCCCCTGCTCCCATCCCGTCCGCCGTCGACCCACACACCGTGGAGCGGGCGTGGTTCATGGCGTCCAGGTGGAGCGCGCCACTGTACGAACGACCTGGATGCCATGGGCCGCGTCTGCTCGGCTCTGCCTGGGTCGATGGCGGACGGGATGGGAGCTCCCCGCGCACGCCACCACGGACCCGCAGACGGAAACGGCGCCCCTCCATCCCGGTGCCGGCCGATCCCCCGCCGGAGGCGGACTACCTCGCTCGCCTCCGGCGAGCTTGGGCAAGGAACCCCCGGCTTCTTGCCTCAGTAACAGAAGGTGCGGCCTACGGCCGCGCAAACCTTGGTAGCTCGCTGCGCTCGCGCGCGACGGCGTTCGGGAGCTCCCGCCCGCCGCGTGCTTCCGGGCCGACTCGGACCTAGCGTGCCCGACGGGTCGGCACAGTCTCTGAGACTCTCCCGGCTACGCTCGCGCGGGAGCGCCCCGCGGCGCGTGGCTGCGGGGCGCGTGGCTGCGGGGCGCGTGGCTGCGGGGCGCGTGGCTGCGGGGCGCCTTGTGGGGTTTAGTCGACCTGCTCTCCGTCGTGCGTACCGCCCTTGCAGAGGTTGTCCGCCAGATCGGGCATTCCGCCGCCCTGCCTGCACTCAGATGGGGTGACGACGGATGGGGCACCCTGTGCGGTGGCGGCGGTGGCGGTGGCGGCGCCTGTGAGGCTGAGTCCGGCGAGGGCTGCCGTGGCGATGACGGCGGCAAGGATTCGTCGAATGCGCATTTGGTTCGCCTTTCACGGATTGCCTCGGTTGGGGCACTAATCAGCTTGACTTCCACCCATGTGGGTGGCACGTCATGTTGAGCCATTCGGGTGACAGTGCTGTCAGGTGCGGGGGCGGTGACGCGACCCGTCGGACAGGCCCTGGAACGAAGAGACCACCCCGGCCGGATGGGTGGTCTCTTCGTTGTTCCGGAGGGGGCAGCGTCCGCAACCATCGTCTTGGCCGTGGGCCGCTCTATGCGGTGATCGACTCATGGCCACCGGCCCTATCCACCAGTGGGCGCGCGTCGGCGCAGCGCGGGCGGAGCGGGCCGGAGGCAGGAGCGTCGCCCGCAGCGGAGCCGGGAAGCGCGCCCGGCGGAGCGGAGCGCAGCCGGGGCTTGATGGAGTAGGGAAAGTTCTACCGCGCTGGGATCAGGTGCTTGCCGTCGTGGCTCCGCACGTGAGGGCCGGCCCCGTCCAGGGCATCCAGCAGGCGGATCGCGTAGACCTCGGACATGCGCTCGCTGATCTGCTCCTGGGTGAGCCATTCGACTGCCACGGATTCCGCGGACGTGCGCTCAGTGCCTCCAGAAGGCTTGCACCGGAAGACCAAGGCGACGATGCCCCGGGTCGTGTTCTTGTAGACCCCGGTGAGTTCGTCCACCTCGACGTGGATACCCGTCTCCTCCAGGACCTCGCGCACGACGCCCGCCTCCGGGGTCTCGTGCGGCCACTTCTCCTCCAAGTCGCGTCGGTACTCGACCACCCTCGGCGTACTCCGCCAGGCCCGCGCCGTTTTCCGCGCCGTACAGGAACGTGACGCCCTCGGCCTGGAGGAGCACGAACCGGACACCGTCCTCGTCCTCGCCGACTGGCAGTACGCCGGCCACGGCCACACCCCGGGTGAGTCCGCCCTCGCCGCCACCATCGCCCGCGACCTCCGGCTCAACCGAGAAACCGCACGCGAGGAACTTCGGTCAGCCTCTGACGAGAGGGAGTGGTGACCATGGCAACGCGGCTCCCGGCCCGCTACCTGACGCCTGACGACCTGGTGGAGATGTTCGACCTCCCCAGCGTCGAAACGGGCTACCAATGGCGTCGCAAGCGGGTTGGTCCTCGCGGATTCCGTGTTGGCCGGCACCTGCGGTACGACCCGGATGACGTCCGCGCCTGGGTCGAGTGCCTCCAGGAGGGGGCTGCCGCCTGATGGCCGGACATATCCAAGACCGCTGGTACAAGGTCGAGATCGGCGCGGACGGCAAGACCCGCAAGGTGAAGAGCGACCGATACGGCATGGGTCTCCGCTACCGCGCCCGCTACATCGGCCCGGACGGCACCGAGAAGTCCAAGAGCTTCCCGGGCAAGCAGAGGCGCCTGGCCGACGTCTGGCTGACCAACATCGAAGCCGACATGGCTCGCGGCCAGTACATCGACCCGCGAGCGGCACGGACCACCTTCCGTGAGTACACCGAGCGCTGGATCGCGGCACTGACCACCGACCTCACGAGCCGGGCCGCGGTGGAAGGGCGGCTACGCCTTCATGCCCTGCCTTACCTCGGAACGCGCCCGATCGGCTCGTTCCAGCCGGAGCACATCCGCGACTGGAATCGTCAGCTCGAAAGTGCCGTGACGTCAGCCTCCTACCGGCGTCTGATCTTCAATGCGGTCTCCTCCGTGCTCACCGCGGCCGTGGATGACCGTCTGCTGGCCTCAAATCCCTGCCGAGCCCGATCCGGTCAAGGCGCCTCGCCCCGCGCCCTCTCGCGTCCGTCCGTGGTCGGCCTCGCAAGTCTTCGCCGTGCGGGCCGGCCTCCCCGAGCGCTACCAGGCAATGACCGACGTCGGCGGCGGCTGCGGCCTCCGCCAGGGCGAGATCTTCGGTCTCGCGGTCGACAACATCGGAGACCTCGGCTGGCTCTATGTCCGGCAGCAGGTGAAGAAGGTCCGCGGCTCTCTCGTCTTCGCACCGCCGAAGCGAGGCAAGCTCCGGGGCGTTCCGCTGGACCCCGAAGTGTCAGTGGCCCTGACCGAGCATCTGAAGCGCTTCCCGCCGGTCGACGTGACCTTGCCCTGGGTGACGCCCACCGGGCCCAAGGTCACACATCGGCTTGCCTTTACAAGCAGCGTCGGCACCGCCCTGTGGAGCAACGGCTTCAACGACGAGCGGTGGAAGCCCGCGCTCGCCGCCGCCGGCATCATCCCGGTGCCGGACAAGGGCCAGCGTTACGCGGCGGCCCGTGAGCACGGACGGCCCCGGTACGCGTCGGCGTACCGGGGCCGTCATCAGCGAACGTGACAGTCCGCCCCGTATTCGTCACTCCGCGATCCAGGGTGCGGGGCGACGGTGCGGAATTACTGTGCGGAAGGCTGGGCCTTGCGCTTGCGGAGGAGGAAGACCGCGCCGCCGCCGACGACGACGAGGGCGATCGCGACGCCCGCGATGACCGGGGTGGCGCTGGAGCCACCGGTCTCGGCGAGGTCACCCGAGCCGCCGGAGGTGCTGCCGCCGGAGGTGGCCGGAGCGGGCTTGTCGCCGCCGGTCTGGGTGTCGGTGCCGCCGGTGGCGCTGCCGCTGGTCTTGCAGTCCAGGACGCCCTTGAACGTCTTGGAGAAGCCGCCGGGTCCGGTGATCGTGAAGTCGTACGCCTGGTCCTCGGCGACCGGGACCGTGACGGTCTCGGACTTGCCCGCCTCGATGGTGTGCTTCACACCGGCCAGCTCGAAGGTGAATGCCTCGTCGCCCGTGTTGGCGGCGGTGACGTCCACTCCGCCCTTGGCGCAGTTCTTCTTCGCCGAGACGGCCGGGATCGCGCCCTTCTTGGCCCAGGTACCGGTGGCGGTCGCGGAGACCGTGGACTCGCTGGAGCCGGCCAGGATCATGGTCTGGCTCTTGGTGACACCGGCGAACGCGCGGCCGACCGGCACCGAGGTGGTGGCCTGGACCGTCAGCGAGGCGGAGCCGTCGGCGGTGCCCTCGGGCACGTCGAAGTAGAGCTCGGCGCCGTTGGCCGCGGCGGTGACGGGCTTGCCGGCCTTGTCGGTGACCTTGACGCCGCTGGCGGCGTCGGCGGGCGGGGTCACGGAGACCTGGCCGGCGTTGGTGCGGACGGTGACCGGGCCGAGCCGCTCACCGGACTTGCCGGAGACCGCTGCCGGGTCCAGAGCCAGGGACGGCTTGGGCTCGGCCTGGTCGACGGCGCTGCGCTCCAGCCAGTCGGCCAGCTTCTCTGCCTGGCCGTCGGTGGCCTCGACGTTCACGTCGTCCGAGTAGCGCCAGATGGCGACCTGGGTGCCCGCCGCCGCGGTCTTCTCGGTGAGCGGGCCGGTGCCGGCCTCCTTGGCGAGCGCCGCGAGGTCGTCGACCTGCGGGTAGGAGTGCTCCAGGACCCAGCGGATCTTGCCGGCGTTCTTGTTGCTGCCGAGCGAGGTCTGGTTCCAGGGGGTCTCCAGGTACTTCGCCTGGTCCTGGGTGGGGTTGTGGATGTCGATGCAGTACGTCTTGAGCTTGCCGCCGCCGTCGACGGTCATCTCGAAGAGACCGGCGGGCAGCTGCTGGTCCCTCTTGCCGTCCGTGTGCAGCACGGCGCGGTCGAAGGTCTTCAACCCGTCCAGCACCGCGGCCGCGCCGCCCTGATGCTGCGGCGCCTCGTCGGCGACCGCGCCGCCCGCGCCGACGAGGGCGCCTGCCATGACCAGACCGGATGCCACCACCGACGCGGCCAGCCGGGCTATGCCGCGCCGCCGTGGAGAATTGGCCGTCGTCCCCAAGGACGACGAAGCGGTCGCTGAAGAAGCAGAAAACACAGAATTCCCCTCCGGGCGGGACCCTCCGCGCCTGATGCGCGTGTGG
This sequence comes from Streptomyces sp. NBC_00012, assembly GCF_045040875.1. Classification (NCBI taxonomy): domain Bacteria; kingdom Bacillati; phylum Actinomycetota; class Actinomycetes; order Kitasatosporales; family Streptomycetaceae; genus Streptomyces; species Streptomyces sp. NBC_00012. The sequence goes on along the minus strand of NZ_CP108309.1, from coordinate 5,724,276 downwards.
GGATTGCCCCGCCAGTCGACTCAAGTGCCCCGTGAGTACTGGGGAATCCTAAGGACGAAGCGATGAACAGTCCCCCGTCGTACCGTCGTACAACCATTCCGAATCGGAATCGTTATCACCGGTATCACTCGCGTTCGCCTCCCCGGCCGTTCCTGGCCCGTTTCCCGGCCCGCATTCGACCTGCTCCCGGCCCTCTTCGGGCCCGTCAAGGCACCGGAGCCAGTTCCTGTGCGGCCTTCTGACGGTTCGTCGACCGCCTGCTCCGGGAACCTTCCGGCCCCCCGGACGCGTCAGGCCCGCCCGGCCCGGCGACCTCCTCCGGCTGCGCCGGCACGCCCGCCCGCTCCGCGCTCCCCACCCGCGCCGTCAGCGCGGGCTCACCCCTCATCACCCGCCGGAACGCGGCCGTCCCCCGTGTCAGATCGTGGCCCACCGCGACCGCCTCGATGTCCACGAACGTCCGCCGCTGTCCCTCCCGTTCCTCCTCGCGCACCTTCAGCCGGCCGTGCACGACCAGTGGTTCCCCGACCGAAACGGAACCGGACAGATTCAATGCCAGAGTCCGCCAGGCCCACACGGTGTAGAAGCTGGTGTGCCCGTCCGTCCAGAGCTGTTTCTCGCGGTCCCAGCGGCGCGGCGTCACCGCGAACCGGAATCGCGCCATTGGGCCGGTCGCGGTCTCCCGGAACTCCACCCCCGTAGCCGCGTTGCCCACCAATGTCACCAAGGTGTCGTTCATGACTCCGCCTCCCCTTCGGCCTTCGGAACAGCGCCCGCGTCCACGCGGTCACTGGTCCCAGGTTGAAGGGGAGGCGGAAATCCTGCCGACGCCTGTGGATTACCCGCCGGTTGTGGAAATCTCCGTCACCGCCGCGTACCTCTCGCGCACCTCGCGGTACCGCACGAGCTCCGCGGCCACCGGGTCGAGCACCCGTGCCCGCCCGCAGGCCGCCGCCGCCTCGCGCAACTGCCGCTCGGTCTCCTGCCCGTACCGGCGGGCCGGCCCGCGCGCCGCGGCCGCGCACGACCACTCCACGAGCGGCCCGCCGAAGACCCCGGTCAGCATCACCAGGGCGGGCGTGACGAAGCCGGGTTCGAGCACGCCGACGATCTGCCCGACCAGCCAGAGCCCGCCGAAGATCTGCAGCAACGTCATCGCGGCCTGCGCCAGCACCGCCGCGGGCCACCACTTCGGCCGCGGCGGCTTCCCGCCCACCCGGCCGCTGTGCGCCACGCCCGAGGCCCCGGCCACGCCCGTCGCCACCACCGCCGGGCCGCCCGGGGTGTGCTCCGCGCCGGCCTTCTCCACCAGCGCGTCGAGCGCCTCCGGCAGCCCGTCCGCGCCGTGCACCGCCGCCTCGCGGACCGCCTGTGCCCAGGGGGCGGGCAGCCCGTCGGCGGCCTCGTCCGCCACCGTCCGTACCGCCTGCTCGACGCACTGCCGGGCGGTGAGCTGTTCCTCGGGCGGGTCGGGCTGCGCCGGGCACTCCGGCCTTCCGGACTGCCGGGTGGACTCGTACCAGCGCCAGAGCCTCAACCACGGTGTGCCGCACGCCCGTCCGGCGTTCCTGCGCCACTCCCGCTCGGCCGCCTGGCCCGCCGCGGCCGCCCCGACGGCTTCCGCCAGCCGGTCGGCGAACTCCTCGCGGGTCTGTTCGCCGAGACCGGGCCGCCCCTCGGCCACGTACACCGGGCGGAGCCTGGCCGCGGCGGCGTCCACGTCCGCGGAGAGCCTGCTCGCCGCAGCGGTGCGCTCCTGGACGAACCGGCCGAGCACCTCGCGCAGTTCGCCGACGCCCTCGCCGGTGAGCGCGGACAGGGACATCACCGTGGCGCCGGGTTCGCCGTGTTCGCCCAGTGCCATGCCGTCCTCGTCGAGCAGCCGGCGCAGATCGTCGAGGACCAGGTCGGCGGCGTCGCCGGGCAGCCGGTCGATCTGGTTGAGGACGACGAAGGTGATCTCGGCGTGCCCGGCGAGCGGTCGCAGATAGCGTTCGTGCAGGGCCGCGTCCGCGTACTTCTCCGGGTCGACGACCCAGATCACGGCGTCGACCAGCGCCAGTACCCGGTCGACCTGATCCCGGTGTTCGGTCGCCGCCGAGTCGTGGTCGGGCAGATCGACGAGCACGAGCCCCTGAAGCGCCTCGTCGGTGTCCGCGCCGCCCTGCTGCGGCCTGCGCCTGAGCCGTCCCGGAATGGCGAGCCGGTCGAGCAGTCCGGCGGCCCCGTCGGTCCAGGAGCAGGCGATGGGGGCGGCGGTGGTCGGCCTGCGCAGCCCGGTCTCGGAGATCTGGGCGCCCGCGAGGGTGTTGAACAGCATCGACTTGCCGCTGCCGGTGGCCCCGGCGATGGCGACGACGGTGTGCCGGGAGGAGAGCCGCTGCCGGGCCGCCGCCTCGTCGAGCACCCGTCCCGCTTCGGCGAGGGTGTCCCCGTCGAGCCGGGCCCGGGACAGTCCGACGAGTTCACGCAGCGCGTCGAGCCGGGGCCGGAGCGGACCGCCGGAAGGCACGTAGGCCTCGACCTGGGGCGGCCTTACGTCGTCGTCCCGGGCGGGCCCGGGTTCGGGGTCCGCGGCCTTGACCACCGCCCGCCGGGCGATGAGCCCGTCATTCCAGTCCCGGCCCGGCTCCGGCACCCGGCCCGGCTCCGGCACCCGGCCGGCCTCCGGCGCCAGGACCGGCCCGTCGGTCTCCCGGTCCTCGTGGGGAGCGGGGCTCCCGGCCGGGCCGGTCCCCTCATCAGTGACGGCAGTCATCGCTGCCACCTCTCCTTCTGCAGTACGGACAGCGCGGCGATCAGTTCGGCCTGCGGCTCAGGGGCCACGTCGAGCGCGTCGAGCGGTGCGAGCCGCCGGTCGCGCTCGCCGTTCAGCACCCGGTCCAGGCATTCGGTGAGCAGCACCCCGCCCTTGTCGCGCAGCCGCAGCGCACCCTGGGCGCCGATCCGTTCGGCGAGCTGCTCCCCGGCGCCACGGGTGCGGCGGCCGCCGAGCAGCTCGGCGGCCAGCAGCGCGGCCACGGTCTCGGCGTCGGGCGCGGCATTGCGTTCCAGGCTGCGCACCTCCTCCTCGGCCAGCTCCTCCAGAACCCGCCACCACCGCCGTACGGCCATGGCGATCCGGCCCCGGATGTCCTCGGCGGGCCCCCACCCCCCGGCCTCCCGCCCGACGTCCTCGAAGCCGAACTCGCCGGCCGCGGGTTCGCGCTGCCAGGTCGTACGGATCTGCTCGTCGGCGGCGGCCACGGCGCACTGCAGAAGCGCGGCGAGGCTCTCCACCAGCGCGTCGAGGAGTTCCTCCGAGGTGCTGTACCGCGGGTAGCCGCGCCACCTGGTCCGGGCGTCCCCGGCGAGCACGCCGCCGCCGCGCAGCCTGCGCCGGACCCGGGCGCCCTCCGCCCGGTACGCGTCCTCGACCACGCCGGTCAGCCGCACGGCCGCCGCGTACTGCGCCGCGACCGCCCCGGCCAGCTCGGGCATCCGTACGTCCAGCGAGTCGATGACCCCGGCCGCCGTACGCCCGACCGCCTGCTGGCGGGCCGCCGGGTCCTGGGCGCGGTGGCTGAGCCAGGCCCGCAGCGGGGCGACGGCGGTCGCGGGCAGCAGTCCGCTGCCGCCACCGGCCGATTCGGGCAGCTCGGGAATGGTGAAGCGCGGCACCTCGCCGAGCCCCGCCCGGGTGAGCAGCGCACCGTACTGCCGCGACACCTCGGCGATCACCTGGTGCGGCACCCGGTCGAGGACGGTGACGAGCGAGGCGTCGTACTGCTTGGCGGTACGCAGCAGATGCCAGGGCACCGCGTCGGCGTACCGGGAGGCCGTGGTCACCATCACCCACACGTCCGCGGCGCAGATCAGCTCGGCGGCCAGCCTCCGGTTCCGCACCACGAGCGAGTCGATGTCGGGTGCGTCGAGCAGCGCGAGCCCGCGCGGCAGCCCCGGCGAGGTCTCGACCCGCAACGAGGTCCCGTCCTCCTCCTCGCCGCCGTCGAGTCCGTCGAGGTCGTCGCACCGGCCAGGCCCCCCGGACTCCTCCGGCGGCAGCCAGACCCGGGTCAGCCGCGGCAGTACGCGTGCCCCCGCGAACCAGTGGTGATCGTCCGGATGGCAGACGAGCACGGGCGTCCGGGTGGTCGGCCGCAGCACCCCGGCCTCGCTGACCGGCCGCCCCACCAGCGAATTGACCAGCGTCGACTTCCCCGCCCCGGTCGACCCGCCGATGACCGCGAGCAGCGGCGCTTCGGGATCCCTGAGCCGGGGAAGCAGATAGTCGTCGAGCTGGGCGAGCAGCTCGCTCCGGGTCTGCCGGGCGCGCGCGGCCCCCGGCAGCGGGAGTGGAAGACGCACGGCGGCGACACGGTCGCGCAGGGCGGAGAGTGCGTCGATGAGCTGAGGCCGTACGTCCAAGGTCACCACATGCGAAGAATGCCCAATTTTGGCGCCTTTTTGAAGCGTATAGCCACCTCTGCGCGCCGGTTCTCCCCCAGGGGCGAAGTCGGGACAGAGGGGATGAGTGGGGCGCAGGCATAACGAGTGCACAACACCCGGGGCGTGAGGCGTCAAAAGCGGTGCACGAATCCCACCCACCTGCGATTATCGGTTCGCTTCACCGAACCTCCACATCGTGCCACGCAGGTGAAGCAACCAGGACGAGGCGATCGGAGCCCTATCCTTGTCCCGGCAGGTCACCGACCGGCCCGGCCCCAGGGCTCCAGGCCGCCGAGGCCACCACCCGGCCCCCGTAGCTCAGTGGATAGAGCAGGCGCCTTCTAAGCGCTTGGCCGCAGGTTCGAGTCCTGCCGGGGGCGCAAACATAGCCTCACCTGCGAAAACGCCGGTGAGGCTTCTTTTTGGCGCGAAGCACATCGCTTACGCGTCAAGCGCCTTGACTGCCCACGACAGTGGGCAGCATGGTGACCGCATGACAGACGCGCGGCACTACATCGCCCCCATGCCCGCCTCTTGGATCCGCTCCCTGCGACCCCGGAATCTTTCCGACAACACGATTCGCATCTACTCGCAAGCGACAAAGCCGTTCGGCGAGTCTGCTCGACAAAGAGAGCGGCTACCGGCCGCCGGACTACGGGACCGAGGGGCGACCGGCACCGGCCGACCTCGACGAGATCCACCGCGAGCACGTCGAGGCGTACATCACGGCCACGATGCAGCGTCGGGTTACGCCTCCGCGTCCCAACGCTCAGCAACGGCACGCGCCTTGGGTCCGATGCCGGCCTCGGAATCGAGAGTGCGGATCAGCACCGCGGGCGCGCCGTCGGCGAGCTCTTCGGCGGTGTATCCGATCGCCTGGAGGTGCGCGGCCGCCGCGACGACCTCGCGCGGCAGCCCGAGGCCGACGGCGAACGCGGAGACGAGCTGCGGGGTGATGTTGTACCCCTGCCCGGCGATGATCTTCCCGACCAGGCTCTTGCCCGGGCTCCAATTGGTCTCTGGGTCCACGGCGACAGCCGCGAAATCGCGCGTGCTCATCCGCCGGCCCGCGCCAACGCTCGCCTGCACAAGTTCGGTCAGTGCGTTGCGCTGTTCAGGCATAACCGCCCCCTCCGAACATTTGTGTCCACGCCCGCGAGTAGGTTGAAAGCGAAAAAGCAGGTCAAGGCGCGCAACCATCGCGTGCCCGCGTGCCCGCGTGCCATTGTCCACGATCGCGGGCGGCGGTGGGGGCCCGGCGGCGCTGGACACGGCCGACGCAGCCGACCAGTACGCCCTCGCGGTGGCCCGGCAGATCCTCAGCACCACCACCGGGCAGCCCGCCCCCCGCCGTGACCGAGGAGCCCGTGGCCGCTGGAACACGCCACTGCGGCCACGACGACTACCACGACGCCCACGAGTGGGCCGACCGCCCGCACATCTGGTGCCCCGGCCACAGCCTCACCGAGAAGCCGACCGAGATCAGCCTTCCCGACCTCTGCACCTACGGCGAAGGCCGTGCAGACGAGCAGCAGCCCACCGTGATCGAACTCCCCGCGTTCCTCGACGGAACCGCCACCCGCGCCGACCCCAACTGCCCGCATACGAAGCCGCAGCGAAGGCCATCTGCCAGGGCTGCCCCCTCCGGCCGGCCTGCGCCGACCACGCCCTCACCACCGGGGAGCAGCGCGGCACCTGGGGCGGCCTCACCGCCCGCGAGCGCCGTCGCCTCCTCCGTCCGACTGACCCGACTTGGCTTGACGAGCAGGGCCGAGTACGAGTGCCCTGCGGCACGTACAAAACGCTGATGGCGCACATTCGGTACGGCGAGACCTGCGAGCCCTGCCGGGATGCTCAGGCGGCCCGTACGCGGGCTGCACGGGTGGCACGGCTCGACAAGGAGCATGCGGTGGGCGGGACCGCGGCCGGGGCTGCGATCCACCGCCGCCTCGGCGAACCCGTGTGCGTCGGGTGTCGTGCCGCGGTGGCCCGGCAGTCCGCAGCGCAGCGAGCAGCACGGCTCGCCGAGGAGCAGCGGCCGGTACTCGCGTTGGCGTCGTGACGGCCGACGACGCGTGACGACGCAGCACAGACGCCCCGCCACCACCACGGTGACGGGGCGTCGACACGCTCGGACGACGGCTACGGCGACGGGTACCGCGATACGTCCGTCACCTTGCACGTCACCTTGCCCGACGCCTCTTCCAGGCCCTGCGCCTTCTGAACCGACTTTTGCCCGGGCGCCAAGTTGTTCGTTGCGGCCATGCCCTCACCGAAGCGCGTGCCCTCCGCGTTCACGAACTCCACGCTGATGATGTAGTTCGCCTTCTCCCCGGAGTGGTTCACGATCTCCACGTCCGCGTCCGGCCACGTAGTCATCGAGTTCACCGTGCACCCGGTGATCTTGACGTCCCCTTCCGGGCCCTTCTCCTTCTCGGCAGGCTTCGCCTTCTCCTTCTCGACCGGCTTCTCCGCCGGGGCGGTCTTCTCAGGTGCTTTCGCGGCAGGCGAGTGCCCTGTGGCGCTGCTCTCGGTCGTCGAGCCGACGCTCGCTATGCCAGCCACCAGGACGCCGCACCCCCCGAGCACGACCAGGCCGCCGATCACGGACAAGGTGACGATGAGCCCGGTCTTCGACTTCTTCGGTGGCGGCATCGGCGCACCCCACCCCGGGCCCGGTTGCGGCGGGTACTGCCCCGGCTGCTGCTGCCACTGCTGGGGCTGCTGGCCGGGCTGCGGCGGGTACGACATGGATCCCCCCATGGGATGTACAGGTGTGAGGGGACACCGTACGGCCTGCCCGGAATGCGCGACCCCAGAAGCGGACAGATCGTGACGACATTGTGAACGCTCGCCACACGCCCGGCCCGCCGCCACGCCTCTCCGATCAATCCAGATCGCTCGCACCGACCGCATCACCCAGGCCACCTGGAGTGAGGTCGCGGCGAGGCCATGTCCGTAGGAGCCTGAAAAGGCACGCCTGTACTCGCAGATCCAAGGAGAAATCCATGCGCACCAACAAGGCGTTCGCAGTTCTCAGCTCAGCACTGGTCGTCGGCAGCCTGACAGTCGCACCGGCACTCACCTCGCAGGCGTCGGCCGCCCCCAAACCTACGCAGTCAGTAGCCGCGCCCAACGCTGTCACCGATTCCTACCGGGACGGCTACCGCCAGGGTTTCCGGAATGGATACGCGGACGCGCGGGACGACTGCGACCTCAGCTCCGGTTACGGCTTCCGCAGCCAGTCATCAAACGAGCGATGGTCGCAGGGTTACGCCAACGGCTACGACGACGGCTACAGCCGATCCTTCGACCGGTTCTGTTAGCGGCCTTCACTGACCGGCTGCGCCTCACGTGGCCGGCCCATCGGCCCATCCGGGCATGGGCCCAGCCTCGCCCCGACGCACCGCGACGCACATCGGACTACTCCGACGACGCCCGGTGCTTCCCCGCCGCGATCTGGCCGGCCGTCTCCCCGGTCACGCCCATCCGCTCACCGATCGCCCGGTACGTGTGCCCCTGCCCCTTGGGAAGCCCGTCCAGCGACAGGACCCCCCGCAAGCCGCCAACCAGCGGGTATGACACCCCTACAACACGCTGCGCCCCGCCGTGTCGTACAGCGGGGCGCAGCCGTACGACCGGACGGCCCGAGTGTTGTGCGCGGGAGCTGCTGCAACCTTTCGGCCGCCTCGCCTGTCTCACAGAGCACAGATCTACGTACGGAGAGTGCCATCGTGAGACCCGCCGCTGTCCTGCTCGCCGCCGCCGCGCTGCTCGCCCTGACTGCCTGCTCGGTCAAGGAGAAGGACGTGCCGAAGCCCGCGCCGACGAAGAGCGTCGACCACTCGGCAGCCGAGAAGGCCTCGGGTATCCCGCCCGCCCCGACCGGTAACGACCGCGACGCGTACCTAGATGCGATCGCAGCCGTTGACCCGCAGATCATCGTGGACGAGGAGAAGGCGATCGATGCCGGGCGGAACCAGTGCAGCAGCCTCGCAGGCGGGGGCGCCAAGGTGGATCGGCTCGCGGCGCAGCGCTTCGGGAATGACGCCAGGCCGCTCACGGACGCACAGGGCAAGGCGCTGAACGCCGCGCTGCGCAAGACCCTTTGCCCCGCCTGACGTTGCCGCCCGTTATCGATCTGTGATCGAATCAGGGTGACCCCGCCATGCCCGGAAGTAGCGACTGGTCGAGCCGTTGTATCCGCCGCACCTCAAATGCAACGGTTCGGCAGCTGCGTACGAAGTCTTCAGCAGTACCGAGCATGACCGTCTCCGGTCTATGAACTGCCTGGTTACGCAAGTCCCGCAACTGAGCGAGGATATCCAGCGCGGCAGGCGCGAGACCCAGCCCTTCAAGCTCCTGCATCAGGTGTTGGGTTGTGCGACTGGACGGCCGATGGTCCAATACTCCCCTTTCCCTCAGCAGGTCCCTGCATAGCGACTTGCTGTGGTGCCTCTACTGTGGCGCGGTGATGACTGAAGTGATCGTTCTCAACGGTGGTTCCAGCTCGGGGAAGTCCGGGATCGTCCGGTGTCTGCAGGCAGTCCTGCCGGATCCGTGGCTGGCCCTGGGGACAGACACGCTGGTTGATGCGATGCCTGTGTCCATGCAGGCATCGGATGCCGGGATCGAGTTCGCTCCGGACGGACAGGTGATCGTCGGGCCGGAGTTCCGGGCGCTGGAAGCGGCATGGATCGAGGGGGTTGCCGCGATGGCCCGTGCGGGTGCCCGGGTCATCGTTGATGAGGTGTTCCTCGGCGGAGTGGACTCGCAGAAGCGATGGCAGAAGGGTTTGGGTGAACTGCGGGTGCTGTGGGTCGGCGTCCGGTGCGACAGTGCGGTTGCCGCGGGCCGTGAGGTCGCGCGAGGTGATCGGGTCATCGGCATGGCGGCGTCCCAGGCGGATGTGGTCCACCGGGGCATGGTCTATGACCTGGAGCTGGACACCACGCATGCCGAGTCGATGGAGTGCGCACGGGCCATCGCCGCGCATGTCAGCTGACAGAGGCCGAGCTCGTTGAACCGGTGGATCACGTCGCGGACGGTGTCTCGTCGGCCTGGACCAATCAGCCCGAGGGCACCCGGCTCGAACCACAGCCCGGTGAACATCGCGGTCGGAGCACTGGCGAGCGCGGCGTGGTGGTGACGTAGGTCCGGGCTCATCCCCCGAGCAGGTCAGGCGCGCAGGAAGGTCAGGACCGCCAGGACCCTGCGGTGTGTCTCGTCGGCCGGGGGAAGGTCCAGTTTGGCGAGGATGTTGCCGATGTGTTTGCCCACCGCCGCCTCGGAGACGACCAGTTCACGGGCGATCGCGCCGTTCGACCGGCCCTGGGCCACCAGGGCGAGCACCTCGCGTTCGCGGGCGGTGAGGCGTTCCAGCGGATCGCGGCGACGGCGCAGGAGCTGGCGCACGACCTCCGGGTCGACGACCGTGCCGCCGTCGGCGACCTCGCGCAGCGCGTCGGTGAACTCCTCGATCTGGCCGACCCGGTCCTTGAGCAGATAGCCGACGCCCGAGCCGTCGCCGGAGTCCAGGAGGTCGGCGGCGTAGGCGCGTTGGACGTACTGGCTCAGGACCAGCACCGGGAGGTCGGGGCGTTCCGCGCGGAGGCGGATCGCCGCGTGCAGGCCCTCGTCCTGGAAGTCGGGCGGCATCCGGACGTCGGTCACGACGATGTCCGGGTCGTGTTCGGCCACGGCCGTCGCGAGTGCTTCCGCGTCACCGACCGCCGCGACCACCTCGTGGCCGAAACGGCCGAGCAGGCCCGTCAGTCCCTCGCGCAGCAGCACGCTGTCCTCGGCCAGGACTACACGGAGCGATCGGTCCACTCGCAAGGGATCTCCACACTCAATCGGGTCGGGCCGCCGGCCGGGCTGGACAGCGCAAGTCTGCCATCGAGCACGGAAATCCGGTCGGCCAGGCCGGTCAGTCCGCTGCCTCCGCCGGACGTGCTCGCGCCGCCCCGTCCGTCGTCGTGGATCTCCAGGAAGAGGTGACCCGCGCGGTGGCCCCCGCTGACCCCGGCGCGGCTCGCGCCGCTGTGCCTGGCGACGTTGGCCAGTGCTTCGCAGACCACGAAGTAGGCGGCCGCCTCGACGGCTTCGGGGAGCCGGCCGGGCAGGTCGAGCCGCAGATCGACGGGGATCACGGAGCGTTCGGCGGCGTCGGCGACGGCGGCCTGGAGGCCGTAGTCGGCCAGCACCTGGGGATGGATGCCGTGGATCAGTTCGCGCAGTTCCGCGAGGGCCTTGCCGGCCTCCTCGTGGGCCCTGGCGAGCTGGTCGGCGAGGGGGCCCGGCGGGGCGTCCAGGCGGGCCAGGCCCAGCATCATGGTGAGGGCCACGATGCGCTGCTGGGCGCCGTCGTGCAGATCGCGTTCGATGCGGCGGCGCTCGGCCTCGAAGGCGTCGACCAGCCGGACCCGGGAGCGGGTCAGTTCCATGACCCGATCGTCCGGCTCCGTGGGTCCGGGGGTGAGCAGGAGGCGGGCCAGTTCCGCCCTGGCTCCGGCCAGGGCGCCCAGGGCGTAGCCGCCGAGCAGCAGGAGGACGAGTCCGCAGGCCGCCGTCGCGAAGGCTTCGGGCCAGGTCGTGACCGTCCACAGCTTCACCACGCGGAGCTCCTCGCCGTCCCCGTAGACCTCCATCAGTGACGGGGTGCTCGTCATCGCGAGGGGTGCGGCCGTGCAGACGCCCACCGCCAGGGCGTCGAGCGGCCACAGGACCACGGCGAACAGCACCGCGTACCCGAGCTCCCACCAGGTCGCCCGTTCCCGGAACCGGCACACCGCCCAGCTCCGCAGCCCCGGTTCGGCCGGGCGGCGGTGCGGGTCCGGGGCCGGGGCGGGGCCCATCAGGCCGAGCCTGCGCCGCTCCAGGGCGGCCACCGGGATGCCGGACAGGGCCAGGAGGGCGAGCAGCGGAAGGCCGATCAGTACGACGGAGAGCGCACCGCCCACGACCGCGCCGGTCACGGTCACCACCAGGACGGCCGCGCCGGCCAGGGCGCCGCTGATCAGGTAACCGGCCGACCGCCAGGGCCAGGAGGACCGCAGGTAGCGGGAGGTCTGCAGGGCCTGCCACACGGTGCGGGGGCCACTCGTTCGGCTCATGGCCTCACCGTAGAAGGCGGTCCCCGGGCGGGTACATCCGTGCTGCCCGACTCCTGGGGGTAGGGCCGGCCCTACCCCCGGGGGCGGGGTCGCGGAGTCAGCGGTTGAAGGACGAACCCAGCGCCGCGTTCGTGCCCACGGTGCCGAGCGTTCCGTGGCCGAAGGTGAACGAGCCCTTGGCCACCGGGCCGGCCGCCGTGGTCGGGAAGATCCACAGGGAGCCGGCGCCCGCGTTCTCGCCGGGGGCGCCGACGGCCAGTTCGCTGCGGCCGTCGCGGTCGGCGTCGACCAGCCTGGCGGCGCCGCCGAACCGGTCGTTCGCCTCGGCCACTCCGGGAACGTCCGCCGTGTCCTGGTTGAAGCCCAGCGTGCCGGTTCCGGTCGGGCCGGACGCGGTGCCGGGCAGGATCAGGACCGAGCCCGCGTCCTTCGTCGTGCCGAGGTCCTCGCCCGGGACGCCGACGGCGATGTCGCCGTAGCCGTCGCCGTTCATGTCACCGATCGACACCGAGGCCCCGAAGCCGTCGCCCCTCTCGGCGACGCCCGGGACACCGGCGCTGTCCTGGTTGAGGACCTTGGCCCGGTCGCCCTGCGGGCCGTTCGCGCCGCCCGGTACGTAGGTGATCATGCCGCCCTTGGCGAGCGGGAGGTCCAGGTCGCTGTCGTAACCGTCGACCGGGCGGCCCACGACGAGGTCGGCGTACTTGTCGCCGTTGACCTGGCCGGCCGTGATGGTCTCGCCGGCCTGGAGGCGGCCGCCCTTGGCGTCGTTGACGACGGTGTAGTCCTCGGCGAGGCCGGTGGCGCCGCCTTCGCGGATGACGATGCGGCGGGCGTCGTACTCGTCGCCGTCGTGGACGACACCGGCCAGGTCGTCACGGCCGTCGCCGTCGAAGTCGCCCGCGGTGATGTCCATGTAGCGCACGTCGTCCGTGTCGGGGATCTCCCTGGCGGGCGCCTCGGCGCTGCCGTCGCGCTTGAACGGGCCCGACAGGACGAAGGTGTTGTGCATGCCGACGGTGACGATATCCATGGCGCCGTTGCCGTCGAAGTCGCCGGCCGCAGTCCTGGCGCCGACCTCGTCGTACAGCTCGTCGCCGGTCAGGAGGGTGGCGCCGCCGGACAGCCCCTGCGCGCCGCCCCAGATCACGGTGAGCGAACCGGCCGCCCCGGCCGTGCCGATCTTCTCGTTGCCCGCGCCGACCACGAGGTCGCTGTATCCGTCCTTGTCGAGGTCGGCGGAGACCACCGAGCTGCCGAACGCGTCGCCGGCCTCGGCGGAGTCCGGTATTCCGGGCGAGTTCTGGGTGAAGACCTGCTTGGTGGAGGTCTGCGGCCCGCTCTTGGAGCCGTACACCACGGCCACGTACCCAGCCTTGGCCTTGCCGTCGACGGTGGCGCCGGGCGCGGTGAACGCCAGGTCCGGATAGCCGTCACCGTTGAAGTCGTCGCGGCGCGGGGCCGCTGCGGACGCCGCGCCGTTCGCGGAGGCCGGCGCCGAGGTCGTGGCGCGGGCCGGCGTCGCTGCCTGGGCGGTGGGGAAGGTGATCACGGCGGTCGCCACGGTGATGGCGAGTACCACGGTGGTTCCTAGAGCGCGGGATGCCACGTGGACTCCTTCGTTCGGTGTGGGAGGTTCGGGTGAACAGTGCTGTGCGTCGTTGAACAGTGCTGTGCGTCGTTGAACAGTGCTGTGCGTCGTCGGTGGAGCACCAGCACTGTGCAGACTCAGACCGGCTCCGGCGCGCGGCGGTTGCGCCTCCGGAGCGACCGTTACAGCTCCTCCACTCGAACAACCGGCGAACACCTGGCGACGAACTCGGTTCACCACGGCCGGAGTTGAGCGGCAGAATGCGCACGCCACCGCACCATTGACTGCGCCCGCGATCCCCGTCCAGCTTCCGACCTACCTCATTGAATCCTTTCACGGTGTGGGGAGACACCGCGTCCGAGGAGACAGTCATGGCCGCGGCCGACCGGACTGGGCGGGAGGGCTGCTCCATGACCACCACCGTCGAAGGTCCGCCGGATGCGGGCTCCGGGGCACCGGCCCGCAGCGCCTCCTCGCTCGTGGACGCCGTGTTCCGGGCCCGGGAGATCTCCATCGCCGGGGCGCTCGTCCTGCTGGTCCTCGGCACCTGGATCCACCGTCGGCATCGCCGCCGCCGCCCGCTGTCTGAGCGACTCCTCGTACAAGGGCAAGGTCGTGCTGAACGGCCTGGGCGCCGAACCGGATACGCAAGTACGTCAAGGACGGCACCGTCGAGCAATTCTCGCCGTGGAACCCGCAGGAGCTGGGCTACCTCGGTTCGTACGCCGCCGCCGCGCTGGCCTCGGGGCAGATCAGCGGTGCGCAGGGGGAGAAGTTCAAGGCGGGCAGGCTCGGCGAGTACACGGTCGGCGAGGACGGCGAGGTCGTCCTCGGGGAGCCGACCGTCTTCGACCGCGAGAACATCGACGAGTTCGACTTCTGAGGGGGTACCGGACTGCCCGCCGTGGCCGTTGGCCGCCTAGGACCCGGCCACGGCCAGCAGGGCGAACGCGGCGAGGGACAGCAGTGTCCTGACCCGGTGGAGCCGGTTCCAGCGGGACTCGAACGCCGCGCGGGCCGCGCTGTCGTCGCCACCCTCGGACTCCGCGAGCGCCTTGTTGAGCGGGATGTTCCCGGCGATCGTGATCAGGTGGCCGGCGATCGCGCAGACCAGCGCGGCGACGGCGAGCGCCCGGCCCGAGCCGCCGTCGCCGCCGATGGCCACGACGGCCGGGAAGGCGATCACGCCGAGGAAGAGGGCCATGAAGGCCGGTCCCGGCACCTTTTCGTTGAAGCGGCGCATGGCGGCGGTGAACCGCTCGTCGGGCAGCGCCGCGATGCCCGGCATGATCGCGATCAGGAAGGTCAGCATGAATCCGGCGAAGAGGCCCGTCGTGATCACGGCGAGCGCCAGGAACAGGGAGGTCAGGGTGGAGGACATGAGGGACATCATGTCCTCGGCGGCCGGCCCGCCGCTCCCCGTTCAGTCCAGTTCGCCCTGCGGCATCTCCCCGGAACCACCCTCGCCCGAGCCGCCCTTGAGCCGGTCGGCCTGTCCGATCATGGTCGCCAGCTTCCGTACCGACCCGTCCTCGGTGGCGGACGCCAACGTACCGGCCCGCGAGGCGAGTTCACCGAGTCCGGGTGTGCCCGGCAGTTGTTCGCCGCGCAGCGTCTCGGCGAAGTAGGCGGCGACCGCGGTCACTTGGAGGCGCTTGCTGTCACCGCCCCACAGCGGTCCGCCGATCGCCCCCGTCGCGACCGTGCCGTGCTGCTCGCGCGGTGCCCGGGTCTTCGGGTCCAGCCAGCGCACGGTCGCCGTCGCCACATGGCCCGAGGCACCCGCCCTGAGGCGTACGGCGTAGAGCGCGGTCACCGTGTGGCCGGGGCCGACCTCGCCGCCGTCGACGCGGTCGTTGCGGAAGTCCTCGTCGGCGACCTTGCGGTCCTCGTACCCGATGAGCCTGAACTGCTTGACGGTCTTCGGGTCGAAGGCGACCTGGGCCTTGGCGTCGCGTGCCGTCAGTTCGAGGTGTGCGGGCAGCTGGTCGACGAAGACCTTGCGTGCCTGGTCCTCGTCGGCGATGTAGGTGGTGTGGCCGTCGCCCTTGTTGGTGAGCTGCTCCATGAACGCGTCGCCGTAGTCGCTGCCGACGCCGACCCCGAAGAGGGTGATGCCGTGGTCGCGGCGGGCGGAGCCGATGCGTTCCAGGATGGCTTCGGCGTCCGTCTCGCCGGTGTTGGCGAGGGCGTCGGAGAGCAGCACGACCCGGTTGTTGGCGCCCTCGACACGGCCGTCGACCGCCTCGTCGTACCCGCGGCGGACGCCGGCTTCGACGTTGGTGGAGTCGGTGGGTTCCATGGAGTCGACCCGGTCGCGGATCCTGCCCCGGTGGTCCCGCAGCCGGGTCATCGGCAGCAGGGTCTTCGCCTCGTCGCTGAAGGTGACCAGGGAGACCGAGTCGTCGTCGCGGAGTTCGTCGGTGAGGATGCCCAGGGACTTCTTCACCAGGTCGAGGCGGCCCGCCTCGGCCATCGAGCCGGAGATGTCGACGACGAAGGTGAGCGCGGCGGGCGGGCGTTCGTCACGGGCGGGGGCGGCCCGGGTGGCCAGCCCGACCCGCACCAGCGACCAGTCCTCGCCCTTGTCCCCGGCGCGGGCCCCGTCGAGGTTCACGGTGAAGCCGTTGCCGTCCGGGCGCCGGTAGCCCTGGCGGAAGCTGTTGACGAACTCCTCGGGCCGCACGGTGGAAGGATCCGGCAGGCCGCCGTCGGCGAGGGTACGGCGCGCGTAGCCGTACGAGGCGGTGTCGACGTCCAGGGCGAAGGTGGACAGGTAGTCGGGCGGCGCGGACTCCCGCAGCCCGTCCTGCTTCTTCGCGCCGTCGCTGTCGGCACCGGCCGAGGCGGCGGGTGCGGGGCCCGGGAACGCCCTGCTGCCCCGGCTGTCGGAGGCGGCCTTGTTCCCGCTCGACGTCCCCGAGCACCCGGTGAGCAGCACCCCGCCCGCCAGCAGCACACCGAGTGCGCCCCGCCATGTCCGCACGTGCCGCCTTGTGTGTTTACCCGTCCGGCGTTCCATCGCCTGCCCCCAACGTCGTCGTATCAGCACTTGTGAATGTGACGTGCGAGACGGCGCCGGGGAGCAGACGAAGACGTTGCGGATGGATCTCGATGCGGCAACGGAGGCCGGGAGAACGGCGGAGTCGTCAGGACACGATGTCCTTACGACTGAACCCCCGGAAGGCGAGAGCGAACAGGATCAGGGCATAGGTCACCGAGACCGCCGCCCCCTTGGCCATGCCGCCCCATTCCAGCTCCGGCTGGAGTGCGTCCGCCCAGGCGAACTGCCAGTGCGCGGGCAGGAATTCGCGCCAGGAGCCGAGCGCGGTGACGGCGTCCAGCACATTGCCGACGATGGTCAGCCCGACCGCGCCGCCGACCGCGCCGAGCGGTGCGTCGGTCTTGGTGGACAGCCAGAACGCCAGTCCTGCGGTGACCAGTTGGGACACGAAGACGAACGCGACGACGAGCGCGAGCCGCGGCACGGCCTGCGAGGCGGCGAGCGCGCCCCCGGTGGGCAGTTCGAGCGGCCCCCAGCCGTACGCGGCGGCCCCCGCGGCCAGTGCGACGAGCGGCAGCAGCACCATCGCGGCCAGGCTGAAGCCGAGCGCCACGACGAGCTTGCTCCACAGCAGCCTGGCCCGTGGCACCGGAGCCGCCAGCAGGTAGCGCAGCGACGACCAGCTCGCCTCCGAGGCGACGGTGTCGCCGCAGAACAGCGCGACCGGGACCACCAGCAGGAACCCGGCGGAGACGAACAGGCAGGTCGCGGCGAAGTTCGCGGCGGAAGCGGTCGCGGTGTCCATCAGGGTGATCCGGTCGCTGCCGCCGCCCCGCGAGCCCGGGGTGCCGCCGATCGCGAACGCGACGATCAGGATGAACGGCAGCGCGGCCAGCACCCCGCCCATGAGCAGGGTGCGGCGCCTGCGCAGCTGGCGCATCGCCTCGACGCGCAGCGGCAGGGTGTGCCGGGCCCGGTAGCCGGGGGCTTCGGCTCCCTGGGGGAGATCGACTGCGGCACTCATGCGGAGCCTCCGGAGATCAGGGTGAGGAACGCGTCCTCCAGGCGGCGGTGCGGTCCGACACCGGTCAACGGAACGTCCAGCCTGACCAGTTCGGTGATCAGCCCGGACGCGGTGGCGCCGTCGAGCCGTACCAGCAGTCCGAGTCCGTCGTCGGTGCGGACCGCCGAGCCGATCCCCGTGAGTGCGGCGATCTTCTCCACCAGCGGCTCGGGGACCTCCTGCGCGGTGGTGACGAGCAGCATGTCGCCGGAGCCGGTGATCTCGGCGACCGGGCCCGCCTGGACGAGCCGGCCCCGGTCCATGACCACGAGGTGGGTGCAGGACTGTTCGACCTCGGAGAGCAGGTGGCTGGAGACGATGACGGTCCGGCCCCCGGCCGCGTAACGGATCATCACGTCACGCATCTCGCGGATCTGGGGCGGGTCGAGGCCGTTGGTCGGCTCGTCGAGGATCAGCAGGTCCGGCATGCCGAGCATGGCCTGGGCGATGGCGAGCCGCTGCCGCATGCCCTGCGAGTAGGTGCGGACGGCGCGGGCCAGGGCGTCGCCGAGCCCGGCGATCTCCAGGGCCTCCTCCAGGTGCGCGTCCTCGGCGGGGCGCCCGGTGGCCTGCCAGTACAGCTCCAGGTTGGCGCGCCCGGACAGGTGCGGCAGGAAGCCGGCGCCCTCGACGAACGAGCCGACCCGGGACAGCACGGGTGCGCCCGGCCGGATGGCCTGGCCGAAGACCCGGATCTCGCCGTCGTCGGGGGTGATGAGCCCCATCAGCATGCGCAGCGTCGTGGTCTTGCCGGCGCCGTTGGGACCGAGGAGGCCGAGCACCTGCCCCTTCTCGACGCGGAAGGACAGGTCCTTCACGGCATACCGGTCGGCGGATCCGGCGTACTTCTTGGCCAGGCCGGTGATCTGGAGGGGTACGCCTGCCAGTGCGGGATCGGGTGCGGGCGTCGCGGTGCGGCGGCGGGCGGTGAGCAGCAGCGCGGCGGCGATCAGGACGGCGGCGGCCGGGAGTCCCCAGGTCCACCAGGGCAGGGTGGCCGGTGCGGTCTTCAGGGCGGGTGCCGTGGGGACGCTCAGCGGTCCCTCGGGGGTCACGGTGTACGTCGTCGGCTCGGCCGGTGAGGCGTAGCCGAGGTCGGTGGCGGAGAGGACGAGGCGGAGCCGGTGTCCGGCATCGAAGCGGTGGTCGATGGCGGGGAGGGTCAGCCGGACCGGCTTGCCCTGCTGGTCGGGGGTGATCCGGAAGGGGGCGACGAGCTGGGAGGGCAGCAGCTGCTGCTTGCCGTCCGGCGACACGTCGTACACCTTGCCGAACAGCACCGCGTCGCCCCGCTCCGCCTTGACGTCGACGCGGACGGCCGGCGAGCCGGTGACGCTCAGCGGCTCGTCCAGCGGGGCCGAGTCGAAGCGGGCGTACTGGCCGGGGAAGTCGATCGAGAGGCCGACGCCGAGGGACGACAACTGGGCGAGGCCGCCGCCGACACCGGGAACGGCGGAGATGGCGGGCGGGTTGGCCCCGGCCGGGTTGCGGAACGTCTTCGTGCGCCCGGCCAGGCCGACGCTCTCCACGCCGCTGTTCAGCCCCGGGTACGTGGCGCTGGTCGCGCCCCGGGTGAGGGCGGCTCCGTCGGTGGAGTCGATGCCTCCGGTGCGGGTGACGCGGAAGCCGGGCCCGGTGTCGGCGCCCTTGTCGTCCTTGAGGTACCGGTCGAACCAGTCGCCGATCCGCCGTTGCACCCGGTCGGTCTCCGGGTCGCCGCCGTCGTGTCCGCCGGCGATCCAGTCGACGGCGACCGGTGCGCCGTTGCCGCTGATGGCCTCGGCCATGGCGTCGGCCTGGCCGAGCGGGAAGAGGGAGTCGGACTGGCCCTGCACGATGAGCGCGGGCACCTTGATGCGGTCGGCGACGGCGCTCGGCGAACGCTCGGCGAGCAGTTCACGTGCGGCGGCGTCGGGCTTCGTGCTGACAGCGACCCGTTCGTACATCTCGCAGAGCTGCTTCTCGAATTTCTGGCAGCCGCCGCCGGTGGTGACGAAGATTCCGGCCCAGAGCTTCTTGAAGACCCCGTCGGGGAACAGCGCGTCGGCGAGGTTCCAGTAGGTGATCTGCGGGGCGATGGCGTCGACCCGCTTGTCGTACCCGGCGGCGAGGAGGGAGACGGCTCCGCCGTAGGAGGCGCCGGTGATCCCGACGCGGGGGTCGCCCTTCGCGTCGAGTTCCACCTCGGGCCGGTCCGCGAGCCAGTCGATCAGCCGGGACACGTCGGCGACCTCGCGGTCGGGGGCGTTGAGCGCGATGTCCCCGCCCGACTTCCCGAACCCGCGGGCGGACCAGGTCAGCACGGCGTACCCGGAGCGGGCCAACTGCTCGGCCTGCGCCCGCACATCGTCCTTGCTGCCGCCGAAGCCGTGCCCGATCAGCACGGCGGGCCGGCGCCCGGTGCCACCGGCGGTGAAGTACGAGGTGTCGATGGACACCCCGTCGGCCTTCATCATCCGGTCCTGGCGGTGCACGGCGGGTCCGCCGTCGTCGGCCGCGGCGTTCCAGGCGCCCGCACCGGCCAGCACGGCGAGCGCCGCCAGGCCCGCGACCCACCGGCCGCGTCCGCGACGCACCGGCCGCCGCCACCTGGACCTGCTCGCTTCGGGAGTCTCCATGGTGCGACCCTAAGCGGGCCGGCGCGGTGTGCGGCCAGCCACCAGGGGGAGGTCTCCGGCCTCCTTGCGGCGTACGGCGATCGCCCCCGTACTCCATACGCGGTATGCCGGGCCGTTCGAGCGTGGAGGACCGTCGGACACCGGGTGGCTCACATGGTGGTGACTCACATGGTGTTGACGATGAGGCCGATGTGGGTGAAGTAGTTGAGCCCGCCGAAGATCAGGAACGCCAGACCGGCCAGCCCCCAGACGACACCGGTCACCGGAGCCAGCCGGCTCGACGGCCGGCGCAGCACGAACGGGAACAGCAGCGCGCCGATGCCCACCAGGACGTACAGCCCGGACATGAAGCTCGCCTCCAGGATCGGCCACCGCGCGAACTCCCCGGAGATGGGTTCCTCGGGCGGTGCGGCGAAGAGGGTGTACTTCCAGCCCGCGGCGGCGATGCCGAAGCAGGCGAGCCCGAGCCCGAACACGAAGACGGAGATGGGCATGGCGGCGCGGGCCGACCGGTCGACGCGGTCCGCGCTGTTGAGTTCGGCTCCGCGTTTCCAGAGGTAGAAGGCCGCGGCGAAGAGGAAGACGCCGAAGGCGAGCGCCGGTTCGCCGAAGATGATGTTGTCGAACGGGAAGCCCTGACCGGCGAGCGGCCAGGTCAGGGTCATGTGCAGGCCCGTGGTGACCAGGGTGAAGCCGAGGGCTCCGAAGGCGAGGACCCAGCCTTCGGGGTTGATGGTGCCTCCGGGGGTGAGGAGTTGGCGCCCCAGCGCCACCACGAGCAGCAGGCCCGCACCGGCGGCCACCGACATGATCGTGTTGTACGTCGGCATTCTGGCCCAGTCGATCTTGAGGCCGGATGCCGCCAGGGGGATGACATGGTGAATCATTCCGGGAGCGTATCGATGTATATGCAACTGATGCGGCATTTGCCCGTTAATTCGAGTCGCAGGCACACACCGGGCCCCGCGCATTCGAGTAGCAGGCGCACACCGCAGACCGCGCACCCGAGTCACGTGGCGCACACCAGGCCCCACAACCCACCCCTGCCCTTCTCGCCGGAACCGGGCGGTCTTGTCATGGACACAAAGCCGGGGTCTACTCGCATAGACCGATGCGATCGCCCCTCCGCCGCTCGCCGGACGCCGGTGGCCGCGCCGTCACCCCCGTAACGCTCCAACTCCCGGCAGGAGAGATCCCCTTGAGTACATCCACGCCGCTGCGCACGGCACTGATCGGTGTCGCCCTGGCCGCGACCGCCCTGGTCCCGCTTCAGGGCGCCGCGCTGGCAGCACCGTCCGGAACGAACACGGCGGCCACCGCCGCCTCTTCCTCGGTCTCCGGCATCGCGGACGCCACCGCTCTCGCGCTCGCCCGCTCCCTGGCCGATCCGGCCTGGAACAGAGAGGTCCGCAGAGCCGCCCTGGCCGCGGATTCGGTCGGCCTCGCCGGACTGACCGACGACGCCACCGCCCCGGCCGGCCGGAAGCTCGCCGCCCCGATCGCCTCGGCCGACCGGGGCGTCGCCACCGCCAAGGGCCTGGGCAGCGGCGCGGGTTCGCTGCTGCGGCTCGGCCTGGCCGACGCGTCGATGCGGAACCGGCTCGCCTCGGGCGCGGCCCCGCTGGTGGCCGCCGTTCCGTCCGACGACGACGGCCGCTCGACGTTCACCGCCTACGACAGCAGGGGCGCGGCCCACGAACTCTCCCTGGACAGCGCCCCCGGCCGGCCGGTCTACCTCGTCGACATCGATGGCGCGAAGGCCGTCGCCGAGGGGCTGAAGGTCATCGACAAGACCCTGGAGTCCAAGGGCCTCGGCACCCTCGCACCGGCCGCGACCAGCAACCTGGCCGCCGCGTCGGGCATCGACACCACCCGGATCGACTCGGTGCGGATCGGCGACGTCCAGGAACCCTTCTTCAAGGGCGACGCCGAGATCTTCACCCTCGTCACGGGGTTCGGCAAGGACGGCAAACCGCGCGTCGACACCGTCGAGATGCCCTATCTGAACAAGGAGGACACGACCTACTACCCGGGCCAGGTCCTGGTGAACTGGTCCGACTACAAGTACGACATGGCCGACGCGGTCATGATGGAGGACGACGGAGACACCAACTACCAGGCCCTGGCCAAGGCGATCGCCACGGTCCTGCTCACCATCACCGACCAGGGCGTGTACATCCCCCTGGCCGACGCGCTGCTCGAGGCCATCCCCACCAGCTGGTGGACCGATGACCCGGACTACGTCGACTCCTGGTACACCCTCGCCAAGAGCAGCAGCGGCACGCGCAACGGCGCTGCGGGCAACGGCTGGATGACCGTCTCTCCGTACCACGTGCCGGAGCTCTGACCACCCGCGCCATGACACGCCGGAGCATGCGCGGAGTGCGGCGCCGCGCATGCGCCCGGGGTCGGGCCGCCGCCCGGGGTCAGGCCGCCACCCGGCCCTGGAGCGGGACGCCGCCCTGCGGGTACGGCGTCTCCACGGGCAGGAGCGGCGCCGCGTCGTCGAGCCGTCCTTCACGCACCAGCGCGTGGATGCGCCGGGCGAGCGGGGTGACGTCGCGGACGGACACCGTCCACTCGTCCGCGTAGCGCTGCGACGCCTCGCCGGAGAGCCCGAGCTGGAGCGAGCGGTACGGCAGCCGGTCCAGGCGCAGGTCGCGCTCGGGGTCCCACTGGACGCGGGCCGGGGCGCGGCGCAGGTTCCGCTGCCAGGTAGCACGGTCCGGGTGGATTCCCCGGACGTAGTGCGAGAGTTCGGCGTTCTCCAGGGCCCAGTCGAAGCCCTCGCGGGTGATCTCGACGGCCAGCACCGTCTCCTGACCCTCCTTCAGCCCCCAGCCGCAGCGGTACATCATCCACAGGAAGCTCGGCTTTATCCAGGTCATCCTGTCGCGCTTCCAGACGTCGGGGAAGCGTCCGTCACGGGCGGCGGGCACGCCGATGAGGGGGGCGTACGCCTGGTAGACGGTGACGGTGGTGTCCGTGTGCTGGGCACGGATCTCGTGCTGAGGCCTGGTCGGAGCGGTCATGGCCCCATCAGAGCACCGCTCCGACGGGCGCGGCGAACGGTTTACGGCGTACCGGAGTCCAGCGCTCCGCAGGGTGGTGAACGGACCTGTCACCGGCGGCGGCTGACATTCGTCATACGGAGCCCGGTACACGCGGCTCTGCCGGGCAACGGGCCCCGGCGGCCAGTCTGTACGTATCGAGAGCGGGGCCGGGAAGGCACCGCCGACACGCGGAAGAGGAACCCCTCATGACCAGCCCGGCAGCCACCGTCACCGCCCCTGCCGCAGTTGCTCCGGCCGCCACCGCTCCGCACTCGCCGCGCAAGGAGGCCCTGCTGGACAGCATGATGCCGCTGCTGGTGGATGTGGCGGTGCCGCTCGCCTCGTACTACGCGCTGAAGGCGGCGGGCCTGAGCACCTTCGCCGCGCTGGCCTGGAGCAGTGTGCTGCCGGCCGTGCGCACCGTGTGGAGCGTGGTGCGCGGGCGCCGGCTCAATGGGCTGGCGGCGCTGATCGTGACGGTCAACGTGGTCAGCCTGCTGACCAGCCTGGCGGTCGGGGACCCGCGGCTGATGCTCGCCAAGGACAGCGGGGTGAGCAGCATTATCGGGCTGGTGATCCTGGTGACCGCGCTGAAGGGGCAGCCGATGATGAGCGCGGGGCTGCGGCCCGTGCTGGTGAAGGGCGACGCGGCCAACGACACCGCCTGGCAGCGGCTCTCGGCCCACTCGGCGGCGTTCCGGCGGGCGGAGATCCGGTTCTCGGCGGTGTGGGGTACGGCGCTGCTGGGCGAGTGCGTGGTGCGGGCCGTGGGCGCGTACACACTGCCGGTGGAGACGATGGTGTGGCTCGGCACGGTGATCATGGTGATGACGATGGTGTTCGCGTTCCTGGTCTCGGGCCGGGTGGGCGCGGTCCCGATGCAGCGGATGATCGCCGATGCGGCCGGGGCGGAGAAGACGGCGCGGGCCGCGCGCTGACCGGCCCTGGGGCCTTTCCTCCGGCTCGGGCCGGACCGCGCGCCGACCGGCCGGATCCGAGCGGAAGACCCTGGGTGCCCGCTCGATTACCCCTGAGGTAATTGAGCGGGCACCTGCGCGTTCCTACCGTTCCCGTACCGGCATGCGCTCCCCCGTGCGGCCGCATGACAACGGAAGGAAGACTCATGATGTCGACCCCGAACGCGAGTACGGTCCGGCCGGCGGACACCGCCCGCTCCGACCGCCTGCTCCGGTTCGCCCTACTGGCGGACGTGGTTCTCACCGGCGCGAACGGCCTGGGCTATTTGGCGCTCGCCACCGTCCTGGACCCGTTCCTCGGTGTGGACCGCTCGGTGCTGTACCCGGTGGGGGTCTTCCTCACGGGGTACGCCCTGTGGCTGCTGACCGTCTCCCGCCGGGAGACCATCGGCCGCGGCGCGGTCACCGTCGTCATCGCCCTGAACACGGCGTGGGCGGTGGCCGGTGTGGTGGCCGTGGCCGTGGACGCGCCGACCGCCACGGCCGCGGGCAACGTGTGGATCGTGTTCCAGGCCCTGGTGGTGGGGGCGATGGCCGTGCTCCAGTACGCGGGCCTGCGGCGGCTGTGAACCGCACGGCGACGGCCCGTACGGACGGGGGATGCGTCCGTACGGGCCGTCGGCCGGGGCGAGGGATCAGTGGTTGCGGGGGAAGCCCAGGTCCACACCGGCCGGGGCGTCGGCCGGGTCCGGCCAGCGGGTGGTGACGACCTTGCCGCGGGTGTAGAAGTGCACGCCGTCGTTGCCGTAGATGTGGTGGTCGCCGAAGAGGGAGTCCTTCCAGCCACCGAAGGAGTGGTAGCCCACCGGCACCGGGATCGGCACGTTGACGCCGACCATGCCGGCCTCGATCTCCAGCTGGAAGCGGCGGGCGGCGCCGCCGTCGCGGGTGAAGATCGCGGTGCCGTTGCCGAACGGCGAGGCGTTCATGAGGGCGACGCCCTCCTCGTACGTCTCGGTGCGCAGGACGCACAGGACCGGGCCGAAGATCTCGTCCTTGTACGCGTCCGAGTCGGTGGACACGTTGTCGAGGAGGGAGAGGCCGATCCAGTGACCGTCCTCGAAGCCCTCGACGGTGAAGCCGGTGCCGTCCAGGACGACGTCGGCGCCCTGGGCGGCGGCACCCGTGACGTAGGAGGCGACCTTGTCGCGGTGGGCGGCGGTGATCAGCGGGCCCATCTCGGACGTCGGGTCGTTGCCGGGGCCGATCTTGATCTTCTCGGCGCGCTCCTTGATCTTCGCGACGAGCTCG
This sequence comes from Streptomyces sp. NBC_00012, assembly GCF_045040875.1. Classification (NCBI taxonomy): domain Bacteria; kingdom Bacillati; phylum Actinomycetota; class Actinomycetes; order Kitasatosporales; family Streptomycetaceae; genus Streptomyces; species Streptomyces sp. NBC_00012. The sequence goes on along the minus strand of NZ_CP108309.1, from coordinate 5,699,176 downwards.
TCGGCGATGGAGCCGACCGCGACGACCGCGGAGATCGCCATGCAGCGCTCGCCGGCGGAGCCGTACGCAGCGGAGACGGCGGCGTCGGCCGCGGCGTCGAGGTCCGCGTCCGGCAGCACCAGCATGTGGTTCTTCGCACCGCCGAGCGCCTGGACGCGCTTGCCGTTGGCGGAGGCGGTGGTGTGGATGTAACGGGCGATCGGGGTGGAGCCCACGAAGGAGACCGCGGCGACGTCCGGGTGGTTCAGCAGCCCGTCGACGGCGACCTTGTCACCGTGCAGGACGTTGAGCACGCCGTCCGGCAGACCGGCCTCGGCGGCCAGCTCGGCCAGCAGCATGGCGGCCGAGGGGTCCTTCTCGCTGGGCTTGAGCACGAAGGTGTTGCCGCAGGCGATGGCGAGCGGGAACATCCACATCGGCACCATGGCCGGGAAGTTGAACGGGGTGATGCCGGCGACGACGCCGAGCGACTGGCGGATCGAGGAGACGTCGACCCGGGTGGAGACCTGGGTGGACAGCTCGCCCTTGAGCTGGGTGGTGATGCCGCATGCCAGCTCGACGATCTCCAGGCCGCGGGCGACCTCGCCCAGCGCGTCCGAGTGCACCTTGCCGTGCTCGGCGGTGATCAGCGCGGCGATGTCGTCGCGGTGCGCGTCGAGCAGCGCCCGGTAGCGGAACAGGACCGCGGTGCGGGCGGCCAGCGAGGACGTGCCCCAGGTGGCGTAGGCCTCCTTGGCGGCGGCGACCGCGGCGTCGACCTCTTCGAGGGAGGCGAGCGCGACCTGGGTGGTGACGGCCCCGGTGGCCGGGTCGGTGACCGGGCCGTAGTTGCCCGACGCGCCCTCGACGGTCTTGCCACCGATCCAGTGGTTGACGGTCTTCATGACAGAACTCCTTCAGAGGTGGGGGCGTCGGTCGGCGACGTGACGTTCGTAGACTTCCCGGGCTTTCACGGCCGACGGCCGGGTGGCCGTTTCGGCGACGGGAACATCCCACCACGCCTGCGCCGGAGGGGGGCCCGACACAGTGTCTGCCGTTTCGGTCTCGACGTAGACACAAGTGGGACGGTCCGCGCCACGTGCCTCGGCGAGGGCTTCGCGCAGGTCACGCACGGTCTTGGCGCGCAGCACCCGCATGCCGAGCGAGCCGGCGTTGGCCGCGAGATCGACGGGCAGCGGCGGGCCGGTGAACGTGCCGTCCGCCCCGCGATGCCGGTACGCCGTGCCCAGGCGCTCGGCGCCGACCTGCTCGGAGAGGCCGCCGATGGACGCGTAGCCGTGGTTCTGGAGGACGACCAGCTTCACCGGGAGTTCCTGCTGCACGGCGGTGACGATCTCGGTGGGATTCATCAGATACGTGCCGTCGCCGACCAGGGCCCAGACGGGACGGCCGGGGGCGGCGAGCTGCACCCCGATCGCGGCCGGGATCTCGTAGCCCATGCAGGAGTAGCCGTACTCCACGTGGTACTGCTGCGGGGAGCGGGCCCGCCAGAGTTTGTGCAGGTCGCCGGGGAGCGACCCGGCCGCGTTGATCAGGATGTCGTCCTCGGTGACGAGGGCGTCGAGGAGGCCGAGGACCTGGGCCTGGGTGGGCCGGGCGTGCGGGTCCGCGGCGGTGAACGCGGCGGTGACGCGCTGCTCCCACTTCTCCTTGGCGTCGGTGTACTCCGTCTCGTAGGCGGGGTCGACGCGGTGGTTGCGGGCGGCGAGCGCGGTGGTGAGGGCTTCGAGGGCGGCGCGGGCGTCGGCGACGAGCGGGAGGGCGCCGAGCTTGTGGGCGTCGAAGCCGGTGATGTTGATGTTGAGGAAGCGGACCGCCGGGTCGGCGAAGAGCGTGCCGGAGGCGGTGGTGAAGTCGGAGTAGCGGGTGCCGATGCCGATGACCAGGTCGGCGGTGCGGGCCAGCTCGTCGGCGGTCGCGGTGCCGGTGTGGCCGATGCCGCCGACGTCGGCGGGGTGGTCGTGGCGCAGCGAGCCCTTGCCGGCCTGGGTGGCGGCGACCGGGATGCGGGTCGCGGCGGCGAACGCGGCGAGGGTCTCCTCGGCGGCGCTGTGGTGGACCCCGCCGCCCGCCACGACCAGCGGCCTGCGGGCAGTGCGCACCGCCCGTACCGCCCGGTCGAGTTCGTGCGGATCGGGGGCGGGGCGGCGTACGTACCAGACGCGCTCGGCGAAGAACTCCTCCGGCCAGTCGTACGCCTGGGCCTGCACGTCCTGCGGCAGCGCGAGCGTCACGGCGCCGGTCTCCGCCGGGTCGGCCAGGGTCCGCATCGCCTGGAGGGCGGCCGGGATCAGGGCCTCGGGGCGGGTGATCCGGTCGAAGTAGCGGGAGACGGGGCGCAGGCAGTCGTTGACGGAGATGTCGCCGGCGGACGGGACTTCGAGCTGCTGGAGCACGGGGTCGGCGGGCCGGGTCGCGAAGGTGTCCCCGGGCAGCAGGAGGACCGGGAGGTGATTGACGGTGGCGAGGGCGGCGCCGGTGACGAGGTTGGTGGCGCCGGGGCCGATGGAGGTGGTGACGGCCTGCGCGGAGAGCCGGCCGGACTGGCGGGCGTAGCCGACGGCCGCGTGCACCATGGCCTGTTCGTTGCGGCCCTGGAGGTAGGGCATCGCGCGGCCCGATTCGACGAGCGCCTGGCCGACCCCGGCGACGTTGCCGTGGCCGAAGATGCCCCAGGTGGCGCTGATCAGGCGCTGTCGCCGGCCGTCGCGCTCGGTGTACTGGCGGGACAGGAAGGACACCAGGGCCTGTGCGGTGGTGAGACGGCGGGTACTGCTCATGGGCGCGGCTCCGTCCCGTAGAAGGGGAGTCTGGGGTCCACCGGCTGCGCGGGCCAGGTGTCGCGGATCCAGCCGTGGTCCGGGTGGTCGCTGATCAGCCACTCCCGCTGCTCCCCGGGGCCCGCCATCACGTTGAGGTAGTAGAGGGTGCGGCCGGGGGAGGCGATGGACGGGCCGTGCCAGCCGTCGGGGATCAGGACCGCGTCACCGCTGCGGACCTCGGCGAGGACGTCCGTGCCGCCGGGGCGGGAGGGCGACACCCGGTGGTAGCCGAGGCCGTCGTGCTCCACCTCGAAGTAGTAGATCTCCTCCAGCACGGACTCGGCGCCGGGGCGGTGCTCGTCGTGCTTGTGGGGTGGGTAGGAGGACCAGTTGCCGCCGGGGGTGAGGACCTCGACGGCGATCAGCCGGTCGCACTCGAAGGTGTCGGCGGCGGCGAAGTTGTTGACCTGGCGGGAGCAGTTCCCGGAGCCGCGCAGCTCGACGGGTACCTCCGGCGCGGGGCCGTAGCGAGCGGGGAGTCGTCGCTCGCACTTCGCTCCTGCCAGGGCGAAGCGGCCTCCAGCGCCGGAGGCGATCTGTGCATGGGCCTCACGCGGTACGTACGCGAAGTCGGATACCCCGCTGAACACGCTTTCCCGGCCCAGCAGTTCAAAGATCTCACCTGAGGCGTGCACCGTACAGCCACCGGTCAACGGCAGAACGATCCACTCGCTCTCCCCGGTGACGAGCGTGTGAACTCCGCCGGGTTCGAGTTCGAGGATCCGCAGGCTCGACCGGTCCCAGCCGGCCCGCTCCGGGTCGATGTCGAGGGTGCAGGAACCGCTCGCCGTGCTCCCGGCCTTCAGGTGGTGGCGCGGTTCGTCGTCAGTCGTGGTCATGGACTCGGCTTCCTCTCGGCTCCAGCAGTGAGACGGCCGTGTCGACGGCCGCGGCCACCTCTCCGTCGGCCGGGTAGAGCAGCGAACGCCCCACCACCAGCCCCTGGACAGTGGGCAGTCGCAGCGCCGTGCGCCACTTCCCGAACGCCCCGTCCAGGTCGTCGCCCACCTCCCCGCCCAGCAGCACCGCGGGCAGCGTCGACGCCTCCATCACCCGGGCCATGTCGTCGGGATCCTCGGTGACGGGGACCTTGAGCCAGGTGTACGCGGACGTCCCGGCCAGCCCGGACGCGATGGCGATCGAGGTGGTGACCGCCTCGGCGCCGAGGTCGTTGCGGACGTGGCCGTCGGTGCGGCGGCAGAGGAACGGTTCGACGAAGACCGGCAGCCGGTGTGCTGCCATGGCGTCGATGGCGCGGGCGGTGGCGTGCATGGTGTCGAGCGAGCCGGGGTCGTCGTAGTCGATCCGGAGCAGCAGTTTGCCCGCGTCGAAGCGGAGCCGGGCAAGGTCCTCGGGGCGGTGGCCGGTGAACCGGTCGTCGAGTTCGAAGGCGGCGCCCGCGAGTCCGCCGCGGTTCATCGAGCCGATGACGACCTTGTTCTCCAGCGCGCCGAGCAGCAGCAGGTCGTCGAGGATGTCGGCGGTGGCGAGCACTCCGTCGACGCCGGGGCGGGAGAGGGCCAGGCGGAGCCGTTCCAGCAGCTCGAAGCGGTTGGCCATGGCCAGTGCGCGGTCGCCGACGGCGAGCGAGCCGCGGGCCGGATGGTCCGCCGCGATGATCATCAGCCGGCCACCGCTGCCGACGAGGGGTCGTCTGCGGCGTCGCGCGGCGGCTTCGGCGACGGCCTCGGGGTGGCGCATGCGCAACTGGACGAGCTCGGATACGGAGGAGGCCGGGGGTGTCATGGGGCGGCTCCGGTGGGGCGGGAGGTGACGGCGCCTTCGGTCAGGGCCGCTTCGACTTCGTACGGGAACGGCATGGCGGACGAGCAGGCGAGCCGGGAGGCGACGATGGCTCCCGCGGCGTTGGCGTACCGCATGATCCGCGCGGTCCCCCAGCCCGCGAGGAGCCCGTGGCAGAGCGCCCCGCCGAAGGCGTCACCGGCCCCGAGGCCGTTGACGACGTCGACGGGCAGCGGCGGCACTTCGGCCGCCGTGCCGTCGCGGTGGACGGCGAGCACGCCCTCGGGGCCCTGTTTGACGACGGCGAGTTCGACGCCCGCGCCGATCAGCGCGCGGGCGGCCGCGTACGGTTCGCGCTCGCCGGTCGCGAGCTCGCACTCGTCGACGTTGCCGACGGCGACGGTGGCGAGGGCGAGCGCCTCGCGGTAGCGGGCGGTTGGGGTGGGCGCGGGGGTGGAGCCGGGCGCGGATTCCTCCGTGGTGTCCCAGAACATCGGGCGCCAGTCGAGGTCGAAGACGGTGATTCCGCAGCGGTCGCGGGCGCGCAGTGCGGCGAGGGTCGCGGAGCGGCTGGGCTCGGCGCACAGCCCGGTGCCGGTCATCCAGAAGACCCGGGCGGACCGGATCGCTCCGAGGTCCAGCTCCGAGGTGTGGATCTCCAGGTCGGGGGCCTTGGGCCGCCGGTAGAAGTAGAGAGGGAAGTCGTCGGGCGGGAAGATCTCGCAGAAGGTGACCGGGGTCGGATACGCGTCGACGGGCGTCACCCACCGGTCGTCCACCCCGAACTCCCGCAACTGGTGGTGGAGATACTCCCCGAAGGCGTCCCGTCCGGTGCGCGTCACCACCGCCGCCCGGCGGCCGAGCCGGGCCGCCGCTACGGCGACGTTGGACGGCGAACCGCCGAGGAACTTCCCGAAGGTTTCCACCCGGGCCAGTGGCAGACCGGTCTGGAGGGGGTAGAGATCCACACCGATGCGGCCCATGGTGATGACGTCGTACCGCTCAGGCATGACCATCCCTTCGACCGCCGTCCGGGGTGACTTCCCCCAGGTCTAGCCCTCCCCCGGAACCGTGTCAATGCTTTGTCCGGACATACGGACGAATGATTGACACCCGCCCTCCCGGCCGGAACCCTGGACGGCATGACCTCCTCCGCAGGGGCCCCGGCCCGTATCCGTATCGGTTCGGCACCCGACTCGTGGGGGGTGTGGTTCCCCGACGATCCGCTCCAGGTGCCCTGGCGGCGCTTCCTCGACGAGGTCTCCGCGGCGGGCTACGAGTGGATCGAGCTCGGCCCGTACGGCTACCTCCCGACCGACCCGGTCCGCCTCGCCGACGAGACCCGCCGCCGGGACCTCTCGGTCTCGGCGGGGACCGTTTTCACCGGATTGCACCACGGACCGGGCGTCTGGGACCGGACCTGGGCGCATGTCGCCGACATCGCGGCACTCACCCGGGCGATGGGCGCCCGGCATCTGGTGGTCATCCCCTCGTTCTGGCGCGACGACCGGACGGGCCAGGTGCTGGAGGACCGCGGCCTCACCGCGGAGCAGTGGCGCGATCTCACCACGCAGACGGAGCGGCTGGGCCGCGAGGTGCTGGACCGCTTCGAGCTGCGCATCGTGGTCCATCCGCATGCCGACACCCACATCGACACCGAGGAGAACGTCGCCCGCTTCCTCGACGCCACCGATCCGGAGCTCGTCTCGCTCTGCCTGGACACCGGGCACTACGCCTACTGCGGCGGCGACAGCGTCAAACTCATCGAGACCTACGGCGAACGGATCGGCTATCTGCACCTCAAGCAGGTCGACCCGGAGATCCTGGCCCGGGTCGTGGCGGACGAGGTGCCGTTCGGCCCGGCCGTGGCGCGCGGCGTGATGTGCGAGCCGCCGGGCGGGGTCCCCGCACTGGAGCCCGTGCTGGCCGCCGCCCGCGAACTGGACGTCGACCTGTTCGCCATCGTCGAGCAGGACATGTACCCGTGCCCGCCCGACAAGCCGTTCCCCATCGCCCGCCGCACCCGGGAGTTCCTCCGCTCCTGCGGCGGGCCGGGGCGCGGGGCGGGACACGGGCCGGGTCGCGGGCCGGAACACGCCGAACGACCCGGGGACGTGACGTAGCGGCGGTGCGCGGTGTTGTCCTCGGTGAGAGGCGGGGGCGCGGCTCCGGTCGCACCCCACCGCCGTACACCACACCACCGCACAAGGAGCACCTCACCATGACCCGAAAGATGCCGCCGTTCCGCAGGAGGGCCGCGGCCCAGGCGCTGACCGCCGCCGCCCTGACCACGGTCGCCCTGGTCGCCGCCCTCGCCTCGGCGCCGGGAGCCTCGGCCGACGAGGGCAACCCGGCACCGCCGCCCGGCTCCAGCCCGGTCTGCGCCTTCTACGACGGCGACCGGCCGACCTCCTTCGGCGAGCAGGGCGACCGGGTCTTCCAGGTGCAGTGCCTGCTGGCCAACCGCCACTACCTGCCGTGGTCCGCGGTCGACGGGACGTTCGGGGCCGAGACGCTCGTCGCCGTGCAGCGCTTCCAGGCCGACCACCCGCCGCTCGTGCCGGACGGCCGGGTCACGACGGCGACCTGGTCGACGCTCTGGCACGCGGGACCGAACCGCGTGACCCCGCTCCCCTTCCCGTAACCCCCGCCCCGGCTCCCCCTCCTCGCCCGAATGCCCTACGGCGCCTTACGCCATAGGGTCGGACAAATCAGCAGATATGCGCTGGGGCTTTTCGTTTGGATCAGGCCGGATCCGGGGGCGTTGCCGGACCCCGCGAGCCCGGCGTGATCCGGACGAGAGGCCCCGGGCGCACGCGAGACGCAGAGGGAGTCCGTGTGAACTGGAACAGCGACCCCGCCGGCCCGCCGCCCGCCGCCCCTTCCGCCCGGCAGCCACGGTCCGCCCCGGATCACCCCCAGTCCCCACCGGCTCCGCCGCAGCCACGCCCGGGGCTCTGGAAGCGCTGCCTGTGGGGCGGCATCGTCCTCCGGCCATGAAGGGCATCGACCTGCGCGCCCTGCTGGAGACCGAGGTGCTGCGCGGGGTGCTCGAACCGTTCGGCCATGGGCTCTGGACCGCGATCGCCGGTGGCGTGCTCCTCTCGTTCCGGACGCCGAACGGGCGTTTCCGCCTCGCCGCGCCCGTGATCGGCACCTATCTCGGCGTCGCCGTGCTGCACTCGCTCTGGGACTCGATGCACGGCATCGCGATCTGGCTGGTGGCCAGGGTCACCGACACGGGCCTGAACCGTGCGCTCTTCGCCCAGGGCTACATCCCGGCCCCCACCGACGAGCAGAAGCACCTGTTCACCGTCTTCTCGATCGGCGGCATGGTCGTGATCACGCTCGTCGCACTGGCCTGGCTGCGGTCGCTGGCGCGCAGTGCGCGGAACGCCGGAGCGGACGGGAGGCAGGCCACTCGCATTCATACCCCCTAGGGGTATAGTGTGGAGCGTGTCGAGGCGCACCGGGCTCCCCGGGGTTCCCGACGCACAGCCTTTCGCACTCGTCACCCTTTGTGCTCGTCGAAGAGGAGAACACCATGACCGCCGAGACCCAGCTCCCCCAGGCCACCGGTTCCTGCTGCTCGCCCAGCGGCTCCTGCCACGACAGCGCGGACACCGGCGCGCAGGCGGGCGGCGTGACCACCGTCTACCAGGTGTCCGGCATGACCTGTGGCCACTGCGAGGGCGCCATCTCCGAGGAGGTCTCCGGCATCGAGGGTGTCACCTCGGTGAAGGCCGTGGCCTCCACCGGGCAGGTGACCGTCGTCTCCGAGGCCCCGCTGTCCGACGACACCGTGCGCGCCGCCGTCGACGAGGCGGGCTACGAGCTCGTCGGCCGGGCCTGAACAGCGTCGGGGCACACCCGATACACCGGACGCACCCGCGTCCCCCTTGCCGCCGGGCCGGACCTGCCAGCAGATACTGGTGGGGTACGGCCCGGTCGGCATTTCAGGAGTTCGGACATGCACAGCGCAACAGAGGCCGCGGCCCGGACGGCGGAGGACTCGACCGCCGAGCTCACGATCGGCGGGATGACCTGCGCCTCCTGCGCGGCCCGCGTCGAGAAGAAGCTCAACCGGATGGACGGAGTCACCGCCACCGTCAATTACGCGACCGAGAAGGCCAAGGTCGCCTTCGGCCCGGAGACCGGCCTCGCGGATCTGATTGCCACGGTCGAGAAGACCGGTTACACGGCACAGCCGGTCCACCGCCCCGAACCACCCGCGCCGCCCGCGCCGCCGATGCGATCGACCACGGCGACGGGTGCAGCCGGAGACGAGGCCGGGACCGAGACCGAGACCGGGACCGAGGCCGATGAGCAGGAAGACGCCGATCCGGCTCTCGCCGCACTGCGGCAGCGCCTGATCGTCTCGGCCGTCCTCGCCGCCCCGGTCGTCCTGCTCGCGATGGTCCCGGCCCTCCAGTTCGACAACTGGCAGTGGCTCTCGCTCACCCTCGCCGCTCCCGTCGTCGTCTGGGGCGGGCTGCCCTTCCACCGTGCGACCTGGACCAATCTCCGGCACGGCGCGGCCACCATGGACACCCTGGTCTCGATCGGCACCCTCGCCGCCTTCGGCTGGTCCCTGTGGGCGCTCTTCCTCGGCGACGCGGGCATGACCGGGATGCGGCACGGCTTCGACCTCACCGCCTCCCGCGTCGACGCCTCCTCATCCATCTACCTGGAGGTCGCGGCCGGGGTCGTCACCTTCATCCTGCTGGGCCGCTACCTGGAGGCGCGGTCCAAGCGGAAGGCGGGTTCCGCCCTGCGGGCGCTGATGCACCTGGGCGCCAGGGACGTCTCCGTCCTCCGGGACGGTACGGAGGTACGCGTCCCCGTCGCCCGGCTCGCCGTCGGCGACCGCTTCGTGGTCCGCCCCGGCGAGAAGATCGCCACCGACGGCACCGTCGTCGAGGGTGCCTCGGCCGTGGACGCGTCGATGCTCACCGGTGAGTCCGTTCCCGTGGAGGCCGGCGTCGGCGACTCCGTCACCGGGGCCACCGTCAACGCCTCCGGCCGGCTCGTCGTCGAGGCCACCCGGATCGGCGCCGACACCCAGCTCGCCCGGATGGCGAAGCTCGTCGAGGACGCCCAGAACGGCAAGGCCGAGGTGCAGCGCCTCGCGGACCGGATCTCCGCCGTCTTCGTACCCGTGGTGCTGCTGATCGCGCTCGTCACCCTGGTCGCCTGGCTGCTCCTGACGGACGACGTGACCGCCGCGTTCACCGCGGCCGTGGCCGTACTGATCATCGCCTGCCCGTGCGCCCTGGGCCTGGCCACCCCGACCGCCCTCATGGCCGGCACCGGACGCGGAGCCCAGCTCGGCATCCTGATCAAGGGACCCGAGGTCCTGGAGACCACCCGCCGCGTCGACACGATCGTCCTCGACAAGACCGGCACCGTCACCACCGGCCGCATGACCCTCCTCGACGTCCACACCGCCGACAACACCACCGAAACCGACGTACTGCGCCTCGCGGGCGCCCTGGAACACGCCTCCGAACACCCCATCGCCCAGGCCGTCGCCGCCGGAGCCGCCGAACGCACCGGCACCACCCTCCCCACCCCCGAGGACTTCGCCAACATCGCCGGCCTCGGCGTCCAGGGCGTCGTCGAGGGCCACGCCGTCCTCGTCGGCCGCGAACAGCTGCTCGCCGACGCGGGCATCGACGTCCCCGACACCCTGTCCGGCGCCGTCGCGGACGCGGCGGCCGAGGGCCGTACCGCGGTCATGGTCGCCTGGGACGGACGGGCGTGCGGCGTCCTCGCGGTGGCCGACAAGATCAAGGAGTCCAGCGCGCAGGCCGTCGCCGACCTCCGCGCACTCGGGCTCCACCCCGTCCTGCTGACCGGTGACAACCGGGCCGTGGCCGACGCCGTGGCCCGCGCCGTCGGGATCGACGAGGTCCACGCCGAGGTGCTGCCCGAGGAAAAGGTGCACGTCATCGCGCGGCTCCAGGGCGAGGGCCGTTCGGTGGCCATGGTCGGTGACGGGGTCAACGACGCGGCCGCCCTCGCCACCGCCGACCTCGGCCTGGCGATGGGGACCGGCACGGACGCCGCGATCGAGGCCGGCGACCTCACCCTGGTTCGTGGAGATCTCAAGGTGGCCGCCGACGCGATCCGGCTCTCCCGGCGCACCCTGACCACGATCAGGGGCAACCTTTTCTGGGCATTCGGATACAACGCGGCCGCCCTGCCCCTTGCGGCATTTGGCCTGCTCAATCCTATGATTGCCGGAGCGGCGATGGCCTTCTCATCGGTCTTCGTCGTGACGAACAGCCTGCGGTTGCGCGCCTTCACGTAATATCCACAAAGAGATCCAGATCACATGGATTTCAGGGTAACCATCCGGCGGGTTCGTGAGTCTAAGAGTGCGATGCCAAGGATGTCTTGGGGGACGTCCGTCGGAGTGTCTTGGGGGACGCTTCGGGCAAGCGTTGGCCGGGGCACGTGCACCGGGGAGCTTTGAGCGGCCCTCCCGTGCGTACGTACCCCGGCAGATCGCAGCAGAAGGACAACTGAAGAGCGCACAGAACGCAGCGCGCAGTGCGCAGTGGTTGAGGAACGCAGGAGCTTCGGCTCCCACAGACGCCCGGCCGGATCCCGTGGGGGGAATCCGCTCCGGGACATGGGAAGCGCCTCGCTGTCGGCCCGTGGGGGGATCGATGGCGGGGCGCTTCTCCCTGTCACCCGACTGCGACCGTCGCTCACCGATGACTGCCGCTCGTCGGCGGCTGTCGCTCGTAGGTGACTGCTGCTCGGCTGCGAACCGACCGCCGGGCACGCAAATCGCCCCGGACACCGCGCTCTGTGCGAAAGCGCGGTACGCGGGGCGAAGTCGACCGGCCTCGGCGGCCGGGGTCGTGCGAGGGGTGCTACGAGGTTCAGCGAGCCTCGACCGGGACGAAGTCGCGCAGGACCTCACCGGTGTAGATCTGGCGCGGGCGGCCGATGCGGGAACCCGGCTCCTTGATCATCTCGTGCCACTGGGCGATCCAGCCGGGGAGGCGGCCGAGCGCGAAGAGCACGGTGAACATCTCGGTCGGGAAGCCCATGGCCCGGTAGATCAGACCCGTGTAGAAGTCCACGTTCGGGTAGAGGTTGCGCGAGACGAAGTACTCGTCGGAGAGCGCGTGCTCCTCCAGCTTCAGCGCGATGTCGAGCAGCTCGTCGGACTTGCCGAGGGCCGAGAGGACATCGTGCGCCGCGGCCTTGATGATCTTGGCGCGCGGGTCGAAGGACTTGTACACCCGGTGGCCGAAGCCCATCAGGCGGACGCCGTCCTCCTTGTTCTTCACCTTGCGGATGAAGGAGTCGACATCGCCGCCGTTGGCCTGGATGCCTTCGAGCATCTCCAGCACCGACTGGTTGGCGCCACCGTGCAGCGGGCCCCACAATGCCGAGATGCCGGCGGAGATCGAGGCGAACATGTTCGCCTGCGAGGAGCCGACCAGACGCACGGTGGAGGTCGAACAGTTCTGCTCGTGGTCCGCGTGCAGGATGAGCAGCTTGTCGAGCGCGGAGACGACGACCGGGTCCAGGTCGTACTCCTGGGCCGGGACCGAGAAGGTCATGCGCAGGAAGTTCTCGACGTACCCGAGGTCGTTGCGCGGGTAGACGAAGGGGTGGCCGATCGACTTCTTGTACGCGTACGCCGCGATCGTCGGCAGCTTGGCGAGCAGCCGGATCGTCGAGAGGTGGCGCTGCTCCTCGTCGAACGGGTTGTGGCTGTCCTGGTAGAACGTGGACAGCGCGCTGACGACCGAGGACAGCATGGCCATCGGGTGGGCATCGCGCGGGAAGCCGTCGAAGAAACGCTTGACGTCTTCGTGCAGCAGCGTGTGCTGGGTGATCTCGTTCTTGAAGGTCGACAGCTCGTCGACCTTGGGAAGCTCGCCGTTGATGAGCGTGTACGCGACCTCCAGGAACGTCGAGCGCTCGGCGAGCTGCTCGATGGGGTAGCCGCGGTACCGGAGGATGCCCTGCTCACCGTCGAGGTAGGTGATGGCGGATTTATAGGCTGCGGTGTTGCCGTATCCGCTGTCCAGTGTCACCAGACCGGTATTGGCCCGGAGCTTCCCGATGTCGAAGCCCTTGTCGCCGACGGTGCTGTCGATCACCGGGTAGGTGTACTCGCCGTCGCCGTACCGCAGTACTACAGAGTTGTCGCTCACGTCATCCCTCACCGACGTAGTGCCTCTTCTTCGAGGTTCCCTGACTGTCTCCACCCTCCCCCATTTGGCTCAGGAGAGTGCACTCGGGGTCGTCCATTGGACCTACTCGCGGCACTGAGTGCCGCGAGCTTACTCATCCTGCCCCCTCGGTTCCGGTTCCGGAAGGGCTGCGTGATGTTTCCCACCGATTTGATCGATCATTTTTTCCGCCGATCCTCCGCCCCAGCCGCCGGACAGCCGGTAATCCAGCGCCGTACAGCGTCTGCCTGCGGAAACCGTGCGGACCGCCTGGCCGATCGCCTGCCGTGAGCCGACCAGTACGACGAGCTTCTTGGCCCTGGTCACGGCGGTGTACAGCAGGTTCCGCTGGAGCATCATCCAGGCGCTCTTGGTGACGGGGATGACGACGGCCGGGTACTCACTGCCCTGGGAGCGGTGGATCGTCATGGCGTAGGCGTGGGCCAGCTCGTCGAGCTCGTCGAAGTCGTAGCCGATCTCCTCGTCCTCGTCGGTGAGCACCGTCAGCGTCTGTTCGTCCAGGTCAAGGGCGGTGACGACGCCGACCGTGCCGTTGAAGACGCCGTTCTCCCCCTTGTCGTAGTTGTTGCGGATCTGGGTGACCTTGTCGCCGACCCGGAAGACCCGTCCGCCGAACCGCTTCTCGGGGAGGTTCGGGCGGCCCGGGGTGATGGCCTGCTGGAGGAGCCCGTTGAGCGTGCCCGCCCCGGCCGGGCCGCGGTGCATCGGCGCGAGGACCTGTACGTCGCGCCGCGCGTCCAGGCCGAACTTGGCGGGAATGCGACGGGCCGCGACGTCCACCGCGAGCACACCGGCGTCCTCCGTCTCGTCCTCCACGAAGAGGAAGAAGTCATTGAGGCCCTGGGTGAGCGGCGGCACACCGGAGTTGATCCGGTGGGCGTTGGTGACGACGCCGGACTGCTGGGCCTGGCGGAAGATGGTGGTGAGCCGGACCGCGGGCACGGGGCTGCCGTCGGCGAGCAGATCGCGCAGCACCTCCCCCGCACCGACCGACGGCAGCTGGTCGACGTCCCCGACGAGCAGCAGATGGGCACCGGGTGCCACCGCTTTCAGCAACTTGTTGGCCAGCAGCAGATCCAGCATCGAGGCCTCGTCGACGACGACCAGATCGGCGTCCAGCGGACGGTCCCGGTCGTACGCGGCATCGCCGCCCGGCTTCAGTTCGAGCAGCCGGTGCACGGTGGATGCCTCGGCCCCGGTCAGCTCGGAGAGCCGCTTGGCCGCCCGCCCGGTCGGCGCCGCCAGCACCACCTTGGCCTTCTTGGCCCGCGCCAGCTCCACGATCGACCGGACCGTGAACGACTTCCCGCAGCCGGGCCCGCCGGTCAGCACCGCGACCTTCCGGCTGAGCGCGAGCCGGACCGCCGCCTCCTGCTCGGGCGCCAACTGCGCCCCCGTACGCCGTCCGAGCCAGGCCAGCGCCCTGTCCCAGTCCACGTCCGCGAAGGCCGGCATCCGCTCCTCGGGCGTCCGCAGCAGCCGCTGCACCTGGGCGGCGAGGGCGACCTCGGCGCGGTGGAAGGGCACCAGATAGATGGCGGTGACGAGCTCGCCGCCCTCGGGCGAGGGCACCTTCTCCCGTACGACGCCCTCCGGGTCCTCGGCCAGCTCGGCGAGGCACTCGATGACCAGCCCGGTGTCGACCTGGAGCAGCTTCACCCCGTCCGCGATCAGCCGCTCCTCGGGGAGGAAGCAGTGCCCCTGGTCGGTGGACTGCGACAGCGCGTACTGGAGACCGGCCTTGACTCTCTCCGGGCTGTCGTGCGGGATGCCGACGGCCTGGGCGATCCTGTCGGCGGTGAGGAAGCCGATGCCCCAGACGTCGGCGGCCAGCCGGTAGGGCTGGTTCTTCACGACGGAGATCGAGGCGTCCTCGTACTTCTTGTAGATACGGACGGCGATGGAGGTGGAGACGCCGACGCCCTGGAGGAAGACCATCACCTCCTTGATCGCCTTCTGCTCCTCCCAGGCGGCCGCGATCATCTTCGTGCGCTTGGGGCCGAGGCCGGGGACCTCGACGAGCCGCTTCGGTTCGTTCTCGATGATGTCGAGGGTGTCGACGCCGAAGTGGGTGGTGATCCGGTCGGCCATCACCGGGCCGATCCCCTTGATCAGCCCGGAGCCGAGGTAGCGGCGGATGCCCTGGATGGTGGCGGGCAGGAGCGTCGTGTAGTTCTCGACGGTGAACTGCTTGCCGTACTGCGAGTGCGAGCTCCAGCGCCCTTCCATGCGCAGCGACTCACCGGGCTGCGCACCGAGCAGCGAACCGACCACGGTGAGCAGATCGTTGGCACCGCGACCGGTGTCGACGCGCGCGACCGTGTACCCGTTCTCCTCGTTGGCGTACGTGATGCGCTCCAGCACACCTTCGAGGACGGCCATATTCGGCAAGGTGGACATACCAGTGACGGTACCGGGCGGGTACGACAGCCCGTGCCGGTGCGGTCAGCCGGCCACCGCGGTGAGCGATCGGTGGTGCTTCGGGGCCTCGATCTCATCGACGAGCGCGACCGCCAAGTCCGCGTAGGAGAAGGCGGATACGCCGTCGGCGACCGGCAGCACCCGGTGGTCCCCCGTCCGGTACCTGCCGGTACGCGGCGCCTCGTCGTCGAGGAAGACGGGCGGCGGGGCTACGACGAGCCAGTCGATGTCCGTCTCGGCGGCGCGCAGCACGTCGAGCGCCGCTGCGTGGCCCAGCGAGAAGGCCCGGTGCTCCTCCGGGGTGCCGGGGGCGTCGTGGACCGCCACCCCGGGAGCGGTCTCCAGCGTGGAACCGATGCCGAGGAAGACCAGCCGGCCGACCCCGGCCCTGGCCAGGCCGTCCAGCAGCGCATGGGCAGCGCCCACGTAGAAGTCCGCCGAGGGCATGTCGACCCGGGCCGCCGCGCCGATCGCCGCGTCGTGTCCCGCCGCGACCTCCGCGACACTGTCCGCCCGGGTCATGTCACCGGCCACCACGCTCACACCGTCACCGGCCAGGTCCCGGTACTTGTCCGTGTCCCGCACCACCGCGGTGACCCGGTGCCCACGGGCCACCGCCTCGGCGACCGCGCGCCGTCCGGCCCGCCCGCCGGCCCCGAAGACAACGATCCTGCTGCTCATGGGAGTCCCCTCGCCCGGGCCCGCGCTCCGCAGGCCGATGCGACGGACGCTAGACCCAATACCGTTCAGTTAGTGGCTTGGATGGTGATGTGGGGGCTGTGTTTGGGCTGGGGCCAGTGTGTGTGGTGGGAGCGTTTCGCGGCCCATTTCAGGACTTTGCGTTTGACGACTCGGGGGTGTGAGCGTTTTCGGCGTGTTGGGTTGAGGTGTTGGGTGAGCCATCGGATGGCGTGATGCCAGATCGCGTCGGCTGCGTCAGCGCCCGGAGGGGGAAATGCGCTCTGCGCGACTGAACGGCGAGCGATGCGGAGGGCTTTGACGAAGGAAACTCTGTCGGGGTCGTGGCCGGAGAGTGCGGCAGTGTCGGCCATCAGGGTGCGGATGGCGTAGTGGCAGCACAGGTGTCCCCAGATTTCTTGCTGGACAAGGTCGGGGGCTTTCGAGCGCAGTACCGCGCGGGGCCCGCGCTGGTGGGTTTTCAGCTCGTCGAAGGTGGTCTCGATCTCCCACCGTTGGGCGTAGGCGGCTGCGAGGTCCTCGGCGCCGGCCTCGGCAGGGTCGAGGATCGTGGTCAACAGCCGGTACTCCTCGGCGTTGTCCCGGCCGTCATCGACCGTGTAGTCGATCACTCTGACCGTGAGCGGCTCCGTCGTGGCCCGGTTCGTGCCCGACGTCGGGACGATCCGGGCCAGCCAGGACCCATCGGCCAGGGTTTCCAGATACCGGGGCCGCAGGTTCGTCTTCACTCGCCAGAGCAGATCCGCACCCGTGGCCGCGGCCTGCTGCCAGAGGCGGAACCCGTAGAAGCCCCGGTCTGCCAGGACCAGCTGGCCCGGCTCCAGCCGCCCGACGAGCTGCCGGGACAACTCGATCTCCGACACGCTGCACGGGCCGGTGGCAGCGTCGAAGACCACATGGGTGCCGCATTCCGCCAATGCCACCAGGCGGGCCTGCGGAAACGCGGCCCGCTCCCCCCGGCTGGAAGCGGGCCGCCCGAAGAACTCCGCGTTGGCTGCCGTGTCTGCCACATCCAGGCACGTCCCGTCGATCGCCACCAGGCGACGCCCGGCCAGCCACGACCCCGGCGTGCCAGGCCCCGCCAGCGGACGCGCAACCCGAGCGAAGAGATCCCGCACCGGCTCGAACCCCAGACGAGACCTGGCCTGGAAGATCGCCGACTTCGAGGGCGGCGTGAACGACTCCGACCACCCCGACGCCCACGACAGCCCGTCCGTGAGCTGCGCGAACACATCCTCGTAGGAGCCATCCGAATACAGCGCCATCCCGATCGAGAAGTACGCCATCACCCGTGCGGGCAACGACCGGTGACGCCGCTCGGTACGCCCCGCCTCCTCGATCACCGCGTCAACCACATCCGCGGGAAACACCCGCGTCAGCAACCCCACAGACACCAAATCCGACAACCGGACATCAGACGACGGCTTCACCCAACCAGAACGCGGCATCCCCCACGATAACCCAGAAGCACTTAACTGAACGGTATTGACGCTAGACCCGCACCCCATGGTTTCCGCAACGATAGTTACGTACGCTCGCCGGGTGAGCGAACCCTTCGACCCCGACATGTTCACCGGCTGCTCCCATCCCCCCTCGCCGTTCCGGATCGGCGGCAAATGGACCCCGATGATCATCCGGTGCCTGGAGTCCGGGCCCAGGCGCTTCAGCGAGCTGGAGGTCCCGCTGCGCGGCATCACGCCGAAGGTGCTGACCGAGACGCTGCGGTCGATGGAGCGGGACGGCCTCGTCACCCGTACCGTCCGAGGCGGAATCCCGCCACGGGTGGACTACGAGCTGAGCGCCCTGGGCCGCACATTGCTCGCACCGATGGCCGCCTGCTGCGCGTGGGCGGCGGAGTATCTGCCGGAGCTGATGGACGCGAGGAAGGCGCACGAGAACCTCGTCCCCGGGCCGACGGCCGACGGGTCCGCTGTGCGGTGAACGGGTCCGCCGCCGCGCGGCAGACGGCAGTTCGACGACAGGGGCCCGACGGCCGACGGGGCGGGGCGCTCACTCCCGGCCGGCTCCGTGCCGGTGGGTGAGCACCCCGCCCGTGGGCGTCGAGGGTTCAGCGCTTGGTGCTGCTGTTGAAGAGCGAGCGTGACCAGACGTAGCCGATCAGGGTGATACCGGCGCACCACGCCAGCGAGATCCAGCCACTGTTGCCGATCGCCGAGCCGGTGAGCAGGCCGCGCAGGGTCTCGGTCATCGGCGTGAACGGCTGGTACTCGGCGAACCAGCGCAGGCCGGGCGCCATCGAACCGGCCGGCACGAACGCCGAGCCGAGGAACGGCAGGAACTGGATGAGCAGCGGCTTGTTGCTCGCGGACTCGACCGTCTTGGAGATCAGGCCGAGCGCCGCCGACAGCCAGGCCACGGCGAACGCGATGGCCGCGGTCAGCCCGGCCGCGGCCAGCCACTCCAGCGGGTTCGCGTCAGGGCGGAAGCCGAGCGCGAGGGCCACACCCACCACCAGGACCAGGCTCACCACCGTGGTGATGACGGAGCCGATCACATGGCCCGTCATGAACGACGAGCGCGTGATGTTCATGGTGCGGAAGCGGTTGATGATGCCCTCGGTCATGTCCTGGCAGACCGCGATCGAGGTCGACATGGCCCCGGCGGCCACGCCCATGATGATGACGCCTGGCGTCAGATACTCCAGATACGCGTCCCGGCCGCCGGAGCCCGGCAGACCGGCGCCGATCGAGTCCCCGAAGGCGTACACGAAGAGCAGCAGCATCAGGATGGGCATCATGGCCGGGCCGAGCGAGACGGCCGGGTAGCGCAGCGCGTGCTTGATGTTGCGCCGCAGCATCGTCATCGAGTCGTTCACGGCGTACGTGAGGGTGCTCATCGCAGGGTCTCCTTGACGTGGAGCGGAGTGGCGTCGGTGCCGTCGCCGGTCAGGGCGAGGAACACGTCGTCGAGGTCAGGGGTGTGAACGGAGAAGTCGGCGGCCCGCACTCCGGCCGTGTCCAGCTGGTCGAACAGGGTGCGCAGCGCCTCCATGCCGGCGTCGCTCGCCACGCGCAGGGAGAGGTTCTCGTCGTCGCGGGCCGCGCCGGGGAAGGCGGCCGCCGCGCGCTCGTACTCATCGACGGCGTCGAACCGCAGCCGTACATGGCTGCCGGGGATCTGTGCCTTGAGCTCGTCGGCGGTGCCCTCGGCGACGATCCGGCCGCCGTCGAGCACCGCGATCCGGTCCGCCAACTGGTCGGCCTCGTCCAGGTACTGCGTGGTGAGGAAGACGGTGACGCCCCCGGCGACCAGCGCGCGCACCGTGTCCCACATCGTGCGGCGGCTGCGCGGGTCGAGCCCGGTCGTCGGCTCGTCCAGGAAGATCACTTTCGGGTCGCCGACCAGCGTCATCGCGAGGTCGAGACGGCGCCGCATGCCGCCGGAGAAGGTCGCGGCACGGTTCTTGGCGACGTCCGCGATGTCGAACCGCTCCAGCAACTCCTCGGCCCGCCTGCGCCCTTCGCGCTTGCCGAGGCGCAGCAGATCGGCCATGAGGAGCAGGTTCTCCTCGGCGGTGAGCAGGTCGTCGAGCGCGGCGAACTGTCCGGTGACGCCGATCGCGGCGCGCACCCCGTCCGGGGAGCCTGCGACGTCGTGGCCCGCGACCTGGGCCTGTCCGCCGTCGGCGGAGATGAGTGTGGACAGGATCTGCACGGTCGTCGTCTTCCCGGCACCGTTCGGGCCGAGCAGCGCGAACACGGATCCGGCCGGGATGCGCAGGTCGATGCCGTCGAGGACGGTCTTGTCGCCGTACGACTTGCGCAGCCCGACGGTGGAGACGGCGGGGGCGTCGACGGCCTTGCGCGTGGACGTGGGCATGACAGATGAAGACATGGAGCCCTCCGGGCTCGAGAAGTGAAATGAGGGACGTGGTACGGGAGTTGCTGGTTCTCAGGCCTTGGCTCGGCGGATGTCGATGTTGCCCCAGCGGGTGCGGGCGCGGACCTGCACGGTCCGCTCCGTCTCGGTCGGCGGCGCCGAGTCGGCGATCGTGTTGTGCACCTGCCCGCGCTCGGCGCCGACGTCGAGCCAGGCGGCGGTGCCCCGGCGGACGCCGATGTCGATGGCGCCGTAGGAGGTCTCCAACTGGACAGTGCCTGAGGCCACTTCGGCGACGCGCAGGGCGCCGTGGGCGGTGGTGGCGGTGACCGAGGCCTCGGCGCACAGGATGTCGATGTCGCCGTAGGCGCCGTTCGCCCGCAGGTCGCCGACGACGGCGCCGACGGTCGTGCTGCCGTGCGAGTTCTTCAGGACGGCGGGTCCGTCGACCGTGCCGACGCGCAGGCTGCCGGAACTGGTGGTGATCTCGGCCGCGCCCTCGACCCGGTCGACGGAGATCGAGCCGTGGGAGACGGTCAGGTGCACCGGCCCGGTCTCGTCGAGCCGGATGTCGCCGCCCGAGCTCTTCACCCGGACCTTGCCGAGCCGGCCCTCGGCGGCCACCTGGGTCCAGGCGCCGGTGATGTCGACGCCGGAGCCGACGGGCAGGTCGATCATGACGTCGACGGCGCCGGCGGGGCCGATGAAGCGGCGCTCCTTCGTCCTGACGGTGAGGACGCCGTTCGCGTACGAGACCTCGGTCTGCTCGGCGGCGCGCACGTCCTTGTCCCGCTTGGGGCTCGCGGGCCGCACCTCGACGGCGGTGTCGCCGCGCTCGCTCGCGGTGAGCCGGAGGGAGCCGGCGCCGACGTGCGCGGTGACCGTGATCGGTTCGGGAGTGTCGAAAGAAGGCATGGCTGTACCGTCCTCATGACTCATCGGGGCGTCCCCGCAGGTGGGACGTGGTGTGGGTGGCGCGGGTGCGGCTAGGGACTTTCGTTTGGATCATGCCGGGCTCGCGGGGTCCGGCCTGATCCGAACGAAAGGCCCTAGCGGACCCAGCCCGTGAAGCTCTGTCCTGTGGTGCTGGTCTTCTGGGGTGTACGGGGCTGCGCGCCACCGTCGACCGCGGCCGACACGGCTCGCACCAGCCACGCGTTGACCGACAGGCCCTCGCGGCCCGCGGCCTCCTCGGCGCGCGCCTTGAGATGGGCGGGCAGGCGCAGGTTGACGCGGGCGGTGCCGCCCTCGTCGCCGTCGGCGGGCGCCGGAGCCGAGGCCGAGGCCGGGGCCCTGAGCGGCTCGGCGGGCCCGCTCCTGTCCTCGTACACCTCCTTGCCCGTCGGCCGTGTCACCACGAAGTCGGGGTCGAGCCCACGCAGTCGTACGTCGACCGATCCGGGGGCGAGTTCACGGGTGATCTCGTCCATCGCGGCGGAGAGCACATTGAGCATCGTCAGGCGGGTCGCCGACTCCAGCGGAGCGGTGAGCCGCTCGGCCAGCTCACGGGCTTCTTCGCCGCCGGCTTCGGCGGCCACCGCGAGTTCGCGGCGGAGGTTGTCGACATACGGCGTGAGGTCCATGACGCCATAGTGGCATCACAGTGGCGCCACCCGCAACCCCGAACGGGAAGCAATCGCGGAGCACCTGTGACTCATAGCCTCTGAACTGCGGAAATACACTGACGCCACATTGCATCAATGCGGCGCCATATGGAGTCTCGACCTCTCCGGCACTTTCGGTGGCGCCATGTGGCGCCATGTGGCGCCATGTGGCGTCACGCGGCACCACATGGCACTACTGCGGCCCATCCGCCGGATCAGGACAGGCAGGACAGGGACGGAGCCCGCGGGCGGGAAATGGCGTCGTGCACCGCACGGGCCGCCGCGCACAGCTCGCCGTCATTGGTCACGGGCCGGCGGCCGCAGCGGCTTGACGACCGCGGCGACAGGTGGCCGGGCGTCGGGCAGCGGCCGCTCCGGCGCCCCTGGGGATGCGTGCGGCACCGTGCCCGGCAGATGAACCCCGGAAAGGCGAATGAACCCCGGAAAGACGAAACGGGGCCCGGTCACAGGACCGGACCCCCCTCGCTTTCCCCCAATGCCGAGGCTTCCCGATCCCCCCAGATCCCTCCCCGGAAGCACCCGACGCCAGATACGACTCAGTGGGGTACCGAACGGTTGCACGCCTTGACGATCTCTTTGCCTTAGTGGCAAAAAGCACCTTGTCAGCAGGCGTGCTCGGCGTACCGGGAGGCGACCTCGGCGAGGACTTCGGCGCCGTCCCGGGCCCAGAGGGCCTCGTTGAAGATCTCCACCTCGACCGGGCCGTCGAAGCCGGTCGCCTCCACCAGGGAGCGGAAGGCGCGGAAGTCCACCGCCCCGTCGCCGAGTTGGCCCCGGCCCACCAGGACCCCCGCCGGGAGCGGGGTGATCCAGTCGGCCAGCTGGAAGGAGTGGATCCGGCCGCCCGCACCGGCGCGGGCGATCTGCGCGGCCGCCTGGTCGTCCCACCAGATGTGGTACGTGTCGACGACGACACCGACCTGGTCGGCCGGGAAGCGCTCCGCGATGTCCAGCGCCTGGGAGAGCGTGGAGACGACGCAGCGGTCCGAGGCGAACATCGGGTGCAGCGGTTCGATGGCCAGGCGTACGCCGCGTTCGGCCGCGTACGGGGCCAGTTCGGCCAGGGCGTCCGCGATGCGCTCGCGGGCGCCGTGCAGGTCCTTGCTGCCCTCGGGGAGGCCGCCGGAGACCAGGACCAGGGTGTCGGTGGACAGGACCGCCGCCTCGTCGAGCGCGGCGCGGTTGTCGTCCAGGGCGCGGGCCCGCTCCGCCGGGTCCAGGGCGGTGAAGAAGCCGCCGCGGCAGAGGCTGGTGACGGAGAGTCCGGAGTCGGCGAGCAGTCGCGCGGTGCGCTCGATGCCGTACGACTGGACGGGGGCCCGCCACAGGCCGACCTTGTCGATGCCCGCCTTGGCGCAGCCCTCGGCCAGTTCGGGCAGCGACCACTGCTTGATGGTCTCCTGGTTGATGGAGAGACGGCCGTCGCTCATCGGGTGCCTCCGTTGACCGCGAGCAGGGCGCGCATCCGGGATTCGGCCAGCTCCGGGTCGGGGAACAGGCCGAGCCGGTCCGCGAGTTCGTACGCCTTCGCCAGGTGCGGCAGCGAGCGGGAGGACTGGAGACCGCCGACCATCGTGAAGTGGTCCTGGTGGCCGGCCAGCCAGGCGAGGAAGACCACGCCCGTCTTGTAGAAGCGGGTGGGCGCCTGGAAGAGGTGCCGGGACAGCTCGACCGTGGGGTCGAGGAGGTCGCGGAAGCCCTGGGTGTCGCCCGTGTCGAGGACCCGTACCGCGTGGGCGGCCAGCGGGCCCAGCGGGTCGAAGATGCCGAGCAGGGCGTGGCTGAAGCCCCGGTCGTCGCCCGCGATCAGCTCGGGGTAGTTGAAGTCGTCGCCGGTGTAGCAGCGCACCCCGCCGGGGAGGCGGCGGCGGACGTCGATCTCGCGCTCGGCGTCCAGGAGCGAGATCTTGATGCCGTCGACCTTGTCCGGGTGTTCCGCGATGACCTTCAGGAACGTGTCGGTGGCGGTGTCGAGGTCCGAGGAGCCCCAGTAGCCGTCCAGCGCGGGGTCGAACATCGGCCCCAGCCAGTGCAGGACGACCGGCTCGGACGCCTGGCGGAGCAGGTGCCCGTACGTCTCCAGGTAGTCCTCGGGCCCCTTCGCCGCCGCGGCGAGCGCGCGGGAGGCCATCAGGATGGCCTGGGCGCCGCTCTCCTCGACGAGCGCGAGCTGCTCCTCGTACGCGGCGCGCACCTCGGCGAGGCCGGCGGGGCCGGTGAGCTGGTCGGTGCCGACGCCGCAGGCGATGCGGCCGCCGACCGCCTTGGCCTCGGCGGCGGAGCGGCGGATCAGTTCGGCTGCTCCGGCCCAGTCCAGGCCCATGCCGCGCTGGGCGGTGTCCATCGCCTCGGCGACGCCGAGGCCGTGCGACCAGAGGTGGCGGCGGAAGGCGAGGGTGGCGTCCCAGTCGACGGCGGCCGGCGAGTCGGGGCTGATGTCGGCGTACGGGTCGGCGACGACATGGGCGGCGGAGAAGACCGTGCGCGAGGCGAGCGGGCTGCCGCCGGGGGCCAGGTCGAGCGGGGTGGTGCGGGGTTCGTACGGACCCTGCGGGAGGTGGATGGTCACTCAGATCAGCTCCGATGCACCGTGCGTGGGGTGGCTCGTCACAGCGACAGCTCCGGTACGTCGAGACGGCGGCCCTCGGCGTGGGACTTCAGGCCCAGCTCGGCGAGCTGCACGCCGCGGGCGCCGGCCATCAGGTCCCAGGCGTACGGCTCGTCGAGGACGATGTGGCGCAGGAAGAGCTCCCACTGGGCCTTGAAGCCGTTGTCGAAGACCGCGTTGTCGGGGACTTCCTGCCACTGGTCGCGGAAGGACTCGGTGACCGGGAGGTCGGGGTTCCAGACCGGCTTGGGGGTGGCCGAGCGGTGCTGGACGCGGCAGTTGCGCAGGCCGGCGACGGCGGAACCGTGCGTACCGTCGACCTGGAACTCGACGAGCTCGTCGCGGTTGACGCGGACGGTCCAGGAGGAGTTGATCTGCGCGACCGCGCCGCTCTCCAGCTGGAAGATGCCGTACGCGGCGTCGTCGGCGGTGGCGGCGTAGGGCTTGCCCTGCTCGTCCCAGCGCTCGGGGATGTGCGTCTGGACGTGCGCCTGGACGGTGGAGACCCGGCCGAACAGCTCGTGGAGCACGTACTCCCAGTGCGGGAACATGTCGACGACGATGCCGCCGCCGTCCTGCGCGCGGTAGTTCCAGGAGGGGCGCTGGGCCTCCTGCCAGTCGCCCTCGAAGACCCAGTAGCCGAACTCGCCGCGCACGGAGAGGATCTCGCCGAAGAAGCCGCCGTCGATGAGGCGCTTCAGCTTCAGCAGACCCGGCAGGAAGATCTTGTCCTGGACGACGCCGTGCTTGATTCCGGCCTCGCCGGCCAGCCTGGCCAGCTCCAGGGCGCCCTCGACGTCCGTGGCGGTGGGCTTCTCGGTGTAGATGTGCTTGCCCGCGGCGATCGCCTTCTTGATCGCGTCCACCCGGGCCGAGGTGACCTGGGCGTCGAAGTAGATGTCGATGGTGTCGTCGGCGAGGACCGCGTCGAGATCGGTCGACCACTCGGTCAGGCCGTGCTGCGCGGCGAGCTCCTCCAGCGCGTGGGCGCGGCGGCCGACCAGCACGGGCTCGGGCCACAGCACGTCCCCGTCGCCGAGGTCCAGGCCGCCCTGCTCGCGGATCGCGAGGATCGAGCGCACCAGGTGCTGCCGGTAGCCCATGCGACCCGTGACGCCGTTCATGGCGATGCGCACTGTCCTGCGTGTCACGAAACTTCCTCCATACAACCGTAGCAAGCGCTTTCTATCCAGGATGACGCTAGCCTGCCGACAGCGGCCCGGACAAGAGGGCCCGGCCCAAAACCCTCGGAGGAAAGCGATGACAGTCACCCTGGCGGATGTGGCGGCTCGCGCCCGGGTGTCGCCGGCCACCGTCTCCCGCGTGCTGAACGGCAACTACCCGGTGGCCGCGTCCACCCGCGAACGGGTCCTGCGCGCGGTGGACGACCTGGACTATGTGCTCAACGGGCCGGCCAGCTCGCTCGCGGCGGCCACCTCCGACCTGGTCGGCATCCTGGTCAACGACATCGCGGACCCGTTCTTCGGGATCATGGCGGGCGCGGCACAGACCGAGATCGGCGGGCCGGGGGACGGCTCGGGCCGGGCGGGCGGCGAGAAGCTCGCGGTGGTCTGCAACACCGGCGGCTCGCCCGAGCGCGAACTCACCTATCTCACCCTGCTCCAGCGCCAGCGCGCCGCGGCCGTCATCCTGACCGGCGGCGCCGTGGAGGACCCGGTGCACCAGGCCGCGGTCTCCGCCAAGCTGGCCAAGCTGGCGGACGCGGGCACCCGGGTGGTGCTGTGCGGGCGGCCCCCGCTTCCGGACGGCGAGGCGGTCGTGGCCGCCCTCGCCTTCGACAACCGGGGCGGCGGCCGCCGCCTCACCGAGCACCTGCTCTCGCTCGGCCACCGGCGGATCGGCTACGTCGCGGGCCCGCCGGAGCGGACGACGACCCGCCACCGGCTGGAGGGCCACCGCGACGCGATGCGGGCGGCGGGGCTCGTCGGCGACGGTACGGGCACCGGGGCGCGCCCCGCCGTCGGGTACGACGCGGAACGCCTCACCGTCCACGGCCCCTACGACCGCCGCTCCGGCTACGAAGCCACCCTCGAACTCCTGCGCCGCGAACCGGAGGTGACGGCGATCGTCGCCGCCAACGACACGGTGGCGCTGGGCGCGAGCGCGGCGGTCCGGGACCGGGGGCTGCGCATCCCCGAGGACATCTCGGTGGCGGGCTTCGACGACCTGCCGTTCTCGGTGGACGCGGTCCCGGCGCTGACGACCGTACGGCTGCCGCTCTTCGAGGCGGGCGCGCGGGCGGGCCGCCTCGCGATGGGCAAGGAGACACCGCCACCCGGGGGCATCGCCACGATCGGGGCGGAGCTGATGGTGCGGGGGTCGACGGCGCCGCCGCGGGGATGACCGCGCGAGATCGTACGGTTGGGGCCTGTCCGGGAACACCGCATGCCGGTGCGGTGGCACGTACTGACGAAAGGACACGCACGTGAAGCTCGCTTTCTCGACCCTCGGAGTGCCGGGGATGCCGGTCGCCGATGTCGTCCGGCTCGCCGCCGGGCACGGCTACCAGGGGGTGGAGCTGCGCGCCCACCCCGAGGAGCCGGTGCACCCGGGCATCACGGCGGACGAACGGGCCGCCGTGGTCCAGGAGTTCAAGGAGGGCGACGTCGAGATCCTGACCGTCGCCGGATACGTCCGGGCCGCCGCCGAGGGCGACGACGCGCCGGTGCTGGAGGAGCTCGCCGGGCTGGTGGACCTGGCGCACGACCTGGGTGCGCAGAACGTCCGGGTCTTCCCGGGCGGCGGAGGCCTGCCCGCCGCCGAGGCCGACGCGAACGCTGCCCGGCGGCTGGCCGCCGCCGCCGAGCACGCCGCCGACAAGGGCGTACGCATCCTGCTGGAGACCCATGACTCGCACCGGGGCGGCGCCGACGTCGCCCGGGTCGTCGGGACGGTCGGGCACCGGCAGGTGGGCGCGCTGTGGGACATCATGCACACCTGGCTGGCGGGCGAGGAGCCGGCCGCGAGCCAGGCGGTGCTGGCCCCGCACCTGGGATACGTACAGGTGAAGGACATCGCGTCGGCCGAGGACACCGAGCCGTTGGCGCTGGGGGCCGGGGTGCTGCCGCTGGGCGCCTGCCTGGACACGCTGGACCCGGACAGCTGGGTCTGCTGGGAGTACGAGAAGCGCTGGCACCCGGCCGCGGCGGAGCTGCCGGGGCTGCTGGACGCCGGACGGGAGCACCTGCTGCGGCTGGGCGCGACGCCCGGGCGGTAGCCCCCTGCGCCTCGCAGGGGCGGCAGCCCCTCGCACTCCGGGGGCCGTCCGGTCAAAGAGCATGTGGCGTCGGCGACTTGTCCGCCCCTGTCAGCCCCTCCCGGTACTGTCCGGGCCCATGGATGATGCCGTGAAGATCGTTGTCGAGCGCCAGTACGCCCCGGACCCCATCGACTACGAGCGCCTCGTCTCGCTGGTCGAATCCACCGGCGAACGCGTCGTACTCACCGAGAACGGCGTGCCGGTGAGTGTGCTGTTCCCGGCGGGGAGGGTGGCTGAGCTGGAGCACTGGGCCCGCGCCGACTGCCCCGTGCCCGGACCGATATCGCAGGGTGAGGACGAGGAAGAGGGACCGGACGAGGCGATGTGGGACATCGGCCGGCTTCGGGTCGAGCCGTTGGCCGACCCGCAGGAGTACGGCTCCTGCACCCGGTACGTGCGCGCCGACGGCAGGCGGGTGAGCTTCGCCCGGGGCGGGGCGGTGGTGGCCGTGCAGTTGGACGCCGGCGAGGTGGAGTGGCTCGAGAACAGAGCCATGCATGCGCGCCAGGGGTACATGAGCCCCAAGCAGGCAGCGGCATTCGAGGAGTTCCTGGCGCGACAGCCACCGGCCGGCGAGCTGTGAACCCGCGCTACCGGCCGGTCGCCACCGGCTGAGGATCGCCCGAGTCGGTGGCGCCCACACCGGGGTCGCTCACGCCAGGGTCGCCCGCGCCGGAGCCGCCCGTGCCAGCCGTACCAGTGGTGCCCGTATCCGCGTCGGGGTCGGCCTCCGGCCCCGCCACCGTCGTCAGCCGCGGCCGCCGCGCCCCCGCCAGCGAGGTCAGGGCGACCCCGCCGACCAGCAGCGCCGCCGCGCACCACCGCAGCGGGCTCACCGACTCGCCCAGCAGCAGCGCGGCCGAGGACATCCCGAAGACCGGGACGAGCAGGGTGAACGGGGCCACCGAGGAGGCCGGGTGGTGGCGCAGCAGGAAGCCCCAGGCGCCGAAGCCGAAGACGGTGGTGATCCAGGCGACGTAGACGATGATCCCGGCACCGCTCCAGTCCAGCGCGGCCAGCGCCTTGGCGTCGCGGTCCCAGCCCTCGAAGAGGAGCGAGAGACCGAGCAGCGGGAGCACGGGCACCGTCGAGACCCACACCATGAAGTTGAGCGAGTCGGGCGGGGCGGCCTTGCGGGTCAGTACGTTGGACACGCCCCAGCAGGCCGCCGCCGCGATCACCAGGACGAAGGCGAGCACGGGCCCGCCCGCCCCTTCGTCGACCGCGGCGACCCCGATGCCCGCGAGCGCCACCCCCATCCCCAGCACCCGTACCTTTCCCGGGCGTTCGCCCAGGGCGACGGCGGCGAAGAGGGCGGTGAAGACCGCTTGGACCTGGAGCACGAGGGAGGAGAGACCGGCGGGCATCCCCCGGTCCATGCCGATGAAGAGCAGGCCGAACTTCGCCACCCCGAGGACCAGCCCGACGCCCACGATCCACTTCCAGGCGACCTTGGGCCGGCCGACGAGGAAGACCGCGGGCAGCGCGGCGACCAGGAAGCGCAGGGCCGAGAAGAGCAGCGGCGGGAAGTGCCCGAGGCCGACCTCGATGACGACGAAATTGACACCCCAGACGGCGGCCACCAGGGCGGCCAGGGCGATGTGGAGGGGACGCATGCACCGAGGATCACCCGCACCGACCATGTAGCACCAGCGCGGATTCCTTCATGGTGAAATTGAGTATCGCTAATGAATCATGCGACTGATCAACTCGTGAATCACCGAGTCCGGGAGGTTCTGGTGCTCGATCTGGCCCGGCTGCGCGCCCTGCACGCCGTCTCCGTCCACGGCTCCGTCGCGGGCGCCGCCGCCGCGCTCGGCTACACCCCGTCGGCGGTCTCGCAGCAGATCACCAAGCTGGAGCGGGAGACCCGCACCACACTGCTGGAACGGCGCGGCCGCGGTGTCGCGCTGACCGAGGAGGCGCTCCATCTGGCCGCGACGGCCCAGCAGTTGCTGGCGATCGTGGAGCGCGCCGAGACGACGCTGGAGGAGCGCAGGGGGCTGCCGACCGGGCGGCTGTCGATCGGCGCGTTCGCGTCCGCGGCGCGCGGACTGCTGCCCGGGGTGCTGGCCGGGCTGGACCGGGAGCACCCGGCGCTGGAGGTCCGGATGACCGAGGTCGATCCGCATCTCTCGGTCGACCTGGTGGCCAAGGGCGTGATCGATCTGGCGGTCGCGCACGACTGGGACATCGCACCGCTGCCCGCCCCCGAGGGCGTGGCGCAGGCGGTGATCGGCGACGACCGCTGCGATCTGCTGGTGCCCGAGGGGCATCGCCTCGCCGGGCGGGACGCGGTGCGGCGCGAGGAGCTGGCGAAGGAACGGTGGATCTGCCAGCCGCCGGGGACGGTCTGCCACGACTGGCTCGTACGGACGTTGCGGGCGGCGGGCTGCGAGCCGGACATCCGGCACCAGGCGGAGGAGAACCACACCCAGCTGGCCCTGCTCGCCGCCGGCCTCGGCGTCGCGATGATCCCGCGCCTGGGGCGCGGGCAGCTGCCGCCGGGGGTGGTGGCGGTGCGGCTGGATCCCGTGCCGGTGCGACGGTTGTACGCGCTGTGGCGTACGGAGGCGGCCCGGCGGCCCGCGATCACGGCGGCGGTGTCCGCGCTGCGGGCCCACGGGGCCGCGGTGGGGCTGAGCTGAGGACGGCCTCCGACTTCCGGGAGGGGAGTGCGTCCGGTGCCACGCCGCACGGGCTCAAATCGGTCCGGACCCTTGACCGGAAGTTATTTTCTGGATATCCGTGCTCCTTGGAAGTTTCTTTCACGATTCTCGCCACCTCTCGTCCCCGAGTACGGCCGAAGGAGCTCACGTGCACCACCGCACCTCCAGACGCACCCTCCTCACCGCCACCGCCGCGACGGCCGTAGCCGCCGTCACGGGCGCGG
Source organism: Streptomyces sp. NBC_00012 (assembly GCF_045040875.1). NCBI lineage: Bacteria > Bacillati > Actinomycetota > Actinomycetes > Kitasatosporales > Streptomycetaceae > Streptomyces > Streptomyces sp. NBC_00012. Next base: position 5,669,023 of record NZ_CP108309.1, on the reverse strand, counting down.
TCCTCGCCCCCGGCGCGCTCGCCGCCCAGCGGTCCGCGAGCAGCGGACAGCACCATTCAGCCGCCACGACCAAGCGCCTCAAGCGGATCATCTCCGGGATGTCCCTGGAGGAGAAGGTCGGGCAGCTCTTCGTGATGCGGGTGTACGGGCACTCCGCCACCGACCCCGACCAGGCCGACATCGACGCCAACATGGCCGAGATCGGGGTCCGCACCGCCGCCGAGATGATCGACAGGTACCACGTCGGCGGGATCATCTACTTCACCTGGGCGCACAACACCCGCGACCCGCACCAGATCGCCGAACTCTCCAACGGCATCCAGCGCGCCGGTCTCGCCGGCCCCACTCCCCTGCCGCTCCTCGTCTCCACCGACCAGGAGCACGGCATCGTCTGCCGGGTCGGCGAGCCCGCCACCCTGATGCCGGGCGCGATGGCGCTGGGCGCGGGCGGTTCGCGCTCCGACGCCCGCCGGGCCGGGCAGATCGCGGGCGCCGAACTGGCCGCGATCGGCATCAACCAGAACTACGCCCCGGACGCCGACGTCAACGTCAACCCGGCCAACCCGGTGATCGGCGTACGCTCCTTCGGCTCCGACCCGCAGTCCGTGGCCGCCATGGTCGCCGCGCAGGTGAAGGGGTACCAGAGCAGCGGGATCGCCTCGACGGCCAAGCACTTCCCGGGCCACGGCGACACCAGCACCGACAGCCACACCGGACTGCCCGTCATCACCCACACCCGGGAGCAGTGGGCGGAGCTGGACGAGCCGCCGTTCCGGGCCGCGATCGCCGCGGGCATCGACTCGATCATGACCGCGCACATCGTGGTCCCGGCCCTGGACCCGGCCGAGGACCCGGCGACACTGTCCCGCCCGATCCTCACCGGCATCCTGCGCGAGGAGCTGGGCTACGACGGTGTCGTGGTGACCGACTCGCTCGGCATGGAGGGGGTGCGGACGAAGTACGGCGACGAGCGCGTGCCGGTCCTCGCCCTCCGGGCCGGCGTCGACCAGCTGCTCAACCCGCCGGACCTGAGCGTCTCCTGGAACGCCGTGCTGGAGGCCGTGAAGAGCGGCGAGATCAGCGAGGCCCGGATTGACGAATCGATCCTGCGCATCCTGCGGCTGAAGACGAAGCTCGGACTGTTCGACGACCCGTTCGTCAGCCGCGCGGGGGTGGACCGCACCGTGGGCACCCGGTCCCACCTCGCCGCCGCCGACCGGATCGCCGAGCGCACCACCACGCTGCTCGCCAACGAAGGCGCGGTGCTGCCGCTCTCCCGGCGCTCCCACCGCAACCTGCTCGTGGTCGGCGCCGATCCCGCCTCCCCGTCCGGCACCACCGGACCGCCGACCACCACCCTGGCCACCGCCTTCGGCGAACTGGGGTACGCGGCGACCGCGCTGTCCACCGGCACCGCACCCACCGCGGCGAAGACCGCCGAGGCGGTGGCCGCCGCGCAGGGCAAGGACGCGGTGGTCGTGGCGACGTACAACGTCTCGGCGACCAGCTCGCAGCGCACCCTGGTGAGCGCGCTGGCGGCGACCGGCGTCCCGGTGATCACGGTGGCGATCCGCAATCCGTACGACATCGCCCAGCTGGCCGGGACCGGGTTCGCCGCGAACCTGGCCACGTACTCCTGGACCGATGTCGAACTGCGGGCCGCCGCCCGGGTGATCGCGGGCCGGGCCGAACCGCAGGGCACCCTGCCGGTCCCGGTGCAGCGCGCGGACGACCCGTCGAAGGTGTTGCACCCGGTCGGTTACGGGCTGACGTACTAGCCGGAAAGCGCGGAGGGGCTGTGCGCCGCGCGCACAGCCCCTCCCCCTGCTCACGGAACCTGATCACGGAACCTGCCCGCGGAACCGTTACCGCCGCAGTTGGCGCTCGTTCATCACGTCCTGCCTGTCGAGCCGCGCGTCGAACTTCGCGAGCGGCTTCGCCTTCGCCGGGTCGTCCCGCACCGCGGCCGGGGCGACGCCCGCCCAGCGCAGGATCGCCGCGGTGGCCTTCGCGCTGTCGTTCTCGGCGAGCTTGGCCACGCTGGCACCGTGGTTGCCGCCGGGCTCGGTCATGACGTAGCTGTCACGGGAGCCCGCGCCGACCCGGAAGCGCTCCGCGCCCCACGGGTCGTTCTCGCCGTACACGTACAGCATCCGGTCGGCGTGGTGCTTCACCCAGTTGTCGACGTCGCGCATCACCGAGGGCTGGAACTTCATCGGGATGGAGCGCGGCACGAAGGTGCGCGGCGGCTGGTACCCGTACCGGCTGAGACCGCCGACCCACGGCTGGCGGATGTCGGGCGAACCGAGCTGGGTGCCCGCCTGGTAGTAGTACGGGGTGTACCGCTCCAGGCTCTGGTCGGTGTACGTGGAGAAGCCGGAGATCGAGTCGATGGAGTCCCAGATCACCTGGTCGGTGGCGGACCCGGCGTCGGCCGGGACGGTGTCGCAGTCGGACTCCAGGCTGTACTGCCAGTACGCCCAGACGTAGTCCATGACGACGGCCTCGTACGCCTTGTCGAGCGAGCCGGTGGTGTCGAAGGTGTAGCCGTTCGCGGCGGCGTACTCCTGGTACTTCTTCTCCAGCGGCTCGCGGCGGACCAGCGCTTCGCGCTGGACGCCGTTCAGCCTGTCGCGGCACTCCTTGGTGCCGACGTTGTCGAAGAACCGGTCGTAGGCCGAATCCTCCTTGTCCACCACGTCGTTGGGCGCGACGTAGGCGACGACGCCGTCCATGTCCCTGGGGTAGAAGCGCTCGAAGTAGGTGGCCGTCATGCCGCCCTTGGAGGCGCCGGTGGCCAGCCACTTCTCGGTGTAGATGGCCTTCAGCGCGGTGAAGACGCGGTGCTGGTCGCTGGCGGCCTGCCAGATGTCGAGCTCGGACCAGTCGGCGGGCGCCGGGCGGGACGGGGTGAAGAAGCGGTACTCCAGGGAGACCTGGTTGCCGTCGACGATCCGGGTCGGCTCGGCGCGGCCGGGGTTCGTGGAGACGTTGTATCCGCTGGTGGAGAAGACCGTCGGGCGGGAGGTGTCCTTGTGCAGCACGGTGATGCGCTGCTGGAAGGTGCCCTTGGACGGGTGCCGGTGGTCGACCGGCTGGCTGTAGTTGAGGACGAAGTAGCGGTAGCCCGCGTAGGGCTTCTCCTCGATGAGGCTCATCCCCGGAATGGCCAGGATGCGGTCCTTGATGTCCGTGCCGGTGCCGTTGTCCGCGGCGGGTCCGGTCCGGACCGTGGCCGGTTCCGCGGCGGTGGCCGCCCCGGCCGAGGCACCCGTCACGCCCACCGTGCCGATGAGCACCGCGAGCGACAGGAACCCTCTGAACGCCTTGCGCATACGCCCTCCCAGGAGTCACAACATTCGCCGTGAACCTAGCCGGGCAACACCCGTGCCGCCAGACCCGGTCGGCACCTCGTGCCCCGGGCCCGGGCCGGTCAGCAGAGAATCCAGCCCGTGGAGCCCGACTTACCCGAGATGGTGGCCGAGGCCCTGACGCACCGGTTCAGCGCATGGACCGTCACCGGACCGGCCTGCTTGGTGTACCGGCCCCGGTCGACGACGGGGCTGCCGCCGCGCGCCTGGAGCGTGACGGACATGGTGCGGCGCGGACCCGACTTCTTGGCCACCGCCGTCGCGCAGGCGTAGGAACGGTTCTTGTAGACGCGCAGCTCCCCGGTCTTGAACGCGACCGTCTTCGCGGGACGTCCGGCACAGACCGACGCCGCGTCGGCGCGGCCGGCCGAGGGACCGCCGAGCACCAGGCCGAGGGCGGTCACCAGCGGCAGGACCACCGAGCACACCAGCATCCGGCGGCCGGTACGACGCCCGCTTCGGCTTTCCCCTCCGCCGCCGCCCTCGTCGGGCAGCTCGACCTTCCCGGACTTACGCGTCCCTCTGACCACCAGCAACTCCACCATCAGTCGAACACTTACGCCCCTGTGCGCGTATACGCATACATGCGTACGACGCAGGAGGCCATCCGGAGGTTGCGTACGGCGCGCTCCGGTCCCCGGGCAACCGAATCGCCACAGCATGGCTCCAACAGGACAGAGCCATACGAAAGGCAGGAACTGTCATGCTTCAGCTCCGCACCGCACAGGGCCCCCGCGGCCGACGCCTCATCGGCCGGACCCTGCTCGCCTCCGCTCTCCTCACCGCCGCCGCCGTGGTCCCGGCAGCGGCGGCGGCCCCGCAGGCCCCGGTGACCGCGGCGGCCCCGGCACGCAGCGACATCGGCGCCCCCGCGTACCAGCAGGTCGCCCACTTCTACGGCGCCTACATCGACGCCGTCACGGCCGAGGACGGCGGCAGGCTCGCCACCGCCCTGCGGACCTTCTACCTGACCCCCCAGCTGCGCGACCGGCTCGGCACCTGGGAGCAGCGCAACCACGCGGACGGTGTGCTCCGCGCCCAGAACACCCCGCTCGCCTTCCGGGTCACCCCGGGCGACAGCGCCGCCGGCCACACCTGGTCGACGGTGCGGCTCACCTGGAGCGGCGGCAAGCACCCCACGTACTCGTACCTGACCGTCCGTTCGGACCTGCGGACCGGAAAGATCTCCGGCATCGGCCAGTGACCCGGCGGGCGGGCCCGCCGCTCACACCCCGGCGGGCTCGTCCTCCCCGATGAACGTGCGCCACAGCACGGCGTAGTGCCCTTCCCTGGCCAGGAGTTCGTCGTGCGTGCCGTCCTCGACGACCCGGCCGTGGTCCATCACCACGACCCGGTCGGCGCGGGCGGCCGTGGTCAGCCGGTGGGCGACGACCAGGGTGGTGCGGCGGCCGGTGAGCCGGTCGGTCGCCTGGTTGACCAGGGCCTCGCTGGCCAGGTCCAGCGAGGCGGTCGCCTCGTCGAGCAGCAGGACGTCCGGGTCGACGAGTTCGGCGCGGGCGAGCGCGATCAGCTGGCGCTGGCCGGCCGAGAGGTTGCGGCCCCGTTCGGCGACCTCGTGCAGATAGCCGCCGTCCAGGGTGGCGATCATGTCGTGGGCGCCGACCGCCCGCGCCGCCGCCTCCACCTCCGCGTCGGTGGCCTCGGGCCGCCCGTAGGCGATGGCGTCGCGGACCGTACCGGCGAAGAGGTACGCCTCCTGCGGTACGACACCGAGCCGGTGCCGGTACGCGGTGAGGTCCAGGCTGCGCAGATCGGTGCCGTCCGCCGTGACCCGGCCGCCCGTGGGGTCGTAGAACCGGGCGACGAGCTTGACGAGGGTGGACTTGCCCGCGCCGGTCTCGCCGACGAACGCGACCGTCTGGCCGGCCGGTATCCGCAGGTCGACCCCGACGAGGGCCTCCTCGGCGTCGTCGTCGGCGCCGTACGCGAAGGACACGCCCTCGAAGGCGATCTCGCCGCGCAGCGACAGCACGTCCAGCGGTTCGTCCGCGGTGTCGGTGGAGGTCGGCTCGCGCAGCAGCTCCTGGATGCGGCCGAGCGAGACGGTGGCCTGCTGGTAGCCGTCGAAGACCTGGGAGAGCTGCTGCACCGGGGCGAAGAACAGATCGATGTAGAGCAGGTACGCGACCAGCGCACCGGTGGTGAGCGTGCCGTTGTCGACCCGGCCCGCGCCGACGATCAGGACGGCGGCCGCGGCCACCGACGACAGCAGCTGCACGAACGGGAAGTAGACCGATATCAGCCACTGGCCCCGGACCCGGGCCTCGCGGTAGTGGTCGCTGCGCTCCGCGAACCGCCGGGTGCCGTCGTGCTCGCGGCGGAACGCCTGCACGATCCGCAGCCCGGAGACGGACTCCTGGAGGTCGGCGTTGACGACGCTGATCCGCTCACGGGCCAGCTCGTACGCCTTGACGCTCTTGCGGCGGAAGAAGAACGTGCCGACGACGAGCAGCGGCAGCGTCGCGAAGACCACGAGGGCCAGCTGTACGTCGAGGACCAGCAGCGCGACCATGATGCCGAAGAAGGTGACGACGGAGACGAAGGCGGTGACCAGACCGGTCTGCAGGAACGTCGACAGCGCGTCCACGTCCGTCGTCATCCGGGTCATGATCCGGCCGGTCAGCTCGCGCTCGTAGTAGTCCAGGCCGAGCCGCTGGAGCTGCGCGAAGATCTTCAGCCGCAGTGAGTACAGCACCCGTTCGCCGGTGCGGCCGGTCATCCGGGTCTCGCCGATCTGGGCGGCCCACTGCACGAGGACGACCACCAGGGCCAGCGCGGACGCCGCCCAGACCGCGCCGAGCGCGAGCTGCGAGACGCCCTGGTCGATGCCGTGCCGGATCAGCACCGGCAGCAGCAGACCGGCGCCCGCGTCGACCGCGACCAGCGCCAGGCTCACCAGCAGCGGCAGCCCGAAGCCGCGCAGCAGCCTGCGCAGCCCGTACGCGTCCTCGGCGGCAACGGCCCGTGCCTCGTCGATGTCGGGGGTGTCGGTGGCGGGCGGCAGGGCCTCGACCTGGGCGAGCAGTTCGGGGGTGGCGGGCATGCCGGCCGCGCCGGTGTCGCGCGGCTCCTCCTTGCGGACCCACAGGTGGGGGCTGATACCGCGCTCGGCGTCGAACTCGGCGTCCAGCTCCTCCTGGAGCGCGCGCTCGTCCTCGGGGGTGGTGTCGGCCGCGGCGGCCGCCGGCAGGTGTCCGGGCGAGGTGCCGCCCAGCTCGTCCGGGTCGGTGAGCAGCCGCCGGTAGAGCGGGGAACGGCGCTCCAGCTCCTCGTGGGTGCCGATGTCGGCGAGCCGGCCGTGCTCCAGGACGGCGATCCGGTCGGCGAGGCCGAGGGTGGAGCGGCGGTGGGCGATCAGCAGGGTGGTCCGCCCGGCCATCACCTGGCGCAGCGCCTCGTGGATCTCGTGCTCGACGCGGGCGTCGACGGCGGAGGTGGCGTCGTCGAGGAGGAGCAGCCGGGGGTCGGCGAGGATGGCGCGGGCGAGTGCGACGCGCTGGCGCTGGCCGCCGGAGAGGGTGAGCCCGTGCTCACCGACCTTGGTGTCGTAGCCCTCGGGCAGCTCCGCGATGAAGCGGTCGGCCTGGGCGGCGCGGGCCGCCTCCTCGATCTGCTCCTGGGTGGCGTCCGGGAATCCGTAGGCGATGTTGGCGCGGACGGTGTCGGAGAACAGGAAGCTGTCCTCCGGTACGAGACCGATGGCGGCGCGCAGCGACTCGTGGGTCAGTTCGCGGACGTCGTGGCCGCCGACCAGTACGGCGCCGTGCGTCACGTCGTAGAAGCGGGGCAGCAGCAGCGAGACGGTGGACTTGCCGCTGCCGGACGCGCCGACGACGGCGACGGTCTCGCCGGGCTCGATGGTCAGCGAGAACCCGTCGAGGACGGGGCGCTCGGCGTCGTAGCCGAACCGTACGTCGTCGAACTCGACGCTCGCGGGGGCGTCCGCCGGGAGGTCCTTGGTGCCGTCCTTCATGGTCGGCTCGGTGTCGATCAGTTCGAGTACGCGCTCGACACCGGCCCTGGCCTGCTGTCCGACGGTGAGGACCATGGCGAGCATCCGGACCGGTCCGACGAGCTGGGCGAGATAGGTGGAGAACGCCACGAACGTACCGAGGGTGATCTCGCCCCGAGTGGCGAGCCAGCCGCCGAGGGCCAGCATCGCGACCTGGCCGAGCGCGGGGACCGCCTGGAGGGCGGGGGTGTAGCGCGAGTTCAGCCGGATGGTCCGCAGCCGCCCGGCGAACAGCTTCCGCCCCACCTCGCGCAGCTTGCCGGTCTCCTGCTCCTCCTGCCCGAACCCCTTGACGACCCGGACCCCGGAGACGGCCCCGTCGACCACTCCGGCGACCGCGGCGGCCTGCCCCTGGGCGTACCAGGTGGCGGGGAAGAGCCGGTTGCGGGAGCGGCGGGCGATGAACCAGAGGGCGGGGGCCACGGCGATGGCGACCAGGGTGAGCAGCGGCGAGAGCCACGCCATGATCACCAGGGAGATGAGGAAGAGCAGCACGTTCCCGATGGTCATCGGGAGCATGAACAGGAGCCCCTGGATCAGCTGGAGGTCGCTGGTGGCGCGGCCGACGACCTGGCCGGTGGACAGCTCGTCCTGCCGCTTCCCGTCGAGCCGGGTGATCGTCCCGTACATCTCGGTACGGAGATCGTGCTGCACGTCGAGGGCGAGCCGGCCGCCGTAGTACCGGCGGATGTACGTGGCTATGTACACGAGCGCGGCGGCGGCTATGAGGAGCCCGGTCCAGACGGCGAGGGACCGGGTGTGGCCGACCACGACGTCGTCGATGATCACCTTGGTGATCAGCGGGACGAGGGCCATCACCGCCATGCCCGCGAGCGACGAGCCGAGCGCCAGCAGCACATTGCGCCGGTAGCGCCATGCGTACCCGCACAGCCGCCGGGCCCACCCCGGGGTCTGCGCCGCGCCCTGTACGTCCCCTGCGTCCGTCACCGGTGCCTCCCGTTCGACCTGGTCTACCGGAAGGCACCAACGCGGTGGGCAGCGGATTTCATCCCGCTGTCACAAAGACGGGGCCGAAGACGGGGCTATTGGCGTAGGGGGGTGCGACGGTCGGCGTAGGACCGGCCCGCGACCGACTGCGTCAACCATGCGCGCCCCGCCCACTCGTCCTGCTGACTTCATTGGCACCTCAAGCGTGACATACGCTGCTCTGTATATACGTTGCTTTGCATGGATGATCTTTTCATCGTCGAGATCGAGCCGGAGGTCCGTCTGTGGCTGACCAACCTCTCCACGGCCGACTGAACGCACGGAGCACGCCGTCGGCCGGCTTGCGCGGAGCGCGACCACGCTGAGCGAGCCGCACTCACGACACCTGGGCGACGGTGTGCGGGAGTTGCGGTTCGATCTGGGGCGCAGCCGCGAAGCCGTACGGATCTCGTACTGGCTGGCGCCCGAACGCCGCATCGTGCTGCTGGCCGTCTTCCGCAAGACGCGGCAGCGCGAGAATGCCGAGGTCGTCCGTGCCAGGCGGGCGAAGGCCATCTGCGAAGCGGAACACAAACCGGTACATGACGTGTTCACCCGCGACGTCCAGGAAGGAAGAGCACGTGGTCAGTCACGCAGAGTGGAAGCTCGCCCGGGACCGGAAGGTCGCAGAGAGCATCTCGGAGGGGGAGGACGACGCCGAGAGCGCCGAGCGCGTGCGGCGGCGCCAGGAGCTCGACCTGGCCTGGGATCTCGGGCAAGCCGTCTACGACCGCCGCACCGAGCTCGGCATCGCACAGACGGAACTGGCGCGGCGCGCCAGAATGACCCAGCCGCAGGTCTCCAAGCTGGAACTGGGCGGCACCATGCCCACGGTTCCGCTCCTCGCCCGCCTGGCGCGGGCCATGGACTCCACGTTCAGCATGGAGCTGGACGGCGACACGATGCGGGTGGCGTTCACCGCGCACGCGGGTTCCGGGGCGTCGGAGGCGGGCGCTGGGACGGACGTCGAGGCAGGCGCTGAGGCGGACGGCGGGGCGGGCCCGGCGGCTGCCGAGGCCCGCGCGGCCCACGGCTGAGCGGGGCCTCGGCTGAGCGGGGCCTCGGTGCGGGTCGGGGCCGGCCCGGCCCCGACCCGCCGGCGCCGGTCCCTACGCCCGCGGCGTCGCGGTGAGCATCCGTACGGCCGGTGCCTCCGGCACCGCGGGCACCGCTTCCTGCGGGGCGGCGGGCGGGGCGATGGTCGAGGTCGTCTTCGCGGCGACGGCCGGGTTGAGGTCCTTGTGCACGGCGCGGGCGACGGCCTGAATGGTGTTGATGCCGTCGTTCATCGTCTTGTTGTCCTGGGTGAGCACGGTGATCCCGTAGTCGTGCCCCTTGCCGGTGAAGGCGCCGATGCTGTGCACCCGCCAACCGTGGGTGGCGCGCGGCAGCCAGCCGTTCTTGACCTGCACGGTCACCCCGGACGGGGCTCCGGCGGGCGTGCCCCAGCGCTGCGAGGAGACGACCTTGCGCATCAGACCCAGTTCGTAGGAGCGCGCGTTGTCGCTCAGCACGGAGTTCTTGGCCGTCAGCAGGGTCAGCAGCCGAAGCTCGTCCTGGGCGGTGATCTGGGTCAGCCCCCAGTAGCCACCGGAGCCCGGCACGGTGTGCGTCATCCCGGCGGCCTTGAGGAACGCCTTGACCTTGGTCACCCCGAGCTGCTTCCACAGGCTGGTGGTCGCGTTGTTGTCGGACTTGGTGATCATGGCGGTGGCGAGGTTGATCTCGCGCTGGGTGAGGTAGCGGTTGTGCTTCTTGTTGTCCCAGAGCAGCGTCGCCAGCACGGTCGCCTTCACGACGCTGGCGGAGTCGTACTTCGTCGTCGCCCGCAGGGTGCAGTTGGTCTTGGTCTTGCGGTCGTAGAGCGCCACGGCCGTCGTGGACTTCCGGCCCTTGAGCGCGGCGGTGATGTCCTTCGACAGCTTGGCGGCCAGTCCCGCCTTCGCGGACGTGCAGCTCACCGTCGGCGTCGCCGCCGCGGCGGGCGCGGCGCCGAGTGCCACGGGTGCGAGCACGCCCGCGGCGAGCGCGACGGAGAGCGCGGCCTTGGCGCGACGGGATATGCAGGGCTGTTCTTTCATGCGGCTGGTCCCCCATGAGTGGATCGGTTTGGTGCGCCCCCGGCGCACCCGTGAGTAACGACTCACGACGGGCCGGAAAGTTGCGCATTTTGGGCTGTGTGGTTCGTCGCCCGTCGTGCGGGTATCGGTCACCGGGTGCGACCCGGCACCTTGATCGAATCGAGGGGGAACCTTGACGAGCGCTCAGCCGGTCCGGCACGCCGATGCGTACCGCTGCGGCCGGCTCTTCGCGGCGGTCGCGGCCCTGCAGCGGCTCGCGCAGAACGAACACCATGCGCTGGGACAGCCGGGAGCCGCGGAGAAGGCCGCCGCGCGGCCGGAACCCATTCTGCGAGAGCCCCTGCGGGAGATCGTCCAGTACCTGGTGCAGGCCCGGATCCGCGGTCAGGGAGCGGCGGCCGACCCGGTCTTCCGGTCGCTGACCGATTTCCTGCCACCGGCGAAGGCCGTGCCCACCAGCCTCCATCCCGACGAGCGGCCGGACTTCCACCGGGGCAGGGAGGAGCAGGCGGCGCTCATCGCTAGGGCCTGATCCGCCGGACAGGCCCTGGGGAGCACCCGCCCCGCAAATGACCCCGCCCGCGCGCCCGGGACCGGGAACGTGGGCGGGCAGCGGCCGATGCCTACGGATGCGTCGGCTCGCACATCCTCAGCAGGGCCGGGAGCACAACCACCGAAGGGCCCGGCTCCGCAAGGGACTTCGCCAGGTCGACGGCGAGCGCCTCGGGGGTGGTGCGGTCGTACGCGTCGGCGGCGAAGCCGGCGTTGTTCTCGACGCGCAGCCCGAAGTAGGTCAGCGAGGAGCGGCGCAGCGCGTCGAACATGCCGAGGGCGTGCTGGCCGGGCAGGCCGAAGGCGGTGGTCGCGCCGAGGCCCTGGAGGGTCTCGACGACGAGGTCACCGCCGTTGCGCCCGGCCGGCGGGTGCAGAGCGGCCGCGATCCGCTCGGGGGTGAGCCGCGGCCGCTCGTCGTGGTGCCGTGGCTCACTTCGTGCGGGCCGCTGCGATCTGGCGGGACATGATCGTCGTCAGCTCGTACGCCGTGTGGGAGGCGGCGACGGAGGTGATCTCGGCGTGGTCGTACGCGGGGGCGACCTCGACCAGGTCTGCGGAGACCAGGTTGCAGGAGGACAGCCCGCGGACGATTTCCAGCAGCTCGCGGGAGGTCAGACCGCCGGCCTCGGGGGTGCCGGTGCCGGGGGCGTGCGCCGGGTCCAGCACGTCGATGTCGATGGAGATGTACAGCGGCCGGTCGCCGATGCGCTGGCGCAGCTGGTCGGCGACCTCGTCGACGCCGCGCCGCATGACGTCGGCGGAGGTGACGATGCCGAAGCCCATCTTCGCGTCGTCGTCCAGGTCCTGCTTGCCGTAGAGCGGGCCGCGGGTGCCGACGTGGGAGAGGGCGGAGGTGTCGAGGATGCCCTCCTCGACGGCGCGGCGGAACGGGGTGCCGTGGGTGTACTCGGCGCCGAAGTAGGTGTCCCAGGTGTCGAGGTGCGCGTCGAAGTGGAGCAGCGCGACCGGGCCGTGCTTCTTGGCGACGGAACGCAGCAGCGGCAGCGCGATGGTGTGGTCGCCGCCGAGCGTCATCATGCGGGCGCCGGTGGAGAGCAGGTCGTCGGCCGCGGCCTCGATCGTCTCGACGGCCTCGTTGATATTGAACGGGTTCGCGGCGATGTCACCGGCGTCGGCGACCTGTGCGAGTGCGAACGGCGAGGCGTCCTGCGCCGGGTTGTACGGGCGCAGCAGGCGCGAGGCCTCACGGATCGCGTTGCCGCCGAAACGGGCGCCGGGCCGGTAGGAGACACCGGTGTCGAAGGGCACGCCGACGACGGCGACATCGGCGGTACCGACCTCGTCGAGGCGGGGCAGCCGGGCGAACGTCGCGGGTCCGGCGTACCGCGGGACGCGGGAGGAGTCGACGGGGCCGCGCGGCGTTTCGTTGCTGCTCATGAGGGGTGCCTTCCTTGCTGCGATGCGGGGTGACGCTTCTTGCTGCGATGCGGGGTGACGCTGAGGCGGTGCGCGCTTTGTGTCACATGCGCGCACGTCGTACACGGTGAAGACGGTAGGTGGCCCGCAGACGGCACTGAAGTGTACGTTTCATCCATAATTGAAGTCCCTGATGGATGGACCGTCCATGCCGGAAGTCCCGGTCGTGCCTGCCCCGCCGCCCACTCCCCCGATCCCACTCACCGAGCTGCTCGCCCACGAGGAGCTGGGACTGCACCGGATCGCGGGTCCTGCCGAGGCTGATCTGCTGTGGGTGCACACCTCGGAGATGGCCGACCCGTACCCGTATCTGCTCGGCGGTGAGCTGCTGCTGAGCGCCGGGGTGCAGCTCAAGGCCCCGGACGCGTTCGTGGCCCGGCTGGTGGAGGCGGGGGCGGCGGCGCTCGGCTTCGGGGTGACACCGGTGTTCGACACGGTGCCGCAGGCGTTGATCGAGGCGTGCGACCGGCACGGCCTGCCGCTGCTGGAGGTGCCGCCCGAGACCCCGTTCACGGCGATCGCCCGGACGGTGTGGCGGCTGATGGCCGAGGCCCGCCACCGCGAGCTGCGCCGGGTGACACGCGCCCAGCAGGCCCTGGCCGCGGCGGCGGCCCGGCCGGACCCGGTCCCGGCGGTGCTGCACCAGCTGGCGGCTCAGCTGGAGGGCCGGGTGGCGCTGCTCGCCGCGGACGGCGAGGAACTGCACGCGTCGGGCCGCCGCCCGGCCGCCGACACCGGGGCGGCGCTGGCCAGGCTCGCCCGGGTGGTCTCCGGCGGGTCACGCCCCGCCCCGGCGTCCGCCACCGACACGCTGCGGGACACCCATCTGTCCGCGTACGCGCTGGGCGGCGGCCAGGGGCTCGTCCTGACCCTGGCGACCGGCCGGCGCGAGGCGGGCGACCACACCATCGCCGGGGTCGCGGTCGTCCTGCTCTCCCTGCTGGCCGCCCCGCACCAGGGCGCGGACGCCGCGGGCCGGTCGGCCGCCCTGGTACGGATGCTGCTGGGCGCGGACCCGCAGGACGTCGCGCCGCTGCTCGGCGGTGCCGAGGAGTGGACGGTGGTGCACGCGCGCCGCAGCGGCGACGGCCCGGTCGACCCGCTCACCACCGGAGCGCTGGGCGCCGCCCTCGGTTCGGCCCTGGTCGACGCGGGCCGGGGCGGCGACGCCGTACGGGTGCTGATCCCCGGCGGCGACCGGATCACCCCGCAGCCCGGCTGGACCCTCGGCGCCTCCGCCCCCGCCCCTATCACCGCCCTGGACCTCGCCGACGGCCAGGCCTCCCGGGCCCTGGGCCGCGCCGTCGCCACCCGCACCCCGCTGGCCCACCACCACAACGGCGGCGGCGGGGCCGGCCTGGACGCGCTGATCCCGCCCGACCGCGCCGAGGCGCACGCCCGCGCCCTGCTCGCCCCGCTCACCGAGCCGCTGACGGAGACCCTGCGCTGCTGGCTGAGCCTCCACGGCAGCTGGGACCGTACGGCCATGGCCCTGCGGGTCCACCGCAACACGGTCCGCCAGCGCATCGCCCGCTGCGCGACGTTGCTGGACGCGGACCTGGACGACATGGACGTACGGACGGAGTTGTGGTTTGCGCTGCGGGTGCGGTGAGCGGTTCGCGGGGCGGGCGGTTCAGACCTGCGGGCTGCTCCCGTCGTCGGCCGACGCGGCGAGCCGGTCGCCCCGGCTCCGGGCGATCCGGTGCACGTCACGCAACGCCTCGGCCATGCGGGCCAGAACGTAGCGGAGCTGCGCCGAAGTGACCTGGCCGTCGTCGAGCATGTCGCCGGCGTGGTCGAGCAGTTCGAGCGCCATGCCGAGCTGCACGCTCTCGATGTTGTCGGCCACGCGGGAGACACGTCCGGTCCCGTCACCGACGACGTGGCAGGGCTTGCCCTCCGCGCTGGACCACGGAAGCAGTCGCGCCGACACGCCGGGGGTCTGGGTGATCACGCGGGTACCTCGATGCCAACGCCGTTGCGTTAACGCTGTGATCTGCGGGGCAAGGGGGTTGGGCGAGGCAATGAGGTCATGGTAGCCCGGCCGGTCACGCGCGCTGTGGCACCGCCCGGGAGCCGAGCGATTCAACCCGAGGACAGCCGAAGCGTCAGTCAGTGGGCGGGTCAGACGCCCGAGCGGTGCCAGGTCCCAGTCTCAATGTCGGTGGGGGATGTCATCCTCGGCTCCATGGATCACTCTGCGCGGATCACCGCGTTCGCAGGTCTCGTCGGACCGCCGCCCGGCCCGGCGCCCGCCGTCGACTGGGCGGCGGTCGAGGGCTGGCTCGGCACCCCGCTGCCCGGTGACTACAAGGCGCTCGTGTCGGCGTACGGTGCGGCCGAGATAGGCGGCCCGGGTGCGGCGATCCGGCTGCACCCCCCGTGCGTCAGCACCGACGGCCGCTTCGAGTACGCAGCATGGATCGTCGAGACGCACCGGCACTCGGCGATCCGGCCCGGCATGTTCACCGCGCGTCGGCGCCCCTTCCTGCCCGAGGAGGGCGGCCTGCTCGCCTTCGCCACGACGAGGAGCGGCGACCACCTCTTCTGGAACACGGGCGCGTCGGACGACCCCGACGAGTGGCCGGTCACGCTCATGACCACGAATGTGGCAGTCGGGGTGAGCGAGCCCTGGGTGGACTACGAAGTCCCGTTCCTGGAGTTGCTGTTCACGCTGCTGCGCACCGGCGTGCCGCACCCGGGCGAGCCCGGCGGGCTGCTGGGCCCGCTGTCCTCACAGATACGGGTCTGGCCGCCGCTGGCCGGGGCCGCACCCTGGTCGCCACCGCCTGCGGGCACCGCCGTGGACGCGCGGCAGCACGCGGCGCTCACCGAGGGCTCGGGCCTCGACGCCGTCATGGCGCTGGTTCCACCGCCCCTGGAGCCGTATCTGGGCGAGGGCACATGGGAGCAGGTCTTCGAGCGGCTCGGCACCCGGCTGCCGCCGGACTTCGTGGCGCTCGCGGAGCGGTACGGGGCGGGCAACTGGAGCTGGTGGCTGGACATGAGCGCCCCACTGTCCCTGGACCGGCCACGGGAGCAGGGGCTCGCGGCCACCGTCGAGGGCATGCTTGACGGATACCGCCAACTGCGCGCCGCCCATCCCCAGTACTACCCGATGCCCGCGTGGCCCGAGCCCGGCGGCTTCCTGCCGTTCGCGTCGACGATCGACGGGGACCAGATCGGCTGGTGCGCGGACGGCCCGCCCGAGACTTGGCGCGTAGCCGTCGACCCACGCCACTGGGACCAAGGACCGCCCCTGCCAGGCGCCTTCACGGCGACCCTGCTCACGTGGTTGCGCGGCGGCCCCGCCGAATCCGGCTTCCCCGGTCTGACCGGCCGGGACCTGCATCCGCTGGACGTCATGTTCTTCGAACCGTTCGGGCCGGGCGCGCCGTGGTGAAGGCCCCAAGACGACGGGCTGGGGCCTCAGCACCGTTGCGTTAGGGCCATGAGCGGCTGTTGAGGCCGTGGGCGAAGAACGCGACGGTGGTGCGGACGGTGTAGTTCTGGGCCTTGTGGGGGTGTTGTCCCGCGTTCGGGCCGTACTTGCTGGTGGGGTTCTTTCGGGTGCGGGCCTTCACCCGTTGCCGTCGGTGGGCGGGCAGGAGGTCGCCCAGGGCCGCGCGGCCGATCGTGCCGACCAGGTCGACGAGGGTGCTGGGGAAGATTCCATGGCTCGCGGTGACGGTGTCGGTTGCGGCGGCCAGCAGGACGGTGAAGCTGATCCGTTCCATGGGTATGTCCGGCCGTCCGGTCAGGGCGTCGTCGCCGGCGCGGATCAGGGCCTGGTAGGCGGTGAGCAGGGCGTAGACCTCCTGGTCAAGGCCGTCGATGCTGCAGGAGCGCAGGACACGGCCGTCGAGCATCGTGGCCTTGATCGAAAAATATGCAGTTTCTGCCTGCCACCTGCGGTGATAGAGATCAACGCGCTCGGTGGCCGGATACTTGACGGGGTCCAGCAGATTGGTGATCAGCCGCCACTGCTCGGTGCGGACGGTGCCGTCGGCCAGGGTGACGGTGAGGGTCGCCTCGATCACGCGGACCGACAGCAGTACCCGGAGGACGCCGTAGCCGATGCGGGCGATGTAGGAACCGTCGCCCAGGTGCTCGGCGGAGGTGGGGACACGGCGGGCCCCGGAACGCACGAGGAACCTCGCCCCGCTTTGATGGACGGCATGAAGGAACTCGTTGCCGTCGAAGGCCGCGTCGGCCAGCAGGAGCATCGTCTTGTCCAGGGCAGGCAGAAGCCGCTTGGCATAGGGGAGTTCTCCCTCGGACTCCGGTCCGAAGGCGGCGGTAATGAGCGCTCGGGTGCCACACTCGACCAGGGCCAGCAGCCGCAGCAGCGGATAGCCGAACTCCAGACTCTCCCCGGCCCGCTTGGGGTAGCGCCAGGTGAGCGTCTCGTCGTCGGGGGTGTGCAGCAGGGTCCCGTCGACAGCCACCGTGCGCAGGCCCTGGTAGAAGGACCCGTCCTGCCCGGGGCGGGCGACGGGCCCGGCAAGCGTCTCGAACAGACCCCGCAGAGGCGCGGCCCCCACCCTGCGCCTGGCCCGTGTCAGCGAGGAGACCGAGGGACGCACCAGAGCCAGCGGGGTCAAGGCCGCGGTCAGCTTGGACCACACCATGCGATAGGAGTGGCGCTCGAACAGCGCGAGAGCGAGCACGAACTACACCACCACCCGCGAAGGCAGCAGCCGCAGCCGCTTCTCGCGCCGACCGGTCTCCTCCAGCACCGCGTCCACCAACGCGAAGTCCACGATCTGGGTCAACTCGCCCAGGTGCCCCGGAGCGAACACCCCCGCGGCTGTCTCGACCGTAGACGTGATGACAGACTTCTCCTGCATCGGAACCCCTGACCTTGATCGACTTTCTCGCCGATCGTTGATCTACAGGAGTCCCATTGCCTCGCCCAACCCCCTTGCCTCGCAGGTCACAGCGTTAACGCAACGGTGTTGACCTCGATGCCGTAGATCAGACGCGGCCCGATGTCGATGCCATGCACGGCAAGCCACAACGCCCTCCGCCGCGCCCGCCGCAGACGCGCCTCCTCGCGCCGTTCGTGAGCGACGAGGTAGGGGCGGACGAGAGGGCTGTCCTCGCCACGCAGCATGGACTCGGGGCGCCGGTCGGGCATGCGGCACACGTCTGCGGGAAGCGCGGAGGGGTACGGCTCCGCGGGGCGGTGGCGCCTCTGGGCGGGCCGGAGAAGCCGCAACGGCGGCTCGAAGATCTGGGCGATACAGTGCAACACGTCGTCAACTCCTTTGAGGTTGAAGGCCATGCCCCCGAACCGTGCACAGCCGTCGCGGGGGTCCTACGCGTTCGCGGCCGGCCTCCAGAGGCCGGTCCCATCGCGACGACAGCGGTCGATGCCCGGACATCCACCTCTGTGTAGCGATCCACTCACAGAGTGAGACCGGCCGGGCTAGGCTCGCCAGGGGATCGCAGGTGACGGAGCCGTTGTCGCACGGGAGTTGACCATGAGTAATACCTATGGCGATTGGTTGAAGGCGCAGCGCGAGGCGGCAGGCCTGACCCAGCAGCAGCTGGCCGACACGGCGATCATGACGCGGTCGCACATCTCGCACATCGAGGCGGGGCGCCGCATCCCGTCCAAAGAGGACGCACAGCGTTTGGACGAGGCCCTGAACACGGGGAACGTGCTGAGCAGCTTCCTGCCTGGCGGGGACGACGACACGATCGCCGACTACTTCGAACCCGCGCGCCAGCTCGAACAACAGGCGACAATGCTCAGGGAGTTCGGCCTGACCTTCGTGCCAGGCACCCTCCAGACGGAGGGGTACGCGCGCGCGGTTCTGGGCACCACTTTCCCCCTCGGAGCGACGAGGAACGTGACAGGCACGTCGTCACGCGCCTTGAACGCGCAAGGATCCTCACCGACCCGGTGGCCCCCGTAGTGTGGGTGCTACTGGACGAGATGGTGTTGCGACGCCCGGCAGGCGGCCCCGAAGATCATGGCCGAACAGATCATGCACATCGTCCGTTTGGTCGAGAGCAAGAGGGTGCGCGCTCACGTCCTGCCGCTTGACCTGGGCGCCCATCCGCTCATGCAAAGCATGCTGACGTTGATGTGGTTCGAGGACCAGTCTCCTGCCGCTTACAGCGAAGGCATTTCCATCGGCAAAATCCATGACTCCCCGGCAGTGGTCCAGCGACTGCAGGGCGTACACGATCTCGCCCTGGGCGACGCGTTCCCGATCAAGGAATCCCTCGCCTTGATGAGGGCAACTGCAAAGGAGTACGGGCATCATGACTGAGCACACCATCGCGCACGCTTCCACGCTGAACGGCTGGCGCAAGTCGTCCCACAGCGGGAACGAATCAGGCAGCTGCGTCGAGGTGTTGGACAACCACCCGTCAGGCATCCCCGTCCGAGACTCCAAGAACCCCCACGGGCCCGCACTGGTGATCCCGGCAGCCAGCTGGGCCGCGTTCACCGCAGCAGTCAAGGCCGGGGACATCCCCGCCTGACCTCCGGGCGGCATCCCCGACGCGTCTGGCGCGGGTCGGGGATGCCGCCACAGCTTGTCAGATCACAACGCCTGGGCTGCGGCGCGGGCATCGACGCGCGCCCTCCACCAGATCGTTCACACTCCACCAACGGCCCAGGACCCGCAGCGTTTCGGATCAGTTGAGGAGCTCTTCGTATCGGTGGCGCTCGGGTCCGTCTCATGCAGACCTGATCCGGAGCGTGCCATCGCCAACGAGGCCACCGCCAATGAGTAGTTGGCCAAGGTGAACGAGGGGCACTGCGCGACGTCATCCAAGGCGTGTGCGATTCCGGCAGGAAGTTCCAGGACGAGTACGACCTCGACGAAGACCGTTCCGCGCCCCGGAATCCGCGCTGCGGAGGCGCAGCCCACCCACCTATCCAACCGCCTGAACAGGAGTGCTTTGAAGCGTACGACCTTCATGGCCGCCGCTATCGTCGCGGGCGGCCTGGCGCTGACCGCTTGCGGCCCGCACGAGCCGAAGCTGCCGGACCTGGCCGGCAAGAACTTTGCCACCGCCTACAAGGCCGCCGACAAGGCGGGATACAAGCTGATCCACGCCATGGTGCCCACCAGCGCTCCCTTCGACAGCGACAACGACCTAGCCACCGCCCCGGAGAACATGCCGAAGGAGTACGAGGACTGGACTGCGTGCTGGCACGAGGCCACCTACGTGGACGTCGGTGATGACCCGTTCTGGTCGATCGACTTCTACCTCGTGGCCAAGAAGTCGGACTGCAAGGACGGGCGGCTCAACTTCAAGAAGCAGGACGCCTACGACGAGTTGGCCAAGGAAGCCAGCAAAGACGAGGGCACGACTGACGCTGACGAGGACAGCCAGGACGGCGAGGAGGACAGCAGCGCCTCGTGCTACAGCCCCACCTGGGGCAACTTCTCCTGCGACACAGGGCTGCCCGCACCGGACGAGCGCGACTCCGACGGCTCCTACAAGTACGCCATCTGCGACGAGGGCGAGGCGGCGTACAACGTGGGCTGCTACCCCTACTACGACGAGCTTCAGCGCTGGCAGGACACCCACTCCTATTGATCCGAAGCGCTTCAGGTCCTGGATCGTTGGTGGGGTGTGAACGATCTGGTGGGGGACGCGCGGCATCTGTCGCCTTCTGCGCAGGAGGCGCTGCGGTTGCGAGCGGTGGCCGCGCTGGTGGGGGGACGCGACCAGCGCGGACATTGCGGAGGTGTCCAGGGTGTCGCTGAAGGCGGTGGACGGCTGGTGGGCGAGTGAGCCCGTGTCCTCGGCGTGCGCAGCACCAGAATGCAGGCCGGGATACCGGTGCCATAGAACAAGTTCGGGGCAAGCCCGATTACCGCCTCGATCGCGCCCCTCGTCCAGTAGCCTCGTCCGGAATCTCCTGCTCTCCGCCTCCCCGGAACAGCACCCCATGAGGCATGGCCATGCCGCCGCGCCTCTCCTCCTTGGTCTCCCAGAGCATGTGCTGGAGGTGCATCAGGTCGGCCTTGCCGCGCTCGCCCGTCACGCCGTACGTCGTCCGCCGCGCGCGGTACTCCAGGTCGCCGAGAGTGCAACAGGCGAAAACCGTTCGCCCTGACCGGCCGGGTCCCTGTCGTCAGTAGGAGGTGATTCCCATGCCGTCCTCGATGAAGTCGAAGACATTCGTGTAAGGGTCGCGCAGGGACAGCGGGACATGGTCGCCATGGGCCGAGTTCATCCGCACGGCGCGCTTCCTGGCCTCCGCGTAACTGCCCGCGGGGATCTGTTCGGGCAGCACGATCTTGATGTTCGCGGCGTCCTTGGCGAACGGCAGTCGCGCCGAAGCCTGGCCGCAGACACCTCCGAAGGTCCCGCTGACCGGCTTGTGGTGCAGCAGCCGCCATACCTCGAAGCAGGGATGCGAGAAGGCCACACGGACGTCTCCTTCACGGGCCTGCTTCAGCGCCGCGTCGATGGACTCGTGCTCGTCCCGGTCGAACATGCACCAGACCGTCGGCCAGTACTTCTTCTCCAGGCCGCTGCGCTTCGCCTCTCGGGTCTCCTCCCGCATGAGCCGCACCGCTGCCTCGACCAGTTTGATCGGCTTGCGCTGGGAGCCCGGTGCCGAGGAGTTCGCAATCCGCACTTCCACCCCGGCCACGCCCGCCCGGTCCCGGACGATGTTGATGTAGTCGGGCTCGGTGACCCGGCCCTCGGTGAAGACATGCACGACCCTGCGACGCCGCCCGCCCCTCTTCGCGGGGCCCAGCGAGTCCCTCCCCCTCGTACGCGCCATCAGCTCCGCCCCGCCTCGTACTCGCGTTCCTTCTCGTTCGCGGCCAGCAGCCGCCGGGCGATCTGGCCCTCCAGGAGCGAGGGGACCGCGCCGAAGGCACCGGCCAGATAGGACTTCGTCAGGTCCTCTTCCTCGCCCGGCGACGCGGCGGTCAACGGATACAGCTCGGTGGCCCCGTCCTTGTCCTTCTCCGTCAACCACACCTGGCCCGGTTCCAGCAGACGACCGCCGCTCGGGGTGCTGAGCACCGACGGGTCGTGGGACGTGAAGACGAGCTGCGCACCCTTCGGGTTGGCCTCGGGGTCGTGGAAGAGGCGGACGACCTCGGCGGCGAACCGCGGGTGGAGGCTCGAATCCAGCTCGTCGATGAGCAGCACGGCACCCTCGTCCAACGCAAGGAGCAGCGGGCCGAGCAGCGCGAACCACGAGCGGGTGCCGAAGGACTCATGCCGCCAGTCGAAGGCCACGTCGCCGGTTGCCGACCGGTGGGCGAGTCTCACCGTGGCGCGGCCTCGGCCCTCCTCGACGACCTCGGCTCCGGTGATCCCCAGGTCGGCGACCCTCAGCAGCTCGTTGATACGGCGTGCGCGGCTGCCCGAAAGCTCTTTCGTGGTGAACGCCTCGCGCTGCGTCCGCTCGTCCTCCGGGTTGATGAGCCAGAGATTGCGGCGGAACCAGTGGAAGAGCGGCGAGAGCTGGGGATGGTTGTCCGTGCCGGCCGTGGACAGGAGCAGCGCGTTCGGCCGGGTGCGCCGCTCTAGCTGGGACCGGTCCTTCACGCGGCTGCCGGGCCAGTCGTACACCTTGGCGCGCGAGGCGTCGCGGTCGAGCCATACCTGGCGGTGCCCGCGGGGGTAGCTGTGCAGCCATTCCGCCTCGACGCGTTCCGGGCCGAGCTCGAAGCCGTACGTCCAGCGCACGTCGTCGATCACGATGTCGGCCTCGAAGAAGCTCGGCTCGTCGCCCTCCTTGGCGTCCAGCGCGAAGGGGATCCGCGCGGTGCCGTCGAAGGACGCCCAGCGTGCGTACGAGTTCAGAACGGCGGTGCGCATATCGGTCAGGGCGGCCAGCACATTCGACTTGCCCGAAGCATTGGCTCCGAAGATGCCGATCAGGGGAAGGACACCTGAGGATCGACCACCCGCCAGATCGAGGGGGCGCGCGACTCCACTCGGCTCACCCTCGGGGACGACGAACGACAGCTCCTGCTCCTCGCGCAGGGACCGTACGTTCGCTACGCGGAATCTCAGCAGCACACTGCCCTCCTCTCGCATCCTCGCGGTCAGACTAATCGTCGGCACGGACATCAGCGTGCCGGGTGAGGCCCTGGCCTCCCGGAACATACCGCTCTGGACCGGCCTGAGGGGACTGAACAGCTGATCATTTCGATACAGCACATCACGCACGCGCCACCCAGGTACTGGAGACAGCCGACCAGCTCACACCGCGCGCCGGAGTGCGGGGAAGCGTCGGCGCCCGGCCCACGGCACGCCACAGGTACGCGGAACGCTTCCGCAGCCGCTCCACGGTTCGCCGTCGGCAAGGCGTGCGGTCACCTCTTCCGCCGGCCCGGGGCGCGCGGTGTCCAGGAACTCCCGCAGGACCGGGCTGGACGACACCAGCGACCCGGCGCGATCGGCCGGACACGCCCTACGGGCCTTCGATGCCGATGACCGTGCCGAACGGGTCGCGGAGCTGTGCGATGCGGCGGCCCGGCTCGATCGCCAGGGGCCCGCGGTGGTGCTCGCAGCCGACGGCCAGCAGCCGCTCCCGGACCGTGTCGAGGTCGGCCACGTTCCAGTACACGACCGGGCTGCCGCCCCTCGGGTTGCGCGCGTCGTCGGCGGGGTGGAAGCCGAGCTCGACCCCACCGGTCTCCACCCAGGCGTAGACCGCACCCGTGTCGCTGAGATCGACCCGCACCGGGACGCCGAGCAGCTCCCCGTACCATCGCGCGGACGCCTCGGGGCTGTCCGCGAAGACCATCACGGTGCGTACGCCCTCGAACATGATCCACCCCCGAAAAGACTCACCCTATGCGCGCGACCCGGGGCGCCCGCGGCCGATCATGCCGGGCGGGCGTTCGCGCCGGTGTGCACGGGAGCGCCGCGATCTTCGAAGCGGGCTTCGAGCGCCCCCGATTCCGCCTGTCTGCGCAGGTCGCGGCCGTGCCACGCTGCTGATGACCAGGGCACGGAACCCTGGCCACCGTCAGGAGAAGAGGTTTCCGCCATGCACCGCATCAGCGCGCTCACCGTCACCTCGATCGCCTTGGCCCTGGGACTCGGCGCCGGACCCGTCGCGGTCGCCGCCGCCGAGAACGCCGCGGTCGGGAGCGCCAGGGCTTCCTACAGCTGCAGCCCCGGGTATTTCTGTATCTACAGCGACTGGAACGGAGGTGGCACCCGCTGCCAGTGGTCGGACAAGCAGCGGGCAAATACCGCCGACGACTGCTCCTTCATCCAGCGCGGCCAGAACGTCCGCTCCGTGTGGAACGCGACCGGGCACAAGGTGCAGTACTACACCCAGACCAACTACAACTCCCGGGTCGGATCCACCCCCGCCGGAAAGGGCGGCAACCTCCAGGGGAACTACCAGATCCGCTCCTTCAAGCCCCAGTAGACGGCGGCAGACACGACAGGAGTCCTTCCCGGCCGGTGGCCGGGGAGGACTCTTCGCGTGTCCGCGGCCGGACGGGCCGCGCGGGCGTGCTGCGCATCACCCTGGACAGCGCCGGTGACTCCTGGGTAACTTTTAAACTATCTGAGCAAGCGCTTAGCCAGTCCGGCCGAAGCTCGCCCGAAGCTGACCAAGGAGGCACCCCCGTGCGCCGTACGGTATTCAACGAGGACCACGAGGCGTTCCGGGAGACCATCCGCGCCTTCATCGAGGCCGAGGTCGCCCCCGTCTACGACGAGTGGTTCGCGGCCGGCCAGGTGCCCCGCGACTTCTACTACAAGCTCGCCGAGCTGGGCATATTCGGGATCGAGGTGCCGGAGGAGTTCGGCGGCGCCGGGGTCGAGTCCTTCAAGTTCGAGGCGATCATCTCCGAGGAGTGCGCCCGCGCGGCCGTCAACTTCGGCGGCTCCGGCGTGCATGTGCTGCTCTGCCTGCCGTACATCAAGGCGTACGCCACCGAGGAGCAGAAGAAGCGCTGGCTGCCGGACTTCGTCACCGGCAGGACGATGTACGCCATCGCCATGACCGAGCCGGGCACCGGTTCCGACCTGGCCGGCATGAAGACCACCGCCAAGCTCTCCGAGGACGGCACGCACTACATCCTCAACGGCGCCAAGACGTTCATCACCGGTGGCGTCCACGCCGACCGGGTCATCGTCTGCGCCCGTACCGACGCGCCCAGGGCGGACGACCGCCGGCACGGCATCTCGCTCCTCGTCGTCGACACCAAGGCCGAGGGCTACTCGGTCGGCCGCAAGCTCGACAAGCTGGGCCTGCGCACCTCCGACACCGCCGAGCTGGCCTTCGTCGACGTCAAGGTGCCGGTCGAGGACCTCCTCGGTGAGGAGAACAAGGGCTTCTCCTACCTCGGCCAGAACCTTCCGCAGGAGCGCCTCGGCATCGCCGTCGGCGCGTACGCCCAGGCCAAGGCCGCCGTCCGGTTCGCCCAGCAGTACGTGACCGAGCGGACCGTCTTCGGCAAGACCGTCGCGTCCTTCCAGAACACCAAGTTCGAACTGGCCGCCTGCCAGGCCGAGGTGGACGCCGCCGAGGCCGTCTGCGACCGCGCCATCGAGGCCCACGACGCCGGTGAGCTGACCGCCGCCGAGGCCGCCTCCGCGAAGCTGTTCTGTACCGAGGTCGCGCACCGCGTCATCGACAAGTGCCTCCAGCTGCACGGCGGCTACGGCTACATGAACGAGTACCCGATCGCCCGCCTCTACGCGGACAACCGGGTCAACCGCATCTACGGCGGCACCAGCGAGGTCATGAAGTCGATCATCGCCAAGTCCATGGGCCTCTGAGAGCGGCTACGTTCCTTCCATGAGCGCAGCACTCGACTCCCTGCTCGATCTGCTCGACCTCGAGCAGATCGAGCGGGACATCTTCCGGGGTACGAGCCGTTCGGCGGTCGTCCCCCGGGTCTTCGGCGGCCAGGTCGCGGCCCAGGCCCTGGTCGCCGCGGGCCGTACCGTCCCCGCCGACCGGACCGCCCACTCCCTGCACGCCTACTTCCTCCGGACGGGCGATCCGGGCGCGCCGATCGTCTACAGCGTCGACCGCATCCGCGACGGCCGCTCCTTCACCACCCGCCGGGTCGTCGCCGTCCAGCACGGGCAGCCGATCTTCCACCTCTCGGCCTCGTTCCAGACGTACGAGGAGGGCCTGGAGCACCAGGCGGCCATGCCGTCCGCCCCGGACCCGGAGACGCTGCCCACGGCGGCGCAACTGCTGCCACGGTACGCGGACCGCTTCAGCGAGCCGGGGGTCGTGGACCGGCTGATCGAGGCACGGGCCGCGGTCGACCTGCGGTACGTGGACGAGCCGCCCTTCGGCACCGTCGGCGAACCGCGCGAGCCCCGCTCCCAGGTGTGGTTCCGCACCAATGGGAAGCTCGCGGACGATCCACTGCTCCATGTCTGCATGGCGACGTACGTCTCCGACATGACGCTGCTCGACTCGGTGCTCCTCGCCCACGGGCGCGGGGGCTGGGCGGTCGGTGACGTGGTCGGCGCGAGCCTGGACCACGCGATGTGGTTCCACCGGCCGTTCCGGGCCGACGAATGGCTGCTGTACGACCAGGAGTCACCGTCCGCGTCCGGCGGGCGCGGGCTCGGCCAGGCCCGGATCCACACCCAGGACGGCCGGCTGGCGATCACCGTCATCCAGGAGGGCGTGGTCCGCGTACCCCGGGACTGACACACCGGGCACCGGCCAGGACCGACGCGCCGGGCACCGACCGGGACCGGTACGGCCCGGCGCCGACGGGCCGTGTCCCGTCGATTCGGACATACTCCCCACCATGAGCGACGAGACCACGAGCGGCGCGAAGACCGGTGGCGCGAAGACCGGTGGCGGGGAGTCCGCCTTCACGGTCGTCGTCGCGGCGTTCGCCAATCTCGGCATCGCCGTGGCGAAGGCGGTCGCCGGACTGATCAGCGGATCGAGCGCGATGCTCTCCGAGGCGGCGCACTCGGTCGCCGACACGGTCACCGAGCTGATGCTGCTCACCGCGCTGAAACGCAGCGAGAAGCCCGCGGACGAGGAACACCCGCTGGGCTACGGCCCCGAACGCTACATCTGGGCGATGCTGGCCTCGGTGGCCACGTTCGTCGGCGGTGCGGTCTTCTCCGTCTACGACGGGGTCCACACCCTCGTGGCGGGCGAGGAGCTCGGCGATCCGCTCGTCTCGTACATCGTGCTGGGCGTGGCCTTCCTGCTGGAGGGCTACTCGCTGCGCACCGGGGTCCGGCAGGTCCGCGGCGAGGCCGCCCGGCTGCGGGTGCCCGTCGGGCACTACTTCCGCCTCACGCCTGACACCGCGGTCAAGGCCGTGGTGATGGAGGACTCGGCGGCGCTGGCGGGTCTGCTGCTCGCCGCGGGCGGGCTGCTCGGCGGCCAGCTGACCGGTTCCGGGGTCTGGGACGGCATCGCGTCGGTCCTGATCGGTCTGCTGCTGGTGTACGTCGCCTGGGTGCTGGGCCGGTCCAACGCCCAGCTGCTGATCGGACGCCCGGTGTCGAAGCCGATGCGGGCCGGCATCCGCGAGGAGCTGCTCTCCGTCCCGCACATCGTCGACGTGCTCGAACTCACCACGCTCATCCAGGGCCCGACCGAGATCCTGGTCGCCGCGAAGATCGACTTCCGGGACGCCTCGACCGCCGACCAGATCGAGTGGGCGTGCGAGGAGGCCGAGGAGCAGCTGCGCGAGCGCTATCCGCCGATCCGCCGGGTGTACCTGGACCCGACGCCGGGCCTGCTGCGGCGGGTGCGCGGGCCGGGCACCGGCGACGGTACCGGGCCGGTCTGACCGGGCCGGTCCGGCCGGGTACGGCCCCGTACCGGCCACGCGGCCGGGAGCGGCCCCGTACCGGCCCCGCCCGCCCCGCGTCAGCTCCTCGTCAGCCCCGCCGCGTCCAGCAGGTACCCCGTCATCGGGTCGTAGAACCGCGGGTCCAGCACATGGTCGTCCAGCGGGACGGCCACCTGGAGCGTTCCCTCCGCCTCGCCGAGGAAGAGTGCCGGGTCGTTGCAGTCCGCGTACCCCACCGCGTCCAGGCCGCGCTGCGCCGCGCACCCCGCCCAGCCGTGGTCGGCGACGACCAGATCCGGCAGCGGGCGGCCCTCGCGCTCCAGGCCGTCCAGGATGGCGGCCATCGGGGCGGGCGAGTGGGTGTGCCAGAGGGTCGCGCCGCGCTCCTGCACCGCGACGTCCGCGAACTGGAACACCATGCCCTCGTCGGCGATCAGCCCCGAGGGAATCCGTACGATCTCGCATCCGGCGGCCCGCAGCGCGTCCGCGGTCTGCCGGTGCACATCGAGGAGCCCGCCCGGGTGGCCGGTCGCGAACAGCACCCGTTCCGACCCCGCCACGGCCTTCCGCAGCCGCGCCGCCATCCGCTCCAGGGCGTCGACCGTCAGCTCCGGGTCGATGGTGTCCTGCCCGAACCGGTGCTCCGGGTCGTCGCTGACCCCGCAGCGCTCGGCCATCACCGCCAGCACGTCCTGCTCGTCGCGCCACCGGTCGCCGAGCTCCAGGCCCAGCCAGTAGTGGCGGTCGCCGTTGGCGAGCTTGCGGTAGTGGGAGAGGTTGTTGTCGCGCGGTGTGGCGACGTCTCCGGCGATACGCGTACGGACGAGATGTTCGACGAGGGCGGCACGGCTGGGTATCGGCATGAACCCATTGTGCCGTCAGGTGTGCGCAGTGTGCCGGGGGTCTGGCAACGACGGACCGATCGGCCCGGCCCGCCGGTCAGGGCAGCCGGGTCGAATGCGTGATCTTCTTCAGGTGGTAGTACTGGGCGACGCACTGCGCCGGCCACGCCCGCCGGCCGTGATCGCCGAACGGCTCCAGCATCCCGCTGACCGATACCGGCGTGTACGGAAGCACCTGGGCGCCGCGCGCCGCCCCGTCCCTCAGCGAGCGGTCCTGCCGGTCCCACCGCTGGGCACGCACGTCCATCTGCCGTTCCAGCCGGAGCAGCGGGACGACGAGGCCGACGCAGGTCGCGGCGCACACGACTCCGGCGACCGCCGCCGTCGCCGCGCGGATCCCCCAGCTGCCGGCCCGCAACGCCCGTCCCGACAGGGCGCCGACGCCGACCAGGAGCAGCACGTACAACAGGAGGAAGTCGCCCCAGACGCGCGACGCGGTCCCCACGCTCGCCCCGAAGGCAGGGTAGGCGACGACGACGCAGACGTAGCCGGAGACCAGGAAGGCGAGGAATCCGACGAGAACCAGGAGGAGGGGCCTGCGACGCAGGGACCCGTCCGGCCCGTCCGTTCCTCGCTCGCCTCCGCGCACCAGCAGGCCCAGCAGCACGCCGACAGCGACCGCTCCCAGGTACTGCCAGGTCGTGAAGACCGTCCCCAGGACGTGTCCGAACGCCCGCAGCGCCGCGGTCAGCGCCTCAGGGCCGAACATGGAGGTGCTGTCGGCGCCGAACCGCCCGCGCCGGAAGCGTGCGCCGGGCGACATGTACAGGATGGCCGTCCCGACGGCGACCCCGGCGAAGGCGACCACGCACCAGGCGCGCGTACGGGTCCGGCCGGCCCCGGGAAGGGCCCACCGGCTCAGCAACAGGACGGCGGCGAGCACGACGAACACGACGATCGACGTCTCCTCCGACAGAGTGCCGATGAACACCCCCGCCAGGTACGCGACACCCAGCGCGAAGTCGCGTCCCCGCCGCGTCCGTGCCCGCAGCAGCGGGATCACGGCGGCGCAGGCCAGCACCGGTGCGACGGTGTGCGAGACGGAGGAGGCGGGCCAGTAGAACGCCTTGTACGGGTCGGGCGTCGCGAGGAAGAGGAGCGCCGCCGCCGTCGCGCCGACCAGCAGCGCCAGCCCGCGTGGCGCGGTCAGCCCGGCCCTCTTGAGCGCGGAGGCGACCAGCGCCCAGAGGACGCCCAGCATGAGCACTCCGCTGACCAGGGCGAACCATTGGTGGCCCGGGACGCCGAAGGCTCCGTACGCGATGACGAGCAGCGCGTTGGCGATGCGTCCGTTGTCGTGGAGGAAGAACTTCCCGATCATCCCGGAGGCGCCCCCGTCCCGTACGACCGGGAGGAAGCACCAGTCGTCCCCTCCCGGGCGGACCAGTCGGCCGATCCAGAAGGCCGCGCCGAGCAGGGCGAGCGGCAGCAGGGCAAGGCCCGACGTCCCGATCGCCGCCCACCGCCTCCCGGGGCCCGGACCGGGTTCCGGCCGGGGGGATTCCTCGCCCTCAGCCTGTGTGCCGACGGATTTCGACGTGTCCGTGGTCATGTGCACTGGTGCCCTTCGTACGTTGCTCGCGTCCTGTACGCCGCGGAGTTGAGGTGGCGGGTTCACGGTGCGGTGTGTCCGGTACTGCTCTCGGCCGGGCCACCGCCCTGCCGGGCGAGGGCGGCACCGGAGTCGATGGCCCAACGGGCGAGCAGGAACGAGAAGGGGGTGGCGAGGATCCCCGCGGCCACGGCGGCGATGTTCTTGTCCATGCCCAGCCTGCTCACGCCGAGGTAGAGCAGAATTCCGGTGAGTACGAGATTGACGACGCTCGACAGGGGATACCGGACGAAGGCGTGCCAGGTCGGCTTCGTGCGGCAGGTGATGCAGGAGTTGAGCAGGAACGATCCCACGACACTGACCGCGTATCCGATGACGTGTGCGGCCAGATAGGGAATCCAGACATTCAGCGAGGCGTATACCGCCAGATATACCGCCGTATTAATGATTCCGATCAACCCGAATTCGATGAACTGGCGTACGGTGCGCCTCCTGGATACCCCGAGCGTGGTAGCCCCGGTGCGTCCCGCCGACGGTCTCCCGCCCTCGGGGGCGGACGGGCCCGGACGCGCCCCTGCCGGAAGATCGACCGCGACGACGTGCGGAGATTCGTTCGTCTCCCGCACCAGGTAGTGCGGGCGGCGTTTCGACTCGGAGTAGATCCGTCCCACGTATTCGCCGATGACGCCGAGTGTGGCGAGCTGGATTCCGCCGAGTGCCACGACGGCGGTCAGCAGGGTGGTGTAGCCGGGCACGACGACACCGTGGAGCACGACGCCGGCGATGGTCCACACGGCGTATCCCAGTGCCGCCAGCGCGAGCACGAGGCCGATATGGATGGCCAGGCGCAGCGGATGGCTGTTGAAGGAGATCAGTCCGTCGATCCCGTAGTTGAGCAGGCGTCTGCCGCCCCACTTCGAACGTCCCGCCGCGCGCTGGATGTTCCGGTAGGTGAAACCGATGGTGTCGAAGCCGATCCAGGAGAAGATCCCCTTGGAGAACCGGTTGGTCTCGGGCAGCGCGAGCACGGCGTCCACGGCGGTGCGCGACAGCAGCCTGAAGTCGCCCTCGCCGTCGACGACCTCGACATCCATGCACCGGCCCATGGCCCGGTAGTAGAGGGCGCTGAGAAAGGTACGCAGGGCACCTTCTCCCGCGCGGTCGCGCCGCGCGACGACCTGGTCGTAGCCGCGCTGCCGCAGCTCCAGCATGCGGGGCAGCAGTTCGGGCGGGTGCTGGAGGTCGGCGTCCATGAGGACGACGGCGTCGCCGCGGGACATGCGCAGTCCCGCGAGCATGGCGGCCTCCTTGCCGAAGTTGCGGCTGAAGGAGGTGTAGCGGACCCGCTGGTCCACGGTGGCGAGCGAGCCGATCCGGGCTCTGGTGCGGTCGCTGCTGCCGTCGTCGACATAACAGATCTCGAAGGTCCGCCGAGTCGGTTCGAGGGCGGAGATCACCGCACGGTGGAATACCTCGATGATCTCGTCCTCATTAAAACAGGGGACAACGATCGAAACCTGACATGTTTTCATTTAAATTCCCCATCAGGCGTGGGCGGGACAGCTCAAACCATAAGCCTGGGGGTCTCGCGAAACTGCGTCCGACGGAGCTCGCCGAAGAAAAGGAAAGAGAATATGGGGAGACGCCTCACCCCTTTCGCATCAATTCATATATTCAAGACCGGGCAGAAATCGCGGACACGCCCGCCGGACCCCGCCGACCCGCCCTACGCACGGGCCGCCGCCTCGAACGCCCCCCGCGCCAGCCGGTGCAGCAGTGCCGCCGTGTCCGCGCGGTCCGGCTGCGCGCCGGGCCGGCCCAGGTGCGGGGTCGAGTTCAGCAGGCCGAAGACCGCGTGGACGGCGGCGCGGGCCTCGTGCTCGGGCAGGTCCGGGTACATCTCGCGGACCACCTCCACCCACACCTCGACGTACTGCCGCTGGAGCTGGCGGACCCGCTTGCGGTCGGCGTCCCGGAGACGGTCCAGCTCGCGGTCGTGGAGGGTGATCAGGGGGCGGTCGTCGAGGGCGAAATCGATGTGCCCCTCGATGAGCGCGTCGAGCAGGGCCCGCGGGGAGCTGTCCTCGCACGCCGCGTCCTCCGACACACGCAGCTGCCCGCCCGCCAGCAGCCGCTCGCTGATGCCGACCAGCAGCTCGGCGAGCATCGCGTCCTTGCCGGGGAAGTGGCGGTAGAGCCCGGGGCCACTGATGCCGACGGCGGCACCTATCTCGTCGACACCGACGCCATGGAAGCCGCGCTCGGCAAAGAGGCGGGCGGCCTCCTTGAGGATCTGCTCGCGGCGGGTGGGGGCGTCCGTCCTCGTGGTCATGGATTCGATTCTAGACAGTCGGGTTAGCGAACGTTAACTCCTGCCGGGCCGCGCCCACAGCGTCACGGCCCGCAGCAGCCACTCCACCGGCCCGAGCCGGTACCGGCGCATCAGCCACCCGCTCAGGACGAGCTGACAGGCGTACAGCACGCATGCCCCGCCGACCGCCACCGCGGCGCCCGTACGGCCGTACAGGCCGAGCCCGTACCCGGAGAAGACCAGGGCCATGACGAGGGACTGGGTCAGATAGCTGGTCAGCGCCATCCGCCCGGCGGGGGCGAGGACCCGGGCCGTCGCGGCGCCGCCCGGTGTGGCGAACCAGAGCAGCAGCCCGGTGGCGTACGCGGCCGAGAGCGCCGGGGCCGCCACCATACCGACCGCCAGGCCCAGCAGCGTCCAGCGTTCCGGCAGCGGCCCCACGAGCCCCGCGGCGGAGAAGACCGCCCCGGGGACCCCGATGGCGAGACCCGTCAGGCAGATGCGGCGCAGCCGCGCGCGGTCGGCGAGTGCGGCCGCCCCGAGCCACTGCCGCCGTCCGGCCACGAACCCCACGAGGAAGGCGGCGACCACGAATCCGCCCATCAGCGGAACGGCCGCCAGGATCTCGGGCAGTGCCCGGATGTTGGCGCCGACGACCTCGGCGAAGCCGCCCCGGTACGCGGCGGTCAGCTCGGCCTTCACGGTGGCGGATTCGCCCAGCTCGCCCGGGTCGAGCAGCGCCGCCCCCAGCCCGATCAGCAGCAGGAACCCGCCCGCGACGCCGTACACCCACAGTGCCGCGCGCCAAGCCCTGGCGGGTCCGGCGTTCCGGGCGGCCAGCAGGACCAGTCCGAGCAGGGCGTAGATCATGAGGATGTCGCCGGTGTACAGCAGCACCGCGTGTGCGGCTCCGAGCACGAACAGTCCGGCCAGCCGCCGTGACATCCGGGGCGCGAAGCGCGCTCCGGCCCGGGCGGCCGAGTCCATCTGGAGGGTGAAGCTGTATCCGAAGAGGAAGGAGAAGAGCAGGTAGAACTTCGACTGCGCGAGCAGAACGACCGCCCACTCCACGGCTCCGTCCGCCGCGTGCACACCCGCGAGCCCGCCCCTGGCGCCGGGAGGTCCGGCGGTCGTCATGAGGTTCACGACCAGGATCCCGAGGAGCGCGAACCCGCGCAGGGCGTCCACTTCGACCATGCGCGGCCTCCCCCCGGCCGCCCCGCCGTCCCCGCCCAGCACCGCCTGCGACTGCTGCGTCATCCGCTGTTCCCCCCACCCGATCGGCCGTCACGGCCCGATCCCCCGCACATGTGGCCCATTCCGCCGGTCGCGGCCTCTACCGGCCACGACGGGCTCCGCTCCTGGTCGGGGAGCGGCGCGGGCCATTATCGCGGCCCCGTCCGCGGGGCCCCGCCGCCCGGTGCCCGCCCCCCACAGGACATACCTGGCCGATACCTGACGAAAGCGCCGCGGGTGCCGGCCCGGGGCCCTGGACAAGCCTGTTAGCGCTCGTTAACCTGAAGTCGGACGTTAACGGTCACTAACTACTGCGGTACGGGCAAGGGGGCTCGACACGATGCAGCAGGCACCGGTGCTGGCGAGCGCGGCCGATCCCGCCTCCGAGGCCTGGAAGGCCAACGAGGCGGCGCATCACGCGCTCGCCGACGAGCTGCGTGAGCGGCTCGCCACGGCCAGGCTCGGCGGGGGTGAGAGGGCCCGCGCCCGGC
Source organism: Streptomyces sp. NBC_00012 (assembly GCF_045040875.1). Classification (NCBI taxonomy): domain Bacteria; kingdom Bacillati; phylum Actinomycetota; class Actinomycetes; order Kitasatosporales; family Streptomycetaceae; genus Streptomyces; species Streptomyces sp. NBC_00012. Next base: position 5,635,308 of record NZ_CP108309.1, on the reverse strand, counting down.
ATGTGGCGCGCGGCAAACTCCTGCCCAGGGACCGGGTGGACACTCTGCTCGACCCGGGTTCCCCCTTCCTGGAGCTGGCCCCGCTGGCGGCCGAGGGGCTGTACGGGGGCGCCGCCCCGGCGGCCGGGGTGATCGCCGGGATCGGCCGGGTCAGCGGCCGGGAGTGCGTGATCGTCGCCAATGACGCGACCGTCAAGGGCGGCACGTACTACCCGATGACGGTGAAGAAGCACCTCCGGGCCCAGGAGGTGGCGCTGGAGAACCGTCTCCCCTGCCTCTACCTCGTCGACTCGGGCGGCGCGTTCCTGCCGATGCAGGACGAGGTCTTCCCGGACCGGGAGCACTTCGGGCGGATCTTCTACAACCAGGCCCGGATGTCGGGGGCCGGCATTCCGCAGATCGCGGCGGTGCTGGGCTCGTGCACGGCGGGCGGGGCGTACGTCCCCGCGATGAGCGACGAGGCCGTGATCGTCCGCAACCAGGGCACGATCTTCCTGGGCGGTCCGCCGCTGGTGAAGGCCGCGACCGGCGAGGTCGTGACGGCCGAGGAGCTGGGCGGCGGCGAGGTGCACTCCCGTACGTCGGGGGTGACCGACCATCTCGCCGAGGACGACGCGCACGCGCTGCGGATCGTGCGGAACATCGTCGCCACCCTGCCGGACCGGGGCGCGCTGCCGTGGTCCGTGCAGCCCGTCGAGGAGCCGAAGGTCGATCCCGCGGGTCTGTACGGCGCCGTCCCGGTCGACTCCCGCACCCCGTACGACGTGCGCGAGGTGATCGCCCGGGTCGTCGACGGCTCGCGGTTCGCCGAGTTCAAGGCCGAGTACGGTACGACGCTGATCACCGGCTTCGCCCGGATCCACGGCCACCCGGTCGGGATCGTCGCCAACAACGGCATCCTGTTCTCCGAGTCCGCCCAGAAGGGCGCCCACTTCATCGAGCTGTGCGACCAGCGCGGCATCCCGCTGGTCTTCCTGCAGAACATCTCCGGCTTCATGGTGGGCCGGGACTACGAGGCCGGCGGCATCGCCAAGCACGGCGCCAAGATGGTCACCGCGGTCGCCTGCACCCGCGTCCCGAAGCTGACCGTGGTGGTCGGCGGTTCGTACGGCGCGGGCAACTACTCCATGTGCGGCCGGGCCTACTCCCCCCGCTTCCTGTGGATGTGGCCCAACGCGAAGATCTCCGTCATGGGCGGCGAGCAGGCCGCGTCCGTCCTCGCGACGGTCAAGCGCGACCAGCTGGGCGACGACTGGAGCGCGGCCGACGAGGAGGCCTTCAAGGCCCCGATCCGCGAGCAGTACGAGACCCAGGGCAATGCCTACTACGCCACGGCCCGGCTCTGGGACGACGGTGTGATCGACCCGCTGGAGACCCGGCAGGTGCTGGGGCTGGCCCTGACCGCGTGCGCCAACGCCCCGCTGGGTGAACCCGGCTTCGGCGTCTTCCGGATGTGAGGAACAGATGACGATGTTCGACACGGTTCTGGTCGCCAACCGCGGCGAGATCGCGGTACGGGTCATCCGCACGCTGCGGGAGCTGGGCGTCCGCTCGGTGGCCGTCTTCAGCGACGCGGACGCGGACGCCCGGCACGTCCGGGAGGCCGACACGGCGGTACGGATCGGGCCCGCCCCGGCCGCGATGAGCTATCTGAGCGTGCCCGCGCTGCTGGACGCGGCCCGTCGCACCGGCGCGCAGGCCGTCCACCCGGGATACGGATTCCTCGCCGAGAACGCGGGCTTCGCGCGGGCGTGCGCCGAGTCGGGGCTGGTCTTCATCGGCCCGCCCGCCTCCGCGATCACGCTGATGGGCGACAAGATCCGGGCCAAGGAGACGGTCGCGGCGGCCGGGGTTCCGGTGGTGCCCGGCTCGTCCGGGAGCGGGCTCACCGACGCCCAACTGGTCGACGCGGCCCGCGGGATCGGGATGCCGGTGCTGCTGAAGCCCTCGGCGGGCGGCGGCGGCAAGGGCATGCGGCTGGTGCGCGACGAGGCGCTGCTCGGGGACGAGATCGCGGCCGCCCGGCGTGAGGCCCGGTCCTCGTTCGGCGACGACACCCTGCTGGTGGAGCGGTGGATCGACCGCCCCCGGCACATCGAGATCCAGGTGCTGGCCGACGCCCACGGCAACGTGGTCCACCTGGGCGAGCGCGAGTGCTCGCTCCAGCGCCGCCACCAGAAGATCATCGAGGAGGCGCCCTCGGTCCTGCTCGACGAGGAGACCCGGGCGGCGATGGGCGAGGCAGCCGTCCAGGCGGCCCGCTCCTGCGGCTATGTCGGCGCGGGCACGGTGGAGTTCATCGTCCCGGGCAACGACCCCGCCTCGTACTACTTCATGGAGATGAACACCCGCCTCCAGGTCGAGCACCCGGTCACCGAGCTGATCACCGGCCTGGACCTGGTGGAGTGGCAGCTGCGGGTCGCGGCGGGCGAGCGGCTCCCTCACCGGCAACAGGACATCACGCTCACCGGCCACGCCATCGAGGCCCGGATCTGCGCCGAGGACCCGGCCCGCGGCTTCCTGCCCTCCGGGGGCACGGTCCTCGCGCTGCACGAGCCGCAGGGCAACGGCGTGCGGACGGACTCCGGACTCGGCACGGGCGGCGAGGTCGGCAGCCTGTACGACCCGATGCTGTCCAAGGTCATCGCGTACGGCCCCGACCGGGCCACCGCCCTGCGCCGGCTGCGTGCCGCGCTCGCGGACACGGTGATCCTCGGCGTCCCGACCAACGCCGGGTTCCTGCGCCGGCTGCTCGCCCATCCGGCGGTGGTGGCGGGCGATCTGGACACGGGCCTCGTGGAGCGCGAGGCGGCCGGCCTGGTCCCGGAGGGCGTGCCCGAGGAGGTGTACGCGGCGGCGGCGCTGCTGCGGCAGTCCTCCCCGGTGAGCGCCTCGCCCACCGACGCCTCCGGCTGGGTCGACCCGTTCTCGGTGACCAGCGGCTGGCGGCTCGGCGGCACCCCGGCCCGTACGGTGCTCGACTTCCGGCTGCCGGGCCACGACCCGGTGCAGGTCTCGCTGCGCTCCTGCCCGGCCGGTACGGAGCTGACGTTCGGCCATGTCGGGGAGGGCGCCGAGCCGCCGCGGCCCGTGACGGGGGCCTGCGGCCCGCTGGCGCCGCTGCCCGGCGGCAGGGAGACGGCCAGACTGGTCGAGGTCTCCGGGCCGCGTCTCACCCTCGAACTCGCCGGAGTCACCCACGCGTTCAGCCGCGCCGCCTCCCCCGAAGGTGTGTGGCTCGGCCGGGACGGCGACAGCTGGCACGTACAGGATCACGACCCGGTGGAGGCGTCGCTGGCCGGCGCGGGCCGTTCCGGGGCGGACACGCTCGCCGCACCCATGCCCGGGACGGTCACCGTGGTGAAGGTGGCGGTCGGGGACGAGGTCGTGGCCGGACAGAGCCTGCTGGTGGTGGAGGCGATGAAGATGGAGCACGTGATCTCCGCCCCGCATGCCGGGACCGTGACCGAACTGGACGTCAGCGCCGGTGCCACGGTCGCCATGGACCAGATCCTGGCCGTGGTCGCCCCCGTCGAGGCTCCCGAGGAGGAGGTATGACGACCTCCCGCACGCTGCCCATGACCGTGCCGGCCCAGGATCTGCCCGCCCGGGTACGCATCCACGAGGTCGGCGCCCGTGACGGGCTGCAGAACGAGAAGACCGTCGTACCGACCGAGGTGAAGGCGGAGTTCATCCACCGGCTGGCCGCGTCGGGCCTGACCACCGTCGAGGCGACCAGCTTCGTGCACCCCAAGTGGGTGCCCCAACTGGCCGACGCCGAGGACCTGTTCCCCCGGCTGGCCGACATCGACGGCGTCGCGCTGCCGGTCCTGGTCCCGAACGAACGCGGCCTGGACCGGGCACTGGCGCTCGGCGCCCGCCGGATCGCGGTGTTCGGCTCGGCGACCGAGACGTTCGCCGCCCGCAATCTCAACCGCACCGTCGACGAGTCGCTCGCCATGTTCGAGCCGGTCGTCGCCCGTGCCAAGGCCGACAAGGTGCATGTCCGCGGCTATCTGTCGATGTGCTTCGGTGACCCGTGGGAGGGGCCCGTCCCCGTCCACCAGGTCGTCCGGGTCGCCAAGGCGCTGATGGACCTCGGCTGCGACGAGCTCTCCCTCGGCGACACCATCGGCGTCGCCACGCCCGGCCACGTACAGACCCTGCTCGCCGAGCTGAACGAGGAGGGCGTACCCACCGACACCATCGGTGTGCACTTCCACGACACGTACGGGCAGGCCCTCTCCAACACCCTTGCCGCACTCCAGCACGGGGTGACCACGGTGGACGCCTCCGCGGGCGGCCTCGGCGGCTGCCCGTACGCGAAGAGCGCGACCGGAAATCTCGCCACCGAGGACCTCGTGTGGATGCTCCAGGGCCTCGGTATCGAAACCGGGGTCGATCTCGACGCGCTCACCGCCACCAGCGTGTGGCTCGCCGACCAACTGGGCCGACCCAGCCCGTCCCGTACCGTCCGCGCGCTCTCGGTGCGATAGACACCCGTCCCACAAGGAGTGACCCCTGCCATGTCCCTGGACCACCGGCTGACCGCCGAACACGAGGAACTGCGGCGCACCGTCGAGGAGTTCGCGCACGACGTGGTCGCGCCGAAGATCGGCGACCTGTACGAACGGCACGAGTTCCCGTACGAGATCGTGCGGGAGATGGGGCGGATGGGCCTGTTCGGGCTCCCCTTCCCCGAGGAATACGGCGGCATGGGCGGCGACTACCTCGCCCTCGGGATCGCCCTGGAGGAGCTGGCCCGGGTCGACTCCTCCGTGGCGATCACCCTGGAGGCCGGGGTCTCGCTCGGCGCGATGCCCATTTACCGCTTCGGCACCGAGGAGCAGAAGCAGCGGTGGCTGCCGAGGCTCTGCTCGGGCGAGGCGCTCGGCGCGTTCGGCCTGACCGAGCCGGACGGCGGCTCGGACGCGGGCGGCACCCGGACGACGGCGGTGCGCGACGAGGCCACCGGCGAGTGGGTGATCAACGGCTCCAAGTGCTTCATCACCAACTCCGGTACGGACATCACGGAGCTCGTCACGGTGACCGCGGTGACCGGCCGCAAGGAGAACGGCGCCCCGCGCATCTCCTCCATCATCGTGCCGTCCGGCACCCCCGGCTTCGCGGTCGCCGCCCCCTACTCCAAGGTCGGCTGGAACTCCTCGGACACCCGCGAGCTGTCCTTCTCCGACGTCCGCGTCCCGCTGGAGAACCTGCTGGGCGAGGAGGGCCGCGGCTACGCCCAGTTCCTGCGCATCCTGGACGAGGGCCGGATCGCCATCTCCGCCCTGTCCACGGGCCTCGCGCAGGGCTGCGTCGACGAGTCGGTGAAGTACGCCGCCGAGCGCCACGCGTTCGGCAGGCCGATCGGCTCGAACCAGGCGATCCAGTTCAAGATCGCGGACATGGAGATGCGCGCCCACATGGCCCGGGTCGGCTGGCGCGACGCGGCCTCGCGCATGGTGGCGGGCGAACCGTTCAAGAAGGAGGCCGCGATCGCGAAGCTGTACTCCTCGACGGTGGCGGTGGACAACGCCCGCGAGGCGACCCAGATCCACGGCGGCTACGGCTTCATGAACGAGTACCCGGTGGCCAGGATGTGGCGCGACTCCAAGATCCTGGAGATCGGCGAGGGCACGAGCGAGGTCCAGCGCATGCTGATCGCCCGCGAACTGGGGCTGCCGTCCTGACGCAGGGACGGCAGGAAGGCGGGGCGGGTCCGGATTCCGGGCCCGCCCCGCTGCGACAGGGCGCCGGCTCGACGACCGGGCCGGTGCGTCAGTACTGGTGACCGGGCCGATGCGTCAGTACTGGTGACCGGGCCAGTGCGGGTCGTCCCAGCGGGCGGGTTCGGTGAGGCCCAGGAGCCGTATCCGGTGGAGCAGTTCGTCGGGCACTCCGCAGGCGACGAGCCGGGGCCGGACGTGGTCGAGCACCCAGGTCGTCAGCTCGGCGCGCTTCTCCTCCTCGTCGTCCCATGTGTACCAAGGGAGTTGGTCACCGAGCAGGCAGTAATCCCAGCGGGCGGCGGCTTCGACGAGATGCCGGTCGGCCGTGGCTCCGGACTGTGTCTCCCAGTGGGCGAGCCAGCGGCCGAGCGTGCCGGACGCCTCGGCGCTCAGGGCGAGGAGGTCATGGGCGGGGAGGACGGGGGCCGGGTCGGTGAGTGCGTCGGCCCACCATGCGTCGAGGAACTCCCTTACTGCTGCGGACTGTTCGGCGGGCCACTGCTGCCAGTGACCCCGGGCGAACGAGCGGCCGATTTCGTCCGGGTCGTGGTACGGGTCGGTGTGTCCCGCTACGAGGGACCGGGCGAACTGAGGGAGTATCCGGCGCAGCACGGAGGAGTGGTCGCTCCAGTCGGTAGCCGCCCAGGTGCGCCGCAGGAGGTCGGGGTCCAGCTCCCTGTCCGCCACCTTGAGCCGGGCGAGTTCCTCCGGGCTGCCCCAGTGGCACTCGCAGTTGTGCTCGTCGGGGTGGGCGGTCATTCCGCGGAAGGTGACCGCGAGCCCGTCCAGTGCGGCGTCGAGGCGACGGCGGGCGGAGCGCGGGGCGGCGGGTGTCATGGGCGTTCGCCTTCGGGGCTCCGGAGGCTGACGCCGTCCGAAGGTTGCCACCTTACCGGGGCCGCCGCCGCCCGTCCCTCGCAGGCGCGGGGAGCGGGCGGCGGCATGCGAACCGCGGGTCAGACCTTGGCCGTGGCCGCTTCGGGCGCGGTGTCGGCGTCGGCCGTGACGCGGCGCGCCGCCGGGATGGCGGCGGCGATCGCCGCCGCGACCAGGGCGACGCCGCAGCCGATCAGGAGTCCGGTACGGAAGCCGCCCTCGGAGGTGAGGGTGTAGCCGCCCATGGTGACGTTCATCTGCGAGAGGACCACGCCGATCACCGCGGCACCGATCGACGTGCCGAGGGAGCGCATGAGCGTGTTGAAGCCATTGGCAGCGGCGGTCTCGGACAGCGGGACCGAGCCCATGATCAGCGCGGGCATCGCGCCGTACGCCAGGCCGACACCGCTGCTGGTCACCATGCCGACCACCATCAGGCCCCACGCGGAGCCCATGAGCACCAGCGCCAGGCCGTAGCCGACCGCGATGACCAGGATTCCGCACACCAGGGTGAACTTCGGTCCCCGGGCGTCGATGAGCTTTCCGCCGAGCGGGGAGACGATCATCATCATGATCCCGCCGGGCGCCAGCCACAGGCCCGCCGCGAGCATCGACTGGCCCAGGCCGTAGCCGGTGGCGGAGGGGAGCTGGAGCAGCTGCGGCGCGATCAGCATGCTGGCGTACATACCGAAGCCCACGAAGACGGAGGCGAGGTTGGTCATCAGCACCCGGGGGCGCGCGGTGGTGCGCAGATCGACCAGCGGGTCGCGGGTACGCATCTCCCACGTACCCCAGGCGAGCAGCACCACGACGGCGGCGGCGAACAGTCCGAGCGTGGTGGCCGAGCCCCAGCCCCAGTCGGCGCCCTTGGAGACCGCGAGCAGCAGGCAGACCAGGCCAGCCCCGAGGCCGAGCGCACCGAGCAGGTCGAACCGCTGGCCCTTGGCACCGGCCGGCACATCGGGGATCAGGAACCAGATCAGTGCCGCGACCACGGTGGCCAGGCCGGCCGAGCCCCAGAACAGCACCCGCCAGTCCGTGTACTGGGCGACCGCCGCGGCGATCGGCAGACCGAGCGCGCCACCGATGCCCATGGAGGCACTGACCAGCGCGATGGAGGAGCTGAGCTTCTCCGCCGGGACCACGTCACGCAGCAGTGCGATGCCGAGCGGCAGCACGCCCATGCCCATGCCCTGCAGACCACGGCCGACGATCATGGGGATGACGGACGACGAGAGCGCGCACACCACCGAGCCGACGATCAGCGGCACGGAGCAGACGAGAAGCATCCGGCGCTTGCCGACCATGTCGCCCAGGCGGCCGGAGACGGGTACGCAGACGGCGGAGACCAGCAGGGTGACGGTGATCACCCAGGCCGCGTTCGAGGGGGTGGTGCTCAGGATCTGCGGCAGCTCCGCGATGAGCGGGGTGACCAGGGTCTGCATGATCGCCGCCGTGACTCCGGCGATGGCCAGCGTGGCGACAACGCCACCGGTACGGGTTGATGGCTGGGGCGCGCCCATCCGGGACTCCTCGGGTGTGTATCGGCAGAAGGCTATGTAGCGTACACACTCCATGCATCATGCATTTTATATGTAAGCTACATATCACTGTGGGAGGATGGCGGCCGACGTCCGGAACACACCGGAACGCCCAGACGACAACGGGAGACGGCAGGCGCATGACCAGGCCCACCCATGAGGTCGAGTACGAGCAGATGCTCCTCAGCCGCCACAGCCTCCTGCGGAACAAGGGCGGACGGCGCAAGGGCGGCCTGATGGACCACAGCGCCTACATCCTGCTCAGCCGCGTCCGCATCCAGGGCCCGATGTCGATCGGCGAGCTCAGCGACGCCTTCGGACTCGACGCCTCCACCCTCAACCGGCAGACCGCGGCGGCCATGCGCGCCGGACTCGTGGAGCGCATCCCGGACCCCGCGGGCGGCATGGCCCGCAAATTCCGGATCACCGACGAGGGCGCCCGCACGCTCGACGCGGAGCGCGAGGGCATCATCGACTCCCTGGAGCGGGTCATGGCCGGCTGGTCGGACGAGGACATCTCCGGCTTCGCCGCCTACCTGCGGCGCTTCAACACCGACATCGAACGCCTGGGCGGCCGCCCCTGGCCGCGCCCCTGACCGTTCGCGCAGCCCGGCGCGCCGCCCACCACCCCCGCCCCTGCGGGCGCGGGCGGTGGGCGGCGGGTCCTGGTCCGGTGAACGTGAACGCGCCGACGTCGCGCGGGGCGGGGCGGCCCGGATGACGGACGCCGGGCCGCCCCGACCTCACCTCACTCCGCCGCCCAGGGGACCTGCGGCGCCCGGTAGTAGTTGATGCCCAGCGCCGAGAACCTCGGCCCCTGCACACCCAGCCGCACCTTGTACGTGTCCCAGTCGTGCGTGGCCGCGGGCGACCAGCCGAGCTCCGCGACCCCGGGCAGCCGGGGGAACGCCATCTGCTCGATCTCGTCGCTGTTGCTCAGGGTCTCCGACCAGAGCGGCGCCTCGACACCGAGGACCGAGTCCTCCGGGACACCGGCCAGGTACGTCGCCGGGTTCCAGTCGTACGAGCGCTGCACCGAGACGTAGCCGGCCCAGGCCAGGCCCAGTTCGGTGTCCTTGTCGTACTTCATGTCGAGGTAGCTGCGGTCGGCCGGGGAGAGCACCAGCTTCGTGCCGTTCACGGCGGCGTCCGCGACCTGCTTGCGCTCGGCGTCGCCCGTCCTGTCGTAACCCCAGTACTGGGCGACCGCGCCCTTCGCCGGCGTGCCCCCGGTCAGCTGGTGCCAGCCGACCACGGTCTTGCCGTACTTGCCGACGACGGCCTGCGCCTTGTCCATGAAGGCCACATAGTCCTCGTGGCTGGTGGAGTGCGCCTCGTCGCCGCCGATGTGGAGGTACTTGCCGGGGGTGAGCTCGGCGAGCTCACGGACCACGTCGTCCACGAAGTCGTACGTGACGGCCTTCGGCACGCAGAGCGAGCTGAAGCCGACGTTGGTGCCGGTGTACAGCGGCGGCGCGACCCCGTTGCAGTTCAGCTCCGCGTACGAGGCGAGTGCCGCGTTGGTGTGGCCGGGCAGGTCGATCTCCGGGACGACCTCCAGATGGCGCGAGGCCGCGTACCGGACGATCTCCTTGTAGTCGCTCTTGGTGTAGTAGCCACCGGGGCCGCCGCCGACCTCCGTCTGCCCGCCGTACGTGGCGAGCCTCGGCCAGGAGTCGATGGCGATCCGCCAGCCCTGGTCGTCGGAGAGATGCAGATGGAGCTTGTTCATCTTGTAGAGGGCGAGCTGGTCGATGTACCGCTTGACCTCGCCGACCGAGAAGAAGTGCCGGGAGACGTCGAGCATCGCGCTGCGGTACGCGTAGCGGGGTGTGTCCGTGACCGTGCCGCCCGCGACCGTCCACGGCCCCTTCTGGGTGCTCTTCTTCTCCACGTCGGCCGGGAGCAGCTGACGGAGCGTCTGGACGCCGTGGAAGAGCCCTGCGGCGGCGCGCGCGGTGATGGTGACGGAACCCCGGCTCGACTTCAGGCTGTAGCCCTCGGCGCCCAGTTCGCCGTTGCCGGGGTCGAGGCGCAGCCGGATGCCGTTGCCCGCGTCGCCGGTGACCGGCAGGGCGTATCCGGTGGACGGTCGCAGCACGCCCGCCAGGTAGTCGCCGACCTTCCGGGCCTCGCTGGAGCCGTCGACGCGGATCCTGGTGTCCGCCGTGATGGTGTACGGGGAGCCGCCGGGCCTGGCCTCGGCGGGGGCGGGCACGATCTGGCCGAGCGGACGGGGCGAGGCGGCGGCCGGGCCGCTGTCCGCCGGTCCTTCCGCTGCCGCACCGATACCGGAGATCCCGGCCGCCGTGACGAGCAGCAGCGAGCCGAGAAGGCGGGGAAGGGCGGTGCGCTGTGTCCTGTGCAGTCTCACAAGCCGGGTCCCTTTCGACGGGTTCACACCTGTGGAGCTCCTGAACAACCGAACCATCACCATGGGTATCGTGCGCCTCACGCATGGTCAAGGTGTAGACCACTTCCCCGTTACGGTGCTGGCAGAATCTGCCGCATGGCGGAAATAATCCAGCGCGACGGAACCTGGACCTTCGACGGCGAATCGGTACGGATCACGCCGGGCCGGGGCAAGGGCATCCACCCGCTCCGGGAGGGGCTGGGCGAATGCGTCGTCCCGCTGCGGGCGTTGGCGGGGATTTCCTTCGAACCGGACCGCAAGGGCGGCCGGCTGCGACTACGGCTGCGCGACGGCGCGTGCCCGGTCCTGCGCGCGGCGGACGGCAGGCTCAAGGTCGGCGCGGACCCCTACCAGTTGACCGTGGAGAAGGACCGGACCGGGGTGGCCGAGTACTTCGTCGACGAGGTGCGCGGCGCCCTGCTGGTCGAGCAGGTGCCCACCGGGGCGGTGGACGAGTTCCTGCTGCCGGGGCCCGCGGTGCCGGTCGCCGGCGGCGGCGGGGACGGCACGGCCTCGTTCGACGGGACGACCGTCCGCCTCACCTGGAACTGGAAGGCCAAGGAGGTCAAGACGTCGGGCGGCCCGGTCGCGTTCCCGGTGTCGGAGGTGACCGGCGTGCACTGGGTGCCCGCCATCGGCCTGGAGAACGGGCATCTGCGCTTCGTACGGGGCGAGGGGACGGCACCGGCCCCGGCGGCCGAGTACGACCCGTACTCGCTGGACCTGTGGGGGCTGTCCAAGAAGGAGTACACGGCGGTACTGGTCGCGGCGGCGGTACTGGTACGGCTGCCCGATGCGGCGAGCAGGGCGCCGGGGCCGGACGGCGTCGCCGCGGTCACCGCCGCCGAGGGCGCCGCCCCGGCGGAGATCGCGGCCCCGGAGACCACGACCCCGGCATCCGCACCGTCCGGCGACGATCACGACGCCCTGCTGCGCCGACTGCGCGAGCTCGGCGAGCTGCACCGCGCCGGGGTTCTCACCGACGACGAGTTCACCGCCGCCAAACAGGCGGTGCTCAAGCGTCTCTGAGCGAGCACCCCGTCCCGTTCAAGGGCCCGCGAGACGGCAATCACACCCACCCCTGCCCGATATCGGGCAGAATTGTTGCGTAAGCGCCCCGCTCACCGCAATATCAACGAGTGCTCGAACGCCGCCCGTCGCATGACGACCTCATCGATCACCTGGTGCGCAGCACCGCGCTCCAGCGCGGTGAAGCCGCCCGGGTGATCCTCGATGTGCTGGCGTACTTCGACGAGACGACCGACGACTTCGTCCGCCGCCGCCACCGCGAACTGCAGTCCGGCGGCCTGGTCAACGCGGAGATCTTCGAACGGATCGCGGCCGAACTGCCGCACCGGGCGGTCGCGCCGCCGGAGCTCTCGCTCCGCCAGCTGCGCCGCATCGTCTACGGCTGAGCAACGGGCACCACAGGTACGTCGATGGAGGGGCAGAGACTTTATGTGCGGAATCGTCGGATACATCGGGAAGCGTGATGTGGCTCCGCTGCTGCTGGAAGGGCTGCAGCGGCTGGAGTACCGGGGTTACGACTCCGCGGGCATCGTCATCACCGGCAAGCCGGCGGCCGGCAAGCCCGCCACCCTGCGGATGGTGAAGGCGAAGGGCCGGGTCCGCGAGCTGGAGGCCCGTGTCCCCAAGCGTTTCACCGGCACCACAGGTATCGCCCACACCCGCTGGGCCACCCACGGCGCCCCGAGCGACGAGAACGCGCACCCGCACCTGGACGCCGAGAACAAGGTCGCCGTCGTCCACAACGGCATCATCGACAACGCCTCCGAGCTCCGTGCGAAGCTCGTCGCCGACGGTGTCGTCTTCCTCTCCGAGACCGACACCGAGGTGCTGGTCCACCTGATCGCCCGCGCCCAGGCGGAGACCCTGGAGGAGAAGGTCCGCGAGGCGCTGCGCTCGGTCGAGGGCACGTACGGCATCGCCGTCATGCACGCCGACTTCAACGACCGCATCGTGGTCGCCCGCAACGGCTCCCCGGTCGTGCTCGGCATCGGCGAGAAGGAGATGTTCGTCGCCTCGGACGTCGCCGCGCTGGTCGCCCACACCCGCCAGGTCGTGACCCTGGACGACGGCGAGATGGCCACCCTCAAGGCCGACGACTTCCGTACGTACACCACGGAGGGCTCGACCACGACGGCCACGCCGACCACCGTGGAGTGGGAGGCCGAGTCGTACGACATGGGCGGCCACGACACGTACATGCACAAGGAGATCTCCGAGCAGGCCGATGCCGTCGACCGGGTGCTGCGCGGCCGGATCGACGACCGCTTCGCCACCGTGCACCTGGGCGGCCTCAACCTGGACGCCCGCGAGGCGCGCGGGGTCCGCCGGATCAAGATCCTGGGCTGCGGCACCTCGTACCACGCGGGTCAGATCGGCGCCCAGCTGATCGAGGAGCTCGCCCGTATCCCCGCGGACGCCGAGCCCGCCTCCGAGTTCCGCTACCGCAACCCGGTCGTCGACCCGGACACGCTGTACGTCGCGGTCTCGCAGTCCGGTGAGACGTACGACGTGCTGGCCGCCGTCCAGGAGCTCAAGCGCAAGGGCGCCCGGGTGCTCGGCGTCGTCAACGTGGTGGGCTCCGCGATCGCCCGGGAGGCCGACGGCGGTACGTACGTCCACGCCGGCCCCGAGGTCTGTGTCGTCTCCACCAAGTGCTTCACCAACACGGTCGTCGCGTTCGCGCTGCTCGCCCTGCACCTGGGCCGGATCCGGGACCTGTCGGTCGCCGACGGCAAGCGGATCATCGAGGGGCTGCGCAGGCTGCCCGCCCAGATCAGCGAGATCCTGGCGAACGAGGACGAGATCAAGAAGATGGCGGCCGAGTACGCGGACGCCAAGTCGATGATGTTCATCGGCCGGGTGCGCGGCTACCCCGTCGCCCGCGAGGCCTCGCTGAAGCTCAAGGAGGTCTCGTACATCCACGCCGAGGCCTACCCGGCCTCCGAGCTCAAGCACGGGCCGCTGGCGCTGATCGAGCCCGCGATGCCGACGGTCGCGATCGTGCCGGACGACGACCTTCTGGAGAAGAACCGCGCCGCGATGGAGGAGATCAAGGCCCGCAGCGGCCGCATCCTCGCCGTCGCCCACCAGGTGCAGGAGAAGGCCGACCACACCATCGTCGTGCCGAAGAACGAGAACGAGCTGGACCCGATCCTGATGGGCATCCCGCTCCAGCTCTTCGCGTACCACACGGCGCTGGCCATGGGCCGTGACATCGACAAGCCGCGCAACCTGGCGAAGTCCGTCACCGTCGAGTAGGCCCCCGCGTACGGCCGCTGCCGAGCAGCGCCCGTATCCGTACAACGGCCCCGTACCCGCCACCGCGGGTACGGGGCCGCCGCGCTGCCGGGGCCCCACCGGCGGCCGCCGCACCCCCTCCACAAACGCGCAATCCGCCCCTTCCGGACATCAAATGCCGGTTTACACAGGCGACTTGACGCCATGTCGAGCGGGGACGTCACCACGGGTCACAGGGTGACGGAAAGGGATGCCGGGGCGCCGGGCGTTCAGGGGATGACGACGACCGGGCGCTGCGCGCGCCGCGCGAGCCGGCCCGCGACCGAGCCGAAGATCCGGCCGGCGATGCCGTGCGTGGAGCCGACGACGATGGCGTCGGCCGAGTACTCCCGGCCGACCTCCTCCAGCTCGTGACAGATGTCCCCGCCGCGCTCCACGAGGACCCAGGGGACCTCGGAGAGGTAGTCCGCGCAGGCGAGCTCCAGACCGAGCACCTCGGTGCGGTGGTCGGGCACATCCACGAAGACGGGCGGCTCGCAACCTGCCCAGACCGTGGTCGGCAGCCGGTTGGCGACATGGACAATGATCAGGCCGGAGCCCGATCTTCGGGCCATTCCGATGGCATAGGCGAGGGCGCGCTCACTGGAGGTCGAGCCGTCGAAGCCGACCACGACCCCGTGGCGGAACGCGGGGTCGCAGGAATGACGTGTTTCTTCGACCGTCTGCGGGTCCGACATGGGGTCGGCTACCTGCTTGCGGTCGGCGGGTTCGGGGATTTCGTGACCGGCCATCGGTGTCTCGGCGAAGAGAGTCCTCGTGAGGAGAGCGACTTGGGGAAGCTGCGTCAGCGGGCGGTGTTGCGGTGTCCGGGAATCATCTTCCCAACCCCTTACCCCCAAGGGTACGGCGCCACTCCTCCACTGCCCAGACCCGCGCAAAGCGCGCGCGACGTTTCACGGAGCATGCCCGAGGCGGACCCGGATGGCAATGCCGCTTGTGCCGTACACCGACGCGGCCGGCCCCGGACGGCCACCCTCGGTGACTGTACGGAGTCGCACCCCTCACCCTTTCCGGACGCCGGAGGGCCTCCGCTTCCCCGCGCGACCGCCGGACGAATCTCCCTCCCGGGGTCGGCCCCAGGGGCCGGCAACCCGATCCCGCGCGTCACACCACCCCCGTTCCGAACCGCACGTCCCGTTCCCCACGACCCCGCCGACCGTCGACGGACACCGGCCCGCCCGGCGGAATCCGATCGCCGTCGTTTGCCACCGGTCCGTTCCGTACGATGGGCCGTCCGACCTGCCAAGGGGGCGCAAAGAAGCGGTTGACCACCCGGGTTGTGCGCCGGTTCAATGACTGAATCACACACGCACAACCATCTATTTTCAGCCAACTTCACCCCCCTACCGATATCTTGCCGATTTGGCCGATCAACCCCCTTGCCACCAGGCAGGAAGAGACCGCGCGGTACGCTTCCACCCAACGGGGACGGGCCATGAACGCCAGGCGCACTTCCCTGAGCGTCAACCAGATGAAACGCTTCGTGATCGAATGCTTCCCGCCAAGTTGCCTTGTCGACATAACGCCGGTTGGTGAACTTGTCACGCCGGCACCACGGGACGCAGTAGATTCGATCTTGGGTATCGAAGTCTGGGGAACTCGTGCAGGACCGAGGGGAAAAGTGCAGGAGCGACAGGCCCGTAAGGACCAGGAAGACGCGAACACCGAGGGGGGCTTAGCGTCATGAGCCAGGACTCCGCCGCCGCAACGGAGGCTGTACGGAAGCTCAGTGGCCGTCGACGACGAGAAGTCGTCGCCGTGCTGCTGTTCAGCGGCGGCCCCATCTTCGAGAGTTCGATCCCGCTCTCCGTGTTCGGAATCGACCGCCAGGACGCGGGAGTTCCGCGCTACCGACTCCTCGTCTGCGGCGGGGAAGAGGGGCCGCTGAGGACCACCGGGGGACTCGAACTCACCGCGCCCTACGGGCTGGAGGCGATCAGCAGGGCCGGCACCGTCGTGGTGCCCGCCTGGCGTTCGATCACCTCGCCGCCGCCCGCCGAGGCGCTGGAGGCGCTGCGCCGCGCCCACGAGGAGGGTGCCCGCATCGTCGGCCTGTGCACGGGCGCGTTCGTGCTCGCCGCCGCAGGCCTGCTGGACGGCCGTCCAGCGACCACACACTGGATGTACGCACCGACGCTGGCCAAGCGCTACCCGTCGGTCCACGTCGATCCGCGTGAGCTCTTCGTCGACGACGGTGACGTGCTCACCTCCGCCGGCACGGCCGCCGGGATCGATCTCTGTCTGCACATAGTCCGCACGGACCACGGCACGGAGGCCGCCGGGGCACTGGCCCGCCGGCTCGTCGTGCCGCCGCGGCGCAGTGGCGGTCAGGAGCGCTATCTCGACAGGTCTTTACCTGAGGAGATCGGCTCCGACCCGCTCGCCGAGGTCGTGGCCTGGGCACTGGAGCATCTGCACGAGCAGTTCGACGTGGAGACGCTGGCCGCGCGCGCCTACATGAGCAGGCGGACCTTCGACCGAAGGTTCCGTTCGCTCACCGGCAGCGCACCGCTCCAGTGGCTGATCACCCAGCGGGTGCTGCAGGCGCAGCGGCTGCTGGAGACGTCCGAGTACTCGGTCGACGAGGTGGCGGGCCGCTGCGGCTTCCGCTCGCCGGTCGCGCTGCGCGGACACTTCCGGCGTCAGCTGGGCTCCTCCCCCGCCGCGTACCGGGCCGCCTACCGGGCCCGTCGTCCGCAGGGCGGTGGCGCGGAGCCCGTGATCGCGGTGACCGAGCCCGTGGTGCCCTCCCAGGGCAACTCGGCGATCCGGCGCGCCGCGGCCACGGCCACACCCTCGGGTCCGCATGTCGTCACGGCACCGACGGCCGGCCCGGTCCAGTCGGAGCAGGGGAAACCCGGCCCCGACGCGTACACGACCGGACGACCGACCCTGCCGGGGCAACGGAGCGCCCCGTAGGGTGGGGCCATGAACGATCGCATGGTGTGGATCGACTGCGAGATGACCGGGCTCTCGTTGACGGAAGACGCACTCATCGAGGTGGCCGCACTGGTCACCGACTCGGAGCTGAACGTGCTCGGTGAAGGGGTGGACATCGTGATCCGCCCTCCGGACGCGGCCCTGGAGACCATGCCCGAGGTGGTGCGGCAGATGCACACCGCCTCGGGCCTCCTCGACGAGCTGGCCGGGGGCACCACCCTGGCCGACGCCGAGGCCCAGGTACTGAACTACGTCCGCGAGCACGTGAAGGAGCCCGGCAAGGCCCCGCTCTGCGGGAACTCGGTCTCCACCGACCGCGGATTCCTGGCGAGGGACATGGCGGCCCTGGAGGGCTACCTCCACTACCGGATCGTCGATGTCTCCTCGATCAAGGAGCTGGCGCGCCGCTGGTACCCGCGGGCGTACTTCAACAGTCCGGCCAAGAACGGCAACCACCGGGCGCTCGCGGACATCCGTGACTCCATCACGGAGCTGCGTTACTACCGCGAGGCGATCTTCGTGCCGCAGCCCGGCCCGGACTCGGAGCGCGCGAAGGCCGTCGCGGCCCGCGTCGCGCCGCCCGCACCGTAGGACCTTGTGAAGCCGCTGGTCATAGCCCTTTCGGGGGTTGGGACCGGCGGCTGAACAACTGGGGCGCGAGCACCCTCTCGGACCCTGTACACTTTTTCTCGGCCGGTCAGAAAAAGACCGGACATGGTGGGTATAGCTCAGATGGTAGAGCACCTGGTTGTGGTCCAGGATGTCGCGGGTTCGAGTCCCGTTACTCACCCTGAATGATCAAGGCCTGACCTGTTTTCACAGGTCAGGCCTTCTTCATGTCCAGGATCTTGGGGCCCTTGCCCCGGGACCTCGGCGCCGGCCCGCGCCGGCCCTCCTCCACGCCGACCGGCCCCGGTTCCACCCGACTCGGGTGAGAGCTCGTCAGGTCACCGAGCGGCGCCGTGCTCTCCCTCACAGCGTCAGCGGCTCCGGCGTGCGAGGAATCACTGCCGGGGAAATGCAACGGGCCCGTGCGCCTGTACGCGACTCGGGCGCCGCCGGTTCATCCCCGTCGTTTTCGTTTGGCAGCGTGTCATCGAGCGCAAAAGGAGGAAGAGGACCTTCCTCTTCCGGCCAGCGGTAGACCTGAGCATCAGCGGATGTCTTCCAAGAGGCACTGATCTCACGAAACGGTCCACTCTCCCGCTCGCAGCAGAACGCGGGAGTCACCGCACGCCCACACCATCGGGCAGCATGCCTTCGGAAACTGCCTGAGCCGGGCTTTCAGCCAGCCTTCTCCCATGAATCTGCATGCCGGCGATCCGACATGCCCACTCCCCCGGTCCAGGGGACAGGTCCCGGGACCTGTCCCACAGGACCCCGTCCAGGAACGGTTCCGGGGCGGCGCACAGCAGAGAAAGGAAGTCCCATGCCCGTCAGTTCCTCGTTCGAGATCACCATCACCATGAGTGATGACACCACCAACAGGTTGGTCGATGAGGGTTTCTACCTCTACGGGTTCAAGGCGGTGAATTCCTCGACCGGTGGTGGCAAGCCGCTGGTCTGGTTCGTCACCGACGACTACGCGACGTCTACGAACATCACCTGACAGGAGGAATACCAGGCCTACACCTCACGCAATGAGATCATCCCCGGAGGCACGATCAGCGGCATCAACAGCTACGACATCGCCCTCGGACAGACCCTGACGGTCGACAACATGTCCGGCACCGGCACGGTGGGGGGAAGTCCGGGCTCTTCGCGCCGCATCACGGTCGACAACGAAACGACCAGGCCCTTCACGTCCGGCATCGCACAGTTGAACCACGTGGCGGCCGGACAGGCGGCAAAGGCGACGCCGCTGGCCGCATTCCCGCTGCACGGCAGAAACCTGGACTTCTTCACCCCGGTGGAGAAGGTCCTCCTGATGTTCGCCACGGCGGTCATCGAGACGTCGACTGTCGTCGAGCAGGCCTTCGGACCCGGCCTTCTGGTGGATCTGACCGGCGTGGCGCAGCGGGACGTCACCTACGACGTCGACCACGGCTGGGGCCCGACCAAGCCCAACTGGACTACGCCCGTCGATTCCCTGAGCCTGCTCACGCCCCTGCTGATCCAGCAAGACAGGTCGCTGCCGGCCTCCGCGTGATCCGGTACATCACGGCCGGTACCCCCAGGCCGCGATCCTCCGGGCCGCGCTCCTCCGGACGAAGGGCGCGGCCTGGCGGCGGGCTCGGGCAGCAGTCCGCCTCCGACAGCAGCGGAAAGGAATGCTTTCATGCCCATGATCATCCTCGGGGCGAATGGTGCCGGCCAGACCGGAGTCATGGATCAGGCCAGAGCGCAGAATTACCTGACCAACATCCTCGCCCGAATCGGAATGCTCAATAGACTCGCCCATCTCACACAGGCCCTCAATCAGGCGTTCAACGGAGGCGGATTGCAAACCCACCCGTATTTGTTCAACGGATTCCCGGTCCTGCATGCCAGTGCCGGAAATTTCCAGACGAGCGTCACTCTCTTTTATTATTTGGAAAACAATACCCTGATGTTGTTCGCCATGGGCGAGCATATCCCGGGCCCGCAGGCGCGATATCGGATCACCATCTATGGGCAGGCAGGTACCGACTTCGCTATGAACAGAATCATCTGATCGCCTCCGCCGGCGGCCTCGTGACGGCCGTCACGAGGAGTCGCGGACGACCAGCTCGGTGGGGAGCACGATCTGCGGGTGTTCCTGGGTCTCGCTCGCGATCTCCTTGAGCAGTACGCGGGCCATCGTGCGGCCCATCTCCTCGATCGGCTGGCGCACGCTGGTGAGGGCCGGGTCCATGTGGCGGGCCACCGCCGAGTCGTCGAAGCCGACCAGGGCCACGTCGTCCGGGATGCGGCGGCCGGCCTCGCGGAGGACCTGGCGGGCGCCCGCGGCCATCACATCGGAGGCGGCGAAGACCGCGTCGACGTCGGGGCGGCCGGCCAGCAGTTCGCGCATGGCTCTGGCGCCGCCCTCCTCGGAGAAGTCGGCGGGGGCGATCAGCCGCTCGTCCGGTTCGAGACCGGCCTCCCAGACCCCGGCGCGGTAGCCGTCGAGGCGGCGCTGAGCACCGTGGACGTCCCGGGGCCCGGTGATCGTGGCGATGGCTCGGCGTCCCCGGGTCACGAGATGCCCGACCGCGGCGCGGGCGCCCCCGAAGTTGTCGGAGTCGACCGCGGCGAGCGTTTCGGAGGCCGACCTGCGGCCGCCCATCACGGCCGGCATGCCGAGCTGTTCCAGCAGGTCCGGCAGCGGGTCGTCGGCGTGGACGGAGACCATCAGCACACCGTCGACACGGTGCGCGGTCAGGTACTGGGCCAGCCGGCGGCGCTCGCGGTCGCTGCCGACGAGGGTGAGCAGCAGCTGCATGTCGGTGTCGGCGAGCGCCGCGCCGACACCGCGGACGATGTCGGAGAAGTACGGCTCGGCGAAGAAGCGGGTCTCCGACTCGGGCACCACCAGGGCGATGGCGTCCGTGCGGTTCGCGGCGAGCGCGCGGGCCGCGCGGTTGGGTACGTAGCCCAGCTCGGCGACGGCCGCCTCCACCGCCTCGCGGGTCTGCGCGCTGACCCGTGGCGATCCGTTGATGACCCGCGAGGCCGTACCGCGCCCCACCCCTGCCCGTGCCGCGACTTCTTCGAGCGTGGGCCGGCCACCGCTCCGTACTCGCGCTGCCGTCATGGCTGCCTCCCGTTCGCGGTCAATTTCTCACAGCCGGGTGGCCGGGCCAAGTCCTGGTATCGACTCCTCCGGCAGCCCGTGCGGGACGGGCTGCCGCTCCGCATCACCCCTCTGGGAGCGCTCCCATCCTACGCTGGCGGCGGATGACGTCGGCGTACCAGTGGGCGCTCGCCTTGGGGATGCGGCGCTGGGTGGCGTAGTCGACGTAGACGGCGCCGAAGCGCTTGGAGTACCCGTAGCCCCACTCGAAGTTGTCCATCAGGGACCAGAGGAAGTAGCCGCGTACGTCCGCCCCGGCGGCGACGGCCCGCCGTACGGCGTCGAGGTGGCCGCGCAGGTACTCGATCCGCTCTGGGTCCTCCACCCGGCCCTCGGGCGAGACGTAGTCGTCGAAGGCGGCGCCGTTCTCGGTGACCATCAGGGGCAGGCCGGGGTTGTCGCGGGCCACGTCCATGAGCAGCTCGTACAGCCCGTCGGGGTCGATCGCCCAGTTCATGGCGGTGCGCTCGCGGCCCTCGGCCAGGTGGAAGGCGACGTGTTCGGAGCCGGGCCACGGGGAGTGGTCGCTGTTGCCGTGGCCGTCGTCGCGCGAGTCGCCGGCGCCGCCGGCGGGTGTGGAGACCAGCGTCGGTGTGTAGTAGTTGACGCCCAGGACGTCGACCGGGCGGGAGATGACCGCCGGGTCGCCGTCGTGGACCAGCTCCGACCAGTCGACCAGGTGCTCGGTGTCGGCGATCAGGTCCTCGGGGTACGCGCCGTGCAGCATCGGGCCGGTGAAGATCCGGTTGCCCACCGCGTCGATCCGGCGGGCGGCGTCCGCGTCGGCGGCGCTGCCGGTCAGCGGGCGGACGTGGTGGAGGTTGAGGGTGACCGAGATCTGCGCGGTGGCGGGGAGGCGGTCGCGCAGGACCTCGGTCGCCCGGCCGTGGGCGAGGTTGAGGTGGTGGGCGGCGCGCAGCGCGGCGGCGGGCTCGGTGCGGCCAGGGGCGTGCACGCCGGAGCCGTAGCCGAGGAAGGCCGAGCACCACGGCTCGTTGAGGGTGGTCCAGGTGCTGACGCGGTCACCGAGGGCCCCGGCCATGATCTCGGCGTAGTCGGCGAAGCGTTCGGCGGTCACGCGCTGGGGCCAGCCGCCCGCGTCCTCCAACTCCTGGGGCAGGTCCCAGTGGTAGAGGGTGGCGACGGGCGCGATGCCCGCTTCGAGGAGCTCGTCGACGAGCCTGCGGTAGAAGTCCAGGCCGCGTTCCACGGCGGGGCCGCGGCCGGTGGGCTGCACCCGGGGCCAGGAAACGGAGAAGCGGTAGGCCGTCAGGCCGAGCCGCTTCATCAGCGCCACGTCGTCGCGGTAGCGGTGGTAGTGGTCGGCGGCGATGTCCCCGGTGTCTCCGTTGCGGACCTTGCCCGGGGTGCGGCTGAAGGTGTCCCAGATGGAAGGGGTCCGGCCGTCCTCGGCCGCGGCGCCCTCGACCTGGTAGGCGGCGGTGGCCGCCCCCCAGACGAAGCCGGTCGGGAATTCCGCCGCGTCGGGGGCGGCCTTCGGGGCGATGTCGGGTCGTACGGCAGTCATGCGGGAGCGCTCCCAGGGATGGGCGAACAGGGACAGGTACGGGGTGGAACGTCGGGACGTACGGCCTGCGGTCGGGGGAACCGGCCGCGCCGGCGGTCCGGGGAGGGGCGGGTGACGCGGTGTCACCCCTTGACGGCGCCGGACATGATCCCTCCGACGATCTGCTTGCCGAAGATCACGAAGACCACGAGCAGCGGCAGTGTGCTGATCAGCGCGCCCGCCATCACGATGCTCTGGTCGGGGACGTAGGAGGCGCTCAGCTGGCCGAGGGCCACCTGGAGCGTGGGGTTCTCCTGGTTCAGGGCGAGGTACGGCCAGAAGAAGTCGTTCCACGCCTGTACGAAGGTGAGCATGCCGAGCACCATCATGGCCGGGCGGGCCACGGGGAGCACGATGCTCCACACGACACGGAGGTTGTTCGCCCCATCCACCTTGCCCGCCTCGATGAGTTCGTAGGGCAGCGCCTCGCTGAGGTACTGCCGCATGAAGAACACCCCGAACGCGCTCACGAGCGTCGGGAAGATCACCGACTCCAGCTGACCGCCCCATCCGATGTCGGACATCAACATGAACAGCGGTACGACGCTGAGTTGCGGCGGGATCGTGAGTGTGGCGACGACCGCGGTCATCAGCGCACCGCGGCCCCTGAAGCGCATCTTGGCGAAGGCGTAGCCGGCCAGGGTGCAGAAGAAGAGCGTCGCCGCGGTGATGCTCGCGGAGACGATGAGCGTGTTCCAGATGGCCTTGCCGAGGTGGGCCTGTTCCCAGGCCGCTTCGAGGTTGTTGAACAGGTTGCCGCCGGGGACGAGCGACGGGGTGGTGTCCAGCACCTCGTCCTGAGTACGGGACGCGGCGACGAGTGTCCAGTACAGCGGGAAGAGGGAGCCGATGCCGACGACGGCGAGGGCGAAGTAGGCGAAGGGGCCGGCGTGGTGCTGGCGGCCCGCACCCTGCTTGAGCCTGCTGCGCCGCGAAGTAGCGCCGGGGCCCGCGGCCTTGGCCAAGCGGCGGGGGTCCGGGGCGGTGATGGGGCTGGTCGTGGTCATGGGTATCGCTCCCGGTCAGGCCGAGGTCTTGCGCACGGAGCGCCCGACCAGCCAGTTGATCGCGGCAATGAGCAGCAGCAGGGCGAGCATCGCCCAGGCGACCGCGGCGGCCGGACCGAGGTGTCCGAGCTTCCAGCCGTAGTTGTAGAGGTAGATGCTGAGCGTCTCGTACTGGTGCTCGCTGCCGCCCTGCGCCCCGAGGGTGCCGCCTTCGAGGAGCAGCGGCTCGCCGAACAGCTGCATCGACCCGATGGTCGAGATGACGATCGTGAAGAGGATCGTGGGCCGCAGCGCCGGGATCGTCACGTTGCGGAACTGCTGCCAGCGTGAGGCCCCGTCGAGCGAGGCGGCCTCGTAGAGGTCGGACGGGACGGCCTGCATCGCGGCCAGGTAGATCAGGGTGTTGTAGCCGGTCCAGCGCCAGATCACGATGACCGAGATGGCGATCTTGGACGACCAGTGGCCATTGGCCCAATTGGTGTCGCCGAGACCGATGAAGTCGAGGGCCCAGTTCAGCAGGCCGCCGTCGGCGCGGAAGACAAGGGCGAAGACAAGGGCGGCGGAGGCCACGGAGGTGGCGTACGGAGTGAGGATCACAGTCCGCCAGAAGGTGCTGGCCCGCAGCTTGTAGTTCAGCAGGTGCGCCAGGCCCAGCGCCACCAGCAACTGCGGGATGGTGGAGATCACTCCGATGACGAAGGTGTTGCCGACGGCCGTCCAGAACTCCTGGTCCTGGAGGATCTTGCCGAAGTTCTCCCAGCCGACCCATTCCATCCGGTCGAGGCTGATCATCTCCACCCGGTGCAGGGCTATCCAGCCGGTGTAGAGGAGGGGGTAGAGCCCGAAGGCCCCGAAGACGAGGAAGAAGGGTGCGATGTAGGCGTAGGGAGACGCCTTGTCGTCGAATCGCCACAGTCGGCTGCGCCATGCCTGACGGCCGCGGGACATGGTCTCCGGGGCACGACGGCTCGGCTTCGAACCGTGTGCGCCCCGGGTGGGTATCGAGGTTGCCACAGGTGGGAGTCCTTCCCTGGGGTGTGCCGACACCGCAGGGGCAGGCCGGAATTCGGGTCAGGTCCGGCGATGGTGTCGGAATCCGTGCGCGGGGCCGGCGGCGGGGGCCGGCACCGGTGCGGGTGGACCGGGACGCGCAGGTGAGGTCCCGGCCGCCCGCATCGGTGAGGATCAGCCGATCACCTTGTCGATGGCCTCCGTGGCGGCCTTCCAGGCGTCGTCCGGCTTGGTGCCCCGCTGCTCCATGTTGTTGATCTGGGTGGAGATGCTGTCCTTGATGATGCCGTCCTTCGGGCCCAGCACGGCTGCGGGGATGACCTGGGCCTCCTCGGCGTAGATCTCACCGATGGGGGCGTTGTTGAAGTACTCGAGCTTGGCGTTCTTCACGTCGGGGAGCGTGTAGGCGCCCTTGTTCGACGGGAAGACACCGACGGCCTTGAACACGGCGGCCTGCTGCTCGGGGGCGGTCAGCCACTTGACGAGCTTCTGCGCCTCCTCGACGTTCTTGCCCTTGGCGGGCACGGCGAGGAAGGAACCGCCCCAGTTGGCCGCGGTCCGGCCAGGGGTGCGGGCGATGTCCCACTTGCCCTTGAACTCGTCACCGGCGTACGTGGCGATCTGCGCGGCCATCCACGCGGGGCAGGCGACCGTGGCGACCGTGCCCTTGCGCAGCGCGGCCTTCCACGGGTCCTGGAACTGGGCCAGACCGGCGGTCAGATCCTTCTCGGCGGCCTCGGCGGCGAGTTGCCAGCCCGCCTTGACGCCGGCGCTGTCCTTGTAGATCGCCTTGCCGTCCTTGGCGTAGTACTGCTCCTCGTTGGAGGAGACCACACTGTTGTACATGGCGCTGGCGGAGTCCATGTAGAAGGTGCCCTTGGGGGCCTTCTTCTTGTACTCCTCGCCGAGTGCGAGGTAGTCGTCCCAGCCTCCGGCGACCTTGGCGGCGACCTTCTCACGGTCGGCCGGCAGACCGGCCCGCTCGAACAGGTCGCGGCGGTAGCAGAGCGACATCGGGCCGATGTCGGTGCCCGCGCCGATGACCTTGCCCTCGTCGGTGGTGGCCTGCAGCGCCTTCCAGTTGACCCACTGGTCGCTGTCGACGACCTTGGCCAGGTCGGCGAAGGCGTCCGCCTTGGTGTCGACGAGCTCCTTCACACGGCCGACCTCGATGCCCTGGATGTCGGCCAGTCCGCTGCCCGTGTTGAGCTGCTGGAGGAACTTCGGGTAGTAGACCTGCTCGTCGGCCGTGACGTTTTCCTTGACCGTGATGTTCGGGTGCAGCTCGTGGTACTTGGCGAAGAGTCCGGCCTCCTTGTAACCGAACTGCCCGAAGTCGGCGACAGTCAGCGTGACGTTGCCGTTCGCGTCGGGGCCCGTGCTGCCCGACGGGTCCGAGTCGCTGCTGCAGCCGGTCAGCAACAGGGCCGGGACCGTCAGGCCCGTGGCGGCCAGGACCGCGGCTCTGCGGCTCCGGCCGGTGACGGTGCGGGTGATGCGCATTCCACTACTCCTTGTTCCGGGGTTGGACGTTCCGGGGCGGGTGTTCCGGGGCGGGGCGTTCCAGGGGTGTTCCGGGTGTGTTCCGGAGGGTGTTCCGGGTGGGGGAGGGCAAGCGCGGTGCCGTTCGGGCGGGAGGACCCATCCACCGTGGGAGCGCTCCCATGCGTCGATGTCGGAAGGTTCCTGCCTTGAAGGGGTGGGTGTCAAGAGTTGAAGACGCTTCCGTTGCCCGAGCGTGTCCCGCAAGTCACGGGACCGTGTCCCGCCGAGGTCTTGCCACAAGTCACCCGCCTCGCCCCGGGTTTCGTGCCGTCCGGAGAAAGCGCAGGCCGGCGACCTCCGAGGCGGGTCCACCGCCCCGGTCGTCCGTGGGTTGTCCCCGACGCGCCGCATTTCGGCCCGGCGCCGGGAGCGGCTCGCGTCATCCCCGGTTCACACCGGCCCACCCACCGGAAGGTGAACGGGAGATCGCACGGCGCGGGCGGCCGGGGGCCGTCGGGGCGCGTCCGCCTTCTCCCTCCGAAGCCGCGCCCGGCCGGCCCGCCCCGGCCGCACCGTGGAGCCCTCAGGCCGCCCGCAGCCGAGCCAGCGTGGATTCGAGTTCCGTCTGCGCGGCCCGGCCCGCCGATTCCACGTCCCCGGCCACCACGGCCCGGACCAGCGCGTCATGGACGGCGTCGCCGTGATCCGGGTCCTCGCGGCGCAGGCCGAACAGCTCCACCAGGTCGATCAGCCCCTGCCGCAGCGCGGGCGCGAACTCGCCGAAGAGATCCGTGAGTACGGGATTGTGCGCGGCGGCCACCACGGCCCGGTGCAGCGCGATGTCCGCGTCGACGAACTCCGCGTCCCCCCCGGCCCCGGCCGCCCGCCGCGCGGTGAGCGCCGCGTCGAGGGCGACGAGGTCCTCGTCCGTACGGCGGCCCGCGGCCAACCGGGCGGCCTGGACCTCGATCAGCATGCGCACCTCGTACACATCGGTGATCGCGGCCCGGCGCAACCGGGCCGGCCAGTCCTCCGTCACCCGGTCGGCGATGACGAAGACGCCCGCACCCTGCCGGGACCGGAGCAGCCCGAGCGTGGCCAGGGTACGCACCGCCTCGCGGACCGTGGAGCGGCCCACGCCGAGCGTCCTGGCCAGGGTCGTCTCGCCGGGAATGCGCATGCCGACCGGCCAGTGCCCCTCGGTGATCTGCTCACGCAGATGGTTCGTGGCCTGTTCGACCAGGGGGCTGGGGCGGAGCGGACCGAGCGAGGACACCGGATTCACCTGTCAGGTTGTCTGAGGACTTGCTTTCTGGCTACTGTACCGGCCATGACGCACAGCGGTCTCCTTCTTCTCGGCTGCCGCGGCGGGGCCTGAAGCGACCGGCACCCCGCCGCGGGATGCCGTGCTGCGCCGGTCGCGTCCGGCGATCCGAGAAGAGCCTCCTCATGTCCGACCGTCTGTCACCGATGCACGGCTTCCCCACCATCTGCACCCCGCGCGGGCCAGTGCCCGCCGACGCGCCCCGCTGGAATCCGCAGCGGGCGAGCTCCATGCCCTCCCACCGCTACCGCTCGGCCTTCGACCGCGTCGAGGTCCCGCCGGCCGGCCGCATCTGGCCGCAGGCCCGTATCGAACGTGCCCCGCTCTGGGTGCCGGTGGATCTGCGCGACGGCAACCAGGCGCTGGCCGAGCCCATGGACACGCCGCGCAAGCGCCGGATGTTCGATCTGCTCGTCACGATGGGGTTCAAGGAGATCGAGATCGGTTATCCCTCCGCGAGCCGCACCGACTTCGACTTCGTACGGCACCTGGCCGGCGGCGACGCGGTGCCGGACGACGTCACCGTGGTCGTCTTCACCCCCGCCAAGCCGGACCTGATCGAGCGGACCTTCGAGTCCATCGAGGGGATGGACCGCGCGGTCGTCCATCTGTACATCCCGACAGCGCCCGTCTGGCGCGACGTGGTGCTCGGCCGCAGCAGGGCCGAGGTGCACGCCACGGTGCTGGAGTCCGCGCGGCAGATGGAACGGCTGGCGCGGGCGCGGCCCGGGGCGGACATCCGGTTCGAGTTCTCCCCCGAAGTGTTCATCCTCACCGAGCCGGACTTCGTCCTGGAGATCTGCAACAGCCTCACCGACCTGTGGGACGCCTCCCCGGACCGGCCGGTCATCCACAACCTGCCCGCCACCGTGGAGATCGCGACACCGAATGTGTACGCGGACCAGATCGAGTACATGCACCGGCATCTGGACCGGCGGGACTCGGTGATCCTCTCCATCCATCCGCACAACGACCGCGGCACCGGCACCGCGTGCGCCGAACTCGCCGTGCTGGCGGGCGCGCAGCGGGTGGAGGGCTGCCTGTTCGGCAACGGGGAGCGCACCGGCAATGTCGACCTGGTCAATCTGGCCCTCAATCTGCATGCCCAGGGCGTCGACCCGATGATCGACTTCTCCGACATCGACGAGATCCGCTCCACGGTCGAGTACTGCAACCGGCTGCCGGTGCCGCCCCGCCACCCCTACGGCGGCGATCTCGTGTACACGGCGTTCTCCGGCACCCACCAGGACGCCATCAGCAAGGGCTTCGCCCACCACGCGAGCAGCGGTTCCGAGCTGTGGTCGGTGCCGTACCTGCCGATCGACCCGGCGGATGTGGGGCGTACGTACGAGGCGGTCATCCGGGTCAACAGCCAGTCCGGGAAGGGCGGCATCGCCCATCTGTTGCGGAGCAACTACGGGGTGGACCTGCCGGCCCGGCTGCGCGCGGACTTCTCCCGCACGGTGCAGGCAGCGACCGACGACAGCGGCCTGGAGGCCACGCCGAAGGATCTGTGGGAGCTGTTCGACACGGCCTACCTGGCCGCCGGGCGGGACGGGGACGTCGCCCTGACCTCCTGGTCCACGGACCGGAACCCGGCCGGTGAGCACCGGTTCATCTGCACGCTGCGGGTGGACGACCGGGAGGGCGACTACGAGGGCACGGGCAACGGTCCGGTGTCGGCGTTCACCCGTGCGCTGGCCGCCGCGGGCATCGAGGTGGACATCCTCGACTTCACGGAGCACGCGACGGGCACGGGGCAGGGCAGCCCGGCGATGGCGTACGTGGAGTGCCGGGTGGGCGGAGAGGTGTGCTGGGGTGCGGGCCAGGACACCTCCGTACTCACGGCCTCGATCATGGCGGTGCTGTCGGCGGTGAACCGGTCGGGCTGAGGGCTGCCCGCGGTCCGTCGAGGCGCGTCGTGCGGAGGATCAGCCGAAGGCCGACGGCGGCGGCGCCGGGGACGGCTTGGCGTCCGCGTCGCTCACCGCCGCCGCGCCGCCGGTGAAGTCGGCCAGCGCCCGCCCGTGTTCGACGCGTCCGGGATGCGGATCGGTCGCCACCCGGCGGGTCAGCTCCGCGATCTTCGGCGGCAGGTCCGACGCGAGCAGCACGGCGTTGCCGAAGCGGCGGCCGCGCCACACGGTCGGGTCGGCGGCGAGCGCCAGCTCCGGGAAGACCGTGGCCGCGGTGGCGATCTGGCCGCGCAGATGGGTCAGCGGCGGCCCGTCCGCGAGGTTGGCGACGTAGCTCCCGCCGGGTTTCAGGACGCGGCGGACCTCGGCGAGGAATTCGGTGCTGGTGAGGTGTGCGGGGGTGCGGGCCCCGCTGAAGACGTCGGCGATGACGAGATCCGCCCAGCCGTCCTGGATCTTCCCGAGCCCGGCGCGGGCGTCGATGGCCCTGACCCGGATCCTGGCCTGCGGGTCCAGCGGCAGTTCCCGGCGGACCAGCTGGACGAGGGCGGCGTCCACCTCGATGACCTGCTGGGTGGACCGGGGCCGGGTCGCGGCGATGTAGCGGGCGAGCGTGAAGGCACCGCCGCCCAGGTGCACCACGTGCAGGGGCTGTCCGGGGGGTGCGACGAGATCGGCGATGTGGCCGATCCTGCGCTGGTACTCGAAGGACAGGAACGTGGGGTCGTCGAGGTCCACATGGGACTGCGGGGCGCCGTCCAACGTCAGCGTCCAGGCGTTCGGCCGCTCCCGGTCGGGCACCAGCTCGGCGAGGGATCCGTCCACCGGTTCGGCGAGGGGCTCCGCCCTTCGCCCGGCGCGCCCGGCACCCTGTTCGGTCCTGGTCCCGGTCCTGCCGTCCGCCTTGCGGTCGGACCGCTTACGGGCGCCCGCACCACCGCCCGACGCTCCTCGACGTGCCACCGCTGCTCGCGCCTGCTCACTGCTCTTCGCTCCGGGCCGGTACGGAACCGGCCGTGCCGGGGAAACCCGCCCACCTGCCCATTATGGGCGCGGCCGGGGAGCCGGCGGTCAGCGGCGGCTGTCGGCCGCCTCGATCAGCCGGGCCGCCTGGTCGAGTGCGGCCCGCAGCACGGCCGGATCGGTGACCGGGGCGTCGTCCTCGGGCGGCAGCAGCCAGCCGCTGCCGGTGACCGGCGGCTCGGCGGGGATGCGCAGCCCGCGGCCGGCGGTCCGTGTACAGGCGCTGCCCGGTACGTCCCACGCATCGGCGGTCCCCGGCGGCACGAGGAAGCCGAGGGTGTCGCAGGTGCCGTCGTGCAGGACCGGGCCGACGTCCTGCTCGGTGTCCCGGCGAAGGATGTCCACGGCCTCCAGGCCCTGGCGGGCCGGAACGGTCACCAGGTCGCAGGGTTCGCCCCCGTGGCCCTCCGTGGATGCGGGTGCCGCGGCACCCGTCGCGACCGGGGCCGTCGCAGTCGTCCGCGCGCCGGTCGTCCGTGCGTCGGTCTCCGTGCCGGGATGCAACAAGGGACCTCTCCTCTCATCGCCGGGCGGAGTCGGTTTCCGTCTCCTCATGGACCAACGCGCCGACTGCGTCAAGGGCTACGGTGCCACGCCGCCGCAAAGGGTGGCAGTTCATGGCAGATCGTGGGCGAGATGCCCGGTTTTGCGGGCAAACGGTCCGTGTGCGGCCCGTCACAGCAGGTACGTTCTTGCTCCGCCGGGACACCGGAAGCAGGAACCCCGGCTGCGGAAGAGAGGTTCCGGTCCATGGTGTCGACAGGGGCAGTTCCCAACCTCGCCTTCCGGCGGCTGCGCGGACCGCGCTCCGCCGGGGAGTTCGCTGCCGCGGTACGCAGGTCCGCCCGCGAGATCGGCGAGCAGGTCGCGTGCGACGCCCGGTACATCGGACGCGTGGAGTCCGGGGAGATCCGCTGCCCGAACTACGCGTACGAACGGGTCTTCCTGCACATGTTCCCCGGGACGACCCTGGCGGACCTGGGCTTCTCGCCGCGCGAAACCGTGCGCGGCCGGGCGGCGCGGACCACTGCCGAAACCCCACCGCCCCCTACGCTCCACAGCGACACCGACGAGGAGAGCGACGTGCTGCGTCGCGTATTCATGACGAGTGGCACCACCACGATGGCGGCCGCGACCCTGGGCCTGGGCCCGGGCGGCGGATCCGCCGCTGCCGCCCCCCTGCCCGGCCCGCGCCGGGTCGGCGAGACCGAGGTCGGCGCCGTCGAGAAGGCGGTGCGCCAGATCCGGCTGCTCGACGACCGGCATGGCGGCGACGGCCTGTACCGCAGGGCGTCCCAGCCGCTGCGGGCGGCGTACGCGCTGCTCGACTCCGGGACGGCCACCAGACGCTCCACCGCCGACCGGCTGCACGCCGGAGCGGGCGAACTGGCCATCTCGGTGGGCTGGCTGGCCCATGACTCGGGCCGGTACGAGGACGCCCGCTCGCACTACGCGGAGGCGCTGGCCACGGCGCGGGTGGCCGGTGACGCGTCGCTGGAGGCGCACGCGTTCTGCAACGCGTCGTTCCTGGCCCGGGACACCGGGCGGCCCCGCGAGTCCGTGCGCGCGGCGGAGGCCGCGCAGCGGGCGGCGCAGCCGCTGGGCTCGCCCCGGCTGCTGGCGCTGCTCGCGCTGCGGGAGGCGGGGGGCCGGGCGGGGCTCGGGGACCGTACCGGCTGCGAGCGGGCGATCGGCCGGGCACACACCGCGTTCGGGCGCGGGCCCCGCGACGCCGATCCGGAATGGATGACGTTCTTCCGGGAGGCGGAGCTGGAGATGCTTCAGGCGCAGTGCTGGTCGGCGCTGGGCGACTGGTCACGGGCGGCCCGGCACGCGCGGCGGGCCACCCGGCTCCAGGACCCGCACTTCACCCGGAACCTGGCGCTGTACCGGGCCGAGCTGACCTGGGACCTCGCGCGGGCGGGTCTGGCCGCGGAGGCGGCGACGGCGGGCCACCGGGTGCTGGACCTGCTGGACCGCGTCCGGTCGACCCGCATCCGGGCAATGCTGGCCCAGGCGGCGGGGGTGCTGGCGCCGCAGCGGCGCGTGGCGGAGGTCCGGGAGTTCCTGGAGCGGTACGCGGAGCTGGCGGAGGCCGGCACCGCGTAGCGCGGACGGGCCTTACCGTTCCAGGTGGCCGGTGTCGTTCCAGCGCTCGATCGCGGGCGCCCCGTACGCCCATCCCAGCACCGACAACGACGTCGGATCGAGCCGGACGCGCGCCGCGAACGACACGTCCTCGCCGAGCCACCGCGCCCCCAGCGCCCGCAGGATGTGGCCGTGGGCGAAGACCAGCACGTCGCGGTCGGCCGAGCGGGCCCACCGGACGATCTCGTCGGCGCGGGCGGACAGCTCGGCCAGGGTCTCCCCCTCCGGCACCCCGTCACGCCAGATGAACCAGTCCGGACGGATCGCCTTGATCTCGGCCGGGGTCATTCCCTCGTACGCCCCGTAGTCCCACTCCATGAGCGCGTCCCACGGCTCGGCCCGGTCCGCGAATCCCGCGATCTCGCAGGTCTCCCTGGCCCGCAGCAGCGGGCTGGTGCGCACTTCCAGGCCCGGCAGGTCCGCCCACGGTCCCCGCCGCAGCCGCTCGCCGAGGAGCCCCGCGCCCACACGGCCGGTGTCGAGCAGCGGGATGTCCGTCCTGCCGGTGTGATTGCCCTTGACGGACCATTCCGTCTGGCCGTGCCGGGCGAGCAGGATACGCGGTGCCATGACGGCTCTCCCTGAACTGAGATCTGAGGCCGGAGATCGGGACGAGGCGGATCATCCGGTTTTCCCATCATCTCGCACGTGATCGCGAGGCAACCTCAGGGGCCCGGGCGACGTCACACTCTGCGCGGAGAAATCTCTGGACCGATCGCCGGTCGGTCCTACGCGCACGGGGCTCCGAAAAAGACCCCCGGAAAACCCCGACCGACCCACGCCGTACGGTTGAACGCCCGCCGTCGGTCGCATGAACACATGATGGAGAGCTTCCGGATGCAGCATGCCAGCACCGCACCCGTGCCGCGCCCGAGGCCCCGTTGGTGGACCGAGCTGCCACTTCTCGCTCTGGTGTACGGAGCCTACTCGGCGGGCCGGCTGGTGGCGCGCGGCGATGTTTCCACCGCGGTCGACCACGGCCTGAGCATCCTGCGCCTGGAGAAGACGCTCCACATCAACCTCGAACATCCGCTCAACCGGCTGCTCACCGCGCACCCTTCGATAGGCATACCCTCCGACTTCGCGTACGCGTCGCTGCACTACCTCGTCACCCCGGCCGTCCTGATCTGGCTCTTCCGCCGCCGCCAGGAGGTGTACCGCCGGGCCCGCACCTGGCTGATGACCTCCACGCTGCTCGGGCTGATCGGCTTCACGCTGCTGCCGACCTGCCCGCCCCGGCTGCTGGAGGCCAAGTACGGCTTCGTCGACACGATGGCCCAGTACAGCTCGTACGGCTGGTGGGGCACGGAGGCCAGCGCCCCGCGCGGCATGGGCGGGATGACCAACCAGTACGCGGCGATGCCGAGCCTGCATGTCGGCTGGGCGATCTGGTGCGGAATCCTGCTGTGGCGCCACAGCAGGAACCCGTACATCCGGGCCGCGGGCGTCGCCTACCCCCTGATCACCACGTTCGTGGTGATGGGCACGGCCAACCACTACCTCCTCGACGCGGTCGCGGGCGCCGCCGTGATGGGCGTCGGAGCCCTGCTGGCCCGGCCCGTGATGCGGCTGGCGGACCGGGTCGGAGCCCGCTTCCCGAAGGTCGCCCCGGTCGCGGAGTCCCCGATTGTCAGTGCCGGATGCAAGACTTCCGCGGGTGAGCGAATCCCTGGCCAGCGGACCACCTCCGCAGACTCCACCGATGCCGCGGCATCGGCCGACGCAGATGCCTCGGCCGGTCGGCCAACCCGGGCCGACACCACCGCCCCCGCAGGAGCGCGAGCCACGGGAGACGACACTCCGGCAGCGGCTCGCTGAGCTGCGCGGACCGGCCGTCCCGCCCCGTCCGCTGGACGCCCGCGCGCTGGCCGCCCTCGCGGCCAACCCCGGCTGCCGGCGCCGCGCCCTGCTGGACGGCGCCGGGGTGGACAAGGCCGCGCTGGCCACGGCGCTCGGTTCGCCGGCCCCCTTCGGGCAGTCGCAGTTCGCCTTCGTCCGGGGCAACGCCTTCGAGGCCAAGGTCAAGGCCGACGGCGGCACGGAGCTGATGCGGCTGCTGCACGAGCGGCTCGGCGGCGGTGGCGAGGCACCCGGCGAGGTCTCGGTGCCCGATCTGACCGCGGCGGGCCCTCAGGGCCGCGCCGCGCGTACGGCGCTGGCACTGCGGGAGGCGACGGAGGCGGGCGGCTGGGCGCTGCTGGACCACCCGATGCTGGCCCTGGAGGTGGCGGGCTCCCCCGCCTATCTGGAGCCGGACGCGGTGGCGGTGCACCCCGACGGCACGTGGACGGTCGTCGAGATCAAGTCCTTCCCCATGATCGACGGCTCGGCCGACGCGGCGAAGGTCGGCGCGGCGGCCCGGCAGTCCGCCGTCTACGTGCTGGCGCTGGAGCGGATCGCGGAGCTGACCGAGGGCGCCGAGGTGGGCCACCGGGTGCTGCTGGTCTGCCCGAAGGACTTCTCCAACCTGCCCACCGCCTCGGTCGTCGACGTACGCAAGCAGCGCGCGGTCACCCGCCGCCAGCTCACCCGGCTGACCCGCATCGAGGACATCGCGGCGGCCCTGCCCGAGGGCACCACCTTCGACCCGCAGTGCCCCCGGCAGCAGCTCGACGCCGCGGTCGAGGCGGTCGGTGCGGCGTACGCCCCGGAGTGCCTGGCCGCCTGCGAGCTGGCCTTCCACTGCCGGGCGAAGGCCCGCGCGGCCGGCGCGGTGGAGGCGCTGGGGCGGAGTGTGCGCGGTGAGCTCGGCGCGCTGACCACGGTGGGCGAGGTGCTGGCGGCGGCCGCGGGCAAGGAGGGCGACCCGGCGGACCCGACGGTCGCGGCCCTGCGGCGCGCGGCGGCCCTGCGCGCCGAGGCGCTGGCGGGCGGTCCGGCATGTCGCTGATCAGCACCCTGGCCCGGCTGGACGCCGTGGAGAGCGGCCGGGCGCAGCCGATGGCCACGGTCCTGCACCGCCATCTCACCGACCGGCCGCTGGTCCTGGTCCCGCTGACCACGGCCGGTGAGGCGGGTGCCCCGCTGGGCGCGCTCGTCGGGACGGACCGGGAGGCGCCCCGGCTGCTGTCGGTCTCGCAGCCGCGCGACCGGGATCTGCGGTTCGCGTTCCTCGCCGAGCTGGCCGAGGCGGTGCTGCCGCACATCGAGGCGTACGAGGACGTCGTCGAGCCGGCCGAGCGCAACGAGACAGACCCGGAGACCGGGAAGAAGGTCAAGGTCGAGGTCGAGCTGTGCGCGGACGCGCCGCAGCTGGTCGTGCCGAGCCGGGCGGGCATCGAGTTCGTACGGCTGCTGGGCCGCTCGATGCGGTTCCGCCGCACGGCCGAGGACGATCCCGACACCCCGTACCCCGCCCCGGCCCGGGTCCCGCTGCTGGGCCGCTGGCTGACGCACTACGGGGAGCGGGCCAGGGTGCCCGGCTCCTCGCTGCTGCTCGCCGCGACCGATCTGCTCAACCGGCACTGGGCGACCGGGCAGAGCAGCCTGGAGGATCAGCACCTGGGTGCGCTGCTGGCCTGGATCGACGCCCCGGCCGGCGAGTCGGGCGCCTCGGCGGCGCTCCGCGCGGAGCTGGAGCGGGACGGCGGCGGGCAGCTGCTGTGCCCGCCGGCCGGCCCGGCCACGGACCCGGCGTTCGACAACCGGCTGCTGGCGCCCGCCATCGAGAAGTACGACCGGGCGCGCACCTCGCTCGCGGCCGCCGAGGACGGCCTGGCGGCCGATGCCCGGCTCGGCGAGCTGACCGCCGCCGAGCGGGAGATCAGGGCGCTGCTGGCCGGTGTGATGCGGCCGACCTGGGACGCGGTGTGGCGCGGGCTCGACCTGCTGCGGGAGCTCCCCGAGGGGGCCCGGTCCGAGGACCGCTGGACCAGGGACCGCTGGTCGTTCACCGGTCACCGGGACCGGGTGCGCTCGGGTGAGCCGCCGCAGCCGCGCCGGGACGACGCGGTGACGGCGGCGCAGAAGCTGGCCTCGCGCGAGACGGCGCAGGCCCAGCTGGAGGCCCAGGAGGCGCTGGACGATCCGCTGGTGCTGGCCGGGCGGCGACTGTCCGGTGAGGCGTTCGTCGGCGAGGTGACGGAGGTGGTGATGGCGTACAGCGAGTCGAAGCGCCCGTCGCCGCGCCCGCTGGTCACGGTCCGCACGGACGAATACCCACATCTCGGCGAGCGCACCAAGGTGTACCGCTCGCTGGACGGCAAGCCGCAGACCGCCGAGTTCGTGGGGTACGCCGAGCCGGCGGACGGGGTCGCACCCCCGCTGGTGTTGCGCATCCTCGACCGGATGGGCCGGAGCAAGGAGCCCGCCCCGGGTTCGGTGCCCGAGCCGGGTGACCGGATCGCCTGGACGCTCTTCGAGCACGATCAGCGCGGCGGCCCGAAGCTGCCGGACCCGGAGGAGACGCCCTGGACGCACGGCGGCCCGCCGGGCTCCGCCGGGCATGCCGAGAGCCCCGATCCCGTGACCGCGGAGGACCTTCTGTGACGGCCGTATTCGACCCGGGCGCCCAGGCCGCGCGGGCGACCGACGCGATCCTCGCCGACACCCTGCGCGGTACGTCGCGCGGCATCGTGGTGGACTCCCCGCCGGGCGCCGGGAAGTCGACGCTCGTGGTGCGCGCCGCGCTCGAACTCGCGTCGGCCGGGCATCCGTTGATGGTGGTCGCGCAGACCAACGCCCAGGTCGACGACCTCGTGGTGCGGCTGGCCGAGAAGGATCCGGGGCTGCCGGTCGGCCGGCTGCACAGCAACGACACGGACCCGTACGACAAGGTGCTGGACGGCCTGGCCAACGTACGGAAGTCGGCGAAGGCATCCGACCTCGCCGGGCTCGACGTGGTCATCTCGACGGCCGCGAAGTGGGCGCACGTGAAGAACGTCGAGCCGTGGGGCCACGCGATCGTCGACGAGGCGTACCAAATGCGTTCGGACGCGCTGCTGGCCGTCGCGGGGCTCTTCGAGCGGGCGCTGTTCGTCGGCGATCCGGGCCAGTTGGACCCGTTCTCGATCGTCGGCGCGGACCAGTGGGCGGGGCTCTCGTACGACCCGTCGGCGAGTGCGGTCTCCACGCTGCTCGCGCACAATCCCCATCTGCCGCAGCACCGGCTTCCGGTGTCGTGGCGGCTGCCCGCGTCCGCCGCGCCGCTGGTCTCGGACGCGTTCTACCCGTACACCCCGTTCCGCAGCGGTACGGACCAGGGCGACCGGCGGCTGTCGTTCGGCGTGGGCTCCGACGGTTCGGCCCCGGACCGGGTGCTGGACGAGGCCGCGGAGTCCGGCTGGGGCCTGCTCGAACTGCCGGCCAGGCACACCCCGCGCACCGACCCGGAGGCGGTACGCGCGGTGGCCCTGGTGGTCCGCCGGCTGCTGGACCGCGGCGGCGCGGCGACGAGCGAGCGCTCCCCCGACCCGGTTCCGGTGACGGCGGACCGGGTCGCGGTCGGCACCGCCCACCGCGACCAGGCCGCGGCGGTGCGGGCGGCGCTCGCGGAGCTGGGCGTGAGCGGCGTCGCGGTGGACACGGCGAACCGGCTCCAGGGCCGCGAGTTCGATGTGACGGTGGTGCTTCACCCGCTCTCCGGCCGCCCGGACGCCACCGCCTTCCACCTGGAGACGGGCCGGCTCTGCGTGCTGGCCTCGCGCCACCGGCACGCCTGCATCGTGGTGTGCCGGGCCGGCGTCACCGAGCTGCTGGACGAGCACCCGTCGACGGAGCCGGTCCAGCTGGGCGTCACGGTGAAGTTCCCGGACGGCTGGGAGGCGAACCACTCGGTGCTGGCGCATCTGGCGGAGCACCGGGTGCGGTGGCCGTCGGGGTGACGGCGGCCGGGGGGACTGCGGCCGGGCGCCGGGGTGACTGCGGGCGGGCGCCGGGCCCTCTTGCGGGACGTTGGACAATGGAGGGTGGCCATCGGGCCGACCCGAGGAGGAAACACCACATGCCACAACCCGAGCGGAACGGGAAGCAGCGGATGCGCCCCGCGCCCCTGCTCTTCGAGCCGTCGGCGGCCGTCGCCGATCCCGAGCACTTCTTCGATCTGGAGTCGATGGACGATCCGGGGGAGCTGCTGTCCCGCGCCACCGAGCTGTCCCTGGCGTTCCGTGCCGCGACCGACCGCGCGGTCGAGTTCCAGGCGATCGCCGCCGCCCAGCTCGCCGATCCGCGCCGGTTCGACCGGCTCACGGCCGCGGACATCGCGCAGCGCGCGCAGTGGACCGAGGACTACGCCAAGAAGATGGTCGAGTTCGGCCGGAGCCTGCTGGGCGGCACCGCGCCCTGACGGCCGTGCGGAACCGGCACCGAACCGGCCGTCGCACGCGGCCGGACCCCGGCCGCCGCACCGGCGACGTCGCTCCCGCGGGGCAGGTGACCGGCCCCGGCCGGCACCCCCGCCGGGCCGCCCGTCCCGCCCGGTCCTGACTCCGGGCAGAACCACTGGCATATGCCCGAGCGCAAGATACTCCCCCTCCCCCCGACCTGTCCCGGTTTCCGGCAACTCTCGGAATCCGCTCGATCACTCCCGGTAGACATGCCCGTATGACCGCATGGCTGCCCGACAACTCGCCCCTGCACCACGGCGACGCCTCCCACCACGGCGCCGACGTATTCGCCGTTCTGCGGAACCAGGCCGCGAACCAGACGGCGCACGTCACGGCGGCCGGTGCCGCCTGGCTGGCCGGCGCCGCCGCGTATCCCCGCTCCACACTCGCCCAGTGGGAGTCCCGTCCCTCCTCGCCCGGGGTACTGCCGTGCGGGTCGGCCTTCGACGTGGTGAACGTGCCCACCCTCTTCGGGCGCCGGATGCTGGAGCACCTGTGGTCGGACGGCCCCGGCTCCGGGCCGGTGGCCACGCACCGCGGACGGATGCTGCTGTTCGCCTCGCCCGGCACCGCCCAGCGGCTCCCCTCGCTGCTCGACTGGGAGGAGTGGGGCGGCGGGCCCGGGCCGCGGGCCGCCATGGGCCCGCGGGGGCACGACGGCGACGGCGACAGCAAGGTGCCGCCACTGCTCTGCCACGGCACCGGGGACGCGGTGACCGTTCCGCCCCTGACCTGCACCTCCACCACGCCCGGCCCCCGCTGGCTGGTCGCCCCCGACACCCGCAACCCCTGGCTGCCGGGCCCCGATGTACTGCTCTGGGCCTGTGTGCGGGTGACCAGGTCGGCGGCCCCGTCGGCGGCCGGGAATTCGATTTTTCCTCCCGCCGATCCGGATGCTAATGTCTACGACGTCAGCAGGCGCCGCTAGCTCAGTTGGTTAGAGCAGCTGACTCTTAATCAGCGGGTCCGGGGTTCGAGTCCCTGGCGGCGCACAGACGGAAGAAGCCCCTCGCGGAAGCGGGGGGCTTCTTCGTGTTCGCTTCTTCGTGTTCGCCGGATGTCGGACGCTTACGTTCCGGTGGTGATCCGGACCGTCCAGGCGCCCGACGGCGTCCGGTCGGCGACCTCGACCTTCGCGTGCGCGTCGGGAATGCTGTACGTCTCGCCGACCCGCAGCGGGGCGTCCGCGAGCGGCGCGTAGACCGAGCGGTCCCAGCAGGCGTCGGTGCGGGGGTGGGTGTCGATGACCTCGACCGGACCGCCGCCGGACGGGGTTCCGTTGCGCACCCGGTAGAGCAGGACACCCTCGGTGCAGGTCGTGCTGTCGTTGCCGGTGGCGCTGCGGGCCTCGATGGCCACGGCGCTGCCCTCACCGGTCCTGATCACCGCGAGCCGGGTGCCGATGGAGGCGCCGGGTACGGGCACGGCGGCCATCGGCTCCAGGGTGATGTCCCGGCTGCTCTGGACGCAGATCACCTGCCGGCGGTCCAGCCAGCCCAGTTTCCACTTGTGCCAGCCGAAGAAGTCCGGCGCGAGTCCGAACTGGCTGCCCATCACGTCCCAGTCGCCGACATAGGTGTCCCAGTCGCCCTTGCCGTCGGACGGCCGGTGGTAGAGGTCCGGCAGGTCGAAGACGTGCCCGGTCTCGTGGGCCAGCACGTTGTGGTCCGGCGGGTGCTGTTCGAAGACGGTGACGACGCGGCGGATGTCCGTGCCGTCGGCGTGCAGCGGCTGGTCGAAGTTGACGACCTTGGTGGCGTCGGAGTCGACGCCCGGGGCGTCCGGGTCGGCGATCAGATAGACGATGTCGTACCGGGAGAAGTCGACCTTCCGATCGGCCGCGGCGACGGCGTCGCGCAGATAGGCGCCGCGCCGCTCGTTGTCCCAGTCCCGCCGTATGCCGTACTGGTCGGACGTTCTGGGCATCTGGATCCACTGCCGCATCGGGTGCGGGCGCAGGGCGAACTTCCCGTACGAGGCGCGCTGGAAGAACTGGCTGGTGGCGGGGAAGTAGTCGGCGGTGAGCTCGGCGGGGCCGGCGGCGGGGTGGTGGTCCGGGAACGAGAGGAAGACCAGGACCGCGTCGAGGGGGTGGTCGGGCCGGGGGTAGGCGCCGTTCCAGTCGCTGACGCCGAGCGAGTGGTGCGCCTCGGTCCGGGGCAGGGCACAGGGCCCCGCCTCTCCGGTGGCGGCCACGGCGGGCCCGGCCACGAGGGAGGTGGCGACGAGCGCCAGGAGGGAGACCGCGGCGGCGGCCAGACCGCGCAGGCTCGGT
The DNA here is from genome assembly GCF_045040875.1 of Streptomyces sp. NBC_00012. Lineage (NCBI taxonomy): Bacteria > Bacillati > Actinomycetota > Actinomycetes > Kitasatosporales > Streptomycetaceae > Streptomyces > Streptomyces sp. NBC_00012. The sequence continues at coordinate 5,594,646 of NZ_CP108309.1, read as the reverse complement.
CTCTCCACTCCCCCGGTCCTGCGCTCACGCGGCACTTCTACCTCCGGGTGCGAACTTCGGTCACCCACTCACCCTGTGATGGTTCGAGGCTTTCGTCCTGTTGAGCTGCCCCAGTCGAGTCAGCTGCCGACCAAGGCCCCCACCCTCACGGACAGTCACAATCGATCACCAAGGCATCGCGAGAGGACACAACCTCTCGGAAACGATCAGTTACGGGCAAATCGGAACCGCGCGCGAATGGCCCATGCGGGGCGTACGCGGGGCATGGAAGGGTCGGGCGCTGGAACGTCCGACGTACCAGCCTCTATGCTTCACCAGGCTTTCCCGCGTGGTTTCCGCCTCCGACCCGGGGGTTCCGCGCGGCGGGCCAGTCCGGCCACACCTGTTCAGGACAGAACTGCACGGCGGGAGCGAACGGTGAGCGGAACCTCCGAAGGGCCCGGGCCCGCGGCGGGCACACCCCGGCATTCCGCAGGCCCGCCGACCACGGAACGTCACACTCCGTGGCCTTCCGCCGGGGGCGACGGGTCCGAGCCGCACGGCTCCGACGGGTCCGAGCCGCACGGCTACCGGGCCGCCTTCCTGGCCGCCACGCTGCCGATGGCGGTGGTCGATCACGAGGGCCTGGTCGTCACCGCCAACGCGGCCCTCGGCGGCCTCCTCGGCCGCTCCGCCGCGGCGCTGACCAACCAGTCCGCCGCCGATCTGCTCGACCTCGCGGCGGACGGCCGCACCTGGCACGCGTACCGCGAGGTGCTGCACGGGCGGCGCTCACGGTTCCGCTGCACCCACCGGCTCAAGCACCCCGACGGGCGCGCCCTGTGGGCCGAGGTCGCCGTCGTGCCGATGCCTGAGCAGGATGCCGGTGCGGGTGACGGCGCCGGGCCCGGCCGGGTGCTGCTCTCCGTCTCGGACGTCAGCGACCGGCGCGAGCTGCAGAAACGACTGCGCCATCTCCAGATGCACGACCCGGTGACCCGGCTGCCCAACCGGACACTGTTCTTCGAGCGGCTCTCGGCCCTCCTGGAGACCCCGCAGTACGACGACGGCTCCTCCGGCCACGGCCGGGTCGGGCTCTGCTACCTGGATCTGGACGGCTTCAAGGCCGTCAACGACACGATGGGCCACCGGATCGGCGACCGGCTGCTCGCCGCGGTGGCCGCGCGGCTCACCGACTGCGCGGCCCAGGACGGCCCGCACCGTGGCGGCGCCCATCTCGTGGCGCGCCTGGGCGGCGACGAGTTCGCGATCCTGGTCGAGGACTCGGCCGGCACGCAGCAGCTCACCGATCTGGCCCGCTCGGTCCTCGCCGCGCTCCAGCAGCCCTTCGACCTGGCCGGGCACCGGCTCTCCGTCTCCGCCTCGATCGGGGTGGTGGAACGGGCCGTGACCGGCACCTCCGCCACCGGTCTGATGCAGGCCGCCGACACCACGCTGTACTGGGCGAAGGCGGACGGCAAGGCCCGCTGGACGGTCTTCGACCCGGAGCGCAACGCCCACCGGATGACCCGTCAGACGCTCTCGTCGACCCTGCGCCCCGCCGTGGAGCGCGGTGAGTTCACCATCGAGTACCAGCCGCTGGTCGGCATGGCCGATGGAGTCGTGCGCGGGGTGGAGGCCCTGGTCCGCTGGAACCATCCCCAGTTCGGCATGCTGTCGCCGAATCGGTTCGTCGCGATCGCCGAGGAGGACGGCTCGATCGTCCAGCTCGGCCGGTGGGTACTGCAGTCCGCCTGCCGCCAGGCGCGGCGCTGGCAGCTGGAGCACCCCGCCGACCCGCCGCTGTTCATCAGCGTCAACGTCGCCGTGCGCCAGGTCTGGGACTCCGACCTGGTCACCGATGTCGCGGAGATCCTCGCCGAGACCGGCCTCGATCCCTCGCTGCTCCAGCTGGAACTGACCGAGTCCGCGGTGATGGGCTCGGCGGGCCAGCCGATCCAGGCCCTCCAGTCGCTCAGCGAAATGGGCGTGCGGATCGCCATCGACGACTTCGGCACCGGCTACTCCAACCTCGCCTATCTGAGCCGACTGCCGGTCTCGGTGCTGAAGCTGGACGGCTCCTTCGTACGCGGTTTCCGCTACGACGACGGCGCCCACCCGTCCCCGGCCGACGAGACGATCGTCGAGGCGATGGTGCAGCTGGCGCACCGGCTGGGCCTGACCGTCACCGCGGAGTGCGTGGAGACGGCCGGCCAGGCGGAACGGCTGCGCAGGATCGGCTGCGACACCGGGCAGGGCTGGCTGTACTCCCGCGCGGTGGCCCCGGAACGGATCGCCGAGCTGATCGGCACCCGCCCGATGCAGGTCTGACCCGGCCCGGCCACCCTCTGCGACGAGGCCGGGGTCAGGCCGCGGGCAGGCCGTACGGCATCCGGTCAGACCGGGGGCAGACCGTACGCGTCCGGTCAGGCCGCGGGCAGGCCGTACGCGTCCGCGATCAGCTCATAGCTGCGCAGCCTCGCCTCGCCGCCGTGGGCGTTGGCGGTGATCATGAGTTCGTCGGCGCCGGTGCGCTTGGCCAGGCCGTCGAGGCCGCTGCGGACCTCGTCCGGAGTGCCGTGGACGATGTTGGTGAGCCAGTTGTCGACGAACTCGCGCTCCATCGGGCTGAAGGCGTACGCCTCCGCCTCCTCGGGCGTCGGGACCAGGCCGGGGCGGCCGGTGCGCAGCCGGACCATGGACAGGGCGCCCGAGAGCACCTGGCGGCGGGCCTCGCGTTCGTCGTCGGCGGCCAGGGCCGACACGCCGATCAGGGCGTACGGGGCGTCGAGCACCGCGGACGGCCGGAACGACTCCCGGTACAGGTCGAGCGCCGGGATCGTGTTCTGGGCCGAGAAGTGGTGGGCGAAGGCGAAGGGCAGTCCGAGCACCCCGGCCAGCCGGGCGCTGAAGCCGGAGGAGCCGAGCAGCCAGACCGGCGGGCGGGCCGGCGACTGGACGCCGCCCTCGGCCGTGGCCTGCACGGGGCCGGGGACCGCGTGGATACGGGCGTAGGGGTGGCCGTCGGGGAAGTCGTCGTCCAGGAACCGGGTCAGCTCGGCGAGCTGTTGCGGGAAATCGTCCGCGCCCTCGTTCAGCTGGTCGGCGCGGCGCAGGGCGGCCGCCGTCGCACCGTCGGTGCCGGGGGCGCGGCCGAGGCCGAGGTCGATGCGGCCGGGGGCCATGGCCTCCAGGGTGCCGAACTGTTCGGCGATGACGAGCGGTGCGTGGTTGGGCAGCATCACGCCGCCGGAGCCGAGCCTGATGCGCTCGGTGTGCGCGGCGAGGTGGGCCAGGATCACGGCGGGCGAGGAGGAGGCGACACCGGGCATGGAGTGGTGTTCGGCGACCCAGTAGCGGTGGAATCCGCGGCGCTCGGCGAGCCGTGCGATCTCCACCGAGGTGCGCAGCGCCTGGGTGGCGGTGCGGCCCTGCCCCACGGTCACCAGGTCCAGTACGGAGAGCGGAACGGTGGCCGCCCCCTCCGCCTTGCCACGGATCTCGTCGCCTCGAATCTCGTCCACGTCCTGGCCTCTCCGGTGATGCGCCTACGTCCGGCTCGTACGTCCGGAAGCACATAACAGGAGGTTGTCTCCGGTTATTCCCGTGCGTCTCCGGGGAGCCGTACCCGTACCTCTCCCGGGGCTACTCCCGTACGTCTCCGGGTCCCGCCCGCCGCCCGCTGTGCGCCCGTTCCCGGCCCTCGCCCCAGGCGGCCACCTGGGCCGGGGGCGCCTCCCGGGCCGCGAAGATCCGGCCCAGTCCCGGGGACCACGCGCGGCGGCCGGCCAGGCGGAGCCCTTCGCGGACCGTGACCTGGTTCCCGGTGAGGACCGGCTTGCCGAGGAGCTCCTCCAGCTCCGACTCGTGCCCGGCGGTGTGCAGCGCGGTGTCGGGCAGCAGCACCGCGTCGGCCTCCGGCCGGTCGGCGGCGACGGCGAGTTCCTTCACCCGGTCCAGGTCCCAGGCGGCGGCCTCGGTGGCCGATCCGAGCGGGACGGCACGGGTGACGGCCACATCGATGCCCGCGGCGTGCAGGAAGTCGGCGAACAGGGCGGTGATGCGCTCGGGATAGGTGGAGGCGACGGCGACCCGGCCGGCGCCCAGCTCCCGTACCGCGTGGGCGAAGCCGAACGAGGTGCTGGAGGCGGGCACGCCGGCCGCCCGGGCCAGGGCGGCGGTCTGTTCGTGGGCACCCTCCCAGCCGTACAGGAAGCTGCCGGCGCCGCTCGCCCAGACGACGGCCTCGACCCCGGCGCGTTGCAGCTCCTCCACCCCGCCGGCCAGGCGCTCGGGCGAGCCGGTCCGGATCAGCGCGTCGATCCGGTAGGCGTCCTCGTCGACCTCGGTGCGGTTCACCACCAGCCGGACGGCGTCGAGCAGAATCTCCATCCGCGGGAAGTCGTCCTCCGCGAAGTGGCCCGGGTAGAGAAATCCGACGGTCGTCATGTCCGGCCTTCCTGCCTGTTCCTGTCCGGTCTTACTGTTCCTGTCCGGCCTTCCTGCCCGTTCCCACCCTGCGGCCGCCCACGACCTTTCACCCCACTCCCTCCAAGTATTCCCCCATATGTCGCGACCTCCGCTCCGACCTGTTGACGGGGGCGGAGGCGGGTGCGAGCGTGGTCGCACCCGCTCCCCCGGCGGGGGCGAAACTCCCCAGACGCAGCGGAGCGACCGTCTCTCATGTCAGAGCCAACCCTGCTCGTCCTGGACACCGACCCGTCGCCACGTCTCGGCCGGCTGACCGGCCGGGCCCGGATCCGGTACACCGACGAGGCCGGACTCGCCGCCCGGCTCCCCTCGGCCGATGTGCTGCTGGTGTGGGACTTCACCTCCGACGCGGTACGGGCCGCCTGGCCCGGCGAGGGGCCGCGCCCGGCCTGGGTGCACACCGCGAGCGCGGGCGTGGACCGGCTGCTCTGCCCCGAACTGACGGCCTCCGACACGGTGGTGACCAACGCCCGGGGCATCTTCGAGCGGCCCATCGCCGAGTACGTGACCGGTCTGGTGCTGGCGTTCGCCAAGGACCTTCCCGGCACGCTGGAGCTCCAGCGACGGCGGCAGTGGCGCCATCGCGAGAGCACCCGGCTCGCGGGCAGCCGGGCGGTGGTCGTCGGCGCGGGCCCGATCGGGCGGGAGATCACCCGGCTGCTGATCGCGCTGGGGGTCCAGGTGGCGCTCGTGGGGCGCACGGCCCGGCGCACCATCCACGGCGCCGAGGACCTGGACCGGCTGACCGCCCTGGCCGACTGGGTGATCTGCGCGGCACCGCTGACCGAGTCGACGCGTGCCATGTTCGACGCCCGGTTCTTCGGGCTGATGCAGCCGTCGGCCCGCTTCATCAATGTGGGGCGCGGACCACTGGTCGTCGAGGACGACCTGGCCGAAGCGCTGCGCAGGCGCTGGATCGCGGGCGCGGCGCTCGACGTGTTCGAGCGGGAGCCCCTGGAGCCGGGGAGCCCGCTGTGGGACGTACCGGATCTGATCGTGTCACCGCACATGAGCGGCGACACGGCGGGCTGGCGGGACCGGCTGGGCGAGCAGTTCGTGGCGATGTACGAACTCTGGGCGGCCGGGCAGCCCCTGCCGAACGTGGTGGACAAGCGGCGCGGTTACGTCCCCGTACGGGAGCCGGGCGGGTGAGCCGTCGCCATCGACGGGCCCGATCCGGTACCGATCACCCGGAACACGGGAAGGTCACACTCCGGCCACTTTTCGGTTGCATACCCTCGCTTCCTGCATAGACGTCCGGGATCGGGCAGGCGCCATCCCTGTCCGGACTGTTCGATCCCTTCAGGAGATTGCGAACCATGGCTGACTTCCCGAACCTGTCCCGCCGGGGCTTTCTGAACCGATCGGCGGCCGTGGGCGGCCTGCTCGTCGTCCCCGGTCTGCTCTCCGCGTGCAGCAAGACCGACGCCGGTTCCGCGGACGGTGCGGGAGCGCTCGAAAAGCTCCGCAAGCAGGGCTTCGTCCGGGTGGCGTACGCCAACGAGGCCCCGTACGGCTATCTGGAGGGCAAGGAGCTCAAGGGCGAGGCGCCCACCCTGCACCGGGAGATCTTCAAGGCGCTCGGAGTCGACGAGCTCAAGCCCACGCTCTCCGAGTGGGACGGGCTGATCCCCGGGCTCCAGGCGGGCAAGTACGACGTGGTCAGCGCCGGAATGGCGATCACGCCGGAGCGCTGCGCCAACGCCCTGTTCTCCGAACCCGAGTTCATCTCGCCGACCGCGCTGATGGTGAAGAAGGGCAACCCGAAGAAGCTCACCGACCTGGCGTCCGCGAAGGCCGCCGGGATCACCGTCGGTGTGATGTCGGGCGCCGTCGAGGGCAAGTACGCCGAGGGCGCCGGCATCACCGGCGACAGGGTCAAGACGCTGCAGAAGCCGCAGGACGGCGCCGACGCGGTCAAGGGCGGCCGGATCGACGCGTTCCTGCTCACCGGCATCTCGCTGCGCTGGCTGGCGAAGACCAACCCGGAGACCGAGGTCACCGAGCCGTTCGTGCCGGAGCTCGACGGCACCAAGCAGTACAGCCCCGGCGGCGCCGTCTTCCGCAAGGGCAACGAGGACCTGCGGGACGCCTTCAACCGCGAGCTGAAGAAGATCGTCTCGGACAAGTCGCGCTATGTCTCGCTGCTCCAGGAGTACGGCTTCTCCGACACCGAGCTCCCGCCGGCCACGCTGAAGACGGCCGATCTGTGCAAGGGCTGACAGGGACGGACCGCACCGCATGAGTGATTTCTTCTCCGCGTTCTTCGACGAACTCCCTCAGGTGCGCTCGGGGTTGTGGGTGACCCTCGAAGCCACCGTGCTGGGCGCGCTGGCCGCGCTCCTGCTGTCGTTCGTCCTCGGTCTGATGTCGATCAGCCGGCTGCTGGTGCTGCGCGGCACCTCGCGCGTGGTCGTGGAGTTCTTCCGCGGCACCTCGCTCTACATCCAGCTGTTCTGGCTCTACTACGCGATGCCGACGCTGACGGGGTACGAACTGGACCCGCTGCTCTGCGGCGTCGTCGCGTTCGGCCTCAACTACGGCGCGTACGGCGCCGAGGTGGTGCGCGGGGCGATCGGTTCCGTGCCGCGCGGCCAGTACGAGGCCGCCGTCGCGCTGAACATGTCGCCGCTGCACCGGATGCGGAAGGTGATCCTTCCGCAGGCCTGGGTGCAGATGATCCCGTCCTTCACCAATCTGCTGATCCAGCTGCTGAAGTGCACCCCGCTGCTGTGGCTGATCTCCGCGGCCGACCTGATGACCGTGGTCCAGCAGCTGCGCGACCGTACCGGTGAGACGCTCACCGCGTACGTGACCCTGCTGGCCGTCTACTTCGTGCTGGCGTACGCGCTGACCCTGCTGATGAACCTGCTGGAACGGGGCGCCAAGCGGCGGCTCGGACTGCCCACCGGCGCGGGTTCGCTGCTGCGCACCCGCAGCGCCACCGAGGCCGTCGCCTCCGTCCAGGGAGGTGCCCGGTGAACGGTTTCGACTGGAACGCGGCCGGGGACGCCCTGCCCCTGCTGCTCGAAGGTTTCCGGGTCACGCTGCTCGCGACGGTGCTCGGCACGCTCGTCGCCGCGGTCCTGGGGCTGGCCGTCGCGGTCGCCGGCCGGGCCCCGACCAGGTTCGTGACGGTGCCCGTGCGGGCCGTGACGGAGTTCGTCCGGTCCACCCCGCTGCTCGTCCAACTGGTCGGCGCGGCGGCCCTGTTCACCTCGGTGGAGCCGCTGACGATCGGCATCGTGGTGCTGGGCGTCCACTACGCCGCCTACACCTCCGAGGTGTACCGCGCGGGGATCGACGGTGTGCCGAAGGGCCAGTGGGAGGCATGCCGGGCGCTCTCGCTCGGCCCCCGGCGGACCTGGCAGGCCGTGATCCTGCCGCAGGCGGTGCGCAATGTGCTGCCCGCCCTCGGCAACTACGCGATCTCGATGTTCAAGGAGACCCCGTTCCTCGCCGTGATCACAGTGCAGGAAATGGTCTTCGAGGCCCGTAAGTACGGCGCCGACCACTTCGCCTACACCGAGGCGTTCACGCTCGCCGGCCTGGTCTTCCTGGTCGCGAGCTACCCCACCTCGCTGCTGATGAGAAAGCTGGAGAAGCGTCTTGGCCACTGAACCCCTCCCCCTGCGCAAGACGACGGGTGCGGCCTCCGCGGCCGCCGCACCGGCCGCCGCGCCGGAGACCGGCCATCCGCTGGTCCGCTTCGACGACGTCGTGAAGCGGTACGGCGACCACGTCGTCCTGGACCGGCTGAACTTCTCGGTGCGGCGCGGCGAGCACGTCACCCTGATCGGGCCCAGCGGCTCGGGCAAGACCACCATCCTGCGGCTGCTGATGACGCTGGAGAAGGTCAGCGACGGCGTCATCTGGGTGGACGGCAGCCCGCTGTCCCACATCAGGACGCCGGGCGGAGCGCTGAAGCCGGCGCCCGAGAAGCATCTGCGCGAGGCCCGGAAGAAGATCGGCATGGTCTTCCAGCAGTTCAACCTCTTCCCCAACATGAAGGTGCTCCAGAACATCACCGAGGCACCGGTCAATGTGCTGGGCAAGGACCGCGAGGAGGCGGAGACCCGGGCCCGGGAGCTGCTGGACCTGGTCGGGCTCTCCGCCAAGATCGACGCCCACCCCTCCCAGCTCTCCGGGGGTCAGCAGCAGCGGGTCGCCATCGCCCGCGCCCTGGCCATGGAGCCGGAGATCCTCTTGCTGGACGAGGTGACGTCGGCTCTCGACCCGGAGCTGGTGGCCGGGGTGCTGGAGCTGCTGGGCGACATCGCCAGGAACACCGACATCACCATGCTCTGCGTGACCCATGAGATGAACTTCGCCCGGGACGTCTCAAAGAAGGTACTGATGTTCGACTCCGGGCGGGTGATCGAATCCGGCCCGCCGGAAAAAATCTTCACCGACCCGGAGCACGAACGTACGCGCGAGTTCCTCGACGCGGTGCTGTGACCTCACCCTTTACCCGACGCCAATGACCCTGGCACATGCCGGACGGATGCGCCCCAGCTCACCGGGGGTGGGGCGCCCCCCGAGTCGCCAACAGCCGCCCCGGAACGGGGCCTTGGCGGCTACCGTGAGGTCAGAGCTTGCGGTCACAACCTGGTAGGGGGAAACCGTGACGTTGAAGCCCGAACCGACCGCACCGTTCCATTCGGTGCAGTACGCCCTTCGTGTTCTCGAAACGGTCTCCAAGCACGGCAACGGCGTGACGGACACCCAGATCTCCCGCGAGACGGGACTGCCCCTCGGTCACCTCACCTCACTGCTGCTGACACTGCGCCGCGAGGGTTACGTGGAACAGGTCACCGACGGCGCGTACGTCATCGGCGCCTCGCTCCTGCTCCTCGGCTCCGGACCGGCCCGCAGACAGGCCCTGGAGTCCAGGCTCCAGCAGATCCTGGCACAGCTGCGCGACTCGGTCGGCGCGGCGGTCTACATCAGCCGGTACGTCGACGGCGAGATCCGGGTCACGCAGTACGCCGACGGCCCGCTCACCCCTGCGGTCAACGAGTGGGTGGACTTCCGGTCGGCGGCGCACGCCTCGGCGGTCGGCAAATGCCTGCTGGCGCAGCTCGACCAGAACGGCCGCCGCGATCACATCTCGCGCCACAAGACGCCGCGGCTCACCTCGCGGACGATCACCAACGAGAAGGTGCTCTTCTCCAAGCTGGACAGCCAGCCGGCGACGGTCCCGGTGCTCGACCTCCAGGAGTACGCGGTCGGCACGGTGTGCGCGGCCGTGCCGCTCACGGCCGGGTCGTCGGCGGGCTGCCTGGCACTGTCGCTGCCGATCGAGGACGCGCACCGGCTGCGCTCGGCGGCGGACACACTGAACCGGCGGGCGGCTCCGGTGCTCCTGTCGCTGGCGCTCTAGGGTCTTTCGTTTGGATCAGGCCGGACCCCGCGAGCCCGGCATGATCCAAACGAGAGGCTCCAGGTCCGTCCGCAGAGGCACCCGACGAGGGCTCCCGGCAGGGGGTGTCATCAGCACCCTTCAGGAGCAGGTATTATTTTCGAGTCAGCAAGCGCCGCTAGCTCAGTTGGTTAGAGCAGCTGACTCTTAATCAGCGGGTCCGGGGTTCGAGTCCCTGGCGGCGCACAGACAACGCACTGGGCGGTTCACGTACACACGTGAACCGCCCAGTGCGTTTTTTGCTGCCCGCAGAGATGTACGAACGTTTTACACGCTCGTACTAGACAACCGTTTTAAACGCTCGTACATTTCCTGGCATGACGAACGCTACGAGCACCACCGCCGAGCGCGGCCACCTCGCCGGCCGCCGGGAATGGACCGCCTTCGTGGTTCTCCTGTTGCCCCTCCTCCTCGTCTCGATGGACATCTCCGTCCTCTTCTTCGCGATCCCGTCCATCGACCGGGACCTCGCCCCCAGCGCCACCCAGCAGCTCTGGATCTTCGATGTGTACGCCTTCGCCCTGGCCGGACTGCTCATCACGATGGGCTCGCTCGGCGACCGGATCGGCCGCCGCAAGCTGCTGCTCATGGGTGCGTTCGCGTTCAGTGCCGCATCCGTCGCCGCCGCGTACGCCGACAGCCCCGAGATGCTGATCGCGGCCCGCGCCCTGCTCGGGGTCGGCGGCGCGACGCTGATGCCGTCGACCATGGGGCTCGTACGGAACATGTTCCGCGACGAGCGGCAGCGCGGCCGGGCCGTGGGGATCTGGTCGGGGGCCATGGCGGGCGGCATCGCGCTGGGCTCGGTGCTCAGCGGGGTCATGCTGGAGCACTTCTGGTGGGGTTCGGTCTTTCTGATCAATGTGCCGGCCATGGTGCTGCTGCTGGTTCTGGTGCCGGTGCTGGTCCCGGAGTTCAAGGACCCGAACCCTGGACGGTTCGACTTCCTGAGCGTGCCGCTGTCGATGGGATCCGTGCTGCCGGTCGTCTACGGCGTCAAGGAGAGCGCCGCCCATGGTCTCGATGTCCGGAACGCGCTGATCATCGCCGCGGGGCTGGTCGTCGGCCTGTTCTTCGTCCGCCGCCAGCGCGGCCGCGGTGACGCGATGATCAGCCGGGAACTCTTCCGCCGCCACGGCTTCGCCGCCGGGATCGGGCTGAACGCGCTGGCCGCGTTCGCCATGATGGGCTCCTCGTTCTTCACCACGCAGTACCTCCAGTCGGTGCTCGGGATGAGCACGATGGAGGCCGCGCTGTGGAGCCTGGCGCCGTCCCTGGCGGTGGGCGCCGCGGCCCCGGCGGCCACCGCGATCGCCCAGCGGACCGACCGCGCCCGGGTCATCTGCGCCGGATTCGTCATCGCCGCCGCCGGCTTCGCCGTCCTCGCCCTGACCGGTACGGACTCCCTGTGGCTGCTGCTCGGCGGCTGCGCCGTGATGAGCTGCGGCATCGTCACCGTGATGGCGCTCGTGTCGGACCTGGCGCTGTCCACGGCCCCGCCGGAGAAGGCGAGTTCGGCGGCCTCGCTGCTGGAGACCGGCCAGGAGTTCGGCGGTGCGATGGGGATGGCCCTGCTGGGCGCGGTGGCCACCGCGATCTACACCGCGGACATGCCGGACTCCGCCCCGGAGGCCGCCCGCAAGACGCTCGCCGGTGCGGTGGCCACGGGTGACGGTTCGCTGATCCGGGTCGGGCGGGAGGCCTTCGTGCACAGCATGCAGTACGCCTCGGTCGCGGGAGCGGTGCTGCTGCTGGCCGGAGCGGTGCTGGCGGCGGTACTGCTGCGGAAGGCCAGGGGAGCCGAGGCCGCGGAGACCGCGGCGCAGGAGCAGCCGGCCCTGGCGAACTGAGACCGCTTCCGATTGCCGGTCGGTCTAAGGGATGTCCGCCGGGCCGGGTACGTCGCGACCGTGCGCCTCGTACTCGGCCAGCAGGGCCGTCAGCCGCTCACCGTCGAGCGGGGCGTACATGGCGTCCGGCCCCCGGCGCCACACGGATCCGTCGCACCGGAACCCCTCCCGGCGCAGTCCCACCCGGTGCACCTTGTTCGTCGCCGTCACCGGCATCGCCGGGACGATCCGTACGAAACCGGGAGCCATCTTCGTACCCAGGTCCGACTGCGCGGCGAGGAACGCGGTGAAGGCGGACGGGTCGAAGGCGACCCCCTCCCGCATGGCGAGGGCCGCCATCACCTGGTCCCCGGCGACCGGGTCGGGCACCGCGTACACCGCCACGGCCGCCGCGTCCTGCCAGCGGGCCAGGATGTTCTCGATCATCGCGGCGGCCAGGTTCTCGCTGTCCACCCGCAGCCGGTCGTCCGTACGGCCCGCGAAGTAGAGGAAGCCGTCGGTGTCCCGGAAGAAGAGGTCCCCGGTCCAGTACCAGCCGCCGTGCACCCGTTGGGCGTCCGCCTCCTCGTTGCGCCAGTAGCCCTCGAAGGGGGTGCGCCCCCGGTTGACCAGTTCCCCGATCGCCTCGGCCCCGTTGATCAGCCGGCCCGCCCCGTCGAAGACGGCGGTGGGCCGCTCCTCGCCGGTCTCCGGGTCCACGACCGCGAGATCGTCACGGGCCGACGCCCTCCCGATCGCCCGCTCCGGGGTGTCCGGGGTCCGCTGGATCGCCGCGCCGCCCTCGGACGAGCCGTAGCCCTCGACCAGCCGTACCCCGAACCGCTCCCGGAACCGGGCCGCGTCCACCGCACCGGCCTCGGTGCCGAAGCCGAGCCGCAGCGGATGCTCCCGGTCGTCCGAGCGCTCGGGGGTGGCCAGCAGGTACTGCACGGCGCGGCCGACATAGGTGAAGTACGTCGCCCCGTGCGCCCGTACGTCGTCGAGGAATCCGGAGGCCGAGAAGCGGCTGCGCAGCGCGACGGCGGCCCCGGCGGCCAGTGCGGGCGCCCAGTCGGCGATCACCGCGTTGCCGTGGAACATCGGCATGCAGATGTAGTGGACGTCCTCGCGCCGGACGCCGAAGTGGTCGACGAGCGACCGTCCGGCCGCCGCAAGCCGTCCCTGGGTGCAGATCGCGGCCTTGGGCGCGCCGGTCGATCCGGAGGTGAAGTAGAGCAGCATCCGGGTTCCGGGCCCGATGTCACTGCGGGCCGTGTCGCCCGGTTCGACTCCGGCGTACGGGGCCAGGAGTTCGGCGTACGCGTCGGTGTCGGTCACCAGCATCCGTACGCCCGGGAGGTCCAGGCCGTCGAGCAGCGGCAGATGGGCGCGTTCGGTGACCAGGACCCGGCAGTCGGTGTGCAGGATGTCGCGGGCCAGTTCGGCGCCGCGCCGGGTCGGGTTGATCCCGGCCACGGCGGCCCCGGCCAGGGCCGCCGCGCTCAACCAGAGTGGGAATTCGGGGGTGTTGTCCAGCAGCACCCCGATGTGCGGTTCGCCGCCCGCCGACAGCAGATCCGCCAGGAGCGCGGCCCGTGCGGCAGCGCCCGAGGCGACCTGGTGGTGACTGAGAACGGTGTCCCGATGTCTCAGTCCGGGCCGGTGGTCGCCCCATTGGCGCTGTACGAGCTCCGCAACGGTGCCTGCGCTCCTCATGGCGCCGCACGGTAACCGACTACACGTCAGAACTGAACATCGGAGCAGGCGTAGAACGCGTTCGCCGTGTCGGCGACGTTCCAGACACTCAGGATGATGTGCTTCCCGCTCTTCTGGGTGGGGATGGTGCCCTGCTGGGTCAGGGTCGCCGGGGGCTGCTTGCCGCCGTACGGCACCGTCATGAAGGGCTGGGATTCCAGATCGGCCCTGGTGAGCGGCTTGGTGGGGTCCCAGCCGTCCCTGGTGATGTAGTACCGGAAGTCCGACGTGGCGTGGCGTGCGGTGAACTGCCAGCGGAAGCTGAAGCCCTGGCCCGCGGTGACATTCGTGGCGGGCCAGTTGCCGCCGCGCGGATCGTCCAGCTGCGCGAACTCGCCATGACCCGCGGAGCAGATCTTGCCGTCGGCCGGACCCGCCGCCGGGAAGCCCTTCGGGCCCTCGACGCTCTGCGGCTCCCACTGGATGTTGCCGCAGCCCGTCACCGTGCCGTTGGCACAGAGCTTCTGGCGGCTGATGGGGTTGTCGGTGTAGCCGTGGCTGCCGGCACTGCTCGTCGCGAACATCGAGACGCCCGCGATGGCCAGGCCGACCACGGCCGCGCTTGCCCTTTTACGCATGTCTGTCGCTCCTCAAGAACGTGGGGGAGGTTCCATGAGCCGTGCTGCGCGCGCGTTCTGCGGTCTAGACCAAGACTTAGATTATTGACGGGATATGAACATGTCCAGACCAATGAGAGTCGGATTCCGCTTGGCCGCACGGCCTCCCCCGAAACCCTCAGGGACCCTCCCCGCCGTTGCGTCCGGTGTAGAAGGCCACCGTCAAGTCCTTGACCAGGGACTTCCGTTCGTAGTCGTCCAGCTCCACGATGCCCCGCGCGGTCAGCCGGTTGACCGTGTCGTCGACCGCGTCGACCACCGAAGTCAGGACGCTGTCCCGGTGCTTGGCGTCGATCGCCGCGATCCGGCGGCGCTGCATCGCCGCGGCGACCTCCGGCGCGTACTCGATCCCGGTCGGCTGCGCCGAGTACACCTCGATGCCGACCGGCTCGCAGTCCGCCTTCAGCATCCGGGTCAGCTCGTCGCCGACCGCCTCGGCGTCGCGCAGGGTGTGCGCGTCCTCGTGGAAGGCGTCGGCGGGCAGCTGCGAGAGGACCCGGGCCATCGCCGCCTCGACCTGCTCGCGCAGGTACTCCTCGTGGTCGGCGACCCCGAGCGCCGCCCGCACGGTGTCCTTGATCCGCCACACCACGAGGACCACGACGCGCAGCGCCGTGCCGTCGGCGTCCACGGCGGGGAGCGGTTCGCTGCGCCAGTGCCGCAGGCGTACGTCGACCCGGCGGCGCAGCAGCAGGGGGCTGATCCACATCAGCCCGGTCCGCCGCACGCTCCCCCGGTACTCGCCGAACAGCGTCAACACCCAGGCGTACCCCACGCGTCCGCGGCTCAGGCCGCCGAGCGCGAAGAGCACCATCGACACCAGCGCGGCGAGCGCCGCCCAGGCACCGAGGCCGATCCCGTCGTACGGGTGCGAGCCAATCCCGAACCGGGCGAGCGCGGCGGCGGGCAGCGCGCCGGCCCGCCAGAGCACCGCGCCACCGGCGGCGACCCCGGCCAGTGCGGCGAGCAGCGCGAGCCGGCCGGGGAGGGCGGGGCCCGGCCGCTCCGCGAGCCGTGGATCACCGACCGGCGCCGGCCGGGTCGAGGGCCATACCTGGGCCTCCCCCGGCACCGGCGGCCGCCGCACCCCCGTCTGCGCCCGTCCACCACCGGCTCCCCGCCGCAGCACACCGGTGGGGAGCGCGGCCGCGTCGGCGCGGTCGGCGTCCTCGCGGAAGAGCAGATGCACGGGGATGGTCGCGGTCCGCTCGTTGGCGATGACCGCGTGGTGCCGCGCGGTTCCCCACCGCGCGTCGCCGGGCTGTTCGGCCCCGTCGCCCCCGGAGACGGGGAGCGAGTCGAAGACGGTGTCGGGGGCCGTGCGGCGCCGGGGAGGTACGTCGGTGCCCGCCCCGTTCCCTCCGGGCACCGGCGCGGGTACGACACCCGTCACCGGGACCGACACCGAGGCCGACGTCGCGCCGAGCACCGGATCCCGGTCCTCGCCCGGCACCAGGTCCAGCACGAGGTCGACCGCGGAGTCCGGCCCGGAGTCCTGCCCTGTACCGGAGTCCGGTCCCGTACCGGCCCCCGGGCCCGGAGCCGGAACCGTCGCCCCCGCGGGCTCCTGCGGGCCGGCCTTCCGGACCGGCTCCCGCCCCTTCTCCCGCCGCCTGCCGTTCTCCGGGGTTCCGGAGCTGTCCGACACCGTGGATCGCATACCCGCCTCCGTCATGTCCGTCGTGTCACCCGAAGAGTCGCCGCCAGGTCTCCGGACCGAGGTAGCCGTCGGCCGCTCCGCCCCGCCAGCCCTGAGCCCGTTGGAAGGCCTCGACGTTCCGCCGGTCCGCCTCGGTCCACCGGGGCCCGGGCCCCGAGGTGTAGTGCTTGCCGAAGCCCCTCTTCACCAACTGCTTGCCGAGTCTGTCGACATGGCTGTTGGACTGACCGGGCCGGAAATAGCCCCGCCCGGGGAACTTCGAATCCGGGTTCGAGTCGCCGTGGCCGGCTCCCGTTCCGCTTCCGCCCCCGCTCCCGTTTCCAGCGCCGGGGATGTCCTGGCCGGTTCCATTCGCCAGGAGCCGCCAGGTGTCGGGGCCGGGAATGCCGTCCGCCTCCTTGCCCTTCCAGCCCTGGGCCTTCTGGAACGCCCGGGTCGCCAGCCGGTCGGCGTCGCCCCAGCCGGGCCCGGGGCCGACCTTGTAGAAGCGCTTGCCGCCCCGCTCCACGAGCATCCGGCCAAGCTGGGTGACGTACGCGTTACTGGCGCCGGGGCCGAACTTCGCGGCGCCCGGGAACCTCGTCACCGACGAACCGCTGCCGGCACTTCCGCCGCTGAGGCCCTTGTAGCGGTAGGCGACGTAGTTGCCGGAGTGGGTCCAGTACGCCATGGGCGTCGTCTTCTTGCGGGTGTGCGGCTTCGTCTGCTCGTACGCCGTGTAGTGGGTGTGCGTGTAGTCGGTCCAGCCGCCGAAGATCGTGACGTGCGAGCCCTTCGAGGGATCGGCCGGGTTGTGGAAGAGCAGGATGTCGCCGGGCTGGAGCTCCTCCCGTGCGATCCGCTTGCCGAACGCGGCGAGGCTGCCGGTCCACTCGTTGCCGGGCAGGTTCCAGGCCATCGAGACGAAGCCGGAGCAGTCCTGCCGGTAACCGTCCGGCCAGTACTTGGTCATGCTGTACGGGACCTTCGCGGACACCCACTTCTTCGCACGGTTGATGATGTCGGCCCGGGTGCTCTTGCGCAGCTTGGGCGTGGTGGTCGTGGACGAGGGCGGTCCCGAGGCGCCACCGCCGCGCAGCGGTCCGGGTCCGCCCTGCGGGCTGTCCCCGTCCGTGTCGACGGGGACTGCGCCGACCGCCCCCGCCGCCCGGTCGCCCGGCGCGCCCGTCGTGCTCGTCGGGCCCGCCGCCTCGGCGACGCCGCTGCCCAGCACCACTCCGGCCGCGGTGACCAGCACCAGGGCGCGGCGGGCGCCGTGCGCGGCCGGATGACCTCCGTCCCGCATGGGCGGTGCACTGGCGGCGGTCCGCCGCTGTGCGGCGCACCCCGCACAGGTGCAGTCGATGGCGGGCACGTACTCCTCGAAAGCCGGCACAGTCATGCGATTCCCCTCCGCACTCGTCAAGATCTTTGGGCGCATCTGCACGGGCGCCAGTGTCTCAACTCTCCTGACATATCGCATTTTGACGGATAGAAGAGAAAAAACGACCATCCGACAGGCCGTGCTGGACGGTAAATGGTCAGGAGCACCCTCCGCCTTCGGGTAGAGTTCTCCAGGTCAGCAGGCGCCGCTAGCTCAGTTGGTTAGAGCAGCTGACTCTTAATCAGCGGGTCCGGGGTTCGAGTCCCTGGCGGCGCACGCAGAGTCAAAACCCCCTCACCACGCGTGAGGGGGTTTTGCTCGTTCGCGAACCTCTCACGCCGAAGCCTCGCGCCGAACCTCCACCCCGTGACGCCGCCCACAGCGCCACCTCCAACCACCACCCGCGCAGGCGCCGCACAGCCTTCGCACAGCTGTCACAGCGTCACCGTCCAGTCACTCAGCGGCGCGAAGTCCGTTCTTATGCACCTCCGCACACCCCCTCTACAAGGGGGCCGCAAATCGTACGTATGACTAGTAACCCACTCGTTTCACCCTTCGGACGGGACCGAGGTCGGACAACCTGTCTATTGGTCATCGGCCCCAACCAGGCCGATGGGCCCTGCAGTTGGGGGCTACAGAGGGCAAAGTTCCGGTTGTCCGCAACGCGGAGTGGGGGCCCCGCTCGGGGGCTGGTGCCGAGGGGGCATCAGAGACGAACCGGAAGGGCGGCATTCCGTGTCCGAGCGGACGGTCGCCCGCCAATCATGTCGTCCGCGGCGACCGACGGGGAATCGCCGCGGCCGAGACGACCGACCGGTCACGCACCGACCATGCGCTGGTCGAGAAGGCCACCAAGGTCTTCGACCGGAGAACGGGGGCTTTCCTGCGCAACGACGCCGGTCTGGGCCGGATCTACGTCGAGGCCGAGAAGTCCGGTGCCCGGTACGCGACGGGCGCCGAGGACAACTACCGGATCGCGGGCCTGACCGGCTCCGACAGCCGCAACGTCCACGGCATCGAAACTCGCCCTCGACAAGAAGGACTTCCAGGGCATCCGGGAGGCCTTCGAGTTCGACCCGGTGGCCGAGAAGCACATCTCCGTCGACCCGATGAACGAGGCGCGCCGGCACCCGACGCTGACCACCCTCGGGGACGGCCGGGTTCCCGTAGTGCGGCCGGGTGCGGGACGGCCGGCGAGCGGGGTGGGGTGCGTTCGGCGATCGGGGGCGGGGTGCCCAATGGCCGGGGTGCGGGCGCGGGCGCGGGGTGCTCGGTGGCCGGGGCGCCCCCGCACCCGCTGCGGCTGCTTCGCCGCCCGTGCCAGGCCCAGCGCGTACTCGGGCCACCAGGCGCCCGTCTTCGGGCCGCCCCTGCAGTCGCCGTCGGACTCGCCGGGCCGCTTAATCCAGAAGTAGGCGTCGACCAGTTCGTCACCCGTGTCGGTCGTCGCCGCGCCCAGCGCCCGGCCGGGCGGGTTGCGCCAGTTCTCCCCGGGGGCGCCGCCCCGGTAGGGGCCGTTGCCGTTGCGGCTGGTGTCGATGACGAACGGCTTGGCGCCGACCTTCGCCGAGAGCCGCTGCCGAACTCCGTACTGGCCTGCCTGGTCTCGAAGTTGGAGACGTTGACGGGGAATCCGTCGGCCGCCCCGATGCCCGCGCGGCGCAGCGGCCGGAAGAGCGCGTCGGGGGTGCGCGAGCCGGCGTTGCCGGCGTCCACGTAGACGCGGACGCCGGGCTGCCGCCCGAGCCGCTCCACCACGCCTCCGATAGCCGACGCCACGTCAGAAATGGTCCACGCCAAGGGCGTTCGCGTCTCAGGCGTGGTCGCCTGCGGGCTTCTCGCCGGTCAAGTAGGCGGAGACGACGACATTCGCGTCGTACGAGTGCGTCGCCCGGTCGAAGGTGCCGCCGCAGGTGATCAGGCGGAGCTCCGCCCGGCCGGCCTTGCGCGGGCCGTACGCCTTGTCGGCGTCGAAGCGCGCCCGGGTGAAGACCTGGACGTCGTCGACGGTGAATTCGGCGACGGTTCCGTCGGCGCGCGTGACCTCGACCTCGGCGCCGGGGCGGGCCGCGCTCAGCCCGTAGAAGACGGCCGGCCTGGTCTCGGTGTCGACGTGGCCGACCAGGAGGGCCGGCCCCTTCGCGCCGGGTTCGGCGCCGCCGTCGTACCAGCCGACGGTCTGGGGCGTGTCGAACGAGGGCGGTTCGATCGCCCCGTCCTTGTCCAGGCCACGGGCGATCACGGGTGCCTCGACGCCGATCGACGGGATCTCGACCCGCTCCGGCACCGCGCCCTCGATCGGGTCGTGCGGCGGGGGCAGCGGAACGCCCAGGGGGCGCCCCACCGCGGCGATGTCGCCGGTGGTCGGGGCGGAGCCGACGCCGGAGCCGTCGGTGATACCGCGGCCCCAGAGCCACAGGCCGAGCAGCAGGACGGCCCAGGCCACTCCTGCGAGCAGCCTGCCGTGACCCGCGGCGCCGTCCGGGGCGGACATGTCAGTCCGAGACCGGACGGCGGCGGCGCGCGCTGCGGAACGCGACGGCGACGGCCGCGACGGCGGCCAGGACCAGTCCGATCACCGTATGGACGGTGCCGGGGCCATCCTGCTCGGCCTCCCGGTCGGTGAACAGGGCGGTGCCGCCGCCGCCCGCGGCGACCGGGGCGAGCGGGGTGGCCCGGCCCCGGTCGATGACGGTGACCGTGCCGGCGGCCTCGGCGCCCTTGTCGTCCTTGCAGTCGATCCGGATCCCGTATTCGCCGGGTGAGGCGTCCGAGCTGATCCGGGCCTCGGCGAAGAGGCCCCCGTCGGCGGCGGGCGAGAAACGCGCCTCGGAGACGAAGACCTCGGACTCGCCCGTGGCCTCGCGGCCCTCGCAGCCCTCCAGCCGCAGATCCGCCTCGCCACCCGGCCCGACGGATGGCGGGGTCACCGTCAGGGTGGTGCGGCCCTTCTCCTGGGCCGGCCCGGAGCCGGATTCGGCCAGTGCGGCGGAGGCCGGCACCAGGGTCGCCGCGACGACCGCGGCGGCACAGAACGTGAGGGTTGTGGAACGCATCGTGAACCTCCTCAGTGCAGGTTCCCGCCTGCGGAGGGATTCCGCATCCGCAGGGGCGCGGGGGACGGGTCCGCGCGCACCGCCCGGAGACCTCCCCCGCCCACCCCGGGGGCCGTGCCCCGCCGGGCTCAGCCCGCGTCGACGAGACCGACCAGGTCGGCGATCGAGTCGACGACCGTGGACGGCCGGAAGGGGTACTTGTCGATGTCGGCCACCGTGGTGAGACCGGTGAGGACCAGGAAGGTCTGCATCCCCGCCTCCAGCCCGGCCAGCACATCGGTGTCCATCCGGTCGCCGATCATGGCACTGGACTCGGAGTGGGCGCCGATCGCGTTGAGCCCGGTGCGCATCATCAGCGGGTTGGGCTTGCCCGCGAAGTAAGGGGCCTTGCCGGTGGCCTTGGTGATGAGGGCGGCGACGGACCCGGTGGCGGGCAGCGGGCCCTCGGCGGACGGGCCGGTCTCGTCGGGGTTGGTGCAGATGAAGCGGGCGCCGCCGTTGATCAGCCGGATCGCCTTGGTGAGCGCCTCGAAGCTGTAGGTGCGGGTCTCGCCGAGGACCACGTAGTCGGGTTCGTGGTCGGTGAGGACGTAGCCGATGTCGTGCAGGGCGGTGGTGAGGCCGGCCTCACCGATGACGTACGCCGTGCCGCCGGGCCGCTGGTCGTCCAGGAACTGGGCGGTGGCCAGGGCGGAGGTCCAGATGTTCTCCACCGGCACGTCCAGGCCCATGCGGCTCAGCCGGGCGTGCAGATCGCGGGCTGTGTAGATGGAGTTGTTGGTGAGGACCAGGAAGGGCAGCCCCGAGTCACGCAGCCGCTTGATGAAGGCATCCGCTCCGGGGATCGGCGTCCCCTCGTGGATCAGGACTCCGTCCATGTCGGTGAGCCAGGACGAGATCGGCTTGCGCTCTGCCATGTGTGGGACTCCTGCCGTACGCCGTGTGCGGGGACGCCGGCGGCACCGCGTTGTGCAGCGCCGACGCCCCCGATTTTAGGCCGTCCGGGAATCGGGGGGTGGCCGCGCCCATGAGAAGGGTGCGGCGGGGCGTGCGGGTGGTCACGGGGTCCTCCGTCGAGGCGTGCGGGCACTCGTTCAACTCCCCGCCCGCCGACGGGGAGTTGAACGAGGGACCAGACCCGTTACCCTTTCGCGATGATCTGCCGGAGGCCCATGCCCCTGCCGTGATTCCTCGGCAACGCTCAGCTGCCGGTGGCCGACTTCCAGGCTTCGACGTAGCTGTCCAGGTTGGTGCCGATGTCGGACCAGTCGGGCTCGAAGACCTCCACCCCGTCCATCAGCTCGGCGAGCTCGATGGCGTTGCCGTCGGTGGCCTCGACGTCCTTGCGGGCGGAGAAGCCGCCGCCGACCGCGCTGACGTCCTTCTGGGCCTGCTCGGAGAGCATGAAGTCGAGCGGCTTCTTGCCGTTGGCGGTGTGCGGGGCCTTGTTCACGAGGCCGGCCGCGTACGGCAGGGCGAAGGTGGTGGACTTGCCGCCCTGCTTCGCGGGGAACCAGATGCCGAGGTTCGGCATGTCCTTGGACTGCGCGAAGTTCATCTGGACGTCGGGGGTCTCGGAGGTCTCGGAGGTCTCAGGGTTCTCGGGGCTCTCGGGGTTCTGCGTGTTCAACTTCTTCACCAGCCCAGTTCGTCGGCGGTCGTTTCGGCGATGGCGGGCGAGCAGGTCATGCCCCGCCCACCCGGCCCGGTGACCAGCCAGACGCCGTCCCGCACCTGCTGGCGGTGGACGACCCGGCTGGTGTCGGTGCACTGGGCGTAGACCCCGGCCCAGCGGTGGCGGATCCTCGGCAGCGGGCGGCCGAGGAAGGACTCGACGACCCCGGTGAGGTGCTCGTACGGCTCCTCGACGGTGTCGAAGGAGAAGGGGTGCTCGTACTCGTCGTGGGTGTCGCCGATGGTCAGTCCGCCGTCCCGGCGCTGCACCATCAGCAGCTGCATCCGGTGCGCCGCCGCGGTGGGCGCCGGCGCCTGCTCGGCGTTGAGGGTGTCCAGCGCCCCGCCCCGGTACGCCGGGTAGTAGCGGAAACTGTCCGCGTCGGCGACGGAGGTGGTGAGCGGCTCGCCGAGCGGGTCGGTCTGCATCATCTGGAGGCGGACGCGGCGGACCGGCAGGTCGGGGCCGGCCAGCTCGCGGACGAGACCGCCGAGCCAGGCACCGGTGGCCAGGATCACCGCGTCGCCGGTGTGCACGTCGCCGTGGTCGTCGCGGACGGAGGCGGTGCCCACCACCTCGCGGACCTCACGGCCGCCGAGGAAGGTGTACCGGCCGGACTTCAACAGCTCCCGCTTCAGCGCGAGTTGTGCGGTGCGCGGCTCGGCCGCGGCGTCCCGCTCGCACCACAGGGCGGCGGTGAAGTCACCGCGCAGCGCGGGGTTGACCGCGCGGGCCTCGTCGGCCGTGAGCAGCTTGTAGCCGCGGGCCGCCGCGTCGGGCCGGGCGACGGCCGCCTCGGCGACGGCGGTCTCCAGCTCGGCCCGGAGCGGGGTGAGTGAGCCGCAGGCCCGGAAGCCGAGGTCCGGGACCCGCGCCCCGATGCCCTCCCACAGCTCACGGCGCGCAGCGCGGTCTCGAGCTCCTCGCCGCCTGCCCGGCCGCTGACCCATATCTGTCCGAAATTGCGGAGCGATGCCCCGCGCGCCTCGCTCTCGCGCTCGATCTGTACGACCTCGTGGCCGCGGTTCACTGCGTGCCAGGCGTGCATGGTTCCCACCACGCCGGCTCCTACGACGATGACTCTCACGACGGCTACGCTCCTCGGGGCGGGTGGCCCGGACGGATCCGTACGGCAACGGGAGGGTGAACCGGGCCCCAAGCTTGGCCTAGACCCGTTACCTTTCCGTTATCTTGATGGGCCGATTCGCGGGGCTGCCGCAGCCGTACGCACGCGCGGGGCGGTTGTTCAGCGGCCGTCCTGCGGGCCCAGATGCGCGGTGAAGGAGAACCTGTCGCCGCGGTAGAGGGTCCGCACGCGCTCCAGCGGCTTCCCGGCGGTGTCGCGCGAGATCCGGTGGATCAGCAGCATGGGCAGTGCGGGCGGCGTGCCGATGAGCAACGCCTCGCGCGGTGTCGCGAGCACCGTCTCGATCCGCTCGTCGGCATCGCCGAAGGGGATCCCGAGCCGGTCGCGGAGGTAGGCGTAGAAGGACGAGTCGGGGTCGAAGTCCGTGTCCAGGTGCGGCAGCCGGGCGACGGAGACGTACGTGCTCTCGAGACCGACCCGGTCGTCGTCGGCGAGCAGCACCCGCTCCAGGTGCCAGACCGGTTCGCCGCGCGCCGCCCCGATCTCGGCGGCGAGTGCCTCGGGGCAGGGGAACCGCTCCAGCCCGATGAGGTGACGGCCCGGCCTGCGGCCCTGACGGCGTACGCCTTCGGTGTAACTCGCCAGCGAGAGCGGCTGTTCCAGCTTGGGGCCCGCGACGACGGTGCCGCGCCCCTGGCGGGCGAGCCGCCCCTCCAGCAGGAGTTCCCGCAGCGCCTGGCGCACCGTCTCGCGCGAGACCTCGTAGCGTTCGGCCAGATCGCGCTCGGTCGGCAGCATGCCGCCCTCGCCCAACTCCTCTATGAGAGCGGAGACATGGGCCTTGACCGCGTAGTACTTGGGAATACGGCCGTGCTCCGGGATGCCGGAACGGATCGGTGCGCCAGGTGCCTGGTCGTGCGGGTAGTCCACGGCCCGATGGTGGCAGACGGACATGAACAGTGGTGAACGTCCGGGCGCGGAAGGGTCTGTTCGGAGGTGGACCGGGAGGGTGGGCCAGGGGCATCGGGCGGCGTGGACGGGGCGGGCCGGGCTAGGGCCTCTCGTTTGGATCATGCCGGGCTCGCGTGCCCCTGTGCCGCACCTCGCCGCGCTGTCGTCGGTCACCGACGCTCCGCGTCGCTTCCCTCCTCCGCCTTGCGACGCACGGCACCGGACCCCGCTCCCTGATCCGGCCTGATCCAAACGAAAGACCCTAGGCGGATCGGGGACGTGGTTCAGGGATGCGTGCGGCGCAGGCGCCGGGCCCGGACCACCATCGCGCCGCCGCCGATCAGGAGCCCGGCGACGGTGAGGCCGGGCGACGGGATGCCACCGGTACCGGTCTCGGCGAGCTCCGGGCGGCCGCTGTCCCGCGGGGTCCGGCCGGGCCCGACGGGCGGCCGGGGGCCGGTGGTGGTGGCGTTGCCGGGCCGGGTCTCGTCCGGCCGGGCTTCGCGTGGGGTTTCACCGGTGCCGCCGATCTCGCTCGTCTCGCCGATCTCGCCTGTCCCGCCGATCTCGCTCGTCTCGCCGATCTCGCCTGTCCCGCCGATCTCGCTCGTCTCGCCGATCTCGCCTGCCCCGCCGATCTCGCCGGTGCCGCCGATCTCGCTCGTCTCGCCTGTCTCGGTCGTCTCGGTCGTCTCGCTCACCTCCTCGCCGTCGTGGTCCTCGACGACGGTGAAGGGGTAGTCCTCGGACTCGCCGACCCAGGCCCCGTCGTCCTTGCCCGGCTTGCCGGCCGTGCCGCTCGCCGCGCGCTGGCGCTGGACAACTGCGGCGTTGGCGGTCATCCGGCCGGGGCGGGTGTCGGAGGTGAACGCCATCCGGACCTGGATGGTGACGGTGCGGCCCGCGGGGACGGTGAAGCCGTCGAAGGAGTCGCCGCCCGCGCCGCCGAAGACGCCGATGTGCTCGTCCCGGTCGGTGGTCTCCCAGGTGACGCGGTGCTCCGTGCCGGGGCGGGCCTGCTCGGAGAACTTCAGCTGGATCTGGTCGGCGGTGAGCTTGCGGTCCTCGTCGGTGAGGACCAGCACGGGGTGGATGGCCCGGCACGACTCGGTCGTGGTGTTGGTCAGGTCCAGGAACCAGGTTCCGTAGCCGCCGCCGGACGCGTACGTGTCCGGGCCGCCGTGGATGCGGGTGCTGATCGGGAACTCCTTCGCCGCCGGATCACCGCAGGCGGGCTGCTGGTCGGCGGTGGTGGAGCCGGGCGACGAGACCGGAGTGGCCGAGGACGCGGCGGTGGCGGGCGCGGCGGATGTGCCGCCGAGGACGACGCTCGCCGCGGCCAGCCCGAGCACGAATCCGTGGCGGGTCCGCCCGGGGGACGGCGGGGGTGAGGGAGGACGCGCGGGGGCGGTGAACACCGGGATGGACGCGACCGTGGTCAGGGGGATGGACGTGGGACTGGAGGTGGGGATGGAGTCGGCGCTGCGGCCGGGCGTCGAACCCGGTACGCGGCCGGGTGCGGCGACGCGGTCCGGGCCGGCCGGCGCGGCGGCCCTGGAAGGCGGCCCGGCCGGGGGCGGTGTGGGGGACATCTGGGGGATCATCCTTCGCTGCTCGCGAAACGGTCGGCTCACCCCGTGCGCCGGAGTTCACCGGTTCTGGGCCGCGACGCTGCCACGCACGCGCGAGGCGGCCCGTTCCGACATGCCGAGGGGCCGCCCGGTCGGCCCCCGGAATCCGCCCGGTCGGCCCAACCGCCCCACCCCGGGCCCACGCCCGCGCACCCCCCGGCCCCACACCCCCACGCCCCCCACACCCACTGACGCCCCACGCCCGCGCGCCCCGGCCCCACGCCTCACGCCCGCTGACGCCCCGCATGCGCCGCCGACCCACCCGCTGACTCCCCGTACGCGCCGCCGGCCCACCCGCTCACGCCCCTGCTACGCGCCGCCGGCCCGCCCGAAGAGCGGGGCCAGGATCAGCTGGGCGGCCCCTTCCGCGACCGGCCGGTCCCCTCCTCCGGCGGCGGTGACCGGCACCGGGGCGTCGAGGCCGCCCAGCCCGGCGCGCTCGTCGATCACGGCCCGCACGCCCCGTATGTAGACGTCGGGATCGGCGGCCACCGTACGGCCGCCGAGCACCACCCGGTCGATGTCGAGCAGCCCGACCAGGTTGGCGGCGCCGGTCCCCAGCACCCGGGCGGCCTCCGCGGCATCCCCCCTGGCGACCGCGGCGAGACAGAGCGCCTCGATGCAGCCCCGCCCCCCGCAGCCGCAGACCGGCCCGTCCAGCTGGACGGTCTGGTGCCCGAACTCACCGGCCGCGGTCCGGGCCCCGCGATGCACCGCCCCGCCGAGCACCAGCCCGGCGCCGAGCCCGGTCCCGAGGTGCAGATACGCGAAGTCGCCGCCGCCCGGCGTCCGCAGGGCGAGCCCGAGGGCGGCGGCGTTGGTGTCCTTGTCGACGACGACGGGCAGCCCGGTCCGTACCGCGAGCGCGTCCCGCAGCGGATAGCCGTCCCACTGCGGAAACCCGGTGACGCGGTGCAGTACCCCACGCCGGTGGTCGAGCGGGCCCGGCACCGCGACGCCGGCCCCGAGCACCTGCCGCTCCCCCGGGCCCCCGCCCCGTACCGCCGCCACCGCGTCCGTCGCCGCCGCGAGCACCTCGTCCGCAGGGGCGCCGAGGTCCAGCGGGGCGGTGCGGCTCGCGGCGACCGTGCCGGACAGGTCGACGAGCACCACCGTCAGCTCGTCGCGGTCCAGGTGCAGGCCGACCGCGTACCCGGCGTCCGGCACCAGCCGCAGCACGGTGCGCGGCTTGCCGCCGGTGGAGGCCCGGTGGCCCGCCTCGGCCGCCAGGCCCTCGGCCCGCAGCCGGGCGGTGATCTTGCTGACGGCCTGTGGCGTGAGCCCCGTGCGCTCGGCGAGTTCGAGCCTGCTGATGCCGCGCTCGCCCGCCACCCGCAGCAGATCCAGCACCAGCGCCGCGTTGTGGCTGCGCAGCGTCGGCAGGTTCGCGCCGCTATTACTCCTGTTCACCGGACCATTGTCGCTGCCGCTTGCACTATGGCAACAGCGTTGCTTAAGTGGCAGACATGACTGGCAACGCGAATCACGAGACGCCCGGACCGTCCGGGGCACCCGGACGGTCCGCAGGCCGCGGGGCGTCCGGGACCCCGCTGCGTGTCGGGCTCGTCGGCTACGGCCTGGCGGGCTCCGTCTT
This sequence comes from Streptomyces sp. NBC_00012, assembly GCF_045040875.1. Taxonomy (NCBI): domain Bacteria; kingdom Bacillati; phylum Actinomycetota; class Actinomycetes; order Kitasatosporales; family Streptomycetaceae; genus Streptomyces; species Streptomyces sp. NBC_00012. The sequence goes on along the minus strand of NZ_CP108309.1, from coordinate 5,567,536 downwards.
CCACGCCCCGCTGATCGCCGCGACCGACGGTCTCGTCCTCGACACGATCGTCACCTCGAACGAGGAGCGGCGGGCGCAGGCGCGCGCCGAGTTCCCCGGCGTACGGTTCGCCGCGTCGCCGCAGGAGCTGTGGGAGCGTGCGGACGGCCCCGGCGCGCTCGATCTGATCGTGATCGCCTCGCCGAACAGGACCCATGTCCCGATCGCGACCGCCGCGCTGGAGGCCGGTCTGCCGGTCGTCGTGGACAAGCCGGTCGCCGGTACGGCGGCCGAGGCGCGGGGGCTCGCGGCCCTGGCCGAGGAGCGCGGGCTGCTGCTCTCGGTCTTCCAGAACCGCCGCTGGGACAACGACTTCCGCACTCTCGCCCGACTGGTCGCGGACGGCGCGCTGGGCGACGTACAGCGCTTCGAATCCCGCTTCGAGCGGTGGCGCCCGCAGCCGAAGGGCGGCTGGCGCGAGTCGGGCGATCCGCAGGAGATCGGCGGGTTGCTGTACGACCTTGGCAGCCACGTCGTCGACCAGGCGCTCACCCTGTTCGGACCGGCGGCGCTGGTGTACGCGGAGTCCGACGTACGCCGCCCGGGCGCCGCCGCGGACGACGACACGTTCATCGCGATCACCCATGTGAACGGGGTGCGCTCGCATCTGTACGTCAGTGCCACGACGGCCCAGCTCGGCCCGCGCTTCCGGGTGCTCGGCCGGAGTGCCGGCTATGTGAAGTACGGCCTCGACCCGCAGGAGGCGGACCTGCGCGCGGGGCTGCGCCCGGCGGCGGACCGGCCCTGGGGCGAGGAGCCCAAGGAGCTGTGGGGCCGGATCGGATCGGGTGAGTCCCCACTGACGGGAGGCGGCACCCCGGTCCGCACGCTGCCCGGCGACTATCCCGCGTACTACGCGGCGGTCACCGAAGCGCTGCGCCGAACGGGTGAAAATCCGGTGACCGCCCTCCAGGCGGCGGCGGCCCTGGATGTCCTGGAGGCGGCCCGCCGCTCGGCCCGCGAGGGTGTCACCGTGAATCTGCGCGCGACCACGGCCCCGTCCGCCACCGACCCCGCCGGTACGTCCGCCGCCGACCCCGCCGGTACAGAGGAGCAGCCCGCATGAGCCACACCGCTCCGACCGTCTCCGAGCTCATCGCCCAGGAGCGCCGACTGACGCTGCCGCATTTCGGCTACGACGACGCGTACGCGCTCGGCGCCCTGCTCGTCGCGATGGCCCGGGAGAGGCATGCCCCGGTCGCGATCGACATCCGGCGCGGCGCGCAGCAGGTGTTCCACGCCGCGCTGCCGGGTTCGAGCGCGGACAACGACGCCTGGATCGACCGCAAGCGCAGGGTCGTGGAGCGGTACGGCGAGAGTTCGTACCTGGTCGGAACCCGGTTCCGGGCGAAGGGGACGACGTTCGACGAATCCTCGCGCCTGGACCCGGACGTCTATGCCGCGCACGGCGGCTCGTTCCCCATCGCGGTCGAGGGCGCGGGCGTCATCGGCTCGGTCACGGTCTCGGGGCTGCCCCAGGCGGAGGACCACGCCATGGTCGTCGCGGCGCTGGAGCGGTTCACGACAACGCTCGACGCGTGACGGAAGACGTTCGGCGTTCGGCGTTCGGCGCGTGACGCGTGACGGAAGGCGCCCGACGTTCGACGCCTGACGGAAGACGCAGGGGCGGGGCGGCCACCGGACACATCCGGCGACCGCCCCGCGCACCCGCTACGCGTCCTTGAGCTCCTGCCGCTGCCGTCCCAGCCCGGCGATCTCCAGCTCCACGACGTCCCCCGCCCGCAGATACGGCTTGGGCTCGGGCTGACCGAGGGCGACCCCGGCCGGCGTCCCGGTGTTGATCACATCGCCCGGGTACAGCGTCATGAAGTGGCTCAGGTACCGGACCACCTCGCCCACCGGGAAGATCTGGTCGGCCGTGGTGCCGTCCTGCTTCGGCTCGCCGTTGACCCAGAGCTTCAGCGACAGCGCCTGCGGGTCGGCGACCTCGTCGGCCGTCACCAGCCAGGGCCCCAGCGGGTTGAACGTCTCGCAGTTCTTGCCCTTGTCCCAGGTGCCCCCGCGCTCGATCTGGAACTCGCGCTCGGAGACGTCGTGCGAGGTCGCGTACCCGGCGACGTGCGCGAGCCCCTCCTCGGCGGATTCCAGGTAGCGGGCGGTGCGCCCGATGACGACCGCGAGCTCTACCTCCCAGTCGGTCTTCACGCTGCCGCGCGGCACCAGCACCGTGTCGTCGGGCCCGACGACGGTGTCCGGCGCCTTGAAGAACAGGATCGGCTCGGCGGGTATCGCCGCACCGGTCTCGGCGGCATGGCCGTGGTAGTTCAGCCCGATGCACACGATCTTGCCGATCCGGGCGAGCGGCGGCCCGACCCGCAGCCCCTCGGCATCGAGCTCGGGCAGCTCGCCGGGCTCGGCCGCCGCGGCCCGTACCCGGGCGAGCGCCGACTCGTCGGCGAGCAGGGCACTGTCGATGTCGGTGACGATCCCCGACAGGTCGCGCAGGGTGCCGTTCCCATCCAGCAGCGCCGGTCGTTCCGCGCCTGCCGTACCCACACGAAGCAGCTTCAACGGTCTGTCTCCCCTTGTTCGAGATCGGGCCCGTCGGATGGGTGGCGGCCATCGCAGGCTGTCCGATCGTCCAAGACGTCCGATCACTCCGCAAGACCCTGTTCACACACTGGACCGGCGCACCGGCCGCTCCGATCACGCCGCGGTGGCCATGGCGGCCCCGGCGGCCGGCATGTCGCGGTACAGGAAGGCCCGCTCGACCGCGGTCCAGGTGGTGCTGGTGACGACGTACAGCGCGGCGGCGAGCGGCACGACGGACACGGTGAAAAGGGTGGCGAAGGACATCAGCGGCATCAGCTTCGTCATCGCCCCCATGCCGGGCACCGGCTGCCCGTCGGGGCCGGTGGCCGGGGTGACCGGGTTGGCGGCCATCTGCCGCTTCGTCCGCCGGTAGTTGAACGTGGCCACGGCGGCGACGATCGCGAACAGGCCGAGGTAGACGAGGCCCTGCGCGCCGAACAGCCCGCCGTCGGAGAGTGCGTCGTGCCAGCGCTCGCCGAGCGGGGCGTCGAAGAGCTGGTGGCCGAGGAGCTCGTTGGGGTCGCCGCCGATTCGCTGGCTGGAGAAGAGGTGGTAAAGCAGGAAGAAGGCGGGCATCTGCAACAAGCTGGGCAGGCAGCCGGACAGCGGCGAGACCTTCTCCTCCTTGTGCAGTTGCATGAGCGCTTTCTGCATGCGCTCGGGGTTCTTGCCGTGCTTCTTGCGCAGCTCGGCGATCTGCGGCTGGAGCCTGGTGCGGGCCTTCTGCCCCCGCGCCGCGGCCCGCGACAGGGGGTGCACCGCGAGCCGTACGAGTGCGGTGAACAGCACGATGGCGGCGGCGGTGGACGCGGTCTGGAAGAGCGGGTGCAGCGCGTCGGCCAGCGCGCCGACCAGACCGGCGAATGCGGACATGAAGACGGACATGGGTGAGCCCTCCGGGGGTCTCGTCGTGCCGGGAGGAAGAACGGACTCGGCATGACGGACCGCGCGGGCGCCCATGGCGCACCTGCTGGGGGTGGCTGTTGCTGCTCTGCCTGCTACTGCTGCTGCAAGCCCCTACGCGGCCGTCAGAAGGGCACGGCCGGGGGCTCGGGGGCGCCTGCGCCCCTTGGCGTCCGGGTCCCGCTGGGGCAGGAACGCAGTGCGTTTCTCCCGGTCGCGGATGGCGGTACGGACCCGGGTGCGGGGCACCGGAGCGGCACAGCGGGCGCTGATGACGGAGGCGACCGCGAGCGCGGAGCCGGCGGCGGCGGTCGCGGCGAGCGCGACCGCGGCGGAGAGGCTGCCGCCCTCGGCGAGGAGGACTTCGGTGATGAGGAAGAGCAGCAGCCCGGCGGGACGGAGCAGCCGGGCGAGGCCACCGCGCAGACGGTTCGTGTCGCCGGTCATCGGCCCCTCCCCTCTTCCCCTTCGCGGCCGGTCGGCCGGTCCCGCGCCCGTGTCGTTCGCACACGTGCGCGTCCGATGCTCTCAAGCCGTTATACACGATGGGCCGGGCGGACCGGCCCGCCCGGCGGAGTCAGTGGCCTGTTCCCGCGGGCTCGCCGTCCGACTCCGCCTCGCGTTCCGGGTCCGCCTCGCGTTCCGGCTCCGCCTCGCGTTCCGGGTCCCCGATCTCGTCCCGCGCGAGCACCTCGTCGTCCGGCCGCTCGTCGTGCTCACGCGGCCCCGCGTACGTCACGGCGAGCGCGACGCCGAGGTTGGCGCCGAGCGCGACGATGCCCGCGTTCACCCCCCACACCGGATCGTTCTCCGTGAACACGAACCCGCACACCACACCCACACCGACGACCAGCCCGCTCATCGCCCCGAGCAGGGTCAGCCGCCGCCACATCAGCCCCAGCAGCACCATCGGGAGCAGCTGTGCCATTCCCTCGTACGAAATGAGGGAGAGCCGCACCAGGGTGTTCGGGGCGGTGTACGTGAGCAGCAGCGCGAGGCTCCCCGCGACCACGACGACCACCTGCGCCGCTCCCTTCTGCCGCTGCTCCCAGCGCGGTACGAGCGAGAGCACGCTGCGGCCCCACATCGTGCCGATGACCAGCATGAAGACGGCCATCGGCACGATCGAGGACAGCGCCGCCGCCACCCCGATGACGCCGACCGCCCAGGCCGGCAGCGAGTCCACGACGAGCTGGAAGAGCGCCAGGTTGGACTCGGCGCCGACGAGCCCCGGCACGACGAACAGGGCCGCCATGCCGAGCAGCATCGGCACGAAGAGCAGCACGTTGTAGGCGGGCAACAGCATCGCGTTGCGGCGCAGCACGTCGGCGTTCTTCGCGCCGAGGTAGCCGGCGACGGTCGTCGGGAAGATCACCACGGTGAGCGAGTTGAGGAACGAGGTGGTGATGAACCAGGCCTGTCCGAGCCCGCTGTCCCCGTGCCCGGGGAAGGTCAGCCACTCGCTCTTCTCGGTGACGAGCCGGTCGAGGAAGGGCCCGTACCCGTCGAAGTAGTGCGCCGGTACGTAGAAGGCGAGGAACCCGAGCGTGGCGATCACCAGCACGTCCTTCAGCACCGACACCCACGCACTGCCGCGCAGCCCGCTCACCACGACGAATCCGGTGGTGACGGCGAAGGCGATGAAGTAGGCCCAGTTCAGGCCGATGGCGCCGTAGGAGATGGTCGAGACGACCACGCCCATGCCGGTGATCTGGAGCTGGATGTACGGCAGCAGGAACACGGTCGCGAGGACGGCGACGAGCGCGCCGAGCCAGGGCCGGCCGAAGCGGTGCGCCACCATGTCGGTGATCCCGACGAGCCCGTGCTTGCGCGCGTACGCCCAGAGCATCGGTCCGACGACGTAGCCGATGGCGTACCCGCAGGACATGTACGCCACCACGTAGAGCACCGGGGCCCCGTAGTTGTAGCCCCAGCCCGCGGCGCCCAGGTAGCTGAAGCTGGTGTAGCCCTCGCCGGCCATCAGCACCCAGATGAAGACGGTCCCCAGGCTGCGCCCGCCCACGGACCACTCGGCGAGCCCGCCGCCCTCGCCATTCCCCTTCCGTCGCCCGCGCGTCGCGAGCAGCCCGAGGGCGACGGTGGCGACCATGAAGGCCGCGAAGACGGAGGTCGCGACGGTGGCGTTCACCGGCGGTCCCCCCGTCGGGTCAGCCATACGGCGACGGGGGTCAGCAGGGTCGCCCCGAGCAGCCACACGAAGAGGAACGGCAGCCCGAGAATCACCGGGTGGACCCGGTTCACGAGCGGCAGCACCCCCAGGTACAGCACGTAGGGGACCAGCAACCACAACAACTGCGGACGTCGTCTGAGCACGTCAGGGAACCTTAGTGCGAGGCCACTACCGCGACCGGACATCCACGAGTTTTCCCCATACGACAAGCCGGTACCGGGAGGTGAATTCGGGCGTGCAGGTAGTGAGCGTCACATAGGAACCGGCCTCGGTGTACCCGGCGTACGGCTTCACGTTGCTGCGCGGGATCGCGGCGATGACCCCGCCGTCGCGTGGGCTCGTCCGCGCGAGCGTCCGGTCGACGGTGTACGTGTACACGGCGTCCCGGGTCTCGACGGCGATCCGGTCCCCGCGCCGCAGCCGGTTGATGTACCTGAAGGGTTCGCCGTGCGTGTTCCGGTGCCCGGCGAGCGCGAGGTTCCCGGGCCGGCCGGGCTGCGCGGTGCGCGGGTAGTGCCCGACGTACCCCTTGTCGAGGACGCCGCTCTTGCTGATGCCCTGGGCGACGGGCGCGACGAGCCCGAGCCGGGGGATGCGGATGACGGCGTACGCCTGGTCCCACCGGGGCGCGGAGCGGGCGTTGCCGCCCGGGGCCGACCGGCCACCGGGCTCGCGGGAACCGCCCGTGGGGTCACCGTCGTCCCCGGGCACCGCTCCGGCACCCCCGCGCTCCTGCCCCCACTCCCGCTGAAGTGCCCGCACCTGGTGCTCGGCTCCGGAACGGGCCTGCCGGTTGGTCCACCACAGCTGATGAACAACGAGCAACAACAGGACGACGCCGAGGGTCACCACCAACTCGGCAACCGTCCAGAGCCCGCGCGCGGCGACCCTGCGCCCGCGCGAGTTGCGCTGCACCACCACCGGTATCCGCTCCCGCACGGCCGCACGATAGGCCCCCGGCCCGTAACTCTCCAGGCCTGGAACAACCCTCCGCCCCGGAGCCGTACAGCAGTACGGTGTGGTCCATGCGCCCCGACACGCCTGCCGACCACACCACCGAAGCCGAGCGCCTGCTGCGCGCCGCGGCACGGTACCCCGAGGACCGTGAGCCGCTGCTCCTCCAGGCCGCGGCCCATCTGGAACTCGCCGGCGACCGCGCCCGCGCCACCACCCTCTACGACGAGCTCCTCGGCGCCACCGACCTCGATCTCGACCACCCGCACCTGGTCAAGGCCCTCAACGCGGCCAACCTGTGGGAGTACGGCCACGAGGCGGAGGCCCGCGCGATCATCGAAGGCATCCGCGCCGCTGGCCCGCTCGACCCGGGCCCCTGGGAGATCGCGGCCGAGACCCTGGAAGCCCACGACGAGCTCGAAGCGGCCCACGACTACTTCTCGACCGCGCTGACGCTGCTCCTGACGCCGGGCGAGGAGGTCCCGTACGCCACCCAGTCGCTGCTCTTCGGTCGCCACCGGGTGCGCAGGCTGATGGGTGTCGACCACGACGCCTGGGACGAGCTGGCCGACACCCTGCACACCGCCGCCGTCCCGCTGGACGAGCTCCACGACCCGAAGCGCCTGTGGTCGCTGGGCTCCTCGGACCCGGGCGAGCTCCGGGCCGAGATCACCCGCCTCCGCGCCGAGTTGGGCACGTACCGCACCGCGCTGTCCCGCCCGTTCCCGGTCGCGGTGCTGCACTGGCCGGCCACCGAACTCGCCGAACTCCTCACCGCCTACCCGGACCTGTGCGAGGAGTACCCCTCCCACCCCGAGCACCTGGCCCGCCTGGAGGCCGCCCTGCGCGACCTCCACCAGGCCGGTACCCCGAACCTCGGCATCGTGACCGGCACGGTCCCCTCGTACGAGGCGTTCGCCGCCTCGGAGGCCGCGTCCCCGTCCGACCCGGGCCTCCTCCCCCAGTACGCCACCACCCTCGCCGCCCGCGGCCGGGCAGTCCCCTGGCCCCCGGCCCGCAGCGCGGCCTGCTGGTGCGGGTCGGGGCGGGCTTATCGGGAGTGCCACGGGGCGAACTGAACGACGGCGCCACGGGGGTCCGTTCCGGCCTGGACGAGCGGGCCCCCGTACCGCGGCGGGAGACGCGGGACCAACGGGGACTTCGGCGCAGAACCGGGGACGGCCACCTGATGGGCAACCCTCAGGCACGGGACCCGGGAGAGGTGTCACGCAGGTCCTCTGCGCACCTCGTCGAGCGCGCTGCGCAGTTCGACCGCTCGTTCGGCCAACCAGTCGAGGTAGAGCTCCGGCGTCTCCTCCGCCGGGCTACCGAACCAGAGGTCGGCGGAGTGCTCCAGCGTGCGGGCGGCCCAGTCGGGCCGGTCGGCCACGACCCTCTCCACACAGTCGACGACATCGGAAGCCCACCAACCGGCGTTCCTGACCCGGATCTTGAACACGTCCAGGGCTTCGTCGTCGGGCGTCGTGCGCCAGAGGTCGTCGCAGAGCTCCGCGAAGAAGAGAGCGGGATTCTGCTCGCGCCACTCATGGTCCTGCTCGATCTCTCGGAGAATTCGCCAGCCCAGTTCATTGTCGTCGGTCATCGGTCCCCTGCTCAGATCGTCGGCCAAGCGCTATGGACGAACCACCCCTGAGGTGCCGACTTGTCCAGCAGGATGCGGACTTCGGTGCCGCCCGGAGATCCTCTGTCGGCGAGGGGCGGAGATGTGGACGCATTGGCGTCCTGAGGATGGAGCTTTCGATTGGTTGAACCTCCCAGCCATGCGGGAAGCTGGCTCGCGGTAGCAGCATGACTGTCCAAGCGCAGAAAACAGACTCCGGCACCTGCCACAGGAACAACGGTCTGAATTTTACCCTTTTTGAGAATTTCAACCCTGAACGCCATCCAATCCTGCATGACGTCCGAAACTGCGTTCTCTATGCAGGTGCTCGCATCACCGCTTCCGGCGAACGCCCCCGCCATCCCGCCGCTGCACTTGGGAATGTTGGTGGCTGCGCGGTACGCGACCCAGTCCTCACTGACGGTGGAACCGAGTACCGCAGGAGCGACGGCGCTCAAGTCGCGCGGCTGGCCCAGAACATGCCGCCCCGCGATGTGGCCGCGCTGGTGACCTGCGGAATCCTCCCCGGAGGCGCCCCTGGTCCTTCGTGGACCCTTCTTGGCGAGATGGCCGACGAGATCCTTGTCCGCCAGGCCGCCAATGCGCCGGGCCAACTCCGCCCTGGCCGCCTCGCGATTTGCGCGGCCTTCTGTCCCTTTCTGCCCCTTGAGCCGTATCCCCTTCTGCGCGTGTTCCCACAACTCGACGTCCGAGTACGCACCGGGGTCGTAAACAGGTTCGGGCGGCAGGGTGTGCGTATTGGTCTTGATGGCCTGCACATGGACGTGAGTGCCGTCGGCATTCGTGGATTCTTTGATCAGCCGGAGCGGAACTCCATGGCTCCCCGATATGGGGGCGAGGCGGGCCGGAACCGATCCGAGGGACGGCTTCGACGACAGGAGGCGGTCGGCGGCTGCTATGGCCTGCCGTTTCTTGTCGTCCGCCGACTTCCCTGAGCCCCCCTCACCCCCATTGCCCTTATTGTTCTTATTATTCGACTTTCCGGGGAATTTGTTCTGGAGCTTACGCCACAGCGCCTTTCCCTTCCTGGCGATGAAGCCCACGATTTTGTCGATGGCGCGGTTGACGGGCCGGGCGACGGCGTGGAAGACGGATTTGACCTTGTTGGCGAGGGATCCGATGCCGAGGAGTGAGGCGAGGAAGCCGATCAGCAACGGGACGCTGGCGGCGAGGGCGGCCTCGACCATCTTCGGGACGCCCGCCGAACCCCCGTTGGCGATGGCGATGACCGCGTCGAGGACGGCGTTGACGAACTCCACGATCTGGGCGCCCTGGTTCACGATGAACGTGACGATGTCGATGATTCCCTTGACCGCGCGGACGAAGGCGGAGGCGGGGTTGAGGAGGGAGATGATCCAGGTGATCCCGGCGATGATGACGGTGGGGATCAGGTAGCTGGTGAGTTTTTCGAGGATGGTGGCCTTGAGGTCGCCGACTTCCTCGGTGATCTCCTTGACGGCGCCCGCCGGGCCCTCGGTGGCGAGTTTCTTCGCGACGGGGACGGAGGACTCGACGGCGGTCATGGCCTCGTCGGGGATGCCCTTGCGGGTGATGCGGGCGCGGATGTTGTCCCAGGTCAGGCCGAGCAGGGAGCCGATGAGCTGGATGATGCCCTTGAGGTCGAACTTCTGCGGGAGTTCGAGGCCGGCCTTGACCGCCGTTCCCAGCAGCCAGGACACGACGCCGGTCTTGAGGTGGGTGGCGATGTTGGTGACGAAGAGGTTGAGGCCGGCGCCGACCGCCTTGACCAGGTTGCCGAGGAACCCGATGGGGTCCTTGATGATCTTCATGATGGCGGAGGCGGCCTTGGCGAGGATGCCCAGGAGGAGGTTCTTCAGCTCGTTGATCGTCTTGATGACGCCGACGACCGCGTCCTTCGCCTTGTCGATCAGCCCCTTGTTGGCTTCCTGGAGCTTCTTGATCTCCTCGTCGACCTTGTTCAAGGCGGCGGTGTACTTCGTCGCCAGGTCCTGGACCAGTTGTTCGGACTTCTCGTTGACCGTGGCTTCGAGATCGTCGAACTTCCCCGTGAAGTCCTTCGCCGCGTCCTCACCGAACTGCTTGAGGTCTGCCGGGAGCTTGTCGACCTCGGCCTTCAGCTCCGTCCGCCCCTTCGCGATACGGGCCTTCGCCCTGCCGAGCTCGGCGCCGATGATGTCGGCCACGGACGAGATGACGCCCCGCATGCGGGAGACGTAGAGCTTGCGGGCCTCCTGGTACAGGTTGTTGGCTTCCTTGGGCAGGCCCGCGAACTTGTCCTTGACCCAGCGGGCCTTGCCCGTCCACCCCGAGTACCGCTTGTCCTTGTATGCCTTCATCCGACGCTTGTGATCGGCGGTGAACGCGTCCCGGGCCGCCTTCTCGCCCGTGGTGAACTTGTCGTCGACCTTCTTGTCCAGGCCGGACAGGGTCTCCTCGACGTCCTTCTTCGTCCCGTCGTAGACCTTCTGAAGCTTCGCCGTCACCTCGGCGCGCTTCTTCTCGTCCTTCGACTTCGTCTCACCTTTTCCACCGTCGACCTGCTTGCCCGCGGAAGCCCGCGTCGCGGTCAACGCGTTCATGGCCTGCGCCCCGGAGGCCGCCGCTCCGGCCTTCGCCGTACTCAGCTGCTGGGCCTCGGCCGCCCTGCCCTTCGCCGGGGCCTTCGCGGAATCGGTCTCGGCGGTCTTCTTCGCCGAGAGCGCCTGGTCGAACTCGGGCTCGTTGCCCTTGGCGAGCTGGTCCTCGGTGACCTCCGCGTCCGCCATCGCCTGGTCGTTGGCGGCCGGCCCCTCGGAGAAGTCCGTCACGGACGCGGGTTGCGGGGCGGGCACGGCATCCGCTGCGGACGGAGCGCCGGGGTTGCCCGGCGCCTGGTCCGGGGTCATCGGGGTGACCGGCTTGTCCTTCGCCGCAGCCGTGTCCGGCGGAGCCTTCGTCGCCGTGTCGATGTCCTTGGCCGAGGACTCCTTCCCGTCCTTGACCTTCCCGTCGACCTCGCCCTTGATCTTGTCGGCCTTGCCGGACTTGGAGAACTTGTCGGCGTCGTCGAGGTTCTTCGGCGCCTGTGCGTCGATCGCCTTGTTCACCGCGTCGACGAACGCCTGCTTGTCGAACTCGCCCGGCTTCGCGGCGTTCATCTTCTCCGCGTTCGCCGCCTTGCCCTGCGCCTCCTTGTCGTCGGGCGGTGCGACCGCCGCGTCCTGCGCCGACTTCGACTCGCCGGCGGCGGGGGCGTGGTGGGCCAGGCGGACCTTCTTCGCCGCCACATCCGCCTTCACCTTGCGGAAGCCGGGCGCCTGCGCCGGGGACGGCTTCACCGGAGCCGTGTACCGCTGCGCGACCAGGCGGGAGACAGCCGCATTGCCCGCCGCGCGTTGCAGGCGCTGCACGCTGCGGCGGTCGGGGGCGGGGCGGTCGCCCGGGGGGCGCTGGGGTGGGGGTGCTTGCGAACGTGACACTTCGGGCTTGAGCGTCACGTTCTCCCGAAGGGGGGTACCCCCACGGCCGGACGCGGAGGCGGGGTCCTTCTCCGGAACCGCCTTCATCCGCCCTCCCGGCCCGTCGCTGCCGCGTACCCCGCCGTGTCGGCCAACACTCCGAGGAGGAACATACGAAGCCAGGAAGGACTTACGGAAGGGCAACTCCGTTACGAGGCACGGGACTTGCCCCAACGGGCACCATCACTGCGCGAACGGGCACACAGCGGCGCGCACCCCCGAAAGCCATGCAGCCACCACTTCCTCCCGGATCCCCACGAACAAAGAAACCCAACGAGCAACCCGAAATGCATATGGTTCTGCCATGCCCGAGCTCCAGCGCCTCCGCCTCGACCACGTACCCGCCCTGCTCACGTTCGAGCAGGAGAACCGCACGTACTTCGCCGCATCCATACCGGACCGGGGCGACGCCTACTTCGCCGACTTCACCGCCCGCCTCTCCGCCCTGCTCGCCGAACAGGCCGCCGGAATCTGCCACTTCCACCTCCTGGTCGCCCCGGACGGCGAGGTGCTGGGCCGCTTCAACCTGGTCGACGTCGCGGACGGCTCCGCCGAGCTGGGCTTCCGCATGGCCGAGAAGGCAACCCGCCGAGGGCTGGCCACGGCCACCGTCCTCCACCTCTGCACCCTGGCGGCCACGGAGTACGGCCTGACCACCCTCCGCGCATCAGTCGCCCTCGACAACACGGCCTCCCGCACGGTCCTGACCCGCACGGGCTTCGTCCCGACGGGAGAAGAGGTCCAGCTGAACGGGCGGCCGGGGCTCGGTTACGTACGAAACTTGCGGCACGGAGGGCCCGAGGACGGGGCCCTGTAGCAATCGCCCCAACGCAAGGGCGCGGGCGGCTTCTCAGGCCAGCTTGATACAACTGCACGTGTAGCTGGTGAGATGAGGGGATTTCGTCATGCCCAACGAGGTAGCAGGCAGCGCGGCGCCAGTCGCTGGGCTGTACGAGACGCTGATCACCCAACGACTCGAAGATCGCATGAAGCAGTTCTCCTCCGCGGGCTGGCGCTCCATCGACGAAGTGGTTGGCGCTGAATCTGCACCAACCGTGCTCACTCGCCACATCGCGAACGTCGTACGAAGAGTCCTCCAGGGCCTCTCACCTGCGGAGCAGGTAGTTGCCGCGAACCACATTCTGGATTCGCTCAGCACCATCGAAGGCGCAACCGAGTGGGTCGACCTCGTCCTCGAAGGGCCGCGACAGTTGCTCGCAGTCGCAGAGCAAAAAGCGCCCGGCGTCCACGCAATTCGCCCGGCTACGCCCCTGTCCGAGACAGCTCTGATTACCAATTCGCCCGAAGACCCGAGCCTGGGATTCGAGCTGCGAGCCGAGCTGGCTACAGCAGACCGCGTTGATCTCCTCTGCGCCTTTGTGAAGTGGCACGGATTCCGAGTCCTTGAGCAGTCGCTCGCCTCCGCACGCGATCGGGGCGCCCCCATCCGCGTGCTGACCACCACCTACATCGGAGCAACCGAGCGCCGTGCGCTGGACCGCCTGGTCCGTGAATTCGGCGCCGAGGTGAAGGTCAACTACGAGCTTCGCTCGACACGTCTGCACGCCAAGGCGTGGCTCTTCCGTCGCAGTAGTGGCTTCGACACGGCGTACGTGGGCAGCTCGAACCTGTCCAAGGCTGCGTTGCTCGACGGGCTCGAATGGAACGTGCGGCTGTCGTCGGTTGCCACCCCCGCGGTGCTCCGTAAGTTCGAGGCAACATTCGATGCGTACTGGAGCGAGCGCTCCTTCGAGCCGTACGACCCCGACGCTGATGCGGCGCAACTCGACGAAGCCCTCTCTAAGGCGGGCGGATCAAGCCGAAGCGAGGGCCCCACCATCACGCTCTCTGGACTCGAAGTCCGCCCCTACCCCCACCAGCGCGACATGCTAGAACGCCTGGAAGTGGAACGCATCGTCCACAACAGGCACCAAAATCTCCTCGTTGCGGCTACAGGCACCGGCAAGACCGTGATGGCAGCGCTGGACTTCAAGCGCCTGCGGCGGACCCTGGGTCGTGATCCGCGGCTGCTCTTCGTCGCTCATCGCAAGGAGATCCTGGAACAGTCTCTGCGCGTCTACCAGAACGTTTTGATGGACGCGAACTTCGGCGAACTCTTGGTTGGTGGGGAAATCCCAGACAACTGGACGCATGTGTTCGGCAGCGTCCAGTCACTCCACTCGCGTGCGCTGGAAGACCTTGCCCCAGATCACTTCGATGTCATCGTGATCGACGAGTTCCATCACGGCACCTCCCCGACGTACCGCAGGATCCTGGATCACTTCAAGCCCCGGGAGCTCCTTGGTCTCACTGCAACCCCGGAGCGCATGGACGGCCTGAACATCCAGGACGAGTTCTTTGACGGCCGGATCGCAGCAGAGATGCGCCTCTGGGAAGCCTTGGAGAACGACCTCCTCAGCCCCTTCCACTACTTCGGCGTCACCGACAACACCGACATGAGCACCATCGCCTGGAAACGGGGATCGTACGACGCTACGGACCTCAGCAATCTCTTCACTGGCAATGACGCACGAGCCAGGCTCGTCGTGCAGGCCGTAAAGGACAAGGTTGCTGACCCGGGCTCGATGCGCGCCTTGGGCTTCTGCGTGTCAGTCGCACACGCCGTCTTCATGGCCGACTTCTTCCGACGAGCCGGCCTCAACGCGGTGGCCCTGTCGGGCGAGACCCCGCGCCATGAGCGCAAGGATGCCCTGGATCGACTCAAGGCCGGAGCACTCCAAGTCATCTTCTCTGTCGACCTGTTCAACGAGGGGCTCGACATTCCTGACGTCGACACCCTGCTTCTCCTGCGTCCTACTTCCAGCGCCACGGTGTTCCTCCAGCAGATAGGACGAGGCCTGCGGCGGACTGAGGACAAGGCTGTCCTCACCGTCTTGGACTTCATCGGCCAGCACCGCAAGGAGTTCCGCTTCGAAGAGCAGTTCCGCGCTCTGACTAACCTCACCCGCAATCGCCTGCTGGCCAACATCGAGCACGACTTCCCGCAGCTGCCCTCTGGCTGCCAGATCATCCTTGAGTCGAAGGCCAAGGACCTGATCATTGACAACATCCGCAGTCAGATCAGCGTCAACGTCACGCAGCTCGCTCGCGAGGTCGCCGAATACGCCGAGCCGCGGCTCGCCAGCTACCTCCAGGAGAGCCGCCGAGAGCTCAAGGAGCTGTACCGGGGCAACGGAAACTCATGGACAGGCCTACTCCGCCGGGCAAAGCTTCTCCCCGAGCCCGGACCGGAGGGCGAAGCCCCACTGCTGAAGCGCGTCTCAGCTTTCCTCCACGTTGATGACCCGCTCCGAGTCGCCGCGTACAGCAAGCTGCTCATCGACGATGCCCCCTCGTACAGCGAGCTCGACGAGCAGGAGCAGGCTTTCGCTCGGATGTTCTTCTTCTCGCTGTGGCCACTGGGCAGCGGCTTCAGCAGCTACCAGGAGGGCTTCGATACCCTTCGCCCTCAGCACGCCTTCCGCGACGAACTCCGCCAGGTCCTCGCTCACGTCCTAGACCAGGCTGACCACGTACCAGTCCCGCTGCTCGGTGAGCATGCGAGCCTGCCTCTGTCCGTCCACGCCTCGTATAGCCGTGAAGAGATCCTCCCCGCCCTCGGGCAGTCTTACCTAGGTGGTTTCATGCCCGGGCACTTCCGCGAAGGCGTGAAGTGGTGCGAGAACATTCAGACCGACGCGCTACTCATCACCCTCGAAAAGGACGAGAAGGACTTCTCTCCAGAGACTCGCTACAAGGACTACGCCCGAAACGAGCACCTGTTCCACTGGGAGTCCCAAAACCAGACCTCAGAGACCTCCCCTACCGGCATCCGCTACCGGACGCACAAGGAAGTAGGAACCCACGTCCTCTTCTTCGTCCGCCGCTACAAGAAGACGGACATCAGCGGACCCCAGCCCTGGATGCTCCTTGGCCCCGCCGAGTACGTCGAGCACAAGGGAAGCAAACCTATGGGCATCGTCTGGAACCTCCGTCACGAGATGCCAGCCGACGTGTGGACCTACTCAGCAATCGCTGCGGGTTAGCCGTCCAGGTCACCTATGCGCCAGAAGCGGCGGTGTGCTCGCAGGAATCGCCTCCTGACACGATGCTGTTCCACCATCCTCAACGGAACCGACCGCGAGGTCAGACCCGCTGCATAGCGATCCACAACGTAAAAATCATCGGTCAGATAGAGTGCGCCACGATCAAGTCGCACATGACAGTTAGGGCATAGACACAGCACGTTTCCTTCGACATCGGGCCCCCGGCCGAGCCCCCCAAGCGCCTGTATGTGCGCGCCCTCGGCATAGCTCTTGCCGTCCGCCCCAACTGTCAGCGCTAGGCCACAAATCTGGCACGTGTACTCATGCCACCGCTTGACCCGGCGGACAACAGCCGTGTCTCGAACGATACGTTCAACCGTAGTCGTCCGTCGCTGCGTGGCCACCTCAGACACGTCAGCACCGCTCTGATCGGACGCCCCCTGCCCCTGCCCCTGTTGGCCGAGGATTTCTCGGACCTGCTGCTCAACGGGCGTCAGTTCCTGTGTTTCAGCTGGGAGGCGACGCATCCTAAACCGACAGATCCGAAAACCTGCCTTACCGACTTCGGTCCACTCCTCGACAATCTCATAGAGACCGTCATACCGGTACCCGCTGACAGGCGAATAGTCTCGCTCCCCGTCACTTCCTCGTATGACACGTATGGGGTTGGCCGATATTCGGCTTCTCCGCAGACCCGCATTCCCGCGGTTCTCCCAAGTCTGATCCTCTATCTGCCGACCAGTATTTCGGTCCCGGCCGCCAGCACCTGTATAAACGACCTCATCCCACTGATCGAGATCGTCTTCATAGCCCTGATTCAGCACGATCGCATCGGCGGCTCTTTCCCCGTCAGCATCAAGGCCCCACGAGATTCCCGCCTCACGCTCCTTGTGCAGCTTGGCATCCTTGACGGCCTGCCGAGAATCAAAGTGTGCGCCCGGAAGAAACCCATCTACATGTCCGAAGAAAGCTCTGTACGCAGCCATGCGAACATACTTCCGGCCATTCGATCATTTTCAATCACTCTCGCCACCCCTCTGCGGCAAGTGACCTGATTCCGACGCTACTTGACCTAAAAGCGATCACCAATCAAACCCGATCCGGCACTTCACCGAGGCCACAGGCGCGCACAGCCGGAGGGAGAGGCCAGCGACCGGCCTTAATTGCTCACTCAGCCACCGCGGCTTCGAAGTGCGTTTGCGCGCAGTCGAGGGCGTCGTCCGGATCGCAGCCGTGAGCACGGAGCCAATGGAGGAGATCCACGATCAGATCGATTGCCAACTCCCTCCCCAGCGCCAGACCCAGCCGTTCACGACGGTCTCCCACCCGGATGCTGCCGAGCCCACAAAGGCTCAACAAGGCCTCCGCTTTGGCGACGTGTGGGCTATCGACGTGGTCGCTTGGCGATCGAAGGCCGGTAGACAACTCACACCAGGTGACCTTGGAGTCTCCTCGAAGGATGACACCCCAGCGATCCGCCACGCCGTCCACAAGGACCATCCCCCTCCCCGTCTCGCTCCCATCCGCTGCCGCGACAAGCTTTGGGATTCCCCGCAGATCGGGATCGCTCACTTCGACTCGGAGGCGATCACCATTCATAGAGACGGCCAAACAACACGGCGTCCCGGGGCCCACGTGCGTAACCACGTTTGTGACTAGTTCCGTGACGCAGATCTGCGCCGCGTAGACAACCCCCGGCAAGCCCCAGAGCTCTAGGTGTAAGCGCATCGCTCGCCGCAAGCCGGCGAGCTCTTCAGCCTCCGCCAGGAACGCCAGGTCCCATGCCTTCCTGTCCATCCCAAAACGACACTCACCCAAGCCGATCACTCCTGCATCGCGAGATGGTCACCCTGTGTGCCCAACACATCCCATACAGTGGCAGTGAAACTCTCAAAATGGAACTCTCACGACGCGCCTGTGGGAGCACGCCAATCAGCGCACGCCCCCGGAGTGCGCTGCCTTGCTCAATGTGCTCAACGCGATGCACGCTCTTGAGGATCAACGTGGAGGATCTCAGCCATGCCAGTCGGACCAACCACCCGCAGACGCCAACTCGGTGCAGACCTGCGCCGCCTCCGCGTAAACAAAGGCCTCACTCTGGAAGAGGCTGGAGCTCGGGTTGGTATCTCCAAAGCAACCTTGAGTCGCTACGAGAAGAAAGAGGGCGCGGTCAAGTGGCCGGCCGTCGACGCCCTGTGCCGTGAGTACGGCGCCTCGGACCAGGAGCGGGCATCGCTGGTTGAGCTGGCCAAGGGCGCCAAAATTCAGGGTTGGTGGCGCTCATTGGCCGACCCGATTCCCGAGTCAATGAACCTCATGCTGACCCTCGAAGATGAGGTGATCAGCGAGGATCACTACGCCTGCATGTACGTGCCCGGCCTACTCCAGACGCGCGAGTATGCAGAAGCGGTGCACCGCGCCTCGGAGCGGCGCTGCACTGACCAGGAGATCCACCACATGGTGGACATCCGCATGAAGCGGCAGGAACTCCTCAATCGGGCCGAGCCACCGCACATCTGGGCAGTGATTGATGAAGCAGTCATCCGACGCATCGTGGGTGGCCGCGAGGTCATGCGCGATCAGCTGAAGCATCTGTGCGACCTGGCCACTCGGCCGCACATCACGTTGCAAATCCTGCCGTTCGAAACAGGCGCCCACGCGGCAGCAGTGGGCAGCTTCGTCGTCCTTGGCGGCCCTTCACCCGAACTTGACGTCGTGTACGTGGACATCCTTGGCGGTGGTCTCTTCATGGAGAAGACGCAGGAACTTGCGCGCTATAAATTGGCGTTCGAGTACCTGCGTGCGCAGGCGTTGGATATCGAGCTGTCTGCCACGCTCCTGAATCGAGTCTGCGGAGAGCTCTGATGGATCGCGAACAAGCACACTGGTTCAAGTCGTCGTACAGCGGCGGGAGTGGCACGGAGTGCGTCGAAGTCTCCGACCTGACCGCGGTCATCGGTGTGCGCGACTCGACGCGGCCCCGCGGGGCTCAACTGACAGTACAACGAAGCGCGTGGAACGAGTTCGTACGAAGTCTGCGAAGTTCTGCTCACCAAGAGATCTCGGAGCATTTGTAGCCACCAGGCGCGTCAGCGACTGTCAGCGGCAGTCAGCGCGCCGACCACGGTGCGCGGGGTGGCTGAGCAGGCTCCTCCGGGTTTGAGAAAGCCAAAGCGCCTGCTCCCCGCGCCCGCCCGAAGCCTATTCACTCATGTCGTGTACTCGAGCTCCGTCATGGCTGCGTGTCCGGCCGCCGATGCGACCTCGGACAGATCGAGCTCTGCCACGTACTCAAGCAACGCTGAACGAGCTACGGCAAGTTGGCGACTCAGCGCCATTCCGCGCATCTCGCCGGGCAGGACGACGCGCCGGAACTCCTCCCGCTCGATGGCGCCGGCGAGCAACTGCTCGGCCAACCACAACCGGGTGCGCTCCCTGATCGCAAAGGTCAGGTGAAGGCTGCGCTTGTCGAACTCGGCCACGCTTGGGTTGTGGACCCAGCCCCGCGGCAGGACGAGGGACTGGCCGGCCTTCAGATCGAACTCAAGGTCAGGTCCGGCTGCCTCCCATCTCGGGATGTAATCGTCACGCCACACCCGCCAGCTCTCGTTGTACTCCCGCATGGGCGCGACCACCGGAGGTCGCCACAACTGCCACCGCTTCACCCCGGCCACCTGCACGATTACTGCCATCTGTTGGTCCCAGTGGTGGCGTAATCCCTGGTTGCCAGGAGGGGTGAGAAAGGCATGGACGTAGTTCGAGTAGCCAGCCGTCTCCTCCTGGATGCAACGGGATACGCGTGCCAGGAACGGCACGACGCGCTGAAGGTTCCCCAAGCGGATGGTGAAGCCCTGGTCGTGGAGCTGCCGCAGCTTGGCGGCATCAGTACGCCCGTTGCGCATGAATGCATCGCGGTTCAGGGAAGGGTTGGGTGCCTTGACGACTGCGATCTCGTTCGCAGGCACACAGCCGGTTTCCACGTACTCGTCAAGGAAGTCTGCGGTGACCGTGGCATCCAATGCTGTCGATCCGCGCTCGTACACACGGGGTTCATCGGGCCAAGTCGTCAAGAGGTCGACGACACCGTTCTCAGGCAGCAAGAGGCGTAGCGACATGGCGGAGTCTCCTTTCGCGCTACGAAGGTGGGTGGGGACAGGGAACCTCCGGGTGGAAGCGGTTTGGGCAGCACACGGCGGAAAGCGAGAACAGGCTCTTCGACTTGGTGTAGTGCACCCAACTCACTGGGTGTCGTGTTGCTCGCTCTGCTGCCGTTGTTCGGGTATGTGCCAAGGGGTTCCTTGCCGCCATACGGCACCAGCAGCTCAGCACATGACGAGGCCCCGCACCTCCGCAGTTCAAAGCGCCCGGGATCGGTTTGCTGCCTCTCTCCGCACCTCGCGACTCACGCCGGGGCTCAGTGGGCACAAGGGCTTTCGGCGTATCCGCACGTCGTTCGCAGGGGTTTTGCGAGGGTGAGTTGACCGCCCGTCACCCGGCGGGCGGTTCACTGCTCGTCGTCGAGGCCCTGGATGTCGGCGGGCTGTGTTCCGTCGAAGGTCACGAGGATTCCGTGGGGGTCGGCCAGCCGGAGTCGGCTCTCGGTGAAGCGGATCGCCCAGGTCCGGTCGGCCCACACCGTTGCTTCGGGAGCTCCCAGTGGCGGCTCCGGGAGGTCCAGCCAGCTCAGTTCCTCCGCTGTGAGTTCGAAGTGTCGTTCCCGGAGTCGGGTGCGGCAGTACTCCAGGGCCTGGCCGACGAAGACGTCGAAACGGCTCACGACATCGTGAGCGAGTCGGAGGGTGGCCTCGTCCGGCGGGGCGGCCGGCTCGACCAGCAGGCTTGTCGCGACTGGGTCCGCTCCTGCCGGATCCGGGAAGTAGCCGGTCCAGCAGGCCAGCGACGGCGGGCTCTCCACTCGGCTCAGCGCGAGCCCTGCGATGTGCAGGACCGCGGGTAGCTCCGCGTCGGCGCCGGGCGCTTCGGTGCCCGAGCCGCTCGGTGGTGCGCCGTTGTCGGACATGCGCTCAGCATAGGGCGAGCCCGGCCGCGACGATGACCCGCAGCCGAGGTGCCTGGGGGGGTCCGTGTGGTCGCCCTGCCCCGCCCGGTGAAACGTGCCCCGGCCGTCAGGTCCGGCCGGGTGCTGCCGCGGGTGTTGTGTTGATCCGCGCGAAGCGTTCGCGCCACGGGATGTGGTCGGGCTCCGGCGAAGGGGGTGCGGCGTACATGGTGTTCGGTGCGACCAGGCGGCACGGGGTGCATTCCGTCTCGTCCAGCAGGGGGCGGAAGGTGTGCTTCTCGCCCGGGCCCTGGCATTCGATCAGGTCGCGGGGGCGTACGGGGTCGAAGGACTGGGGAATCGTCCGGGCCTCGGGGAGTTTCTGGATGAGGCGGTGGCGGAGGAAGCCGACTGCCGACCGCACGCCTTCCGCCGGGCGTTCGGCGAGCAGGGCGTGGCGCAGGTCGGATTCGCTCAGGCCGCGCTCCAGCCACTTGACCGCCTCGACGGCCAGCTTCGCGGCCTCGCGTACGCCCAGGTGCAGTTCGCGGCGGGAGTGGCGCAGGGAGAGCAGGACGCGTTCGGCGCGGGCCAGCTGGGTGGGGTCTGCCGTCGAGGTCGGGCGCTCCGGTTCGGAGGGTGGGTGGGGAGTGGTCTTATCACCGTGGTCTTCTACCGGTTCATAGCCACCGGCCGCCCGGGCAGTCGGTACGCCGACCGTCGGAAAGTGCGTACTCGGCGACGCGGCGACGAGCGGAGCAGTGAGCGGGGTGGCCGACGGGGTTCTCCGTAAGCGGGATGCCTGCGGCTCCGTCAGGGCGGTGTTCGCGACCAGTTGTTCAGTGATCCAGCGGCCGCCGTCGCCCTGGCTGCGCCACTCGTGCACGTAACCGGCCTCCACCAGTTGCTTCTTCGCCTTCTGGTACGCGCGGCCCTTGATGCCCAGCTTCCGGGCCAGTTCGCTCAAGGGCTTGAAGGTGGCGCTGTCGGGGAGGCCCTGGACGTACAGGATCAGGATCTTCGCGTCGCTGTTCAGACGCGGGTGGCGTACGACATCGTTCGATGCCTTCGTATAGCGCGCGGACGGCGCGATAGCATGACGCAGCATTTCCGGTGGGGTCCTAACCATTTCCACTGGTTGTGTAGGCCCTCGGGTTGGTGTTGTCGCACCGCCGGGGGCCGCTCTGTGTGCGCGTGAACACACGGAGCGTGATGACGTCGTCACCGTATCGCACACTCTTCATCTGCCGCCACGCGAACGGGACTTCGCGCCGTCCTCTCGCCACTCCTGAGTGATGGGGCGCCGGACGGCCGGACGTGCGCATGCCGCTGCCCCCGCACTCCGTCGTGGAGTGCGGGGGCAGCAGGGTGGCGGGTCAGCCGGGTCAGCCGGGTGCGTCAGTGCTGCTGCTGCGCCTTGCGGCGGCGGAGCGCCAGGTAGGCGCCGGCCGCGACGAGCGCGGCGGCGGCTGCGGACAGCAGGCCGACAGGTGCGCCCGTGCCGGTCTCGGCGAGGTCGCCTTCGCTGTGCGCGGACGGCGACGACGACGCGGCGGGCGAGGAAGCCGAAGCCTTCGGGGTGGAGACGGTGCCCGCGGGGGCGGAGGACGTGGGCTCCGTGGGCGGCTGTGCCGGGCCGGTCGGGGTGGAGGGGGTCGACTCGGAGGCGGAGGGCGTCGGCTTGCCACCACCGGGCGTCTCGCCACCCGGCTTCTCGCCGCCCGGCTTCTCGCCACCGGGCTTCTCGTCGCCGCAGTCGGTCCAGAAGACCTTGTGCTTGGCCCGGCCGTGTTCGCCGTCGAAGTTCCAGAACAGCTTGTAGTGACCGTCGGGCAGGGCCTGGTCCGGCGTGCGGCCGTGCCCCTCGGCATCGAGCGTCAGCGAACCGGTCTTCACGGTTTCACCCTTGACGTGGGCGGTCGGGGCCCAGGCCTCGATACGCCAGTCGACCTTCTGGGCGCCGTCGAACCCGAAGGCGTCCAGGTAGAACGTGCACACGTGCGGCTCGTTCTTACGGAGTTCTTCACCGGTCTTGGCATCGTGAATCTTCACGGTGCCGTTGTCCCCGGGGGCGGTGGCATGGGCGGCAGGGGCGAGCAGCATCGCCGCGGTGACGGCAGCTGCGAGCGTGCCTGCGGAAGCAAGTGAGCGCATGGGCAATCCAACAGTGAGAGAAGGGCTTCCGTGGGGGGCGCTTCAGCCTCCTGCGACCACATGAGTCCGTCAAGGAACATCGATACACCTATGCCACCTAACGCATCATTCGTCCCACTGGCCTCGCATAACGATTGAGGACGAGCCGCCGCCGATTGCGCGATTTGACTTGGGGCTACATATCGCGAAAGATAGATGCGTATCGTGGAGAGGCCCGTGGAGAGGCCCAAGGAGAGGTGAGCGATGGACCCCCTGGCCGTACACAAGGCGCTCGCCAATCCCGCGCGCCTGCAGTTCATGCAGTGGCTGAGGGAGCCGGAGAAGTACTTCGACGAGGACTCCTACCGGCAGCAGGAGCTCGGCTTCCACATCGGGGTGTGTGTCGGTGACATCCAGAAGCGGGCCGGACTGGCGCAGTCGGTGGTCTCCGGGTACCTCCAGACCCTGAGGGACGCGGGCCTGCTCGTCTCGGAGCGCATCGGCAAGTGGACGTACTACCGGCGCAACGAGCCGGTGATCGCCGAGTTCGCCGCGTACGTGCGCGACGAGTTGTAGGCCGCCCGCTCCGGCGCTTGCGGCGAAAGAGCGCGCCGGAATGCCCCGGGGCTTCCCGCTCCCGGGTCTCTCGTCGTGACCGGCCGGGCCGGCATTCCGGGCAGGCGGAGTCGGGTTGTGTTCGCGTCGACACCCGGGCCCAATCTCCCGCACCCGGTCCCCCGCGCCTTGTTCCCGGCCGTGGCATCCGTGCTGCGCCATGCGTCCATCGGTACATGACGCCGAGCGAGCCGGGCAATCCCTACCCCCGATGCAATGCATCTACTTTTCTAGATTTAATGAAAGGTTCTGAACGTTCCGATGAGCCCCATGAGAAAGACCTCCCTCACCGTCCTCGTACTCGCCCTCGGCGTGTTCGGGATCATCACCACCGAGATGGGCATGGTCGGTGTGCTCCCCCAGGTGTCGGACGAGCTCGGCGTCACACCGTCCACCGCCGGCTGGCTTGTCGGGGTGTTCGCCCTGGTCATCGCGGTGTCCGGGCCGTTCACCACGCTGCTCGCCTCCGGCATCGACCGCAAGAAGGTGCTCGCCGCCGCGATCGCGGTGTTCGCCGTCTCCAACGCCGTCTACGCGCTCACCACGCAGTACGAGGTGATGCTCGCCTTCCGTATCGTCCCCGCCCTGTTCCATCCCGTGTTCTTCGCGGTCGCGCTCGCCACCGCCGCACGGCTGGTACCGGCGAAGGACGCGACCCGGGCCACGACGACCGTGTTCGCCGGTGTCACCGTCGGCTTCGCGTTCGGTGTGCCGTTGACGTCGTACCTCGCCGAGCACCTGTCCCTGGCGTCGGCCTTCTGGTTCGGGGCGCTCGTCAACCTGATCGCTTTCCTGGGCATCCTGCGGTTCGTTCCGTCGATGCCGGTCGGTCGAGGCCAGCGCGTCTCCTACGGCGCACAGCTGAGCGTCCTCAAGCAGCCCCGGATGTGGCTGACCATCACGTCGGTCGTTCTCGTCTTCGCGGCGATGTTCTCGGTGTACGGCTACTTCGCCGAGTACCTGGGCCGGGTCACGCACATGGACGGTACGTGGGTCAGCGCCATGCTGATGGCGTTCGGCATCGTGATGATCCTCGGGAACTTCGCCTTCGGCAGCCTGCTGCGTCGCAGCCTCGTCGGCACCGTCGTCGCCTACCCGGTGCTGTGCCTGCTGGTCTACGTCCTCCTGTACGCCGCCGGGCCGATGTTCGCCCCGATGGTTGCGGCGGTCCTGGTCTGGGGTGCCGTGCATTCGGGCGGGCTCATCGTGAGCCAGAGCTGGCTCGGGCGGGACGCGAGCGACGCGCCCGAGTTCGGAAACAGCCTCTTCATCTCGTTCTCCAACCTCGGCATCACCGTCGGGACCGCGGTCGGCGGCCGAGTGCTGGCCGAGCACGGCGCGCGGCAGCTTCCCTGGGCAGGGGCCGGATTCGCGATCGCCGCGCTGCTCGTCATGGCCTTGCGGCTGAGGCTGGAACGCGGCGGGGAGCAGTCGGCCGCGAAGGCCGGACGGCCGGAGCCCGCGAGCGCCGGGGAAGGCCGGGCCTGAACGGATCGACCGGCGTAAGGCATCACGGGTTCGGCGGGGATGACGCCACAGGATTGCCGGACATGCCGCGAGCATGACAAGCTCCCGTTCCGTCCTCTCCCCCCACCCATGGAGGCAACGATGCGCCGAAGCATCCGGGCCGGTCTGGCCCTCCTCTTCGCAGGACTCGCGGTCATGGTCCCCGCGGCGTCGGCACACGCCGACGCCGTGGTGACGGTGAGCGTTCCCAGCGGACTTCCGCTCCAGATACGGTCCGCGCCCAGTCTGGGCGCCCAGGTGATCGGCAGCCTCGCCAACGGCAGCAGCGTGACCATCAGTTGCTACGGCCGCGGCGACACCGTGGACGGCATCGGCGGCGCCACCAACGTCTGGAACAAGCTCCCGAACGGCGGCTGGGTCAGCGACGGCTTCCTGGAGACCGGGTCGAACGCACCGGTGGTGCACGCCTGCTCCGACGGCGCCCCGTTCAAACTGCCGTTCCGGGCCGGCAGCGCGTACACCGTGACCCAGACCCCGGGCGAGGGCTACTCGCACAACGACAACTACAACCGGCACGCGGTCGACTTCGCCACACCCACCGGGACCCCGATCGTCGCGTCGGCGGGCGGCACCATCTACTTCGAGGGCTGGAACGGCGCGGGCGGCATCATGGCGCTGGTCAACCACGGCAACAACCGGTGCACCCAGTACGCCCACCTGAGTTCGACGATCATCAACGTCGGCGACTCGGTGGCCCAGGGGCAGCAGATCGGCACCTCGGGTGCCACCGGCAACGTGACCGGGCCGCATCTGCACTGGAACGTCGTCAACTGTGACAGCCAGCTCAGCCGCGAGATCCCCAACACCGTCGAGGCCGGCACCAGTTACCCCACCGGCTCCGCGCCGGTGAGCCGGAACGGCTGACGTCGCCGCCTCCCGGAGGCCCTCGGTGGCCCTCGCGCCCCCGTATCCCGCACGCCGTATTCCGTACCTCGCATCCCGTGTCTCGTCCCCCGACTCCCACTGACGGTCGGGGGACGAGGCCGTTCCGGCCCTTGCGGTGGGTGCCGCCAAACGAGTGCCTCCCTCGCCATCTCCTGGGCGCATCGCCAGGGCTTTCGGGAGACTGACGGCCAGTGCGGTGGTGCCCCTTGAACAGTTCGCACCAAGAGGCGATTTCCGGCCACAACACAACACCCCTTACCCTGCGATACATCGGTCACCAACGGTCGGCCGGGACAGAAGGGCGACACCATGACCTCCGAGACCAGCACACTGGTCACCATCGATGCCACAACTACCCTGCTGGAGGCGGAACTTCCGCGCCTGGAGCAGCAGCAGCAGAGTCTGGAGAAGGAACTCGCGACCGTCACCGAACGCCTGGAGTCGGTGCGTACCGCGCTGACCGCACTGCGCGCTCTGTCGGCCACCCCCGCCACCGCCCCCGCGCCCGCCGTGAGTGCCGACGCGTCCCAGGACGCCGAGACCGCAGCGGCCACCGACGCCGGAACCGCGAGCATTCCCGCCGCCCGCATTCCGCAGCAGGCGCAGGACTCCGTGGACTCTGTGGAGCCCGTGGAATCCGTGGACTCCGCCGTGCAGCCGGAAGCGCCGCAGGAAGAGGAGGTGGCCGCCCCCGCGCGCCGCACCGCCCGCAAGGCGCCCGCCGCGCCCAAGGGCCGCAAGCAGGCCGCCGCCAAGCCGCGCGCTCAGCGCGGCCAGGCCAAGAAGGCCGCCGCCAAGCCCGCCGAGGACACCGAGTCCGTCGCCCCCGCCGCCCCCGCCAAGGCGGCCAAGGCGACGAGGACGGCCAAGTCGACCAGGGCGGCCAAGGACACCGAGACCACCGCACCGGCCAAGGGCGCCAAGGCGACCAAGGACGCCAAGCCCGCGAAGGCCCGCGCGCCGAAGAAGGCCGCGACCGACGCACCGTCCGTCGACGACAGCGGCAGCCTCACCGAGCTGACCATGAAGGTGCTCGCCGAGTCCGGCGACACCCCCGTCCGCGCCCGTGACGTGACGAAGGCCCTGGGGCGCGAGCTCACCCCCAACGGCATCAACACCGTTCGCAGCACCCTGGACCGGCTCGTTGCCACCTCCCGGGCCCACCGCGCCGGCCGGGGCCTCTACCAGGCCCCCGCGAACTGACCCTGTTCCAGCGGCAGTTCGCTGGGATGCCCGGTACCGCCATCGCGGCGGAACCGGGCATCCCCGCGTTGTGATACACGTGGCGGCGGGGACGGCGAGGGCGATTATCCGTTCGATGCGGCAGGACATCGGTCCATAGGCTGCCCGCATGTCTTCATCACTGCGACTCGAAAAGGTCACGTCGGACAACGTCGAGGCCGCCTGCCGACTGAAAGTACGGCCCGATCAGGACGGACTCGTGGAGCCGGTCGCCTGGTCGCTGGCTCAGGCCTATGCCTCCCCCGACACCGCCTGGCCCCGGTTGATCTTCGACGGCGAGCAGCTCGTCGGTTTCGTCATGGCCTTCTTCGACGTCCGGTTCTACCCGGACGATCCGAACGACAACAGGCTGCGCTCCGGACTCTGGCGGCTGAACATCGCCGCGGATCAACAGGGCATGGGGTACGGCCGTTTCGCCGTGGAAGCGGTGTGCGAGGAGATCCGGCGGCGGGGGCAGACACGTGCGACCGTGACCTGGGTTCCCGGTGAGCATGGACCCGAGAAGTTCTACTACAAGCTCGGGTTCCGGCTGACCGGGGAGAAGAGCGAGGACGAGGTCGTCGGTGAGCTGGAGCTCGGCGACGTGTAACGCGCAGCGCCCACCTCGCACTGCGCCGCGACGCGTACTGCTGTGGCGTGAGGTGGACAGCGCCGCGACGCGCTATGGGGAGCGCCGCGACGCGTGGTGCTGTGGCCGGAAACGATCAGGGGGTGGTGGGCCGAGGGGGGTGGTGGGCCGAGCCCCGTCACCCGATGTGAGGCCGCCATGCCTGGTACGCGGTCGCCCCGCCCGGCCGCAGTGTGTCGACCCCGAAGGTCAGCCAGGGGTCGGCAACACCTGCGGCGGCCGGCCCCGGCGGTCAACACGGCGGGACCGGCTCATGACCCGCATGGCCGTCGGCAGAACCGATTCGGCAGCTCACGTCCGGGTGACGGAACCCCTTGGTCGACCGTAATCGCAGGTCGGCAACACAGACTTGGGCCGTTTCCGACCCCCGTACAAGGAGTTCCCCCATGCGTCTTCGCTCCACCGTTGCTGCCGCATTCGGCGCGCTCGCGCTCATCGTCGCCGTGCCGACCTCGGCCGGCGCTGCCACCGGAGACTTCTCGTACACGTACTCCGGTCTCGACGGCTCGCCGCAGGTCGGCTTCCTCCTCGACCCGCCGAGCCGGATGTGCATCACGCTGCCCGAGGTCGCCGACCCCAACTCGTCGTACCCCGCCCACACTCCGTGGAACTTCACCGACTCCAGCGCGACGGTCTTCACCGGTCCCGACTGCGAGGGCGACTACTTCACCCTCCGGCCCAACGGCGGCCACGCCAGCAGCCGGCTGAAGCTCCGCTCGGTCGTCTTCAGCTGATCCCACCGCATCGCTAGGGCCTCTCGTTTGGATCATGCCGGGGTCGCGGGGTCTGGCACGCACACTCCTCCGCCTTGCGATCGCACGCACCAGACCCCGCTCCCTGATCCGGCCTGATCCAAACGAAAGACCCTAGCCGCACCACACGACACCACCCCGGCACGAGCCGCCCCGCGCCCGTGCCGGGGTGGTGTCGTGTACGGGGTCGCTCACGGGGCACGTGCGGACATCCGGAAGCGGGAATGGGGTCGGGCTCAAGTTGGTTGAGCGGGTATGCCGACTCCACCTGTCATCCTCCTGCTGTCCGGAAGCCTGCGCAGGGGTTCGTCCAACGAGACCATGCTTCGGACCGCGCAGGCCGTGGCGCCCGTGGGGGTACGGACCGTTCTCCACGACGGCCTCGCGACGCTCCCGCACTTCAACCCCGACGACGATGTGGATCCGCTGCCGGGTCCGGTGGCGGAGCTGCGTGCGGCGATCGATGGGGCGGACGCCGTTCTGGTCTGTACGCCGGAGTACGCGGGAAGTCTGCCGGGCGCTTTCAAGAACCTGCTGGACTGGACGGTCGGCGGCACCGAGATCTGCGACAAGCCGACCGCCTGGATCAACGCCGCGGCACCGGGGCGCGGCCAGGGCGCGGAGGCCACGCTGCGTACGGTGCTGGGCTACACCGGTGCGGACATCGTGGAGCCGGCCTGCGTACGGATCCCCGTGGACCGCAACGCGGTCGGTCCGGACGGGATCATCACCGACCCGGGCGCACGCGAACAGCTGGGGCAGGTGCTCGGGCTGCTGACGGCGCGGGCCGCGGAGGTCGGGCGGGAGTAGGCGGTCACGGCGCCGGCCCGTTCGGGGCGAGGCGACCGCCACTCGCTCCCCCGCCGGTGCCGCGCACCCGCGCAGTGCGCGACGGCGGGGCAGCTGCTGACAGAATGGGTGAAATGGCAACATATTCCGCGCCTCCGCCCGATCCCCGGCCCTCCGAGCCCTGGCCGGACGGCGTAGCCCTCCACGCCGACCTCCTCGCGGCGAAGGCGCTCGTCTACGATCCGAGCGGGCTCGTGTGCACGCGGCCGGTGCCCGAGGCGGAGAGCGCCGAGTACGCGGCGCACGAGTTCACCGTGGACGGCTCCGCCGTCAGGTTCCGGGTGGCCCGGACCACCCCGACCAAGGCCGGCCAGTTCGTGACGGTGTGGAAGCGGTCCGCCGGTGGTGGGCCGATCCGGCCCTACGACTCCGGGGACCCCGTCGACCTCTTCGTCATCAGCACCCGCGACGCCGACGGCTTCGGACAGTTCGTGTTTCCCCGGGCCGTGCTCCGCGAGCGGGACATCGTGTCCACGGACGGGGCCGGCGGGAAGCGCGCGTTCCGCGTCTATCCGCCGTGGGTGACGACGACCAGCCGTCAGGCCGGCCGTACGCAGGAGTGGCAGGTGGAGTACTTCCTGCCGGTCCCGGACGGCGGGGCCGCCGACCCGGGGCGGTGCCGGGCGCTCTACCGGCCGTGACCGTGTGGCGGCCGGTCAGCGGTAGTCCTCCGGGTGGCCCTGCATCCAGGTGTTGATCCGGTCGCGGGTGCCGATCAGTTCGGAGCGGTGCTTCTCCAGGTTGTCCGTGGAGGTGTCGCCGTTCAGCGTCCTGCGCAGGGCGGCGATCCGGGAGATCGGCTCCTTGAAGTGGCCGGGGCCCTGGGCGTCCGCCTTCATGGCCTTGTCCAGGCGGGCCAGTTCGTCGTGGACCCGGCCCAGGAAGTAGGCGCAGTTCGACGATCCCGGGGTGCAGTCGTCGTACAGCGTGGCCTGGAGCCCCGCGAAGGCGTCACGTACGGCCTCCGGCCTGTTGCGCGCCGCCTCGGCCGCCTCGGACGCCTCCGCCACCGCGTCGGCCTCGTCCTCGGCGTCCTGCGCCGCGGCGGCTTCGTCGGCGGCCTTGGACGCGGCTGCGGCGTTCGCGGACGGCGCCACGTAGGGAACGTCACCGCCCGGGCCCTGCGAGGTCTCCGAGCCGGAGCAGCCCACCAGGAACGCTCCGAGAACCACGGCCGCGACCATGGCCGTTGCTGCGCCGCGCGCATCGGTACGGATAGACATGAGGCCCCCCTCGTCCGGTTGGCCCAGACCTTACATCTCCGCCCGGCTGCCCGGCCCGGCCCAGGCCCCGGCGGCCCGCATGCGGTGCATCGTGCCGATCAGGACTGCCGATCAGGACTGCTGGTCAGGGGCGGTCGATCAGGGACTGCAGTGCGGGGGCGTACAGGTCCGCGATGTGTTCGGCGGTGGCATCGGCGCCGGCACCCTCGCGGTGGAGGCTGAGGGTGGCGCCGAGGCCGAGGAGGTGGCCGGCGATCAGTTCGGCGCGCAGGGCGCGTTCGCGGCCGGGGAGGCGGGTGGTCAGGGCGTCGGTGACCTGTTGGTGGAAGCGGTCGCGCAGCAAGGAGCGTTCGTCGCGGTTGCCGAGCGAGAAGACGACGCGCAGCAGTGGGTCGGACTGCAGTTCGCGGCGCCGGTTCACCAGTGTCACGACCATGTGGCGGCCCAGGACCGCGAGCGGCGCGTCGAAGAGTTCGGCGGCGGCGGGGCCGAAGTCGGCGACGGTGTTGAAGAGTTCTTCCTTGCGGCCGAAGTGCTTGACCACCAGGGACGGGCTCACTCCGGCATCGGCCGCGATGCCCCTGATGGTGACCTCGGCGTACGGACGCTGAGTGAACGCCCGGCGGGCGGCGCGCAGGATCGCGTCCCGGCCGCTGCCCGGGTCGGCGGCGGACCGGGCCGGAGCCGGAACCGGATGCGGAGCCGGAGAAGAAGCCGGATGCGGAGCCGGAGCCGGTGCGGTGGCCTGGCCGCTGGTCATGCGCCCTCCTGGATCGGCGTCGTCCGCGCACCGTCCTTCCGGTCGGCGCGAACGTCGCGGTGCTCTTCGACCGTACCCGTCGCGGGGGTCCGGGCGCCGGGCAGGCACAGGGTGACCAGCAGCGCTGCCAGCGCCGCGCCCGCCGCGACCAGGAAGACCAGCTGGTACGCGTGGAGCGTCGGGGCCGCTCGGCCACCCACCCGGAACGTGATGTTGGCGAGGACCGCCGCCACCGTCGCACTGCAGAACGCCTGCCCGATCGACCGCATCAGTGTGTTGAGGCCGTTGGCCGCGCCGGTCTCGCTCACCGGGACGCCGCGCATGACCAGCGCGGGAAGTGCCGAGTACGCGATGGCCGTGCCCGAGGCGACGACCGTCGCACCGGCGATGATCAGCCAGAGGTTGTGGCTGGTGAAGTAGCGCACCACGTAACCGGTGGCGATCACCCCGGCCGCCAGCGCCAGGCTGACCTTCGGGCCGTACTTCGCGGAGATCCGCGCCGAGACCGGCGAGAGCGCCACCATCATCACGCCGCCCGGCAGCAGGCAGAGGCCGCTGACGACGAGCGAGGCACCCAGCCCGTACCCCGTCTCCTTGGGCTCCTGCACCATCTGCGCGGTGACCAGGGAGTTCGCGTAGAAGGCGAAGCCGATCAGCATGGCGGCGATGTTGGTGAGCAGGACCGCCGGGCGCGCCGAGACCCGCAGGTCGACCATGGGCGATGCCACTCGGAGCTCGTACGCGCCCCAGATCAGCGCCACGACGACGGCCGCCACCAGCAGGCCGACCGTCCGGGTCGAGGTCCAGCCCCAGTCGGCGCCCTGGGTGACCGCGAGCAGCAGACAGACCAGGGCCCCGGACAGCCCCAGCGCGCCGAGTGCGTCGAAGCGGCCGCGGGTGCGCACCGGCGATTCCGGTACGCACCACAGCACCAGCGCGATGTCGATGACGCCGATCGCACCCGAGACCCAGAACATCGTGTGCCAGTCGAAGTTCTCGACGACGAGGGCGGCGACGGGCAGCCCGATCGCCGCGCCGATGCCGAGCGTCGAGCTCATCAGCGCCACGGCGGACAGCACCCGCTCGGGCGGGAGTTCGTCGCGCAGGATGCTGATGCCCAGCGGCAGGACGGCGAGCGCCGCACCCTGCAGGGCGCGGCCGGCGATCAGTACCCCGATGTGGGAGCTGACCGCGCACAGGACCGAACCCACCACCAGCACCAGAAGCGAGGCGACGAGCACCCGCCGCTTGCCGTACATGTCACCGGCCCGGCCCAGGACGGGCGTGAAGACCGCGCCGGTGAGCAGGGTGACGGTGACCAGCCAGCTCGCGGCGGCCGGGGTCGCGCCGGTGAGGGCCGGGATGTGCGGGAGCAGCGGGACGACGATCGTCTGCATCACCGCGACCACGACACCGCAGAACGCCAGCACGCCGACGGCGAAGCGGGGGTGCGGCGCCTCATCGGTGGCGGTGGTCGGGGCGGGTATGTCCGCGGGCATGGCTCTCCGTACGGTGCTCGGCGGCAGGGCGTGGTGCGGGGTGCGGCGGCGAAATCGACGCCGATGTGCAGGGACGAAGCGACGCAGGGGTGCACAAGCGTTCACCACCCAAGGTAAACGCTTGTACACCCCCTCGGCGACCGGAATCCCCCGAGCCGCGTTAGCCTCGAAGCCCCGGGCTCAGGGCCCGGACAACACGGATGAGAAGGCGAAGGTGGCTGCGATGGCGAAGGTTCCGGCAGCGGCGGTGGCGGCGAGCGGGCTGGTCGGCGGGTACGCCGTCGCGCGATGGACCAGGAAGCGGCCGCTGGGCGGGGTCGCCCTCGCCGCCGCGGGCACCGTCGCCGCGTACGAGTGGAACCGGCAGGCCGGGCCGCGCGCGGCCGTCGGGCTGACCACGGCGTACGTCGCCGCGTTCGCCGGTTCGCACCCGCTGGCCAAGAAGGTCGGCGCCTGGCCCGCCGTCTTCGCCGTGGCCGGCACCATGGCCGCCGCGTCGTGGGCGGTCACCCGCCGGGCGGCCTGAGCCGCACGTACGGCAGCACGGGAGGGGGCGGGGGCTCCGAAAAGCCCCCGCCCCCTCCCGTGCCGCGCCGCGCTACGCCCCCAGCGCCCACGACACGGTGTAGATCAGCAGCCCCGCCAGCGCACCCACCACCGTGCCGTTGATCCGGATGAACTGGAGGTCGCGGCCGATGTGCGCCTCGATCTTCTTCGACGTCTGGTCCGCGTCCCAGCTCGCGACCGTGTCACTGATCAGCGAGGTGATCTCCGTGCGGTAGGTCGTGACGACATAGACCGCCGCGTCCTCCAGCCAGCCGTCCAGCTTCGCCTGCAGCCGGTCGTCCGTCGCCAGCCGCGCCCCCAGCGCCATCAGTGAGGCCCGCGCCCGCAACCGCAGCTCGCTCTGCTCGTCCTCCGCCGCCGCGATGATCATCGTGCGCACGGACGACCAGGCCGAGGCGATGACGTCCTGGACCTCACCGCGTCCCAGGATCTCCGACTTCAGCCGCTCCACCCGGGCCCGGGTGTCCGAGTCCGTCTGGAGGTCCGCCGCGAAGTCCGTCAGGAACGTGTCGATCGAGGCGCGCGCCGGATGGCCCGGCATGTCCCGCATCTCCGTGACGAACCGCAGCAGTTCCTTGTAGACCCGCTCCCCGACCCGCTTGTCGACGAACCTCGGTGTCCAGCCCGGGGCCCCGCCCTGCACCGCGTCCATCACCGAATCGCCGTGCAGCACCAGCCAGTCGTGGGCGCGTACGCAGATCAGGTCCACCACCCTGCGATGACCGCCGTCGGCAACGATCTTGTCCAGCATCTTGCCGAGCCCGGGACCGATCTCCGCCGCGTCGGCCCGCCGGGTGATCGCCTCACCCACCACGGCCTGCACATCCGAATCCCGCAACACCTTCAGCGCCCCGCGCAACGCGGTCGACAACTCGGCGGTGACCCGGTCCGCGTGCTCCGGCTCGGCCAGCCACGCACCGACACGGCGGCCGACACCGAGCGCGTGGATACGGCCCCGCACGACATCACCGGAGAGAAAATTCTCGCCGACGAAGGAACCCAGCGATGCCCCCAGCTGGTCCTTCTTGGTGGGGATAATGGCGGTGTGCGGGATCGGCAGGCCGAGCGGACGCTTGAACAGCGCCGTGACGGCGAACCAGTCGGCCAGCGCACCGACCATCCCCGCCTCGGCGGCCGCGGCGACGAAGCCCGGCCAGCCGCCCACACCCGCGCTCTTCGCCCAGGTGGCGAGCACGTACACCAGCGCGACCAGCAGAAGGAGGCCCGTGGCCGTGGTCTTCATCCGGCGCACACCGCGCCGTTTCTCCTCGTCGGCCGCCGTGTACGCGAACGAGGCGAGGGGGGCGGGCCGCGTGCCCGGCGCCCGTGCCCCGTCACGCTCCTGCTGCCGCGCAGCCTCTCCCCCGGCTCCGGCTCCGGTCCTATCGATCCGTTCCATCCGCTCCACCCGTCCGCGTACGCCTCGCCCCCGGTGTCCCGTACGCATTGTCCCTACCTGACCTACTCCCGGGCCGCACGTCGAGTTCCCGAGGCCCTGACCCATCATGGGATCAGTCCGATTGATCATGAGGAGACACACCGCCCATGCCCAGGCGCCACGGGTACGCCCTGCACATCGCCCTCGTGGCGGGCACCGCCGCGCTCGCCGCCGCCGTGGCGTTCGCCGGTTCCCTGCTGTTCTCCGGCTCCGGCACCCGGCCGGAGCAGCTGGCCGTACCCGACCCGCGGTCCGTGGCCCGTACGCCCGCCGCCCCCGCGAACTCCACCGGCCTCTGGGCCGCGACCTGGACCGCGGCCCCCGTCACCGGGATCGCCGACTCCTACAACAGCAGCGCCCTCAACCGCCGCACCATCCGCAACGTCGTGCACACCAGCATCGGCGGCGACGCGGCCCGCATCACCCTCTCCAACGCCTTCGGCACCGGCCCGCTGGTCATGGACCGCGTCACCGTGAACACCCGCCGGGTGACCTTCGGCGGCGCCCGCACCGTGACCGTGGCGGCCGGCGGGCAGATCGTCAGCGACCCCGTCACCGTCCCGGTCCCCGCCGACTCCGACCTCGTGGTCACCCTGCGCACCCCCACCGCCCGGGGGCCCGTCACCGTCCACGAGCGCGGCCACCAGACGTCGTACGTGGACACCGCGTGGGGCACCCGGCGGACCGACGGCTGGCGCTACCTCACCGCGGTCGATGTGCACACCCGGACCGCCGCCGGGACGATCGCCGTGATCGGCGACTCGCTCACCGCGGGCACCGGCTCCTCCCTCGACACGAACAACCGCTGGCCCGACGTGCTCGCCGACCGGCTGGACGGCCGGTACGGGGTGGCCAACGCGGGCATCGCGGGCAACCGCATCCTGCGCGACGGACGGGACGGACACGGCGTACGGGCGAGCGCCCGCTTCGACCGCGACGTGCTGGACGTCGCCGGAGTGAAGGGCGTCGTCATCGCGCTCGGCATCAACGACGTGCAGCAGTCCCCGCAGGAGACCGACCCGCAGCGCATCGCGGACGGCCTGCGCGCCATGACCCTGCGCGCCCACGCCCGCGGGCTCCAGGTCGTCGGGGCGACGCTGATGCCGTACGAGGGGTACGCCACCTGGACGCCCAGGAGCAACGACGTACGGGAACGGGTCAACGCGCTGATCCGGGCGGGCGGGATCTTCGACTCCGTCATCGACTTCGACGCGGCGGCCCGTGACCCCTACCGCCCGACGCGGCTCCGGCCGGCCTACGACAGCGGCGA
Organism: Streptomyces sp. NBC_00012; assembly: GCF_045040875.1. Taxonomy (NCBI): domain Bacteria; kingdom Bacillati; phylum Actinomycetota; class Actinomycetes; order Kitasatosporales; family Streptomycetaceae; genus Streptomyces; species Streptomyces sp. NBC_00012. The sequence goes on along the minus strand of NZ_CP108309.1, from coordinate 5,531,342 downwards.
CCACCTCCACCTGAACGACGCGGGCTACCGGCAGCTGGGCTCGATGGTGGACCTGACGACGCTGGCGCACGAGCAGCCCGCGTCCGACCAGCTCTGACGGGCGCCAAGACCAACAGTGCGCCCCGGGGCGCGGCCCCTCTCAGTCCGGCTCAGTCCGACGGACCCTTCTCCAGCCGCCCCCGCCCGCTCCCGCGCTCCCCGTCCAGCTCCCGCTGCCGGTCCCGCAACCGCTCCAGCTCCGCGTCCCTCAGCCGCTGCTTCTCCGCCTTGCTCCGCTTACGCTCCACACCGACGCCGCCCAACAGCGCGAGCCCGGTGATCCGCACCCGCGGGGAGTCCGGCGACGGAACCCCGTCGTCCCTCGAACGCTCCCCGAAACCGCCCATGATGCCGACGCCCCGGACCTCCACGTTCAGCTCCGGCGGAACCGTCACCTGCATACCGCCCATGACCGCGAAACAGCGGATGACCACCTCACGATCCTCGAAGTTCGCCTCGCGCAGATCGATCTCACCACCGCCCCACATCGCGAACGCGGTGAACTTCCGGCCCACCGTCCAGTTCCCCCGCCGGCCGAAACCACCCCAGATCGCGAACGCGCCGCTCGACGTGGCGGGCTTCCCGATCCGGTCCGCCCACCGCTTCTGCGAACCCGTCCGCGCCGGCGCCGCCCCCACCGGAGCCACCGCCGCACCCGGCACCGGAAGATCCCGCACCAGCGGCTCCAACTCCCCATGCGTACGGGCCTTGTAAGCCGCTTCGAGCCGCTGCTCGAACTCCGCCATCTCCAGCCGGCCCTCGGCAACCGCCTCGCGCAGGGTCTCGGCGACACGCTCACGCTCGGTATCGGAAGCACGCATTTCCGGAAGCTCACTTGTCATACCGCCCAGCCTATTGAACGTCCGCGCGCTCGTCCCAGCCCTACATGCCGGTGGCCGACTCATACATCTTCGCGATCACCGCCTCGATGTCCGGCTCCCGCACCGAGAGATCGACCAACGGATAGTCCGCAGCGATCCGGGCGACCAGCGGAGCGGCCGACTCCGAGGCCGGGAAGGCCAGCCACTGCCGCGGCCCCTCCACCTTCACCGTACGGACCGATGGCGCCGACTCCAGCCGGATCGGCGGCAGTTGACGCTCAAGATCGACCACCAGCGTCCGCTCGCTCTCGCCCACCTCGTGCAGACCTGCGAGAGCCCCGTCGTACATCAGACGGCCGTGGTCGATCACCATCACGCGCTTGCAGAGCTGCTCGATGTCCGTCAGATCATGGGTCGTGAGCAGCACCGTCGTGCCGCGTTCGGCGTTCAGATCCCGCAGGAAGCCACGGACCTTGGACTTGGAGACCACGTCCAGACCGATCGTCGGCTCGTCCAGATACAACACCTCCGGATCGTGCAGCAGCGCCGCCGCGATGTCACCGCGCATCCGCTGCCCCAACGACAGCTGCCGCACCGGAACGTCCAACAGCTCACCCAGATCGAGGAGTTCGACGCAGCGGTCCAGGTTCTCCCGGTACCGCGCGTCGGGGATCCGGTACATCCGGTGCATCAGCCGGTACGAGTCGCGCAGCGGCAGATCCCACCACAGCGTGGTGCGCTGGCCGAACACCACACCGATCCGGTGCGCCAGCCTCGTACGCTCCCGCGAAGGGTCGATGCCCGCCACCCGCAGCCGGCCACCGCTCGGGGTGAGGATGCCGGTCAGCATCTTGATCGTGGTCGACTTCCCGGCACCGTTCGGACCGATGTAACCGACCATCTCGCCGCGCGCGACGCGGAAACTGATCGAATCGACCGCCCGCACCTGCCGGCGTTCACTGCGCATGAATCCGGTCTTGCGACGCACGTCGAAGACCTTCTCCACCTGGTCGAGCTCGATGAAGCCGGAGGGGTTTTCCGCGTCCATGTGCGATGCCCTGTCCCGTTCGTAGTCGTGGTTCAACTTCCTGTACTGCGGTACGCGCGCAGCCCCGATCGCCAGCCCAGACCGGCCGGCAGCCAGCACAGACCCGCCACCACCGGGGGCAGGAACGCCACCCAGACCGGCAGATCCAGCGGGTAGTCCCGGCCCAGCACATACAGCGAGGGCAGCCAGTTCACGAAGGCCAGCGGCACCACGAACGTCACCCCGCGCACCAGGTCCTTCGCGAAGACCGACGGCGGGTACTGGAGCAGTGTGTTCCCGCCGTACGTGAAGGCGTTCTGCACCTGCGAGGCGTCCTGCGCGACGAACTGGAACGCCGCCCCCGCCACGAACAGCGCCCCGAAGACCGCCGCCCCGCTCAGCAGCATCATCGGCATCATGGCCACCTTCAGCGGCGTCCACTCGATGTCCAGCGCCACCAGCGCGTACCCCAGCACCAGCAACCCCTGGATCACCCGCCCCAGCCTGCGCAGCGCGAACTGGTCCGCCGCCACCTGGGCGAGCACCGGGACGGGCCGCACCAGCAACGTGTCCAGCGTGCCGTCGCGCACCCGCGCGCCCAGCCGGTCCATCGAGCCCAGCAACAGATCGGCGAGACCGAACGCGGTGCCCGCCACCCCGTACAGCAGGGCGATCTCGGGCAGCGTGTAGCCGCCCAGCCGGTCCACGTGCGAGAACATCAACAGGATCGAGACGAAGTCGAAGGCGGTCGCCGCGAAGTTCCCGAACGCCATCATGGCGAACGAGGCGCGGTACGCCATCGTCGAGCGCAGCCACATCATCGCGATCAGCCCGTACGCCCTGACCCCCTCGACGAACCGGGACCGCTCGGCGAACACCGCATCGGGCCAGTCCGCGGGACGGCCGCCAGGCCCGTCCGCAGGACTGCCGCCAGGCCCGTCCGCCGCCCCGGCCACCTCCACCGCACCGGTCGTGTCAGCCACCCTGGACCACCACCCTCCGCGTCGCCACCGACTGCACCATCCGCCCCACCAGCAGCAGCGCCAACGCCCAGCCGGCCTGGAAGGCGTACGCCCCCACCAGCTCCCAGCCCGGGTACTTGCCCAGGAACACATCGGCCGGCACCTGAAGCAGCGACGACCACGGCAGCGCCCGCGCGACGTCCCCCAGCACCCCGGGGAACAGCGTCAGCGGAAGCAGCATCCCGGAGAAGAACATCCCGGCCAGCCAGGACATCTGCGCCATCCCCGCCCCGTCCAGCAGCCAGAACGCGGAGAGCGCCACCAGATAGCGGATCGCGAAACTGACCACGACGCCGAGCCCCACCGAGACCAGGAAGGCCACCCAGACCCCCGGCGAGGAAGGCAGCGCCAGATCGAAGGCGAGCGCTCCCGCCAGCATCGGCACGATGCCCCGCCCCAGCAGATGGAACGCGGCCCGGCCCAGATCGCCCGCCAGCCACCACAGTTGGAGATCGACGGGCCGGTAGAGATCGACCGCGACGTCGCCGGTCCTGATCCGCTCGATCAGCTCGTTCTCGAAACCGCCGCCCATCATGGAACAGGTCATCAGCAGCGCCTGCCCCAGCCAGACATAGCTGAGCGCCTGGGACATGTCGTAACCACCGAGCTGCGGCCGCTCGTCCCACAACGCCACATAGGTGTACGCGAGGATGAACCCGAACACGGTATTGGTGAAGACTCCGGCCGCCGTGGCGGTCCGGTAGGTGGCGAAGCGCCGGAACTGTCCCGCCGCCACCACCGCGTAAAGCCGCACCGCACACACCCCCCATCGCCGGGTGCCCAACGGCTTTGGACACCAAAGCGCAAGACCCTAGTCCAGCGGGGACGACCGCCGCGACCGCTTTTCGGGGGCCGATCCGGGGTCGATTCAGGGTAGATCCGGCGCTTATTCCACAGAAAAGGGCACTATGGGGGAACTGACCGCGGCCGAGGAGTCTGCACGGACATGAGCGACGACCCACAGCAGCCGAGCGGGGAGAGCGAACCCCGCGGCTGGGCTCCCAGGGACCCGGCCGCCCACGGCACCGCCGGAGCATCCGGCGGACCGGGCGGCGGAGCATCCGGCGGACCAGGCGGCGGACCGGGCGGCGATCCCGAGAGGCCCGGACAGCCCGAGCGACCCAAACGCCCCAAACGCACCGGATGGCGCCGCGCCGTCCCCACCTGGCGGATGGTCCTCGGCACCGTCCTCGTCGTCGCCCTGCTCCTGATCGGCGGCTTCATCGCCGGATACAACCTCGTCGACATCCCGCCCGCCAACGCCACCGCCACCGCCCAGTCCAACGTCTACCTCTACAAGGACGGCAGCGTCATCGCCCGCTCCGGCGAGATCAACCGGGAGAACATCAAACTCGCCCAGGTCCCACTCACCGTCCAGCGCGCCGTCCTCGCCGCGGAGGACCGCGACTTCTACTCCGAACGGGCCGTCGACCTCAAAGCCATGGCCCGCGCCGCCTTCAACACCCTCACCGGCAAAGGCAAACAAGGCGGCTCGACCATCACCCAGCAATACGTCAAGAACTACTACCTGGGCCAGGAACAGACCCTCGTCCGCAAAGCCAAGGAATTCTTCATCGCGGTCAAACTCAACCGCGAGGAATCCAAGAACCAGATCTTCGAGGGCTACCTCAACACCAGCTACTTCGGCCGCAACGCCTACGGCATCCAGGCCGCCGCCCAGGCCTACTACTCCAAGGACATCGGCGAGATCACCACCGCCGAAGGCGCCTACCTCGCCTCCCTGCTCAACGCCCCCAGCGCCTACGACATCGTCGTCCACCCCCAGAACAAGGCCGCCGCCCTCGGACGCTGGAACTACGTACTCGACGGCATGGTCAAGGAGAAGTGGCTCGGCCCGGCCGAACGCGCCACCATGAAATTCCCCGTCCCCGGCAAGGTCAAGCCCTCCACCGGACTCTCCGGACAACGCGGCTACATCGTCCAGGCCGTCGAGGACTACCTCACCGGCAACAAAGTCATCGACGAGGACACCCTCGCCACCGGCGGCTACCGCATCACCACCACCCTGGAAAAGAAAAAACAGAACGCCCTCGTCAAAGCCGTCGACGACAACGTCATCTCCCACACCAGCCCCGACCGCGAAGCCGACCGCAACGTCCGCGTCGGCGGCGCCTCCATCGACCCCCGCACCGGCCGCGTCATCGCCATGTACGGCGGCATCGACTACACCAAGCAGTACGTGAACAACGCGACCCGCCGCGACTACCAGGTCGGCTCCACCTTCAAACCCTTCGTCTTCACCTCCGCCGTCGCCAACCGCTCCACCACCCAGAACGGCCGCCGCATCACCCCCAACACCATCTACGACGGCACCAACAAACGCATGGTCCAAGGCCCCGACGGACCCACCGGCTACGCCCCCGCCAACGAGGACGACATCAGCTACGGACCCATCACCGTCTCCACCGCCACCGACAAGTCCGTCAACGCCGTCTACGCCCAGATGGCCGAGGACGTCGGCCCCGGCAAGGTCAAGCAGACCGCCATCGACCTCGGCCTCCCCGAGAACACCCCCGACCTCACCGCCTACCCGTCCAACGCCCTCGGCGTCGCCACCGCCAGCGTCCTCGACATGACCGAGGCATACGCCACCCTCGCCAACCACGGCCGGCACGGCGCATACGTCCTCGTCGACCGGGTCAGCAAGGACGGCGAAGACCTCGAACTCCCCGACACCGGCCACACCGAACAGGCGGTCAGCCGCGAAGCCGCCGACACCACGACCTCGATCCTCCAGAGCGTCGTCGAGAGCGGCACCGGCACCGCCGCCCAGGCCGCCGGACGCCCCGCCGCCGGCAAGACCGGCACCGCCGAGGAGGACAAGGCCGCCTGGTTCGCCGGCTACACCCCCGACCTCACCACCGTCATCGCCGTCATGGGCCAGGACCCCGACACCGGCGTACAGAAACCCCTGTATGGGGCACTCGGACTCGCCCGCATCAACGGCGGCGGCGCACCCGCCCAGACCTGGGCCCAGTACACCGAAGCCGCCCTGCGTGGCACCACGGCCACCGACTTCGACCTCGAACTCGAAAGCGGCGCCGAGGAACCCGCCCCGCCCACCGACGAGGAAACCAACCCCCAGGACACCGGAACACCCTCCGAGAACACCTCCAGCACCGCGCCCGAAACCCCCGGATCCACCCCGCCCAGCAGCCCGACGATCCCCGGAACCAGCGAACCCGCCACCGGCGGCACCGGCACCGGCACCCCGACCAACGGCACCACGGACAACGGCGGCCAGCAGAACGGCGGCGGCGACAACGGCGGCCCACGCGGCGAGAACAACGGCGGCACAGGAGCCGGGAGCGGGAGCGGGAACGACAGCGGCCGAGGAGGCAGCGAACTCCTCCCCGGCACCCGGGGCACACCCACCCCCCGTCAGTGACCAGAAGTCGCCTTCAGCCCCACAACAGCGACCAGCAACAGACAGACGAAGAAGATCCGGGCAGCGGTCACCGGCTCGTTCAGCACCAACATGCCCAGCACCGCCGCACCGGCCGCACCGATCCCGACCCACACGCCGTACGCCGTACCGATCGGCAGCGTCCTGGCCGCATGGGACAGCAACACCATGCTCGCCACGATCCCGAGGCCCGTGAACACACTCGGCCACAGCCGCGTGAACCCCTCGGTGTACTTCATCCCGATCGACCAGGCCACTTCCAGCAGACCGGCGACAACAAGCAGAACCCACGCCATGACGACACCTCCGACGAGACAGAACACGCGAACAACACGGGTGCGTCGTCTTTTCGAAGCCCGGTACGGCGCGTCTCGTCGGGGTCACACCACGATAGCAAAGAACATGCAAAGGGCCTGGTGACACCGGTCACCAGGCCAATCACCCACAGCCACGGACAAGCGCCGCCCACGAATCGGGCAGGGGCAGGGGCCACGGGGCAGGCGCAGTGGCAGGAGCTACAGATACAGCCCCGTCGAATCCACCGACCCCTCGAACCGATCCGCCGCCACCGCATGCAGATCCCGCTCACGCATCAGCACATACGCCACCCCGCGCACCTCGACCTCCGCACGGTCCTCGGGGTCGTACAGCACCCGGTCACCAGGCTCCACCGTCCGCACGTTCTGACCCACCGCGACCACCACGGCCCAGGCAAGCCGACGGCCGACCGCAGCCGTCGCCGGAATCAGAATCCCGCCACCGGAACGCCGCTCGCCCTCGGGCGTATCGGACCGGACCAGCACACGGTCGTGCAGCATGCGAATGGGCAGCTTGTCGTCGGTGTTCTCGCTCACGCCCCGCAACCTACCTGCCCGCCGCGCCCGCACGCCCCTCCGGGGTGCACGGACCGCGCGTCACCTCTTCCGACGCCGCTTCGACGCCACGACCAGACCCACGACACCCACCGCGAGCAACGCCGCCGGAATCACCCGCTCCAGACGCGGGGCCCCGTCCTCGGACACGAACTGCGCCCTCACGTCCGACACCGCCCGGTTCACCGCGACGAACGCCCGCCCCGCCGTCCGGTCCACGGCCTCGGCGGCCTTCGCCTTCATGTCACCCATGATCGTATCCGGGTGCACCCGCACCCCGATCTCATCGAGCACCACCGCAAGCTGCTCACGCCTGCTGATGATGTCCGCCTCGATCTGCGCAGGGGTCCTGGCATCCGACACTGCGCCGCCTCCGTGGTCGTCGTCCGGTAAACCTTCATCGAAACCTTCATCGACAGTCTGTCAGCTCGACCGCCCGCGCACCCGGCGGCACCCCTATTACGCTCGGTCCCGTACACCCCACGTGCCACCCGAGGAGAACCATGAGCGAGCGACTCCAGCCCGGCGACACCGCCCCCGCCTTCACCCTGCCCGACGCCGACGGCAACGAGATCTCGCTCGCCGACCACAAGGGCCGCAAGGTCATCGTCTACTTCTACCCGGCCGCCCTCACCCCCGGCTGCACCAAGCAGGCCTGCGACTTCACCGACAACCTGGAGCTGCTCACCGGCGCCGGGTACGACGTCATCGGCGTCTCCCCCGACAAGCCCGAGAAGCTCGCCAAGTTCCGCGAGAAGGAGGACCTCAAGGTCACCCTGGTCGGCGACCCGTCCAAGGAGACCCTTGAGGCGTACGGCGCCTTCGGTGAGAAGAAGCTCTACGGCAAAACAGTGACGGGCGTCATCCGCTCCACGATCGTCGTCGACGAGGAGGGCAAGGTCGAACGCGCCCTCTACAACGTCAAGGCCACCGGCCACGTCGCCAAGATCATCAGGGACCTCGGCATCTGAGCCGACCCCTGCCCGACCCCCGGAATGGCCTGCACCACTTCAGCCCCGCCCGAAGCGGCGCAGGCCATTCCGCATCTTGTCGTTTATCGGACGTGACCCTCCGATAAACGACTCGTTGATCCGTACGAGGCTGCGAACGTGTGGGGTACGGAGGGGACCCGATGAGGGCGAGCGCTTACACCCGGGAGCATCTGGAGGATGCGGCCCGAGGGGCACGGACGCTGACGGAGGCGTTGGTGCGGCTGGGGGTGGATCCGAAGAGTTCGACACGCCGGTACGTGTCCGAGCGGATGAAGAGGCTGGGGGTGGACACTTCCCACTTCGAGCGGGAGGTCAAGTGGACCCGGGACATCCTCCAGGCGGCGGTCTCGGCGTCGACGAACATGTGCGAGGTACTGCGCCACCTCGGGCTGGACGTGGTTGGCGGCCACCACACCCACATCAGCCGCCGCATCAAGGCGTACGGCATCGACACGTCGCACTTCGAGGTGGAGCGCCGGGGAGGCAGACCTTGGCGCCCTCGGACGCCGGAGGGCCTGCTCGTCGAGCAACCACCGGCCCACGCCCGACGCATTCCGAGCGACCGGATCAAGTGGGCCATGACGGCCTTGGGCGTGCCGGACGGTGCGCCATGTGCGATACCGAAAGCATCTGGCGGGGATGCCCGCTCCCTCTGGAAGTCGACCACGTCGACGGCAACTGGCGGGACAACCGTATCGAGAACCTCCGGCTTCTCTGCCCCAATTGCCATGCAACGACAGACACCTGGTGCCGAGGCGGCCGGGGTAGGCAAATGGCCGCCGACCGGTAGCATGGCAGCCATGCGGCCGTGGCGAAATTAGGTAGCACGCGCGGGTTTTAGGTGCCCGTGGGAGAAATCCCGTGTGGGTTCGAGTCCCACCGGCCGCACATCTCGACGGGCCGCCCGCGACCGGGCGGCCCGTCGGCGTATCTCACCCCACCAACTCCCGCACCACCGGCACCAACGCCCGGAACGCCTTGCCCCGGTGGCTGATCGCGTTCTTCTCCGCCGGGGTCAGTTCCGCGCAGGTGCGGGTTTCGCCCTCGGGCTGGAGGACCGGGTCGTAGCCGAAGCCGTTGGTGCCGGACGGGGTGTGGCGCAGGGTGCCCGTCAGGCGGCCCTCGACCACGCGTTCCGTGCCGTCGGGGAGGGCGAGGGCGGCCGCGCAGGCGAAGTGGGCGCCGCGGTGGGCCTCGTCGATGTCGGAGAGCTGGGCCAGGAGCAGGTCCAGGTTGGCCTTGTCGTCGCCGTGGGTGCCGGCCCAGCGGGCGGAGAAGATGCCGGGGGCGCCGCCGAGGACGTCCACGCAGAGGCCGGAGTCGTCGGCGATGGCCGGGTGGCCGGTGGCCTTGGCCAGGGCGTGGGCCTTGAGCAGGGCGTTCTCGGCGAAGGTGACGCCGGTCTCCTTGACGTCGGGGATGTGGGGGTACGCGTCCGCGCCGACGAGCTCATGGGTGAGGCCGGCGTCGGCGAGGATCGCGTGGAGTTCGGTGATCTTCCCGGCGTTGCGGGTGGCGAGGATGAGGCGGGTCATGTCACCCAGTATCGGGGGTGGTCAGGGGGTGCAGACCTTGCCGATCTCCGTGGCCGCGTCGGTGACCGGGGAGATGTCGGGGGTGGCGTCGCCCTTGTCGATGGAGTCGCGGACGTTGCCGATGCCTGCCTGGAGGTCGTCGACGGCCTTGCCGAGGTCGGCGTTGTCGGTCTTGTCGCCGAGTTCGCCGAGTGACTTCTCGATCTCGTCGAGGGCCTCGGAGGCCTGGGTGGGGTCGCTGGTGGCGTTGGAGACGGCCTGTTGGAGGTTGTCGACGCTGGTGGCGATGGCGTCAGCGGCGCGGACGCAGTCCAGTGCCTTGTCGACGGCGCCGCAGCCGGACGCGGCGGTGAGGGCGAGGGCGGTCAGGGTCAGCGCGACGGTGATGCGGCGGTGGCGGGCGGCCTTGGCCATGGTGCGGTTCCTCCCCGGGTGCGGATACGCGGACGGGCGCACGGTTCGACCCATGCGCCCGTGTTCGTAACGACGCGTTGTGGTGTGTGCTTGGTTGCTTCTTTACTCGCCCAGGGTGCGGGCGAGGGCGTCGTTCTGGAAGACGGTGAGGTCGACACAGCCCGCGGTGGCGAGGTCGAGGAGGGCGCCGAGTTCCTTGCGGTCGAAGGGGGTGGCTTCGGCGGTGCCCTGGACCTCGACGAAGCGGCCGTCGCCGGTGCAGACGACGTTCATGTCGGTCTCGGCGCGGACGTCCTCCTCGTAGCAGAGGTCGAGGAGGGGGGTGCCGTCGACGATGCCGACGCTGATGGCGGAGACGGTGTCGGTGAGCGGCTTGCGGCCGTGCTTGACGATCTTCTTGTGCTGGGCCCAGGTGATGGCGTCGGCGAGGGCGACGTAGGCGCCGGTGATGGCGGCGGTGCGGGTGCCGCCGTCGGCCTGGAGGACGTCGCAGTCGAGGACGATGGTGTTCTCGCCGAGGGCCTTGTAGTCGATGACGGCGCGCAGGGAGCGGCCGATGAGGCGGCTGATCTCGTGGGTGCGGCCGCCGATCTTGCCGCGTACGGATTCGCGGTCGCCGCGGGTGTTGGTGGAGCGGGGCAGCATGGAGTATTCGGCGGTGACCCAGCCTTCGCCGCTGCCCTTGCGCCAGCGCGGGACGCCTTCGGTGACGGAGGCGGTGCAGAAGACCTTGGTGTCGCCGAAGGAGATGAGTACGGAGCCTTCGGCGTGCTTGCTCCATCCGCGTTCGATGGTGACGGGGCGGAGCTGTTCGGGGGTGCGGCCGTCGATACGAGACATGGCGTCGACTTTATCGGGTGCGGGGGTGGCGTCCGTTCGGGTGCGGGTGGCCCCGGTCGACGGCCGTTCGAGGGCGTCTCAGGCCTCGCCCCGGTGCGTCGCCGGTCCCGTCCGGGTGCGTCACAGGCCCCGTCCGGGGGGCGGGGCCTGTTCGTTGCTGAGCGGCCGGCTCAGCGGGGGTTCGGGCGGCCGGTCACATCATGTCTTCGATGTCGGCGGCGATGGGGTCGGCGTCGGTGCCGATGACGACCTGGATCGCGGTGCCCATCTTGACGACGCCGTGGGCTCCGGCGGCCTTGAGCGCGGCTTCGTCGACCTTGCTCGGGTCGTGGACCTCGGTGCGGAGGCGGGTGATGCAGCCTTCGATCTCGTCGATGTTCTCGATACCGCCGAGCCCGGCGACGATCTTCTCAGCCTTGCTGGCCATGGCCTTCTCCCTGGTTGTTCACATGCGTGCGACGGCCCACCCTGGGTCCGTTTCGTCACCGTAACGCACGTTTGGCCCAGCTTCGCGAGCGGGTGGCTGGACCGTCCCCAATGATGACGATCACCGGTGCCCTGTCTTCCAGGCGGGTTACGCACCGTACCTCAACTGGTCTACACCAGTCTGCAAACGACGGCCGTGCGTGCCTTGTTCCGGGAGGATGCCGATGAGTTCGAGCAGCGCCGCAGTGCCACGGAAGACGTGGTGGAACGGCTTCTTCCAGGGGCTCCAGAAGATGGGCCGCAGCCTCCAGCTGCCGATCGCCGTGCTGCCGGCGGCCGGCATTCTGAACCGGTTGGGCCAGCCGGACGTATTCGGTGACGAGGGCCTGGGCTGGAACAGCATCGCCAAGGTGTTCGCGGCGGCGGGCGGTGCGTTGCTCGACTCGGGGCTCGGTCTTCCGCTGCTGTTCTGCGTCGGTGTCGCCATCGGCATGGCGAAGAAGTCGGACGGTTCGACCGCGCTCGCCGCGGTGGCGGGTTTCCTCGTCTACTACGCGGTGCTGCACGCCTTCCCGGTGGACTGCGCCGCAGGTTCGACGTTCACCTCGGGCGGTACCTGGTTCGGCACCTGTGTGACCGGCGATGCCAAGGTCACGGCGGCCGAGTACCAGAACCCCGGGGTGTTCGGCGGCATCGTGATGGGTCTGCTGTCCGCCTGGTTCTGGCAGCGGTATCACCGGGTCAAGCTGGTGGACTGGCTGGGTTTCTTCAACGGCCGCCGGCTGGTGCCGATCATCATGGCGTTCGTCGGCCTGCTCTTCGCGGGGCTGTGCGCCTGGCTGTGGCAGCCGGTCGGTGACGGTCTGACCAGTTTCTCCAAGTGGCTGGTGGATCTGGACTGGGTGGGTTCCGGCATCTTCGGTCTCGCCAACCGTGCGTTGCTGGTCATCGGCCTGCACCAGTTCCTGAACACCTTCGTCTGGTTCCAGTTCGGCGACTTCACCAAGCCGGACGGCACGGTCGTGCACGGTGACATCAACCGGTTCCTGGCGGGTGACCCGACGGCCGGACAGTTCACCTCGGGCTTCTTCCCGATCATGATGTTCGCCCTGCCCGCGGCGGCGCTGGCGATCTACCACTGCGCCAAGCCGCATCGCCGGAAGGCGGTGGGCGGCATGATGCTCTCGGTCGGCCTGACGTCGTTCGTGACGGGCATCACCGAGCCGATCGAGTATTCGTTCCTCTTCGTCGCACCGTTGCTGTACGGGATCCACGCGGCGCTCACCGGTGTCTCGATGGCGGTGACGTGGGCGCTCGGGGCGAAGGACGGCTTCAGTTTCTCGGCGGGTCTGATCGACTACGTCATCAACTGGAGTCTGGCGACGAAACCATGGCTGATCATTCCGATCGGGCTGGCCTTTGCCGCCGTGTATTACGTGATCTTCCGGTTCGCGATCACCAGGTTCAACCTCCAGACGCCGGGGCGCGAGCCCGACGAGGTGGAGGAGGAGATCGAGAGGAACCTCACGAAATAGCAGATCGGGCGGGCTTCGGGCCCGACCGGAGCAGGCCCCGAAGGCCCTCGGACCCATGTGATCCGGGGGTCTTCGTCGTGTCACCGAGCGTGGATGATCGCTCATGCGAAGTAGTCGGAATTTGCAGGTTCCTTATCTAACGCTCACCGTGCTAAAACTGGTCTACACCACTGAGTGGTCCAGACCACGTGGCGCTCTGCCGCGTTTCTCGAGTCGTCGCCTCCCCCCTCAAACGACCTGGGCGGCGCCTTGCCCCATGGAGGAAGTTGATGTCCACGGCAGACACCGCACCCGCGGTCAGCAAGAAAAAGGGTGCCGGCGTGATGTCGGTCATGCAGCGCATCGGCCGCAGCCTCATGCTGCCGGTCGCGGTGCTGCCCGCCGCCGCGCTGCTGGTGCGTCTCGGCAACGACGACATGCTCGGCAGGGCCTCGTTCCCGGACTTCGTCACCAAGATCGCGAGCTTCATGGCCGCGGGCGGCAACGCGATCCTCGACAACATGGCGCTGCTGTTCGCCGTCGGCATCGCGATCGGCTTCGCCAAGAAGTCGGACGGTTCGACCGCGCTCGCGGCCGTCACCGGCTACCTGGTCTTCCAGAAGGTGCTCGCCACCTTCACCGACAGCAACCTTCCGCAGGTCGCGAAGGTGGTCGACGGCAAGATAGTCATGACGGACGCCCCCGTGGACGCCAAGGTCCTCGGCGGTGTGGTGATGGGCATCGTGGTCGCGTTGCTCTACCAGAAGTTCTACCGGACGAAGCTGCCCGCCTGGGCCGGCTTCTTCGGTGGCCGCCGCCTGGTCCCGATCCTCTCCGCCTTCGCGGGTCTGGTCATCGGCATCGTCTTCGGTTACATCTGGCCGGTCCTCGGTACCGGGCTGCACAACTTCGGCGAGTGGCTGGTCGGTTCCGGTGCGGTCGGCGCGGGCATCTTCGGTGTCGCCAACCGTGCGCTGATCCCGGTCGGAATGCACCACCTGCTGAACTCGTTCCCGTGGTTCCAGGCCGGTGAGTTCGAGGGCAAGAGCGGTGACATCAACCGCTTCCTGGCCGGTGACCCGACGGCCGGACAGTTCATGACCGGCTTCTTCCCGATCATGATGTTCGCCCTCCCGGCCGCGTGCCTCGCCATCGTGCACTGCGCCCGCCCGGAGCGCCGCAAGGTCGTCGGCGGCATGATGTTCTCGCTCGCGCTCACCGCTTTCGTGACCGGTGTCACCGAGCCGATCGAGTTCACCTTCATGTTCATCGCCCCGGTGCTGTACGCGATCCACGCGGTGCTCACCGGTGTCTCCATGGCCCTCACCTGGGGTCTCGGTATGAAGGACGGCTTCGGCTTCTCGGCGGGTGCGGTCGACTTCTTCCTCAACCTCGGCATCGCGAGCAAGCCGTGGCTGCTGGTACTGGTCGGTCTCTGCTTCGCGGTGGTCTACTACGTGGTCTTCCGCTTCGCGATCACCAGGTTCAACCTGCCGACTCCGGGCCGTGAGTCGGACGAGGAGCTCGCCGAGCTTCTCAAGGCCGAGGCGAAGTAATCCTCGCCCGCCGTACGCCGAAGCCCTCACCTCCCCGGCGGGAGGTGAGGGCTTCGGCGTGTCCGCGGCGGGAACCCGACGGGGCGGCTCTCAGATCTCGTACACCGCCCCCGGCACCGCGACCTCCGCCGGTCCGTCGAAAACCACGCGGGCGTCGGCCAGGTTTCGGTCGGCGTCGGTCCACGGCGGGATGTGGGTCAGGACGAGGCGCCCCACGCCGGCGCGGGCTGCGATCTCGCCCGCCTCGCGGCCGTTGAGATGGAGGTCCGGGATGTCCTCCTTGCCGTGGATGAACGATGCTTCGCACAGGAACAGGTCGACGCCCTCGGCGAGTTCGTCCAGGGCCTCGCAGGTCCCGGTGTCGCCGGAGTACGCCAGCGAGCGGCCGCCGTGCTCGATACGGATCCCGAAGGTGTCGACGGGGTGGCAGAGCTTCTCCGTGCGGACCGAGAAGGGGCCGATCTCGAACGATCCCGGCTTCAGCGTGTGGAAGTCGAAGACCTCGCTCATCGCGTGCTCGGACGGGGTGTCGGCGTGTGCGGTGGTCAGCCGCTGCTCGGTGCCCTCGGGCCCGTAGACCGGGAGGTGGGCGGGGCGTCCGCCGTCGTGCCGGTAGTAGCGGACGACGAAGTACGCGCACATGTCGATGCAGTGATCGGCATGGAGGTGACTGAGGAAAATGGCGTCGAGGTCGTAGAGACCGACATGGCGCTGCAGCTCGCCGAGGGCGCCGTTGCCCATGTCGAGGAGCAGCCTGAAGCCGTCGGCCTCTACGAGGTAGCTCGAACACGCTGATCCCGCGGACGGGAACGAGCCGGAGCAGCCGACGACGGTGAGCTTCATGGAGCGTGAACCTCCGAGACGTGGGAACGGGGAGGGTTCGTGCGGTCTGTTGAGCGGTTCGTCGAGCGTAAGGCGCGAAACAGCCGGTCGCTCCTCCACGGCCGTCCGTTGTGGGGGAACTCACCTGCTCTGTCACCGGTTCGATGGAAGCGGTGGTGACGCCGGTACGGTCGGGAACATGGACATGTCCTGGTGGTGGATCGCGCTCGCTCTTGTCGTGCTGCTCGCGCTGGTCGCGGCGGTCGCCGATGGGCGGGGGCGGGGCGGGAGTCGGCCCCGTAGAGGTTCCCGCAGGTCGGCGGGGGCGGCGGGGCCGCGCTCCGGTGGGCGTCCGGGTGGCCGGACGCGGCCGCCGGCGGGGCCCGGACGTGAGCCGGGGCCGGAGCGCGGGCCGCGGCCGGGTGAGATCTGGTGGGCGGAGGTGCCGTACGAGGACGGGCCCGGGGCGAAGGACCGGCCGTGCCTGGTGCTGTCGGTGCGGGGCGACTCGGCGCTCGTCGCGAAGATCACCAGCAAGCATCATGCGGAACGGCCCGGGGTGATCGCGCTGCCTGCGGGGACGGTGGGGGATGCGCGGGACCGGGCGAGCTTCCTGGAGACGGACGAGCTGCGGGAGGTGGCCGTGCGCGGGTTCCGGCGGCGGGTGGGCGTCGTGGACGCGGGGGTGTGGGAGCGGGTGCGGGGGCTGAGCTGAGGTGCGCCCCGCAAGGGGTTACTGATCTCTGGTGGGCGCACCTCGCCAGGGGTTACGGCTCCCTGGCGGGTGCGCCCCGCCAGGGGTTGCGGGCCGGCTCTCAGGCCCAGAGCTGGCCGTGCAGTGTCTCGATGGCCGCTTCGGTCGTCGGGGCCGTGTAGACGCCGGTCGACAGGTATTTCCAGCCGCCGTCCGCGACGACGAAGACGATGTCGGCCGGTTCCCCCGCCTTGACGGCCTTGTTTCCGACGCCGATCGCCGCGTGGAGTGCGGCGCCGGTGGAGACGCCCGCGAAGATGCCCTCCTGCTGGAGGAGTTCGCGGGTGCGGGTGACCGCGTCCGCCGAGCCGACGGAGAAGCGGGTGGTGAGGACCGAGGCGTCGTAGAGCTCGGGGACGAAGCCCTCGTCGAGGTTGCGGAGTCCGTAGACGAGGTCGTCGTAGCGCGGCTCGGCGGCGACGATCTTGACGTCCGGCTTGTGTTCGCGCAGGTAGCGGCCGACGCCCATGAGGGTCCCCGTGGTGCCGAGGCCGGCCACGAAGTGGGTGATGGACGGGAGGTCGGTGAGGATCTCCGGGCCGGTGGTGGCGTAGTGGGCGCCCGCGTTGTCCGGGTTCCCGTACTGGTAGAGCATGACCCAGTCGGGGTGCTCGGCGGCCAGTTCCTTGGCGACGCGGACCGCGGTGTTGGAGCCGCCCGCCGCCGGGGAGGAGATGATCTCGGCGCCCCACATGGCGAGCAGGTCGCGTCGCTCCTGGGAGGTGTTCTCGGGCATGACGCACACGATGCGGTAGCCCTTGAGCTTGGCCGCCATGGCGAGCGAGATGCCGGTGTTGCCGCTGGTGGGTTCCAGGATGGTGCAGCCGGGGGTCAACCGGCCGTCCTTCTCCGCCTGTTCGACCATGTGGAGCGCGGGGCGGTCCTTGATCGAGCCGGTGGGGTTGCGGTCCTCCAGCTTGGCCCAGATGCGGACTTCGTCGGAGGGTGACAGCCGCGGCAGGCGGACGAGCGGGGTGTTGCCCACCGCGGCGAGCGGGCTGTCGTACCGCATCAGTTCATGCCGCCGGCGACGGCCGGGAGGATGGTGACGTTGTCGCCGTCGCTGAGCTCGGTGGAGATGCCGTCGAGGAAGCGGACGTCCTCGTCGTTGAGGTAGACGTTCACGAAGCGGCGGAGCTGGTCGCCGTCGACGATGCGCTCGCGGATGCCGTTGTGGCGGCTCTCCAGGTCCGTGAGGAGGTCGGCGAGGGTCGCTCCGTTGCCCTCGACGGCCTTGGCGCCGTCGGTGTAGGTGCGGAGGATGGTCGGGATGCGGACCTCGATGGCCATGGCGTGGGCTCCTGTCGGAAGCGGAGAAGCGGAGAAGTGGCGTGGGGCGCGCGGCTGGGCCCCCGCGCGGGGGTTGGTGCGTATGTGGGGTGCTACGTGTGCTGCTCGGGCCGCGGGCCCGGCTCAGGCCTTGCGGCCGGCGGGCGGGCGGCTCGTACAGATCGCGCTGGAGAGCCTGCACAGGTCGACGTGCAGCCGCGCGACGAGCAGCATGCCCGGCGTCTTTTCGCTCACGTCATGGAGAACCATGGGCTCATCGTATCGATTCCCGGTCCGTAATCCCGAGTGTGATCTCACCTGGTGGATGCTCGGTGTTCGACAGGTGGACGGGACCGTGGTGGGCGCGGTCCCGTCCGGCCACCAGCCAGGGGTCAGGCGGGTTCGTACGCCTCGACGACCTCGACGTCCTCCTCGGTGATCTCGCCGTCCACGATGCGGTACGAGCGGAACTGGAAGGGGCCAGCGTCGTCGGTGTCCGCGGTGGAGACGAGGACGTAGTGGGCGCCGGGTTCGTTGGCGTAGGTGACGTCGGTGCGGGAGGGGTAGGCCTCGGTCGCGGTGTGGGAGTGGTAGACGATCACCGGCTCCTCGTCGCGGTCGTCCATCTCGCGGTAGAGCTTGAGGAGGTCGGCCGAGTCGAACTCGTAGAAGGTGGGCGAGCGGGCGGCGTTGAGCATCGGGATGAACCGCTCGGGGCGGCCGGTCCCGGCCGGGCCCGCGACCACGCCGCACGCCTCATCGGGGTGGTCGGCGCGGGAGTGCGCGACGATCTGGTCGTGGAGCGCCTTGGTGATGGTCAGCATTTCGCCAGGATAGGCATGCGGCCCCTCCCGTACCGAAGTGCGATACGGGAGGGGCCGCATGGTGGACACGGCGGCCGTCGGGGCGGCCGGGTGGTGGAGAGGGTTCAGTTCTTCGCGAAGGCCTTGTTCTCGGGGTTGCGGGCCTTGAGGACCACGTACGAGATGCCGAGGAGCGCGGCCCAGAGCGGGGCGCAGTACAGCGAGATCCTGGTGTCCTCGTCGATGCCCATCATCACGATGACCATGGCGATGAAGAACAGTGCGAAGACGCTGGTGTACGGGGCGCCGGGGGCCCGGAAGGCGGACTGCGGGAGCACACCGCGGCGGGCGAGGAACCAGTAGCGGATCTGGCTGATCAGGATCATGATCCAGGCCCACATGCCGGAGATGGTGGCGAAGGAGACGACGTAGGTGAAGGCGTCACCGGGCCACTGGTAGTTGATCCAGACGCCGAGGAGCATCAGGGCGGCGGAGAAGGTGGTGCCGACGAGCGGGGTGCCGCTCCTGGTGAGCCGGGTGAAGAACTTGGGGCCCTGTCCGTTGAGGGCGAGGTCGCGCAGCATGCGGCCGGTGGAGTACATGCCGGAGTTGCAGGAGGAGAGCGCGGCGGTCAGGACGACGAAGTTGACGATGCCCGCGCCGAGGCCGAGGCCCATCTTGTCGAAGGCTTCGACGAACGGGGAGATGCCCGGCGAGAACTCGGTCCAGGGGACCACGGAGAGGATCATGATCAGGGCGCCGACGTAGAAGACGGCGATGCGCCACGGCACGGTGTTGATGGCCTTGGGCAGGACGGTCCTGGGGTCCTTGGACTCGCCCGCGGTGACGCCGACGAGTTCGACGGCGAGGAAGGCGAACATCACGATCTGCAGCGTCATCAGGGTGCCCTTGATGCCGTGCGGGAAGAATCCGCCGTCGGACCAGAGGTGGGTGACGGACGCGGTGTCCCCGGCGTCGGAGAAGCCGAGGGTGAGAATTCCGGCGCAGATGAGGATCATGCCGACGATGGCGGTGACCTTGACCATCGAGAACCAGAACTCGAGTTCACCGAAGAGTTTCACCGAGATCAGGTTCACCCCGTACAGAATGATCGTGAAGATCAGTGCGGAAACCCATTGTGGAATTTCGAACCAGAACGTCATGTACTGGGCCGCGGCGGTGACTTCGGTGATTCCGGTGACGACCCAGAACAGCCAGTAGGTCCAGCCGGTGACGAAGCCTGCGAAGGGGCCGATGAATTCGCGGGCGTACTCGGAGAAGGAGCCCGAGACCGGCCGGTACATGAGGAGTTCGCCCAGGGCACGCATGATGAAGAAGATCACCAGGCCCGCGACGGCATAGGCCAGGATGAGGCTGGGTCCGGCCTTGGCGATCGCCTTTCCCGCGCCGAGGAAGAGTCCGGTGCCTATGGCTCCGCCGATGGCGATCATCTGGATCTGACGGGCGCCGAGTGCCCGCTGGTATCCCTCGCCGGCCGGGCCGGCGTCCGCGACCTCTACGGCCTGCCCGCCGCTGTTTCCTTTGTCGTCGACCTGCGTCGATTTCATGTGCCGCGCCTTTCTCCACGCCGATCCGCACCGTTGAGGCTGCGGATCAGTTCCTGATCCCCCCGGATATGGATGGAGTGCCGCCGGTGGTGGCCGGCTCGTGGCGCCCTCGGGAACAGGGGTGGCGTCCCCGAGTGGTCGTGAAGATTTATCACGGCCACTCGGGCGACCCACCGGACGTTATGTGGCGTACACCACAGTAAAAAGCGGACAAGGGTTTCCTGCCGCAGCAAAGGCGACCATTCAGGTGACGGGATCGTTATTCGGATTTGAGCATCCGTTGAGCGAACACTCGATGCCGCCTTACGGCATCAGCGTTTCCACGAGCGTCTCCTGGAGCGCA
Source organism: Streptomyces sp. NBC_00012 (assembly GCF_045040875.1). Taxonomy (NCBI): domain Bacteria; kingdom Bacillati; phylum Actinomycetota; class Actinomycetes; order Kitasatosporales; family Streptomycetaceae; genus Streptomyces; species Streptomyces sp. NBC_00012. Next base: position 5,511,298 of record NZ_CP108309.1, on the reverse strand, counting down.
CCGAGCCAGAGATAGGCCATGACCATCGGCTTGCGCGGGTCGCTGTCCGGGAGCCGGTAGAGCGAGCCCGCCTCGCCCTCGTCCTCGTCGGAGACCTCCAGGCGGGTGCCGATGGTGATCCGGAGGTCGTTGAGGGCGCCGAGCCAGTTGCGGCATTCGTCGCCGGTGAGTTCGAGCACGGCGGAGTCGTCCCCGGCGACCGTGAGCGAGTCCAGGGTGCGTACGAGGGCGAGGGCGTCGGTGCGCTTGCGGGCGCGCAGATCGTTCTCGGTGAAGCGGCGGAACTCGGCGGAGGCGGCGCGCAGTTCGCTGTCCTGGTCGCCGTACGCCTCGGGGAAGAGGCGGGCCAGGGCGGGGTCGGCGGGGGGTTCGCTGGGCCCCTGCGCGAAGAGGGCGGCGAGCGGGTCCGCGTCCTCGGCGGGTTCGTCGCCGGGACCGATCAGTTCCAGCAGCTGGACGGTGAGGGAGCGCAGGATCGCGATCTCCACCTCGTCGAGCGCGACGGCCGCGCCGCCGCCGGGGGTGGCCTCGAAGTGGCCGGCCATGGGTTTTCTCCGATGGTGGGTCGGGCGGGGCAGGATTCGGGCGGGGTCCGGGAGGCGGTCCGGTCTAGTTGCGGTCCTGCGTGAGGGTGGCCCACAGTCCGTAGCCGTGCATGGCCTGGACGTCGCGTTCCATCTCCTCGCGGCTGCCGCTGGAGACGACCGCGCGCCCCTTCTGGTGGACGTCCAGCATCAGCTTGTGCGCCTTGTCCTTGGGGTAGCCGAAGTAGGCCTGGAAGACATAGGTCACGTAGCTCATGAGATTGACCGGGTCGTTGTGGACCAGCGTCACCCAGGGGACGTCCGGCTCGGGGACGACGACACTCTCCTCGGCCGATTCGGGACGCGTGATCTCTGTGGGTGCGACGCTCACCCACCCCATGCTGCCACTCGGGAGGGTGCATCGCACAAACGACCCGAGATCTCGTCACTCTGACGAAATAGGGGTAGCATCCGGAACATGAACTCTGCGGACCTTGGGCGACGGGTCGGTGTGCCGTCGACCGCGCTCTTCACCGACCAGTACGAGCTCACGATGGTGCAGGCCGCGCTGAAGGCCGGCACGGCCGATCGGCGCTCGGTCTTCGAGGCGTTCACGCGCCGGCTGCCCGAGGGGCGGCGCTACGGCGTCGTCGCGGGCATCGGGCGGGTTCTGGACGCGGTGGAGAACTTCCACTTCGACGACGAGATGCTCACCTTCCTGCGCGAACAGAACGTCGTGGACGCGCCGACCCTCGCCTGGCTGGCCGATTACCGCTTCAGCGGCGACATCTGGGGCTACCCGGAGGGCGAGGTGTACTTCCCCGGCTCCCCGATCCTGCGGGTCGAGGGCTCCTTCGCCGAGTGCGTGCTGCTGGAGACGGTGATCCTGTCGATCCTCAACCACGACTCGGCGATCGCCGCCGCGGCGTCGCGGATGTCCGCCGCGGCCGGCGGGCGCGGCCTGATCGAGATGGGTGCACGACGCACCCATGAACTGTCGGCGGTGGCCTCCGCGCGCGCCGCGTACATCGGCGGCTTCAGCACCACGTCCGACCTGGCGGCGGGCTTCCGCTACAACATCCCGACCGTCGGGACCAGCGCCCACGCCTTCACGCTGCTCCACGACACCGAGCGCGACGCGTTCCGGGCCCAGGTCGACTCGCTCGGCCGGGGCACGACCCTGCTGGTCGACACGTACGACGTCACCGAGGCGGTCCGTACGGCGGTCGAGGTCGCCGGGGCCGAGCTGGGCGCGGTAAGGATCGACTCCGGGGACCTGCTGCTGGTGGCGCACCGGGTGCGGCAGCAGCTGGACGAGCTGGGCGCCACCAGGACGAAGATCGTGGTGACCTCGGACCTGGACGAGTACGCCATCGCCTCGCTGGCCGCGGCGCCGGTCGACGCGTACGGGGTGGGCACGCAGCTGGTGACCGGCAGCGGGCAGCCCACCTGCTCGATGGTCTACAAGCTCGTCGCGCGTGCCGGGTCCGCCGATCCCGCGGAGCCGCTGCGCCCGGTGGCCAAGAAGTCGCTCGGCGCGAAGTCGTCGGTCGGCGGTCGCAAGTGGGCCGCGCGCCGGCTGGACGAGCACGGGGTCGCCGAGGCCGAGGTGATCGGCACCGGCGCCGTACCGCCGGAGCTGGCCGACCGGCAGCTGCTGGTCGAGCTGGTCAGGGGCGGCGAGGTGATCGCCCGCGAGCCGCTGGACGCGGCGCGCGAGCGGCACATCGCGGCACGGGCGGGGCTGCCGATGTCGGCGGTGCAGCTGTCGCGCGGAGAGCCGGTGATTCCCACCGAGTACATGTGACGGGGGCCGTGCGGTGCGGTGACCGGCACGCCCGGTCACCCCCGCGGCCCCGGACGCCGCAAGGGCTCCGCTCCGTCCCCTCCCTATCCGGGTCCGGAGTCTCTAGGCTCGAATGGGCCCCGCAACGGGCCCACAAGGCTCGAATCCACCCCCCACGAGGTTTGAACCCACCCCCACGCGAAGCTCGAACCCACCTCCACGACCGCCGACCGTCCCCCACCGAAGGACACCCGTCATGCACCGCGCCTTGATCGTCGTCGATGTTCAGAACGACTTCTGCGAGGGCGGCAGCCTCGCCGTGGCGGGCGGCGCCGATGTCGCCGCCGCCGTCACCGACCTGATCGGCGAGGCCCAGGCCGGGTACGACCACGTGGTGGCCACCCGCGACCACCACATCGACCCGGGCAGCCACTTCTCCGACCGCCCGGACTTCGAGGACTCCTGGCCCCCGCACTGCGTGGCCGGCACGGAGGGCGTCGGCTTCCACCCGAATTTCGCCCCCGCGGTCGCCTCGGGGGCGATCGACGCGGTGTTCGACAAGGGCGACTACGCGGCGGCGTACAGCGGCTTCGAGGGCATCGACGAGAACGGCGTGGGGCTGGCCGACTGGCTGCGGGAGCGCCGGATCAGCGAGGTGGACGTGGTCGGCATCGCGACCGACCACTGTGTGCGGGCGACGGCGCTGGACGCGGTCCGGGCGGGCTTCACCACGCATGTGCTGCTCGACCTGACCGCGGGGGTCGCCGAGACGACCACGGATCGGGCGCTGGAGGAGCTCCGCAGGGCGGGCGTGAAGCTGTCCGGCAAGCCGGTGGTCTGAGGCCCTCCCGTACGCCGTGTCCGGCCCGGTGGGCCGGACGGGTGGGGCGGGCGGGGGGACCCGTGTCAGGCCGGCCGCCGGACGGGTATGGCCGGGCGGGCCGGGTGGAGCAGGGCCCGGATCGGATGCCAGAGCTCCTGTGCCCGCTCCGGCCTCGCGCGCCAGAGCAGGCCGTCGGGGTGGTGCAGCACGGCGGTGATCTCGTCGGGGGTGGGCGGCTCGGCGTTGCCGCGGAGGTAGACCGCGCGCAGGCCGACGTTGCGCAGCCGGGTCAGGGCGCGGGCCCGATTGGCCGCGTGCACCAGGACCCGGACCGGGGTGCCCGAACCCGCTCCGTCGGCCGGACTGGCCAGGGTGATCGCCACCACCACACTGCCGTTCGGCAACTTGCAGAACCCTCCGCCTGCCATGCTCCGCGCTCCCCCGTGAGACGTCGTGTCAATAAGCATCTGAACAAGACGCACCTAAACACGATCGGCCGCCGCCCGCTAGAGGGCGACGGCCGATCATGCTCTGACCTGGGGTTATGCGGAACTACTTGTGCGAAGGACCGACCTTGACGGTGATCGTCTGGCCGCTGCGGGGCTCCTTGACGATCGAGATCCGGGTGTTCGTGTCAGGAACCTGAACACTTCCGGTCGGGTTCTCCTTGTACCAGTAGGTGCCCTTGTGGTCGTCGAAGGCCGGGACGCCGCTCTGCGACTTCACCCGGACCGGCGCGTCCGCGTTGTGGAGCGTGAAGGCGTCGGTCGGGTACCAGCTGAAAGGCGAGTCGAACGGCTGGATCCTGTTGCGCATGACCGTGCCGTCGGCCCACTTCAGGGGCTTGGCGTGCGAGTCGACCGGCAGGATCAGGCCCTGGCCCGGGTGCTGCGACACGTTGTTGTCCTTCTGGGACTTGTCCCAGAGCCAGACGAGCAGACCGTTCTGGTACGGGAAGTGCTCGACCCAGTCCGGACGGGTGCCGGAGAAGCCGAAGTTGTACGGGCCGACCTTGAGGGTCTTGTCGTAGCTGACGTACTGACGGTTCTCCGCGATGTAGTACTGCGGGTAGTCCTTGGTGAACGACTCGCCGACGCGGGAGAAGCCCTTGGCGGTCCAGCCGTTGTCGTCGCCCTCGGCGTTGTCCGTGAAGAGCGCGGCACCGTCGGCGGTCACCGAGATGGTGTCCGCGGCGAAGCCGATGCCGCCCGCGCCGCCGTCGGTGGCGTAGCGGAAGCGGACGTCGATCTTCTTGCCCGCGTAGGCGTCCAGCGGGAAGGAGAGCTTCTGGTACTGGCCGGAGACGTCGGTCAGGGCCGGCTTGTCACTGGCGTCGCGCGGGATCGCCTTGCCGTCGGCCGTGCCGTCGATCGCGGTCCAGCTGGTGCCGCCGTTGTCCGACACCTCGGTGTAGAGGTAGTCGTAGTCCTTCTCGATGTCCCACCAGCCCGAAAGGTCCAGGGAAGCCTTGGACTTGCCGGTGAGGTCGACCGAGCGGGTCAGGGTGTTGTTCAGGTTGTCGCCCATGTCGCTCCACCACTGCTTGGAGCCCTCCGCCGGCTTGGTGACGGCGGTGGTGACGGGCTTCTCGGGCAGCGTGACGACGAGCGCCTGCTTGTTCTTGGTGTTGTACTCGGACACACCCAGCTTGTGGGTGGACTTCGTCGAGGCCTTGGCCTCGGCGTAGTCGAGCCAGCCCAGCTGGAGCTTGTCCCAGGCGGTCATGTCGCCGGGCAGGTCACCGATCGAGTCCTTGCCGGTGCCGAGCCAGGAACCGGCCGACATCAGGGACCAGAAACCGACCGAGTTCTCGGCGGTGTTGGTGGTGTCGTAGAGGTCCGGCAGGCCCAGGTCGTGGCCGTACTCGTGGGCGAAGACACCCAGGCCGCCGTTCTCGGGCTGCGCGGTGTAGTCGCCGACCCAGATGCCGGTGTCAGCGATCTGGGTGCCGCCCGCCTTGTTCCCGGCCGGGCCGGTCGCGCCGGCGTCCGTGCCGTAGGCGTACCAGCGGTGGGCCCAGATGGCGTTCTTGCCCTCGACGCCGCCACCCGCGGACTCGTCCTCACCGGCGTGGACGATCTGGAAGTGGTCGATGTAGCCGTCGGGCTCGTTGAAGTTGCCGTCGCCGTCGAAGTCGTAACGGTCCCACTGGTCGTACTTGGCGAGATCCGTCTTGATCTGCTCGGGCGTACGGCCCTTGGCCTTCTGGTCGGCGGCCCAGGCGTTCACGCCGTCCCGGATCATGTCCCAGGCGTTGGCGCAGTTGGTCGAGCCGCAGTAGTTCGAGCCGTAACGGGCCTCGTTGTACGGCACCTTGACCCAGTCGGAGACCTCGCCGTCGACCGAGTAGCGCCCGGAGGACGTCTTCTCGTAGTACGTCTTCAGCGAGTCCTTGCCGGCAGCCTCACCGAAGTAGAGGTCCTGGAAGTGCTCCTGGTTGTAATCGGCCTGCCAGGCGGTGCTGTTGTCCTTCTTGGGGTCCGGCTTGGCTATCTTGTTGTGCAGCGGGCCGGGCGTGCCCCCGTACTTCGGGACGGCCGGCTTCGGGCCGTCGCCGTCCGGGTCGAACATCGTGGTGTTGTCGACCTTGTCGCCGAACTCCACCAGGATCGTGAAGATCTTGTCGGTCTTCTCGCGGCCGAGCTCGACGTACTTCTTGTCGTCGAGCTTGACGACCTTGGAGCCGTCGCGCTTCGCGATCTTCTTGTCGCCCGATATCACCTGTTCGAGGGCGGCCTGACGCTGCGCGTCCTGCTGCTCGCTGAACGGGCCCTTCAGGTCGTGCTCGTTGCCCTTGGCCGACCCCGGGTCACGGCGGTCGATGCTGGTGCTGCTGGCTCCAGGCGCCTTGTCATCTGCCTGGGCCGTGGCGAAAGCTGACGCCGTGGCGGCAGTGGCGGCCATGGCCACGACAACCGCAGCGGCGCGAAGCGCCCGTCTGTTTGTGGTCACTTGATGCAGTCCTCCCCGGCACCCGCGGCTGCGGCCTTGAGTGGTGTGGAGGGGCCGCGCGCGAATACGCGTCACAAGTGACGACATTCGACCGGAGTTACGCGAGAAAAGACAGATCTTGACTTGAACAGGCCAAGTGCACTATGTAGGAGAACGCTTCCGTTATCCGGACGTTCAACAAAGGGCCAACCGTCGCGTCACGGTCCACGGTTGGAGCGGCAAATGACTCCGTGCGCCCCCTGTGCACCGGCCCCCTGGGTTAGGCCACGCTTACCGATGGCCCCGCTCGGGCATCCACCGTCGTAGAGTCGCTTGACCGGGCGACCGTGTCGAGAGACCGCCCATCCGATGTCCCGAGGACGGATACCGCCATGCCGCGTCCCACTGCCGCACAGCTCTCCTACGGTTCGGTCACCGTCATCTTCTCGACCCTCGCCATGCTGCTGCTCTCCCGCACGGAGTCGGGCCTCGGCATCGGCGTCATCGGGACCGCGGCGCTCGCGCTCGGCCTGCTGGTGGCCGTGACCGTACCCCAGCCGTCACACGCGAAAACCGCGAACCGGGCCGGTGCCCGCTCCGCGGTCCGCGTGAACCAGGACGCGGTCTCCGCAGCCGTCGAGGCCGAGGGCCTCGCCCACGACGGGGACCGGGGCGCGGCCCCCGTGCCCCACGAGGCCGCACCGCTCCCCTCGGCCCCCGCGGACGAGCACGCGGGCCGGCACTCCATGCGCCACTGACAGCACGCCTGCCCCCCACCGGGCCACACGGAACCACGGGGGCCTCAGGACGGCATCGAGGGGCCGCGGGACGGCGTCCAGGACCGCGGGGACAGCGTCGCCGAGCGTTGTACGACGTCAGTTGGTCTGGACGACCACCGTCTTCGCCGCCTTGTCCTGCAGGCCCTGCCGGTACGGCTTGTCCGTGAACATGAGCACGATGTTGATCAGCCACCACAGGCACGGGCAGCACAGCAGCGCCGGCAGCCAGAGCACCACGGCCCGCAGGAACGCCGCTCCGGTGTCGGGTACCCGGCCGTCGTTGAGCATCGCGACGCGCAGCTTCAGCAGCCGCTTGCCGATGGTCCGGCCGTCCTTGTGCGTGAAGTACGTGTCGTAGGCGACGTACACGACCAGACCGATCAGCGACCACACCAGCTGGTGCCCGCTGTACGTCTGGCTGAAGACATCGCCGACGCCGTTCCCGCTGCCGTTGTTGTCCGACACCTCGACCGCGCCGCCCCATGGCAGCGAGATCAGATAGAGCGGGATCGAGATGATCAGGAAGTCGATCAGCCGGGCCAGGATGCGCTTGCCGGGCTCCCCGAGCGGCGGCATGCCGGCCAGCGGATCCGCGCCACCGTACGGCCCACCGCCGTAGGGACCTGGATCGTACGGCGGCGGAGGCGGCGGCGGAGCGCTGTCGTACGGCGAGCCCGAAGACGGCGGCGGCTCATTCGGCTTCTTGCGGAACGGGTCGTCCTCGGGCGGCTGACCGGACGTCGGCTGATCGTTGCTCATGGGGGCAGTGCACCCCGGCCCGGAGGTGCCCGCAACGGCTCAGGTGCGTTCGGGGGAACGGCCGGGGCCGACGGCCCCTCACCCGATGGGCCGTCGGCCGACCGGGTGCGGTCAGCCCGCCACGAAGGTGTGTGCCGCCTTGTCGTGCCAGCACTGGCGCCACGGCCGGTCGATCAGGCACCACAGCACGTTGAGCACCCCGATCACGAGGATGCCCAGCACGCCGTAGACCAGCCACCGGCGCAGCGCGGCGCCGAAGGACGGGGCGCCGTGGGACTCGATGTCCCGCACTTCGAGTCCGCAGAGCTTCTTGCCGAGGGTGCGCCCCCACTTGGCCATCGGCAGCGCCTCCAGCAGGACACCCAGCACCAGGAACGCACCGAGCACCGCGCCGAACAGGCCGGCCGTGGTGGAGTCCACCAGCCAGACGGTGACCGTCTCACCGGACAGCTTCGCCGCGTCGATCTTCTCGTCGATGTGGTCCAGCGCCTTCGAGATCAGCGGGAAGCCGATCGCGCCGACGAGCGCCATCAGCACGACGCTGTCGATCAGCCGGGCGGCGAACCGCTTGCCGAGCCCGGCGGGCCTGGCCCCCGCCTGGGCCTGCGCGAGCTGCTGGAAGGGGTCGTCGACCGGGGGCTTCCAGGGCACCACGGGCTGATCCGGCTGAGCACCCTGCGCACCGAACTGCGGGCGGGGCTGCTGAGGCTGGAGCGGTGACTGCTGGGGCTGGGGCTGTTGGAGCTGTTGGGGCTGGAATTGCTGAAGCTGGGGCTGGGGCTGGGCTTGGGGGTGGTGCTGCTGGGCCGGGAGTTGGGGCAGCACCGGCTGGCCGGGCTGAGCGGGCTGGGCCGCCTGAGCGGGCTGATTGGCCTGCTGCGCCCAGGGGGCGGGGTTCTGCGCCGGAACGGGGCTCTGCGCCTGGGCGGAAGGCTGTGCGGCCGTGCCGGGGGCGATCGCGCGGATCGCCATCGTCCCCTCCGGTGCCGCCGGATCGGTCGTACGGCGGGCCGGCGGGCCGCCGCCCTGGCCCACGGCCCGGATCGTGACCGTCCCGTCGGTGGGCGGGCGCCCCGCGTCGCCCTCGCCGGAATCCGTACCTCCGCCAGGGCGGCCCTGACGGCCGATCCGGATCGCGACGGTGTTCTCCGGCGCGGGAGAGCTGGAGGGAGCCGGAGACGCAGAGGCGGCGGGCTGTCGCGGGTCCGGCGCCGGGGAGCGGTCGGCAGGGGTGCGGACCGCCGGGAGGCGATCGTCCGGCACCCGGTCGGCCGGGGCGCGGTTCGCGGGCGTACGCGGATCGCCCTGCCCGCCGGGGTGCCCGCCCTGCTCGCCGGGGTGCCCGCCCTGCCCGCCGGGGTGCCCGCCCTCCTCGCCGGGGTGCCCGGTGCCGCCCCAGGAGACCCGCCGGTCGCGTTCCCCGCCGAAGCCGGTCTGCCGGGAGGCGTCGGCCTGCCAGGCGGTGGCCGGTTCGGGGCGGTTGCCCGCGTTCGGCTCGTCGTCCAGGAAGACCGGGCCGGTCTCTTCCACCGGCGCGGGGGCCGACGGCTGCGCGGCCGACGGCCGGGACTGCGGCTGTGGCTGTGGCTCGGGAGCCGGGGCGGAGGGCTCTGCTCCGGAGGGGGCCGCAGGCGTCGACTCACCCTGCTCAGGGGCGGGGCGGCTCGTGCCTGGCACCCATGAAGCGCCGTTCCAGTACCGGACATATCCGGGAATGGACGGGTCGGGGTAGTACCCCTCGCGGGGGCTTTCTTCACCGGGTGCCGGGGTTGGGGCGCTCATCACCGTGGTCCCGTATCTCTTCGAGGCCTGAATACAACGGGTCCACATCTACCAGACGCCCGCGTACCCCTGGGCCACTCCAGGGGTTTGGGCCACTTTCCCGTTGCCCGGAAATATTTTTCGGAAGTCGCGTAATAGATGGCGGGGAGGGCGCTCTCTCCCTGTGCGGACCGGTCATCAGGCCGGCCCACAGGCACCGGAAGGACGCACTCATGCACACCACCGTGGAACGCGAGCTGGAACTCAAGCTGGTCCTGTCGCCCGAGCACAGCATCCCCCTCCCCGCCCGTCTGACGTACCGCACGGAGGACCCGTACGCCGTGCACATGGCCTTTCACATCGGCTCCGACTTTCCGGTGCACTGGACCTTCGCCCGCGATCTGCTCGTCGAGGGCGTGTTCCGGCCGTGCGGTCACGGGGACGTCCGGATCTGGCCGACCAAGGTCGACCGGCGCAACGTCATCTTCGTCGCGCTGAGCTCGCCCGACGGCAACGCGCTCCTGGAGGTGCCGTCCGCCGCGGTGGCCGCCTGGGTGGAGAGGACGCTGCGGCTGGTCCCGCCCGGCACGGAGACCGAGCGGCTCGGGATCGACGAGGGCCTCGCCGAGCTGCTCGCGCCGCTGCCCGCCGACGACCTGTGGATGCGCGACCCGTGGCCGTCGGACGAGTCGCAGGACGGCGAGGCATGAGCCGACGAGGCGTGAGCCGGCACGGTTCCGCCCGGCCGTCGCGCCCGCCGTCGGAACACCGCCCGCCGTCAGAACACCTTGCCGGGGTTGAGGAGCCCGAGCGGGTCGAAAGCCTGCTTGATGCCCCGGTGCAGTTCGACGCTCACCTCGCCGAGTTCGCGCGCGAGCCACTCCTTCTTCAGCAGGCCCACGCCGTGCTCGCCGGTGATCGTGCCGCCGAGCTCCAGGCCGAGCGCCATGATCTCGTCGAACGATTCGCGGGCCCGCCGGGACTCGTCGGCGTCGGTGTGGTCGAAGCAGACGACGGGGTGGGTGTTGCCGTCGCCCGCGTGCACGCAGACGCCGATGGTCAGGCCGTACTTCTCGGCGACGGCCGCGGTGCCCTCCAGCATGGCGCCGAGCTTCGAGCGGGGTACGCAGACGTCGTCGATCATCGTGGCCGACTTGACGGTCTCCAGCGCGGTGAGCGACATCCGCCGGGCCTGGAGCAGCATTTCGGACTCGGCGGCGTCCTCGGCGGGGACCACGTCGGTGGCGCCCGCGGCGGTGCACAGTTCGGCGACAGCGGCCAGATCGGCCGACGGGTCCGGGGTGTCGAAGGCGGCGAGCAGAAGCGCCTCAGTGGTGTCGGGGAGGCCCATGTTGCCCATCCGGTTGACGGCCCGGACCGTAGTACGGTCCATCAGTTCGAGGAGTGACGGAGTGTGACCACGCTCCATGATCCGGCAGATCGCGTCGCAGGCGCTCGCCGCGCTCGGGAACTCCGCGGCCAGGACCAGCTGCTGCGGCGGCTTGGGCTTCAGCGCGAGCACGGCCCCGACGACGATGCCGAGGCTGCCCTCCGAGCCGACGAAGAGCCGGGTGAGGTCGTATCCGGCGACGCCCTTCGCGGTGCGGCGGCCGGTGGTGAGCAGCCGCCCGTCGGCGAGGACGACCTCCAGGCCGAGTACGTATTCGGCGGTGACCCCGTACTTCACGCAGCACAGACCGCCGGAGGCGGTGCCGATGTTGCCGCCGATGGTGCACATCTCCCAGCTGGAGGGGTCCGGCGGGTAGTAGAGACCGTGCTCCTCGACCGCCCGGGACAGCACCGCGTTGACGACGCCCGGTTCGACGACGGCGATCCGGTCGACCGGGCTGATCTCCAGGATCCGGTCCATCTTCACCAGGGACAGCACGATGCAGCCGTCGGAGGCGTTGGCCGCGCCCGACAGGCCGGTGCGGGCCCCCTGTGGGACGACCGGGACGCGCAGGGCCGTGGCGGTGCGCATGACGTGCTGGACCTGCTCGACCGTGCGCGGGAGCACGACGACGGCGGGCGTGCCCGCCTCGCAGAAGCTCGCCATGTCGTGGGCGTACGAGGCGGTGATGTCGGGATCCGTGATCAGGGCCTCGGCGGGCAGACCCGCACGCAGTTGTTCGAGAAGACCGTTCATGATCCCAGCGTGGCACCCGGGCCCATTGGTGTGAACCCGTCTGCCGCGGCCTTCACAAGGCGCGGTGTGCTCGTATTACTGACGCAGAGTGATCGGCATGGATGTCATGCCGCAGCAGCCTCCGCAGTCCCCCGGTCCGAGCCGCCGCGCTCCCCTTGACGCCTCCGACTTCTCCGGTGCCTCCGCGCTGTCCGCGCTCCTCGACCCGGCTTCGGAGGACGGGCTTCCGCCCCTCTCGCTGCGTACGACGCTGCGCCGGGCGGCCGTTGGCGTGGTGGCGGGTGCGGTGCTGGTGACGGGTGCCGTGGTGGCCGTTCCGGAGGACGGGAAGAAGGCGTCGCGGCCGCCCGTACCCGGCCCGGTCTCGCGTGCGCTGGCGGCGACGGCGGCCGGTTCCCCGGCCTCGCTCTCCGATCTGACGGCGCTGATCGGGGACCGGCAGCAGTGGGTGGGCACACATCCGTCCGACGCGCGCTCCTGGGCGGTGCTGGGGACGGCCTACGTGGAGTGGGGGCGGCGTTCCGCGGACTCGGCGTACTACGGCCGGGCCGAGCAGGCGCTGAAGCGCTCGCTGAACGTCCAGCCGGGTGAGAACGGCAACACGGCGGCCTGGGTGGGGCTCGCGGAGCTCGCCGATGCCCGGCACGACTTCGTCGCGGCGAAGAAGTGGGGCGAGACGGTACGGGCGCGGCAGCCGAAGCAGTGGGCCGTGTATCCGGCGCTGATCGACGCGTACAGCGGTCTCGGGGACCACAGGTCCGTGAAGACGGCGGTGGAGCGGTTCACGGCGCTGCGCGCGGGGGTTCCGGCGCTCATGCGGACGGCACGGATGTACCTGGACAGCGGCCGGCCCGAGGACGCGCTGGCCGACGCGCAGGACGCGGCGGGCCGGGCGGGCACTCCCGCGCAGAAGGCGGAGTGTCTGGCCCTGCTGGGCGAACTGGCCTGGGAGCGGGGCGAGCCGGAGGAGGCGGTCGCGCAGTACGGCGCGGCGCTGCGGACCGACCGCGCCCACCATCCGTCGCTCGCGGGCCGGGCCAGGGCTCTGGTGGCGCTCGGCCGCACGGACGAGGCCCGGCGCGACTACCGGGCGGCTCTGAAGCAGCTCCCCCGGCCCGAGTACATGCTGGAGCTGGGCGAGTTGTACGAGTCGCTGGGGCTGGACGCGGAGGCCGGCGACCAGTACGCACGGTTCCGCGAGGCGCTCGCCCGGGACGAGGACCAGGGCGTGGACGGCGCGCTGCTGCGCGGCCGTTTCGAGGCCGATCACGGGGATCCGGCGGTGGCGGTCGGGCTGCTGGACGCCGAGTGGGCGCGCTCGCACCGCAGCGCGGCGGTGGCGGACGCGCTGGGCTGGGCCCTGCACCGCTCCGGCGACCCGTCCGCCGCTCTGGAGTACGCGGCCCGCGCGGTCGACACGGGCGGGCGGAGCGCCTCGTACGCTTATCACCTGGGCGTGATCCAGAAGGAGCTGGGGCGGTACGGCCCGGCGCGCCGCAATCTGGCGGCGGCCCTGCGCACCAACCCCCGGTTCTCCCCACTGGCCGGACCCGCCGCCCAGGAGACCCTGGACGACCTGGCCGCTCCCCCGCCGGACAGCCCGAGGGGCATGCGGCCGCCGCCCCCGGAGCCCGAGCCACAGGCACCCGAGCCACAGGCACCCGTATCCGTGGCGTCCGCTGCTCCGACGACGCGGGCCGTCGCGCCGGAGACGGAGGCGAGGGCGGAGGCGGCGCCGAAGCCCGCGCCGGAGACGGAGGCGAGTGCGGAGGCGGAGGCGGAGACAAGGGCGAAGGCGGCGTCGAAGCCCGCGCCGGAGACTCCCTGGCGGCAGAGGTCCGCCCCTCGGCAGCCCGAATCGAAGCTCCCCGCCCCGCAGAAACCGCAGCAGCCCCAGCAGTCCCAGCCGCAGCAGCCCGAAACGCCGGAACCGGCCCCGGGCACCCGATGACGGGGCCCGGAGCCGGCCGCGTGCCGACCCGGGAGGTCAGAGGTTGCCGCGCTTCTCCTGCTCGCGCTCGATCGCCTCGAACAGAGCCTTGAAGTTGCCCTTGCCGAAGCCCATCGAGCCATGGCGTTCGATCATCTCGAAGAAGACGGTCGGGCGGTCCTGGACCGGCTTGGTGAAGATCTGCAGCAGGTAGCCGTCCTCGTCGCGGTCGACGAGGATCTTCAGCTCGCGCAGGGTCTCCACCGGCACGCGGGTCTCGCCCGCCCACTCGCCGAGGGTGTCGTAGTAGGAGTCGGGCGTGTCCAGGAACTGGACGCCCGCCGCCCGCATCGCCCGTACCGAGGCGACGATGTCGTTCGTGGCGAGCGCGATGTGCTGGACGCCGGCGCCGCCGTAGAATTCCAGGTACTCGTCGATCTGGGACTTCTTCTTGGCGACGGCCGGTTCGTTGATCGGGAACTTGACCTTGAGGGTGCCGTCGGCGACGACCTTCGACATGAGCGCGGAGTACTCGGTGGCGATGTCATCGCCCACGAACTCCTTCATGTTGGTGAAGCCCATGACCTTGTTGTAGAAGCCGACCCACTCGTTCATCCGGCCGAGTTCCACGTTGCCGACGCAGTGGTCGACGGCCTGGAAGGTGCGCTTGGCGGGCGGCTCGACGATCGGATCGGCGGCGACGTAGCCGGGCAGGTACGGGCCCTCGTAGCCGGTGCGCTCGACGAGGGTGTGGCGGGTCTTGCCGTACGTGGCGATCGCGGCGAGGACGACGGTGCCGTTCTCGTCCTTGACCTCGTGCGGCTCGTCGAGGCCGAGGGCGCCGTGCTCGACCGCGTACGCGTAGGCGGCGCGGGCGTCCGGGACCTCGATGGCCAGGTCGACGACGCCGTCGCCGTGCTCGGCCACATGACCGGCCAGGAAGCGGCCGTGGTCGGTGGCGGCCTTGATGACGGAGGTGAAGACGAAACGGGCCGATCCGTTGGTCAGTACGTAACTCGCCGTCTCGCGGCTGCCGTTCTCCGGTCCGGAGTAGGCGACCAGCTTCATGCCGAACGCCGTCGAGTAATAGTGCGCGGCCTGCTTGGCGTTGCCGACGGCGAAGACGACCGCGTCCATTCCCTTGACCGGGAAGGGGTCGGCCTGCCGGGCTGTCTCGGGGGTGGTGTGCAGAGTCTCAGTCATGTCCGAAGGCTCTCGCCGCTTCGCAAGGTGCGCAATAGTTTGCACATTCACTGGGCAATCTGTACAGCGGATAGGGATGAAGGACGGGCTATCTGTACATGATGACCATCACCTCGAACCTACGGAGCGGACCATGGCGATCGATCATCTGGACGGGCGGCTGATCGTGCTGCTGGCCCGCGAGCCCCGCATCGGCGTACTGGAGGCATCGCGCAGGCTCGGCGTGGCGCGCGGGACGGTGCAGGCACGGCTCGACCGGCTTCAGTCGAATGGCGTCATCCGCGGATTCGGTCCGGCGGTCGATCCGGCGGCGCTCGGCTACCCCGTCACCGCGTTCGCCACCCTGGAGATCAAGCAGGGCCAAGGAGCCGACGTACGGGCCCACTTGACCGGCGTACCGGAAGTGCTGGAGCTGCACACCACCACCGGGCACGGCGACATGCTCTGCCGCCTGGTCGCGCGTTCCAACGCCGATCTTCAACGGGTGATCGACCGGGTTGTCGGTTTTGATGGCATTGTCCGGGCCTCCACGGCCATCGTCATGGAGAACCCGGTTCCGCTGCGGATCATCCCGCTCGTCGAGCAGGCCGCGGAGGACACCGACTGAGCCGAGGAGTGACGTGTGAGCTTCTGGGAGTACCTGGGCAACCAGCACCAACAGCTGCTCACCGACGCGTACCAGCACGTCAGCGCCGTGTTCCAGTGCATGGTCATCGCCACCGCGCTGGGCATCCTGATCGGGGTCGTCACCTACCGCAGCGGCTGGGCGGGGGCACTGGCCATCACATCGACGGCGACGATCCTCACCATCCCCTCCCTCGCCGCGATCGGTCTGCTCATCCCGCTCGTCGGCCTCGGGGTCGCGCCCACCGTGATCACCCTGACGCTGTACGGGCTGCTGCCCGTCGTCCGTAACTCCATCGTGGGACTGCGCGGCGTCGACCCGGCGCTGGTCGACGCCGCGAAGGGCATCGGGATGTCGCGGCTGGCCCGGCTGTGCCGGGTGGAACTGCCGCTCGCCTGGCCGCCGATCCTCACCGGCATCCGGGTCTCCACACAGATGCTGATGGGCATCGCCGCCATCGCCGCGTACGCCTCGGGACCCGGACTGGGCAACGAGATCTTCCGCGGCATCGCCTCGCTGGGCAGCGCCAACGCGCTCAATCAGGTGCTCGCGGGCACGCTCGGCATCGTCATCCTCGCCCTGCTCTTCGACGCCGCGTACGTACTGCTCGGGCGGCTCACCATCCCGAGGGGGATCCGTGTCTGAGACCGCCACCGGGAGTGCCGCCGCCGACAGCGCCGGGCCGGAGAGAACCGCGTCCGGGGCCACCATCCAGCTGGAGGACCTGACCAAGCACTATCCGGGCAATCCCAGCCCGGCGGTGGACAGCGTCTCGATGGACATCAAGGCCGGCGAAACGGTGATCTTCGTCGGCCCGTCCGGCTGCGGGAAGTCCACCACCCTGAAGATGATCAACCGGCTGATCGAGCCGTCGTCAGGGCGGATCAGGATCAACGACGAGGACGTCACCGACATCGACCCGGTGAAACTGCGCCGCAAGATCGGCTACGCGATCCAGTCGTCCGGGCTCTTCCCGCACATGACGGTCGCCGAGAACATCGCCCTCGTACCGAAGATGGTCGGCTGGTCGAAGTCGAGGGTGAAGGACCGGGTCGAGGAGATGCTCGACCTGGTGGGGCTGGATCCGCGGGAGTTCCACGGGCGCTATCCCCGCGCGCTCTCCGGCGGTCAGCAGCAACGGGTTGGCGTGGCACGGGCGTTGGCGGCCGATCCGCCGGTGCTGCTGATGGACGAGCCGTTCGGCGCGGTCGACCCGATCACCCGCGACCACCTCCAGGACGAGCTGATCCGGCTCCAGCACGAACTGCACAAGACGATCGTCTTCGTCACCCACGACTTCGACGAGGCGATCAAGCTGGGTGACCGGATCGCGGTGCTGCGGGAGCGTTCGCACATCGCGCAGTTCGACACCCCGGAGGCGATCCTCACCAATCCGACGGACGACTTCGTCTCGGGCTTCGTCGGGGCCGGTGCGGCACTGAAGCGGCTCAACCTCACCCGCGTACGGGATGTGGAGATGGCCGAGATCCCGACGGTGACGGTCGACGACCCGCTCCAGTCGATCTTCAACAAGCTGCGCAGCGGCCCGCACAACGAGCTGTTGATGCTGGACCGCAGGAACCGCCCGTACAAGTGGCTGCGGCGCGGCGACCTGATGCGGGCCCGGGGTTCGCTGGCGCGGGCCGGGCAGCTGGTCCACGACACGGTGACGCGCGACGCGACGCTGCACGACGCGCTGGAGGCGGTGCTGACCGACAGCGGCGGGCGGGTCGCGGTGACGGGGCGGCGCGGTGAGTTCATCGGGGTCGTCGACATGCAGACCCTGATGAACTCCGTCCATGAACTGCTGGAGGCCGACCGGCTCGCCGCCATCGAGCACCAGCACGATCTGGAGGAGCTGCGCAGCCACCAGACCGAGGCGGAGCTGGAGGGCGGTGCGGGCGCATGAGTCCCAACTCACCGTTGAACCCCGAGTCCTCCCGCCGTGCGCGCTCCGGGCCCCCGGTGCCCTCCTCCGACAAGGACCGCCCGCCCGGCGAGCACGACGTCAAGGGCCACGCCTTCCGGGACGAGGAGGAGGAGCCCGCCCCGCCACCGGCCGGTCCGCCGCGCCGGTTCACCTGGCGCAAGCTGGTGGTGATGCCGGTGGCGCTGGTGATCGTGCTGGCCGTCACGTACCTGTGGATCACCAATGTCCATCTCGACTCGATCGCGCGGAACGCGCTCACCGGCGGCAATGTGCAGCTGCGCTGGTGGCAGCATGTGCGGCTGACCGCGATCTCGACGTTCTGGGTGCTGATCATCGCCATTCCGCTGGGGATCGCGCTGACCCGGCGGCGGCTGCGCAAGGGCGCCCCGGTGGTCACGGCGGTCGCCAACATCGGGCAGGCGACACCGGCGATCGGCCTGCTGGCGCTGCTGGTGATCTGGCTGGGCATCGGTCCGTCGACGGCGATCATCGGCATGGTGATCTACGCGGTGCTGCCGGTCTTCTCCAACACGGTGGCCGGTCTCAAGGCGATCGAGCCGAATCTGGTCGAGGCCTCGCGCGGCATCGGCATGTCGGCGACGGGGACGCTCACCAAGGTCGAACTGCCGCTCGCCGTCCCGCTGATCCTGGCCGGTGTCCGCACGGCGCTGGTGCTCAACGTCGGCACGGCGACCCTGGCCACCTTCGTCGGCGGCGGCGGCCTGGGGGACCTCATCACCTCGGGCATCCAGACCCAGCGGATGCCGGTGCTGGTGCTCGGTTCGGTGCTGACGGTGGTGCTGGCGCTGCTGGTGGACTGGCTGGCCTCACTGGTCGAGGTGGCGCTGACACCACGCGGGCTGGAGGTGGGGTGATGGGTCCGCGGAAGGTGCGTGCCAGCCTGGTGGGGGTGGTGGCGGTGGCGCTGCTGCTCTCCGGGTGCGGGCTGAAGAGCGGCTCGCCGATGGTGGACGACGTGGAGCCGGGCTCGGTCGGCCGGGGGCAGCCGCTGGCCGGTGCCTCGCTGACCGTCACGTCGAAGAACTTCAGCGAGAACATCATCCTGGGCCAGATGATCGGCCTGGTCTTCAAGGCGGCCGGCGCGGAGGTCCTGGACCGGACGAACCTGCCCGGCTCGATCAGTGCGCGCGAGGCGATCGTCAAGGGCGACGCGGACGCGATGTACGAGTACACGGGAACCGGCTGGATCACGTACCTCGGCCATGCGAAGCCGATCCCCGACCCGGTGAAGCAGTGGGAGGCGGTCCGCGACGCGGACCGCACGAAGGGGGTGACCTGGCTGACGCCGTCCACGCTCAACAACACCTACGCGCTCGCCATCAGCCGGAAGAACAACGCGAAGTACCACCTCAGGACGCTCTCCGACGTCGCGGCGCTGGCGGAGAAGGACCCGTCGGCGGTGACGATCTGTGTGGAGAACGAGTTCGCCTCGCGCGACGACGGGCTGCCGGGCATGGAGAAGGCGTACGGGATGTCGGTGCCGGCCGCCAACATCAAGAAGATGGACGCCGGGATCATCTACACCCAGGTCTCCAAGTCCGACTCCTGCCTGTTGGGCGAGGTGTTCACCACGGACGGCCGGATCAAGGCGATGGACCTCCAAGTGCTCGTGGACGACAAGCACTTCTTCCCCAACTACAACGCGGCCCCGGTCGTCCATACCAAGACCTTCGAGAAGTATCCGCAGATCGCCGGGCTGCTCGACCCGGTCAGCAAGAAGCTGACCACCGAGGTGGCCCAGGTGCTCAACGCCAAGGTGGACGTGGACGGGCAGGACCCGCACCAGGTGGCGAAGGACTGGCTGGTCCAAGAGGGGTTCATCAAGGAGGGCTGAGCCGGGGAACCTCCTCGCAAGGGTTTTGTTGCAAAGAACCCGCTGCAAAGAATCTGTTGCAAACAGAGCTTTGCAACTCTACGGTTTACCCATGCCCACACCGCAGGACGGCGCCGAGACCCCCGCCGAAGCCGAGAACGTCCACGAAGCCCAGAACATCCACAAGGTCGATGCCCGCACCCTGCGCGGGCTGGCCCACCCCCTGCGGCTGCGCCTGCTGGCCGCACTGCGGGAGTACGGCCCCGCCACCGCCTCCGGTCTCGCCGACCGGCTCGGCGAGTCCAGCGGCGCCACCAGCTACCACCTCAGGCAACTGGCGGCGTACGGCTTCGTCGAGGACGACCCGGAGCGCGGCAAGGGCCGCGAGCGCTGGTGGCGGTCCGCCCACCGGGGCACCGTGTTCGACAGCGGCAGATTCCTGGCCCACCCGGACCCCGAGGTGCGCGGCGCGGTCGACGTCGTGCTCCACGAGATCGCCACCTCGCACTCCCAGGAACTGAACACCTGGATCGGCACCATGCGCGAATGGCCCGAGGAATGGCGCGAGGGCTGGGACATCAGTGACTTCCAGGTGCGCCTCACCCCGGATCTCGCCGAGGAGCTGATCGGGAAGGTCCACGAACTCATCGAGAGCTACCGGGGCCGGGTCCCGGAGGGCACCGAGGGATCGGCCAACGTCCGCAGCCATGTGCACCTCTTCCCGCGCCCCGCGGAGTAGCCAGCCCCCTCCCGACCGGAAGGACACCGTCATGCACTCCGACACACATCTGCTGCTGCACGGCCTGCGCTCCGCCGAACTGCGGTGGCGGGCCGCGGAGTTCGCCGCCGCACCGGCCTCGTCGAGCACCGGTCTGCGCAGCCGGCTGGGCTGGGCCCTGGTCGGCCTGGGGCTGCGCATCCTGCCCCGCAGTCCCGGCTCCGCCGCCTCCTTCGCAGCCGGTCCGGCATGACCGGCCGGGGGAGCCGCGACCGCATCCCGCTCGTCGCCGTACTGTCCGCCAACTCCATATCCAGAGCCGGTAGTTCACTCACGATGATCGGCGTTCCGTGGTTCGTGCTGGAGACCACGGGAAGCGCCGGCCGGGCCGGTGTCGTGGCCTTCTGCGCGACCCTGCCGATCGTCGTCTCCGCGTTGATCGGCGGACCCGTCATCGACCGGATCGGACGGCGCCGGGTCTCGGTCGCCTCCGACCTGGTGTGCGGCCTCTCCGTCGCCGCCATCCCGCTGCTGCACTACGCGGACGCCCTGGACTTCTGGATGCTGTGCGCGCTGATGGCGGTCGGCGGGCTCATGCACACCCCGGGCGACACCGCGCGCTACGTCCTGGTGCCGGATCTCGCCGAGCTCGCCGGCACCACCCTCGCCCGCGCCGCCAGCCTCTTCGACGCCGTCTCGCGCGGCGCCCGGATGGTCGGGGCGGCGCTGGCCGGCGTGCTGATCGCCCTCGTCGGCGCGGAGACCGTACTACTGCTGGACGCGGTGACCTTCCTGACGTCCGCGCTGCTGATCGCGGCAGGCGTACGGGGGGTGCGCGCGGCCGAGCCCCGCAAGCCCGCGGCACCGGTCTCACTGCGGGCGTACCGCACCGAACTGCGCGAGGGATACGCCTACTTGCTGGGTAATCGGCTGCTGCTGGCGGTCGTGGTGATGGTCCTGTTCATGAACGGCACCGACCAGGGCTGGAACGCCGTCCTGCTCCCGGTGCACGCCTCCTCCGAACTGGGCGGGGCCGCGGACATCGGGCTGCTCACCGCGCTGTTCGGCGCGGGCGGACTGACCGGTGCGCTGCTGTACGGGGCGGTCGGGCACCGCTTCTCGCGGCTGGCCGTGTTCACGGTGTGCGTGCTGCTGTGCGGCGCGCCCAGGTACGTGGTCGCGGCGCTGACCGGGACGACGCTGCCGCTCGCCGTGACCATGGCGCTGAGCGGTCTGGCGGGCGGGGTGCTGAACCCGATCCTGACGACGGTGATCTACGGAACGGTCCCCGACGAGCTGCGCAGCCGGGTCTCCGGAGTCCTCACGGCGGGCGGCGAACTGGCCATGCCGGTGGGCGGTCTCGCGGCCGGCCTGCTGGTCGAGAGCGCGGGCGTGCAGGGGGCACTGCTGGCGATGGGCGGGGTCTACCTGCTGGCGACGCTGAGCCCGCTGGTGTTCCCGGTGTGGCGCACGATAAACGACGCGGGGGTGAGCGGTACGGGGGCGGACAGCGCGGGAACGGGCGGCACGGGGACCGGCGACACGGGGGCCGACGGCGTCCCCGTGCTGACACCGCCCGGTGGGATCAGCAGCTCGGGACCTTGTGCCCCTGCTCCAGTGCCCGGAGCGAGGACACCGCGCTCTTCAGGGTCGTGACCGGAATCAGCCGCAACCCCTTGGGCAGCTCGGCACCCGCCTCCCGGCACTCAGCCTTCGGCACGAGGAAGACGGTCGCCCCGTCGCGGCGCGCGGCCTGAGTCTTCAGCGATACCCCGCCGACCGCCCCGACCTCGCCGTTCGCCTCGATCGTGCCGGTGCCCGCGATGTTGCGGCCGCCGGTGAGATCGCCGCCGGATCCGTCCCCGTCGAGCTTGTCGACGATGCCGAGGGCGAAGAACAGGCCCGCGCTGGGGCCGCCGACGTCGGCGAGATGCAGGGTCACGTCGACCGAGCCGGGCTTCTTCCCGAGGTAGTTCAGGGCGGCGTCGACCGCGGAGTCCTGCGACTTCCGCATGTCGTCGAGGTTGTGCTTCTCGATCTCCTTCTCGGAGCCACCGGTCGGGTAGACGGAGTCGCGGGGCAGCACCGCCCGGTCCGTACGGAACCAGCTGTCGACCACATCACCGATGCCGACCTCGGCGGTGGGCCCGGTCGCGACGATCGTCGTCATCCGCAGCTCGCCCTCGGTGGTCCGGGTCGGCGCTCCCTTGATGCTGATCACCGGCTTGCCGTGATCGTTCCCGAGCACGTTCGCGGTCGAGCCGGGCTGCGCCAGGGTGAACGGCAGCGGCGCGAAGGCGGCCACACCGAACAGGGCGAGGACCGGCAGGGCGCACAGGGCGAGGGCACGGGGACGCGAGAGACGAGGGAGCACCCGCCCAATCTAACCGCCGGGCCCCGGTCGCACGGGCCGGGAGCCCCGTACGCGGCCGGGGAGCGTTCCTACGGCGTCCGCCGGCTCCCCATCGACATGGCCAGGGCGACCACCCAGCCGATGAACGTCCAGCCGAGGAAGAGATTGATCACGAACACCGAGCCGGTGTTCACCCCGCGCCCTGCGGCGATGAAGAAGGGCAGGAAGTACACCGCGATACCCACGATGACGAGAACCACAAAAACGGAACCATCCACCAGATACCCCCCGGAAACGGCCACGCACTTCGGTCAAGGTGTGAGCCCCGAAAACATACGGTCCGGCCGGGCGCCCGCGAAGACATGAACCGGCCAGAAATCCGCCCCGAGTACCGGCCACGATCGGCCCCGCAGGGCCCGTCCGGCCCATCGGCCCTCGGGCCCCGAGGTTCTACGGGCCTGGAGCTTCTCCGGGCCCGCCGGTTCTCCGGGCCAGCCATCAGCCCTCCGGGCCCGCCAAATTTCCGGCCCGTCGCTCTGCCGCCCCCGCCGCCCCTATCGGAGCGCGTCCGCCACTTCCCGGGCCGCGTCCACCACGCGGGGGCCGACGCGCTCGGGTACGGAGTCCGCGAGCATCACCACGCCCACGCTGCCCTCGACCCCGGTCACCCCCACCAGCGCCGCCGCCGCCCCGCTCGCCCCGGCCTCCAGCTCGCCGTGGGTGAGGGTGAAGGCGGTCTCGCCGACCGGTTTCTGACGGGCGGCGAGGATCGCCCGGCCCGCGGCACCCCGGTCCAGCGGGTGGCGGAAGCCGGCCCGGTAGGCCACGTGGTAATCGGTCCAGGTCGGCTCGACGACCGCGACGGCCAGCGCGTCGCTGCCATCGACCAGTGTGAGATGGGCGGTGGCCCCGATGTCCTCGGCGAGCGACCGCAGCGCGGGCAGCGCGGCCTCGCGCACGAGCGGATGCACCTGGCGGCCCAGGCGCAGCACGCCCAGGCCCACTCTGGCCCGTCCGCCCAAGTCACGGCGTACCAGGGCGTGTTGTTCCAGGGTGGCGAGCAGACGGTAGACCACGGTCCGGTTGACCCCGAGTTTGTTGGACAACTCGGTGACGGTCAGACCGTGGTCGGTGTCGGCAAGCAGTTTGAGGACCCTCAGTCCCCTGTCGAGCGTCTGGGAGGTTTCCGCTGTCACGACGCCCTCTCCTCTTTGATGAGCGGCAGCGGCTGATTCCCACGGAATGTGCGCCGCCGGTCCCAGCGGCGACGCACGGAGAGGCCGCCGGCCTGGCCAGGCACCGGCTGCGCCCCGCTGCGGCTCTGCCACGGGGCGTTCATTTTTTGGGACAGTAGCGAGCGAGTCCGCTCAGCGGAAGACCTCGTCCAGAATCCGGGCGTCGTCGGAGCGGGAGTTGGCTTGAAGCAGCATAAGCGCCGGTCAGCGCGGCGTCGGCCGGGTCCTGGAGGTCTACGCGCGTCCAGGTCGGCCGACGCCTTCGCGGCACTTCACGCACCGGAAGTGAACTGCCGTTAACTCACGGTGAATGACTGCTGCACAATTTTTCCGTTCACGAGTACCTCGCAGGCCCGGATCGACTTCGTCGCCGGGTCACGGACGGTGAAGTCGAGGGCGAAAGTGCCGTCGAGTCCGATGACCCGGGTGACGTACGGGTCGGCGGTCTGCTTGCCGTCCGCGGTGCGGCCGGTCACCGAGACCGTGGCGACGGGGGCGAATCCCCGTCCGGTCACCTGGACCGCCGTGCCGACGGGCCCCTCGGGCGGCGAGAGCGCGAAGGACGGTCCGGCGGGCACGGTTCCGCCCTGGACGGTGAACGCCGCCGTCTCGGTGCGCGGGTTGACGAGGACCTCCCGGACCCGGATGGCGACGGTGTCGGCGGCGTTGACCGTGAAGGTCTGCGAGAACGCCCCGTCCAGCCCCACCACCTTGGTCTTCGTCGGGTCGGACGTCTGCGAGCCGTCGGCCCGCAGCCCGACGATGGACACGGTCGCGACCTTCGCGAAGCCCTGCCCGATGACGGTGACGGCGGTGCCCTTCGGACCGGCCGAGGGGGTGAGCACCACGAAGGACGGGGCGACGGTGAGCGGGGTGAGGGCCTGCGCTCCCCCGGCGGTGACCTGGAGCGCGTACACGGCACGCGGGGTGGATCCGGCCACGGTGACCGTGCCGGCGAGCGTGCCGTCGGCGCCGATCCGGAGCGTGGAGCCGCTGATCCGGGCACTGTCGCAGGAGCCGCCGTCGGCGGTGCAGAGCGCGGCGGTGGGCGTGGTGCCGGAGGGCCAGTCACCGCCAGAGAGGGCGATCGTTCCGCCCGGCTTGACCTTCGCCGCGCCCGCGGAGAGCGTCGCGGAGGCGTCGGTCACGGTGAACGGTGTCGTCAGCACAGTGGCCGGATCGTTTCCCTCGTCGACCTGGATCGCGGCGATGGCCGGGTCGGAGACGGTGAACTCGGCGGTGAACGTGCCGTCGGGGGTGCTCTTCACATAGACGGCGGTGTCGTCGAGCGTCGCCCCGCTCGCGTCCAGGCCGACGGTGTTGATCCACCGGTCCTGGAAGTAGTTGCTGCCGGTGACGGAGATGACGCTGCCGACCGGCGCGCCGGAGCGGGAGAGCGCGATGGCCCGCGGCCCGGCGGGCACGAAGGCCTTGACGGTCAGGGGCGCGGTCGCCTCCTTCGTACCGTCGCCGACCTTCACCAGGTACGAGCCGTCGGGCACGGCGCCCGCGGCGGCGAGCACCGCGCTGCCGCTCAGCTCCCCCGAGCCGCTGATGGAGAGGGTGCTGGAGGCGAACTTGCCGGTGTCGCAGCCGCCGCCGTCCGCCGAGCAGAGCGACGGTACGGGGGTGGCGCCGGCGGTCCAGAGGCTGCCGGACAGGGCGACCCCGGTGGAGGGCCGGACGGCGGTGGTGGGCGCGGTCAGGGTGGGCGGATGGCCCGCGGTGCCCTCGGCGGTCACCGTGCCGATGGACCCGCCGCCGCTCGTCACGTCGCACGGGGTCTCGTAGGTGGAGCCGAGCACCTTCGTACGCGTCAGATTGCGTATCGGCGTGAAGTCGATCGGACCGCTCGCGTCGGCCGGGATGAGGAAGTCCCCTTCGTACGGCGGGATTTCAATGGGCTTGCCGGACGGGATGTCGAGGTTGATCTGGGGGCCGGTCACGGTGACCGTGCCGGTGGCGCCGCCGGACATCGCGAAGTCGATGCTGGGGGTGGTGGGCACATCGCTCAGGCTGAGACCGCTGGTGGCGGGGGACGGGCCGAGGGTGACCTTGGCGTGGACCTTGCCGCCCGGGTCGACGATCGCCGGCGAGAGGTCGACGCTCATCTGCTGCGGCCCCGTCGCCTCGCCCTGTCCGGCGGGCAGGGAACAGTGCACGGTCGGGGTGACCGTACCGGCCTCGGCGACGGGCGCGAGTGCGACGGTGCCACCGGTCCAGACGAGCACGGCCCCGGCGGTGAGCGCCACGGCACGGCGTAACGCCGAACCCGGCCCATGACCCCTGCGCGGCCGGTCGGTTCTTCCCGGTCTGACGGACACGGACATGTGTCTCCTCCATGGCTGAGGTGTCGGCTGCGGAATTCCCCGGATTCGGAATGGAGGCGCCCGCCCGCTCCGACGCGATACGGAGCGGACGGGCGCCTCCGGAACTTCCCCTTACGGTTCCCGGAGAATTCAGAGAAGGGTGAGGGTGAGAGTGGCGCTGTAATCTCCTGGCTGGGTGAATCCGGGAACGGTGAGGGTGAGATCGGCGTCGGCGTCGAACCGGCCGCCGGTGAACGGGCGGGAGCCGTCCGGATCCATCCGGCACAGGCTCGCCGCCTCACTCCCGAGCGCGGCGGGCGAACCGGCCACCGGCACCCCCACGCTGCCGCTCTGCGCCGTGCACCTGGGTGTCCACCGGACGGCGTCGGCCGGGATGGTGCCGCCGCCGCTGCTGGTGAAGCCGGAGAGAGTGGCGGTCAGCGACCAGCCGCTGTCGACACCGCGGCCGTCCTCCACCTCGACCCGGTTGAGCCGGGAGCGCTGCACACCGCTGCCGGTGCCCAGTACGGTCGTACCGAAGTCGACGGTGTCACCGTCCTGGACCATGGACAGCGTCCCGGCCCTGACCGAGGTGCTCAGCCGCTGGTCGGCACTGCCGCCGCCCCCTCCCCCGCCGTCGGAGACGGTGAACGGCGCGGTCCGTACGGTCGCCGGATCGTTGCCCTCGTCGGCCTGGACCGCGACGACGGCGTCGGAGGTCACGGTGAACTCGACGGCGAACGTGCCGTCCGAGCCGCTCTTGACGTAGACCGCGCTGTCGTCGAGCCCGGTGCCCGACGCGTCGAGGCCGATGACGTTGATCCAGCGGTCCGGGTTGTAGTTCTTGCCGCTGACCGTGATCACGCTGCCGACCGGCCCGCTGCTCCGCGACAGGGAGATCTCCCGGTCACCGGCCGCGACGGCCTTGACGGTGAGGGCGGCCGTGGCCTCCTTCGTACCGTCGTTGACCTTCACCTCGTACGTACCGTCCGGCACCGCACCGGCCTCGGCGAGGGTGGCCGTGCCGGTCAGCGTCCCGTCACCGCCGATGGCGAGCGTGTTGCTCCTGAACTTCAGCGGATCGCAGCCGCCACCGCCCACCGCACAGAGCGAGGGCACGGGCGCCCCGCCCGGCGTCCACCCCGAACCACCCAGTGTCACCTCGGTGTTGGGGCGTACGGGATCGGCGGGGGCGGTCAGCGTGGCGGGCTCGGAGCCGGTGCCCTCCACCGTGACGCTGCCGACGCTGCCGCCGCCGTCGACGACATCGCAGGGTGTCTCGAAGACCGAACCGAGCACCTTGGTCTGCGTCAGCGTACGGATCGGGGCGAACGAGACGTCCCCGGAGGCGTTCGCCGGGACCAGGAAGTCACCTTCGTAGGGCGGAAGTTCGATGGGCGTCCCGGACGGGATGTCCATCGTGAACTCGGCACCCCGCACCGTGACGGTGCCGGTGGCCCCGCCGGACATGGCGAGGTCGAGGCTGGGGATGGTCGGCACGTCCTCCAGCGGCAGCCCGCTGGTGGCGGGGGACGGCCCCAGCGTGACCTTGGCGTGCACCTTCCCGCCCGGGGCGACGACCGCGGGCGACAGTTCGACGGTCATCTCCTGCGGCCCGGTCGCCTCGCCCTGCCCCGCGGGCAGGGTGCAGTGGACGTTCGGGGTGACCGTACCGGCGGCCCGCGAGCCGGCTGCCGCCGCGTCCTGCGGTACGGGCTGGGCGGTGGCCCCGGCGCAGCTCAGGGACAGTACGAAGCAGGCAGCGAGCAGACCGGTCACGCCGGGTCTTCGTCGTCGTATCACCAGACACCCCTCCATGGCCCATTGATTGCGCACATTGAGGAGGTCGGGTGCCAAGAAGTCAAGAGAGAATTGATTGATCCTTATCTGAAATGCCCGAAAAGCATTTCCATGGGAATTTCAAGTGCCTCTGTGGACATCTATTGACTTCTCTGAAGATCACAGTTTCACTGCTGCCGACATGCCGGGCCCGGCACGCAGATCCACTTCTCAGCTCTTCGGTGAATCTGCGGAATTCAGAACCGGAAGGAGTTCCCCCCGTCATGTCGTCGAATCGAAGACACATCCCGCTCGTACTGGCCGCGGCCTGTTCCGTGGCCGGCGCGCTAGCGCTGGCTCCGACGGCCCAGGCCGTGGCTCCGCTCACCGCGACGGCCACGTACAACTGCGGCGCCTGGGGCAGCGGTCTCGCGACCCTGACCGCCGCCGACTCGGGCACGTCCAAGACCATCAAGATCACGTCCACCGCGATCACGATGCCGGCCGGTACCAGTGCCGACCCGAACAGCATCACGACGACGCTCAAGCTCACCAAGACCTCGGGCGGCGTCACCAGTCAGGTGCAGTTCTCCGGAAAGACCAACCCCGGCATGAGCGGCGGCAGCCCGATCACCCTGGGCCCGCTGAAGCTCACCTCCGGCACCCTGGCGGCGGGTGACAGCACGAACTCCGTGGTGCTGCCCGCACCCCCGAGCTCCACCAACTGGTCACTGCAGATCGTGGCCTCGTCCCCGACGTCGGCCACGGTTCCGTGTGTGGCCACGACGAACCAGTCGGCGCCGTTCGTCTGGTAGCCGGGCCGTCCGTCCAGTAGTCGCGCCACCTCATCCGCACCCGCGTCCGCACGCACGACGCCGGCCCGGGGCGAGGACCGCTGTCCCCGCCCCGGGCCGGCACCAGCACGCCCCCGTCGGCTCACGTCATACGGGTGGCCCACTCCTGGACCTTCTTGATCCGCTGCTGGATCTGTCCGGCCGTGGCCTCCGCGCTCGGCGGCCCGCCGCACACCCGCCGCAGCTCGGTGTGGATCACTCCGTGCGGCTTGCCGCTCTGGTGCGTGTACGCCGACACCATCGTGTTGAGCTGCTTGCGCAGCCCGAGCAGCTGCTTGTGCGTGACCACCGGCCGGGCGTCGGCCGGCTTCTCCAGCAGGTCGGCCTCCTCGGCCGGCCTCTGACGGCTGTGCGCGATCTGCCGCGACTGCCGCTTCTGGAGCAGCAGCTGCACCTGGTCGGGCTCCAGCAGCCCCGGAATCCCCAGGTAGTCCTGCTCCTCCTCGCTGCCGGGGTGCGCCTGCATGCCGAATTCGGCACCGTCGTACAGCACCCGGTCGAAGACCGCGTCGGATTCGAGGGCCTCGAAGGGCAGCTGCTCCTCGGTCTCCTCGTCCTCCAGCTTCTCGGCGTCGGCGAGGAGCTTGTCCTCCTCCGCGAACGGGTTCTCCTCGTCGCTGCCCTTCTTGGGCTTGTCGAGGACGTGGTCCCGCTCGACCTCCATCTCGTTGGCGAAGTCGAGCAGCATCGGAATGGTCGGTACGAAGACCGAAGCCGTCTCGCCGCGCCTGCGCGAACGCACGAAACGGCCGACGGCCTGCGCGAAGAACAACGGCGTGGAGATGGTGGTGGCGTACACGCCGACGGCCAGGCGCGGCACGTCGACGCCCTCCGACACCATGCGCACCGCGACCATCCAGCGGGAATCGTCCCCGCTGAACTGGTCGATCCTCTTCGAGGCGGCCTTCTCGTCGGAGAGGACCACGGTGGCCTTCTCCCCGGTGACCCGCTTGAGGATCTTGGCGTACTCGCGCGCCGATTCCTGGTCGGTGGCGATGACCAGCCCGCCCGCGTCCGGAATGCCCTTGCGGACCTCGGTCAGCCGCTTGTCGGCGGCGCTCAGCACATTGGGGATCCACTCGCCGGTGGGCGACAGTGCGGTGCGCCAGGCCTGCCCGATGGCGTCCTTGGTCATCGGCTCGCCGAGCCGGGCGGCGATCTCGTCACCGGCCTTGGTGCGCCAGCGCATGTTGCCGCTGTAGCTGAGGAAGATCACGGGCCGGACGACGCCGTCGGCGAGCGCGTTGCCGTAGCCGTAGGTGTAGTCGGCCGAGGAGCGCCGGATGCCGTCGTTGCCCTCCTCGTACACGACGAAGGGGATCGGGTTGGTGTCCGACCGGAACGGCGTACCGGTGAGCGCGAGCCGCCGGGTGGCCGGGTCGAAGGCCTCCTGGCACGCCTCGCCCCAGGACTTCGAGTCACCGGCGTGGTGGATCTCGTCGAGGATGACGAGGGTCTTGCGCTGCTCGCAGCGGTTGCGGTGCAGCATCGGCCGTACGCCGACGCCCGCGTAGGTGACCGCGACGCCGTCGTACTCCTTGCTGAGCGGGCCCGCGCTGTAGTCGGGGTCGAGCTTGATCCCTATCCGGGCCGCTGCCTCGGCCCACTGCTTCTTCAGGTGCTCGGTCGGCGCGACGACGGTGATCTGCTGCACGACGTGGTGGTGCAACAGCCATGACGCGAGGGTCAGCGCGAAGGTGGTCTTCCCCGCGCCGGGGGTGGCGACCGCGAGGAAGTCGCGCGGCTGCTCCTGGATGTACTTCTCCATGGCGCCCTGCTGCCAGGCTCGCAGCTTGCCGGCCGTGCCCCAGGGGGCGCGGCCGGGGAAGGCGGGTGAGAGGTGGTGGGAGGCGGTAGTAGTCACGGTCTCCGGTTCGGGTCTCTCGGGTACGTGGGGCGCTGTCCCCGCGGGCCGGAACGGACCCGCCCGCGATACGACAACCGGGCCACCTTACCGGGGGACGGCGCGTGCACCGCCTCGGGCTACGCCGCCCCGCACGGAATTGCGATGGCTCTCACACACCCTCGACGACCAGTTCGCGCAGCCCCTGGGAGATGGCCTTCACCTCGTCCATCTCACCAGTGGCCACCGCGATGACCAGGCGTTCCGCGGCGTCGATGTCCGGATGCAGATCGACCCCGTTCATCGCCAGAAAGGTCACGCACGACAGCCAGGCCGTGCGCTTGTTGCCGTCGAAGAGCGGGCGAACTAACGCTCCCGCACGCGGGCCGCCACCCACGCCCCCACCAGCGCCACCCCCGCCATCGGCAGGAAGACCACCACGAACGCCCCCGGATGAGACCCGCCGGCCCCCGCCTCCGCCGCCCCGTGCACGGCGCCCACCGCTCCGCCGCCCAGCGCGGCGAAGGCCGCTCCGCCCGCGGCCAGCAGCAGTACGTTCGACAGCCCGTCGGAGATCTGGAGGGCGGCCGAGTTCGCCCCCGCCTCCTCCGGCGCCGACAGCTTCAGCAGCAGCACGCTCGTCGATGCGATCACCATGCCCATGCCGAAGCACCCGAAGGCCCAGGCCACGGCGACGGTCCAGACCGGCACCGAGTCGATCAGCACGGAGGGCGCGGCCGCGATCGCGGCGGCGACCAGCACCATGCCGCCCACCATCAGGCGCTCCCGGTACGGCTCCAGGCGCGGCCGGGACTGTACGTACGAACCGAGCGCCCAGGTCCCGCCCCCGGCCGCGAGCGAGAACCCGGCCATCGTCGGACTGAGCCCGCGCTGGGTCACCAGCATCAGCGGTACGAACGACTCGGCGGCGATGAACGACCCGGCCGCCACCCCGCGCAGCAGCACCACGGAGGGCAGCCCGCGCGCCGCCCGTCCGGTGCCGGGCGGCAGCAGCCCCCGCACCGCGGGCACGAGCAGCGCGACACCCACGGCGGCCGGCAGCAGCGCGAACCAGTTCAGCTCCTGCCCGGCGTACTGGAGCAGCGCCGCGCCCAGCGAGATCCCGAGCGCGAGCATGATGCGCCGCCGGTCGTACGGTTCGACGGGCGCCGCCGGATCGGCCGGCCCCGACGCCCGCCGCCGGATCGCGGGCAGCGCGAGCGCCAGCGGGAACACCACGAGGGCCGGGATACCGATGAAGACCCAGCGCCACCCCAGGTGCTCGGTCACACTCCCGGCGGCGAGCGGTCCGACGACCGACGGGATCACCCAGCTCGCGGCGAACGCGGCCAGGATCGACGGCTGCAGCCGCTTCGGGTAGGCCCGGCTGATCACCACGTACAACGCCACGATCACCAGCCCGCCGCCGAGCCCCTGCACGGCCCGCCCCGCAACGAAGATCCACATGCTCCCGGCGGTCCCGCAGAGCAGCAGCCCCGCCGCGAACGCGCTGATCCCGGCGGCGAGCGGCCCCAACGGACCGCGCCGGTCCGCCCACTGCCCGGAGAGCACCATGGCGAAGAGGCTGGTCGTGAAGTACGCGGAGAACGCGAACGCGTACAACGGAATACCGTGCAGCTCACGCGCGGCGACCGGCATCGCGGTCCCCACGGCGGTCGCCTCGAAGGCGATCAGGAACACGACGGAGACGATGCCGACGCTGAGTGCCCGGTAGGTCCGCCCGAGCACCCCTCCGGATTCGACGGACGGCCCGGTCCCGCCGGGCACCTCCGCATCGCCGGCGGTGCCGGTCTCGACACCGGCGTCTCGTGGTTCCAGGGCACTCATGAGCCCAAGGGTAAGGGGCAAGATCTCGTTTGAGCCCTGTCGCGAGACGGTCCTCCGGTCGTCCGTTGGTCGTAGGACCACCACGCCGATCGTGAACGCGGTATGGCAGTCGCATTGCAGCCCGCCCCGCGTTCTTGAGCGGCCGGGGCACCTGGCCCTACGGTCGAACCACGACGAGGAACACACGGCCGTGTGCCCGAGTGGTTGAGGGGCTCGACTGCAACTCGAGTTACACCGGTTCGAATCCGGTCACGGCCTCGAACGACCGGAACGGCTGCCCCGCGACAAAGAGGCAGCCGTTCCGCACGTCCGGCGATCCATACGCCTACGAGATTCAGCGAATGAGAAACTCCGGATCAGCCGCCCCCGAAATCCCCACCCGCGCCCGGTCGAGCCCCGCGAGAACCGCGTCCACCGACTCCTCCACGGTCTGCCCGGAGGTGTCCAGCCAGAGCCCGATCCGCGGCGTCTCCTCCCGCAGCACCCGGTCCAGCGACTCCACGGTCCACCCGGCCCCGTAACCGCTCTTCCCCCGCCCGGCCTCCCGCTCGGCGACGGCCCGCGGCTCCGGAGCGAGCACGACGACGTACAGCGGCCGTGTCCGTACGAGCTCGACGTACCGGGCCAACTCCTCGCCCAGCACCACGTCCTGGACGACGGCGGTCCAGCCCTCGTCCGCGTACGCGTCGGCCGTCATCGCCGACAACCGGTACCGGAGCCGGAGTTGGGCCGCGGCCTCCTCGTACGCCCCCGGCACCATCTCGGCCCGCCCGGACACCACCATCCGCCGGAAGACGTCTCCCCGCACATGCACGGCCCGCGGCAACCGCTCGGCGAGGGCCTGCGCCACGGTGGACTTCCCGGAGGCCATCACCCCGGTGATGAGAACAACGGCGGACCCTGGCCCGTCGCCCTGCTCCGGCTCCAGTTCACCGTCTCCGCCCGCAGCCACCATCACGTCATCGCCCGCCCTTCTCTCGCTCCTACTGCCGGAACGGCTCACTGTAGGACCAGAATTCAGGAGCCTTCCATGGGCGCCTCGGCCATGGACTCGCCGGCCCGGAACACCCTGGTCTTCTCCTCGCGAGTGAGTTCCTCGACCTCTTTCTTGCGCTCGTCCACTGACTTGTCCGAGATGTCCCCAACAAACTGGCCAATGACATGCTCCACGGCGCCGCTGGCCGTATCGCTTCCCAGCGTGATGAGTGTTGCTGCTGTCCCTGCCGCCGCGATCGGTGGCAGACAGAAAGGCGACCCCGGCAGCGACTCCCACGCCGGTTCCGAACTCCATCCAGCCCGACCTCGCCGCCACTGCCTTCTCGTAATCCTCTTGCGTCTTCATGTGTGATGCCACGACCTGATCCGCGCGAGACCGGTCAAGCATGCCCTGCACCTCGGCACCCGTGCCGACCACTGCCCGCGCAGCACCGGGCTTGATCTCACCCTCCGGAGTCACCTGGCGTTCCAGCATGCTGGTGCTGTAGATCTGCTCGGCGTTGGAGACCGTCGCGTACGCGTCGGGGTGCTGGCCCAAAGCACTCTGCGCGGTTTGCTGTCCGTAGTTCGAGCCGGTTGTGCGGATCACCTCTCACCTCTGCCTGAGCCTTCAGCTCTGACACGGACCGAGGACCGTATGACTCGCTGGGGTTGCGAACGGCTGGTGGGATGACGTGCCTTGAGCACTTCCATTAGGGAGCACGCGCACCCTGCACAGGCTCTGGCCTGGGAAAAGAGCCGCGACGAAGGAGGGCCGGATGGAGATCGTCGGGTTACCGACGCCAGTGTTCTGTGGGGTGGACTGGGCCGAAGACCACCACGACATAGCCCTGGTTGACGCCGGGGGAAAGCAACTCGCCAAAGTGCGAATCAGTGACGACGCGGCGGGGTTCGCTCAGCTCACGGCCCTGCTGGCTGAACATGGCGACAGCGAGGACGCCCCGATCCCCGTGGCGATCGAGACATCGCGCGGGCTCCTCGTCGCCTGCCTGCGGGCCACCGGCCGGCCGGTCTTCGCGATCAACCCGCTGGCAGTCGCCCGCTATCGGGACCGTCACTCCGTCGCCCGCAAGAAGTCAGACGCCGTCGACGCCGCGGCCCTGGCCAACATCCTGCGAACCGATATGGCCGCCCACCGGCCGCTGCCCGCGGACTCCGAGCTCGTGCAGGCCATCGCCGTGCTCGCGCGTGCCCAACAGGACGCCGTCTGGGCCCGCGGCCAGGCCCAGAACAAGCTCCGTTCTCAGCTCAGGGAGTTCTACCCGGCGATCCTCGACGCCTTCGCCCAGCACAAACACGGCCTGTGCTCGAGGGAAGCCCGCAGCATTCTGGCTGCAGCCCCGACCCCGACCACGGCGGCGAAGCTGACACGTCGGCGCCTGCAGTCCCTGCTCAAGCAGGCCGGCCGGGTCCGCGGCATCCAGACCGAAGCCGAAAGGCTCCACGAAGTCTTCAAGCGCGAGTATCTCCACCAGCTCCCGCAGGTCGAAACAGCCCTCGGGCATCAGACATCCACCCTGCTCAGGCAGCTGAACACCGCCTGCGACAACGCTGAACAGCTCGAAGAAGCCGTCACGCAAGCCTTCGCAGAGCATCCCGATGCCCCGATCATCCGCAGCTTTCCGGGACTTGCCTCACTGACCGGCGCCCGGATCCTGGCAGAGATCGGCGATGACCGGACCCGCTTCGCCAACGCCGGGTCGCTCAAGGCCTACGCAGGAAGCGCCCCGGTCACCAGGTCCAGCGGTAAGAGCTGCATGGTCATGAGTCGGAAGATCAAGAATCAGAGATTGGCTGCCGTCGGCTATGTCTGGGCATTCGTCTCCCTTACCCGCTCACCAGGCGCCAGAGCCCACTACGACCGCCGCCGAGAGGCCGGCGACCGCCACGTTGCCGCACAGAGGAACCTCTTCAACCGCTTCATGGGAATGCTGTTCTACTGCCTCCAGAACGGTCACATCTACGACGAAGCAATCGCCTTCCCGCAGCCGTCACCCGAACTCGCTGCAGCCGCGGCTTGACGCTTATCGGCGTGGGATGTCTTGTCGCCGCGAACCGCACCCGGTCTCGTGCGCGGTCGCCCGACGTTACGGCCTACCCGCAGCTGCTGCAGGAGCGGCAGCAGCATCGGGGAGTCCCCGGTCTGACCGGACGTGATCAGCGTGACCAGAGGCAGCCCGTTGCCATCGACGAGCTGATGGATCTTCGTCGACAACCCACCCCTGGAGCGGCCGATCCCGTGATCAGGCGGCTCGACCGCTGGATTCGTGTAGTTCGGCCCATCCCCCTGTGGGGCGGA
The DNA here is from genome assembly GCF_045040875.1 of Streptomyces sp. NBC_00012. Classification (NCBI taxonomy): domain Bacteria; kingdom Bacillati; phylum Actinomycetota; class Actinomycetes; order Kitasatosporales; family Streptomycetaceae; genus Streptomyces; species Streptomyces sp. NBC_00012. Next base: position 5,476,033 of record NZ_CP108309.1, on the reverse strand, counting down.
TCGTGTTCGTCGCATGCTGATGCGCGCGAGCGATCGTCGAGTCCACCGACAGCGACCAATCGATCAGCCCCTCCGCGTCCGCCTGCGCGGTGAGCGTCGCCAGCACCTTGTCCCAGGTCCCCTCGACAGCCATCCGGTGATGCCACGTCCACACCGTCTGCCACGGTCCGAACACCTCAGGAAGATCACGCCACGCGATCCCGCACCGATACCGGTAGATGATCCCTCGACCATCGACCGCGCATCCGAAAACTTCCGGCCCGGGCGTCCCGTCGGTTTCGGGAGCATCCCCTCGATCAACGACCACTGGGCATCCGAGAGCAACTGAAAACGCGACACGGGACCAGCGTTCCAGCCAGAACGCTCAACCTTTGCCAGACACGCCCTAGCTTGATCTTTAACCTGTGCGGCGTGGACGTGGGGTCGTTGGCTTCTTCGTTCGTCGCTTTGCGGGGGCCGTTTTGCCGACCGTGTGCACGTCGTGGCGTGGGGTTGGCCGGGTGTTCTTGCGGCCGGGTGGCCGGCCTGGGCCGGGGTGGGAGGATTTCGGTGCTCCGGCGGGACAGGCTGCCTTGGGGCGGAGGTGCCGGAAATCGCGGCGGACTCGTGCGGGGGTGAGTCTGTCGGGCGGGCTCGGTTTCTCCCACGGCCGCCGGAGGTCGGCTGCCAGCGGGCGGGCCAGACGTAGCTGGGTGAAGACGGCGAGGATCAGCCAGGTCCAGCGGTCGGCTGCTTCGGGGGTGCGGATCTTGGGGCAGGTCCAGCCCAGGGTCTGCTTGAAGAGGCGGAAGGTGTGCTCGATGTCGAAGCGCCGCAGGAATGCCTGCCAGAGCAGGTCGACCTGGGTGGCGGTGGCGTCGGTGCCCGACCACCACAGCCACACCGGCTTCGGTGTCGCGCCGCTGGGCAGGTGCTCAACCTGCAGGCGGATCACGGTCCCCTCGATGACCGGCAGGGAGCCCAGCTGGGCGGTCCAGGCCGAGCGGTGGGTCAGTCTCGGGTGGAGCCGGTCCCAGGCCCGTGCGGTGGCGGTGCCGTAGAGACGGGTTGCGGTCACCGTCTGCGCGTCGGGTGTGTTCCAGGTGGTCGGGTCGCCGAAGACGAACTCGCCGCCGTGGCGGGGCGGGCGGCCCCGGGCGCCGGGCTCGCGGGGCGGGACTGCACGGCGCAGGACGCGGTCCGAACGCATCCGGCCCAGCACCTGCACCGGCAGATCCTTCAGCAGGAAGGCCAGCCGTGGCACGTCGTATCCGGCGTCCACCACGATCAGAACGTCCGGATCGCCGTCCTTCCACTGCCCGGCCGCCATCAGCCGCTCGACGAGCTCACGCATCTGCCCGGCCGTGACCGTGGCAGCATCATCCCCCGGGGCCAGACGCAGCGCGTCCAGCGGCGCCGTCCACGAACTGCGGCCCGTCTCCAGTGCGCAGATCACCGAGTACGGCCAGCCGGGCACGGGAATGTGCTGGTCCTTGCCCCGCCCGTAGGTGTGACACAGGATCCGCTGCGGTGAGGTGTGCGCGCTGGGCCGCAGCCAGCAGGTGATATCGGCGGCCAGGACCAGCCGGCCGTCCGCCGATCGCGGCAGAGGCACCGCGGTCAGGGCCCGCCGAAGCCGGGCCACATCGACCTCGCCCGCGGCCAGAGCGTCGTAGAGCCCACCATGCCCGCGACGATGCTCGCCCACCAGCGACAGCTCCACCAGCGACCGAACCGGACCATCGGCGCACAACACGGCGTCCGCGAGCTCGAACAACGCATCCGCCCGCCTGGTCAGACAGGAATAGAACTCACCCCGGAAGCGTGACAGTTCCGCAAACGGATCCTGCCGTACGACGCGATGCGACAGACTCATTCCCACGGCCTTCGTGCTGAGTGTTGTGTGTTCCTTGGTCGGATCACATGCTCAGACGAAGGCCGCCTGCACGTACGGCAGTTACCGGTCCGAGTGATCAAGTACGAGGACTCGTTCGGGCCCCGAGGTTAAAGATCAAGCTAGGGATCCGGCCAATGGCTTCGGGTCAGGTCCGCTTGCGGCTCGCGATCTCGCCAGAGAGCTGCTGCACGTGGGCGGGGTCCGCGTCCCGGGCAAGGGCGACGTAGTGGTCCATGACGGCCGGCCGGTAGCGCACGGGCAACGTCTGTCCTGGGGCGAGTCGGGTGAGCTCGGTGATCGTGAGGTCTTCGTCTGCGATACCGCGGAACGAGATGCCGTCGGCGGTCTCCACGTCGAACATCAGGACCACGCGTGGACTGCCGTCGCTGCTGACCTCCCGCCAGTCGACGAGAACGCCGAGCGCAAGCGCCCCCATACGCAGTTCCGCATTGCGCTTCCGTGCATCACTGCTCAGGAGCGGGTTCGGGGCGACGCCCGGGAAGTCGGGCCCGACGCCGAGCGATTCCCGACTCAGGTCGGGCCTGAGCTGCGCCATCAGATCGTTGAGCTTCTTCTTCGAACCGAACATCCTGGCCCCTCCCTCACACCGGTGCCGGAATCTCGGCCTGGCGCTTCGCCTTCACTGCGATCGTACGTCGCGGCCATTCCCGACCTCCGTCGCATCGCCCCGTCCCGATGGGGTCGCCGTCTGCGGTCGCGGACGGGCTCGGTCGGTGCACCTGTCTGTCGGACGAGCCACGTCCGCACGCCGACAGGAGGACCAAGCCGTGATCGATATTGACCCCAACAGTAGCGGGCTTCCGGGGATCGCGCAGTTGCGCGACATCGTGGGCGCGGTGATGACCGTCGGCCTGTTCCCGAGCGTGCTCGCGCTCATCATCTCGGCGATCGTCTGGGGTTTCGGAGCCAACAGCAGCAACCCATAGTGGAGTGGCTGTGCCTTGAGGGGCGGGAAGAGGAGCCTCCTCCGGGCACAAGGCATACGTGGCTTGGCCGGAGGAGGCGTTCGGCCTGACCCACCGAAGCGGAAGCGGACGAGACCCTGAAGCTCGACGACTCCTGAAGGCAGCCGGCGCCTGGTGACACCGCGCACCTCCGGGTTGCGCCCGCAACCCGGAGTGCGTCATCCGCGCGGGGCTCAGGAGTTGGACGCCGCCACCGCTGCCTGGGGCCTAATGGGGAGGCGGTTTATCGGGCGGCCGGTGGCTGCTCGTACGGCGGCGGCCACTGCTGCCGGGGACGTCACCACGGGGACCGCCGACGCGGGCTTGGCGCCGAAGGGGGCCACCACGTCTCGTTCCTCGATGAGTTTGACGATGCGGATCTCGGGGGCGTCCAGGGCGGTCGGGAGGGCGTAGCCGGTGAGGTCGGGGTGGCGGATCAGGCCGCGGGCGCTGCGGAGGTTCTCGGTGAGGGCGGCGCCGATGCCCTGGGTGACGCCGGCCTCGATGCGGGTCGCCAGTTGGGACGGGTTGAGGACGCGGCCGACGTCCTGGGCGACCGCCATCTCCACGACCCGGACGGAGCCGAGTTCGATGTCGACGTCCACCACCGCACGGATCGCGCAGAAGGCGAGGCCGACGAAGGCGTCGCCCTGGCCGGATTCGTCGAGGGGTTCGGTCGGGTGGGGGCGGCACTGGGCGGTGGCCCAGAGTTCCTTGCCGTCCATGGCCTCGGTGACCGTCGTGGACAGCACACCGTCGTACGAGGTGATCTTGCCGTCGGCGATCTGCAGCAGCTCCGTGGACATGCCGAACTTGTGGGCCAGGGGCTGGAGGAGCTGGGTGCGGACCATCTTCGCGGCGCGTTCCACCGCCCCGGCCGAGACCCAGGTGTGGCGGCCGTGCGTCGCCGGGCCGGCCGGGGGCTGGTCGGTGTCGACGGAGGCCACGTGGACCTCTTCGATGCCCAGGGTCTCCTGGACGACCTGGCGGGCGAGGGTCGAGAACCCCTGGCCCGTCTCGACCGCCGCGCAGATGACCGTGGCGATGCCGTCGTGGACCCTGACCGTGGCCGTGGAGACCTCGTCGGCGCCCTCCGCGCCGAGCATGTGGACCATGCCGAGCGCGTAGCCGACCCCCCGGCGCACCGCACCGGGTTCGCCCGCGCCCTCTGGGCCGCCGGGGAGCAGCCAGTCGTCCTCCGGGGCGTCCTTGGGAAGGGCGGGGAGGGGGAAGTCCCGTACGGAGGTGAGGAGTTCGGCGACGGGTGCGGGGCAGGTCACCGTCTGGCCGGTGGGCAGGATGTCGCCGGTGGACAGCGTGTTGCGCAGGCGCAGTTCGACCGGGTCGATGCCGAGCTTGGCGGCCAGCTTGTCCATCTGGCCCTCGTACGCCGCGCAGACCTGCATCGCGCCCTCGCCCCGGACGTGTCCGGACGGAGGGTTGTTGGTACGGACGGCCCAGCCCTCGATGAAGGCGTGCGGGACGACGTACGGGCCGCAGGCGAACGCGACCGCGGCGGCCAGCGACTCGGACGAGGAGTCGGCATAGGCACCCGCGTCGAGCAGGATCTGCGCCTCGACCTTCACCAGCCGCCCTTCGGCGTCCGCGTGGTGGCGGTAGCGCAGCAGCGTAGGGTGCCGGTGGGAGTGGCCGAGGAAGGACTCCTCGCGGGTGGCCGCCAGCTTGACCGGGCAGCCGGTGCGCAGTGCGAGCAGGCCGATCGGGAGCTGGAAGCCGGGTTCCTCGCGGTCGCCGGTCGCGCCGGGGACACCCGTGACGACGATCTTCACCCGGTCCGGTTCGAGGCCGAAGCAGGCGGCGGCCAGATCGCGGTCGGTGTGCGGGTCGGTGGAGGCGGTGTAGATCTCCACCCCGCCGTCGGGGCGGGGGACGGCGAGCCCGGCCTCGGCGCCGATGGGGGCCGGGTCCTGGCGACCGATGCGGTACAGGCCCTCGACGACGGCCTCGCCGGTGGCGTCGGGGTCCCCGTAACGCAGCGGGATATGGCGGATCAGGTTGCCGTCGGGGTGCAGCGGTTCGGCGGCGAAGGCCTGCTCCGGGTCGGTGACCGGGTCGAGGACCTCGTACTCGACGGCGATGGCCGCGGCGGCGAGCCTGGCCGTGTCGGGGTGGTCGGCGGCGACCGCGGCGATCGGCTCGCCGTGGTGGCGGACCAGTTCGGACGCGAAGACCGGGCGGTCGACGACCCGGCGTCCGTACGCGGTCTCCCCCGGAATGTCCTCGTGCGTGATGACGGCCTGTACCCCCGCCATCTCGACGGCGGCCGAGGTGTCGATGGACAGGATGCGGGCGTGCGGGTGCGGGGAGCGGAGGACGGCCGCCCAGAGCAGGCCCTCGGCCCAGAGGTCGGCGGCGTACGGGAAGGTGCCCTCGGTCTTGGCGCGCGCGTCGGCGGGCGGCAGCGAGACGCCGAGGCCGAGTACGGGCGGCTCGGTGTCGGGGCCGTCGGCCGTCGGGGTGGTGCCCGTCGGGGTGGTGATCCGTGTGCTGGTCGCGCTGGCAGCGGTGGCTGCGTCGTTGCTCACGCCATGCCTCCGTCCTGCGGGTGCGACTGGACGCTACCGGCGCCGGGGTTCGCCTGGTGCGGGATTCGGGCCTCGTCGGGCTCCGGGGACGTGGAGTCCGACGAGGCGGGGTCGGTGCCGGTGTCGGCCTCGCGGCCCGCGATGACCTCGTTGACGGCGTCGAGGACACCGCGGTAGCCGGAACAGCGGCAGAGGTTTCCGCAGAGCGCCTGGCGCGTCTCCAGCTCGCTGGGGGCGTGGTTGCCCTCCAGCAGGTCGTGGACGGTCATGGCCATGCCGGGGATGCAGAAGCCGCACTGGACGGCACCGCACTTGGCGAGGGCGCGCTGGACGTCGGACGGCTCGCCGTCCACGGCGAGGCCCTCGACCGTACGGACCTCGCTGCCGGCCGCGGTGGCCGCGGGGACCAGGCAGGAGGCGACCAGTCTGCCGTCCACCTGGACGTTGCACGCGCCGCACTCGCCCTGCGAGCAGCCGTCCTTGGCACCGGCGAGGCCGAGGCGCTCGCGCAGCACGTAGAGGAGGGACTCGCCGATCCAGGCGTCGGTGACGGGGCGGTCGGCGCCGTTCACGTGCAGGACGTAGGAGGCGGCCGGGCGGTCGTCGGGAACGGCGAGCGGGGCGGGGTCGACCGGCTGGGAGTCAACCGGCTGGGGATCGAGGGGCCGGGATTCCTCGGGGGGTGATTCGGGATCGGCCGCCCCGGCCTGTGCGGCCTCCAGAGCCGCTGCCTGCTCCGGGTCCTCGGGCGCGGCCTCCGCCGGCTGCTCGGAGGCGACGTCGCCCGTGTCGGGCTCGGGAGCGGTGCCGGGGACTGCGTCGGGGACGGCGTCAGGGGTGGTTTCCGGAGCGGTTTCCGGAGTGGTTTCTGCAGCGGTTTCGAGGGGGGTGTCCAGGGGCCTTGCCGGCTCGGGGTCCGCGTCGATGGGGTGCGGGGCGCCTCCGTCGGGTACGGGGGCGGCCTCCGTCTCCACGGGGGCAGCGGCCTCGGGGGCGCGCAGGACGTCCTCGTTCGCCACGGACGACGCCTCGGCCGACGGCTGCTGCTGCTCGAACCCGGCTTCCGGCGCGTGCTCCGGCTCTATGTCCTCCAGAAGTGCGGGCTCCGCCGCGAACTCGGCCTCGGGCTCCTCGTGGACGGGTTCCGGGGCCGGCTCCTGCGTCGCCCACGGCGCGGGCGCCCCGCCCGGCAGCGTGGCCGGCGGGGTCCGGTCCCCGTACCACTGGGCGGCCAGGGCCGAGGCCGCGAACTCGCCGGATTCCTCCGGGAGATCACCGTCGGCGACCGGAATCGTCCACTGACCGGTGTGGCCCGCGTGGCCGGTGTGGTCACCGTGCTGCCCGGTGTGGTCACCGTGCTGCCCGGTGTGGTCGACGGGATCGGCGAGCCCCGCCCGGCCGGCCTGGGCCGTGTGGGCGCCGAACTCCGCGGACTCGATGAAATTCCATTGGCCCGTGGCCGCCGGGCTCTCCCGGTACTGCTCCTGCGCGTACGGATCGTGAGGAACCTGCGGGGCCTGGGGGGCCTGGGGGGCCTGCTGCGGGTACGCGTAGTCGTACGGGCCCTGCTGCTGGTTCGGGTCCGGCCAGTGCACCGTCTCGGGGGCCGGCTGCTCCGCCCCCGTACCGCGCTCCTGCTGGCTCTGCGTCTGCACGACCCAACTGCCCGTGGCCGACGGGTCGAGCCCGGCCGCGGGGGTCAGCGGCACGATCATGGGCGGTACGTAGCCGTGGCCGGGTGCGGCCAGCGGGATGTTCGCCAGGTCCTCCGGCGGCAGGTGGACGAAGGCGGTCGCCTCCGCGTCGTACTCGCCGCCCTGCGGCGTCGGCTGCCAGCCCCCGTGCTGCAGGTGCTCCTGCTGCCCGTGCTGATCGTTGCGGTCCTCGTTGCTCACGACAGTGCCCTCCCCAGCGCGCGTCGGGCCAGCGCGGCGACGGTCCGCCGCAGGTGCAGTACGGCGGGGGGCAGCGGTTGCGCCTCTCCCCCGTCCGCGGGTGGTGCCTGGTCCGGGATGCAGGCCGCGGCGACGTACTCGCCGAAGGCGGCCAGCGCATCGGGGGCCAGGCCCCGTTCGCCGTCCCAGTCGATCAGCGAGGCGATCCAGCGTTCGGCCTCCAGCGGCCGCAGCGGCATCGGCGCGATGGCGCCGACCGCGCAGCGCACGCCGCGCCGGGCCGGGTCGAGGACGATCGCGACGGACGCGGTGGCGCGGCCGGGGCCGGTACGGCCGGTGGCCTTCAGGAAGACCTGGGGGGCGTGCAGCAGCGGCACCCGGACGAAGCCGATGAGTTCGGCGGGTTCCAGCATGTCGCGGCCGGCCAGCAGGTGCGAGACCGGGATCTCGCGCCGGGCGCCGCCCGGACCCGCGATGACCAGCTCGGCCTCCAGCGCGGCGAGCACCGGCAGGGTGTCGCCGGTCGCGGCCGCGGTGGCGATGTTGCCGCCGAGCGTTCCGGCGTTACGGATCTGGGGCGGGCCGGCGGCGCGCGCCGACGCGGCCAGTGCGGGGATCAGGGCCGCGAAGTCGGGCCGTCCCATGCGTGCGTGGGTGAGGCCGGCGCCGAGCAGGGCGTGGCCGTCCTGGTAGTGCCAGCCGCGCAGCTCGCTGATCCGGCCTAGGCCGACCAGGCCCGAGGGGCGCAGCAGCCCCTTGTTGACGGCCGACATCAGGTCTGTACCGCCCGCCACGGGAACGGCGGCAGGCATGGCTCCGAGCGCCGCCACGGCCTCGTCGAGCGAGGCCGGCAGCGTCACGGACTGCGTCGCCTGCGGTGCGTGCGTGGTCAACCCAGCTGCCCCTTCCCGGTGTCCCGGCTGTCCGGCTGTTTCGCCGTACGGTACGTGCTCGAAGCCTGGACGTGGCAACTCTGGCACATCTTCGGATCGGACCGACGCGAGGGTCCGCGAAGGGCGTATCCATCCCTGATCAGGGGAATGTTCCCGTTTCACCCTGCTTCGGTGCAGAGTGTGAATTGCAGCTCTTCGGCATGGCTCGTTGCTGATTGTTCCGTTCTGGCGCTTCATTGCCGCGTCCCGCTCCGGCAGGGCGAGTTCCGGACAAAAAAACGCCGGCCGGCCCGCCCTCTCGGAGCGGGCGGCCGGGAACCGGGTGCGGCCGGGATCACACGTTCGGGGGCACCCCGTCGATGGGTCGTCCCAGCACGCCGGGGCGCTGCTGCCGGGGCAACGGGCCGCCCGGCGGCCGGTAGTCGACGCCGAGGGCGTCGAGCCGGGCGTAGTGCGTGGTCATCCGGCGCTCGAAGTCGGCGAAGTCCCGCTCGGCCGGGGCGGGCAGCGGCGACCAGGCGACCTCCGCGAACGCGGCGAGGCGCGGGAAGACCTGGTAGTCGACGCGGGCCCGGTTCTGCATCACCTCGGTCCAGACATTGGCCTGGGTGCCCAGGATGTGACGGGCCGCCTCCTCGGAGAGGCCCGCCGGTACGGGCTCGAAGCGGTAGACGTCCTCCAGGGTGCGGACGAAGCCGATGGGCATCGGCTCGTCGGGGCCGCCGTCCTGACGGTGGTCCAGGTACACGTGCTGCTCCGGGCACATGACGACGTCGTGGCCGGCCTCGGCGGCGGCGATGCCTCCGCCGTAACCCCGCCAGGACGACACCGCGGCGCCCGCCGGGAGGCCGCCCTCCAGGATCTCGTCCCAGCCGATCAGCCTGCGTCCGCGCGCGGTGAGCCAGGTGTCGAAGTGCCGGATGATCCAGGACTGCAGCTCGTCCTCGTTGGCCAGGCCGAATTCCTCGATCCGGGCCTGGGCGACCGGCGACTCCTTCCACTGCTCCTTGCGGCATTCGTCGCCGCCGATGTGGATGAACGGCGAGGTGGCCGTGGGGAAGAGGCCGAGGACCTCCTCGAGGACGCCTTCGAAGAAGCGCAGGGTGCTGTCGGTGGGGGCGAGTACGTTCGCGTTGATGCCCCAGGTGTCCCAGACGGAGAGGGCGGTGGTGTCGACGACGTCGGTGTTGCCCAGTTCGGGGTACGCGGCGATGGCGGCCTGCGAGTGGCCGGGGATGTCGATCTCGGGGACGACCCGGATGTGCCGCTCGGCGGCGTACGCGACGATCTCGCGGATGTCGTCCTGCGTGTAGTGACCGCCGTGCGGGGTCTCGTCCCACAGCTCGGAAGCCCGGTGGCCGTGCTTCGTGCGGGAGCGCCAGGAGCCGACCTCGGTGAGCCGGGGGTAGCGCTTGATCTCGATGCGCCAGCCCTGGTCGTCGGTGAGGTGGAAGTGGAAGACGTTCAGCTTGTGCGCGGCGAGGAGGTCGAGGTAGCGCAGCACGTCGTCCTTGGGCAGGAAGTGCCGTGCCACGTCGAGCATCATGCCGCGCCAGGGGAAGCGGGGGCTGTCCTCGATGTCCGTGAAGGGGATCGCGCGCCGTGTGCCGGGGCCGACGGGTGCGCGGCGGAAGGCCTCGGGGCCCAGGAGCTGACGGAGGGTCTGCGCACCCCAGAAGACCCCGGCGGGGCCGCCGCCGGTGATCTCGACGCTCCGGCCGGTCCCGGTGCTCAGCCGGTAGCCCTCCGGCTCCAGTGCCGGGTCGATGCCCAGCCGGACGGTGTTCGTGGCGTGTTCGCCGCCCGGCGCGAGCGGCAGGCCGAAGGCGGCGCCGAGCGTGGTGCGCAGCCAGCGTTCGGTGCTCTCCGTGCCGGGGGCCGCCGTGATGGTGGTGGACGGGTCGAACAGGAAGCCGCAGCGCCCTTCACCACCGGCGCGCACGGGTGCCGGGACGATGTGCGCGGGGGCCGGGGTCGGGGTCGGGTCCATGTCCTTGGCCGTGTCGACGTACATGGCGTCAGTCCTTTACCGCTCCGCCGAGTCCCGAGACCAGGCGGCGCTGTACGAGTACGAAGAAGACCAGTACGGGAATGGTCATCACCGTCGAGGCTGCCATGATCCCTCCCCAGTCGTTCTCATCGGGTTTGAAGAAGACCAGCAGCGCCATGGGGAGCGTCGACTGGGAGGTGTCGCTGATGATGAACGACTTCGCGAACAGGAAGTCGTTCCAGGTGGAGATGAACGAGAAGACGCTGGTCGCCACCAGGCCGGGGAAGACCAGCGGGAAGAGGATCTGCCACAGGAAGCGGGTGCGGCTCGCGCCGTCGATGTAAGCGGCCTCCTCCAGTGCCTCCGGGACCGCCTTGACGAAGCCGCGCAGCATCCAGATCGCGAACGGCAGCGAGAAGGCGAGGTGCGGCAGGATCAGCGAGCCGAGTGTGTTCAGCTGGCCGAAGTCGCGCATCAGGAAGAACAGCGGAATGGTCAGCGCCTCGACCGGCACCATCTGCGCGACCAGGAACATGATCAGCAGCGTGGTCCGGAAGCGGAACCTGAACCGGGTCACGGCCGTCGCCGCCAGGAAGGCGATCAGCGCGGAGGCGATGACGACCGTGCCGGCGACGAGCAGACTGTTGAGGAAGTACCGCCCGAAGTCGTTCTGTTCGAAGACCCGGCGGAACGAGTCCAGGGACGGTGACAGCGTCCACGGGCGGGGGTCGGTGGACTGGATCTCGCCTGCCGGTTTGAGCGCGGAAAGCACCATCCAGTAGAGCGGGAAGGCGACCGCGGCGGCTATCAGCAGAGTCGCGGCCTCGGCGGCCAGCCGGCCGGGCCGGCGGACGCGCAGCATGGTCCGTGCGCTCACAGTTCCTCCCCCTGGCGCCGCACCAGGCGCAGATAGACGAGCGTGACGGCCAGCAGGATCACCAGCATCACGACGCCGATCGCCGAGCCGAGGCTGTACTGCGAGGACGCGAACGCCTTCTGGTACGCGTACACGTTGAGCACCAGGTTCTGGCCGGCGATGCCGCCGCCGCCCGTCATGACGTAGATCTGGGTGAAGACCTTGAAGTCCCAGATGATCGACTGGATGGTGACGACGACGAGGATCGGCCGCAGCATCGGGGCCATGACCGACCGCCAGATCCGCCACTGCGAGGCACCGTCCAGCGCGGCCGCCTCCAGCACCTCGGCGGGAATCGCCCGGATGCCCGCGTACACGGTCACCATGACGAACGGGAACGAGCACCACAGGACTTCCAGCAGCACCAGCGCGAAGGCGCTGTAGCGCCCGTACGTCCAGGAGAAGTCGCCGAGCCCCAGCACCTTGTTGACCGGTCCGAAGTCGGGGTCGAAGAGGAACATCCAGACCGTGGACCCGGTGATCGCCGGGGTCGCCCAGGCACCGAGCGCGGCCATCATCAGGACGAGCCGCGGCAGGGCCCGGACGCGGGTCAGCAGGACGGCGAGCGCGCAGCCGACGAGCAGGGTGGCCAGTACGCAGGTGGCCGCGAAGACCACGGTCGCCAGGAGCACCTGCCAGAACTGACCGTCGCCGAAGAGCGCCGCGTAGTTCCCGAAGCCCTGGAAGGTGGTCGGTTCACCGCCGCTGACCTGGGCCTGGGTGTACTCCAGGAAGGAGATCAGGCCGAGCTGGTAGATCGGGTAGACGAGCAGCCCGCCGAGCAGGACGAGTGCGGGCAGGAGGTAGAGCCAGGGGGTCCAGCCGGTGCGGCGCGCGGACGGGGCCGGGCGGCGCCGCCGGAGCGGGCGCGGGGCGGCGCCGTCCGCTCCTGACGTGCCGGGCGCTTTGTACGCCGTACTGTTCGCGGTCATCGTCAGCCCGCGTCGGCGAACGCCGCGTCCATCTTCTTCGCCGCGTCGTCCGCGGCCTTCGCCACGTCCTTGCGGCCGCTGACGATCTCCTGGAACATCGTCGGCAGGACCAGCGAGGAGTCGATCTGGCCCCAGCCCGGCGAGGCCGGGACGAACTTGGCGCCCGCGCCCAGCGTCTTGACGAACGGCTCGACGAACGGCTCCTTCTTCGCGGCCGCGTCCCGTACGTCGGTGTAGGTCGGCAGGAAGCCCATCGCGTCGAACATCTTGGTCTGGGTCCGCTTACCGGTCAGGGCCTTCATCAGGTCCACGGCGAGGGTGCGGTGCGGGCTGCTCTTCAGTACGCCGATGTTGTTCCCGCCCGCGAACGCGGGGGCGACGGAGCCCTCGGCGACGCCGGGCAGCGGCACCACCGCGTACTTGCCCTTCACCGAGCCCGCCTCGACGGCCGCGTGGCTGAAGTCGCCGCCGATCGCCATGGCGGCCTTGCCGGAGGCGAAGGCGGTGACGGTCGCGTTGCCGCCCATGGCCGCGCACTTGGCGGCCGGACAGTTGTCGTCCCCGAAGAGCGAGGTGTAGGCCTCGATGCCCTTGCGGGCCTTGTCGCTGTTGATGGCCGCCCGGTACTTTCCGCCGCTCTCGTCGGCGAGTTCGCCGCCGGCCGCCCAGATGAACGGCATCGCGCCGTAGGTGTACGCGCCGCCGACCGCGAGCCCGTACAGGTCCGGCTTCTTCTTGTGGATCTTCTTCGCGGTGGAGACCAGCTCGGCCTGGGTCTTGGGGGCGTCGATCCCCAGGTCCTCGAAGACGTCGGTCCGGTAGTACAGCGCCCGCACGCCGACGAAGAGCGGGGCTCCGTAGACCTTGCCGCCGACCGTCACGGACTGCCTGGCGGTCGGGTCGGTGTCCTTGGCCTCGTCCCAGGCGGCGAACTCGGCGCTCACATCGGCGAGTCCGCCGTCCTTGACGTATCCGGCGGTGTCGGTGTTGCCGTACTCGATGAGGTCCGGGGCGCTCTTGGGGTCGTTGAACGCGGCCTTGATGCGCTGCGCCCGGGTATCGACCGGTATGTACTCGATCTCGACCTTCGCGTCCTTGTGAGCCTTCTCGAAGTCGGCGACCGCCGCGTCGACGACCTGTTCCTTGGGCTTGTTGCCGACCTCCTGGAACAGCCAGACACGCAGCGTGCCGGTCTTCTCGTCCCCCTTGGCTCCGGTGTCGGAGGTCTGCGGCGCACAGGCGGTGGCGGTGAGACCCGCCAGCACAAGCGCCGCGGCCGGGGCGGCAATTCGGGCAGAAAGTTTCATCCGGGATCCCCTACCGGTAGTCGTTGCAACATACGCAACGCACGTTTCGTTCTGCACAACTGGCAGGAGAGTAGGTGCGCACGCAGATGCCGACAAGTGGTCTCTACCACTCTGTGACCCGGCGAAGCAGTCCGTGCAACGCGAAGGGCCCCCGGGGCGCGTGTCGAACGCGCACCCCGGGGGCCCGAAGCGATGGTCGCCGGACGGCTCCGGCCCGCTTCCCGCTACTTCTTGTCCTTGCCGCCCTTGCCCTTGTCCTTGTCGCCACCGGCGCCCATGGACTCGTAGATCTCCTTGCACATGGGACAGACCGGGTACTTCTTGGGGTCGCGCCCCGGCACCCAGACCTTCCCGCACAGTGCGACCACGGGGGTGCCCTCGAGGGCACTCGCCATGATCTTGTCCTTCTGGACGTAATGGGCGTAGCGCTCGTGGTCGCCGTCGCCGTTCGACACCTGCGGCGTCGGCTCCACGAGGGTTCCGGTACCTGCCCCGCGCTCGGGCTCAAGAGTGCTCATAACCGCCAAGGGTACCGACCGCCCGGAGCTTCAGTTCAGCGAAGGGTCGTCCGGATACGTGGCGATCATCGCCAGTTCACTGCGCTGACGGCGCAGGACCGCGCGCCAGAGGTGTTCCGGGCGCGGGGAGGAGACGTCCCCGGGTTCGGACTCGACCACGTACCAGGCGCCCTCGGTCAGTTCGGTCTCCAGCTGTCCGGGGCCCCAGCCCGCGTACCCGGCGAAGATCCGCAGCGAGCCGAGCGCCGCGGCCAGCAGCTCGGGGGGCGCCTCCAGGTCCACCAGGCCGATCGCCCCGTACACCCTGCGCCAGCCGAGCGGACCCTCGTCGCCGGGGATCACGGCCACACCGAGCGCCGAGTCGAGCGAGACCGGGCCGCCCTGGAAGACGACGTCCGGCTCACCGGTCAGACCGGCCCAGGGCGTGAGGATGTCACCGACGCCGACCGGGGTCGGGCGGTTCAGGACCACGCCGAGTGAGCCCTCCTCGTCGTGGTCGAGGAGGAGCACCACCGCGCGGTCGAAATTCGGGTCCGCGAGCGCGGGTGTGGCCACGAGCAGTCGCCCTGTGAGCGAGGACACCTCGGTCATGGCAGAAATGATCCCGCATCTTCACCCGCCGCGGGGACCAAGTGGGCCGCCCGGTCACCGGCCGGGCCGGAGCGCAGCTCAGGGCGCACGGATGCACGGGGAGCGCGCGATCCGGAGGGCCTTGCGGACGGTAACCCTCCGCAAGACCCGGGGAGCAGAGCGTGTTGTGGCGGATTCATGACGTTCGTACACCCCCGGTTCTCTTACGGAATGGGGGTAGTCGGCCATTACTCTTTCGTTTGGCCCCCTGCCCGACCACTCCGGAACGCGAGATTCATGACCGGCACAGACGATGTCCTGCTTGTCCACGGCGGAACCCCGCTGGAGGGCGAGATCCGCGTCAGAGGCGCCAAGAACCTGGTGCCGAAGGCGATGGTCGCCGCGCTGCTCGGCAGCGGGCCCAGCCGGCTGCGCAACGTGCCCGACATCCGCGACGTGCGGGTGGTCCGTGGGCTGCTCCAGCTCCACGGCGTGACGGTCCGGCCCGGTGACGAACCGGGTGAGCTGATCCTGGACCCGACCCATGTGGAGAGCGCCAACGTCGCCGACATCGACGCCCACGCGGGCTCCTCGCGCATCCCGATCCTGTTCTGCGGCCCGCTGCTGCACCGGCTCGGCCACGCGTTCATCCCGGGGCTCGGCGGCTGCGACATCGGCGGCCGGCCGATCGACTTCCACTTCGACGTGCTGCGGCAGTTCGGCGCGACCATCGAGAAGCGGGCGGACGGGCAGTACCTGGAGGCCCCGCAGCGGCTGCGCGGCACGAAGATCCGGCTGCCGTACCCGTCGGTGGGCTCCACCGAGCAGGTGCTGCTGACGGCCGTGCTCGCCGAGGGCGTCACCGAGCTGTCCAACGCGGCCGTGGAGCCTGAGATCGAGGACCTCATCTGCGTACTGCAGAAGATGGGCGCGATCATCTCGATGGACACCGACCGGACGATCCGGATCACCGGCGTCGACCGGCTGGACGGTTACACCCACCGGGCGATCCCGGACCGCCTGGAGGCGGCCTCCTGGGCGTCCGCGGCGCTGGCCACCGAGGGCAACATCTACGTACGGGGCGCACAGCAGCGCTCGATGATGACGTTCCTCAACACCTTCCGCCGGGTCGGCGGCGCCTTCGAGATCGACGACGAGGGCATCCGCTTCTGGCACCCGGGCGGCGCGCTGAACGCCATCGCCCTGGAGACGGACGTGCACCCCGGCTTCCAGACCGACTGGCAGCAGCCGCTGGTGGTGGCGCTGACGCAGGCCACGGGCCTGTCCATCGTCCACGAGACGGTGTACGAGTCGCGGCTCGGCTTCACCTCCGCGCTCAACCAGATGGGCGCGCACATCCAGCTCTACCGCGAGTGCCTGGGCGGCTCCGACTGCCGCTTCGGCCAGCGCAACTTCCTGCACTCGGCGGTCGTGTCCGGGCCGACCCGGCTGCAGGGCGCGGACCTGGTCATCCCGGACCTGCGCGGCGGTTTCTCGTACCTGATCGCCGCGCTGGCGGCGCAGGGCACGTCGCGGGTGCACGGCATCGACCTGATCAACCGCGGCTACGAGAACTTCATGGACAAGCTGGAGAAGCTGGGCGCGAAGGTCGAGCTGCCGGGCGGGGCGCTGGTCTGAGACCGGGCGCCGGACGGCTGCTGACGGGGGTTCGGGGCACTGCCCCGGGCCCCCGTTCCTCGTTTCCGGGGCGTTTCCGGGGCGTTCTGCAGGACGTTCCGGGGCGTTCCGAAGCGTTCTGCGGGGCTCGTACCGGTCCGGCCGGGCCCGAAGCGGGCCGCAGAGGCACAGAACGGGGCCTCTCGGGCCGGTACACCGAAGGGCGGTCACCCTGGTGGGGTGACCGCCCTTCGTCGCGCCTGTGGGGCTTACTTGCCCTTGGCGGCTTCCTTGAGCTTGGAGCCCGCGGAGACCTTCACGCTGTAGCCGGCCGGGATGTCGATCGGGTCGCCGGTCTGCGGGTTACGAGCGGTGCGAGCGGCACGGTGGGTGCGCTCGAAGGTCAGGAAGCCGGGGATGGTGACCTTCTCGTCGCCCTTGGCGACGATCTCACCGACGGTCTCGGCGAGGGCGGCCAGAACGGCGTCGGCGTCCTTGCGAGTCACCTCGGCGCGGTCGGCCAGGGCGGCCACCAGCTCACTGCGGTTCATGTTGTTACTCCCGTGTTCTTCTTGCCTGTGAGGCGTGAGATCGAAGCCGATGCTGCCAGGGCCCTCGGACAGTCCCCGGACCCGGGTCTGTCGTCAGACCCTCGCGCCCGATTACGCATCCTGCCCCCACCTGCGGCGGTAACGCCAATCCGGCACCCTCCGGAGTCACACGAAAAGCGCCACCGCCTCCTCGTGGTGACGTTCCGTCGACTCCCCGAAAGCGTTCCGCAGTGGATGCGGGGCTCGGCGGGACGCGCCGCCCGCCCACCCTAAAGGGGCGTTTGGGGCGTCGCGAACCGCGACGCGCCGTAGGCCGGGCCGACGTGGGCCGGACCGGCCCGGGGCGCCGCGGGAACGCACGGCCCCGGCGGGGACGGCGCCGGGCCCGCGGGCGGATCCGGGTCAGCCGAGGTTGCCCAGGGCCGGCCCGGTACCGGCGGCCGCCTTCGCGGCTTCCCGGACGGCACCGGCGACCGCACCCGCGACCCGGTCGTTGAAGACCGACGGGATGATGTAGTTCGCGTTCAGCTCGTCCTCGGCGACCACGTCGGCGAGCGCGCCCGCCGCGGCGAGCATCATCTCCGTGTTGACGGTGCGGGACTGGGCGTCCAGCAGACCGCGGAAGACACCCGGGAAGACCAGCACGTTGTTGATCTGGTTCGGGAAGTCGGAGCGCCCGGTGGCGACAACTGCCGCCGTCTGGCGAGCGATTGCCGGGTCCACCTCGGGGTCGGGGTTCGCGAGCGCGAACACGATCGCGCCCTCGGCCATGGCCGCGACGTCGGCGCCGTCCAGCACGTTCGGGGCGGAGACCCCGATGAAGACGTCGGCGCCCACGACAGCCTGCTTGAGGGTGCCGGTGACGGACTCCGGGTTGGTGTTGTCGGCGATCCAGCGCAGCGGCGAGTCGGCGTCGGCGGAGACGAGGTCCTCGCGGCCGGCGTGCACCACGCCGTGGATGTCGGCGACGACGGCGTGCTTGACGCCCGCGGCGATGAGGAGCTTCAGGATGGCCGTACCGGCCGCTCCGGCGCCCGACATGACGACCCGTACATCCCCGATTCCCTTGCCCACCACGCGAAGTGCGTTGGTCAGCGCGGCCAGCACGACGATCGCGGTGCCGTGCTGGTCGTCGTGGAAGACCGGGATGTCCAGGGCCTCGCGCAGCCGCGCCTCGATCTCGAAGCAGCGGGGTGCGGAGATGTCCTCCAGGTTGATGCCCGCGAAGCCGGGGGCGATCGCCTTGACGATCTCGACGATGGCGTCGGTGTCCTGGGTGTCCAGGCAGATCGGCCAGGCATCGATGTCGGCGAACCGCTTGAAGAGGGCCGCCTTGCCCTCCATGACCGGCATGGCGGCCATCGGGCCGATGTTGCCGAGGCCGAGCACGGCGGAGCCGTCCGTCACGACTGCGACGGTGTTGCGCTTGATGGTGAGGCGGCGGGCGTCCTCGGGGTTCTCGGCGATCGCCATGCAGACCCGGGCCACACCCGGGGTGTAGATCATCGAGAGGTCGTCACGGTTGCGGATGGGGTGCTTGGACGCCATCTCGATCTTGCCGCCGAGGTGCATCAGGAACGTACGGTCGGAGACCTTGCCGAGGACGACGCCCTCGATGCCGCGCAGCCCCTCGACGATCTCGTCGGCGTGCGAGGTGGAGGTGGCCGCGATGGTGACGTCGATCCGGAGCTTCTCGTGACCGGAGGCGGTCACGTCGAGGCCGGTGACCGAACCGCCGGAGGACTCCACGGCCGTGGTGAGCTGGGAGACCGCTGTGCCGCTCGCGGGCACCTCCAGCCTGACCGTCATCGAGTACGAGACGCTGGGCGCCGTTGCCATGGCCGAGTCCTTCGCTTTCCTTAGCTTCTTTGCCGCGCGACCGGGGCGCTCGCCTCGGACACGCTTCCCGATCGTCGCACCTACTAGCCGGTAGCCGGTAATGACTGCCACTCTTCGGAAAGCGGTTTCCACCATACGAGATACGAGGGCTCCAGCGGAAGCCCTCAGCCGGTCCCGGCCTCATTCGGTATCGGCCATCCACGCGGGGACCGGCTCCGTGGGCGGGAATCCGGCTCCGTAAACAAGAACAGACCCGCGCCACCGGGAGGTGACGCGGGTCTGTCTTCTGGGTCTGACGGCACCGACCCGCCATGCTCGCCTCGCGGCAAGTGGTCGCTCGTAGCGACGAAGGTTGGGCCCGGGGGCTTGGATCGAGCCGGTGCCGACACCAGGCTAACAAAGACCCCGAAGAAGTGATTCCCCGAAGCAGAGGTTGACCCGGAAAACAGGCGTCAGTCCCTCAGCAGGTCCGGTACGCCGTCCTCGTCTGGCAGGTCCCGCTCCCCCGAGACCACCGTGAGCTGCTGCGTCGCACGCGTCAACGCCACGTACAGCACCCGCAGGCCCGCCGGGGACTCGTCCGCGATCTCCGCGGGCGAGACGACCACCGTGGCGTCGTACTCCAGGCCCTTCGCCTCCAGGCTGCCCAGCGCCACCACCCGCTCGCCGAGCTCGGCCAGCCAGGCGCGGGCCTGTGCCCGGCGGTTCATCGCGACGACCACGCCCACCGTGCCGTCGACCTCGCCGAGCAGCCGCCGCGCCTCCTCGCGCACCGAGGCGGCCAGATCGCCGTCCCGTACCGTCTCGAAGCGCGGCTTCACCCCGGTGGAGCGGACCGCGGACGGGGACTCCATCCCGGGCATCGCGAGCGCCAGGACCTTCGAGGCCAGCTCCGCGATCTCCGCCGGGTTCCGGTAGTTGACCGTGAGGGTGAAGCGGCGTCGCGGCCGGGAGCCGAGCGCCTCGTCGCGCGCGTGGGAGGCCTCGTCCGGGTCGGACCAGGAGGACTGCGCCGGATCCCCGACGATCGTCCAGGTGGCGTGCCTGCCGCGGCGGCCGACCATCCGCCACTGCATGGGCGTCAGGTCCTGCGCCTCGTCGACGATGACGTGCGCGTACTCCGTACGCTCCGCCGCCAGCCGCTCGGCACGCTCGCGCTGGGTCTCCTCGCGCTGCGGCATCAGCTCCTCCAGACCGGAGAGCTGGTCCAGCGGGTCGAGCTCGCGCTTCTTCTTCGGCCGGTGCGGTGTGCCCAGCAGCATGTGGAGCTCGTCGAGGATGGCCACGTCGTGCACCGACAGCGGCCCGTTCCCCTCGCTGTCGAGCCGCTTCAGGGAGCGGGCGAAACGGCGCACCTCGCCCTGGTTGAGGACCCGGCGGGCCCAGCGGCCGAGCCGCTTCTCGTCGGCCATCGCGGCGAGCACCCCGCGCGGGGTGAGCTCGGGCCACCAGGCGTTCAGGAAGTCGAGGAAGTCCGTCTCGGTGGAGACGTCCTCGTCGAAGGAGGAGCGCAGTTCGGCGGCGAGTTCGGGGTCGGTGTAGCGACCCCGGCCCGAGGACTTGTTCCACAGGGCGTCCAGCAGCAGCCTGCGGGCGCGCGGGCGCAGCAGGTTGACCGGTGCGGTGCCGCCGAGGACGGACTGCCGGATGCGGTGGAGCTCGTCGGCATTCAGCTCGACGCGGGCGCCGAACGCGACGACCCGCAGCCGGGTGGGGTTGCCCGGGGCCGCGTCGGCGCCTTCCGTGCCTTCGTCGCCGAAGGACAGCTGGCCGTCCCGGTCCGCCGCCGCCCTGCGGGAGGTGCCGGGCTGTTCCAGCGCGCCCCGGGAAGCCTTGCGCAGCACCTGGAGCATCCGCGAGGAGCCCTTGATCCGGGCGACGGCGGGTTCGTCGTAAGTGGTGGCGCCCTCGACACCGGCCGCCTCGTCGGAGAGCGAGCCGACGGCCCGGATCGCGACCTGCCCCTCCTCGCCCAGCGAGGGCAGCACGCCCTCGGTGTACGCGACCAGGAGCGGGGTCGGTGACACGACGAGGATGCCGCCCGCGTAACGCCGCCGGTCCTGGTAGAGGAGGTACGCGGCGCGGTGCAGGGCGACGGCCGTCTTGCCGGTGCCGGGGCCGCCGGAGACCTCGGTGACCGAGGCGGCGGGGGCCCGGATCACCAGGTCCTGCTCGGCCTGGATGGAGGAGACGATGTCCCGCATGGTGTGGCTGCGGGCCTGGCCGAGCGCCGCCATCAGGGCGCCGTCACCGATGACGGGCAGCTTGGCGCCGGCCAGGTACGCGGTCAGCTCGGGGCGCATCAGGTCGTCCTCGACCCCGAGGACCTTGCGGCCCTTGGAGCGGATGACCCGGCGGCGCACGACCCTGCCGGGCTCCTTCGGCGTCGAGCGGTAGAACGGTGCGGCGGCGGGCGCGCGCCAGTCGATGACCAGAGGCGCGTAGTCGGAGTCGAGGACCCCGATCCGGCCGATGTGCAGCGTCTCCGCGATATCGGCCGACCGGTCGTCCCGTACCGCGTCCTCGGCCGGCTCGACGGAGGTGTACGCGCCGTCCGGACCTCGTACGCCGTCCTGGCCGAGCAGCAGGTCGATCCTCCCGAAGAGGAAGTCCTCGAACTCGCTGTTCAGCCGGTTCAGGTGGATTCCGGCCCGGAACACCTGGGCGTCGCGCTCGGCGAGCGCCCCCGGAGTACCGACCTGGCCGCGCTTGACGGCGTCATTCATGAGAAATTCCGCCTCGTGGATCTTCTCCTCGAGACGGTGGTACACACGGTCGAGATGTTCCTGCTCGACACCGATTTCCCGGTCCCGCAACGAATCGACAGCGGCATCCTGCGCGGCCACCGAGGCCCCTTTCTGACGTGCATTGGGCAGCCGTCAACCCTATGCGAAGGGGGACCCGCCGCGCACCTGCCGCGCGTCTCGAAATGGTCTGCCGTGGATCTCGGTCAGGCATCGACCTCGACCAGCCGCCTGTCGTCGAACGTACGCACCTCGAAACGGTCGATCTCGCCCCGGTCCATGGCGGCGCCGCCGGAGACAAGGAGCGGCTGTTCCGCTCCCGGGTACGGGGAGTCCTCGATGCCGTATCCCCACTCCGGTACGGACCAGGAGGTGACGACCTCCTCCTCGCCGGTCCTCGACACCGCGATCAGCCGGCATTTCTGCGGACCCGTGACGTTCCTGAGCTCCAGCACGGTGCTCGTGCCCCAGGGCTTCCTCGCCATGCCGATCGTGGCGTCGACGCGGGTGACGGGGTCGGTGGCCCGCACCTTCTCCGGCATGCGGTCGACGGAGGCATCCCCGGCGGGGCCGGTGGAGCGAGTGGGGCTGGTGGGGCTGGCGGGGTTGGTGGGGTTGGTGGGGTTGGTAGAGCCGGTGGGGTACGGTCCGGCGGCCCGCGTCGTCGGGCCGCCGTCGCCGCTCGTCAGGACCGCGACCACCGGGCCGCCGATGATCAGCGCCACCGCCGCCGCCACCAGACACAGGGAGCGGCGCCTGCGCCGGGCCCGCCCGGCCGTCACCTCGTCGAGCAGCCGCTCCAGCACGCGGGGTCCGGGCTGCCCCGGTACGTACCGGTCGGCGGGGGCGCCCGGCGACACGGAGACCTTCGCGAGCACGGGTCCCAGGCCGACGAGCTCGTCGAGCCGGGCGGCGCACAGCTCGCAGTCGGCGAGGTGCGCCTCGAAGGCGGACGCCTCGGCATCGTCGAGGACCCCGAGAAGGTACGCGCCGGCGGCGTCGTGCCCGGCCCCTTCGGCCGCGTGACCACCAGGACCGCGGGGGGCGACGGGGTCGACGGGGCCGGCCGGACCGAGTCCGAAGGGATCCCACTCGTGGTCGTCGTTCATGCCGTGATCCCCCTCTCCTCCAGCGCGAGCTTCATCGAGCGCAGTGCGTAGAAGACCCGCGACCGTACCGTCCCGCTCGGCACGCCCAGCACCTCGGCCGCCTCGCTGACCGTGCGGCCCTTGAAGTAGGTCTCGACCAGGGCTTCCCGGTGCGCGGCGGTCAGATCGTCGAGCGCCTCGGACAGCGTCATCAGCCACAGCGCCCTCTCCATCTCGTCCTCCGCCGGAACGGCCTCCAGCGGCGACGGATCGGCCTCGGGCGGCCGGGCCCGTCGGCTGCGGTGGCCGTCGATGACGATGCGCCGGGCGACCGTCACCAGCCAGGGCCGGACCGATCCGGTGGCGCTGCCCAGCCGTCCGGCGTTCTTCCAGGCGCGGATGAGCGTCTCCTGCACCACGTCCTCGGCTCGCTGCCGGTCACCGGCGACCAGGCGGAGCACGTACGCGAACAGGGGCCCGGCATGCTCGCGGTAGAGCGCCCGCATCAGTTCCTCGTCCGGGGCGGCGGGCGATGACGAGGCCATGGGAGGGGACGGGGACAGGGGCGAGTGCGAGTGCGAGGGCTCGGGAGGTGGCGGTGGCTGTGTCTGCCCGCCGCGGTGCCGAGCCCTGTGCGGACGATCATCGGCCACGGCCGCATCCTTGCGCACCCGAACCTCCCGGTCGAGACCCTGTGGAGCTCCTAGGTCATCGAATACGGAGGCGGGCCGCGATCCGTTCAAACCTCCCTCGGGTTTCCTTGCGGGCTTCGTCCCGGGCTTCCTCACGGGACGGCCGCGTCGGGCTCCCTCTCGGACTTCCTCTCGGGCTCCCTCTCAGACTTCCTTACGGGACGGCCGCGTCCGGCACCGCCACGGCGGCCGCCCGGCGCCGGTGCCGGGCCACCCGCTCGCGGTTCCCGCAGACCTCGCCGGAGCACCAGCGCCGCCGACGGCCGCGCGAGGTGTCCAGATAGAGGCGGCGGCAGTTGCCGGCCTCGCAGCGGCGCAGTCCGGCCCGGGCCACGGGATCGGTGAGGAGTTCGACGGCGTCACGGGCGACGGCGGCCAGCAGTGCCCCGCACTCGGGATCGGCACTCAGCGTCCGTACCAGCTTGCCGCCCCTGTCGCGCACGGCCCGCAGCCCCGGTGGCGCCTCGGCGGCGAGCGCGTTGACCCGTTCCAGTGCGCTCCCGGCGCCACGGCCGCCGAGCTCGGCCGTCAGCAGCCGTTCGACGCCGGTCCGCAGCTGCCGGAAACGCTCCACCCAGCTCTCGTCCACGGCGTCGAGGTGGGTGCCGTCCGGTACGAGTCCGGCGGCGAGCAGCCAGTCGGCCAGCCGCTCGGCGCAGTCGAGCAGTTCACACGCGCCGGTGGTTCCGAACCCGGTCGCCACCAGATCGAGGCAGGGCCGGCCGGAGTCGAACCGCCAGTCGCACGAGCTCTTACCGGCCGCCATGCGCATGTCACCGCCTCGGGGTCACCGGTGGGGTCTCCCCCAGAGTGCCCCTCCCGGGGCCGGCCCGGAACCCCTGGTGCCCCATGGGCCGTCGCACACGGGGCCGCAGCGGGTGTCCGGCGGCTCAGTGCACGGGCCCGTACGGTGTCCGGATGAGCGACGATCTCGTCACCACCGCCCTCTCGGCCGGCCCGCTCCTGCTCCGGCCCTGGCTGGCCTCGGACATCCCGGCGCTGATCGAGGCGTACCGCGATCCCGCGATGCGCGCCATGCTGCGGTCGCAGATCACGGACGAGGCGGAGGCGGAGCGGTGGCTGCGGGTACGGCAGGAGGGCTGGGAATCCGGCAGTTACTTCAGCTTCGCGGTGGTGGACCGCGATCGCGGGGGCGAACCCGTCGGCAATGTGGCGCTCAAGTACCCCGCGCCGGGCTCCGGCAGCGCGGAGGTCGGCTACTGGACGGCGGCGCCCGCCCGCGGCCGGGGGGTCGCATCGCTGGCGCTCGGGGCGCTCGGTGACTGGGCGTTCGAGACGTTCGCCGGGGACGGGCTGACGCGCCTGGACCTGCTGCACCGACTGGACAACGAGGCGTCCTGCCGGGTCGCGGAGAAGAGCGGGTACGGCTTCGTGGAGGTGCTTCCGGCACGGCCGCCCTGGCCGCTGGACGGGCACCGGCACACACGGCTGCGCACCGGGGGCGTCCGGCGGCCGTCCGCCCCCGGCCGGCCGGTCAGCCCGTAGGCGGACCGTCGTGCAGGATCCGCTGGAACAGGCAGTGGTCGCGCCATTCGCCGTTGATGTGGAGGAAGCGCGGGGCCATCCCGAACTGCTCGAAGCCGCACTTGGTGAGCACCCGCTGCGAGGCGAAGTTGTCCGTCACCGTGCCCGCCTCGACCCGGTGCAGGCCCAGCTCGTCCCTGGCCAGCTCGCAGATCCGCTCCACGGCGGCCGTGGCCAGACCGCGGCCCGCGTACTCGACGTCGACCCAGTAACCGAGCGTCCCGCTGCGGAACGGCCCGAGCACGATGCCGTTCAGGTTGAACGCGCCGATCGCGCGGTCCTCCTCGTCGGCGAGCACCCAGGGCATCACCCGCCCCGCGTCGCGGTCCGCGAGCAGCGCGGCCGTCCGCTCCCGCTGACCCTGCTCGGTGTAGAAGAAGTCGGGCCGCACGGGCTCCCAGGGCCGCATGTACGCGCGGCTGCGGGTCAGCGAGACGGCGAGGGAGGCGGCGTCGGCCGGGGTGACGGGACGGAGCCGTACCTCCGCGTCGAGGCGGTGGAAGTCTTGGGTCATCCCGGCACGCTATCCCGGTGCGATCCCGCCCCGCGCCCGGCCCCGCACCCGGCCCGTACATGGTCCAGTGCCTGCCCGCACCTGCCCCGCGCCCCCCTCACCGCACCGCGTGCGCCTGCTCCCCCAGGGCCACCAGCCGGTCGAAGGTGCGGATCAGCTCCGCGCGTCTGTCCTCCTTGTACCCCTGCTTGGGCTCCAGGCCGTCGATGGTCCGCTCCCACACGTCCATGAACGTCTTCTTCCACTCCGCGACCACCGCGGGCTCCGGCACGCTCGCGCCGACGTGGCCCTGCTCCGCGATGAGGCACAGCAGCTCGACGTTGCACGGCACGGCGACGCCGTCGTACTCGTCGGGCTCCAGGCCGACCGGGTCACCGGCCATCGCCTCCTCGATCTCCGAGACGAGCCGTCCGGTGATGCCCGACAGATGGTCCGCAGCCGCGTCGCTGTCGAAATTCCCGCTGCCCCAGGTACCCACGGGGCCCCCTTTCTCCGGTCTTTCCCCTGTCGCCCCCGTTCTACCAAGGGGCACTGACAACGGAGCACCGGCAGCGGGCTCAGCGGCGATCCCCACCGTCCTCCGCCGGGTCCAGCGCCAGCCGGTAGCCGCGCTTGACGACCGTCTGGATGAGCCGGGGCGTGCCCAGTGCCGTGCGTAGCCGCGCCATGGCCGTCTCCACCGCGTGCTCGTCGGTGCCGCCACCGGGCAGTGCGCGCAGCAGATCCGCGCGGGAGACCACCCAGCCCGGCCGGCGGGCCAGGGCGTGCAGCAGCGCCATACCCGCGGGCGACGCCGGGCGCGGCTCCCCGTCGACGATCACCGCATGGCCCCGGATCTCGACCCGGCGCCCGGCGACCGGCAACGCCGGGGCCCTGGCGGGAAGTTCCTGGCAGAGCAGCTGGACGAGCGGGGCGATCCGGAAGCGTTCCGGCTGGACGGTGCCGATGCCGCGGGCCTGGAGCGGCTGGGCGGTGACCGGTCCGACGCAGGCCACGAGGACGTCGTCGCGCAGTGCGCCCAGGAGCTCCGGGAGCAGCCCGCTTCTCTCGGCCCGGCCGAGCAGCGAGACGGCCGCCGGGGCGCTGGTGAAGGTGAGGGCGTCCACACCGCGGGCCAGGGTGGTGTCGAGCAGCCGGTCGAGCGGGGCGATGTCCTCGGGGTCCGTCCAGCGGTAGACGGGTACGGCGAGGACCTCGGCGCCCGCGGCACGCAGCGACTCGACGAAGCCGGGGAGGGGTTCGCCGTGCAGCTGGAGGGCGATGCGGCGGTCCGCCACGCCCTCGGCCAGGAGCCGGTCCAGTACCTCGGCCATGGACTCGGAGGCGGGTGACCACGTCTCAATCAGCCCGGCGGCCCGGACGGCGCCCTTGACCTTGGGGCCGCGGGCCAGCAGCTCGGCGCCGCCCAGGGCCTCCAGCAGCCGCTCGCCCAGGCCCCAGCCCCCGGCTGCCTCGACCCAGCCGCGGAAGCCGACCGCGGTGGTGGCGACGACCACATCGGGGGCGGAATCGACGATTCCCCGGGTGGCGGCGAGGAGTTCGCCGTCGTCCGCGAGCGGCACGATCCGCAGGGCGGGCGCGTGCAGGACCGTGGCGCCCCGGCGCTCCAGCAGCGCGCCGAACTCCTCCGCGCGCCGTGCGGCGGTGACGCCGACGGTGAAGCCCGTGAGGGGCCCGTGCTGTTCGTCCTCGTGCATGTGGTCTTCCCGGCTCTCGTCCCGCTGCTGCCCGATGATGCCGAGGGGCGAGCCTGCCAATGATGCGTGACGGGGCTGGTTCACCCGTATTTCCCGCCCGTTACGTCACCTGGCACCGAACGGCCGTGCCCGTGCCCGGCCCGGCGAAGGTATACCGCACGCAGCCCGTACGCGCGGGCTCAGCCGGACGGGAGCCGCTGGCCGACGGCCTGGACAGGCCCACAACCCGTACGCGCGGGCTCAGCCGGACCCCAACATCAGGGCCTCGTCGGGCCCGGGAAGCCAGCTGTCGGCGGGGCGCACCAGCCAGCCCTCCTCGGAGCCCAGCCGGGCCGCGGCCTCGCGCAGGGCGTCGAGGCCGGGGTGGCGCAGCCCCTTGCGCCAGACCAGCAGGAGCGGCGAGAGCGGCACCGGCCCGACCAGCGGGCGCACCACGGTGCCCGGCACCGGCGGGAAGTCGACGACGGCGAGCACCGGGTGCCGGGACTTGGCCATGACCCGCTGGAACTCGGCCACTCCTATCGCGAGCGGGGCGGGCGGCGCCAGTTCGATGCCCCGCTCGGCGAAGAGCAACCGGGCGAACTCCGTCCACTCCTTCGTGCGCGGGTTCCCGGCGCCCGCGTAGACGGTCTCACCGGCCAGGTCGCCGAGCGCGACGGCATCGCGCGCGGCGAGCGGGTGGTCGTCCGGGAGCAGTACGGCCATCGGCTCGTACCGCACCGGCTGCACGTCCAGCCGGGCTCGCACCGAGGGGTCGAGTCCGGCGGCGCGGCCGAAGGAGACATCGAGCCGCCCGGCGAGGATCTCGTCCGCGGCCCAGGTCAGACCACTCTCGAACCGGGCCATGAGCTCGCAGTCGGGGGCCAGTTCGCGGGCGCGGGCGAGCACCCGGGCGGCCGCCATGCCGTCGGTGTTGAGGTCGACGAAGAGCGGCCGGGCCGCCGGGTCGGCGAAGGCGGCGGCGAGATCGGCGTGCGCCTCCAGCACCCGCCGCGCGTACGGCAACAGCCGCTCGCCCTCGGCGGTGAGGGCGACCTGCCGGGTGGTCCGCACGAACAGTTCCGCGCCCAGTTCGCGTTCCAGCCGGCGGATGTCGCGGCTCAGCGCCTGCTGGGCGATGTAGAGGCGGGCGGCGGCGCGGGTGAAGTGCAGCTCCTCGGCCACCACGACGAAGGCGCGGAGCAGCCGGGGGTCGGTATGGACGTGGGCGGTACGCGCCCGGATGCTCGTATCGTCAGCTGAGGAGGCCACACCAGAATTTACAACACAGATGCGTGAATCGGTGCGGAGAAGGTGTTGGACCCCGGCGGCCACCCGCCCCGACGCTTGCTCCATGCCGTACGAGAGAAACCCCGCCACCGCCGAGAGTGCCCCCGCCACCGGTCCCCTGCTCGCCGTCTCCGGTGACCTGCTGGTCATCGCCCGGCGCACCGCCCCCGCCCGGCGGGCGTCCACCAACCCGTACCGCAGGCTGCTCGCCACCCCGGGCGCCCGCGCCTTCACCGCGGGCAACCTCATCGCGCGGCTGCCCATGGGCATGTTCAGCGTCAGCGCGGTCATCATGATCGCCGGGTCCCGCGGCTCGTACGCCCTGGCCGGAGCCGTCACCGCGACCGGCCTCGCCGCCACGGCGGTGGTCGCCCCCTGGACGGCCCGGCTCGTCGACCGCTACGGGCAGGCCAGGGTCGCGGTGCCCGCCACCGCGATCGCCGCGCTCGGCTCGCTCGCCCTGCTGCTCTGCGTGCACTACGGCGCCCCGGCCTGGACCCTCTTCGCCTCCTACGCCGCGACCGCCACCACCCCCAACACCGGCGGGATGTCCCGGGCCCGCTGGGCCCATCTGCACCGGGGCGACCCGGCCGCCCTGCACACCGCGAACTCCTTCGAACAGGCCGCCGACGAACTCTGCTTCATGCTCGGCCCGGCCCTGGCCGCGCTGCTGTGCGCGGCGCTCTTCCCGGAGGCCGGAACGCTCGTCGGGGCGATCCTGCTGATGACCGGCGTGCTGATCTTCGCCGCCCAGCGCGCCACCGAACCGCCGGTGGCCCCCCGCACCCACGCGGGCTCCCCACTCCGCACCCGGGGCATGCCGGCGCTGCTCGCCGCCTTCCTCGCCACCGGCGCGGTCTTCGGCTCTATGGAGGTCTTCACGATCGCCCACGCCGGGGGCGCGATCCTGGCACTCCAGGCAGCCGGCTCCGGTGCGGCCGGACTGCTGTACGGATCGCTGCGCCCCGCCACGGACATCCGGCGCCGGCTGCTGATCTGCCTGGCCGGAATGACGGCCCTGATGTCCCTGCCGCTGCTCGCCGCCGCCTCGACCGGCTCGCTGCTCGCCCTCGCCGGCGCACTGCTGCTGGCCGGCGCCGCGACGGCACCGACCATGGTCACCGGCATGACGCTGGTGCAGCGCCTCACCCCGGAGAGCCAGTTGAACGAGGGCATGACGCTGGCCGTGACCGCCCTGCTGGGCGGCATCGCCGCGGGTTCGGCGGCCGGCGGCTGGATGGTCGAGCACACGGGGCAGACGACGGGCTACGCCGTACCGGTCTGCGCGGCCGGCCTGGCACTGACCGTGGCAACCATCGGGGTCCGGGCTCCCCGGGGGCGGTGACCGGCACAAGAACGAGGACCCCGTCGCCGGTGGGCGACGGGGTCCTCGTTCACATGGGAATTGTGGAGATGGCGGGAATCGAACCCGCGTCCAACGGTGCAGAATCAGGGCTTCTCCGTGTGCAGTTCGCTGCGCTTTTCTCAGCCCCGGAGATCACGCGAACAAGTCTCCGACGGGCTCAGCCACTGTTTGATTTCCTTCCAGGCCCCGTGACCGGGTCTAGAAGTTTAGATCCCTTGATGATGCCAGGATCCGGGTCGGGATCACCCCCGGGCTGACACTTCGCAAGTCGCTACTTAGGCAGCGAGGGCGAAGGAATCGCGCTTGGTGTTGGCGATTATTGGTTGCGACATATGGTTTACGAGATCATTGCCGCTTCCTCGACACGCTTCCCCTGCTTCGACATCCGCTGTCGAAACCGATCATCCCCATGTTTTGTTTTCAATGCGTGCACCTGCTGTGAGGTGCAGTGCCATCGTACGTGACCAACGCGCGACGATGCCAGCCTATTCCTGTCGCCGCCCGGCACAGCCGGGTGCTAGGCGCTCCGCTGACGCCTGCGCGCCGCCGAGATCGCGCGGTTGGTCTCCCTCGTGTCCTGCTTCTCGCGGAGGGTCTGGCGCTTGTCGTACTCCTTCTTGCCCTTGGCGAGCGCGATCTCGACCTTGACCCGGCCGTCCTTGAAGTACAGCGCGAGCGGCACGATCGTGTGGCCCGTCTCGCCCGACTTCGACTCCAGCTTGTCGATCTCGGCCCGGTGCATCAGCAGCTTGCGCTTCCGCTTGGCCGAGTGGTTGGTCCAGGTCCCCTGCACGTACTCGGGCACATGGATGTTGTGCAGCCATGCCTCGCCCCGGTCGATCTGGACGAAGCCGTCCACCAGGGAGGCCCGGCCCAGCCGCAGCGACTTGACCTCGGTGCCCATGAGCACGAGGCCGCACTCGTAGGTGTCGAGGATGTGGTAGTCGTGCCGCGCCTTCTTGTTCTGCGCGATGAGCTTGCGCCCTGTGTCCTTTTCCTTAGCCATAGTGCGGCCATTTTCGCACTACGACCCACCCCCGAGGCCACTCAATACTGTCTCGGCCCGCTGCTCGGCCTTCGAGCCGACCGCGAGGTCCGGAGTGATGCCGCGTTCGTCGACGCTGCGCCCCGCCGGGGTGCGGTAGTGGCCCACGGTCAACTCGGCCACCGAACCACCCGGGAGCTTGCTCGGCATCTGGACCGAACCCTTTCCGAAGGTCCGCGAGCCGACGGTGACTGCGCGGCCCCGGTCCTGGAGTGCGCCGGTGAGGAGTTCGGCGGCGCTCATCGTGCCGCCGTCGACCAGGACGACGAGGGGGCGGTCGGTGTCGCCGCCCGGCTGCGCGTACAGGGCGCGCTGCTCGCCGTGGACGTCATACGTGGCGACCAGGCCGCCGTCCAGGAAGGCGGAGGCTGCGGTGACGGCCTCGGTGACCAGGCCGCCGGGGTTGCCGCGGAGGTCCAGGAGCACTCCGGCGTCCGACGGCGCGTCCCGGACCGCGTCACGGACCTTGGCGCCCGAGCCCCTGGTGAACGAGTCGACCTCGATCATCACGGCCCCGGAAGAGGCGGAACGGGGCGGTCCGATACGTCGCACGGTCACCGCCTCGGTGGTGAGCCTGGCCCTGTGCAGCGTCTCGGTCCGCAGGCGGGCACCGCGCCCGATGCCCAGGACGACGGCGGAGCCCGCGGCCGCCTCCGTACGGTCTCCGCGCAGCAGGGCGACGACCTCGGCGACGGGGCGCTTGTCGACCCGGTGGCCGTCGATCGTACGGAGCAGGTCGCCGGGCCGGATGCCGGCCCGGTCGGCGGGGCCGCCGGGATGCACCCGGGCCACCTCGACCTGCCCTTCGGCGGAGCGCTTCGCGGCGATCCCGACGCCGGTGTACGAGCCGTCCAGGGCCTGCTCGAACTCCTCGTACTGCCGCTCGTCGTACACCGCGCCCCAGCGGTCGCCGCTGCGGCTGACGACCTCCTCGGCCGCCTCCTTGCCGGACTCGCCGTCGGCCACGGCCCGCGCGGCGGCGTCGGCCACCTCGTCGCGGTCGACGGTGGAGGCGACGGAACTGGTCTCCAGTGCCTCGGACTTCGCGCTGCCGCGCGGCAACGAGCCGGTGGCCGCCGCGGTGGCCAGCACGCCCGCGAAAACCAATGTCAGAGCCGCCCCGCGGCGCACGCCGCGGGGCCCGAAACACTGCGTGGGGCCCGACATGTCGCCGAGTCTAGGACAACGCCCCCTCGGCGCACGGCCGGTTGACCGCGCGCCGAGGGGGCGCTCGTCACACCTTGAGGTACTTGCGGAGCGCGAAGAGCGCGGCAACAGCGGGCATCAGCAGGCCGATTGCCAGGACCAGGGGCAGCTTGGTGAAGACCGCGTCCCAGCCGATGAAGTCGATCAGATTCAGCTTGCTCTGGAGCGCGAGGCCGCCGTCGATCAGGAAGTACCGGCCCGCCAGCAGCATCACGCAGGCCAGGACGCCGCCGATGAGACCGGCGAACGCGGCCTCCATGATGAACGGCATCTGGATGTAGAAGCCGGAGGCCCCGACGAGCCGCATGATGCCTGTCTCGCGCCGTCGGCTGAACGCGGATACCCGGACGGTGTTCACGATCAGCATCAGCGCGATGACCAGCATCAGCGCCATCACGAAGAGGGCGGCCACGTTCATGCCGTTCATCAGCTGGAAGAGGTTGTCCAGGATGCTTCTCTGGTCCTGGACGGACTGCACCCCGTCACGGCCGGCGAAGGCGGTGGCGACGACCTTGTACTTCTTCGGGTCGTGGAGCTTGACCCGGAACGACTCCTGCATCTGGTCCGGCGTGATGTTGCTCGCCATGGGCGAGTCGCCGAACTGGTCCTGGTAGTGATCGAACGCCTCGTCGGCCGACTCGTGCGTGACCGTCTGGACGGCGTCCATCTTCTTGAGGTCGCCCTCGATCTGCTCCCGCTGCTCCTTGGTGACGGCACCCTTGGCGCACTTGGGCGTCGAGGTCACATCGCTCTTGCTGCAGAGGAAGATCGAGACGTTGACCTTGTCGTACCAGTAGTCCTTCATCGTGCTGACCTGCTCGCGCATGAGCAGCGCGCCGCCGAACAGGGCGAGCGAGAGGGCGACGGAGACGACGACGGCGAAGGTCATCGTGAGGTTGCGACGGAGGCCGACGCCGATCTCCGACAGGACGAACTGGGCGCGCATGGCGTCCTTTCAGTGCTCGATGCTCAGTGCTGGTAGCCGTAGACGCCGCGGGCCTGGTCGCGTACGAGACGGCCCTGCTCCAGCTCGATGACGCGCTTGCGCATCTGGTCGACGATGTTCTGGTCGTGGGTCGCCATGATCACGGTGGTGCCGGTCCGGTTGATCCGGTCCAGCAGCTTCATGATGCCGACGGAGGTCTGGGGGTCGAGGTTGCCGGTCGGCTCGTCCGCGATCAGCAGCATGGGGCGGTTCACGAACGCCCGCGCGATCGCCACGCGCTGCTGCTCACCACCGGAGAGCTCACCGGGCATCCGGTCCTCCTTGCCGCCGAGGCCGACCAGGTCGAGAACCTGGGGCACCGCCTTGCGGATCTCTCCGCGCGGCTTGCCGATGACCTCCTGCGCGAACGCCACGTTCTCCGCAACGGTCTTGTTGGGCAGGAGCCTGAAGTCCTGGAACACGGTGCCCAGCTGGCGGCGCATGTGCGGCACCTTCCAGTTGGACAGGCGCGCGAGGTCCTTGCCCAGGACGTGGACCATGCCCTGGCTGGCGCGCTCCTCGCGGAGGATGAGTCGCATGAAGGTGGACTTGCCGGAGCCGGATGAGCCCACCAGGAAGACGAACTCGCCCTTCTCGATATCGAGAGACACATCCCGTAGAGCGGGACGGCTCTGCTTCGGGTAGGTCTTGGAGACGTTGTCGAATCGGATCACGGATGCACCACGGTCGGCCGGGAGTAGGTGTGCGTGACCATACGCGACCCGGACTGAGGCGTGCAGGCGCGCGTCCGGCGATGGGCGTTTTATGGCGGAACGATACCGGCCGAAAGCGGGTCCGAAGCACGACGGATCGGGTGATGTCCGGCGGGCCGCGCCGAAATCCGCGCGAGCTGGCACAGTGGTAGGGGGAACGGTTGCGTTTCCATGAGCGTTGTGCGGAGAGAAGGCGAATGCGGCTCCGCCGCGCGGGAGGAGGAAAGCGCATGACCTATGACCGACTGGTGTGCGCGAACTGCGCGGCGCCCGTCAACGAGGGCCGTTGCCCCGTGTGCCGGGCAAGCCGTGCGCGGCTGCAGCAGGAACAGGAGCAGGGAATGTTCGCCGGGCTGAACCCGGCGATGCTGGTGGCCCTGCTGGTGGTGCTGCTGGGCGCGCTGGCGCTGCTGGCGCACCAGAGCGTGTAGCCGCGCGCTCCACCCGGTCGCCCGTAGGCGCCGGGGCGTGTACGTGGAGGGGCCCGGGATGCCGATCGGCGTCCCGGGCCCCTCTGTGCCTGTCTGTTACCGCGGGTGGCCCTTAGGCGACCGTACGGCCGCTCATCAGGCGCGGCATGATCCGGAAGCCGATGCCTCCGGCGATCATCGTCGCGGCGCCGACCAGCAGGAACGTGGTCTCGGCGGCACCGGTCTCGGCGAGCTCGTCCTTGCCCTTGCCCTGCTCGACCGGCTGGTTGCCGGCGGAGT
Organism: Streptomyces sp. NBC_00012; assembly: GCF_045040875.1. Classification (NCBI taxonomy): domain Bacteria; kingdom Bacillati; phylum Actinomycetota; class Actinomycetes; order Kitasatosporales; family Streptomycetaceae; genus Streptomyces; species Streptomyces sp. NBC_00012. The sequence continues at coordinate 5,442,044 of NZ_CP108309.1, read as the reverse complement.
CGGGAGTGGTGTTGTCCGCGCAGTTCGCGCCGTCGAGGTCGACGGTGCAGGCGTCGTCGCCACCGGTGGCCGAGCCGGTGGAGGCGTTACCGGTGGTACCGGACGAGCCGCTCCCGGAGGTGCCCGACGTACCCGAGTTGCCGGACGTGCCCTCGGTGCCGGAGTTACCGGACGTACCCGAGTTACCCGAGTTACCGGAAGAACCCTCGGTGCCGGAGTTACCCGACGTACCCGAGTTACCCGAGTTACCCGAGCTACCGGACGTGCCCTCGGTGCCGGAGTTACCGGACGTACCCGAGTTACCCGAGTTACCGGAAGAACCCTCGGTGCCGGAGTTACCCGACGTACCCGAGTTACCCGAGTTACCCGAAGACCCCTCCGTGCCCGAGTTACCGGACGTGCCCTCGGTGCCGGAGTTACCGGACGTACCCGAGTTACCCGAGTTACCGGACGTGCCCTCGGTGCCGGAGTTACCGGACGTACCCGAGTTACCCGAGTTACCGGACGTGCCCTCGGTGCCGGAGTTGCCCGACGTGCCCTCGGTGCCGGAAGAACCCTCCGTGCCCGACGTTCCGGTGCTGGACGTCTGACCCTCGTCGACAGCGCCCGGACCGCCGTCGGAGTCGCCCTGCGGGCCCTTGATGTCGGCGTCGATACCCAGGCCGCCCTCGTCGGCCTCCGCCTTCGCGGAGATGCCGCCGAGGTCGACGCCGATACCGACCGCCGAGGCCGCACCAGCGGCGGTGAGCGAGGCGCCAGCGGCGATGACCGCACCCGCGGCGATCCGCGCGACGCGGACTCGCGTCTTCTTCGTCATGTGCTGCTACCCCCAGTAGCTGATCTCGTCAGTGGAGCAGCCATATGCGGGCCCCGGCTCTGCGGGGTTCGCTCCGAACGGCGCCACTCAGAGTCGTGGTCATGCCGCCCGCCCCCGTTCACACCCGTCCCAGACATACGCATGCTGCCCTAGCACCCTGTCCACAGTTAAGGACTACGTCAAGGCCGTTCCGTGCAATATGCACCGCTTCATGCGTAGTTGGCCTTCATTCGGAGTCACGACTGTGACGCACTCGCCACAGCACCCGCGCAACCCGGAGCCCCAACTCCCCTTCGGGCGCGACCCCGTGCGGCCGACGAAAACGGCGGTGCCGGAGACCCCGTGGGGTTTCCGGCACCGCCGTGAACGCTTGCCGTTCCTACTTCTCCCGCTGCTTGCGCCAGCGGATGCCCGCCTCCAGGAAGCCGTCGATCTCGCCGTTGAAGACCGCTTCCGGGTTGCCGATCTCGAACTCCGTACGCAGGTCCTTGACCATCTGGTACGGGTGCAGGACGTACGACCGCATCTGGTTGCCCCAGGAGTTGCCGCCGTCGCCCTTGAGGGCGTCCATCTTGGCCTGCTCCTCCTGGCGTCGGCGTTCGAGGAGCTTCGCCTGGAGGACGTTCATCGCGGACGCCTTGTTCTGGATCTGCGAGCGCTCGTTCTGGCAGGAGACGACGATGCCGGTCGGGAGGTGGGTCAGGCGCACCGCGGAGTCGGTCGTGTTGACGCCCTGGCCACCGGGACCGGAGGAGCGGTACACGTCGACGCGGAGCTCGGACTCGTCGATCTCGATGTGGTCGGTCTGCTCGACCACCGGCAGCACCTCGACGCCCGCGAAGGACGTCTGGCGGCGGCCCTGGTTGTCGAAGGGCGAGATCCGGACGAGCCGGTGGGTGCCCTGCTCGACGGAGAGCGTGCCGTAGGCGTACGGGACCTGGACGGCGAAGGTGGTCGACTTGATGCCGGCCTCTTCCGCGTACGACGTCTCGTAGACCTCGGTCTTGTAGCCGTGCCGCTCTGCCCAGCGGATGTACATGCGCTGGAGCTTCTCGGCGAAGTCGGCGGCGTCGACGCCACCGGCCTCGGCACGGATGTTGACCAGCGCCTCACGGGAGTCGTACTCGCCGGAGAGGAGGGTACGGACCTCCATCTCGTCGAGCGCCTTCCTGACGGACTCCAGCTCCCTCTCGGCCTCGGCGAGGGTGTCGGCATCGCCCTCGTCCTCGGCGAGCTCGAAGAGAACCTCAAGATCGTCGATACGGCCGCGGAGGGCCTCGGTCTTGCGGACCTCGGCCTGGAGGTGCGAAAGCTTGCTGGTGATCTTCTGCGCCGCCTCGGGGTCGTCCCAGAGGGAAGGCGCGGCCGCCTGCTCCTCGAGCGCGGCGATGTCCGCCCTCAGCGCATCCAGGTCCAGGACGGCCTCGATCGACCCCATGGTCGAGGAGAGGGACTTCAGCTCTTCGGAAATATCGACGACTGCCACGGGTCCAGCGTAACGGCTGTCGGCACGGACAATCCTCGGGCCGCATGATCAGGACTCCGCGACCGGGTGCCGAGCGCCTCCGGGGGCCGCCCCGAACCGCCTCACGGAGCCCTCCGGTCAGGGCGTGCCCGGCGCCGAGGTCCCCGTCTCCTGTGCGGGTGCGGCCGCGTCGTCGTCGCTCAGCGCCAGCCAGCCGCCCACGCCCAGCGCCGCGAGCAGCACCAGGGCCGCGGCACCCAGGGTGAGGCGGCGCTTGCGGACGGCCGCGGACTTGTTGCGGGCGGAGCCGGGGCGGGGCGTGCCCGGGGAGCGGGGGGCCCGGGCGGTGCCCCGGGGGCCGCCGGAGAGTTCGTCGGGGGCCGGGACGCGCATGCTCGTGTGGGTGTCGCGGTTGGAGTCGGCGGACGAGCCGGGGACCAGCGGGACCGCGCCGCGGCGGCGGGGTTCCTCGGGGGCGGGGGTGTACTGCTGCTCGTCGTACGTCTGGGGTTCCGGCTCGGTGTCCGGCTCGTCCACGTCGAGCGGCGGGATGCCGGTCAGGTGCGGGAGCTGCTCGCGCAGCCGGGCCGCGAGCTCGGAGGCGCGCAGCCGGGAGGCGGGGGCCTTGGCCAGGCACTGGACCAGCAGCTGCCAGAGCTCGTCGGGGATGCCGGGGAGAGGGACGACCGTCTCGGTGACGTGGCGGCGCAGCACGGCGCCGGGATGTCCGCCGCCGAAGGGCGTGAAGCCGGCGAGGAGTTCGTACAGGACCGTGGCGAGGGCGTAGATGTCGACCGCTGCGCGCGGCGGCAGCCCCTCGACTATCTCGGGCGCCAGGTAGTCCGGCGTACCGATGATCTTGGTGGCTTTGGTGCGGCGCGGGGTGTCGATCAGCTTGGCCACACCGAAGTCGGTGAGCAGCGCGGGGTGCGAGCCGCCGGGGCCGAGCGGGCCCTCCATGTCGAGCAGGATGTTCTCCGGCTTGACGTCGCGGTGGACGATGCCGGCCGCGTGTGCGGCGGCGAGGCCGTCGGCGACGTCCGCGATGATCGCCACGGCGGCCTCGGGCGCGAGACGGCGTTCGCGGTCCAGGCGGGTGCGCAGGTCGGTGCCGCGTACCAGGTCCATGACCAGTGCCAGGTCGTTGCCGTCCACCACGAGGTCGCGGACGGCGACGACGTGCGGATGGTCGAGCCCGAGCAGGGCGGTGCGCTCCTGGACGAAGCGGCCGACGAGTTCCTGGTCGGACGCGAGGTCCTCGCGGAGCAGCTTGATGGCCACCGGGCCCTCGGGCCCTTCGCCGAGCCAGACTGTGCCGGCGCTGCCGCGCCCCAGGATCTGGTGTGCGGTGTACCGGCTGCCGATATTCCGTGCCAAGACTGCTCCCTCAGCGGCTGGCGATGGACCGTCGCTCATGACCCCCGGTCGACAAAGTTACGCGTCGGCCGGGGGGTTGAGTGCCCGGGATGGTGCCAACCTTCACTTCCGCGGGCGATATGCGGTGGAAACTGGCCCGCGGAAGTCGATATAGCTACAGAGTTGATGGTGTTGCGGCCACTCGGGCCGGTGTTGCGGCCACTCAGGGGCCGGTGTTGCCGCCGCCGCTGTCGCTGCCGCCCAGCTTCGAGATCCAGTCGGTGACGGTGGAGAACGTGTCGCTGATCGCGTCCCAGTAGCTCTTGCCCTGGCCGATCCAGTCCTGCAACGGGGTCAGCTCCCAGATCAGCCAACCCGCGACGAACAGCAGCACCAGGGTGAACAGACAGCCCTTGAGGCAGCCGAGGCCGGGGATCCTCATCGGGTTGGCGCTGCGCTGCCTCGGCTCGCGGGGCTGGCGCGGGGCCGGCGGCTGCGGCGCCGGCTGCTGCGGGGGCGCGTACTGCTGCTGTTGGGGCTGGGGCTGCGGCTGGTACTGCTGCTGCCGGCGCTGGGGGTACTGCTGTTGCTGAGGCTGCTGGTACTGCTGTTGCTGAGGCTGCTGGTACTGCTGATGCGGTGGCTGCTGCCTCCGCTGGGGCTGCTGTTGCTGGGGCTGCTGTTGCTGGGGCTGCGGGCGCTGGGGGCGGCGGCGCAGGGGGTCCTGGCCCGGGTCGAGGTACTGGACCTGGGTCTGCTCGTTGCGGTCGCGGGCCGCCCGGAGCTGGGACTGCCAGGGGTGCGGCTCCTCCGGCTGCGGAGGGCCGTCCGGGCGCGGTGGCACGGGCGGCATGACCGAGGTCGGGTCGGCATGCCCGCCCGGGCCCTGGCCGGGGGCGTGCTGCATGACGCTGGTGGCGGCGCTCGGGTCGTACGAGCCGGCGTTGCTCGGCAGCACCTGCGTCGGGTCCGCCGCGTCGGGGGTCCCCGGAACCGCCGCGGGCGCCGGATCGGGGGCGAGCAGGGCCCCCACCCCGTCGGCCGCGGCGATCTGGGCGGAGGTGGCGTGCACGCCGATGCCCTCCGCGACGACGCGCAGGCCGCGGGCCAGGTTCTCGGCGCTGGGCCGCCGGTCGGGGTCCTTGCTCAGGCAGCGCTCTATCACCGTCCACAGCGGGGCCGGGACGGTGCTGGGGCGGCGGGGCTCCTCGCTGAGGTGCCGGTGCAGGACTTCGAGTGCGGTGCCGCCGGCGAACGGCGGACGGCCGGTGACCAGCTCGTAGAGCAGGATGCCCGCGCCGTAGATGTCCACGGCGGAGGTCTGCGGGCGGCCCTCGGCGGACTCGGGCGCCACATAGGCGGGCGTGCCGACGAACTCGTGGGTCCGGGTGAGCCCCGGGGAGTCGGCCAGGCGGGCGATGCCGAAGTCGGTGAGCATCGGGTGCATCTGGCCGTCGCGCTCGTCGAGCAGGACGTTGGCGGGCTTCAGGTCGCGGTGGACGACGCCGTCGGCATGGCTGGCGGCGAGCGCGTCCGCGATCTGCGCGGTGAGCAGCGCGGCGGCGACCGGGGTGAGCGGGCCGTTCTCGCGGAGGTAGCGGTGCAGGTCGGGGCCGTCGATCAGGTCCATGACGAGGGCGAGGAGGTCACCCTCGACGACCAGGTCGCGGGTGCGCACGATGTTGTCGTGGGTGAGCCGCAGCAGCACGGAGCGCTCGCGCAGGAACCGCATCACGACGTCGGCGTCGTTGGCGAGCTCCTCCTTCAGGACCTTGATCGCCACGGTCTCGCCGGGCTCGCCGGCGACTGCCGCCTCGGCGCCCGCGGTCTCCCGCTGGCGGGCACGCCAGACGGTGCCCGTGGCGCCGCGTCCCAGCGGCTCCTCCAGGAGGTACTTGCTGCCTACCGGCCGCACGTCATGCGCTCCCTGCAGATCGTGGTGCTTACGGTCTTCCCGGATCCGCCCGGGAGTTCGGGCCCAACTCTAGGGCCTGTCGTCAAACCGCCGCCGACGCCCGGAGGGCGGCCGGGCGGCGTCCGGCGACGTGCCCCGGTGCGAGGTGGGCGGCGAGGCCGGACCGCTCCCGTCCAGATCGTCCGCCCGCCGCGCCGCCCGCCATGGCCGGTGCCGCCCCGAGGCGGCACCGGCCGGTTGCGGAACAAGACGCTCACATCAGGCGGATGGTTGCCGCACACGCGTCCGACGAAACGTCCGGGGCGCTCTTCCGGGACGGGTTCCCTCGCCGCCGGTGACGTTCCAAGCAGGCACTTATGGGCGCACAGCCGACGTTTCAAGATCACTTAGCGGTGACCGCCGGGCGTGTTGTCAGTGGCAGGTGCGAGGATGCCTCCAGCACGGACTGTGGGGTCGGGAGCCCCGCGGCACGTGACGAACCTGTACCGGACGACGCGTCCGTGTCGGGTGGGGGGAATCACAGGGCGTTTCCCCTGCCCGGCGCCCCGCGCAGAAGGGACCGCTGACGGCGATGCAGATCCGGCTGACCGTCCTCGCGCCGCGCAGCGGCCAGACCCCGGCGCGCGCGTGCGACGTGCTGGTCACCGCCCCGCCGGGGACGGCGCTCGCCACCGTGGCGTCCAACCTGGCCACGGCCGTTCTGGGGCCCGACGGCTCGCTCGGCAGCGGCGCGGTGGTGCTGTTCGCCGGGCGCGAGCGGCTCGACGCGCAGCGGTGCGCGCTGGGTGAGCCACCGCTGGTCGACGGAGCGGTGCTCTCGCTCCAGGTCCCCGGCGAGGACGAGGCGGTGGACGACGCGGTCCCGGCGCGGCTGCACGTGGTCGCGGGGCCGGACGCGGGCGGGGTCCATCTGCTGCACGGCGGCCGGATCCGGATCGGCCGCTCCGCCGACGCGGACGTGCCGCTCGACGACCCCGATGTCTCCCGGCTGCACTGCGCGGTGACGGTCTCCGCCGACGGCCTGGTCTCGGTGGCGGATCTCGGCTCCACCAACGGCACCCTGCTCGACGGCGCGGAGGTCCGCGACCGGCCGGTCCGGCTGAAGCCCGGTGCGCTGCTGCGGCTCGGCGAGTCCACGCTCCGGCTGACCTCCGGCGCGCCCGCTCCGGCGCTGGCCACGGCGCCGGACGGCGAAGGCCATCTGCGGGTGTCCGGCACGATGGCCGCGGCCGGTGCCGACGGCCGCTCCGCCGAGGAGCACGGCTCCGGCCACGGGTACGCCACGGCGGCCTCCCCCCGCTCCGGGCCCGCCCCTCACGAGGTCTCCGGTCACGCGTACGGGGACGGCGACGACGGACGTACCGGCGGCGGGCGGGCGGCCCCTGGCGACGAGTCGCCCCGGCGGGGCGGGATAGGCGCCTGGGCCCGCAGACTCGCGGGCAACAAGGGCGAGCCCGTCCACGAGGCGACGCCCGACGGGACGGGGGCGGCCGAGCCGCTGTTCCCGGCCGCCCACGAGGCGCCGTCGGGGCCCGCCGCGCAGAGCGTCTGGCCCGATCCGGCGGCCGTGCTGCTGACCGCGCTCGGCCCCGGCCCCCGGCTGTGGGAGCGCGGCACCTCCCACCCCGAGGCCCTCGTGGTGCGGCTGGGCACGACGGACCGGGCCGAGCTGCCCGCCGTGCCGGTGACGGTGGGGCTGCGGGAGGCCGGTTCGCTCGGGCTCGCCGGGCCGCGGACCAGGCTGGCCGGACTCGCCCGTTCGACGGTGGCCCAGCTCGCCGCGCTGCACTCCCCCGCCGATCTGGAGATCGTGCTGATCAGTACGGACCGCGCCCGGGGCGCCGAGGAGCGCAGGCGCGAGTGGGCCTGGCTCGGCTGGCTGCCCCATCTGCGGCCGATGCACGGCCAGGAGTGCCGGCTGCTCCTCGCGTACGACCGCGAGCAGGCCACCGCCCGTACGACGGAGCTGGTGCGCCGGCTGGACGACGGGCCGCTCGGGCCCGGCTGGGCGAGCCAGGACCGCGCCACGATCGCCGAGGCCGCACAGCGGTACACCGGTCCGTACACCGTGGTGGTCGTCGACGGCGACCCGGGTTCGGCGGCGCTGCGCGAGGACACCGCACGGCTGGCCGCCGCCGGTGCCGCGGCGGGCATCCATCTGATCTGTCTGGCCGAGACCCCGGCCGCCACCCCCACCTCTCCGGTCGCGGCGACGTACGAGGCCGCCTGCCACGCCTCGATCGCGTTCCGCGAGTGCGGGGCGGTGGCGATGCTGAGCGGCGACGTGGCGACGGCCCTGCGGCTGCTGCGGACGGCGGACGGCCGGGCCGCGGGCCGGGGCACGGTCGCCGCGGTGGACGCGGTGTCGGCGCACTGGGCCGAGCGGTTCGGCCGAGCGCTGGCCCCGTTGCGTACGGAGGGTGCCTCCACGGCCGCCGGCCGGCCGACGGCGGCCGCGCTCCCGACGACCGCCCGGCTGCTGGACGAGCTGGGCCTGGCCCGCGCCACCCCGGCCTCCCTGATGGCCCGCTGGGCCTCCACCGCGGACGACCAGCCCGGTGCCACGGTGCGCGGTTCCGGCCGCTGGACGGGCGGACAGGCGGGCGGCACCGACGCGGACACCCCCGGCTCGGGCCGTACGGAGTACCCGCGCTCCACGGCTCCCCGGGTGGGCGCCCAGCGACTGGGCGGCGCGCCGGGCCCGGACGGCCCGGGCGGGTACGCGCCCGGCTCGGGCCGCACCCCGTACCCCGGCAGTGAGAACGCCACCCACATCGGCGCCCCTGGCCACCCCTTCGCCTCCGACGACGCCCACGACTCGGGCCGCACCCCGTACCCGGACTCCGGCCGCACCCCGTATCCCGGCGGTTCCGTGCCCCGGATCGGCGGGCAGCGCCACGGCGGCGCGCCCGGGGACACCCCGAGCTCGCGTACCGTGCCCGGGTCGGGGACCGGAGCGGCGACCAGGTCCGGGACGGGTTCCTGGGGCGGCGGTGATGTCCGGGGGACCGACAGTTCGCGCACGGCCGGATCCGGGCGCGGCTCGAACCGGGTCAGCGGGCCGCGCGGCAGCGACACGCCCCGGATCGCCGCGCGAGGCGCCACCAGCGCCGCCACGGCCGGGCACCCCGCCGCGGAGACCGCCGCGGGCGACGAGCCGAACACCGGCACGCCCGCCTCCGCCGAAAGCACCGCCCCCGCGGTCGTCGGGCGGCCCGTGCTGGTGCTCGGGGCCGGGCCCCGGGGCGCGGTCAGCGTGGATCTGGCGGAGGAGGGCCCCCACCTCCTCATCGAGGGACCGGCCGGCAGCGGACGCACGGAGCTGCTGCGGGCCGTCGCCGCCTCGCTCGCCGCGGCCGCCCGCCCCGACCTGCTGGGCATCCTGCTGGTGGACGGCGCGGGCAGCGACCGCGGCGAGGGCCTCGGTCCCTGTACGGAACTCCCGCACGCGTTCATGCACCTGGTGGCCTCCGATCCGGTGCGGATGCGGGAGTTCGCCCAGGCGCTCGGCGGCGAGCTGAAGCGTCGGGCCGAGCTGCTCGGCCCGTACGACTTCACCGAATGGCATCACCGCCAGGAGACGGCGCGGCGGATGGTCGGCCGGCGCCCGCCGGCCGGCGCGGAACAGCGCGGTGACGTGGACGCCCCGATGAGCGGGACGCTCCGGCTGCGCCCCGCCGCCCCGTCCTCGGACCCCGGGCCCTCCCCGCTGCCCCGGCTCGTCGTCCTGGTCGACGACTTCGACGCGCTGGTCGCCCCGGCGCTCGGCAGCCCCGGCCGCCCCGCCGCGGGTTCGGTGGTGCGGGCCCTGGAGGCCGTGGCGCGGGAGGGCGGCCGGCTGGGCGTCCATCTGGTCGCGGCGTCCGCCCGCCCGGAGCGCACGGAGGACACGGACCTGGCCCACGGGGCCCGGCTGCGCATCGTGCTGGACGCGCCGGTGGTCCAGCCGTCGCCGGAGGACCCGGCGCCCGGACGGGGCAGGCTCGGGCATCCGGACGGGCGGGTCACGCCGTTCCAGGCCGGCCGGGTGACCGGACGCATCCCGCGTACCGCCACGCTGCGGCCCACCGTCGTGCCGCTGGAGTGGGAGCGGATGGGCGACCCGCCGACCCGGCGCCCGGTCCGCGAACTGGGCAACGGACCGACGGACCTGGCGCTGCTGGCCAGTGCGCTGGAGCGGGCGGCCCGTTCGGTGAACGCCGAGCCCATAGCCCCGCTCGGGCCCGTCCACACCTGACGGGGGGCGGGTCCGTTCACACCTGACGGAGAGCGGGTCCGTCCACACCTGACGGAGAGCGGGTCCGGACATCCACTGACATCACGTCACGAGCCCATTACGATCAAGGAGTTGACACGAGAAGCGGTATTGCGGCACCCGAACACCGGGCGTAGGACTGTGCGCACACAACGATGTGAGAGACGGGGAAGCAATGCGCACAACCCTTCGGATCAGCAGGGCCGCCGCGGTGTTCACCGCTGTCGGCGCCCTGGCCCTCACCGGGTGCAGTGACGACGGCGGCGGGAAGGACAAGTCGGACAAGAGCTCGGGGAGCGGCAAGCAGAGCTCATCCGTCGCCCTGCCCAAGCTGGACGGCGAGAAGCTCTCGGTCGCGGCCGTCTGGACCGGTGCCGAGCAGGCCAACTTCGTCAAGGTCCTCAAGGAGTTCGAGAACCGCACGGGCGCGAAGGTCACCTTCGTCCCGGCGCAGGACCCGATCGTCAACTTCCTCGGTACGAAGATCGCGGGAGGTCAGCCGCCGGACGTCGCGATGATCCCGCAGGTCGGCGCGATCCAGCAGGCCGCGCAGAAGAAGTGGGCGAAGCCGGTCGGCCCCGAGGCCAAGGCCCAGCTGGCCAAGAACTACTCGAAGGTCTGGCAGGACCTCGGCGCGGTGGACGGTACCCAGTACGGCGTCTATTTCAAGGCCGCCAACAAGTCCCTGATCTGGTACAACGCCAAGGCGTTCGAGAACGCGGGCGCGGCCGAGCCGAAGACCTGGAAGGACTTCCTGAAGACGGCCGAGACGGTCTCCGCATCGGGTGTCACCCCGGTCTCGGTGGGCGGCGCGGACGGCTGGACGCTCACCGACTGGTTCGAGAACATCTACCTCTCCCAGGCCGGCCCGGAGAAGTACGACCAGCTGGCCCAGCACAAGATCAAGTGGACGGACCCGTCCGTCAAGGCCGCGCTGACCACGCTCGCAGAGCTCTTCGGCAAGCCGTCGCTGATCGCGGGCGGCGCCGACGGCGCCCTGCAGACGGAGTTCCCGGCCTCGGTCACCCAGACGTTCACCGGTGGCGACCAGCCCAAGGCCGCGATGGTCTACGAGGGTGACTTCGTGAGCGTCAACATCGCGCAGACGAAGGCGAAGATCGGGACCGACGCCAAGGTGTTCCCGTTCCCGGCGGTCGGCGCCGAGTCCCCCGTCGTGACCGGCGGCGACGCCGCGGTGGCGCTGAAGGACGGCAAGGGTGCCCAGGCCCTGCTGACCTGGCTGGCCTCGACCGACGCCGCGCAGATCATGGCCGAGCAGGGCGGGTTCATCTCGCCGAACAAGGCCCTGGACGCCGCCGCGTACCCGAACGAGGTGCAGCGCACCATGGCGAAGGCACTGATCGCGGCCGGTGACTCCGTCCGGTTCGACATGTCCGACCAGGCGCCGCAGTCGTTCGGCGGGACGCCCGGCAAGGGCGAGTGGAAGACCCTCCAGGACTTCCTGAAGAACCCGAAGGACATCGCGGGGACTCAAGCGAAACTGGAGTCCGACGCGGCCAAGGCGTACAAGAGCTGACGCGATGACGACAGCCGCAGCGGGGGGCGCCGACGCGGTGCCCCCCGCCGACAAGCAATCGTCCGCCGAGCCGTCGGTTCCCGCGCCCAGGAAGCCGTCCGATCCGTCGGCCGGCGGCGCGGGACGCAGCCGCAGGAGTGTGACCGGCACCCGCCGGTTCATCGCCGCCCTCTTCCTGGCACCCGCGCTGGTGCTGCTGGGCGCGCTCGTGGTCTATCCGATCGTGTACTCCGTCTACCGGTCGTTCCTCGACCAGGCGGGTACGGGCTTCGCCGGACTCGACAACTACAAGGCGCTGTTCACGGACGACACCATCCGTACGGCGGTCAAGAACAACGCGATCTGGGTCGTGCTCGCGCCGACGGTCTCCACGGCCCTCGGGCTGATCTTCGCGGTGCTGACGGAGCGGATCCGCTGGGGAACGGCGTTCAAACTGGTGGTCTTCATGCCGATGGCGATCTCCATGCTCGCCGCCGGCATCATCTTCCGGCTGGTGTACGACGCCGCCCCGGAGCGCGGGGTCGCCAACGCCGTGTGGGTGGGTGTGCACGACACGTTCAACGAGTCGTCGGGATACCCGAAGGCACACCCGCTGCCCGTCCACCCGCTCAAGGCGGGCCCCGGCGGCTCGTTCGTCACCAAGGTGCCGGTGCGGGCCGGGCAGCCGGTGCAGCTGCCGCTGGTCGGTGTGATCCCGGCGAACATGCCGAAGGACGCGAAGCCCGCGAAGGCCGCCGCGGCGAAGGGCGGCGAGATCGCTGGCACCGCGTGGCTGGACTTCACCAAGGGCGGTGGCGGCCGGCCCAACGTGATCGACACCAAGGAGCTGGGGCTCAAGGGCCTCAAGGTCGAGGCCGTCAAGGACGGCAAGGTCGTCGCGTCGGCCACGGCGGGCGCGGACGGCACGTTCACCCTGCCCGCCTCGGCGGACGGCGCCGGACTCAGGCTCCCCGCCTCGAACTTCGAGGAGCCGTACCACGGGGTCGAGTGGCTCGGCCCGACCCTCGTCACCCCCGGGATCATCGGTTCCTACGTCTGGATGTGGGCCGGGTTCGCGATGGTGCTGATCGCGGCGGGGCTCGCGGGGCTGCCCCGTGAACTCCTCGAGGCGGCCCGGGTGGACGGCGCGAACGAGTGGCAGGTGTTCCGCCGGATCACGGTGCCGATGCTCGCGCCCGTGCTCGTGGTGGTGCTGGTCACGCTGATGATCAACGTGCTGAAGATCTTCGACCTGGTCTTCATCATCGCGCCGGGTTCCTCGCAGGACGACGCGAACGTGCTGGCGCTCCAGCTCTACCGGTCCTCGTTCGGCACGGACGCGGACCTCGGGATCGGCAGCGCCATCGCCGTACTCCTGCTGCTGCTGGTACTCCCGGTGATGTACGTCAACATCCGCCGGATCCGGAAGGAGGGGCGCCGATGACGACAGCGTCGACCACGGCCACGAGCACACCGGCCGACGATGCTCCGGTGAAGGCCGAACGGTCCCTCGGGGCACGGATCGCCGCCCGCGCCGGCGGCGGTGCGATGCGGATCTTCCTCGTCCTGGTGGCCCTGTTCTGGCTGATGCCGACGGTCGGGCTGCTGCTGTCCTCGCTGCGCGGGGCGGACGACATCGCGGCGACCGGCTGGTGGAAGGTGCTCACGGCACCGTCCCAGCTCACCTTCGACAACTACGCCACGCTGCTCGACAATTCGACGATCACCCACTCCCTCCTCAGTACGGTCATGATCACCGTTCCGGCGACCGTGCTGGTCGTCGTGATCGGTTCGCTGGCCGGATACGCCTTCGCCTGGATGGAGTTCCCCGGCCGCGACTGGTGGTTCCTGGTGGTCGTGGGGCTGTTGGTGGTCCCGGTGCAGGTCGCCCTGGTCCCGGTCTCCAAGCTCTTCGGCGCGGTCGGGATCTTCGAGACGACCTTCGGTGTGATCATCTTCCACACGGCCTTCGGCCTGCCCTTCGCGATCTTCCTGCTGCGGAACTTCTTCGCGGAGATCCCGAGGGAACTGCTGGAGGCCGCCCGGCTCGACGGGGCGGGCGAGATCCGCCTCTTCACCCGGGTCGTGATGCCGCTGGGCGGTCCGGCGATCGCCTCGCTCGGGATCTTCCAGTTCCTCTGGGTGTGGAACGACATGCTGGTGGCGCTGATCTTCGCCGACTCGGACTCGCCGCCGATCACGGTGGCGCTCCAGCAGCAGGTCAGGCAGTTCGGCAACAACATCGACGTGCTGGCGCCCGGCGCCTTCGTGTCGATGGTGATCCCGCTGGCGGTCTTCTTCGCCTTCCAGCGCCAGTTCGTCTCCGGCGTGATGGCGGGCGCGGTGAAGTAGAAAGCGGGCGCGGCGGAGCAATACGCAATGCCGTTCGTCAACACGGGGCGGGGCCGCTCACCATGGCGGCCCCGCTCCACCTGCCTTTTCACATACTTGCCACGTTCTGACGTAACCCGGCCACTCCATCGGGCGTTTGCGGACAACCCGCCCGCGCAGCGAACGACTCATGATGTGTTGTGCCCCGGTTCAGTGTCATCGTGCCCGCGTACCGGGTTCAGGCGTATCTGCACGAGAGCCTGGACTCGGTGCTCACCCAGTCCTTCGAGGGCTTCGAGATCATCGCCGTGGACGACTGCTCACCGGACGCCTGCGGCACCGTCATCGACGAGTTCGCCGCCCGCGACCGCCGGGTGCGGGCCCTGCACCTGCCGGAGAACACGGGCCTGGGCCGGGCCCGTAACGCCGGGATCGCACAGGCCACCGGCGACTGCCTGATCTTCCTGGACGGCGACGGGCGGGCCGCGGAGCGGGTGGTGCGGCGGGTGCTGCTGGGCGATTCCGGGGCGGCCGTCGGGCGGGGCTGAGGCCCGCCCGACGGCCGGCGCCGTCAGCGCTGCTGGCCCGCCATCACCGTGACGAGGCCGATGACCACGAGCAGCGAGCCGCCCCAGGTCCACATCGAGGTCCGTTCGTGCAGCACGGTCGCCCCGGCCAGCACGATCAGCAGGTACCCGAGGGCGTTGAACGGGTAGGCGATGGACAGCGGCACCTTGGCCAGGGTCGCCATCCAGGCGAGGGCGGACACCGCGAAGACGACCAGGCCCAGGACCACCCAGGGGCTGGTCGCGGCACGCAGGGCGACGGACCCGCCGCCGTGTCCCGCGGCGGCCGCCGCGCCCTTCATCCCGTGCTTGAGCATGATCTGGCCGCCCGCCGAGGAGAACACGGCGAACAGCAGCAGCATCAGACTGGGGAGGGTCAAGACCTTGCTCCTGACTGCGGCGCCCGGGGACTGCTGCTCGGGGGCGGGGGCGGGACCGGGGACGGCGCGCTCAGACGCCGACCCGGTCGGCATGGACGTACTGTCGGTTGAGGATGTCCTGTACATCGACGTGCTCTCCAGCGATGATCGTCTCGGCCGCATGCGGGGTGAGCAGTGCGACGTGCTGATAGCCGAACAGCGTCGGCCGGATCCGGGTGAGCAGCTTCGACACTCCGCCCAGGACCGCGGGGAGCGGACCGCCGCCGAGCAGCGCCCAGAACGGGGCCCCGGTCGACGCGATGCCGAGGACGTCGAAGCCCGCTTCCCGGACCGTGCGGCGCAGGCTGGCCCGGGTGAAGAAGCGCAGATGCGTTTCGTCGAGGATGCCGCGCCGGTCGTAGCCGAAGACGCCGAGCGCGACCCTCAGCCGTGAGTACCAGTGGCTGAAGTTCGGTACGGAGAGCAGTACATGGCCGCCGGGCCGCAGCACCTCGGCGACCTCGGCGAGCACCCGCTCGGGTCGGGAGAGGTGTTCGATGACGTCGCCGGCGACCACGTAGTCGTAGTCGACACCGATCTCGACCGGCAGCCCCTCCTCCAGGTTGGCGAGGTGGAAGCGGGTGCACTTCTCGCGTACTCCGGGGACCTCGACGTAGTCCACGCCGGTCACCTCGTGGCCGAGGGCTTCGAGGCGCTGGGCGAACAGGCCGCCGGAGCAGCCGAGGTCGAGGACCCGGCCGGGCGGGAGGCTGCGCATCCGCTCCAGGATGACGGCGTGCGAGGAGCCGTCGCCCTCCTTGAACGCGTACTCGACGGGCTTGGGGATCCAGCCGCAGGTGCCGAACCCCTTGACGGCGAGCCGGTATTCGAGGACGTCCTTGACGACGTCCTTCGCGTACTTCATGCCGTTGACGTAGCAGATCTCGTCGCCGTAGTACGTGGGGACGGGGATCTCCTTGATCCGCATCCCCTCGTTGAGCAGCTGGACGATGATCTGGGTGTCGAAGTCGAACGCGTCGGTGTTCCGGTGGATCGGCAGCTTCTTGAGCGCCGCGACGCTGTAGGCGCGGTATCCGGAGTGGAATTCGGTGAGCTGCGATCCGAGGAGGGCGTTCTCCACGCGGGTGAGAATGCGGTTGCCGAGCCATTTGTACATCGGCATACCGCCCTTGAGCGCGGATCCGGATTTCATCATCCGCGATCCGAAGACGGCCTCGCATTCGCCGCGTTCGATCGGTGCGACCATGTCCGGGAGAAATTCCGGGGCATACTGTCCGTCGCCGTGCAGCAGCACGATGATGTCGAGTCCGTGCTCGGCGGCCAGCGCGTATCCGGCCTTCTGGTTTCCGCCGTATCCGAGGTTCTTGGTGTGCCGTATCACCACGGTCCGCGGCATTCCCTCCGTCTGCGACCAGCGGCAGCCCGCGGTGAAGGTCGCGTCATGGCTCGCGTCGTCGAGAATGAGGATTTCGGCGACCTTGGACCGGAAGTCCTCCGGAATGCGGTCGAGGGTCCTCTCCAGCGTCGTCTCGGCGTTGTACGCGACCACCAGGATGCCGATCCTGGGGCTCGGGCTTTCCTTCACGGGGCGTTCTCCAGTTGCGCTCGGTGCTCGGTGCTTGGTGTCTGGCGCTTGCGGGGAGGGTCAGTTGACGGCGCAGTCGGTGGGCTGCGAGGTGCAGGGCGCCGGGAGCGGGTTCTGCCCGGCGGGGGGCCGGGCGGGCGGCTCCGGCCGGGCGGCGAGGATCTTGCGGACTCCGCTGACGAGGCCCGCGGCGAGAACCACCCAGCCGAGCTCGGCGAGCCGGAGTACCGTTTCGCTCCAGTGCACGGCGGACCGTCCCTGGTAGCCGAGGACCGCCGTCAGGCCGAGCAGGCAGCTGTACGCGGCGCCCTCCCAGAACCCGACGACGAACAGGCCGGCGGCGGCCCAGGTCAGGTACTGGAGCGCGGACGCGGTGGAGAGCAGCAGCAGCAGGCTCATCGTGACGGCGACGACGACCGGCAGCTGCGCGGGCCGCAGCCAGGCGAGCCAGACCCCGGCCGCCACGCAGGCCAGCACGAAGAGGAAGTGGCCGTCGCCCTCGATGAAGGTGATGAAGGACTGCGGCAGGCCGAACAGGTCGGCGAACCGGACGAGCCCCCAGAGGCGGTAGCCGCCGCCCGCGTACTCCAGGACGTTCTCCTTGAGGTTCTGCGGGACGGTCAGCAGGACCGGCCCCCAGACGAGGGCGACCAGGGCCGCGAACCCGGCGGAGAAACGGACGAGAACCGGCCGGCCCGCCCGCAGCGCCACCAGGAACAGTGCCGGGATCACCACCACGGGGATGAACTTGACGCTGATCGAGAGCGCGGCGGCCACCCCGGCGGCCAGCGGTGCCTTCCGGTCCACGAGGAGGTGGGCGGCGACCAGGGCGAATGCGATGGCGACCGCGTCGGTGTTGCCGTGGTACCCGGAGGTGGCGATCAGTACGGGGCTGGCGGCCACGCCCACACCGCAGGCGACGGCGGCGCCGAGCGAACCGCGCCGGCGCACGATCTCGAACACGACGAGCGCGCAGAAGAAGTCGGCGATCGAGGCGGGCGATCTGATCAACGTGCCGAAAGGGATGCCGAGTTCGGAGAGTTCATTCAGACCGAGAAGCATCCAGCCGGCCAGTGGCGGATGGTTGTAGACGGGAAGTCCCGGCAGCGGCTGTTCGTAAATCCGAATGGGCCCGTACCGCACGATCGCCTTTGCGAAACCACGAAAGATTCGCACATCGGCCGGGCCGGGCATATTCGCCGCGATCAGCATTCGGGTGATAAGACCCGCTGCCGCGGCAATGATGACCACCACCCTTGCTCGTGGCACGTCCCAGGTTTCGCATCGCATTCGGATACCCATGAAAACAGAACGTAGCAACCCGAAGACGCTGAGCGACGTACCGATGGCCACACTTAGATGGACCATTACTTAAATGTGCCGCGCATTCGCGCAAACATTCGCACCCCTGAATCACTCGAACGGTTCAGGGGTGTGGGGTGGCGGAGGAGATCTGCCCGGCCGGGAGCGGCACGGCCGGGCAGTGCGGATCACAGCATTCGGTCGACCACGCCCGCCGCCGCGTGCCCGTCGTCCAGGTCGCAGAAGTCCCGGCGGAACGCCTCGTACGCCTGCGCGTGTCCCGCGGTGGACCGCTCCGGGTCGCGCAGCGCCTCGACCAGGCCGGTGGAACCGGGGATCAGCGGGCCGGGGGCACGGGCCTCGAAGTCGAAGCAGAAGCCGCGCAGGGTGTCGCGGTAGTGCGCCAGGTCATAGGTGTGGAAGAGCATCGGGCGGCCGGTCTGGGCGAAGTCGAACATCAGCGAGGAGTAGTCGGTGACCAGAGCATCGCTGATCAGCATCAGTTCGCCGGCGTCCGGGTAGCGCGAGACGTCCCGGACGAAGCCGCTGCCGCTGTCCGGCAGGCGGTCGGTCACCAGGTAGTGACGGCGCACCAGCAGCACGGTGTCCCCGCCGAGTTCGCGTTCGGCGGCGGCCAGGTCGAGCCGCGGGCCGAGGGCGTAGCGGCCGCCGCTGAGCAGCTGGTCCTCCCGCCAGGTCGGCGCGTACAGCACGACCCGCTTGCCCTCGGGAAGGGCGAGCCGCTCGCGTACCGCCGCGGCGACCTTCGCCCGGTCCGGGGCGTGGAACAGGTCGTTGCGGGGGTAGCCGCACTCCAGGATCTCGCCCCGGTAGCCGAAGGAGCGTCTGAGGACCGGGGTGGAGAAGCTGTTCGGCGAGACCAGGTAGCTCCACTGGCGGGCGCGCCGTTCGATGGTGGCGATGTAGGCGGCGTTGGCCCGGGCGGTGCCCGCCAGATCGAGGCCGATGCGCTTGAGGGGGGTGCCGTGCCAGGTCTGGACGACGCACTGGCCCTCGCGCCGCTCGAACCACTGGGGCAGCTGGGTGTTGGTGACGACGTACCGGCTGCGGGCCAACGCCTCGTGCCAGGCGGCGGAGCCGTGCTCGACGGCGGTGGCGCCGGCCGGGATCCGGGCCTGCTGGTCGCGCACCACCCACAGGTGTTCCAGCTCGGCGCCGCGCCGGGTCACCTCCTCATGGACGGCGCGCGGTGAGTCGGAGTACTGCCGGCCGTCGAAGCTGCTGTACAGCACCGTGTCGCGCAGCGGTGCGGTGCGCCGGGCCCGGTAGCCCTCGCGCAGCAGCCGCTCGCCGCGCGGGCCGCGTTCCGCCGCGGCGAGCACCGGCGCGCTGTTGATCAGCAGCTGGTCGTGGAAGCGCCGCTCGACGGTGTACGTCCGGCCGCCGAGGGCGCGGGCGGCGGGCAGGGTGCGGTGGGCGGCGGCCGGGATGCGCAGTGCGGCGTCGTCCGCCTCGTCCCGGGCGCCACGCTCGCGGAGGAAGAGGTACCACTTCCCCTGGCCCAGCGGCAGCTTCCCGCCGGGGCCCTCGACGGCGTCCGGCCTCAGCGCGGCCCGGAACCGGCGGGTTCCGGCGGCCCCGGAGAGGGTGAGGCCGAAGAGGGCCTCCTCGCCGTGGCCGCTGTGTCTGGCCACCAGGTCGACGGGCCGTTCCGGGAGGTCGGGGAAGGTGCCCTCCAGGAGGAGCTGTCCGTCCTGCGTCCAGGTCGCCAGGTCGACGGCGGGCTGCACGGCGCGGTCACTGATCAGCAGATTGCCGCGGGAGCCGGCGGTGAGGCCGAGTTCGCGCCGCTCCCCACCGTTCCCGGCCAGCGGATAGCGGCCCGGCGGCACCGGCCCCGGCACGTCGACCGGGGTGCGACGGCCGTCCGGTCCGACGAGGTGGAGGCTGTACGACAGCTGGGCCCGCCCCGCCCCCTCGGCCGTGTCCGGCCGGGCGTCGGCGAAGGCGCCGAGCGGGACGTCCACGGTGAACCGCCGCCAGCCCGCCGCCGACGGAACAGCCCCCTCGTGCACCGTGACCGGGCGGTCGAAGGTGGTGCCGGAGGGGCGGTGGGTGAGGGCGAGGCGCAGCGGGCCGTTGCCGAGCCGGTCGCGGATCATGCCGTCGATGACCACGGCGGCGGTCCCGTCGCCGGTGTCGCCCGCGCGGTGCGTCTCGAAGCGGGCGTCGATCCGCTCGGCGTGCAGCACCAGCCTGCCGCCGTCGAAGGCGGGCACGATCCGGTGGTCGCCGTCGGGTCGGTGCACGGGCGGCGGGGCGGCCGCCTCGTGGGTGGAGAGCTCGGAGCGGCGTAGCAAGCCGTGTCCGGCGATGCCGATCTCCGGCCGCCAGGTGAGGCGTTCGGGGCCGGCGCCCGGGGCGATGCGGAGCCTGGCCGGGTCGATGACGGTCTTGAAGCCGGACCGGTCGTAGTCGTACAGGCTCTGCCGGGACCGGGCGGTGGCCTCCGGCTCGTCGGCCGAGCGCAGCCGCAGCGGCACCACGTGCCGGCGTCCGGCCCGCAGCCAGCCGGCCCGGAACTCGGCGGCGCGCGATCCGGCGGGCAGGTTGCGGATGTACGCGTACCCCTTGAGGTGCAGCTTGCCGCCCTGCCAGCGGGCGTCCAGCAGCCGGGCGGTGAGCGGCAGGTCGCGCTCACCCACGCGCAGCACCGAGCGCGGCACCGGCCGGGTGAGCACCGGGTAGGAGGCGCTGCGGCGGCGTACGCCCCGCACCGTGAAGGCGCCCGGCTCGGCCTTGTCGAGGGCGAGCAGGTCCAGCAGCTCGCCGGTCCGCCGTTCGCGCACGAGGTGCCACATCAGGCGCAGCCGCAGCGGCAGCGCGTCGAGGACGGCCGGGTCGACCTGGTCGGTGAACTCGTTGGCGTACGTGAGGAAGGCGCGCCGGTACTCCTCGTCGCCGTCGGGCAGCGCCTCCATGAAGTACCAGAGGTCGTTGGCGAGCACATGCGCCTCGTACCGCCGTTTGTCGGCGGCGTCGCGGTGTTCGTCGAGGAAGGCGGAGACGCCCAGCACGTGCGAGACCCGGTCCTGGACGCCCCGGACGACGGCGCGGCGGGTGGTGATCGAACCCGCACGGTCGCGCCAGTGGTAGACGGGGTCCTTCAGCACGTCGACGGAGCGGGCGAGGAAGTGGGCGGGCAGGACGACCGGGATGTCCTCGTAGAGGGCGCCGACCGGGAAGGCGAAGGCGTGCTCGTCCCAGAAGGACCGGCGGAAGACCTTGTTGCAGGCGATCCGGTCGGCGGCCAGGTCCCAGTCCCGCGAGATGTGGGTACGCAGCCGGGTGGTCGCCATGGGCCTGCGGAAGTTGGGCGACTGCTGGAGCCGGCCGCCCGCCCGCAGCCGCAGCACGTTGCCGGACGCGATGTCCGAGCCGGTCTCGTCCAGGGCACCGACGAGGAGTTCGTACGCGCGGGGCGGCAGCACGTCGTCGCTGTCGACGAAGGCGAGATGGCGGGCGCCCGGATCGCAGTTGCGGACCCCGGTGTTACGGGCGTGCCCGAGCCCGCCGTTCTCCTGGCTCACCAGCCGGAACCTGCCGTCCTGTTCCGCGAAGGCGGCGGCCAGGGCCGCGCTGTCGTCGGTGGAGCCGTCGTCGACCATCACCACCTCCAGGTCGGTCATGGTCTGCTCCGCGAGGGACTTCAGGCAGTCCGTCAGATAGAGCTCCACGTTGTGGACGGGTACGACGACACTGAGCCGTGGCGACATGGTGGGCACGTCCGTTCATCGGGGGCCTGATTTGTCCGTACGGCTCAACCCCGTGGCGGGCCGGGGGTCACCGGTCCCGGTCTCTCCCGAACGGGTGACATCGGCCGTGCCCCGGTTGCCGTACGGTCCGGCTCCGCGCCGCTGTCGTCGCGGGCATTGCTGTCGTCGCCGGCGTCGCCGGCGCCCAGGAACAGCCGGCGCACCACGCGTTCGGCCGCGTGCCCGTCGTCGTACGGACAGAAACGCTCTCGGAACGCCGCCCGCAGCCCGGCCGTCCGCGCCGAGCGCCACTCGCCGGTCCGGAAGATCCTGAGCGCCCTTCGGCCGCGGCGCAGGGCGGCCCGGCGTTGAGGGCCGGCCCGGCGCCGAGGTGCCCGGGGAGGATGATCACCCTGACCCGGGGGTCGCGCCGGGCGAACCCGGCGGCGATCTCCGCGCCGCCGTCCCGGGATCCGTCGTCCACGACCAGGAGCTCCGGCTCGCCGGGAATCTGGTCGGGCACGGACTCGATGGCCGCCCTGGGACAATCCTGAACGCGGTGGACGGGCACGACGACACCGAGAAGCACGGCAGCCGAGCGCAATCGCGCGGTCACCGCGTGCCGAATCCTGTGTTCACCCGTTCGGGGCAGTGTCGGTGACCCGGGGCTTCCGCCCCGGTTGACCGGGCATGAAGCCGCGCCTCAGTGTCGTCGTCCCGGTCCACAACGTCGAGGACTACCTGGAGGACTGCCTGCGTTCGGTGGCCGAACAGGCGGTCACCGACATCGAGGTGGTCCTCGTGGACGACGGTTCGACGGACGGAAGTTCGGCCATCGCCGCGTCCTTCGCCGCCCACGACCGCCGCTTCCGCCTGGTGCGCCGCCCCAACGGCGGGCTGAGCGCGGCCCGCAATACGGGCGTGCGGCACACCACGCCGGACGTGCCGTACCTGGCGTTCGTCGACAGCGACGACGTCGTCGTCCACGACGCCTACGCGCGGATGCTGGCCTCCCTGGAGTCGACCGGCTCCGACCTCGCGACCGGCAATGTGTGGCGGCTGACCGAGCAGGGGCGGCAGCAGGCCTGGCAGTACCGCTGGCTGACCGGCAGCCGAGCCCGCACCCACATCAGCCGCGACCCCCGGCTGCTCGCCGACCGGGTCGCCTGGAACAAGGTGATCCGGCGCTCCTTCTGGGACCGGCATTCCTTCGCCTTCCCGGAGGGCAGGCTCTACGAGGACACCCCGGTGATGATCCCGGCGCACTACCTGGCCGGCTCGGTGGACGTGCTGCACGAGCACGTCTACTACTGGCGGGTCCGGGAGGGTTCGATCACCCGGCGGCGCACGGACGTGCGGGGCGTACGGGACCGGATCTCGGCGTGCGAGCAGGTCAGCGCGTTCCTGGCGGGCCGGGGCGGGGTGACGAACGGCGCGGCGCGGCGCCGCTACGACCTGTCGTGCCTGCGCGACGACTTCGTGTACTTCCTGGAGGGGCTCCCCATGGGCGGCCCCGAGTACCGGGAGGCGTTCATGGCGGACGCCGGGGCGTTCCTGGACCGGATGGAGCGGATGGACGGGGCGGGCCGCGCGGACCGGGCCGTGGCCCACGAGTTGCCGGTGGCGCTGCGGATCAAGTGGCAGCTGGTGAAGGAGCGCCGGCTCCCGGAGCTGCTGGAGGTGCTGGCCTTCGAACGGGCCAACGGTGCCGGGACGTTCCTGGTCGGCGGTGTGCCGGGGCGGCGGCAGGCCGGTTTCCCGGGTATCCCGGACACCGCCCGCCTCGCCCGTACCGATCTGCCGGCCGTGGCGCGGCTGGTGGACGCGCGGTGGGGCGACGACGGGAAGCTGCGGCTGCGCGGTTACGCGTACATCCGCAATCTGCCGGCCACGACGCCCCGCCACTCACTGAAGGTGGGCATGGTGCGCGCGACCCACGGCCAGCAGCTGCGGACGGTTCCGGTGCGGAGTGTGCCCGCGCCCGAGGCGACCGTCGACTCCGGCCAGCAGCTGCACGGTTACGACCACTCCGGCTTCGAGATGACCCTCGACCCGCGTCGGCTGCGGCCCGGCGGCTGGCTGGTGGGGATGATGGTGGCCGCCCAGGGCACGGTCCGCCGGGTGGCGGTGCGCGCCCTGGAGGCGGGGGCCGCCCAGCCGCACATCCATGACCTGGGCGACGGACGGCGGGCGGTGCTCGACTACCTGGGCGGGCGGCTCCGGCTGACCCTGGAGCGGCTGCCCGCCCGCTGCGAGTCCCGCCGCTTCGGCAAGGACCTGGAGCTGACCGGCCGGCTGTACGGGGGTGCCCGGCCGAAGGCCCTGGTGCTGACCTGCGACGGGGTGGCGGACCAGGAGTTCGGCCATCCCGTCGAGTGCCGGCCGGACGGCCGCTTCACGGTACGGATCCCGCTCGCCGACCTCGCCGGGATGGCGGCCGCGCCACCGGCGCCGCACCGGGCGCCGCGCGAGGTCGAGCCGGAGCCCGGCGGGCGGTGGCGGGCGCGTCTGGTGCTGGCCGACGGGGCGCGGGTGCCGCTCGCGGTGGCCCCGGAGTCGGTGCCGCCGGTGGTGGCCGACGCGGCGGGCGAGCTGGTACTGGACCTGAGCGGGCAGCCGTTCGTGGACGGGGCGGTGTGGACGCCGGACGGTGCGCTGCGGGTGGAGGGCGTGACCGGCGCCGGTACGGGCGTACGGCAGGACGAGGGCCCGGACCGCCTGGTACTGCGGCACGAGGCGCTGCGCGAGACGGTGTCGGTGCCCGTCACCCATGACGAGCGGCGCGCGGGGGTGCCGGCGGGTGCGGACGGTAAGGCGTGCGAAGGGGCGTACGGGGGGTGCCGGTTCACCGCGTTCCTTGCGCCGTCGGTGGCCGCCGGGCTGCACGAGGGCCGCTGGGAGGCGTATCTGGGCGGCCGGCCGGTCCGGGTGCTGACCTCGCTCGCCGCCCGGCTGCCGCTGCGCCGCAGCGGCCCGGTCGCCACAGCCCCCGTGCCCGGCCGGGAGTTCGCCCTGGACCGCCGGTCCGGCGACCGGCTGAACGTGCAGGCCGGGCCGGTGCTTGCGCTCGCCGAGCGCGGCGCGTACCGCGGGGCCGAGCTGCGGAGCAGGCACTACCCGGCCCGGCGCGCGATGCCGCTGCGGGACACGTTCCTCTACACGGGCGGCGACTCACCGCGCGCCGTGCACGCCGAACTCCTGCGCCGGGGAGTGGAGTCGGAGCACCTATGGGTCACCGACGGGGTCCACGGGCACGTACCGCCCACCGCCGTCCCGTTGATCGAGCACAGCGCCGCCTGGTACGAGGCGCTGGCGCGGTCCCGCCGAATCGTCACGGCGGACCAGCTGCCCGAGTGGTTCGAGCGGCGGCCCGGCCAGACCGTCGTGCAGACCTGGCACGGCACCCCACTCGGCCGCTTCGGCGCGGATCTGGCCGGCACCCTGTACGCCGACCACCAGGAGCTCGCCACGCTGCCGCGCCGCTCGGCCCAGTGGTCCGTCCTGGTCTCTCCCAGCCGCCACTCCACCCCGCTGCTGCGGCGCGCGCTCGGCTACCGGGGCGAGGTCCTGGAGGCGGGCTCTCCCGCCAACGACCTGCTCTTCTCGGCCGACCGCACGAAGACCGCGGAGCGGGTACGGCGCAGGCTCGGCATCCCGGACGGCCGCCGGGTCGTGCTCTACGCCCCGACCTACCGCGATCAGCTGGCCCACCCCTGCGGCGCCGACGGCGAGCGGCTCCGCTACCGCTGGGACCGGGCGCTCGACCCGGCCGCGCTGGCCCGGTCCATCGGTGCGGCCCACACGGTGCTGGTGCGCCGCCATCCCCGGGTGTCCGGGAGCGTGCCCGAGTGGGCCGATGTGCGTGACGTGTCGGCGCACCCGGACACCGCGGAGCTGCTGCTGATCGCCGATGTGCTGGTCACGGACTACACGGGCCTGATGTTCGACTTCGCACACACCGGCCGCCCGATGCTCTTCCACACCTACGACCTGGCGCACTACCGCGACACGGTGCGCGGTTTCTGCCTGGACTTCGAGAGCCGGGCACCGGGCCCGTTGCTCGCCGGGGCGGACGAGATCGCCGCACTCCTTCGCGACTCCGGCTCCCTGACCGCGTCGGCGGCCCGGCACGCGGACGCGTACGAGAGCTTCCGCCGGGACTTCTGCGATCTGGACGACGGCAAGGCGGCGGCCCGGGTCGCGGACCGGCTGCTGGCCGAGAGCTAGGGTCTTTCGTTTGGATCGGGCCGGATCAGGGAGCGGGGTCCGGTGCCGTGCGTCGCAAGGCGGAGGAGGGAAGCGACGCGGAGCGTCGGTGACCGACGACAACGCGGCGAGGCGCGGCACCGGGGCACGCGAGCCCGGCATGATCCAAACGAAAGACCCTGGCCCCCGGCCGGTCAGCCCGCGGCCGAGGGCCAGAACCCCGGCCGGTCAGCTCTTGAGGGCGGCGACCGCGGCCGCGGCCAGATCGTCGAGATAGCCCTTGGGCAGCGGGCCCCGGACGACGGCGAGCCGCCAGTACAGCGGGCCGACGATCAGGTCCAGCGCCCGGTCCGGGTCGCTGTCCCCAGGCAGCTCGCCGCGGGCCACGGCGTCCCGTACGACCACGGCGGCGATGCCCTGCTGCGGGTCCAGCAGGGCGGCCTTGATCGTGTCGGAGATCTCCGGGTTGCGGGCCGCCTCGACCAGCAGGTCCGGGATGACCTGCGAGGCGACGGGGTGGCGCAGGGCGTACGAGGCGAGTTCGAGTACGGCCCGGACGTCCCCGTACAGCGAACCGGTGGCCGGCGCCGGCATGCCCTGGGCCGCGACGGCCGAGACCAGGTCGAGGACCAGGGCCAGCTTGGACTTCCAGCGGCGGTAGACGGCGGTCTTGCCGACGCCCGCGCGCCGCGCGATCCCCTCCATCGACATCCGGGCGAAGCCCACCGCGGCCAGCTCCTCGAAGACGGCACCGCGAATCGCATCGGTGACGTCCTCGCGCAGCACGGCGGCTCCGGCGGGGACACGGCGGCGGGTTCCCGGGTCGGTGGTCATGGCCGAATCATAGTCCGTGACGACGGAACGGTTGCGTTGCGACGTGAATGCGCCCTACCCTCGGCGTTGCGACGATACGGTCCCGTTCCGTCGGTCGCCGCGTGTTCCCGCCTCCCCTTCCACCCTCCCGTCGAAAGCGATCGTGGTGAGCCAGACAGCAACCCCAGCGGCCCCGGCCGACACCCCCGGCACGGCGCCCTTCCCGGTGTACGCGCCGGGCGAGCTCGCCACGCTCGCCGCCCGGCACGGACTCACGATGAGCGGGGCCCGGCCCTCGCTGGTGACGTACATCCGGCAGCTGTGGGGGCGGCGGCACTTCATCACGGCGTTCGCCACCGCCAAGCTGACCGCTCAGTACAGCCAGGCGAAGCTCGGCCAGATCTGGCAGATCATGACGCCGCTGCTGAACGCGACGGTCTACTACTTCATCTTCGGTGTCCTGATGAACACCAAGCGCAACGTCGAGGACTTCGTGCCCTTCCTCGTCACCGGCGTCTTCATCTGGACCTTCACCAGCAGCTCGATCACCGCGGGCACCCGGGCGATCAGCGGCAATCTGGGGCTCGTCCGGGCGCTGCACTTCCCGCGCGCCTCGCTGCCGATCGCCCTGGCCCTGCAACAGCTTCAGCAGCTGCTGTTCTCGCTGGGCGCGCTGGTGCTCATCCTGGTGGGGTTCGGGCAGTTCCCGAAGCCGTCCTGGCTGCTCGCCGTTCCGGCGCTGTTCCTCCAGGCCGTGTTCAACACCGGTGTCTCCATGGTGGTGGCGCGGCTGGCCGCCCGGACGCCGGACATCGCCCAGCTGATGCCGTTCGTCCTGCGGACCTGGATGTACGCGTCCGGGGTCATGTGGAGCGTGGACACCATGCTCAAGGGCGACCGGGTCCCGCACTTCGTGATGGTGATGCTGGAGTGCAATCCGGCCGCCGTCTTCATCGACCTGATGCGGTTCGCGCTCATCGACAGCTTCGGCGCGTCCCATCTCCCGCCGCATGTGTGGGCGATCGCCGCGGGCTGGGCGCTGGTGTGCGGTGTGGGCGGATTCGTGTACTTCTGGCAGGCGGAGGAGCGGTACGGACGTGGCTGATCACATGAGTGACATCGACGTGCGGGTGCCGACCGTCGTGGTGGACGACGTGCACATCACGTACAAGGTGAACGGCGCCCGTACCGGAAAGGGCAGCGCCACCTCGGCGCTCAGCCGGATCGTCTCGCGCCGGCAGAGCCCCGGGGTGCGCGAGGTGCATGCCGTGAAGGGGGTGAGCTTCGCCGCGTACAAGGGCGAGGCCATCGGTCTGATCGGCTCCAACGGCTCGGGGAAGTCGACCCTGCTCAAGGCCATCGCCGGGCTGCTGCCCGCGACGAAGGGCCGGGTGCACACCCAGGGCCAGCCCTCGCTGCTCGGGGTGAACGCCGCGCTGATGAGCGATCTGACCGGCGAGCGCAACGTGGTGCTCGGCGGCCTCGCGATGGGCATGACGCGCGCCCAGATCCGCGAGCGCTACCAGGGGATCGTCGACTTCTCCGGGATCAACGAGAAGGGCGACTTCATCACCCTGCCGATGCGTACGTACTCCTCCGGCATGGGCGCCCGGCTGCGCTTCTCCATCGCGGCCGCCAAGAGCCACGACGTCCTCCTCATCGACGAGGCGCTGTCCACCGGCGACGCCAGGTTCCAGCGGCGCAGCAAGGAACGGATCATCGAGCTGCGCAAGGAGGCCGGCACGGTCTTCCTGGTCAGCCACAGCAACAAGTCGATCACCGAGACCTGCGACCGGGCGATCTGGCTGGAGGCCGGGACGCTGCGGATGGACGGTCCGGCGGACGAGGTCGTGGCGGCGTACGAGAAGTTCACCTCCGGCAAGAAGTAGTACGCGGCACCCCGGGCGATAAACTCCCCTGCCGCACAACGGGGTTGCGTCGCAGCGGTTGCGTCGCAGGTTGCGTCCGGCCCCGGATCCGCTCGAGGGGGACACATGCAGGACGGCGTGCCGGGACCGCTGCGGGCGGACGATCCGCGCGAGATCTCCGGTTACGTGCTGCGGGCCCGGGTGGGCGCGGGCGGGATGGGTACCGTCTACCTCTCACACACCCGGGGCGGCCAGCCCGTCGCCCTGAAGGTGATCCGCCGGGAGTACGCGCGGAGCCCGGAGTTCCGGGTGCGGTTCGCGCGTGAGGTGGCCGCCGCCCGCCGGGTCTCCGGATACCACCTGGTGTCCGTCGTCGACCACGACACCGAGGGGCCGCAGCCCTGGCTCGCCACCCACTACGTCCCCGGCCTGCCGCTGGACACCGTCATCGGCGCGCACGGTCCGCTGCCCGCGGCCGCGGTGCTCCGGCTGACCGGCTGCCTCGCCGGTGCGCTGGACGCCGTCCACGGCGCCGGGGTCATCCACCGGGACATCAAGCCCGGCAATCTGCTGCTCGCCGCGAGCGGCCCCTGGCTGCTCGACTTCGGGATCGCGCGGGCGGCGGACACCCGGACGCTCACCACGGCGGGGCGGCTGATCGGCAGCCCGAAGTACATGTCGCCGGAACACGCGCTGGGCAGGCCGCTGACGCCCGCGTCCGACGTGTTCGCGCTCGGGCTGCTGGCCGCCGAGGCCGCCGCCGGGGAGCACCCGTACGGCCGGGGCCACGGTCTCGCGGTGGCCGCCCGCATCGCGGACACCAACCGCGAACCCAGGGTGCGGAGTGCGGACTGGAGGGCCGTGGCGCTGCGGGCGCGAGCGAGGTCGATCCGGACCCGGTCCACGGTGGCCAGCCGGAATTTCTTCGCCGACAGGCAGGTGGTGAGGGCGTTGGTGAGGATCGGCCCGTAGCGCAGACCGGCGATGAAACGGCGGGCCGGGGCGCTGACGTCGAAGTCCTCCGCGTAGAGCTCGCGTGTCTGCCGGTCGGTGAGCCTGCGCAGCGCGGCGGCGTGGGCGAGGGGGGCGCCCAGCATGTAGATGTCGAACCGCTCGGAGGCCGGGGCGAGTTCGGAGGGCTCGTCGGTGCCCTCGGCGGAGGGGGGCGTAGGCGCTCGTGGTGGTGCGGATGCGTTCGCCGATCTGGACCGCGGCGTCGTAGTCGATGAGCACGTACCGGGCGGGCGGCCCGAGGACGAGGATGTTCTCCGGTTTGATGTCGGCGTGGATCCAGCCCTTGGAGTGCTCGTCGCCGTTGTGCCGGTCGGCGTGCAGCGCGGCCAGGGTGTTGCACAACTGCTCAGCCAGGTCCAGGAGTTGATCGGGCTTGAAGCGGCGGTGCGATTCGGCCCGCTCGTCGATCTCCTCCTGGAGGGTGCGTGAGATGCCGCCGTGGTGCCCGATGAACTGCTGCACGAGGAAGCCCTCGTAGGGCACCTCACCACCCTGCTGTCCGCCGGGTCCGCCGTTCGCGAGCAGGGAGGGGGACGGCTGGGACTCCACGCTGATCACGACGGGGCACTGCTGGGTGAGCTGGGCGGCCTGCCGGGCCGCCCGCAGTCCCTGGTCGCGCTGTTTCTTCTGTTCGCCCAGCGCCCGGTGGACGCTGCGCGGGTCGTCCAGGTCCGTCCGCGACCACCACATGCCCTTGATCACCACGTCGCCGCCGGACCAGCGGTCCTCGGCGAGCACGGCGTATCCCTGGCCGGCACCGGCGAGGAGGCGCTTGGTGCGGAAGCGGCCGTCCTCGCCGTAGCTCTCGGGGAGCCAGGCCAGCGGCCCGGTTCACGCTGGAGGACGGCACGACGGTGAAGGTCGGCCGGGCGCCCGGCGAGGGCGGTATCTCCTTGCACGACCTGGTCCCGGAGCACCGCACCGCCGGCCTCAGCCGCGCCCATGCCGAGCTGCGGGTGACCGGCGGCATCGTCCACGTACGGGACCACAGCACCTACGGCACCCGGTGGCGCTCGACGGCCGGCAGATCGGGACCGGGACCGTGGAAGAAGCTCGGCACCACTGAGCGGCAGTACCACGGCGGGGACGAACTCCGGCTGGTCGAGGGCGTGATCCTGGCCCGCAGCGGCCGCCGCTTCCCGACCGAGCTGGCCCAGGAATGGCAGCGCCGCCGGCCGACCCCGCCGGACGCGGCGGGCGAAACCCGCATGTACTGACGCCCCACACGCGACAACAGAAAGGGAGGCGGCCACCGGCACCCGGTGACCGCCTCCCTCGACTACGGGCTCTCAGCCCGTTATGCGTGCGTACGGAGCAGGGTGCGCATCGTCCGCATCGCCACCGACAGGTTCGCCAGGTCGAACGCGTCCGAGCCCTGGATCTCCTCAAGGGTGGAGCGGGACCGCGTCAGGATCGCCGCGTTCTTCTCCTCCCACGCCTGGAACCGCTCCTCCGGCGTCGAGGTGCCGTTGCCCACCGCCAGCACGTCCGCGGTGAGCGCGGCGTGCGCGGCGTACAGGTCCTCGCGGATGGAGGCACGGGCCATGGACTGCCAGCGGTCGGCCCGCGGCAGCTCGATGATCCGGTCCATCAGCTGGGTGACGCCCAGCCGGTCCGCGAGGTCGTAGTACACCTCGGCGACGGAGAGCGGGTCCTTGCCGGTGCGCTCCGCGATCGCCACGATGTCCAGCGCCGGGAAGGCGGAGGAGAATCCGGCGACCCGCTGGGCCAGCTCGCCCGGGACGCCCGCCTCAGTGAGCTCGTCCAGGATCGACTGGTACCACTCCAGGTCGGCGCCCATCAGCATCTTGGGCAGCTCGGCCCAGACCTGGTCGACGCCCGCCTTGAAGAAGTCGATCGTCGCGGCGATCTCCAGCGGCTGCGGCCGGTTGCCGAGCAGCCAGCGCGAACCGCGCTCGACGAGCCGGCGCGAGTGCAGCCGGATCCGGGTCTGCACATCGGCGGCGACCTCGTTGTCGAGCGCCTCGACGGCGTCCCACACCTGGCCGAGGCCGAAGATCTCACGGGCCGCGAACTGCGCCCGCACGATCTCCTCGATCGATGCGCCGGTCTCTTCCCGCAGCCGGTGCAGGAAGGTCGAACCGCCGCTGTTCACGGTGTCGTTGACCAGGACCGTGGTGATGATCTCGCGCCGCAGCGCGTGCCCGTCGACCGCCTCGGGGAACTGCTCGCGCAGCTGCTCCGGGAAGTAGGCGTGCAGCAGCTTCTGCAGGTGCGGGTCGTCCGGCAGGCTGGTCCGGATGAGCTCCCGGGCCGCGGTGATCTTCGTGTACGCGAGCAGCACGGCCAGCTCGGGCTGGCTGAGCCCCTTGCCGCCGCTGAGCAGCTCACGGATCTGGCGGTCGGCGGGCAGGAACTCCAGACCGCGGTCGAGGTCACCGTCCCGGCCCAGCCGGCGCATGAAGCGCTGGTGGGCGTGGAGCAGCGAGGAGGACTGGGACGTGGCGTTGGCGAGCGCGACGTTCTGCGCGTAGTTGTTGCGCAGCACCAGGCGGCCGATCTCGTCGGTCATCTCCGCGAGCAGCTTGTTGCGCTGCTTGACGGTCATGTCGCCGTCCCGGACCAGGCCGTTGAGCAGGATCTTGATGTTCACCTCGTGGTCGGAGGTGTCCACACCGGCGCTGTTGTCGATCGCGTCGGTGTTGATCCGGCCGCCGCCCCGGGCGAACTCGATCCGGCCGAGCTGGGTGGCGCCGAGGTTGCCGCCCTCGCCGACGACCTTGGCCCGCAGGTCCTCGCCGTTGACCCGGATCGCGTCGTTGGCCTTGTCGCCGACGTCCGCGTTCGACTCGGCGGAGGACTTGATGTACGTACCGATGCCGCCGTTCCACGCCAGGTCCACGGGGGCCTTGAGGATGGTCTGCATCAGCTCGGCGGGCGTCATCTTGGTGACACCCGGCTCGATGCCGAGCGCCTCGCGGATGTGGGCGTTGACCGGGATGGACTTGGCGCTGCGCGGGTGGATGCCACCGCCCGCGGAGAGCAGGTCCTTGTTGTAGTCGGCCCAGGAGCTGCGCGGCAGCTCGAACAGCCGGCGGCGCTCGGCGTACGAGGTGGCGGCGTCCGGGGTCGGGTCGATGAAGATGTGCCGGTGGTCGAATGCGGCGACGAGCCGGATGTGCTCGGAGAGCAGCATGCCGTTGCCGAACACGTCACCGGACATGTCTCCGACGCCGACGACGGTGAAGTCCTCGGTCTGGGTGTCGTGGCCCAGTTCGCGGAAGTGCCGCTTGACGGACTCCCAGGCGCCGCGGGCGGTGATGCCCATGCCCTTGTGGTCGTAGCCCGCGGAGCCGCCGGAGGCGAAGGCGTCGCCGAGCCAGAAGCCGTACGAGACGGCGACCTCGTTGGCGATGTCGGAGAACTTCGCGGTGCCCTTGTCCGCGGCGACGACCAGGTAGGTGTCGTCCTCGTCGTGCCGGACGAGGTCGGTGGGCGGCACGACCTCGCCGGCCACCATGTTGTCGGTGATGTCGAGCAGCGCCGAGATGAAGGTGCGGTACGAGGCGATGCCCTCGGCCATCCAGGCGTCACGGTCGACGGCCGGGTCCGGGAGCTGCTTGGCGACGAATCCGCCCTTGGCGCCGACCGGCACGATGACGGTGTTCTTCACCATCTGTGCCTTGACCAGGCCGAGGATCTCCGTACGGAAGTCCTCCCGCCGGTCCGACCAGCGCAGACCGCCTCGGGCGACCTTGCCGAAGCGCAGGTGCACACCTTCGACGCGCGGCGAGTAGACCCAGATCTCGAAGGCCGGCCGGGGCGCCGGCAGGTCCGGGATGGACTGCGGGTCGAACTTCATCGAGACGTAGCCGTGCGGCTTGCCGCTGTCGGCGCGCTGGAAGAAGTTGGTGCGCAGGGTGGCCTTGATGACGGTGAGGAAGGAACGCAGGATGCGGTCCTCGTCGAGCGAGGCGACCTGGTCCAGGGCCCCGTCCAGCTCTTCGAGGAGGCCGTCGGTCAGCTCGGTGCCGGCGTTCTGCCGCTCCGGGGACATCCGGGCCTCGAAGAGCGAGACCAGCAGCCGGGTGGTGTGGACGTTGTTGCGGAGCGTGCTCTCCATGTAGTCCTGGCTGAACGTCGACCCGGCCTGGCGCAGGTACTTCGCGTAGGCGCGCAGCACCATCGCCTGGCGCCAGTTCAGACCGGCGCCCAGCACCAGCGAGTTGAAGCCGTCGTTCTCGGCCTCACCGGTCCACACGGCGGCGAAGGCGTCCTGGAAACGGTCCCGGGCGTCGTCGGCGAGGTAGTTGCCGCTCCCGTTGACCTGCGGCATCCGGAGTCCGAAGTCGTAGATCCAGGCGTGCGTACGGTCGGCGCAGCGCAGCTCGTACGGACGCTCGTCGACGACCTCGACACCGAGCCGCTGGAGGGCCGGGAGCACGGCGGACAGGGAGACCTGCTCGCCGGTCCGGTAGATCTTGAAGCGGCGTTCGCCGGGGGCGGCGCCGACCGGCTCGTACAGGCTGAGGGCGAAGTCGGTCTCGTCCTGCTTGAGCGCTTCGAGGTGGACCAGGTCGGCCACGGCGGAGCGCGGCGTGTGGTCGGCCTTGTAGCCCTCGGGGAACGAGTGGCCGTACTGGCGCAGCAGTTCGGCGGCGCGCTCCTCGCCGCATTCGGCGCCCAGCGCCTCCTGGAAGCCGTCGGCCCAGGAGCGGGCGGCCTCGACGAGCCGGGCCTCGATGCGGTCGGCCTCGGCGTCGGTGAGGTCGGGCAGCTCGGTGCCGGGTGCGACGCGGACGACGAAGTGCAGCCGGGAGAGGATCGACTCGGTGTTCCAGGCGGTGAAGTCGACGCTGGTGCCGCCCAGTTCCTCCTTGAGGATGTCGATCAGGCGCAGCCGCACACCGGTGGTGTAGCGGTCGCGCGGCAGGTAGACGATCGCGGAGTAGTAGCGCCCGTACTCGTCCTGGCGCAGGTAGAGCCGCAGCCGACGGCGCTCCTGGAGGTACAGCACGGAGGTGACGACGGAGCGCAGCTGGTCGACGGGCGTCTGGAAGAGCTCGTCGCGCGGGTACGTCTCGAGGATCTGGAGCAGGTCACGGCCGTCGTGGCTGTTGGGCGAGAAGCCCGCGCCCTCCAGCACCTCGGCGACCTTGCGGCGGATGACGGGCACCCGGCGCACGGACTCGGTGTAGGCGGCGGAGGAGAACAGTCCGAGGAAGCGGCGCTCACCGATGACGTTGCCGTCCGCGTCGAACTTCTTCACACCGACGTAGTCGAGGTAGCTCGGCCGGTGGACGGTCGAGCGGCTGTTGGCCTTGGTGAGGACGAGGAGCTTGCGCTCGCGGGCCTTGGCCCGGGCGTCGACGGGCAGCCGGTCGAAGGACGGGCTGACGGGGTGCGCCTCGTCGACGCTGTGGTGCGGGTCGGAGCGCAGGATGCCGAGGCCGGTGCCGGGGACGGCGGCCAGCGAGTCGGTGTCCTTCAGCTCGTACTCGCGGTAGCCCAGGAAGGTGAAGTGGTCGGCGGCGAGCCAGCGCAGCAGTTCCCTGGCCTCGTTGACCTCTTCGTCGCCGAGGTCGTCGAGCGGCTCACCGGGCAGGTCGTCGGCGATGCGCAGCGCGGCGTCGCGCATCTTGTCCCAGTCCTCGACGGTCTCCCGTACGTCGGACAGCACGCGCAGCAGGTCGGCGGAGATCTGCTGGAGGTCGGCGCGGTCGGTCTCGCGGTCGATCTCGACGTGGATCCAGGACTCGACGAGCGCGTCGTGCGGCAGCTCGTGCTCGGCGTCCTTGGAGCCGCGGCCCTGCGGGCCCGTCGCGATGCCGTTGCCCTCGGCGAGGACCTCGATGAGCTTGCCGGTGACGTCACGGCGTACGACGACCTGCGGGTGGATCACGACATGGATGCCGCGTCCCTGCCGGGACAGCTCATTGGTGACGGAGTCGACCAGGAACGGCATGTCGTCGGTGACGACCTCGACCACCGTGTGGCTGCACGTCCAGCCGTTCTCCTCGACGGTCGGGGTGTGCACCCGGACGTTCGCCGTGCCCTGCGGGCGCGTCTCGGCCAGCCGGTAGTGGGAGGAGGCGGCGCCGAAGACGTCCACGGGGTCGCGGCCCGCGATGTCCTCCGGAGCAGTGTGCAGGTAGTAGCGCTGGAGGTAGGAGAGGAGCACGTCCTGCCCGGGACGCTCCTGCTCGGCCCCGGCGGCCGCAACACGCACCCGGGAGGTACCGCCCGGGCCACCGACACCACCGCCCGGGCTGTTGTCAGCTACCTTCGCCGCCCGTGCGAGCAGCTCGGCCTTGGCTTCGTCCAGCTTGGTCTGCATGTCCTCTGGCTCCTGTCGCGCGCCGTTGCGTGACGTAGGTGGAAAAGACGACGTACCGCCACGACACGGGGTTTCCGGTCTGAGTCGACGCTATGCCGCTATGAGAGATGCCCGGGGCCGAATCGACCACTTTTGACATTCGGTCCGGGCTGAGGGAATCAGCGACGGCCCGGGTGCTGTGGCACTCCGGGCGCAGGCCGGGGGCTTCGCTGCCCCCGAGGCGTATCGCGCTGATCACGGGGTCCAGGCTATATCGCCCGCCCCCATGACCGTCACGAGCCGTTTGTGTAAAAAGATGGGCCCGAACTTTGACAGTCTGGACAGCGCGCGCGTCCGTATTGCCGCACTCTGGTAGGCGGAACAGGCCGACGAACCGTGGGAGCCCCGCCATGGCACCGAAGATCCTGATCGTCACCGGCGACGCCGCAGAGTCCCTGGAGGTCCTCTACCCCTACCAGCGGCTGCGCGAGGAGGGGTACGACGTCCACATCGCGGCCCCCGCCCGCAAGACGCTCCGCTTCGTGGTCCACGACTTCGAGCCCGGTTTCGACACGTACACCGAGAAGCCCGGCTACACCTGGCCCGCCGACCTGGCGTTCTCCGAGGTCGACCCCGGGGAGTACGTGGCCCTGGTCGTCCCGGGCGGCCGGGCCCCCGAGTATCTGCGCAACGACGCCGAGCTGCGCAAGATCCTCAAGGCGTTCTTCGACTCCGACCGGCCGGTGGCCCAGATCTGCCACGGCCCGCTGATGACGGCGGCGGTCGGCGCACTGACCGGCCGGCACGTCACCGCGTATCCCGCGCTGGAGCTCGACATGCAGACGGCGGGTGCCACCTTCGAGGACCACGAGGCGGTGGTCGACGGTGTGCTGGTCTCGTCCCGCGCCTGGCCGGACCACTCCGCGTGGATGCGCGAGTTCCTGAAGATCCTCCGCACAAAGGCCCCGGTCACGACCTGACGCCCCCCTCGCCGGGCTCCCCTGCCCGTACCCGCACCCGGCACGCCCTGCCCTCTCTACCTGCTCTGCCTGCTCTACCCGGCGATCTGCTCGGCGAGGTGCGCGGCCTCGGCCAGACTGTCCACGACCGGCACCCCGGCCGCCTCCAGACTGGCCCTGCTGTGCGACCCGCCGGTGTAGAGCACGGCCTTCGCTCCGACGTGGGCCGCGGCCACGGCGTCGTCCACCGCATCCCCGATGACCACCGTGTGCTCGGCGGATATCCCGTCCAGCGCGGCGATGTGCCGCTCCATGTGCCGTGCCTTGCTGCCGCCGGAGGGCCCGGTGCGCCCGTCGACCCGCACGAAGTGCCGCTCGATGCCGTACCCCCGCACCACGGGGACCAGCTGGTCGTGGCCGTACATGCTCAGGAGCGACTGGCTGCCCCCGCTCAGCCGCCACTGGGAGAGCAGCGCCTCGGCCCCTTCGGTGAGCCCGCAGGCGGCCCGCCGCTCGGTGTAGTGCTGGTGGAAGATCCCGTCCATCCGCTCCCACTCGGCCTCCGTGGGCTGCCTGCCCATCAGCCGTTGGTAGAAGCGGGGTATCGGGATGCAGTACATCTCGCGGTACTGCTCAAGGGTGATCGGCGCCAGGCCGACCTCGCCGAACGCCGCGTTGGTCGCGCCGATGACCGCGTCGTTGTCATCGAGCAGTGTGCCGTTCCAGTCCCAGACCAGATGCGTGCGGTGCTTCCCATGCGTCCCCATGCATAAGAAAGTACCCGCCCCCTCCGACAACCGTTCGGCTCCCGCCCGCTGTCCTCGGGCGACGAGAACCTCGGGGATCCGGCTCCTCGGGCCGGATCCCCAGGAGACCAACTACCCGGGCGACCAGCTCCTCAGAAGACCAACTGCTCGGGCGACCAGCTGCTCAGGGAAGCAGATTCGGGATCTCCTGGATGCCGAACCACAGCAGCTCGTGGTCCTCGGCGCCGTCCACGGTGAACTGCGCGTCGTCGTCCCCGAGGTCCGCCGCCCCCAGCGCCGCGGCCGCCGCCGTGACGTCCTTCTCCGCGTCATCCGCGTCGACATGCACCGCGGCGGCCTCGGCGAGCGCCACGGGGGACGCGATCCGCACCTCGCCGAGCGAGGACGGGTCGAGGCCGTGGTCCGGGTCGGCGACTGCCGCACCGTCCGGCACTTCGACGGCGATGACGACGCGCCTGCGCACCGCGCCGGGGTTCTGCGCGATCATGCGCAGCGAGGCGGAGGCGGCCCGGTTGAGCGCCGCGTACTCCAGCTCCTCGATGTCGTCCGAGACGTACCACTCACGCAGTGCGGGGGTCACCGCGTACGCGGTGAGCGGACCGGGACCGATTTCGCCCGCCCGGTGCGCCGCTGCGAGACCGGACAGGGTCAGGGGGACATACACGCGCATGGCCGGGTCGCTTTCGTAGTCGGAAACGCCCTCAGGATACGTGTGACGTCCCCCTTTGGGGTCACGTGCATCGATGCTGCCCCGTCCACCCGGCAACCGCCCCTCACCCTCCTTGCGCCCGCCTCACGCCCCGCTCGACACCGGCCGCATCACCCGGATAGGTGATTCCTCCCGGTCGTCCCCGTCACTCCCCTGCCGCTTGCGGCCCCCTCGGCCGTCGCCGTAGAAGGTCCACAGCAGAAGTTACCGCCCGGTAATTCACCGGGCCTCTGAAGCACGGGGGCGATGATCGATGAGCACGAACAGGACCCGGCCCGCCGGACGACGCGACCAGCGCAGGCCCGAAGCCGTACCACCCCAGCGCACCCGGACTCCCCGGCGCGTACGCCCGCACCACTGGTTCGCCGACCGCCTCCTGGCGGTCCTCAGCGGCCAGCGCCCGGTGCACTGGATGCTCGGCCACACCATCGGCGAGGCCTACGACCAGCTGACCGAACTGGCCCCACGCACCCCCCTCAGGGCCCGCGGCGCCCGCCCCGTCATCCGCATGTGCCACGGCGCCCAGCCGGCCCCGGGCGTGGTGGAGGCCTGCGCGAGCATCGCGGCGGGCGAACAGGTACGCGCGATGGCCTTCCGCCTGGAACAGGGCACCGACCTCCGCTGGCGCTGCGCCGCAGTGGAACTGGGCGACGAACACCTGCGGGCAGCCGCGTCCCGCTAGCCAGGGCGGGGCCACGACGGAGCAGAACCCCGAACAGGACAGGAAGGGAGGCAGACCGAGCGGCCAGGACGGGGCGGCAGAACCACCGAAACCGACAACGCGACAGATCCCCGGCACGCCAGAACAGGAACGAAGAACCAAGCGCGGTGCAAGCCCATCCTGGTCCCGTCCCGGCGCGGGGCAGCCCGCCCCGGGACAGAACCAGCGAAACCACGTACACCCCGTTCCGACCCCTCCCAGCCCCAGCGTGGCCGGGAGGGAACAGCCAACACACCAGGAGCCCCACCCAAGCCCCTCCAGCCCCTCTCGACCCCATCCGGCCCACCTACCCCGCCGCGCCCCCACCAGCCCCGCCTCTCAGCCCCGCCCCGGCCGCCCTGGCCCCTTCTCAGCCCCGCCTCGCCCCCATCCCGACCAACCGGGCCCACCGAGCCGCACCCCGACCACCGGCCCCTCCCGGCCCCGTCTCGACCCTCCGGCCCCACCAGCCGCCTCTCAGCCCCGCCTCGCCCCCATCCCGACCAACCGGGCCCACCGAAGCCGCACCCCGACCCTCCGGCCCCTCCCGGCCCCACCAGTCGGCCTCTCAGCCCCGCCTCGCCCCCATCCCAACCAACCGGGCCCACCGAAGCCGCACCCCGACCCTCCGGCCCCTCCCGGCCCCACCAGTCGGCCTCTCAGCCCCGCCTCGACCCCGCCCTGGCCCCCGGCCACCTCCCAGCGCCACCCCGGCCCCACCCCGACCACCGGCCACCTCTCAGCTCAGCGCCACCCCGGCCTCATCCCGACCCACCGGCCACCTCCGCCCCCACCCCACCCCGCCCCTCCGGGCCCCTCCCGACCCTTCCTCGGCCCCACCAGTCGGCCTCTCAGCCCCGCCTCGACCCCGCCCTGGCCCCCGGCCACCTCCCAGCCCTACCTCGCCCCCCACCCCGACTCACCCACCACCTCGGCCCCACCGGCCCCCTCGCCTCCACCCCAATCCCAACCCTCCGGCTCCCCTTCTCAGCCCCTCCGGCGATTGAGGAGCGGGGCCCGGGGCAGCGCCCCGGTTCCGGGAAGGGGCGGGGAGGGGACAAGCCCCGCGCAGCGGCCCAGCCCACCACCCCGCCCCCGCCGAACACGCCCGCCCCCACTCCCGACAAGGCCAGAACCTCAAGGTCACACCCCACAAGCCACCGCCCACCGTCTCACCGCTCCGCCACCTCACCGCCCCACCGCCCCCGGTCCCAAAAAAACCGGGGTCGGGCGCCCAAACCACGCGCGCCCGACCCCGGCAACAACCCGACTACCCGACCACCGCAAGAACGTCCAAGGACGTCCCCGGCAGCCGCTACTACTTCTTACGGCGGCGCCCGCCCCCACCACTCTTCTGGGCCTTGCGCCGCTCCGCCCTGGTCAGCCCATCGGACTCGGCCCCGGCACCGGCCGTACCCTCGCCGCTGGTGAAGTCGCCCTCGACGACCCCGCCCTCCCCGTCCACCGTGGGAGCGGAGAAGTGCAGCCGGTCCGGACGCTGCGGAGCGTCGAGCCCCTTGGCGCGGATCTCCGGACGTGCCGCCGGCACGGCGTCCTCCTTGACGAGCGAGGTCCGCTCGGCCTCGTCCTGCACCGGCACCTCCTCGACCTGCTGCTCGACCTGGACCTCCAGGTTGAACAGGTAGCCGACGGACTCCTCCTTGATGCCCTCCATCATGGCGTTGAACATGTCGAAGCCCTCGCGCTGGTACTCGACCAGCGGGTCCTTCTGCGCCATGGCACGGAGGCCGATGCCCTCCTGGAGGTAGTCCATCTCGTAGAGGTGCTCACGCCACTTGCGGTCCAGGACGGACAGCACCACACGCCGCTCCAGCTCACGCATGATGTCCGAGCCGAGCTGCTTCTCGCGCTCGTCGTACTGCTCGTGGATGTCGTCCTTGATGGACTCGCCGATGAACTCGGCCGTGATCCCGGCCCGGTCGCCGGCCGCGTCCTCCAGCTCGTCGACGGTGACCTTCACCGGGTAGAGCTGCTTGAACGCGCCCCAGAGCCGGTCCAGGTCCCATTCCTCCGCGAAGCCCTCGGCGGTCTCCTGGCGGATGTAGTCGTCGATCGTGTCGTCCATGAAATGGCGGATCTGGTCCTGCAGGTCCTCGCCCTCCAGGACGCGGCGACGCTCGCCGTAGATGACCTCACGCTGCCGGTTGAGCACCTCGTCGTACTTCAGGACGTTCTTACGCGTCTCGAAGTTCTGCTGCTCGACCTGCGACTGGGCCGACGCGATCGCCCGCGTCACCATCTTGTTCTCGATCGGCACGTCGTCCGGCACATTGGCCATCGACATGACGCGCTCGACCATCTGCGCCTTGAACAGCCGCATCAGGTCATCGCCGAGCGACAGGTAGAAGCGGGACTCGCCGGGGTCGCCCTGACGGCCGGAACGACCGCGCAGCTGGTTGTCGATACGCCGCGACTCGTGGCGCTCGGTACCCAGGACATACAGCCCGCCGAGCTCCTTGACCTCTTCGAACTCCGCCTTGACGGACTGCTCGGCCTTCTCCAGCGCGGCGGGCAGCGCGGCCGCCCACTCCTCGACGTGCTCGACGGGGTCCAGGCCACGCTGGCGCAGCTCCGCCTCGGCGAGGTCGTCGGGGTTGCCACCGAGCTTGATGTCGGTGCCTCGTCCGGCCATGTTCGTCGCGACCGTGACCGCGCCCTTGCGGCCGGCCTGGGCGACGATCGTCGCCTCACGGTCGTGCTGCTTGGCGTTGAGGACCTCGTGCTGGACACCGCGCTTGGAGAGCTGCTGCGAGAGGTACTCGGACTTCTCGACCGAGGTGGTGCCGACCAGGATCGGCTGGCCCTTCTCGTGCTTCTCGGCGATGTCGTCGACGACCGCGGCGAACTTCGCGACCTCGGTGCGGTAGATCAGGTCCGACTGGTCGGCACGGACCATCGGCCGGTTGGTCGGGATCGGCACCACACCGAGCTTGTAGATCTGGTGGAACTCGGCGGCCTCGGTCATCGCCGTACCGGTCATGCCGGAGAGCTTGCCGTAGAGACGGAAGAAGTTCTGCAGGGTGATCGTGGCGAGGGTCTGGTTCTCGTCCTTGATGTCCACCCCTTCCTTCGCCTCGATCGCCTGGTGCATGCCCTCGTTGTAGCGGCGGCCGGCGAGGATACGGCCGGTGTGCTCGTCGACGATCATGACTTCGCCGTCGATGACGACGTAGTCCTTGTCCTTCTTGAAGAGTTCCTTGGCCTTGATGGCGTTGTTGAGGTACCCGACGAGCGGCGTGTTCACCGACTCGTAGAGGTTCTCGATACCGAGCCAGTCCTCGACCTTCGAGACACCGGGCTCATGGATGGCGACGGTCCGCTTCTTCTCGTCGACCTCGTAGTCGCCGGTCTCCTCGATGCCCTTGAGCGGGTTGCCCGCCTCGCCCTTGGTCAGCCGCGTGACCAGCTTGGCGAAGTCGCCGTACCACTTGGTGGCCTGGTCGGCCGGGCCGGAGATGATCAGCGGCGTACGGGCCTCGTCGACGAGGATCGAGTCGACCTCGTCGACCACCGCGAAGTTGTGGCCGCGCTGGACGAGCTCGTCGGCCGACCACGCCATGTTGTCGCGGAGGTAGTCGAAGCCGAACTCGTTGTTCGTGCCGTACGTGATGTCGCAGGCGTACTGCTCGCGGCGCTGGGCCGGCGTCATGTTGGCGATGATGCAGCCGACGGTCAGGCCGAGGAACTTGTGGACGCGGCCCATCAGTTCGGAGTCGCGCTCGGCGAGATAGTCGTTGACCGTGATCAGGTGCACGCCCTTGCCGGAGAGCGCGTTGAGGTACGCCGGCAGGGTGCCGACCAGGGTTTTGCCCTCGCCGGTCTTCATCTCGGCCACGTAGCCGAGGTGGAGGGCTGCGCCGCCCATCATCTGAACGTCGTAGTGGCGCTGTCCGAGGACCCGCTTGGCGGCCTCACGGACGGTCGCGAATGCCTCGGGGAGCAGGTCGTCCAGGCTCTCGCCGTCCGCGTACCGTTCCTTGTACTCGTCGGTGAGCGCCCGCAGCTCGGCGTCGGAGAGGTTGACGAAGTCCTCTTCGATGGAGCTGACCTGGTCCGCGATGCGGTGCAGTTTGCGCAGGATCTTGCCTTCGCCTGCACGCATGAGCTTGTTGAAGACGGACACTGAGGCTGGTCTCCTTGCCGGTCGGGCCTGGCACTGGGTCGTGTTATGGACTCTGGCGCGGGCACGGCAGGTGGGCCCCACCGCAACGGCCATCGTAAGCGAGGACCCCGCCGCCCCGGGAGGGCTGCCGCCGCGTTGGCCCCGCTGTCCCCTCCGAGTCAACGGCCGGGGAGCGCCGAAGGTGCCGGGAAGTCCGAAAAGTGTTCGCTTCCCGAGCACTCCCTCCCCAGAATCCCTGCATGGAGCCGATCACCCTCACCAGCGACCGCCTACTGCTGCGACCCTTCGCCGAAAGCGACGTGGACGCGATCCACGCGGCCTGTCAGGACCCGGACATCCAGCGGTGGACGGTCGTGCCCTCCCCGTACGGCCGCGCCGACTCGGAATTCTTCGCGACAGAGCTGTCTCCTGGTGGCTGGCACGACGACTCCATGTACAACTTCGCGGTGGTCCTGCGCGAGACCGGGGCCCTGACCGGCGCCCTCGGCATCAACCGCCGCCTGCCGGGCACGTACGAGGTGGGGTTCTGGACCGCCGGGGAGCACCGGGGCCGCGGCTACATGACGGAGGCAGTGCTGTGCGCCGCCCGCTGGACCTTCACCGCACTGGGCGGCGACCGGCTGGAGTGGCGCGCCGAGGTGGGCAACGTCCCCTCGCGCGCCGTGGCGCTGAAGGCCGGGTTCCTGATGGAGGGCGCACAGCGGTCGGGCCTGCTCAACAAGGGCGTACGGCGCGACTCCTGGATCGGTGCGCTGCTGCCGTCCGACCTCGGCCTGCCGGGCACCCACACCTATCTGCCCGCCCCCTGACCCGTCGGGCCGGGGTTCCGCGGGAACCCCGGCTCACTGTCAGTGCCTGCCTCTAGGGTTCGGGGCATGACGCCTGTGCCGCCTCCCGCCGTTGAACTCTCCGCCGACCAGGCCCGCAGGATCGCCCTGCGCGCCCAGGGCTTTCTCGGCGCTCCGGACCGCCGGGCCGGGGTTCCGGGCGTGCTGCGTCATCTCGGCGCCGTGCAGCTCGACACGATCTCGGTGCTCGCGCGATCGCACGAGCTGATCCCGTACGCGCGCCTCGGCGCCGTCGGCCGGCGTTCCGTCGAGGAGGCGTACTGGTCGGGTGGCCGCACCTTCGAGTACTGGTCGCACGCGGCCTGCATCCTGCCGGTCGAGGAGTGGCCGCACTTCGCCTTCCGCCGCCGCGCCTACCGCTCCCGCCCGCACTGGCACCACGACCTGCCGGACGGTGCGTACGAGACGGTGATCAAGCAGCTGCGCGCCGAGGGCCCGCTGACGGCCACGGAGCTGGGCGGCGCGAAGAACGGAGGGGAGTGGTGGGACTGGTCGGCGTCGAAGGTCGCCGTCGAGCGCGCCCTGATGTACGGCGAGGTGGTGTGCACCGAGCGGCGCAGCTGGAAGCGGGTTTACGACCTCGCCGAGCGGGCCCTGCCCGACGCCGTGCTGCACGACGATCTGGACGACACGGAGTGCCTGCGACGCCTGGTCGCCCTCGCGGGGCAGTCCCTGGGGGTCGGCACCCGTGCGGACATCGCGGACTACCACCGGCTCAAGGGTGAGCAGTTCGACGCGGTGGTGGCCGACTCCGGGCTGGTGCCGGTGAGGGTGCAGGGCTGGGCGAAGCCCGCCTGGGCGGACCCGGCTGCGCTGGCCTCGGAGCCGCGCGGGCGGCACCGTACGACACTGTTGTCGCCGTTCGACTCGCTGGTCTGGGAGCGGGCGCGCACCGAGCGGATCTTCGGCTTCACCCACCGTCTGGAGGCCTACGTCCCCAAGCTCAAGCGGGTCCACGGATACTTCGCGAT
Source organism: Streptomyces sp. NBC_00012 (assembly GCF_045040875.1). Taxonomy (NCBI): domain Bacteria; kingdom Bacillati; phylum Actinomycetota; class Actinomycetes; order Kitasatosporales; family Streptomycetaceae; genus Streptomyces; species Streptomyces sp. NBC_00012. Next base: position 5,397,564 of record NZ_CP108309.1, on the reverse strand, counting down.
GCCGCTGCTGGCGGGCGGAAAGCTGCAGGGCCGGGTCGACCCGGCACGCGAGGGCAGCACGCTGGTCGCCCGGCAGGTGTCGCTGGCGAGCAGGAAGGCCGTGGCACCGATGGCCGAGGCGCTGGTGGAGGCCGCGTCCTGGGTCGGATGTACGGATGTCCAGCTGGAGCGGGTCGACGCACCGGAGCTGCGCGGACCGCTCACTCAGGAAATCGCCCGCGTCCTGGCCTGAGCACCCATGCCCTCGGCCGGCCCGATATCAGCTGGCCCGCTCTCCCCCGGCCGGGTCACCTGATCTCCAGGATCTTCTCCCGCATGGCATAGACCACGGCTTCCATCCTGGAGTGCAGCTGCAACTTCTCCAGAATGTTGCGGACGTGGTTCTTCACGGTGTTCTCGGAAATGAACAGTTCCTTCGCGATATCGCGATTGTTCATGCCCGTTGCAACGAGTTTGAGGACTTCGAGTTCCCGGTCGGTGAGTCGCGGTGCCGGCACCAGCCTGCGCTCGTCGGTGCGCTGGATCATCGATTTGAACTCGGTGAGCAGTTTGGACGCCATGGAGGGGCTGATCTGCGACTGCCCGTCGGCAACCGCGCGAATGGCCGTGGCCACTTCGTCCGTGGAGATCTCCTTGAGGAGATAGCCGGTGGCTCCGGCCTTGATCGCGTCGTAGAGGTCCGCCTCCTCGTCACTGATCGTCAGCATGATGATCTTCGCGCTGGGGGCCACCTCCTTGATCGCCGTGCAGGCCTCGATGCCACCGCGCTTGGGCATCCGGACATCCATCAGCACGATGTCGGGGAGCAGATCGGCGGCCTTGTCGACCGCCTCCGACCCGTCACCCGCCTCGCCGACGACCTGGATGTCCTCCTCCTGAGCCAGGACGATCTCCAGACCTCTGCGGAAGAGCGCGTGGTCATCCACCACGAGGACCCTGATCGGCTCCCTGCGGAAACCACTGTCCGCGCCGGTGCCGGCACTGCCGACGTCGTCGGCGTCATTCGCATCGCGCACGGGCCCGAAGGCGTCCGCCATCGTTCCTCCCCCTGAAGGCCATGGCCTGAAGTTCACACGGTCCGCCAACGGCAGTTCACAGAGCACCGATTGGCCTGGGACGCCATGATTCCATGCCTGGACGTCAGAGCGGTGATCCTGTGGTCGCACGCGGGTGCCCCTGGGGGCGCACAGACGCTCCAGGGGCACCGCGGAAGCGTGGCGTCAACCGCCGAGCGCACCGCCTGCGCCGCCCGCCTCATCAGCGGCCAGCGGGTCGGTCCTCAGGTGGATGACACCGTAGTCATAGGCATGCCGTCGGTAGACGACACTGGGTTCCTTCGTCTCGGAGTCGACGAACAGATAGAAGTCGTGCCCGACCAGCTCCATCTCGTAGAGCGCCTGGTCGAGCGACATCGGTGCGGCGACGTGCGTCTTCTCGCGCATCACCAGCGGTCCCTCGCCCTGGACCTCCAGCGAGCCGAACCTCGTGGTCGGTACGGACTCGGCCGACTCATCGGCGATCAGATCACCCTCGCCGTTGAACGACGCCGCCCCCGGCACGGTCTCGCCGACCTCTGCAGCAGGAATCCGGCCGTTGCCGCGGCGGCTGTAGCGCTTGTCGTGCTGCTTGCGCAGCCGCGCCTCCAGCTTGCCGGTGGCCAGGTCCAGCGCTGCGTACGGGTCGCCTGCGGCCGCTTCCGCCCGGATGACCGGACCACGCGAGCGGAGCGTGATCTCCACCCGGTCGGAACGGTCGGCCTGACGGGGGTTCGGCTCCTTGGACACCTCGACGTCGAGGCTGATCACCTTGCCGTCGAACTTCTGGATCTTGTCCAGCTTCAGCTTCTCGGCCACGTGCTTGCGGAACCGCTCGGGCACCTCGGTCTTGCGGCCCTTGACGACGATGTCCACGCAGAACTCCGTTCCCGGATCGCTCCGCTCAGAGGCGGAGCATCTCCCTTTTGCACCAGGCCCCGGTGACAACCGGAGCCGCGGACTCGGTGACTTCCACCTCCTCCTCCCCCATCGGTGAGGTCTCCACCCCACCGAATTCCCAGCTCCTGGACTACTGGTGTGTTGCCTGCCCGAAACCTGGTGGTGCATTCATCGAGGTCTGGCATTCACCATTCCTCACAACCGAACATAGCCTGCCCGGCCGGATGTCGGCACCCGCTACTCGCACGTACCTCCGTTAGGGGCGTTTTTCTCACTCACTACCTGCAACGATGCAAGTTCATCGACAGTTCCGGTTTATTTCGAAGGCCGACGGAGATACTGCGACAACGGCCGCCTGCCCACTGCCGGAGACAGCACCGGCGTGCCCGCACGCCACCGCCACCGCCCTGGCCGCCTCGGCGAGCGAGGCGCCCGTCGTCAGAAGGTCGTCCACCAGCACCACCCGTCCGGCCGCAAGCAGCCGCTCACCCCCGGCCACGACCGCCAGCGCCCCCGCCAGATTCGCCAGCCGCTGACCGGCGCCCAGCCCCGCCTGGTCGGCCACCGCACGCCGCTGCCGGAGCACCGCGACCACCCGGGCCGGGATGCCGCCGCGTCTCAGCTCACCCGCCGCGGCCAGCGCGATCCGGCGGGTCGGATCATGGCCGCGTGCCGCCACCGCGCGCCGCGCCGAGGGCACCGGCACGAGCAGCAGGGGGCCGCCGTCACCCGCATGCCCCGTCCCGGCCCGTACCGCACCCGCCAGCGCCTTGCCGAGCGCTCCGGCCAGCCCCGTCTCGCCCCGCTCCTTATGGGCCAGCAGCACCGCGCGTACCGCGTTCTCGTACGCGGCGGCCGCGTGCACCACCGGCAGGCCCGGCGGCTCCGGAACACGCCTCACCCGGCGCGGTGCCCCACCGTGGAGTTCCGCCCGGCATTCCTCGCACAGCTGCACACGCGGCCTGCCGCAGCCGCCGCAGGACACCGGCAGCACCAAGCCGGAAATCTCCCGCCACCACCCCCGCATGACTCCACTGTGCGCTTCCCTCAGCGACCCGGCCACCCCTGTGGAAAACGCGGACCAGGCCCTGCGGCTCCCGCCTCGGGCCGGCCCGGCGGATCCCGGCCGTGGAGTGGCTCTCAGCCCGGGTAGACCAGCGACGAACCTTCCTTGACCACTGTCTGCCAATTGTCACCGGGCGACAGTTTCACGATCCCGTCACTGGACGTGGCCGCCATCAGCGGAAGCTGCTCGTCGTCCGCCGCCGCGACCGACAACACCTGGTTCACGCCGGGCAGCACGCCCGATGCGGACGTCGAGCCGTCCGCCTGCACGTAACGCACCTGCTGCACGCCACCCTGCTCCTTGCCGACCACCACGAGGCGACTGCGGCCCGACCACGACATCGCGGTCACATCCGTCAGCTGTGGCGCGGCCTGGCGCAGCTCCACCACCGACACCTGCTGCGCCGATTCCCGCCCGCGCCGTTCGATCCGGCCGATCTTCAGCGTGGTGCGGCCGTCCTGGGTCACCAGCAGGGCTATCCGGACTCCGTCCGCGGACATGCGCAACGCCTCGATCCGCCCGCCGTCCAGGTCGGGCACGGCGACCTGCTGCGGCTCCCCGGTGCCCCCGGCCAATCTCAGCAGTCTGGGCCTGTCGCGATCCCGGTCGGCCACCCACAGGTCGCCCCGGTCGTCCCAGCTCGGTGTGGACAGACGGTTCTTGACGTCGTGGGACCTACTGGTCACCGAGGCCACGGGAAGTTCGCCGTCCGAGACGATGGACGACACATACAGAGAGGCCCCGTCGCGCGAGACCGTCGCCGCCGACTGCTCGTCCCTGGCCACACCGACCGCGCCCATCCGCACCGGCCCGTCCCCGAGCGGACCGGCCACCGGCTCCGGCGTCCCGCTGCCCTTGTTGCTGCCGGGAATTCGTTCCACATGCCCCTTGGCATCGACGAAGTACTGGCTGTCCGGCCCGCTCGACGAACCGTCAGGAGCGAACTCCTCCGCCTGGTCCGCTCCGAGCAGACACAGCGGGGAGCCGTCGGAACGCTGGAGTTCGACCTGCTCGACCCGGGCGGACGTCAGGTCCCTCAGGGTGTAGAGGATCTGCGAGGCCATCATGCGACAGGTGCGCTGCCCGACGCCGTCCGCCTTCTTGTCGAGCGGGACCTTCAGTACGTTGCGGTCGTCGGGCGCCAGCGAGGTGACCCCCTTCTTCAGCGCCGTACCGGGCGGGAACCGCGATGCGACCACGGGCTGAAGCCAACTGGTCGGCCCCGCAAGCAGGCTGCGGACGGACTGCGTCACGGTGTCCATCCCCGTGACGGGGTCCGTCCGGCTGCGGAGATAGACGGGATCGGCGACCAGGGCCGACTGCCCGTCGGACCGCCCCGCCGCGAAGTAGTACTTGTTGACGGAGCGGTAGAGACGCCTGAAGTCCGACTGCCCGAGCAGCAGGCCGTCCGGCACGAGATCGATCCGCCACTCCCTGCCGCCCGGCCCGTTCTCCTTCACCAGATGCAGGGCCTGGTTGTAGTCCGTGGGCGCGAGCGGCTGATAGGCGCTCTGCTCGTCGACCGTCGCCACCTTCTCACCGGTCAGCGTGTAGGTGACCTCGGTGACGTTGCGGTCGCTGGCGTGGAGGGGTCGGTCGTTCCGGTTCGGCGCCTTGGTGAGCACGGTGGTGACCGCGTTCGGCTTCCACGTCTCGGCCGCCTTCTTCGTCAGGTACCGGCGGGTCGTCCTGAAGTGCGGGTCATCACTGGTCATGGACTCCAGGAAGCCGTCGACCACCTCGTTGGGCGTGGCGTTGTCACGTGGCGCGACGGCGTACACCTGCACCTGGGAGTCACCGGGCTGCGAGGCGTCGACAGCCTTGACGTCCCCGGTGACGGGCATCGAGCCGCACGCGGACAGCAGCACCACACCGCACCCGAGCAGCGCGAACAGCCCCAGCACTCGTCCATGGCCGTCCTTGCGACGGTCAGTCCGCACGATTCGTGTCCCCCCGTTCCCGGTCCTGCACCGCAGTGTCGAATTCGCCGTCCGACCGCTCCTCGGCGTGGCGCGCGACCACTCGTGCGCCGCTCCCCGGAAGGGCCGCCGGATGAACCGAGGCCGGCGCCGTGCGCGGAGCCGCCGGAGTGCGGGACGGTACGGGCAGCGCGGATCTGTCGCTGTTGCCGGGCTGGGCCGGCACCGCCGTCAGCCGGTGCTCGCTCCCGGCCTTCGGCGTGGCCGCGGCCCGCTCACGGTTCTCCCGATTGCGACGGGAGTCCTCGGGTTCCAGTGGTATCGGCGATCCGCGCAGCGGCTCGTCCGCCGTACGCGGCAGAGTCAGCCGGAACTGCGAACCGCCGCCGGGCTCGCCCCACGCCTGGAGCCAGCCGCCGTGCAGCCGGGCGTCCTCCACCGCGATGGAGAGCCCGAGCCCGGTGCCGCCGGTCGTCCGCGCGCGGGCCGGGTCCGCTCGCCAGAAACGGTTGAACACCCGCGTCGCCTCGCCCGGTTTCAGCCCCACCCCGTAGTCCCGGACGGCCACGGCGACCGCGCCTCCGGCCGCCCCCATCCGCACCACGACGTCACGGCCCTCGCCGTGTTCGACGGCGTTGACCACCAGGTTGCGCAGGACGCGCTCGACCCGTCGTGCGTCGGCCTCCGCGATCACCGGCTGCTCGTCGCCGACCACCCGGATCCGGGTGCCCTTCCGCTCGGCCAGCGGCTCGGCCCCGCCTATCACCCGCCGTACGACCTGCCGCAGATCTATCGGCTCCGCCTCAAGGGCCGCGGCCCCCGCGTCGAAGCGGCTGATCTCCAGCAGATCGGAGAGCAGCGACTCGAACCGGTCGAGCTGGTCCCCGAGCAGCTCCGCGGAGCGCGCCGTCACAGGATCGAAGTCGACGCGGGCCTCATGGATGACATCGGCGGCCATCCGTACGGTCGTCAGCGGGGTCCGCAGCTCGTGGGAGACGTCGGAGACGAAGCGCCGCTGCATCCGGGAGAGCTCCTCCAGCTGCTGGATCTTCAGCTGCAGGTTCTGCGCCATTTTGTTGAAGGCCTCGCCGAGCCGGGCGATGTCGTCCTCGCCGGTGACCTTCATCCGCTCCTGGAGCCTGCCGGCGGAGAGCCGCTCCGCGATGCCGGCCGCCATGCGCACGGGCGTGACGACCTGCCTCACCACGAACCAGGCGATGGCCCCGAGCAGTACGACCACGAAGAGTCCCGCGGTCGCGAGCGTGCCCTTGATGAGCGTCAGCGACTTCTCCTCCTGCGTCAGCGGGAAGAGGTAGTAGAGCTGGTACGGATTGTGGTCGTTGTCGTAGAGCCGCTTGCCCACGACAAGTCCGGGCTGCGGTTGCTGCCCGTTCGCGTACTGGATCTCGGAGTACGTCTGGAACGCTCCGGACCCCTTGTTCACGGCATCCCGCAGGCGCTGCGGAATACTCACCGCCTCCACGCTGCCCGAGCCGCGTGGGGCACGGGTTCCCTCGTCGGCGCTGAGCGCCACCACGTTGAAGGCGTTCTTGCCGCCGCTGGCGAGCTGGTCGACGAGCTCGGTCCGCCACGAATTGTTGGCAGTGGCGCCATCCGCCGTGTCACCGCCCTGCCCACCGGGGGTGAGCGGGGCGTTGGCCTTCTCCTGGGCAGCGGCGAAACCGCCGGCCGCCTGCGTCTGGGCGGCCTTGCCCTTGGCTTCGAGCAGGCCGTTGCGCACCTGCCCGATCACGACCAGCCCGAGAAGCAGCACCACACCGAGCGACATGAGCAGCGTGCCCGCGACGACCCGCAGCTGGAGATTGCGCCGCCAGAGCCTTACGGCGGGCAGCAGCGGACGCCGCACCCAGCGCATCAGCAATCGCGGCACAGGACCGCCGGGCGCCCGGTCGTGGAACAACCGGCCGCCCTGCAGAAGACGTCCGACCCGGAACGTCCTGTGTCCTGGACCGGCAGCCCGCTCCGCACGGGCTCCCGGCTCCCCGGGCTGCGGAGCAGCGCTACTCGGGGGCATCTCAGCTCGGTCCGGCCTTGTAACCGACCCCTCGGACGGTCACCACGATCTCCGGCCGCTCCGGGTCCTTCTCGACCTTGGAACGCAGTCGCTGGACGTGCACGTTCACCAGCCGGGTGTCGGCGGCGTGGCGGTATCCCCACACCTGCTCCAGCAGCACCTCACGGGTGAACACCTGCCACGGCTTACGGGCGAGCGCGACCAGCAGGTCGAATTCCAACGGGGTGAGGGCGATCGACTGCCCCTCCCGCTTCACCGAGTGACCGGCCACGTCGATGACCAGGTCCCCGATGGCCAGCTGCTCCGGCGCCGGCTCCTCGGACCTCCGCAGACGTGCCCTGATCCGGGCAACCAACTCCTTAGGTTTGAACGGCTTGACGATGTAGTCGTCGGCCCCGGACTCCAGGCCCACCACCACGTCAACCGTGTCGCTCTTGGCAGTGAGCATGACGATCGGCACACCCGACTCGGCCCTGATCAGCCTGCAGACCTCGATGCCGTCCCTACCGGGCAGCATGAGATCGAGCAGGACCAGGTCCGGCTTGGCCTCACGAAATGCGGCAAGTGCCTTGTCGCCGTCCGCTACGAACGACGGCTCGAACCCTTCACCACGCAGCACAATCCCGAGCATCTCGGCCAGTGCGGTGTCGTCGTCGACGACAAGGACGCGTCCCTTCATAATCGACATCATCCCATTAGCTAATCGTTACCTGCGATGATCTGGCACACAGCTCTGCCAGTCCGGCCCCCGTGACCGGGGAAACTGCGCCCTCCTCCGTGACGATCGCCGTGATCAACTCCGGCGGCGTGACATCGAACGCAGGGTTGTATGCCTGGGTTCCCGCCGGGGCCACAAGCAGTCCGCCGGCATCCTCGCCCGCCACCCCGGCCCACGGCGATGTGAGCTCCGTCACCTCGGTCCCCGGTCGCTGCTCAACGATGATCGACGCTCCGTCCGCGGTGTCCAGATCCACGGTCGTGATAGGCGCGACCACGATGAACGGCACGTGGTGGTACTTCGCGAGCACCGCGAGCGGATAGCTCCCCACCTTGTTGGCCACCGACCCGTCCGCGGCGATGCGGTCCGCCCCGATGAGCACGGCATCCACCTCGCCCGCGGCGAACAGCGAACCAGCGGCGTTGTCCGTGAGCAGGCTGTACGACATTCCGTTGCGCGCCGCCTCGAAGGCCGTCAGCCGGGCGCCCTGCAGCAGCGGACGCGTCTCATCCACCCACAGCTGCCGCAGCCGCTTCTCCCGGTGCGCCGCGAGCGCCACGGCGAAGGCGGTGCCCTCACCACCCGAGACGAGTGCCCCCGTGTTGCAGTGCGTGAGCAGACGATGCCCACCGCTGCCGGGCAGCAGCTCGTCCAGCAGGGCAAGGCCGTACCGCGCCATGCGCCCGCTGGCCTCCGCGTCCTCCCGGTGCAGCGCCCTGGCCTCGGCCAGGGCCACCGCTGCGGCCCGCTCCGGATCCGCCCCCATCGCGACGGCCCCCCGGTATGCCCTGTCGGCCCGCCGCACCCCGTACCCGAGGTTCACCGCGGTGGGCCTCGCCCGCTCCAGCAGCTCCGCGGCCACCGCCACGTCGTCCCCCCGGGCGGCCGCGAGAGCCACCCCGTAGGCCCCCGTGATACCGAGCAGTGGGGCGCCGCGCACCGCCAGCGTCCGGATCGCCCGCACCAGCGCGGGCACATCGGTGCACACCAGCTCGGCTGCCTCCGCTGGCAGTCGCGTCTGGTCGAGAAGCACCAGCGCGGGACCTTCCGGCGGCTCGGCCCAGCGAAGTACGGGAAGCGCGGGAGGCTCGATGCCCACCGGCGATTGCGCGTCCAGATCAGCCATCCACCCAGTCTGCCCGGTGTGTCACCCGCAAATGAAGGCAGGAAGGAGATACAGCGCCCGGCCCAGACCCGGGCAACGCGTGGCACGATGGCTGCCAACCTGCCGCCCCGATGAGCGGGCAGGACCGTTAAGGAGCGAGAATGAACGACACTCCGGGCTGGGCCTCGCCCGGATCTGCCCCCTCCGAGGGTCAGGGGGCCGGTGTTCCCCGGCCCTCCGAGCCCGTCGACGGCAGCGGCCCGGCAGGGAACTGGTCTCCCACGCAGCCGCCCGCGGGGCAGTGGTCCCCACCGAGCTCTCCCGGCTCCGGACCCGGCGCACCGCCTCCCCCCGCGGGCTGGGGCGGCGGACCTCAGGGCCCCGGCTGGGGACAGCCGCCCTTTGCGGCCAAGCCCGGCGTCATCCCTCTCCGGCCTCTCGGCGTCGGCGAGATCCTTGACGGCGCGGTCTCCACGATGCGCGCCCACTGGCGCACGGTTCTCGGCATCACACTGGCCGTGTCCGTGATCGCCCAGATCGCGATCATCCTCGTGGAACGCTTCCTGCTGCCGGAGCCTCCGCGGATCGACCCGAACGCCACCGGCTCGGAAGCTCTGCGGCAGGCAACCGAATCGGCTCAGTCGACTCTGTTCAGCAGCTTGCCCTCCCTGCTCATCACCATGATCGCCACGTTGATCACGACATCTGTGCTGACCGTGGTGATCAGCCGCTCCGTGCTGGGCCGCTCCGTGACGCTTTCCGAAGCCTGGGCCGAGGCCCGGCCCCGGCTTCCTCAGCTGCTGGGGCTGACCCTGCTGCTGGCCCTGATCAGCTCCGCCATCCTGGCGGTGGGCCTGCTGCCGGGCATGCTCCTCGGTTCCACCGCAGGTGCCGGGCTCGCCCTCCTCGGGTTCATGGCCGCGTTCGTCGTCGTCATCTGGCTGATGGTCCGCTTCTGCCTCGCCTCGCCGGCCCTGATGCTGGAGCGGCAGTCGATCACCACCTCCATGCGCCGTTCCGCGAAGCTGGTCAGGGGCGCCTGGTGGCGGACCTTCGGCATCCTGGCGCTGACCGGGCTGCTGACGCTCATCGTGGCCGTGATCGTCACCATCCCGTTCGGAGTCATCGCGGTGGCCGTGGACGGCGACGGAATCGGCTCCGCCCTCACGGACGGCTCCACAAACTTCGGCTGGCCCTTCCTGATCGTCTCCGGCATCGGCGAGGTGATCATCGCGACGATCACGTACCCGCTCTCCGCCGGCGTGATGGCGCTGCTCTACATCGATCAGCGCATCCGCCGCGAAGCACTCGACCTCGAGCTCGCCCGCGCGGCGGGCCTGCCCGGATACGACACCAGGAGCTGATGCCGTGTCGGGGGCGGGGGGCACCACAGCAGTACGGCTACTGATCCGCGCGAACGGCGACATGCCCGTGGACACTCCACGTGTCCCCGCCCGCGAGGCAGCAAAGCACGAGCTGTCCAAACCGATGTACCACGAGAACGATCCCAACCTCCTCCAGCGCGGCCTCGACCGGCTCTGGGACTGGATCGGCGACCTCCTGGACACGGCTTCCGGCGCCGCACCGGGCGGCCCTGCAGGTCTTGTCGTACTCGTACTGATCGTCGTGAGCATGGTCGCCGCACTCTGGTGGCGGCTGGGCACTCCGCGCCGCACCGTGCGGTCCGTGGACGCCCTCTTCGACGACAGCCCCCGCAGCGCGGCCGAGCACCGGAAGGCCGCCGAGGCCCACGCCGATGCCCAACGCTGGAACGACGCGGTCCAGGAACGGATGCGCGCCATCGTCCGCTCCCTGGAGGAGCGCGCCCTGCTCGACCCCCGCCCCGGGCGCACCGCCGACGAGGCCGCCGCCGAAGCGGGTCGGCCACTGCCCGCACACGCGACGCGACTCCACGCGGCCGCCAGGGAATTCGACGATGTCACGTACGGCGGCCGTACCGCCGACCGGCAGGCATACCTGGCCCTACGAACTCTTGACCTCGACCTCGAAACCGCCAAGCCTCTCCTGACAACCACGACCCAGGGGGCAGGCGAATGACCGGGGTCACCGCCGCCTCCACCTCGTCGGCCCCCACCCCTCACCAGGTCTGGGTCCGCATCCGCGGTCTGCTCCTCGCCCTCCTCGTACTCATCGCCGCCGGAATCGCCCTGGCAACCGTCCGCTCCGGTGACCAGCACGGCCTCCTCGACCCACGCTCCGCCGACCGCTACGGCAGCCGGGCCATCTCCGAACTCCTCAAGGAACGCGGCGTCTCCGTTGACGTGGTCACCACCCTCGACGAAGCCACCGCCGAGGTCGGCCCCGACACCACGTTGCTCGTCACCTCCCCCAATCTGCTGGCACCGCGCCAGCAGAGCGAGCTCCGGGCCGCGACCGACGATTCGGCCGGCCGCACCGTCCTGCTCGCAGCGAGCCCGTCCTCCGTGCACACGCTGGTCCCCGGTGTCAGGGCAAAGTCCGCCGGACCGGTGGCCCCTCGCTCCCCCGAATGCTCCCTGCCCGCCGCCCGGAGCGCCGGCGACGTCGAAACGGGAGGCGTCCGCTACGCCTCGGACGGACTCGACACCATCGGCTGCTTCCCGAGCGGCGGCCTCCCCACCCTGCTCGTGGTCGAGCAAGGAGCGGGTGACACCGTGCTCCTCGGCTCCCCCGACCTCCTTCACAACCACCGACTCGCCAACCAGGGCAACGCGTCCCTGGCCCTGCAACTTCTCGGTTCCCGCCCTCATCTGGTCTGGTACCTCCCCTCACTCGCTGATACATCCGCCACTGCCGGGTACAGGGGTACGGAAGGCGACGATGCCCCCGACAACCGCAGCTTTGCCGACCTGATCCCCCAGGGCTGGCTGTGGGGCACGCTGCAACTAGCTCTTGCCGCCGTACTCGCCGCCATCTGGCGCGCCCGCCGTCTGGGCCCCCTGGTGACCGAGCGACTGCCCGTGGCCATCCGTGCCTCCGAATCCACCGAGGGCCGGGCCCGCCTCTACCGCAAGGCGAACGCCCGCGACCGGGCCGCCGAGTCACTGCGTTCCGCCGCCCGGACCCGCATCGCCCCGCTCGTCGGCGTCCCCCCACGCGACGCCCACTCCCCCTCAACACTCGTCCCTGCCGTTTCCGCCCGCCTGGGCAGCGCGGACGACAGCCTCCAGACATTGCTCTTCGGACCCGCCCCGTCCGAGGATGCCGCTCTCGTTCGACTGGCAGACCAACTCGACACCCTCGAAAGAGAGGTACGCACGTCATGAGCGCCTCGCCCCCAGTGCCCGCCGAGACCACCGAGTCCCTCGGGAACGGCGACACAGCCCGCGCATCTCTGGAAGCGCTGCGCTCGGAGATCGCCAAGGCCGTTGTCGGCCAGGACCCTGCAGTGACCGGACTCGTCGTCGCTCTGCTCTGCCGAGGCCACGTCCTCCTCGAAGGCGTCCCCGGAGTGGCCAAGACCCTCTTGGTACGGGCTCTCGCCGCCTCACTCGAACTCGACACCAAGCGCGTCCAGTTCACCCCCGATCTGATGCCCAGCGACGTCACCGGCTCGCTGGTCTACGACGCCCGCACAGCTGAGTTCTCCTTCCAGCCCGGCCCCGTCTTCACCAATCTGCTGCTCGCCGACGAGATCAACCGCACCCCTCCCAAGACCCAGTCCTCCCTCCTCGAAGCCATGGAAGAGCGCCAGGTCACCGTCGATGGAACTCCTCGACAGCTGCCCGACCCCTTCCTCGTAGCCGCCACGCAGAACCCCGTCGAGTACGAGGGCACCTATCCGCTCCCCGAGGCCCAACTGGACCGGTTTCTCCTCAAACTGACGGTGCCTCTTCCCTCACGGGAAGAGGAGATCAACGTCCTCACCCGTCATTCCGACGGCTTCAATCCCCGTGACCTCAAGTCGGCCGGCATACGCCCCGTCGCCGGCCCGGCCGATCTGGAAGCAGCCCGGAACGCGGTCGCCCAGACCAAGGTCTCTCCCGAGATCGCCGGCTATGTCGTCGATATCTGTCGTGCCACGCGTGAATCCCCCTCGCTCTCCCTCGGCGTCTCCCCCCGAGGGGCCACCGCCCTGTTGTCGACCGCGCGCGCCTGGGCCTGGCTCACCGGCCGTGACTACGTCATCCCGGACGACGTGAAAGCCCTGGCACTCCCCACACTTCGCCATCGCATCCAACTGCGGCCCGAGGCGGAGATGGAGGGTGTCACCCCCGACTCCGTCATCACGGCCGTCCTCGCTCACGTCCCCGTACCCCGATGAGGCGGTGACCGTGGCCCTCACCGGACGTACCGCCCTGCTGGCAGCCCTGGGGTCACTCCCTGTAGGCATCCTGGCCCCGAGCTGGACCGGAATGCTGGCAGTCAACGCACCGCTCTCTTTGGCAATTCTCTGCGACTATGCCCTGGCTGCACCAGTGCGAACACTCCAGTTCACCCGATCCGGTGATACAAGCGTTCGACTTGGCGAGTCCGCCGAAGTACAACTCACCGTAACCAACACTTCCCGTCGCAAACTGCGGGCACACCTTCGCGACGCCTGGCCTCCCAGCAGCTGGCCCGCCGACACGGACCAGGCTTCCTCACGGCACACACTGGCGGTCCCGGCAGGCGAACGCCGTCGGCTGACCACCTTCCTGCGGCCGACACGGCGGGGTGACCGCCGAGCCGAACGCATCACCATCCGCTCGTTCGGACCGCTGGGGCTTGCCTCCAGACAGGGGACTCACCACGTCCCGTGGACGGTGCGCGTCCTGCCTCCCTTCACCAGCCGGAAGCACCTGCCGTCCCGTCTCGCCAGACTCCGCGAACTCGACGGCCGCACCAGTGTTCTCACCCGTGGCGAAGGCACGGAATTCGACAGCCTGCGTCCGTACGTGCCCGGCGACGACACCCGCTCCATCGACTGGCGGGCCACCGCACGTCAGTCCGCCGTCGCCGTGCGTACGTGGCGCCCAGAACGGGACCGTCACATCCTCGTCGTCCTGGACACCGGCCGTACCTCGGCAGGGCGTGTCGGTGATGTGCCCCGCCTCGACGCGTCTCTGGACGCGGCCCTGCTGCTCACGGCACTTGCCACTCGCGCGGGCGACCGCGTGGACCTGCTGGCCTACGACCGCCGCATCCGCGCACAGGTCCAAGGCCGGTCTGCGGGAGATGTCCTGTCGGCCATGGTCAACGCCCTGGCGCCCGTCGAGCCGGAACTCGTGGAAACGGATTCCCGAGGTCTCGTCGCCGCGGCGCTCGCCGGAGCTCCTCGCCGCTCTTTGATCGTGCTTCTCACCGGTCTGGACGCAGCCCCCGTGGAGGAAGGTCTACTTCCCGTACTCAGTCGTCTGACCCAGCGCCATACCGTGCTGGTGGCTTCTGTGGCGGACCCGCATGTCGAGCAGATGGCGGGTTCGCGAGGCACAGTGGACGCGATCTACGAAGCTGCGGCAGGCGCACAGGCCCAGGCAAAGCGACTTCGCACCGCAGAACAGCTCCAGCGTCACGGCGCGGTGGTTGTCGATGCCACTCCGGACAATCTTGCCCCGGCCCTCGCCGATGCCTACCTCGCCCTGAAAGGGGCAGGCCGGCTCTAACTCATCTCACTGCCGAAAACAAACCGAGTCGCACATCGGGGAAAGGGCTTCCCGATCGACCACCACAGAACGCAGAAAAGCCCCGTGCCACAAAGGGCACGGGGCTTTCTACAATGATTGTTCGGCGGCGTCCTACTCTCCCACAGGGTCCCCCCTGCAGTACCATCGGCGCTGAAAGGCTTAGCTTCCGGGTTCGGAATGTAACCGGGCGTTTCCCTAACGCAATGACCACCGAAACACTATGAAATAAACAACACCGGAACAACACGGCCGTTCGTTATTTCAGAACTAACACAGTGGACGCGAGCAACTGAGGACAAGCCCTCGGCCTATTAGTACCAGTCAGCTCCACCCGTTACCAGGCTTCCACATCTGGCCTATCAACCCAGTCGTCTACTGGGAGCCTTAACCAATCAAGTTGGTGGGAATACTCATCTCGAAGCAGGCTTCCCGCTTAGATGCTTTCAGCGGTTATCCTTTCCGAACGTAGCCAACCAGCCATGCCCTTGGCAGAACAACTGGCACACCAGAGGTTCGTCCGTCCCGGTCCTCTCGTACTAGGGACAGCCCTTCTCAATATTCCTACGCGCACAGCGGATAGGGACCGAACTGTCTCACGACGTTCTAAACCCAGCTCGCGTACCGCTTTAATGGGCGAACAGCCCAACCCTTGGGACCGACTCCAGCCCCAGGATGCGACGAGCCGACATCGAGGTGCCAAACCATCCCGTCGATATGGACTCTTGGGGAAGATCAGCCTGTTATCCCCGGGGTACCTTTTATCCGTTGAGCGACAGCGCTTCCACAAGCCACTGCCGGATCACTAGTCCCGACTTTCGTCCCTGCTCGACCCGTCGGTCTCACAGTCAAGCTCCCTTGTGCACTTACACTCAACACCTGATTGCCAACCAGGCTGAGGGAACCTTTGGGCGCCTCCGTTACTCTTTAGGAGGCAACCGCCCCAGTTAAACTACCCATCAGACACTGTCCCTGATCCGGATCACGGACCCAGGTTAGACATCCAGCACGACCAGAGTGGTATTTCAACGGCGACTCCACAACCACTGGCGTGGCTGCTTCAAAGTCTCCCACCTATCCTACACAAGCCGAACCGAACACCAATATCAAACTGTAGTAAAGGTCCCGGGGTCTTTCCGTCCTGCTGCGCGAAACGAGCATCTTTACTCGTAGTGCAATTTCACCGGGCCTATGGTTGAGACAGTCGAGAAGTCGTTACGCCATTCGTGCAGGTCGGAACTTACCCGACAAGGAATTTCGCTACCTTAGGATGGTTATAGTTACCACCGCCGTTTACTGGCGCTTAAGTTCTCAGCTTCGCCGACCCGAAAGTCAGCTAACCGGTCCCCTTAACGTTCCAGCACCGGGCAGGCGTCAGTCCGTATACATCGCCTTACGGCTTCGCACGGACCTGTGTTTTTAGTAAACAGTCGCTTCTCGCTGGTCTCTGCGGCCACCCCCAGCTCATGGAGTAAATCCAATCACCAGTGATGGCCCCCCTTCTCCCGAAGTTACGGGGGCATTTTGCCGAGTTCCTTAACCATAGTTCACCCGAACGCCTCGGTATTCTCTACCTGACCACCTGAGTCGGTTTAGGGTACGGGCCGCCATGAAACTCGCTAGAGGCTTTTCTCGACAGCATAGGATCATCCACTTCACCACAATCGGCTCGGCATCAGGTCTCAGACTATATGCACGACGGATTTGCCTACCGTGCGTCCTACACCCTTACCCCGGGACAACCACCGCCCGGGCTGGACTACCTTCCTGCGTCACCCCATCGCTTACCTACTACCACCTTGGTTCATCGGCTCCACCACTACCCTCAACTCCGAAGAGATCGGGCCGGCTTCACGGACTTAGCATTAATGGGCTCAGTACTGGGCGTTTCAAAGCGGGTACCGGAATATCAACCGGTTGTCCATCGACTACGCCTGTCGGCCTCGCCTTAGGTCCCGACTTACCCTGGGCAGATCAGCTTGACCCAGGAACCCTTAGTCAATCGGCGCACACGTTTCTCACGTGTGTATCGCTACTCATGCCTGCATTCTCACTCGTGAACCGTCCACAACTCGCTTCCGCGGCTGCTTCACCCGGCACACGACGCTCCCCTACCCATCCGTACTCCCGTTGGGGATTAATGTACGAATGACACGACTTCGGCGGTACGCTTGAGCCCCGCTACATTGTCGGCGCGGAATCACTTGACCAGTGAGCTATTACGCACTCTTTCAAGGGTGGCTGCTTCTAAGCCAACCTCCTGGTTGTCTCTGCGACTCCACATCCTTTCCCACTTAGCGTACGCTTAGGGGCCTTAGTCGATGCTCTGGGCTGTTTCCCTCTCGACCATGGAGCTTATCCCCCACAGTCTCACTGCCGTGCTCTCACTTACCGGCATTCGGAGTTTGGCTAAGGTCAGTAACCCGGTAGGGCCCATCGCCTATCCAGTGCTCTACCTCCGGCAAGAAACACACGACGCTGCACCTAAATGCATTTCGGGGAGAACCAGCTATCACGGAGTTTGATTGGCCTTTCACCCCTAACCACAGGTCATCCCCCAGGTTTTCAACCCTGGTGGGTTCGGTCCTCCACGAAGTCTTACCTCCGCTTCAACCTGCCCATGGCTAGATCACTCCGCTTCGGGTCTTGAGCGTGCTACTGAAACGCCCTATTCGGACTCGCTTTCGCTACGGCTTCCCCACACGGGTTAACCTCGCAACACACCGCAAACTCGCAGGCTCATTCTTCAAAAGGCACGCAGTCACGACTGCATGTGCAAGCACATACAGCGACGCTCCCACGGCTTGTAGGCACACGGTTTCAGGTACTATTTCACTCCGCTCCCGCGGTACTTTTCACCATTCCCTCACGGTACTATCCGCTATCGGTCACCAGGGAATATTTAGGCTTAGCGGGTGGTCCCGCCAGATTCACACGGGATTTCTCGGGCCCCGTGCTACTTGGGTGTCTCTCAAACGAGCCGTCAATGTTTCAGCTACGGGGGTCTTACCCTCTACGCCGGACCTTTCGCATGTCCTTCGCCTACATCAACGGTTTCTGACTCGTCCCACGGCCGGCAGACCGCAGAAGAGAGATCCCACAACCCCGCATGCGCAACCCCTGCCGGGTATCACACGCATACGGTTTGGCCTCATCCAGTTTCGCTCGCCACTACTCCCGGAATCACGGTTGTTTTCTCTTCCTGAGGGTACTGAGATGTTTCACTTCCCCTCGTTCCCTCCACACTGCCTATGTGTTCAGCAGCGGGTGACAGCCCATGACGACTGCCGGGTTTCCCCATTCGGACACCCCCGGATCAAAGCTCGGTTGACAGCTCCCCGGGGCCTATCGTGGCCTCCCACGTCCTTCATCGGTTCCTGGTGCCAAGGCATCCACCGTGCGCCCTTAAAAACTTGGCCACAGATGCTCGCGTCCACTGTGCAGTTCTCAAACAACGACCAGCCACCCATCACCCCGCTCCGAAGAACAGGTTCACTGGGGCCGGCAACTGAAGGCGACCATACGGCCGTACCCTCAGATACCCAACAACGTGCCCGACCCGACCTGCCGTCCCCCACGTTCCACGCCGAAGCAGTACTAGTGAAAAACAACCTGTCGTGCCGAATAGTCAACGTTCCACCCATGAGCAACCACCGTCGAACATTTGCCGACGTAGTGGCCTCTGACCAGGCAAGCCCGGTAAGAAGTGCTCCTTAGAAAGGAGGTGATCCAGCCGCACCTTCCGGTACGGCTACCTTGTTACGACTTCGTCCCAATCGCCAGTCCCACCTTCGACAGCTCCCTCCCACAAGGGGTTGGGCCACCGGCTTCGGGTGTTACCGACTTTCGTGACGTGACGGGCGGTGTGTACAAGGCCCGGGAACGTATTCACCGCAGCAATGCTGATCTGCGATTACTAGCAACTCCGACTTCATGGGGTCGAGTTGCAGACCCCAATCCGAACTGAGACCGGCTTTTTGAGATTCGCTCCGCCTCGCGGCATCGCAGCTCATTGTACCGGCCATTGTAGCACGTGTGCAGCCCAAGACATAAGGGGCATGATGACTTGACGTCGTCCCCACCTTCCTCCGAGTTGACCCCGGCAGTCTCCTGTGAGTCCCCATCACCCCGAAGGGCATGCTGGCAACACAGAACAAGGGTTGCGCTCGTTGCGGGACTTAACCCAACATCTCACGACACGAGCTGACGACAGCCATGCACCACCTGTACACCGACCACAAGGGGGGCACCATCTCTGATGCTTTCCGGTGTATGTCAAGCCTTGGTAAGGTTCTTCGCGTTGCGTCGAATTAAGCCACATGCTCCGCTGCTTGTGCGGGCCCCCGTCAATTCCTTTGAGTTTTAGCCTTGCGGCCGTACTCCCCAGGCGGGGAACTTAATGCGTTAGCTGCGGCACCGACGACGTGGAATGTCGCCAACACCTAGTTCCCAACGTTTACGGCGTGGACTACCAGGGTATCTAATCCTGTTCGCTCCCCACGCTTTCGCTCCTCAGCGTCAGTAATGGCCCAGAGATCCGCCTTCGCCACCGGTGTTCCTCCTGATATCTGCGCATTTCACCGCTACACCAGGAATTCCGATCTCCCCTACCACACTCTAGCCTGCCCGTATCGAATGCAGACCCGGGGTTAAGCCCCGGGCTTTCACATCCGACGTGACAAGCCGCCTACGAGCTCTTTACGCCCAATAATTCCGGACAACGCTTGCGCCCTACGTATTACCGCGGCTGCTGGCACGTAGTTAGCCGGCGCTTCTTCTGCAGGTACCGTCACTCTCGCTTCTTCCCTGCTGAAAGAGGTTTACAACCCGAAGGCCGTCATCCCTCACGCGGCGTCGCTGCATCAGGCTTTCGCCCATTGTGCAATATTCCCCACTGCTGCCTCCCGTAGGAGTCTGGGCCGTGTCTCAGTCCCAGTGTGGCCGGTCGCCCTCTCAGGCCGGCTACCCGTCGTCGCCTTGGTAGGCCATCACCCCACCAACAAGCTGATAGGCCGCGGGCTCATCCTTCACCGCCGGAGCTTTCAACCCCGTCCCATGCGGGACAGAGTGTTATCCGGTATTAGACCCCGTTTCCAGGGCTTGTCCCAGAGTGAAGGGCAGATTGCCCACGTGTTACTCACCCGTTCGCCACTAATCCACCCCGAAGGGCTTCATCGTTCGACTTGCATGTGTTAAGCACGCCGCCAGCGTTCGTCCTGAGCCAGGATCAAACTCTCCGTGAATGTTTTCCCGTGATCGGGACAACACAACACGAGAGCGGAACGACCGGACGGAATAAGACCGGTCGTTCACAGCGTCCTCGCTGTGTAATTGCCTACCGGGTCAGTGACCCCGTAGGACTTTCAAAGGAACCACCAACCTGCCGAAGCAGGCCGGGGTATCAACATATCTGGCGTTGACTTTTGGCACGCTGTTGAGTTCTCAAGGAACGGACGCTTCCTTTGTACTCACCCTCTCGGGCTTTCCTCCGGGCTTTTCCCTTCGGTCTTGCGTTTCCGACTCTATCAGACTCTTTCGTGTCCGATTCCCGGTCGAAGCGGGCCCTGCTTTCGCTTTCCAGTTCTTCGCTTTCGCGCTTCCCTTTCCGGCGGTTCCAACCTTACCAGACTCTTTTTCGTTCCGTTTCTGGTTCGAATTTGAATTCTGGTGACCGTTGAAGTGGTCTTTGCCTTTCGGCTGATTCGACTTTATCAGAAACATTCGGCCGAAAAATCGGCTTCGTGATTCAGAGGAAGGAATCAATGGCTCTGCGGAAATTCATTTTCCGATGAGAGCGAGGTAGACACTAACTGCTGGGCCCGGACTTGTCCAGTCCGAGGCAACCGTTAAAATATACCTCCCCATGTCGGCCGTGTCAATGGCTTTTGGGGGCGAGGAGGAGACTAGCAGGTCAGCGGGGTCGCGCGCACATCAGGCGGCAACCGGAAGTTCGGCGCTTCGTTCCGTGGGATCGACATCTCCGCCGTCTCCGGCTCGCGCGGCTCGGCCGCCCAGAATGTAGACGTAGGCGAGGAAGGCCAGCTCGGCCACGATGCCGATGGTGATGCGCCCCCAGGTCGGGAGGCCGGACGGGGTGACGAAGCCTTCGATGAGACCGGAGACGAACAGGACCAGCGCGAGGCCGATGGCCATGCCGATCGCGGCCCGGCCCTGCTGTGCGAGGGCTGAGCGCCTGCTGTTCGGGCCCGGGTCGATGACCGTCCAGCCGAGACGCAGGCCCGTACCCGCGGCGACGAATACGGCGGTGAGTTCGAGCAGGCCGTGCGGGAGGATCAGCCCCAGGAAGGTGTCGAGCCGGCCGGCTGAGGACATCAGACCGATGCCGACCGCGAGGTTGAGCACGTTGATGAACAGGATCCAGATCACCGGGATACAGAGGAACGCTCCCAGGACCAGGCACATGGCTGCGGCCTGGGCATTGTTCGTCCACACCTGGGCGGCGAACGATGCTGCCGGGTGGCTGGAGTAGTACGTCTCGTACTCCCCGCCCGGGCTGGTCATGCGGCGGAGGTCCTCCGGGGCGGCGATGGCCGACTGGACTTCCGGATGCGTACCGATCCACCAGCCGATGACTGCCGCCAGCAATGTGGAGAGGACCGCGGTGGGTATCCACCAGTGCCTGGACCGGTAGACGGCGGAGGGGAAGCCTGCGGTGAGAAAGCGGGCGGCGTCGCGCCAGGAGGCTCGGCGGGTGCCGGTGACCGTGGCTCGGGCGCGGGCCACGAGCTGGGTGAGGCGTGCCGTGAGCATCGGGTCCGGGGTACTGGACTGCAGGAGCGAGAGATGGGTGGCCGTGCACTGGTAGAGCTCGACGAGCTCGTCGGCTTCCGTGCCGGTGAGCCGGCGCCCTCGGTGCAGGAGATGGTCCAGGCGGTCCCACTCGGTGCGGTGGGCGGTCACGAAGACATCGAGATCCATGATCGGCTGCTGCTCCAGGCATGGGTGCGTACGGGTTCGTACTACGGCGGCGCGCTGCCGGTCAGCTTGGCAGACTGAGGCCCCGAGGGGCAGGGATGGTCGGCGAAGGGTGGGGCGGCGATGAGTGAGCTCGTGACCGGGGACGCGGTCGTGTTGGGGCTGCGGCCGGCGAAATTGCCGAGCCGGGCGCTGGCATTGGCCATCGACCTTGCCGTGGTGGGGGCGGCGTTCGTCCTGGTGTCGATCGGGCTGGCCATCGCGACGGCGACGCTGGACGACGCGGCACTCGCCGCGGTGTCCGTGGCGACCTTCCTTCTGGTGCTGGTGGGCGGGCCCATCGCGGTGGAGACGCTCAGCCACGGGCGTTCGCTGGGGAAGCTGGCGTGCGGGCTGCGGGTGGTGCGGGACGACGGAGGGCCGATCCGGTTCCGGCATGCGCTGGTTCGTGGAGCCATGGGGGTCGTCGAGATTCTGATGACGTTCGGAGTTGTCGCGTGCATAGCCTCGCTCGTGTCGGCGCGGGGCCGTCGGCTCGGGGATGTGTTCGCGGGGACGCTCGTCGTACGGGAGCGGGTGCCCGCGGGGCGGGCTGCTGCCGTGCCGCCTCCGCCGCCGTGGTTGGTCGGGCGGTTCGCGGGGCTGGACCTGTCGGCGGTGCCGGAGTCCCTGTGGCTGGCGGTGCGCCAGTACCTGACCCGTATGCATCAGCTCGATGCCCAGGTGGGGTGGTCGATGGCGGAGCGGCTGGCCGGGGAGTTGGCGGAGCGGACCGGAGTCCCTGTGCCTGAGGGGGTGCCGGCCGTGGCCTATCTGGCAGCGGTGGTGAACGAGCGGCAGGCGCGGGATGCGCGGCGGGTGTTCGGTGCCGCTCAGGACGGGACTGCGCGTGGTGGTTCGGAGGGGGAGGCCGGACGGCCGGTGAGTGGGGCTCCGGTGAGCCGGGATGCCGCCGTCCGGGCGCCGGTCGGGGCTGCGCCTCCCGCCGGGACTGCCCAGGCGGGTGCGCCTGCGGCGGCCCCAGGGGTGGAGGGCGGGCAGGTCCCGCCTGCTGCCACGGGGTTCGCGCCACCCGCCTGAGGGCTGTCCCGTGATCCCTGGTGGATCGGGTGGATCGGCGTGCGGCGCGGACGCAGTGCATCGCAAGGCGGAGGCCTCCGAATACTGGGTGTATTCGAACGTACTGACGATGCGGCGCGGAGTGGGGTCTCCCCTGCTCGAAGGCAGTTGAGAGCTGGAGGACGGAGCTACCAGGGCGTTCTGCAACGCCGCGGGGGGCTCCCCCCTCCTCTTGGGCACGATGTCGAGAGCTCGGGGAAGTGCCGGATGCCGCTCGGCAGACGGCAGATGGACGCCGGGGGTTAGAGCGGGGAGGGCGGGGACTCCAGGTCCTCAAGCTCGATGCCCGGCGCCGCGAGGACCACGTCGCCGGCGATGTGAATGGTGTGCTGTTCGCCGGTGTCCAGGGCGCTGACCTGGTATTCGTCCACAGCCAGGGGGCCGTTGTCAGTGGCGTGCGCTTCACTGTTCACCAGGGCCCAGGACTGGTCGACAGTGCGGGGTGCGAGGACCGGGTCCGTGAAGGCGACGAGGCGGACGCGGGTCGCGGGGGAATCGGGGGTGAGGCGCAGCAGTCGTGCGGTCGCGATGAGGAATGCGGGGGATGTGCCGGTGAAGGCGTGGGCGCGGACGTTGCCTTCGGTGGCATGACTGCCGGTCGGGTCGGTGCGCACCCAGGTGACGCCTTCGAGGGCGGCGCCGCGGACCTGCCAGCTCGCGGCGTGGAGTTCGAGACGGATGGGCCGGCCCAGTTCGTCGAGGGTGAGGTCGACGGATCCGAGGTGGTCGCCGGAAGGGGCGGTGGTCCGGGAAAGGTAGCGCCAGCCGGAGGGGCCGGGTGCGCACTGGAAGTGTTCTTCGCCGAGGGGGGTGTGATCGTGAAGATCGTGGAGCGAATATCGGCCGCGGGGCATGGGGTCCTTCGGGGTTCCTCGGGCTGAACGGGGCGCGGTACGGGCAGGCCCCCGACACGGGGGTGCGGGGGCCTGCGCTCGTAGCTGCTGCTGAAGCTGTTCCGTCTGCCAGCGGCCGGTCGTCACTGACCGGTGGTGACGTGCGCGGTCGCTGACGGGCGGGATCAGTAGCGGTAGTGGTCGGGCTTGTACGGGCCGTCAACCTCGACGCCGATGTACGAGGCCTGCTCGGGGCGGAGCGTCGTGAGCTTCACGCCGAGCGCGTCGAGGTGGAGGCGGGCGACCTTCTCGTCCAGGTGCTTGGGCAGCACGTAGACATCGGTCGGGTACTCCTCGGGCTTGGTGAACAGCTCGATCTGGGCCAGGGTCTGGTCCGCGAACGAGTTGGACATGACGAACGAGGGGTGGCCGGTGGCGTTGCCCAGGTTCAGCAGGCGGCCCTCGGACAGCACGATGAGGACCTTGCCGTCGGGGAACGTCCAGGTGTGGACCTGCGGCTTGACCTCGTCCTTGACGATGCCGTCGATCTGCGCCAGACCGGCCATGTCGATCTCGTTGTCGAAGTGGCCGATGTTTCCGACGATGGCCTGGTGCTTCATCTTGGCCATGTCCGCGGCCATGATGATGTCCTTGTTGCCGGTCGTGGTGACGAAGATGTCGGCCTGGCCGACGACGTCGTCGAGCGTGGCGACCTGGTAGCCGTCCATCGCCGCCTGCAGGGCGCAGATCGGGTCGATCTCCGTGACGATCACCCGGGCGCCCTGGCCGCGCAGGGACTCCGCGCAGCCCTTGCCCACGTCGCCGTAACCGCAGACGACGGCGGTCTTGCCGCCGATCAGGACGTCCGTGGCGCGGTTGATGCCGTCGATCAACGAGTGGCGGCAGCCGTACTTGTTGTCGAACTTGGACTTGGTGACGGCGTCGTTGACGTTGATCGCCGGGAAGAGGAGGGTGCCGTCGCGGTGCATCTCGTACAGCCGGTGCACACCGGTCGTGGTCTCTTCGGTGACGCCGCGGATCTCGGACGCCAGCTGGGTCCACTTCTGCGGGGACTCGCCGAGGGTGCGGTTCAGCAGGGTGAGGATATGGGCGTACTCCTCGCTGTCCGCCGTCGACGGGTCCGGGGCGGCGCCGGCCTTCTCGAACTCGACGCCCTTGTGGACGAGGAGGGTGGCGTCACCACCGTCGTCGAGGATCATGTTCGGGCCGCCGGTGGGGGTGTTCGGCCAGGTCAGAGCCTGCTCCGTGCACCACCAGTACTCCTCCAGCGTCTCGCCCTTCCAGGCGAAGACCGGGACGCCCGCCGGGGCTTCCGGGGTGCCGTTCGGGCCGACGGCGATGGCCGCGGCGGCGTGGTCCTGGGTCGAGAAGATGTTGCAGGAGGCCCAGCGGACCTCGGCGCCGAGGGCGACCAGGGTCTCGATCAGCACGGCCGTCTGCACGGTCATGTGCAGCGAACCGGTGATGCGGGCGCCGGCCAGCGGCTGCGTGGCGGCGTACTCCTTGCGGATCGACATCAGGCCGGGCATCTCGTGCTCGGCGAGGGTGATCTCCTTGCGGCCGAACGTCGCGAGGGAGAGGTCGGCGACCTTGAAGTCCTGTCGATTGGCGACCGTCGTCATAACGGGCTGCTCCTCGTAATGGGGTCGAGGTGGGGCACGGATGGCTCTGCGGCGGCGGGCACACGAATGCCCGGATGCTCGCAGCGCAGTCCGTCGGAGGCCCTCTCTCCCTCGGCCGGTCCGCGCGTACGGACCGATCGACCGCCATCAGCAGCGACGTCTGACACTGCCGTCGAATCTACACCGATCGGCCCAGCCGCTCCCAGTCCGCCCCGGAACGGGAAGCGGTCGGACGCGGTCGGACGCAGTTGGACACGCCTGAGTGACGTACTGGGAGCGGGAGGGAGGGCGGATGGAGGGGTCGGTCAGTGGCCGCCGGATTCCGTCGGGGTGTCCGGGGTGTGTCCGGGGGTTCCGCCCGGGACCTTGCCGGGGTTGATACCGGCTGCGGCGGCGGCCTCGCTGTAGATGTCCGGTTCCAGGTAGATGACCCGGGCGATCGGGACCGCCTCGCGGATCCGGCTCTCGGCGGCGTTGATGGCGTTGGCGACCTCGGTGGCCGTGTCGTCGTGCTGCACCGCGATCTTGGCGGCGACGAGCAGTTCCTCCGGGCCGAGGTGGAGCGTCCGCATGTGGATGACCTTGGTGACCGTTTCGCCGTCGACGACCGCGGCCTTGATCTTCTCGACCTGGTCGGCGCCGGCGGCCTCGCCGAGCAGTAGGGACTTCGTCTCGGCGGCGAGGACGATCGCGATGATGATCAGCAGGACGCCGATGCAGAGGGTGCCGATTCCGTCCCAGACGCCGTTGTCGGTCGCGAGGGCCAGGCCGACACCCGCGAGGGCGAGAACCAGGCCGATCAGAGCGCCGAGGTCCTCCAGCAGGACGACGGGGAGTTCGGGGGCCTTCGCCCGGCGGACGAATTCCTTCCAGGAGAGCGAACCGCGGGTCTGGTTGGACTCCTTGATGGCCGTACGGAAGGAGAAGCCCTCGGCGATGATCGCGAAGACCAGCACCCCGACCGGCCAGTACCAGGCCTCGATCTCGTGCGGGTGCTTGATCTTCTCGTAGCCCTCGTACACCGCGAACATGCCACCGACCGAGAAGAGCACGATGGAGACGAGGAACGCGTAGATGTAGCGCTCGCGGCCGTAGCCGAAGGGGTGCTGGGGGGTGGCTTCGCGCTGGGCCTTCTTGCCGCCGAGCAGCAGCAGGCCCTGGTTGCCCGAGTCGGCGACCGAGTGGACGCTCTCCGCGAGCATCGACGACGAGCCACTGAACAGGAACGCCACGAATTTGGCCACTGCGATCGCGAGGTTGGCGCCGAGTGCCGCCACGATCGCCTTGGTTCCGCCTGACGCGCTCATGGGTGCCTGGTGTCCCTTCTTCGATGCTGCGGCCCTGACGCCGCGGTACGGCCGGACATTGTTGCAGTCACTGGCGCGGACGGTACGTCAGGCCACCACTGCGGCACGGAACAAAGTGCCCATGCCGGACACTTCGACCTTCTCTCCGGAGGGTACGAACACGGAGGCTCCGGGAGTGAGGCCGAGTTCGCCCGCCTTCGGGGCTCCCCCGGTGCAGAGCAGGATCTGCGGGGTGTCCCTGGTCAGGTCGACGGGGGCGGCGCCGGGCGAGAGGTCGAAGCGGGAGAGCCGGAATTCGTCCACGGGCGTCTCGTACAGCTCCTCGCCGGACGGCGAGGCCTCGGGGCGCAGAACGCCGGGCTCGGTCGCCTCGAAGCGGACGATGCGGAGCAGTTCGGGTACGTCGATGTGCTTGGGCGTGAGTCCGCAGCGCAGCACGTTGTCCGAGTTGGCCATGATCTCGACGCCGAGGCCGTCCAGATAGGCGTGCGGGACGCCCGCACCGAGGAACAGGGCCTCGCCGGGCTGGAGTTCCACGTAGTTCAGCAGCATCGCCGCGATGACACCGGGGTCGCCGGGGAAGTGGTGGGCGATCCGGGCGTACGGGGCGTGGGCGCCGCCGAGGCGTTCGGCGGCGGCCGCGGCCAGGTTCACCGTCTCGGCCGTCTCCACGGGGTCGGCGCCGAGGATCGCGGTGAGGACCTCGCGCAGGGCGGCCTCCTCGGGGTGGGCGCCGAGCAGGTCGACGTACGGCTTGAGCGAGTCGACGCCGAGCGCCGCCATCGTTTCCGCCGCCTCGGCGGGGCGGCGGAAACCGCACAGGCCGGCGAAGGGGGTGAGCGCGCAGATCAGCTCGGGCTTGTGGTTCGCGTCCTTGTACGTGCGGTGGGGCGCGTCGATCGGGACGGACCGGCGCTCCTCGTCCTCGTAGCCCCGCTTGGCCTGCGCGAGGTCGGGGTGGACCTGGAGGGAGAGGGGCGCGCCGGCGGCGAGCAGTTTGAGCAGGAAGGGGAGGCGGGGGCCGAACTTCTCGACGGTGGCCCGGCCCAGTTCGCGCTCGGGATCCGCGGCGATGACGTCGGTGAGGGGTCGTTCGGGGCCGGCCGCTCCGGTGGTGGTCATGCGGGTGAGGAGAGAGGGGGCGCCGGGGTGGGCGCCCATCCACATCTCGGCCTGGGGCTCGCCGGTGGGGGCGATGCCGAGGAGTTCGGGGATGGCGGTGGTGGAGCCCCAGGCGTAAGGGCGCACTGTGTTGGAGAGCCGGTCCATGGTGTTCGTCCTTGTGAGATGCGTGGATCGGGGTGCGGTGCTCTGGTGGGGCTGTGGTGGGGCTGTGGTTCGGTGGGGCGCGGTGGAATCCGGCGGAGTGCGGTGCGGCCTTCTGGGGGTCAGGGCCTTTGGTCAGGGGGCGAGGGCCTCGGTCAGGCGCCGGCTGCCGACGCCAGGGCCAGATAGACGGCGGCGAAGTCGGTGACCGCGAGCAGTTCGGCGAGGGCTTCGAGCTCGGTGCCCCCGTCCGGTTCGAGTTCGCTGATCGCCGTGTCGTGGCCGAGGGCCAGTTCGCGGGCGGCGGGGGCCGCGCTCAGCCCACCGGTCGGGCGGTCGCGGAGCAGTACGACGCGGGCGTGCAGCGGCTCCGGCTCGTCGACCCGGTCGCGGAAGAAGTCGTCGGGGTCGGCCGCGGCGGCGAAGGTGCCCGCCAGCAGCGTGCCGTGGGCGGGAAGCGCCTCGGGCAGTTCGGCTACGAGGGCGGGGCAGCCGGACAGTTCGGCCAGGACAGCGGCGAATCTGCGGCCGATCGGGGCGGCGGCGTCGCCCTCGGTCCAGATGAGGGGCAGGCTCTCGGCGAGTTCGGCCGCGAGGGTCTTGGCGGGGTTGCTGTACGTGGCGATGGCAGGGCCGCAGCGTTCCGCGGTGCGGTCCAGGCGGTCGGCGACGCTCTGCAGTGCCTCGGCGGGCGCGGTGAGCAGGCCGACCCGGTCGAGCAGCGCGAGCAGCGGGGTGAACAGGGCCCAGAGCGTGCCGGGTCCCGCGGCCGACGTCTCGGCGTCGTACTCCCCGTGCGGGGCGGAGGCCATCGGTACGACGAGTCCGTGCGCGCCGTCGATCGCCTCGCGCAGCGGTGACTGGCGGGGGGTGACGGCGACGACGCTGCAGCCTCGGCGGTACGCCTGTTCGGCGAGGAGTGCGAGGCCCGGCTCGGAGCCGTCGGCCGTGACGATCAGCAGCAGGTCCACGGAGCCGGCCCAGCCGGGCAGGGCCCAGCGCATCGCGCCCGCTGCGGGGGCGACCCCGGTGGGGTGGATGCGGGTCACGGGTGCGGAGGCGCCTGCCAGGGCGGTGATCAGGTCGGCGACGCCGGACGCGGCGGTGCCGGAGCCTGCGACCAGTACGGCGCGGGGGCGGCCCTCCGGGTTCAGTTCGGCGATGCCCGCCTCGACGGCGTGCCGGGCGGCGGTACGAACCCTGGCCCCGGCCTCGGCGGCGCCGCGGAGCAGGCCGCGGCGGTCGGCTCGGGCCAGGGCTTCCGGGGCGTCGAGCAGCGACTCGTCGAGCATGGGGACGGTCCTCCGATCACGTGCTGATCACCGTGCGGGGTGTGGGCGGCGGGTGCCGTTGCGGACCCGTGCGCCGTTACTCGGGGCGGCGGGCCTCGTCGACGAGGAGGACGGGGATGCCGTCCCGTACCGGGTAGGCCAGGGCGCAGTCCTTGCCGGTGCAGACCAGTTCGGGGGTGTCGGCCGCCGACCGGTCTTCGAGCGGGGAGTGGCAGGCCGGGCAGGCGAGGATCTCCAGGAGGCCGGCTTCGAGCGGCATGGGGTGGGTCCCTTCGAGCTACGGATCAGGCGACGTCAGCCTACCGCCGGGGGGCGGGGTGGGCCCGGGGGGCCTGGGGGTGGGGGCCTGGGGGGCCTGGGGGTGGGGGCCTGGGGGGCCTGGGGGGAACGCGGGGACGCGGGGCGGGGCGCGGGCGCGGGGGCGGGGCGCGGGAGTGCGGGTACGGGGCCGCCTGCGGCGGGGCTGTTCCCCTACCCGCCCCTTCCCGTAACCGGGGCGCTGCCCCGGACCCCGCTCCTCAAGCGCCGGAGAGGCTGGGAATGTATTGGCTGGCCGGCACGAAAAGGGTGCGGAAGGGCCGGAAGGCGTGTCGGAAGGGTGGGGCTGAGGGGCGAACCCAGGGCTCCGCCCCCGGCCCCTGGCGCCTCAGGGGCCGGGGGGTCCGGAGGCCGGGGAGCCGGAGGAGCCGGGGGGCCGGGGAGCCGGAGGCCGGAGGCCGGAGAGACCGGAAGAACCGGAGGAACCGGAGGAACCAGAAACGCCTCAGGCGCCGGCGGAGCCGGAAACGTCGGAGTGGCCGATGGAACCGGAAACGTTGGAGGGCGTGATGGCGTCCGGGGTTCGGATCATGGTCAGGACCTCGTCCCGTACCGCTGTCATCGTCCGTTCGTCGCGGGCTTCCACGTTCAGGCGCAGCAAGGGTTCCGTGTTGGAGGCCCGGAGGTTGAACCACCAGTCGGGGGTCGTGACCGTCAGGCCGTCCAGGTCGTCGATCGTGGCTCCGGCGCGGGTCTCGAAGGACGCGCGTACCGCTGCCGTCCGGGCCTCCTGGTCGGTGACCGTGGAGTTGATCTCGCCGGAGCCGGCGTAGCGGTCGTAGCGGGCGACCAGCTGGGACAGGGGGCCCGGTTGACCGCCCAGCGCGGCCAGCACGTGGAGCGCGGCGAGCATGCCCGTGTCGGCGTTCCAGAAGTCGCGGAAGTAGTAGTGCGCGGAGTGCTCGCCGCCGAAGATCGCGCCGTGTTCGGCCATCTCCGCCTTGATGAAGGAGTGACCCACGCGGGTACGGACCGGGGTGCCGCCGTTCTCGCGGACGACCTCGGGGACCGAGAGGGAGGTGATCAGATTGTGGATGACGGTCCCCTTGCCGCCGTTGCGGGCGAGTTCCCGGGCCGCGACCAGGGCGGTGATCGCGGACGGCGAGATGCCCTCGCCCCGCTCGTCGACGACGAAGCAGCGGTCCGCGTCGCCGTCGAAGGCGAGGCCCAGGTCGGCGCCCTCGGCCACCACCCGGGCCTGGAGGTCGACGAGGTTCTTCGGGTCGAGGGGGTTGGCCTCGTGGTTGGGGAACGTGCCGTCGAGCTCGAAGTACATCGGCACGAGGTCGACGGGCAGGTCCGCGAAGACGGTGGGGACGGTGTGGCCGCCCATGCCGTTGCCCGCGTCGACGACGACCTTCAGCGGCCGGACGGATGTCAGGTCGACCAGGGACAGCAGGTGGGCCGCGTAGTCGGCGAGCGTGTCGCGCCCGGTGACGGTGCCGGGGGCGGCGACCGGCTGCGGGGCACCGGTCTCGGACCACTTCTCGACCAGGGCGCGGATCTCCAGGAGCCCGGTGTCCTGGCCCACGGGGGCGGCGCCCGCCCGGCAGAGCTTGATGCCGTTGTACTGCGCCGGGTTGTGCGACGCGGTGAACATCGCGCCGGGGAGGCCCAGGCTGCCCGAGGCGAAGTACAGCTGGTCGGTCGAGCAGAGGCCGATGAGTGTGACGTCCGCGCCGCGCGACACGGCTCCGCGTGCGAAGGCTCCCGAGAGGCCGGGCGACGAGGGCCTCATGTCGTGGCCGATCACGATCGCGTCCGCGTCCGTCACCTCGACGAACGCCGCCCCGAACTGCTCGGCCAGGGCTTCGTCCCACTGGTCGGGCACCACTCCGCGCACGTCGTACGCCTTCACGATCTGCGACAGATCAGCAGCCACGGGCCGGTCCTCCTGAGATTTCTGCGGACCGCCCAAACTACCCGGAGGGCTCGTACGCCGAGTTCAGGAGTCCGGGGAGCGCAGCACCCGCAGATGACCGCGGCGTGCGACCTCCATCGGATCGGCCGCGTGCGGACCGCCGCCCCGGCCGTCCGTCCCACGGTCCTGCGGCCGTGCCGCTTCCCGGACGGCATTGGCGAGCGCTTCGAGATCGTCGCCGCTGGGGCGGGTGGGGGCGGAGGGGTCGGAGAGCCGGACGACCTCCCAGCCGCGTGGGGCCGTCAGCCGCTCACTGTGCTCGGCGCAGAGGTCGTAGCAGTGGGGCTCGGCGTAGGTGGCGAGCGGGCCGAGGACCGCAGTCGAGTCGGCATAGACGTACGTCAGTGTCGCGACGGCAGGGCGGCCGCACGCGGTGCGCGAACAGCGACGTACAGGGCTCACGATGTTGGACGGTACCGCACTCTTGAGCGGGCTGCGACGACTCTCCCTCAGCTCACCCCACCGTGTCGGCCTGTCTCCTCCGGTGCGAACGCCTTCCTGACCCTCCATCTGACCTGCGGGAGGACGGAGAAGCCCGGGTCGTAACGGCAACGATTCCGGTCACCACTCGGCACAAAAGCTGTCATGCAGCGGGAGACCAACGGTCAGGTGCGAGGCCTGAAACGTGCCCCTGGTCGGCCGGATTGTTCAGGATTGGACATGCCGATGCCTTGTCGGCCGTCGGTGATCCGTCCGCCCCGCCGAGGGTTACCCTGCGTCAGTGATGGACAGTCCCGTACCTCCGCACCCGTCCGAGCCGCGCCCACGCCGTCGTGACCGTCATGGCCGCGGCATGCGGGGGCCCGTCGCCCCGCCCCAGGTGCCGCTCTCGGTCAGCCGGGCGGAGAACTTCCGCGATCTCGTGCAGGACTCGGTGGAACGGCTGGAGCGGCGCTGGCCGCAGCTGGCCGAGGTCGACTTCATGGTGCTCGACGTGCCGGGTACGCAGGAGGAGACCGTGCCGCTGGGGCGGGCGGTCTCCGCGGAGAAGGGCCGGCCCGCACAGATCGTGGTCTACCGGCGGCCCGTCGAGATCCGTACCAAGAGCCGTGACGAGCGCGCCCTGCTGGTGCACGAGGTCGTGGTGGAGCAGGTCGCGGAGCTGCTCGGGCTCGCCCCGGAGTCCGTGGATCCGCGGTACGGGCAGGAGTAGCAGGAGCGGCGGGAGCGGCGGGAGACCGACGGACGGGCGGGGGGGCGGCACGCTGGCCGGCACCCCGCCCGTCCCGTCCCGGTCAGTCGTCGAGGACCGACAGGTCCTGCTCGGCCGTGGGTACCTCGACCGTTCCCCTGTCGTCCGGCAGTGTCTGCACGGTGAACATCTGGATGCCGTCCTGTGTGACGGTGAGCGTGCGCGCGGCGTGGACCGGACCGCCCGACTCCGTCTCGACCGTCAGGGCGTAGCCGCCCTTGAGGCCGGACGGTACGGGCGGGGTGACCGCCAGCGTCGTACCGCCCTTGACCGTGTACTTCTTGACGGTCTGTTCGCCGCCCCCGCTGCCCGCCGACGCGGTGACCTTCACGGTGGCGGTGGCCCCCGGCGCGGTGAGCGAGAGGACCGAGCCCTTGTCCCGGTTGTCGGCCACGGTCGCCCGCGCGCCCACCGGGCCGGTCGCCGGGATGTAGCCGACCTCCTGCTTGTCGCCGGTGCCGCGGACCACGCGCAGCGCGGCGACCACCGGAGCGTTCCTCTTCCCCGGGGCCGGGGTCAGCAGCAGCGAGCCGGCCTCGCCCTTGGTGATGTCCTTCAGATCGGCGCCCGCGGTCATCCGGGACTTGACGTGGAGGCTCTCGTTGCCGACCGGGGAGATCGCGCCGGTCTTGCCGATCAGTTTCACCGTCAGATCGGCGTCGTCGTCGCCCGTCGCGAAGGCCACGAGACGGACCGAGGTGGCGTCCGCGGGGATACCGGGGAGCACCAGGGTGCCTGTCGGGTCGGCGGACGCGGCCAGCCAGTCGCTGCCGGTCTTCTCGTCCGCGGTCCTGACGGCTGCGCCGACACGTCCGGCACGGGTGGTGACGTGGACGGTCACGTCCTCGGTCGCCTCGCTGGTGAGCGTGGAGATCAGGACCGGGACGCCGGACCGGGCGGGCACCCTGATGCCCTCGCCGGCATCGGACTTGAGCGAGCCGTCGGGGCCGTACAGCTCGATGTCGGCGACGGCCGCCGTGTCGTCCGGGTTGGTCAGGTGGACGTAGTCCTCGCGGGACTTCGCGGTGCTCGCGGCCGGGAACCAGAAGTCCGTGCCGGGCCTGGTGCAGCTGACGCCGAGCAGGCCGCGGGAGCCGCCCGCCTCGACCACGGTGGTCTGCTGGGTGGTCCAGCCGGGGGCCAGCCGGCCGGTGGCGGTGCCGACCAGTGCGGGGGCGCCGGAGCCGGACTCCTCGGCGGTGGCCGGTCTGCCTGGCTCCTTGAGCGAGACGACCGGCTTCTTGGGGTCTTCCTTCTTCTCGTCCTTCTTCTTGCCCTTCTCGTCCTTCTTCTCGGCGTCGGCCGTGGTGGAGGTGGCCTTCTGCAGTTCGGCCGTACCGGCCTCGCCGCCGCTGCCGCCGCCCGCCGGGGTGAAGGAGGTGTAGGTCGTCTCCGCGAGGTCGGAGAGGCCGGGGGCCGGGCAGAGCAGGCTGGTCCGTTCCACCGGCAGGCGTGCGGCGGTCTTCGCCTCTGCCGTGTCCCCTTCGCCGGGCGCGGTGAGCGCGGCGAAGCCGGTGACTGCGGCGAGGGCGACGGCGCCCGCGATGAGGGACAGGCTGGTGGACTTCACTCGGACTCGCCTCGCGATGCGTTACCGGTCGGCCACGGGTTCTGGCCCGGGGCGGGGTTCTCGTCGGGGTTGTGCGGTTCGTACTGGCCCTGCCCGCCGTAGTGGGCCTCGGGGGCGTACGGGGGCTGGGCCTGGGGGTCGTACTGCTGCTGGGCGTAGCCGTACGGGTCGTAGGCGTTCTGCTGGTACGGGTCGGCGGCGAGGTGGTCCTGCTGCGTGCCGTACTGGCCGTCCTGGTACTGGCCGTCCTGGTACTGGCCGCCCTGGTACTGGCCGCCCTGGTACTGCTGGTAGCCGGCGTCCGGGTACTGCTGCGCGTCCCATTCGCCGTACTGCTGCTGCGGCACTGCCGCGTACTGGCCGTCGCCGGCCTGCGGAGCGAAGGCGCCCTGGCCGTCGTCCTGGCGCGGTTGCTGCTCGGGGATCTGCCGGGCCGGGTCCTGCTGGACGGGGATCTGCTGGGCCGGGTCCTGCTGGGCGGGGTCGTACTCCGCCGCCTGCTGCGACGGGATGTACTGCCCCGGCGCGTCCGGCGCCTCCCCGTCCGGTTCGCCCTCCGCTTCCGCCTGGGCGGCCGCGCGCAGCCTGCGGGCCCGGCGCCCCTCGCCGGCGACCGGCTCCGCGGGGACCGTCACGGGCTCCTCGGGCAGGTCGTCGTCGATCTCCCGGCGGCGGCCGGGCAGGGCGAGGACCAGCAGGACGACGGCCAGCGCCGACTGCATCCAGATCCAGGCGGTGTGGGTGAGCGGGGTGTCGTACGTGAGGTCCAGCGTGCCGCCCTCGGCGGGGAGTTCGAAGCCCTGGGCCCAGCCGTCGACGGTCTTGCGGGTCAGCGGCCGGCCGTCGAGCGTGGCCTGCCAGCCGGGGTCGGCGGCGTCCGCGATCCGCAGCACGCGGCCGGAGCCGCCCGCCGGGATCCTGGTGTGCGCCTCGACGGGGAGGGAGCCGACGGGCAGCGGTTCCCCGTCGGTGCCGGACGGCATGATCATGACTCGGGCGACCTGGCGGTCGACCCGCCACAGCGCGCTGCCGTCCAGCTGGCTCAGCCGGCTGAGCCCCGGGGTCGCGTCGAGGACCCGGCTCATCTGCTTCGGGGCGCCGTCGCGGACCAGGACGTAACGGATCGCGAAGCCGCTGAGCTGGCTGCCCTGGTCGGCTCCGGAGCCCGCGACCAGGTTGGCGACGACCTTGTCGAAGTGGCTGTTGCTGCCGCCCGACTCGGTCAGCTCGGCGTCGCCGAGCCGCGCGCCGGAGCCGCGTACCAGGGTGTACGAGACGTGGGCGGGCGAGGTGCCGCCGAGGACCAGGGTGCGCGGCTGGTCGCGGGTGGTGCTCTCCTCCGCCACGAACGCGGGCACCTGCACCGGGTCGCGGCGCTCCAGCGGGCCCGACGCGCCGCCGATCATCCAGCCCACGGCGGCCAGCACCGGGGCGAGCCCCGCGGTGAGGGCGATGAGTACGGCGACGGGCTGCCGCCAGCCGAAGCTGAGCTCGGCGACGCGGATCCGGGCGCCGTCCGCGCCGACCAGCGCGGCGGCGATCAGCGCGATGCCGTAGACGAGGGTGGCGGGACCGGCCCAGCCCGAGCCGTTGGCCAGCGCGGCGAAGACCAGTGCCACGAGCGCGACCGCCCACGCGGTGCGTACCGCGAACTGCCGCTCCCCGCGCAGCAGCGCGGCCAGCGCGGCGAGCACGATGCCCAGCAGCAGCACTCCGCCCGCGGCCTTGGGGCCGCCGGGGCTGATGCCGAGCAGGTCGAGCGCGGAGGCCGTGCCCGTACCGATGTCCAGGCCCGCCTCCTTCAGGAAGCCGGACGGGCTGGTGAGGAGCGAGAGCGACCAGGGCGCGAGGACGAGCAGCGGGGTGCCGATCGCGGCGAGGAAGCGGAGCCCGTACGCGGTGATGTCGTCGCGGCGCAGTACGAGCACGCCGATGCCGAGGACCACGGCGAGCGGCCACACGATCGGCGTGAACGCCATCGCGAAGGTGAGGAGCAGGGTGTACGCCCAGGTGGCGCGCCAGCTGCCACGGGCGTCACCGGCGGCCCGCATGCCGTGCGCGGAGACGGCGGCGCGGGCGATCAGCGGGAGCAGCACGGCCAGCACGGCGGTGCCGAGGCGGCCGGTCGCCAGGGCGCCGGTCGCGGCGGGCAGGAAGGCGTACGCGACGCTCGCCCAGGCCCGCAGCAGCCTCGATTCGAGCAGCGGCCGGGAGACGAAGTAGGCGGTGAGTCCGGCGAGCGGGACCGAGCAGACCAGCAGGAGCGTGAGCGCGAAGCCGGTCGAGCCGAGGAACAGCGCGGACAGGGCCGAGATCACGGCGAGGTAGGGCGGCGCGGTCTGTGTACCGCCGGTGCCGACGGTGTGCCAGCCGTCCGCGTACTTGCTCCACAGGTCGGAGACATCGGCGGGTGCGGGCAGCAGCGCGCCGCCGGTCAGCGCTCCGCCGCCGAGGAGGCCGCGGCAGGCGACGAGCGAGACGAGGAGCAGCACGGCGAAGAGCACCGGGCCCGGCTTGCGTCCGATCCGCTTGAGCCGCGCGAACTGCTCGATCTCCAGGAAGTCGGCGTCGTCGCCGCCGGGGCCGGACTCCACGGCGCCGTGCCGGGAGCCGCCCGCGTCGGCGTCGGAGCTGCCGAAGTTTCCGGCGACCTGGTCCACGGTGGCGCGGACGGTGGCGCCGGGCGGCGGGAAGAGGCCGCGCAGTTCGGTCTGGTCCACGACGCCCTTGCCGCGGCTGCGCCGGGCCGAGAGGATCCGGCCGGGGCGCAGCAGGGTGCCGAAGAACCCGGCGACCTCGTCGAGTGCCTGGCCGGGCACCTTGCCGACGAGATAGGCGAGGGTGCGCAGCAGGGTGCCGACGACGAGCCGGAGCATCACCCAGGGCAGCGCCTTGGCGCGGGCGTTGACCAGCATCGTGTAGACGGCACCGGCCTTGTCGACGCGGTGCGGGGAGGCTACGGAGCGCCCCGCGCAGTCGATCGGGCGGCGTTCGCGGGCGGACGCCTCGGCATGCCTGAGGACGGCGTCGGGGGCGACGAGGACCCGGTGTCCCGCGACGTGTGCGCGCCAGCACAGGTCGACGTCGTCACGCATCAGGGGGAGCCTGCGGTCGAACCCGCCGAGCTCCTCCCAGATGTCACGGCGGATCAGCATGCCGGCGGTGGAGACGGAGAGCACAGTACGGACCTGGTCGTGCTGGCCCTGGTCCTGCTCGCGGCGGTCGAGTCCGGTCCAGCGGCGTCCGCTGTTGGCGATGGAGACACCGACCTCCAGCAGCTGCTTGCGGTCGTACCAGCCGCGGAGCTTGGGGCCGACGATCGTGGCGTGCGGGTCGGTGTCGACGACGCGCAGCAGTTCGGCGAGCGCGTCGGGCTCGGGTGCGCAGTCGTCGTGGAGCAGCCAGAGCCACTGCACCGGTTCGCCGTGCGGCAGTTCGGGCAGGTCGTAGGCGTCGTCGCGCCAGCTCCTGCTGACGGGGTCCCAGCTGCTGGGCCGCTTCAGGTACGGCAGGTCCTCGGGGGTGAGGACACCGGCCGTGCGGGTCGCCTCGTCGACGGCGGTGCCGAAGCTCGTACGGCGCGCGAGGTGCAGGACCTGTTCGGCGCCGAGCGCCTCGGTGACCAGCCGCGCGGAGTCGTCGGCGCTTCCGGTGTCGGCGGCGACGATGTTCTGTACGGGGCGTTCCTGCCCGAGCAGCCCGGCGAGCGCGTCGGGCAGCCAGCGTGCGCCGTCGTGGGAGACGAGCACGGCGGTGACGACATGCCGGGGGAACTCTGGGGTGGCGGCGGCCGCGTACGGCGCCGCCGATTGGCTGTGCACGGACATTGAGGTACGGGCCCTCCGGCCGGGTCCGGGGGGCGTCACCCCGGGGGCTGCATCGGTGTACACGCGCGCCCTGTCGGGGCGTTGGCGAGTCTCGGACGGGGCCCCACACTAACGGTACGGATAACCGCGATGGCGCCGAGCGCTCGAACGAGGCCGCGGCCGGACGGGGGTGGAGCCGCGGCGGGTACGGCGATGGCCCGTCGTCTGCGGGCCGGGTGCAGACGGCGGGCCATGGTCGGTCGTGGTCCGTGGGTTCGATTGTCGAGCGGGTCGAGCGGGTCGGACGGTCCGGGGTCCCGGGGTTTCCGGGTGCTCCGGCGATGAGGCGTTCCGTTGTCGCGGTGTTCCGCGGTCGGACGGCGGCCTTCCTCAGATGGCGGCCTTCTTCAGACGGCGCCGTTCGCGTTCCGAGAGGCCGCCCCAGATGCCGAAGCGCTCATCATTGGAAAGGGCATATTCAAGGCATTCGGACCGGACCTCACAGGCGAGACAGACCTTCTTGGCCTCGCGGGTGGATCCGCCCTTCTCGGGGAAGAAGGACTCGGGATCGGTCTGGGCGCACAGTGCGCGCTCCTGCCAGCCGAGTTCCTCGTCCGCGTCCTCGACCAGCAGTTGCTGGAACAGCTCGGTCATGTGCGCCCCTCGTCTGTCTCTTGCGTCCCGTGATGCGGCCGTTACTGATTGCGGCCGAACGACACGAGTGAAATTACAAGTGTGTAGCTCCAGGCCAGTCAAGCGAGGATCTGCTATCGGCCCAGGTATTCACCCTGCAGAACCAAGCGTATGCGGAAAGTGTGCAAATCACCAAAAACCTGACATATGCCACGGGTCTCACTGTGACCCCGCTTCTCACTGGGTGAGACGACCGGGGCAACCGCGATGTTGCGATTCGATCACCGAAGCGACCAAGATCACATTCGGGTCACGGTGCCTCAATGGCGTTTGGAGGCACGGCTGGTGCGCCACATCTCCGGCGCGGCAGCCGCATAAACCTTTCTCCACTCGTGGCAACCGGATGAGGTGAATCATTAGCCACCAAATCGGGCATCGGGTTGACAGCGCAGGACTCAGCCGGTCTCCTTGACTGCATGCCAGCGACCGCCGCGATGTACGCCACCCACGTCCGTGGGTTCCGCACCGCTGTCCAGGCCCGCTGTTGCTGTTCCAGCTGTCACAGCTGTTGATGCCCCCAGGGCGCCGGCTCTGACCCGCCTCCTCTCGCCGAACCTCTCCGCAGCACTTTCCGCAGGCTTGTTTCCCTGCTTCTTCCTCCGCGCGGCCGAGGCTCTCCGGTCTTCGTGACACCCCCGCACACGCACCCCCACGCCGAGGAACCACCTCATCCATGAACAGCAACAGCGACCTCCAGATCGCCGGCGACATCCTCGAAGTCCAGCGCCTTCTCCAGCCCGCCCGCGAGCACCCCGCCACCGTGGCCGAATTCGTCGGGCTCGCCCGCACCATCGCGGCCGACCGCGCGCAGTGGGAGCCGCGCGTCCGGTACGACACCACCACCCGCTGGTACCACCGGCTGCGCACCGGACCCGGCTACGAGGTCTGGCTGCTCAGCTGGGTGCCCGGCCAGGGCAGCGGGCTCCACGACCACGGTCCGTCCTCCGGCGTACTGACCGTTCTGGAGGGCCGGTTGACCGAGCGCACCGAACGCGCCACCCGGACGCTGGACTCCGGCGCGCAGCGGGTCTTCGCGCCCGGCTATGCGCACGAAGTGGTCAACGGCTCCCTCGAACCGGCCGTCAGTCTGCACATCTACTACCCGGGTCTGACCGAGATGCCGATGCACACGGCCCAGTGCGCCCCGTCAGCCGTGGATGTCGTACCCGCCTGACAGCCCGCCCGTCGCCCGCCACCGCCCCCACAAGGATCAGGCTCCGCCCGACAGCCCGCCCGTCGCCCGCCACCACCCCGGCAACGGATCAGGCTTCGCCTGACAGACTGTCTGCATGCGCATTGTGGTTCTGGCCGGCGGTATCGGTGGTGCTCGTTTTCTGCGTGGCCTCAAGCAGGCCGCGCCCGACGCGGACATCACGGTGATCGGCAACACCGGTGACGACATCCATCTGTTCGGGCTGAAGGTCTGCCCCGACCTCGACACCGTGATGTACACCCTCGGCGGTGGCATCAACGAGGAGCAGGGCTGGGGGCGTACGGACGAGAGCTTCCACGTCAAGGAGGAGCTCGCGGCGTACGGCGTGGGGCCGGAGTGGTTCGGGCTCGGCGACCGTGACTTCGCGACGCACATCGTCCGCACGCAGATGCTGGGCGCGGGCTACCCGCTGAGCGCCGTCACCGAGGCGCTCTGCGCACGCTGGAAGCCGGGGGTCCGGCTGCTGCCGATGTCCGACGACCGGGTCGAGACCCATGTCGCGGTCGACATGGACGGCGAGCGCAGGGCGATCCACTTCCAGGAGTACTGGGTGAAGCTGCGTGCCTCGGTCGAGGCGCAGGCGATCGTGCCGGTCGGTGCCGAGCACGCCAAGCCGGCTCCGGGAGTGCTGGAGGCCATCGCCCAGGCGGACGTGATCCTCTTCCCGCCGTCCAATCCCGTCGTGTCGGTGGGGACGATCCTCGCCGTGCCCGGGATCCGCGAGGCGATCGCCGAGGCCGGGGTGCCGGTCGTCGGCCTCTCCCCCATCGTCGGCGACGCGCCCGTGCGCGGCATGGCGGACAAGGTGCTCGCCGCGGTGGGCGTCGAGTCGACGGCGTCGGCCGTGGCCACGCACTACGGCTCCGGACTGCTCGACGGCTGGCTCGTCGACACGGTGGACGCCGGGGCGGTCGACGAGGTGGAGGCCGCGGGCATCCGCTGCCGTTCCGTGCCCCTGATGATGACCGATGCCGACGCGACGGCCGAGATGGCCCGGCAGGCCCTGGCGCTGGCCGAGGAGGTACGGGCGTGAGCGCCGGCGAGGCGCCCTCGTACCGGGTCTGGGCGCTGCCCGGGATGCCCGAGGTGCGGGCCGGGGACGACCTGGCGAAGCTGATCGCCGCGACCGGCCCGGGGCTGGTAGACGGCGATGTCCTGCTGGTCACCTCGAAGATAGTCTCCAAGGCGGAGGGCCGGATCGTCGAGGCCACCGACCGCGAGGCGGCGATCGACGCCGAGACGGTACGGGTGGTGGCGCGTCGCGGCACGCTGCGGATCGTCGAGAACCGGCAGGGTCTGGTCATGGCCGCGGCCGGGGTCGACGCCTCGAACACGCCCGCCGGGACGGTGTTGTTGCTGCCCGAGGACGCCGACGCCTCGGCGCGGGCGATCCGTGACGGGCTGCGGGACGAGCTCGGCGTCGAGGTCGGGGTCGTCGTCACGGACACCTTCGGGCGCCCCTGGCGCAACGGGCTGACCGATGTGGCGATCGGGGCGGCCGGGGTCCGGGTGCTGGACGATCTGCGCGGCGGAACCGACGCGTACGGAAACCCGTTGAGCGCCACCGTGGTCGCCACCGCCGACGAGCTGGCCTCGGCCGGTGATCTGGTCAAGGGCAAGGCCGACGGGCTGCCCGTCGCGGTGGTGCGGGGGCTCGGTCATGTCGTGGACCCCGCCGATGCCGGTGGTGCCCGCGCGATGGTGCGGGTCGCGGCCGACGATATGTTCCGGCTCGGTACGTCGGAGGCGGTACGGGAGGCGGTGACCCAGCGGCGTACGGTCCGCGAGTTCACCGACGATCCGGTGGACCCGGGAGCGGTGCGGCGGGCCGTGGCCGCGGCGGTGACCGCGCCCGCGCCGCATCACACGACGCCGTGGCGGTTCGTCCTGCTGGAGTCCGAGGAGTCGCGGACCCGGCTGCTCGACGCGATGCGGGACGCCTGGATCGCGGACCTGCGCCGGGACGGGAAGAGCGAGGAGTCGGTCGCCAAGCGGGTGCGACGGGGCGATGTACTGCGCCGGGCGCCGTATCTGGTGGTGCCGTGCCTGGTGATGGACGGCTCCCACACCTACGGGGACAAGCGGCGGGACACCGCGGAGCGCGAGATGTTCGTGGTCGCCGCGGGGGCCGGGATCCAGAACTTCCTGGTGGCGCTGGCGGGCGAGCGGCTCGGCTCGGCGTGGGTGTCGTCGACGATGTTCTGCCGCTCCGTGGTGCGCGAGGTGCTGGAACTGCCGGAGAGCTGGGATCCGCTGGGTGCGGTGGCGGTGGGGCACGCGGCGGCCGACCCCGCGGCGCGGGCGGGGCGGGACCCGGAGGGGTTCATCGAGGTGCGCTGAGAGCCCGTCGGGTGACCTCCCGATCGCCCGATCGGGGATCACCCGGGGGGCGCTGGGGCGGGGCGCGGGTTCTACAGGCGGGCGATGTCGCCCCGGGTCATGCGCGGGGCACGGCGGGCCGGGGTGTGGCCCGAGAGCAGGATGAGGCGGGTCGCCCGGTGACGCTGGCCCTCGTACGGGGCGAGCAGGGCGAGCATCTCCTCGTCGTCGGCGTCCCGGTTGCCCGCCAGGGCGTGGCCGACGATGCCGGGGAGATGGAGGTCGCCGACCGTGACCGCGTCCGCGGCACCGTTCGAGCGCTGGAGCGTCTCGGCCGAGGTCCAGGGGCCGATGCCGGGGATCAGCTCCAGGCGGGCCACGGCCTCCGGGAGCTCCATGGCCGCCGCCTCCTCCAGACGGCGGGCCACACGTACCGCGCGCAGGATCGTGCCCGAGCGTTTGGCGTCGACGCCCGCGCGGTGCCATTCCCAGGACGGGATCAGCGACCAGGTGCGGGCGTCCGGCATGACGTGCAGCCCCAGCGCGGTGAACGCGGCGTGGTCCGTGGGTCCGGGCGCCGGGGTGCCGTGGTCACGGACCAGGAGCCGCCAGGCGCGGTAGGCCTCGTCCGTGGTGACCTTCTGTTCCAGGATCGACGGGATCAGGGACTCCATGACCAGGCCGGTGCGCAGCAGGCGCAGGCCGGGGCGGCGGTGCCGGGTCAGGGCGAGCAGGCGGTGGCGCGGGCGGAAGGCGTCCGGGTCGTCCGTCGCGCCGAGCAGTGTCGGGAGCCGGTCCAGCAGCCACGGTGCGCCGGGGCCCCAGGCCGCCGCCTCGATCCGGCCGCCCCGGGCGGCGAGCCGGAGGGTGCCGGGGCCCGCGGGTGTGCGGCTGGCCCGCCAGGCCGTGCCGTCCCCGGTCATCCGGTACGTGGGGTCGGCGGGACCTCGGCGCAGCGGGCCGACGACCAGGCGCAGGTCGAACGGTCCGGGCGGGGTCCACTCACGGGTCAGCGCGTCCGCCGCCGGGGCCGCCGCCTGGCGCGGGACGGCCGCGCGAGGGGTACTGCGGGGGGCGAATCGTCCTGCCACGGTGAGGTCCTCGGTCGTGGTCGTCGGGGTGCCTGTCGAGCGTAAGCGCTGCGGCCGGTGCCCGGCTGCCCGTCGGAACCGGCCCCTGTTCGCCGGCGGGACCCGGTGCCCGGTCGCCCCGTCGGAACCGGCCCCTGTTCGCCGGAGGGGCCCGGTGTCCGGCTGCCTGTCGGAGCCGGCCCTATTCGTCGGAGGAGAAGCGCACCGCCGCGTCCGGGAGGACCGCCCCGCACCAGACGCGGATGCCGTCGCGCAGTTCGTTGTCGGCGCCGACCCGGGCACCATCCCCGATCACCGCGCCCGTGAGCACCGTACGGCTGCCGATCCGGGCACCGGCTCCGACCAGGGAGTCCTTGATCACGGCTCCTGGTCCGACGACCGCGCCGGCCAGTATCGCGGAGCCGTCGATCCGGGCCCCCTCGCCGACCAGGGCGCCCTCCGAGACCACCGTACCGCCGCTGATCTTGGCACCGTCGGCGACGGAGGCCGTCGGCAGCACGAGCGCCTCGCCGCACCTGCCGGGGACGGCCGGGGAAGGGGCGCGGCCCAGGACCAGGTCGGCGGAGCCGCGTACGAAGGCCTGCGGGGTGCCGAGGTCCAGCCAGTACGTGGAGTCGACCATGCCCTGGAGGTGCGCGCCGGAGGCGAGCAGTCCGGGGAAGGTCTCGCGCTCGACGGAGACCGGGCGGCCGGCCGGGATGGTGTCGATGACCGAGCGGCGGAAGATGTACGCCCCGGCGTTGATCTGGTCGGTGACGATCTCCTCGGGCGTCTCGGGCTTCTCCAGGAACGCGGTGACCCTGCCACTGCCGTCCGTCGGTACGAGGCCGAAGGCGCGCGGGTCGTCGACGCGGGTGAGGTGGAGGGAGACGTCCGCTCCGGAGTCGGTGTGCGAGGCGGTCAGGGCCCGGATGTCCAGGCCGGTGAGGATGTCACCGTTGAAGATGAGCACCGGGTCGTCCGGGCCCGCGGTCAGCCGGGACGCGACGTTGCGTATCGCCCCGCCGGTGCCGAGCGGTTCGCGTTCGGTGACGTACTCGATGTGCAGGCCGAGCGACGAGCCGTCGCCGAAGTACGGTTCGAAGACCTCTGCCAGGTACGACGTCGCGAGCACGATGTGCTCGACCCCGGCGGCCCGGGCGCGCGCCAGCTGGTGGGTGAGGAACGGAACGCCCGCTGCCGGAACCATGGGCTTGGGCGTGTGCACCGTGAGCGGGCGCAGCCGGGTCCCCTTCCCACCCACCAGGAGGATCGCTTCTTTTGCCTCTGTCACAGCACTGACTCTGCTTCCTGCT
Source organism: Streptomyces sp. NBC_00012 (assembly GCF_045040875.1). Lineage (NCBI taxonomy): Bacteria > Bacillati > Actinomycetota > Actinomycetes > Kitasatosporales > Streptomycetaceae > Streptomyces > Streptomyces sp. NBC_00012. Next base: position 5,353,370 of record NZ_CP108309.1, on the reverse strand, counting down.
GGGGCCTGGCCTGGTTTCGGCTGGCCAGTGTATGCAGACCGGTTCGGTCGTCCCCGGTCAGCGGCCCGCAGCGGTCCGCAGCGGTCCGCAGCAGCCTCCCTGTCCCGTTCAGCGGCCCTGTCCCGTTCAGCGGCCCTGGAGCTTGGCGGAGCTGGTCCGGGCCGAGCCGAGCTTCTTGTAGAGACGCGCTCCGGGGCATTCGGTTACGAAGCCGTCCCGGTGACCGGAGATGACGTTGAGTTTGACCTTCCTGCCCTTCTTGTACTTGTTGCTGCCGCCCGAGACGAGGGTGACCTTGCCGCGCGGGTCGGCGCCGAACAGGCCGAGCTTCCAGGCGGTGAGCTTCGCGACGGCGTTCACCGCGGCGGCGGGCGGGTTCGACTTGGTGAAGGTGCCGAGCACCGCGATGCCCATGCTGTTGGTGTTGAAGCCGAGCGTGTGTGCTCCCAGGACGGCCCTGGTGACGCCTCCCGCCCTTCCCTCGTAGATGTTTCCGCACTTGTCGACGGCGAAGTTGTAGCCGATGTCACGCCAGCCGCTGCTCTTGACGTGGTAGCGGTAGATGCCGCGCAGGACCGAGGACGCCTGGGAGCACTTGTAGTTGTTGCCGGAGGCGCTGTGGTGGATGAAGGCGGCCTTGACCGTGCTGGTGTAGACGAATTTGCGTTCCCTGAGCTTCTCGTCGGCGCCCCAGCCCTTGCGGGTGATGATGCGCGGACGGGGACCGATGTACGGCTGGGCGCCGGGGGCGAGACCGGCCTGTGCCTCGCCCTGTGCCTCGGACTGTGTCTTGCTCAGGGCGGGGAGCACGCTCGGGGAGAGGGCCGCGGTGCGTCCGTCCGCTGCGGGGGCCTGGGCGCCCGCCGTGGCCTGGGTGCCCGTGCCCGCACCGGTTCCGGTGCCGGTCGCTGTTCCGGTGCCGGTCGCTGTTCCCGTGTCGGTCGCGAGTTCGGTGCCCGTGCCCGTCTCGGTCTCGTCGCCCGCCTCGGTCCCGTCGCCGGTCACGGGGGACTCCTGCGGGTCCTTGCCGGGGTCGACGAGTTCGAGGCGCAGCCCGCCGGGCAGCGGTACGGCGGAGCCGGTCCGGTCCTGCGGGTCCGGGGCCTCGGGGCGCACCCGGACCGCGACGGCGTCCGAGTCACCGACCCAGAGCGGGGCGGTGGAGCCCCGTACGGTCCCGGAGTCGCGCTCGGCGGTGCCGGGATCGGCGGAGTGCTCGGCGTTGTGCGTCTCCAGGTCCTGCCAGTCGGACCAGTCGCCGGTGCCGGTCGCGCGGGTGCGGACCTGGACGGTGCCGTGGAGTTCGGTGTTCGCGTCGTCCCAGACGACGCCGACCATGGAGAAGGGGTGGACCTCTCGTTCCGGCAGCCCCTGCTCGGGGGCGGCCGCGCTGGTGGGTTCGCCGGTGGACCGGTCGGACGACGGTGACAGGGTCCGCATCGGCAGGGACTGCGTCGAGCCCGGCATGTCGGCGGGCTCGGCGGACTCGACGGACTCGGTGGGGACAGGGCTGGTGTCGGGGGCGGCGACCGCGGGCACGGCCAGCGGCAGTGCGAGTACGGCCGCGCAGGTGACACCGATCGAGGATGCAATGAAGGCGCGCATGCGAATAATCCTGGGCATACACATGCAACTCCGGCCACCCGGACGGATCCGTGCAATTGACGGTCCGTCTGCCGATCCGGTGCAGCGGCCGCTCCTCCGTCCCGTCGGGCCCGCCGCCGCCGCGTAATCTTGCGCGGATGAACGCCACCGACCGAACCCCTGCCGACCTGCTGCGTTCCGCGCTCGCCACGGACCCGGCCCGTCCCTTGGTCACTTTCTACGATGACGCCACCGGAGAACGCGTCGAACTGTCGGTGGCCACCTTCGCCAATTGGGTGGCCAAGACCGCCAATCTCCTCCAGGGCGATCTCGCCGCCGAGCCCGGCGACCGGCTGGCACTGCTGCTGCCCGCGCACTGGCAGTCCGCGGTCTGGCTGCTCGCCTGCTCCTCGGTCGGCGTGATCGCCGATGTGCAGGGCGACCCGGCCGCCGCCGACCTCGTGGTCAGCGGCCCGGACACGCTGGAGGCCGCCCGGGCCTGCCGCGGCGAGCGGGTCGCCCTGGCGCTGCGCCCGCTGGGCGGCAGGTTCCCGCGGACGCCCGAGGGTTTCACGGACTACGCGGTGGAGGTGCCGAGCCAGGGCGACCGGTTCGCACCCTTCGCACCCGTGGACCCGGACGCCCCCGCACTGGCGGTGGACGGCGTCGAGCTGACGTCGGCGCAACTGGTGGCACGGGCCCGCGAGGATGCGGGCGCACTCGGTCTGACGGCCGGATCGCGGCTGCTCACGGGGCGTTCGTACGACACCTGGGAGGGACTGGCTGCGGGGCTGTTCGCGCCGCTGGCCGCCGGGGGCTCCGTGGTCCTGTGCCGGCACCTGGACCAGCTGGGCGAAGAGGGACTGGCGAAGCGCGTCGAGAGTGAGCGGGTCACCAACAGCACGGCATGACAAGCACGCTGAGGACCACTCGTCCGGCCCAAGCCGGGCCGAGTCCTCACTGCTGGGCGTCAACTCCGGTACATGATCGGCGGTACGGACCACCGGAGACACAACCAAGCGTGAGGTTCAGCCGTCTACTTCTGCGACCGGCGGCCCGACGCGCCGCCGAACGTGAAGGATGGACGCAGACGTGAGCGAAAGCGCGGGCCCGCCGGACGACTCCGACGCCCCGGCGGCGGGCGGGGACGGGTCGCGGTCCGGGGACGGACCCGGCTCCGCCCCGGCAGCCGCGGCCTGTCGCCGACACCACTGGCTGCGCTGGACCGCGCTCGGCGCCTCATTCGTCGTCCTGGTCGCGGCGGGCGTCGGCTGGTGGCTGTACAGGAAGCTCGACGGCAACATCAGGACCGACACCTCCGCCGCCGCCGAACTCAAGGTGTACGAGCGGGAGCGGCCCGCCTCCGTGGTGCACGACGCGGAGAACATCCTGCTCATCGGCTCGGACAGCCGGGCCGGCGACAACCGCAAGTACGGCCGTGACGACGGCGGCAGCCAGCGATCGGACACCACGATCCTGCTCCACCTCTCGGCGGACCGGAAGAGCGCCACCGCGATGTCCCTGCCGCGCGATCTGATGGTGCAGATCCCGGTCTGCCACAGGGCGGACGGCACGGCCACCAAGAAGCAATTCGCCCAGTTCAACTGGGCCTTCGAGTTCGGTGGCACGGCCTGCACGATCCGTACGGTCGAGAAGATGACCGGCGTCCGGATCGACCACTACATGGTCGTCGACTTCAACGGCTTCAAGGACATGGTCGACGCCGTGGACGGGGTCGAGGTCTGTCTGAAGAAGCCGGTCGACGACACCGACGCCCATCTGAAGCTCCCCGCCGGGCGCCAGACGCTCGACGGCGAGCAGGCCCTGGGGTACGTACGGGCCCGGAAGTCGATCGGCAACGGCAGCGACACCGAACGGATGGACCGCCAGCAGCAGTTCCTGGGCGCGCTGGTGAACAAGGTGCAGAGCGACGGCGTCCTGCTCAACCCGACCCGCCTCTACCCGGTGCTGGACGCGGCCACCAAGGCGCTGACCACCGATCCCGGGCTGGACAGCCTCAAGGACCTGTACGAGCTGGTGCGCGGCATGCGCGACGTACCGACCGACAAGGTGCAGTTCCTGACGGTGCCCCGGCAGCCGTACACAGCCAACCGGAACCGGGACGAACTCGTACAGCCCGACGCGGACCGGCTCTTCAAGCGGCTGCGCGACGACGATCCGGTCGCCGTGGTCCCGGCGGACCGGCTGGGGCATGACGACGAGAAGAACAACGGGAAAAACAATGCCGCGACCGATACCCCGGATGCTTCCGGCCCCACTCCCACACCGACTTATTCGGGCAACAACGCGGCGGCGGACCTGTGCAAGCAGTAAAGCAATTCCCAAACAGAAGCCGGTGATCGGCGTGTAATGAGCAGTATGACCAGTTGTAAGGACCGTGGAATTTGTCACGCACGTCGCTCGACGTCGAACTGGGCCGATAGTGTGACGCGATCCGGTGCTGCCGGCCTCCTGGCCGCGCACTTCTGGAGCGAAAGATCGAGCGCCTGATCGGGGGAGGCGCCTCGCGTGGCACCGACGGAGGACTCAAGCAACCGTGGATGCGCAAAGCCGTGGGCGGGCGGACGGAATCGACCCCGCAGACCAGTGGGTACTCAACCCGCACACCGGTGATTACGAACTGCGACTGAATCATTCCGGAGGGGATTCGGGAGAGTCTTCCCGTACTTCCGGCCCGCGTGTTCCCAATAGCAGAGGACCGGCCCGGGACAGTGGCGGCGGTCGCAGAAGTGCCTCCCGCGACGGCAGGGGCGAGCGCCGGAATCCGGCCCGCGAGGGCCAGGAGCCGGGACCGAAGCGCGAGGTGCCGGGGCAGCGCAGCCGCCGCTCGGCCAACGGCGCGCGCGGCCAGGAGAGTTCCGGTCCGGCGGGACGCCGCAGCCGCAAGGCCCCCAAGGCCCGCCGCAAGAAGGCGCTGCTGTGGACGGGCGGCACGATGGCGTTCCTGCTCGTCGGTCTGTCGGTGGGCGGGTACGCGCTGTACCAGCACTTCAACGGCAACCTGAACACGGTCGACGTGGGCGGGGCCGGCAACAAGAACGTCTTCGACAACGACGCCCCGATCAACATCCTGATCATCGGCACCGACAAGCGCACCGGCAAGGGCAACGAGGGCTACGGCGACAAGGGCAGCGTGGGCCACGCCGACACCAACATCCTCTTCCACGTCTCCGAGGACCGCACCAACGCGACGGCGCTCAGCATCCCCCGCGACCTGATCACCGACATCCCGGAGTGCCGGGCCAAGCAGCCGGACGGCTCGGAGAAGGTCATCCGGGGCACGCAGGGGGTCCGCTTCAACCAGAGCCTCGGCCAGGAGGGCCGTAACGCCGGCTGCACCATGGAGACGGTCAAGAAGATCACCGGCCTGAAGGTCGACCACTTCATGATGGTCGACTTCAACGCGGTGAAGGAGCTGTCCACGGCGGTCGGCGGGGTCAAGATCTGCCTGGCCAAGCCGGTCAAGGACCCGGACTCGCACCTGGACCTGCCGGAGGGCGAGCACCGCATCCAGGGCGAGGACGCCCTGGCGTTCGTACGGACCCGGCACAGCTTCGGCAACCATGGCGATCTGGACCGCATCAAGGTCCAGCAGCAGTTCATCGCCTCGATGATCCGGCAGATGCAGTCCGACTCCACCCTGACCAGCCCGACCAAGCTCTACAAACTGGCGGACGCGGCGACCAAGGCACTTACCGTCGACACCGGCATCGGCACGGGTAAGAAGCTGGCCTCGCTGGCCCAGGAGCTCAGCAAGGTCAACACCAAGAACATCACCTTCACCACGGTGCCGGTGCTCGACAACCCGGCCGAGAAGACACCGGTCACGGTCGTGCTGAACCCGCCCAAGGCCGACCCGCTGTTCGCGATGATGCGCGACGACACCTCGCTGACCGAGGTGAAGTCGAAGAAGAAGGCCGCGAAGAGCAAGCAGGACGCGCTCCTCAAGGGCCCCAAGGCGGCCGCGGGCGACGTACGCGTCGATGTGTACAACGGCGGCAAGGTCCCCGGCGCCGCGCAGACGACGGTGGTCTGGCTGCAGAACGACAAGGGCGTGCTCAAGTCCACGAACAAGGCGAACGCCCCGGCGAAGGTCAGGACGACGACGCTGGAGTACGCGCCGAACCAGGCGGACCAGGCCCGCGCCCTGGCCGCCATGATGGGCCTGCCCGGCTCGGCATTGAAGCAGGGCACCACGGACGCCGAAGGGCTCCAGGCGATGGTGCTGACGCTGGGGGACGACTTCAAGGGCGCGGGCACACCCATCACCGGACCGGCGAAAGTGCCGGCCGACATTCAGCAAGCAAACGCCGACAAGGCAGAGTGCGCCAAGTGACACCGGGTCACTGCGCGGAACCACGAGTCTGAGCAGCAGGGGGGTCCTGGTGGCACGGAGCGGTACGCCCGGGGAGGGGACGCGGCCACGCGTCCGGCAGGCCGGTCGACTCGGCGGGGACGACAGTCCCCACGAGGAGGGGCCGGAGAGGAGCACTGGCTCCGGCGCCGGCAGGCGGCAAACCGCCCCGGCGGAGAGCGGGCACCGGCGCGGTGGCCCGAAGCGGCACGGCAAGAAGGGCAAACGCCGGGTGCTGCGCTGGGGCGCGTCGGTTCTCGCGCTGCTCATAATCGGCGGCGCGGGCGCCGGTTACCTCTACTACGAGCACCTCAACGGCAATATCAAGAAGGCCGATCTGACCCTCGGCGACAAGAAGATGGCCGACCACAAGGCCAACGCCGCCGGTCAGACCCCGCTGAACATCCTGCTCATCGGCTCGGACGCGCGGGACTCCAAGGAGAACCAGAAGCTCGGCGGGGCCAAGGACACCTTCGGGGCGCCACCCCTGGCCGACGTACAGATGCTGCTCCACCTGTCCGCCGACCGCACCAACATGTCGGTGATCAGCATGCCGCGCGACACGATGCTGAAGATCCCGAAGTGCACCGACCCGGAGACGAAGAAGGTCTACCCCGCGACCACCGGTCTGGCGATGACCAACGCGACGCTCGGCCGCGGTGGTCCCGGTTGCTCTGTGGCCACCTGGTACGAACTCACCGGCATCACCATCGACCACTTCATGATGATCGACTTCTCCGGTGTGATCTCGATGGCCGACGCGATCGGCGGTGTCCCGGTCTGCGTCAAGGGCAACGTCTACTCGCACACCAGCCAGGGCAAGGGCTCCGGGCTGAAGCTGGAGAAGGGCACCACGAAGATCAAGGGCAAGCAGGCCCTCCAGTGGCTGCGCACCCGCTACGGCTTCGAGGACGGCACCGACCTCGGCCGTACCCACGCCCAGCACATGTACATGAACTCGATGGTCCGCGAGCTGCGCAAGGGCACCAAGCTCACCGACCCGGGCAAGCTGATGGATCTCGCCGAGGCGGCGACGAACGCGCTGACGGTCGACAAGGGTCTCGACACGGTCAAGAAGCTCTACGACCTCGCGGAGGAGCTCAAGAAGGCTCCCACCGAGCGCATCACCATGACGACGATGCCGAACGTCTACGGAACGGGCACGCTCAAGGAGCGGGTCCTCCCCAAGCCCGGCGACGCCGACCAGCTCTTCCAGATGGTCCGTGACGATGTCCCGCTCGACGGCAAGGCGTCCAAGCGCAAGAAACCGGCCGCCGCCAAGAAGCCCACCGCGTCCCCCGCCGAGATCCCGGTGACCGTCCGCAACGGAACGCGTACCGAAGTCGACTATCCGGTCAAGGGCCGGGCGACGGCGGTCAAGGACCTGCTGGCCGGGAAGGGCTACAGCCAGACCACGATCGACTCGCAGAACACCGAGCCGGCGAAGCGGACCGGGATCCTCTTCCCCACCGTGGACATGGAGGGCAACGCCCAGGCGGTCGCCAAGGCGCTCGGCATCCCGCTGACGGCGGTGAAGAAGTCGACCGACGTCTCCGGCATCACGCTGACCGTCGGGGCCGACTGGCGCGAGGACGGGGACTACCACGCGCCCGCCGCGAAGGAGAAGACCCCGGACAGCGCACGGGCGCTCAACGGCGACGACAAGACGGCGTGCATGGACATCCAGCCCGGCTTCGGCTGGTAGCGCGCCGCGCACAACGCACCGCAGGGGCCTTCCGGCACATCGGAAGGCCCCCGCGGTGCGTCCGGGTGTCACACGGTGACGGCCGGCCGGCGGCTGGCGATGACCTTCTTCGCGAGCGAGCGGGGGCTGGTCAGGAAGCCGTACCCCCACGACATGTGCATGGTCGCGAGGGCCACCGGGATCTGTGCCCGCGCCTTCAGCGACAGGCCCTTGCCCGCCGGTACGGACCCGGCGACGATCGCCGCGACGTACCCGGCGGGGACGACGAACGCCCACGGGGTGACCGCCGCGCCGACCACGATGCCCGCCGCGATCGCGCAGACGGCGGTGGGCGGCGCCAGGTAGCGCAGGTTGATCGAGCCGGAGTGGTAGCGGGCGACGACGTGGCGCCAGCGGCCGTAGTCCTTGTACTGCTTGGCCAGCGCCCGCACGGAGGGGCGCGGACGGTACTGCACCTTCAGCTCGGGCGAGAACCAGATCAGGCCGCCGGCCTCACGGATGCGGAAGTTCAGCTCCCAGTCCTGGGCCCGGATGAACTCCACGTTGTAGCCGTCCGCCTTCTCCAGCGCCTCGCGGCGGAAGACGCCGAGGTAGACGGTCTCCGCAGGGCCCGCCTGGCCCCCGGTGTGGAAGGCCGCGTTGCCGACGCCGATCCTCGACGTCATGGCGGCTGCGACGGCGTCCTCCCAGGCGTTCTCGCCCTCGGCGTGCATGATGCCGCCCACGTTCTGCGCGCCGGTCTCCTCCAGGAGGCGGACGGCGGTCGCGATGTAGTTCGGCGAGAGCATGCCGTGGCCGTCGACCCGCACCACTATCGGGTGGCGGGATGCCTTGATCGCGGCGTTGAGGGCGGCCGGGGTGCGGCCGGTCGGATTGGGGACGGTGTGGACGCGGGAATCCTCGCGCACCAGCTCAGCAGCGATCTCGTCGGTGCGGTCCGTGGAGGGGCCGAGCGCGATGACCACCTCCATCTCACCCGCGTACTCCTGCTCCAGGATGTGCCGGACGGAGTTCCTGAGGTGACGTTCCTCGTCGAGCACCGGCATGATCACGGAGACGGCGGGGTACTGCGCGGCAGGCATGGTGGTCCTCGGGTGGTCCTCGGGTGGCGCCGGGGGTTCGCACCCCACCGGGCGGCGTTATTCGGCCGCCACGTTACCGCGAATGGGGGACACCGGCGCGCCCCGCCGGGTCGCGCACCGGGCCGTTGATCATATGGACCTACTGTGCGAACGGTCCCCTCGCACCGCGGAGGTCTCCCCCGTGCCCACACCTCACCGTTCCCCCGGTCCGTCGCGTTCCCACCCGGTTCCGCCCCGGCGCAGGTCCAGAAAGCAGGACGAGCGGCCACGCTGGGGCATGCGGATGGTGACCGGTCTTTCCGTGCTGGTGCTGGGGGCCGGCGGGGTCGGTCATGCGGTGGTCACCAATCTGGAGACCGGGATCGACAGGATCGATCCGTTCAAGGACATGAAGAACCGGCCACGCGCCGGTACTGGCATGAACCTGCTGCTCGTGGGCACCGACGGCCGCGACCGGATCACCCCGGAGGAGAAGGAGAAGTACCGGCTGGGCGGTGCGCCCTGCCACTGCACCGACACGATCATGCTGGTGCACCTGTCGGCGGACAGGGAACGCGCGAGCATCGTCTCGCTGCCCCGCGACAGCTACGCCGAGATCCCCGAGCACACCGACCACAACACCGGTGAGCAGCACCCCGCGCACCCGCTGAAACTGAACGCGGCCTATGCCGAGGGCGGGCCGAATCTGACCGTGCGGACCGTCGAGCACATGACGGGCGTCAAGGTCGACCACTATCTGGAGGTCGACTTCACCAGCTTCATGAAGACGGTGGACACCCTGGGCGGCGTGAAGATCTGCACCACCCGGCCGCTGAAGGACTCGTACACCGGTCTCGACCTCGCCCCGGGCACCCATGAGCTGGACGGCGGGCAGGCCCTCCAGTACGTACGCTCCCGGCACATCGACGGGGCCGCCGACCTGGGCCGGATGCAGCGCCAGCAGAAGTTCCTCGCTTCGCTGATCGCGCGGGCGACCAGCAACGGTGTGCTGCTGAACCCGGTGAAGTTCCGGGACGTCGCCTCGACGATGCTGAGCTCGGTCCGGGCCGACAAGGGGTTCGGTACGGAGCAGATGCTGGAGCTCGGGCAGGCGATGCGCGGCTTCTCCCCGGCCTCGTCCGAGTTCGCCTCCGTACCGATGGGGAGCGTCTCCTACCCGGTCAAGGGCATCGGCTCGACGGTCAAATGGGACGAGGCGAAGTCGGAGAAGCTCTTCCGGGCGCTGCGCGAGGACAAGCCGCTCGCCCCCGCGCGGCCCGGACAGCCGGAGGCGGAGAAGGTCGACGTCGCCCCCCGGCAGGTCCGGGTCCAGGTCTACAACGGGACCCCGAAGGACGGCCTCGGCAGGACGGTCGACGACGGGCTGCGCGCCACCGGCTTCGACACCACGCGCGCCCCGCTCAATGGGGAGCTGCGCGGTCTCAAGCACACCCTGATCAGCTACGACCCGCGCTGGGACCGGTCCGCGAAGTCACTGGCGGCCGCGCTGCCCGGGGCCGAGCTGCGGGCGGTACCGGGGCAGGGGGCCACGATGCGGGTGACGGCGGGCGCGGACTTCGAGAAGGTGCGGCGGGTACGGGCCGAGGAGACGGACCGCGGCGAGTTCGACACGGTCACGGGCGACCAGGTGGCCTGCCCGTGACCGCGCGCCCGGGGCCGTGACCGCGTCCCCGCGGCCGGCCCCGCAGGGGCTCAGTCCTCGATGCCGTCCGCCACGCGCTTCTCGCGCAGCTCCCGGATCGCGCGTCGGCGGGCGAGGCGGTGGGTGCGCCGGATCTGCGCCTCCTGGTAGCGCCGCTTGTCGCGCTCCGTCTCCGGGATCACCTGCGGCACGGGACGCGGCTTGCCGTCCGCGTCGACCGCGGCGAACACCAGATAGGCGCTGCCGACCTGTTGGGCGGGGGTGGATTCGTTCCATCGCTCGGCCATGACCCGGACACCGACCTCCATCGAGGAGCGGCCGGTCCAGTTCACCTGGGCGCGGACGTGAACGAGATCACCCACGCGGACCGGCTCCAGGAAGACCATCTCGTCCATCGAGGCCGTCACGGCGGGGCCGCCGGAGTGCCGTCCGGCCACGGCGCCCGCCGCGTCGTCGACCAGTTTCATGATCACGCCACCGTGCACGGTGCCCAGCAGATTGGTGTCGTTGCCGGTCATGATGTGGCTGAGGGTGGTCCGGGAAGCGGCGGTCGGCTTGCCCGGGATGTCGCCCTCCGGGCGCGGGGCCTGATCTGTCATACCGTCCACCTTATGCGGGGGCTTCCGCCCGGCGGCAATGCATCAGCTTCGCAACAGCCCTGGTGCGATTTCCCGCACCCCCTGTAATACCGGCACACCTGGCCTGCACACTGGACCGCATGAACGATTGGCCCGAGGGATGGTCCGACGACAACCGCCGCGGCAACCGCTACGGGCAGGGCAGCGCCGGTGAGCAACCGGAGAGCGCCCGCTCGATGCCGCACGTCCAGCGGCGCCCCGCCCCGCAGCAGCAGCGCCCCGCGCCGCCGAGGCAGCGGCCGATCCCGCAGCAGCCGGGCGGCTACGACAACGGTGGCCCGCAGTACGACAGCGGGTACAACTCGGGCCAGGTCTACGGCGGCCGGGGCGACGGCCCGGGTGACGGCGGCTACACGCAGGGGCGCCCGGCGCCCGACTGGCGCCGCCGGATCAAGATAGGCGCGCTGACCCTGGTGGTCGTGGTCCTCGGGGTCTCCATAGGCACGTACTTCTGGGCCGACTCCAAGCTCAAGCGCGAGGTGGACCTCTCCAAGGTCATCGAGCGGCCCAGTGGCGGCGACGGCACCAATTACCTGATCGTCGGTTCCGACAGCCGTGAAGGCATGACGGCCGAGGACAAGAAGAAGCTCCACACGGGCTCCGCCGAGGGCAAGCGGACCGACTCGATGATGATCCTGCACGACGGCTCCAACGGGCCGACGCTGATCTCCCTGCCCCGTGACTCGAACGTCGAGATCCCCTCGTTCAAGGGCTCCGACTCCGGCAAGCTCTACCCGGGCCGCGGCCGCTTCACCAAGCTGAACGCCGCGTACGCCATGGACGGCCCCGAACTCCTCGTCCGCACCGTCGAGTTCAACACCGGACTGCGCATCGACCACTACTGCGAGATCGGCTTCGGCGGCTTCGCCAAGATCGTGGACGCGATCGGCGGCGTGGAGCTGGACATCCCCAAGGCGTTCAAGGACAAGTGGTCCGGTGCCGACTTCCAGGCGGGCAAGCAGACGCTGAACGGCGAGCAGTCGCTGGCCTTCGTCCGGACCCGGCACGCCTTCAGCAGCGACCTGGACCGGACGAAGAACCAGCAGAAGTTCCTCGCGGCGCTGGCGAGCCAGACGGCGACGCCCGCCACGATCCTCAACCCGTTCAAGCTGTACCCGACGATGGGCGCCGGCCTGGACACCCTGGTCGTGGACAAGGACATGTCGCTCTGGTCCCTGAGTCAGATGTTCTTCGCCATGAAGGACGTCACGGGCGGCGACGGCAAGTCGATGAACATGCCGATCTCGGGATCCACCGGCGGCAACCTGGTCTGGGACAAGACCAAGGTCAAGCAGTTGGTGGAGCAGCTCAAGAACGACGAGAAGGTCACCGTCACCGAGAACTGACGACGCCCGACAGCAGGGCCCGGACGGCACCCCGTCCGGGCCCCGCTGCTGCTCACCCGCTCATTCGCTGTGGTCGACGTTGCCCCACTCGTCCATCGTGGGATGGATCTTCGTGGGTCCTTGGTCGTCGATGTCCGAGCGCCGTGGACCTTCGGGGCCGGCGGGGCCGACGCGCATCATCCGCTCGATCCGCGCGATCTCGAAGCAACGCCCCCGTGCGCTCAGCTCGTTTGGCCGCACCCGCCGTGTGAACGCCTCCGCCGCCCGCGCGTACACGGCGGCCTCCGGCTCGTCGATCTCCCCGGTCAGCGGCAGCATCGTCGTCAGATGGTGGACCAGTGAAGCCCGCGCGCCCTGCGGGGTGGGGTGCTGACTCGACTCCATCGACCAGGACTTCTCCTTACGTTCCATCACCCGGAAGACGACCGGCAGCAGCACCAGGCCCGGATGGGTCCGCAACGCCCGTTGTGAATCCGCCAGTACATCGGGCGGGAAGCGCTCCGAGGTGTACGAGACCGGCACCAGCCCCATCCGGTCGAGGCCCTCCTTCAGCCCCACCGCCGCCGCGTGGTCGATGACGAAGCCCTTGGTGGTCGAGGGCTCGCGGGGCAGGGCGCCCCAGCCCTCCGGGTCGACGTCCGTGGGCCTGGGCGGCTCCAGGCGCCCCTCGCCGGTCCGGGCGAACTCGTCGGCGCGCACGACGCGGTAGCACGTGTCCCCCACGGTCAGTTCATTCAGCGGCTCGGTCTCCAGCCGGGCCATCGCGTCCAGCAGGACGCGCCGCTCACGGGGATCTTTCGCTTCGTCCTTGGCCTTGAACCAGAGATAGGAGTTCAGCTCGTCGCGGGCATCCTGCGGATACCCGGTGTCCATGTGGTCAGCAGCCGCCACCGCGGCCGCTCCCCGCGGCGCTGCTCGGCAATGCCGAAGAGCGGCCCCCGGACCACGATCTTCCCGTACGTCCGGGACGCGGCGAACGCGTCCGCCTCGGTGACCAGGGACACCGGGTCGTCCCGGCGCTGCACATTGATGACGAGGTGATCCGGCGGTGCCTGACGGTGATCGCTCATGCGCCCAGTGTGCCGAGACCGTGGCCGCCGGAAGGTACGGGGAATACGGGAAGGAGGGCGCGGAACCTTGTCAGTGGCGGCGCCTACAGTCGCACGCATGACCCAGGAGCCACAGCCCCCGAACCTCATGCTCGACCTCGACGCACTCGCCACGGCCGTCGGCGAGCAGCCCGACAGGCAGGCGGCATGGCGTTTCATCCGCGCCTTCGCCCGCGACTGGAGCCAACGCCCCCTCACCGAGGCCGACGGCTACGCCCCCGCCGATCTCGACGCGGCACAGGCCCGGCTCGGCCTGCCCCTGCCCGCGACGCTGCGCGATGCCTACCAACTGCTCGGACACCGCAAGGACCTGACTGACAATCACGACTCCCTGCTCGCCCCGCAGGACCTCTACGTGGACGAGGACCGCGGCGTGCTGGTCTTCCGCGTCGAGAACCAGTCCTGCGCCTACTGGGGCATACGCGTCACGGACCTCGACCAGGAGGACCCGCCGGTCGTCGTACGCGCCGACCTCGTCCGGCCCGCCGCCGACGACTGGGCCACGTGGCTGGGCCGGGTCAGCGTCGCGTTCGTCGAGATCGTCCTGTCCGAGGCCCTGTGCGCCGATGAGGACCTGATGGGATGGGTGACCCCCGACGGCACCGACCTGCCCGAGGACATCGCCGCCGCCTTCCGGCGCCTGCCGTTCCCGGAGTACCCGATCAGCCAGCAGCCGGGCTCACGCTGGTACGCGCACGACGAGATCATCCTCCGCGACGATCGCGGGACCGCGTTGTTCCGCGCCCGCACGGAGGCGGCCTTCGACCGCTTCGACGGCGAGGACGAGGAGGTCTGACGGAGACCGTCCCGCCCGGCGGCCGGCGGCCGAGCAGGATCAGTGCTCGGCAGCGTAGACGAAGCCGGTCCAGGCGGCAGAGGTGAAAGCCAGGCGGGCGCCCTGCACGTTCTTGGAGTCGCGGACATGCACCGAATCGGGGGCCGCCTCGACCTCGACGCAGTCGCCTTCATTGCCGTTGCTGCTGTAGCGGCTCTTGAACCAGGCCAACTCGGAAACGTCCTGCGCGGAAGTTCTGCGGATCATGTTCTCTCGCAGCATTTGCTCAATGAGGGCCAGAGTCTCTCGGGGCGTGAGAGCCTCGGCTCGGATGATGCCATACCGCAGTTCAAGGATACGGAGCTGCTTCGCGTCGGAGACCGCCCGACCACTGAACACCCCTTCCGAGCGCCCCATGGCCGTACCGTCAACTTCAGCACCTGCGTCTCCCCCTGCATTCCGGCGTGCTCCTCTCACGCAGTCGGCATGACCTGAATCGCGACATTCCGCAACTGAGCGATCAGCAGAAGGTGTTCGAGCTGTCGACGCAGAACCCGCCAGACTCGCCCGCCTCCTGGCCACGGCGCATCTGGGCGATTGGGGGATCGTCTGCGAACCGGCCGCGCACATCGTCGCCGAGCTGGCCGCCAACGCCGCCGCCCACGGCCGCGTACCCGGCCGGGACTTCCAACTCAGCCTCAGTGCCCGGCGCGACGAGCTCCTGCGGATCGAGGTGACCGACACCCGGGGCGAACAACTGCCCGTCGTCTCCACCCCCGACCAGTACGCGGAGAGCGGGCGCGGCCTGCTGATCGTCGAGGCGCTGGCCGATCGCTGGGGCATCGACGTCGGACCCGTCCCGCGCAAGACGATCTGGGCCGAACTCGACCTCGTGCCGCACCCGCTCCACCGGGTCGCGGAAACCCACGACCCGGTGAGCCACGTCCCCGCGCTCCACGACGCATAAAGCTTCAAAGAACCTGGAGAGATCACCCTTCCCACCCAAACCCGACCCCGTCACTCACTCGGGTGACATGGGGCAACTGGGCTGGATTTCATGCGGGTTGGCTGGCATATGCTCGCCGCGACAACTCCAGACATGCGACGGCCCCCGACGAGATTCGCACTCTCAACCGGGGGCCTGACCACCGAGGAAGTAGGAGCTTCCCGATGGATACCTCGCAGATTACCGCGCCCTCGTGCACCCCGTCCCCCGTACCCGGAGACGCCACACCGTCATCCGGCGTCATCCACGTCAACTTCCGGCATGCCGCAGGCTTCACCGTCATCGGCAACCACCTCGCCCAGCACCGCGGACTCTCCCTCGCCGCGATCGGCCTCGCCGCCCACATCCAGTCGCTCCCCGCCGGAGCCAGGATCGGCATCAAGCGCCTCGCCGAACGCTTCCCCGAGAGCGAGACCCGCGTCGCCGCCGCCCTGCGCGAACTCGAAGCCCACGGCTACCTCCACCGCAGCCGCGTACGCCTCGCCGGCGGCCGCATCGTCACCCGCACCGTCTCGTACAACCAGCCCGGCGCGGTCACCCACCCCGTCGCAGTTCCCCGGCCTCGGACGGCCCCCAGCAAGCCGACCCCACAGACCGCACCGCCACCCCGCGCAACCACTCCCGAACCGCGTCCGGCTCCGGCCCCCGCAGCACCCCCGGCACCCAGGCCACTGCCGCGACTGCCGGTCAGACCTCCACACAGCCGCCTGACTGGAACATCACCCACAACCCGAACGGATCTGCATGGTCAGCTCGCCCCACGAAGCAATGCACCGCATCTTCCAGGAGTACCCCGGCCTCTTCTCCCGCGTCTCCGAAGTACTCGGAGTCGACATCCCACCACCCACCTCGGCCACCGCGCTGCCCACCGACCTCACCGAAGCCCGTCCCGTCGAACGCCGGGTGGACACCCTCCTGCGCATCGAAACAGAGCACGACGGGCCCTTCGTCCTCGCCATCGAGGCCCAGGGCAAGAAGGACCCGCGCAAGACCGCCAGCTGGCCGTACTACGTCAGCTATCTCCACAACAGGTATGGGCTGCCCGTCCTGTTACTGGTCGTCTGCCAGGACCGCGCAACCGCCGAATGGGCCGCGCGACCCATCGCCATCGGCATCCGTCAATGGCAGACCCTCGCCCTGAACCCCCTCGTCGCGGGACCGCACAACATGCCGGTGATCACGGACGTGGCCGAAGCCCGCAAAGACCTCGCGCTCGCCACCCTGGCCGCCATCACACACGCCGACAATCCGGGCGTCGGTGCCATACTGAAAACCCTGTCCGCCGCGCTGCGGGACACGCCGGAAGCAATCGCCGACCCCATCGTCGAACTCACCGCACAGGGCCTGGGCAACCGCCCGGCCGCACAACAGTGGAGGAACCTGGTGGCCGTGGACCTCTCTTTCTACAAGTCCTTCATGTCGGAGGAAATCCGGGACGAAGGCCGAGCCCAAGGCCGAGCCCAAGGCCGAGCACAAGGCCGTGCAGAAAGCCTGCGGCTGGTCCTCGAAGCACGCGGTATCACCATCACCGACGAGCTCCGCGAGAAGATCGACAACTGCAATGACCCCCAGCTCCTGCACGTGTGGCTCAACCGCGCCGCCACCGCCGCCTCCGTCGAGGAGGTCTTCGCCGGGGAGTGATCCAGCTCCTGTCTCCACGCCCAGACAAACGTCCGGCCCCCGAGCATGCGTCGGGGGCCGGACACCGAAGCAACAACCGCTACGGCAGGTTCCTCGCCATCACGATGCGCTGGACCTGGTTCGTGCCCTCGTAGATCTGGGTGATCTTCGCGTCGCGCATCATCCGCTCCACCGGGTAGTCCCGCGTGTAGCCGTAGCCGCCGAGCAGCTGGACCGCGTCCGTGGTGATCTCCATCGCCACGTCGGAGGCGAAGCACTTGGCCGCGGCGCCGAAGAAGGTGAGGTCGCCGTCGAGGCGTTCGGACTTGGCGGCGGCGGAGTAGGTGAGCTGGCGGGCCGCCTCCAGCTTCATGGCCATGTCGGCGAGCATGAACTGGATGCCCTGGAAGTCGGCGATCGGCTTGCCGAACTGCTTGCGCTCCTGGACGTAGCCCTTGGCGTAGTCGAGGGCGCCCTGCGCGATGCCGAGGGCCTGGGCCGCGATGGTGATGCGGGTGTGGTCCAGGGTCTTCATCGCGGTGGCGAAGCCGGTGCCCTCCTCGCCGATCATGCGGTCGGCCGGGATGCGGACGTTGTCGAAGTAGACCTCGCGGGTCGGCGAGCCCTTGATGCCGAGCTTCTTCTCGGGGGCGCCGAAGGACACGCCCTCGTCCGACTTCTCGACGACGAAGGCCGAGATGCCCTTGGAGCGCTTGGTCGGGTCGGTGACGGCCATGACCGTGTAGTACTCGGAGACGCCCGCGTTGGTGATCCAGCGCTTCACGCCGTTGAGCACCCAGAAGTCGCCGTCACGGACGGCCTTGGTCTTCATGCCGGCCGCGTCGGAACCCGCGTCGGGCTCGGAGAGGCAGTACGAGAACATGCCGTCGCCCTTGGCGAGCGGGCCCAGGTACTTCTTCTTCAGGTCCTCGGAGCCGGAGAGGATCACCGGGAGGGAACCCAGCTTGTTCACGGCCGGGATGAGGGAGGAGGAGGCGCAGACCCGGGCCACCTCCTCGATCACGATGACCGTGGCCAGCGCGTCGGCGCCGGCGCCGCCGTACGCCTCGGGTACGTGCACCGCGTGCAGGTCCGCCGCGGTCAGGGCGTCCAGCGCCTCCTGCGGGAAGCGCGCCTCCTCGTCGACCGCCGCCGCGTGCGGGGCGATCTTCGCCTCGGCGAGCGCACGCACCGTCTCCCTGAGCATCTCGTGCTCCTCGGCCGGACGGTACAGGTCGAAATCGGTCGAACCCGCCAAGACGCTCACTCCCCAAGACGCTAACTACCGTTAAGTAACCCAATTTTAGAGCGCTGCTCCCGCAATGGCCTATGCAAAGCCCGCGTGAGCTTCACGACAGGGGCCGGAAAGGGGCGGGCGAGGCTGTGCGGACGGCCGGAATCCGGGTCTTCGGGAGCACGACTATGCTCGTTCACCGCACGTCTGTCCGCATCTCCCAGGAGCGTTCCATGGCCCTCAGGATCACTGTGATCGGCACCGGCTACCTCGGTGCCACCCACGCCGCGGCCATGGCCGAGCTGGGCTTCGAAGTGCTCGGCCTCGATGTCGTGCCCGAGAAGATCGAGATACTCGGCACCGGCAAGGTCCCGATGTACGAACCGGGCCTGGAGGAGCTGCTGCGCAAGCACGTCGAGGGCATCGAGGGGTCCACGGGGCGGCTGCGGTTCACCACCTCCCCGGAAGAGGTGGCGGCCTTCGGCGATGTGCACTTCGTCTGCGTGAACACTCCGCAGAAGCATGGCGAGTACGCCTGCGACATGAGCTACGTGGACGCCGCCTTCGAGTCGCTGGCGCCCCACCTGACCCGGCCCGCGCTGGTCGTCGGGAAGTCGACCGTCCCGGTGGGCTCGGCGGCCCGGCTCGCGGCGCGGCTGGCGGAGCTGGCGCCGGTGGGCGCCGACGCGGAACTGGCCTGGAACCCGGAGTTCCTGCGCGAGGGTTTCGCCGTGAGCGACACTCTGCACCCGGACCGGATCGTCGTCGGTGTGACGAGCGAGCGGGCCGAGAAGCTGCTGCGCGAGGTGTACGCGGTGCCGGTCGCCGAGGGGTCGCCGTTCGTGGTGACGGACTTCCCGACCGCCGAGCTGGTGAAGACCGCGGCCAATTCGTTCCTGGCCACGAAGATCTCGTTCATCAACGCCATGGCGGAGGTCTGCGAGGCCGCCGACGGCGATGTGAAGAAGCTGGCCGAGGCGATCGGGCACGACGAACGCATCGGCTCGAAGTACCTGCGGGCCGGGATCGGCTTCGGTGGCGGCTGTCTGCCGAAGGACATCCGGGCCTTCATGGCGCGCGCCGGTGAGCTGGGCGCGGACCAGGCCCTGACCTTCCTCCGCGAGGTCGACTCGATCAACATGCGGCGCCGCGGCCACATGGTGGAGCTGGCCCGCGAGGCCGTGGGCGGCGATTCCTTCCTCGGCAAGCGGGTGGCGGTGCTGGGCGCGACGTTCAAGCCGGACTCGGACGACGTACGGGACTCGCCGGCGCTGAACGTGGCCGGGCAGATCCACCTCCAGGGCGGCCAGGTCACCGTCTTCGACCCGAAGGGCATGGACAACGCCCGGCGGCTCTTCCCGACCCTCGGTTACGCGGACACAGCGCTGGACGCGGTGCGTGGCGCCGATGTGGTGCTGCATCTGACGGAGTGGCGCGAGTTCCGCGAGCTGGACCCGGCGGCGCTCGGCGAGGCCGCGTCCCGCCGGATCATCCTGGACGGCCGCAACGCGCTCGACAGCGAGCTGTGGCGCGGGGCCGGCTGGACGTACCGGGCGATGGGGCGTCCGACCGCCTGATCCCGTGCCTCACCCGCGCTTCGCGCGGTAGGTGCGCATCTTGGCGCGGGCGCCGCACACCGACATGGAGCACCAACGGCGGCGCCCCGCCGGGCTGCGGTCGTAGTACGCCCAGCGGCAGTCCGCCGCCTCGCACACCTTGAGCCGGGCCCAGGTGCCGTCGGCCGCGGCAGTGGCGATGGCCGCGGCGACGCGTGCGGTCAGCCCGGCCGGTTCGGTGGCGGGGCGCAGTGCGGCGACGCCCGCCGCGTCCACGGTGACGCGCAGCGGCGCCCCGGCGAGCAGCCGGTCGAGCGGGGAGGCGGTGCCGTCCGGCGGGCGGTGGCCGGCGTGGGCGAGGCAGACGGTACGGAGCGCCTCGCGCAGGTCCCTGGCTTCCGGGACGTCCCGTTCGGTGAGGCCGAAGGCGGCACGCCCGTCCGCCGTATCGAGAGTGTCCGCACCCGTCTCCACGTCCAGGGTGTTGACCAGGGCCTCGACCAGTGCGAGCTCCCCGGGCGCGGATTCCTTCTCACTCATGGTTGCGACGTTACCTCCCATGCGGCAGCATGCAGTAACGGTTACCGGTTAAGCCCATGAGGGGGTAACCGTTTCGTCCGGAGGAGGAATGTGTCATGGCTGTCGCCACACTGGGTGCCGTCGTCCTGGACTGCCCCGACCCCGCCGCACTCGCCGGCTTCTACGCCGGGCTGCTCGGCGGTGAGATCACGCCCGGCGGCGAGGACTGGGTGGAGCTGACCGGGATCCCGGGCACGGTTCTCGCGTTCCAGGCCGCGCCCGGCCACGTACCGCCGCGGTGGCCGGGTACGGACGGCTCGCAGCAGTTCCATCTGGATCTGACCGTGCCGGACCTGGACGCGGCGGAGAAGGAGGTGCTCGCGCTGGGCGCCACCGTGCTGGAGGCTCAGGACCGGGAGCGGAGCTTCCGGGTGTACGCGGATCCCGCGGGGCACCCGTTCTGTCTCTGCGCGTCCTAGCTAGACGACGTGTGGGGGCGCCCCGGAGGGCGCCCCCACACGTGAACGGCTCAACGGCTCAGACGGTCGCGCCGTCCAGCTGCTCGATCGTGGCGTGCGACGGGCCGCGGCGGGTCCGCAGCTCGCGGGCCACGTCCTCGGCGTCGCGCAGCACCCGTACGGCGTTTCGCCAGGTGAGCTTGGCGAGGTCGGCGCCGGACCAGCCGCGGCCGAGCAGCTCCGCGATCAGGTTCGGGTACCCGGCGACGTCCTGGAGGCCCTGGGGGAGGAAGGCGGTTCCGTCGTAGTCGCCGCCGATGCCGATGTGGTCGATGCCGGCGACCTCGCGCATGTGGTCGAGGTGGTCGGCGATGGTCGCCACGGTGGCCATCGGGCGCGGGTTGGCCGCCTCGAAGTCGGCGTGGACCCGCATGGCCTGCGCGGTGGTGTCGAGGTGGTGCAGGCCGTGCGCTCGCATGTTCTCGTCCGCGGCCAGGGTCCAGGCGACGGCCTCGGGCAGGACGAACTTCGGCACGAAGGTCACCATGGCGATGCCGCCGTTGGCGGGGAGCCGGCCGAGGACGTCGTCGGGGATGTTGCGCGGGTGGTCGCAGATCGCCCGCGACGAGGAGTGCGAGAAGATCACCGGCGCCGTGGAGGTGTCGAGCGCGTCGCGCATCGTGGTGGCCGCCACGTGGGAGAGGTCGACCAGCATGCCGGTGCGGTTCATCTCCCGTACGACCTCGTGGCCGAACGGCGAGAGGCCGCCGACGCCCGGTCCGTCGGTCGCCGAGTCCGCCCACGCGATGTTGTCGTTGTGCGTGAGCGTCATGTAGCGGACGCCCAGGGTGTGCAGGGCGCGCAGGGTGCCCAGCGAGTTGTTGATGGAGTGGCCGCCCTCGGCGCCCATCAGGGAGGCGATGCGGCCCTCGGCGCGGGCCGCCTCCATGTCGTCGGCCGTCAGCGCACGCCGCAGATCGGCGGGGTGGCGGCCGATCAGCTCGGCGACCACGTCGATCTGTTCCAGGGTGGCGCTGACGGCTTCGTCGCCCGCCATGTCGGACTGTACGTAGACGGACCAGAACTGGGCGCCGACGCCGCCCGCGCGCAGCCGCGGGATGTCGGTGTGCAGATGGGCGGACTGATCGGTGGAGATGTCGCGGGCGTCGAGGTCGTAGCCGACCTGTTCACGCAGCGCCCACGGCAGGTCGTTGTGGCCGTCGACGACGGGGTACTGGGCGAGGAGCTCCCTCGCTCGCTCCAGCCGGTCCGCCTGCTGTGCCTGCTCCGTCTGCTGCACGGCCGCCTACTTCCCGAAGCCGAAGGAATCGGCGCCCTGGACCTTGCTGCGGAGCCGCTTGCCCTTCTCCGTCGCCTGGTCGTTCAGCTCCTGCTGGAACTCCCGCATCCGGGCCAGCAGCTCGCCGTCGTGGGCGGCGAGGATCCGGGCGGCGAGCAGACCCGCGTTGCGCGCGCCGCCGACCGACACGGTCGCGACCGGCACACCGGCGGGCATCTGCACGATGGAGAGCAGGCTGTCCATGCCGTCCAGGTACTTCAGCGGGACCGGTACGCCGATGACCGGCAGCGGGGTCACGGAGGCGAGCATGCCGGGGAGGTGGGCGGCACCGCCCGCGCCCGCGATGATCGCCTTCAGACCGCGGCCCGCCGCCTGCTCGCCGTACGCGATCATCTCGTGCGGCATGCGGTGGGCGGAGACGACGTCGACCTCGTAGCGGATCTCGAACTCGTCGAGGGCCTTGGCCGCTGCTTCCATGACGGGCCAGTCGGAGTCCGAGCCCATGACGATGCCGACGAGGGGCGCGGCGGTGGCGGGAGAGGTCATTCGGTGATCGTTCCTCGCAGGTAGTCGGCCGCGTGCCGGGCGCGCTCGCGCACGTCCGCCAGATCGTCGCCGTAGGTGTTGACGTGTCCGACCTTGCGGCCGGGCTTCACGTCCTTGCCGTACATGTGGATCTTGAGCTGCGGATCGCGGGCCATGCAGTGCAGGTACGCCTGGTACATGTCCGGGAAGTCGCCGCCGAGGACGTTGGACATGACCGTCCAGGTGGCGCGCGGGCGCGGGTCGCCGAGCGGCAGGTCGAGCACGGCCCGGACGTGGTTGGCGAACTGGGAGGTGATCGCGCCGTCCTGGGTCCAGTGGCCGGAGTTGTGCGGGCGCATCGCCAGCTCGTTGACCAGGATGCGTCCGTCGCTCGTCTCGAAGAGTTCGACGGCGAGGTGGCCGACGACACCGAGCTCGGAGGCGATCCTGAGCGCGAGCTGCTGGGCCTCGCCGGCCAGCCGCTCGTCCAGCTCCGGCGCCGGGGCGATCACCGTGTCGCAGACCCCGTCGACCTGGATCGACTCGACGACCGGGTAGGCGACGGCCTGGCCGTGCGGCGAGCGGACGATGTTGGCCGCCAGCTCCCGTACGAAGTCGACCTTTTCCTCGGCCAGGACCGCGACACCGGCCCGGAACGGGTCGGCCGCGTCCGCCTCGGAGCGGACCACCCAGACACCCTTGCCGTCGTAGCCGCCGCGGACCGTCTTGAGGATGACCGGGAAGCCCCCGACCTCGTCCGCGAAGGCCGCGGCATCGGCCGGGTCCGTCACGATGCGGTGGCGGGGGCAGGGCGCGCCGATCTCGGTGAGCTTCGCGCGCATCACCCCCTTGTCCTGGGCGTGCACCAGAGCGCCGGGCCCCGGGCGCACGGGGATGCCGTCCGCCTCCAGGGCCCGCAGGTGCTCGGTCGGCACGTGCTCGTGATCGAAGGTGATCACGTCGCAGCCGCGCGCGAAGGCGCGCAGCGTGTCCAGGTCGCGATAGTCGCCGACGACGACCTCGCTCACCACCTGGGCCGCCGAGTCCTGAGGGGTGTCACTGAGGAGCTTGAACTTGATGCCGAGGGGGATGCCCGCCTCGTGGGTCATTCGGGCGAGCTGACCGCCACCGACCATGCCGACTACCGGGAACGTCACTCCTCCAGGGTATCCGCCGCTCCGGGAAGCTCCCGACGACGCCCTCCGTCCGCCCCCGGACCGGGCGGTCGTGTCACAGCATCGCCACACCACTCACGATGTCCCCGGGCGGCCCGCGGGCCGGCTGGATAGCATGACGGGGTTGACGTAACCGACGGACGGGCAGAGCGATCACCATGAGCGAACGGGGCGCACTGCGGGCGCGGCTGGAGCTGCTTGCCCGGGAAGTCGCCAAGTTCGGCGTGGTCGGCGGGGTCGGCCTGGTGGTCAACATCGGGGTGTCCAACCTGCTCTGGCGCTACACCACCATCCCGACGGTACGGGCCGGTCTGCTGGCCACCTTCGTCGCCGTCCTCGGCAACTACATCGGCTTCCGCTACTGGACGTACCGGGACCGTGACAGGAGCGGACGGACCCGTGAGCTGACGCTGTTCCTGCTGTTCAGCGCGGTGGGCGCGGTCATCGAAACCGGTGTGCTGTACACGGCGACGTACGGCTTCGGCTGGGACAGCCCGGTCCAGAGCAATGTCTTCAAGGTCCTCGGGATCGGCCTCGCGACGCTCTTCCGCTTCTGGTCCTACCGGACGTGGGTGTTCAAGGCCCTGCCCGTGGAGAAGCCCGCGCCGGCCGTCGAGACCCCCGTGGCCGGTGGGGCCAGCGGGGCCGAGGGGGCTGGTAGGGCCGAGGGGTTCCTGAAGCAGGGGCGCACGGAGCCGGTGCCGCGGGTCGGGGCGGATTCCGCACGGGGATAGCGCCACCGCGCCTCCGCACGGCGACAGCGCCTCCCGCGCCGCTCACCGCACCGGGCGTTCCGGTTCCTGCCTCTTCAGGGCCACCCGGCTGAGGAACAGGGCGAAGACCGCGGGCTGCTGCTGGAGCAGTTCCAGGCGGCCGCCGTCCGCCTCCGCGAGGTCCCTGGCCACCGCGAGGCCGATGCCCGTGGAGTTGCGGCCGCTGATCGTCCGCTCGAAGATCCGGGCGCCCAGGTCGGGGGGAACCCCCGGGCCCTCGTCCGTGACCTCGATGACCGCCTGATTGCCGGTGACCCGGGTGCGCAGCGCGACCGTACCGCCGCCGTGCATCAGCGAGTTCTCGATGAGCGCGGCCAGCACCTGGGCGACGGCGCCCGGCGTGCCGACGGCCCGCAGGCCCTGCTTGCCGGAGCGGACGATGGCCCGGCCCGCGCTCCGGTAGGCGGGACGCCACTCCTCGATCTGCTGCTTGACGACTTCGTCGAGGTCGAAGACGACGGCGGAGCCGGTGCGCGGATCGCGGGCGTTGGTCAGCAGCCGCTCCACCACGTCGGTGAGCCGCTCGACCTGGGTGAGGGCGATGTTCGCCTCCTCCTTCACCGTGTCCGGGTCGTCGGTGACCGAGATCTCCTCGATCCGCATGGAGAGCGCGGTGAGCGGCGTGCGGAGCTGGTGCGAGGCGTCGGCGGCCAGCCGGCGTTCGGCGGTGAGCATCCGGGCGATCCGTTCGGCCGAGGCGTCCAGGACATCGGCGACCCGGTCCAGCTCCGGCACTCCGTACCGCTTGTGGCGCGGCCGCGGGTCGCCTGAGCCCAGGCGTTCGGCGGTCTCGGCCAGGTCGGTCAGCGGTGAGGTCAGCTTGTTGGCCTGGCGTACGGCCAGGAGCACGGCGGAGACGATGGCCAGCAGCGCCACCGCGCCGATGATCATCAGGGTGCGGCCGACCTCGCGGGTGACCGCGGAGCTGGATTCCTCGACGGTGACCCGCTCGCCGCGCTCCCCCTCGGCCGTGCTCCTGATCACACTGCCGGTGGGGCGCTTGCCGATTTCGAAGGGCTCACGGCCGGGGATCTTGACCAGCGCGTAGCGTTTGCCGGCGATCTGCTGGGACAGCAGTGCGTGGTTGATCCGCTCGTCCTCCAGCAGCCGGCTCTCGACGACGCTGATCAGCCGCAGCGCCTCGGAGTCGACGCTCTCCTGGGCGCTGTTGCTGATGGTGCGGGTCTCGACGATGACGAGGGAGACGCCGAAGACGGCGATCACCACGAGCACCACGGCGAGAGTGGAGTTGATCAGTCTGCGGCGCATGAATACTTCTGCTCGTCGGCTCTTCCCGGAACGGTGGCCCCCCTCGGAACGTCAGCTCTTCTCGAAGCGGAAGCCGACGCCCCGTACGGTCGCGATGTAGCGGGGGTTGGCGGCGTCGTCGCCGAGCTTCTTGCGGAGCCAGGAGATGTGCATGTCGAGAGTCTTCGTCGACGACCACCAGGTGGTGTCCCAGACCTCGCGCATCAGCTGGTCCCGGGTGACGACCCGGCCGGCGTCCCGGACCAGGACCCGCAGCAGGTCGAACTCCTTGGCGGTGAGCTGGAGTTCCTCCTCGCCCATCCAGGCGCGGTGCGACTCGACGTCGATCCGGACGCCGTGCGTCGCGGGCTGCGGCGCGGGCTCCGTGGCGCCGCGGCGCAGCAGGGCCCGGACGCGGGCGAGGAGTTCGGCGAGGCGGAAGGGCTTGGTGACGTAGTCGTCGGCGCCCGCGTCGAGGCCGACGACGGTGTCCACCTCGTCGGCGCGGGCGGTCAGCACCAGGATCGGCACGGTGTGACCCTCGGCACGGAGCCTGCGGGCCACTTCGAGGCCGTCCATCCCGGGCAGTCCCAGGTCGAGCACGACCAGGTCGATTCCGCCCTGGAGGCCGGCGTCGAGTGCGGTCGGACCGTCTTCGCGGACCTCGACCTCGTAACCCTCCCGACGCAGTGCGCGGGCCAGCGGCTCCGAGATGGATGCATCGTCCTCGGCGAGCAGTACACGGGTCATGGAGTGATGGTAGTCCGCGTGGGGCGGATGCCGTGAGGTGATCCAAAAGCCCTGCAGGTCTGCGAAATAAACGAGTGGACGCCTTCGAATGTGTGGGCTTGGCTCCATTGAAACCTGTGATCCATCTCTCAAGTCCATTCATATCCGGCTCTGTCGTGGCGTATGGTGGCTCGACGCCTGTTGCACTACTCAAGGACCCTTGGGCAGCTTTTAGCGCCAAGGGTCTCTTTTGTTGGCCGACTGGTACCCGCCAGTCGCGGACTTCAGTGAATGACCTGCGGCCGGGCCCGGAACGCGAGAATGCGCTCCGGGCGTGGATCCCGACACGGTCGGTCCCCGTCTCCTTCAGCCGGCTCCTTCGTGAGCCGGGCGGTCGGGACGAATCCCCTCTCGGGCGTGAGGGGTGGGACGCGCCCGTGCCGGTGCCGGCCTCCCCCCACCGGGCGCACCACGCTCACAAGGCGTCGCGTCCCGAGCACACAAGGATCGACCATGGCGTCCAGCCTGACGAAGGACCCGGCCAGTACTTCTGGATCCGCGAAGACCTTCTTCGGCCACCCCCGCGGCCTGGCCACTCTCTTCATGACCGAGATGTGGGAGCGCTTCAGCTTCTACGGCATGCGGGCCCTGCTTCCGCTGTACCTGGTCTCCAGTTCCGGCCTGCACATGAACGCGGCCACGGCCACCGCGATCTACTCCATCTACATGGCGATGGTGTACCTGCTGGCCATGCCCGGCGGCTGGTTCGGCGACCGGGTCTGGGGGCCGCGCAAGACGGTCACCATCTCGGCCGCGATCATCATGCTGGGCCACCTGACGCTCGCACTGCCGGGCTCCGGCACCTTCTTCGCCGGTCTGGCGCTGGTCGCGCTGGGCTCCGGGCTGCTGAAGGCCAACATCTCCACGATGGTCGGCCACCTCTACAACGGCCCGGACGACCCGCGTCGCGACGGTGGCTTCACCGTCTTCTACATGGGCATCAACCTCGGTGCCTTCGCCGCGCCGCTGATCATCGGCACCGTCGGCGAGAAGGTGAACTGGCACCTCGGCTTCGCCATCGCCGCGGCCGGCATGGCGCTGGGCCTGGCCCAGTTCCTGATCGGTACCCGCCACCTCAGCGCGCGCAGCAGCGTCGTCCCGAAGCCGCTGTCGGCCGAGGAGCGCCGTACGACCCTGCGCAAGGGTCTGCTGTGGCTGATAGTGGCCGTCGTCTTCTACGGCGTCCTCGTCGCCACCGACGTCTACACGCTGAACTGGGCGCTCGTCCCGATCACCATCGCCGGTCTGATCATCCCGATCGCGGTGCTGGTCCGGATCAAGCGGGACCGGGACCTCTCGCAGACCGAGCAGTCGAAGATGTCCGGCTACATCTGGTTCTTCGTCGCGGCTGCCGTGTTCTGGATGATCTACGACCAGGGCGGCTCCACGCTGTCGCTCTTCGGTGAGTCCTCCACCACCAACAGCGTGTTCGGCCTGGACTTCCCGACCTCCTGGTACCAGTCGGTCAACCCGGTCTTCATCATGGCGCTGGCCCCGGTCGTCGCCTGGATATGGCTGGCGCTGAACCGGCGCGGCAAGGAGCCGAGCACGGTCGTCAAGTTCGGTTCGGGCCTCTTCCTGGTCGGCGTCTCCTTCCTCGTCTTCATGCTGCCGCTGACCATGACGACGGACGGCGACAAGGTCAGCCCGATGTGGCTGGTTTCGATCTACTTCCTGCAGACCGTCGGTGAGCTCTGCCTCTCCCCGGTCGGCCTCTCGGTCACCACGAAGATGGCGCCCGCGAAGTACGGCAGCCAGATGATGGGTGTCTGGTTCCTCGCGGTCACCGCGGGCGACTGCACCACCAGCCTGCTGTCGCTGGCGGGTGTCGATCTGAACAAGACCGGCATGGTGGGCCTGGAGGCGGCGCTCGCGATCGTCGCCGGGTTCGCGATCTGGATGTACCGCAAGAAGGTCACCCAGCTCATGGGCGACGTGTGCTGACGCGCTGAAGCGCTGGTCGCACACCGCGCCCGAGGGCCGCCGCACCGTACTGGTGCGGCGGCCCTCTTGCTCTTGGTACGGCGGACCTTCCGCCGTGCCTGAGGCGTCGATACGGCCCGTCGGCGTCGTTACCTGAGCCGGCTCACCTGGTGCCGCGCAGCCTGCGCCACGGGGTGAAGGTGAACACGGCGCCGCCCAGCAGGATCGCCGTGCCGGCGACCAGGCCGAGGGCGCGCAGGGTGCCGTTGTCCTCGGCCCCGGTGGCGGCCAGCCCACCGGAGGCGGTTCCGCCGGCCGTGGAGCCGGACGTGGAGCCGGTGGCGCCCGAGGAGCCGGAGGCGCCGCCCTCCTGGGCAGCGGTGTCGAGCTCCAGCGACGGGGCCGCCGAGCCCTTCACCTTGCACGGGATGCTGAGCTTCTGGCCGCCCAGGGTGACATCGATCGTCAGGGTGCCGGGGCTGAGCGTGGACTTGCCGGACGCGCCGGGCTTGTACGTGCCGGTCATGTCGGCCAGGTCGACCGGCTTGCCCAGCTTCAGCGGTTCGGCGTTGGCGGGCCCGGTGACCTTCACCGAGCCCTTGTCCGCGCCGCCCAGGGTGACGTCCATGGACGGCTTGAGCGCGCCGGCGGGCAGGTCGGCCGGGCTGTCCATCACGCCCTTGGCCGTCTTGACCGTGAGAGCGTAGTCCCCGCCGCTCTTCTTGGCGTTGATCGTCACCTTGGAGCCGATGTCGGCCGGTCCCGGGGACGTACAGGTGAAGTGGACCGCGACCTCCTTGCCGGGGAAGTCGGTCTGCCCGCCGCCACCGCCGGAGCCGGAGCCCGAGGTGGAGCCGCCGGAGTCGCCGCCGGTCGTCGTGCCGCCCGCGGTCGTACCGCCTGTGGTCGTACCGCCCGCGGTGGTGCCTCCCGTGGTCGTGCCGCCCGAGGCCGTGGAGCCGGAGGTGGTCCCGCCCGCGGTGGTGGAGCCACTCGTCGTACCGCCCGAAGCGGTGGATCCGCCGCCGTCCGTGACCTTGATGGTCGCGCCCGGCTGCACGGCCTCCTTCGGGGTGCACTTGGTGTCCGTGGAGATCGGCTTGGAGACGTTGATGTTGTACGCGTCCGGCGTCAGCGTGATCTCGCCGGCCTTCTCCAGCTTCAGCGTGCCCTTCATGTCGGGCAGCACCATGGGGCTGTTCTTGGGGATCGGCGGGTTCTGCCGCGGCCCTTCCATCTGCACGGTGCCAGTGGCCGCGCCGCCCACCTTGAGCGTGCCGGTCGGCTTGACCGTGTCCTTGCCCAGATCGAGCATGTCGGGGTTCTTGGAGGCGGCCGCGACCGTCTTCCACACCACCTCGACGGTGTCGCCGACCTTGGCCTCGGCGGGCGCGGTCAGCTGCACCTGGGTGGTGCCCTGCACGGGTGGCAGCCCGGAGATGGGCGGCGGAATGCACTCGGTCGCGTACGAGACGTCGGCGGCCTGGGCCGGACTCGCGGCCAGCAGCATGCCCGCGCCGCCGAGCATCATCGCGACTCCCGCCGCGACTGTTCTGCGTTGCGTACTCACGAATGTCCCTTCGTCGTCGGTCTGTTCTCTGACGGTGCGGAATCGGGTGTGAACCACGGCAGCGCGGCCGTGGTGGTGGCCGGGCCGTCGGTGGACGCGGCCGTGGGGTCCTCGGCGGGCGCCGGCGTACGGCGCGGCTTCGGGGTCTTCACGGACTTTCCGGCGGCCCCTCCCCGGGGGCGCCGTCGCCGGGCGCGGCCCGGGGCGCGTGAGGAGCGGGGCCGTATCTTGTCGACGACCGCCATGCCGATCCGGAACACGGCGGCCGGCACGACGAGGCACAGCAGGATCCAGAAGAGCGTGACCCCCCAGGGACGGCCGACCCCCCAGGGCTGTTCGGCCAGCACCTTGCCGCCGTAACGGAGCGAGACCTGGTAGTCGCCGTGGGCGCCCGCCGTCAGTTCGACCGGCAGCTTGATCTGCGCCTTGCGGCCGGAGGCGATGGTGCCGCGCCACTGCTGCTCCTCCCACTGCGGGGCGAAGACACCGTGCGCGGTGCCGACCTCGAAGACCGGGTCCTTGACCGGGGCGGAGCCGAGGTTGCCCACGGTGAGGACCAGCCGCCTGGAGGGCGGGGCGCCGAACCA
Organism: Streptomyces sp. NBC_00012; assembly: GCF_045040875.1. Taxonomy (NCBI): domain Bacteria; kingdom Bacillati; phylum Actinomycetota; class Actinomycetes; order Kitasatosporales; family Streptomycetaceae; genus Streptomyces; species Streptomyces sp. NBC_00012. The sequence goes on along the minus strand of NZ_CP108309.1, from coordinate 5,322,831 downwards.
GGTGAGGATCCCGCTCTCGCCCTCCAGCCGGGTAGTGGCCAGCACCGCGAGCCTGCCGCCCCAGGTGTCCTTCGGCAGCGCGGCGATCGGGTGGCCCGCGACGACGAACACGGCGTCGGCGGCGGCCTGTTCCCCGGTGACGGTGGCGACGTGCACCACGCAGGGGCAGGGCACGGGCGGCTCGGCGACCGGCATCTTCTTGCGGAAGGCGCCCTTGCCGTCGGTGGTGACGGCCCGGCCCTCGGCGTTGGCGCAGGAGTTGGTGCCGCCGATCACGCCCCGGTCCTGCGTGGACCGTCCGCAGATCAGCATCATCAGCAGTGCGTTCGGGCGCCAGCCGCTGCCCTTCACGGTGATCTCACCGCCCTTGCCCGCCTGCTGCTTGGAGAGGGTGACCACGGGCTTCGCGTCCGCGGCCCTCGCGTCCGCCGCGCCGGCCCCGGGCGCGGAGAGCATCAGCAGGGCGGGCAGCAGGGCCACGAGCAACGCCACGAACGGCGTCGTGGCCCTCCGGTGACCGCTGCCGCGGGGTGCTGCCGGTCCGGCCTGTCCAGTCACGATTCCGCTCCCGCCTTCGCCAAGTGCCTGCGCCCTGAGTGCTGTTGACCGCCCGGCGACCCCCCGGGCCGTTCTCCGTCATCGACGCCGACATCGAGATCGGCATCGGCATCGGCATCGGTCCGCTGCTGCCGCCGGCGCGATCGCCTGCGCCGGTACGCGTACACGCCCGCGCCCGCACCGGCCAGAACCAGCAGTGCGCCGGCGGTCAGCGGCGCCCACGGCACGAAAACGGCGCGGGCCGTCGCCTCGCCGTGCGCGCCGCCCGCCGCCGTGACGCGCAGCCGTACGGTCGCCGAGTCGAGCGCGGGTGCGCCCCGCCACGGCTCGGTCAGCCTGAGGCGCTCTCCGGGCCGTACCTCCACCGGCAGGGCGCGGGCCTCGCGCCGCAGCAGCGTCCCGAACACCCCGTCGGCCCGGACAGCGAGCCTGGGGGCGAGGACCGCGTTGCCCCGGTTGACCAGCGTGTAGTGGATGGTCCGCCCGGACACGCTGACGTTCTCGACGGTGAGCGCGGCCAGTGTCGGCCCGCCCACCCGCAGCCGGACCGGTACGCCCACCGTGCGGTCGCCGCCGTGTACGACGATCGCGGCGGGGCGGTCGCCGGGCGTCGCCCCCGTCGGCACCGTGACGGTGAACGGCACATCGGCCCGGGTGCGGGCCGGGACGGTCACCTCGGTGGCGGCGGTCCGCAGCCAGCGCCCGGTCCCGGTGGCGCTCCTGCCGCCCTTCGCGTCGGCCCCGCTCAGCCGCACGGTGACCGGGGACCGCCCGCGATTGGTGACGGAGATCCGGTCCTGGAGAACGGTGCCGGGCGGGCCCTCCAGGTAGACGTACGGTCTGCCGCCCGTGCCGGAACCGCTCACCGCGGGCTGCGCCGTCCACGAGGCGGCGCCCGTGTGCGGCGGCGTCCGCGGCGCGGCACCGGCCACCGGTGTCATGGCGAGAGCACACAGCAGTACGGCAAGGGCGAGTCGGGCGGCGTGACCGGTCGGCGACGGCATGGGCGGCTCCCTGGTGCGTGACGGCGGCGGCTGGATCCCGGGCCCCGGGCCGTTCCGGATCCGGGCCCGGTCCGGCAGGAACGGCCCCTATCGGCCCGCGACCCCCTGTCCGCGCCTGGTCAGCCAGAGCACCCCGGCCGCACCGGTCAGCAGCACCGTGCCGCCCAGCGTGCCGAGCGCCACGGCCGAGTCGAGCGGTCCGGTCTTCGGCAGCTGCCCGCCGCCGTCGTCCGGGGCGCCCTGCGCGTTGCCCGCGGCCGTCACGTCGAGCTGGAGCGACGGTCCCGGCTTGTTGGCGGGGGTGCAGGTCGTGGTCGTACCGAGCGCCTTGATGGTGAGCACTCCGGCGGTGAAGTCGACCTTGCCGCTCTTCTTCGGGGTGTACGTACCCGACAGGTCACTGATCTTGATGGGGCTGTTGGCAGGTATGGCGGTGGAGTTCGGCGCGCCTGAGACCTGGACCTGGCCGGAGTCGGCGCCGCCCACCTCGATGACGGCGCTGGGGCTCATCGCACCCTTGCCCAGTTCGACGGGGCTGGAGGAGACACCCTTCTGGAATGACATCGTGAGCCGGTAGCCACCCCCGCTCTTGACGCTCTTGATGTCGATGGGCGACACGGCGCTCTTGTCGCCGATCGGGGTCTTGCACTTGTAGTCGACGTCCACGACCGTGGCGTGGGCGGCGGGCGCGGCCATCAGCACCACCGTGCCCGCCAGCGCGGACGCCAGCGCAAGAGCTGTTCGCTTCTGGTAGGACACCTGAGTTCCCCTCATGCCGGAAGTCGCCGCACGCCGGTTCGCACCGACGCAAGTTACTGACGACACATCAGATCGGGCGCTCAAGGTACGCCGGGTGTCTTGTGGAGGGAAGACAAAGAGCGCGCCGATCCGGCGCGCTCTTCGGGGGCTGTCGACAACGGGGGGCACACCTGCGCGGGGCACCCCGGCGGGCCTGCCTGCCTACACGGGGGCGGCCAGCTCCGCCCAGACGGTTTTCCCGGACCGGCCGGGCACCCGCAGGACGCCCCAGTCCAGGCAGAGCCGCTGCACGATGAACATGCCGTGCCCGCCGGGACGTCCGGCCCGGTGCGGGGTGCGCGGCGCGGGCTGCCCCGCGCCCGAGTCGGAGACCTCCACCCGCAGCACCTTCGCCGTGCAGGCGATACGCATCGCCTCCGGCCCGTCGGCATGCAGACAGGCGTTGGTGACCAGCTCGGAGACGACCAGCAGGACATCCTCGGCGGCGGCCCGGCCGTCGGCGCTCGACGCGGGGAGCCAGCCCCATTCGTGGAGCGCCTGGCGGGCGAAGTCGCGGGCGGTCGGCACGATGCCGCTGACCCCGCGCAGCGACAGGGTGAGCCACTGCCGCTCGGCCGGCTCGGAGGGGACCGCACCGGCGCCCGCGTCCGCCTCCACGCCGGCGCCCTCCGGCTCGCGGCCGAGGTCGCCCGGCGGATGCTGCCGGGTGGTGCTCATCAGCGCTTCACCTCACCGATTCACCATGTCGCCATCGAACAATTACAAGTACGGATTCAGATTCTGGTGGTCGCCCACGGCTCCGCCGGATGACTTCTGCCCGGCCGAATCGTGACAACACCCACTTCGCCTACGCGGATCGCGTGACACGGGCAACACCTGGGGCGCCCGGGGCCGCGAAACGCGCCGCGGTCACGTGTCCAGGGCCGCTTCGAGGGAGTCGTGGACGGTGAAGACCGCCTCGGCCCCGGTGATCTCGAAGACCCTCGCCACCACCGGCAGCATTCCGGCCAAATGGACCCCTCCCCCGGCCGCCTCCGCTTTCAGGCGGGCACCGAGCAGCACATTGAGCCCGGTGGAATCACAGAATTCGAGTCCCGAGCAGTCGACCACCAGGCGCACCCGCCCCTGCTCGACCGCGTGCTCCAGGGGCTCCCGCAACAGATCCGCCGTGTGGTGATCCAGCTCACCCACCGGCGTCACGACCTCGCTGCGCCCTTCGGTCCGGACCTCGACATGAAGTCGACCCCGGTTCGCACTGCCGACCGTCCCGCGGTCCATGCCCGTCCCTCTTCGCCGTTCGTCACTGCCTGCGCCTTCGCGTGCGCAGATGCGTATGTGCTGCCTCTGACGTTCTCGAAACAGTACGCGGTCTGTGCGCCACACGATACCCGAAGACCTCAACAAACCGGACATATAGCGTCAATTGGAGGTTGTAACTGTCCGTCCGAAGCGGGTAAGGGTAGGAGGACACCCAAAACACGGCCGGCTTCGGAGGCGCCGCTTCACCGCAGGAACACGTATGGGCATCGGCAGCCATATGCCGAGAACGATGGAGGAGACCATGTCACCCCGGCTCGACGGACCGCGTCCCCACAACGCGACGTCAGCATGTCCTCAGGGACTGACCCACTCAGACTCCCCTGCCGCGAGCGCCGAGGACGGCACCCGCAGCAGCACCGGTACCGGCATCGGTACCAGCACCACCAGCACCATCAGCGACACCGACCACGCCGGCGGCTTCGACCACGGCGCGAGTGACGGTCTCGAAGGACTTCCCGAGATCCCGCCCTATGACGAAGTGGGGCCGCTGGACGCCCGGGCACTGTCGAAGACACTCTTCGAACGGCTCGTATCCCTCGAAGAGGGCACCCACGAGTACTCGTACGTCCGCAATACGCTCGTCGAACTGAACCTGGCCCTGGTCAGGTTCGCCGCCTCCCGGTTCCGCTCCCGCAGCGAGCCGATGGAGGACATCATCCAGGTCGGCACCATCGGCCTGATCAAGGCGATCGACCGCTTCGAGCTCAGCCGGGGCGTGGAGTTCCCGACGTTCGCGATGCCGACCATCGTCGGTGAGATAAAGCGCTTCTTCCGCGACACCAGCTGGTCCGTGCGCGTCCCGCGCCGGCTCCAGGAACTGCGGCTCGACCTGGCCAAGGCGGGCGACGAGCTCGCCCAGCGACTGGACCGATCGCCCACCGTGGGCGAGCTCGCCGACCGCCTCGGCATCACCCGCGACGAGGTCGTCGAGGGCATGGCCGCGAGCAACGCGTACACCGCGAGCTCGCTGGACGCCAAGCCCGAGGAGGACGAGCACGAAGGCGCGCTGGCGGACCGCATCGGCTACGAGGACCACGGACTCGAAGGCATCGAGTACGTCGAGTCCCTGAAGCCGCTGATCGCCTCGCTGCCACGCCGCGACCGCACGATCCTCTCGCTCCGGTTCGTCGCCAACATGACGCAGTCGGAGATCGGCGAGGAGCTGGGCATCTCCCAGATGCATGTGTCGAGGCTGCTCTCCCGCACCCTGGTCAAGCTGCGCAGGGGGCTGACCCTGGAGGAGTGAGCGGGCGCGCCGTACCGCCCGCGACAGGCCATGTGGAAGGACCCGCCTCGGCTGGAGGCGGGTCCTTCCACGTGTTCGGCACCCCGCCGTCGTCCGGCGGACGGCGGCTACCGGACGACGCGTTCGCCCCGCCGCCAGACCGTGTGGACCAGCGGGACGCCCGGCCGGTAGGCGAGGTGGACGTGGCTGGGGGCGTCGAGGAGGGTCAGGTCGGCGCGGGCGCCCGGGGTGATGCGGCCGATGTCCGTACGGCGCAGGGCCGCGGCGCCGCCGGCGGTGGCGGACCAGAGCGCCTCGTCCGGCGTCATGCCCATGTCGCGTACGGCGAGGGCGATGCAGAAGGGCATGGAGGACGTGAACGACGAGCCCGGGTTGCAGTCCGTGGAGAGGGCGACGGTGGCGCCCGCGTCGAGGATGCGGCGGGCGTCCGGCCAGGTGGCGCGGGTGGAGAACTCGGCGCCGGGGAGCAGCGTGGCGACGGTGTCGCCCTGGGCCAGGGCATCGACGTCGGCGTCGGTGAGGTGGGTGCAGTGGTCGGCGGACGCGGCGTCGAGCTCGACGGCCAGCTGGACTCCGGGGCCGTGGCCGAGCTGGTTGGCGTGGACGCGGGGGTGCAGCCCCTTCGCCATGCCCGCGGTCAGGATCGCGCGGGCCTGGTCGCCGTCGAAGGCGCCCTTCTCGCAGAAGACGTCGATCCAACGGGCGTACGGGGCGCAGGCGTCGAGCATCGGCCCGGTGACCAGGTCGACGTAGCCGGCCGGGTCGTCGGCGTAGTCCGGGGAGACGATGTGGGCGCCGAGGTAGGTGACCTCCTCGGTGTGCCGGGCGGCGATGCGCAGGGCGCGGGCCTCGTCCTCGACGGTGAGGCCGTAGCCGGACTTGGTCTCGAAGGTGGTGGTGCCCTGGCGCAGCGCCTCGGCGAGGTAGCGGGCGACGTTGGCGGCGAGCTGTTCGTCGGTGGCCGCGCGGGTGGCGGCAACCGTGGTCCTGATGCCGCCCGCGCTGTAGGCGCGGCCGGACATCCGGGCGTTGAACTCCTCGGTGCGGTCGCCCGCGAACACGAGGTGGGAGTGGGAGTCGACGAAGCCGGGGATCATCGCCCGGCCGCCCGCGTCGACGGCGTTGTCGGTGGCGGGTGCTTTGCTTGATTCACCGGTCCAGACGATCCGGTCGCCCTCGATGACGACGGCCGCGTCCCGGATCGTGCCCAGGGGGGAATCCGCGTGCAGGGAGGGGTTGTTGGTGACCAGACTGGCGATGTTGGTGATGGCGGTCGTCGTCATCGGGGTGCTGCTCTCCTTGATCGGGGTGCTGCTCTCCCTGCGGGGGTCCGGCGTCAGCGGTGCAGGGCTGCGATGGCCGAGGCGAGTGCCGCGGGGACGTCCTGGACGAGTGCGTGCCGCCCGTCGCGCACGATGTGCCGGCCCGCCACGACCGTGTGCCGCACATCGGCCGCGGAGGCGGCGAATACCACTGCTTCGGCAGCCAGTCGGGGTACCGGCCCCGCGGTTCTGACCGAGTCCAGGGCGACGGTCGCCAGGTCGGCGGGGGCGCCGGGTTCGATGATGCCCACCTCCGGCCGGCCGAGCGCCGCGTGTCCGTCGACGGTGGCGGCGCGCAGCAGGGCGGCCGCCGTCCAGTGACCGCGTGCCCGGGTGCGCAGGCGCTCGTCGAGCTCCATCGCGCGGGCCTCCTCGAAGAGGTCGATCACGGCGTGGCTGTCGCTGCCGAGGGAGAGCGGCGAGCCGGCCCGCTGGAGGGCGACGGCAGGGCCGATGCCGTCGGCGAGGTCGCGTTCCGTGGTGGGGCACATGCAGGTGCCGGTCGCGGAGGAGCCGAGGAGCGCGATGTCCTCGCCGGTGAGGTGGGTGTTGTGGATGCCGGTGGTGCGCGGGCCGAGGACGCCGTGGTCGGCGAGGAGCCGGGTGGGCGTGCGGCCGTGGGCGGCGAGGCAGGCGTCGTTCTCCGCGGTCTGCTCGGAGAGGTGGACATGGAGCGGGGCCTGCCGCTCCTCGGCCCAGGCGGCCACGGTGGCGAGCTGCGCGGCGGGCACCGCGCGCACGGAGTGGACGGCCGCGCCGATCAGGGCGTGGTCGGAGCCCTTGAGGAGGGAGGCCCGTTCGGCCCAGGCGTCCGCGGTGGTGTCCGAGAAGCGCAGCTGGTGCCGGTCGGGCTGCTGGTACTGGGTGGGGCGATCGCCGAATCCGGCGGAGAGGTAGGCGGTGTCCAGCAGGGTGATCCGGATCCCGGCCTCGCCCGCCGCCGCGATCAGCGCCTCGCCCATCGCGTTCGGGTTGTCGTACGGGGTGCCGCCCGGCGCGTGGTGCAGATAGTGGAATTCGCCGACCGCGGTGACGCCCGCCAGCGCCATTTCGGCGTACACGGCGCGGGCGAGTTCGTAGTACGAGTCGGGGGTGAGCCGGGAGGCGACCTGGTACATGGTCTCGCGCCAGGTCCAGAAGGTGCCGGAGCCCACCTGGACGGTGGAGCGCAGGGCGCGGTGGAAGGCGTGCGAGTGGGTGTTGGCGAGCCCTGGGAGGGTGAGCCCGCGCAGCACGGTGGCGCCCGGCGGAGGGGCGACGACGCCGGTGCGGACGCCCGCGATCAGCCCGTCGGAGACGTCCAGGGCCACGCCCGGCTCGACATGGGTGCCGAGCCAGGCGTGGGACAACCAGTACGTCACGGTGGCGGGCCGGCCCGCCGGCTCCGTTGTCAGCTGCACGCGAGACCTTCCAGTACGTCGGCGAGTGCGACCACCCCGGCCACGCAGTCGTCCTCGGCCGCGTGTTCGGCCGGTGCGTGCGAGATCCCGGTGGGGTTCCGTACGAACAGCATGGCGGTCGGCACCGAAGCGGACAAAATACCCGCGTCGTGTCCGGCGCCCGTCCCGAGGACGGGTACGGCACGACCGGCGTCGCCCCGGCCCGCGAGGATCTTGCCGAGTTCGTCGCGCAGGGCGTGCTCGAACTCCACGACGGGGGAGAAGGACTCCCGTACGACGTCGACGTCGATACCGGCCCGCTCGGCGTGTTCCCGGGCGGCCCGTTCGATGCCGGTGACCACGGCGTCCAGGCGGCCCTGGTCAGCGGCGCGGGAGTCGAGCCAGCCCCGGACGAGGGAGGGGATGGCGTTGACCCCGTTGGGCTCGACGGCGACCTTGCCGAAGGTGGCGACGGCGCCGGCCAGTTCCGCCTCCCGGCGGGCGGCGAGCACGGTCTCGGCGTACGTGAGCATCGGGTCGCGCCGGTCGGCGAGCCGGGTGGTGCCCGCGTGGTTGGCCTCGCCCCGGAAGTCGAACCGCCAGCGTCCGTGCGGCCAGATCGCGGAGGCGATGCCGACCGGGTCCCCGGTGAGGTCGAGGGCGCGCCCCTGCTCGACGTGGAGCTCGACGAAGGCGCCGATGCGGGCGAGCCGTTCGGGGTCCGGGCCGATGGTGTCGGGGTCGTACCCGGCCGCCTCCATGGCCTGCGGCAGCGTGATGCCGTTGTCGTCGCGGAGCCGGTGCGCCGCTTCGGCGGTCAGCCGTCCGGCGGCGAGCTGGGAGCCGACGCAGGCGAGCCCGAAGCGGGCCCCTTCCTCGTCGCCGAAGTTGCTGATGGCCAGCGGCCGGGTGAACTCCACTCCCCTGCGGCGGAGTTCGTCGAGCGCGGCGAAGGAGGAGACCACACCGAGCGGCCCGTCGAAGGCGCCGCCGTCCGGTACGGAGTCGAGGTGCGATCCGGTGACGACGGCGTCCCCGGCCAGGGGGTCCCCGAGCCAGGCCCACTGGTTGCCGTTCCGGTCGACCTCGTAGGTGAGTCCGCGCGCCTCGGCCTGCGCCCGGAACCAGGCACGGCAGTCGACGTCGGCCCCGGTCCAGGCGTAGCGCCGGTAGCCACCGCTGCCCCGGTGCCGGCCGATGGGCAGGAGCTCCCGCCACATGGCCTGGAACGAGGACGAGCCGCTGTGTGCGCCGGCGCCGGCCGTGTTCCCGGCCCCGTTCCTGATCGCGTCTCCGGTCGGCAGGCTCACCGGGCGTCCTCCGTCATCGGAACGCGCACGCCCTTGTCCGCGGCGACGGACTCCGCGATGTCGTATCCGGCGTCGACATGCCGGATGACGCCCATGCCCGGGTCGTTGGTGAGTACCCGGCGGATCTTCTCGCCCGCCAGCTTCGTACCGTCGGCGACGGTCACCTGCCCGGCGTGGATGGAACGGCCCATGCCCACGCCGCCGCCGTGGTGGATGGAGACCCACGAGGCACCGGACGCCACGTTGACCATGGCGTTCAGCAGCGGCCAGTCGGCGATCGCGTCGGACCCGTCGAGCATGGCCTCGGTCTCCCGGTACGGGGAGGCCACGGAGCCGCAGTCCAGGTGGTCGCGCCCGATGGCCAGCGGGGCGGCCAGCTCGCCGCTCGCCACCATGTCGTTGAACCGCTCACCGGCCCGGTCGCGCTCGCCGTAGCCGAGCCAGCAGATCCGGGCGGGCAGCCCCTGGAAGTGGACGCGCTCGCCGGCCATCTTGATCCAGCGGTGCAGCGACTCGTTCTCCGGGAAGAGCTCCAGCATCGCCTTGTCGGTCTTGTGGATGTCGGAGGCCTCACCGGACAGCGCCGCCCAGCGGAACGGGCCCTTGCCCTCGCAGAACAGCGGCCGGATGTACGCGGGCACGAAGCCGGGGAAGTCGAACGCCCGGTCGTAGCCCGCGAGCTGGGCCTCGCCGCGGATCGAGTTGCCGTAGTCGAAGACCTCGGCCCCGGCGTCCATGAAGCCGACCATCGCCTCGACGTGCCTGGCCATCGACTCCCGTGCGCGCTGCGTGAAGTCCGCGGGCTTCTCGGCGGCGTACGAGGCCATGTCGTCGAAGTCGACCCCCAGCGGGAGGTACGCCAGCGGGTCGTGCGCGCTGGTCTGGTCGGTGACGATGTCGATCGGGGCGCCCTCGGCGAGCATCCGGGGCAGCAGCTCCGCCGCGTTGCCGAGCAGGCCGATGGAGAGCGGGCGGCGCGCGTCCCGCGCCTCGGCGGCCAGCTGGAGCGCGTGCTCCAGGGAGTCGGCGCGCACGTCCAGGTAGCGGTGCTCGATCCGGCGCTCGATGGCGCGCGGGTCGCAGTCGATGCAGATCGCGACGCCGTCGTTCATGGTCACGGCGAGCGGCTGGGCGCCGCCCATGCCGCCGAGCCCGGCGGTCAGGGTGATCGTGCCGGCGAGGGTGCCGTTGAACTTCTTGGCCGCCACCGCCGCGAACGTCTCGTACGTGCCCTGGAGGATGCCCTGCGTGCCGATGTAGATCCACGATCCGGCGGTCATCTGACCGTACATGGTGAGCCCGAGCGCCTCCAGGCGGCGGAACTCCTCCCAGTTCGCCCAGTCGCCGACCAGGTTGGAGTTGGCGATCAGGACGCGCGGCGCCCACTCGTGCGTCTGCATGACACCGACCGGGCGCCCGGACTGGACGAGCATCGTCTCGTCCTGCTTGAGCGTCCGCAGCGTGCGCACCATCGCGTCGAACGAGCGCCAGTCGCGGGCCGCCTTGCCGGTGCCGCCGTAGACGACGAGCTTGTCGGGGTGCTCGGCGACCTCGGGGTCGAGGTTGTTCTGGAGCATGCGCAGGGCGGCCTCCTGCTGCCATCCCAGGGCGCTGAGTTCCGTACCGCGCGGTGCCCGTACGGGGCGGGGTCCTGACATGGCAATGCCTCCTCGCGACTGTAAGTCTTCTATTCACATCCTGATGGCCTGAATACTCGTAGTCAACAGTCCCGCGCCGTCGCACAGGGACGGACACCCGGCGCTCACCCCGCACACGGGTCGCCCGGCACCTCTGGCACGCGCCCTCCGTACGCCTCCGTACGCCCGGGGCACGTGCTCGCGGGAAGTGCCCGAACTCCTGTCCAGGGAAAGCACGTTGCGTAGCCTCGTGGTCACACTCACGCCGGGCCGGGAGGGGTGTCCGCATGCCCGCGGCCGCTCCGCCGCACCGGCCCTCAGACACCTGGGAGGCCCCTGTGATCCGAGCACTCAGACTGCGCGCCGGTACGAAGCCGCCGACGGCGCCCGAAGCCGAAGCGGGAGCGCAGGACGTCCTGGCCGAACTCCAACGATTACGGACCCGCCTCCCGCTCCTGTCCGGCGCCCTGGTCGCCGGTGTCGACGGGGTCGTCCTGGCCCACGACACCCCGGACGTGGCGGTGGAGCGCGTTGCCGCGCTGACCGCGGCCGCGCTCGGCGTCGCGACGCGGATGACGGAGGCGACCGGCCGGGGCGGCTTCGATGAACTTCTCGTACGGGGCGAGTCCGGCTGCGTCGCGTCGTACGCCGCGGGGCCCTCGGCCGTTCTCACGCTGCTGACCGAGGACCGGATCGACGCCGGGGCACTCCACATCGAGGGCCACCGGGCGGGCACCCGTATCGGCGAGCTGATCGACGCCGCGTCGCGTCGCGCCGCCCGTCCGGCTCCCCCGGCCCTCTCCGCCCAGCAACGGCCCCGGACACAGCCCCCGCAGCCCTCCCAGCGGCAGCCCCCGAACCTCGGCCCGCTGCCGTCCCAGCAGCAACCCCCGCGCCCCGGCCCGCTGCCGCCCCGCTCCTGACCGCCGGAGGTCAGGCGGGCGGATTCAGCGCCGGCGCCGCGCCCCGCCGGGCGCGGCGTCCCCTGCCATCGGCCCGGTCGTCCGGTAGCTCCCGACCTGCTTGCCCGCGGGCCGCCCGCGCTCCACCCAGTCGGTCCGCACCCAGTACAGGGCGTCGTCCCGCTCCTCGCGCCGCCCGATCAGGACGGCCTTGAGCCAGAGTCCGGCGCCCGCCCCGGCGAGCACCAGCCCACCGGCCCCGGGCAGCAGGAACGCGCTCGCCACCGCCACGAGGAACGCGCCGAACAACCACCACCGGCGCCCGCGCCGCCAGTTGCGTACGGTCACGGCCCGGTCCTGGAGGAAGTCGGACCGCCCGGCACGCGTGGCGCCCCCGGCCAGCTCCGCGTACCGGCGCCTGCGCACGAGCGCCACCACCGCCGCGGTGATCAGGAAGAGCGCGGCCCCGGACAGCAGGCCGATCCGGCGGCCGGTGAGCCCCGGCACCAGCGCGCCGATCGCCGCGGCCAGCAGCCCCGGCCACCACAGCGGTGCGGCACCGGCCCGTACGATCACGGCCACCCTCGCCAACGACTGCGCTCCGCGTCCCACGTCCGTACCCCTCTCCGCAGCTCCTGGTGAGCCTTTCCGGCCCGGAGATTAGTGGCCGCAGATGAGCGCTACCTGAGAAGTGACGCCGGAGGAGCGACTTCAGCGAGCCGACGGTTCGCGCGGGAGCCGCCCCGTCGCGCCCTCAGTACATGATCCCCACCAGTCCGTCGCCGCCCTCGGCGCACCGGAACCGGCCGGCGCAGCAGCGCGCCCAGCCGTCGGACCCCGTGCCGGTCAGGGTCAGTTGCCCCCACCTGTCGCCCACCGGAGCATCCCCGCCCAGCCTCAGCCCGAGCGCGGGCACGGCCACGGCGGTAGCCGGTCCCGGCAGCCGCACCGACTCCGGGAGCACCTGGAGCACCTCCTCGGCCGGGTGCCCGAACAGATCGACGCCGTCCCACACCACAGCAGCCGCGCCCGCGTGCGCCCCCGACGCCGGGCGCACGCGCCGCACCTCGACACCTGCGAGCCCGTCGGCCGCGCCCGGGCCGCCACCGGCCATGGTCAGCCGGAGCCCGTCGAACTCGGCCACGGTGTTCCACCCGGGCTGGAAGAGGTACCCGCCGAGCCACGCGTCGTGGGCATGGCGGAGTTCGGAGCAGTCCTTGATGGTCAGGGACCCGCACTGCATCCCCAGGTGGACTCCGTCCGCCGACGCCGTCAGCAGATCATGGGCCGCGTCGGCCCCCGTCCCGAATCGCAGCACCCCGGCCTCGCCCGGCAGCACCACACCGATTCCTGGCAGCAGTTCCAGCACCGCACCATTGTCCCCGGCCCGGACGACGGCCCCGGGGCCGTCACTCCACGAACAGCCCCCGCGCCGCCCTCGCGTCGAACTCCTCCAGCCACGCCTGCGCGTCGGGCAGGTCGTCGCACATCGCCTCCAGCAGCACCCGCCCCAGCAGCATCGGCGCGCACGCCGTGTCGAAGGCGAGCCCGGTGCCGACGGCGGCCGGGATCAGCAGATCGCTGTACTTGGCGACGGGCGCGAACGCGGAGTCCGCCACCGACACCACGGTCATCCCCTGCTCCTGCGCGTACGCGAGCGTGTCCACGACCTCCTTCGGGTGCCGGGGCAGCGCGAAGCAGATCAGCGCGGAGGCGCCCGCCCGGCGTGCGGCGTCGATCCGGTCGCGCAGCATGCTGCCGCCCTCGTCGAGCACCCGGACATCGGGGTGGACCTTGGCCGCGAAGTACCCGAAGCCACGCGCCTGCGAGGAGGCGGCCCGCAGCCCGAGCACCAGCAGCGGCCGCGAGGCCGCCAGCAGCCTGCCCGCCCGCTCGACGGGCCCGGGGTCGGCGAGCAGCTCGGCCAGATGCCGCAGATTCTCGATCTCGCCGAGCACCGCCTGCTGGTACTCGTTGTACGCGTCGTCCCCGCCCTCGCCCCCGGCCACGGCCTCGGCGGGTGCGACCTCCCGCAGGTGCTTGCGGAGCGCCGGGTAGCCGTCGAAGCCGAGCGCCACGGCGAAGCGGGTGACGGACGGCTGGCTGACCCCGGCGAGCTCGGCCAGCTCCACGCTCGACAGGAACGGGACGTCCCCGGCCCTGCGCACCATCGAGTGCGCGATGCGCCGCTGGGTGGGTGTGAGCCGGCGCCCCTCGAAGAGCTGCTGCAACCGCGCGGCCGGGCTGCTCCCGCTCATGCTGTCCTCTCGGTAGATTCCGGCGCACCGCGATCCGGCGCCGACAAATCCATTCAGCCAGCAAGGCGTCTGCATGTCCATATGCAGCCGGGGCGACCGGAGACACGGGCCGCCGGGCCGAATGAGGGCGGAAGGTGGAAATGAGAGTGTGAACCCCGACGTGATAGTGCACTTGATAGCGTGTACCCAATGCCGTTGTTTGAGAGGTGCAAGTAGTTCCTCTCCCAAGCACGGTGACCGCCGGGGTGCTGGTTCGTTGATCCAGACCTGCTGCCGGAGCGCCGGCCTTCGCCGGATCAGGCCGGATCGTCTGGTCGCGGCCTCTTCCCGGCCGCTTCCTGGCGCATCCTTGCGGCGAGGGCCAGGAAGACCGACAGATTCTCGACCATCTCTACGGGGAGCCTGGCCCACGGCTTTCCGCCGCCGTGCCGATGGATCTCCAGCCAGCCTTGTTTCACCGTGACCTGGTCGACCTCGCGCCAGCCGAGCCGGTGGTCGAGGTACCCGACACCGGCGGGATCGAGGTGGGCCCCGAAGAAGTCGACCCGTTCGCCCGCCTTCAGCCGGTCCCTGTCCTGCGGCAGCCGTACGCGCGTGAATGTCTTGTCCAGTTCGTCGATGAACCGTGCGACCCCCTTGTACGCGTCGGTCACCGTGATCTCGGCGCCCTCACGGGGACGCACCCAGAGTTCGTGTGTGGTGACGCTGGTGATCCCGTTCGTCACTTTGGTGCTGCTCCGCCGAATGCCATCGATCTCGTCCCATGAGTACGCCTCCGGCACGTGCCCGGCGACCTCCCGGACGATGCCGTGCTGGTAGTGACCTACCCAGACCTGCGCCTGCCGTCTCGTGAGCGCGAGGAAAAGGAAATACCCGGCTGCGGCGACTATGGCGGTCCCCAAGATGAGCAGCGGCAGCCCGTAGTACCAGGCGCCGTGGCTCCGCTGGCCCTCCACTGCGGCCGAAATCCCCAGCCAGAGCACCGGCAGTCCGACCAGTGCCGGCAGCAGCACCACGATCCACGGAAAGCGCTTGGGCTCGGTCCACACCAGCCCCTGGCGCGAACCGAGTTCGAACTCCCGCGCGACTCTGCGCATGAAGGGCGGAACAGGAGTGGGACCACGATCCGACACAAGCCCCCCAAGGCCAGACAGTTGAGGGCCATTATCGGGGAGAGGAACCCGTACGGGAAGAGCGCCCCGGCCCGGCGCATCGGTTAAGCGGACGGTCCCGCGCCCTCGGGCCGGGACGGTCCCCCGCTCTCGTCGCCGCCCCGGCCCTACGACGTCCCGCTGCGCTCGCTCGGCAAAGCAGACGCCCGCGCCGGCCACCACGGTCTGGGCCTGACCCTGCACACGGGCTGGGGGGCACGCACTACTACGGCAACATCCCGGCTCTCATCCTCACCCCAGACTGGTCCAAGGTCCCGTACCACCCGCCTGCGGAAGACCTCATCCGCGCCGCTCGTCAGCTGCCCCACCGCTGCGAGTGGTAGCCCATTGCGAGCAACACAAAACCCCGGGCCTCGAATGGCCCGGGGCCCGGCGGGAAAGCCCGCGGGCAGCGGCGACGCCGGGCCGCTCGCCCGCGCGAGGCGGACGCTGGAGGGTGACCCCGGCGTCGGTGAGTAGTCGCCGTCCACGGCCGTCCTCCCAGGAACCAAGTGGGAGCTCACACGCAGCGAGAACCCCCCTGGCCAGCTCCACTCTCATTTCCCATGTCCCAGAATGGCCTCGATTGGATATTCATCCAATCGACAGTGGCCAGGTCAGAGGGCATGTCAAGTCTGATCTTCAGCGGCGGCTCTCACGGGCCGAAGCGCCACCAGGCCCAAAGACGGGGGTTAGCCCCACTGCCCGCGAGGCCCTGGATTCATACCGTGAAGGGTATGAAAGCCCGTGACCCCGAGCTCAGGAACGAGCTCGACGCCGCCCTGCACGCCCGTAGTGAGCTGGGTTCGGAGTACGAGCCCGCGCTCGTCGAGTCTTTTCTGGAGAAGGTCGAGCAGCAGCTCGACAGCACCCTCGACCGCCAGGTGAGGCGCCATCTCGCCGAACAGCGGGTGAACATCGCCAGGGGCGCGCGCCCGCCGCAGCCCCTGGGGAACTTCGGCGAGCGCTACGGCTTCGGGATCATCTCGCTGATCCTGGCCATCCCGCTCTCGGCGATCGGCGCCGCGACCGCCGGCACCGGGGGCCTGGTCGTCGCCTGGCTCGGGATCGTCGCGGTCAACGCCGTGCACGCCGCCCGTAACTGGCCGTGGTTCTCGCGCCGTCCCGGACGTACGGGCTCCGACTGGGAGGACTGACGGCCGGGGCCCCGAGGCCGCCCCGGGAAGCCACGGCCCTACGCCTGGCGGGTGGGCTGCACGATCAGCTGGCGCAGGTTGATGTGGCGCGCCCGGCTGGTGGCGTAGGCGATCAGGTCGGCGATCTCGTCGCTGGAGAGCCCGCCGAGCGCATCGAACATGCCGTCGAGCTGGCCGCTCAGCTCGGCGTTGTCGACGTGTCCGGCCAGCTCCGTGTCGGTGAGGCCCGGCTCGATGTTCGTGACGCGGACGTCACGCGGCCCGAACTCGGTGCGCAGCGACGTCGACAGGTACGTCAGCGCGGCCTTCGTCGCCCCGTACACGGCGTAGTTGGGGAACATGATGTGCGCGCCGATGGACGAGATGTTGACCAGGTCCGCGGTGCGGCCCTCGGCAGCCGCCGCCACCAGGTCGGCCGTGAAGGCCCGGATGATCCGCAGGGCGCCCGTCACATTGGTGTCGATCATCCGCTGCCACTCGTCGGTCCGGCCCTCGTCCACCGGGTTCGGCAGCATCACACCGGCCGCGTTGACCACCAGGTCCACCTGGCCGAAGGTGCTGTGCACCAGCTCGGCCGCGGCGTCGACGGACGCCTGGTCGGTGACGTCGGTGGCGACGGCGAGCGCCTCCCCGCCCGCCTCCTTGATCGCGGCGGCCAGCTCCTCCAGCCGCTCCGCGCGCCGGGCCAGCAGGGCGACCCTGACTCCCTGGGCGGCGAGCAGCCGGGCGGTCGCGCTGCCCATGCCGCTGGCGGCTCCGGTGATGACGGCGGTGCGGCCTGCGAGAGTCGTGTACGACATGTCGTGCTCCTTGTGCGCTTCCCCGACCGGGGCGTTTCCCCGGGCCTGGTTCCACTCTGCGGGGGCGCCGACGGGTTACCCAGGGTGGTGCTTTTCCTGGGTCTGCCAGTACCAGGCTGGGCGCGCACGCTTCTTCTACGATCGACGCCATGGAAGCTGACCTGGGGGATTTCCTCCGCTCACGCCGTGCCCGTATCCAGCCCGAGGACGTGGGGCTCCAGGCGTACGGCCGGCGGCGCGTGCCGGGACTGCGGCGCGAGGAGGTGGCGCAGCTCGCGGGAGTGAGCGTCGACTACTACATCCGGCTGGAGCAGGGGCGCGGCCCGAGTGTCTCGGACGCGGTGCTCGACGCGATAGCCCGGGTGCTGCGGCTGGACGAGACGGAGCACACGTACCTGCGTACGGTGGCGCGCCCCAGGGCGGGCGCCCCGGCCCCGGCCTCCTCCCAGCGGGTACGTCCCGGGCTGCGTCTGGTGCTGGACTCACTGGCCGGCGCCCCGGCGTTCGTCCTGGGACGCCGGATGGACGTGCTGGCCTGGAACGCGCTGGGCGACGCCGTCGTCGGGTTCTCCCGGATGCCCGCCGCCGGGCGCAACATGCCGCGCCAGGTGTTCCTGGAGCCGACGGCGCGGGAGCTGTACCCGGACTGGGCGGCGGTGGCGGCGGAGACCGTCGCTTATCTGCGCCTGGACGCGGGGCTGCACCCCGATGACAGGCAACTGGCCACGCTGGTGGGTGAGTTGTCCCTGAAGAGCGAGGACTTCCGTCGGCTGTGGGCGGACCACCAGGTGAAGTCGAAGACCCGCGGCGTCAAGCGCATCGCCCACCCGGTCGCGGGTGAGCTCGTCCTGCCGTACGAGACGCTCGGCGCGGCCGGCGATCCCGGTCAGTCGCTGGTGGTCTACACCCCGGAGCCCGGCAGCGAGACCGCCGAACGCATCGCCCTGCTGGCGAGCTGGGCGGCCGCACCGGCACCGGCCGGCTGAGACACGTCCACGCATGGACCGACAGACGGACGGGCAGCAGCTCGTGCCGCACGCCCGCACCACCGGGCCGCACGCGCGCGCATGGACGGACGGACGCGCATGGACGGACGGATGTGTCGCGGGGACCGCCGCACCCCCGGTCGCCCGGGGGGCGGGACGACGGCGGTCCCCGCGAGGGACACGGTCCGGGTCAGTTCCGGTCACCGCGTCCTGGCGACGATGGAGGTCCGGGAGCCGCTCCGTAGTCCGTGTCGCCGCATCGGGTGCCGGCGGGTTCCCCTGCCGACACCCGTCAATCTGCCGGACTCGTGTTAAGCCGGTGCTGCGCGAACGTGTCGCGCTCGTACCGTTTTCGCGAAGCCCCGGCCCGCGCGTGCGTACGCCGCACCCGCGGGCCCTTCCCGCTCGCGGCGCGGCCGCTACGCCTTGCCGGCCGTCGCGTCCTTGGCGAGGAACGCCAGCAGGTCCTGCCGGCTGACCACGCCCTTCGGCTTGCCCTCCACCAGCACAATCGCCGCGTCCGCGGTGTTCGTGCCGCCGAGCACCGCCATCAGGTCCTCGACCGGTTCGCCGGAGCCGACCTGCGGCAGCGGCGGCGACATGTGCTTCTCCAGCGGGTCGGAGAGCGAGGCGCGCTGGGCGAACAGCGCGTTCAGCAGCTCCCGCTCCACCACCGAGCCGATGACCTCGGCGGCCATCACGTCCGGGTGGCCGGCGCCCGGCTTCACGATCGGCATCTGCGAGACGCCGTACTCGCGCAGCACGTCGATCGCCTCGCCGACGGTCTCCTCCGGGTGCATGTGGACGAGGGTCGGGATCGGGCCCGCCTTGTGGTCGAGCACATCGGCGACGCGCGCGGACGGGCCGGTGTCCTCCAGGAAGCCGTAGTCGGCCATCCACTCGTCGTTGAAGATCTTGCTCAGGTAACCGCGGCCGCTGTCCGGCAGCAGTACGACGACCACGTCGTCCGGGCCCAGCCGCCCGGCGACCTCCAGGGCGGCGACCACCGCCATGCCGCAGGAGCCGCCGACCAGCAGCCCCTCCTCCTTGGCGAGGCGGCGGGTCATCTGGAAGGAGTCCTTGTCGGACACGGCGACGATCTCGTCCGTGACCGTACGGTCGTAGGCGCTCGGCCAGAAGTCCTCGCCGACGCCCTCGACGAGGTACGGGCGCCCGGAGCCGCCGGAGTAGACCGAGCCCTCCGGGTCCGCGCCGACCACCTTCACCGATCCGCCGCTGATCTCCTTCAGATAGCGGCCGGTGCCGCTGATCGTGCCGCCGGTACCGACGCCCGCGACGAAGTGGGTGATCTTCCCGTCCGTCTGCTCCCACAGCTCGGGACCGGTGGTCTCGTAGTGGGAACGCGGGTTGTTGGGGTTGGAGTACTGGTCCGGCTTCCAGGCTCCCGGTGTCTCGCGGACCAGGCGGTCGGAGACGTTGTAGTAGGAGTCGGGATGCTCGGGGTCAACGGCCGTCGGGCAGACGACGACCTCGGCGCCGTAGGCGCGCAGCACATTGATCTTGTCCAGGGACACCTTGTCCGGGCAGACGAAGATGCACTTGTACCCCTTCTGCTGCGCGACGATCGCCAGGCCGACGCCGGTGTTGCCACTGGTCGGCTCGACGATCGTGCCGCCGGGCTGGAGCTCGCCGCTCTGCTCCGCGGCCTCGATCATGCGCAGGGCGATGCGGTCCTTGACCGAACCGCCGGGGTTGAAGTACTCGACCTTGGCCAGGACCGTCGCCTGGATGCCGGCCGTCACACTGCGCAGCCTCACCAGCGGGGTATTGCCTACGAGACTGATCATCGAATCGTGGAATTGCACCGTGTACTCCGGGGTCTCCGAGATGGTGCGGCAAGGGTATGCGTACGGGCACAGGATTGGGTGAAGCGATTGAGGGACGGTCACTGCGGGGCAGTTAGCTGTATGTACGGCGGTACGGCGACGAGGAGGTGGACCGGACTGTGTCAAGGGCAAGGGTGGCACGGCGGATCGCGGCGGGCGCGGCCTACGGCGGCGGCAGCATCGGATTGCTCGGTGCGGCGGCGGTAGGCGTCCTGCTGGCGGAGGTCCAGCTGGCGAAACGGCAGGTGGGCGGCGGGGTCGCACCGGTTCCGCCGAGCGCGGACGGGCGGTACGGGGTGGCGTTCGCCGGCCCCGCGGACCCGTTGCGGCTGGGGTTGCTGGGTGACTCGACGGCGGCCGGGCAGGGGGTACGCCGGGCCGGGCAGACCCCGGGGGCGCTGCTCGCCTCGGGGCTCGCGGCGGTGTCGGAACGGCCGGTGGATCTGCGCAATGTGGCACAGCCGGGCGCCCAGTCGGACGATCTGGAACGGCAGGTCTCGCTGCTGCTCGCCGACACCTCCCGTGCGCCGGACGTCTGCGTGATCATGATCGGTGCGAACGATGTGACGCACCGGATCCCGGCCACCCAGTCGGTGCGCTGTCTGACCACCGCCGTGCGCAGGCTGCGTACGGCGGGCGCGGAGGTGGTGGTCGGGACCTGCCCGGATCTGGGCACGATCGAGCCGGTCTACCAGCCGCTGCGCTGGCTGGCCCGGCGGGTGAGCCGGCAGCTGGCCGCGGCGCAGACGATCGGCTCGGTGGAGCAGGGCGGGCGCACGGTCTCGCTGGGCGATCTGCTCGGGCCGGAGTTCGAGGCGAATCCGCGGGAGTTGTTCGGGCCGGACAACTACCACCCGTCGGCCGAGGGGTACGCCACGGCGGCGATGGCGGTGCTGCCCACGCTCTGTGCGGCGCTGGGGCTGTGGCCGGAGTCCGAACGGCTGGACGGGGCCCGGCACGCGGACATGCTGCCGGTGGCCAAGGCGGCCTCCCAGGCGGCCAAGGAGGCCGGTACGGAGGTCACCGGGGCGCGGGCGCCATGGGCACTCCTCAAGCAGCGCAGGCGGCGGCGCCTGCCCGCGGCCACGGAGCCCCATCCGCACCCGGAGTCGCACGGGGAGCCGCACGGTCTTCCGGCCGGTTGGCCGACCGGTCCCCGGCCCGCCGAACAGCCCGCCGAGGACCGGCCGCCAGTCGACTGAGCGCTCGCTTAGAAAAGAGGTCGGCGTCACATGCGCTGCCCGGTGACCCAGCGTCTACGTACAGGTAACTTCCAAGTCAGTACCTGCCCGAACCCGCCTTCCAGCCCTCATGGAGCCGCGTGATGCCCGAAGCCGTGATCGTCTCTGCAGCCCGTTCCCCCATCGGCCGGGCCTTCAAGGGTTCGCTGAAGGACCTGCGCGCGGACGACCTGACCGCCACGATCATCCAGACCGCGCTGGCCAAGGTTCCCGAGCTGGACCCGAAGGACATCGACGACCTGATGCTCGGCTGCGGCCTCCCCGGCGGCGAGCAGGGCAACAACCTGGGCCGCATCATCGCCGTACAGATGGGGATGGACCACCTTCCCGGCTGTACCGTCACCCGCTACTGCTCGTCCTCCCTCCAGACCAGCCGGATGGCGCTGCACGCCATCAAGGCCGGTGAGGGCGACGTCTTCATCTCGGCCGGTGTCGAGATGGTGTCCCGCTTCTCGAAGGGCAACTCCGACAGCTGGCCGGACACCCACAACCCGCTGTTCGCCGACGCCGAGGCCCGCACCGCGGCCCGCGCCGAGCGGGGCGGCGACGACTGGCACGACCCGCGCGAGGACGGCGTGGTCCCGGACGCGTACATCGCGATGGGGCAGACCGCGGAGAACCTGGCCCGGCTCAAGGGCGTCACCCGCCAGGACATGGACGAGTTCGGCGTCCGCTCGCAGAACCTCGCCGAGGAAGCCCTCAAGAACGGCTTCTGGGAGCGCGAGATCACCCCGGTCACCACCCCGGACGGCACGGTCGTCTCGAAGGACGACGGCCCGCGCGCGGGCGTCACCTTGGAGGGCGTGCAGGGCCTGAAGCCGGTCTTCCGCCCCGACGGCCTGGTCACCGCGGGCAACTGCTGCCCGCTCAACGACGGCGCCGCCGCACTCGTGATCATGTCCGACACCAAGGCGCGCGAGCTGGGCCTGACCCCGCTGGCCCGGATCGTCTCGACCGGCGTCTCCGGCCTCTCCCCCGAGATCATGGGATACGGGCCGGTGGAGGCCAGCAAGCAGGCACTGAAGCGGGCCGGGCTGACCGTCGACGACATCGACCTGGCCGAGATCAACGAGGCGTTCGCCGCCCAGGTGATCCCCTCCTACCGCGACCTCGGCCTGCCGCTGGAGAAGGTCAACGTCAACGGCGGCGCGATCGCCGTCGGCCACCCCTTCGGCATGACCGGCGCCCGGATCACCGGCACGCTGATCAACAGCCTGCAGTTCCACGACAAGCAGTTCGGCCTGGAGACCATGTGCGTGGGCGGCGGCCAGGGCATGGCGATGGTCATCGAGCGGCTGAGCTGAGGCGCAGCGGAGGGTAGGGGTCGTCCGAGGCACGAGGACGGCACCTGCCCGCAGCGAAGACGAAGCGAACGCGACCGACAAGCACCAGCGGCTGAGCTGAGGCGCAGCGGAGGGTAGGGGTCGTCCGAGGCACGAGGACGGCACCTGCCCGCAGCGAAGACGAAGCGAACGCGACCGACAAGCACCAGCGGCTGAGCTGAGGCGGGCCGGGCATAGCGCCGGGCCGGGCCGGACCTGACATAGCCGTCAGCGGGCCCGGGCCCCATACGGTGGCCGGTTCCGAGCCCCGACCGTGACCGAATCTCCCCCAGGATGTGACCTATCTCCTGGGGGAGAGTCATTTCCGCAGGTCACACCCATCCCAGGGTTAAACAGCAGGCCCAAAGACCTGTCCAATTCGTGACGTAATGCACTGACACAGGGCGCAGGTAGGGGACAAGCTGATGTAGGAAGTCGGGGGATCGATTGAAACCGGGAGTATGTCAGTGAGCGCCATGTCTCTTGCCCTGTTGCTGACCACCGCCGCCGCCACGGCCGTGGGCGCCGCTGCTCTGCACGCTGCTCACGGGCTGCGCAAGCAGGTCACGGCCCTTCGTACGGAGCTGGCCGCGGCCAGCGTCCACAGCGCCGCCGTGCCCGCGCAGAGCCGCAGCACCGTCACCCCGGTCGCCGAGATACGCGCGGCCGTCGCCGAAGCGCTGGCCGAGGAGCGCGAGCGCGAGCTCGCCGAGGCCCGCGCCTTCTGGGCCACCCAGGAAGCCCGTGACGCCGCCGACGCCCCTTCCCTGCTGGGCGGCCTGACCGGGGCGGGCGAGGACGCGCCGTTCTTCATGCCCCGCCAGGCGGACTTCGCGGGCCTGGACGCGATGGACCTCGACGCCGCCGAGGCCCTCGACGAGCTGGTGGAACTGACGGAGCTGGCCGACATGACCGAGCTGCCCGGACCCGCAGAGTTCGCCGAGGACTCCCCCGAGCTGGCCGCCGCCCGTCGCCGGCACCCCTCGCACCCCGACTTCGTACCGGTGCAGACCCCGGTCGTCACCGACCACGAGCGCACCGTGAACCGTCTCGAAGAGCTCGCCGACAGCCGTACGGAGCTCGCCGATGTGCGCCCCGGCCCGCTCGGCACGCTCGACGTCTACGTCTTCGCCGACGGCACCACGCTCTGCATGACCCCCGGGCACCGCGAGACGGCCGAGCGCCTGGCCGGTTCGCTGCTCGCCGGTGAGCACCCGGTGCTGCTGGGCGGTTCCGGCGTCTCCGGCGCGTACGCCCTGACCTTCTCCTGCGGCAAGGAGAACGTCTACATCCTCGCCGACCGCGTCATCGCCTCGTTCTGACACCGCGGCATCCGGGCACAGCGGCTCTCGCCGGCCGCCCGCCCCGGGCTGCCCCGCCGCTACGCGAACGCGCGTGCGGCGGCCTCGTTCACGAATTGCACGGCCTCGTCGAGCTCAGCCGACGGGGCCGTTTCCAGTGCCACCGCCAGATCGCGCCCGGCCACAGCGAGTTGGTCGCCGATCGAGAAGATCCCGGCGTCCGGCATCGGGCGCGGCTCCCGGTCCGGCGTCTCGATCCGCTGGGCGCGCAGCGCCAGCTCCCGCGCCGCGGCAAGTCCTTCGGAGGCGGCTCCGCGCTGCAGACGGCTCTGCGGGGCGGCGCGCAGCCGGTCGGCGAATCGGTCCACGGCGGTGATCAGCGGGGTCGTATCGAGCACTCCGCGACCCTACGCGCCCCGGCAGGGCGGTTGCCAACGGGCCGTCACGCGGGCACGGTGCCGGGCAACGGGCCGTCACGCGGGCACGGTGCCGGGCAACGGGCCGTCACGCGGGCACGGTGCCGGCGAGGGACAGCAACGCGCAGAGGAACAGCAACGCACAGAGGAACAGCAACGCGCAGAGGGACAGCAACGCGCAATGCGTCGCGGGCGCCGACGTCCCGGGTCTTCCGCGAAGAGACTCCTCGCGATCCGCTCTCCCGGAACGCGCGTGGAAACGGGAACGGCCTGCAGGCACAGTGCCTGCAGGCCGTCCCGTCGTGCGGGTGCGGGCGATCAGTCGTCGCCGCTGAGGATGGAGAGCAGACGCAGCATCTCCAGGTAGATCCACACCAGGGTCATGGTGAGGCCGAAGGCCGCCAGCCAGGACTCCTCGCGGGGGGCGCCGTAGGCGATGCCGTCCTCGACCTGCTTGAAGTCCAGGGCCAGGAAGCACGCGCCGAGGATGATCCCGATGACACCGAAGAGGATGCCGAGGCCACCGCTGCGGAAGCCCAGGCCGTCGCCGCCACCGAAGACTGCGAACAGCAGGTTGACCACCATCAGGAGCATGAAGCCCATGGCGGCGGCCATCACGAAGCCGTAGAAGCGGCGGGTGACACGGATCCAGCGCATCTTGTACGCGAGCAGGACACCGGCGAAGACACACATGGTGCCCATCACCGCCTGCATCACGACGCCCGGTCCGATGTACGTGCTGACCGCGCTGGAGATCACTCCGAGGAAGACGCCCTCGAAGGCCGCGTACGAGACGATCAGCGCCGGCACCGGCCTGCGCTTGAAGGACTGGACGAGCGACAGGACGAACGCCACCAGGGCGGCGCCGATCGCGATGCCGTACGACTTGCCGAGGTTCGCCTCGTCGACCGGCAGCAGCGCCCAGGCGAGCGCGGCGCCGAGCACCACGGTGCCCAGCGTGATCGCCGTGCGCGTGACGACGTCGTCGATCGACATCGCACCGGAGCGCGCCGGTGCCTGCGGGGCGCCGTACTGGGTGTCCGGCTGGGCGTAGGGGTTGGTGGCGTACGGGTTGGCGGCGGCGCCCTGCGCGTACGGGTTGGCACCCGCTGCGGGGGCCCCGGCCTGCGGCGCCGCGTTGAAGCCCGCGTATCCGTTGTCGCGGCTGAAGCCCCGTCGCGAGAAGACCGGGTTGCTGCTCCTCATCTCACTCCTCCATGGCCACCCTGCGCGGCCTTCCCACAAGAGTAATGGGTAGGCAAAAGAATCAGACTAGTGCTTGGGGAGGATCTTTGTGGAAACTCGTCCGGAGGCAACCCGCAAACCCGTCGGGAACCGGGCCGGATCCGATGGCGGGCGGAACTGCCGCCGGCTCGGCAGCCGAGTGAGAAGTGGTGCCTGGAACCGGACTCGAACCGGTACGCCCCCGAGGGGCAGCGAGGTTTAAGCTCGCCGTGTCTGCATTCCACCATCCAGGCCTGGTGCGCGGCTCCGCGTTGGCACATGACCCTATCCGGGGACTTCCCCCGAACAGCGGATCAGTGGCGCGATGTTGTCTTATTTTATTGACCGCTTGAGGGGTCGTCAGCACTCTTCGAAGGGCATCGCCACATGCCTGGGCGGGGTACCGGGCACGTCAGCCGGTAATCCGGATTGACGTAAAGTCGCCGCACTCGGACGGCGCATTCACCGGCCGCGCCCCGATGGTCGCCACGTGCGCGTCACCGGGCCGGGCAGAGAGCCTGGTGCGGGTGGCGCGAAGTGCCCGGCCGGACGGTGGTCCCGGGGCCGGGTACTCAGGGTCGGTGTCATACCGCAGGAGGACCCGCGGCCCTCCCGGTGCGACTCAAGGCTGTCCCAGGAACGGGCATGCGGACGGACGACCGGCGGCGCGACGGCGGTGACGATTGAGGGGTCCCGCTCAAACCCCGGACGAGCCGTCGGCCGGAGCCCGAAACAGGAGATTCCCGTGACCACCATTTCCACCGCACCCCGCGTCACCACGGTGGCCGCCCGCGCCACGGATCTGTCGAAGGTCTACGGGGAGGGCGAGACCAGGGTGACAGCGCTGGACCATGTCTCCGTGGACTTCCCCCGGGGCGAGTTCACCGCGATCATGGGCCCGTCCGGCTCCGGCAAGTCCACGCTGATGCACTGCGTGGCCGGTCTCGACAGCTTCAGCGGCGGTTCGGTACGGATCGGCGACACGGAGCTGGGCTCCCTCAAGGACAAGCAGCTCACCCAGCTCCGCCGGGACAAGATCGGCTTCATCTTCCAGGCGTTCAACCTGCTGCCGACGCTGACGGCGTACGAGAACATCACGCTCCCCATGGACATCGCGGGCCGCAAGCCCGACGCCGAGTGGGTGCGCCAGGTCATCGACATGGTGGGCCTCTCCGACCGGCTGTCCCACCGGCCGACCGAGCTCTCCGGCGGTCAGCAGCAGCGCGTCGCCGTCGCCCGCGCCCTGGCCTCCCGGCCGGAGATCATCTTCGGTGACGAGCCGACCGGGAACCTGGACTCCCGCTCCGGCGCCGAGGTCCTCGGTTTCCTGCGCAACTCGGTGCGCGAGCTGGGACAGACCGTGGTCATCGTGACCCACGACCCGGCGGCCGCCTCCTACGCGGACCGGGTCATCTTCCTCGCGGACGGCCGGATCGTCGACCAGATGATCAACCCCACCGCGGACCGGGTCCTCGACCGGATGAAGGCGTTCGACGCCAAGGGCCGCACCAGCTGAGTCCCGCCCCGCCCCGCGCCTCTTCCCGGATCCTCTCCCCTCCACAGGACTGACAGACATGTTCCGTACCGCCCTGCGCAATGTGCTCGCGCACAAGGCCAGGCTGCTGATGACCGTCCTCGCCGTGATGCTCGGCGTGGCCTTCGTCTCCGGCACCCTGGTCTTCACCGACACCCTCGGCAACGCCCTCCGCAACCAGTCGGCCAAGAGCTACGACGACGTGGCCGTCGCCGTCACCACCTATGCCGACCAGCACGAGGAGAAGACGTCCGGCATCACCGCCGCCACCCTGAAGAAGATCCAGGGCCTGGACGGCGTCGGCACCGCCACCGGCCGGGTCTCCGGCTTCGCCGGGGTCGCCGACCCCGACGGCAAGCTGATCGGCAACGGCTGGTCGAACACCGGCGGGAACTACTTCCCCGGCAAGAACGGCAAGGACTCCGCGTACACCTTCGTCGACGGTACGGGCCCGGCCGCGGCCGACCGGATCGCGCTCGACAAGGAGACCGCGGAGCGGGGCGAGTACCACGTCGGTGACCGGGTCCGGGTCGCCACGAACGGGCCGGTGAAGGAGTACGTCCTCTCCGGCGTCTTCACCACCGAGGACGGCGCGGTCAACGCGGGCGGCAGCCTGGTCCTCTTCGACACCGAGGTCGCCCAGAAGCTCTACCTCAGGCCCGGCGTTTTCCGGGACGCCAACGTGTCCGCCGCGCCCGGCGTCTCCGCCGAGAAGCTGCTGGCCGGAGTGAAGCCGCTGCTGCCCAAGGACGCCGAGGCCCAGACCGGCCAGGCGCTCGCGGACGAGCAGGCCAAGCAGATCGAGTCCGGTCTGAGCGGCCTCAACGGGATGCTGCTCGCCTTCGCCGGCATCGCCCTGTTCGTCGGTGTCTTCCTGATCGCCAACACCTTCACCATGCTGGTGGCCCAGCGCACCAAGGAGCTGGCACTGATGCGCGCCGTCGGCGCCTCCCGCCGCCAGGTCAAGCGCTCGGTGCTCATCGAAGCGGCCGTCGTCGGCGTGATCGCCTCGGTCGTCGGCTTCGCCCTCGGTCTCGGCCTCGCCATCGGACTGCGCTCCACGATGGGCCTGTTCGGCGGGAAGATCCCGGCCGGGCCTCTGATCGTCTCGCCCACCGCGGTCCTCGCGGCGTTCGCCGTCGGTGTCCTGATCACCGTGCTGGCCGCCTGGCTGCCCGCCCGCCGGGCCGCCAAGATCCCGCCGGTTGCGGCGATGAGCAGCGTGCACGCCACGGCCACCGTCAAGTCCCTGGTGGTGCGCAACTCGATCGGCGCGGTGCTCACCTTGCTGGGCGGGGCGGCGATCGTGGCAGGCGCGTCCAAGAGCGGATCGTCCGGCCGGACCGTCATCGCCGTGGGTGCCTTCCTCGCCCTGATCGGTGTCATCGTGCTGATCCCGCTGCTGTCGCGGCCGGTGATCGCCCTGGTCCGCCCGCTGCTGAAGCGGCTGTTCGGGGTCTCCGGCAAGCTGGCCGCGCAGAACGCGGTCCGCAACCCGCGTCGTACCGGCGCCACCGCTTCCGCGCTGGCGATCGGTCTCACCCTGGTCACCGGTATCTCGGTCCTCGGCGTCACCCTCGG
The DNA here is from genome assembly GCF_045040875.1 of Streptomyces sp. NBC_00012. NCBI lineage: Bacteria > Bacillati > Actinomycetota > Actinomycetes > Kitasatosporales > Streptomycetaceae > Streptomyces > Streptomyces sp. NBC_00012. The sequence goes on along the minus strand of NZ_CP108309.1, from coordinate 5,294,576 downwards.
CCAGGCGGTCGACCGGATGACCACGGACAACATCAAGGCCGACTACATGGTGACGATGGCGAGCGGCGGTTCGCTCGACGAGTCGGCGCTCACCGCCCTGGAGAAGGCCGACGGCGTCTCGGCGGTCTCGCCGCAGCAGGCCATCTCGCTGGAGGTCAAGGGCGAGTACCACTCCGCGTCCGGCGTAACCCCCGGCGATGTGCAGCAGCTCTTCGCGCTGCCGATCGTCTCCGGCTCGATCGACGCGCTGGGCAAGGGCGAGATCGCCGTCGACGAGAAGACGGCGAAGTCGAGCGGCTGGAAGACCGGCGACACCCTGCGGGTGAAGTTCGACGACGGGAAGAACGGCGAACTGAAGGTCGGGGCGGTCTTCAAGGGGAACGAGATGCTCTCCCCGGTCCTGGTCCCGAAGAACATCGCCGATGCGCACGGCAGCCTGGCGAACATCCGCGAGATCTGGCTGAAGATGGACGGCGGCGCGAGCGAGGCCAACGAGCAGGCCCTGGTGAAGGCCCTGGGTGACAACCCGGCGATGAGCATCATGGACCGTCAGGACATCCGTGACATGTTCGGCGGCTCGGTCAACCTCGCGATGAACATCATGTACGGGCTGCTGGCGATGGCCCTGATCATCGCGGTGCTCGGGGTCGTCAACACCCTGGCGATGTCGGTCTTCGAGCGTCAGCAGGAGATCGGCATGCTGCGGGCGATCGGCCTGGACCGGCGCAGGGTGAAGCGCATGATCCGGCTGGAGGCCGTGGTCATCTCGCTCTTCGGCGCGGTGGTCGGTGTCGCGCTCGGCATGTTCCTCGGCTGGGCGATCGGGCAGACCCTGTCGTCGGACATCCCGGACTACGCACTGGTCATCCCGTGGGACCGGATCGCGGTCTTCCTGGTGCTGGCGGGGGCCGTGGGTGTGCTGGCCGCGCTCTGGCCGGCCCGCAGCGCCGCGAAGCTGAACATGCTGACGGCGATCAAGACCGAGTAGGACCGGGCGGGGCCCGGGGTCCCGCCCGACACGGCCGAGGGCCGGTGCGCGCAGCGAAGGAGCTGCGCGCACCGGCCCTCGGCCGTTTCCATGGCGTCCCGTCCCGGTGTCAGCCGGTCGCGGAAGCCGTCCAGTCGCGGGCCCGCAGCGGCATTCCGGCGGCCCCACCCTCCTCGGGGCGCACCGCGAGGATCTGGTTGACGCCGATCTTGTTGTGCTCGAAGGAAAGGGCGGAGGCGGCCATGTAGAGCCGCCAGACCCTGGCCCGTCCCGGCGAGGTCATCCGGACCGCCCGGTCCCAGTGCTCCTCCAGGTTGGCGACCCAGCGGCGCAGGGTCAGCGCGTAGTGCTCGCGGAGCGTCTCGACGTCGCGGGCCTCGAAGCCGGCCTCTTCGAGGGTGGCCACGGTCCGGCCCACCGGGGCCAGTTCGCCGTCGGGGAAGACATAGGCGTCGATGAAGTCGTCCACGTGGTACGCGGACTCGTCCTTCTCGGGGCGGCGGGCGATCTGATGGTTGAGCAGCCGGCCGCCGGGCTTGAGGAGTGCGTGGAGGTCGTCGGCGTACTCGCGGAACCGGACCGAGCCGACGTGTTCCGCCATGCCGATGGACGAGATGGCGTCGTAGGGGCCGTCCCTGACGTCCCGGTAGTCCTGGACCCGGATCTCGATCCGGTCGGTCAGGCCCTCCTGTGCGATGCGCTTCCTGGCGAAGGCGGCCTGCTCCACGGAGAGGGTGACCCCGGTGACCCGGGCGCCGTACTCACGGGCGGCATGGATGGCCATGGAGCCCCAGCCGCAGCCGACGTCGAGGAGGCGGTCGCCCTCCTTCAGCGCGAGCTTGCGGCAGACCAGGTCGAGCTTGTCGCGCTGGGCGTCCTCGAGGCTTCCGCCGTTCTCCCAGTAGGCGCAGGAGTAGACCATGGACGGGCCGAGGACCAGTTCGTAGAAGTCGTTGCCCACGTCGTAGTGGTGGCTGATGGCCTCCTTGTCGCGGCTCCTGGTGTGGAGGGGGCCGCTGCGGCGGCGCAGCTCCTCCGGCGGCGGGGGCGGCGGGGGCAGGGGGCCGGCGAGGCGCAGCAGCCCCTTGGCGAAGGCCCGTACCTTGGGGTCGCGGGCCGGATGGACGCGGTCCTCGGTGCCGGCCCCGCGTTCCCAGATCAGCGAGGCCATCAGGTCCAGGGCCTCGTAGAGATCGCCCTCGATGTCGAGTTCGCCCGCGACCCAGGCGCGGGCCAGGCCCAGTTCGCCCGGCTTCCAGAGCAGCCGGCGCAGCGCGCGGCGGTTCCGGATCACGAGTACGGGGGCACCGGGCGGTCCGGATTCGCTGCCGTCCCAGGCCCGGATACGGACCGGCAGCTTTTCTCCCAGCAACTCATCGGCGAGAGCGGTCAGCCGCAACGCGGCGTCTGCCATGGCGCACACCTCCGTGATGGTGTTCCCAATGTGCCCAAACATGGTCGAACATGCCTGCAACCACGCCGGGCACCCGTGTGCCACGACGAGGTACGTACCCCTCAACAGTCCGCGAGGCGCCCGCCATCCCGCTACAGCGCAATGGATCGGCAAAATAGCTGTACACCGCACACATTCGGGGCCGGATACGCCGAAGGGGCCGCCCGCACCACGGATGGCGGACGGCCCCTTCGGGCGTTGTGCGTGTACTGCGCGGGCGAGTGGGCCCGCGGGCGGACTAGGAGGCCTTGGCCTTCTCGCCCTCGGCCTTGGCGGCGGCCGGTGCCGGGGCCGGCTTGGCGGCCTCGTAGAACTCCTCGCGCGGCGTCTCCATGGCGCCGAGCGAGACGACCTCGCGCTTGAGGAACATCGCAAGGGTCCAGTCGGCGAAGATCCGGATCTTACGGTTCCAGGTCGGCATCGCCATGCCGTGGTAGCCACGGTGCATGTACCAGGCGAGACGTCCCTTGAGCTTGATCTTCATCTTGCCCATGACGATCATCGCGACGCCCTTGTGCAGCCCCAGACCGGCGACGGCACCCTTGTTGGCGTGGCTGTACTCCTTCTGCGGGAAGCCCCGCATGCCGGAGATGACGTTGTCGCCGAGGACCTTGGCCTGCCGCAGCGCGTGCTGGGCGTTGGGCGGGCACCAGGCGTTCGGGTTGCCGGCCTTGCGTCCGATCATGTCCGGCACCTGGGCGTTGTCGCCCGCGGCCCAGATGTAGTCGGTGCCCTGCACCTGGAGCTTCTCGGAGGTGTCCACGTGACCGCGCGGACCGAGCGGCAGGCCGAAGCGGGCCAGCGCCGGGTTCGGCTTCACGCCGGCCGTCCACACGATGGTGTTGGAGTCGACCTCGAGGCCGTTCTTCAGGACGACGTGACCGTCGACGCAGGAGTCCATGGAGGTCGAGAGGAAGACCTCGACACCACGGGACTCCAGGTGCTCCCGGCCCCAGGTGCCCAGCTTCGGGCCGACCTCGGGAAGGATCTTGTCGGCGGCGTCGACGAGGATGAAGCGCATGTCCTCGCGCTTCACGTTCGTGTAGTACTTCGCCGCGTCGCGGGCCATGTCCTCGACCTCGCCGATGGTCTCCGCACCGGCGAAGCCACCGCCCACGAAGACGAACGTCAGCGCCCTGCGGCGGACGTCCTCGTCGGTCGTCGAGTCAGCCTTGTCCAGCTGCTCGAGAACGTGGTTGCGCAGGCCGATGGCCTCCTCGATGCCCTTCATACCGATGCCCTGTTCGGCGAGGCCGGGGATCGGGAAGGTGCGCGAGACCGCGCCCATCGCGATGACCAGGTAGTCGAAGGGCAGCTCGTAGGCCTCGCCGACGAGCGGCGCGACCGTGGCGACCTTGCGGTCCTGGTCGATGGTCGTGACGCGGCCGGTGAGGACCTCGGCCTTGGGCAGGACGCGTCGCAGCGGGACGACGACATGCCGAGGCGAGATGCTGCCGGCAGCAGCTTCGGGGAGGAAGGGCTGGTAGGTCATGTACGACCGGGGGTCGACGACCGTGACGGTCGCCTCTCCGTAGCGCATCTTCTTGAGGATGCGCCGAGCTGCGTACAGGCCTACGTACCCACCGCCTACTACGAGGATCCTGGGACGCTCCGTGGTGCTCATGCCATCGAGTATCCACCCCTCTCGGAGGGCATGCTCGTGAGCCCCTTCACAAGCTTGTGGCCACCTTCTGCTACACTTCGCCGCCCACGTGACCGAGGTCATGACGCCGCAGGGGAACCACGGCGTTACGGCGAACGTTGTTCACCGCTTGTGAGCTGGCCCTTGGCCCTCCGGACGGACTGAACCACCGCTCCGATCCACCTGCCGGCAACACGCCCGGAACACTTCCGCGCCACCTCGCAACGGCCTTGCGGGCGCCCCCGGATGCCCATCCGGAGCAGAACGGCCCTCCACAGGGCCGAATTCCTTGTGAAGAAGTTCACGAACTTCGTCGCGAGGTGTCCCGCGAGCCACCGCGCGGACGGCCCACGAGAGCTCAAAGGTGCAGGCCAAGATACGCGTGAGCGGCCTGCACCGAGCGTCCCGTCAGGCGATCGACCAGCCGATCCCGTCGAGGATGTCGTGCTCGCTGACGACGACCTCACGGGCGCCGGTCCGCTTCATCACGGCGAGCAGGATCAGCGCCCCTGACGTGATCACATCGACCCGTCCCGCGTGGATCGCACCGATCGCGGCCCGCTCGGCGTGGGTGGAGCCGAGGAGCCGTCCGGTGATCTCCTGGACCTGCTCGAAGGAGATCCGGGAGTGGTGGATCGCCCCGGAGTCGTACGCGTCGAGCCCCAGGGCGATCGCGGCGATCGTGGTGACCGTCCCGGCGAGGCCGACGAGGGTGGCGGCCCTGGTGAGCGGGACGCTCTCCTCGGCGAGGTCGAGGGCGGCCTCGATGTCGGCCCGGATCGCGCCGGTCTGGGCCTCGGTCGGCGGGTCGGTCACGACACCGTCACGCACCAGGTGCCGCTCGGTCATCCGTACGCAGCCGATGTCCACGGAGCGCGCGGCCCGTACGTGGTCGTCACCGACGACGAACTCGGTGGAGCCGCCGCCGATGTCCACGACGAGGTACGGCTTCGCCAGGTGATCGCGGCCCGCGAGCTCCTTGGTGGCTCCGGTGAAGGAGAACTCCGCCTCCTGGTCGCCGCTGATCACCTCGGGCTCGACGCCCAGGATCTCCAGCACCCCGCGGACGAAGTCGTCCCGGTTCTCCGCGTCGCGCGAGGCGGAGGTGGCGACGAAGCGGATCCGCTGGGCCCCGTGCTCCTTGATCACCGCCGCGTACTGCCGGCAGGCCGCGAACGTCCGCTCCAGCGCCTCGGGGGCGAGCCGGCCGGTACGGTCGACGCCCTGCCCGAGCCGGACGATCTCCATCCGCCGATCGAGCTCGACGAACTCACCGGTGGACGGATCGGCGTCGGCGACGAGCAGACGGATGGAGTTGGTACCGCAGTCGATGGCGGCCACGCGGGTCATCAAGCACTCCCAGATCAAGCCCCTCCGACGGACGAGGCAGTCCAAGCCCCTCGGGCGGACGAGGGGCAATTCAGCCCCTCCGGCGATTGAGGAGCGGGGGTCCGGGGGCAGAGCCCCGGATCAAGCCCCTCCGGCGATTGAGGAGCAGGGGTCCGGGGGCAGAGCCCCCGTAAGGACGGTCAGCCCTCGTCCGGCGCGCCGCACGGCGAAACGCACGGCCCCTTGCGCCACCACTCCGGCAGCATCGCGATCGCCTCGTCGCCCAGCGGGTTCACCCCCGGCCCCGCGGCCAGCGAGTGCCCCACCAGGACGTGCAGGCACTTCACCCGGTCCGGCATGCCCCCCGCGCTCGGGAACCCCTCCAGCACCTCGATCGCGTCGCGCCGCGCGATGTAGTCCTCGTGCGCGGCCCGGTACGCGGCGGCCAGCTCGGGGTCCGTACCGAGGCGCTCGGTCATCTCCTTCATGACCCCGTTCGCCTCCAGCGTGCCGATCGCGGACGCGGCACGCGGGCACGTCAGGTAGTACGTCGTCGGGAACGGCGTACCGTCCTCCAGCCGGGGCTGCGTCTCGACCACGTCCGGGTTGCCGCACGGGCAGCGGTGCGCGATCGCGCGCAGACCGCGCGGCGGACGGCCCAGCTGCTGCTGGAACGCGGCGATGTCCGCCTCGGTGGGCGCGGTGGACTCGGTCTGGGGAGGGGGCGTTTCCATGCCTGCCTAGGTTCTGATCGGGCTGCTCGAACTGCGGTTCTGCAGATGGATGAAGAGAGTCAGTCGCGGTCGGCGCTGTCCACGCCGTCCCAGAGGTTGGAGTGCCACGGCCGGCCGGACTCGTCCGTCCTGCCCTCGCGCTCCTTGACCGCGTCGGGGTCGATCACGGTGTAACCGGTCTCCCCGGGAAGAAGGTAATGCAGGTGCGTACGGGCCAGCTGCCGGATGTACGCGTCGTCCTGGAGGCGCGCCTTCTCGTCGCGCAGCTCCTCGGTACGGGCCTTGGCCTCCTGCGCCAGCCGCTCCTGGTCGGCGATCTCGTCACGCTGCGAGACGTACTGCCGCATCGGGTACGCGAGCGCGACCACCAGCGAGCAGACGATGAGCGCGAGGAAGGCCGCCCGGCCGGTGAGCCGTGAACGGCGGGCCTGGCGGCGGGTCTGGGACCGGTAGACGCGGGCCGCGGTCTGCTCGCCGAGCAGTCGCAGCCGGGTCGCGGTGGAGAACCGGTCCCGGTCCTTCGCGGCCATGTCTCCGCCTCCCCACTACGCACGTCCGTCCCCGCACACGGTACGGGACCGAGTGCGGGGACGGACGGAGGCCGGGGCACATGACCCCGCCGGGCTTGTCAGCCCTTGCTGTGCCTACTGGTTCGCAGGGCGAAACCGCGGGAACGCCGAGCGGCCCGCGTACACCGCGGCGTCGTCGAGGATCTCCTCGATGCGCAGCAGCTGGTTGTACTTGGCGACGCGGTCCGAGCGGGCCGGCGCGCCGGTCTTGATCTGGCCGCAGTTCACGGCGACCGCGAGGTCGGCGATGGTGACGTCCTCGGTCTCGCCGGAGCGGTGGGACATCATGCACTTGAAGCCGTTGCGCTGGGCCAGCTCGACGGCGTCCAGGGTCTCGGTCAGCGAGCCGATCTGGTTGACCTTGACGAGCAGGGCGTTGGCGGAGCCCTCCTCGATGCCGCGGGCCAGCCGCTCCGGGTTGGTGACGAAGAGGTCGTCGCCGACGATCTGCACCTTGGCGCCGAGCTTGTCGGTGATGACCTTCCAGCCGGCCCAGTCGTCCTCGTACAGCGGGTCCTCGATGGAGACCAGCGGGTACGCGGAGACGAGCTCCTCGTAGTACTCGGTCATCTCGGCGGCCGAGCGGGCCTTGCCCTCGAACTCGTACTTGCCGTCCTTGTAGAACTCGGACGCGGCGACGTCGAGCGCGAGCGCGATGTCCTTGCCCGGGACGTAGCCGGCCTCCTTGATGGCCTCAAGGATGAGGTCGAGGGCGGCGCGGTTCGACTCCAGGTTCGGCGCGAAGCCGCCCTCGTCGCCGAGACCGGTCGACAGGCCCTTGGTCTTCAGGACCTTCTTCAGCGTGTGGTAGACCTCGGCACCCCAGCGCAGCGCCTCGGAGAAGGACTCGGCGCCGATCGGCGCGATCATGAACTCCTGGATGTCCACGTTGGAGTCGGCGTGCGAACCACCGTTGAGGATGTTCATCATCGGAACGGGCAGCAGGTGCGCGTTCGGGCCGCCGAGGTAGCGGAAGAGCGGCAGGTCCGAGGCCTCGGACGCGGCGTGGGCGACGGCGAGCGAGACACCGAGGATGGCGTTGGCGCCGAGCGAGCCCTTGTTCTCGGTGGCGTCCAGGTCGAACATCGCCTGGTCGATCAGCCGCTGCTCGGTGGCGTCGTAGCCGACGAGCTCCGGGCCGATCTGCTCGATCACGGCGAGGACGGCCTTCTCGACGCCCTTGCCCTGGTAGCGGTTGGGGTCACCGTCGCGAAGCTCAATGGCCTCGAACGCACCGGTGGAGGCGCCGGACGGAACAGCAGCACGGCCCGTGCTGCCGTCGTCGAGGCCGACCTCTACCTCGACCGTGGGGTTTCCGCGGGAGTCGAGGATTTCCCGGGCTACGACGACGTCGATGGACGGCACGAGGCATCTCCTTCTGGGATATGACGCTGGTTGTGCAGGGTCGCTTTGGCCTTGCGACAAGAGCCTAACCGGCCCGGCCCGATCAGTCGGCCGACCGCCCGACCCCTGGGACGAAAAAGGACCCGAGGGCACACATTGCCGGGCAAACAGCCAGAAATTTACTGGTCAGTAACTACAACAGTTGAACAATTCGACACCCCTGCCGCACCTCCCCGGAGGAACGGCAGCACCCCGGCCGGGCGCATACGGGGAAACGCGCGCCGGACCGGGGTGGTGCTCGGGGAGGAGAGAGCCGCGACTACTTCGTCAGGTGCAGCTGCTGACCCGGGTAGATCAGGTCGGCGTCCTTGACGATGTCCTTGTTCAGGTCGAACAGCTTCTGCCAGCCACCCTTGACCTTGTGGTCGGCGGCGATCTCGCTCAGCGAGTCGCCGGAGACGACCTTGTACTCGCCGTCGCCCTTCTTGACCTTCTCGCCGGTCGGCGTGGTGACGGTCTTCTTCGACTCGGCCTGCGGGGCGGCGGAGCGCTCCGAGCGGGAGGCGGCGGGGGCCTCGGTGCGCTCGGCCGGCTTCGGCTGGGCCTGCTGCTTCGGGGCAGCCGGGGCGCTCTGCTGCTCGGAGGCGCTGGAGCTCGCGGTGGAGTTCGAGGAGGAGTTCGAGGACGAACCGGTGTTGACGCCCGGGTCGACACCGTCGTTGGTCAGGCCGCCGGCGCCGGCGCAGCCCCAGGCGCCCGGGCCCTGCATGTCGAGGAGCTTCTCGGCGGTGGCGATCTGCTGGGCCTTGGTGGCCAGGTCGGCACGGGCGGCGTACTGCGTACCGCCGGCGGCGGCCCAGCTGGACTGCGAGAACTGCAGACCGCCGTAGTAGCCGTTGCCGGTGTTGATGGACCAGTTGCCACCGGACTCGCACTGAGCGACGGCGTCCCAGGTGGCGACGGAGGCGGCGGAGGCGCCGGTCGCGCCCATCAGGGGCACGGCGACGGCGGCACCGGCGACACCGGCGAGCGTGGCGATACGGACGGCCTTGGACGGGCGGCGGTGCTTGCCCTTGCTGGAAAGCAGCATGGAACTTCTCCTCACCGACGCCTACGAGGTGAGCTGTCGGGTTCGGGCCAAGTGAGTTGCCCGGTCGCACGTCCTAGCACGCGACTTCACCCCAAGCCGGTCCTGATGCGTCTTTCGACGATCGGGCCCGGCGCTTACCTGGGTCCCCCGCTCCTGCCTACGGCGCTTTACGCGTCTGTTCCCTTCGACCGACGGCAGGATTCGGCGTGACGGTCGACGGGGCCCGCGGTGCGAGCGGTTCTGACCGTAAACATACGCAACCCCCACATTCAAAGATGGACACATCGGACAATCACCCCTTATTTGCATCTGAAGATCTGCCATTTCCGCAGGTGGGGCATGATGCGGAAGGGCTCTCCGGACGCGACACGCCAGTTGACGCAAAGAGACCCATGTCTCACTTACGCATAAGCGGACATAGGTCCCTGAACTGCCACAGTTTTTGAGGCGTTGTTAGTCGATTATCAGACTTTCCTCACTTGGCCTTCACATCGAGATCGAGGCTCTCGCCAGGGAGGATGAGGTCCGGGTCGGCGCCGACGACACCCTTGTTGGCCTCGTAGAGCGCGGGCCAGCCGCCGGGAACCTTCTGTGCGTCAGCAATCGACCAGAGGTTGTCGCCGGCGTGGACGGTGTACGTGCCGTCGACTGCCGGCTCGGCCGTGTCGCGCGCGTCCTTGCCGCCGCGCGAGGCGTGGCGGCCCGACTCGCGGCCTTCGCGGTCCGCGCCGCCGCCCTTCTCCGCGGCCGGCGTGCCGCGGTGCTTGCCGCTCTTGCCGCTGGGCGCGCCGGGCACCTCGGAGGGGGCGTCGGCGGACGCGTCGGGGGACGGGGTGGCCGAGGGCTTCGGGGACCGCGAGGTCTCCCCCGACGGCTTGCCGGCCTCGTCCGCGCCGTCCACGGCGTCCGTACCGTCCGAGGCGCTGTCCGACGACGTGGCGGCGTCGGACGGGTCCGCCGACGCGTCGTCAGCCGGCTTCTCGCTCCCGGCCGGGTCGTCGGCGGGCACCGAGCCCGGGTCCACCCCCGGCAGCGTCCCGTCCACGGCCAGACCGGAGATGACCGCGCAGCTGGGCCAGGCCCGCGGGCCCCGGTCGTCCAGCACCTTCTCGGCCACCTCTATCTGTTGCGCCCGGCTGGCGAGGTCGGCGCGCTCCGCGTACGCCTCACCGCCGTACGCCTTCCAGGTGTCCTGCGAGAGCTGGAGACCACCGTAGTAGCCGTTCCCGAAGTCGGCGCTCCACGCGCCGCCGCTCTCGCACTCGGCCACCCGGTCCCAGGTCGTGGCGTCGGCCGCGTGGGCACCGGACGCGCCGAGCAGTGGGATGGCGATGGCCGATCCGGTCACGCCCGCGGCGACGACGATGGCGGGTGCCTGACGGGGGCGACGGTGTCTGCCGTTCGCGGAGCCCATGGGGTTGCCTTCCGGGTAGCTGACGTGTGACTGGTGAGTCGAACGCGAACCTAGCCGGGTTCGAACGGGAGTCACAAGTCGATGCAGCGCAGATCACGTGAAAGTCACAGAGTTGACGGAGTGTCACTTTCCGCGTGGGCGGACCCCGGGGTGAACTCCACGGGAAGCGTGCGAAGTCCGCGCATGATGAGCCCGCCACGCCATCGCAAATCGGTAGGTTCCACCGCGAGTCGCAGGTCCGGAAGGCGGTTCAGGAGCATGGCGAGCGCGGTCCGTCCCTCCAGCCGGGCGAGCGGCGCTCCCAGGCAGTAGTGGATGCCGTGCCCGTATCCGAGGTGCTGATTGTCACGTCGTGCGAGGTCGAGCGTGTCGGGGTCCCCGAAGCGCTCCGGGTCGCGGTCGGCCGCGGCGAGCACCACGAGCACCGGATCCCCGGCCGCGATGTCCTGTCCGCCGAGGGTCAGCGGTTCGGTGGCGAACCGCCAGGTGGCCAGTTCCACCGGACCGTCGTACCGCAGCAGTTCCTCGATGCCGGTCTCCAGCAGCCCGCTCTCCCCCGCGTCGAGGGAGAGCTGGAGCCGTTCGCGCTGCCCGGGGTTGCGCAGCAGGGCGTAGACCCCGTTGCCGATGAGATTGACCGTGGTCTCGAATCCGGCGAAGAGCAGGATGAAGGCCATGGCCGCGGCCTCGTTCTCGGTGAGGTGCTCGCCGTGGTCGCTGGCCCGGATCAGCCCGGAGATCAGATCGTCCCCGGGGTTCTCCCGCTTGCGGTGGATGAGTTCGGCGAGATAGCCGCGCATCTTCTTCACCGACCTGGCCACCCCGCCGCGCGGGCCGCCGCCGTGGCGGATCATCATGCCCGCCCAGTCCCGGAAGTCGTCCTGGTCCTCGCGCGGGACGCCCAGCAGATCGCAGATCGCGTAGATGGGGAGCGGGAAGGCGAAGTCGTGGATGAGGTCCGCCTTCCCTTCCGCGATGAAGCGGTCGATGAGGCGGTCCGTCAGTTCCTGTACGCGCGGTGCGAACTCGGCGACCCGGCTCGGGGTGAACGCCTTGGCCACGAGGCGGCGCAGCCGGGTGTGGTCCGGCGGGTCGATGTTCAGCAGATGCGTCATCAGCTCCGCCTTGCGCTCGCCCGGGATGCCCGTCTTCCCCTTGGCGTGCGCCGGCTCGGCGTGGTGCGCCGGGTTCTTGGAGAGCCGGGTGTCGGCGAGCGCCTGCCGCGCGTCCGCGTACCGGGTCACGAGCCACGCCTCGACGCCGCTGGGCAGCGCGGTCCGGTGCACGGGGCTGTGCTCGCGCAGCCAGGCGTAGGCCGGGTACGGGTCGGTGGCGAACTCCCAGGTGAAGAGTTCGGGGCCGCCGGCGGGGCAGGCGGCGGGCTGATCGGCGGGGCTGTCGGCGGGGCTGTGGTTCACCCCCCGACGTTATCCGCCGCCCCCGTGCACCGTCCCCCGCCCTCCGGCGTCAGGCAGAGCCCTCCGGCGTTACTCGGCTCCTTCCGGCGCCAGGCATCGCCCTCCGGCGCTACTCGTTGCCCTCCGCCGCCCTGATGGCGTCCCGGTAGGCGCGGCCCGCGGCACGCAGTGCGGCCTCGGGGTCGATGCCGTCCTGCTCGGCGCGTACGGCGAGGGCGAGGAGCTCGTAGCCGATGCCGTCGCCGGTGGGGAGCGGCACGTCGAGCCTCGCGGTACGGACCCGGCCGGCCAGCTTCGCCGCCAGCGCCAGGCCGGGCTGGCCGAGCGGGACGCCGTCGGTGACCGATTTGCGCTGCTTCTCGATGGCCTTGGTCCGCAGCCAGTGCGCGTGGACGTCCTCCGGGGTCTCGGCGCTCTCGTCGCCGAAGACGTGCGGGTGGCGGTGGATCAGCTTCTCGACGAGGGTCGCTGCCACGTCGTCGACGGAGAACGGCTCCTGCTCGTCCTCCTCGGCGATCCTCGCGTGGAAGACGACCTGGAGGAGTACGTCGCCGAGCTCCTCGCGCAGTTCGTCGCGGTCGCCGTCCTCGATCGCCTCGACGAGTTCGTACGCCTCCTCGATGGCGTACTTGGCGAGGCCCTTGTGGGTCTTCTGCGAGGTCCACGGGCACTCGACCCTGATCCGGTCCATGACCTGGACCAGATCGAGGAGCCGGGCGCCCGGCAGGTCGTACGACCCCGGCAGCAGCTCCAGGTCCGGCATCCGCACCCTGCCCGAACCGGCGAGCCGGGCCAGCCCGTCGGTCAGCGGCTGATCGCCCTCGCCGCCCGCGAGGACGACGACGGACCGGCCGCCCGCACAGGCGTCGACGAGCTCCTGCGCGGTGGGCGCGGAGTGCTCGACGGTGACGCCCGCCTCACGCAGATACGGCAGCTGCGGGTGGTCCGGCCCGGCGCAGAGCACCCGGTCGGCGGCGTGCAGTGCCTGCCAGGCGGGCCAGGACAGGAGTCCGGGCGCGACGCGGTGGCTGGCGGTGAGCAGGACGATGCGGCCGGGGTCTTCAGCGTTCACCGTTCGAATCTACTCCGGTCGGTCCCGTCGCCCTGTCCGCGGCCGGTCAGGCCCCGGCGCCCGCACCGGCCGGCTTGGTGACCCGGTTGAGCCAGGGGGCCTTGTAGTCGGCGAGCTGGGTCTGCTTGTCGTCCCAGGTGCCGTAGCGGGGATTGACGTCGACCCGCAGGGCCTTCGACGCCTTGCCGAGCGCCTCACCGACGGCCTGCTGGCCGGCGGGCTGCTGGAGGTCGGCGCCGAGCGCCTGGGCCAGCTTGGTCAGCTGGACCTGCTCGCGCAGGACGGCGTCGATCTGAGCGGGGGCGACCCAGCTCTGCTGGAGCATCGCCGTCCGCAGCCGCTTCTCCCCGCCGGACTGGGCGGCCGCCGCCCTGCGCATCTGCTGGATCTCGCTGCGGCTGACGGACACGCCCGCGTCCTGTGCGGCCCGGTCCAGGACCCGGTCGAAGATCATGCCGTGCAGCTTGGCCCGGCCGAGCTGCCCGGACTTGTCGATGAGCTGGGAGGCGTCCTTCGAATCGCGCTGCGCCTCGCGTACCGCGGCCACCTGGCTCTGCAGCGTGGAGACCTCGATCCGGTCCCCGCCGACGACGGCCGCGGCGCCCGGGTGGGCCTCGCCGCCGCAGGCGGTCAGGAGTGGGGCGCCGACGAGCAGGGCGGCGGAGACGGTGAGCGCGGTGCGACGGCGGCGGTGCAAAGGAACCTCCCGGGGAGAGTTTGTGCATCAGTGCACAAGACCTTGCGGTGATCGATGTTAGGCAGTGGACACGGCTGGGGCCACCGATTCGACCAACGATTCGGGAGGAGTTGGGGATGTGGGCCCGCTCGGGACGGCTCAGGGCACGCGTTCGGCCGACGGGGCCGGGGTGTCGGGCCGCATCATGATCGTGCGCGAGACGACGAAGGTGATCGGGATGGCCGCGGCGGCCGCGACCAGCGGCGCGTACCGGCTGCTGAACCCGGCGAGGTCGACCAGCAGATAGACGCCGCCGGTCGTGATGACGAAGTTGGCGGCGTTGGTGAGCGGGAAGAGCAGGAACTTCCGCCAGGTGGGCCGGGTCCGGTAGGTGAACCAGGAGTTCAGGAAGAAGGAGCCGGTCATGCTCAGCGCGAAGGCGATCACATGGGCGGCGATGTAGGGCAGCCACATCAGCAGGACGAGATAACAGCCGTAGTACGTGCCGGTGTTCACCACTCCCACGAGGGCGAATCGGGCCATCTGCGCGGTGACCGTCATCGGCGTACGAACTCCTGGGGTTCCCGTATCTGTCGCGATGCCTCGGTGTTGGTGGCCTTCACCAGGAAGTGCGGGCGTCGCTTCACCTCGTAGTAGATGCGTCCGACGTACTCGCCGACCACCCCGACCATCACCATCTGGACCCCGGCGAGTGCGGTGACCACGACGATGAGGGTGACGTAGCCGGGGGTGTCCACCCCTTTCACCAGGGCGACGCCGACGATCCACGCAGCATAGGCGAAGGCCACCGACAGCAGCAGCATGCCGAGGTAGAGCGCGGCGCGCAGCGGTTTGTTGTTGAAGGAGAGCAGCCCGTCGAGACCGTAATTGAGCAGCTTTCCGAAGGTCCAGGCGGAACTTCCCTGTTCACGGACGGCATTCTCGTACGAGAAGGTGGTCGTGCGGAATCCCACCCAGGCGAAAAGGCCCTTGGAGAACCGGTTGTATTCGGTGAGTTCCAGTACCGCGTCGACGGTGCGGCGGGACAGCAGCCTGAAGTCCCCGACGCCGTCGACCAGCTCCACGTCCACCAGGCGGTTGATCAGCCAGTAGTAGGCGCGGGCGCTGAGGGTGCGGGTGACGCGGTCGCCCTTGCGGGTGCGGCGGGCGATCACCTGGTCGTGGCCCTGCTCGTGCTCCTGGAGCATCCGGCCCACGAGCTCGGGCGGGTGCTGGAGGTCGGCGTCCATGATGACGACGGCGTCGCCCTCGGCGTGCTGGAGGCCGGCCAGCATGGCGGCCTCCTTGCCGAAGTTGCGGCTGAAGGAGACATAGCGGACCCGCGGATCGGCGGCGGCCAGTTCCTGGAGGATCACCAGGGTCCGGTCGGCACTGCCGTCGTCGACGAACACCAGCTGGAATTCGTGTCCCAGCCCGGCCATTTCGTCCGTGACGCGTTCATGGAAGCGTTCGAGGATCTCTTCCTCGTTGAAACAAGGCACCACCAGCGAGATCAGCACGGAAGTACATCAGCCCGGCCAGATGTCAGAACCCGATGCAGCACGTGACCGGTGGGCGTCCATTGCGTGAACTGACCCAATTCGGCACGGGGTTGAGCGTTCGAGACTGGCATATTCCTGCGTATGCCGACTTCCCGTCCCCGCCTGCGCGCGGGCTCGCTCGCCGCGCTGCTCACCGTCGCCGCCGTCTGCGCGGGTGACGTCCTGGCGCGCAGCTACCCGTTCGGCTCGCACACGCGGAGCGTCAACGACCTGGGCAATCAGTTCGTGCCGTTCCACGCCCGGCTGTGGGACCTGCTGCACGGCAACACCGACGGCGGGCTGCTGCTCAACTGGTCCTCCGGGTACGGGACGAGTTTCCTGCCGGATCTCGGCACCTATCTGACCAGCCCGTTCGCCCTGCTCGTGGGGGTCTTCCCGCGTGACCGGATCGATCTCGCGGTCTATGTGGTGACGGTCCTGAAGATGGCGTCGGCGGCGGCTCTGATGGCCCTGTTCCTGCTGACGCTGCGCGGCGGGCGCTGGTGGGCGGCCGGCGCGCTCGGCGGTTCGTACGCGCTGTGCGGCTGGTCCGTCGCCGAGGCGTCGTACAACCCGATGTGGCTGGACGGCCTGGTCGCGCTGCCGCTGCTCTGCCTGGTCGCCGAGTGGGCCCGTACGGGACGGCACCGGATCGCCGGGCCACTGCTGGTGGCGGTGGTGTGGGCGGCCAACTTCTACACGGCGTACATGGCGACGCTCGGCGCCGCCCTGGTGCTGGCCGTCCGGTTCCTCACCGAGCGGGACGAGCGGCGGGCGGTGGTCCGGGGGCTGGTACGGGCCGTCTGCACGGTCGGGGTGGGGATCGGGCTCTCGGCGCCCGTCCTGATCCCGGTCTACCTGGGGACGAAGCACGCCTACCCGGGCTGGGACCGCCCGTTCGCGCCTGCTTCCTGGCCCGATGTGCTGGCCCGGCTGCTGCCCGCCACGTACAGCTTCTTCACCCCGGCCCTCTTCCTCGGCACCGGCACCCTCCTGCTGGCCTGCGCACTGGCCTTCCAGCGCTCCGTTCCGGGGCGCGAGCGGTGGGCGTGGGCGGGGCTGGTGGCCGGGGTCGCGCTGTCGTTGCAGTGGGAGCCGACGCATCTGCTGTGGCATGCCTTCGCCACGCCCAACGGCAGTCCGTACCGGCAGACGTTCGTGCTGGCCGGGCTGGTGGTGATCGCCGCCTGGGTCTCGGTCTCGTACGGATGGCCGGAGCGGCGGGCGCTGCTCGACGGGGCCGCGGTCCTGGTGCTGCTCGCGGCCGGGGCCGGCTTCAGCGACCTGATCACCGGGTGGACGTATCCGCTGTTCGCGGTGGGGCTGGTGGCCGCGGCATGCGCCCTGGTGCTGGTCGGGCGGGGCCGGAGGCTCGCGGCGCTGGCCGCCGTGCTGCTGATCGGCGCACAGGCCGGGCAGGCCGCCGCGAGCACCGCGTACTTCGACCGGCAGCGGCTGAACCGGCTCGACGACTACGCGCCCTGGGGCGAGCGGCAGCGGACCCAGGCGGCCGTGGTCGCGGGCGCCGACGGCTGGCCCGGCTACCGCACGGACCCCGGCCGGGAGCAGACCACCACGAACGATCCGCTGCTGGTGGGCGGGCAGGGCGGCGCGTACTACAGCAGCCACACGCCCGCCGTTCTGACCCGCACGGTGCGTGCGCTCGGCGGCGGGTGGACGTCGAACGGCCGGGCCGTGCAGAGCCTCGACAACCCGGTCACGGACGCGGTCTTCTCGGTCGGCGCGCGGGTGCGCGGGCCGCGCGATCCGCACCAGGGGTCGAACGTCCCGGACGACCGGCCGGTGACGGTGAGCCGTACCGGGGCACCGCCGCTGGTGACGGTGCGACGGCCGGGCGGGCCGGTGCCGTACGGCCGTTCACCGTTCCGCAACCAGGAGCAGCTGCTCGGCTCGCGGGTCTACACGGTCCCGGCGACGGTGCTGCGGTCGGCGGACGGCGGTGCGGTGACCGACAAGGGGGCGTACGACTACCGGGTGGGGCGCGGCACGTACACGCTGACCGCCTCCTGCCCGGCGGGCACCGAGGCGTATCTGTGGTCGCCCGACATGTTCGGCTGGGCACGGCTCGGCAACGGTCCGGAGGTCGAGTTCAAGGGGCAGCTGCCGGCCAGGCGTGCCGCGATGCAGCGTCTGGGCACGGTCGGCGGGGCCGGGAGCGTGTGGGTCACGCTGGCCCCGGTGCGTGCCGGGACCGTGCCGCACGAGGCGGTCGGCTGTCTGGACCGGGCCCGGCTGTCCTCGGCGGTCGCCGGTCTGAAGCGCACCGGAGCGACCGCCGTCCACATCACCGGCCACGGCGTCCGTGCCGAACTGCCGCCCGGCACCATCGGAACGGTCGTGATCGCGGCGCCCCGGATCGCGGGCTGGAGCTGCCAGGGCCGCCCCGCCGACAGCTACCTGGGCCTGGTCGCCACCCCGGCACCGGCCGGGGACGGGGCCGTCGACTGCACGTTCCGGCCCCCGGGGCTGCGGGCGGGTGCGGTGGCCGGGGCGGGCGCGCTGGCCGTCCTCGTACTCGGCGGGCTGGTCCTCGCGTACCGGCGGCGGCCGGAGGCCGGGCGACCCGGCCCCGGCGGCGCGCAGCAGCACGCCGGGACTCCAGCCGGGGCTTCACAGCCTGTGGACGCCTGACCGGGGCGGGCCGGCCGTCAGCCGCCCCGCACCTCCACCTGGCGGTCGAGCCGGCGGCGCAGCTCCACCGGCAGCGGGTGGTGGGGCCCGTAGGCCCGCTCGGCGTCGTACAGCAGCGCCTGGAGCTGGACGCGCGCCGTCACATGGTCGCCGAGCGCGAGCAGCAGGTGCGCGATGCGGTTGCGGATCTCGAAGGATCGGGCCGGGTCGCCGCCCGTGGTGCGGTGGTTCTCGAAGTACGGGAGGACCGCGCGGTACTCGGCGAGAGCGGCGGCCGGTTCACCGAGCTGTTCCAGGCACTGGGCCGCTTCGTAGCGGAACTGGAGTGTCTGCGGGTCGGCCGGGCCGGCTTCCGCCGCGCGGTCGTCGGCGAGCCGGCGCAGCTCGGGCAGGGCCCGGCGGTACTGGCCGTCGTCCATCAGCGTCGCCGCGTACTGCTTGCGCAGGATGCGGACCACGGCGGAGTCCTCGCCGTGCTGTTCGGCGGCGACCGGGAGGATCGAGCCGAGGATGTCCACGGCCTGGGTGATCCGGCCCTCGCCGAGCAGCTGCTTCACGTCGTCGACGGCGGCGGCCACATCGGGCCGGGCGGCGGCGGGGGCGGGCGGGGCCGGTGACGGCGGCTGGGGACGGGTGGCGGTGCGGTCGGGCCACGGGGCGTGCGGGCGCAGGAAGGGGCGGGTCGGGTCGAGCGGTCCGACAAGGCGCCCGGTGCCCGGCGGGGGAAGCAGCGGGGCGAGGTGCTCATAGACCTCCTGGGCGCCGGACGGGCGGTGCTGCGGGTCCTTGGCGAGCAGCCGCAGCACCAGCGCTTCGAGCGGCTCGGGGATGTCGGGCCTGATCCGGCGGACCGGGACCGGCGGCTCGTAGAGGTGGCGGTGGAGCACGCCGAGGGCGGTGGACCCGGCGAACGGGACTTCTCCGCTGAGCAGTTCGTGCAGGAGCACGCCGAGGGCGTACAGATCGGTGTACGGGCCCACGGCGCCGCCCATCGCCTGCTCGGGGGCCATGTAGGCCGGGGAGCCGATCGGTGAACCGGTGTGGGTGAGCCGGGTGGTGTCGGTGTCCAGGACGGAGGCGACGCCCAGGTCGAGAACGGTGACGGTGCCGTCCGGCCGCACCATCACGTTGCGGGGCTTGAGGTCGCGGTGGACGATCGGCACCGCGTGTACGGCGCACAGGACGGCACAGAGCTGGGCGGCGACCGCGACGGACCACTGCCAGGGGTACGGGTCGTGCTCGGCGAGATGGTCGGCGAGGTCGGCGCCCTCGACGTACTGCATGACGAGGAACAGGTCGTCGCCGTCGCTGCCCGCGTCGTGGACGGTGACCAGGCCGGGGTGGTCGACCTGGGCGGTGACCCGGCACTCGCGGACGAAGCGGCGGCGCAGCTCGCCCGCGGCCTCGCTGTCGATGGGGCCGGTGACCCGGTCGGGGCGGAGCAGCTTCACCGCGACGCGGCGGTCCAGTCGCTGGTCGTAGGCCGTCCAGACCTGGCCCATACCGCCCTGGCCGAGCACGGTCGCCAGTTGGTACCGCCCGCCGATGAGACGCCCGCTCACCGGCCTTCCTCCTTGCGGAGGTAGTCGCTCAGCTCGTCGAGCTCGGCACGGACCTGGTCGATGCGCTGGGGGTGGGGGTGAGGCTGGGGGTGGGGCTGGGATTGGGGTGCGGGGTCCGGCTGGGGGTGGGGCTGAGGCTGGGGCTGAAGTTGCTGCTGGGGCTGGGGGTGGGGCTGAGGCTGGGGCTGAAGTTGCTGCTGGGGCTGGGGCTGAAGTTGCTGCTGGGGCTGGGGCTGAAGTTGCTGCTGGGGCTGGGGCTGAGGCTGGGGCTGAAGTTGCTGCTGGGGTGCGGCGGGCGGCTGCTGTGCGGACATGGGCGGCGCCGGCGCGGGCGTGGACGCGAGTGCGGGCGCGGACGCAGACATCCGCATCGGCACCGTGGGCGCGTACTGGTACCCGTATCCGTACCCCGGCACCGGCGGGGTGGCCGCGTAGCCGCCCATCGGGTGGTGCTGCTTCGTCAACCGCTCGTAGTGGCGGATGTCCCCGACCAGGTAGTACGCGAGCGAGCCCAGCATCACCACCAGCAGCAGCGGGATGAGGACGTTGTCGATGCCGGTCGGCTCGTCGTTGCCGTCCCTGCCGAGGATCGGCAGGAGCACGCAGACGAACACGAACCCGGCCCCGGTCAGCCACCAGTCGGACGCCCGGCGGCGCACGATCGCGAGCCGGAGCAGCGGACTCCACAGCAGCAGTCCGAGCGAGCACACCGAGAGCACGCCGAACAGCACACGCATGGAGACGATCCAGGCCCGGCTGGGAACCCGGCGCGGCGGCGTCGGCGGATGACCCGGGGCGTACATGGCTGCTCCTGGAGACCTGGTCGTTGAACATCCCGCGCACACGCTCCGTGTACGCAGATCCGAGCGTAAAGGGCGACACCGACAACCCGCCCCGGGTTGTACGGAATCGTTGTGGTTCAGCTCACTCCGGCGCGACCGTGCCGTCCGTCAGTCCGTCGTACATCCCCTGCACGAGCTGTCCGCCGAGCCGGCCGGCCAGCCTGAGGGCATCCTCGAACTCGGCCAGGGCGCGGAACCGTTCCCCGTACCGCTGCTGCTCCGCGAGGGGCAGCCGGGGCAGTTGGAGGCGGCGGGCGTCCAGCCGGGTGGCGGTGGAGGCGTAGCTGCTGGCCTGGCGGTTGTTGGCGGTGCCACGCAGGAAGCCGGCCAGGAACCAGGGGTCGAGGGCGGCCGGATCGGGGCGCAGCAGCTGAAGGTTGCGGCCCAGCGCGGCGCCCGCGGTGGCGTCGTCGATGACGCGGGCGGCGGAGCCGCCGCCGAGCACGGGAACGACGACATCGCCCGGTTCGACGAGAACCGGCTCCTCGGAGGGGCCGTCGGCGGGCAGGCTTCCCGAAGGGGCGGTGGAGCCCAGGACATCGTGTTCGGTGAGCACGGGCGTCTGGCCGGTGCCGGAGCCGCCGGCACGGAGCTGGAGTGCGCCGGCGCGGGCGAGTTCGCCGACGGTGGTGAGGGGCCAGTGGGCCGGGTCGGCGAGGGTCACGGCGGGCGGGGTGAGGGCGCCGGTGCGGCCGAGCGTCTCGGTGAGCCGCTCCCGTACCCGGATCAGTTCGCCGGGTCCGCCCGCGGCGGCCGGGGGCGGCAGATGGCGTGCGGGGGCCAGGTCCACGTCCTCGTCGAGGAGTTCGATGACGGGAACGACGCGGCCGGAGCCGGGACGGACCGCGGCCGGGTGTCCGGGGCTCTGGAAGGACTGCCAGGCGTCGAGCACGGCGCCGTGCACCGCCTGCCAGTCGAGCCGGTCGCGCCCGCCGGCTGCGGACGCCTGCCCTCCCGGAGCCGGCTCGGCGGGCTCGGTGGTGTCGACGAGCAGCAGTTCGGGCGAGGGGTGCGAGCCGCCACCGGGCTTGCGGAGCACCCAGAGGTGGAGCGGGATGCCGTACGGGGGTGCGGCGCCGGCCGGGAGCGCGATGACGGCGCGCAGCGCGCCGCGGCGCAGCAGATCGGCGCGGATCCGGCGGCCGGACCGGCGTGAGGCGGCGGCCGGGGGCATCAGCAGCACAGCGGTGCCGCCCTCGCGCAGATGGGCCAGGGCGTGCTGGACCCAGGCGAGTTCGGACTCGGTGCGGGCCGGGAAGCCGTACTCCCAGCGCGGGTCGTAGGCGAGTTCGTCGTGGCCCCAGTTGCGTTCGTTGAACGGCGGGTGGCAGAGCACGGCGTCGGCGGCGAGCTGCGGGAAGGCGTCGGCGCGCAGGGTGTCGCCGGTCCGCGCCGCCAGGGCACAGCCGGGGTCGGTGTGCAGGGCGAGTCTCAGCGCGGTGAGCGCGGCGAGGTCGGGGTCGGTCTCCTGGGCGTACAGGGCGGCGGGGTCGCCGACGGCACGCAGCAGGGCGCCGGTGCCCGCGGCCGGGTCGAGGACCGTGCGGGCGGGCCGCTCGCCCGTCTCCGCCAGGGCGGCCATCAGTTCGGCGAGGCCGGGCGGAGTGAGTGTGTACTGGCGCGGGTTGGCGTCCAGCTGGCGGCCGAGCAGGAACTCGAAGGTCTCCCGGATCCCGGTCCCGGCGGCGAGCTCCATGACCGCGCGGAGCAGCGGGACGGACGGGAGCAGTTCGGTGTCGCTCGGGGTGTGAACGGCCCTTCCGCCTTCCGCGGCCGGCCCGAAGCGTGCGGTGAGCACCTTGTCGAGGGCGAGGGACAGCACACCGGCCATCCCTTCGCCGGACGCGGCGGTGATCTCCGGCCAGGTCTTGGGACTGGTCCGCAGGAGCAGCAGGGCGCAGCCCGCGTGGACCAGGGCGGGGACCGCGCCGGCCGGGTGCCCGGCGACCTGCTGCCAGACCCGTTCACGCAGCGGCACTTCGGCGAGTTTTCCCTGGTCGCGGAGCCATTGCTCGACCTCGGGCAGCGCGAAGGACGGGCTCGTCTCGGTGCCGCCGACGGGCTTGGGAAAGTCGGCGTGGCGGCGGCGCCAGTTGCTGACCGCGGCGCGCCCCACCCCCGCCAGCCGTGCGATCCCGGCCGCGGTCACCTCTGTCGAGTTCTCCGGCACTGACTGTCTCCCTGGGCCTGGTCCTGGCACTCGTCCCGGTACTGCTTGTCGGCGAGCATACCGACCCGGTTTACACGACACCGATTCACAGCGTGCATCGACTCCTTCCCCGTGAAGCGTGTTGACTCGGTTCACAAGCTCTGCTGTTATTGACCCATCGCCACACAGGGCGATGCATCGGAGCGATGCACGGAACCGCTCACCACCCATTTCTGCTTTCGCCGGAGGGCACAGCCATGTCCCAGTTCACGCAGCCGCCGCAGTCCCCGCAGTCCCCGGAGCCCCAGCAGCCGTACGCCCCCGCCCAGATGCCGGGCATGCGCCCGGCCCGTAACGGACTGGGCATCTCCGCCCTGATCCTGGGTGTCATCGGCGCCGTGTCCGGCCTGATCCCGTTCCTGTTCTGGCTGGCGGGCATCCTCGGCCTCATCGCCCTGATCCTGGGTCTGGCCGGCCGGGGCCGGGCGAAGCGCGGCGAGGCCACCAACAAGGGGATGGCGACCTTCGGTGCCGTGCTCGGCCTGATCTCGCTGATCCTCACGGTGGTGGGCGCGGTGATCACGTTCAAGGCCGTGGACGACGCCGTGAACGACCTCAACAAGGCGGTCTCCGACACCACGGCCTCCGCGAAGCCGAAGCCCGGCGGCGACTCCGCCAAGGGTGGGGACGCGGACAAGGGCGGCGCGGACAAGAAGGACACCGGCAAGGCGCTGGAAGCCGGTGACTCGGCCGTGTACGACGACGATCTGACGGTCACGGTCGGCGACGCCACCAAGTACACCCCGGACGAGTACGCCGCCGGACACACCAAGGGCCAGAAGGCCTACCGGGTCGCCGTCGTCATCGAGAACGCGGGCAAGGAGAAGTTCGACTCCGCGCTGGTCAGCGTCTCGGCGCGGGCCGGCCAGGACGGCGTGGACGCCGAGCAGATCTTCGACAACAAGGTCGGCGCGGGCTTCAGCGGCACGGTCCTGCCGGGCAAGAAGATCACCGTTCAGTTCGCCTTCGACACCCCGGCGGACGCCAAGAACCTGACCGTGGAGGTCAACCCCGGCTTCACGTACGACGCCACCCAGTGGGACCTGAAGCTCTGACCTCCCCTCCCCTCGGCCTGGCCTCCCCTCCCCTCCCCTTGGACCGGACAGACCGAACCGGACAGACCGGAGCCGACCCCCATGCGCCTTCCCGCCCGCGCCTCGGCAGCCGCCCTGAGTGCCGCGACCGCCCTCGTCCTCGCGACGGCCTGCGGCATGCTTCCGGACGACGCACCCGACGCCACCACCCCCTACCCCCGGCTCACCGGCCCCGAGGTCGTCAACAAGGCCCTCGCGACGACCCGCGCCGCCAAGTCGGTACGCATGACGGTGCGGACGACGACGCCCGAGGGCCTGGTGGAGGCGTATGTGGCCACGGACATCAGGGGCGAGTGCACGGTCACGCTCTCCATGGGCGCGGCAGGCACCATGGAGCTGGTGCGGACGGGCGGCACGGTCCGCACCCGCTCCGACGCCGCGATGCTGCGACCGGCCTCCGCCGCACGGGCCAAGGACCTCGCCGGCCACTGGGTGCGGCCCACCGCCGCCGACCGGCACGCGAAGCTCGCCGAACGCTACTGCGACCGGGAGACGTTCCTCGGCCGCCTCGCGCCGAAGACCGGAACGGCCCACAAGGGACCGACGGCCGCACCCGGCTCCGGCACCCCCGCCCTGACCGTCACCGGCGAGACGGCCGACGGGAAGTGGACGGCGGACATCGCCACCGACGGCAGGCCCTACCTCTTGAAGCTGGGGCTGAAACCGCGCCCCTCGCACGGCACATCGGGACACGACACCGACCGCACCACCCCCGTGACAGTCGAATTCTCCGAATTCGACAAGCCGTTCACGGTGAACAAGCCGAAGCCCTGAACCCTCCGGGCCGCACGACCGCGCAACGAAACCCGCCCACCCCGGGGCGGGTTTCCGCGTACCCCGGGCCCTGGGCCCCGGGCTACCCGCTCATCCGCCGCACTGCTCCAGCATCGCCGTCTTGTCGGCAGTGGTGACGGGCAGCTGGTACTTCAGGGACACCTGCGCGAACCGCACCGCGTACGAGCAGCGGACCGGCTTGTACGGCGGCAGCCAGGACGCCGGCCCCGAGTCGCGCTTGGCGTTGTTGGCCGGCCCGTCCACCGGGATGAGGTTGAGCGGGTCGTTGGCGATCTGCTGCCGCTTGGCCTCGTCCCAGCGCGAGGCGCCCATCTGCCAGTCGTACGAGAGCGGCATGACGTGGTCGATCTGGACCTTGGCGGCCTGCTGCTTGCGCCAGTCGATGGTGGAGCCGGTGTACGGGTCCTTGAGAGTCATCGACACGACCACACAGTCCGAACCGGACCGGAACTTCACGTCCTTGCCGTCCCTGGCAAGGAGGTCGTTACGGGTTATCTCCATCTCTCTCCTCGGTGCGATGCGCATGAGGCACAGCCGTAACCCCTTCATGTCCCTCGCCGTTATCAGTCACGACATGAGGCACATGAGCGACATCAGAGGCAGGAAACAAATGCCGTGACGTTACGTACAGAGAAGGCCGTCTCACCTACCACCGGCGAGGTCACCTGGCTCCTGGTCGACGAGGAGACGTACGCACCTCATCCCGAAGCCCGCGAGTTCTCCCTGTACCTGCGCGGAGTCGGGCGATCGCCGCAGACACAGCGCGCGTACATCCCCAGAATCGGACGCTTTCTCAGCTGGTGTGCGGAGCGGGGTACCGACTGGCGGACCGTCCGACTCGGAGACATGAGCCTCTTCAAGTTCCACCTCGAACGAACGCCGACACGGTACGGGCAGCCCCCAGCCGGCAAGACGGTCAACGCCACGCTCACCGCGGTGTGCGAGTTCCTCCGCTTCTGCGCGGTCCAGGGCCATATCGGTCACGAGGTCGCGGCCCGCCTCAGCGAGCCGCGGTTCCTCGCCCACGCCCCGGCCAGCTTCGATCCCGGCGAGGGTGGCCAGCATCTGATGATCAAGGCCCGTGCTCTGAAAGCGCCGGAGATCGAGCGGGCCCCACAGATGCTCACCGGCACCCAGATGCATCAGGTCCTCGATGCCGCTCGCACCGCGCGTGACCGGCTGCTACTGGCCGTCCTGGCGGAGGCGGGCCTCCGCATCGGTGAAGCCCTCGGGCTGCGGCGTGAGGACATGCATCTGCTCCCCGACTCCACACACCTCGGCTGTCGGACCGGTGGCGCGCACCTGCACGTCAGGCCCCGGCAGGACAACACCAACGGGGCACGGGCCAAGGCCGGGCGTCATCGCACGGTTCCGCTCACACCGGAAGTGGTGCACCGATACCGCGAGCATCTCGCCGAGCGGGAGCAGGTGGCCGGCTCCGACGAGTGCGACTACGTCTTCGTCAATCTCGTCGGCGTCTACGCCGGACGCCCCTTGTCGTACTCCAACGCCAAGCAGGTGATCGAACGGATCGGGAGGCGCTGTGGCCTGACCGCCCGACCGCACATGATGCGACACGCGGCCGCCACCCGCTGGATCCGAAACGGAGTCGCTCCGGACATCGTGCAGACCCTCCTGGGCCACGCCTCCTCCGCAAGTACCGCCGTGTACCTGCACGCCCAGGACGAGGATCTCCGCGCAGCCGTCGACAGTCTCACTCCGGAGGAGAGCCGATGACCCACGCAGTCGTTCGCTCTCTCGCCGCCCGTCCCGCCCGGATCGGTCCCGAGTGGTCTTCGTGGCTCGACGAACAGCTCCGTCCTGGCTGGCGCGCAAACGAGTGGAACCCGGAAAGGGCGCTGTTCACCGCTTCCCCGGGCAATCCGACGACCAGCGTATTCACGTGTTCCGTAGTTGCCTGCTCCACCCATGTGGCGAACAACGGGTCCCGCTGCGGCACCTGTCGGAAGGCCCGCTACCTCCGGGGAAATCCCGCAGACTTCGACACCACCCACGCCCCGATTCCGTCCCGCCGCAGGCCCAATACCTCGGTGGACGGTGCGATGCCGGGCGTCTCCCAGTTCTCACTGGCCGACGTCAGCCCAGCCGTGCGCAGGGAGATCCTGTACGGGCTCCAGCAGCGTGACGATGCCGGGATCAATCTGGTCCCCCAGCGGGTACGCCGCATCGTGGCGGGGCTCCCCG
This sequence comes from Streptomyces sp. NBC_00012, assembly GCF_045040875.1. Taxonomy (NCBI): domain Bacteria; kingdom Bacillati; phylum Actinomycetota; class Actinomycetes; order Kitasatosporales; family Streptomycetaceae; genus Streptomyces; species Streptomyces sp. NBC_00012. The sequence goes on along the minus strand of NZ_CP108309.1, from coordinate 5,267,947 downwards.
TCGGCCTGGGCTCTCTCCTCGACCTCGACGAAGGCTTCGCTGCCGATCTCCCGAAGGCATCCGCCGGTGTCTTCAATGGTGTTCTGCTTCATGTCCGCCGCGCCCGCGTCGAGTTCGAGGGAGCCGATCCGACCTCGGGCGACGTGTGGGAATGCGCCCTGGTCGGGCTGACCGCCGGACGCGGCCGGAAGTACGCCGCTGTTCACGGGGACGTCGACTTCCGCCCGGTACGGCAGCGTTGGCTGCGGGAACTGGTCAAGAAGTACGGCCGCACGGCACGCCCCAACGTCCAGGACCTGCGGCAGACCGTCTACGCGGCGACCATCGCGTCCTCCGCGCTGGCAGGCCGCCCCCCCGGGGATGAGCCGGAGCTCCTCGCCATGGCGGACATGAACGCCGTAGTGGACATGTTCCGGATCACCAAGCGTCCCGAGGACGGCCACGACTACTCCACCAGCCACCGCAGGGCCCTGCTCCGTCACTGGCGCACGTTCCTGGAGTACGCGCGCCAGGCCGGGATGATGGACCACGTGCCCGGCGGGTTCGCGCTCAATCCCCGCTTCCATTCCATCGCCGCCGTGGAGGTGACCGAGGACGACCTCGGCCGTGCGATCCCCGAGCACGTCATCGCCCAGCTCGACGCACACCTCGACCTGCTGGGCGCCTCAACGGCGTACGCGAGTGGCGGCTGGACGGCCGCCGACTTCGCCCGGATGTACCAGGTGGTCTATGCGGTCCTCCGGGACACCGGCCGACGCCCGGGAGAGGTCACCAGCCTGCGCCGCGACTGCCTGGAGCGAGTCGACGGCAAACCGACTCTGATCTATGACAACCACAAGCGGCGACGGCACGGCCGTCGGCTGCCCGTCTCAGAGCGCACCGCCCAGATGATCGAGTCCTGGCAGAAGGAACTCGACGCACTGCCGACCATACTGGGATGCGCCCAGTGGCTGTTTCCTTCGCCAGGACAGCGCAACCGCCCGCGCCGTGGGCATCTGACCGCCGCGCAGTTCTGCAACAGGATCTTCCGCGACTGGGTCGACGAGCTGATCCCGGACCTCGTGGACGAACGGCTCGACGAGGACGGCGCCCCGCTCGCGTACGACCGCACCCAGGTCGTTCCGTACGGCTTCCGCCACTCGTACGCCCAGCGTCACGCGGACGCAGGCACCCGCCCCGATGTCCTTCGGGAGCTCATGGACCACCGTTCACTGGACGTCACCATGGGGTACTACAAGGTGTCCCTCAGCCGAAAGCAGGAGGCCGTACGAACGGTCGCGGCGCTCGCCGTCGACCGGCATGGTGAATCCCATGGCTTCAGCGACCCCCTGGCCTACGAGGTGGAGAGCGTCGGGGTTCCCTACGGCGGCTGCACCGAGCCGAGCAACGTCAAGGCCGGGGGCGGGCACTGCCGCATCCGCTTCCAGTGCGCCGGCTGCGACTTCTACCGTCCCGATCCCTCCTATCTGCCGGCCCTGGAACAGCAGATCGCGGACCTGCGGGCCGACAAGGAGGCCGCCCTGGCGATGGAGGCCGCCGACTGGGTCGTACGCAATCTCGACGACCAGATCCGCGCCTACTCGAAGTCGGCCGACGAGATGCGGCGGAAGCTCGATGCGCTGCCCGTCGAGGAGCGGGCCGCCGTCGAGACCGCCTCGCGTGAGCTGCGCAAGGCACGTTCCGCAGCGGCCTTCGTGCCCCTACAGGCGCTGACGACACGGAGTTCTGAATGAAACGCCCTGCAACTTCCGGCGCCAATGACCGGAACGCCCGGGTCGAGCGCCTGCGCGCCAGCCGCGCCAAGGACAGCGAGGACAAGATCAGGCGCGCGCTCGATGCGGTGGACGGCCTTCTCCGCTCGGGACGGCGTATCACCGTCACCCAGGTGGCACGGGACGCGGCGGTGTCCACGTGGTTCATCTACAACCAGCCCCCGGTGCACCAGGCCGTTCAGGACGGCATCGCCGCCCAGCGAGAGCATGTGGTTCCGGAAGCACGACAGGTCTCCTCTGCCGGGCTGCGGACGGATCTCGCTCTGGCACGCGAAGAGATCAAGGACCTCAAGAAGGAACGCGACCGCCTCCGGAACCGGGTCCGGCTGTCTCTCGGCGCCGAGCTGGACGAGGTGAACCGGAACGAGCTGATCGAGCGGGTGCAGCAGTTGGAGCAGCGGAATACCACTCTGGACCAGGAGCTGTCAGAGGCCAGGGATCAGATCACCGCCCTGGAGGGCCGGCTGCGCGAGGCTGAAGACGATCTCACTGCCGCACGGGGCAGTCTCCGCCGTGCGATGCGGGCCGTCCCGTCCCCATAGCCCTTGCTCTACCGCCACACCCGCTGCTGTCCGGCTTGTGTGTCGCCTGCCGGACAGCAGCGAGGGATACCGGGCGATGCGACCGCGTACCAGCACTGCTGGGAACTGTGCACGCTGCTCGCACTGCCGACGGCCTGCGCTCGGGCGACGTGTTCGTGCCGGGCTCGCGCCGCTACGACAACCCGGCCGCCCACCTGTTCAAGCCCGCGCCGTGGGAGACGCACCGTACGGAGTTCTGCCGCCTGGTCGGCAAGAGCTCCGGCGCCTCACAGGCCCTGCCGCTGGTGATCGACGAACTGGATGAGGCCAGCGAGCCCGCGTACGGCGGCGGCCTCTGCGCCCTCCACGTCGATCTTGATCAGCCGGGCGGCGGTGAGTTCGGTGTCCGTGAGGGTCTGGGGCAACGCATTCCGGGGGCTCGATTCCGCTAACTCGCCTTGTTTCTCAGTAAGTTGACGTAGAGGAGACCGCCTCAGGTCCTAGCATGTACACAGCCGACTCTTGGGGGGCTCGATGGATCCAACGGAGCTCGTGTCACAGACCGTGCGAGTAGTAACAGAGTTTGCCGGGGGCGCAGCCACCGCGGCGGCCACCGGAGTCGGGCAGGCCGTCTCCGACCTCGTACGGCAGCGGCTGGGCGGTACGCCATCGGGACAGGCGGCCTTGGCGGCTGTGGACGCGCAGCCTGGTGACCCGGCTGCCGTCGCAGGGCTGCACAGCGAGCTCAACGCCGGGGTCGCGGCGGACCAGGAATTTGCCGCCGCGTTGGCCGCGGCCCTTGCTCCGGTCCTCGCCGGGCCGCCGCCCGAGGAGCCGCCCATGCAGACCATCCAGAACAGTGTGGTGATCGACGGTGGGTCGCGGGTGCGCGGCAACACCATTTCGCTCGGGCCGGTGACCTTCAACAACACTCCTTCGGGACGCACCGCCTTGGGTGCGATCTGCGTCGCGCTGGCGACCTTGGTGGCGCTCTTGGTCTACGGCAGTATCCAAGCCCTGGACGGTGACTCTCCAGGCTCCCAGGCCAGAGGCGGGTCGGATCCGGGGCAGGGCCAACAGAAGACCGGGACCGACAGCAACGAAACGGGCAACGACACAGCAGGCGTCGGCAATGCGGACCGCGCGATGCCACTCGGCGATGCACAGGCCGTCCGCAACGTACTGCCGGATGAGAGAAGCCTGCCGTCGGGCTGGACCGAGAGCTCAGCACCCACCGCAGACGTCTCCTCGCAGGATGACGGCTCCACCTTCGAAGGCGAGGCCGAGTATCTGGGGCGCTACAGCATGGAGACCCAGTTCCTGGTTCGCTCCTACCCGGACGAGGGCACGGCACAGACGGCCTTCGACGCGCTGACCTCCAAGGCGCGGAAGGAAGGAGCGAGTTCCCTGACCATGGCGCAGATCGGGGACCAGGTCGCAGCGTTCTCGATCTCGACGAGCCAGGGAGACGCCTACGTCACCCACACCACCCGCAGCACCGTGGTCCGCACCGGAACGGTCCTCACCAGCGTCGTCGGCAACGACAACGAGAGCCGCAGCTACAGCAGCACAGACCTCGAAAGCCTCACCCGACTCCTCTCCGACCGCGCCCGAACGGCCCAGACGGGCTGACAACCCGGCCCGCCCTGAGACCGACCCGTTCAGAAGCCATCCGGACCGCGTGTGGTGTTACTGCTCAGGCATGGCGGAGGCGGAGTGGCAGGTCCGGCCGGTGTCGGAGCCGTAAGCCCCGGCGAGCACGATGCCGAGGTCCGCGAGGAACGCAGCACCCCCCGCGCGAGACTGCGGTCAGCCACCTTCCACGCGTCGGTGACGCTCTTCAGGCCCGGCAGCCTCGTCACGATCTTTCGTATGCGGTCAGCCACGGTACGGAGCGTGCGCGTCCGACAGCCTGACCCCGAACGCGTTTTCCCAGATCACTGGAGACCTATCAGTCCTCGCACTGTTTCAGCATCATGGTCTTGTCCGCCGTGGTCACCGGGAGCTCGTACTTGTCGGAGACCTGCGCGAACCGCACTGCGTACGCGCATCGGATCTTCTTGTTCGGTGGCAGCCAGGACGCGGGTCCGGAGTCCCGCTTTGCCGAGTTGGCGCGGCCTTCGACGGGAAGCAGATTGAGCACATCGTTCGCCAGCTGCTTGCGCTTGTACTCCGGCCACCGGGCAGCGCCCATCTGCCAGCTGTAGGACAGCGGCACGACATGGTCTATCTGGACCTCGGTGGCCTGCTGCTTACGCCACGCGATGGTGCGGCCGGTATAGGGATCGTACAACGACATCGAGACGACCACACAGTTGGACCCTGCACGGAACCGCACGTCCTGACCATCGCGTTGCATAAGATCGTTTCGAGTGTCACAACCATTCCGGGCGAGCGGAACGCCATCTGCCGTATCCATCCAGGCATACCCGAACTCGTCCCGCTCGTAGCCCGTCTTCGGCCCACGGCCTTTCGTGGCCAGTCCTTCGATGAGCTTTCGCGCGTCGGCCTTGTCCGTCTCCGACGTGAGAGGAGCGAGGCCCGGCTTCGTTCCGTCGGGATTCCTCAACGGACTCACCGCGCGGCCGTCGGAGACGGCGGGTCCGGATTCCGAGGAAACGTCGCCCGGCCCGAGGCCGTCACAACCCGCGATGAACGTCGCGGCAACGGCCAGGGCGAGCACAGCCCTCTTCCGACGGGTACACACAGTGTTCTTGTGACTCACGTGCCTCTCAGAACGCATAGCCCACCACACCCTGCATACGCTGCGAGAACAGCCTCATCACGGCGTGAAGCATAGAGATAATACGGGTGTCGCAGCCGTTCCTCGCGAGCGGTATCCCGTCGACCGAGTCCTTCCACGCGTAGCCGAACCTGTCCCGCGCGTAACCGGTCTTCGGCCCCCGCCCCTTCGTCGCCACCTTCTCGATGACCTTCCGCCCGGCCGCCAGGTCCGCCTCGGACGTGAGCGGGGCGAGCCCCGGCTTCGTACCGTCGGCATTGTCGAGCGGGCTGGCCCCGAAACCGGTGACGGCCCGCCCGCCACCCTCCCCCTCGGAGGACGAGGGCTCGGGATCACAGCCGGCCAGGGCCAGCACCGCCGCCACACTGAGGGCGGGCAGCATCACTCGGTAAGCGCGGGGAGATATCACTCGGAACCGTCCTGACGGGGAGAAAGCCGAACCCGGGAATCCTACGGAGGCCTTCCCCTCTGACGGGTGCTCATGAGCGCGCCGCCGACCCGATGCGGCCGGAATCACATCCTCCGCCCCTGGCCCGGCCCCGGCTCAGGCCCGCATGCCGCCGTCCACGCGGAGGACGGTGCCGGTGACGTACGAGGCGCGGTCGCTCAGCAGCCAGGCCGCGGCCTGGGCGATCTCGTCCGGGTCGGCCGCACGGCCCAGCGGGGTCTGGGTGTTGAGCTGCTCGACGATGCCGGGAGAGTTCGCCTCCCACTCGTGGACCATTTCGGTCAGCGTGGTGCCGGGCGCGATGGCGTTGACCCGGATGCCCTCCGGGCCGTACGTGACGGCGGCCGACGCGGTGAGGCTGTTGACCGCCCGCTTCGCGGCACCGTAGGCGGGCAGCCAGGGGTTGCCCATCAGGCTGCCGACGCTGGAGGTGTTGACGATCGCCCCGGTCCCGGCGGTGGCCCGGATGGCGGCGATCTCGGCGGTCATCGCGAGCCACGGCCCCTTGAGGTCGACCGCGTACACATGGTCGAAGTCGGCCTCCGCCAGCTGGTCCATCGGGCCGGGCGGCTGGGCCGTCGCGCCGTTGTTGAAGGCGACGTCGAGCCGGCCGTACAGCTCCACCGCCCGGTCGACGGCGGCACGGATGCTCGCCGGGTCGGCCAGGTCGCACAGCACGTACTCCGCGGTGCCGCCCGCTGCCCGGATCTCCTCGGTCACCGCCTTGAGCTGGGCCTCGGTACGGGCCGCGAGGAGCACCCGGGCGCCCTCCCGGGCGAAGAGCCGCGCGGCGGCCGCGCCGATGCCGCGGCCGGCTCCGGTGACGAAGGCGACCTTGCCGGAGAGCAGGCCCGAATGCGCGGTGGACGTGGTGGATGCGGTGGACGTGATCGTCGTGTCGTTCATGCCGACGAGCCTGCGCCGGGCCGCGCCCCTCATCCAGGCACCGGCAGTACCTGGCTGGGCCGACCGGAGCCCGCGCACACTGGAGGGGTGGATCGACGAGAACTGGCAGGTTTCCTGCGCAGCAGGCGCGAGCGGATCACCCCCGCCGACGTGGGGCTGCCCGCCGGGCCGCGCCGCCGCACCCCGGGGCTGCGCCGAGAGGAGGTGGCACAGCTGGCGTTCATCTCGACCGAGTACTACACCCGGCTGGAGCAGGCCCGCGGCCCGCACCCCTCCCGCGAAGTACTGGCCCAGATCGCCCGCGCCCTGCGCCTGTCGGACGCCGAGCGCGACCACCTCCACCACCTCGCCGGCACCCCGCCCGGCCCGCTTCCCGGACCGTCGAGGGAGGTGCGGCAGAGCATCGTCGACCTGCTGAGCCGGCTGCCGGAGGCCGCGTCGCTCGTGCTGTCGGCGACGTACGAGGTGATCGCCTGGAACGACCTGGCCGCCGCGCTGATGGAGGACTTCTCCGCCCTGCCGCGCCGCGACCGCAACCTCATCCGGCGCGCCTTCCTGGGACCGCACCGCAACGGCCGGCCGCTGTACGGCGTCTCGGACGCGGACGAGTTCGCCCGGACCTCGGCCCAGCACCTGCGTGCCGCCGCGGCCCGCTACCCGGACGACCCGGAGGTGACCGGCCTGGTCGGCGAACTCCTGGCCGGCAGCGAGGAGTTCGCCCGCATCTGGGCGGCCCACGACGTGACCGCCCGCCCCACCCTCTGCAAGACCTTCCACCACCCCCTCGTCGGCCCGATCTCCGTAAACTGCGACATCCTGGACATCGCCGACCGGGACCAGCGGGTCATCATCTACACCGCCACCCCCGGCTCACCGTCCGAGCAGGCCCTGCGCCTCCTGTCGGTCGTCGGCACCCAGCGCCTGGACGTGCCCGGCTGAGGGCCTCGCCCGGATTCTCGGAACTGAGAAAGAGATCGGCCCCGCCGGAAGTCCGACGGGGCCGGTACGCGGCACGTTCCAGAGCTACGACCCCAGGATCGTAGTGAGGAACTCCCCCGTCCAAGCCAGCAGTTCACGTCCCACGACCGGCTTGCCGCCGACCCTGGCCGTGGTGGGGCGGGGGACCAGGATCTGGTGAACGGCGGGCTTGATGACCGTCTTCGGGTAGAGGCGCTTCAGCCTCAGCTCCTGCGATTCACGCAGCTCGACCGGGGCGAACCGGATGTTCGGGCCCTGGAGGACGATCTCGCCGACGCCGCAGGCGCGGGCCAGCATGCGCAGGCCGGCGACCAGGAGGAGGTTCTCGACCGGTTCGGGGAGCTTGCCGTAGCGGTCGGTGAGCTCCTCGCGGACGGCCCTGATGTCGTCCTCCGTGTTGGCCGAGGCGATGGCGCGGTACGCCTGGAGGCGCAGCCGCTCGCCGGGGGCGTAGTCGTGGGGGACATGGGCGTCGACCGGGAGCTCGATCTTGACCTCCAGCGGCGGCTCCTCCTCCACGCCGCCTTCGAGGGAGGCCCGGTAGTCGGCGACCGCCTCGCCCACCATGCGTACGTACAGGTCGAAGCCGACGCCCGCGATGTGGCCGGACTGTTCGCCGCCCAGGAGGTTGCCGGCGCCGCGGATCTCCAGGTCCTTCATCGCCACGTACATGCCCGCGCCCATCTCGGTGTGCTGGGCGATCGTGGCGAGGCGCTCATGGGCCGTCTCGGTGAGCGGCTTCTCCGGCGGGTAGAGGAAGTACGCGTAGCCGCGCTCGCGGCCACGGCCGACACGGCCGCGCAGCTGGTGGAGCTGGGAGAGGCCGAAGTTGTCGCCGCGCTCCACGATCAGGGTGTTGGCGTTGGAGATGTCGATGCCGGACTCGACGATCGTGGTGGAGACCAGGACGTCGAACTTCTTCTCCCAGAAGTCCACCACCACCTGTTCCAGGGCGTGTTCGGACATCTGGCCGTGGGCCGTCGCGATCCGGGCCTCCGGGACGATCTCGCGCAGGCGGGCGGCGGCGCGGTCGATCGACTCGACCCGGTTGTGGATGTAGAACGCCTGGCCCTCGCGGAGCAGTTCGCGGCGGATGGCCGCGCCGATCTGCTTCTCCTCGTAGGGGCCGACGAAGGTGAGGACCGGGTGGCGCTCCTCGGGCGGCGTGGTGATCGTCGACATCTCACGGATGCCGGTCACGGCCATCTCGAGCGTACGGGGGATCGGCGTCGCGGACATGGTGAGGACGTCCACGTTGGCGCGGAGCTTCTTCAGCTGCTCCTTGTGCTCGACGCCGAAGCGCTGCTCCTCGTCGACGATGACCAGGCCCAGGTCCTTGAACCTGGTCTCGGAGGAGAAGAGGCGGTGGGTGCCGATGACCAGGTCGACGGAGCCCTCGTGGAGCCCTTCGAGGGTCGCCTTGGACTCGGACTCGGACTGGAAGCGGCTGAGCGCCCGTACGTTGACCGGGAACTGGGAGTAGCGCTCGGTGAAGGTGCCGTAGTGCTGCTGGACCAGGAGGGTCGTGGGTACGAGGACGGCTACCTGCTTGCCGTCCTGGACAGCCTTGAACGCCGCCCGCACCGCGATCTCCGTCTTGCCGTAGCCGACGTCGCCGCAGATCAGCCGGTCCATCGGGACGGACTTCTCCATGTCCTCCTTGACCTCGGCGATGGTGGAGAGCTGGTCGGGTGTCTCCGCGTACGGGAAGGCGTCCTCCAGCTCGCGCTGCCAGGGGGTGTCGGGACCGAAGACATGGCCGGGGGCCGCCATCCGGGCCGAGTAGAGCTTGATCAGGTCGGCGGCGATCTCCTTGACGGCCTTCTTGGCGCGCGCCTTGGTCTTCGTCCAGTCGGCGCCACCGAGCCGGTGCAGGGTGGGCGCCTCGCCGCCGACGTACTTGGTGACCTGTTCCAGCTGGTCGGTCGGGATGTAGAGGCGGTCGCCGGGCTGGCCGCGCTTGGCGGGGGCGTACTCGACGAGGAGGTACTCGCGGGTGGCGCCCTGCACGGTGCGCTGCACCATCTCGATGTAGCGGCCCACCCCGTGCTGCTCGTGGACGATGTAGTCGCCGGTCTCCAGCGTCAGCGGGTCGATCGTCTTGCGGCGGCGGGCCGGCATCCGGCCCAGGTCCTTGGTGGCGGTGCGCTGGCCGGTGAGGTCCGTCTCGGTGAGGACGGCGAGCTTGAGCGCCGGGTCGACGAAGCCCTGGTCGATCGCGCCGCAGGAGACGTGGACCAGCGAGGGGGAGATCTCCGCCAGGTCCGGGTCGAGGCGGGCGGCGATGCCCTCGCCGCTCAGCACCTCGACGGTGCGGGAGGCGAGGCCCTGGCCCTCGGTGACGTACACCGTGCGCCAGCCGTCGGCGATCCATCCCTTGGTGTCGGCGAACGCGCGGGCGGTGTCGCCGCGGTACGACTCCGGGGCGTGCATCGTGAACTTGAGGGTGTCCTCGTCGAGCTCGTCGTCGGCGGCGAACGGGGAGACCGACCACCACATCATCCCCAGCTCGCGGGCCCGGTCCCGGACGTCCGCGATGCCCCACAGCGAGGCCGCGCCCACGTCGATCGGGGCCTCGCCCCCACCCGCGGTGGCCGCCCAGGACGCCTGGAGGAACTCCTGGCTGGTGGCGACCAGGTCGGCGGCCCTGGTGCGGACCCGCTCCGGGTCGCAGACCAGCGCCATCGAGCCCTTCGGCAGCACGTCGAGCAGCAGCTCCATGTCGTCGACCAGGACCGGGGCGAGGGACTCCATGCCCTCCACCGCGATCCCCTCGGCGATCTTGTTGAGGAGTTCGCCCAGCTCGGGGTGGGCCTCGGCGAGCGCGGCGGCCCGCTCCCGCACCTCGTCGGTGAGCAGCAGCTCGCGGCAGGGCGGCGCCCACAGACCGTGCTCGGCGATCTCCAGGGACCGCTGGTCGGCGATCTTGAAGTAGCGGATCTCCTCGACGTCGTCGCCCCAGAATTCCACCCGAAGGGGGTGCTCCTCGGTCGGCGGAAAGACGTCCAGGATGCCGCCGCGTACGGCGAACTCGCCGCGCTTCTCGACCAGTTCGACCCGGGAGTACGCGGCGGCCGCCAGCGCCTCGACCGTCTTGCCGAGGTCGGCGCTCTGCCCGATGCGCAGCGCTACGGGTTCCAGGTCGCCGAGCCCCTTGACCTGCGGCTGGAGCACGGAGCGGATCGGCGCGACGACGACGGAGACCGGGCCGGTCTCCGGGTCGTCCGCCCTCGGGTGCGCCAGGCGGCGCAGCACGGCGAGGCGGCGGCCCACGGTGTCCGAGCGGGGCGAGAGCCGCTCGTGCGGCAGGGTCTCCCAGGACGGGAACTCGGCGATCGTGTCCGGCGGCAGCAGGGTGCGCAGCGCGGCCGCCAGGTCCTCGGCCTCCCGGCCGGTCGCGGTGACGGCGAGCACGGTCCGCCCGGTCTCGCGGGCCAGCGCGGCGACGGCGAAGGGGCGGGAGGCGGGCGGGCCGACGAGGTCGACGTGCATCCGGTGGCCGTCGCCGGCGGCCTTCACCGCTTCGGAGAGTGCCGGGTCACGTACGACGACATCCAGCAGACCGTGCAGGCTCATGAAGGGCTTCCGTCCGGGTAACTAGGGCGAGGTCCGGCAGCCGGCTGCTGCCAGGGCGACACGAAGAGCAACGCGCAGGGCAACGCGAAGCGCCCGACACGTCGCACGTACCGGGGGGCTCCCAGCGTACGACTCCGCTGTGACAGCCGCGCCCGCAATCCGCGCCCGGCGGGGTGTTCGGGGTGACGTCCCGGACGCGCGGATCCGGCCCCGGGCGTGCGGCGGACACCCGGTCCCGGACGCACGAATCCGGCCCCGGGGTGTTTGGAGGAACACCCCGGGGCCGGATCGGGTCATCCTACGTCGGCCGTCGCCCGCGCTAATCCGTGGCGATCGCGTTCAGGACGTTCATCCGGCCCGCCCGGAACGCCGGGACCAGTGCGGCGAACAGGCCGACGAAGGCCGAGGCGACGAAGACCGTGAGGATCGTCGGCCACGGGATCTCCAGGACGCCGAGGCCCTCCAGGGCCAGCAGCTTCTGGGCCGCGGTGCCCCAGCCCATGCCCAGGCCGAGGCCGAGCAGGGCTCCGAAGACCGCGATGACCACGGACTCCAGGCGGATCATCCGGCGCAGCTGGCGGCGGGAGAGGCCGATGGCGCGCATCAGGCCGATCTCGCGGGTCCGCTCGACCACCGACAGGGCCAGGGTGTTCACCACGCCGAGGACGGCGACGATGATCGCGAGTGCCAGCAGGCCGTAGACGATGTTCAGGAGCTGGCCGATCTGGTCCTGGAGCTGCTCCTTGAAGTCGGCCTGGTTCTTGACCTCGTACTGCGGGTACTTGGCCAGGGCGCTCTTGAGGGCGGCGTACGCCTCCTTCTCCTTGCCGTCCGCGGCCTTCGCGAACATGATCATGTTCTGCGGCAGGGTGTCGGCTGGGACGTACCGCGCGGCGGTCGTGATGTTGACGTACATCGCGCCCTTGTCGATGTTCACGTCGTCCGAGGTGATCGCGGCGACCTTCAGCTTCGCGGTCTCGCCGCCCTCGAAGGCGACGGTCATCCGGTCGCCGACCTTGACGCGGTGCTTGGTGGCGTACGTCTCGCCGACCGACATGGCGTCCTTGCCGTACGCGGCGGCCAGCTCGCCGGAGACCGTCTCGCGGCGGACGTCGTCCTTGTACGAGGGGTCGGCGGCGACCAGGCCCTCGCTCTCGGTGGTGCCGTCGGGGGCGGTCAGGCGGGCGCCCACGACCTTGTACTCGGTGAGGTGCTCGATGTCCGGCACGGTCTTCAGGGCCTTCGCGGCCTGGTCGACGATGAGTGCGCCGTCGCCGCCGGCCGGCTGGACGATGAAGTCGGCGCCCACCGACTTGTCGAGTTCCTCGGTGGCCGAGGCGACCATGGAGGAGCCGACGACCGAGAGGCAGGCGACCAGGGCGAGGCCGACCATCAGGGCGGCGCCGGTGGCTCCGGTGCGGCGCGGGTTGCGCAGGGCGTTGCGCTCGGCGAGCCGTCCCACGGGGCCGAACATCCGCAGCATGACCGCGCTCAGCACCCGGACCACGAGGCCGGCCAGCAGCGGGCCGATCACGATGAATCCGATCAGGGTGAGGAACACCCCCGCACCGAGCATGAGCGAACCCTCGCTCGCCTTGTCGGCCCTCGTCGCGGCGAGCAGCGCGGCGCCGCCGGCCAGCGTGAGGACCAGGCCGATCGCGGCCCGGACCCGGCCCGCGCGGCCGTCCGCCGGGGTTCCGGCCTCGCGCAGGGCGGCCATCGGGGAGACCTTGCCGGCCCGGCGGGCCGGGAAGTACGCGGCGACGACGGTGACGACGATGCCGAGCACGAGGCCGACCACGGGGGTGGTCCAGGCGACGGTGAGGTCCTCGGTGGAGAGCTCCATGCCCATGGCGCCCATGAGCTTCATCAGGCCGACGGCGAGGCCGACGCCCGCGCCGACGCCCAGGAGCGAGCCGACGACGCCGAGGAACAGTGCCTCGATCAGCACCGACCGGTTGACCTGCTTGCGGCTGGAGCCGATGGCCCGCATCAGGCCGATCTCGCGGGTGCGCTGGGCGACCAGCATCGAGAAGGTGTTGACGATCAGGAAGATGCCGACGAGGAGGGCGATCCCGGCGAAGCCGAGCATCGCGTACTTCATGACGTCGAGGAAGGAGCCCATCGAGTCCTTGTTGGCCGCCGCCGCCTGCTCCTGCGTCTGGAGCTTGTACACGGAGGTGTCGCCGAGCGCCGTGGCGACGTTCTTCTTCAACTGCTCGTCGGACACGCCCGCTTCGGCGGTGACGGAGATCAGGCTGAAGACGTCGGGCGCGCCGAGCAGCTTCGTCTGGGCGGTGACGGTGTCGAAGTAGACGACCGCGGCACCGGGGTTGGTGACCCTGAAGGTGGCGATGCCGCTGATCGCGGCCCTGATGTCGCCGTTGGCGGTGATGGTGCGCAGTTCGTCGCCGAGCTTCAGGTGGTGCTTCTCGGCGGTGTCGGCGTCGACCATCACCTCGGTCGGGCCGCGCGGTGCGTGGCCGGAGGAGATCTCCATCGAACGGAGGTCGTTCTTCGTCCAGTTGCCCGCGATCGTCGGGGCGCCCGAGGTCGAGCCCATGTTCTTGTCGTGGCTGTCGACGACGGTGACGGACATGCTGGAGACCGCGCCCTCGGCCGCCTTCGCGCCGGTGGCCTTCGCGGCCTTCCCGACGGCGGACGCGGGGACCGTGACGGGCTTGCCGTTGCCCGGGAGCCGGTCGTCCTTCTCGGGCGCCTTCGGGACGACCGTGACATCGGCCGCGGTCGCGGCGAAGAGCTTGTCGAACGTGGTGTTCATGGTGTCGGTGAAGACGAGCGTGCCGCACACGAACGCCACCGACAGCAGGACCGCGACGGCGGAGAGCGCCATGCGTCCCTTGTGGGCGAGGAAGTTCCGCCGCGATGTCTTCCAGACGGTCATGACGTCCGCCCGCGCGAGTCGAAGTCCTTCATCCGGTCGAGGACCTGGTCGGCCGTGGGGTTGTGCATCTCGTCGACGATGCGCCCGTCGGCGAGGTACAGCACGCGGTCCGCGTAGGAGGCGGCGACCGGGTCGTGGGTGACCATGACGATGGTCTGGCCCAGCTCGTCGACCGACCTGCGCAGGAAGCTCAGCACCTCGGCGCCGGCCCGCGAGTCCAGGTTCCCGGTGGGCTCGTCGCCGAAGATGATCTCCGGCCGGGCGGCGAGCGCCCGGGCCACGGCGACGCGCTGCTGCTGGCCGCCGGAGAGCTCGGTGGGCCGGTGCTTCAGCCGCTCGGCGAGACCGACGGTCTCCACGACCTGCCGCAGCCAGGCGGCGTCGGGCCTGCGGCCCGCGATGTCCATCGGCAGCGTGATGTTCTCCAGCGCGTTGAGCGTGGGGAGCAGGTTGAACGCCTGGAAGATGAAGCCGATCCGGTCCCGGCGGAGCTGGGTGAGCTTCTTGTCCTTGAGCCCGGTGATCTCGGTCTCGTCGAGGAAGATCTGCCCGGACGACACGGTGTCCAGGCCGGCCAGGCAGTGCATCAGGGTCGACTTGCCGGAGCCGGACGGGCCCATGATCGCCGTGAACTGCCCGCGGGCGATATCCACGTCGACATGGTCGAGCGCGACGACCCGGGTCTCCCCGGCCCCGTACGCCTTGACGACCTGCCGCGCTCGCGCAGCCACGGCCGTACGCCCTCCAGTACCCCCGTGCCTGGGAATGGTCACAGCCGTTGTCACGGTTTATCTCCTATGTCGGTCATCATGTGCGATGTGTCGGCGCACATGCAGAGTCTGGTGTCGGGAGCGGGTCCGGCGCACTGGTGCCCAGCGCAGTTCCCGGGTGGGGTTTTCCCCACCCCTCCCCCCGGTGTCCGCCCGCTTCGACGGTGGGATTCGGCCGCTTTTCGCGGTGTAGGAACACGGTAAGGAACGCGCCCCCGCCGTCACGTCCTCCGCCGGGAGGAACCGCCCCTGGCGAGAACCGAGGAGCTCCCCCTAAGGGTCTCGGCCCCAGGGTGGAGACCCGTGTCAGGGGCTCGGACCAAAGGTGTGGCGGGGGCCGCACCGGAAGGCCCCGTTCACACAGGCCGCCACCTCCGGTTCACCCGGCCTCACGCAACTGAGCCATTACCGTGGGTAATTCAGGCCACCCATTCCCCAACTGCCATACCCACAAGTAATGTTCGCGCATCCGCACGCACCCGCACTCCTGCCTTGCCGCCCGCCCCAGGACCCGAGCCACGCAAGGAGCAGCACCCGATGTCGCACGGAACCCCGCCCCCAACCCCCCACTCCTCCTGGCCCGGACAGCTGCCGAAGCCGTCCCCGCAGCATCGGCCGCCGCCCCCGGACCACCCCGGCCACCTGCTGCCCTGGCAGAGCTCCGGGACCGGAGCGGCCCCCGGCACGCCCGGAGCCTCCGGCGCCCCCGCACCCGCACCCGCACCCGGCCGCCACAGCGACCTGCGCCGGCTGCGCACCTCGTACCGGCTGCTGCGGCGCATCGCGGCCCTGACCGCGCTCGGCTACTTCGTGGTCTTCCTGCTGCTCTCCGGATTCGCCAAGGAACTGCTGGACACCCAGCTGTTCGGCGGTCTCAACATCGGCCTGTTGCTGGGGCTCTGCCAGCTCCCCGTGATCCTGGTCGCGATCGCCGTGTACGAGCGGACCGCGCGGCGCACGGTCGACCCGCTCGCCGCCCGGATCCGAAGAGCGGGAGCGGCCCGGTGAACGGATTCGACAACTCCGCGCAGTCGATGTCCCTGGTGGCCTTCCTCGCCGTGGGCACCGTGGCGCTGCTGCTCTGCGTGATGACCGGCCCGGACCGCGACGACGTCGACGAGTTCTACACCGGCTCCCGCTCGCTCTCACCCATGCAGAGCGGCTTCGCCCTCGCGGGCGACTACCTCTCCGCGGCCACGGTGCTCGGCACCACCGGCATCATCGCCCTCACCGGCTACGACGGGATGATCCTCGCCCTGAGCATCACCCTCTCGCTCGTCCTGCTGATGTTCCTGCTCGCCGAACCGCTACGCAACGCGGGCGGGTTCACCATGGGCGACGTGCTCGTACGCCGCGCCCCCGGCCGCGCGGTCCGCATCACCGCCTGCGCGGCCACCCTCGCCGCGCTCGTCCCGATGATGGTCGTCCAGCTCGCCAGCAGCGGCGATCTGCTCGCCTTCATCCTGGGGTTCGACACCTCCGGGTTCCGCACCGGCGCCATCATCGGGCTCGGCACGCTGATGATCGGCTACGCGGCGATCGGCGGCATGAAGGGCACCTCGCTGATCCAGATCGTGAAGACCGTGGTCCTGTTCGTGGCCGCGTTCACCATCGCCGTAATGATCATGAACCGGTTCGACTGGAACACCGACTCGCTGCTCTCGGCCGCCCGGCAGAGCAGCGGCGCGGGCGCCGACTATCTGCGCTCGGGGCTCCAGTTCGGGGGCAGCGGGCTCGACATGGTCAGCTCCGAACTGACCGTGGTGCTCGGTGCCGCCTGCCTGCCGCACGTCACCATGCGCATGTCGAGCGCCCGGTCCACACAGGCCGTCCGGCGCTCGATGTCCTGGGCGATATCCGTGGTCGCCGCGATCTGCCTGCTGCTCGTCGTGATCGGCTTCGGCGCGGGCGCACTCGTCGGCCACGACCAGATCACCGCCGCCGGAGCGTCCGGGAACAGTGCGATCCTCCAGATCAGCGGAGAGGTCGCGAACGGCGCGCGGCTGGGCGCCCTGGTCATCACGACGATGACGACGGCGATCTTCCTGACCCTGCTCGCCTCGGTCGCCGGAATGATCCTGTCCTGCGCCAACTCCCTCGCCCACGACCTGTTCGCGCACGGCCTGCACGGGGTGCGCGACCCCGACCGGAAGCCGCTGGCCGGACTGTCCGAGATGCGTACGGCACAGGCCTCGGCGATCGTCGTCGGACTGCTCGCCACCACGCTCGCGGTCGTGGCCAGGCACTGGAACGTGCAGGCGCTGGCGACGCTCTCGTTCTGCGTCGGCGCGTCCGCGCTCGCCCCGGCGCTCCTCTTCACCATGTTCTGGCGGCGCTTCACCCGCACCGGACTGCTCTGCACCCTCATCGTCGGCACCCTCACGACACTGGTGCTGATCACCGGCACCAACCTGGTCTCCGGTTCCCCCACCTCGGTCTTCCCCGACCACGACTTCAACTGGTTCCCGTACACCACCACCGGGCTCGTCTCCATCCCGGCCGGATTCCTCGCGGGCTGGCTGGGTACGGTCCTCCCCCGCCACACGGCCCCCGCGGCACGCCGGCTGTACCAGAGCGAGGAGCCCCGGATCCTGGCGGGTGCCCCACCGACACGCCGTTGAGCCGACCCTCGCACGCTCCACGGCGCCCTGTCGGCAGGCAGCACGACGACAGCCCCGCACACTCCGGATCGAGGGTGCGGGGCTGTCGTCATTGTGCGGGGCTGTCGTCGCCGCAGCGGGTTGCGGTCAAGCCGCGCCGAACTCTCCGTCCGTGACACCTGCCACGAACGTAGCGAATGCGGTGGGGGAGGTATTCAGCACGGGGCCGCTCGGGCTCTTCGAGTCACGGACGGGGACGACGCCGAGCGAGCCGACGAGATTGGCTGCGACCTCGACGCAGGCACCGCCGTTGTCGCTGTAGGAGAACTTGAACCAGCGGGGGGATTCGGTCGTCACGAGGAACCCTCTCGTAACTGGCTGATCATGGCCACGGAGGCCGCCTGGAACAGAGCCCCGGCCTGCAGCTGATGGCAGGCCGTCAACAAGGGGACAACCGAAGCGCTTTCCCGGTTGAGAGTGCCCCAGGTGGGAGGACTCGGCATAGGACATGAACTGGCGGTCCGGCAGCGTCATTATGTACAGCGGGAAGTCGAAGGGACGGAGCTCCGCCATGTCGAACGGAGCGACCTGGAGCACGGTGCTCGGCAGCTCGGCGAACTCGATCAGCCGCGCCAGCTGTGCGTCCATGACAGCGGGGCCGCCCACGGGTCGGCGGAGGCAGGCGCCACCTCGGCGGTGCGCTCGCCGGGCACCCCTGCCTGCGTTGCGAACGTGACACTTTGATGGGTGTTCGACACGTTCCGCCGCTTGGTAGGAGGTGCCGCAGCAGCCGCTCAGGCCGGGTCGGGTTCGCGGCAGGGGCGGCAGAGGCCGTCGCGGAACGCTTCGGGCCTGCCCGGGGCGCCGCATTCGGTGCACTCGACCATCAGACGGCGTACGGGAGTTCCCGGCGCGGCCGGGGTTGCGGCGGGCAGGCGGGGCGGGAGCTTGTCGCGGAGGCGCCGACGGACGAAGCCGAAGGGCGAGTCGACGGACGCGGGGAGCCCGGCGGTGAGGGCGCGCGTCAGGTAGTCGGCGTCCACGCCACGCGCGAACCACTCGGCGGCCGCCTGTTCCAGTGCCGCACAGTCCGCCGCCGAGAGGGCCAGGCGGGAATCGGCACGGCCGAGATGGGCCAGGGCCAGGAAGGCGGGGGAGGGACGGCCCGCAGTCGCCTGCGACACCGACACCGACACCGGATTCGGCACCGGCACCGGCACCGGCTCTGCGGTGCGTTGCTGCGGCACTGTCGTTACGAGCGGCTGCGCCGGTACGGGCACGGATGCGGGTGCCTCGGACGAGGCGTCCACCTCGGGCGCGGTGGTCGCTGCGGCTTCTGCGACCTCCTGCGGTGCGGGGTGGCACTCCTCGGCGGTCAGGAAGGCATTCCACCACTCGTTGTCGCGGGCGGTGCGGGACCAGAAGGTGCGGGTGACCCAACGGACCTGGCCGCCGTTCTCGCCGCTCAGGCACCGCACATGCCGCAGATGACCGGCCACGCCAAGGGCCCGTAACGCGCTGCCGACGGCCATCTGCCCGTACAACGGCTGGCTCCTGGCCAGCGATTTGATGTCCATCGCCGCACCTTCGGGCAGCGCGTCGACGTAACCGGCGATATGCCGCTCACGCTCGGGAAGTAACGCGAAGTCGCCTTCGCGGGAAGGGTGTTGCGCCGGGACGGAACGCTTTCCGTAACCGGGCTTGGCCTTCGGATGGGCGCGCGAGGATGCGGACGCGCACGGGGCGGAGCTAAGGTCTGAAACAGCCACGGGATCGCTTTCATTGGTGTTCGATCTTGGGGTCAGACCCCGGCCGGTGCTGGTTACACCGCGTCGGGGTCGTTGCATTTGGCACCGTAAGCAGTCACTACTCCGCGCCGCAAGTCGGTCACAACTAGTCATACTTGCTGGCCGTGACGGGTCCGGGGAGGGTGGGGAGGTTTTCCCAACCCCCTTCTTTTTCCTACCGGTTGTAAGACACCGCTCGAATCCCGACGCCCGGATCCCGGCCCCCGAATCCCGAAGCTCAAGACCCGGCCCCGAGCCCCTCCCCGTACCCACGAAGGAGTGAACAGGGCCTTCCCGAAGCTCGAAACCCGGCTCTCGGATCTCGGCTCTCGGCTCTCGGCTCTCGGATCTCGGCTCTCGGCTCTCGGCTCTCGGCTCTCGGCTCTCCACAGCTTCGACGCGGACAGCGCGCCCGCCCAGGAGCTCCTCGGGCGGTTCCGTGCGGCTGCGGAGAAGCCCGCGCAGTCGGATCGGTTCGGCGCGGTCACCGGGGTGTGCAGGAGCCCAACCCCAGTGCGCCGGTCAGGAGTTACGCCACAGTTGCGCCGGATCCGAGGGGTCGCACGCCACCGACCGGAAGCCGATGGTGCTGAAGACCTGGAGGCAGACGCCCTCGGCGACGTTCACCAGGGTGTGACCGCCCGACGTCTTGGTCCCGATCCGCCAGACCTGGGAGTCGGAGGAGTTGCAGGCCTCGGCCGACAGCCCCGCGGGACCGTTCAGCCTGAGGCAGTTGCCGGTGCCCTGGCCGACGAGCTTGAACTTGCCGCCGGAGGTGGGTTTGTACGTCCACTTGTAGTAGAGCGTGGCCCCGTTGTGCGCCGGCTCGCCGCACACCGAGTTCATGAGCATGGAGCCGCCGTACGGCGATGCCGACTCGCCCAGGCACCGCTTGTTGGACGCGTTCTTGAGGTAGTACTGCCCCGAGGGCGCCGGGACCTGCCCGCCGCCCGAGCCGCTGGAACCACCGGATCCGCCGGAGCCGGAACCGGAACCGGAACCGGAACCGCTCGTGGGCTTCGAACCACCTGAACCGGAGCCGCCCGAGGGGCCGGACCCGCCCGAACCTCCCGAACCGTCCGAACCTCCCGAACCGGAGCCGCCGGCGCCGTCGGCCCCGCCCTTCCCACCCCCTGCGTCCTTCCCGTCCTTCCCGTCCTTCGGCTTGTCGGAGGATCCCGGCTTGGAACTCGACGAGCGGGAGGGCGACTTCGTGGGGTCCGCCGAACCGCCGTCCGCCCCGGGTCCGGACGGCCCGACGGTGACCGAAGGCGCCGCGGCGCCGGAGTCCGTACCGCCCGGACCGCCGATCTGGTACGGCCCGAGCGCCAGGGTCAGAGTCGTGCCCGTCACCACCACGACGGGGAGCGCGATGAGCAGCACCCGGGAGCGGCGGCTGCGCGGCTTCTCGGGGACGGCGCCGGTCGTCCGGACGTCAGGCAGGGAGGGCACCGCGGCAGGGGCGGGCGCCTGGGGCAGCTCCGGCTCGGGCTCCTCGGGCGGCGGCGGGCTCGCCGCGAACGCCGCCCGCTCGGTGATCCGGTCCGTGACGGCCGGCGGCCACAGCGCGGAGACCGCGGCGGGCACCCGGGCGGCGGCGATCTCGAAGAGCTCGGCGGCCGTCGGCCGGTCCGCGGCGTCCTTGGCGAGACAGGACTCGACCACGGCGGCCAGGGCCGGATCGACGTCCGGCAGCCGCCCGAGGTCGGGCTCGGTGTGAACGATGCGGTAGAAGAGGCCCGGCCCCGACCCGTCACCGAACGGCGGGCGGCAGTTCGCCGCGAAGAGCAGCAGTCCGGCCAGCGCGAACACATCCGCCGCACCGGTCAGATCCCGCTCGGCCATCGCCTGCTCGGGGGCCATGTAGGCGGGCGTCCCGATGACCATCCCGGTCCTGGTCACCCTGGACTGGTCCGCCGCCCGGGCCACCCCGAAGTCGATCAGGGTCACACCGTCGAGCGTCAGCATGACGTTGGACGGCTTGAGGTCGCGGTGCACCATGTCGGCCGCGTGCACCGCACGCAGACCGCTCGCCCCGTCCCGGAGCAGCCGCCACAGACTGTCCGGGGGCAACGGGCCCTCGTTCAGCCGCAGCGCGTCACTCAGGGTGACGCCGGGGATGTACTCCGTGGCGAACCACGGAGGCTGCGCCGTACGGTCACTGGCCAGCAACCGCGCGCTGACGCCGGACGGCAGCTTGGCGAGATTGTCGAGCTCGTGCCCGAAGTGGGACAGGAAGTCCTTGTCCGCGGCCAGCACCGGCAGCACCTGCTTGACCGCCGCGTACCGCCCCGCCGAGGTACCGAGATAGACCCGGCCCATGCCGCCGGTACCGAGGATGCCGAGCAGCCGGAAAGCGCCGATCCGCCGGGGGTCGTCCGGCTCCGTAGGCGTGGCTCCGCTGCCCTGTAAACGTGACACTTCTTCAGCTCCCCCGTGCATGGCGCCAGATTAGCCCAGCCCGAACGCACGCACGACGGTTCCTCGGGCCCACGTACGAATCGTGACCACGCGACCGTCCCAGCCGTTCCGGCCGTCCCGGAGACAGTCCGGACCACGCTCCGGAAGCGGTCCCGAAGCAGCCCGGACCGCGCTCCGGAGGCGGCCGGTTCAGTCCTCCGCCGGTGCCACCCGCCCGGTGAGCGCCGCGAGCGAATTCCGTACGTGCGCCATGTGCGCCTGCACCTCGTCGCGGCCCTCCTCGTGCTCCCGCACGATCCGCTCCGTCTCCCGGACCACCCGCTCCTCACTGACCCTGGCCGCCGCGATCAGCTCCGCCGCCCGCGCCTCGGCGTCCTCCTGGCCGTGCCGGGCGGCCTCCTCCGTCTCCGCGAGCGCCCGTCGCGCCTCGGCCAGGCGGGCCTCCGCCTGCTCGGTCAGCTCGTCGTGGTGCGCCGCCTGCGCGGCCTCGGCCCCGGCCACTTCGAGCTCGGCCGCCTGCCACCGCTCGGAGTGCTCCTGCTCCTGGTGCGCCAGGACGCTCTCGGTGCGGCGGCCCGTCTCCGTCATCATGGCCTGCGCCCGCTCCCGGACCTCCGCGGCCTCCTCACGGGCCTCGGCAACGGCCTCGTCGGCAGCGCCCCTCGCCGTGGCCAGCGTCTCGTCGGCGTGCTTCACGGCCGCCGCCCGCACGGCCTCGGCGTCCGCCCGCGCCGAGGCCCGGAGCTCCCGGCCCGCCTCGTCCGCCGCGTCCCCCAGCGCCTGCGCCTCCTCCTGGGCGGCGCCCCGCACGGACTCCGCCTCGCTCCCGGCGAGGGCCAGGATCTGCTGGGCACGCTCGCCCAGCGATTCATAGTTCTGCGGGGCGAGCCCGGCGACGACCTCGCTCAGCCGGACCGACTCCGCCGACAGCTCCTCCACCAGCGCCGTCAGCCGGGACACCTCGTCCAGCGCCGCGTCCCGCTCCGCCGACAGCCCCGCCACCGCACGGTCCACCTGCTCCGGACGGTAGCCACGTCCCCGTACGCCTACGAAGCCATGCGCGGACACCGGTGCAGAACTCATCCTTGAAGCCTCTTTCCGACTCTCCGACCACCAGCAATACGTCAAGGATGCGGCAATTGGCACAGAAGTCGGAATCGATCAGCTGCTTTCCGGACGGAAGCGACAGGCATCACAAGCAGCACGGACAACACGCGGCACACGGCACGGCGCCCGGCCCCTCTCGGGAGCCGGGCGCCGTGCCGTGTGCCTGCCGGGTCAGATCAGCCCGTCCCACATCTGTTCGAGCAGCACGGACCACCAGCTCTCCGGCGACGCCAGCGCCGCCGCGTCCAGCGCCACCAGCTGGGCCTGGAAGTCGACCGTCCAGCGGCCCGCCTGCTCCGGGTTGAGCCCGAAGCGCAGCCGCCACATCCGGCCGAGCAGCGCCATCGAACGCTGGAACTCCGGCAGCCCGGTGTTCACGAACTGCGGCGCCACCGACTGACCGCCCGGCCCCGCCTCGACCGGCACGGCCACGATGTTCGCGGTCCCGTACTGGACACAGATCGCCCGCCCGAAGTCGGACCCCATGACGAGGTACGACCCCGCGTCCGGGGCGGCCTGCACCTGGCGCTGCGCGGCGAGCTCGGCCAGCGTGGGCACCACCGGCTGACCGGGCTGCGCCCAGAAGAACGGCCCGAAGTCAGCGGGCAGCCCCGCCCACACCAGCGTGAGCGCGACGGTCTCGGGCACACCCTGGCGGGAGACGGCGCGCTGGTCGAAGCGGCAGATGCCCTGCGGCCCGAAGGTCTGCAGCAGCTCGTCCGCGATGGCCTCGGGCGGCGCCGCCATCGCGGGCGGCATCTGCGGCAGCGGAGCCCGCACCGGCGCCGGACGGGCCGGCCCGTCCGCCACCTGGTGCAGCTCGCCCTGGTGGGTGAGCAGATGCTGCATGCCCTGCTGACGGCTGGCGTGATCGGTGCCGTACGGGGCGACGCTGGTGATCCGCACCTGCGGCCAGGTCTCACGGATCATCCGCGCGCAGTAGCCACCGGGCAGCTCACAGGACTCCAGCTCGGTGTGGAGCTCGATGACCTGTTGCGGCGGCACGTTCATCGCCCGCAGCTCGTGCAGCATCTGCCACTCGGGGTGCGGGGTACCGGGCGCCGAACGCCGGATCAGCTGCTGCTCGCTGCCGTCGGGCGCGCGGTAGCGCAGCACGGCCTGGTAGCCGGGCCCGACGGTCGGCTGACCGGTCGGCGCCTGCGGATACCCGTACGCCGGGGGCGGCGGGGTGTGCTGATTCGGCGGTACGGGGCCGGGGGCCCCACCCTGCGGCGCTCCGGGCGGACCGGGAGGACCGGGCGGGCCCGGCGGCCGGGGTGCGGCGGGGCCGCCCATGCTCGGATCGGCCAGCATCGTCGCGGCATGGTGCACACCACCACCGGGCGGAGGCGTCGAACCAGGCGGCGGAGGCGGCACAGCAGCACCAGGAACACCCGGCGGACCAGGAGGCTGCGGCACACCAGGAGCACCAGGAGCACCGGGCGGACCCGGCGGCCGGGGCGCGGCGGGGCCGCCCATGCTCGGATCGGCCAGCATCGTCGCGGCATGGTGCACACCACCACCGGGCGGAGGCGTCGAACCAGGCGGCGGAGGCGGCACAGCAGCACCAGGAACACCCGGCGGACCAGGAGGCTGCGGCACACCAGGAGCACCAGGAACACCGGGCGGACCCGGCGGCCGGGGCGCGGCGGGGCCACCCATGCTCGGATCGGCCAGCATCGTCGCGGCATGGTGCACACCACCACCGGGCGGAGGCGTCGAACCAGGCGGCGGAGGCGGCACAGCAGCACCAGGAACACCCGGCGGACCAGGAGGCTGCGGCACACCATGCGCACCAGGAACACCGGGCGGACCCGCCTGGGGGGCGAGCTGTGTCGGCAGGTACCCGCCCGCCGGGGCACCGGGCGCACCCGGTCCCGAAGGCGGCGGCACGGGCGCGCCCGGCCTGGCGCCCGGAGTTCCGGGAGCACCGGGCGGCGGCGGGGTCGACGGACCGCCACCACGCGCACCACGCGGCGGCACGACGGCCTTGCTGGTGGCCGCGTCCGCGATGTCACCGGCGCCCGTGCCCGAAGCACCGGGAAGGCCCGGAGCACCCGAAGCACCCGAAGCGCCCGGAGCACCCGGCGGAACACCAGGGCCACCAGGGCCACCAGGGCCACCAGGGGCGCCTCCCTGCGGGCCGAGACCCGGCACGACCGCCGTACGCGGCAACTGGCTGCCGCCCGACATCAGGGCAGTCGGCGCATCGGCCGGCACGACCGGCGGCGGAGTGCCGTCGTCGTCAGCGCCCGAGAGCGGCGGCGCGAACACCGTGGCCGGCAGCGGCACCGCCCTGTCGTCGGTGTCCGAGTTCGTGTCCGTACCGGCCCACGGGGTGGACCCGGCGGGCACGTTCGGCGGACCGGCCGGGACGCCGTCGTTGGCGGTGGGCTCGTACGCGACCTGCCCGCCGTGCGAACCCGGCGACACCTGACCGACCGGGGCGGCCGGGACCACGGGCGGCTCAGCGACGGCCGGAGCCGGCGAGACCGGCGGGGCCGGGGACGCCGGAGCGGCCTGAGGCGCCGCGTCCCGGCTCCGGTCCTGGCCCTCGCGGCGGTCCGGGATGCCCAGCTTGTCGGCCGCTTCCTGGAGCCACTCCGGGGGGCTCAACAGGAACGACGTCTGATTGAGGTCGATGCGCTGCGGCGGCTCCGGAGCGGCCGCGGCAGTCGCCTGCGCGCCGTACTCCTCCTCGTACCGCCGGATCACCTCACCCACCGGCAGTCCCGGCCACAGGGTGGCCTCGCCGCTGTCCCGGGCGATCACCAGTCGCTGGTTGCCGCCGTCCGAGACGGGGCCCTCGGCACGGTCCTCGCCCCACACCACGAAGCCCAGCTCGAACTCCCGCACCCGCACCTCACGGTGCTGGTACGCGGGGACGTCGCCGTTGATCCACTCGTCCGCGCGCTCCTGCGCCTGCGCAAAGGTCACCATCGCGCTCACCC
Source organism: Streptomyces sp. NBC_00012 (assembly GCF_045040875.1). Lineage (NCBI taxonomy): Bacteria > Bacillati > Actinomycetota > Actinomycetes > Kitasatosporales > Streptomycetaceae > Streptomyces > Streptomyces sp. NBC_00012. Next base: position 5,242,462 of record NZ_CP108309.1, on the reverse strand, counting down.
CTCCACCGGGACGGCCCGCGCGAAGCCGCCGTCCACCATCAGGTTCGCCACGGTCTCCAGCTCCGGCGGATTGCCCGCCAGACGCTGCAGGAAGGCGTCGAAGTCACTGCCGCACGGCAGCAGCAGCCGGTCCACCCGCTCCTGCACGCTCCAGCCGTCCTGGTCCCGGGCGTCGTCGTACGCGCAGAACCAGACCGAGCCGATGCCGTTGCCCTTCACCTTCACCGCGACGATCCCGCCCTGGACGAAGGCGACGCCCAGGAAGTCCTTGGTGAGGTGGTCGCGCAGACACTTGTTGACGTACACCAGGTCGTTCGCCGCGGCCTGCTCGCGCACCGTGAAGAACGGCTGGTCGACCAGCAGCCCCAGCTCCGCGTCGAGCGCAGCACCGACCGGCGCCGAACCGCCCGCCGCCTTCAGGAACGAGCGGTAGGCACCGGGCAGCCGATAACCCAGATCCTCCTCGACGCCCAGGACCTGCGACTCGCTCACCGCCACGGCGCCCTTCGGCAGCCGGAAGTGCGCGGGCCGGGTCTCCTGCAACGGGCGGGTGCCCCGCTTGTTGTGGTCGACCGCCGTGGCGGCGAGACCGCCGTGATGCCTCAGCAGCGCCTTCACCTCGACCGGGACCAGCTCCATGCGCCGGCCACCGGGCACGTGGTGCCACGTCCAGCCGTGCGGAGTGGCGACCGCCGGGATCGTGTCCCACAGCTCATGGCCGCTCGCCGCCAGCGCCGCGTTGGCCGATACGTAGTCGGTGAGCCGCAGCTCGTCGACCCCGAAGCCCTGCGGCGGCTCGGCGATCTCGGCGGCGGCGCGCGCGTACGGCGCGAAGTCCGGGCTGCCGTTCCCGTCCATACGCACGCCGCCGGGGTGGCGGGACGCCCGGACCGGGTCCGGGAAATGCACGAGCTGCCCGGCGTAGGCCGCGTTCGGTGGCGCGGCTTGCTGCCCGAGCCGACCTGTCGTCATGGCGGTTGCCCCCTGCTGCGTCTGGCTGGTGAGGACCGGCCTGCCCAGGGCAGGCCGGTCCTGGCACAGCCTATGCGGTGGCACAAGGGCCGGTCTCGCCCATGTGACCTGTCCGACGCCTCCCCCTCCGCATCCGTCACGAACCGTCACAACGACGTGACGGACGAGCGACGCCCCCGCCACGACCGGGCGACACGGAGACACGTTTCACCGCCCCAGCTTCCCCACCAGCCGGGACATTTGGCAGGCTGTCACCGCAACTCGGGGGCGTGCACATCGCGCAGCTACCGCTGCGGGCACGGGAGGGAAAGCACCATGCACACTGCACGATCAGTCACATCCGGGGATCCACGCCTCAGCTGGAGCAGCACCGAGACCGGTCGCACACCCCGTCTGCACCACCGGCGCGACGGCATCCTGCCCGCGGTCGCGGCGGCGCTGTCCGTCCGCGGCGAGACGCTGACCTGCACCGCGGGCAAGGGCGACCAGCCCCCCGTGCTGCACCCGCTCGTCCAGGACTTCCTCGACACCCTCCCCAGCAGCCGGCGCGAGCGCTTCACTGGCCGCTGCCCCGAGGCGATACTGCTCTCCCGACAGCTCACCGCCGCGGAATCGACCCGCTCCAAGCGCGCCCAGCGCAAGCCGCTGACCAACGGCGAGGCCCGGCGCGCCCTGAAGCACTCGCGGCTCACCGCACGGCGCATCCGTGAGGACGGCGACCCGATGCACGGCAGCTACGCGCCGCCGTGCCGCTCCTGCACGGCGATGCTCGCCCACTTCGGCGTACGTCCCGTCGACCTCACGACCACCGGGGCGGCGACCACCGCCGAGAAGGGCTGACCGCACGCCGATGCACGACCGAACCGACGTACCCGAACAGACGGGCCCCGCGGACCGCGACCGGAACGCCACCACCCGCTTCCCCGTCGCCGTGGACGCCGCCCTGCGCACCGCGGGCTGGCAGCCCGGCCGCTGGGACATCCGGCAGGCCGAGGAGTGGGCCGACACACTGCGCTCGCACACCTCGCCCGCCGGCCACCAGCACGCGGTCTTTCCCGCAGCCGTGGAGGCATGGGCCGAATTCGGCGGACTCCGTATCACCGCGTCCGCGCCGGGCCGCCAGATCGCACCAGCCCCGGTGCGCATCGATCCGCTGAGCGGACTCCACCTCGCCCGCACCCTCGGCGACCTCGGCCGCGCCCTGGAGACCGAGGTCAGCCCGCTGGGCGAGGAAGGGGACGGACAGGCGGTCCTGGCGATCGACACCGAGGGCCGCGTCTACAGCATCGACCACACCGGCGACTGGTACCTCGGCCCGGACATCGACCAGGCACTGGCAACCCTGATCACGGGCATCCAGCCGGACCGCCTCGTCTCGGACTGAACCAGCGGCACCGCCTCGTCCCGGACCGAACCAGCGGCACCGTACGGGCGGCCCGCCCCGAACCCCCGGACCGGACGGCCCCCACGGATCACGCGGGCCCCCGCTCAGGCAGCCCCATGATCGCGCGACCCCCCGCTCAGACGCCCCACGACCACGCGCCCCCCTGCTCACGCGGCCCCACAGCTCAGGCCGCCGCCCCCCGGGCCGGCAGCACCGCCGACACCCGGAAGCCCCCCGCGTCCGTCGGGCCCGAGACGAAGACACCGCCGAGCCCCAGCACCCGCTCCCGCATCCCGACCAGGCCGTTGCCCCCGCTCGGCAGCCCCGCGTCCGCCGTGGCCGCGTCCGACGGACCGTTCTCCACCTGCATCGCGACCTCCGCGTCCCGGTGCGCCAGCCGCACCCAGGTCTTCGCGCCCGCCGCATGCTTGTGCACGTTCGTCAGGGCCTCCTGCACCACCCGGTACGCCGTCTGCTCGACCTCGGGCGGATATGCGCGGGCCTCGCCGTCCACCGACAGCTCCACCGTCATCCCCGCCGCCCTGGACTCCCCCACCAGGGTCTCCACCTCGTGCAGCCGCGGCCCTTCCTCCGTGGCGGCGGCCGCAGCGGCGGCAGCGGCCTGGCCGACCGAGGCGAGCGGCACCGAGGCCGGCCGGTCCGTCACCGACTCCCCCGCACGCAGCACCCCGAGCATCTCCCGCAGCTCGGTCAACGCCTGCCGGCCCATGTCACCGACCAGCGCCGCGTTCCGCACCGCCTTCGCCGGATCCTTCGGCGCCACGGCCTGGAGCGCGGCGGCGTGCACCACCATCAGACTGACCCGGTGGGCGACCACGTCGTGCATCTCGCGGGCGATCCGGTGACGCTCCTCCGTACGCGCCCACTCCGCCCGCTCCTCGGCCCGGTCGGCGAGCAGCGACAGCTCCCGCTCCAGCGAGTCCGCCCGCTCCCGCAGGCTCTCCATCAGCCGCCGCCGGGCCCCTATGTAGAGGCCGAACAGCACCGGCGGCGCGGTGAGCCCGAGCGACATGAAGAGGGACATCAGCGGTACGTACCAGTCGTCGGGCCCGAAATCGGCCTGTTCGGCGACGCTCTGCCGCAGCCGTACGTAGGTGACGATGAACGTCCCCATGAAGGACATCCCCATCAGCACCGCGGTGATTCTCCGCGGCACGTCGGACGCGGCCAGCGTGTAGAGGCCGACCAGGCCCATCAGGAAGCCCATCTCGGCGGGCGTCGTCGCGATCGCGACCAGCACCACGACGATCGGCCACCGCCGCCGCACCACCAGCACGGACCCCGCGAGCAGCCCGAACAGCACCCCCGCCGGTACCGGCAGCCCGGTGTCCCCGGCGAACTCCACCCCTTCCAGTGCGCATTCCAGCGCCGACAGGAGCGCGAGCCCCACATCCAGAGCGACGCCGCGCCGCCGCTCCCACCACCAGTAGCCGCGGGTGGTCGGTCCCGCCGCTTCCCGGTCTGCCCCCGTTGCGGTCATGCCGTCCAGCCTACGGGCGGCCGCACCTCATTTTCGGGCGGCCTGGACCGCATGTACGCCTGCGAAACAGAGATGGAACGACCACTTATCACTTGAAATGGTGAATCGAGCAGGCTTTCGCACCGGACGTCCGCATTCCGGACAACGCTCGTCATATGACGGAGATCACGAGCAAGTAGGCCAACTTCGAAGCCCTGCGCGAGCAGGCCATCACCCTGCGCCGAGAGGGCCTCAGCCTCCGGCAGATCCGCGACCGGCTACACATCCACAACAACGACATCCTGGGCCGCCTGGTCAAGGGAGAACCGGCTCCGGAGTGGACGAAACGCCCACGCGCCAAGGATGAACTCCGGGAAAAGGCCCGGGAGCTGCGCAGCCAGGGCATGACCTACGACCAGATCCAGGTGGAGCTGGGGTGCTCGAAGAGCTCCATCTCCCTGTGGGTGCGGGATCCGCCGAAGCCGGAGCCTGTCTCCAGTTCATCAACAGCGACCCCACCGTGATCACGCTGTACCTACGCTGGCTCGAACTGCTTGAGGTCCCACGCGAACGCATGCACCTCCGGGTCAGCATCCACGAATCAGGGGATGTCACCGGGACCGAGCGATTCCGGGCCGATCTCGCAGACGTCCCCGCCTCCTCGCTCCAGAAGGCGACTCTGAGGAAGCACAACCCCAGGACCATCCGCAAGAACACCGCCGAGACCTACCGCGGCTGCCTGATCATCTGCGTCACCAAGAGCGCGGACCTTTATCGTCGCGTAGAAGGCACTTGGTACGGCATAGTGTTGGGTGCCGATCCAGCGACCGGATGACATGTCCGGTTAGTCGGCCTTGTTCCCCTGTGGTGTAATTGGCAGCACAGTAGCTTTTGGTGCTATTTGTCCGGGTTCGAGTCCTGGCAGGGGAGCCTCCGTATGTGGGCCCCGTCCAGCAAGGTCGGGGCCCTCACCCATGTCCGCTCACCTGCCCCCCGGTATCCTTCGGGTGTCCACCACCCGAAGCCGAAGGGCATTTCCGTGAGCTCCGAACGCCCGGCAGCCGTCGTCGTCCTCGCAGCGGGTGAGGGCACCCGCATGAAGTCGAAGACCCCCAAGGTTCTGCACGAGATCTCCGGGCGGTCGCTCGTCGGACATGTCGTCACCGCCTCCCGCGAACTGGACCCCGAGCACCTCGTCGTGGTCGTCGGCCACGGGAGCGAGCAGGTCACCGCGCACCTCACCGCCGTCGACGACCGTCTGCGGACCGCCCACCAGGCCGAGCAGAAGGGCACCGGCAACGCCGTGCGCGTCGGGCTCGACGAGCTCGGCGGCACCGTCGACGGCACCGTGATCGTCGTCTGCGGCGACACCCCGCTGCTCTCCGGCGAGACGCTCACCGCGCTCGCCGCCACCCACACGGCCGACTCCAACGCGGTCACCGTGCTGACCGCCGAGGTGCCGGACTCCACCGGCTACGGCCGCATCGTCCGCGACCCGGCCGACGGCGCGGTCACCGCGATCGTCGAGCACAAGGACGCCACCGACGCCCAGCGCGAGATCCTGGAGATCAACTCCGGGGTCTTCGCCTTCGACGGCCGGCTGCTCTCCGACGCCCTCGGCAAGCTCCGCACCGACAACAGCCAGGGCGAGGAGTACCTCACCGATGTCCTCTCCATCCTGCGCGAGGCCGGACACCGGGTCGGCGCCTCGGTCGCCGGGGACCACCGGGAGATCCTCGGCATCAACAACCGCCTCCAGCTGGCCGAGGCCCGGCGGCTGCTGAACCAGCGGCTGCTGGAGCGCGCCATGCTGGCCGGCGTGACCGTCGTGGACCCGGCGTCCACGCTGATCGACGCCACCGTCACCTACGAGCGCGACGCGATCGTGCACCCGGGCACCCAGCTCCTGGGCACCACGCATCTCGGCGAGGACGCCGAGGTCGGCCCCAACTCCCGGCTCACCGACACCGTCGTCCGCGCGGGCGCCCGGGTGGACAACACGGTCGCGGACCGGGCCGAGGTCGGCGAGGGCGCGACGGTGGGCCCGTACGCCTACCTGCGGCCCGGCACCAGGCTCGGCGCGAAGGCCAAGGCCGGTACGTACGTGGAGATGAAGAACGCCACGATCGGCGAGGGCACCAAGGTCCCGCACCTGAGCTACGTCGGCGACGCGACGATCGGTGACCACACCAACATCGGCGCCGCGAGCGTCTTCGTGAACTACGACGGCGTGGCCAAGCACCACACCACGATCGGCTCCCACTGCCGTACCGGCTCGGACAATATGTTTGTGGCTCCTGTCACGGTCGGGGACGGCGCCTACACCGCCGCCGGCTCGGTCATCACCAAGGACGTACCGCCCGGTTCGCTGGCCGTCGCCCGCGGCCAGCAAAGGAATATCGAGGGTTGGGTGGCCCGCAAGCGTCCGGGAAGCGGCGCCGCGCAGGCGGCTCAGGCCGCCGCATCGGAGCGCGACGGCGAAAGCTGACCGGAAACAGGTACGCCCCGCACGGCGTACCGTGATAGGTGCTCACCCCATTTCGGCTGGCTCGTTGCACATCGGGACACATGCGTGCAGCGCCAGGAACATGTCTGAGGAGACTGTGCTGTGACCGGGATCAAGACGACCGGCGAGAAGAAACTGATGTTCTTCTCCGGCCGCGCCCACCCCGAGCTGGCCGAGGAGGTTGCGCACCAGCTGGGTGTCGGCCTCGTGCCGACGAAGGCCTTCGATTTCGCCAACGGCGAGATCTACGTCCGCTTCCAGGAGTCGGCCCGCGGTGCCGACTGCTTCCTGATCCAGAGCCACACGGCCCCCATCAACAAGTGGGTCATGGAGCAGCTGATCATGCTGGACGCGCTGAAGCGCGCCTCGGCCCGTTCCATCACGGTGATCGTGCCGTTCTACGGCTACGCCCGGCAGGACAAGAAGCACCGCGGCCGTGAGCCGATCTCGGCCCGTCTGGTGGCGGACCTGATGAAGACGGCGGGTGCCGACCGCATCCTCACCGTCGACCTGCACACGGACCAGATCCAGGGCTTCTTCGACGGTCCGGTCGACCACCTCTTCGCGCTGCCGATCCTGGCCGACTACGTCGGTGCCAAGGTCGACCGTTCGAAGCTGACGATCGTCTCCCCGGACGCCGGCCGGGTGCGTGTCGCCGACCGCTGGTGCGACCGTCTGGACGCCCCGCTGGCCATCGTGCACAAGCGCCGTGACAAGGACGTCGCCAACAAGGTGACCGTCCACGAGGTCGTCGGCAATGTGAAGGGCCGGGTCTGTGTCCTGGTCGACGACATGATCGACACCGGTGGCACCATCTGCGCCGCCGCCGACGCCCTGTTCGCGCACGGTGCCGAGGACGTCATAGTGACGGCGACGCACGGTGTGCTCTCGGGTCCGGCCGCCGACCGGCTGAAGAACTCCAAGGTCAGCGAGTTCGTCTTCACGGACACCCTGCCTACCCCGGGCGAACTGGAGCTCGACAAGATCACGGTGCTCTCGATCGCGCCGACGATCGCGCGCGCGGTGCGTGAGGTCTTCGAGGACGGTTCGGTCACGAGCCTCTTCGAGGAGCAGTAGGCAGAAAGCGTCACAGAAGATCCACTTTGGGGTGCGGCCTCCCCGCCGGGTAGACTCAGCGAGTTGCTCGGCGAGGGAGGCCGTACTCACAGGTACGGCGGTCCGTTATCGACGCGCTCTTCGTAGCAGGCCTGTCGTGGGCCGGGTGACCATCCGCAATTTTGTCACCTTACGAGGAGTGCAGTCATGGCCGAGATCAAGCTTGCCGCCGAGGTCCGTTCCGAGTTCGGCAAGGGCGCTGCCCGCCGCGCCCGTCGCGCCAACCTCGTCCCCGCCGTCATCTACGGTCACGGCGCCGAGGCCGTTCACATCACGCTGCCGGCTCACGAGCTGCAGCTGGCGCTCCGTACCGCCAACGTCCTGATCGGTCTCGAGATCGACGGCAAGGACGCGCTGGTCATCCCGAAGGCCGTGCAGCGCAACGCCCTCAAGGGCAACATCGAGCACGTCGACCTGCTGACCGTCAAGCGCGGCGAGAAGGTCAACGTCGAGATCGCCGTGCACGTCGAGGGCGACCTGGCCCCGGGCGGCAACCTCCTGGAGTACGTGCAGAACACCCTGCTCGTCGAGGCCGAGGCCACCCACATCCCCGAGTCCGTCACGGTCTCCGTCGCGGGCCTGGACGCCGGTGCGTCCGTTCTCGCCAAGGACATCCCGCTGCCCAAGGGCTCCGTGCTCGCCGGCGACGAGGACGCCGTCGTGCTCCAGGTCGTCGCCGCGCAGGCCGAGGAGCCGGCCGCCGAGGGCGAGGGCGAGGGCGCCGAGGCCTGAGCCTCGCCCGCACTGCTTGACTGACGGGGCGGCGGTTTCCTTGTTTTCGGGGATCCGCCGCCCCGTTTCCCTGTATCCGGGCCGTCCGGATCCATCCGTACACGAGGAGACCGAGCGCAGATGTCCGACGCCACCGACCCCTGGCTCATCGTGGGCCTCGGCAACCCCGGTCCCGAGTACGCGGCGAACCGGCACAACGTCGGCTTCATGGTGGCCGACCTCCTGGCCGAGCGGATCGGCGGGAAGTTCAAGCGGGCGCAGAAGGCGCAGGCGCAGGTCGTGGAGGGGCGCATGGGTCCGCCCGGACCGGCGAACCGGCGGGTGATCCTGGCCAGGCCGATGTCGTACATGAACCTCTCGGGCGGCCCCGTCACCGCGCTGCGTGATTTCTACAAGGTTCCGACGGACCACGTCGTGGCGATCCATGACGAGCTGGACATCGATTACGGGGCGCTCCGGCTGAAGCTGGGCGGTGGCGACAACGGGCACAACGGCCTCAAGTCGATGACCAAGGCGATGGGGGCGGACTATCACCGGGTCCGGTTCGGGATCGGCCGGCCGCCGGGGCGGATGCAGGTCGCCGATTTCGTGCTGAAGGACTTCTCCTCCACCGAGCGCAAGGAGCTCGCGTACCTGGTGGACCGGGCGGCGGACTCGGTTGAGTGCCTGCTCGCGGAGGGCCTGGAGCGCGCGCAGAGCACGTACAACTCGTAGCGGCACGCACGACTCGTAGCGGCTGGCACGACTCGTAGCGGCTCGCGCAACTCGCAGTGGCTCGTGGCTCGCACAACTCTGACATTCCTGTCGCTACCCCGGCGATTTCCGGCCACGAGTTGACCGGCGGTGCCGGTCTGCCCAAGGATCGCTCCACATGAAGCGGAGCTCCTCCAACCGCGCCCTGGTCTATGCCCGCAACACCGCCATGGGCTGTGTCGTCCTGCTGTTGCTGGTGGCGGGTGTGCTGTCCTCCTGGGACGAGGCGCACCACGTCGTTCTGGCCAAGGGCCGTGAGCACGGCACGATGACCGTGACCGGGTGTGGCGCCGATGTCTGTACGGGCCCGTTCACGCCGTCGGGGCAGGCCGCCGCACGTGCCAGGGTGACGGTCGACAAGTCCGTCGCGGCGCGGCGGGGCGACCGGTTTCCCGTGGTGATCAAGCCGGGCACGGACGATGTGGTGCGGACCGGGACGCCGGGTTTTCTGCATGCCTGGGTTCCGCTGGGCGGTGCGCTGGTGCTGGCGGGGCTGATGATCGGTGGTGGTCTGCGGCTGTCCCGGACCGGTTGGGGCACCGGGATCGCGGGTGCGGCCCTGCTCGTGGCGACGTTCATCGCGCTGTGAGCGGGGCCGCTCCCGCGTCCGGACGGGTCAGCCGGTGTTGCGCAGGCCTGCGGCGACACCGTTCACGGTGAGCAGCAGGGCCCTGGCGAGCAGCGGGTCGGGCTCTTCGCCGCGTGCCGCGGCGTCGCGCTGGCGGGCCAGCAGCGAGACCTGGAGGTAGGAGATCGGGTCCAGGTAGGCGTCGCGGATGGCGAAGGTCTGCTGGAGCACCGGGCTGGTGCCGAGCAGTTCGGTGGAGCCGGTGACCTTGAGGACTTCCCGGACTGTGAGTGCGTGCTCGGCCTCGATGTCGGCGAAGACGTGCTTCAGTTCGTCGGGGACGAGCGTGTCGACGTAGTGGCGGGCGATCCGCAGGTCGGTCTTGGCGAGGGTCATCTCCACGTTGGAGATGAAGTTCTGGAAGAAGTGCCAGTGCTCGTGCATTTCGTCCAGGACGGTGTCCAGACCGGCCTCGCGCAGTGCCTTGAGCCCGGAGCCGACGCCGTACCAGCCGGGCACGATCTGGCGGGACTGGGTCCAGCCGAAGACCCACGGGATGGCGCGCAGTCCGTCGAGTCCGGCGCCCGAGTCGGGGCGGCGGGACGGGCGGGAGCCGAGGTGGAGGTCGGCGAGCTGGTCGACGGGGGTGGCCGCGAAGAAGTACGCGGGCAGGTCCGGGTCCTCGACGAGCTTGCGGTACGCGGCGTGCGCCGCGTCGGAGACGGTGTCCATCGCGGCGTCCCAGCGGGCCAGGGCCTCGTCGGACTGGCGGGGTGCGGTGTGCAGTGCGGAGGCCTGGAGGGTGGCCGCGACGGTCAGTTCCAGGTTCTCCCGGGCGAGTGCCGGGATGAGGTACTTGTCGGAGATGACCTCGCCCTGTTCGGTCACCTTGATCTCGCCCTCCAGGGTGCCCCAGGGCTGGGCGAGGATCGCGTCGTGCGAGGGGCCGCCGCCGCGGCCGACGGTGCCGCCGCGGCCGTGGAAGAGGCGCAGGCGTACGCCGTAGCGGTGGGCGACGTCGCGGAGCCGGCGCTGGGCGCGGTGGATCTCCCACTGGGAGGTGGTGATGCCGCCGAACTTGGAGGAGTCGGAGTAGCCGAGCATGACCTCCTGGACGTCGCCGCGCAGGGAGACGAGGCGGCGGTACGAGGGGTCGGCGAGCATCTCGTCGAGGATGACGTCGGCGGCGCGCAGTTCGTCGGTGGTCTCCAGGAGCGGCACGATGCCGATCTTGGCCCAGCCGCCGTGCAGGTCGATCAGGCCGGCCTCGCGGGCGAGTACGGCGGCGGCGAAGACGTCGTCGGCGCCCTGGCACATCGAGATGATGTAGGACTCGATGACTTCGGGTCCGAAGCGCTCGAAGGCTTCCTTGACGGTGTGGAAGACGCCGAGGGTCTTCTCGCCGGCGGCGTCGAGCGGGGCTGGGGTCGGGGCGAGGGGGCGGCGGGAGCGGAGCTCCTTGGCGAGGAGCTTCTGCCGGTAGTCGCGGGGCATGTCGGCGTAGCGCCAGGATTCCTCGCCGAGCCGGTCGAAGAGCTGGCCGAGGGCGTGGTGGTGGGCGTCGGCGTGTTCGCGGACGTCCATGGTGGCGAGCTGGAGGCCGAAGGCTGCGAGGGTACGGATGGTGCGGTCCAGCCGGCCGTCGGCGAAGAGTCCGCCGCGGTGCTCGCGCAGTGAGGTCTGGATGAGTGCGAGGTCAGCGATGAGTTCGGCGGTGCCGAGGTAGTCGCAGCCGGGGCGGTGCGGGGTGCCGGAGGCGAGGCGCTCGCGGGTGTTTACGAGCTTCTGCCGGATGCAGGTGGCCTTGAGCCGGTAGGGCTCCTCGGCGTTCAGCCGCTTGTAGCGGGGGCTGATCTCGGGGAGGCGTTCCAGGTCGGCTTCGAGGGAGGTCAGCAGTTCGTCGGTGGCGCCGGTGTAGCGGATGGAGTTGGAGAGCAGTCCGCGCAGGTGGTCGATGAGTTCGAGGGCGTCGGTGATGCCGTGTTCGTGCTGGAGGATCAGCACCTCCCAGGTGACGGCGGGCGTCACGTTGGGATTGCCGTCGCGGTCGCCGCCGATCCAGGTGCCGAAGGTGAGGGGGCGGGTGCCCGCGGGCAGCTCGACGCCGACGCGTTCGAGTTCGGCGGCCAGGTCCTCCAGTACGTCGCCGACGGCGTTGGCGTGGAGTTCGTCGAGGTAGTAGATGGCGTTGCGGGCCTCGTCGGCCGGCTCGGGGCGGACGACGCGCAGTTCGTCGGTCTGCCAGATGAGGTCGATGTTCTCGGCGAGCCGGAGGTCCTGGCGGCGCCGGTCGGCGTCGACGACGGGAGTCTCCAGGAGCGCGGCGATGCGGCGGAGCTTGTTGAGCACGGAGCGCCGGGCGGCCTCGGTGGGGTGCGCGGTGAAGACGGGCCGGACGTTGAGGTTCTTGACGGTCTCGCGCAGGTGGACGGGGTCGGCGTCCTTGAGCCGGTCGGCGGTGCGCGCGAGGAGTCCGCCCTCGGCGGCGCGGCGGTCGCGCATCTCGTGGGCGCGGTGGACCTGCTCGGTGACGTTGGCGAGGTGGAAGTAGGTGGAGAAGGCGCGCACGAGCTGTGCGGCGGTCTCCAGGTCCGTGTCGCCGAGGAGCTGGGCCGCGGCCTCGCCGTCGGTGCGGGTCAGGGCGCGGACGCGCTCGACGAGGTCGAGGAGCTCCTGGCCCTCCTGACGTACGAGGGTCTCGCCGAGGAGGTCGCCGAGGCGGCGGATGTCGGCGCGCAGCTCGGGGCTGGCGGCAGGGGTCTGGTCGGCACTGCTCACGGTGTGCGGCTCCTTGCAGTGGTTGAGCACGGGGTTTCTCCCGGGGCCGCGGCAGGGCAGCGGCCACAGGGGTCTCCGGGGCCACGACAGGCAGCGGTGCTGACGCCACCCCGGGAAAGCAGAGTGCGGACCGCGCTGTCCGACCCCACCAGGATAGGTGTCCACTCCGTCGGCGCCGCTCGCGGCCCGATCGGGTTTCCCCTCGACGGGCGGCCCGCCGCGCTCTCGTGCGATGGGCCTTTCCGCTGCCATACTTACGTTGCCGTAGGTTACGGATGCGTAGCCAGAGCTGTCCGTCGTATTCCTCATCCCCAGGGGACCCCCCATGAACACCAGCCCCGCCGTGATCGACGACGCCCAGCCACCGGCGGCCGACGATCACGCCTTTCCCTCCGCCACGCTCGGCGGGGACAGCAAGAGGTCGATCGAGCAGTTCGCCCTCCTGCTGTTCATCGTGGTGCCGTTCGTGGCGCTGGTCGCGGCGGTGCCGCTGGCCTGGGGCCGCGGTGTGAGCTGGCTCGATCTGGGTCTGCTCGTGGCGATGTACTTCATCGGCTGCCATGGCATCACGATCGGTTTCCACCGCTATTTCACGCATGGCTCGTTCAAGGCGAAGCGCCCGCTGCGCATCGCTCTGGCCGTGGCCGGTTCGCTGGCCGTGGAGGGTCCGCTGGTGCGCTGGGTGGCCGACCACCGCAAGCACCACCGCTTCTCCGACGCGGAGGGCGACCCGCATTCGCCGTGGCGTTTCGGCGAGAGCCTGCCCGCTCTGATGAAGGGCCTGTGGTGGGCCCACATCGGCTGGATGTTCGACGAGGAGCAGACTCCGCAGCAGAAGTACGCCCCCGATCTGATCAAGGACCCGGCGCTGCGCGGCATCTCCCGCCACTTCATGAGCCTCACGATCGTTTCGCTGGCGCTGCCGCCGCTGGTGGGCGGTCTGGTGACGATGTCGTGGTGGGGTGCGGCGACGGCCTTCTTCTGGGGCTCGCTGGTCCGGGTGGCCCTGCTGCACCACGTCACCTGGTCGATCAACTCGATCTGTCACGCGGTCGGCAAGCGGCCCTTCAAGTCGCGTGACCGGTCCGGCAATGTGTGGTGGCTGGCGGTCCTGTCCTGCGGCGAGTCGTGGCACAACCTGCACCACGCGGATCCGACGAGCGCCCGGCACGGCGTGATGCGCGGTCAGATCGATTCGAGTGCCCGGCTGATCCGCTGGTTCGAGAAGCTGGGCTGGGCGCACGACGTGCGCTGGCCGGACTCCGCCCGGATCGAGTCCCGCCGGATCGACGCCCGGCGCGACCCCGAGCGTGCCGACGCGGCATGATTGACGACGTGGCGACCGACTCCAGCACCAGCAACGAGAAAAACCGTCCTTCCTCCTCCGCCCGGCGTACCCGCCGGGTGCGGATGACCGGCAAGGAACGCCGCGAGCAGTTGCTGGACATCGGTCGCACGCTCTTCGCCGACAAGGGCTTCGAGGGCACCTCGGTCGAGGAGATCGCCTCCCGCGCGGGTGTCTCCAAGCCGGTGGTGTACGAGCACTTCGGCGGCAAGGAGGGTCTGTACGCCGTCGTGGTCGACCGCGAGATGCGCCAGCTCCTGGACATGGTGACCAGCGCGCTGACCGCGGGCCACCCCCGCGAGCTCCTGGAGCAGGCGGCGTTCGCGCTGCTCGACTACATCGAGACGTACACCGACGGCTTCCGCATCCTGGTCCGTGACTCCCCGGTGGCCCAGTCGACCGGCACCTTCGCCTCCCTCATCAGCGATATCGCCACCCAGGTGGAGGACATCCTGGGCCTGGAGTTCAAGGCCCGCGGCTTCGACCCGAAGCTGGCCCCGCTGTACGCGCAGGCGCTGGTCGGCATGGTCGCCCTGACCGGCCAGTGGTGGGTCAACGCCCGCAAGCCGAAGAAGTCGGAGGTCGCCGCCCACCTGGTGAACCTGGCTTGGCACGGCTTGGAGAACCTGGAGGCGAAGCCCCGGTTGATAGGGCACCGCAAAAGCTGAACGGGGGGGCCGGTCACCCGTTGCGATGACGGCTCGGGGAAGTGGCCCCTACTGTGGTCGGTAGGGCCAAGAATCCCGTCCATGGGAGGAATCATGACCGCCGAGCCGTTCACCGCGCACAGCTCCCGCTGGCCGGTGCCGCCCCAGGACGGATACACGGTGGACGACCTGTTCACCTTGCCCGATCTCCCGCCGCACACGGAGTTGCTCGACGGGAGCCTGGTTTTTGTGAGTCCACAGCGTCGTTTCCACGCCAAGATGATCGACTTGCTGATGAATGGTCTGCGCGCCACGATCCCGGCCGACCAGAAAGCCGAACGTGAGATGACCGTGGTGCTGGATCAGCGCAACGGCCCGGAACCCGATGTGTCCGTCGTTCGTGCCGACGCCGTCACCGATCTTGAGCAGACCCGTTTCCACGCCGCCGACGTCCTGCTCGCCGTCGAGGTGGTCTCGCCCGATTCCGAGGCCCGGGACCGCGACGCCAAGCCGCAGAAGTACGCCGCGGCCGGCATCCCGAACTTCTGGCTGGTCGACATGGCCGGCACCGACCACCACCCGGTGGTGCGGGTGTACGAGCTGGACCCGGTGTCCAAGGCGTACGCGCTGACGGGAATCCACCACGACCGGCTCAAGACGAGCGTGCCGTTCCCGATCGACATCACCCGGGAGGCGCTGGACGCGTTGTGACGGTCAGCCGTCCACCGGTTCCAGGAATTCGAGGCGGTTGCCCACCGGGTCGTGGCTGTAGAAGCGCCGGTGCCCCGGCAGGTTGCCGTCCCAGTGCACCTGGGCGCCCCGCTCCTCCAGTCGGGCCGCGTACGCCTCGATGTCCGTGACGCGCAGGCCGGGGTGGGCCTTCTTCGCCGGGTGGAAGTCCCGTTCGATGCCGAGGTGGAGCTGGACCGGGCCCGCCTGGAACCAGCAGCCGCCGCGGGCCGCGAGCACCGGGGGCTTGGGGATCTCCGTCATGCCGAGGGTGTCCGCGTAGTAGGCGCGAAGGGTGTCCTCGGAGCCCTCCGGGGCGGCGAGCTGTACGTGGTCGAGGGCGGCGATCATCACTTCTCCTTGCGGGCCACGGCGAAGATACGGCGGAACGGGAAGACGGTGCCGTGCGGGCGCCGGGGGTAGGCGGTGCGGAGCAGGTCGCGGTATTCGGTGAGGAAGGCGTCGCGGGCCTCGGGGTCGTCGGCGAGGGCGGTCAGGACGGGGCGCAGGCCGGTGCCCTTCACCCAGTCGAGCACCGGGTCCTGGCCGGGCAGGAGATGCAGATACGTGGTCTCCCAGACGTCCGCGGTGATGCTGGGGGCGGTCAGCGCGTCGAGGTAGGCGGCGGGGGCGAGGACCGCGTCGGCGTGGCGCAGTTCGCCGGCCAGGCGGGCGCGCCAGCGCGGGGAGCCGGCGAGTTCGCGCATCAGTACGTGGCTGGGCTGGTCGAAGTTGCCGGGGACCTGGAAGGCGAAGGTGCCGCCGGGGGTGATCGCGTCCAGCCAGGCCGGGAAGCGGGCGGTGTGGTCGGGGACCCACTGGAGCAGAGCGTTGGAGACGATCAGGTCGTACGGCTCGGCGGGGGTCCAGGTGGCGGCGTCGGCCTCGGCGAAGTCGAGGTGGGGGCCGGCGTGGGCGCGGGCCCGTTCGAGCATCTGCGGGGAGTTGTCGTAGCCGGTGATCCGGGCTTCGGGCCAGCGGTCGGCGAGCAGGACGGTGACGTTGCCGGCGCCGCAGCCGAGGTCGGCGACACGGGGTGCGGGGGCGGCCGGGAGCTCGGCGATGCGGGCGAGGAGGTCCAGGAAGGGGCGGGTGCGGTGGTCTGCGTGGCGCAGGTACTGCTGCGGGTCCCAGGTGGGTGCGGTCATGGGTTCAGGATCACGCCAGAAATATCTTGATGTCAAGACACTTGAATTCAAGAGACTTCATGTCGACAGACCATCTACACTGATCCACATGGAGGACGAGGTCGACCGACTGGTTGCTGCATGGCGCCGCGAGCGCCCCGACCTCGACGTGGAACCACTCGAGGTGCTCAGCCGTGTCTCCCGCCTGGCCCGCCATCTGGACCGGGCCCGCCGGATCGCCTTCTCCGAGCACAATCTGGAGCCCTGGGAGTTCGACGTACTGACGTCCCTGCGTCGCGCGGGCGCCCCCTACCAGCTCTCCCCCGGCCAGCTCCTCACCCAGACGCTGGTCACCTCCGGCACGATGACCAACCGCATCGACCGCCTGACCAAGAAGAACCTCGTCGAGCGCCTCCCCGACCCCAGCGACCGCCGGGGCGTACTCGTCCGGCTCACCGCCGAGGGCCGCGACAAGGCCGACGAGTCGCTGGCCGGTCTGCTCGCCCAGGAGCGCGCCATCCTGAGCGAGCTCTCCACCCAGCAGCGGGGCGAACTGGCGGGGCTGCTACGCCAGTTGACCGCCCCGTTCGACAACATTCCCGGCTAGGAGCGATCCGTCGGGCACCGGATCGGCCGGTCCGACACCCGCCCTGCGGGCCAGGGCGACGGCGGCCAGGGTGGAGTGCACGCCCAGTTTCCCCAGCACGTTCTGCATATGGGTACGGACCGTGTGCGGGGAGAGGAAGAGCCGCTCGGCCACCGCCTTGCGGCCCAGGCCGGCCACCATGCAGCGCAGCACCTCGCGTTCGCGCGGGGTCAGCGACTCGACCAGTTGCTCGCTCTCGCTGCGGTGCTTGCGCGCCGCCGTCAGCTCCCGCAGCACACCGGTGAGCAGCGCCGGGGGCAGGTGCGTCTCGTCCCGCAGCACCCCGCGGATGACGGTGAGCAGCCGTTGCAGCGAGCAGTCCTTGGCGACCCAGCCCGACGCCCCGGCCTGGAGCGCCAGCGCGGCCCGGACGGGGTCGTCCTTCTCGGCCAGCACCACCGTGCGCACGGACGGCCGGCCCGAACGGACCCCGGCCACCAGGGAGATGCCGTCCACCCGGGCGCTCTCCCCGTCGGCGGAGACCGGTACGGGTGCCCGCCGGCCTCCCGCCGTGCCCAGGATGCCCAGCTCGGCATCGATCAGCATCACGTCGTAGCCGCGCCCCTCGGCGGCGGCCCGCTCCAGGCACCGTAACGCGGCGGGGCCACTGCCCGCCGCCGCCACATCGACGTCGGGCTCGGCCGCGAGCGCCGCAGCGAGCGACTCGGCGAAAATCCGGTGGTCGTCCACCACGAGAACCCGGATACGAACCACAGGCACCCCCATGCCGCGTCTGTTCCTGGGGCCACCCCCGGCCCGCCGAAAGGGACCGAACCAGTGCGGGTACGGCACCTGGATCGGGGAGATGGACCATGGTTCCACGGCCGCCGCCGCGTCCCGGCCACCGCCCGCCCCGGGCGCCGCACCCGACTGTCTCGTACCCCTGAATCAGCACCGGCCCCCACCGGTGCTGTGCATCAGGGTACGGCCGACGGGCCGTGGCGGAAGCCGATTCGCAGAACTGACCGGCTCTGGCCGCCCCTGGGATGTGGCACGTGCTTCGTCTTGTGACAGAAGCGGACGAAGGGCTGCCTGCCCGGCTGGGCCGGCAGCGGATTTCAGCCGAGCCGGCGGGCGCCCGCCGAGGGTACGGCCGGGAAGATCCGCGGGGCCGCGTACCCCGCCGCGGCGAACGCCTCCAGCACGGACTTGGAGACCATGTCCGCCTGCTCCTGGGCCACCAGCACGATCGCCGAGCCGCCGAAGCCGCCACCGGTCATCCGCGCGCCGAGCGCCCCGGCCTCGTTCGCCGCCGAGACCACCAGGTCCAGCTCCGGGCAGGAGACCCGCAGATCGTCGCGGAGCGAGACGTGCCCGGCGTTGAGCACCGGGCCCGCGGCCCGCACATCGCCCGCGTCGAGCAGCGCGATGACCTGCTCGACGCGCTGGTTGTCGCTGACCACATGGCGTACGTAGCGCACCACGGACTCGTCGGCACCGGCCGCGGCCAGGGTTTCCAGGGCCGCGCCGAGGCCGTCGTACGGCACCTCGCGCAGCGTCCGTACGCCGAGCGCCGCCGCGCCCGCCTCGCAGCCGGCCCGCCGCTCGGCGTAGGCACCGTCGCCGAGCGCGTGCTTGACCTGGGTGTCGACCACGAGCAGCCGCAGTCCGTGGGCGGCCAGGTCGAAGGGGACCTGGCGCTGGGTGAGGTCGCGGGTGTCGAGGTGCAGGGCGTGGCCCTCGGTGCAGCAGGCGGACGCCATCTGGTCCATGACCCCGCAGGGCACACCCACGAAGTCGTTCTCGGCGCGCTGGCCGAGAACTGCCAACTCCTGGGCGGAGAGCCCTAGTTCGAAGAGGTCGTTCAGGGCGAGCGCGGTGACGACCTCCAGCGCGGCGGAGGAGGACAGGCCCGCACCGGTGGGAACGGTGGAGGTGAGCTGGATGTCCGCCCCGGTGACCGGATGGCCGGCCTCGCGCAGCGCCCAGACGACCCCGGCGGGGTACGCCGCCCAGCCGTGCCCCTCGTGCGGGGCCAGTTCGTCGACGCGGAGCTGGACCACGCCACCGGGAACGTCGGTGGAGTGGAGGCGCAGTTCGCCGTCGGTGCGGCGGGCGACGGCGGCGAGCGCGGTGTGCGGCAGCGCCAGCGGCATCACGAAGCCGTCGTTGAAGTCGGTGTACTCGCCGATCAGGTTGACCCGGCCGGGGGCCGCCCAGATCCCTTCGGGCGCGCGCCCGTAGAGCTCGGCGAAGGAGGCGGTCAGCTCGGCGCGGGAAGCGGACGGCTCGGTGTTCTCGGTCATGGGGCGGTGGGCTCCTCTCGGCGGGCGAACGCCCAGGCGTCGCTGACGATTCCGGTCAGGTCGGCGCGCGAGGGCGTCCAGCCGAGCCGCTCCCTGGCGGTGGCGGCGGAGGCGACCAGCACGGCGGGGTCTCCGGCGCGGCGGGGGGCCGCGGTCTCGGGGACGGGGTGGCCGGTGACCTCGCGGACGGTCTCGATGACCTCGCGGACCGAGAAGCCGTTGCCGTTGCCGAGGTTGCAGATCAGGTGCTCGCCCGCGGTGGCCGCGTCCAGGGCCAGCAGGTGGGCCTCGGCGAGGTCGGCGACGTGGATGTAGTCGCGGACGCAGGTGCCGTCGGGGGTGGGGTAGTCGTCGCCGTAGACGGAGATCGACTCGCGCAGGCCGAGCGCGACCTGGAGGACCAGCGGGATGAGGTGCGACTCGGGTTCGTGCCGCTCCCCGCAACTGCCGTACGCACCGGCCACGTTGAAGTAGCGCAGCGAGACCGCGGCCAGTCCGTGCGCGGCCGCCTCGCCGGTGATCATGTGGTCGACGGCGAGCTTGGTGGCGCCGTAGGGGTTGGTGGGCGCGGTCGCGTCGGACTCGGTGATGGGGGTGGTGGCCGGTTCGCCGTAGGTGGCGGCGGTGGAGGAGAAGACCAGGGTGCGCACCCCGGCGTCGCGCATCGCGGCGAGCAGTGCGACGGAGCCGCCGACGTTGTTCACCCAGTACTTCTCCGGGTCCGCGACGGACTCGCCGACCTGGGAGTACGCGGCGAAGTGCAGCACTCCGTCGTAGGAGGCGTCCAGCCACTTCGCCGCGTCCTGGATCCGGCCCTCGATGAACTCGGCCCCGGCCGGGACGCCCTCCCGGAACCCGGTCGAGAGGTCGTCGAGAACGGTGACCGCGTGCCCGGCCTCCAGCAGGTGCTGGGCGACCACGCTGCCGACGTATCCCGCGCCGCCCGTGACCAGGTACTTCTTCTGGGGCTTGCTCACTCGCTCGCTACCTCTCGCAGTCGCTGGGCCGCGGCCTCCGGCGGCACATCGTTGATGAACACGTTCATGCCGGATTCGGAACCCGCGAGGAACTTCAGCTTGCCGGAGGTACGTCGGATGGTGAAAAGCTCCAGATGGAGCCCGAAGTCCTCCCGCCCGGGGGCCCCGAACGGGGCCTGGTGCCAGGCCGAAATGTACGGGGTCGGCGGCTCGCCGGGGCCGAAGATCCGGTCGAATCGCCTCAAGAGTTCCAGATAGATCTGTGGGAACTCCGTGCGCGCGGCCTCGTCGAGTTCCCGCAGGTCGGGGACGCGGCGGCGGGGGTGGAGGTGGACCTCGTACGGCCAGTGCGCGGCGTACGGCACGAAGGCGACCCAGTGCTCGCCGTCGATGACGATCCGGGAGCCGTCCTTCTCCTCGCGGGCCACGACATCGTCGAAGAGGTTGCCGCCGGTCTCGGCGCGGTGGGCCGCCATCGAGCGGAACATCAGCTCGGTGCGCGGGGTGACGAAGGGGTACGCGTAGATCTGCCCGTGCGGGTGGCCGAGCGTGACGCCGATCTCGGCGCCCCGGTTCTCGAAGCAGAACACCTGCTTGACCTGCGGGAGTTCGGCCAGTTCGGCGGTGCGGTCGGTCCAGGCCGCGAGGACCAGGGCGGCCTGCTCCTCCGTGAGGTCGGCGAAGGACGCGTCGTGGTCGGAGGTGAAGCAGACGACCTCGCAGCGGCCGGAGTCCCCGGCGAGCGAGGGGAAGCGGTTCTCGAAGACCGCGACGTCGTAGTCGGCCTCGGGAATCTCGCTCCGCCGGCCGTCCCGCGAGGGGCAGAGCGGGCACTCGTCGGCCGGCGGGTGATAGATGCGGCCCTGGCGGTGCGAGGCGATGGCGACGCTGTCCCCGAGGAACGGGTCCCGGCGGATCTCGGACGAGGTCGATACGGCGTCGAGGGGGCGCCGGTCGACGGCGTCACGGACGACATCGTCGCGGCTGTCGTAGTAGAGCAGCTCCCGTCCGTCGGCGAGCGTCGTAACCGTCTTCTTCACCAGGTTCCTCCAAACATAACCGAACACAATGAACCACAAGTCAACAATGACGTCAATGAGTGGTCCACGCCGGGCGGCCAGGGGCCGACGTCCGGTGTCGGGGTGCTCAGGTGCTGGGATGCTCGGGTGCTCGGGTGCTCGGGTGCTCGGGTGTCCGAGTGTGTGCGGCGGCCGTACGGGGACAGGGCTCGGCCCAGCGCGTTCGGCTGCTCAGCTGCTCAGCTGCTCAGCTGTTGCCCCGGTCGTCCCGGCCGCTCGGCCGGTGCCGCGCGGTCCAGCAGCCCCGTGCGGGCCGCGAGTGCCGCGGCCTCCAGCCGGGAGCCGACGCCCAGCTTCATCAGCACCCGCTGCACATGCGTACGCGCGGTGCTCGGTGCGATCCGCATCCCGGCCGCGATCAGCCGGGTGTCCTCCCCCTCGGCGACCCGCACCAGGACCTCGACCTCGCGCGGGGTGAGCATCTGTAGCAGCCGCTGCCCCTCGTCGTCCGGTGCCGCGGCGGGATTGAGCAGCTCGGCGAAGGCGCCCTGGAGCAGCTGCGGCGCCACCACCGCCTCTCCGGCGCGCGCCTTGACCATCGCCCGCTCGACGCCGTCCATCCGCTCGTCGTGGCGGACGTATCCCGCGGCCCCCGCCGCGAAGGCCGCCGCGATCCCGCGCGGGCTGGGCACCGGTCCGAGGACGACGACGGCCACCTGGGGGCGCTCGCGCCGGATCCGTACGATCGGGTCGAAGACGCCGGGCTCGGCCGGTGCCGAGGTGCCGAACAGGCAGACCTCCGGGGCCCTGCTGACCACCAGTTCCGCCACCCCGGACGTCGGTGCGGCCGCCGCGAGGACCCGGTGGCCCCGCAGCTTCAGCGCCGAGGCGAGCGCCTCGGCGAGCAGTCTGTGATCATCGACCACCATCAACCGCACGCCCATCGAGCACACCCCCGTAGCACCGGCACACCGGGCCCCCCGGCTTTCCTGACCCGGCAAGCTACACGCTTGTTCGACGCCGCGGGCTCTTACCGGCCAAAAGGCTCCGGAACGCCGGATCGACGTGCGTTCAGGACCGGTTGGGGGTGCGCCGTGTCCGACTGATCAGCGCTGTGATCTGCCTGCCGGCCGTTGCGGACCGCCTCCGGCGCCTGATCCCGTACGCGTGCGGGGGTGGTGTCCGTTGCCCGGACACCACCCCCGCACGCGTACGGCTTACCGCTACGGCCTGCTGAAGCTGACCACCAGTCGGCGGCTCGTGTCCAGCGATCCGCTCGGCTTGCTGACCATCGTGCTGGCCAGGAACAGGTGCCCGTCGCTGTAGCGGAACTCGGAGTAGTCCGGCGTGAAGCTGGTCTCCGCGTCCCGGATGGACTCGTCGCTCGGGTTCTCCATCAGCACCGTCTGCTTGAACGTGGCGCCGTCGATGGAGACGACCTGGCCGCCCTTGTCGTACGGGGGAACCCGGTAGGCGATGATGTTGCCGCCGTCCATGCGGATCGGGAACATCGTGTAGCGGTCGCCCGCGTCGGCCTTGTCGCTGGTCGGCTTGCCGGTGGTGAGGTCGAAGGAGACGATCTCGTTGGTGTCGCCGTACTCGCCGGTGCCCTCGTGGTCCTCGGTCGGCACGTAGATGCGGTTGTTGCCGACGGCCAGCTGGCTGCAGCTCTCGACCTCGGTGGAGGCGCAGCGCGCCGCGTACTTCTCGCCGTCCGCCGCGATCCTGGTGAGCAGCTTGCCGGTGGAGGCGTCGATCGAGAAGAAGTCCGAGATGCCGCTGCCGTCACCGGCGGTGTCGCCGACGTCGGCCGCGACGACCAGCGGCTTGGTGGAGACGATGCTCGCGTAGTCGACACCGGGCGGCATCTTGAACGAGGAGATCGGGGCGCCGGTGGTGGGGTTCAGCGCCTGGATGACGAGCTGCGGGTCGTCGTACGAACCGCACTTGCGGACCACCGCGAGTGCTTCGCCGCCGCCGTACCCCTTGTCGTAGCAGCCGTCCGTGGTGGCCTTGGGCTTCCAGCGCTCGGCGCCGGTGTTGAGGTCGAAGGCGGCGCCGCCCTCGGTTCCGCCCGCGGCGACCGTGGTGCCGCTGAGCGTGACCTCGTCGAACCTGACCGCCGCGTCACCACTGGTGGCGGCGGTGACCGACTTGCTCCACAGCAGCTTGCCGGTGCTCAGGTCGAGCGCGCCGACCTGGTTGCACGGCGGGTACTTGGTGGCCTTCGACGGCTTGCTCTGCTCGAAGGCGATCGCGGTCTTGAAGTCCTTGGACATGTGCCGGGAGGCGGCGCAGACCTGGCCCGCCAGCGGGATGGACCAGAGCTTGGTGCCCTTGGCCGGGTCGTAGGCGACGATCTCGTTCAGGCCGGTCTTCACGTACGCCTTGTCGGTCAGCCAGGAGCCGTCGACCTTGGTGACGTCGGTGACCTTGGGCAGCGGCAGCTGGAAGGCGACCTTGGACTTGGGGTCCGCGGGGGCCTTCTCCTTGCCGGCGCCGTCGACGGCGTTGCCGCCCTTGGCCTCGCCGCCCTTGCCCTCGGTGGAGCCGCTGGACGAGGACGCCTCCTCCTTCTTGCCGCCGTCGTCGCCGGAGGCGTACCAGATGCCGCCCGCGACGATCAGCACCACGGCGACCGAGGCGGCGACGATGATCTGCATCTGGGTGGAGAACTTCTTGGCGCCGTTCCCGTTCTGCGGCGGCGTCGGCGGCTGCTGCATCGGGGTGGTCTGGTAGCCGTACCCCTGCTGCGGCGGCTGACCCGGCGGCATGCCCTGCGGGAAGCCGTAGCCCTGCTGCGGCTGTCCGGGCACCGGCGCCTGCGGGTAGCCGTAACCGGGCTGCGGGGGCTGGTTCTGCGGGTAGCCGTAGCCCGGCTGCTGGCCCTGCGGGTAGCCGTAACCGGGGCCCGGCTGCTGCGGAGCACCGGTGGGCGGCGGGGTGTCCGCGGGCGGCGGCGTCGGGGCGCCGAACCCGCCCGCGGGCGGGGTGGCCGGCTGCTTGCCGAACGGGTCCGCGGGTGGCGGCGTCGGGGCGCCGAATCCACCGGGCGGGGGGTCCTGCGGGGCACCGAATCCGCCCTGGGGCGGATCGTTGGGCGGCTGGGGCGGCTGCGTCATGGCGTACGTACCTCTGGGGAAAGGGAGTCGGTGGGACGGGGCCGGCAGCGGTCGGTCGTGCGCCGGCCGCTGCCGGTCATGAGCCGTGGGGCTCCGACGGCCGGGTGGTGCCGTCGAGGGGCGTCGTGAGCCGTCAGTTGCCGAAGGCCATCATGGTCTTCGTCTCCAGCTCTTCCTTGTCGTTCCTGGCGCTGACCCGGCCGCTCGCGATGAACGAACGGCCGCCCGCGTAGAGGATCTTCGAGTTGTAGAAGTCGCTCTCGATCGCGGACGTCGACGTGGGGTGCTGCAACAGCATCCGCGGGGCGCCGCCGGTCGGTGCGAGGGTGGCGATGCCGCCGCCCTTCTCGTAGCCGGACTCCACGTAGAGCAGCACGTTGCCGCCCTCCATGCGCAGCGGCTTCACCGTGCGCTCGGCCGGGGCGGCGGCCTTCCACTTGCTCTTCCCGGTGTTCAGGTCGAACGCCACGACCTTGTTCGTACGGGCGGTGCCGCTGGAGTCGGGCGCGGTCGCCATGTAGAAGGTGTTGGCGTCGGCGGCGACTCCGGTGCAGCCGTCGAGGGACTTGCCGAAGATGGCGAAGGCGCTGCCGCAGTCCGGTGCGAACTTGTCACCCTTGTCGCTGGTGATGCCGGTACGGAGCGAGCCGTTCTCCTTCAGCGCGAGGATGCTCCACTCCTTGTCCTTCTTCAGCGAGACCACCAGCGGGCTGACCGAGTAGACCTTGTCGATCTCCCAGCCGCGCTTGGGCCGGTAGGTCCACCTGGCCTTCCCCGTGTTCGGGTCGAGCTCCTGGATCTGGTGCTGCGGGTTGTTGACGTCGTCGGTGCGGCAGCTGGAGGCGGCGATCAGCTTGGATCCGCCGGCGAAGGCAAACGGCTGGCAGATGCCCGACGGCTTGCCGAACAGTTCCTTGCCGTCGCTGACCCGGTAGGCGTTGGAGTTGCCGGTGCGCCCGACCGTCACGGTGTCGCCGCTGATGGCCAGCGAGATGTCCGAAAGAAAGTCCCAGGTGCCGTTCTGCTTGATCGACTTCTTCCAGCCGGCCTTGCCCGTGGCGAGGTCGATCATCTGGAGATCGGCGCAGTCCGCCTTGTCGGTGGTGCCGTTCTTGACCCCGATGACGATCTTGCCGTTGGCCGCGGGCTGCGAGGGTGCCGCGCAGAGGTCGGCGGGCAGCTTGAGGGTCCACTTCTGCTTGCCGTCGGCGACCGAGTAGCCGGAGATCGAGCGGTACATGCCCTTGACGATCGTGTCGCCGGCCACCCAGGGGCCGTACACGTCGGCGCCGTTGCGCGGCAGGTCGATGTCGTTCTTCTGGAGCCAGAGGACCTTCGCCTCGCCGGCCTTGCGCCCGGCGTTGAGGTCGTCGCCGCCGTCGCGGCCCTCGCCGTCGCCGTTGCCGTTGCCCTCGTCGACGGAGGGCGACGTGCTCGGCTTGGCGTCGCCGCTCTCCTTCGCGACGGGCTTCTTGTCGTCGTCGCCCCCGCTCGTGGCGACGAAGATGCCGCCGCCGATCACCAGGAGCGCGGCGGCCGCGGCACCGATGATGATCGCGGGCTTGCGCTTGGAGGAGCCGCCGCCCGGACCGCCGGGGGCCGGTGCGCCGGGGTACTGCTGCTGCGGGTAGCCGTAACCGGGCTGCTGACCGTACGGCCCCGGCTGCTGGCCGTAGGGGCCGGGCTGCTGACCGTACGGACCGGGCTGCTGGGCGTAGGGGCCCGACTGCTGCTGACCGTACGGGCCGGGCTGCTGGCCGGGCTGCTGCGGGTAGCCGGGGGCCTGGGCCGGCGGCTGGCCGGGTGCCTGCGGGTAGCCGTAGCCCGGCTGGGTGGGCGGCTGAGCCGGTGGCGGCGTCTGCGGCGGCTGCGGACTTCCCTGCGGCGGCTCCTGCGGCGCGCCGAAGCCACCCTGCGGCGGTTGCTGGTTGGGCGGCTGGCTCATCAGCACGTCCCCCTTCGTGCGGTCCGGGTGCCCGGTCCGATCTCCCCCGCGATTCCGTGGAGCGCCACGGGGCCGAAACCCCCTGAACTTCCTGGAAAGGAGCGAATCAGGCATGGATCCCGCGGCGTTACGTCAGTCGAGCGGGGCTTCTTTGTACCACCCGCGAGACCTCGGGCACCGGGGCGGTCCACCCCCTGTTCCCAAGGGAGAACCGCCCCGTGATGCCTCCGTTACGCCTCGGACCGTCAGTTGCCGAAGGCCGCCATCGACTTCGCCCGCATCTCGTCCCCGTCCTCGACCCCGCTGATGCTCGTGCTCAGGAGGAGGGAACGGCCGTTCACGTAGGCGATCCGGCTGTCGAAGAGCGCGCGTTCGGCCGCCGCCCCGGCGGCCGGGTGCCGCACCACCATCTGCGGTGCGCCGCCGGTCGGCGGGAGGGCTGCGATGCCGCCGCCCTTGTTCTTCGCCGCCGACAGGTACATCAGCACCCTGCCGCCCTCCACCCGCATCGGCATCAGGGTCTGCCCGGCGGGGGCTGCGGCCTTCCACTTCGTCTTCCCGCCGGCCAGGTCGAAGGCGACGACCTTGTTGGTGGGGTCGGACTCGGCGGGCTTGGTCGCCAGATAGACCGTGCTGTCGTCGGCCGCCACCCCGAGGCAGTTGTCGAGGTTCCTGCCGTCGGACGCCACGTCGGTGTCGCACTGCGTCTTGTAGTTCTCGTCGCCGCCGACCAGTTGGGAGCGGTAGGTGCCGTTCGCGTTGAGCATGATGATCGCCCATTGGTCCCCCTTCTTCAGGGAGACGACCAGCGGGCTGACCGAGTAGAACTGCGCGATCTCCCAGCCCTTCTTGACCTCGTACTTCCACAGGACCTTGCCGGTGGCGGGGTCGATCCGCTCCACCAGTTGTTCCTTGTGGTCGTCGGCAGCCGTCTGGCAGCTGGCCGCGGCGATCGCCACGGGGCCGCTCGCGAAGCCGAACGGCTGGCAGTTGCCCGGCAGTCGCCCGAAGAGCACCTTGCCGTCGCTGACCCGGAAGGCGTCCGTCCTGGTCGTGCGCCCGATGGTCACGGTGTCGCCGTTGATCGCCATCGCGGGGTTGGAGAGCAGGTCCCAGGTGCCCTGCCGCTTGAACTTCTTGTACCAGCCCGCCTTGCCGGTCGCGAGGTCGACCATCTGGAGCGCGCTGCAGATCGCCTGGTCGCCGTGACCGGTCTGGACCCCGAGGGCGATCTTGCCGTCGGCGGTGGCCTGCGAAGGGGCCGCGCACATGGCGCCCGGCAGGCGCAGGCTCCATTTCTGGCTGCCGTCGGCGACGGAGTAGCCGGAGACGGTCTGGAACATCGCCTTGACGACGGTGTCACCGACGATCCAGGGGCCGTACACGTCCGAGCCGTTGGCCGGCAGGTCGACGCCGCCCTCCTGGAGCCAGAGGACCTTCGCCTCGCCCGGCTTGCGCTTGGCGTTGATCCCGTCGGCCTCCGCACGGAGGTCGCTCGGCCCCTGGCCCTTGTCCTCACCCTTGGGCTTGCCCGTGGACGAGGTGCTGGGCGCGGGGGCGCCGCTCTTCTTCGCCGCGGGCTTCGTCCCGTCCCCGCTCGTGGCCAGCCAGACGCCACCGCCGGCCAGCAGCACCACCGCGAGCACGGCACCGACGACCGCCCCCCGCCTGCCCCGGAAGAACCCTCCGCCGCCGCTGCCCGCGGGGCCACCGGGCCGAGGTGGCGACGGCACACCGTAGGGACCGGGCTGCGTCGGCGCGTCGTACAGCCCCGGCTGCGACGGCACTCCGTACGGGCCGGGCTGGGTGGGCGCGTTGTGCGGACCGGGCGGGCCGTACGGTCCGGGCGGCTGCGTGGGCGGGCCGTACGGGCCCGGCGGCTGGGTGCCGTACGGACCGGCGGCCTGGCCCGACGGCTGGGTGGGAGGCCCGTACGGACCGGACGGGGGGTCGTACGGAGCCCCGAAGCCCCCCTGCGGCGGTTGCTGGCCGGGCGGCTGGGTCATCAGCACGTCCCCCTTCGTGCGGACGGGCCCGGCTTCCGCGCCGGACAAGGCTTCTTTGTATCACCCGTCCCACGAGCCCCAGCCGTCACACCTGACGCACCGCAGCGGTCAGGCGTCCTCGGCCAGTTCCAGCCAGCGCATCTCCAACTCGTCGCGTTCTGCGACCAGTTCGCGCAGCTCCGCGTCGAGCTTGGCCACCTTCTCGAAGTCCGTGGCGTGCTCCGCGATCTGCGCGTGCAGCGTGGTCTCCCGTGTGGAGATCTTGTCGAGTTGCCGCTCGACCTTCTGGAGCTCCTTCTTCGCCGCGCGGGCGGCCTGCGGGGAGACGGCCGCGGCCGGGGCGGTGGTCTCCTTGGCCGGGACGGGTGCGGCGGAGGGCGTGGCCGCCTCCTCCATCCGCTGCCTGCGCTCCAGGTACTCGTCGATCCCGCGCGGCAGCATCCGCAACGCGCGGTCGCCGAGCAGCGCCATCACCCGGTCCGTGGTCCGCTCGATGAAGAACCGGTCGTGGGAGATCACGATCATCGATCCGGGCCAGCCGTCGAGGAGGTCCTCCAGCTGGGTCAGGGTCTCGATGTCGAGGTCGTTGGTGGGCTCGTCGAGGAAGAGGACGTTGGGCTCATCCATCAGCAGGCGCAGGATCTGGAGCCGGCGCCGCTCACCGCCCGAGAGGTCGCCGACCGGGGTCCACTGCTTCTCCTTCGAGAAGCCGAACTGCTCGCAGAGCTGGCCCGCGGTCATCTCGCGGCCCTTGCCGAGGTCGACCCGGTCCCGTACCTGCTGCACCGCTTCGAGCACCCGCAGGTTCGGGTTCAGCTCGTGGACCTCCTGGGAGAGGTAGGCCAGCCTGACGGTCTTGCCGACGACGACCTTCCCGGCGGCGGGCTGCTCGTCGCCCTGGGTGCGGGCCGCCTCGGCCAGCGCCCGCAGCAGCGAGGTCTTGCCCGCGCCGTTGACCCCGACCAGGCCGATCCGGTCACCGGGGCCGAGCTGCCAGGTGAGGTGGGTGAGCAGCGTCTTGGGGCCCGCCTGGACGGTCACGTCCTCCAGGTCGAAGACGGTCTTGCCGAGCCGGGCGTTGGCGAACTTCATCAGCTCGCTGGTGTCGCGCGGCGGCGGCACGTCGGCGATCAGTTCGTTGGCCGCCTCGATGCGGTAGCGGGGCTTGGAGGTGCGTGCGGGGGCGCCGCGGCGCAGCCAGGCCAGCTCCTTGCGCATCAGGTTCTGCCGCTTGGACTCCTCGGTGGCGGCGATCCGCTCCCGCTCGGCCCGCGCGAAGACGTAGTCGCTGTAGCCGCCCTCGTACTCGTGGACCGTGCCGCGCTGGACGTCCCACATGCGGGTGCAGACCTGGTCGAGGAACCAGCGGTCGTGGGTGACGCAGACGAGCGCGGAGCGGCGGGCCCGCAGGTGGCCGGCCAGCCAGGAGATGCCCTCGACGTCGAGGTGGTTGGTCGGCTCGTCGAGGACGATCAGATCCTGCTCGGCGATGAGCAGCTTGGCCAGCGCGATCCGGCGCCGCTCGCCGCCGGAGAGCGGAGCGATGACGGTGTCCAGGCCGTGCTCGAAGCCGGGCAGGGCCAGCCCGCCGAAGAGCCCGGTGAGCACATCGCGGATCTTGGCGCTGCCCGCCCACTCGTGGTCGGCGAGGTCGCCGATCACCTCGTGGCGGATGGTCGCCTGCGGGTCGAGCGAGTCGTGCTGGGTCAGGACGCCGAGCCGCAGCCCGCCGCTGTGGGTGACACGTCCGCTGTCCGCCTCCTCCAGCCTGGCGAGCATCCGGATGAGCGTCGTCTTGCCGTCGCCATTGCGGCCCACGACACCGATCCGGTCCCCCTCGGACACCCCGAGGGACACGCCGTCGAGCAGGGCACGGGTGCCGTACACCTTGCTGACCTGCTCGACATTGACCAGATTGACGGCCATTTCACTCCTGCCCGGGGGGGGATCGATCGGCTTCCCAGGGTACGGGGCCCGGGGGCGGGATTCCTCGGGCGGCCTTGCTTCCCAGGTACCTCGTACGTACATTTTCCTGTACGTACAACTTCCTGTACATGGACTCACGCCGGGAGGCGAGTATGCGAACCATGACCTACACGGAATCGCGCGCCAAGTACGCGGAAACCCTGAGTGCCGTCGTCAACGACCGCGAAGAAGTCATAGTGACGCGCGCCGGTCACGAGCCCGTGGTGATCGTGGCTCTCGACGAGTACGAGTCCCTGAAGGAGACGGCCTACCTGTACCGCAGCCCCGAGAACGCGCGTCGCGTCCTGGCGGCGATCGACGATCTCGAGAACGGTGGCGGCGAGGTACGGGAGCTCCTCGAATGAAGCTCATCTGGCACGAATCCGCATGGGCGGACTACGTGTGGTGGCAGACCCAGGACCGGAAGGTCCTCAAACGGATCAATGCCTTGGTCCAGGATGTCGTCCGCAACGGAAACGAGGGCATCGGCAAACCGGAACCCCTGCGGCACGGCTTCCACGGCTACTGGTCCCGCAGGATCAGCGAGGAACACCGGCTCATCTACCGCGTGGTCGAGGACGAGGTACGCATTGTCTCGTGCCGCTATCACTACGGCCGGTAGCGGCGGACACCGTCAGACAGCCGTGGCCCCCGGTGCCGGGGACACCGCGGTCCGTGCGTTGCGGCAGGTGCCCGAGGCGAGCAGTGCTTCGGCGACCTTCCGGGCCGACTCCTCGTCCGCCACCAGGAACGCGGTGGTCGGTCCGGAGCCCGAGACCAGTGCGGCCAGGGCGCCGGCCGCGGTACCCGCGGCGAGGGTGTCGGCGAGCGAGGGGCGCAGGGAGAGCGCGGCGGGCTGGAGGTCGTTGGAGAGCGCCGCGGCGAGCGCGGTGGCGTCACCGGTGCGCAGGGCGTCGAGGAGCGCCGGGGAGGCTTCCGGTACGGGGACGTCGGTCTCCGCCGTCAGCCGGTCGAACTCGCCGTAGACGGCCGGGGTGGAGAGCCCGCCGTCGGCGACCGCGAAGACCCAGTGGAAGATGCCGCCGACGTCGATCGGGGTGAGCCGCTCGCCGCGTCCGGTGCCGAGGGCGGCGCCGCCGACCAGGCTGAACGGGACGTCGCTTCCCAGCTCCGCGCAGATGGCGAGCAGTTCGTCCCGGGTGGCGCCGGTGGACCAGAGGGCGTCGCAGGCCAGCAGCGCGGCGGCACCATCGGCGCTGCCGCCCGCCATGCCGCCCGCTACGGGGATGTCCTTGTCGATGTGGATGTGCACATCGGGTGCGATGCCGTGCCGCTCGGCCAGCGCGATCGCGGCGCGGGCGGCGAGGTTGGTCGCGTCCAGCGGGACCTGGGCGGCGTCCGGGCCCGAGCAGGTGATGCGCAGCCCGTCGGCGGGGGTGACGGTGACCTCGTCGTACAGGCCGACGGCGAGGAAGACGTTGGCCAG
The DNA here is from genome assembly GCF_045040875.1 of Streptomyces sp. NBC_00012. NCBI lineage: Bacteria > Bacillati > Actinomycetota > Actinomycetes > Kitasatosporales > Streptomycetaceae > Streptomyces > Streptomyces sp. NBC_00012. The sequence goes on along the minus strand of NZ_CP108309.1, from coordinate 5,210,952 downwards.
GTCGTGGAAGCCGTCGGGGCGCGGGGCACCGACCGCGAGCTGGACGTTGACCTTGGCGGGTACGCGGACGGTGATGCTCACTCGCCACTCCCGGAGGGCTTGTGCTCGGTGGCCCCGGTGGCCCCGGCGGGCTTGTTCTCGGCGATGGCGGCGAACTCCTCGACCGTCAGCGACTCGCCACGGGCCTGCGGCGAGATCCCGGCCGCGACCAGCGCCGCCTCGGCGGCGGGTGCGGAGCCGGCCCAGCCGGCCAGGGCCGCCCGCAGGGTCTTGCGGCGCTGGGCGAAGGCCGCGTCGACGACCGCGAAGACCTCGGTCCGGCTCGCGCTCGTCGCGATCGGTTCGGTGCGCCGGACCAGGGAGACCAGTCCGGAGTCCACGTTCGGGGCGGGCCAGAAGACGTTGCGGCCGATGGAGCCCGCCCGCTTGACGTCCGCGTACCAATTGGCCTTCACCGACGGCACGCCGTAGACCTTGTTGCCCGGCCGCGCGGCCAGCCGGTCGGCGACCTCGGCCTGGACCATGACGAGGGTGCGCTCGATGGACGGGAAGCGCTCCAGCATCGTCAGCAGGACCGGCACGGCGACGTTGTACGGCAGGTTCGCGACCAGCGCGGTGGGCGCCGGGCCGGGGAGCTCGCGGACCAGCATCGCGTCGGAGTGCACCAGGGCGAACCGGTCGTCGCGCCCCGGCATCCGGGCCGCGACGGTGGCCGGCAGCGCGCCCGCCAGCACGTCGTCGATCTCGACGGCGACGACCCGGTCCGCCGCCTCCAGCAGCGCCAGGGTCAGCGAGCCGAGCCCCGGACCGACCTCGACGACGACGTCGTCCGGGCGGACCTGAGCCGTCCGTACGATCCGGCGGACCGTATTGGCGTCGATGACGAAGTTCTGGCCGCGCTGCTTGGTCGGGCGTACGCCCAGCTCGGCGGCCAGCTCGCGGATGTCTGCGGGGCCCAGGAGGGCGTCGGGCTCAGTGGTGCTCACCTGTAAAGCGTAAGGGGCCCCGCGATTCGCGCCCGCCGCCGTGGCGCTCAGTAGTCGAAGGCCCGTGCCGTGTTGTCCGCGATCGCCGACGCCAGGGTGTCCTCGTCCAGGCCCTTCACCGCCGCCATCGCGCGCAGGGTGACCGGGATGAGGTAGGGCGCGTTGGGCCGTCCCCGGTACGGGGCGGGCGTCAGGAACGGGGCGTCCGTCTCGACCAGGACCAGTTCCGTCGGGGCGACGGCCAGGGCGTCCCGCAGCGGCTGGGCGTTCTTGAAGGTGACGTTGCCCGCGAAGGACATGAAGTAGCCGGCGTCCGCGCAGATCCGGGCCATGTCGGCGTCGCCGGAGTAGCAGTGGAACACGGTCCGCTCGGGAGCACCCGCGTCGGCGAGGACGCGCAGCACGTCCGCGTGCGCCTCACGGTCGTGGATGACCAGCGCCTTGCCGTGCCGCTTGGCGATCTCGATGTGGGCCCGGAAGGACTCCTCCTGGGCGGCGATGCCCTCGGGGCCGGTACGGAAGCAGTCGAGCCCGGTCTCGCCGACGCCCCGTACGTGGTCGAGCGCGGCCAGTGCGTCGATCTCCGCGAGCGCCTCGTGCAGCGCCGCCGTGCCGCCCGCCGCGCGCGCCCCCTGGCGCGCGGTGCCGTCGGGGTCGCCGTGCACGATGCGCGGCGCCTCGTTGGGGTGCAGGGCGACCGCCGCGTGCACGTTCGGGTGCGCGGCGGCCGTCTCGGCGGCCCAGCGCGAACCGGCCACGTCGCATCCCACCTGGACCACGGTGGTCACATTGACCGCGGCGGCCCTGGCCAGGCCCTCCTCGACGGTCGCGTCCTGCATGTCCAGGTGGGTGTGCGAATCGGCGACCGGCACCCGGAGGGGTTCGGGCAGCGGCGGGGCTTCGGTACGGCTCATGACGACGATCGTACGAGGCTCCGCCGGCATGCCCGGACGGACCGTGGTGGAGCCGGAGTGCCTACTTCCGGTGGAGCCGGAAGTGCCTACTTCCGGTGGAAGGGGTGCAGCAGGTCGGACAGGTGCCAGTGGTGCCCGCCGCCCGCGGCGGCCACGGCCTCGCCGTCCTGGATCGCCGGCCGCGCCGGCTCGGGGTTGTGGAGCAGCCGCTGGACGGTGGAGACCCGGCCGGACCGCATGATGCGGACCACGTGTCCGCCGCAGTTCGCGCAGCTGGGCCTGGAAAGGGGGGAGGGAACCCGCTCCCCGTCCGCCTTGTATATGACGAAGGCCTTGTTGGATCCGTCGACGTGGTGCTCTATCTCGTAGGCCTGTTCCCAGCCGTGTCCACACCTCATGCAGGCGAATGCGTACGCCTCGTGCGCGGTGCTGTCTGCGATCTCGCTCATGCCCGCTCCTTTGTCCGCCGGACAGGCACTCCGGACGAGCGTCCTGGAGAATGTGTCCCTGATTCAGTGGACGCCCTTACCGGCAGGAGCGCATCGGGCCCTGCCGACTGTTGGAGCGCTTTTGGCCTTCTCGTGGCAGAAAGGCCGGGTGCGCGGCTCTCGCTTTGCTTTTCACGACAGTCCTTTGCCTTCTTCAGGACCGGTTCGCGCCGCGTTCTTTGCCGCGACGACCGCGTCGAACACTTCGCGCTTGGGCAGCCCCGCGTCGGCGGCGACGGCGGCGATCGCCTCCTTGCGCCGCTCCCCCGCCTCCTCGCGCACCCGCACCCTGCGTACCAGCTCCTCGGCGTCCAGTTCCCCGGGTCCGGATTCGGCCGCGCCCTCGACGACGACGGTGATCTCGCCGCGCACCCCTTCGGCCGCCCAGACGGCCAGCTCGCCCAGCGGTCCGCGCTTCACTTCCTCGTACGTCTTGGTCAGCTCCCGGCACACGGCCGCCCTGCGGTCGGCGCCGAAGACCTCGGCCATCGCGGCGAGGGTGTCGTCGAGCCGGTGCGGGGCCTCGAAGAAGACCATGGTGCGGCGTTCGTCGGCGACCTCGCGGAGCCGGCCGAGCCGTTCGCCGGCCTTGCGCGGCAGGAAGCCCTCGAAGCAGAAGCGGTCGACGGGCAGTGCGGACAGGGCAAGCGCGGTGAGCACGGCGGACGGGCCGGGGACCGCGGTGACCTTGATGTCCTTCTCCACGGCGGCGGCCACCAGCCGGTAGCCGGGGTCGGAGACGGACGGCATCCCGGCGTCCGTGACCAGCAGGACGCGGGCGCCGCCGGTCAGTGCCTCGACGAGTTCCGGCGTACGGGCCGACTCGTTGCCCTCGAAGTAGGAGACGACCCGCCCCGTGGTGTGGATGCCGAGCGCCTGGGTGAGGCGGCGCAGCCTGCGGGTGTCCTCGGCGGCGACGACGTCCGCCGTCTCCAGTTCGGCGGCGAGGCGCGGCGGGGCGTCCGCCACATCGCCGATGGGGGTTCCTGCGAGTACCAGCGTTCCAGTCGTTCCAGTCACAAGAACCATCCTCCCAGCACGGGGAAGGGCACTCGCACAGATGCGTTCCCTACGATGGCGCGGTGACGAGTACTGCGCCCGAAGCCCGACAGGGCCAAGACGCCGGGGAACCGCACGGCGAAGCACCGGCCTCCTGGCAGCAGCGGCTGCGCCGCTTCGGCCATTCGCCCCGGCCCGGGATCGGGCTGCGCGAGCGGCTTGTCCCGCCGTACACCAGGCCCGGCATCCAGCTGTGGGCGGTGCTCGGGATCTCCCCGCCGACGGCCGATCGCCTGGTGCGGTGGTCGGCGTGGGGCGGTCCGCTGCTGGTGGCGCTGGTCGCCGGGGTGCTGCGGTTCTGGAAGCTGGGCAGCCCGCACGCGCTGATATTCGACGAGACGTACTACGCCAAGGACTCGTGGGCCCTGATCAACCAGGGGTACGAGGGTGACTGGCCCAAGGACATCGACAAACTGATCCTCCGGGACCCGTCGCAGGTGGACATCCCGGTGGACCCGGGCTACGTGGTGCACCCGCCGGTCGGCAAGTGGATCATCGGGCTCGGTGAGCACTTCTTCGGGTTCACGCCGTTCGGCTGGCGGTTCATGGTGGCGGTGCTCGGCACGCTCTCGGTGCTGATGCTGTGCCGGATCGGCCGCCGGCTGTTCCGCTCGACGTTCCTGGGCTGCCTGGCGGGCGCCCTGCTCACCGTCGACGGTCTGCACTTCGTGATGAGCCGCACCGCGCTGCTGGACCTGGTGCTGATGTTCTTCGTGCTGGCGGCGTTCGGCGCGCTCCTGATCGACCGCGACTGGGCGCGGCGCAGACTCGCCGCGGCGTTGCCGGTCGACGAGGAAGGGGTGCTGCGCCCCGATGCGGAGGTCGCGGAGAACCTGCGGCTCGGCTGGCGGCCCTGGCGGATCACCGCGGGCCTGATGCTGGGCCTGGCCTTCGCCACCAAGTGGAACGGCCTGTACATCCTGGTCGGCTTCGGCCTGATGACGGTGTTGTGGGACGTCGGCGCGCGCCGGACCGCGGGGGCGGTCCGCCCGTACGTGGCGGTGCTGAAGCGGGACCTGGTGCCGGCCTTCGTCTCGACGGTCCCGGTCGCGATCCTGACGTATCTCGTCTCCTGGACCGGCTGGATCGTCACCGGCAAGGGCTACTACCGGAACTGGGCACAGACCGACGGCCGGGGCGGCAACTGGACCTGGCTGCCGGACTGGCTGCGCAGCCTGTGGCACTACGAGTACCAGGTCTACGAATTCCACGTGAACCTGACGTCCGGCCACACCTACCAGTCCAATCCGTGGAGCTGGATCGTGCTGGGCCGGCCCGTCTCGTACTTCTGGGAGGAGCAGTCGGGCTGCGCGGCGTCGGAGACCGGCAAGTGCTCGCGCGAGGTGCTGGCCATCGGGACGCCGTTGCTGTGGTGGGCGGCGTGCTTCGCCCTGGTGTACGTGCTGTGGCGGTGGTTCTTCCGGCGCGACTGGCGGGCGGGTGCGATCGCCTGCGGCGTGGCGGCGGGCTGGCTGCCCTGGTTCCTCTACCAGGAGCGGACGATCTTCCTCTTCTACGCGGTCGTGTTCGTGCCGTTCCTGTGTCTGGCGGTGACGATGATGATCGGCGCGATGCTGGGCCCGGCGGCCGGGACGGGGGCCCGCGAGGAACTGGGCCTGGGTTCCGGCGATCCGACGGGCGACCGACGGCGGACGCTGGGCGCGATCGGGGCGGGCGTCCTGGTCCTGCTGATCATCTGGAACTTCATCTACTTCTGGCCGATCTACACGGGCACACCGATCCCCGACGGGTCGTGGCGCGACCGGATGTGGCTGGACACCTGGATCTAGCTGGGAACAACCACCGAGAGGCCGCAGTCATCGACTGCGGCCTCTCGGTGGTTGTTGGTCGTCATCGGTGTTCGTTGGCCGCCTTTGGACGGCCCACAGACGGCCCGGCTACCGAGTCATTCCGCCTGTGAGTCGGTGGTGGCTAGGCCGGGGCACCTGCGGCTCGCCCAGCAGAGCTGCACTGCCCCCAGGCGCCACCCGTCCGCCAGTACTGACGAGAAGGAGGACGTGGCAGGCTTGAGACAACTACGAGGGAGAGAGGGAAGACGCGTGTCGCAGCAGGCCAGCCCTCGCGGGACCTTCCTGAAAATCGCTGACGTTGTCAAAGCTCAGATTGACGCCGACGACGAAATGACCGAACTACCGTCGGCTGCGGACCTGATGCGCGACCACGGTGTTTCCCGCGGCGTCGCGCTCCGGGTCTTCGGCGCCCTCCAGAAGGATGGAGTCGCAGAACCGGTGCCCGGCGGGCGCTGGAGAGTGGTGCGCCACGGGGAGTCCATCGACCGCCGGCCACTGGCCGAACGTCTGGCTGACGTGATCACGGATGACGAACTCGCCGTGGGGTCGACCTTCCCCAGCGCGTCGGCGCTGTGCGCGCGCTTCGGTGTCTCGCGGCCGACGGTGAGCAAAGCACTCGACAAGTTGCAGGCTGCCGGACTGGTGTCAGAAGGGAAGCAGGGAAAACAGCGAACAGTGCTGTCCCTGCCGAACCGAGAGGAGAGTGCCAAACCTTGACCACGGCATTGACTGAATGGGCCTACCCCCTCGCCGAATCGCTGCTCTCCGAGCCCCTGCCCCGCCGGTGGGCTCATTCGCAAGGGGTAGCAGAGCGGGCCCGCACGATCGCCTCGATCCTTGGCTCGGACGCAGACCTCATGGAGGCCGCCGCGGTACTGCACGACATCGGCTATGCGCCCGACCTCGCCAAGACAGGCTTCCACCCAATGGACGGCGCTCGGTACCTCCGGCACGTCGCCCACGCCGACGAGCGAGTGGTGCGCCTCGTGGCTCACCACTCCTGTGCGTGGATGGAGGCCGAAGCGCGCGGTATGCGTGACGAGCTGGAGGAAGAGTTCCCGCGGGAGCATCCCCACCTCGCCGACGCGCTCTGCTACTGCGACATGAACACGACGCCGGACGGCACGCCAACGAACCCCGTGGACCGGGTGAACGAGATCGCAGGCCGCTATGGCCCGGACAGCCTGATCGGGACGTTCATCCGGCGCGCAGAGCCAGAGATCCTCGCCAGCACTGCACGCGTCATCGAGCGGCTGTCAGCCGCCAAGCGTCAGCCGACGTAGGGCACCAGGCGCGTCCGGTCCATTGCGTGCTCGATCCTGAGCCGCATGGTGGGGTGAATATCGAATTCGACCAGGTCCGCTGGGGAGACCCAGCGGACCTGTGTCGTTTCGTTGCTCGTACGGAGTTCGCCGCCGACCGGGCGAGCGCGGAAGCAGATACTGAACTGCTGCCGCGCCTCGCCGTCGTCGTACAGCATCACGTGCCCAGGGTCGGTGTAGATCCCCGACATGTCGACGACCTCGGCTTTGATCCCTGTCTCTTCCCAGACCTCACGCACCACGGTGTCGCTGATGGACTCACCCACGTCGTGACCGCCACCGGGCAGTGCCCAACGGCCGTTGTCGGACCGCTGGATCAGCAGGACGTCACCCACGCCGTTTTGCACGAACGCCACGACGGAGGGCACTACCGAGTTGGCCGGCGGGGCGGCGGGGTCGTGAAGGTAGTCGATACGTCCCATGCTCAGACTCCCGTGATGTCGTGATCCGTGACCGGGCGTGCGCCGCCCCAGGTCTGTTCGATGCTATTCGCATAGGTATCGAAGAGCCCGCCGCCGGGAAGTCGCCGCAGATGCAGGACAGGGGCCATGTACGCCCCGATTCCGTACACGTGAGTGTTCACGAGCATTTCGTCATCGGACCGGAAAAGTGAGTTGTAGAGCGTCCCGCCGTGCAACCGAAAGCCGATGTCGGGGTGGCTCGCGAAGAGCGGTCGGTAGTTCATCAGCGCATTGCGAATCTTGCCGTCCATGATGCGGTGACCTTCGTCTATGCCGCGCTGTCGCACCGCCTCGCAGTCCGGATCTCCCAGCAGGATTCGCACCTGAGTTGCCCCTTGCACCTTCCGCTTCAGGAGGTCGTGAAACAAGGGGTCCTCCGACAACCACAGTCCGGAGTAGACGAGAACGTCGATGCGCGATTCGGCCTGCTCGTAGATCTCGCGCCACAGGGTGGCAGGCACCATATGCCGGTGCGGATAGATAGTGACGATCTCGGCTTTACTCAGGTCCGTTGCCGTGTCGACGGCGCGAGAGTCGTCCGGCCAGAGGGTCGTCACGTCCACGCTCAGCTGTGACGCTGTGGCGTACTGATGCCGCCGATACGGCACCTTGCCCTGAGTAATCCAGCGTTCGACCGTCTTCGGGTTGACCTCGATGGACTCAGCCAGTTCCTGCACGGTCATGCCCTGCGCAAGTAGGGCGGACCGCAAGCGTTCGTTGGACATCTCAACCCCCGGTGGGACGTCTAGGGACGTCTCGAAGGTAGCCAGATGGATCTGAGCTGTCCACGCATGGGGTAACCAACGCCCCTGACCTGCACCGATGCTGATTGTGCGCCAGGAAGTCCACGGCGCGAAAACAAGAAGTTCCATCGCCCTGCTTGACGGAACCATGATGCAGGACCTGTAATACAGGTATCGCATCGCCGCTAGGTGGATGCGAGAAGAGGAGCCCTTCTTTGGGCTGCTCAAACTGCACGACCCAGGAGCCCCGCGTTGGTCGGGGGGAGGTTACGGGTTCCCTTGTCAACCCGATGGCACGAGACCGAAAGGTCATGTCTCTGCCTACAACGGATTAGCGGCTCTACCTGGTACGGGAGCCGCCTCCGAAGGAGACACGCACATGTTCAACCAACTCCGCGGCTGACGCTGCGGCCGGTTGCCTCCTCCGCCCGTCCAGCCCTCATCGCGGCTGTACGGGTGGGGTTGAGGGGAGCCGGTTCGACGACTCCATTGATTGCGATTGCTGTGGAAGCAAGTGCAAGGCGGGTCCGGTGTTGCAGCGCCGGGCCCGCACCCACTCATCCCCCCGCCGTTCATGAGGAGCAACGATGACCGTTTCCGTGTTCGCCGCCGTGTTCGTCGCCCTGTTCGTCGCTCACAGCGTGGGTGACCACTGGGTGCAGACGTCCTGCCAGTCCGCGCACAAGGGCCTGCCCGGCTGGACCGGCCGTCTGGCCGGCGCCCGCCACGTCGCCACCCTGACCGCCACCAAGCTGGCCTTACTCGTTCCTGTGGCCTTCCTGCTGGGGCTGCACCTGTCCGTGCTGGGCCTGGTCGCCGGTCTGGGCGTGGACGCGGTCACGCACTGGTGGGCCGACCGCCGCACCACCCTCGCCTGGCTGGCCCGGGTGACCGGCAAGGCCGAGTTCTACAGCCTGGGCACCGCAGCTCACCCGGCACACCCCGTCACCGCCGACGGCAAGCCCGCCGCGACGCTCGGGACCGGCGCCTACGCCCTGGACCAGTCCTTCCACCACCTGTGGCTGCTGATCGCCTCGGTGCTCATCGCCACCGTCTGACCCACACCCCATGAACGGCCCGCGGCCCCGGTGTTGGAGCACCGGAGCCGCAGTTTCGGGCCGTTCCGTTCGAGAGGAACCACAACCCATGAAGACCATCGCTGCACTTCAGGACCTCGTTACGGCGGCCTCGCTCGACGGCGGGCCGTCGGCTGCCGAGCTGAACGCGATCGAGCAGGAGATGCCGCTTATCGCGGCCGAGGTCGAGTTGCTGGACGCGCAGATCATGACCCTGGACCGCACGCCGACCGAGCTGGACGAGCGGCGTATCCGCCGCGCCCGCAACCGGGTCCTGTCGGCTCGACGGGACCTGACCAACCGCGCCGCGACGGCCCCGATGGGCGGTGCGGCATGACCACGAAGTCTTCCTCCCCTCGAAGCGCCCTGGCTCTCGTGTTCGCAGGAATCGCGCTGGCCGTTACCGGGTCCGTTCTGGCATTCCTCACTGACGAGCCGTCGTGGCGTCACCTGCTCACCGGTGGCGTTCTCATCCAGGTCATCGGCTGGGTTCGCTACATCTGTGACGGGCGAGGTGGTGCGTCATGAGGGCATCGTTGAAGACCGTTCTGCCGGCGGTCGCGATGACGGCGGTGTCCATGGCGCTGACTCTGGCCGTGGTGATGCTGTGGCTGGGCCCGGTGATGCCGTGGCTGGTCGCGCTGGTCGTCGGTCTCGGGATCGACGGCGGGTGGCTGGCCACCCTCGCCTACGAACGCCGACTCGCCGCGCAGGGCGACCACAGCGACCTGGTGACCAGGGTCGGCTGGGCTTTCGGCCTGGTCGCCACCGGCGTCCTGATCGCACACGCGCTGACCGCCGAGGAGTCCACCGGCGCCTGGCTGGCCGTGGCCTGGTTCCCGATCGCGGCCAAGGCGTTGTGGCTGGTCCATTCCATGTGGGAGCGGACCGCGCTCACCGCCGGTGCCCTGACTCAGATCCGGGGCATCCAGCAGTCGGCCCGCGACGAAGCGGCCGTGGCCCGTGCCCGGCTGAGGGCTCAGGCGGGCACCGAGGAGACGCGGCTGACGGCCGTGACGGAGGCCGGGGCACGCGTCGCACAGGTGCAGGCCGAGACCGCCCGGACCCTCTCCGAGGCATGGTCGACGCTGGAACAGGCGAGGGGCGGCAAGGGCACGAACAGGGCCCTGACCAGCGTGACCATGGCCGTCACACCCGATGACACCCCGGGCGTCACGCCCCGGTGGGAACTCCCGGTGTGGGGCCCCACGGAGCCGGTCCCGGTCCCCGCTCTGGAGTCCGGGCCCGCCCTCACCGATGACGCCTTGGACGTCCTGGTCGACGAGATCCGTCACAGCGAATCCCCCGCCCTGTCCTACCGCGACATGGCCGCCCGCTTCCGTGCCGCCGGCCACTCCGCATCCGAGACCCGCCTCCGGGCCGCGTGGAAGCGGGTGGCGTGATGGCGACGCTGCCGGTGTTCCGGTGGCGCCTGGCCCCGGACGGATACGCCACCCGCCGGCAGCTCCGCGCCCTCGGGCTCCGGCCCGGCGGGCAGGACGTCGCCGCCCAGCTCGAACGCCCGAGGCGGCGCAGGGAACCGCTGGTCGCCTACCTCTACCGCATCGACCACGCCGTGCCGGTCCGTCCCATGACACCGGCCCGGCGGGCGGCACTGGCCAAGGCCATGCTCGCCCGCCGTACCTGCCCCAACTGCCGCCGCGACGCCGGGTACTGCATCCCGCGCTCGCTCGGCATGTGCGTGACCTGCACCGACACCACCCACCACTGACCAGGAAGCAGGCAACCCAGTGAAGATCCGCATCGGCAACGTGACCATCAACACCACCGACAACGACCAGTCCGGCGACGACATCCGCGACGCGATCGAGAGCAACGGCGGCGCCATCAACGGCGGCCACTTCGGCGGCGAGAACCACGGCATCACCGGCGGCACCTTCCACGGCGCCATCCACATCAGCAGCGACACCGGCCAGTAGACAGCCCCACCGCGCCGCCCCTTCTGCCGCTCCCGCTCACCCCACACCCGCACCGCTCCGAGGAGACCCGCATGCCCAGCACCGACTGGAACGCAGCCGCCGCCCGCCTCGAAAGGGCCGCCGCCAAGTACGACCGCGAGGCCGCCAGGTCCACCGGCGTGTGGCGCGAGATCGCCGAGAACCAGGCCGACGACCACCGCGCCTGGGCCGCCCACTACCGGGCCAAGGCCAAGCGCCAGCACTGACCCCCACCGCCCCGGACCCGCCGTGATGGTGCCGGATCGGATCCGGCCCGGGGCACTCCCCCGCACCACTCACAAGCCGACATGCCGTCGGCAGTTCACCGCTGCCCCGACCCGAGAGGACCCAGCCATGCCGGACACCACCACCAAGCCGACCCCTAAGCCCGCGCCCGAGGACAGCACCTGGAGTCACCAGCTCGCCGGAGGTATGCCCAACCAGGGCAAGAGTGCCGCTGACGCAGCGATTCGTAAGTAGCCGCTCGTTCCCGCATCACTCTGCCCGTGGAAGGAACCGCATGGACCAGAACCTGCCCGCCCCCCGGGCGGTCACCGTCGTCCAGCTCCCGGACGGTACCTACACCTACGCCGACGCTGCCCACCTGCCCGTGCCGCAGGCGGCGCCGCAGCAGATCGTGCAGCACATCCACCAGGCCCCGCCCGACCGGACCGTCCAGCGGATCGCGCTCGGCTCCGGTGTCGGCGCCGGAGCGGTCGCGGCCGGCGTCTACTTCGGCCCCCTCCTCGTCGGCGTCCTCACCGCCATCGCCGCGAACCTCGCCATCCTCGCGTTCCTCGTGGTGGTGCTGGCCTGGGGTGTCGTGACCGTCGTGAAGTCGGTCGGCGGCACGGACGGCCAGGCCGCCTCCAAGTCGCTCGCCAAGTCCCGTCGTCGCTGACCCGAAGGAGCCCGTCATGTCGTTCAAGGCAGGTACCAAGGTGCTGATCGTCTCGTGTGAGGACGACCCGCGTGCGGTCGGCAAAACCGGCCGCATCGTCGATGAAGTACCTCCCGGCCCGCTGACCGAGGGCCGGTGGACCGTGCACAGGATCAGCATCTTCATCGCTCCCGTGCTGTGCCACACCCACGAACTGCGGCCCGCCTGACAGCTGCCTGTCCACTCGGCCTCGTGCCGGGCGGGCGGGGAGCCGGACAGTCCGGCCCACATCTGGGAGGCACCGTCATGGAGAGCTACACCCCCGCCGAGAAGCGTGAGCGTGCCCGCCTGTTCCGCAAGGGCTTCCGCCAGGCCCTCGCCGACTGCGTCGACCCGAAGGTCGAGAAGGCGATCGAGCGAATCGACCAGCGGGCCGCCGAGCGCGGCGCGCAGGAGCTGCGGGCCCTGCACCAGGTGCAGGCCGACGCCCGCCAGACCCTCGCCAACGCCAAGGCCACCGAGCGCACCGCCGCCCGCACCGACCGGGCCAGCGCCCGCCAGGCACGCAAGCAGGCCGAGGACGCCGTGCGCCGCGCCGAACGCGCCGTGGCCCGCGCCGAGCGCTGAAGAAACCACCCCCGCCCCCATTCCAGGCAGGAGCACAGTCATGACCGAACTCGCTGTTGAGGGGGCCGACATGGGCACCCTGCACCACCTCGACGACCACCGACCCACCCCCACGGGTGAGAGCACGGTCGACCTGACCAAACCCGCCGCCCCCGATGAAGCCCCCGTGGCCGCCGAGACCCCGGCGTCGCGATGGGTGCGCTCCGGCCGCGCGATCCGGCGGGCGGCCACCCACGAGCGGACCCGTACCGCCGGGCGCCTGACCGTGCGGCACGGCATGTACGTCGTGGGCGGGGGACGGATCGTGGCCCGCCGCACCTGGGAGGGCCGCACCGCCGCCCGCTACGAACGGATGCTGCGGGCCGCCGAAGCCGCGGGGAACCTGGACCTGGCCACCGAGTGGGAGGAGCGCGGGGCAAAGTTCCGTGCCGCGCGTCACCAGCGGCGCATGGACCTGCTCACCGCCCCGGTGAAGTTCGCCAAGGGCGCGGCGGCCGGGGCCGCTGTCACGGCCGGCGGGCTGCTCCTGCTCGGGATCTTCCTCGCCATTGCGAACAAGGACTTCACCGACCTCGCCACGCCGACCATGGCGTTGATCGAACTGGTGCAATGGGTCGTCCTGATCATCTCCGTGGTCTGGGGGCCGCTGGTCACCCTGGGCCCGTGGGCGGCCGTGCTGGGTCTGTGGGCGGTCGGCCGTCACCAGAAGGCCGCCCCGCAGTGGGCCCTGCCCGCCAGGGACCGCAGCGGTGCGGGGGAGCCCATCACCCCGTCGATCGTCGTGAAGGCTCTGCGCGACCTGGGGATCTCCACGCTGCGTGCCGCCGTCAAGGAGATGGGGGATGCCGGGGCGTCGATGCTCGGCCCGATCACCATCGCCGGATGCGGCGTCGAGGTCGACGTCACCCTGCCGTCCGGGGTCTCCACGAACGAGGTGCAGGGCAGGCGCCGCAAGCTCGCCGAGAACCTCGCCCGGCACGAACACGAGGTGTTCATCACGATCCCTCAGGCCGCCCGCACCGTGCGGCTGTGGATCGCCGACTCCGGCGCACTGGACGAGCCGATCGGCCCGTCCCCGCTGGTCACTGACGACACCCTGACCGCCGACTACGCCAAGGGCTGCGCCCCCTGGGGTCAGAACCTGCGCGGCGACGCAGCGGCGCTGAGCCTGTACCAGCGGCACCTGCTCATCACCGGCCTGTCCAACCAGGGCAAGACCGCAGCCTTGCGGGCCCTGGCCCTGTGGGCGGCGCTCGATCCACGGGTGGAGTTCCGGATCTCCGACCTCAAGGGCGTCGGCGACTGGGCCATGTTCGAGGGCCTGGCCACCTTCCTCAACCAGGGCCCGGCCGACGAGAACGTGATCGCGGCGACCGAGATGGTCGAGGGCTTGGTCACGGAGATGAACCGGCGGATCGAGGTCCGCCGCAACGACCCGAAGGCCGTGTTCGCGCCGCTGATCGGGATCGTGGACGAGGCCCAGGTCGCGTTCATGTGCCCGGTCAAGGACAAGAACAACATCCCCTACGGCGGGTCCAAGGCCACCAGCCGGTACTTCATGGCCGTCCGCAAGGTCCACAACCAGGGCCGCGCCGTCGACGTGCTCCTGTACGAAGGCACCCAGGACCCCACCGACCAGAACCTTCCCAAGCTGGTCCGCGAGGGGGCCCACACCCGCGCATCCCTCGTCCTGGGCACCGAGTCGCAGGCCCGCATGGCACTGGGCGACAAGGCCGTGGACGGCGGCGCCGCCCCGCACCAGCTGCGGCAGGGCCTGGACAAGGGAACCCTGGTCGTCGCGTCCGACGGCATCGACGTCCCCGCCGGCCAGGCATCCATCACCGTGCGCACGCACTACATCGACGACGACCAGGCCAAGGCCATCACCGACCGCGCCAAGGCCCTGCGCAACGGCGTCACCACCCTCCACGTCATCGAACGGGACGAGGAGCGTGACCCGCTCGCCGACATCGCCACCGTGCTCGGCAGCGACGCCCGCGTCCGCACCCAGGAAGTCATCACACGGCTCGCCGCCCTGGACGAGAACACCTACGGCGGCTGGTCGTTCATCGACCTCAAGCGCGTCCTGGACGACGCCGGCGCCGAGCCGTACAAGTCCGACGGCCGCATGGTCGTCGCCCGCGACCGCGTCGCATCCGCCCTCGCCAACCGCGACGGCGACGGTTCCGCTTCCGCCTCGGAGTAGAGGGAGGCGAACCCGCACGGGTCAGGGAGGCAGGGAGAACTCCCTAACCGCCTCCCTGGCCCGCCTCCCTGGGCCTGACCAGCACAAACGATCAGACAGGGAGGCAGGGAGGCGCGCACGTCAGCACCCCTGAAACCCCCTCCACGCGCACCCCGGCAGGGGGTGCCCCAGCCTCCCTGACCGACCCGTTGGGGGAATTCCGCATCCTGCTCGACCAGTACGGCTACTCACCGTCTCAGCGACACGATCGCCCATCAGGAGGCCCCTCGATGATCCGCCCCGCGAAGAAGTACGAGCCCGCCGCCTCCGGCCCGGGACGCCGCTACCCGGTCGGAGGCACACGCCCCAACACCGGCCCGCGAAGCGACGAGTACCCCGACCTCCACCGCAAGCCCCAGGACCCCAAGGGCTCCTGACAAGCCGAGGGCGGCCCCCATCCCACCAAGAACCGGGGCCGCCCTCATCCAGCACAACTCAAGAGAACTGGAGACACCCAGCATGACCCAACCCACCCCCATCCGGCGAGACCATCTCCGGTCCGCCCTCGACTTGGCGGCAGCGGGCGTGCCCGTCCTGCCCCTCCGGGCGGGCAAGCGCCCGGTCGGCAACTGCCCCGCCTGTACGGGAAACGCGTGCGGAGGGCGCCCGAACATGAAGGTGCCAGGCCCCTGCCAGTGCCCACACCCCTGCCACGGATGGGCCGCCGCCACCACCGACCCCGCCGTACTCCAGTCCCCCGCATGGGCATCGGCATGGCAGCAGGCGCAGGCCGTCGCCTACCACCCTGGCGGCGCCGGTCTGACGGTCGTCGACCTCGACAACGCCGACGCCATCGCCTGGGCCCGCGAGTCCCTGCCCGCCACCCGGACCGTGCCCACGACTCGCGGGGAGCACTGGCTCTACCGGGGCGCCATGCGCTCGGTGAACGGTGTCCGTGAGGGTGTCGACCTCAAGTCCACGATGGCCTACGCCCGGTGGCTCGGCCCCGGCACCGGCACCATGACCGACCTGCCCGAAGCTGTGCGCGCGCTGGCCGTGAAGAGGCCGTCCACGGTCCGTCCCGCACGGCTCGCCTTCACGGCGGCCACGCCGGTCGGAGGCGGGGAGTGCCGCCATCGCATGCCCGCCTATCTGGAGCGTGGCATCGCCATGGCAGAGCAGCGCATCACCGAGGCCCGCAGCACGGTCCACGCGACCGTCTACCAGACCTTCCTTGCTGTGCTGTCCGCCCACGGCCGGTGCGGCTGCCTCACCGACACCCACATCGAGCGGCTGTTCACCGCCGCCCAGACCAAGGGTGAAACCGCCCGGCACTGCACCGACGCGTGGACCAACGCCCTCACCCGGTTGGGAATCTGACCATGTCCGAGGACGAGAAGAACCCCGCCCGCGAGATCATCACCGACTACGCCCAGGAGCACTTCCGGTACTTCCGCACCGCCGACGGCACCGTGTACGCGCAGAAGAACGGCCACCCCGTAGCCCGCCCGATCCGCTCCCAGGGCACGACCGGCAGCCACCGGCAGGAACTCATGGTGGGCCTGTTCAAGGACGGGCGCGGCGTGTTCAACGGGACCGCGCTCAAGGAAGCGCTGGACCTGATCGAGGCTCTGGCGCTGACCGAGGCCACCCAGCCCGTGCAGATCCGCGTGGCCCCCGGATTCGACGGGGCGACATGGCTGGACCTGGGCCGCAACGACGGGCAGTCCGTACGCATCCACCCCACCGGATGGGACGTCACCGTGCCCGACCCGCGGGAGGTGTGCTGGCGGCGCACCCAGCTCACCGGGGAACTCCCGTTGCCGGCCAAGGACACCGACGGCAAAGGCATCGACCTTCTGTTCAGGCTGACGAACTTCACCAACGCGGAGACCGAGTGCCTGGCCATGGCGTGGCTGATCGGCTGTCTGGGTCCGTCGGTGCCCGTCCCCGCCCCGTTCCTCACCGGGCCGCAGGGCGCGGGAAAGTCCACGGCCGGCCGGATGCTCGTCCGGATCATCGAGGGCATGAGCGGCGACCTGCGCCGGGCGCCGAAGGACGAGGAGAACCTGATCGCGGCCGTGGCCGCGGGGTGGGTCACCGCTCTGGACAACCTGTCCCACATGACGCCGGACCTGTCCGATGCCATGTGCTGCATCGTCACCGGGGCTGAGAGCGTCAAAAGGGCCCTGTTCACCGACGGGGACGTGCACCGGGCCCGCTACCGCCGCCCCCTGCTCCTGACCGGAATCGACGTGGGAGTCATCCGGCCCGACCTCGCGGAACGGCTCCTGCCCCTGCGACTGGAGCGCCCCAGCGTGAGGCGCACCGAGGCCGAGCTGTGGGCGGAGTTCGAGGACGCTTTGCCTGTCATCCTCGGCTCGCTCCTGGACCTCACGGTCAAGGTCCGCGCCGCTGAGGCTGAGACCCCCACCGATCTGCGCATGGCCGACTTCGCTCACCTGTGCGCTCAGTTCGACGCGGCGACCAGCCTTGGAGCGCTCAACGCCTACCGGGCCAGTCTGGACGACCTGAATGACGACGTGATCGAAGGTGACCTGCTCGCGCAGACCGTCCTCGCGCACGCCGACAGCATCGAACCGGGCGGCGAGCAGCGGATGACGTCCACCGAGTGGCTGCACTGCCTCAGCCGCGTCTACAGCAGCGACGAGCTGCGGCCCCTGCCCAAGGGGTGGCCGACGACAGGCAAAGTCCTCTCCGACCGCCTCAAGCGGCTCCAGCCCACTTTGGCCGCCCGTGGGGTCCTCATCGACTCGGGCCGCACCCGGGAAGGCCGCTACCTCGAAATGACCCGCCGCTCCACCACCTCGCCCCCAGACGAGCAGACGGAAGTGTTCTGACCCGCGACCACGTTCGCCCGGACAAGCAAGAAGAGCACCAGCCGCCCGTGCCGCGTGCTCTTCTTGCTGTTCGGCGGAACGCCGCCCGATGGTCGTGCCGCGCAGTGGCCCCTCATTCACGCTCTGAGAGGCCACCGGACTACTACAGACACCCCTTCTTTTTCCTAAGTAGGGAAGCTCTGCGTCACAGCGTCACGCGGACGGGGAAAACGGCCCCTGGCCTGCGGCTACAGGCGTGACGCAGACGGCCAGGCTCTGCGTCATCCTGCGTCACCTGCGTCACGCGGTGACGCAGCCCGTGACGCACCGATGACGCAGCCCCACACCGCCGCGTCACGCAAAACCACAGGTCAGAAGCCCGCGTGACGCTGGTGACGCTGTGACGCAGAAATCCGCACCTAGGACAGGCACAGCCGTCGCCCTCCCCGAGGAGTCGCACCGTGACCCCAAAACGTGCTCCCGAGACCGACCCTCAGACGACTCTGCGCGCCGGCCTCCCCGACCGCTACCTCACCCCGGAAGACCTCATCGAGATGTTCAGCCTGCCGAGCATCGAGACGCTCTACACCTGGCGCAAGACCGGAGTCGGCCCGCCCGCCATCCGCATCGGAAAGTACCTGCGCTACGACCCCACCGCCGTCCGCGCCTGGGTCGAGAGCAACACCAAATCCGCCGCCGCCTGACACCCCACCACCCAGCAGGGGCACGACCCACCCGGTCATGCCCCTGCCGCATGCCCACAGGAGCATCCTTTGGCCGGCCACATCCAAGACCGCTGGTTCAAGACCGAGACCACAACCGACGGCAAGACCATCCGAGTGAAGACCGACCGCCACGGGCTCGGGCTCCGCTACCGCGCCCGCTACATCGGCCCCGACGGCACCGAGAAGTCGAAGTCTTTCCCGGACCGACAGAAGCGGCTCGCTGAAAACTGGCTCGCCAACATCGCCTCTGACATGTCGCGGGGCCAGTACATCGACCCCCGCGCCGGCCGAATCACCTTCCGTCAGTTCGCGGAGAAGTGGGTCGCCACCCACACCACAGAGGTGAACAGCCGTGAGGCCGCCGAGCGACGGCTGAGGCTGCACACCTACCCGTACATCGGTACCCGACCGCTCCCGTCCTTCCAGCCGGGACACATCCGCACGTGGCTGGGCGAGTTGGAGACCGCCGTGCCTGCCGCCTCGCATCGCCGGATCGTGTTCGGCACGGTCTCGGCCGCGTTCAGTGCGGCCGTGGACGACGGGCTGATCAGCAAGAACCCCTGCAAGGCGAAGTCGGTTCAGGTGCCCAAGCCGAGCCACACCCGAGTCATTCCATGGACGGCACACCAGGTCTTCGGTGTGCGCGCCGCCCTGCCCGAGTATCTGCGGGCGACCGTAGACGTGGCGAGCGGGTGCGGTCTCCGACAGGGCGAGGTATTCGGGCTCTCCGAAGACGAACTGGACTACGAGGGCGGCTGGCTCGCAGTCGGGCACCAGCTCAAGCGCATTCGCGGGAAGTTCGTCTTCGCGCTCCCGAAGGGCGGCAAGGTTCGCGACGTTCCGTTGCCCGCGGCCGTGGCTGACGCCCTCAGGGCGCACTCGAAAGAGCATCCGCCTGTCAGGGTCACCCTGCCCTGGCGGACACCCGACGGGCCCCTCGTGACGAAGTCGCTCCTCTTCACCGGCTCTGCCGGCAGTCACGCCAGGGTGAGCTACTTCAACGACTTCATGTGGAAGCCCGCCCTCGCGGCTGTGGGCATCATCCCCGAGCCCGAGGAAGGCGAACGGTACGCGTCCGCCCCCGAGCACGGGATGCATGCACTGCGGCACTTCTACGCGTCCGTTCTGCTGGACGCGGGGGAGAACATCCGAGCCCTGAGTCAGTACCTCGGTCACGCCGATCCCGGCTTCACTCTGCGCACGTACACGCACCTGATGCCGAGCAGCGAGGGACGGACCCGTAATGCCGTGGAAGCCATCTACGCGGCCTCCCAGGACCATGATCACGGCCCAGGGACGGCCCAGTAGGCCCTACGCGGCCCCGTCCGGCAGGGAAACCGCTGGTCGGGGCCGCCTGCCCTGCCGTGCGCGAGGCTTCATCTACTTCTGGCCGATCTACACGGGCACACCGATCCCCGACGGGTCGTGGCGCGACCGGATGTGGCTGGACACCTGGATCTAGTGCCGTTACGACACGCCGGGCGTATTGTCCATATATGTGCGATGTTCGGCTGGTGCGACACGCCATCGGGTCGGCGGATCGTGACCGACGTTGCTGGAGGCACGACAGGCGGTGCGGCTCGTCGGTCAGCCGGGCCGACGGGGCTGCTCGTGCGCGGAGAGGCGTCGGCCGACGGGTGGGCCGGGCGCGGTTCGGCGCGGGCTCGGCATCAGTGCGGACGCCGCCCGGAATCGCTACGGGTGCATGAGGGGATCGCGGGGCGGTTTCATCGAGGGAGGGTGAGAACGTGCAGGAGACGGCGTCCACCCCCGCAGCCGGCTCAGGCCTGGATTTGCTGGATCCCGCGCTGGTCCGGGTCATGCAGGAGACCGGTGCGTCCGTGGGCGCGGTGTACCTGCTGCCGTCGGGCGAGACGGTACTGCGGATGGCGTTGCTGGCGGGGATTCCGCCGCAGATCGTCGCCCCATGGGTGCTGGTGCCGCTGTCGGCCCCGATCCCGGTGGCCGACGCCGTATGCGAGCGGCGCGTGGTGTGGGTCGCTGGCCGAGAAGAGATGGCACGCCGCTACCCGAGGCCCGCGCTCGTGGTGCCCTACCAATTCGCGGCAGCCGCAGCCCCGATCACCACGGGCGACACCGATCGGGGCAGCCTGCTGCTGCTCTGGCCCGGCTCGCATCCGCCGCAGCTGTCCCGGCAGGAGCGTGATGCGATCGACGTCTTCTGCCGCCACACCGGCCTGCTCCTGCAGCGGGCCGCCGACAGCGGCCGCCCGGTGCTGGCCGGAGCCGAGCCGCGGGTGCTGCCGCCGTGCCGCTCCCACAATCCCCGTCCGGGCGAGGCACTGGCCGCGGTCGACTTCGCCGAGCGCCTTCCCGAGGGCTGCTGCGCGCTGGACCTGGAAGGCCGGATCTCCTTCATCACCACTGCCGCTGCACAACTGGTCGGAGCAGACATCACCGACCTGCTGGGCGCGCTCCCCTCGGAGGCGCTGCCGTGGCTGGACGACCCGGTCTTCGAAGAGTGTTACCGATCCGCGGTGGTCAGCCGCCAGCCCACGTCCTTCACCGCCAGGCGTCCGCCGGACCGGTGGCTGTCCTTCCAGCTCCACTCGAACGCCTCCGGCACCAGCGTCCGTATCACTCCTGCCCCCACAGCTTCTGCCGAGGACACTGCGGAGACGCAGTACACCGCGTCGCCGACCACGCCCAGCCGAGCAAGGGAGCTCTACCACCTGCTGCACCTGGCCGCCACGCTCACCGAAGCCGTCGGGGTGCAGGACGTGGTCGACCGGGTCCCCCGCCAGATCATGCCCGCCTTCGGTATCCAGGCCCTCGCCGTGATGACCGCGGAGGAGGGCCGCCTGCGGATCATCGGCCACCTCGGCTACACGACCGAACTCATGGACCGCTTCGACGCCGCCCCCCTGACCTCCAATACTCCCGCGGTACACGTCCTGGCCACCGGCATTCCTGCCTTCTTCGCCACCTTCGCCGATCTGCAACGCGCCTATCCCCCCGCCACCCTCCAGGACAACATGGCCGCCTGGGCATTCCTGCCGCTGACTGCCTCCGGCCGCACCGTCGGTTCGATGGTGCTCGCCTACGACCGGCCCCACCCCTTCGCCACGGAAGAACGCGCCATCCTCACGTCGATCGCCGGGCTGGTCGCCCAAGCCCTGGAACGCGCCCGCCTCTACGACGCCCAATACCAACTCGCCCACAGCCTGCAGGCCGCTCTGCTGCCCCACGCCCTGCCCCCTGTCCCCGGCCTGGACCTGGCCGCCCGCTACCTCCCGACCACCCACGGCGTGGACATCGGAGGCGACTTCTACGACCTCATCCGCCTCGACGAGACGAACGCGGCCGCCGCCATCGGCGACGTCCAGGGCCACAACGTCAATGCCGCCGCCCTCATGGGCCAGGTCCGTACCGCCGTCCACGCCACCGCCGGCGCATCCCCCGGCGAAGTCCTCGCCCGCACCAACCGCCTGCTCACCGACCTCGACCCGGGCCTGTTCACCAGCTGCCTCTACATCCACCTCGACCTGGCACACCACCGTGCCCGCCTGGCCACCGCCGGCCACCCCCCGCCGCTCCTGCGCCACCCCGACGGACACACCGAAGTCCTCGACGTGCCGCCCGGACTCGTGCTCGGCATCGATCCGACCGCCGACTACACGACCACCGAGATCCCCTTGCCGCCCGGCGCCGTGCTCGCTCTCTATACCGACGGGCTCGTCGAAACCCCCGGCGTGGACATCGAGGACGCCATCGGCCGCCTCGCCGAGCATCTCGCACGAGCCCCGGGCAGGACGGCGGAGAGCCTTGCCGACAACCTCGTCCACCACGCCACGCAGTGTGCACCCCGCAACGACGACATCGCCCTGCTCGTCATCAACGTGCCACGGGCCGGCGGATGACACGAAACAGCCCACTGCCGCATCCCGTCCGACCGGCGCGCCGTGCGCCGTGCGCCGCGCGGCGGGTGCCGGCCGCTGCCGGCCGCGCGTATCGCGTTCCGATAACGACCGTCCCCGCTGTCACCACCGTCCCGTAGGGTGCCCAGCAGCATCCCCTTGAACACGTTCAAGGGGAACTCCTGGGGAGGGGACTGCGGAATGCGCAGTGGAGCGAAGGTTGCGATAGTCGGCGGAGTGTTCGCGGTCGTGGTCGGCGGGGTCGGCTACGGGGCGTACAACGTCCTGGACGGGCTGGGCGGCGGGGGCGGCGACGGTACGGACAGCAAGTCCACCTCCGCCGAGGTGAAGACGGGCCCGGTCACCAAGGCGGAGATCGATGACGCGTCGAAGAAGTTCCTCAAGGCGTGGGCGGACGGCGACGCGGACACCGCGGCCCAGCTCACCGACAACGCGGCCGAGGCCGGACCGGCCCTCACCGGCTACCGCGAGAGCGCCCATGTCACAAAGGCGGTGATCACCCCCGGCCCGGCGGTCGGCGCGAAGGTGCCGTACACGGTGAAGGCGACCGTCTCCTTCGAGGGCAGCTCCAAGCCCTGGTCGTACTCCTCCGAGCTGACCGTGGTGCGCGGACTGACCACCGGCAGGCCGCTGGTGGACTGGGCACCCGACGTGATCCACCCGGACCTGACGGACGGCGCGTCGCTCAAGACGGGTGAGGCGGCGGCCCCGTCGATCGAGGCCGTCGATCACAACGGCAGGGCGCTCACCAAGGAGAAGTACCCCTCCTTGGGATCGATCCTGGACGCGCTGCGCGCGAAGTACGGCGAGAAGGCCGGCGGCACCGCGGGCATCGAGACCGTGATCGAGAACGCGGACACGGACGGCCCCGACAAGACCCTGCTGACCCTCACCAAGGGCAGGCCGGGCAAGCTGCGGACCACCCTGGACGCCGACGCCCAGGCCGCGGCCGAGACGGCCGTCAAGAAGTTCAGCCAGGCCTCCGTCGTCGCGGTCCAGCCCTCCACGGGCGCGATCCGCGCGGTAGCCAACAACCCGGCCACCGGGTTCAACGCGGCGATGCAGGGCAAGCAGGCGCCCGGCTCGACGATGAAGATCGTGACCGCCGCGATGCTCATCGAGAAGGGCCTCGCATCGGCCGGCCAGAAGATCGAGTGCCCGCCGACCGCGACGTACTACAGCCGCACCTTCAAGAACCTTGACGACTTCTCCATTCCCGACGGCACCCTGACGACCAGCTTCGCCCGGTCCTGCAACACGGCCTTCATCAAGCTGATCGACGACACGAAGGACGACGCGGCGCTCCCCAAGGAGGCCCGCGACGTCTTCGGGATCGGCCTGGACTGGCAGACCGGCGTCGTGTCCTTCGACGGCAGCGTGCCCGAGGAGACCCAGGGCGAGGCGGCCGCCCAGTACATCGGTCAGGGCACGGTCCAGATGAACGCCCTCAACATGGCCTCCATCACCGCCACCGCGAGGACCGGAACCTTCCGCCAGCCGGTCATCGTGGACCGCGAACTCGACGGCCGTCCGATCGCCACCGCATCCCGTTCGCTGCCCACGTACGTTTCCCAGCAGCTCACCAACATGATGCGCCAGACGGCGAGTTGGGGCACCGGCAAGGCCGCGATGGCCTCGGTCGGCGGAGACAAGGGCGCCAAGACGGGCTCGGCGGAGGTGGACGGCCAGGCCACGTCCAACAGCTGGTTCGCCGGCTTCAGCAACGACCTGGCCGCCGCCGCGGTCGTCCAGTCCGGCGGCCACGGCGGCGACGCGGCGGGCCCGGTGGTGGCGGCGGTGCTGCGGGCGGGGTCGTGAGCCGCGTTCCGTGTGGAACCACGTCGCGTGCCCCGTACTGCGTTCGCTAGCGTGCGGGGCATGAGCGCTCCTGACGCCACCACCCCCGAAGCCCACCCCCGATTCGCCGAGGCCCTGCGGGAACTGGGCCTCGATGTCGAGGTCCGCCGGTTCCCGGAGGCCACCCGTACCGCCGCCGAGGCGGCCGCCGCGATCGGCTGCGAGCTCAGCGAGATCGTCAAGTCGCTGATCTTCGAGGCCGACGGCGTCCCGGTGCTGGTCCTGATGGACGGCTCCTCGCGCGTCGATCTGGAGCTCGTACGCGCGGAACTGGGCGCCGCGAAGGTCAAGCGGGCCGGGGCCGAACTGGTCCGGGAGACGACCGGTTACGCGATCGGCGGCGTGCCGCCCTTCGGGCACCGCACGAGGACCCGGGTGCTGGCCGACCGCGGGCTGCTGGACCACGACGTGGTGTGGGCGGCGGCGGGCACCCCGCACACCGTCTTCCCGCTCGACCCCAAGTCGCTGATCGCACACGCCGGCGGCAGCGTGGTGGATGTGCGCGAGCAGTCGAAGTGACACCGCTGGTCGCCTGTGCCGTCCTGATCGCAGCGGTCACGCACGCCAGTTGGAACGCGATCGCGCACGCGATCAAGGACCAGCTCGTCTCCTTCACCCTGATCTCCGGGGGCGGGCTGCTGATCGGCGCGGCCGCCGCCTGCCTCGTCCCGTTCCCGGCTGCCGGGGCCTGGCCGTATCTCTTCGTGTCGGCCGCGCTCCATGTGGCGTACATGCTGCTGCTGATGCGTTCGTTCACGCTGGGCGACTTCGGGCAGATGTATCCGATCGCCCGGGGCACGGCCCCGCTGGTGGTGACGGTCCTCGCCGCGGTCTTCGTCGGCGAGCACCCGGACGGCTGGGCCACGGCCGGGGTCGCGGTGGCCTCGGCGGGGCTCGTCGGGCTCGCCCTCTGGGGCATCCGGGGTACCGGCAGGCGCCCGGACTGGGCGGCGCTGCTGGCCGCCCTGGCGACCGGTCTGGCCATCGCCGGGTACACCACGGTGGACGGCGTCGGAGTGCGCGCCTCCGGCACCCCGCTCGGCTACATCGCCTGGCTGATGATCCTGGAGGGCCTGGCCATCCCGGCCTACGCGCTGTACCGGCGCCGGGGCGAACTCGTGGAGCAGCTGGGGCCGTTCGCCGTACGCGGGCTGCTGGGCGCGGCCCTGTCGGTGACGGCGTACGGCCTCGTCCTGTGGGCCCAGACGCGGGCCGCCCTGGCCCCGATCGCGGCGCTGCGGGAGTCGTCGATCATCGTCGGAGCGGCCATCGGAACGCTGTTCTTCAAGGAACGGTTCGGCGCACCGCGCATCGCGGCGGCGGGGCTGATGGTCGTCGGCATCGGGCTGATGCTGCACACGAGTTGAGCCCGACGGCCCCGGGGCCGGGTTCAGGGGCGGTGCGGATCGGAGTCCGAGCCTGCTGGAAGTTCTCGCTCGCGCCTCTCCCCGCCATGGGCGTTGCGTGGTGCGGGTAGGTGCCGCTGAGAACGGAGCCGCGCCTGGGCACGTTCAACGGGGCCGCTGGGCCGACGGATCGAAGGGCCTGAGCCGGCGGGACGCGTCCCCGGGCCGCC
The DNA here is from genome assembly GCF_045040875.1 of Streptomyces sp. NBC_00012. Taxonomy (NCBI): domain Bacteria; kingdom Bacillati; phylum Actinomycetota; class Actinomycetes; order Kitasatosporales; family Streptomycetaceae; genus Streptomyces; species Streptomyces sp. NBC_00012. The sequence goes on along the minus strand of NZ_CP108309.1, from coordinate 5,185,545 downwards.
CCGGGGGCGCCGCGCTCAGCTCGCCGGGACCGACGCGAGGCGGGCCGGCTGCTCCTCGGTTGCCGGGGTCGCCGGGGCCGCCGGGGCCGCCGGCTTGGCGGCCGGGCGCAGGAGCACGGCGCAGGCGAGGGCGGCCAGCAGGGCGAGCGAGGCCGAGACGGTCAGGCACAGCCGCATGCCGTCGAGGAAGGAGTCGCCCAGGGCGGTCAGGGCCGGTCCGGTGGCGGCGTCCAGGTCGAGCCCGGCCACGGCGCCGAGTCCCTGCTCGCGGGCGGTGTCGAGGACGCGGTCGCCGGCCTCGGCGGGCACACCCGCGTCGGCGAGGCGGCCGGGCAGCGCGTCGAGGGCCCGGGTGGTCAGCAGGGCGCCGAGCACGGCGGGGCCGAGGGCTCCACCGACCTGGCGGAAGGCGTTGTTCCCGGCGGCGGCCATCCCGGCCAGGTGGTACGGGACGGAGGACACCGCGGAGGCGGTCATCGGGGTGAGTACGGCGCCCATGCCGAGGCCCAGCAGGGCCAGCCGCCAGACGATCGAGCCGTAGGAGGTGTGGGCGTCCACGCCGGTCAGCGAGAGCATCGCGCCCGCCGCGACGACCAGGCCCGTGGTGATCAGGACCCGGGCGGAGACCCGGTGCATCAGGCGCCCGATGGGCGCGCCGACGACGAGGGACACCCCGGACACCATCACCATCCGCAGCGCCGCCTCGATCGTGGTCAGGTGCTGGACCATGCCGAAGTAGAGACTCAGCACGAAGAAGAAGCCGATCAGCCCCAGGAAACTGATCATGGCGACCAGGGCGGTGGCGGTGAAGGCCGGGCTGCGGAACAGCGCCAGGTCGAGCATCGGGCTCGCGCTGCGGCGCTCCACGACGACGAACACCACCGCGGCGACCGCGCCGAGCACCAGAGCCGTCACCACGGCGGGCTCGCCGAAGCCGTCCGCGCCGCCCTCGATGACGCCGTAGACGACCGCGGTGACCGCGACGGCCGCGCTGATCTGTCCGGGCCAGTCGAGCCGGCGGCCGTGCGGGGCGCGCGAGTCGGGCAGCAGGAACGCCGCGACGACCAGCACGATCAGGGAGACCGGTACGGGCAGGAGGAAGATCCAGCGCCACGCGACGTGCTCCAGCAGCACACCCGCTATCAGCGGGCCCACGGCGAGCGAGGCCATCAGCGACATCGCCCACAGGCCGATGAGCCTGCCCCGCTCCCGGTGGTCGGGGACCGCGTGGCTGATCAGGGCCAGCGTCGTCGGCAGCAGCGCCGCCGCCCCCAGCCCGGAGGCGGCCTGCCCGGCCCACAGGGCCTGCACCGAGTCCGAGGACAGCGAGATCGCCGCGCCCAGCGCACAGAGGGCCATGCCCGCCTGGAAGACCCGCTTACGGCCGTGGACGTCGCCCCACACCCCGGTGGTCAGGATCAGCGCGGCCATCGGCAGCACGAAGGCGTCCGAGACCCAGGACAGCTGGGACGTGGAGGCGCCCAGAGCCCGCTGGACGGCCGGCAGGCTCACCGACACGGTGGTCACGGGGAGGTAGGCGACGAAGACGCCCAGGCAGGCCATGACGAGTGTGACGCCCCGCCCTGATCTGTCCTGTGTCGTTGCGGAGTTCACGAAGAGGTTCCTTCTGCTGGGGGTGGGTGCCGCGCGGGCACCGGCTGCGATGTGGGCACCGCCGTCCGGCGCGCGCCCGCTCCCGGGCGCACCGGCGTACCACCGCGTCCCGCGCGGTCCACCGGTCGCCCGCAGAGCCGCCGACCAGCTTCGCCCCGACCGTCGCCCCATCCCCAAGGGATCCCGGCAAACGTCGCAGAACCTCCGAATGGAGTGGTGCTCATGTGACCATTCATCCATGCCTGACGATCTGGACCGCAAAATCATCCATGGATTGAACTGCTCGCCGCGGGTCTCCTTCCGCCGCCTCAGCGAGGTCGTCGGGGTGTCCGAGCAGACCGTGGCGCGCCGCTACAACGCCCTGTGCCGCAGTGGCGTGGTCCGCGTCGTCGGGCTGAGCAGCCCCGCCGCCCACGGCCGGTCCGAGTGGATCGCGCGGCTGCGCTGCCGCCCGGACGCCGTGGAGCCCCTCGCGGATTCCCTGGCCCGCAGGCCGGAAGTCGCGTACACGAGCATCGCGTCCGGGGGTTCGGAGATCATCTGCATCATCCGTTCGCCCGCCAGGACGGCCCACGACGACGTGCTGCTGCGGCAGCTCCCCCGGGCGGCCTCGGTCCTCGACCTGAACGTCGACCTCCTCGTCCATGCCTTCGGCTCCCCGGACACGGCCGGCTGGACCGGCCGGGAGGGCTCGCTCACCGACGAGCAGGTGCGGCTGCTGACCGCGGAGCGCCCCACCCCCACCGGACCCCCGCTCGCCCCGACCGAGGAGGACCGCCCGCTCCTCGAAGCGCTGGCGGAGGACGGCCGCGCCTCCCACACCCGGCTCGCGGAGGCCACCGGCTGGTCCAAGCCGCGCGTGGCCCGCCGGCTGGAGGCCCTCGAAGCGACCGGCTCGCTGGTCTACGACATCGACACCGTGCCCGAACGCCTCGGCTACGAGCTCAACGCCACCCTCTGGCTCCAGGTCGACCTGCCCCGGCTCCAGGAGATCGGCGAGGAGCTCAGCAGGCACGACGAGTGCGCCTTCGCCGCGGCCATCAGCGGCAAGCACAACATCATGGCCGTGGTCATCTGCAAGGACACCCCGGACTTCTACCGCTACCTCAGCGGCCGCTTCGCCCGTACCGAGGGCATCAGGGGTTACGAGATCAGTGTGCGCGTGCGCCGTCTCAAGCTGGCCGCATCCCGCATCCTCCACGGGCGGCTCATCCACCCCGCGCTCGCCTGACGCGGGCGCGGGGCGGACCGGGCCCGCATCGGTCAGATGTCCGAAACCGCCTGCTGGAAACCGTAGTTCGTCGCCGTCAGGCCACCGTCCACGCGCAGCGTCGTCCCGGTGATCCAGGCCGCGTCGCGCGAGGCGAGGAAGGCGACGGCGGAGGCGATGTCCTCCGGCTCGCCGACCCGGCCGAGCGGGTAGAGGCCGCTCGCCCGGGACAGTTCCGCGTCGCGGCCCGCCCAGGCGTCCGTACGGATGGTGCCGGGGGCGACCAGGTTGACGCGCACGCCGCGCGGTCCGGCGTGGCCCGCGAGGGTGCGGGTGAGGCTGGCCAGGCCCGCCTTGGCCGCGCTGTAGCCGTGGTTGCCGAATGCCTGCTCGCCGTTGACCGAACCGATGTTGACGATCGCGCCCCGGCCGGAGGCCACCAGGTGCGGGAGGGCGGCGCGGGCGCAGCGGTAGGGGCCGGTGAGGCTGACGTCCAGGTCGCGCTGCCACGCCTCGTCCGGCTCGTCCTCGAAGAGCGGGACGTCCTTGGTGCAGGCGTACGCGTTGTTCACCAGCACGTCCAGGGAGCCGAAGGCGGCCACCGCGTGGGCCACCGCCGCCTCGACGGCCGCCCGGTCGGCCACGTCGCAGGGCAGCGCCTCGGCGGCGCCGCCCGTCTCGCGTATCGCGGCGGCGGTGCGCTCCGCGCGGTCGCCGTCCAGGTCGGTGACCAGGACGCGGGCGCCCTCCGAGGCCAGCCGGCGGGCCGTGGCCGCGCCGATGCCCCGGCCCGCACCGGTGATGAGTACGCCGTATCCGTCGAACCGTGAACCAGCGGAGCGATGAGGAGTCATAGCGCCGACCGTACTGCCCTGACCAGGGCCTGGGCACGGGGATCGGCGGTTACTCCCTTCTGCAGACCGTTCGTCACATAGCCGAGGGCGATGCCGGATTCGGGGTCGGCGAAGCCGAGTGAGCCGCCCCGGCCGGGGTGCCCGAACGAGCCGGGGGCGAGCAGCGGGGCCGCCGGGCCGTGCAGCATGTAGCCCAGCCCGAACCGGGTGTTGACGACCAGGACCCGGTCCGGGCCCGCCGACTCCTCGGTGCGGGCCAGGGTGAGGGTGGCCGGGGCGAAGAGGCGGTGGCCGTCGACCGGGCCGATCATCGCGGCGTAGCAGCGGGCCAGCGCGCGGGCGGTGGCGATGCCGTTGGAGGCGGGGAGTTCGGCCGCCCGGTAGCCGGGGTCGTTCTCGTCGGGGAGCGGGTCGATGGCGCCGAAGGCGCGGCGGGTGAGGGACTGCGGGTCGCGGTACGCCTCGGTGACGGACCGCTTGGGCCGCACCCGCAGGGTGCCGCCGTCGCCCGGGACCACGGGCGGTTCGACGGGCCCGATGCGGCCGACCCGGTGCGCCTCGTCCGCCGGGAGGCCGAACCAGAAGTCCAGGCCGAGCGGGCGGGCGATCTCCTCGGCGATCCAGCGGCCGACGGTGCGGCCGGTGACCCGGCGCACCAGTTCGCCGATGAGCCAGCTGTAGGTCTGGGCGTGGTAGCCGTGGTCGGTGCCGGGCTCCCACTGGGGGCGCTGGGCGGCGACGGCCTGCGGTCCGCTGATCCCGTCGGCCGCCTCGGAGGGGGTCAGCGGGCAGTCGAGCGCGGGGATGCCGGCCCGGTGGGCGAGGAGATGGCGCACGAGCACGCGTTCCTTGCCTGCCGTCTTGAACTCCGGCCAGTACGTGCCGACCGGGGCGTCCAGGTCGAGCTGGCCGCGCTGGTGCAGCAGCAGCGGTACGGCGGAGGCGACGCCCTTGCCCGCCGAGCGGACGACCTGCACGGTGTCGACGGCCCAGGGTTCCACGCCGTCGACGTCCCTCGTACCGGCCCAGAGGTCGACGACCTTGTGCCCGTCCCGGTAGACCACGACGGCCGCGCCGCGTTCGCCGCGCTGCTCGAAGTTACGGATGAAAGCATCCCGGACCGGTTCGAATCCGGCCGCCACCGTGCCTCGTACGTCCACGCCTGCTCCTGCGCTCCCGCTCATCCCCCCATGGTGCATCCCGTCGCAGGTCGGGGGTATGGCGGGTCACCTCCTGTTCACAGTCGCGGAACATGTCGAGCGCGTCCGCGAACATGTCCGCAGTCACGGAGCGCTCAGCGTCACCGAGCGCGGGTCGAAGCCGAAGGGCAGCTCCAAGCGGTGCTCGCGCATCAGCTTCTCGTCGCAGAGCAGGTCCTGCGTGCGGTCGTCGGCGGCGATGACGCCCTCGCTGAGGATCACCGCGCGCGGGCAGAGCTCCAGGGCGTACGGCAGGTCGTGCGTGACCATGAGCACGGTGACATCCAGGGACCGCAGGATGTCGGCGAGTTCGCGCCGCGAGGCCGGGTCCAGGTTGGAGGACGGCTCGTCCAGGACGAGGATCTCCGGCCGCATGGCGAGGACCGTGGCGACGGCGACGCGGCGGCGCTGGCCGAAGGAGAGGTGGTGCGGCGGCCGGTTCGCGTACTCCGCCATGCCGACCTGCTTCAGCGCCTCGGTGACGCGTTCCTCCAGTTCGGCGCCGCGCAGCCCGGAGGCGGCCGGGCCGAAGGCGACGTCCTCGCGGACAGTGGGCATGAAGAGCTGGTCGTCGGGGTCCTGGAAGACGATGCCGACCCGGCGGCGGATCTCGGCGAGGTTGCGCTTCTCCACGGGGAGGCCCGCGACCCGGACGGTGCCCGCTCCGGCGTCGAGGATGCCGTTGAGGTGGAGCACGAGGGTGGTCTTGCCGGCGCCGTTGGGGCCGAGCAGGGCGACCCGCTCGCCCCGGCCGACCGTGAGGTCCACCCCGAAGAGCGCCTGGTGACCGTCGGGGTAGGCGTAGGCGAGGCCGCTGACTTCCAGGGACGGGGACGGCGCGGGGGCGGTGGGCTGACTCATAGGGTCCATCCCAGCAGACAGATCGCGAGGGCGAGCACGGGGAGTGCGGCGGCGTGGGCCCACTGGGCGCGGGAGGCCGTCACCTCGTCGATGACCGGCATGGAACCGGCGTAGCCGCGGCTGACCATGGCGAGGTGGACGCGTTCGCCGCGCTCGTACGACCGGATGAAGAGCGCGCCCGCCGACTTGGCCAGGACACCCCACTGGCGTAGGCCGCGCGCCTCGAAGCCCCGGGAGCGGCGGGCGATCGACATCCGGCGCATCTCGTCGGTGATCACATCGCCGTACCGGATCATGAAGGAGGCGATCTGGACGAGCAGCGGCGGCAGCTTGAGCCGCTGGAGGCCGAGCAGCAGCGAGCGCAGTTCGGTGGTGGAGGCGAGGAGTACGGACGCGGCGACGCCGAGGGTGCCCTTGGCCAGCACGTTCCAGGCGCCCCAGAGGCCGGGGACGCTGACGGAGAGGCCGAGGACCTGGGTCTGCTCGCCGGGCACCACGAACGGCATGAGCAGCGCGAACGCGACGAACGGCACCTCGATGAGCAGCCGCTTGAGCAGGAAGCCCGCCGGGATGCGGGCGAGCGCGGTGACCGCGCCGAGCAGCACCGCGTACAGCGCGAACGCCCACATCGACTCGCGCGGCGTCGAGACGACGACCACGACGAAGCAGAAGGCGGCGGCGATCTTGCAGTGCGGCGGCAGGTCGTGGATCGGCGAGTGACCGTGCCGGTAGAGCTTGTGTGCGTGACCCGCGCCCATGTCAGACGGATTCCTTGTCGCGCGTGGTGTCCGCGGCGGCGTCCGGCGTGCGACGGCGGACCACGTAGAAGATTCCGCTGCCGACCACGACGGTGGCGCCGACACCGATCACCCCGGCGAGGCCGCCGGAGATCCGGGCGTCGGACACGTCCTTGACGCCGTAGTCGGCGAGCGGGGAGTCCTTGGCCGCGTGCTCCTCGGTCTTCTTGTCGATGCCCTGGTCGGCGGCGACCTTCTCCAGGCCGTCCGGATTCGCGGACGCGTAGTAGGAGACGAAGCCCGCCAGGACGAGGGCGGTGACCAGGCCGGTGGCCCAGATCCCGCGGTGGGAGCGGGCGGCGGCCGGGGCGGCCGGCTGCCGGGCGGGGGCGTCGACGAGCTCGCCGTCGACCCGGAGCTTGAGCGAGGTGGTGAGTCCGCGGGCGCCGTGCACCAGGTCGGGGCGTACGGCGATGACGGCGCCGACGGTCAGCGCGGTGATCACGGCCTCGCCGATGCCGATCAGCACATGGACCCCGACCATCGCGGTGAAGACCTTGCCGATCGGGATGTCGGTGGTGCCGCCGATCCAGTAGATCAGCGTGAAGGCGCAGGCCGCGGCGGGTACGGAGACCAGGGCGGCGACGAAGGACGCGACGGTCACGGAGCGGCGGGTCTTCGGCAGCACCCCGAGCAGCCCGCGGAAGAGGGCGTACGCGACGACGGTGGTCACGATGCCCATGTCGAGCACGTTCACGCCGAGCGCGGTGAGGCCGCCGTCGGCGAAGAGGATGCCCTGCATGAGCAGGACGACGGTCACGCAGAGCACGCCGGTGTACGGCCCGACCAGGATCGCGGCCAGCGCCCCGCCCAGCAGATGTCCGCTGGTGCCGGCCGCGACCGGGAAGTTCAGCATCTGCACGGCGAAGATGAACGCGGCGACGAGCCCGGCGAGCGGCGCGGTGCGCTCTCCCCCACTCTCGACTGTGCTCGAGCGGGAGGTGCCCCCCTGCTCACGCCGGGCGCCCCGCAGGCTGACGGCGACCGCACCCGCGGCGACGACTCCGGCGGCGGCGGAGACGGGCGCGTTGATGAATCCGTCGGGTACATGCATGGAGGGGCTCCGCTTCCTGCGGTCCTGGCGTCGCTGCGGACGATGGCAGATGACGATGTCGTGAACCGCTCAATGATAGGACCTTGTTGCGAACCCTTCGCAAGAGCGGCTCCGTCACAACTGCCCGTCGTCACAGCCCGTCACCACAGCCGTCACGACGGCCCGTCACGGCTGCCCACCGCGCCCCTCGCCGGAAATATGGGACATTGGATGACGAAGCAGTACACACAGGAGGAGTCGTCCCATGCCCCCCGTGATCCATGAGCAGGCAGAAGCCTGGCTCGTCAACGACACCGACGACCTCCCGGCCGTCCCGGTCGACCTGCTGTACGACGGCGACCAGGACCCGCGCACCGTCCACGTCTCCTTCCCCGGCGGCGATGACTGGTCGTTCGGCCGCGATCTGCTGGAGGGCGGGCTGCGGGCCCCCACCGAACGCGGCGGCATCCGGGTCTGGCCCTGCGGACGGACGCAGCTGGTCGTGGAGAAGCACTCGGCGGACGGCGTCGAGGTGGTGCAGTTCGACAGCGCGCCGCTGATCCGCTTCCTGGACCGTACGCACACCAAGGGCACCAAGCCCCCCGCGCACGCCTGACGGAAACCCGCACGGCGAAAGCCCCCGTGCCACTGACTCGCACGGGGGCTTCCGTCATCGCCCCGGTCCCCCGTCCCCACAGGTAACCGGTGCTTCCGGGGCCGCGCTCCGCTCGGACGCGGACCCCGGAGGCGCTCGTGGCCGCGGCCGCACGGCTCGGGTCGGACCCGGGTCAGGGCCGCGGCCGCACGGCTCGGCTCAGACCCGGGTCAGCTCGCGCTCACCGCCGGCGTCACCACCGGTGTCACCGCCGGTGTCACCACCGGGCGTCTCGTCGAGCTGCTCGCGCAGACCCTCGCCCTCCACGTCCACGTTCGGCAGGATCCGGTCCAGCCAGCGCGGCAGCGACCAGGCGCGGTGGCCGAGCAGGGCGAGGACCGCGGGCACGATCGCCATCCGGACCACGAACGCGTCGAAGAAGACGGCGATGGCCAGCGAGAAGCCGATCATCTTGACCATCTGCTCGCTGGAGCCGATGAAGCCGGAGAAGACCGCCATCATGATCACGGCCGCGGCCGTGACGACCCGGGCGCCGTGCCGGAAGCCGGTGACGATCGCCTGGCCGGGCTTCTCGCCGTGGACGTACGCCTCGCGCATCCGGGTCACCAGGAAGACCTCGTAGTCCATCGCGAGGCCGAAGACCACGCCCACCATGAAGATCGGCATCATCGACATGATCGGACCGGTCTGCTCCACGCCGAAGAGCGAGCCGAGCCAGCCCCACTGGAAGACCGCGACGACCGCGCCCAGGGCCGCGACGACCGAGAGCAGGAAGCCGAGGGCCGCCTTCAGCGGCACCAGCACCGAGCGGAAGACCACCATCAGGAGCAGGAAGGCCAGTCCGACGACGAGCGCCAGGTACGGCAGCAGCGCGTCGTTCATCTTCTGCGAGAAGTCGATGTTCATCGCGGTGGAACCGGTGACCAGCACCTCGGCCCCGGTGTCGGACTTGATGTCCTTGCCCGCGTCCCGGATCGCGTGGACCACGTTCTCCGTGTCCACGGAGCTCGGCCGGTCCTTCGGGACGACGGTGATCATCGCGGCGTCGCCGGCCTTGTTGAACTGGGCCGGGGTGACGGCGACGACGCCGTTGATGCCGGAGATCTCGTCGGTGACCTGCTTGGCGGCGGTCTTGCCGTCGGAGCTGCCCGCGGTGTCGACGACGACCATCAGCGGCCCGTTGAAGCCGGGGCCGAAGCCCTCGGAGAGCAGGTCGTAGGCGCGCCGCTGGGTGGTGCTGGTGGGCTGGGAGCCATCGTCGGGCAGGCCCATCTCCAGGGAGGCGGCCGGTACGGCGATCGTGCCGAGGCCGATGACGCCGACCAGCAGCACCCACACCGGCTTGCGGAGCACGAACCGCGCCCAGCGGGTGCCCATGTTCGGCTTGTCCTCGGCCCCGCCCGGCGCCTCGGCGGCCTTGCGCGCCTTGCGTCCCAGGACCCGCTTGCCCGCGAAGCCCAGCAGCGCCGGGACGAGGGTGAGGGCGATGAGTACGGCGAGGGCGACGGTGCCGGCCGCGGCGAAGCCCATCTTCGACAGCATCGGGATGTTCACGACGGCCAGGCCGACCAGCGCGATGACGACGGTGAGACCGGCGAAGACGACCGCGGAACCGGCCGTGCCGACGGCCCGTCCGGCCGCTTCCTCGCGCTCCCGGCCCTCGGCCAGCTCGGCGCGGTAGCGGGAGACGATGAACAGCGCGTAGTCGATGCCGACCGCGAGGCCGATCATCATCGCGAGGGTGGCGGTGGTGGAGCCCAGGTCCAGTACGTTCGCCAGCGCGGTGATCGTCGAGACACCGATGCCGACCCCGATCAGGGCGGTGAGCAGCGGCAGCCCGGCGGCGATCAGCGAGCCGAAGGTGATGACCAGCACCACCGCGGCGATGGCGACACCGATGATCTCGGTGGCGCCGGTCTCCGGGATCACCATGAGCGCGTCACCGCCGATCTCCACGCTCATCCCGCTCTTCTGCGCCGCGTGGCCCGCGTCCTCCAGGGCGTCCCGGGTCGCGTCGGTCAGCTCCATCGAGTTGACCTTGTAGGAGACCGAGACGTACGCCGTGGAGCCGTTCTTGCTGACGGCACCGGCGGTGTACGGGTCGGTGACCGAGGCGATCTGGTCCGAGCCCGACTTCAGCTCGCCGATGACCTTGCCGACCTCGGCCTTGTTCGCCGGGTCGGTCATCTTCTCGTTGTCGGGAGCCTTGAAGACGACCCGGGCGGTCGCACCGTCGGCACTGGCCCCGGGGAAGCGCTGTTCCAGCAGGTCGAAGGCGCGCTGGGCCTCCGTGCCCGGGATCGAGAAGGAGCTGGAGGTGGCGGTGGACGCGGAGGCCGCGCCGAATCCGGCGAGTGCCAGCAGTGCCACCCAGATCAGGGCGACAGAGCGGCGGCGCCGGAAGGCGAGCCGTCCGAGCTTGTAGAGGAATGTGGCCACGGAGTGGTACTCCCGGTCGGGTCGTGAGTGGAAAAGGGCGTGCGGAACCGGCCCGACGACGAAAGCGGCGTGTCAGGTGGGGCTCGGGGAGGAGCCGTACGGAGGGGGCCGTACGAAGGGGGCCGGCCGCGCGGGGCGGCCCGGGGAGTCAGACTCCGAGGGCGGGGAAGACCACGGATTCGACGTAATCGTTGAGGAACGCCTGGTCGACCGAGCGGTCCTCGACCAGCTGCCGGGCGGCGAAGGCGCCGATCAGCATGTGCGGCACGTACTTCAGCGCCGGATTGTCCGGACGCACCTCACCCCGGTCCACGGCTCGACGCAGCAGCTGGTCGAGACCGGTCATCTCCGGCTCGATCAGCAGGTCGCGCAGGGCCTGGTACAGATCGGGATTCTCGTGGACGGCATGGCTCAGGCCCCGCATCAGCGCGGAGTCCTTCTCCATCTGACAGTCGTCGCTGCGGTTCAGCACGGCGAGGAAGTCGCCGCGCAACGTCCCGGTGTCGATCTCTTCGAGGGACACCGGCTTGTTGTGCCGCAGAGCCTTGACGACCAGCTCGGCCTTGCTCCCCCACTGGCGGTAGAGGGTGGCCTTGCTGGAACGGGTGCGAGCGGCGACGGCGTCCATGGTCAGGGCGTCGTAACCGACCTCGCGGAGCAGGTCGAGCACGGCGGCGTACAGCTCGCTCTCACGCTCGGGCGTGAGCCGGGTGCGCGCCATGTCTCGACCTCCTGTTCGGATGCTCGCACTTCTGGTGCGCGTACGCCGGCATCTGCTGCTCGTACGTGAGCCTCTGCTGCTCGCACACCAGTCAATCGAACGAAACTGTTTCGTACACATCGACGGTACCCCGCCCTCCCAGCGAAACGAAATCGTTTCGCTTGTGTTCCGCGCCACAACTCGTCCCGCACCACGAGTTGCCGGGGCCCTCCCACACGGAAAGCATTGGAGGGTGAGTGACGACGTCGCGTATCTCCGTTTCCCGCACCTCCACGACGATCTGCTCTGCTTCGCGGCCGAGGACGACCTGTGGGTCGCCCCCCTCGCGCCCGAGGGGGAGCGGCCCGGCCGCGCCTGGCGGCTGACCATCGACCGGACCCGTGTCAGCCATCCGCGCTTCTCACCCGACGGGAGCCGCATCGCGTACACGACCTGGCGCAGCCTCGATCCCGAGATCCATCTCGCGCCGGTGGACGGCGGCCCGGCCCGCCGGCTCACCTACTGGGGTTCGACGGACACCCGGGTCTGCGGCTGGACCCCCGACCCTCCGGACGCCGCCCACATCCTCGCCGTGTCCTCGCACAACCAGCCGTTCTCGCATATCTCCTGGGCCTACAGCGTCCCCACCGACGGCAGCCCCGGCGGCAAGCTGCCCTGGGGCCCGGTCGCCGACATCGCGGTCGCCGACATCGACGGCGAGCGGCGCACCCTGCTCCTGACCGGCACCCCGCCGCACGAACCGGCCGCCTGGAAGCGGTACCGGGGCGGTGCGACCGGCCGGCTCTGGCTGCACGGCAAGCGGCTGCTGCCGGGCATCGGCGGTCATCTCGCCTCACCGATGTTCGTCGGCGGCCGGATCGCGTTCCTCTCCGACCACGAGGGCGTCGGCAATCTCTACTCCTGCCGTCCCGACGGCGGCGACCTGCGCCGCCACACGGACCACGACGCCTTCTACGCCCGGCACGCCTCCAGCGACGGGCACCGGGTCGTCTACCAGTGCGCGGGCGATCTGTGGCTGGTGGACGACCTGGCCTCGCCGGACGCGGTGCCGCGCAAGCTGGAGGTCCGGCTCGGCGGGCCGCGCACCGGACGGCGTGTCCACCAGGTCCCGGCCGCCAGCAACGTCGACTCGCTCTCCGTGGACGAGACGGGCCGGGCCAGCGCGGTCACCGTACGCGGCAGCCTGTACTGGCTCACCCACCGCGACGGCCCCGCCCGCACCATCGCCGACACCCCCGGCGTCCGGGTCCGGCTGCCCGAGATGCTCGGCAGCGGCGGCCAGGTCGCCTACGTCACCGACGCCGACGGCGAGGACGCGATCGAGATCGCCTACCTGCCGCGCGCCAGCGGCGACCGTGAGCCGCGCCGGCTGGCCTCCGGGCAGCTCGGCAGGGTGCAGGAGCTGATCGCCGACCCGGACGGCGAACGCCTCGCCATCGCGACGAACGACGGGCGGCTGCTGCTCCTGGACACGGACGAGGAGATCCCCACCACCGCACCCACCGAGCTGATCCGCTCGATCAACGGCCCGGTCCGCGATCTGGCGTTCTCCCCGGACGGCGCCTGGCTGACCTGGTCGCACCCCGGGATCGGCCGCTCGCTGCGCCAGATCAAGCTGGCCCGCATCCTGGGCACCGGAGCGCCCGTGATCGTCGATGTCACCAACGGCCGCTTCGAGGACGAGAACCCCGTCTTCACCGGCGACGGCCGCTATCTCGCCTTCCTCTCCTGGCGCGGCTTCGACCCTGTGTACGACGTCCACACCGGCGATCTCTCCTTCCCGCTGGGCTGCCGCCCGTACCTGGTGCCGCTCTCCTCCGCCACCCCCTCCCCCTTCGCCCTCTCCCCCGAGGGCCGCCCGGCGGCGGGCGGTCTCGACCCGGCCGACGACACCGCCGACCTCGGCACGGGCGAGGGCCCGTCGACGGTCACCGTGGAGTTCGAAGGCCTGGAGAGCCGGGTGACACCCTTCCCGGTCTCCGCGTCCAAGTACTCGGCCCTGCACCCGGTGAGCGGCGGCGGGCTGGTCTGGCTGCGCTGGCCGATCTCCGGCGCGCTCGGCGAGACCTTCGCCAACCCGGCGGACATGTCGGGCCGCCCCACCCTCGAACACTTCAACATCACCAAGGCCCGGAAGACCGAACTGGTCGCCCATCTCGACTGGTTCGCGGTCAGCGGCGACGCGACCCGGCTGGTCGTCATGGACGAGGGCGAGCTGCGCGCCGTACCCGCCACCGAGACCGGCGACAGCGACACCACCGTCTACCTGGACCTGCGCCGCATTCTGCACGAGGTCGACCCGGCGGCGGAGTGGCGGCAGGCGTACGAGGAGGGCGGCCGCATCATCCGCTCCTACTTCTGGGAGCCGGACATGTGCGGCATCGACTGGACGGCGGTGCTCGACCAGTACCGCCCGCTGGTCGAACGGGTCGCCTCCCCCGACGAGTTCGCCGATCTGATGCGCGAGGTCCTGGGCGAACTGGGCACCTCGCACGCGTACGTGACCCCGGCCCGCCGCAACGAGGGCCCGCCGCACTACCAGCGGGCGATCGGCCTGCTCGGCGCGAACCTGGTGTGCCGGGACGGCGAGTGGATGGTCCGGCGCATCCTGCCGGGCGACTCCTCCGACTCCAAGGCCCGTTCCCCGCTGGCCGGTACGGGCGTCCGGGAGGGCGCGGTACTCACCCATGTCGACGGCCGCCCGGTCGATCCGGTGACCGGCCCCTACCCGCTCCTCACGGCGGCGGGCGGCACCACCGTCGAGCTGACCTTCCGCCCGGCCGGGGACGAGGGCCGCCCCCGCCGCGTCGCCGTCGTACCGCTGGTCGACGAACGGCCGCTGCGCTACCAGGACTGGGTGGCCAAACGCCGGGAAGTCGTACGGGAGTTGAGCGGCGGCAAGTGCGGCTATCTGCACATCCCCGACATGGGCGGATCGGGCTGGGCCCAGTTCAACCGGGACCTGCGCCTAGAGGTGTCCCGGCCGGCTCTCATCGTCGACGTGCGCGGCAACGCGGGCGGTCACATCAGCGAGCTGGTGGTCGAGAAGCTGACCCGCACGATCCTCGGCTGGGACCTGACCCGCAACGCCCAGCCGGTCAGTTACGCCTCCAACGCGCCCCGGGGGCCGGTGGTCGCCCTGGCCGACGAGGCGACATCCTCCGACGGCGACATGATCACCGCCGCGTTCCGCCTGCTGAAGCTCGGCCCGGTGGTGGGCCAGCGGACCTGGGGCGGCGTGGTCGGCATGACCGGCCGGACCCGGCTGGGCGACGGCACGGTCATCACGGTGCCGATGAACGCGGCGTGGTTCGACACCTACGGCTGGTCGGTCGAGAACCACGGCGTCGAACCGGACCTGGAGGCACTGCGCACCCCCCTCGACTGGGCGGAGGGACGGTACGCGGTACTCGATGACGCGGTACGGGTGGCCCTGGACCTGCTGGCCGCCCAGCCGGCGGCCACCCCACCGACGTACGACGACGTCCCGGACCGGCGACGGCCGCCGTTGCCGCCGCGGTAGCGGACCGTCCGCGGCGGGCGCCCGGGTCGGCGGACTCCTCGGAGTGCGGGGCCGGCGCGCACGAGTGCTCGCCCATGGACCACATCCGGCACACGACCGTTTTCACGTCAACCACCCTGCGACAGCCAATACTTGGCGGTTTCGGGCCAAACACCGATTCTCTTCGCTGCCACCCGGCGCACAAGGTCAGGATGATGCGCGCCCGCCGGTACAACCGGCACCAACAGATGGGTGAAACAGTGAGAAAGTCCGTGATCCCCCTTGTCGCACTCGCCATGCTGGCGCTGCCCCTGGCAGGCCAAGCGACAGCCTCGCCGACGGGGATCCAGGGGGCCGAATCGCAGCCCTGCCCCCAAGAAGTGTGGGTAGGGGGAGACCTTTCATGCACTATCAGCTACACGGGGTCCAAGTGGTACAGCGGCGACTGGGTTGCGCTCCACGCCACTGCTGACAACCTCTGGGTCAACGGGTACACCCCCAACAACGTCGACTTCAAGGTTCGTGTGGTCAACGCGGTCGGCTACCACGACTCGCCGTGGGCGCGAGGCGGCACGGGCAACGGGCTCTCCCTGGGCGGGATCTTCCCGACGGACGTCCGTGGTGGACATCTGATCTACGCAAACGGACAGGACCTGTCTGTTTGGTGATTTAGCCACGTGCTGACCCGGTTGCAGCGGATCCCGGACCGGCGGCGTCCGCCCCTGTCACCGAGTCGGGCGTGATCTGGCTCACGCCCTGTCACAGCTCCTCTCCGTCCGGTGTCTTGATGCCGAAAGCAGGCAACGGAACGGACGGAGACACACCATGAACAAGAACACCGGCGTGGTCGTGATCGGCGGAGGTTACGCGGGCGTCACCGCCGCCAACCGGCTGGCCCAGCAGGCCGACGTGACCGTGACGCTGATCAACCCGCGCCCCGACTTCGTCGAGCGCATCCGCCTCCACCAGCTGGTCGGCGGCAGCAATGACGCCGTCGTCGACTACGGGGAGGTCCTGGCCGGGAACATCCGGCTGGTGGTCGACAGCGTGGCGACGATCGACGCGGCCGGGCGCGGTGTGGAACTGACGGGCGGCTCCACGGTCGGCTACGACTACCTGATCTACGCGGTGGGCAGCGGCAGCGCCGAACCGGACGTGCCCGGCGCGGCGGAGTTCGCCCACCCGATCGCCACCCTGGAGGAGGCGCGGAGGCTGCGCCCGCTGGTCGACGCGGCACCCGCGACGGCCCCGGTGACCGTGGTCGGATCGGGCCCGACCGGCATCGAGACCGCCGCCGAACTGGCGGAGGAGGGACGGGCGGTGACCCTGGTCTGCGGCGAGGTGCTCGGCCCGTATCTGCACCCCCGGGGCCGCCGCTCGGTCGCCCGGACCCTCGCCGCACTCGGTGTGACCGTGATCGAGGGCCCCGGCGCGCGGGTGGCCGCCGTGACCCGTGATGCCGTACGGCTCGACGACGGCCGCGAACTCCCCAGCCGGGTCACCGTCTGGGCCGCCGGATTCAGCGTGCCGGACCTGGCCGCCCGCAGCGGGCTGAGCACCGACGCCGTGGGCCGCCTGCGCACCGACGAGACCCTGACGAGCGTGGACGACCCGCGCATCGTCGCGGCCGGGGACGCGGCGGCACCGGCCGACGCACCGTTCCGGATGAGCTGCCAGGCCGCGGGCCAGCTGGGCTCGCGCGCCGCCCGCACGGTGCTCAGCCGGATCGCGGGCGAGCAACCCGCGCCCCTCAAGGTGCGGTTCGCCGGCCAGTGCATGAGCCTGGGCCGCGGCACCGGGTTCTTCCAGTTCGCCTCGATGGACGACCGCGCGAACCCGCTGTACCTCGGTGGCCGCCCCGGTGCGAAGCTCAAGGAGATCGTCTGCAGGGCCACCGTCAAGCAGCTGGTGAACGAGGCACGCAGGAGCGGCCCGCGCCCCGAACCGGGCAAGGCACCGGCCACCGCCGGGCGAACGGCCTGAAGACCGGGAGCCGAAGAGAGGCATGAAGTGAACGACGACCACGCCACCACCGACCCGGCGACCGAGTCCTTCGTCGCCCATCGCAACCTGCTCTTCACCGTCGCCTACGAAATGCTCGGATCGGCGGCCGACGCGGAGGACGTCCTCCAGGAGACCTGGCTGCGATGGGTCGGGGTCGACCAGGAAAAGGTGCAGGACCAGCGCGCCTACCTGGTCCGGATCACCACCCGGCAGTCGCTCAACCGGCTGCGCACGCTGTCGCGCCGCAAGGAGGCGTACGTCGGCCCCTGGCTTCCCGAACCGGTGCTCACCGCGCCGGACGTGGCCGAGGACGTCGAACTCGCCGAGAGCGTGTCGATGGCCTTGATGCTCGTCCTGGAAACCCTGTCGCCGACGGAGCGCGCCGTCTTCGTGCTGCGCGAGGTCTTCGCCGTCGACTACGACGAGATCGCCGCCGCCGTCGAGAAGACCCCCGCGGCCGTCCGCCAGATCGCGCACCGTGCCCGCCGCCACGTCGACGCCCGCCGCCCCCGTGCGGCGGTCTCGGCGAGCGTGTCCCGGGCGGCGGTGGATTCGTTCCGGCGCGCCCTGGAGACCGGGGACCTCCAGGGCCTCCTCGACGTGCTCGCCCCCGACGTGGTCCTCCTCGGCGACGGCGGCGGCATCAAGCAGGCCGCGCGGCGGCCGATCATCGGCGCCGACAAGGTGGCCCGCTACCTCGTCGGAGGAACCGGCAAGAACACCGCCACGATCACCATCAGCCCCACCCTGGCCAACGGCAACCCGGCGTTCCTGCTGCGCCTGGACGGCGAGATCGACGGCGTCGTGGCGTTCCGGATCGAGGATGCCCACATCACCGGCCTCTACTACGTACGCAACCCGGAGAAGCTGACCCGCGTCGACTCCGAGACCCCGCTCACCCTGCGCTGACCCCCTTCACCGGTCCGCCCCTCGGCGAGGAGCGGGCCGGGGGCCCGCAGCTCGCACCAGACCGTCTTCCCGTACGGCCGCTGCTCGATCCCCCACCGCAGCGCCAACGCGTCAACGAGCACCAGCCCCCGCCCCGACTCGTCACCGCCGGACGCGGTACGCAGCGCGGGCCAGGCACACGGCTCGGGATCGCTCAGCTCGACCCTGACCCTGCCGGTACGCGTACCGCTGACCCGGAGCGTGACCGGCGTCCCCTCCCCGAGATGCACGATCACATTGGTCAGCAACTCGCTGACGCAGAGCAGCAGATCGGGCGAGTCCACACCCCCGCACCGCTCCCGCAGGGTGCGCCGCATCTCCGGTACGGCCTTCGGCACGGCGAGCAGGTCCACCGCGATCGGCAACGGGCTCATCCCCCGGCCGCCGAACGCAACACCTCGGCCATCCGGCGCGCGGTCGCCACATTGCAGTTCCCGAGCGAGACCAGCGGCGGCCGGGTCGACCTCGCGGCGAGGGTCAGCGGATCGACACCGAGCGAGGGCAGGGTGATGCCGTGCGCGGCGAGCACGGCACGGAGCTCGTCGATGTCCGGACCGATGTCGTGGCCGGTGAAGCCGTAGATGTCGTCCATGGGGGGAAGTCCACCTTTCGTTGCCGACTGTGACGAACCCCTCACACGCTGCCGCACCGGCCTCTACCGTGAAAGGACTTCCCGCTCCACAACGCACAGCGCGAAAGGCGGTCAACAGTGGCCACACGCAAGGAGATCGACGGCTCGGCGGGCGTCCCCCAGTTCTACGGCAAGGAACTCCGCTTCAAGCGGGAGGAGGCGGGCCTGACCCTGGAGAAGCTGGTGGACGGCAGCTTCTACGGCATCACGTACCTGAGCGAGATCGAGCACGGCCACCGCCGGATGCCCGAAGATCTGGCCCAGCACGTGGACCGGGTGCTGGGGACGGACGGGTTCTTCGGCCGGCGGTGCGGGGACGTGCGGAAGGCCAAGCAGGGCGCCCACTCCTCGTACTTCGCTGGGGTCGTGGAGGCGGAGACGCGGGCCCGGGCCATCGCCGAGTGGTCCGGCACGCTGATCCCGGGGCTACTTCAGACCAGGTCGTACGCCGACGCCGTCATCCGCTCCGCGCACACTTTGGACACGCCGGAGGAGGTCGAAGCCAAGATCGACGCTCGACTGCAACGAGCCCGGCTCTTCGACAACCCCAAGAAGCCCGAGTATTGGGTGATCCTGCACGAGGCCCTGATCCGCCATTCCATCATCCCGCCTGTGGAGATGGCCGAGCAGTTGGAACACATCACCACCCTGGTACGGCGCCGCCGCGTCGTTGCACAAATCCTTCCGTGGAACGGCCCGACCCGGGCGCTTACAGAGCTGCCGCTCTTTCTCATGGACTTCGACAACGAGCCACCGCTGCTCTACACCGAGGGCTCGTACCACGGACAGACCATCGACGATCCGTCC
This sequence comes from Streptomyces sp. NBC_00012, assembly GCF_045040875.1. NCBI lineage: Bacteria > Bacillati > Actinomycetota > Actinomycetes > Kitasatosporales > Streptomycetaceae > Streptomyces > Streptomyces sp. NBC_00012. The sequence goes on along the minus strand of NZ_CP108309.1, from coordinate 5,166,309 downwards.
ATCGTCATGCGCTACCGCAAGGCATACGATCGGCTCAGGGCCGCCGCCTTGCCGCCAGAGGCGTCCCTCGAACTGATCGAGAAGGTGGCTGAGGAGTACCGGAATGGCCAGCATCGTTCTTGATCTCAGCGCTGCCACCTGGCGCAAGAGCAGCCACAGCAATGGCGATGGTGGCAACTGCCTCGAAGTCGCCCAGGAGTTCGCCCGCTGGCGCAAGAGCAGCCACAGCAACACCTCGGGCGGCAACTGCGTCGAAGTCGCGGACGGCCATCAAGACCTCGTCCCCGTCCGCGACTCCAAGCGCCCCGAAGGACCCGTGCTCGTCATCCCCGCGTCCGCGTGGACGCCGTTCGTCGAGGCCGTCAAGGCGTCCTGACCCCGGGAAGCCCGTGCCCCACGGGCTTCCGCGTTCCCTGGTCGAAAGGCCGGGGAACAGGACACTATCGGCCATGTGCCTGACAACCTGACCAAGCCCGAGAGCGCGGAACCCGACTACGACGTCGTCATCAGCGGATCCGGCCTCGCCGGCAGCACCGCCGCGATCCTGCTCGCTCGACGCGGCGTCCGCGTCGCACTGCTGGAGCGCCGCTCGGACCCCGAGGCGTACAAGGTGCTCTGCACCCACTCCATCACGGCCAACGCCTACCCGGTGCTGGACGAGCTCGGCCTCGTCCCGGCTCTTGAAGAGGCGGGGGCCGTCCGCAACGACGCCCGCTGGCATACCCGTTGGGGATGGATCGAGCCGAATGCCCCATCGGACGGCCCCGACCTGCCGCACGGGTACAACGTCCGGCGCAGCACTCTCGACCCGTTGATCAGGGCCCGTGCGGTGGAGACCCCCGGTGTCGATCTGCTCCTCGGTCACCGCGTGACCGGGCTGGTCCGGGAGGCCGGGCGAACCGTGGGGGTGCGGGCGTCGACGCCGGAGGGCGAGCGCGAGATCCGGGCCCGCCTCGTGGTCGGCGCCGATGGCAAGGACTCGGCGGTGGCGAAGTTCGCCGAGATGCCCACCAAGCAGTACGAGAACGGGCGGTTCGGCTATCTCGCGCACTTCCGCGGCCTTCCACTGCCCGGCGGGATCGGCCAGGCCTGGTTCCTCGAACCCGACATGGCGTACGCGTTCCCGAACGACGACGGGGTGACGGTCCTCGCGGTGCTCCCGGACAAGAAGCGGCTGCCGGCCTTCAAGGAGGATCTGGAGGGCAGCTTCCTCGAATTCGTCCGCGCTCTGCCCGAGGCACCGCCCATCGACTCCGCCGAACGAGTGTCGAAGATCATCGGCACGGTCGACTACCCGCTCCACACCCGCAGGCCGACCGCACCGGGCGTCGCGCTCATCGGCGACGCGGCCCTGACCAGTGACCCGCTGTGGGGCGTGGGATGCGGGTGGGCCCTGCAGACCGCGCAATGGCTGACCGAGGCGGTCGCCCCGGCCGCGACCGGGCTGCGGGAAGACCTCGACGCATCCCTCACCGCGTACGCGCGCACGCACCGGCGCAGGCTGACCGGCCACCAGCAGCTGGCCGCCGACTACGCCAAGTCCCGCCCGTTCAAAGCCATGGAACGGCTGATGTTCGCGGCGGCGGCGCGCGACACATCGATGGCGCGGCACATGTACCTGTTCGCAGCCCGTCTGATCGGTCCGCTGGGATTTCTGAAGCCGACGGCCGTCGCCAGGGCTCTGGTCGTCAACATCAAGCACCGCTGACGGCGGGCGCGCGGGAAGGCAGGCTCAGGATTCCCTTGATCGGTCACGCATGGTTCCTGCCGGTCTCACGACTGCGGAGACGAGTGCTCCGCACCTCAGATTCCGCTCAACTCTCCGCAGTCACACGGGATTCGGTGGGAGCGTGTGCGCGACCGCGTGCAGATGGTCAGGGAAGTGTTCCTCCTGGAAGGGTTCGATTCGATATGAAATCCATGCGCCGATGCCTGACGACGGGCCTGTCCCTGCTGTTCCTGGGGGCGGGGATCGGATTCGCGCCCGCTGCGGTCGCGGACGTCAATACGGCAGCGACCTGCACTCATCCCAGCTGGTCCAACAAGGACGCGGGGGTGGATCACGTGCGCTACGAGCTGCTTGAAGGGGCTCCCGTCAGGACCGGCCCCAACGAAGGCTGTGGCGTGGTGGGCAGGCCCGACTGGAACTTCGATGTCTACCTGCACTGCTACACCGTCAACAGCGCGGGGAACACCTGGAGTCACGTCCGGGCGTACAACCGCTTCGACGGCCGGGAGTACAGCGGCTGGATCTATGACAGGAACCTCGACGAATTCGGCTCCACCAAGCCCTGCTGAGGATATCTGGCGCCCCCCGACGGCCGCCGGTGACAGCGCGGCGAGCGCCGTCGGGCAGGGCCGGACCCACTTCCGAGCCGGCCGCTGCATAAGCTGACTGATTCAGCGACCACGGGAGTGAGACGACATGGGCGACCGGGACACGGACCTGTTCGGCAACGACCTCACGTACGACGACATCAAGGCCGCCACCGAGCGGACCGCCGGGCGCATCCGCCCGGTCACCGTCGCGCCCGTGGCGCCGGGAGCGATCCGCGAGGGGCGCCCCCTCGGCGGCCGGGGCGAGCAGCCCTACGAGGTCTGGTTCGCCCTGGAGTTCATGCAGTACACCGGCTCCTTCAAGGCGCGCGGCGCGCAGAACTTCATCCAGGCCCACCGCGAGGCAGGCACCCTGCCGGACGCGGGGGTCACCATCGCCTCCGGTGGCAACGCCGGGCTGGCCTGCGCGTGGGCCGCCCAGCAGCAGGGCGTACGCGCCACGGTGTTCCTGCCGAGCGTCGCCCCGGCGGTGAAGATCGCCAAGCTGCGCGGCTACGGGGCGGACGTGCGGATCGTCGGCGCGGAGTACGCCGAAGCCCTCGAAGCGTGCGAGGAGTTCGCCGTATCGTCCGGCGCGCTCGCCGCGCACGCCTACGACCACCCGTTGATCGCCGCCGGGGCCGGCACCCTGCTGGAGGAGATCCACGCCCGTATCCCTGGCCTGGACACCGTGGTGGTCTCGGTCGGCGGCGGCGGCCTGTTCGCCGGTGTCGCCACCGCCGCCCGGCACCACAAGGTCCGCACGGTCGCCGTCGAACCGGAGAACTGCCGGGCGCTGAACGCCGCGCTGGAAGCCGGCCGGCCGGTCGACGTCCCCGTCGACTCGATCGCCATCGACGCCCTCGGCGCCCGACGGGCCACCACCCTGGCCCTGCACGCCGCCCGCGAGAACGACGTCCGCTCCGTCCTGGTGCCGGACGGCGAGATCGCCCGCGCCCGCCAGGCGTTGTGGGACCACCGCCGCGTCGCCGTCGAGCACGCGGCCGCCACCGCGCTGGCCGCGCTCACCGCACCGGACCTTCCGGACGGGCCGGCGGAGCCGGGCGGCGGCTACCGGCCGCGCGACGGCGAGCGGATCGCCGTGGTGCTGTGCGGGGCGAACACCGACCCGGGCGATCTGGTGCGTCCGGCTCCCGAGAACTGAGACCGGCACCACCGAAGGCCCCGGCCCGCGCCGCGCGAAAGGGGCGCACCCGGAGATCCGGGCGCGCCCCTCACAGACAATGCGCGGTGTCGCGATCGCCGGTCAGCGCTCGCGGCGCTCGCGGAGCTCGTCCGCAGCGCCCCGGGCCTTGTCACGGCCCTGCTGCGACGTCTTCGAGGCCCGCTCGGACACGTTCTGCATCCGCTCCCGGCCTTCGGTGCGCGTCCGCTCCTGGCCTTCGGTGCGCGTCCGCTCCTGGCCTTCCGTGCGGCCCTCGCCGGCCTTCTTCGCCTGGTCGGCGAGGGCCTGCGCCTTGTCCTTGAACTGGTCTGCGATACCCATGCTGTTCACTCCTAGTGGATGCTTGGGGGCGGTCCGTGAGGACCTCGTTCAGCGTCGCAGGAGCCGGCACCCACCGCATGTCGATCACTTACGCTGCGTAGCCGCCGCCCTCGCGTCCTGGTCAGCGGCGCCCCCGGCGCCCACGAGCCCCTTGCTCACGCTGTCCAGCCGCGAGCCGAACCTGCGGACCTCCCGCTGGCCGACGACACCGATCAGCGAGGGCAGGTAGCCCCGCACCGACTGCATCCCGCGCAGCCACCACTGGGCGTACACGTGTGGGGACCGGCGCTCGACACCGGCGACGATCCGGTCGACGGCGGGGCCCAGCGGGTACGTGCGGTTGGCCGGCCAGGGCAGCCGCTGGCGCAGTTCCCGCATCACGTCGTCCTGGTCGGCGCCCCGCACCATGTCGGTGTCGGTCCAGGACAGGTAGCCGACCCCGACCTTCACGCCCCGGTGGGCGACCTCGGCCCGCAGGCTGTGCGCGAACGCCTCCACGCCCGACTTGGACGCGCAGTACGCGGTCATCATCGGCGCCGGCGTCATGGCCGCGAGCGAGGCGATCTGGAGGAAGTAGCCGCGGCTCTCCATCAGCACCGGCAGGAACGCCCGCCCGGTCACCGCGCCGCCTATCAGGTTGACCTCGATGACCCGACGCCACGCCTCCGGGTCCGAGTCGACGAACGGTCCGCCCGCCGCGACCCCGGCGTTGGCGACGACGACGTCGATCTTCCCGAACCGCGCCTTGACCTCCTGGGCGACCCGCGCCATCGCCTCGTGGTCGGTGACGTCCGCGAACCAGTGGTCGCTCTCCGAGTGCAGCCGCTCGGAGACCTTCTTCAGCTCGTCCGGCTCCAGGCCGACCAGCGCGAGCTTCGCGCCGCGCGCCGAGAGCTTGCGGGCCAGCAGTTCACCCACGCCGCGCGCCGCGCCCGTGACGACGACGACCTGTCCTTCGAGACTCCGCCTGCCGCTCATGCGACCTCCTCCTTCTCGGCCGTACCCGTGCCGTCCGTACCCGTACCCGTACCCGTACCCGCGCTCGCGCCTACCGGGAGGTACGCGGTGACCAGCTCCCGGATCTTCGCCGTGACCGCCTCCGGCGCCTCCACCGGTGTCATGTGGCCCTGGCCCGTCAGTTCGGTGAGCCCCAGGCCCTCGGGCAGCGCGGCCGCTATGGACCGGGCGTGCCCGATCGGGGTGAGCCGGTCCGCCGTGCCCGCGACCACCGCCGTGGGCACCCGCAACTCCCGTACGCCAGCGTCGAGATCGAGGTCCGCGAGAACCCGTCCCCAGGCGGCCCTGGCCTTCCTCGGGCAGGCGTGCACGATCCGGGCACAGGTCTCGACCCGCTCCGGAGCCGACCCCGCTCCCATCGTGGCGTACTTGAGCACCCGCCGGGTAATCGGCGTGACCGGTCCCAGCGGGGCCGACGCCACGAGGACCGCCCGGGTCATCCGGGTCCGCACCGACCCGGCCCGCGTCGGTACCACCACCGACTCGGCGGGCAGCCGCGAACTCCCGGTGCTGCACAGCAGTACGGCGGCCGCGTGCTCGCGCAGCCCGGCCCGCCGGGCTGCAGCCATGATCGTCATGCCGCCCATGGAGTGCCCGCCGAGCACGGCCTTCTCACCCGGTTCCAGGGTGGCGGCCAGCACCGCTTCCAGGTCGTCGGCGAGGGCGTCGGTGCTGTATCCGCCGGGGGCGACCGCGGGCGAACCGCCGTGGCCCCGCTGGTCGTAGACGACGACCCGGTGGTCCACCGCGAGGTCCCTGATCTGCGCGTCCCAGAAGCGGGTGCTGCACGTCCAGCCGTGCGCGAGGACCACGGCGGGAGCGCCGTCCCGCCCGTGCACCTCGACGTGGATGCGGGCGCCGTCGGCGGAGCGCACCGTGAGTTCGCGCGCGGGGACCGGCGGGGCGCCGTCGCGCCGCAGCAGCCAGCTCATCCCACGACCTCCTCTGCGACGGCCTTCCCGGCCGCCGGTTCCTTCGCGGCGGTGGCCTGCTTCGGTATCCGCACGACCTCGTACTCCGAGAGGTCGACGGCCCGTGTCGCCCTGCGGAAATCGGCGGTGGTGCCCGGCCAGACCGTGGTGTTGCGCCCGTTGGCGTCCAGGTACCAGCTGTTGCAGCCGCCGGTGTTCCACACGGTGCGCTTCATCCGCTCCTGGACGCGGCGGTTCCAGGACCCGACCGCCGAGGTGCGCGCGTCGAGCGCGACGCGGCCGCCCAGCACGTTCAGCTGGCGCAGGTAGTCGGCCATGTAGTTCAGCTGGGACTCGATCATCAGGATCATCGAGGAGTTCCCGAGCCCGGTGTTGGGGCCGATGACCGTCATGAAGTTGGGGAAGCCGGCGGCGCTGGCGCCGCGCAGCGCCTGCATGCCGTCCTTCCAGGACTCGGCGAGCGTGATGCCGTCCGCGCCCACCACGCGCTCGGCGATCGGCATGTCGGTGACGTGGAAACCGGTGCCGAAGATGATCGCGTCGACCTCGGTCTCCGTACCGTCGGAGGCGACGAGCGTGGAGCCGCGCACCTCGGCCAGACCGGAGGCGACCACGTCCACGTTGGGCTTCGCGAGCGCCGGGTAGTAGGCGCTGGAGAGCAGGATGCGCTTGCAGCCGATGCGGTACGAGGGGGTCAGCTTGGCCCGCAGCTCCGGGTCCTTGATCGCCCGCGCCATGTTGGCCTTGGCTATCTTCTCGACCAGGCCCAGCTCGCCGGGGTGCTTGGTGAAGGCGCTGACCTGCAACTCCCGTATGCCCCAGAGCAGTCCGCGGCGGGCCGTGCCGGTGACCGGCAGGGCGCGGTGCAGCCAGCGCTCGGCGCCGCTGATCTTCCGGTCCATGCGCGGCATGACCCAGGGCGGGGTGCGCTGGAAGAGCGTCAGGCTGCCGACCTCCGGCTGGATGGCGGGCACGATCTGGATGGCGGAGGCGCCGGTGCCGATCACGGCGACGCGCTTGCCGGCCAGATCGGCGTCGTGGTCCCAGCGGGCCGAGTGGAAGACCTTGCCGGGGAAGTCGGCGAGACCGGGGATGTCCGGCGTCTTCGGGTCGGAGAGCGGGCCGCTCGCGGAGACCACGACATCGGCGGTGAAACCGGCCCCGTTCGCCGTCTCGATGACCCAGTGCAGCTCCTCGCGGTCCCAGCGCGTGATCGTCACTTCATGGCCGAGGCGCAGGTGCGGGCGCAGCCCGAAGGTGTCCGCGACATGCTCCAGGTAGGCGCGGATGTGCTGCTGCCCGGAGAAGGTGCGCGGCCACTCGGGGTTGGGCGCGAACGAGAACGAGTAGAGGTGGGACGGTACGTCGCAGGCGCAGCCCGGATAGCTGTTGTCGCGCCAGGTGCCGCCGACGGAATCGGCCCGCTCCAGGACGACGAAGTCCGTGATGCCTTCGCGGCGCAGCCGGACCGCGGCCCCGAGGCCCCCGAATCCGGATCCGATCACCGCCACTCGTACGTGCTCGTGCTGGGCCATGTTGCCGCCTCCCGCGGTACGTCACACGACTCTGCCAGCAATCACTGGCATTGTTGGGAGAGTAGAGCAGCTCCGTACCGATGGGTAGGGGTACGGAGAGGGAAAGTTACCGGCGGTACAACTACCGGCCTCCCCCACGGAGGAGGCCGGTAGGGTGCGGGTGTGGCTGAAGGACGCGAGCACCGCGAATACCGCATGGAGGAGCTGGCCAAGGAGGCCGGCATCCCGGTGCGGACCGTGCGCTTCTACCGGGAGCGCGGACTGATCTCGCCGCCCCGCCGCGAGGGGCGCATCGCCTGGTACGACGACCACCACCTGGCCCGGCTGCGCACCATCACGGGCCTGCTGGAACGCGGCCACACCCTCACCGGCATCGCCGATCTCGCCCGCACCTTCGAGAGCGGCCGCGATGTCGCCGAGGTGCTGGGCCTGGGCGAGCCGACCGAGGAGACGCCGGTGCGCCTCACCCCCGAGCAGCTCGCGGACTACTTCGAGGGCGAGACCACCCCGGAGAACCTGGCCGCCGCTCTCGAACTGGGCTATCTCGCCACCGACGGCGACGAGATCGTCCACATCAGCCGCCGCCTGCTGGAGGTGTCCTCCGAGCTGGTGCGCGAAGGGGTGCCGCTCGCCACGGTGCTGGCGGCCGGCCACCGCGTTCGCGAGCACGCCGACGCGCTCGCCGAACTCTTCGTGGGCGTCCTGGAGAACCAGGGCGGCCACGGCGACGAGGCCGAACCGCCCCAGCTCCGGCCGCTGGCCCGCGCGGTGATGGACGCCGAGCTGTCCATGGCGCTGGACCGGCGACTGCGCCGCGAGAGCACCGGCGAACCGCCGCGGGACCCCACCCCCTGACGGGCGGTCACGCGACGGCGGCCGCCGGTCCGGCATTCCCGTTCGCACGCCGGAATGCTTCCCGGACCGGGCCGCCCCGCACTCTCTCCGTTCGCACGCTCTACTGTTCGAAGACCACCGTCACCGGCGCGTGGTCGCTCCAGCGCTCGGCGTGCGTCGCGGCCCGCTCGACCCAGCCCTTCACCGCGCGCCCGGCCAGTCCGGGCGTCGCCACCTGGTAGTCGATGCGCCAGCCGGTGTCGTTGTCGAAGGCCCGCCCGCGGTAGGACCACCACGAGTACGGCCCCTCCTCGTCGGGGTGCAGCGCCCGTACGACATCGACGTACTCGGCCTCGCCGAAGACCCGGGTCAGCCACTCCCGCTCCTCGGGGAGGAAGCCGGAGTTCTTCTTGTTGCCCTTCCAGTTCTTGAGGTCCGCCTCCTGGTGGGCGATGTTCCAGTCACCGCAGACCACCACCTCGCGGCCACTGTCCGCGGCCCGCTTCCGCAGCCCCTTCAGATACGGGAGGAACGCGGCCATGAACCGCTCCTTCTCGTCCTGCTTCTCGGTGCCGACCTCACCGGAGGGCAGATACAGGCTCGCGACCGTGACGCCCGGCAGATCGATCTCGGCATAGCGCCCGCTCGCGTCGAACTCCTCGCTCCCGGCGTCCCCGAACCCGCCGAACCCGATCTGCACGCGCTCCGGCGCACGCCGCGTGTAGAGGGAGACACCGGCCCGCCCCTTGGCGGCGGCCGGTGCGTGCACGGTGTGCCAGCCGGCCGGCTCACGCACCTCCTCGGGCAGTTGCTGCGGCTCGGCCCGCACCTCCTGGAGGCAGATCACATCGGCTTCAGTCCGGGCCAGCCACTCGACGAAGCCCTTCTTGGCGGCGGCACGGAGCCCGTTGACATTGACGGAGGTGACAGTCAGCATCCAGGCACGATACCGACATTCATCTCACGCATACATGTACGCTAATCCGCATGAATATCCACCCTCGGTCCTTCGACCACCCCGACGCCGTCAAACTCAACGACCAGGTGCAGCTCGAATACGCCGAGCGGTACGGGGACGAGGGCGATGTCACACCGCTGGACCCCTCGATGTTCGAGCCGCCCCACGGTCTGTATCTGCTCGCCTACGACGAGCGGGACCGCCCCGTCGCCACCGGCGGCTGGCGCACCCAGGACCGTAACGACGAGGGCTACTCGGACGGCGACGCCGAGCTCAAGCGGATGTTCGTGATACCCGAGGGCCGGGGCACGGGGCTGGCCCGCCGCATCCTGGCCGCCCTGGAGGAGGACGCGCGGGCGGCGGGCCGTATCCGCATGGTGCTGGAGACCGGGGACCGGCAGCCCGAGGCGATCGCGCTCTACGCCTCCAGTGGCTACGCCCCGTGCGAGAAGTTCGGCCACTACCGCATGTACGAGAGCAGCCGCTGCTTCGCGAAGCCGCTGCGGTAGCGGCCGTGCCGCCGACAACGGCCGTACCGCCCGGCCGTCAGGCGCCGGCGGCGTACCGCCAGAACTCCCGCATCAGCGGGGGCGGAGTCGGTCCGGCCATCTCCAGCTGGGTCAGCAGAATGGAGACGGCGCCGGTGGCGGGCGTGAGGTGTCCCGCCGTTCCCGTGCCGCCCACCCAGCCGTAGCGCCCCGGAACGTTCCAGGGGTCGATGGCCTCGACGTCCACCGACCCTCCGTAGCCCCAGCCCTGGCCCTCCAGGAACAGCCTGCCGCTGTCGCGCTGCGCCTGCGTCAGATGGTCGGTGGTCATCAGCCGCACCGATTCCTCCGACAGCACCCGGCGCCCGTCCCCGCTACCCCCGTCTCCCCCGGCGAGCAGCATCCGGGCGAAGGCGTACCAGTCGTCGGCGGTCGAGACCAGCCCGCCGGCGCCGGACGGAAACGCGGGCACGCGGGCCCACTGCCCGTCCGGGGCATCGACCAACAGGAGCCCGCCACCCTCCGGATCGGCCCGGTAGTAACCGGCGAACCGGTCGGCCTTCGCCGCCGGAACGGCGAATCCGGTGTCGGTCATGCCCAGCGGCTCGAACAGCCGCTCCGCCAGGAACTCGGGCAGCGACCGGTCCGAGACCCGGGCGATCAGCACCCCGAGAATGTCGGAGCAGGTGTTGTACAGCCATTCCTCGCCCGGCTGGTGGAGCAGCGGGATACGGGACAGCGCGTCCATCCACGCGTCCGGCGCCGGGACGAGCTGCGGTTGCGGCGGCCCCTGCTTCAGCTCGCTGAACAGCAGCCGGACCGCGGGCAGCGAGAAGTCGGACGGGAAGCCGTACCCGGCCCGGAAGGTGAGCAGGTCCTCCACCGTGATGACCCGGTCGGCGGGAACCACGTCGTCGGCCGGGGAGGCCGGCGTACGGACCACCATCGGTGCCGCCAGCTCCGGCAGCCACTGCCGGACCGGCTCGTTCAGTGCGATCCGGCCGTCCTCGACCAGCATCATGACGGCGGCGGCGGTGACGGGCTTGGTCATCGACGCGATGCGGAAGATCGAGTCCCGGCCCATCGGGACCGCCCCCTCCACGTCGGCCGACCCGACGGCCACCACCTCGGCCCGGTCCCCCCGGGCCACCAGCCCCACGGCCCCGGGCGCCGCCCCGTCACCGACATGCTTCTTCAGGACATCGTTCAGATCGGTCATCGGTCCACCTTCCCGCTCATCCACCTGGAAAGCAGGACCGCCGCACCGCCGAGAACTCATCGGCCCGGGTTCAGCGCACCCGGCCGACACCCACGTAGAAGCCGCTGCGCTCCTGCACCGGCACGGGCTCCTCGCGGTACCACTGAGTGGCGAAGACCAGTCCGGGCTCGACGAGCTCCAGCCCCTCGAAGAAGGGCTCGACCTCGCTCCGGGTACGCATCCGCAGCGGAATCGCCCCCTTCTTGTACGTGGCCTCGGTCTCGTCCTTCAGCTCCGGGTGCTGGTCGGCCGTGCCGTGCGAGAGCACCAGGAAACTGCCCGGCGGCAGGGCGTCGACCAGGGCACGGGTGATGCCGTACGGGTCCTCGTCGTCCGGCAGGAAGTGCAGCAGCGCGATCAGGGACAGCGCGATCGGCCGGTCGAAGTCCAGCAGCCTGCGGGCGTGCTCGACGATCGCCTCCGGCTTGCGCACATCCGCGTGGATGTAGTCGGTGGCCCCCTCCGGCCTGCTGATCAGCAGCGCCTCCGCGTGCCGCAGCACGATCGGGTCGTAGTCCGCGTAGACGATCCGGGCGGACGGTGTGATGCCCTGGACCACCTGATGCAGATTGGGCTCGGTGGGGATGCCGGTGCCGATGTCGAGGAACTGGTCGACGCCGTTGCGGGCCAGCCAGGCGGAGGCCCGGTGCATGAAGGCCCGGTTCCGCCCCGCGTTGCCCCGCGCCTCCGCGGGCAGCTGCTCCCCCACCTGCTGATCGACCGGATAGTTGTCCTTGCCGCCCAGGAGCCAGTCGTAGACGCGCGCGGGGTGGGGCCTGCTGGTGTCGATCCGGAGCCCGGGCTTGTCGACCGTCACGGGGCGCTCCTCTGGGTGCGGAGAATTCGGAAGAATCCGAGAGCGGGTAAGCGCGTTCAGCGTAGGTGATGCCCACGACGGAACGACGGCCGGAACCTCCTTGCGTTGAAGTGCACTTCAACCTCCACACTCCTTCTCACGGCCACCGAACGACGGCGGCCGTGACCGGAGGGGACACTCATGAAGTACCGCACCATCGGCACCGACCCCACGACCCGCCGCGAGGTGAGCGTCCTGGCGCTCGGCGCGATGCTCTTCGGGTCGGTCACCGACGAGAAGACCTCGTTCGCCGTCCTGGACCACTTCGTCGAGGCCGGCGGCACCTTCATCGACACCTCCGACAACTACGCCTACTGGGTCGACGGCGGCCTCGGCGGCCAGAGCGAGCGGCTGCTCGGGAAGTGGCGGCGCAGCCGCGGCATCGGCGACGAGATAGTCATCGCCACCAAGCTCGGCGCCGAACCGCTCGCGCCCGGCACCGGGTTCGTCGACAACCCGGAGGGCCTGTCGGCGAAGGCGGTCCGCGAGGCCGCCGAGCGCAGCCGGGAACGGCTCGGCGTGGAGAGGCTCGACCTGCTCTACGCGCACATCGAGGACCGGACCGTCCCCCTCGGTGAGACCGTCGAGGCGTTCGGGGAGCTGGTGGCCGAGGGAACGGTCGGGCTGCTGGGCGCCAGCAACCACGCCGTCTGGCGGGTGGAACGCGCCCGCGCGCTCGCGGCCGCCGCCGGACTGCCGGGCTACGAGGTCCTGCAGTACCAGCACAGCCACCTGCGCCCCCGGTTCGACATCCCCAGCCCGCTCTTCGAGGACGGCAGCCTCGGCCACGCCGGCCCCGAGATGCTCAGCTACCTGCGCGCCGAGCCCGCACTGACCCTGGTCGCGTACTCCCCGCTGCTCGCCGGCGCGTACACCCGCACGGACAAGCCGCTCCCCGCGGGCTACGACCACCCCGGCACCCCCGCACGGCTCGCGGTCCTGCGCGAGATCGCCGCCGAGACCGGAGCCGGCATCAACCAGGTCGTCCTGGCCTGGCAGATCGGCGGCCACCTGCCCGTGATCCCGCTGGCCGGCGCGTCGTCGGTGGCCCAGCTGAAGGAGAACCTGGCGGCGGTCGACCTGGACCTGACGGACGACCAGCGGGCCCGCCTGGACGCCGTGCACTGATCCTGGAGGCGAGGGGTGATCAGGTGCGCGACCTGCGGATTCCCCGCCTTGGGCAGACTCCGGCCGAACTCACCCCTGCCGACCCGCGCTCCCCATGGATCCCGTCCGTTCCGGCACGGGAGCGGAAGATCCAGCCCCTGCCCCGTCGCTTACTTGGGAGCCGCTTCGGCGCGAGTGATCGCGGCCCCCGGATCGCCGGCAGATCCTTCGGCACAGCGAGATCGCCGTGACCACGAAGGTCCACACGCACGTTCCCTCCGGGACGACGCGGAAGGCGCTGCGGAAGCTCGGCAAGCACCTGGGTCGGCAAGATCCGAAGCAGTTGCTGCACTTCGCTGCTGTACAACAACTCAAAGCCCCTACCGAGTGAACCCGGTAGGGGCTTTGGCGTGCGGTGGACCTGTGGGGATTTGAACCCCAGACCCCCTCGATGCGAACGAGGTGCGCTACCAGACTGCGCCACAGGCCCTTGCAACGAGTGAAACTCTAGCACCCCGAACGGGGTGCTCGGAAATCCGGTCCGCGCTGGTCAGCCGAGGCGGCGGCGCGGCGGGCCCGGAGGGGCTCACTCGTTGGCGGCCCGGGGGCGCTCGCCGTCCTCGTACTGGTCGAAGAGCGGGGTCCGGCCCCGGTCGCGGGTGCGACGGGGCTGGTTGGTGCGCTGGCGCGGCGCCGGGTCGACCGGGGGTGCCGCAGGGTGCGAGGTGCCCGTCTGGGTGGGCTCGGCGGCGCTGGAGCGGGCCGCGCTCCAGGTCTCCGGGTTGCCGACCTCGACGCCGCCGGTGGCGCGCGGGGCGACCGGGGCGGTGACGTAGGTCGGCAGCGGGACCGGGACCGGCTCCCAGCTGTCGCCCTGGGCCCGGCCGCGTTCGCGCTGCTGGTCGACCCACTCCGCGTGGTCCGTCTGCTCGACCAGGGCCCGGCGGCCCGCCTCCTGCGGGGAGACCGCGGGCGCGGGCTCCGGCTCGGGGCGGCGCACCTCGGGGCGGCGTGCCTCGGGCTCCTCTTCGGGCTCGGCGGGTGCCGCCGTGTCCGGCTGGTGCCTGCGGGGGCGGTTCTCGCGCAGGTGCTGCGCCGCCACCTCGGCCCGGCGCCGGTCCATGGTGAAGGCGAACCTGCGCCGCTCCTGGGCCCGCAGATGCACGATGTACGTACTCAGCAGCACGGCCGGAACCGCGGGCGCCCAGAGGAAGTGCAGGCCGCCGACGGCCGCGACGACCGCGCCGAGGGTGAAGGCCAGGAAGAGGACGACGGTGGTGCGCCGACGGCGCGCGAGGACCTGGAGGCGCTGGGCGCGCCGGACGCGCTCGGCGTCCGTTCCGCCCTGGCGCGAACGTGCGCGCCGGGCGGGTGCCGGTGCGGGTCGCTCCCCGGCGGCGCGCTCGGGCGCGCGCACCGGGTCGTGCGCCCGGGCCTCGGCGCGCGCCTCGGGCGCGGCGAAGGCCCGGACGTCCACGGAGACCATTCGGTCCGTGGCGACGTCCGGGTCGGCGTCGGGCTCCGCCTCCTCGGCGGTGCGCTCCCGCAGCTCCTTGGCATACCGGCGCTCCATCGCCGCCCGTCCGGACAGCAGCCGGATGGCGGTGCTGAAGCGTTCCGTCGGACGGGCTTCGTTGAGCTCGTCCTGCCTGCGGAGCCACATCGGCACCAAGTAGGCGGCCCAGGCCCCGACGATGACTGCGTAGATGAGGCCGCTGCTGCTCACGTCTCACACCGTAGAGGGGTTTGCGCGGAGGCATCCGCCAATTGGCCCGGTGTGTCGCACGATCCGGCTGATATCACGGACTTTTTTTGCGATTGTCCGGATCAACCGTGAGTGATTGTGCGTTCGCCATTGGTCAACTGCCGATCGATATCGAACACTTATTTTATTTCCCGTGGCGTCCCAGGTCGGGTCCGGTGCCAGCGCCGAAGCAGCCCGTCGGGCACTTCCTCGGCGGTGAGCGCATAGATCAGGTGGTCCCGCCAGGCGCCGTCGATGTGGAGATAGCGCGGGCGAAGGCCCTCTTCGCGGAATCCCAGTTTCTCCACGACTCTTCTGCTGGGTGCGTTCTCCGGCCGAATGCACACCTCGATGCGGTGCAGTCCGACCGCGCGGAAACAGTGGTCGACGGCGAGGGCGACCGCGGTCGGCATCACCCCGCGGCCGGCCACCTCCTGGTCGACCCAGTAGCCGACGTGCCCCGAGCACATCGAGCCCCAGGTGATCCCGGCGACCGTCAGCTGGCCGACCAGCCGGCCCTCGTACTCGATGGCGAAGGGCAGCATCCGGCCCGCGTTGGCCTCGGCGCGCAGGTGGCGGATCATCTGACGGTACGTGGGCCGCTGGGCCATCGGCCCGCCCGGGGCGGGCGGCGGCACGGTCGCCTCCCAAGGGCGCAGCCATTCGCGGTTGCGCCGGTTGACCTCGCGCCACATGCGCTGGTCGCGCAGCTTGATCGGACGGAGCACGATCTCGCCGTCGCTGAGGACCACCGGCCAGGTCGAGACGTTCAGCTCGGGCTCCCTGGTCGGGGGTGATCGCCGCCGCGCAACTGGTCGACGGCGTGCACCAGGAGACGGGCGAGGACAGCGAGTCCGTCACGCACCCCGCCGGTGGAGCCCGGCAGGTTCACGATGAGGGTGCGGCCCGCGACGCCCGCGAGGCCCCGGGAGAGCGCGGCGGTGGGGACCTTGTCGCGGCCCTCGGCGCGGATCGCCTCGGGGATGCCAGGGATCTCGTGGTCGAGGACGCGGCGGGTGGCCTCGGGCGTGCGGTCGGTGGGCGAGATGCCCGTACCGCCGGTCGTGACGATGACGTCGTACCCGGCCGCCGCCCCGGCGCGCAGGGCCTGTTCGACCGGGTCGCCGTCGGGCACGACCTGCGGGCCGTCGACGGCGAAGCCGAGCTGCGTGAGCGCCTCGGAGATCAGGGGGCCGCCCTTGTCGGCGTAGACGCCGGCCGAGGCGCGGTTGGAGGCGGTGACGACGAGGGCCCGGTAGGGGGACGGGGCCGGTGGCGTCCCGGGCGCCGTCACGCGTCCGCTCCGTCCGCCTCGGTGCGCTGGTGGTCCTCGGTGCGCCGGTAGTCGCCGGACTTGCCGCCGGACTTCGACTCGACCCGTACGTCCGTGATGACCGCCGACTTGTCGACCGCCTTGATCATGTCGATCACGGTGAGCGCCGCGACGGAGACGGCGGTCAGGGCCTCCATCTCGACGCCGGTGCGGTCCGTGGTCTTCACGGTGGCCAGGATCTCCACCGCGTCGTTGGCGACGCTCAGGTCGACCTCGACGCCGGAGACGGCCAGCGGGTGGCAGAGCGGGATCAGGTCGGGGGTGCGCTTGGCTCCCATGATCCCGGCGATCCGGGCGGTGGCGAGGGCGTCGCCCTTGGGGACCCCTTCGCCACGGAGCAGCTCGACCACGCGCGGCGAGACGAGGACCCGGCCGCTCGCGCGGGCCACCCGCGCCGTGACGTCCTTCTCCGAGACGTCCACCATGCGGGCCGCGCCCGCCTCATCGATGTGCGTCAGCCTGTTCTGCGTACTCAACTAACTCCGCCTCGCGGTAGGGCGCCGGACAGCCCTGGGCGCGCACCGGGGTGCGGGCCGGGGGCCCGGGGGTGTCCCCGGGAAGGCACAGCGCCAGACACCGTACCGCCACCGCCCCGGGATCAGCGGAGCAGGATCACCTCGGTGTCCGTGCCGGGCTCGGCGGAGGTGACGTCCTCGGGCAGCACGATGAGTGCGTCGGACTGGGCGAGTGCGGCGATCAGATGCGATCCGGAACCGCCGACGGGGGTGACCGTGCCGGCCTCCGCGTCGTACGTGCCGCGCAGGAACTGGCGCCTGCCGGACGGCGAGGAGAGTGCCTTGTCGGTGTTCAGCACGGCCCGGACGGTGGGGCGGTTCACGTCCGGCAGGCCCATCAGGGCACGGATCGCGGGCCGTACGAACAGCTCGAAGGAGATGTACGACGAGACGGGGTTGCCCGGCAGCGCCAGCAGCGGGGTGTGGTCGGGGCCGATCGAGCCGAAGCCCTGCGGCTTGCCCGGCTGCATGGCGAGCTTGCGGAAGTCGATGCCGCTGCCCGGTTCGTCCTCGTCGCCCACCGAGGACAGGGCCTCCTTGACGACGTCGTACGCGCCGACGCTGACGCCTCCGGTGGTGACGACGATGTCGGCCCGGATCAGCTGGTCCTCGATGGTGGCGCGGAGCGTATCGGCGTCGTCGGTGACGGCGCCGACCCGGTAGGCGATCGCGCCGGCGTCCTTGGCCGCGGCCGTGAGCGCGAAGCTGTTCGAGTCGTAGATCCGGCCGCCGGTCAGTTCCTCGCCGGGCTGGACCAGTTCGCTGCCGGTGGAGATGACGACGACGCGCGGCCGGGGCCGCACCTTCACCGTCGAGCGGCCGATCGCCGCGAGCAGGCCGATCTGAGGCGGGCCGATCACCGATCCGGCGCTCAACGCCAGATCGCCCGGCTTCACGTCGCTGCCGCGGGCCCTGACATGGGCGCGGGCCTCCACTGAGCGGTGCACCCGGACCTCACCGCCCGCTCCCTCCGGGGCCTCGCGCAGGGAGCGCATGGTGTCGGCGGGGCCGCCGCCCGTACCGCCGTCGGTCCACTCGACCGGGACCACGGCCTCGGCACCGGCCGGCAGCGGGGCGCCGGTCATGATCCGGGCGGCCTCGCCGGGGCCGAGGCTCCGGTCGCCGGGCAGGCCGTCGCTGCCCGCCGCGACGTCACCGATGACCGTGAGCACCGCGGGGAACTCCTCGTCGGCACCCTCGACATCGGCGACGCGGACGGCGTACCCGTCCATCGAGCTGTTGTCGAAGGGCGGCAGGGCGATCTCCACCATGACGTCCTCGACGAGAACGCAGCCCTGGGCGTCGTGCAGTTGCAGCTCGATGGGTTCGAGCGGTCGCACCGCGCCGAGAATGTCGTCCAGGTGCTCGTCCACCGACCAGATCGCGCTGCTCAAGGTGCTACATCTCCTCAGTGACGTAACTGCGGAGCCAGGTCTTGAAGTCCGGGCCCAGGTCTTCACGTTCGCACGCGAGTCTGACAATGGCACGGAGGTAATCGCTGCGGTCGCCGGTGTCATAGCGGCGGCCCTTGAAGACGACACCGTGCACCGGGCCGCCCACCTTCTCGTCCTCCGCGAGGAGCTGGAGGGCGTCGGTGAGCTGGATCTCGCCGCCGCGGCCCGGCTCGGTCCTGCGCAGTATGCCGAAGACGGCGGGGTCCAGGACGTAGCGGCCGATGATGGCGAGGTTGCTGGGCGCCTCGGCCGACTCGGGCTTCTCGACGAGGCCGGTGATGCGCACCACATCGCCCTCGGCGGTGGGCTCGACGGCCGCGCAGCCGTACTGGTGGATCTGCTCCGGCGCGACCTCCATCAGCGCGATGACGCTGCCGCCCTCGCGCTCCTGGATCTCGACCATGCGGGCCAGCAGCGGGTCGCGCGGGTCGATCAGGTCGTCGCCCAGGAGGACCGCGAACGGCTGGTCCCCCACGTGCGGTGCGGCGCACAGCACGGCGTGTCCGAGGCCGCGCGGGTCGCCCTGGCGGACGTAATGCATGGTGGCCAGGTCGCTCGACTCCTGGACCCTCTTGAGCCGTTCCGCGTCTCCCTTGCGGGTGAGCGCCGACTCCAGCTCGTAGTTGCGGTCGAAGTGGTCCTCGAGCGGGCGCTTGTTGCGGCCGGTGATCATCAGCACGTCGGAGAGACCGGCGGTCACCGCTTCCTCGACGACGTACTGGATCGCGGGCTTGTCGACCACAGGCAGCATCTCCTTGGGAGTGGCTTTGGTGGCCGGCAGGAAGCGGGTACCGAGTCCCGCGGCCGGAATGACAGCCTTGCTGATCCTGGGGTGCGACTGAGTCATGCGCAGAACCATATCCGGTGCGTATGTGAGGAAGATGAGGCTCCGGTTAACTTTGTACGCCTATACGCGCATGTGAGAGATCAGGGGTGCCCGTTGAGCACAGAGATGTCCCGAAAGGTGCTTCTGCGACGTGAACTGCTGGCCGCGCGACGCCTTCTGACCGGGGAAGACGTGGAAAACGCCGATGTGGTTCTGTCCCGGAACGCATTGTCTCTTCCGGAGCTGTCCGGGGCCCGTACCGTCGCCGCGTACGTCTCGGTGGGCACCGAGCCCGGTACCCGCACGCTGCTGGACGCGTTGCACGCCCGGGGGGTGCGGGTGCTGCTGCCGGTGCTCCTCGCGGACGACGATCTGGACTGGGCTCCGTACGAAGGCCCCGGGCGTCTCGTACGGGCCGGCCGCGGGCTGCTGGAGCCGGGCGGGGAGCCGCTGGGCCGCGACGCCGTCCTGGAGGCCGACGCGGTCCTGCTGCCGGGGCTCGCGGTGGACGGCCGCGGGATGCGGCTCGGCCGCGGCGGCGGCAGCTACGACCGGGTGCTGGCGCGGCTCGCGGCGGCGGGCACCCACCCGGCGCTGATCGTCCTGCTCTACGACGACGAGGTGGTCGCACGGGTCCCGGAGGAACCGCACGACCACCCCGTGGACGTGGTGGTGACACCGGCGACGACCCGCCGGACGGGCCGCCAGGGCCGCTAGGGCCACCGGGGCCCTGTCCGGCGAGGTCAGGACCGGACGGGCCGCTAGGGCTTGAGGGTCAGGGTGTCGGTCGTCGATTTGCCGACGGCGTTGGTGCCGAAGGACCAGTCGAGAAGTTCACCGTTGACCCACTTGTCGGTCTGGTCGGTGTAGTGCGCGCTGAACGCGTGCCCGGAGGCGCCGGTGAGGTTGATCCAGCGGGACTTGTCCCAGTCCCCCACGTTGACCACCATCCGCATCGACGGGACCCAGATGACCTCGTAGCCGCCTGCCGCGTTCCAGCCGGCGGCGTTCACCGCGGCCTCGCCGCCGCCCAGGTTCCACGGGCCGCGGTTGAGGGCCCGCTGGAGCAGGCCGGGGCCCTCGGTGCCGAGGGTCTGGTTCTTCAGGGTCAGCTGGTGCAGCCGGCCCCAGCTCCAGGTGGTGATGTCCTTGCCGAGCTTGGCGGTCAGCTCCCAGCGGGCGTCCTCCATGGCACGGGCGAAAAGCTGGTCACGGTTCTCGGTCGGCTCGTCCCGGCCGCTCCTCGGCGCCTTCCACCAGTCGCTGTTCTGGTCCTCCATCAGATCGGCGACCACCTGGTACCAGCGGTCACCGCCGTCCGGCTGAGCGGAGTCCGCGTCCCGCTGGCCGCACTCGCGCACCAGCCTGCGCTGCTCGTCGACCGGGCCCGAACCGCCGGCCCGGGGCACGTTGAGGCACTCGCCCTCGACGCGCAGTTCCTTGGGCAGCTTGTTGCCGAAGGCCAGCTTGAGGATGTTGCGCCAGACCGCGTTGAAGTACGCCGCCGCGGCCGAGTCGGACTCCTGGGCGTAGTCCCAGCCTTCCAGGAGCTTCTGTGCCTCGCGGACACTCTTGTCCGAGACATTGATCTTCATCAGCTCGGGCACCAGCAGCGCGGCGATCTCGCTGGTGTTGTCCATCTGCATCTTCTGCATGTCCTCGGTCGAGATCTTCCCCCCGTCCTTGATCTTCGACTGGATGAGGTCGTCGATCCGCTGGCTGCGGCTGCCGTAGCCCCAGTCCTTGGTGAGCAGGTGGGGGTACTTCTTCTCGTCGATGACGGCCTGGTTGGCGGTGACGATGTAGCCGCGCTTCGGGTTGTACTCGTAGGGCAGCTCGTCGAACGGGATCGGCTCCTCCTTCCAGCCGTACTTCGAGGACCAGCCGGGGCTGGGCATCGTGCCGTCGCCGTCGAGGCGGACCGGGATCTTCCCGGGTGCCTGGTAGCCGATGTTGCCCTTGATGTCGGCGTAGATGAGGTTCTGCGAGGGGACCTCGAAGTGCTCGGCCGCCGCCTGGAAGGTCTTGAAGTCCTTGGCCCGGTTCAGCTCGAAGACGGCGTCCATGGACTTGCCGGCATCCAGCGCGGTCCACCTCAGGGCGACCGCGTAGCCGTCGGCCCGGTCCGGAGCGGAGTTGGTGACGGGGGCCTTCTGGCCGACCTTCTCCATCTCGCTGCTGCGGTCGGAGACCAGCGGGCCGTTGTTGGTCTCGCGGACGGTGATCGTCCGGTCCTCGCCACCCGCGACCTTGATGACCTCGTCGCGGACGGTGAAGGGCTTGACCTTGCCGTCGTACAGGTAGCCGTCGCCGGAGACCTTCTCCAGGAAGAGGTCGGTGACGTCGGCGCCGAGGTTGGTGAAGCCCCAGGCGATGTCCTGGTTGTGACCGATTATCACGCCGGGCATACCGGCGAAGGTGTAGCCCGCTGTGTCGTACTGGCACTTCGCGCTGATCTCGCGGCAGTGCAGGCCCATCTGGTACCAGAGCGAGGGCAGCTGCGGCGCCAGGTGCGGGTCGTTGGCGAGCAGCGGCTTGCCGGTCGTCGTGTAGTTGCCGGAGACCACCCAGGAGTTGGACCCGATGCCGTTGCCGTTCGGGCCGAGCAGTGCCGGGATCTCGTCGAGGGTGTCGGAGAGCGCGGAGAGCTGGGTGTTCAGGCCCTCGGTGGCGCCCTGCGCGGTGTCCGAGCCGATTTTGTCGGACGGGGTCGCGTCCGGGTCGAACTTCCCGGTGACCGGGGAGACCGCCCCCTGGTCGACGATCGGCCGGTGCTTGTACTGGTACGCCGGGTAGAGGTCCTTGATCTGCTTCGTGTCGAGCCTGCTGGTCATCAGCGAGCGGTCGATCTCGTCCTGCATGTTGCCGCGCAGGTCCCAGGCCATGGCCTTGAGCCAGGCGACCGAGTCGACCGGGGTCCACTCGGTGGGCTTGTAGTCGTTGGTGAAGCCGAGGGCCGCGTACTCGACGGAGATGTCCTTGCCGTCACGCCCCTTGAGGTAGGCGTTCACGCCGTCCGCGTACGCCTGGAGGTTCTTCTTGGTGTCCTCGGACAGGACGTTGTCGTACTCCTCCTGCGCGACCTTGCGCCAGCCCAGCGTGCGCAGGAAGGAGTCCGTCTCGACCTGTCCCGAGCCGAACATCTCGGAGAGCCGGCCGGCCGTCATGTGACGGCGGACGTCCATCTCCCAGAAGCGGTCCTGCGCCTGGACGAAGCCCTGGGCGCGGAAGAGGTCGGCGTCGGAGTCCGCGTACAGCTGCGGGATTCCGTAGCTGTCGCGTTTGACGTCCACGCTCCCGTCGAGGCCGTCGAGCTTCGTCGACCCAGTGGTCTGCGGGTACGAGGCCCGCACGGTGGAGACGGACCAGAACGCGCCGTAACCGATACCCGCGACAAGCGCCAGCACCAGAACGATCACGATCAGGCGGGCACGTCGCCCCTTCTTCCTGCCGGTCTTCGCACCGGCGGAACCGGTGGAGCCGGTGGTACCGGAAGAGGCGGTTGTGTTGGCGGGCATCGCTGTCCTTCGAGGGGCAGGTGGTCCAGGGAGTGCAGGAGCAACCATAGGCGCAGCGCGGGGACGGCTCTGACGCGGTATCTGGATGATTCGAATTGCGTAGCGATCGTACGAATGCTCGAAGGCATCAAGAAAACGTTAAAGATTAGGTAAGGTAACGAAGTACCGGCCGCCAATGGCCGATGCCGAGGGGCGATCCGGTCGAAGCCGGTCGCGCCGTCCGATCCGATCGGTTCCTCCGATCAGATCGATTCGTTCGACTCGGCAGGCGTACGCAGGGAAGGAACGGCCACTGTCTGTCCACACGCTCAACGAACTCCTGCTCGTCTGCTCACTCGTACTGCTCGTCGCGGTGGTGGCGGTGCGCGTCTCGTCCCGCAGCGGGCTCCCCAGCCTGCTCCTGTACCTCGGCATCGGGATCGCCATAGGGCAGGACGGCTTCTTCGACGTCAAGTTCGACAATGCGGAGCTGACCCAGGTCATCGGCTATGCCGCGCTTGTCGTGATCCTCGCCGAGGGCGGTCTCGGCACGAAGTGGAAAGAGATCAGACCGGCGCTGCCCGCCGCGGTGATGCTCTCGCTGGTCGGCGTCGCGGTGAGTGTGGGCGTCACGGCGGCCGGGGCGCACTACCTGGTCGGCCTGGACTGGCGGCAGTCGCTGATCATCGGCGCGGTCGTCTCGTCGACGGACGCCGCGGCCGTCTTCTCCGTGCTGCGCAAGGTGCCGCTGCCCGCCCGGGTCACCGGTGTGCTGGAGGCCGAGTCCGGCTTCAACGACGCCCCGGTGGTGATCCTGGTGGTCGCCTTCTCGACCACGGGACCGGTGGATAGCTGGTACGTGCTGGTCGGCGAGATAGCTCTGGAGCTCGCCATCGGCGCCGCCATGGGTATCGCCGTCGGCTGGCTCGGCTCGTACGGACTGCGTCGCGTGGCGCTGCCCGCGTCCGGTCTCTACCCGATCGCCGTGATGGCGATCGCGGTGTCGGCGTACGCGGCCGGCGCCCTGGTCCACGGCAGTGGCTTCCTCGCCGTGTATCTGGCCGCGATGATCCTCGGCAACGCCAAGCTGCCGCACTGGCCCGCCACCCGCGGCTTCGCCGACGGGCTCGGCTGGCTGGCGCAGATCGGCATGTTCGTGCTGCTCGGCCTGCTGGTCACACCGCACGACCTGCTCGACGACTTCTGGCCCGCGGTCATCGTGGGCCTGGTGCTGACCGTGGTGGCGCGTCCGCTGGAGGTCTTCATCTCGCTGGCACCGTTCCGGCTGCCCTGGCAGGAGAAGGCCCTCATGTCCTGGGCGGGGCTGCGCGGCGCCGTGCCCATCATCCTGGCGACCATCCCGATGGTCGCCGGGGTCGAGGGCTCCACCCGCGTCTTCAACATCGTCTTCGTTCTCGTCATCGTCTACACCCTCATCCAGGGGCCGACCCTGCCCTGGCTGGCGAAGGCCCTGAAGATCTCCGACGATCCGGCCGAGGCCGCCGACCTGGGCATCGAGTCGGCGCCGCTGGAGCGGCTGCGCGGTCATCTGCTGTCGGTGGCGATCCCCGGCCGGTC
Organism: Streptomyces sp. NBC_00012; assembly: GCF_045040875.1. NCBI lineage: Bacteria > Bacillati > Actinomycetota > Actinomycetes > Kitasatosporales > Streptomycetaceae > Streptomyces > Streptomyces sp. NBC_00012. The sequence goes on along the minus strand of NZ_CP108309.1, from coordinate 5,142,554 downwards.
GAAGATGCACGGCGTGGAGGTCGGGGAGCTGCGGCTGCCCGCCGGGGCCGCCGTCACCCTCGTCGTACGGGACGGCAAGAGCTTCGTACCGGCGCCCTCGACCGTGCTGCGGCGCGGCGACGAGCTGCTGGTGGTCACCACCGATCCGGTGCGCGACGCGGCCGAGGAACGGCTGCGCGCGGTCGGCGAGGGCGGCAAGCTCGCGGGCTGGCTGGGGGCCGGCGGCAGTGGAGACGGAGGTGGCAGCAGGGGCGGCGGTGGCTCCGGTGAGGGCCGCCCGGGGTCGCATGCGGCGCACGACGTGTCACACGCGCTGAAGGCCGTGAAACGGCTGGGGAAGACGGGCGGCCCGAAGACGCATCACTGAGAGCGCCCGCACGGGCACTTCCGATCCGAGGCATCGAGGGAGTCCTTGCGCACAATCACAGGTGCACAAGGCCCTCTGCCTGTATCATGAAGGGACTCGATCGCCCCCTTGTTACGGGGTTGGTCGACCCGATCGACCAACCCGAACGACCAACTCTGCCTGATGCAGAGCTGGCGCGACCGTATGGCGGTCGTGGCGTCCTCCGCCTCTGCTGAGCGCCCGGCATCTACCGCAGTTCCGCGCGAAGAGGACAGCTCTCGGCAGCACCCGCACGAACGAGCCCGCACCCATCCGTGCCGGCCGTCTCGCGGGAGCTCAGCCACCAGGCGGCAGAAAGGCATGGACCGTGGCGTCCACGGTCACCGACCGCCCCGGTTACGGGCAGTTGCTGCGCACCCCGGGTGCGTGGACTTTTCTCCTTCCGGGCTTCGCCGCACGGCAGCCCTTCGCGATGCTGACCATCGGCATCGTGCTCCTGGTCCAGCACACCACCGGTTCGTACGGCAGCGCGGGCGCCGTCGCCGCCGTGACCGGTGTCGCCATGGCCCTGTTCGCACCGCAGACCGGCAAGCTCGCCGACCGCTTCGGCCAGCGTGCCGTTCTGCTGCCCGGCGTCCTGGTGCACGCGGCGTCCGTCTCGGCGCTGACGGCACTGGCGCTGGCGGACGCGCCCCTGTGGGCGCTGTTCGTGGCGGCCGTGCCGACGGGTGCGTCCGTTCCGCAGGTCGGGCCGATGGTGCGGGCCCGCTGGGCGGCCGCGCTCGGCGCGGCACCCGGCCGCGAGGCCTCGCCGCTGCTGTCCACGGCAGCCGCCTTCGAATCGGTGACGGACGAGTTCACCTTCGTCATCGGCCCGGTGCTCGCCACCGCGCTGTGCACGGGAGTGCACCCGGCGGCCGGCCTGATCACGGAGGCCGCGCTGACCCTGGTCGGCGGGCTGCTCTTCGCCGCACAGCGCCGCACCCAGCCCACGGTGCGCAACGCCGAGTCCGGCACGTCCGAGCGGCACGCCTCCGCCCTGTCCGTACCGGGCGTGCGGGTGCTCGCGGTGGCCTTCCTCGGGATCGGCGCGGTCTTCGGCGGGATGCAGGTCTCGCTGACCGCCTTCGCCGAGGAGATCGGCCGCCCGGGAGCGAACGGCCTGCTGTACGGCGTCTTCGCGGCCGGCAACATGCTGGCCGGGATCGCCTGCGGTGCCATCGCCTGGAAGAGCGGGCCGCGACGGCGGCTGATCGTCGGGTACGCGGCACTCACCCTGACCGCGTCCGGCCTGTGGGCGGTGCACTCGATGCCACTGCTGGCCGGACTCGGACTTCTGGTCGGGCTCTCCATCGCCCCGGCCCTGATCAGCGGCTACACGCTGGTCGAGGCGCTGGTGCCGGGGTCCGCCCGGACCGAGGCGTTCACCTGGCTGACCGGCTCGGTCGCGCTCGGCCAGGCGGCAGCGGTGACGGTCGCCGGGCAGCTCGCGGACGCCCACGGGGCCAGCACCGGTTTCCTGGTCCCGCTCGTGGGCACCGTACTGGCGCTGATCACCCTGGTTTCCCTGCGTTCCAGGCTCGCGGCCGCCGCCCCTGGACGGACCGTCGCGCGTGGTGTCGGTCACCGGAAGCCGGTCACGGTGGACTGATGCAGCGGAATACGTCAGTATGGAGCGTCGTTAGCACTCATTGAGTCAGAGTGCCAGGAGGAGCAAGTGCCGACCTATCAGTACCAGTGCACCGAATGTGGCGAGGGCCTCGAGGCGGTGCAGAAGTTCACCGATGACGCCCTCACCGTGTGCCCGAGCTGCGATGGACGCCTGAAGAAGGTGTTCTCGGCGGTCGGCATCGTCTTCAAGGGTTCCGGTTTCTACCGGAACGACAGCCGCGGCTCCTCGTCGAGCAGCACGTCGGCTTCGTCCTCGGCGAAGGCTTCCGGTTCCGCTTCGTCCGATTCCTCGTCTTCTTCGACGTCGTCCTCGTCGACGGGATCCGACTCGAAGTCGTCCTCTTCCTCGACGGCGTCCTCGTCGTCCTCGTCCGCTCCCTCGACGAGCGGCACGTCGGCCGCCTGAGCCGAACCGCACTTCTGCCGGGAGCCCCACCGATCCGTTCGGCGGGGCTCCCGGCGTTTTCGCACACCGATACTGTGACCGCATGGTGAACGCAGAGATCGGTGTCATCGGCGGCTCGGGCTTGTACTCCTTCCTGGAGGACGTCGCTGAGGTGCGCGTGGACACCCCGTACGGACCGCCGAGCGACTCCCTCTTCCTCGGCGAGGTCGGCGGCCGCCGAGTCGCCTTCCTCCCCCGCCACGGACGCGGCCACCACCTGCCGCCGCACCGCATCAACTACCGGGCCAACATGTGGGCGCTGCGCTCCGTCGGTGTACGTCAGGTGCTCGGCCCGTGCGCGGTGGGCGGCCTGCGCCCGGAGTACGGTCCGGGCACCCTGCTCGTCCCGGACCAGCTGGTGGATCGCACCAAGGCCCGGACACAGACGTACTACGACGGGGTGCCCCGGGCCGACGGGGCGGAGTCGAACGTCCTGCACCTGGGCTTCGCCGATCCGTACTGCCCCGACGGGCGCAGGGCCGCACTGGCGGCGGCTCGGGCGAAGAACTGGGAACCGGTGGACGGCGGGACGCTGGTGGTCGTCGAGGGGCCGCGCTTCTCGACCCGGGCGGAATCTCGCTGGCATGCGGCGATGGGCTGGTCGGTGGTCGGGATGACCGGTCACCCGGAGGCCGTCCTCGCCCGTGAGCTGGGCCTCTGCTACACGACGATGACCCTGGTGACGGACCTGGACGCGGGCGCGGAGGCCGGCGAGGGCGTCTCGCACGAGGAGGTGCTGAAGGTGTTCGCGGCCAACGTGGACCGGCTGCGCGCGGTGCTCTTCGACGTGGTGGCCGCACTGCCCGCGGAGGCGGACCGGGACTGCCCGTGCTCGCATGCGCTGGACGGCCTCAATCCGGGGATCGCGCTGCCTTAGCGGGGTGGGGCTTGGCGGGGCGGGGCGGGGCTGAGCTTGGCGGGGCTGGGCTTGGTGTGGTGGGGCTCGGTTTGGTGGGGCTCGGTGCGGTGGGGCGGGTGACTGTTGCGGTGTGAGTGGGTGACGGAGTTGTCCACAACTCCGGGGCTGTCCACAGGCTTCGGCGGGAATCTCGCGAACGGTGAATCGTGAGGAGTGTTCGTCCGAAACTCCCCATGACTCCTCACAGCAGGTGGTGTCGCCCATGTTCGCGTCCTCCGCGCCGTCTCAGTCGCCCTCTCCGTCGTTCTCCCCATTGCCCTCTCCGTCACCGGCGCCGCCACCCTGCGGGGTGCCCGCGTTCGCGCCTCTGCGGGTGCGCGGAGGCGGTGGGCACCGGCTGCGGCGGGCGTTGTGGCGGCAGCGCCGTGCCTTTGCGGCCGGACTGGCCCTGACGGCCGCCGCGCTCGCCGCCACGGGGCTGGGCGGTGACGGCACGGGCGCGGGCGGCCATGCCGCGTACGGGGCGGGAGCCGGGCCTGCGGCGGGAGCGCTGCCGAAGCCGGCGCGGCGACCTGCTCGGCTGGTGTCCGCGCCGGTCCGGATCGCGGATGCGGAGACAGTCCGCTTATTGCGGCCCGGTGACCACGTCGACGTGATCGCCTCCGGGGAATCCGGAACCAGGGCCGGGGCCGGGGCCGGAACCGGGGCCGGGGCCGGGGCCGGAACCGGGGCCGGGGCCCGGGTGCTGGCGAAGGGCGCGCGGGTGGCGGAGGTGCCGCAGACCCTGGCCGACGGGTCCGAGGGCTCCGGGGCATTCGTGGGTTCCGGCGGCTACACGGAGGACGGTGCGCTGATCGTGCTGGCCGTTCCCCGGGAAACCGCCACCGCACTGGCCGGCGCGGGGATCTCGTCCCAACTGGCGGTGATCCTGTGTTGATTCACACTTCTGATCGGTCAAGTCACCTTGCCAAGCATGAGGATTGGGTGGTTTCTACGCGTACTGCCGTAAGTTGCGGAGGAGTTTGCTCCGCCTACAGAACACGCGCAGGAAGGCTCACCTGTGAGCGAGAAGAAGGTCAGTCTGCTGGAAGGGTTCAAAGCCTTCCTGATGCGCGGCAACGTGATCGATCTGGCGGTCGCCGTCGTCATCGGTGCCGCGTTCACCCAGGTCGTGAACTCGATCGTCAAGGGAGTCATCAACCCGCTGGTCGGTGCGTTCGGCACGAAGGACCTGGAGGGCTACAGCTCCTGCCTCAAGGGCCCCTGCGTCACGGACCCGAAGACGGGCGAGGCCACCGAGGGCATCCGGATCCTGTGGGGCTCGGTGCTCAGCGCCACCCTCAGCTTCCTGATCACGGCAGCCGTCGTGTACTTCCTGATGGTCCTGCCCATGGCCAAGTACCTGGCCAAGCGGGCGGCGATGCAGGCCGCGAAGGAAGGGGTGCGGGAGACGCTGGAGGTGAGCGAGCTGGAGGTGCTGAAGGAGATCCGCGACGCCCTCGTCTCGCAGCGCGGCGGCCCGGCGGGCGAGAGCGGCGAGAACCCCGGCCGGGGTCACGACCAGTAGCGCGACGCGCAGCGGTAGAACCGGCGGCAACACCGCCGGACCACCACGGAGCGGGGAATCAGATGTGGTGGGGCGGCTTCTCGTCAAGGAAGCGCGCCAGATCGGCGGCGCTGCCACCGGCCGGGGCCCGCTCGCCCCACCCTCGGTCCGTATCGTCCGCGGACTGCTGGTCCAGCGGATCGTCGAAGATCAGAGCCGGTTTCGGTTTCGGCCGGTCCGGCTGGGAGGGCTTCGAATCACGCGGGCCGGGGGCGGGGGCGGTGCTCATACGTCAAGGGTACGGCGACGCTCAGCGGTCCTTCGGATCGATCAGCCACAGCCCGAGGACGACGAGGAACGACAGGCAGAGGAAGCCGGCACCCCACCAGGCCGTGCCGGTGCTGCCCTCCATCCAGGCGTCGATGATGACGGTCAGCCCCCAGAGCTGTCCGATGACCACCGTCATGGCGAGGGCCAGCCGGGCCGTCAGTTTCGAGGACCGCTCGGGCTCCTGGTCGGTGCCGGCTCCCGGGCCGGGGCCGGTGTGGCGGATCCGGGGGTCGCCGTAGCCGCTGGTGGCCCGGATCTGCGGATAGCGCTCGTGGACGGGCCGGTTGAGCTCGGGGCGAGCACTCCCCGGGTGGTACTCCGGATACTCCGGATACTCCGGATCCGCATGACGCTCCTGGGGCTCCTGCGGCCCTGGGTAGTTCTGAGGTTCCGGGGACTCCTGGGGCTCCTGGTTCCGGGACTGCCTGGACTGCCGGGACTGCCGGGACTGCCGGGACTGCCGGGCGTCGCTCATGTCCGCCTGCCAGGAGTCTCGGCCCCGGCCCCGGCGGTCCCCGGCGGCGCGGCCGCGGGTCCCTCCGCCCCGCCACCGTTGACGGCGGGGCAGCCGATGCGTGAGGCGAGGTCCGGGCGGTCGGCGCGGAACCGGCGGCACAGACCTTGCTCGACGCTCTCGCCCGAGCGCGTCGTGCCGATGGCCCAGATGCTGCCGTCGGCCTGTTCGATGAGCACCACCTTGGGCAGCCCACGGGGCGGCGGGCCGGCGGTGACCTCGCCGGTGCGGGCGTCGAAGACGCCTTCGTGGCAGGGGCAGTACAGCTCCCCCTCGGAACCGCGATCCTTGCGCCAGAGCACGGCACAGGCGAGATGGGTGCAGATCGCGGAGTAGCCGACGAGGGTGCCGTCGTCCAGCCGGACGGCGACCGCCTTGTCCTCCTCGTCCGGGTAGTGGAACGCGAGGGACTCACCGGGCAGCAGCTGAGCGGCGATCCTCTTCGGCGAGGGCGTCTTGCCGTCGTCCGGGTCGCCGTGGCGCGGCAGGATTCCCGCCGCCACGCCGAGACCGCCGACGGCGAGCCCGCCGGAGACGGTCGCCACGATCCGGAGGTAGTCGCGCCGGGTGGTGAGGGAGTCGGCGGCGATCCGGTCGTGCAGGGCTTCGCGCGGATCGCCGGGCGGCTGGTCGGTGACGCTCATCGGCGGACGTCCTTCCCGTTGATCTCGACGACGGGAAGTCCGCCGGGCACCGGCCACTGCATCCGGTCGGCGGGAACGACCATGGCCACGCCGGTGCGTACCTCGCTCCGGCCGAAGGTGAAGGTGTCGGCGACCTGGACACCGGGGCGCTCCGCCTGAAGCTCCTCGACGGTCCCGTAGAACAGCGCTCCGGTCGGGCAGACGGTCGCGCACATGGGGGCGAGGCCGTAGGCGGTGCGGTCGTAGCAGAGGTTGCACTTCATCTGCAGCTTCGCCCGGAGGTCGATCTTCGGTACGCCGAAGGGGCAGGCGTTGACGCAGTTGGCACAACCGATGCAGCGGGTGGTGTCGGCCTGCTGCACCACTCCGTCGGCGGTCACCAGGATCGCGTCGGCGGGACAGACCTCGGCGCACGGGGCGACGGGGTCCTCGCAGTGCATGCAGACGGTGGGGAGGGAGGCCACGGACCGGCCCTCGTCGGTGTAGTCGAGGTGGATCATCGACTTGCCGCGGTGCGAGTCGCATTCCCGGCAGGCGGAGACACAGGCCTGGCAGCCGATGCAGCGCCCCGGGTCGATGAAGATCGTTCTGCCCATCATGGGCTGTCAGCTCCTCTCCGAGGTGCCACGCCCCTGGGGGGCCGTGGGCGGCAGCGGGTCGGTACGGGAGACCTGGGTCTCCGGGTAGCTGACCTGGCCGGGTGCGACAGGCGGCGCGGGAACGTCGTCGATCTTCTCGGCGTGCTCGATGCGGCAGGCGCACACCTTGTACTCGGGGATCTTGGAGCGGGGGTCGAGGGCGTCGATGGTGAGGGCGTTGGCCGCGATGGGGACGGGCCAGTGGTACGGGACGAAGACGGTGTCGGGGCGGATCGCCTCGGTGACCAGTGCGGGGAAGACCTCGCTGCCGCGCCGGGTGACGACGCGGACCGGTTCGCCGTTGCGGAAGCCGTGGGAGGGATGGATCTCGGCCCAGGGGCGCGGGGTCTGTTCCACGAGGGCGCCCAGACGGCGGGTCTGGTTGCCGGAGAGGAAGTGGGCGACGGTGCGCCCGGTGGTGAGCGACATGGGGTACACGTCGTCGTACGGGTCCATCGGCGGGTGCCATTCGACGACCTGCATATGGATCTTGCCGTCGGGGTGGTAGGTCCGGCCGTCCTCGAAGAGCCGAGGGGTGCCGGGGTGGTCGGTGGCGGGGCAGGGCCAGGCGATCCCGCCGGTCTCCTCAAGCCGTTCGTAGGTGATGCCGTAGTAGTCGTTGACGGTGCCGGCGGAGGCGGTCCGCAGTTCGTCGAAGACGGCGCGGGAGTCGGCGAAGGCGAATTTGTCGCCCGCGCCGAGGCGCCTGGCGAGTTCGCACATCACCCAGGTGTCGGTCCGCACCCCGGGCGGCGGGTCCTGGGCCTTGTTGTGCTTGACCACCCGGGCCTCGGCGTTGGCCATCACCCCTTCGTCCTCGGCCCAGGTGGTGACGGGGAAGACGACATGTGCGTTGGCAGCGGTCTCGGAAAGGAAGAAGTCGAATTGGGCGTGGAACTCCGTGGCGTCGTACCCCTCCTTGACCACCCTGTAGTTGGGGAGGGAGACGAAGGGGTTGTTGCAGATGCCGATCAGGCCGCGGATCTCGCGGCGCTGCATCTGCCAGACCATTTCCATCATCGAGGTCCCGGCGGGCGGGAGTTCGGACTCCTCGATGCCCCAGATCTCACAGATCTGCCTGCGGTGCTCCTCGTTCATGATCGAGCGGCCGCCGGGCAGGAGGTCGGCCTTCTGCCCGTGCTCACGGCCGCCCTGTCCGTTGCCCTGGCCGGTGATGGTGCCGTATCCGGCGCCCGGCCTGCCGATGTGGCCGGTGGCGGTGCAGAGGTTGATCACGCTGAGGCAGTTCTCGACGCCCTGCGAGTGGTGCTCGATACCGCGGGCGTGCCAGGCCATGGCCTTGGGCGCGCGGGCGAAGGCGCGGGCGACCTGGGTGATCTGCTCGACGGGGATGCCGCAGATCTCGGCGGCCCGGTACGGCGGGTACTCCGCCACCTTGGCCTTCACCTCCTCCCAGCCGGTGGCGTGGGCGGCGAGATAGGTCTCGTCGGTCAGCCCCTCCTCGATGACCACGTTCAGCACGGAGTTGAAGAACGCCGAATCGGTGCCGGGCTTGAGGGCGACGTGGATGTCGGCCGTGCGGGCGATCGCGGTCTCCCGCGGGTCGACGACGATCAGGCTCGCACCGCGGTCCCGGGCCCCCCACACGTACTGGGTCATCACGGGGAAGCACTCGCCGACGTTGGAGCCCGCGATCAGCAGGCAGTCGGTGAGCAGGATGTCGGAGAAGGGGTTGCCGGCCCGGTCGATGCCGAAGGCGAGTTTGTTGGCGCCCGCGGCGCTGACCATGCAGAGTCGGCCGTTGTAGTCGACGTGCCGGGACTTGAGGGCGACCCGGGCGAACTTTCCGACCAGATAGGTCTTTTCGGAGAAGAGGCTGGCCCCGCCGAGGAGCCCGAAGGCGTCGTTGCCGTAGCTCTGCTGGATGCGCTCGATCTCGGCGACGGTGAAGTCGAGCGCCTCGTCCCAGGAGACCTCGCGGAAGTCCTCGTCACGGGAGCGGCGCAGCAGCGGGGCGGTGAGCCGGTCGGGGTGGTTGACCTGCTGGTACGCGTTGATCCCCTTGGGGCACAGCCGCATCCGGTTGATGTCGTGGTTGCGGGGTTCGACGCCGAAGACCTTGCCGCCGCGGTCGACGCGCAGATGCATCCCGCACTGCACCCCGCAGAAGCAGCAGTGAGTGGGGACGAGCGTCTCGCCGTCCTGGTCGGCGCGCCATCGGTCGGCGGGAATCCCGCCCGCGTCCCGGAAGGCCCGGGTGCCGGGCGAGGCGAGGGAGGGGTCGAGCGGGACGACCGCACGGGGGTCGGCTGCTCGCGGATCCGCGGTCACTTGTAGCCCTTCTTCACCTGGGAGAGATAGGCACTGCCACGCAGCACCCGCTTGCAGCGCGGGCAGTATTCGGCCCACTCGTCGAAGTCGAGGCTGAGGTCGCGCATGGTGCCGCGAAGGTTCTCGACGTAGGGCCCGGTGTCGATGGGCTCCTCGCAGCGGCGGCAGGAGAAGACCTCCTGGTCCTGCTGAGCGGTGTATTTGAACAGCTGCATGCCGACTGCGGCCGGACGCTGGACGATGTGGAAGAACTTCCCGAACGGGATGTAGATGAGGGTGAACACCACCGACACCATGTGGAGAACCGCCAGGAATTCGTATCCGCCGCCGTGCAGGAAGATCGACGAGAAGGTGAGCAGCAGACCGGTCACGGAGATGACGATGAGCGCGATCAGCGGAACCAGGTCGTAGGCGAAGCGCTGGCCGGTGATGGCGCCGCGGTCCTTCATGCGACGCCACAGGAAGTACGAGGCGCCCGGGATGACGAGCACCGCGGCGATGTCCAGGCCGTGGAACATCAGCCAGCCCAGGAAGTCCAGGGAGTCGAATCCGATGATCTTGAAGCCCCAGATACGCATCTCGTAGCCGGGCCCCGAGCCGCTGCCGGAGGTGAAGGTGAACCAGCCCCAGGTCAGCGGGAAGGTGATCAGCGCGGCGAGGATACAGCCCCAGAAGATCAGCTGATGGGCGGCCCAGCGGGCGTGCGAGCGGGCGCCGAGGAATTTCTGGAAGCCCAGATATGTGGCGATCATCCGGGGCAGTGCGGTGGGGGCCTTGCGGAAGTTGGCCGCCGAGAAGAAGCTCCGCCACCCCTGCTTGAACAGCCGCCGGGCACCGGGCGCGGAGACTCAGACCGTGTAGCGGTGGGCGACGCCGAAGGCGAGGAAGACGGTGGCGACGGCGTACGGGAGAAGAGCGGAGTCGAAGTTCACCAGCAGCCGGCTGCCGAGCACGATCGCGAGGATCAGGAGGGCGGAGACGATGACCCCGGCCGCGGTCGCCCGGCCGGTGACGGAGCGGGGCCGGCTGGGCAGCGGGGCACCGGACTCCGGCCCCGCTCCGGCGGCGTCGGCGGGCCTGGTGGAGCCGGGCGCCGTGTCGGAGCCGGCGGAGCCGGTACGTGCGCCGGGGGTGGGCTGCGCGGCTTCGGCGGAGGCTTCTGGCGGCTCGGTCACCCCGTCACCGTAGGGCGGTATCAGATAGCTGGTCCTGATTTGCGACTCGTCCGGGTGAGCCCGATCGCCCATCCGGGGCACACCCCGTTCAGTGTGGCTGTCCCCCGTCTGGTGTGCTGGCTCCCATGCCCGTAATGACGGCTCGCAGCCGCACCGAGGAACATCGCGCCTCGACCCCGTTGGAACTCTTCTTCGACCTGTGTTTCGTCGTCGCCGTGGCCCAGGCGGGCGGACGGCTGGTGCACGCCGTCGCCGAAGGCCACGCCGTCACCGGAATCGGCAGCTACGCGGCCGTCTTCTTCGCGATCTGGTGGGCCTGGGTCAACTTCAGCTGGTTCGCCTCGGCCTACGACACCGACGACCCGCTGTACCGCGTCGTCACGCTCGTCCAGATCACCGGTGTGCTCATCCTGGCCGCCGGAGTGCCGCGTGCCTTCGACGCGGGCGACTGGACGGTCGTCGTCATCGGCTACGTGGTGATGCGGCTCGCGCTGACCAGCCAGTGGCTGCGCGCCGCGCACTGCACCCAGGGAGCCGAGCGGCGCGTCGCGCTGCGGTACGCCGGCGGAATCACGGTGGTGCAACTGGGCTGGATCGCCATGCTGTTCCTGCCCTCCGACCCGCGCCCGGTCCGTGCCGTCGCCTTCGTCGTGCTCGCCCTCGCGGAGATGTCCGTTCCGGCGATCGCCGAGCGCGACCGCTCGACCAGCTGGCATCCGCGCCACATCGGCGAACGGTACGGACTGTTCACGATCATCGTGCTGGGCGAGACGATCGCGGCGGCCACGGTGGCGGTCCAGGAGGCGGTGGACGAGCACGACGCGCTCGGTGAACTGCTGCCGATCGCCGCGGGCGGACTGCTGATCGTCTTCTCCGCCTGGTGGATCTATTTCGCCGTGCCGATCCATGACTACCTGCGCGGCAGCAGGGAAGCGTTCATCTGGGGATACGGGCACTACCTGATCTTCGGTTCCGCGGCCGCCATCGGCGCGGGCATCGAGGTGGCGGTGGAGCACGCCGTGGGCAAGGCACATGTCTCGGACACGGTGGCCGCCGCCGCGGTGACCATTCCCTCCGCGCTCTTCCTGCTGACGGTGTGGGCGCTGCACGCCCGCCACTTCAAGCGTGACCTCGCGGAACAACTGGCCCTGCCCGTGGCCGCGCTGGCCATCCTGGCCTGTACGTTCGCCGGCGGATGGGCCGTGCTGGCGGCCGGCCTGGTGGCTGCCGTGGCCGTGGCCGTGGAGGTGGTGCTGTCCCGGCGCCCAGCCGTGGCCGGGTGAGCGCAACGGACGGACGGAACGGTGGACGGAGCGGCGGACGGCGACGGCTCACTCGGTGAGGGGCCTTCGGGTGAGGAGCCTTCGGCGAGAAGCGCACCGCGAGGAGCCCTCAGGGGCCCGCAGTGAGGAGCACGCAGTGACGGAAGAACCTCGGAAGCCGGCAGGCCCCTCCGCCCCGCCGGAGCCCGAACCATCGCATGCGGCAGGGCCGCTGGACGCGCTGACCGATGTCGCGGGGCTGCGCGTCGGCCACGCGCAGGTTCCGGGCGAGGGCGCGCTGAGCGGCACCACCGTCGTCCTCGCCCCCGAGGGCGGTGCGGTCGCGGCCGTCGACGTACGCGGCGGTGGTCCCGGCACCCGGGAGACGGACGCGCTCGATCCGCGCAACCTGGTGCAGCGCATCGATGCAGTCGTCCTGACGGGCGGCAGCGCCTACGGCCTGGACGCGGCGTCCGGGGTGATGGCCTGGCTGGAGGAGCGGGGGCGCGGGGTGCGGGTCGGCCCCGACCCGGCGCAGGTGGTGCCGGTGGTCCCCGCCGCGTGCGTCTTCGACCTGGGTCGGGGCGGTGACTGGCGGGCCCGGCCCGACGCCTCGACGGGCCGTGCGGCGGTGGAGGACGCGGCGGCCACGGAGCCGGGGGCGCCGGTGGCCGAGGGCAACGTGGGCGCCGGTACGGGAGCGGTCGCCGGGCAGCTCAAGGGCGGCGTGGGCACGGCCAGCCTGCGGCTGCCCTCCGGGATCACGGTGGGCGCGCTCGTCGTGGTGAACGCGGCGGGTTCGGTGACCGATCCGCGTACCGGGGTGCTGTACGGGGAGTACGGCAGCGCCGAACCTCCGGTGCACCCGGCGCCCGAGGTCCTCCGCGCGGCGGAGCAGCGACTCGCCGAGGTGCGCGACGCGAACGCTCGGCCCCCGCTCAACACCACGCTCGCCGTCGTCGCCACGGACGCGGACCTCACCCGCCCCCAGGCGCAGAAGCTCGCGGGGACGGCGCACGACGGACTGGCGCGCGCCGTCCGCCCCGTACATCTGCTCACCGACGGGGACACCGTTTTCGCACTGGCCACCGGCGGCCGGCCGCTGGACCCGCGGAATCCGATCGCGCTCAACGATCTACTGGCGGCCGGTGCGGATGTGCTCGCACGTGCCATCGTGAAGGCCGTACGCGCAGCTCGGAGCGTCGACGGCCGCCCCGGTGCCGGCTGCTACCCCGCGTACTGCGATCTCTACGGCATACCGCCGCGCTCCTCACAGTCGTCGGCGGGCAGCACCCCGGAGCCCGACTCGCCCGCCGGGTAAGGAAGTTCGGACGAACCGGCAGGAACCATCAGCGTGTGCCATACGTTTTCCTGAACCCCGGTCACGATGTCGGACCCAGGGACTACGTTAAGCACGCAGCAAGTAACACGCGGCAACGGCCTGGAGACAGCACCTTGAGCGATCCGTACGAGACAACCGAGCAGCACCTCGAGCGACTCCTGCGACGGGCACTCAACTCTTTCGACCTGCCCGACAGCACGGTCGAGAGACTCGGTACCGCGCTCGCCCACAGCAGTTCCCTGCACTCCTCGCACCACAGTTCCGTACTCCACCGCGAGACCTACCGGCACACGTATCTGCTGTCCGACGGCACCGCTCTGTCCCTGTGGGAGCTGGTGCACGGAGGTCCGCGGAGCGCGACGGGCCCGCAGTCCCGTACGGAGCCCGACCTCAGGCACCACGAGCTGTACGACGACGAGGCCGACGCCCATGTCGCCGCCGCCAGGCTGACCGGCAGTTTCGGTGAGGTCCCGGTGTTCGGGGACGACGGGCCGCAGGCCGGGCTGGAGATACTCACGGTCCTGATGGCGGCTCCCCCGGCCCCGCTGCCCCGGATGTACGCCCCGGACAACTCCGCCGACCACGCCCGCCGCGTCCTGCGCCGCGCGGAGAACAGCGACGGTCCCGGCGAGGAGACCGCCCGTCTGCTGCGCGCCGCATTCGCCCACCACATCACCCAGGTCTTCGGCCGGCAGTGCCGGGTGGACGGACGGGACGCCGGATTCACCCTGTACGAACATGCCTTCCTGCTCCTCGACGGCAGCGAGACGAGCCTGTGGGAGGTCGAGCACACGGCCACGCCGGACGGCCGCCACATGTGCGAGGTCTACGGCGACGAGGAGACCGCACGCGGGGCCATGGAGAGCCGCACACGCATCTGCTGACCCCCGGGCCCGGACATGGAGATGGAGATGACACGCAGGTGCCCGCACCCCGAGGGGTGCGGGCACCTGCGTTACTTCTCCCGGACAGAGGTCTGCCGGACAGGGGGCGGTCAGGGCGTCAGAGCGGGCTTCTTCGCAACGTCCGAACCACCCGCGCCGCCCATGCCACCCGCGGCCGCATCCGCAACACCGGCCGCGGCCTCGGCACCGGCCTCGTCGCCGCCCTCCTCCTGACGCTGCGGCCGCGCGGGCAGCGCGAACATCACCAGGAAGATCACCGCGAGCACCCCCGCCACCCACCACAGCGAGTGCCGGAACGCCTCCGCGAACGCCGGGCCCACCTGCGGCGGCGCGAGCCGGTCGCTGATCGAGCCGAAGAAGACGACCGCGACCAGCCCGAGCCCGAGCGCGTTCCCCATCTGCTGCACGGTGTTGATCAGCCCGGAGGCCGAGCCCGAGTGCTCCTTCGGCACCTCGGAGAGCACCATGTCCGTCAGCGGCGCCACGATCAGACCCATGCCGAGGCCCATGACCACCAGCGGCAGGATCATCTGCCAGGACGTGATGCCCATGCCGTACCGGTCGGACTCCCAGATGTAGATCAGCAGTCCGGCGATCATCAGCAGCGCACCGGCCTGGAGAACCTTGCGCCCGAATCGGGGCACCAGCTTCTGTACGGAGATCCCGGCGGCCAACGAGACGGCGACCGAGAACGGCACACCGGTCGTTCCGGCCCGCAGCGCGCTCCAGCCAAGGCCCAGCTGCATGTAGAGCGTCCAGACCAGGAAGAAGATGCCGAGCCCGATGCCGAAGGTCAGCTGCACCGCGATGCCCGCCGCGAAGCTCTTGACCCGGAACAACGACAGCTCGACCAACGGCGAGCCGTCCTTGCGCGCCTTCGCCCGCTCGAACAGCACCAGGGCCAGGAACACCAGCAGGCTGCCGGCCATCGACACGTAGCCCCACACCGGCCAGCCCAGCTCGCGCCCACGGGTCAGCGGGTAGATCAGCATCAGCATCCCCAGCGTCACCAGGACAACGCCGATCAGGTCGAGCCGGAGCGCCTTCGGGGCCTTGGACTCGCTGATGAACTTCCGCCCGAGAAGCAGGCCCGCGATGCCGACCGGCAGGTTGATCAGGAAGATCGGCCGCCATTCGAGACCTGCGATGTTCCACTCGGTGAGCAGCGCGCCCAGCAGCGGACCCGAGACGGCACCGAGGCCGACGATCGCACCGAAGAGGCCGAAGACCTTGCCGCGCTCGTGGGCCGGGAAGGTGGCGTGCACGATCGACAGCACCTGCGGAACCATCAGCGCGGCGGTGCCGCCCTGGAGGATGCGGGAGGCGACCAGCATCTCCGGGTTCACGGCGAAGCCGCAGAGCGCGGAGGCCAGGGTGAAGCCGCCGATGCCGATGAGGAACAGCCGCTTGCGGCCGTAGATGTCGCCCAGCCGGCCGCCGGTGATCAGACCGGCCGCGAAGGCCAGGGCGTAACCGGCGGTGATCCACTGGATCGAGCTGAACGAGGCGCCGGTGTCCTCCTGGATGCTCGGGATGGCGATGTTGACGATCGTGACGTCGACCAGGTCCATGAAGGCCGCGGTCATGACGATGGCGAGTGCGAACCAGCGCCGCCGGTCCGACGGGTCCGAGGACACCGTGGGCCCGGATGCCGTGGACGATCGAGGTGCGGAAGAAGTCATATGAAGAAACTAAACAGTCATTAGGTCAGGTCATGACCCAATGGCCGATCATCCTGGTGAGACGACCGACACCCCGGCACGACCGGAACCGGACCGAAGCGCGACCCCGGCACAACCGCCACCATCACCACCACCGCCACCCGACCGAAGCACGAGCCCCGGAGGACGACCGGCACCCGCAAGATGACCGGCACCCGGCAGGGGACCGGCATCCAGGCAGAAGGCTGAGCCCATGACCGACACCCCGGCAAGACTGCTGAATCTGCTGTCGCTCCTCCAGACGCCCCGCGAGTGGCCGGGCAGCGAACTCGCCGAGCGGCTCGACGTCAGCCCGCGCACCATCCGCCGGGACATCGACCGGCTCCGCGAGCTCGGCTATCCGGTCGAGGCCTCGCGCGGGTCCATCGGCGGCTACCGGCTCGTCGCGGGCACCGCGATGCCGCCGCTGCTCCTCGACGACGAGGAGGCGGTGGCCATCGCGGTGGGCCTGCGGGCGGGGGCCGGGCACGCCATCGAGGGGGTGGACGAGGCGTCCGTACGCGCTCTGGCGAAGCTGGAGCAGGTACTCCCGTCCCGGCTGCGGCACCGGGTCTCCACGCTGCAGAACGCGACGATGCCGCTGACCCGGGGCGACGGCTCGACCATCGACCCGCGGACGCTGACCGTGATGGCGTCGGCGGTCACCGGCCAGGAGCGGCTGCGGTTCGCGTACCGGGCGGGCGACGGCGCCGAGTCGAAGCGGGAGGCCGAGCCGTACCGGCTGGTGAGCACGGGGTGGCGCTGGTATCTCGTCGCGTACGACCTGGGGCGCGAGGACTGGCGTACGTTCCGGGTCGACCGGGTGAGCGAGCCGTTCGCGACCGGGGCCCGGTTCACCCCGCGTGCGCTGCCCACGGGGGATGCGGCGAGGTTCCTCGCCGGTTCCATCGCCCGTCGGCAGCCGGAGCTGGCGGTCGACGTGAGCTTCGCGGCCCCGGTGGATTTCGTGTCCGCACGGCTGCCGGCCGCGATCGGCCCGTTGGAGCGGACCGGCGAGAACAGCTGCCGGCTTCGGGCGATGCTCGCGGACTCGCTGGAGTGGGTGGCGCTCCGGCTGGCGCTGGTCGACTGCGACTTCACCGCGCACGGCCCGCCGCAGCTGGTGGAGTACCTGGGCGATCTGGGCGCCCGCCTGGCCCGCGCCGCGTCCCGCTGATCCCGGGCCCGTCCGGCCCGCGCGACGTCCCGCTGATCCCGGGGCAGGGCGCCCTCGCCGCACCGCGGAACGACCGGCCCCTCCTTCCCGGACACAGCACCAGGAAGCGCCACCGGGGCAAGGGGGACACACCACCAGGACGCGCCACCGGGGCAAAAGAATGAGCCCCGGCGCCAGGGGGGGGTGGGCGCCGGGACTCAGCTCAGGGGGTCACGCGAAGCGACCTATTTCGGAGGTTACTGGACGAAGGCTCACGCCGCAGCGTCAAAACCCGTGTCGTGGGCCATTCGCTTCAGTTCCAGCAGTGCGTGCTTCTCGATCTGCCGGATCCGCTCGCGGGTGAGACCGTGCTGCTTGCCGACCTCGGTGAGGGTCCGCTCGCGGCCGTCCTCGATGCCGTACCTCATCCGGATGATGGATGCGGTGCGGTTGTCGAGCTTGCCGATCAGGTCCTCCAGCTCCTCGCTGCGCAGCAGTGTCATCACCGACTGCTCGGGCGACACCGCGGAGGTGTCCTCCAGCAGATCGCCGAACTGGGTCTCGCCCTCGTCGTCGACGGACATGTTGAGGCTGACCGGGTCACGGGCCCAGTCCAGCACGTCGCCCACGCGCTCCGGCGTGGAGTCCAGCTCGGCCGCTATCTCCGCGTGCTCCGGCTCGCGGCCGTGCTCACGGTTGAATTCGCGTTGCACCCGGCGAATCCGGCCGAGCTCCTCCACCAGGTGGACGGGGAGCCGGATCGTGCGGGACTGGTCGGCTATGGAGCGGGTGATGGCCTGACGGATCCACCACGTCGCGTACGTGGAGAACTTGAAGCCCTTGGCGTAGTCGAACTTCTCGACCGCGCGCACCAGGCCCGCGTTGCCCTCCTGGATCAGGTCGAGCAGGGGCAGCCCGGCCCGCGGATAGCGGCGGGCGACGGCAACGACGAGCCGGAGGTTGGAGCGGATGAACACATCCTTGGCGCGCTCGCCCTCGGCGACCAGCGCCTCCAGCTCCTCGCGCGTGGCTCCACCGGCCTCGCTGTCCGCCGTGCCGTCGAGTATCTGCCGGGCGTAGACGCCCGCCTCGACGATCTGCGACAGCTCGACTTCCTTTGCGGCGTCGAGCAGCGGCGTACGCGCGATCTCGTCCAGGTACATGCCGACCAGGTCGCGATCGGCGATCTCCCCGCCCGCGGCGCGAACGCTGCTTGCCCGGCTGGTCCCACCAGTGGTGGACGAACGACGGGCGACGGCACGGGTTGCCATGCGTGCTCCCTTGCTGAGTAGGTCGCGACACCCTTCCGGGTGCCCTGCATCCGATGGAAACAACGACTGGAATCCGGACAGAATTCCCACGCATGGCATTCACTTTCGTGATCATGCAGTACCCTGTGCCGCCACGAGGGGGTGCGCATGCCGGAGAGCCGGACAGAAGTGCAGGTCAGGCCAGGCATCGAGGGCGATCTGGTAGCACTCACGGACATCTACAACCATTACGTGCGTGAGACCGCGCTCACATTCGACACGACCCCCTTCACCCCCGAACAGCGGTTGCCGTGGCTGCGTTCCCATCCTGAAGACGGCCCGCACCGTCTTCAGGTTGCTCAGGATGTCCGGGTTGTCGGCCCCGCTTCGGTCCTGGGATACGCCACCAGCAGCGCTTTCCGCCCCAAGGCGGCGTACGCGACCTCGGTCGAGGTGAGCGTGTACTGCGCCCCGTGGGCCACCGGTCGCGGCATCGGCACACTCCTCTACACGGCCTTGTTCGAGGCGCTCGCCGGTGCGGACGTGCACCGCGCGTACGCGGGCGTGACCCAGCCGAACGACGCCTCCGTCCGGCTGCACGAGCGCTTCGGTTTCCGCCATGTCGGTACGTACGTCGAAGTGGGCCGGAAGTTCGGCACGTACTGGGACGTGGCCTGGTACGAGAAGCGGCTCGGGCCACAGCCCTAGGTCCCGGCCCCTCCCGGTCTGGTTCCCCGGCCCGTTACGCAGCACCGGCCCCGCACCTAGCGTCGTACCGCATGGACGACACGACGAACACGGGCGGCGTGACAGACGCGGCCGGAGACGCGACGAACACGAGCGACACAACAGACGCGACGAACACGGGCGGCACAACAAGCACGAGCGACGCGACGAACACGGGCGGCACGGCAACCGCGGACGACACCACCGGCACGCTCGACGAGGCACTGGAGCGCCTCCACGCCTCGGGCCCCGAGCGCAACGGCTGGCTGAGCAATCACGGCCCGATGGCCGTCGAGGCGCTCGTCCGGCACGGCCAGGCACCGGCCGTCCACCGCTGGCTCGACCACTACAGCCACAAGCTGGAGGACATGCCGGACACCGCGACCCGGGTGACGGCGGAGAACTGGCGCGAGGCCCTCGGCGACCCGCGCCGGATCGCCGACTGGACGACGTACTTCGAGCGGGAGACGGCCGAGCGCCCCTGGCGGGACGTGCTCACCGAGTGGTGGCCGCGACTGCTCCCCGGCATCGCGGCGGGCGCCACCCACCCCGTGATCCGGGTCGGCCACTCCGTACGCACCCTGCTCACCGGCGAGGCGACCGCGCCCCGGATCGCCGAGCTCGCCCACGGCCTCGGCTACTGGGCCGCACGCCACCAGCCGCTGCCCGCCCTGGCCCCGCTCGCGCCCGCGCCCACCGCCGCGGCCGCGCTGGACGCCGTAGCGCCGGTGCCCGAGCAGAACGGCGGCATCCGGGACCGGCTGGCGCAGCTCACCGCGTTCCCGGTGTGGCCGCAGCGGTTCACCGACGACCCGGAAGAGGCGCGGGACCGGCTGGCGGAGCTGGTGCGGGCCGCGACCCACCGGTACGCCACACACGGGCACGGCGAACCGATCATGCTGGTGCACGCCGCGACCGCACCCAACGCCGTGCTGCGCGCCCTGCCCGCGCTCCCCCGCGCGCTGTGGGTGCCGAGCCTGGGGGCAGCGTGGGCGGCGAGCGCCGCGGTCACCGCCGCGTACAGCCCGGCCGAGGCCGCTCCGTACGCCCCGGCGGGCGCGTCCGCCGACGAGCTGTTCGCGCGGGCGGCGGCGCACGGCGACGACCACACCATCAAGTTCACCGACACCGCGCTGGACATCGGCGACGGAACGGCCCTCGCCGCCGCACTGCGCTCGATCGAACTGAACCCGCCGGTGCTGTGACCGGGGCCGGAACGGGGACCGGGCTCAGCCGAACTGCACCGACCGCTTCGCCAGTCCCATCCAGAACCCGTCGATGACGCTGCGTCCCCGGTCCAGCTCGCCCTCCGAGGCGCCGAGCGTCACGAAGAGCGGCGCGAAGTGCTCGGTGCGCGGGTGGGCCAGCCGGCCGGCCGGGGACTTGTTCTCGAAGTCCAGCAGCGCGTCGATGTCCTGCGCCTGGAGCGCCCGGCTCCCCCAGTCGTCGAACTCCGCCGACCAGCCGGGTACGCCGCCCGCATGCCGCAGGGCGGCCAGGTTGTGGGTGAAGAAGCCGCTGCCGACGATCAGGACGCCCTCGTCGCGCAGCGGCGCGAGCTTGCGCCCGATGTCCATGAGCTTCTGCGGGTCCAGCGTCGGCATGGAGATCTGGAGTACGGGGATGTCCGCGCCCGGGAACATCTCCACGAGCGGGACGTACGCCCCGTGGTCGAGCCCGCGGTCCGGGATGTCCTGGACCGGCGTACCGGCGCCGCGCAGCAGCTTGCGCACGTTCTCCGCCAGCTCCGGGGCGCCCGGGGCGGCGTACTGCACCCGGTAGTAGTGCTCGGGGAAGCCCCAGAAGTCGTAGACGAGCGGGACCGGCTCCGTGGCCCCGAGGGCCAGCGGGGCCTCCTCCCAGTGCGCGGAGACCATCAGGATCGCGCGGGGGCGGGGCAGCCCGGCGGACCAGGCGGCCAGCTCGCCGGGCCAGACCGGATCGTCGGCCAGCGGCGGGGCACCGTGGGAAAGGTAGAGGGCGGGCATGCGCTCCGCGGTGACTGTCATGGCACTCCCCATCCGCTGCTGATCCGGGTAAGTCTTCAGGTAAGTCTTCTACAGGCGTCTTTTTGAGAAGGAAGGGTTCTTTAATTTTCAAGCTTCCTTCCTCCGGAGACCTTAGCTCTATCTAGTTCAACTTTCAAGAAAAGGTCGTACAGTGGAGTACATGACCACGGCATCCACCGGCGAGCCGCACTGGCTCTCCGACGAAGAGCAGGGCGTCTGGCGCGCGTATCTCCACGCCACCACGCTCATGGAGGACCACCTCGACCGCCAGTTGCAGCGCGATGCCGGCATGCCGCACATCTACTACGGTCTGCTCGTCCAGCTCTCCCAGGCCCCCCGCCGCCGGAAGCGGATGACGGAACTGGCCAAGGACGCCAAGATCACCCGCTCGCGGCTCTCGCACGCCGTCGCACGGCTGGAGAAGAGCGGGTGGGTGCGCCGCGAGGACTGCCCGTCCGACAAGCGCGGCCAGAACGCCGTCCTCACCGACGACGGCTTCGAGATGCTGCGCCGGTGCGCGCCGGGCCACGTCGACGCCGTGCGCCACGCGATGTTCGACCGGCTCACCCCCGAGCAGGTGCGCTCGCTGGGCGAGATCATGCAGGTCGTCGCCACCGGACTGCAGCCCGAGGGCACGGACGCGGACCTGCCCTGGCTGCGCTGAGCCACCCGCGTACCGACGTGGCTGTGCCCCGGTTTCCGCCGAACGGAAACCGGGGCACAGCCATGTCACGCGTCACGCGTCACACCCCACGCGCCACGCGCAGGCGCTCAGTGGGCGACGACCGGGATCTTGAACTCGTCCTCGACTCCGTCGGAGTCACCCGAACCGGAGCTTCCGGTCGCCGGGCCCGCCGAAGGCCGGCCGGCGTTGATGAAGGTCACCGCGATCGCGGAGGCCGCCACCAGGATGCCGACCGCCCACCAGATGGCACCGGTGAAGCCGTGCACCATCGACTGGAGCTTCAGCAGCTCCGGGTCGGTGGCGCCGAGCGCGGCGTGCGAGGTGGCGTACGCCGTCGCGGCCGAGGCAGCGATGGTGTTCAGCAGCGCCGTGCCGATCGCACCGCCCACCTGCTGCGAGGTGTTGACCATCGCGGACGCGACGCCCGAGTCCCTGGGCTCGACACCGTGCGTGGCCAGCGACATGGCCGGCATGAACGCCGTACCCATGCCCAGCCCCAGCAGCAGCTGGCCGGGCAGGATGACGCCGGCGTACGAGGAGCCGACCTCCAGCTGCGTCAGCAGCAGCATGCCGACGGCGGCGGTCAGGAAACCGGGGCCCATGAGCTTGCGCGCCGGGACCCGGGTCATCAGCCGGGCACCGATCTGCGTCGAGCCGGTGATCATGCCCGCGATCATCGGGAGGAAGGCGAAGCCGGTCCTGATCGGCGAGTAGCCCTTCACGACCTGGAGGTAGTACGTGAGGAAGAGGAACAGCCCGAACATCGCGATGACGGCCAGACCCAGCGAGAGGTAGACACCACCACGGTTGCGGTCCAGCAGGACGCGCAGCGGCAGCAGCGGCGACTTGACCCTGGACTCGGTCAGGACGAAGGAGAACAGCAGCACGGCGGACGCCACGAACATGCCGATGGTCAGCCCGTCCGACCAGCCCGCGGACTCGGCGCGGGTGAACCCGTACACCAGCGAGACCAGACCCAGCGCGGACAGGACGACGCCCGGGATGTCGAGCGAGGAGCGGTTGCGGCTGCCGGCCGGCTCACGGATCACGAAGTACGCGCCCGCGGCCGCGATGACGGCGAACGGGATGTTGACGAAGAACGTCCAACGCCAGTTCAGCGCCTGGGTCAGGAAACCACCGAGGATCAGCCCGACGGCGCCGCCACCACCGGCGATCGCACCGTAGATGCCGAACGCCTTGGCGCGCTCCTTGGCATCGGTGAACATCACGGCGAGCAGCGACAGGGCCGCCGGCGCGAGCAGCGCGCCGAAGACGCCCTGGAGCGCGCGGGAGCCGAAGAGCATGCCCTGGTTCTGCGCCGCGCCACCGAGCGCGGAGGCCAGCGCGAAGCCGATCAGGCCGACGACAAAGGTCCGCTTACGGCCCCAGAGGTCGGCGATCCGGCCGCCGAAGAGAAGCAGCCCGCCGAAGGCGAGGGCGTACGCGGTGATGACCCACTGCTTGTTGGCATCGGATATGCCCAGGGCCGTCTGGGCGTGCGGCAGCGCGATGTTCACGATCGTGGCGTCGAGCACGACCATCAGCTGCGCGAGGGCGATGAACGCCAGCGCTTTCCAGCGACTGGGGTCCGGGAGTCGGATATCGGCTGTTTTTGACATGGGGGTACCCACCTAAGAACGTGCACGCGCACGCATGCACGCGAAGAGTCGTGAACCGGGAGAAAACGCCGGAGAAAGGCCGGACGGTGAACAGGCGGACGGTGAGAGCGCCGGTGGCGACAGGGCCGGTGGCGAAACGAATGGTGGTGAAGGGAATGGTCAAGGCGTGGCGGACACGCCACCGGGCTCCTGGCTCAGCAGCCCGGCGCGGGTGTCACGGCCGGCGCCGCAGATCCTCCAGGGTCGCCGCCGTTCCGGGCAGTTCGGACCGGCCCGGGGCCTGCAGTCCGTCCAGGAACAGCTGTAGATGACGGTGGGTGAACCGGTCGATGCCCGGGCAGCCGATGCCGGGCAGCGGACGGGTGAGCTGGGAGAGGGCGACGATCACGTCACCGACGGCGATGTCGGTGCGCAGCCGCCCCGCGGACATGGCCCGCGACACGAGCCCGTCGACGGCCTCTTCGAGGCGCCGGCGCTCGGCGAGCAGTTCGGGATGGTCCTTGTCGAAGCCGCCGGACAGCATCGGGCACAGCGCCCCGATCCGCTCGTCGGCCGCCGCGTGCACGAAGCGGCTGAGCGCGGCGAAGGCGTCGGCCTCCTCGGCCGCCGCCTCCTCCGCGCGGTCGATGGTCCGGGAGGTGACCGCGAGCACGACCTCGTGCACCAGCGCGGCCCGGTCGGGGAAGTTCCGGTAGAGGGTGGCGTTGCCGACGCCGGCACGCCTGGCGACCTCGTCGAGCGGCACATCGGGCCCGAACTCGACGAACATCTCGCGCGCGGCCGTCACGATCCGCTCCCGGTTGCGCAGCGCATCGGCCCGCGGACGAGGTTTCCGGGACTGCGTCGCTCCGGCGACAGCGCGGCTGACGGTCTCCACGGCCACGGCCCCCTTCTCCTTCTGCTCTTCCACCGCTCCCGCGGTGACGGCCGGTCGGCCGCCGTTCTTCACGGCACAACCTTCCCGTAACCGGGGACCGCCTCCCCGTTTCGCGGGGACACCGATTCAAACGGGGAACACCTCCCCACTTATTTCCCCACTCCATTGTGACCTGAGTCACATCGAGTGACAGGGAAACCAGCCGAACGGCGCACTCAACGAGCGGCACCGCACCACCCGCAACAGGCTGATCCGCAGAGCGCAGTCGGGGTCGGCCGACTGCCGCGGACCCCGAGGCGCCTGTATGCAGAAGCCACGCCACCGGATACGCGACCACCGCCGCCCGATCGCTCTCGCCTCCACAACAGCCCTGGCCATAGCCGCGATGGCCACGGCAAGCAGCACTCTTCCGATAGCCGGCCGGGCCTCGGCCGGCCCGATAGCCACCACCCGTTCCGCAGGCATAGCCCCGTGCCGGATACCGGCGACCATGGGCGTACAGATGTCGGAGGGCATGCCGACACCGGAGGGCTACGCCCGCTCCACTGGCAGGGTCCGCGCCCTCAACCTGATGATCGACTTCCCGGACGCGCCAGGCGCCGGCAAGGCGATGGACCGGTACGCCGAATTCTTCCCGCAGACCACCGACTGGTTCCGGACCGGATCGTACGGACGGCTCACGTACGTCCCCGACGCCCCGCTGAAGTCCTGGCTGCGGATGCCACTGCCGCTCTCGGAGTACGGGGTGGAGCGCGGCTCACCGTACGAACCGGGCTACCGCCGCCTCATCCAGGACATCGTCACCGCCGCCGACCCGAAGGTGGACTTCGCCGCGTACGACCTGGTCAACATCCTGGTCACCCCGAACGCCGGGCCCTCCGCCCTGGACACCGTCCTGTCCGTGACGTTCTCCGGCAACGACGACGCCCCGAGGGCGGACGGTGTCCCGCTCGCCAACACGTCCTTCATCTACAGCCGCCAGGACGACGGCTCGGGGTCGTTCAAGAAGACCGGATACCGGGTCCTGCCGCACGAGAACGGCCATGTCTTCGGCCTCCCCGACCTCTACACGGTGGAGGGCGGCGGCTCGGTCGGGCACTGGGACATCATGTCCGAGGACTGGGGGGCCGACAACGATCTGCTGGGCTGGCACAAGTGGAAGCTCGGCTGGCTGGACAACAAGCAGATCAGCTGCGCCGCACGCTCCGGCACCAGCGAACACGTGCTCGGCCCGCTGGCCACCCGGGGCGGCACCAAGCTGGCGTTCGTACCGCTGAGCGGCGAGTCCGGCTACGCGGTGGAGGTACGGACCCGGGCCGGCAACGACGAGGCCATCTGCCGGCCCGGCGTACTGATCTACAAGGTGAGATCGGACGTCGACACCGGACAGGGCCCGGTGTCCGTCGCGGACAGCACCAAGGGCAGCACCGGCTGCACCCGGCTGCCCAATGTGCACGCCGCACTGTCCGACGCCGCCTTCCAGCCCGGCGAGACCTTCACCGACCGGACCAACGGGATACGCATATCCGTGGTCGACAAGGACGAGAAGGGAAACTACCGGGTCCGCATAACCCGCCCCTGACGACGCACGGGGACACGTCGCCACACACTCCCCGGCCCCTTCAGCGCCCCCGGACCTCCGCCTCGACGGGTCCGCGCAGCTCGCGCTTGAGGATCTTCCCGGTCGCGTTCCGGGGCAGCGGCTCCTGCCGTACGAGCACATGAGCCGGGACCTTGAACGCGGCCAGGCTGCGCCCGACGTGCGCCCTCAGCTCCTCGACGGTGACGGTGGCACCGTCCCGCAGCCGCACGACCGCGGCGACCTCCTCGCCCAGGACCGGGTGCGCCACCCCCAGCACCGCCGCGTCCTCGACGTCCGGGTGGTCGTGCAGCACGGACTCGACCTCGACGCAGTACACGTTCTCCCCGCCGCGGATCACCATGTCCTTGATCCGGTCGACGACATCGACCCGCCCCTCCCGCACCACCGCGAGATCACCGGTGCGGAACCATCCGTCGATGAACGCCCGGGAGCTCGCCGCCTCGTCGCGCCAGTAGCCGCGGACCAGGGACTGACCGCGCAGCCACAGCTCCCCGACCTCGCCCTCGGGCAGCGCCTCGCCCGCCGGCCCGGCGATCCGCACCTCGGTGGTGGGGGTGGGGCGGCCGACGCTGCCCGGGTGGAGCCGGTACTCGGCACCGAAGTTCGCCAGGACGCCGCCGCTGGTCTCGGTCAGGCCGTAGCCGTTGCGGGGTTCGACGCGGTCGCCGTGCCGGGCGGTCAGCCGGGCGACCAGATCGGGCGGCGCCGCGGCCCCGCCGGTGTTCAGCATCTGCAGGCTCTCCATGCCGTCGCCCGCCTGCTCGGCCGCGGCGAGCAGCTGGAGCGCGGTCGCCGGGACGCCGGCGTAGTGGGTGACGCCGTGCTCGCGGATCAGCCGCAGCGCCTCCTCGGCGTCCCACTTCCGCATCAGCACGATGGCGCCGCCCGCCGCCATCGCGGCGTAGAAGCCGGTGAACGCGGCGACGTGGAAGAACGGGAACGTCAGCAGCGACACCGGGGCGGGCCCCTGCCCCGGGATGACCCCGCGCCCCAGCGCGGAGGCGGCCGCGTGGTACCGAGGATTGAGCACCGCTCCCACCTGGGCGAGATGGGTGGCGACGGCGCCCTTGGGCCGGCCGGTGGTGCCGGAGGTGTAGATGATCGTCGCGTCGTCCTCGGGCCGGATCTCGACCTCGGGAGGCGCGGCGAGCGGATCGGGCGCGGGCAGCTCCTCGTACCGCTCGACACCCGTCTCCTCGTACCGCTCGACACCCTCCGCGACTGCCCCCTCCGCGTGGAAGACGAGCACGCGAGCCCCGTGCCGAGCCGCCCACCCGGCGACTTTGGGCAGCCGCTCGCCGTCCACCAGCAGCATCCGGGGCCCGGAGTCGTCCAGTGCGTAGGTGAACTCGTCCTCGGTCCACCAGGCGTTGAGCGGTACGGCGACCAGACCGGCCAGCTGAGCCGCCCAGAAGGCGATCTGCCACTCGGGGTGGTTGCGCATCGCGACGACGGCCCGGTCCCCCGGGCACAGCCCGTACACATCGGTCATCCGGCAGGCCAGCGCGGACGCGGCGGCGAAGAACTCGGCGTACGAGTAGCTTCGCTCCCCCGCGATCAGGAACGGCCGGTCCCCGAAGGCCCAGGTGGTCTCCACGAACTCCCGGAGCGTCCTGGGCCCGTCCGCGTACACGAGCGAGCCGTCCTCCACCCGCACCACGGCGAACGGGGCACCCGGCCCGGTCAGCGCTGCCTCGATACGGCCGGCTTCCGCCGGGTCGAAGACGGGGCCGGCGGGGGCGGGAGCGGCCGGGCCGGGAGCGGGAGCGGCCGGGTCAGGAGCGGGGCCGGGAACGGCGGGGGTCGGGTCGGTGTGCGGCACGAACGACCTCCTAAGCGCCTGCTCAGTACATTCGCGACGCTATGCCCGCCCCCGCCCCGCGTCAAGACACCCGAGCAGCGGCGACAAGATCCTCCAGCCGGCCTTCGCTCAGGGCTCCGGACGCCGTCGCGGCAACCCGCCCACGCGCATCGACGACAAGGGTGACGGGCAGCCCTTGTGTGCTCAGCAACCCCTTGGGCAGCGCGAAGAGCTGCTTGCCACCGGGGTCGAGAATGCTGGGATAGGGCATGTGGAACTCACGGGCGAAGGCCCGCGCCGCACCGGCGGACCCGTCCCGGTTCAACCCGAGGACGACAACGCCCTGCCCCTCCATCTTCCGGTGGTACCGCACCAGAACCGGAGTCTCCTTGCGGCAGGGCCCGCACCAGGAGGCCCACGCGTTGACCACGACTGTCTTCCCCGCATAGTCGGACAGCTGCACCGGCCTCCCGTCGGCGTCGGCTCCGGTGAAGTCCGGCGCGGCGGGACGGTGCGCACCCTCGATCGTCAGCGTGCCGTCCTTGCTGCGGTGGTAGCCCTCGGGAGTGCCCGGACTGCCTCCGATCGTGATCCCGGCGATGAGAGCGGCGGCGCAGCCAAGGGCGGCCAGAAAGGGAACAAAAGGGCGCTTCATGGGGGGTCCTTCGGGGCGGCGTCGGTCAGGCGCCACCCGACGTCCGAGCCGGGGACTCCCGAACCCACGCCATGCCACTTCCCCCGGCCGCCCATGCGGCGGCACCCGGCACCCCGGGAGACCCCGGAATCCGCGATGCGGTGCGGACACGGCATGCGGGTATGCGGGAACACCCCCGTGCATGCTGAACAACGGATCTTGCTGGTCAGTCAGAACGGTACGCCCACCCCCAACTCCCCCCACAAACACCCCCCTTGCAACCACCTCCCCCACACCCACTTCCCCACCACCCCCACCACCAGCCGGCCGGCTACCCGACCGCGGACCCTATGGGGGCGACCTCCGCAAGCCCCATCCGCTAGGCTGTCAGCGCCGCCTTCGTAGCTCAGGGGATAGAGCACCGCTCTCCTAAAGCGGGTGTCGCAGGTTCGAATCCTGCCGGGGGCACAGCACTAAGGGCCAGTTCAGAGGCTTGATCCCCTCGAACTGGCCCTTAGCCGTGAGCACGGCCGTGCCACTCACGTGCCACAAAGTCCACTAAGAGTCCACGTCCCCCTGACGCTGGCGGATCATGGCTCCCAGCCGATCAGCAATGGCGCGGTCCCGGTCAGCGGTCATGTGCTGATAGATCAACGCCGCCCGCGCGGTGCTGTGCCCCATGCGTGTCATCAGCTCACGCGTGCTCGCCCCGGCCGCGACCAAGGTGTTTCCCGTGTGCCGCAGATCGTGGAAGTGGACATCGGCAGCGATGCCCGCCTCCTTGCGCGCCTTGATCCAGTCGTCCCGGAAGTTGCTGCGCCGCAGATGTCCGCCCTGGGGGCCGAGGAAGACGTGGCCGTCGCGACCGGCACCCGCGTAGCGCTCCAGGTGCTCGATGACGTCGGCCAGGATCTCATCCGGGAAGGCGACGGGGCGGACGCCGGCCGCCGACTTCGGAGCCTTGTCGAAGAGCCTGCCGTTCTGCATCTCTGCTTGGGCACGCTGCACCAGGACCACGCGCCCCGTGGTGTCGATGTCGCGGCGGCGCAGGGAGGCCAGCTCACCGAAGCGCAGCGTGGTGAAGGCTGCGAGCAGGACGAGCAGCCGGTATCGGGGAGCGATGGCATCGGCAGCGGCGTACACCTCCGCCACGGTCAACACCGGCCGCTCGGGCACGTCGTAGCGGTCGGCGCCCTTGACCCGGCACGGGTTACGGCGGATCAGCTCGTCATCGACGGCCGTGTTCATGATGGCGCGGAGGATCTGATACGCCTTGACGACGGTCGGCTCTCCGACCCCGGCCGCGAGCAGCTGGCCACGCCAGGCCCGGACGCGGGACGTGGTGATGTCGGCCAGAGATCCCGAACCGAACGTCGGCGTGATGTGCAGCCGGATCACTGCCTCGTTCCGTTCCCTGCTGCGGTCGGCCAGCTTGCGGTCCCGCAGCCAGGCATCGGCGTACTCGGTGAAGGGGACAGCTCCCTTGTCCGGGTCCTCCCACTGGCCGCGTGAGATGTCCGCCTCGATATGCGTCAGCGCGACTTCCGCGTCGGTTTTGGTCGCGTAGGTCTGCTCGGCACCGCGGAGCTGTCCGGTCGCCGGGTCACGGTAGCGAGCTTGCCAGCGCCCCGAGCGCAGTTGCCGAACCGAACCGAAGCGTCGACGGTTCCCCTTCTTGTTCGCCATCAGGCAACCCTCCGCAGCCCGGCCCGCCGGATCGTAACCGGCTCCACAGTGTTGGCCGCGATGAAGGCCGATAGGGCCGTCTCGGGGATGCGGACGTGGCGGCCGACCTTGACGAAGGTGATCCTTCGTTCCTCAATCAGCCGCCGGGGGAACCGGACTGTGGTGCCGAGGAGTTCGGCGACCTGATCAACACTGAGCAGACGTTCCATGCTCACCACTCCCCTGTGGTGTCGAGTGCTTCGAGTTCGGCGCGGAGTTCGCGGGCGTGTTCTCGGTTGTGCTGAATGTCGCGGTGGATGTTGGCGGCGAGCCAGGATTCGCCGGGGGTGTGGCCGTGTCCGGCGTAGGCCCAGTGCGCGAGCGTGAGCGTGGTCGCTTCCGGGTGATCGTCCGGGTCGGGCAGGCCGAGCGCCTCGCGCTGTTGTGTGGCGCGGTAGTCAGCGCGGACCTGCCGCAGAGCGCCGAGGGTGGTGGAGTAGCGGCGGGATTTGGTGGAGAAGTGGCCGCGGAAGCCGAGCATGTGGGCCCAGTCGCGGAGCTTGCGGTCCGGATAGGCGTGGTGGAGGTCAAGGCACGCCTCGATCAGCCGCCGCGGGTGCTCAGGAACGTCGAGGAGAATCAGGGCTTCTTTGTTGCCGATGCGGTGGTCGACAGTGCCGGTGGTCTCGGCCGCCTTCGTGGCGTACTTGGCGACGTAGGAGGCCACGGCCTGTTCTGTGAGGTCTTCGCCGTTGCCGAAGGCGCCGATGGGCTGGACGTCGAGTTGCGTGCCCCAGCGCAGCACCCAGTCGTTGACGATCCCGGCAGCCGGATTGGCCGGCACGGTGACTTCGACCCGGGCGGCAGCCGCTCGAATGGCGTCGTCGAGGAGTTCGAGGGTGGCCCAGGTCGGCGGCGGCGTATGGGGGCCGTCGGGTCCGTCGAAGCGGATCACGGCGTGGAAGTGGACCGCACCGCGCTTTTGGTACTCGGCGACCTTCCCGAAGGAGAGCCGGGACTGTTCCCGGGCCGCTTTCTGGGTGAGACCGGCTCGGCGGGCAATCTCGCGGCGCAGGTAGATCGTGAAGTAGCGCCACAGGTCGGATGCGTGGTTGTTCCACAGCACCGAGCCCGCGTAGTCGTAGGTGTTCGGGTCGAGCGGGGTGCCGAGTTCCGGGGCGGTCTCCCGGTGGTGGGTGCCGCAGCGGCAGGGCCGGTTTCCGGGCCGATTGTGGACCGGGCCGAACGAGGGGGCGGTGAGGGTGGCGAAGACCCGCGGATGATCCCGGATGGTGTGCGGGGTGCCCTTGTCCGGGTCTCCGGTGAGGCCCGCGCGGATGAGGTGGTAGGTGTCTCCGGCGTAGGTCCAGGCGCAGGCGGGGCAGCGGGAGGCGCGGCGGTTGCCGCAGGCGATCCGTAACCGGCCGCCGGGCTCGGTGTCGGTCGTGTAGTGGTGCAGGAGGGTGCCGGTTGCCCGGTCGGTGGTCTTGGTGGCGCCGGTCAGGTGGATGGGCTGTGCGCATCCTCCGGTGCGGCGGATCTGTTCTTCCCAGCGGTCGAAGCCGGTGGACCCGGCCACCCGGAGCACATCGCTCAGAGTGGCCGGGTCCAGGCCCGCCGCGGTGGCGGTGGTGGTCACCGGTCGATCTCCTTCGGCGGGTGGTTGTCGATCCAGTCCTCGGCGCAGACCTTGTGGACGGGCTTGCCGCGGTCGGAGCGCAGCGGGGTGGGCTTGTCGCAGAGGACACAGGGCTTGTCGCCGGTGGGGTCGAAGTGCTTCTTGTCGCTCCAGTCGAGGAGTGCCATGGGGATCAGGCCCCGGTGCGGGCGTAGGCGCGAGCGGGGGCGGTGTGGCCAGTGCCGTTGCAGGGGCGGCAGGTGGCGGTAACGGTCTCGCGGTGGCCGTCGGCGTTGGTCTGGCCGGTGGTGATGGCGACCGTGGGGAAGCCGTCGCAGTGGGCGCAGACGGGCAGGTTCAGGGTGTGCTCGGGCATGATGGGATCTCCCTTTCGGGTCCGTTGGATCTGCAATGGGTTGAGGCGCCCGGGGCGGCGGAAGTTTGGCGACCGAGGCCGCCCCGGGGGCTACTTGCTGCGGTGCGGGCGCTTGAGCGTGAGGCCCAGGCCGCCGGTGGCCGAGAGAACGGCGACCGTCGCGGCAGCGGCAACGTGCAGGGTCACGGCGATCATCAGGATGATCAGGGCGATTCCGCCGGTGATCGTGATGGCCAGCAGGATGGGACCCGTGTAGTTGCGGGGCGAAGCCCGGACGATGACGATCTGTTTCGGGTCGGTGCCGGGCGGGAGTTGTCCGAGCAGGTCGGCCGGGATGTGACCGGCGTTGAACTGGTCCTCGGGGTAGCGCACGGGGTCACCTCCGGTCAGGGGTTGCAGCGGTGGGTACGGGCGGCGAGCTCGGCGGCGGCACGACCGTGGTAGTCGGCGGAGAAGCCGCATCCGGGGGCGGTGCAGGCGGCGGTGTGCTTGGTCCGGCCGCGGCCGTCGTGGTGGGTGCCGACCTGCACGGGGCCGATGCGGATCACGTCGGTGAAGCGGTTCGGGCGCGGCATGGTCAGTCCTCCTGGCGGAGGCTGTTGCCGGGGAACTCGCTTCGGATGCGGGTTGCTTCGGCCGGGTTGTCGGTCCGGTCCGCCGCTTCCTCGGCGAGCAGGCGAGCCAGGGTCGGGCGGCCGGAGTCGGCCATCTCCCGAGCGGCGTCGAGGTAGTCCGCGGGGCGGTTGAAGTTGAACAGGGCCATGGGCTGTTTTCCTTTCCGGTCAGGCAAGTTGGACGGTGATGGCGTCGGCGAGCTGTGCCGGGACGCCGAGGCGGGTGCGCAGGGTTGCCGTGTCGATCCGGTTGCCGGTTGTGGCGTGGTGCTGGTCGGCGACCTTCCGGGCGTGGTCGAGCAACGCGGGAGGAACAGTCACAGCCGGAGTCGCATCCACGACCGGAGCAGGGGCGGGCAGGAGTTCCGGGGCAGGCTCGGGAGCTCGCTCCACGGTGACGTCCGGGACCGGCTCAACATCCGGTTCAGCCAGGGCCACAGGAGCCGGAACCGGTTCGGGGTCGGCCGGCGGATTGGGGGCGTGGGCGAGGAGGGTGCCGCCGAGGAAGGCAAGGGCGGGCCATCCCGCGACGAGGATGCGGAGCCAGGCCGGTACGGCGTTCAGGTCGAGGAGTCCGGCGGTGGCGATGTTCGCGCCGAGGGATGCAGCCAAGGCGATGACGAACCAGATCCAGGCGGCTCGGTTGTCTGCGTGAGTGCGCATGCGGCGCCAGGCTGCGACGAGCAGCAGATCCACGCTGATCGGGTAGGCCCAGGCCTTCCAGCCGTCCTGTCCGGCCGCTTGTGCGAGGTCGTGCAGGTGGGAGAAGGACAGGGCACCGGCGATGACAGCCTGAATCAGTACGGCGTCGAGGCGCAGGGTGCGGGACATCGGATTCACCTCCATTCGGGGTGGGACCGGGGTCGGGCGGGACGGTGGTCGACCGCCCGGCGCCGGGCATGGATGGGGTAGGGACCTGGCGCGAGAAGGTCACGCCGACCGAGGTGGGGCGGGGTGTTACTCGGCGACCGGCACCGGACTGACCAGCGGCGAAGCGGGAGCCGGGGCGGTGCGGACGACGGGCCGGAACGGAGCCAGCGCCGGAATGTTCGGCGTCAGGTGCGCGTACTCCTGGCACACGGCCACGGCGTCGGCGGGGGTCATTTCCGGGGTGCGGATGCGGGACCAGCCGCCGGAGGAGTCACCGGCCACGGCCACACCGGGACGATCCGGCGCAATCGTGGTGACGGCGAAGACCGCATCGGGGGCGATGTCACCCAGGCCCATGTCCGCGGTCTGCTTGTCGTTCACGCGGTGCACCACACGGCCCGTGAGCTGAGCACGGAGCATGGTGGCGCCCTTACCGAGCTCGGAGCCGAAGCGCTGCCCGCAAACCTCCAGATAGATGCCGACCGCCCGAGCCATCTGCGCGAGGCGGATCATGTGCATCACCATCCGGTCCCGGCGTTCCTCATCCTTCTTTGCCGCGGTCAGGAACAGTTCCGCCACCTCGTCCACCAGCACGACCAACGGCACCGGCCGCACCTTGACCGACAGGTCCCACAGGTCGGCGACACCTTGAGCGCTCAGGAGGTCGAAGCGCTCTTCCATCTCCCGGACCAGGACTTCCAGCAGATCCGACGCCTCATCCGGAGTGACCGCAAGGGCGGACAGTCGGGGCGCGTAGCCGCGCTGTTCGACACCGCGCTTGCAGTCGATCCCGACCAGGCCCACCGGCAGTTTCGCCAGACCGGCGATGAGGTTGCGCTGATACATCGACTTGCCCGACTGATTCGCCCCCAAGGTCAGGGCGTGCGGGATCTTCTTGTAGTCCCGGACGAACGCCGCACCGTCTTCCCGCAACGCGACCGGCACCACCATCGGGCCGGACATCAGCTTGCGGGGCAGGCGGCGCGGCATCTTCACTCGGCGCAGCACGTCGTAGCCGGTCATGCGCAGCTCCACGAAGCCGGGCTTGACCTCCACCACGTGCACCGAGTGGACGCCCCAGGCGTGCCGCAGCCGTTCCGAAGCCGCAGCCACATCGGCGGGCTCCAGACCAGCCGGGAGGCGAAGGGTGACCCGCATGCCCGTGGAGGAGCCGCTGACCCGGCGGACCTTCGGCGGGACCGGCTGCACATCCTGGCGACGGGCCACGTTACGGACCATGAACGCCCGCAGGCGGGACGGCTGAACCGTCAGCCCGCACACATCCATCGTGGACCGGTAGGTGAGCGAGAACCGGACCCGCGCCACCGGCAGACCAGCCAGCGACCAGAACACGCGAGGAGCACGTGCCTTCGCGTAGCCGAGCCCACCGACGGCAGCTATTGCGCCGGATACTTCAAGCACCGAGGCGAGGTCCGACATCGTCAGGCACCCGCCGTGATAGCGACCGCGCGGAAGCTGATCCCGTGACGGCTCTGACCGTTGAACGTGTTCTCCCAGTCCCGCGCCTTCAGCCCGATCACGGTCACCAGCGTCCCCGGGGCCAGACCCTCCGGGACACCCGTGCTCGGCACCGTCACCTGGTAGAGGTTGCCCTCCCCCTCGTCCGAGATCAGCAGACCCACCGTCGCGAGCGGAGCACCGGTCTCCCGGTCCATCGCGATCTCACCGGTCTGCTTACTCACGAGCTTCGGAGTCGGAGGCGTCGCAACGAACACGACAGCGGTCGAAACATCGATCTTGAACGACGGCATGAGATTCCCCTGTCTTGACTTCGGAGCAGCCCAAAGAAGGCCCTTTGCCTCCGCTGTCCTAGGACTGCGAGTGCGTAAGAAGACAGTGGCATGCAGTCCTGGGACTGTCAACAGTCCTGGGACTGTGTTTGACTTGGCTTGTCGAAAGGGGTTCGTAATGGCGCCCAAGTGGCGAGAGCTAGCAGACAAGCTGGCCGAACAGATCAAGCGCGGTGAATACGCTCCCGGCCAGCAGCTTCCGCACATCAGAGAGCTCGTCGACGCTGGCGAGGGCTCCAAGTCCACGGTTCACGCCGCCTACAAGGCCCTCGAAGCAGAGGGTCTCGTTACCTCATCGCGAGGCCATGGCACCGTCGTGCGGCAACACGTCCCGCTCAAGCGGCTCGGTATCGCCAGGTACGACAAAGCCAAGTGGCGGGACGGCGACGAGGTGGCGTTCATCGCGGACCGCGTGGCGTCCGGACGCACCTACCGCCGGAACGAGCAGACCCAGGCAATCAATCTCGTTGAAGCCTCACCCGAGGTGGCCGCGGCACATGGACTACCTGTGGGAGCTGAGGTCTATGCCCGCGCGCGGCTGGTGAAGGAGGGCGACCAACCAACGCATACCCTGACCAGCTACTACCGGCCCGAACACGTCGAGGGCACGCGGCTGGTGGACCCCACACCAGGGCCGGCGGGGCGCGGCGGCGGATTCCGCGTGCTGTACGACGCGGGTTACGAGATCGACCACATGAAGGAGGAGATCTTCGCCCGTGCTGCAACGCCGGACGAGGTAAAGCTCTTGCAGCTACCACCGGGCGAACCAGTCGTCGAGCTGCATCGGACGACCTACACGGCCGCTGGCACGGTGGTTGAATTCGCCATCGGTGTACATGCAGCCTCACGCTTTGCCTGGGAATACGACTTCAAGGTCCCGGACTCGGCGAAGGGCAGGGAAGAGCAGCAATGATCTCAGCGCAGGCATGGGCAGATACGCGACGCTTGTGGGACTACCACCAGATGGGCCACACAGTCCGGCCGTGCTCAGTCGCAATCGGCCTGGGCAGCCACGACCTCGGCGTGGCCGACACGGCGGTTGCCCTATACAAGCGCGGCATGGCTCCACTGCTCGTGTTCACCGGCGCCACCAGCCCCACAACGCGGGAACGCATGCCCCGCGGCGAAGCTGTCCACTACCGAGAGCGGGCGATCGAGCTTGGCGTGCCGTCCTCGGACGTTCTCGTCGAGCCGCGGGCTCGCAACACCGGTGAGAACATCCGCTTCTCCAAGGCCCTGCTCGAAGAGGCGGGGGTGGAAGTGTCCTCCGTCCTCCTGATCAGCAAGCCGTACGAGGAGAGGCGCGCCTACGCGACAGCATGTAAGGCGTGGCCGGAGGTTGAGATCATCAGCGCATCCACGCCGATGACGTTGAACGAATACGTCGACTCCATCCAGGACGCTCGCTTGGTGATCGACATGCTTGTAGGCGCACTGCAGCGGTTGCTGATCTACCCAGACCAGGGCTTCACGATCAAGCAGCCGGTGCCGGATGACGTGATGGAGGCATACGAGCGGTTGTGCCGAGAAGGCTTCACGAGTCGGCTCCTCACCACCGACAAGCCGTCCACCTGAGATCGCACTCGGCGCGCAGCACGGTTGCCCCGCTGAACGATGCCCCCGCGTTCGTTCGCACGACGGCCGCAAGGTGATCATTAGCGCTTGACCCGAGCCGGGTTGTTACAGGTTTCTCTACCTCATCAAGGCACCCGGCTGCGCTCCGCTCCGCCGGGCGCGCTTCCCGGCTCTGGCCGCTCCCGCGCTCCTGCCTCCGGCCCGCTCGTCGCTGCCGCCGCCGACGCGCGCCCGCAGTGGATAGGCCGAAAGGCATGAGCCGAGACCCGATCCGCGGGCCAAACACATGCCTCCGGCGGGGGCGCTCAGACTCCGGGATGGGACGGGGCGCCGTTCGCGGGTGCCGGCAGATTCGTGGCGAGCGTCGTGGAGCTCCCATCCCGACCGCCTTCGACCCAGGCAAAGCCGAGCAGTCGCGGCCCAGGGCGTCAAGGTCGTTCGTACAGTGGCGCGCTCCACCTTGACGCCCTGAACCACGCCCGCTCCACGGTGTGTGGGTCGAAGGCGGACGGGATGGGAGCTGGGTGAGTGGTGGGTTGAGGTGATGGGGAAGGTGGAGGTCTAAGCTCCCGGCCAGGGGCGAAGGGGGAGGATGCTCGTGGAGCAGCAGTGGCCCGAGGGGCCGAACGCCGATCCTGATGCGGCTAGAGAGCGCTACAAGGCAGACATGCAGGCATCGCGGGGGGCGGTGCGGGAGCTGTTTCGCGTTGAGATGCCCGTTGCCCACATGGGCTTGGCGATCGCGATCACCGCGAGCATCTTCGTGGGCATGGTCTGGTCGCCGAGGACGGGCGCGATCATCGCTGGAGCCTTTGCCGCGCTGTTCGTCGTCTCCCTAGCCGTAGCGTTCCTAGCAGGTAGCCGAGGTTGGGACGCGGCACGCGCCGCATACAAGTTCACCTTTGGTTGGGCAGACTGGATCACGCCGTAGCGCCGTGCCCCACACGTGCCCGATAGACCGGGGAGCCACGGAGAAAAGCGGCACACTACAGGCAAGACTCACACGAACGGCCCCCGACCGATTCACCCGGTCAGGGGCCGTTCATCCGCGGTGGGTGTGGGATTTGAACCCACGGTGACATCGCTGCCACGACGGTTTTCAAGACCGTCAGCTCAGGTAAGGGGTGGCAGACCGGCCACGCAGCTTGCCCCGACTGCCCCGACTACATCCAAAATAGCCACAACAATCAGTCTCCCTCTGCCCATAAGCGAACTCCCCTCACTCCGTGCCCTACGATTTCTGGAACTTTCCAAGGCCAGACCCACGAATCGCAACACAACCAGAGCCAGGACAGCCAGGGCGAGAACTGCCATCTGAGTCGAACAGATGCTCCATACCCCTTGCCTCAACTGACGGCGTTGCCAGGATAGTTCATCCGGACTCTTGCCGAGCTCGAACGGCAGATTTCTGGGTCGTCGCTTCAGGAGGCCCCGCCCCGTGCAGCAGCGAAGTGCGGCAACTTCCCCGTGCCACAACCGCGCCAGATCGGGCGGGGACTCACGGGGAACTGCGGCTGCTGACGGAGGCCACAGCCAGCAGACGCCAAAGTCGGCATCCCGCAGGTCAGAGCCCAACTCGCCCCACCACGCTCCTAAAGCGGGTGTCGCAGGTTCGAATCCTGCCGGGGGCACACAGGTCAGAGGGGGCACCTCCGGATTTTCGGCGGTGCCCCCTCTGCTTTGACATCCACCTTTGACATCAACGGCGGCGGTCACTGACGACCGGGGCGCCTCCTGAGCAGCCAGTCCATGTGGCTCATGGCCTCTCGCTGGGTGTCCTGGACGACGTGCGTGTACACGTCCATGGTGATGCTGATCTGAGAGTGTCCGAGGATCTCCATCACGACACGGGGCGCGACTCCGGCCGCCGTGAGGAGAGTGGCCGTGCCGTGCCGGGCGTCGTGCAGTCGGATCACGCGGAGGCCGGCGGACTGGGCGACGCGGGTGAAGGAGCGGTAGACGTTCCGCGGCTCGACCTGGCGGCCGGTGCGGGTGGTGAAGACGTAGCCGGAGTCCTGCCACTGCTCCCCCGCCTTGGCACGAGCAGCTGCCTGCCGCATCCGGTGCCAGCGCAGGGGCGCGATGCAGAGGGCGGGTAGCGGGACGACCCGGCGACGGCGGCTCTTGGGATCGTCGTCGTACAGGACACCCCGACGGCACTGGGTCTGCCGGCGGACGTGGAGGACGCGGTTGTCCAGGTCGAGGTCCGACCAGCGCAGTCCGACGATCTCACCCCGGCGGAGCCCCATGGCGATGGCGAGCACGAACGCCGCGTACAACGGGTCCTTGCGGGAGGCCACGAGGAAGTCCAGCGTTTCATCGAGAGTCCAGGGCTTCAGTTCGCGGTTGTCGGTCCGGGTCGGTTCGACGAGCTTGGCGACGTTGCGCGTGATCAGTTCCTCACGGCAGGCGGAGGACAGCGCCGACCGCAGGACGCGAGCGACACCGGGCCCCGGCGGCACAAGAGCTACGGAGCAGAAGGTTCCCGTGCCCCTGCCGTGCCCGATCGTCCGGGAACTGACGGGTAACCACGGTGGTTGACGGACAGCCCACACGAGAACGGCCCCCGACCGACTTACCTGGTCAGGGGCCGTCCATCTGCGGTGAGTGTGGGATTTGAACCCACGGTGACATCGCTGCCACGACGGTTTTCAAGACCATCCGCTTCTGTGCTGCGGCAGGCACGCTGACCTGTGGTTACGACCTTCCAAGCCGGATACGCCACCCCATGTTGGCCAGAGGATGACCGTAGAGGCTTCAGTCAGAGCGTCCAGGCCTTGAGGCGACACTCCGGGCCTGTCGGTCGTGCCGGGCAGAATACGGCTCCGTGAGCCTCCACTACGAAGTCGTCTTCGCCTGCCTCCTCCGCGACGACACGCCCGACGCGGTCCTGGACGCCCTGCGATGGCACCTCGGCCTGACCCCTGAACGCCCGGCAGGGCTCGACGAGGAGGAGCACACATATCCGCTGCTCTCCCCGGATCCCGACAGCCGCCTGCCCGGAGGTGACTTCGCGTCCCTACGACGCCAGTCCTGGGGCTTCACGGCCAGCGGTGAGCGCCACGTCTGGGGGCTGTTCAGCCGCAACCTCTGGCTCGACGACATGATGGGTGACCTCGTCCCCATCCTGGACCTGCTCGCACCTCACGTCGAAGAACCTGGCTACGGCGGGCACTTCCGCGAGGAGTTCGACGCCGAGCCGACCGTCTTCACCTTCCACGCGGGCACCTACGGGCCGCTGAAGCTCTGACGCCGTCTCATCGGGTAAGCAGCACCGCTGACCGGCCTGTTCGCAAGCGGAACTCATGGCTAGCCGACCGGTCAACGGTGGTAAAGCGATCCAACCAGCGACCTTCCGCTTTTCAGGCCGTGTCCTGACGAGACTGAGCCTGATCATAGGCGCTGTGTTGGGCTGTCAGTAGGTGCCATTGTGTGCTGCTGTTGGCGTACAGGTTGGCGTACGCCCGTTCGTCCCGCACCCTGACAGGGATCGGCGTACAGCACTGAAGTACAGCAACCACAGCAACCAGTCCCGCCCGTTAGCGTCCTCCTAGGGCCGTAGCACGGCCGGAATGACCGTCCGCGACCGATCTACATAGAGCTACGGACCAGAACGCGCTTCTTCTCTGCGCCTGCACGACCCAGAGGAGCAGGACCCGCGGGTGGCGAAATCACGCCCTCTACAGGGCGGGAGTGCAGCTGTACCGTGCGATCCGCACACATAGAACCAACCTCAGGGCACTGGAGCCAGACCTGTGATAGCCATTCAACTTGCGTCTGAGGGCACGAACACGGCCTCCATCGCCGCCATAGCTGGCGTGGCTGGCGCCCTGGTGGGAGGGGTGGCCACCGTTGCCGCCGCTCGTTTCTCCAGCCGGGGAACCGTGGGTGCTGCCGCGAAATCGGGAGCCGACGCCTACGGCATGTCCGTACGGCAGACACGAATGGACTCCTATCAGGAGTTCGCCAAGGCGGCGCGCCTGGCATTAAGTCAGATCCAAGACGCCGTCAACTCAGTCGGGGCATACAGCCAAAGCGTCGGAGAAGACGAACGCCGTGGTGCAATCCCATCCCTACAAGACCTACTCACCCAGCTAGACCCGATGGGCGATGCCGCGATCCGCGTAAGGCTCGCTGGCCCAAAGGTCGTCGCCGAAGAAGCGTATGCAGTGCTTGAGAAGTGCGGGGACGCGTTGTGTGACCTGGAGAGCTACGTCGGACTGGTCCAAAGCAGCCCTTTCATGTCAGTAGACAGCGATGATCTCACGATCATTACGGAAGGCCCCCTGATCCGATACCGCGAGGTAGCAGCCTCCATCGGAGCTGTGTCGAATGCGATCGCAGGGTTCCTTGACGTGGCCCGTGATCATCTCGACGACTGGAACGGAAGACCCGCTTAGCGGCGTACCGAGAGCTGTCCCGGCCGCACACAGGTCTGCGCCCGACATGAGTGTCTAACTGCGTGACAACCGCGACAGACAGTCGCGAACAACCGTGGACGTCAGCGGACCATCAGCGCAGGTGACGAGCGCATCGCCCCAAGGACAGTCAGCATCCCAAGTTGCTTCGGGACGAAGCGGTCCTCGGGCGGCGGCGAGCGAACCGCGTGAGATGGCCGCGGCTAGTTGCGACGCGGAGGATGTCCCGCAGAGCCCCGGTCAGCTCCTTGACCAGGCACCGCATCTCGTCAAGGATCGCGTCCTGGTCGTCGAGGGCTTCGGAGGCCTGCTCCAGCAACTCGGCCGCCGCGCCGAGTTGGACCGCTTCAATGTTGTCCGCCAGGCGGGACACGTAGCCGCCCCGGTCGTCGGTGCTCAGGTAGCAGGACTTGCCGTCCGGGCCCGACCACGGGAGGAGTCACAGTTCGTTCGGTGCTGTCATCCTTGGGTCTGCCTCTCGTCGATCACGTGGTGGGTGGTGAAGACGGCGTCTACGCGATCTCCCGGAAACGCCAAGAGCGTGGCTTCGACGACGCGGCCGGTGGAGTCGGTGGCGATGCGGGTGGTGGAGAGGACGACCGACGCGTGGCCGATGCGGAGGGCCGATGCTTCGTCCGGCGTCGAGGGGCGAGCGCACACCGTCTCTCGGAGAGCGGCCGGCGGCGGGCCGAGGAGGGCGAATCTTGTTACTTCTTCTCGGCACGTGAAGTCGTCATCGAGCACTCCGGCCGGGACCAAGTCGCGCGGCATGTAAATGCGAGCCAGGCCGTGCGGAGACTCCCCTTCATGGCTGATGCAGGTGGTCTCCACGATGGGGCTGCCCGTGGGGACCTTCAACAGGGTCGTGAGGTGCGCTTGGGCCTGAACGGTGTTGCTGCGGACGGTGACGCGCAATGCCGGCTCAGCGGCGGTCCACGGGTCCAGGGTGCCCCAGCCGACGTGTCAACCTGCGGCGTTCACCAGAAGAGTGCCGCCACTGCATACGGAGATGTAATGTGCACACTCGGCGAGTAACCATTACTCAA
This sequence comes from Streptomyces sp. NBC_00012, assembly GCF_045040875.1. Lineage (NCBI taxonomy): Bacteria > Bacillati > Actinomycetota > Actinomycetes > Kitasatosporales > Streptomycetaceae > Streptomyces > Streptomyces sp. NBC_00012. The sequence goes on along the minus strand of NZ_CP108309.1, from coordinate 5,100,532 downwards.
CTGCTGATGGCACGGGAGGACTTGATGGTTGCGGAGTTAGTCGAGACCTGGGTGGCGGGCTGGGCCGTATCGCGGCGGACGCCGCCGCCGGTCGAGATGCCCTGGGGGTTCTACATCGCGGTGGCCGACAGCCCGGGTGAAGTGGGACGCCATGTCCTGCCCGAGGCCGATGAGTTGCGGGTCCGCAGCGCCTCCGCCTCGGTGGCCGTGCCGCGGACCTGGATGAAGATACCCGTGGAGCCAGAGGTGATCGAGCCGTGGCTGTCCCCCGGGTGGGTGGTGGCGTACGAGGAGACCGGACACCTGATGGTCACCGACCTCATGGCCGCCCACCGGGTCGAGCCAGAGGGATACACCGTGACGGTGGAGACCGTCGGAGCCGTCGTCTTCGCGCGGGTGCTGGACGCGGCGGGCGAACAGGCGGCCCAGGGGCAGATGGCGGTGCTCGGGGATGCGGCAGTCGTGGACCGAGTGCGGACCGGGGATGCCCACCGTCGGCGCGGGCTGGGGCAGTTGGTGATGCGCACGCTCGCCGACCATGCCCTGAACGAGGGTGCCGGCCTCGGAGTCCTCGGCGCGACCGACGCCGGGCGCGCGCTGTACGAGACGCTGGGCTGGAAGAAGCACGCGACCATGGCGGAGTGCGTCTACCGGCCATGAAGCCCGAAGCGTCAGCCGTACGCCCTCGGGCCAGATCTTCCCTTCAGGGGATCCGCACCCTGTCAGGAAGGCATCCTTGGGGAACACATTCGGCACACATGAGGACGGGAAACCCCACGAACACGTGAGAACTACGGAGGGGAGTTTTCCAAAGCCAGACGTACTGCGACTGGCATTTACGCAGGTCGCAGCCTTGATCAGGGAAAACTCCTAAAGCGGGTGTCGCAGGTTCGAATCCTGCCGGGGGCACCAGCGCAAAGGCCACCCAGGAACGTCCCTGGGTGGCCTTTGGCATCCACAGCTGACATCGACGATGTCGGTCGCTCACGGACGGGCCGCCTCTTGCCGTAGACGGTCCGCGTTGCCGATGCCCTGCTGCACGATGCTCCCCACGTGCGAGCACACAATGGCCGGGCCAAATGCCCCACCGACCTGTGCGGCCCTCTGAGCGAGGTGCGCCTTCCTGCCCCGAGACCGCTTAACCTCTGCTGGTCCGTCCGGCCTCGGGCGGCTCAAGGGAAGGGTGTTCATGCAGCAGCGGGTAGCGGGGAGCGGGTTGAGAGTCGCGGCCTGGGTACTGGTACCACTCGGGCTGGTCCTGGCGCTGGGGGGCATCGGGTACTTCTTCACGAACTACCAGGGCGCCACCGTCATGAGCGAGGCGATGGAGCCCACGTACCGCCCGGGCGAGCGGCTGGTCATCGAGCATATCGACACGGGCGAAATACGCAGGGGCGATGTCGTACTCGTCAATGTGCCCGATCGCTATCAAGGCAGACCGGTCCTGCAGCGGGTCATCGGGAAGGGTGGTGATCACGTGGTGTGCGACGGAAATCGGATCACGGTGAACGGTGAGCCGGTCGACGAACCGTATGTGATGCGCGGCGAAGTGAACCCGGCAACCGGGCCGTACGACGTGAAGGTGCCGGACGGACGGTTGTTCCTGCTGGGCGACCACCGGGGGAATTCGAACGACTCGCGGTTCTTCCTCGACAAGCAGTCGGGCAGCGTCGCAGAATCCGGGGTGCTCGGGCGAGTGCAGAAGAGTCTCACTGTGCCGGCGGTGTCGGTGGCGCTCGGGGTTCTCGGGATCGTGCTGACTCTGGTCGGCACCGGCCTGGGGATCGGGGGGTACGCGGCCGCGCGGCGTGCCCGTCGGACGCTCGCAGCTGTGCCGCCGTGGCCTGTGGCCCAAGGGCTGCCCCCTGGGCGATCTTGAGTATGCGTGTTGTGGCCGGCGTGAGCGCGGCAGTGCGGCCCCCCTGATCAGGTTCTGCCCCGGACCGGGCAGGCCGGGACAGAACCCGATTCAGTGACCTCCATTCGAACTCACTGACAATTTCCGGGACCCGCACACCCAGGCATCGCATTGCTGGACGCAATTCCAGGACAAGCGCGCAGAAACTGCCGCCCCAGTTCGGCCAACGCGGTGAAATACGAAGTCGTCGAGATCACTCGTCGCCTATTGTTGCCGACGTGTGCTGAAATTCAGGCGACCCGCCTATCGGTGTGCGTATCCAATGGCCTGGGCTGCGCAAATTCCGCCCATGTCCGCTGCTGCTTGCACGCCGCGGTAATCGGAAAAGAGATGGTGGAAATTTCCGTAATTAAGCTTTCCCGGCGCACGCGCACTGCATCGACGTCCTTGGTGGCACTTGCGATCGCGAGTGCTCCGCTGGCCTTTCATGGCCAGGCCCAGGCCCAGGCCCAGGCCATGCCGCTGGGCGTGAACGCCCGTCAGGCACCTGGCACTCCAGGGGTCCCGCAGGCCCCGGTTCCGGTGTTCGCCGAAGACTTCGAGAACACAGGTGAGACTCCGGTCTTCCTGGAGGACTACGTCGGCGCCCCACCGCTCGACGAGACATACACGGCCGACCCCTCGTGGCTCGACCACGGGCAGTGCAACGGCATCATCCTCGATCAGACCGGCGCTGATCAGCCCGACTGCCCGGCAGTGCTGAAGGACATGGCCAATGCGCTGGGACAGGTGGGCGGAACGAACCCGCCGACCAACCACGTGGTCGCGGCATACACCAACTGGGTGCCACCGGGCGCCGACCGGGTGGAGTTCCGGACCGTGCAGCCGATCCCGATCGCGAAGCCGAACCGCTACATCACCTTCGCGGTGGACGCAGCCGCCGTGAATTGCGACCAGGCGAATCCGCAGCTGAAGTTCTATCTGACCGACAACGGCTCGGACATCCCCACCTTCACCACCCCCATCAATCCCTGCACCGACCCCAGCTCCAAGTCCTACCCCGAAGGAGGCGGGTTGCGGGCCGGAAGGTTCGCCGGCAACAGGGCTGTGCTGTTCAACGACAGCCAGTTGGGCATCAAGATGGTCAATGGGCAGGGCGAATGGTTCGGTAATGACCACGCATTCGACAACATCCGGATCCTGGATGCGACTCCGCAGCTGGACAAGGCGTTCAGTCCTGCCACGATCGAGCAGCGTGGCACCTCGACAGTCGCGATGACGGTGACCAACACCAGTGAACTGGCGGCGAAGGACGACTTCAGCTTCGCCGAAAGCCTGCCCACCGGAGTGAAGGTGGCTTCGCGCGCGAACGCGTCGACGACCTGCGGAAACGGCACGGTGTCCGCGACGGCGGGGGGCACGTCCGTCACTCTGAACGGCGGCGACCTGGCCGCAGGCGAGAAGTCCTGCACGGTCACGGTGGACGTCACCGCCGCCAAGGCGGGAACCTACGTCAACCGCCCCGAAGCGATCACCACGGTCGGTCTGAATCCCCCGGCCCCCGCGACCCTGACCGTCAAGAGGAAGTCGGCAGCGGTGGGCACCGCAACGGGTTCGGGCGGTCTGCTTTCCGGCAATCTGGTGCAGGCCCCCGTGGACATCCCGGTCAATGCCTGCGGCAACTCCGTGAACGTCGTCGGAGTGCTCAACCCGGCGGCGGGCAACGTCTGCGTCAACGGCTAGCCGACCAAGTCACTCGCCGCACCGCGACCGGGCGGGTCCCGGCGCTGGTCGCGGCGGCGTGACGGATACCGGTGTACGCCGAGGCCCGGACCGCGCGGAAGCGGTCCGGGCCTCGGGTGTTCCTCAGGCCGCAGGGAGCCGGGGCAATTCCTTCGGGAAGGTCCGCGATTCCTGGCAGTCGACAGCCTCGTACGTGTGACGAGCAAGCTGGTAAGCGAAGTCGACAAAGACCTGCCGCAGCTCATTCCCGTGGACGCGGGTTTCGCCGATGGTGCGGGCCTCGACGGTCAGCGCATAAGCCTCCCGCGCCTCGCCCCGCTTCTTGCCGGGCGGGGTGCAGGGGACGTACACGTACGCACGGTCCGGGTGCGCCAAGGCTCTGATGCCGCCGGACGACACCTCGACCGGGTTCTTGTCGCCCCCGTTCTCCGCGTAGAAGTCACGCCACGAGCCGGGAGCCGAGTCGCGGTGCTGCACCTCTCCCGAGATGACGGAGCCACCGCTGGTGCGTACGTAACAGGCAAAGAAGTAATCCCCCTCCGACCGGTTTTGCCGAAGGCTCCCCCGCTCCTCGGCCGAACGCGCCGAGGGCAGGGCATGCGCCGCCGTCTCCCGGTCCACCGCGCCGTCGCACGGCCGGGCCGGCAGCCGGTCGATGCCCTTGGTGAAGATCTCCAGGTATCCGAATACCACCGCGAACGCCACCAGGCAGCATATTCCCGCGGTGACGAAGTTTTTCTTTCGACGTGCCTGCATGAGGATTCCCACATCCACTCAGAAATTACGCGGCCGGCCGGGCATGGGCGTCCTCCAACATGTTGTCGCTGTCGTTCCAGCCCGCCTGAGTCGCCAGGCGGATCATGTTCCGCGTGGCATCCTCCGTCAGTTCCTTGGACCCGTGCTTTTCCATGGCCTTGATGGCGCTCTCCTGTGTCTGCACGTTGGTCGATTCCAAAGAGTCGTTCAGCTTCCCCCCGCTGTCGTAGAGGGCCTGGTCCAGGGCGCCGTCGATCTGCTGCCCGTCGATGAGGCGGTCGACGGCCATACCTGCGACTCCACCGAAGAAACCGCTGACCGCGGCGCTCGCCGCCGCCACGGCCGGTGCCGTTCCCACCAGGGCGACGGTACCCACGCCGACCCCGGCGGCCAGGAAGGACTTGACCGTGTCGCCCTTGGTCTTGAGGGCGTCGTTCGCTTCCTTCTCGGCCTCCAGGTCACCGGCGATCTCGGAGTCCGCGACCGAGTGTCCGACGATGCCCTCGATGATTCCGGCGTTCGTGGAGATGGCCTTGACCGCGTCCTCCGTCTTTCCGTCGAAAAGTTCCGGCTGGGCGACGTGCGCCTCCAGGGAACTCGCCGTGTAGACGCTCTCCCCGACGATGATCGCGGCGCGGCCCATGGGGTCGCGGGCCGTCTCGTACAGGAACCGTGTGGCATCCAGCTTGTTGAGCCCGTCGGGATCCTGGCTGTTGCTCCAGAAGATCGACTCGGCTCCCGTACCGGAGACCGACCGGCTGATCTCGGGCATGTAGGCAGCGGCCATGTCGCCGAAGCTCTCGCCCGTGGCCTTGTTCACCAGATCGGCGCCGGTCCCCGGCTGTGCGACCGCGTGCATGACCTCCTGCATCAGCGCGACCTGCGCCTTGCTGTGCGGCCGGACGTCGGTCGGCCTCTCACCGTCCCCGATTCCCGTCGTCGCCGCCTCCAGGGCGTGCGCCACCGAACCGTCGCGGTCGGTGTACCGGGTGCTCTCCAGCATGTGCTCGAAGACCTTCTTGTCGTCGAAGGTCTCCAGCGCGGCCTCGGGGTTGTGGGACAGGGCCTTCATGTAGCCGATCAGCGGGTCGCTGCCGTTGTCCTTGCCGAAGACGAGGTCCGTGACGTTTCCGGCCTTCCAGAGGTCGTTGGTGCCCATGCCGGGGCTTCCGGCCGGCGCCATGTCCATCTTCAGGAGCTGCTTGCCGTAGGCGTCGAGGAACTCGGAGTCGTACTTGCCGTGGTGCATCAGGCTGCTCATGACCTGGTAGCCCATGGCACCGTTCGGCCTCAGCGGGTCCGAGGAGTTGGCCCGGAAGGCCGTGGTCGCCTCGTCGAGGACCCTCTTCTTCCACTCCTGCATGCCGTCCGCGTCGGACAGCGTGGCCGTCGCGAGTGTCATGCTCATGTCCCTCTGAATGCTCTGGAGCTGCTTGAGCTCCTCGCCCGTCGCGCCGCGGTGAACCTCGGCAAGGTCGTTCCAGAACTGCAGGGTCTCCTTGCCCCCCAGCTTGGAGGCGAACTGGGCGGAGAAGAGCTCGTCGTCCTTGTACTTGGACATGGTCCGCTGGAACTCGGCGAGTTCCTCGGGCGACATCTTCTTGGCGTCCTTCGCCAGCTTCGCCATGTCGTCGGCCTTCTTCAGCGCGTCGGCGGCGGAGTCGCGGTCGGCGTACTTGGCGCCGGAGAAGCCGTAGTCGGCCTGTTCGGCTATCGCCTTCAGGGCACGGGCGGCGGTGGAGTCGCTCGTCGTGGCCGCGCCGAGGAGAACCTGGATCGTGTGCCTGAGAGCCTCGGCCTTCTCCTTGGTGCCAGGAGGTTCGGGGTGGACGGCCGCGATGACACGGAAGCCGCCGCCCTTCTCTCCGTAGACCGAGAGCTTGTCCCTCTCGAAGCCGTCGTCCAGGGCCTTCGTGAGCTTGTCCCGGTACCCGACGAGCTCGTCGTACGTGTCCTTGAGGATGTTGTGGATGGAGGTCGCCTGGGTGAGGGCGTCGGAGAACTCACCGGTCGTCTTGGAGATGAACTCACGCGAGACAGTGGCGTTGACGCCGGCCCAGTTGGCCTTGTCGGCCTTGGCCTTCATGTCGTCGCGCGACTGCTTCTCCAGCCTCGTCAGGCTCTTGACGACCGTGCCCCAGTCGCTGATCGCGGTGTTCAGCGTTGAGAAGTTGGCGTGACGGAGTGCTTCGAGGTCCATCAGCGCTTCGTCCCCTCGTCAAAACCCTCGTCAAGGGTGGCGATGCTGCTGACGGTCGACGCGATGTAGTACTCGTCGCCCGCGTGGGCCTTCTTCGTGAAGTCCATGTGGTTGGAGATGTGGGCACAGGCGTCGAGCAGGGTGGTCAGCGATTTCTCCCACCGTTCCTGGACCGAGTCCAGGGCGCCCCCGAGCTCGAACTCCTGCGTCCTGAGGTCCTTGGCGGCGGTCTGACTGCTGGACCAGGCGTCACGGCCGTAGCGGCCGAGGTCCGTGAACAGCTTGAACGCGCTGTCACCGACTGCAGCCAGGTCCTGCTGGTCGACCTTGAGGTCACCCTGCTGCCCTCCGCCGCCGCCCGTGCCGCCCGGAACCCCGTTCAACTGCATTCGCGAGGAGCTTCTACTGCTGGCGTCGGCCTTCAGCTGCTCCCATTCGTCCCACACCATCTGGTGAAATCCTTCCCCGTACGGACAAGCAAGAAATCGACGTTCCACTCGGGAAGACCGGCAGACATCCCGGTCATGTCAAGGGCCGACCCTACACAAGCAATTGGAACGGATCACCGGACAGCCTGGCCCCCTTGTTCGGCTCTCCCTTGCGGGCCAGCGGTCAGGGACGCATGCGGCCGAGCGCCGACAACGAGTACGGATGGTTCGCCCTGCGGCCTATGTGCTGGGGGCCTACGAGGACGGGCCGGGCACACTGTCCCCGCGGGTCTTCAGGTTCAGCCCGAGGAGGGGGCCTGGGTGTGTTTGCCTTCCAAGGCCCTGGCAGGCCTGAGTTCTACGGATGGCCTTGGAGTGGGAACAGGTAATCGTTCGCTCGGAAGATCCGGTGGCCTAGGGCCAGTGGTGGGCCGAGGCTCTTGGCTGGGTCGTGGTCCAATCCTCCGACGAGGAGGCATCAGTCAGCACGGGTCGTTCACGGGTGGTTGACGGCGGCCACGGGTAGTTGGCGGCGGCCGCCTTCACCTCAATGCTGGTCGCCCACGGAGTCCGCGTAGTAGACCGACTCGGCCAGATGGAAGGCGAGCTGGCGGAAGGTCCATCCCGTTCCGGCCGACCGGTCCAGCTCGTCGGGTGTCAGGGCGTCCAGGCGGTTCGCCCAGATCCTGGCCAGGCGGGTGAGCCGACTGCGTGCCTCGTCGAGGTCGGCTCCGGCGAAGGGGGCGAGGTCGGCCGCGGTGGTGGTCGCCGAGGCGTGCCAGTGATCGGGCTGCGTCTCCTCGCCGACGAGCCGGGCCTCCATCTCGGCGAGATGGTCGACCATGTGGTCGGCGACGCGGCGGATCGCCTTGTGCGGGGTGTAGAGCCGGTCGCCTGCGGGGACGGGGCGGCCATCCCAGTCGGTCCAGGTCGCGGCGAGGGCCAGGACGTGGTCGACCATGGCCGTCAGGACCTGTGCCGGGTCGCGGTCGTCCGTCGCCGGAGTCTCGTCGTGGGCGGCGTCGGGGGCGGCGTCGGGGGCGGCGTCGGGGGTGCTGTCGTGGGCGGTGGGGGTGCTGGATTCGCCGGGGTGGCCGGAAGCGGCGAGGTCGTGCGTCGTGTCCGTCATGGCTCGACGCTAGACCGGCGACTCTTCGGCCCCCGCCGAACCGTCTCCCGCTGCTCCGAGCACCGAGCGGCCCCGAAGCAGCGGAGGCTGACGACAGCACTCGGTCAGCGCAGTTCCTCCGGGCACGGTGTGCCGGGTGACAGTTGGTAGGGGGCGGCCAGCCGGTACACACCCGGTCGCGGTGCGAGCAGTTCCGTCCACTCGTCGCCGTCCGCGTCCTCCTCGGCCTTGAACAGACAGCCGTTGGTGTTGACGAAGGTCCGCGGAGTGCTCTCGTCCGTGCGCTGCTTGGACTCCTCGGTCTCCTGCGGCCGCTCGACGCTCCTGCCCTCGCTGTCGACCACGGCGAGCCAGCGCGAGTACGGGATACGGATCAGGATCCGGCCCGGCGTCTTCACATGGATGGTCAGCTCGCCCGCGTCGGCCTCGTCCACCGTGGCCGGCGGATCGGCCAGCGGCACCGGGCTGTCCACCTCGAAGAGCCGCCAGTTGGCGTCGGACCACACCGGCTTCAGATACGGCAGCCCCTCGTCGACCAACTGCGCCTCCTTCACCGCGCCGCTGGCGTCCGGCCTCCCCTTGGGCAGCACCACGTAGTGCACCGCCCAGCGGTCGAGCCACTCGCGGTAGTTGGCGCTGTCCAGGGTGTCGTCGTAGAAGAGCGGGTTGCGTTCCATGTCCGCCTGCCGGTTCCAGCCCCGGGCCAGATTGACGAACGGCGCGAGCCCGGACGCCTCCCGGTGACTGCTCGCGGGCACGACCTCGACCCTGCCCCGCTCGGCACCGGCCTGCTGGAGCTGATGGACCAGCGGGGCCAGCTCACGCGCCCCGGCGGCGGTGGGAGCGGTGCGGACGATGTCGTCGACGCCCTTGAAGCCGATCCAGAAGTTCAGCCCGGCGAACGCGACGACCAGCGCGTACCAGCGCCGGGAGCGCGGCGTGGTGTAGGGCAGTGCGGCGAGGAGCACCACTCCGGCGAACAGCATCGCCATCCGGGTGATGTTCGAGCCGATCTGTGAGTCGATCACATAGGTCAGCAGCGTCCCGACGCCGTACACGGCGGCCGCGGTGCGGACCGTCTTCCAGTCGCGCGGTACGAGGACGAACACGAGGACCGCGAAGATGAACGGCAGCGACAGGGTCGCGATCGACATCGGCTGTGTACCGGAGAACGGGAACAGCCAGGCGGACAGCGCCACCACCGCGACCGGGGCCAGGCCCAGCGCGTACGCACCGGGGCGCCGCTTGTTCAGGAACAGCGCGGCGGCGACCACGCCCAGGAACAGCCCGGCCACGGGGCTGCTCGCCGTCGCGAGCCCGGCGAGCGGCGCGGCGACGGCCGCCTTCGCCCACCGCTTGTACCGCCAGCGGTACGGCCAGCAGAACACCGCGGCCGTCGCGGCCACCGCGAACATCATGCCGAGCCCGAACGTCACCCGCCCCGACAGCGCGTTGCACAGATACGCGAACGCCCCGGCGAGCGAGCAGGCCAGCGGGTTGCGGACGGCCCGGACCCGGACCAGGATCAGCGCGGTCAGCGCCGCCGACACGGTCCCGACCATCATCATCGTCGTACGGACACCGAGCACCGACATCAGATACGGCGAGACGACGCTGTACGAGACGGGGTGCATGCCCCCGTACCAGGCCAGGTTGTACGCGGTCCCGGGGTGCCGGCCGACGAACTCGGCCCAGGCGTCCTGGGCCGCGATGTCGCCGCCGCTGTTCGCGCAGAAGAAGAACCAGAGCAGGTGGGTGATCGCGGCGACGGCCGTCGTGATCGTCACCGGATGCCGCAGCAGCCGCTGGGCGCGGGCCCTGCGCGACGGGTCGGTGCGCGGCGGCTGCCCGGAGGCGCCCGTGGCTGCCACGTCCTCCGGGGTGGGCGCGGTCGTCCGTGTGTTCCCGCCGCTACCGCTGCTGCCGCCGATGTCGCTGCCCCTCATGCCTGTGCTGTCGGCCGCCTCATGGCCGGGTCTCGGCTCCGCGGTGGTCACTGCGGCTCTCCCCGTCTCCCCGAATCCGCCTGGCCTCGTACCCCGTCCCCCGTGCACCCGTGAGGACGCCGTCCCAGCGTCATCGAGTTGCCTCGGGACGCTAACACGTACGCAGCGCGGAAGGGGGCGCCGGGACCGGCACCCCCTTCCGTCATCGCTCTTTCCGGCCTTCGGGCCGTTCCCCGCCGGGCGGTCAGCCGATCCGGGTCAGCTTGTCGCCGAAGGCCGGTTCGGTCATGTCGCTCTGCAGCGCGACGGCCACCTTCACCTGGCTGGTGCCCTCACCCACGGTGAGCGTGCCCACGTGGGTGCCGGCCGTCGCCGAGTGCGGGATCGTCTTCCCGTCGTCGGTCAGCTCGATCTTCACGGTGAGGCCGGCCCAGCCGACCGCCGAGACGTCCTTGGTCGCGATCACGGGGACGCTGCCGCCGAGGCCGTCCGAGACGGTGCCGACGACGTCGCCCTTCTTCACGACCTTGGCGCCCTCCAGCAGGTCCTGCGTCGCGAGCATCACTTCCTTGCTCACCGCGTTCACCGTGTCGATGATGGCCGGCTTGTGCTGGCCCAGGACGGCGCCGACGATCAGCTGGTCGGTGTCGCCGACCATCTTGTGGGCGGCGAAGAGCAGGTTCCCGCCGGCCTTGCTGGTGGAGCCGGTCTTGATGCCGAGCGCACCGTTGTAAGGCACGAGGGTGTTGTAGTTCCGCCAGTTCTTGCCCGACGGGTCGGTCCACGACGGCAGCTTGGTGATCTCCATCAGCGCCGGGATCTCCACCAGCTTCTGCCCCAGCTTCACCTGGTCCTCGGCCGAGCTCACCGTGGTCGCGTTGAGTCCGGACGGGTCGGTGTAGGTGGTGTTCTTCATGCCGAGCGACTTGGCGGTCTCGTTCATCTTCTTGACGAACGCTGCCTCGGACCCCGCGTCCCAGCGCGCCAGCAGCCTCGCGATGTTGTTCGCGGACGGGATCATTATGGCCGAGAGGGCCTCCTGCTCGGTGAGCTTGTCACCGGCCTTCACGGTGTTGAGGGTCGACTCGCCCTCCGCGTCCAGCCGGCCGTCCGACTCCGCCTTGGCGTCGATCTCGATGGAAGGACCCTTCTCGCCCTTCTTCAGCGGGTGGTCCTTGAGCACGATGTACGCGGTCATCGCCTTGGCCACACTGCCGATCGGCACGGCCTTCTGCTCACCGAACGAACCCACCGGGCCCAGACCGGTCGCCGCCATGTAGCCCTGGCCCTCGTCGGGCCACGGCAGGGTCGGCTTGCTGCCCTTGAAGGTGTACGTGTCCTTCGCCGACATCTGGAGCTCGGGCTCCGGGAGCGGGCGCACCATCTGCACGATCGCAAAGACGATCAGCAGGAGCAGCACCAGCGGGGTCCAGATCTTGACCCTGCGGACGGCAGTGCGGACCGGTGTCTCCGGTGGCGGAGGCGTGTTCGTCAGCTCGGCCAGCAGGTCGAGCGGCGGCTTCGGCGGCATCGGCTGCTGCGTGGTCCGCTCGGCGGTGGACAGCGCGGCGGGAGCCGGCGCGGCGGAGGCGGCGGGCGCCTCCGGCCTACGGGGCGCGGGCGTCGAAGCCGGCCGTACGTCGTCCCCGCGCAGGGGTACGAACTTGCTGGTCCGCTCGGCGGCGGACTCGGACTTCGGCTCGGGCGGCGGGATCTTCAGCGCGGTCGTCGGCTGGTCGACCTTGGGTGCGGCGGGCGCCCTGAAGATGGCCGTCGGCTGGTCGATTCCGCCCTTGTCCTCGGCGGAGTCGTCGGCGTCCTTCTCCGCACCTTCGGCGTCTTCGTCGGCCTCGGTGCTGTCGTCGGCCTCGGTGTCGGCCTTCTTCTCCTCGGCGGAGGAAGCCTCGTCGTCGCCGGACGAGTCACCGGACTTCTCGTCGCCGTCCGCGTCGGCGGCGTCATCCGCGTCGGCGGTGGCGGCAGCGGTGTCCGCCTCGGCTTCGTCGCCATCGGCATCGGCATCGGCATCGGCATCGGCATCGGCATCGGCATCGGCCGACGCGGTCGCCGCGTCCGGAGTTACGTCGTCCCCAGCCGCGTCCTCCGACGTGGTGGCCTTCGCGTCGCTGTGGCCGTCTGCGCCCTCCGCGTCCTCCACGTCCTCGTCGCCGTCCTTCGACACCCAGGCGGCGACAGCCGCACGCAGCCGCGCGTCACCCTCCCCGGAGCCCTCAGCGGTCCTCACCGCGTCGGACTCGTCGTCGTCCGCGTCGCCGGACTCGCCACCGCCGTCACCGCCGTCACCGCCGGACTTGTCAGCGGCCCCGGCCGCGTCCGCGTTCTCCGGGGCATCCGCCGCCTCGGCCTCAGCGGCATCCACGTCCTCAGGCGCCCCAGGCGCCTCCTCCGGGCCGTCGGCGCGCTTCGCGCTCTCCTCTGCCTCTTCGGCTTTCTCGGCGCTCACAGCGCCGTCGGCGTCGTCGGAGGCCGCAGCCGCGTCCTCGTCCACGCGCTCCGCCCGCGAACCGTCACCGGCCTCGCCGCTCCCGCCGTCCTCGGACTGCATCGCGCGGAAGACGGCCGTGGCCGTGTCCGACTTGGCGTCCTCGCCGGCCCCGGCAACCGCGTCCGTACGGAAGACGGCCGTGGCCGTTTCCGTCTCTCCGGACTCTCCGCTTCCGGCGGCCGCGTCATCGGCGGGCGGTTCGCGGAAGACGGCAAGCCGCGGATCGCTTTCGCTCCGAGTCGTACCCGACGACTTCTGCTGCTTCGACTTGTCGGGGGACTCGCCCGCCACCGATGCCTCCTCCATGCGGCACGGGGGACACCCCCGCGCTGTCCGAACCATCTACCAGTGTCCCGTGTGAACCACCGGCCCGGCTGCTAGACGAGAACGACATACCTACTGGTTCCCATACAAAGCACCCAGGCGCTCTCGACAGACCAATGTGAGAGGGGTCACCCTGTCATTCATCCACGCGGGGAGGCATGGATGGGCAGGAGCCGCAGAACAATTCCGGAGGAGCTTCTGCTGCTCGCTCTGGACCCGACCACGGGTACCACAGCGCAGCCGCAGTCGCTCGACCTCGGCCTCGCCGGGGCTCAGCTAGTGGAGCTGGCTCTGGCAGGACGGATAGCCCCTGACGGGGATCGTATCGCCGTGGTGATGCCACGGCCGACAGGAGATCCGACTCTGGACTCCGCACTGGAACTGCTGCGGCGACGCGGCAGCCCGGTTCGGGCGGTCCACTGGATCGGCGGGCCCCGGCTGGGGCTGCGTCAGATCTACCTCGCTCACCTGGAGCGGTGCGGCATGGTGCATGCCGTGGCGGGCCAGATGTGCGGAGTGCTGCCGACGACTCGCTACCAGGCGACGGAGACGGCAATCAGCCGGGACATCAGAGCCAGGCTGGACAGTGCGATCCGCACCGGCGTACCGCCGGACCCGCGGACCGCGGCGCTCGCCGCGCTGGCCCACGCGGTCGGACTCGGCAAGCACCTGTATCCCGGGAACGAGGGGCGTTCATCACGCTCCAGGCTCCGGGACCTGATCAGACACGACCCCATGGGCGGACTCGTGGCGCATGCCGTGATGGACGTCCAGAACGGGGCGGTCGCACAGCCGCGCCGCAATCAGGCGGCCGTAGTTCCGTTGCAACCGCAAGTGCAGTCGCAGTCGCGCCGCGGCAGCATGGCGCACACTGCGGCCCACTAGGCGCACCACGCCCCGGGCCGCACCCTGCACCGCACGCACCGCATGCACAACACCGCATACACAGCACAGCACCGCCACACCGCCACGCGACCGCACGGCGAGCACGGCAGCACCAACCGAATACCGCCGCACCGTCGTCCCCAAGACCCGGTTCGGGAGCCGCACCAAGCGCGGGGCAGCCGGAACACCGGCTGCCCCGCGCGCTTGCGTGTGGCCATTTCCCAGCGCGGCCAGGGCCGAGGGTGGCAATCTGCTGAGCAGTAGATACGCACAGCTACATAGCCGGAGGTGCCGTTTCCGTGCCGTCCAACGTCAATCCCACCGTCAGACGACGCCGGTTGGGCCAGGAATTGCGCCGCCTGCGCGAACTCAAGGGCATGACGGCCGAGGAGGTGGCGGAGCGGCTGCTGGTCTCGCAGTCGAAGATCAGCCGCCTGGAGAACGGCCGCCGTTCCATCAGCCAGCGCGACGTCCGCGACCTCTGCGGGGTGTACGACGTCGAGGATCTCCGGATCGTCGACTCGCTCATGCAGATGGCCAAGGATTCGCGCCAGCAGGGCTGGTGGCACGCGTTCGGGGACATCCCGTACAGCGTCTACATCGGCCTGGAGACGGACGCCGAATCACTGCGGGTGTACGAACCCCAGGTGGTCCCGGGCCTGTTGCAGACGCGCAGTTACGCCGAGGCGCTGATCAACGGAGCGCTGCCGGAGGCCCCGCCGTCCGACATCGAGAAGCGCGTCAACGTCCGGGCCCGCCGCCAGGACCGGATCACCGACCGCGAGCATCCGCTGCGGCTGTGGGCGGTCATCGACGAGTCCGCGCTGCGCCGGATGGTCGGCAGCAAGCAGGTGATGATCGAGCAGTTGGAGCAACTGATCGAGCTGTCCCAACTGCCGCATGTGACCGTGCAGGTACTCCCGTTCGAGATGGGTGCGCACCCCGGGATCAACGGGCAGTACGCCATTCTGGAATTCCCGGACGCCGCCGATTCCAGCGTCGTCTACATCGAGGGCGTCACCAGCGATCTCTATCTGGAGAAAGCCAATGATGTGCAGCGGTACAGCGTCATGTACGAACACCTGCGGGCGCAGGCGCTGAATGTGGAACAGACCCGGCACTTCATCACCGAGATCGTGAAGGATTACACCGGGCACAGCATCGGCTGAGCTCCGGACATCGGACGGCCCGCAAAGTCCGGAATGCGGAAAATGAAGTGATGCCATGGGGTGGGCGGCGGCAAAGTACACCGCAACCCACCCCGGGCGGAAGATCTACCTGGTATATACCACTCGGTCGAGTGAACGCACCCTTCGGGCAAGGAGCTTGGCGAGTAGCGTCGATCACACCAACCAGAACACTGTTGGTGTCATTCACGCGACTCTTTGAACCGGAGTGAACATGGCCATTCGTCAGGGTGCTACGGACAAGTGGACGAAGTCCTCGTATTCCGGGGGCAACGGCGCCTGCGTCGAAGTCAAGTCCCCGCTCACACGGGCAATTGCCGTACGCGACTCGAAGGCCCCCGAGGGCCCCTCGATCACGTTCGTCCCCGCTGCGTGGAACGCATTCGTGCGTGATGTCGGACAGGGTGCGGTCGACGCCTGACCGATGATTTCCCGCTCGCATCGCGGCGCCGGATCCGGTGCTGCCGTCAGCCCTCTCGACTGGTCCGCCGTCCTGGCCGAGGGGGCTCGATGCCCGACCCGAGGGGAAACCCCGGTGAAGTCGCTCAGCGCAACTGATCCACGTACAGATCGGTCCCCGGCACCGTCGGAATGAACGGCGCCACCAGCTCCACCCGCCCCAGGCCGGACTCCGCGACCGCCGCGTCGAGCCCGGTGAAGTGCTCGGCCCAGCACTCCCGCGGGTCCTCCTGGAGGAACCACAGCAGGGTCAGCCGGGTGTCTACGCCCTCGACCTGCTTCACATAGCTCATCCGGTCACCGGGCAGCGGCGTGGGCCGGAAAACGGTCACCATCGCCGCGGGCGAGCCGGCCAGCCGCTTCGGCAGATGCCGCGAGCGCAACCACTCCAGCAGTTCACCCCGCGCCCCGCCCCGCACTTCATCACCCGCCCCGCGACCGCCCCCGCCCTCGCGCCCGTTCGCGTCGATCACTTCGAGGACGAGCCCCCGGTAGGGGTGGTCCAGGGCGTGGAAGTCCCGGGGCCCCGCGGCACCGTCCCGGTAGACCGTCGCCTCGTGGTCCTGGAACGCGGTGAACACATGGGTCCGGGCCTGGTGGACCCGGCCGTCCCGGTTGAGCCTCTTGTTGATGCCGACGGTCCACCTCATGTGGTCGTCGTAGCGCCCGTCCGTCACCCAGTACGTCGACAGGTAGCAGCCGGCCGTAACGGGCCGGGCGACCGCTGATGCCTCCGGGTAGCGCAGTTCCTGGAGCTCCCGGGTGGCCACCCAGCGCCGCCCGGCGAACATCCAGGGCATCGCCATGGCGCCCGCGTAGTAGTGATCGTCCTCGTACCAGCGGTTGTACGCGTACTCATGGCCCGGGTGCGGTTCCACCATGGTGATCAGCGCATGGCCGGGATGGACGCCGTACGGCCCCAGCGCGGCCAGTTCGGCGTAGGTGTCGCTCCGCGTCTCGTCACTCATGCCGTTCCCCTTCCGTACTCCGCAGCGGCGTCCTACTCTGACGCCCCGTCAGGAGATCTGCCAGAGCCGGGAGGCCGCCGATGTTGCTCGCGGGGAAGACCGTCATTGTTTCCGGGGTGGGCGCCGGGCTCGGACACCGGGTCGCGGCGGCGGTCGTGCGGGACGGCGGCGACGCGGTGCTCGGGGCGCGCACCGCCGCGAATCTCGCCAAGTCGGCCGCGGAAATCGACCCGGACGGCCTGCACACCGCCCAGCTGGCCACCGACATCACCGACGAGGCGCAGTGCGAGGCACTTGCCGCACTGGCCCTGGAACGGTTCGGGCGGATCGACGCGGTGGTCCATGTCGCCGCCTGGGACAGCTACTTCGGCGGGGTCGAGGACGCCGACTTCGCCACCTGGCAGTCGGTGATCGACGTCAATCTGCTCGGCACGCTGCGGATGACCCGCGCCTGCCTGCCCGCCCTCAAGGAGCGCGGCGGCTCGGTGGTGATCATCGGTACGCAGTCCTCGGTGGCCGCGCCGACACAGGTCCAGCAGGCGGCGTACGCGGCCTCGAAGGGGGCGCTCACCTCGGCCATGTACTCCATGGCGCAGGAGCTGGGCCCGCACCGGATCAGAGTGAACACGGTACTGCCGGGCTGGATGTGGGGACCGCCGGTGCAGGCATACGTACGGTTCACGGCGCACAGCGAGGGGGTGCCCGAGGCCGAGGTGCTGGGCAGGCTCACCGACCGCATGGCGCTCCCGGAGCCGGCCACCGACGGCGATGTCGCCGAGGCCGTCACGTTCCTGGCCTCGGACCGGGCGCGGGCGATCACCGGGCAGTCGCTCCTGGTCAACGCGGGCGAGCTGATGCGGTAGCACCGATGCCGCAGTACCGACGCAGCAGCACTGACGAGGCAGCGCCAGCACCACAACACTGACGCGACGGGCCCGACTCGGTGGGGCCGACTCGGTGGGGCCGACTCGGCGGGGCCTGATGCGATGGGCCTCCCCTTCTCCGCCGCACGGGACCCGCATCCCGTGCGGCGTTCCTCGTTGCTCTCTGCACAGCCTGACGAAGTGCCCGCCCATCGTGTGGCCGCCGTCACGTCGGCGACAACGACCGCGTAAGCCAAGAGCGAGCAAAATCGTTCGAATTGCTGATCTGTGTTCACATCCCTGACCGCGAACCTTGACCGCGGTACCGGACAGACGGTTCAATCCCCGATGTCCCCGCTCCCGCACGGGGCCCCGCTGAACGGTCGTACTGGCGAAGTGCGCACCCCGTTCACAAGGCGGACCCCAGGAGGGGGCACATGAACAGTCTCGACTGGGTCGTGCTCATCGGCTACTTCGGTGTGATGGTCGCGATCGGGCTCTGGTCCCACAAGCGCGTGGACAACGTCAGTGACTTCTTCACCGCGGGCGGCAGGATGCCGTGGTGGCTGTCCGGCATCTCCCACCACATGTCCGGCTACAGCGCGGTGATGTTCACCGGATATGCCGGCATCGCCTACCAGTACGGCGTCACGTCCTTCGTCACCTGGTCGCTGCCGATCGCCATCGGAATCGGCATCGGCGCCCAGCTCTTCGCTCCCCGGCTCAACCGGCTGCGCTCGCGGCTGCACGTCGCGTCGCCGCTCGAGTACCTGAAGAACCGCTACAACATCCCGACGCAGCAGGCGCTCGCCTGGTCCGGGCTGCTGCTGAAGATCGTGGACGTCGGCGCCAAGTGGGCGGCCATCGCCACCCTGCTCTCCGTCTTCACCGGCATCTCGATCACCCAGGGCATCTTCGTCACCGGCTGCATCACCGCCGTCTACTGCACGGTCGGCGGTCTGTGGGCGGATGCGCTCACCGAGCTGGGACAGTTCGTCATCCAGCTCCTCGCCGGCGTCGCGATGCTGGTCACCGCCATGAGCGAGCTCGACGGCGTCAGCACCCTGTGGACGGTCTGGGACAAGCTGCCCGAGGGCCATACGGACCCGACGGCCGGCCCGTACACCGTGACCTTCCTGCTGGCGTATCTCTTCATCAAGACCTTCGAGTACAACGGCGGCATGTGGAACCAGGCGCAGCGCTACATGGCCACGGAGTCCGCCGCGGCCGCGAAGCGTTCGGCCCGGCTCTCCGCCGTGCTGTGGCTGGTCTGGCCCACGGTCCTGTTCTTCCCGATGTGGTGCGCCCCGCTGCTGGTGCACGCGCAGAAGCCGGACGCCTCGGACAGCTACGCCCTCATGACCGAACAGCTGCTGCCGCACGGCCTGTTGGGGCTGGTCGTCGTCGGCTTCTTCTCCCACACGATGGCCATGTGTTCCTCGGACGCCAACGCCATCTCGGCGGTCTTCACCCGGGACATCGCCCCGGTCCTGTCCAAGTCCGCGCGCAACTGGGACACCCGGGCGGGCCTGTTGGCGGCCCGGCTGTCGACGCTCGGCTTCCTCGCCCTGTCGATGGCGCTCGCCACCCAGATCGACTCGCCGACGTTCAAGGACATCATCTCGGTCGTCATCAAGTGGGTCGCCGGTCTGATGGGCCCGATCGCGATTCCGTTCATGCTCGGCCTGTTGCGCGGCTTCCGCAGGTCCGGGCCGACGGCGGCGCTCACCAGCTGGGCGGCCGGGCTGCTGGCGTTCTACTTCACCAACTACGACTTCGACGGTTCGGTGAAGACGGATGTCGCGCTCCAGTACCAGGTGGCCCTGCCGCTGGCGATCTCGCTGGTCCTCTACATCGTGGTCGGCTTCATCAAGCCGGAGGACACCCCCGAGCGCGACGCGATCATCGAGCAGATCAACTCGGACGGCGACGGCGCGGCGGCCGGGCCGACGCTTCCGGCACAGGCCGGTCCGGGGGATGCGGCGGTGACGGAGAACGTGAAGGACTGACGCCCGCCGCGAGGGCGGCCGCATGGGCTGCGCGTGTCAGCCGCGCGGGTAGCGGGCCAGCCAGCCCGGTGCGGCGGCCGACGGGCTGTGCAGGGCCGGGCCCTGCGTCATCTCCATGGCGAAGTCGTCCGCGAGCTCCAGCACCGTCGGCCTGCCCTCCAGTTCGGCGAGCCAGGCCGGCGGCAGCGCGGTCTCGCCGTGCAGCGCGCCGAGCAGCGCCCCGCACAGGGCCCCGGTGGCCGCGGAGGGCCCGCCGTGGTTGACGGCCAGCCGCAGCCCGTGGCGTATGTCCTCGCCGACCAGCGCGCAGTACACGGCGATGGCGAGGACTTCCTCCGCCGCGTCCGTGTCCCCCAGCGACTCGATCAGGGCGGGCCCCGGGATGCCCTGGCGCACGGTGCCCAGGGCCTGCTTCAGCGCCTCGGTGACGGGTTCGTGCCCCGGGCGCTCCGCGAGCAGGGCCAGCGCGTGCTGGACGGAGCCGTCCAGGGTCTCGCCCCGGGCCAGGCCGTGCACCATGACGGCGAGGGCGCCCGCGGAGAGCAGGGCGGCGGGGTGGCCATGGGTCTGGGCGGCGCACTCGACGGCGAGCTGGAGGACGAGCTGGGGCTCCCAGCCGACGAGCAGCCCGAACGGTACGGACCGGGTGAGGGCGGCCGAGTCCCGCGCCTGGGGGTTCTTGGGCTGGTCGAGGGTGCCCATGGTGGTGTCGCCGAGCCCCGTCAGGCATTCCCGGGTCGGGCCGCGGCGGGCGTACAGCCACTCCTCCAGGGCCAGCCAGCCGTTGTCCTCTCGGCGCTCGTCGGGCCCCCAGTCGTGCTGGGTGGCCGCCCACCGCAGATGGGCCCGGTGCACATCGGTGGGCGGGTGCCAGGCCCCGGTGTCGCGGCGGACCTGGGCGCGGATCAGCCCGTCGACGGTGAAGAGGGTGAGCTGGGTGACTGCGGTGACGGTGCCGCGTCCGCCGTACGCGGGTACGAGGTCGGTGACCCCGTCGGCACCGTGCGCCGCCCGGATCTCTTCGAGCGTGAGCCCGTCGGCCCCTGCCCCGAGCGCGTCCCCGATGGCCCCGCCCAGCAGCGCGCCGCGCACCCGGCTCCGGAAGTCCTGCTGCTCGGCACGGCCCCACACAGCCGTGGTCCCTGTGCTCACCGTGCCCCTCCCCCGTCGGCCGGCAGGCCGCCCGTCTGCGACTGCGCAGCACTGTAATCGAACGGAGACGGTCGGTAGAGCGCACAAAATGAGTACGAGCCGGTATGTGAACGGACGTCCCGCAGGTCGTTTATGACCGGACGAAGACGCCTCGGGCAACAAGGCAGACCCTCTCGCCATGACAGCCCTATAGTGACTCTATGGCAACTACGACGATCCAGGTCCCCAAAGAGACGCGCGACCACCTCGCCCAGGTGGCCAAGGAGCGCGGCCTGAGCCTGGGCCAGCTGGTCGATCAGCTGGCTTCGCAGCAGCCCACCGCTGCCCAGATCGCCGAGCGCGTGGCCACCACGCGACGGGTGCTCCGGGAGCGCATGGGCTGCACCCTGACCGACGAGGAATTCGAGGGCGGTCCGGACGTGCTGGCCAATGTCTACGCCATGGCGGCCGAGAAGATGCGTGCCGGCCGAAACAGGGCAGCGTGATCATCCTCGACACGAGCGCGGTGACGGCGCTCACCCAAGGGCATCGCGCCCTGCACCTTCTCGCCGACAACGTTGCCCACACGCCGGGAGACTGGCTGCACGTCCCCGCGCTGTGCCTCATGCACGGAGAGGCGGCATCGGAGAACCTGGCGCGTGAGGCGCTGGCGCTCCCCGGGGTTCTGGTCGACCCGCTCGACCAGACGGCAGCGGCCACCGTCGGAGCCATGGTGCGCGACGGCTGGGGAGGGCCCGACACCTGCCACGCGCTGTACGTGGCGACACCCCACCAGGAGAGCGGCGGCATGTCGATCATCCTGACCGGGCGCGAGGACGACTACCCGCCCGGCATCCTCACGGTCGATATCGACTCGCCCGGGATGCTCGGCTTCCACTGAGCTGCGGCGTACCCGCCCCGCGCCGGAGCCGACCGGGCACCGATAACGTCACATCCACACCGATGAGTTTGCCCGGCGTGGGGAGTCCCACTGCTGCGGGGAGTCCCACTGTTACCGACAAGCGCAGAAGGAACACATGACTCAGTTACTGCGGGTCCAGAATTTCAACGTGTCGAGCGACGGATTCGGCGCCGGTGAGAACCAGAGCCTGGAACGGCCGTTCGGCGACGCCGATCCCGGGACGATGTTCTCCTGGGCCGGGGCCACCGCGAGCTGGCCGATGCGCACCGACCCCGGCGGCAGCCGCGGCCTGGACGACTACCTCACGCGGGACTACGCCCGCAACATCGGCGCCGAGATCATGGGCCGCGGCAAGTTCGGCCCCCAGCGCGGGCCCTGGGAGAACCTCGACTGGCGCGGCTGGTGGGGCGACAAGCCCCCGTTCCGCACCCCGGTGTTCGTGATGACCCACCACGTGCGCCCTTCGTTCACGCTCTCCGACACCACGTTCCACTTCGTCGACGCCGACCCGGCCACGGTCCTCGAACAGGCGCGGGAGGCGGCGCAGGGCAAGGACGTCCGGCTCGGCGGCGGGGCCACCACCATCCGGGAGTTCCTCGACGCCGACCTCGTCGACACCCTGCATGTGGCGGTCTCGCCGGTGGAGATCGGATCCGGGTCACGGCTGTGGAAGTCGCCCGACGAGCTGCTCGACCGGTTCCACGTGGATGTCGTGCCCAGCGCGAGCGGTGTGACGCACCACCTGTTCTGGCGGAAGTGACACGAGGGTGAGCGCCGCGGACAGCCCTTGGTGTCTGTCCGCGGACGCCGGGCCGTCCGGTCGGTCGTGTCTCCCGGACCGGACGCCCCGCCTCCTGAGCCGCCTCAGTCCGGGAGTACGGGAAGCAGCTCCGGAAGGTGTCCGTCGGACGCCGCCGCAGCCGACACCCGCTCCTGAGGGACCTCTCCGTACAGCGTCGTGCGCGGCTTCGCCGGGCGTCCCGCGAGCTCCGCGATGGCGATCAGGTCCTGGATGGAGCGGTACGAGCCGTAACTCGACCCGGCCATCCGGGAGATGGTCTCCTCCATCAGCGTGCCGCCCAGGTCGTTGGCGCCCGAGCGGAGCATCTCGGCGGCGCCCTCCGTGCCGAGCTTGACCCAGCTGGTCTGGATATTGGTGATGTGCGGGTGCAGGAGCAGCCGGGCCATGGCGGTGACGGCCCGGTTGTCGCGGTCGGTCGGGCCGGGGCGGGCGATGCCCGCCAGGTAGACCGGTGCGTTGGTGTGGATGAACGGCAGCGTCACGAACTCCGTGAAGCCCCCGGTCTCCTGCTGGAGACGGGCCAGCGTCCGCAGGTGGCCGAGCCAGTGGCGCGGCTGGTCGACGTGCCCGTACATCATCGTCGAGGACGAGCGCAGGCCCACCTCGTGGGCGGTCCTGATGACCTCCAGCCAGGTCGCGGTGGGCAGCTTGCCCTTGGTGAGGACCCAGCGGACCTCGTCGTCCAGGATCTCGGCCGCCGTGCCGGGGATCGAGCCGAGCCCGGCCTCCTTCGCCGCGATCAGCCAGTCGCGGATGGACATCCCGGTGCGGGTGGCGCCGTTGACGACCTCCATCGGCGAGAAGGCGTGCACATGCATGCCGGGCACGCGTTCCCGTACCGCCCGCGCGATGTCGAAGTACGCAGTACCCGGCAGGTCCGGGTGGATGCCGCCCTGCATGCAGACCTCGACCGCGCCGACGTCCCACGCCTGCGCGGCCCGGTCCGCGACCTGGTCCAGGGAGAGGGTGTACGCGTCGGCGTCGGTGCGCCGCTGGGCGAAGGCGCAGAACCGGCAGCCGGTGTAGCAGACGTTGGTGAAGTTGATGTTCCTGGTGACGATGTAGGTGACGTCGTCACCGACCACGTCGCGCCGCAGGGCGTCCGCGATTCGGCAGAGTTCGTCGAGCGCCGGGCCGTCCGCGTGGAGCAGGGCGAGCGCCTGCTCGTCGGTGAGCTTCGTCGGGTCGTCGGCCGCCTGGCTCAGCGCCTCGCGCACATCGCCGTCGATCCGGGACGGCACCATGCCGGGCGCGGCGGCCTCGCGCAGCGCCTCCCAGTCCCCGTACACCTCGTCGAAGTCCTCGCGGCGGTCGCCGGTGCGGCCCTCGGTGTCGATGGTGCGGTGCAGGTCGGTGCGGCCGGTGGCGCCGAACTCCTGGTCGGGCTCCTGCCAGGGCAGCCCGGCGGGGATCGCGCCCTCCCTCGCGAGCCCCGTCTCCGGGTCGGCGAGGGCGCGGACGTGCGGGAGGAGCCGGGGGTCGAGCCACGGCTCGCCGCGCCGGACGAACTCCGGGTAGATGGTGAGCCGTTCCCGGAGCGTGAAGCCCGACTCGGCGGTCTTCACGGCGAGTTCGTCGATGTGCGGCCAGGGGCGTTCGGGGTTCACATGGTCGGGCGTGAGCGGCGAGACGCCGCCCCAGTCGTCGATCCCGGCGCCGATGAGCAGCGCGTACTCCGCGTCGACGAGGTTCGGCGGGGCCTGGATGCGGGCCGACGGGCCGAGGATGTGCCGGGCCACGGCGATGGCGGCGGCCAGCTCCTCCAGCTCGGCGTCCGGCATGCCGCGCATCGCGGTGTCCGGCTTGGCGCGGAAGTTCTGGACGATGACTTCCTGGATGCCGTGGTAGGCGCGGGCGGTCTTGCGCAGCTCGAAGAGGGAGTCGGCGCGCTCCTCGTACGACTCCCCGATGCCGATCAGGATGCCGGTGGTGAACGGGACGTTGGACCGCCCCGCGTCCTCCAGCACCCGCAGCCGCACGGCCGGCTCCTTGTCCGGGGACCCGTGGTGCGGGCCGCCGTGCTCGGACCACAGGCGGGTGGCCGTCGTCTCCAGCATCATCCCCATGGACGGCGCGACGGGCTTGAGCCGCTGAAGATCGGTCCAGCTCAGCACGCCCGGGTTGAGGTGCGGCAGCAGCCCGGTCTCCTCCAGCACCCGGATCGCCATGGCGCGTACGTAGGCGAGGGTGTCGTCGTACCCCTCGGCCTCCAGCCACTCCCGCGCCTCGGGCCACCGGTCCTCGGGCCGGTCGCCGAGCGTGAACAGCGCTTCCTTGCACCCCATGGCCGCGCCCTCGCGGGCGATGTCCAGCACCTCGTCGGGCGAGAGGAACATCCCGTGTCCCTCGCGCCGCAGCTTGCCGGGCACGGTGACGAAGGTGCAGTAGTGGCACTTGTCGCGGCAGAGCCGGGTCAGCGGGATGAAGACCTTCCGGGAGTACGTGATCACCCCCGGCCGCCCTGCGGCTTCGAGGCCGGCATCGCGCACCCTGGCGGCCGAAGCGGCCAGGTCGGTCAGGTCGTCGCCCCGCGCCTGGAGCAGAACGGCTGCCTCGGCCACATCGAGAGCGACACCGTCACGGGCCCGCTTGAGGGCACGCCGCATGGAATTGGTGGTCGGACGTCCGCGCTGAGGATCGGTCATGAACCCGAGCATACGAGCGAGGCCCGCGCCCCGGACCAGGGCATCTGGCCCCGGACCTTGGGCGACTCCGGCCGACCCGAGCCGTGCGCGCGTTCCTTCAGTCCGTCGCCGCCCGGGCAAGTGCGCGCACCAGCGGGGTCGCACGGTCCGTGCGCCAGATCAGCCCCCACTGGACGGGCGGGGCATCGTGGAGTGGGAGGTAGACGACGTCGGTCTGCGCGTTGTAACGCCGTCCTTCATCGGGGACGACGCAGACCGCGTCGCCTGCCGCGACGAGGGCAAGGACCTCGTAGAAGGTGGTGACGGCCGAGCCGCGGCGGACGGGGCGTCCGGCCGGAGTGCGGGCCGGCAGGACGGCGGCCTCCCAGTAGGCGGGTATGGGGCCGTTCAGGCGCGGCACGATGTGATCGCCGAGCACCTCCATGCTCACCGACTCCTGCCGGGCGAGCGGGTGGTCCGCGGCCATCATCAGATGGAGGGGTTCCTCGCGCAGCAGCGCCCCGACGGTCAGGTCCGGCTCGCGGACCGGCAGCCAAGTGGTCACCGCGTCGACCTCGCCGGCCCGCAAGGCTCCGAACGGATCGCTGAAGAACACTTCCCGGAACCGGAGTTCGACGGACGGGTGCCGGGCCCGGAAGCGGGTCAGGACCGGGGCCATGTCGTGCATCTGCGCGCCCATGACCCCCAGCGTCAGCGTGCCGGCCGATTGGCGGGCGACGTTGATCACCTCCGCCAGGGCGTCCTGGATGCCCTCGTACGCCGGCCTCAGCCGCTGGAGCAGCAACGCCTCTCCGACGGGGGTCAGCCGCACCTGGCGACTTGTGCGCTCGAAGAGCTGGGCGCCGATGGCGCGTTCCTGCTTCTTGATCGCCTGGCTGACACGGGCCGGGGAAACACGCAGGCGCTCGGCGCTGCGGCCGAAGTGGAGCTCCTCCGCGAGCGTCAGGAAGATCTCTATGTCCCGCAGTTCCACCCTGTCCCCGATACCATTCCGGTCCCCGGAGACGTAAACTTCTGGGTTAACGACCATAACAAAATCAGCCATTGTTCCTGGGCTGCCCCGGTGTGCATGCTGGGGGGGGGCCGGGCCGGGAGGCTTCCCCCGGGTGACACGAGCCGGAGCGAGGCGGCAGGAATCGCCCGCTCAAGTCGGCCGACGGTCCGGAAGGCGCGTACGTCATCGGGCGCGATACCTCGCCGCCCTGTGCTCCGCCCGCCGCGTACGAACCGCCCCCACGGAGAGATTGCCGCGTGACACCTGATCCGAGCACCGTCCACCCCCTGCCCGCCCACGAGCGGGTCGTCTTCCTCAAGCCACTGGTCGACGGGACGAACGTCGTGGCGGGTGACTTCACCTACTACGACGACCCTGGCGGCGCGACCGACTTCGTACAGCGCAACGTGCTGTACGCGTACGGTCCGGAACGGCTGATCATCGGCAAGTACTGCGCGATCGCGACGGGCACCCGGTTCCTGATGGCGGGCGCCGCCCACCCGTCGATGGGGGTGTCCACCTTCCCTTTCACCATGTTCGGCGGGGAGTGGACCGAGCGGACGCTCGACCTCGTCACCGGCATGCCCAGCCGGGGCGACACGGTGGTCGGCAACGACGTGTGGTTCGGATACGGAGCCACCGTGATGCCGGGGGTACGGATCGGCGACGGTGCGGTGATCGCGGCCGGAGCGGTGGTCACCGCCAACGTGCCGCCGTACACCGTCGTGGGCGGCAGTCCGGCCCGGACGATCAGACAGCGCTTCGACGACGGCGACATCGAGCGGCTCGTCCGGGCCGCCTGGTGGGACTGGCCCGTCGAGCTGGTGACCGAGCACGCCCGGACCATCATGGCCGGATCCCCCGAGGACATCGCGCGCATCGCCGCCGCCGAAGGTCTGGAGCAGCAGCAGTGACACCCCGAACCGTCGAGGAGTACGCGGTGTCCGACCGCGAGAGCGGCCCGTACGCGCTCACCACCGGACCGGACGACGCGCTGTGGTTCACCCTGGTACACAGCGGCAGGATCGGCCGGCTGGTCCCGGGACAGGAGCCGACCAGTCATCGACTCGCCCCGGACAGCGGTCCGACGGTCATCTGCAACGGGCCGGACGGCGCCCTGTGGTTCACGCAGTACCGGGGGCACCGGATCGGGCGGATCACGCCCGCCGGCCAGGTGACGGAGTTCGCGCTGCCGACCGCGGAGTGCGGGCCCTTCGGCATCGCGGCGGGGCCGGACGGCGCGCTGTGGTTCACCGAGACCGCCGCCGACCGCGTCGGCCGCATCACCACCGACGGCATGGTCACCGAGTATCCACTGCCCCGCACCGGCGCGTTCCCCTCCGCGATCGCCGCGGCCGGGGACTCGATGTGGTTCACCATGAACCAGGCCAACGCCATCGGCCGGATCGGCATGGACGGCCGCATCACGGTCCACGAGCTGCCCACCGAGGCGGCCGCACCGGTGGGGATCGCCGTGGGCCCGGACGGAAGTATCTGGTTCACCGAGATCGCGGCCGGTCAGATCGGCCGGCTGACACCCGACGGCCGCATCACCGAGTACCCGCTGCCCGACCGTTCCGCCAAGCCGCACGCCGTCACGACCGACGCGGACGGAACGGCCTGGTTCACCGAATGGGGCGCGAACCGGGTCGGCTCGCTCACCTCCGACGGCACGGTCACCGTCCATGACCTGCCGACCCCGGCCTCCGAGCCGCACGGCATCACGGTGGGCCCGGACGGCGCCCTGTGGACGGCCCTGGAGACGGGCGCGCTGGCCCGCATCGACCCGGCCACCACCTGAACCACCCTCACCACCAGAACCCTCACCACCAAGAACACCGAAGAGAGGAACACCCCATGAAATACGCCCTCGTGATCTTCGAGACGGATGCGTCCCGCGCCCTGATCCAGGCCGACCGCGCCGCCTACCGAAAGGCGTACGAGACCTGGATCGGCGAGCTCGCGGCAGCGGGCAAGCTGGCGGGCGGCGACGCCCTCGAAACCGAGCACCAGGGCCCCGTCACCGTGCGCAAGACGGCGGACGGGTCCGCGGCGGTGACCGAGGGGCCCGTGCACAGCGGCGAGGAAACCCTCGGCGGCTGGTTCGTGCTGGAGGTGGCCGACCACGCCGAGGCCATCGAACTGGCCCGCGGCTTCCCCACCCCGGAGGCGCTCGAAATCCGCCCGATCCTCGAATCGGCCTGAGCGGCATGCGGCCCTCGACACCCACGGCACGGACACCCGGCCTACCCGACCAGCACGACATACCGGGCCCGGAGCGCGGTATCCCTTCACAGGAGTTGACTTGAAACCGACATCGGTGAGCTACCGGCCGCTGACCGGCCCCGAGGAGATCGATCTCTTCTGCCGGCTCTCCTACGTCCTCGACCACGAACTGACCGAGGACTTCGCCAACGGCTGCCGCCGCCCCGAGTGGGCATGGGTGGCGCTGGACGGCGACCGCCTCCTCGCCCGGCTCGCCTGGTGGACGACCCCGGGCGGTGACGTCCCGCTGCAGTTCGACTTCTTCGACATCGACGACACGCTGCCCCGGGCCGACCGCGACGAGATCGGCCTGCGGCTGTTCGAGACGGCGACGGCGGCCGTCTTCCCGGCGGGCGCGAAGCTGCCGGAGTACGGCCGCTTCGTCCCGCCCGACTGGCACGAGGACCCCGCGGCCCGCGAAGTGGTCGAATCCCGCACACGCGTGCTGGAGAGCACCGGAGCACGGCTGCTGGTCGAGCGCCTGCGGCTGCAGTGGACCCCGTCGTCCCCGCTCCCGGAGCCCAGGGGACGTCTCGTCTTCCGCCCGGTGGCCGACCGTGAGGACCTCCTCGCCCTGATGACCCCGGTCATGGAGGGCACCCTCGACGCCCACGGCCAGGCGGACCTGGCATCCGGACTGAGCCCGCGCGAAGCGGCGGAACGGCACTACGACGGAGAGTTCGCCGGGTTCAAGAGCCCGCACGAGTGGTGGCGCATCGCCGAACTCCCCGACGGGGGAGGTCCGGTGGGCTTCGTGATCCCGGCCCGCAACAGCTACCACCCGATCATCGCGTACATCGGTGTCCTGCCCGTACACCGCGGCAACGGCTACATCGACGAGATCCTCGCCGAGGGCACCCGCATCCTGGCCGCCGAGGGCGTCGACCGGATCAGGGCGTCGACGGACCTCGGCAACGTCCCCATGGCGAAGTCCTTCGCCCGCGCCGGATACGTCAACTTCGAACGCTCCCTCAACCTGGTCTGGGACTGACCCTGCCGCGGGCCTGACCCGCGATGCGGATCAGGCCCCTGCCCGAAGGCCGTCACGGACTCAGCGGCTGACCGTGGTCTCCCGCTCGATGCCACGACAGCTTCTTGGGATTGCTTGCGCCGTGGAGCCCGGTTATAAGGCCGACGTCGATGCGCATCGCCACGATCGTGGCGATCGCACCGCGATCCACCCCGTCATCGTCGGAAAGGGCAAACGCCCGTTCCCCGAAGGCATCCGCTCCACTTCGTGGACCCCCGCCAGCACCACCACCTTCAGGAGGTCGTCGGTGCGGGTGCTGTGCCCCCGGAGCTCGGGCGGCTCCGGCTGGCCCGAGCCGTCTGCGTACTGGGGGTGAGCTGCGTCAGGCGGCCGAGGAGCGCCCGCCCGCTCCGATCCCACCCGGACCACCGCCTTCGTGCGCGGCAAAGGAGAACGCCGAGGTATCACCGTCCAGATCAATGGTGAGCGAAGCGTCCAATGCCTTAGCCAGGCGCGTCAGGAGAGCCAGGGTCGGAATGGAGTCGCCGCCCTCGATATTGGAGATCTGCGGCTGCGTCATCCCTGCGCGACGGGCAAGCTCGGCCTGCGACAGCCCGAGTTCGGTCCGCCGGTCATAGACAGCCTGCCCCAGCGCGAAGGCATACCCGGCCTCGACATAGGCGGACGACTCCTCGACTCTCTCCCCCAGAAGCTTTCTGGTCTGCCGTGTCTTCCACTGGGAGTGATCCACGACTATGCCTCCTCGCTCCGGTCGTATGTGTGCGCGGCCGCACCATGATCCGCCTCGCACACCTTTTGGGCCAGCTGAGCGCGCTCGACCTCGGCAGTCTCACGTTGTCTGGTCTTCCGGAACACCGTCAGCAGCACGATTCGCTTCTCGGGGGCGAGCCAGTAGGTGATGCGCACCGCGCTGCCATCCATGATGAAACGCAACTCACGTACCTTGCCACCGAGGTGCCTGGAATAGGGCTCGCCCAGAGTTGTGGGCTTCGCCGCGAGCATGTCAGCTGCCCGTTCAGCCTTGTCGTACTGAGCATCGGCAAGCAGCGCCAGCCACTGCCGAACCTCGGGCTCGATCTCGATTCGCCGAGGTAATCCCACGGGAACAACTATACAGAAATTTATATAGGCCGGATTCGAGCCGATTCCTCGCCACGTCGGCCGATGCTCGCGGCGCCGTGGCCAGCTCGGCCCGCACCGCCTTGCCGACCACCCGGGCCGGTCGGGACTGCCCCGTGGCGCCGGCCCGGCTACGCGTCCTTCGGCCGCGCCTGAGGACGATCGGCCGCCGGGCCCTCGGCCCGGATCACGGCCGTACCAGCGTCCAGATCGACGCCCACGCGCGGCGGTGCGCCGTCCAACGTGTCGTCCTTGAGGACCTGCTCCTCCACCCGGTGTTCGATCTGCACGCGCTTGGCCGAGTTCAGGAACGCGTGCAGCTCGTCGGCAACCGAGGCACCGACGCCGAGCCCCTCGCGCGGAGTGCGGCCGGCCAGAACGCGGCCCAGCCAGGCGGGATGGCCCGTGCGAATCACCGTGTAGCGGGCCGAAGCCAGCATGAACGGCACCATCACCAGCACAGCCATCATCAGCAGGCTCGACAGCATCACCATGTCCACCCAACGCCACAGGCGAGGGGGCGAGTTCCCCCTGTTCCGCCCCGTCCGCGTGGCCCGTGTCCACTTCGGCTCTCTCGTCCGCGCTCAAGAACTGGTCGCATCGTTGAGGTAGGGATCGCGAAATTCGGCAAGAAATCGCCGGCCTGCGTCTTCAGCACCTCGGATGAACTGAAGCATGTTCGCGGGCAGCCGGATCACGGTCTCCTGATGAGACGCTCTTCGCGGCGATCACCATGTGCTGGTCAGCGGCTGTTCCCGGCAAGTACCCGGTCCTTCTTCCCCGGACTCGGCACCGCGCTCTGCTGCTACAGCCGACTCGTCCGACTCATTACGGGTGGCAGCCAGAACCGGAATGCGATTGAGTGGCGACTCCAAGTGATCTGTACACACGGGGGGTTGTAGTGAAGGCAGCGGTACGGGGAGCGGCTCTGGCAGCGGTGCTCGCGATGGCACTCACCGCATGCGGGGGCGAGGATTCCGGGGGATCAGCCACGGCCGGCGGGAAGAACGGCGGTTCTGCGGGAGGGCATGAGGACCAACCTGTCGTGCTGTCCCCGGACCAGGTGCAGTCGTCCCTTCCCAGCAACAACAGCCTTCCCAAGGGATGGCACCTGGCCCTGATGGGCAGCACCCCCACCCTGACAGAGGGCGCAGAGGCCACGGAGAACTGCGGGAGCGAGACCGGAACGAGCTGTGCCGGGCTGACGGCTGCGGGCCGCATATCGATCAACGGACCCCAGACCACGGAGGAGTTCAAGGCCGACGCGGATGAACAGTACGTCGCCATCCAGATCTTCTCGTTCGACTCCGCCGAGAACGCGACCGTGGCCATGAAGGCCCTGATGGCCACAGTGCGCAAAGACGCTGAGGGCGACACGCCCACGAAGCCGCTCAAGATCTCAGCCGGCGCGGAAGAGACCGACGCCTTCTTCGAGGAGATCTCCGGCAAATACTCGACCGACGTCAGCATGAGGACCGGCGCCGTCGTCATCAAAATGTCGGGGTACGACCTGAAGAAGACCGACATCGCTGGAGTGGTCGCGAAGCTCCAGGTGGACCGGATCACCAAGGCAGCCCACGGGAAGAACCCCGACGCCTGACGCAGTCCGGCCTCGGGGCCGTGCGTGCGCCTCACAACGCACCGATCCTCTCGCGCGGGGCACGGCCGGTCGCAGTGTTGGCCGCGGCGGGATCGATGGTCAGCCGGTGATGGCCGCGTTCCCGCACCAACCACCGGGCCAGCGTGCGCACCGTATCGGCACCGAGGCACTTCCCGTGGTGCCTCGGCGCGTCGGTTGACGTTCACCGGACCGTGGACAGCT
Source organism: Streptomyces sp. NBC_00012 (assembly GCF_045040875.1). Classification (NCBI taxonomy): domain Bacteria; kingdom Bacillati; phylum Actinomycetota; class Actinomycetes; order Kitasatosporales; family Streptomycetaceae; genus Streptomyces; species Streptomyces sp. NBC_00012. The sequence continues at coordinate 5,068,580 of NZ_CP108309.1, read as the reverse complement.
CGGCCCACACCGTCTTGCCCACGTCCCGGTCCTTCACGCCCCACGACGTCGCCAGCCCCCCGACCAGGTGCAGACCGAACCCCGATTCCGCGCCGGGGCGGGAGGGCCTGACCTCCGGCCCCCGCTCGCCCCTCGCGTCCGACACCTCGATACGGAGCGTGCCCGCGAGAGCGACGAGCCGGAGCTCGAAGTCCCGCCCCGGCACCAGCCCGTGCAGCACCGCGTTGGCCGCCAGCTCGGACACGATCACCGCGACGTCCCCGGAGAGCTCGCTCCCATACGGCACGCCCCACGCGTCGAGTTGGTGCACGGCAAGCCGGCGGGCGAGCCGCGCGCCCCGTCGGGTGGCGCTGAAGCGTTGGACGAACTCGGCGCCCACAAGGGTGATTTCGGCGTTCATGTGACTCAGCGTGTCCGGTTGCTCGTACGCTGACCAGCAGTGACACCTCGACGCCGAGTAGTTGTACGGGCACGCCCGGTCGGCTGTACGGAGCGTCGGCCGTGACCGGGCGAGCAGAGAGCGGTGCGGGGCGAATGGCGAACGCGGAACGCGAAGAAAGGCCGGAGCGGCCGGCCGAATCGGATGGAACGGCGCACCTCTTCAAAGCGCTGGGCAAACAGATCAAGGTGCTGCGCGAACGCGCGGGCCTGAGCCAGAAGGACCTGGGCCTCGCGGCCCACTGCGGGGAAGACCTGATCTCGGCGATGGAACGGGGCGTGCGGACGCCGCAGCCGGAGTTCCTGATTCGCGTGGACCCGCTCCTCAGCGCGTGTGGGGTCCTGTGTGCCGCCGTCGACGAGGTACGGGAGGGGAGGCGTTGACGCGGGCGCGCACGCGGCATCCGGACTGGTTCCGGAACTACGCGCGGGTGGAAGCGGAGGCGCTTGCGCTTCACATCTACAGCACGCAGGCCGTGCCGGGCCTGCTGCAGACCGAGGACTACGCGCGCGCAGTCTTCACGCAGCGACGCCCTCTGCTGGACGTGCAGACGATTGAGAAGCGGGTGGCGGACCGCATGGATCGCCAGCAGATCTTCGACCGCTGGCCCGCACCAACATTCAGCTACGTGTTGGAGCAGGTCGTACTGGAGCGCCCGATCGGCGGACAGACCGTTCACAGGCAGCAGCTGCGGAGGCTCTTGGACGTTGGCCGCATGCGAACTGTGGAACTGCAGGTCATGACAACGGACCGTGAGGAACACCCAAGTCTGGATGCGGCGTTCACGCTCCTCACCCCCAAAGGCCGCCAGGAAGTGGCATATACAGAGACGTACGGCCATGCGCGGCTGATTACCGACCCGGAGGAGGTCCGCGTGTTCAGCGAGCGCTATGGGATCATCCGCTCGCGGGCTCTCACACCCACGGAGTCCCTGACGCTGATCGAGAAGATGCTGGGAGAGCGATGAATATCGAGCAACTCCACTGGTTCAAGAGCAGCTACAGCAGCGGCGAGGGTGGCGAGTGCATCGAGGTCGCCTACGACTGGCGCAAGAGCAGCTACAGCAGCGGTGGCGGCGGCGAGTGCGTCGAGGTAGCCACCTGCCCCACCACCGTCCACATCCGCGACTCCAAGAACACCCAGGGCCCCCACCTCGACGTCGCCCCCGGCGCCTGGTCCGCGTTCGTCACGTACGCGCGTCAGGGCTGATCGCCCCAGGTCAGCCCCCGCTCGCCCGGTCGCGCGCCGGGTCGCGACAGTCGCGACCCGGTGCGCCGCGACCCGGGTGACCGCGACGCGGCGGGCCCAGACGTAAAAAGGCTTTCAAAGGCTTTGGGAAGAAGAAACTTTCCCAACCCAACCCCTCCCCGGCGACGTGGAGGAGCCCGTCACTCGCACGGGTGAGGTTCGCCAACTCAGCTGGCTCTCGGGGCTATTGGCTGGCATATGCTCGCCGCGACAACCCCCAGACATGCGTCGGCCCCCGGCTAGGAATGCGACTCCCAAGCCGAGGGCCTGACCACCGAGGAAGTTCGGAGCTTCCTGATGGATACACAGCAGGTTAGCGCGCCCTCGCGCACCCCGTCCCCCGTTCGCGGAGGCACCACGCCCGCGTCCGGCGTCGTACACATCAACGCCCGGCACACCAGCCGCTTCACCGTCATCGGCAACCACCTCGCCCAGCACCGCGAGCTCTCCCTGCTCGCGATCGGGCTCTCCACGTACATCCAGTCGCTTCCCGCCGGGGCGCGGATCGGCATCAAGAGGCTCGCCGAGCGGTTTCCCGAGAGCGAGGCCCGCATCGCCGCCGCGCTGCGCGAGCTGGAGGCCCACGGCTACCTGAGCCGCACCCGCGAGCGCCTGCCCAACGGGCGTGTGGTCACGCGCACCTGCTCGTACAACCAGCCGACCGGCACCACACACCGGCACCCGACCCCGGCCCCGAAGCCACTCCCCCAGGCACCCGCACCCGTGGCCGCCACACCCCCGCCGATGCCCACGCCCACACCCGCACCCGCGCCCCCGCCGCTCCCCCAGCCCCGCAACCCGCTCCCTCAGTACCTCCGCGCCGCCACCGCGCTGCTCACCGATCTTCACCGGCACGCGGCCGAGATCTCCCTCACCGAGAAGGACGTCGTCCTCCTCGCCCCCGCCGCCGCCACCTGGTTCGAGCGCGGAGCCACAGCCGCCGTCCTCCGCAAGGCCCTCACCGACGACCTTCCTCAGCCCCTCAAGCGCCCTGCCAAACTCCTCCGGTACCGCCTCACCGCTCTCCTCCCGCCCCCGCCGACCCCGGAGCACCCCACCGCCCTGTTCCAGAACTGCGACCGCTGCGACCGGGCCTTCCGCTCACCCACCCCGGGCGACTGCCGCGACTGCCGCGAAGAAAGGGCCGACGATCCGCATGCCCAGTTCCCTATCCTGAGCGGATGATCACTGCTCCTGAACTCGTCATATTCGACTGCGACGGCGTTCTCGTCGACAGCGAACGGATCGCCGTACGCATCCAGGTCCAGGTGGGCGCCGAGCTGGGGTGGCCGCTGACGGCGGAGGAGGTCGTCGAGAAGTTCGTGGGGCGGTCGAACAAGTCCATCGGCGAGCTGGTCGACGCCCGGCTGCCCGGCGCTTCCGCCGCCTGGCAGAAGCGCTTCGAGGACCTCCACCGCGATGCCGTCGAGACCGAACTCGTCGCGGTCGAGGGCATCCACGAAGCGCTGGCCGCCCTCACGCTCCCCACTTGCGTGGCGTCCAGCGGCAGCCACGAGAAGATGCGCCACACCCTGGGCCACACCGGGCTCTACGCGCACTTCGAGGGACGCATCTTCAGCGCCACCGAGGTCGCACGCGGAAAGCCCGCCCCCGATCTCTTTCTGCATGCGGCCCGGCGGATGGGTGTCGAACCCGCCGCCTGCGTGGTCGTCGAGGACAGCAAGTACGGCGTGCAGGCCGCCCGTTCAGCCGGGATGCGGGCATTCGGCTTCGCGGGCGGACTGACTCCGGCGCACTGGCTGGAAGGTCCGGGCACCGTGGTCTTCGACGACATGCGCAAGCTGCCGTCGCTGCTGTCCGGGAGCTGATGGCTCGCGGGGCTTCAGGCCGTCACCACTCGCCGCGGCCGATCACCCGGAAGCTGCCCGCGACGCCGTTGTTGATGAACCCGCCGCCTTGGACGTCGGGGGTCACAACACCGTAGGTGCTGCCGTAGGGGCCGACCGTGGCGACCGGAGCACCGCCGTCACAGGCGAACCCCCGAAAGACCTCGACCGCGTGCCGGCTGTTGTTGGTAATGCTGAAGCTGCTCGATCCCAGCCCGCTGGCCGCGGGAACGCAGCCCCCCGGATAGGCGGAGTACTCCCGTTCGTTGAAGTAGATCCGCTCCTCCCCCTTCCGGTCGTAGCCGCGGTCGCGCCCGCCACGGCCACCACCCTCGTCGCCGTACCCGCCACGGCCGCCGCCCTCGTCGCCGCGACCGCCGCGGTCGGAGCCCTCGTCGTCGCGACCGCCGCGGTCGGAGCCGTCGCGGTCGCCGCCCTGGTCTCCCTGGTCCGCCTTGTCCCCCTCGTCCGCCTTGCCCTCCGTTCCGCTTCCGCTGTCGCTTTCGCTGCCGAGGGGGGCCGGTGCGGGGGCTGCCTGCCGGGCGGGCGGGGCGGCCTGGTGAACGGGCTGCTCGGCCCGCGCGGCGGCCGGTTCGGCCTGGGTGGATCCGTCAGTCGCATAGGTGATACCGGTGGCAAGGGCCGCTGCGCCGACTACAGCGGCCGCCACGGCGAAGGTACGCGAAGGCATGTCACTTCTCTCCGTCTCAGAGACGTCGGCCGGACGGCCAACCTGCGGCGAACGTACCGACGGGCCCCATACCTGTCATTTCGGGCAAGCCCAGGGCGTGACACCGCAGGACCGGTCGGGTACAAAGAAGGCATTCCGTGCATATCCATACCGATGCCGCTGCCCGGGATCTCAGCGTTCCGGACCCGGGCCGGGCGTCAGCAGTTGCGGACCGACCAGACGGGGCTCCAGCGCACGCACGGAGCCCCGGGCCACTGCGGCGCGACCGGCCGCAGTGGCCCGGGGCTTCCGGCCACCCCGGAATCCGCACGGCGGGACCCGGTCGGCCGGGTCCCGCCGCGTGAGACCTACCGAGGGCCTCTGCTCAGGAGCGAGCCGGCTACTCCACGAAATGCCAAGTGATGTCGATCGTCCCCTGGTCGAGGGATCCGAGCGCCTCGTACGCGGCACGCGTCAGATCGAGGCCGTGCGCGTCGGAAGTGGTCGGGCTCGCGTCAAGGACCGTCGCGGTTATGGACTTTCCGTTGTGCGTGACCACGACCTTCCTCCCGCACTGAGGAGACTTGGACGGTCCGTCTCCGAACATGCGGTAGTCGAGCGCGACAACGAAATCGCTGTCCGTGAAGACCTCGCCGCACGCCCCCGGCACCCCGCCCGAGCTGAAGTGACTCGCTGCTCCGCTGTAGCTCTGCGACGGCTGTTCCGGTGACTTGCCCTGTTCCGGGGGCGGTGTCGTCGTCTGGTCCGGCTCCGGTGGCGGTGCCGTTGTCCTGCTCTGCTCCGGGGGCGCCGTCGTGGTGCTGCCCGGCTCCGGAGGTGCCGTTGTGCTGCCCCGCTCGGGGGCGAGAGTGGAGCTCGGCGACTCGGTCAGTGTGGAGCCGGGTTCCGGTTGCCCTGAAGTGCTCGTTGCCGGGACGGGGGTGTCGGCGTCCTCCGAGGCGGAGGCGGTGGCGACGATCACGGCGGCGGAGCCGACGGCCAGTAATGCGGCCGCGGCGATTTTGGCGATCTTGGCTCTCAACGTGCCCTCTCTGAATGTCACATTCCGGACGGCGCGTATGCGAGGCAGCCATGGCGGGGGATGCCATGGAGTTTCCTCGCGACCACGCCACTGCGATCGTCGGCGCGCGTGGGCCGACGATCGCAGCGGCCCCATGATGACCAATCCCGCTGATGCTCCACTGACGTCCGGCATTGCCCACTGACGTCCGGTGTCGCCCGCTGACGTCCGCTGACGTTCGGGCGCGGGCTACTTGCCCAGCACGGCCTTCATCACGCTCTTCGCGATCGGCGCGCCCAGCCGGCCACCGGAGATGTCGGACCGGGAGATGTCCATGGCCGTCGGGTCGATGAACACCGCGACCGCCACCGACTTGTCGCCGGACTTGCCGTACGAGACGAACCAGCCGTACGGCACCTTGTCGTTCACATTGACACCGCGCTGCGCCGTGCCGGTCTTGCCGCCGACCGTGACGCCGTCGATCAGGGCGCGCTTGGCGCTGCCCTCCTTGGCCGTGAACTCCATCATTTCCTGGACCTTCTTGGCCGTCTCCTCGGACACGGCCTGGCTCATGAGCTTCGGCTCGTTCTTCTCCAGGACCGACAGGTCGGGGCCGCGCAGCTCGTCGACGATGTACGGCTGCATCAGCTTGCCGTCGTTGGCGAGGGCGGCCGTCACCATCGCCATCTGCATCGGGGTGCTGGTGAGACTGCCCTGCCCCATGCCCGTCAGCGCGGTCCCGGGCTTGTCCAGTTCGCTCGGGTAGAGGCTCTTGGTGGCGAGCATGTCGCCGAACTCCTCGGAGTAGACATCGGCGTTGAAGCCGAACTTCTCCGCGGTCTCCCGCATCTTCTCGGCGCCGACCTTGGACGCCGCGTCGAGGAAGACGTTGTTGCAGGAGTACTGCATCGCGGTCTTCATGGACGCCTTGTTGCACACCGCGTCACCGGCCTCGCTGCCGATCCTGTTCGTGGAGAGCGGCAGTGGGTACGGGGAGACGGCATCGGACCGCGCGTCGACATCGGTGACGACGCCGTTCTCCAGGGCCGCGGCCGCCGTGAGGATCTTGAACGTCGAGCCGGGCGGGAAGGTCTCCCGCAGCGGACGGTTGGCCAGTGGCTTGCTCTTGGCGTTGACGAGCGACTGGAACTTGTCGCCCTCCTTGAAGGAGTTCCCGGCGAAGACCGACGGATCGTACGAGGGCGTGGACACGAGGGCCAGGACCTTCCCCGTCTCCGGCTCCAGCGCGACGACCGCGCCCCGCGCGCCGAGGTCGGTCAGCCCCTTGTAGCCGGCCTTCTGCGCCTTCGGGTCGATCGTGGTGATCACATCACCGCCGCGCCGCTGCTCGCCGGTGATGATGTCCTTGGCGTGCCGGAACGCGAACCGGTCGTCCTGGCCGCTGAGGATGCTGTCGTACGTCTTCTCCAGGAGGGACATGCCCTGCGACTGGGAGGCGTATCCGGTGACCGGGGCGTACATCGGGCCCTGCTTGAAGGTCCGCTTGTACTTGAAGTCCGTTCCTTCGACGGCCTTGGAACCGGTGATCGCGTCGCTGCCGACGATGATGTCGCCGCGCGGGGTGGCGAACTGGGCGATCTTCACCCGGCGGTTCTTCTCATGAGTGGCCAGGGGCTCGCTCTGGAAGTACTGGAGCCAGTTGGCCCGCAGCAGCAGCGCCAACACCAGCAGCCCGCAGAATATAGCTATGCGCCGCAACGGCCTGTTCATCCTGATCCACTCCCGTACTCACAAAAACGATTCGACGCCCAGTTGCCGGTCGCTCCAACTCATAAAGATGCCGATTCCGGGCGAATGGTTGCACCCGCAACCATCCGCGCCGTGATCGTGGTCGGGGCCGTGCCGGCGGGCGCGGTGGTCGTTCAGAGGTACTGGGCGTAGCCGTCGAGCGTCCGCAGCACTTCCGGCTCGCCCGCCGGGGGCAATTGCAGGACGATCTCCTCGATGCCCAGGTCCGCGTAGTGCGCCAGCTTGCCTGCGCTCGGAAGCACCGCGTACGGGACGATCCGGAGGTGTTTCCGGTCGCGGCCCGCCGCGTCCCAGGCCACGCGGAGCTTCGGGACGGACTCGGTCAGGCCCCGGCCGCCGATGGGGAGCCAGCCGTCGGCGTACTCGGCGATGTGGGCGAACAGCTTCGGGCCCGCCGCGCCGCCGATCAGGGTGCGGGGGCCGTTCACCGGACCGCGCGGCTCCTGGACCGGCTTCGGGTACGCGTGGCTGGCCCGGACCGAGCCGAACTCGCCGCCGTACGCGGTCGGTTCGTCCGCCCACAGGGCGCGCATCTGGGCCATCCGGTCGCGGACCAGATCGCGGCGGACCGGCCAGTCGACGCCGTGGTCGGCGGCCTCCTCTACGTTCCAGCCGTAGCCGACGCCCAGCGTGAACCGGCCGCCGGAGAGGTGGTCGAGGGTGGCGATCTGCTTGGCCAGGTCGATCGGGTCGTGCTGGGCGACCAGTGTGATGCCGGTGCCCAGGGTCAGGCGTTCGGTGACGGCGGCGGCCTGGGCGAGGGCGACGAAGGGGTCGAGGGTGCGGCCGTACTCGGGCGGGAGTTCGCCGCCCGCCGGGTAGGGGGTGTCCCTGCTCACCGGGATGTGGGTGTGCTCGGGCAGGTAGAGCCCGCCGAAGCCGCGCTGTTCGAGTTCGCGGGCGAGCCGCATCGGCGTGATCGTCTCATCGGTGAGGAAGATCGTTGTGGCGATCCGCATAGGAGGACACCTCCGTCGTGATCCGGTGAGGGACGAGAACCCAACGTATGTCGTGCGGTACGGAAAGCCGAGCACGCGGGAGCCCGGGGATCGGGGAATCGAGGAGTCGGGGAATCGGGGAGTCGCGGCGTCGAGGGGGCGGCCCGTTCAGGTATCGCGGCGTTCTTCCGTAGTTCACCGCCGGCCGCCAGGGTTTCGGGTGCGCGTCATTCCTCGCCACCCACGACACCCGGGGAGCCCTCACATGTCCGGATCGCACTCCGCTCACGACCGGCCGATGGCCAGGCGCGGCCTTCTCGTCGGGACCGCCGCCACCGCTCTAACGTTGGGCACTGTGAGCTTCGCCGACGCCACCACCTCGAACGACGGCAACGAGGGCAACGACGGGACGGACCGGACCAGGACCGTGCGCGGCACCTTGCCGACCGGGTCGCCGGACTTCGTGTACCTGCCGGTCGAAGTACCGCGCGGAGTAAGGGAGATCGCCGTCTCGTACGCGTACGAGAAGACTCCCGTACCGGCCGGGACGCAGGGCAACGCCCTCGACATCGGCATCTTCGACGAACGCGGCACCGGCCTCGGCGGGCGCGGGTTCCGGGGATGGTCCGGCGGGGCGCGCGGCAGCTTCTTCATCCGGGCGGACGAGGCGACGCCCGGCTACATCGCGGGGCCGGTGCGGGCCGGTACGTGGAACATCGCGCTCGGCCCCTACACCGTGGCGCCCGAGGGGCTGCCGTACGAGGTGACGGTCACGCTGCGGTTCGGGCCCGCCGGGTCGACGCCGGAGCCGGTGTATCCGCCGGAGCGCGCGAAGGGGCGCGGGCGGGCCTGGTACCGCGGTGACTGCCACCTGCACTCCGTGCACTCGGACGGCAGGCGCACCCCCGCCGAGATCGCCGCCGCCGCACGCGCGGCCGGGCTCGACTTCATCAACAGCAGCGAGCACAACACGTACTCCGCGCACGGGGCGTGGGGCGGGCTGTGGGGCGACGACCTGCTCGTCCTCACCGGCGAGGAGATCACCACCCGCAACGGGCACGTGCTCGCGGTGGCCACCGACCCGGGCACGTTCGTGGACTGGCGCTACCGGGCCCGCGACAACCGGTTCGGGCACTACGCGAAGGCCGTGCGCCGGGCCGGCGGCCTGGTCGTGCCCGCCCACCCGCACGCCACCTGCATCGGCTGCCACTGGAAGTTCGGCTTCGGCGAGGCGGACGCGGTGGAGGTGTGGAACGGGGCGTACTCCCCGGAGGACGAGATCGCCCTCGCCGAGTGGGACAACTCCCTGGTGGCCGCCGTCCGTTGGTCGAAGCCCTGGGTGGCGGCGATGGGCAACAGCGATGCCCACCGGGAGCCGGACGTGGTGGGGCTGCCGCAGACCGTCGTGCTGGCCGACGAGCTGTCGCGCGAGGCGATCGTGGCGGGCATCCGGGCCGGGCACTCGTACATCGCGGAGTCGTCCGCCGTCACGCTCTCCTTCGGTGTCTCGGGCGGACGCGGGCAGCACGCGGGGATCGGGGAGCGGCTGCGGGTGGACGGGGACGACACCCCGGTCACCGTGCGGCTGGAGGTGACCGGGGCGCCCGGCTGCACCGCGCACATCGTCACCGACCAGGGCACGCTGTTCACGGCCGCACTGCCCGAGTCGGGCACCGGGATGGTCCAGTGGCGCACGACTCCGGCCTACGCCGCCTACGTACGGGCCGAGGTCCGGCATCCGGCGACGGTGCCGGGGCTGCCGGGAGCCCTGGCCGCACTCACCAATCCGGTGTTCCTGGAGGGACGCTGAGCATATCGTTAGTGGGACTAACGCAATGGGTAGGATGGGTGGCATGACCGGAGCCGAAGCCGCAGACATGCCCGCCGACGGTGCGTCCAGGACGCCCGACAGACTGCGCCTGCGGGCGAGCCGGCTGCTGTCGCAGCTGTCCACGCGGTCGGACCGGCTGATCACCGAGGGGCTGGCCGGGGCCGACGCCCGCAAGTGGCATTACGCGGTGCTCGCCTCGTTGCAGGACCACGGACCGGCAAGCCAGGCGACGCTGAGTCGGCGCACCGGTATCTACCGCAGCGACATGGTCGGCGTGCTCAACGAACTGACCGGGCGCCACCTCGTCGAACGGGCGCCGGACCCAGCCGACCAGCGCCGCAACATCATCACGGTCTCCCCGGAGGGGCGCCGTCAACTGCGCCGCCTCGACAAGGTCCTGGACGACCTCCACGACGAACTGCTCGCACCGCTGGACCCGGCCGAACGCGACCAGTTCGTGCGGCTGCTGACCCGCCTGCTGGACCACCACAGCCGGACCCCTGACCCGTGAGGCCGGTCAGGCCGGTCGCCGGTCAGGCGTTCATGACCGCCCTGTCGCGGCTCCCCGGCGCATCCGGATCCCGCTCCGGCTCCGGCGCTTCCGCCGTTCCCACCGCTTCTGTCTGCCGGAGGCGGCGGGAGGGGGCGGTCAGCACGCCGAGGCAGGCGATGACCAGCGCGATGCCGGTCCAGCCGAGGGCCGGCAGGTGTTCGCCCACGACCAGCACCGCGAAGACCGCCGCCACGGCGGGCTCCAGCAGGGACAGGGTCGTCGCGGTGCTGACGGGGATCCGGGACAGGCCGTAGCCGAACAGGACGTACCCGGTGAACATCGGCACCAGCGCCATGTAGATCCCGACGCCCGCGTTCGTCCAGGAGGCGACCAGCGGCGCCCCCGTGGCCAGCAGCACCGGTACGAGCAGCAGCCCACCGAGGCCGAACACCACCCCCATGGCCACCCGCGAGGTGACCGAGCGGGTGATGAGGCGGTGCGCCGCCCACGCGTACACGGCGTACGTCAGGCCCGCGACCAGCCCGAGCAGCACACCGACGACGGTCTGCCGGGCGGAGCCGGTGCCCGTTCCGGCACCGGCCTGGGCGGCCTCGGCCGCACAGAGCAGCACCGTGCCGGCCAGCCCCAGGGCCGCCCCCGCCAGCCATCTCCGGGACAGGCTCCGGCCGTCCGCGAACCGCTCGATCAGCGCCGATGCCAGCGGGGCCGAGCCGATGGACACGACCGTCCCGACCGCGACACCGGCCAGATGCATGGAGGTGTAGAAGGCGAGCGGATACAGCGCCACGCCCGCTCCCCCGACGAGCACGGTCCGCCACTGCGCCCTCAGCTCCGTGCGGGCCCGTGCGATCCGGCGCCCGGCCAGCAGGGCCTGGAGCAGGCCGCCCAGGCCCATCGCCGCCGCGCCGATCGCCAGCGGGCCCACCTGGGGTGCGAGGGTCGCGGCGGTGCCCGTGGTGCCCCAGAGCACCGAGGCCAGCAGGACCGCGAGTGCGCCGAGGCCGGGTCCGGTGGTGTGCCGGGCCGCCCCGGTCACAGGGCGCCCACCAGGGATGCCGCCAGGTCCCGGGCGCGCCGCATGCGTGTGCCGTCGCCTTCGAGCCCCGCGCGCACGATGGCTCCTTCGAGCAGGAACGCCAAGTGCTCCGCCACGGACCGGGCCTGCTCGTCGCGGCCGGGCAGCAGCTCCTGGAGGTGGGCGGCGAGCAGGCCCTCGACCTGCTCCTTGTGGTGGCGGACCACGGTCCGGCCCTCGTGCCCGGTGGGCAGTTCGGCGGCCGCGTTGAGCAGGCCGCAGCCCCGGAAGCCGTGCTCGTAGGCGAGATCGGCGTGGTCGGCGTAGGCGTCGAAGACGGCCAGCACGGCCGCCGCCGGCCCCTGCGCACCGGCCAGGCGCCGCCGGTAGAGGCCGAGCCACTCCTCGTGCCTGGCCTGGAGATAGGCGCAGACCAGATCGGCCTTGGAGTCGAAGTTGTTGTAGAGGCTCATCTTCGCGACGCCGGCCTCGGCCGTGATCGTGTCGATGCCCGTCGCCGCCACGCCGTCGGCGTAGAACCGGCGCGCGGCGGCGTCGAGAATCCGCCCGCGCGCCGCCCCGCGCCGCCGCTTCACCGGCCGCTGTTCCGGCTGCTTCTCCCCGGCCGTTGTCCCGTCCATGCCGCCCACCTCCTAATTAGGTAGGTCAGTCTACCTAACGACGAGAGCGGCGGCACCCGTCCGGGGCGAGCCGATGCCGAGCCGCCGGGCGCAGGCCCGTCGTTGCACGACTGCCAGACCCGCGACCGTCGTCCCGAGCACCAGCCAGCCCACCGGTCCGGCGGCCATCACCACACCGGTCAGCAGCGGCGGCCCGGCGGACTTCTGGATGGACTGCGACATCCCGGCCACCCCCAGATACGCGGCACGGGCGTCCTGCGGCGCGAGCAGCACCGCGAGCTCCCACGAACTCACCGACCGCATCAGCTCCGCCAGCGTGACCAGCAGCGCCGCGGCGAGCAGGGCCGCCACGGCCACCCAGGCCCCGCCCAGGGTGGCCGCGGCCAGGAAGCCGCAGCACGCGAACATCAGGACTCCGTACAGCAGCAACGCCCGGGTCGCCCCGCGCGGCCCCTCCGCCCGCTTCGACACGCTCAACTGGAGCGCCACGACCAGCACGGTGTTCATGACCAGGAAGGCCGGGACCAGGGCGTGCGGCGCGGAGGTGCTGTTCACCAGCCACAGCGGCAGGCCGACGGCGAGGACCGAGTCATCGAGGTTCATCGGGATGTCCAGGAGGGCGAACCCGAGATAGCCGCGGTCCCGCCAGGGGCCGGCCCGGCGGACGGGGGCCCGCCCGCCGGCGACCGGTGCGGCGGGCGCCGCACCCCCGCCCGCCGCACCACCCGACCGCGCCACCTCGACGGCGCTCCCCGCCGCCTCGCCCGTACGCCACACCAGCACCGCGGCGACGACGAACGAGAGCGCGTTGCCCAGGATCAGGACGCGGTAGGCGCCCGTGGTCCCCACCGCCAGGCCGATGGCCGCGAGCCCCGCGCCGACGCCGTAGCCCGCGTTGGCCGCGCTGCGCGACAGCGCCTGGTACGCGGCGCGGCGCTCGCCCGCGGCGCGGGTGGCGAAGAGCATCTCCAGCGTCTTCGCGGCCCGGTCGCCCAGGTAGGTCACGGCGACGACGGGGAGCAGCGCGTCGAAACCCGTGCACACCAGGACCAGGCCGAGCGTCACCAGCCGGAGCAGATGGCAGCCGATCAGCAGCGAGCGCACCGGGAAGCGGCCGGCCAGCCGCCCGGCCAGCGGCGATCCAACGATGCCCGCGACTCCGGCCACGCCCAGCAGCACACCGATCTGCTGGGCGCTCAGTCGCGTCACGAAGGTGAGGTACAGGACCGAGGACGCGGCCCACAGCCCCGTGCCGGTCCGGTCCACCGCCAGGGCGAGCAGCATGATCCGCGCGTTGCGGCCGCCCGGCGGATTGCGCAACTGGGCCAGCAGCCCCGGCCCGCGCCCCCGCCCGCTCCCCTTTCCTCGTTCTGCGTCTCGCCCTTCGCCTCGCCGCATCACGCGCCCCCTCGGACAAGAGATCTTGAACAGCAGGACGAAGACTGCCGGGGAAATAGTCTCGATGTCAAGATACTTGATGGCGAGATACTTGCGTACGGACCGGCTTTGGACGGGTTCCGGAGCGACGCCGCAGCAGTGCCGGACCAGCTCCGGAACCCGTCCCGGTGCGCTTCGCGACCAGGAGCGTCACAGTGGAAGGGGAGCACTGGGCGGGGCTGCCGGAGGAGGTGTCCGGATGGACAGGACCGGCGACAACGGCGAACGAACGGGGTCGGCGCCCTGCTTCGTCGTGCAGATCCATCAGGCGCGGCGCATGCACTTCGACTTCCGGCTGGAAGTCGGCGGCGTACTGAAGTCGTGGGCGGTGCCGCGCGGCCCGTCGGAGAACCCTCGCGTGCGACGGCTGGCCGTCCCCACCGAGGACCATCCGCTGGAGTACCGCACCTTCGAGGGCGTCATTGCGAAGGGCGAGTACGGCGACGACACGGTGATCGTCTGGGACCAGGGCACCTACCGGCCGCTCAGCCACGACCGGTGGGGTGCGCCCGTGCCGTTCGAGCAGTCCCTGGAGGACGGGCACGCGACGTTCTGGCTCGACGGGACCAAGCTGCAGGGCGAGTTCGCACTCACCCGCTTCAAGGGCGGCGACGGGCCGGGCGAAGAGGTGTGGCTGCTGATCAAGGCCAAGGACGGACGGGCCACCCAGGAGAGCGCCGACCTGCCGGACCCGCACCTGGCACGCTCGGCCCGCACCGGCCGCACCCTGGCCCAGGTCGCGGCCGAGGAGGGCGGCGGGCCCCCGTGACCGCCCGCGACACCGTGGACGCCCTGCTCGCCCGCTGCGGAACCACGTACGCGGCCGAAGCCGGAATCCGGCTGCGGAACACCCCGCAGCCGCTGTACCAGCTCCTCGTCCTCAGCGATCTGCTGAGCGCCCGCATCCGCGCCTCCGTGGCGGTGTCGGCGGCGCGTGCGCTGTTCGCCCACGGCATGCGGTCGCCGCAGCGGATGGCCGGGGCGACCTGGCAGCAGCGGGTGGACGCACTGGGCGAGGGCGGCTACCGGCGTTACGACGAGCGGACCGCGACCCAGCTCGGCGAGGGGGCGCAGCTCCTGCTGGACGACTACGGCGGCGATCTGCGGCGCCTGCGCGAGGCGGCCGACGGCGACCTGGACGCCCTGCGGGCCGGGCTGCGGCACACCCCGGGAATCGGCCCGGCCGGTGCGGACATCTTCGTGCGCGAGGTGCAGGCGGTGTGGCCGGAGGTGGCCCCGTTCGTGGACGGGAAGGCACTCCAGGGCGCCGAGCGGCTGGGGCTGCCCGCCTCCCCGGCGAAGCTGGTGGAGTCGGCGGAGCCGGCGGACGGGCACGGGGTCGCCGTGCTCGCGGCGGCCCTGGTGCGCGCCGCACTCGACAAGCACATCGTGGACGACGTCAGGTCTCATGCCTGAGGGCGGCTCTCACCCCTGAGAACCGCCCTCCGCCCCGGGGCGCCGGTCCTGCGCCCCCGGTCAGCCCAGCATGTCCTCGATGAGGTCGGCGGCCCGCGAAGTGCCGCCCTCCGCCCGCGCCTCGGCCCGCAGCACCGCCGAGCGCCTGGCGACCTCCGGATCCGCGACCAGATCGGTCAGTGCGGTCCGCAGCGCCTCGCCGGTGGCCTGCTCGGTGTCGATGCGGCGGGCCACGCCCAGCTCGACGAGCCGGTCGGCGTTCATGAACTGATCGGCGGCCTGGGGAACGGCGATCATCGGCGTGCCGGTGAACAGCCCTTCGCTGCTGCCGCCCATGCCCGCGTGGGTGACGAAGGCGTCGGCCTGTTCCAGGATCGCCAGCTGCGGCACCCAGGAGTGCACTTCCACATTGGCCGGGATGTCACCGAGCTCCGACGGGTCCGTGTACTTGCCGATCTGGAGCACGACGTGCCAGCCGGGCAGGTCGCCGTAGGCGGCCAGGCACTGGCGGTAGAACTCCGGCCGCCTCGTGAACGCCGAACCCAGCGAAACCAGCAGCACGTTCTCGGCATCGGCGGGACGCGTCCACTCCCCCGTGTCCGCCCGGGTGCCGAAGCAGGGGCCGACGAAAGTGACCGTGCCGGTGTCGACCCGGTCGGCGTGCGGCTGCATCGCCTTCGGGATCAGCGCAAGGGACCGCGCGGGCGGTCCGCAGAAGATCTCCACATCGGCGGTGGTCGCCCCGCAGTCGGCGAGCCAGCGGGCGAACCTGGCCAGGTAGGCGTCGGCGCCCGGCAGCTGCCACATGGCCGCGGCGACCTCCTGGTCGTACCCCTCCCAGCCCACGTAGGTCGGGGACAGCTGGAGGAGGGGGCGGCCCTGCGTCTCGCCGAGGACGCGCGCGGGGTAGGCGCCGATGTCGTAGAGATACAGGTCCGCGGGGTCACGGTCGTAGACGGCGCGCAGCTGCGGGAGCGCCTGGACCGCGTCGTCGAGGAAGACGCCCATCGCTCCGATGGGGTCCTCGGGCCAGTCGTTGTCGGCGACCGGCAGCACTGAGGAGTAGGGGACGAAATCGGCGCCGGTGGCCTCGATCAGGCCGGCCACCGCCGGGTCGTTGGCGTAGGTCACCCGGTGGCCCCGGGCCACCAGCTCCCGAACGACCTCAAGGCTGGGCAGGACGTGGCTGACGGCGGGGATACCGACCATCGCGACATGGGAACGGTGACGTGACGTGCGACGTGACATGAAGGATCACTTCTTCTCAGCTCTGCGGCGATTGGGACACAGCGATCCGGTGCGCCGGCCACGGGAGCGAAACACCGTGGGCGCACTCGGATGCGGCGGGACGGGGTACATGCCCCGCCCGCGTGTCAGCCGTAGATCTGATACATGAAGTACATGCCGGGGACCCTAACCCGTCCCCGTACCGACGCGCACGGGGTTTTCGGGACGCCCCACCGGTCCGCTCAGTCCTCCACGACCAGCGCCGGGGTCTCCTTGGTCAGCACCTCGCCGCGGAAGAACGACGGGCTGCGGCGCTGCATCACCAGCATCAGCACCACGCCGAGCAGCAGCAGCCCGACGCCGATGACGAACACCGAGCCGACCCCGAAGACCGCCGAGCCGGAGCCGTAGGCCGGGTCCCACATGTCGTAGAGGGTCTTGCCGAAGACCGCGGTGAGCAGGATGCCGCCGACGCCCGGGAACAGTCCCTTGAAGACCAGGTCGCGGAAGGAGCGGGTCAGGTCGGCGCGGAAGAACCAGACGCAGGCGAACGCCGTCAGCGCGTAGTAGAAGCAGATCATGAGGCCGAGCGCGTAGATCGTGTCGACCAGGACGTGCTCGCTGACCAGGGTCATGACCGTGTAGAAGACACCGGTCGCGACGCCCGCTGTGATCGTGGCCTTCCCCGGGGTCCGGAAGCGCGGGTGGACCCGGGCGTACGAGGCGGGCAGGGCCTCGTACGTGGACATCGCGAGCACCGTGCGGGCCACCGGGATAAAGGTGGTCTGCAGGCTCGCGGCGGCCGAGGCGAGAACGGCGACGAAGAGCAGGATGCCGAGGCCGGGGCCCATGACCGGGCCGGCCAGCGCGGCGAAGACATTGTCGGAGGTGCCGGGGTTGGCGAGGCCCAGACCGGAGGTGCCGGAACCGACGGCCATCTGGGCGGCGACGCCGGTGGCCAGGTAGGAGCCGACCAGCACGACCATCGCGATGAGGGCCGCCCGCCCGGGGGTCTTCTCGCTGCCGGTGGTCTCCTCGTTGGCCGTCAGACAGGCGTCCCAGCCCCAGAACATGAAGATCGACAGCGACAGACCGGCGGTGAACGCGGCGAAGGACTGCACGGCGAACGGATTCAGCCAGGACCAGGAGAAGTCCAGCGACGAGGCGAACTCGCCGCTGTTCGCCTTCTGCACGGCCATCGCCACGAACACCGCGAGGACGACCAGCTGGAGCCCCACCAGGGCGTACTGGAGGCCCTTGGTGGCCGTCATCCCCCGGTAGCTGATCGCCGTGGCGACCGCGATCAGGGCCAGACAGGTCACGATGTGGACGGGTTTGCTGTCGTCCAGGGCTGCGATGGAGCTGTTGCCGGTGATCTCGCCCGCCAGCAGCCAGAAGTACGAGGTGGCGACGCCCGCCAGGTTCGACAGGACGATGATCGTCGCGATGACCAGGCCCCAGCCGCACATCCAGCCGACGCGCGGGCCGAACGCCTTGACCGTCCAGGTGAAGGACGTACCGCAGTCCGGCATGGCCTTGTTGAGCTCGCGGTACGCGAAGGCGACCAGCAGCATCGGCAGGAAACCGGCCAGGAAGACGGCGGGCATCTGCACGCCGACCTCGCCCGCGGTGGAGCCGAGGGTGGAGGTGAGGCAGTAGACGGGGGCGACGGTGGAGATGCCGATGACGGCGCTGCCCATCAGGCCGACGGAGTTCCCGCCGAGGCCCTTGCCGCGCACCCCGCTGTCGGCCGGGGCGGAGCCCCTTGCCGCATCTTCGGCCCGTGGCCGCGCGTCCAGCTGAGTCATGAAAAGGACGATAAACGCTGCGATTTCCACATCCGGAGGATGAGACTCCGCCGCCTCGACCTTGAATTCCAGGCAACAATACGGAAAGACCTTGATTAATTGAAGGCCATTCGTGGACTCCACCTTCCGATGCGAGGTCGAGACTCGATCACGGCATCGTACGGGAATCGCAGCAGTGTCCGCTTTATGGTGTTTCAAATTTTCCCGTGGGTGTCCGCTCAGCGGACACCCACGGTCGCGAGACGGTTCAGCCGGGCCAGACGATCGACTGGAGCTCGCTGTACGCGTGCAGTGCGTACGAGCCGACATCGCGCCCGACACCGCTCTTCTTGAACCCGCCGAACGGGGCCTCCATGTTCCGCCCGATGGTGTTCACGCCGACCCCGCCGGCCCGCAGCCGCCGGGCCACCCGGAAGGCGCGGGCCACGTCCGAGGACCAGACGTAGTCGATCAGCCCGTAGTCGCTGTCGTTGGCCAGCGCGATGCCCTCCTCCTCGTCGTCGAAGGGGACGACCACGACGACCGGACCGAAGATCTCCTCGCGGACGACACGCATCTCGTTGGTGCAGTCGGCGAGCAGGGTCGGGGCGATATAGAAACCGCGGTCGAGTCCGGCCGGGCGTTCGCCGCCCGTGACCACCCTCGCCCCCTCCTTCCGGCCCAGCTCCACGTACGACTCGACGCGGTCGCGATGGGCGGCCGAGATGACCGGGCCGACGACCGTGCCCCTGGCCGCCGGATCACCCACCTTCAGATAACCGGCGTAAGCGGCGAGCTTCTCGATCAGCGCGTCATGGACATCGCGCTGGACCAGGACCCGGGTCGGAGCCGTACAGATCTGTCCGCTGTAGAAGGAGAACGTGGTGCCGATGCCCGCCGCCGCCGAGTCGAGGTCCGCGTCGTCGAGGACGACCGCGGCGCCCTTCCCGCCCAGCTCCATCAGCTGCCGCTTCATCCCGCGCCCGCACACCTCGGCGATGCACTGCCCGACCGCCGTGGAGCCGGTGAAGCTGACCATGTCGACGTCCGGGGAGTCGACGGCGGCCTCGCCCGCCTCCGGGCCCGATCCGGTGACGACATTGACGACGCCCGGCGGAACGCCCGCCTCTTCCAGCGCCTCGGCCATCCGGAAGACGGAGAGCGGGTCCTGCGGGGCAGGCTTCACGACGACCGTGTTGCCCATGGCCAGCGCGGGCGCCACCTTGCCCGCCGGGTTGGCCCAGGGGTTGTTGTACGAGGTGATGCAGGTGACGACGCCGACCGGCTGGCGCACGGCCAGGGCCCCGAAGACCCCCGCCCGCCCCATCGGCCCGGCCTCGTTGATCTGCGGCGTGATCGCCTCCTCGACCGGCTCCAGCGCTCCCCTGGCGTACCGGCGGAAGCGGGCGGCGCCCACGGCGACCTGCATGCCGCGGGCCGTCGCCGTGGTGGCGCCGCTCTCCGCTCGGGCGAGCGCGGCGTTGCCGTCGAGGTCGCGCAGCATCAGACCGGCCGCCCGGTCGAGGATCTCGGCCCGCTCCTCGGGGCGGGTGCGGGACCAGGTGCCGAAGGCCTCCCGGGCCGCGGCCGCCGCCGCGTACACCTGCTCGCGGCTCGCCTCCGGGGCGAGGCCGGCCACCTCCTCGGTGGCCGGGTCGATCACCTCGTAGTGGCCGTGGTCGGGTTCGGTCCACCGGCCGCCGATGAACAGGCGGCGCTTTCCGTCGTCGCTCATACCGTGCTCACCGTCCGGGTGTCGCGGCCGGAACGGAGCACCGTGCCGGGGACCGCGCCGGTCACCTTGTCGTCGCGCAGCGTCTCCACCCCGTTGACCCGGACCGACACGATGCCGATGGCCCTGGAGTCGAGCCGGGGGCTGTCGCCGGGCAGATCGTGGACGAGGGTGGCGGGCCCGGCGTCGATGCGTTCCGGGTCGAAGAGGACGAGGTCGGCGTGGAAGCCCTCCTCGATCCGGCCCCGCTCGCGGAGGCCGAAGAGCCGGGCGGGGTCGTCGGTCAGCATCTTCACGGCCCGCTCCAGGGGGACGAGCCCCCGCCCGCGCAGACAGTCGCCGAGGAACCGGGTGGTGTACGGGGCACCGCACATCCGGTCCAGGTGCGCGCCCGCGTCGGAGCCGCCGAGCATGACGTCCTCGTGCTCCCAGGTCTCGCGGCGCAGCGCCCAGGAGGCGGGGTCGTTGTCGGTGGGCATCGGCCACAGCACGGTGCGCAGCTCGTCGGCGGCGCAGATCTCGACCAGGCAGTGGAAGGGGTCCAGGCCCCGCTCGGCGGCGATGTCGCGCACGACGCGGCCGGTCAGTCCTTCGTTGGCCGCGCTGTAGGTGTCGCCGATGACGTACCGGCCGAAGTCGGCGAGGCGACGGAAGACTCCGGCCTCCTTGCTGTCGGCGCGGCGGAGCATCTCGGCGCGGGTGGCGGCGTCGCGGAGCCGTTCGATGCGCTCGGGGACGGGGAGGGCGAGGATCTCGCCCCAGCCGGGTATGAGGTTGAGGGCGCAGAAGGTGCCGAGCGACATGTTCATCGGGGTGAGGATCGGCATGGTCAGCGCGACGATCCGGCCGCCGGCCCGGCGGGCCCGTTCGCTGGGCACCAGCTGACGCGGTACGCGTTCGGGGACGGCGGCGTCGATGGTGAGGACGTTCCAGTTCAGCGGGCGTCCGGCGGTGGCGCTCATGTCGACGAGCAGCTCGATCTCCTCGTCGGCGAACTGGTCGAGGCAGCCGGCCACGATCGCTTCGAGCTGGGTGCCCTCGTGTTCGCCGACGGCCCGGGAGAGGGCGAGGAGCTCCTCGGGGAGGGCATGCCGGGAGGCGACGGGCTGCCCGTCGCCGTCGGAGTGGGTGGCGGACTGGGTGGTGGACAGCCCCCAGGCCCCGGCGTCCATCGCGTCGTGGAACAGCGCGAGCATGGCGTCGAGCTGCTCGGGGGTGGGCTGCCCGCCGACCGCGTCGGCGCCCATGACGTGCCTGCGCAGGGCGCAGTGCCCGACCATGAACCCGGCGTTGACGGCGATCCGCCCTTCGAGGGCGTCGAGGTACTCGCGGAAACTGGACCAGGTCCAGTCGACGCCCTCCTCCAGCGCCTTGAGGGCCATGCCCTCCACCCGCGACATCATCCGGCGGGTGTAGTCGGCGTCCTCGGGGCGCTCGGGGTGCAGCGGGGCGAGGGTGAACCCGCAGTTGCCCCCGGCGACGGTGGTGACGCCGTGGTTCATGGACGGGGTGGCGTACGGGTCCCAGAAGAGCTGGGCGTCGTAGTGGGTGTGCGGGTCGACGAACCCGGGTGCGAGGACGAGACCGGTGGCGTCCTCGGTGGTGACGGCCTCCTCGGTGAGCGTGCCCGGTTCGGCGACGACGGCGATGCGGCCGTCGCGGATGCCGATGTCGGCGGGGTACGAGGGCCCGCCGGTGCCGTCCACGACGGTCGCTCCGCGGATGAGGTGGTCGAGCATGACGGGGTTCCCTTCTGCGGTGGGTGGGTGTGCGGCCGGGGTGCGCACGGCCGCGGTACGCACCCCGGCCGCACGGAGCGGCGGTCCGGGAAGACGCCGCTGCTTCGAGGATCAAGCCCCTCCGGCGCCTGAGGAGCGGGTTTTGGGGCTGAGCCCCGGAACCACTACGCCGCGTTCCGGAACCGCGAGGTCCGGTGCACCGGGTCCGTGTCGATCTTCGGGATCACGTGCTCACCGATCAGCTTGATCGAGTTCAGCGTGTCCTCACGGCTCACCCCGATCGGCAGCCCGAAGCTCAGCTGGTCCGCCCCCGCCTGCTCCCACCGCTTGCACTGCGCCAGCACCTCGTCCGGGTCGCCGCAGATCATCAGCTCCTCGGCGATCAGCAGCTCGATGATCTCCTCGGTGTACTCCGGGAGCAGCTCGGGCCACTCCGGTATCCCCTCCGGCCGGGGGAAGGTGTCGTGGTAGCGGAAGAGCAGCGACTGGAGGTAGTTCAGCCCGCCGCCCACCGCGATCTCGACGGCCTTGGCGTGCGTCTCGGCGCAGATGGCCGTGGAGGTGACCATGACGTTGTCGTTGACGAAATCCCCGACGGGCTCGGCCTCCTTGACGGCCGTCTTGTAGGACTCGACGACCCACTCCATGTCGGAGACCTTCTGCACGCTGAAGCCCAGCACGCCGAGCCCCTTCTTGCCCGCCATCGCGTACGAGGACGGCGACCCGGCCGCGTACCACATCGCCGGGTGCGACTTCCCGTACGGCTTGGGCAGGATCTTGCGCGGCGGCAGCGACCAGTGCTTGCCCTGGAAGCCGACGTACTCGTCCTGGAGCCACATCTTGGGGAACTCGGCGATGGTCTCTTCCCAGAGTTCCTTGGTGTGGTTCATGTCGGTGATGCCCGGCATGAACCCCAGGATCTCGTGGCTGCCGGCGCCGCGCCCCGAGCCGAACTCGAAGCGCCCCTCCGACAGGTGGTCGAGCATGGCGACCTTCTCGGCCACCTTCACCGGGTGGTTGACCGGGGCCAGCGGGTTGAAGATGCCGGACCCGAGGTGGATGCGGTCGGTGGCGTGCGCGAGGTAGCCCAGGTACACGTCGTTGGCCGAGATGTGCGAGTACTCCTCCAGGAAGTGGTGCTCGGAGGCCCAGGCGTACTTGAAGCCGGACTTGTCCGCCTGGATGACGTACTCGGTCTCCTCGATCAGCGCCTTGTGCTCTGCCTCGGGGTCGACCTTGGCCCGCGCGGCGGGCACGTACCCCTGTACAAAGAGCCCGAATTCCAAGGGGGTTCACCGTCCTCAATCGTTTCTGACACTCCGTCAGATCGTGATGTGTCCGACTGTTCCACCGGCACCCGCACCCGTCAATAGCTGACGCATCGTCAGATCATCCGGGAGCGGGCCCCGGCCAGGAGCGGGCCTCAGAACAGGCTGACGCCCGCCAGCCATCCCCCGTCGATGACGAACGGCTGCCCGGTGATGTACGAGGAGTCCTCCGACGTCAGGAAGAGCGCCAGCGTCGCCACCTCCTCCGGCTGCCCGATCCGCCCCAGCGGCACGAGCTTGCGGTACAGCTCGGCCACCGCGGCCTTGGACTCCTCCGGGTCCGCGGCCGGGTCCAGCGCCGCCGGATTGGTCATCGCGGTGTCCACGGCCCCGGGACAGACGGCGTTGACCCGTATCCCCTTCGCGGCCAGCTCCACCGCGGCCACCCGGGTCAGCCCGAGCACCGCGTGCTTGGTGGCGGCGTACGCGCCCACGAACGCCATGCCCGTGAGCCCGGTGTACGAGGCGGTGTTGACGATGGTCCCGCCACCCGCCGCCTCGATCTCCGGCGCGACGTTCTTGATCCCGAGGAACGCGCCCACCTGATTGACCTGCACCACCTGCTGGAACTCCTCCAGCGGCGTGCTCACCAGCTCGTTGAAGCGGAGGATCCCCGCGTTGTTGACCAGCCCGTCGATCTTCCCGTGGGCGTCCTTCGCGGCGGCGACCGCGGCCTGCCAGTCCTCCTCCCGGCTCACGTCCAGGTGAACGAACCTGGCGGCGTCCTTCCCCAGCTCGCCCCGCAGTTCCTCGGCCAGCGCCTCGCCCTGCTCGTCGAGCACATCGGCGATCACCACCCGCGCGCCCTCCGCGGCGAAGAGCCGCGCCTCCTGCTCGCCCTGCCCGCGCGCCGCACCGCTGATGAGTACGACCCGCCCGTCCAGCTTGCCCATGGCCTGACTCCTACCTGTCGAGATGGGGTGCGACCTCGGCGGCGAACGCCGCCATCTGGTCGGTCAGTTCGCTGCGGCTCCGGCTGCGGAACCGCACCTGGATCTGGTGGACGCCCATGGCCCCGTACGCGCGCAGCGACTCCGCGAGGGCCTCCGGCTTTCCGGTGAGGGTGCGCCGCCCGACGGACCAGTCCGGCTCACCGACGTACAGCGGCTCGGTGATCGCACCGATGACGATCGGGTCCTCGACCCCGGCCGCCTCCCGCAGCTCCTTCAGCCGGGCGATCTGCGCGGGCAGCTTCTCCCGGGGATCGCCCTGCGGCAGCCAGCCGTCACCCCGCACGGCCGCCCGGCGCACCGCGGCCGGCGAGGAGCCGCCCACCCAGACAGGCACCCGCTCCTGGGCCGGTCGGGGCAGCTGCCCGAGGCCGCCGAAGGAGATCCGCTCCCCCGCGAACTCCGGGTACTCCTCCGGGCCGAGCGCCGCCTTCAGCGCGTCGATGGTCTCGTCGAGCACCCGGCCCCGCCCGTCGAAGTCGGCGCCGAGCGCCTCGAACTCCTCCGCCACGTGCCCGGCGCCGACGCCGAGGATCAGCCGGCCGCCGCAGAGGTGGTCGAGGGTGGCGTACTGCTTGGCCGTGACCAGCGGGTGCCGCAGGCCGACGACGGCGACATGGCTCATCAGCAGAACCCGCTCGGTGATCCCGGCGAGATAGGCGAGGGTGGCGACCGGGTCGTACCAGACGGTGCTCATGACCCCGGCGAGCCGCCTCGGGATCGCGACGTGGTCGCAGCTCGCCAGATAGGCGAAGCCGGAGCGGTCGGCGGTCCGGGCTATCGCGGCGAGGTCGTCCGGACCGGCCTCCGCCTCCCACCCCTCGGCGTAGATGGTGCTCTGCGACTGGATCGGCAGCTGCATCCCGTACGACAGCGGCCCGGTGGTCGATATAGGCACCGAACGGCCTCCTCCCCGGCGGCATCTGACACACCGTCACTTGACGGGGCGCGGGGGCCATCGTGATACCTGACGCCTCATCAGGCAAGGGGCGGGGAAGGAGCGGTTACGGGGCCGGGGACCCGCCGTCGGCGTCCCGGAACAGGAACTCGCCCTCGATCTCCAGCCGGGTCGGGGCCTTGCTCCCGTCGTAGAAGTTCACGTCGTCGCACTCCCCGGTCCAGCGCAGCCGGAGCAGCCCGCCCTCGCGCGAGACCACCGTGATCCGGTTGTCCCGCAGCGACTCGTGCTCGAAGTAGTACAGCAGCGACATGGCCGAGTCCTCGCCCTCGGCCGCCCCGGGCATCAGGAACGTACGCCCGACCAGCCGGTCGATGTCCGCCTCGGCCTCCGTCATGGCGACGCCCACCTCGGCGGACGGGGCCGCGCCCGCGTCCGCCGTGTCCTCGCAGCGGCGCGCGGCGTCCGGGTCCGCCAGGGCCTCGAACCAGACGGTCACCCCCGTGTCCGTGCCGCCTTCGTACGAGCGGATCACCCGCACCACCGCCGTGTCGAGGCGGTACTCCTCGTCCCCGTTGAACCGGTGCAGCACCAGGCGCCCGCCGGGGACCCTTCCCTCGCCTCGCGACCCTCCCACGGTCACCACCTCCGGGCCCAGCCTCGCACGGCGGAGCGGGCGTCTCCGCGGAGGTCAGAGCAGGGGCGGAGCGGTGGCGGGATCCGGCGCCGCGTCCGGCGCCGCGTCCGACGGGCGGCCCGCCTCGGCATCGGCGTCGCCCTCGTAGTCGTCCCCGCCGGTCGCCGCGCTCTCGGGAGCCGCATCGCTCCCCGGCGCCGCGCCCTCGCTCTCGTCCTCGTCGCCCTCGTCCTCGTTCTCGTCCGGCGCGGCCTGGACGCCCACGCCCTGCGAGGAGGACACGTTCTGGTCGATGGCGCCCCCGCCGCCGTCGTGGTCGCTGCCCGCCGTGCCCTTGCTCAGGGGGCCCAGCACATTGAGCGTCCGGTCCACCTCCAGCCAGGAGTCGGCGTTGGAGTTGTCGATGGTGACCAGGGACGGACCGTGGTGCGTCTCCATGCCGCCGTCGGGGGCGTCGGCCCAGGCCGCTCCGGCGGCCAACTGGCCCTGGCAGAGCGCCCCGAGGGCGATCACCAGGACCGCACGCGCCTTCGACGAGGTGAATCCCATGTTCCTGCTCTTCCTTCTTGCCTGTGGTGCACATGGCGCCGAGGCCCCGCGGTGCACGGTGACGCACCACCGGGGGCCCGGCATTCGGACGGTTCGGTGACCAGCCGGGCCGACCGCACCCGGCGCGACATCCGGATCAGACGGTCGCGGGCTCGCGGACGGGGTGGTGCCTGCTGATGTTCTTCTCCAGCAGCTCCGTCGAGCGCTGCACCCCGATGCCCTCTGAGGGCACGAACTCGGGAAGCCGCCCGTCGGACCGCTTGAGGTCCGTCAGCGCGCTGTCGATGGCCGCGTGCGCGGCGAAGAGGCAGGGGGTGCTGTAGATGGCCACCTGGCACTCCAGGTCGGTCAGTTCGGAGAGCGAGAGCCTGGGGGACTTCCCGCCCGCGATCTGGTTGAAGAGCAGCGGCTTGTCGCCGACCACGTTCCGGATGCGCTTGATCCACTCGACGCTGCGCACCCCGTCGACCAGGACGACATCGGCGTCCGTCTTGGCCAGCGCCTCCGCGCGGCGCAGGATGTCGTCCTCCTCCGTGGCGTCCGTGCGGGCCACGACCACCAGGTCCCGCCTGCTCTCCAGCACGAGGTTGAGCTTCTCCAGGTACTCCTCCAGCGGCAGCACCTGCTTGCCGTCCGCGTGGCCGCACCTGCGCGGGCGCTTCTGGTCCTCCAGGATGACGCCGGAGGCGCCGATCCTCTCCAGTCGCTGCACCACGTGGCAGGCCACCTCGGGGTCGACGTAGCCGTCGTCGATGTCCACCAGCAGGTGGTGGGAGGGGAAGGCCAGCCGCAGCCGCTCCACGAAGGCCACCATGTCCGGCCAGGCGATGAAGCCGATGTCGGGCAGCCCGTAGTGGGAGGCGGCGAAGCCGAAGCCGGACACGAAGAATCCGTCGTAGTGGCGGGCCACGACGGAGGCCGAGTACATGTCGTAAATACCGATGAGCGGAGTCGTTCCCGGGGACCGGACTTCGTCCCTCAGCGCAGTTCCGTAACTCACAGCGTCTCTCCTTGACCAATGGATGAACGGGTGTTGAGCGATGCCGTCCCGGGCGCTGCGGGCTCCGTCGACGCCGGGCCCCGGAGCCACTGATGCCGCGGGTGCGGAAACACCACGCGCGGACTCGCCCGCCAAAAAGGCAGCGGCGTTCCGACCGCACGGGACGTAAGAAAACTGCCGTCTTGCGACGGCTCGTATATCTATACAGTCGTGACCGAGTCTTTACTCCGGGACTCGCCGCTTTTTACCCTGCGTGCGAGGCCTCTCGGGTGTACGCCGGGGGCCTGTTGCAGGCGCGCGGAATCCGGTGGACGCTTCCTTTCGGATCATCCGAAACAACAACTCGGGAAAGCACTGAATGCCTGGTGCATGCACCATGTTGACGTTCTACGGGACCGCTGGAGCGGCGGCACCGAAGGGCACCGTCCGGCATCTCACCGGACCGCTTGAGAAGTAACGTTCCACCCCTTGAAGGAACGACGATGACAGATCCATCGGTCGAACTGTTCGAACGGAAAACTCCACATAGTTTTCCAGCCGTCCCGTGATCGCCTCGGGCTCCGGTCACCCGTCTCGACGAACACAAAATGAAGCTGCCACAACAGAAGACCTTCTCTGCTGTGGCAGCGACCGGGGCTGTCCCGAACTCTGGGCGGCTTCCTGTCCGTCCCCCTCAGAACCTGTCAGATCACGGAGTGGCGGGAATGCAGACCGCGTACGACTGAACGGTCTGCGGGGTGGCGCCACTGTTGTACGCGGAGACGTGCCAGCTGTTGGTCGTGGTGTCCGGAGCGCTCGCGGTCCAGTGGATGTCGTCGTTCTGCAGCTGGTTCACGGCACCTCCGCCGGTCAGCACGGTGTTGGCAGGGCATGTGGCCGTGATGTCCTGGATGCTGCCCCCGGCGGGGATGGGCGTGGCGGCGCTGGTGGCAGTCTGGGACGGGCCGACAGGCCCGGTCGGACCGGTCGGACCGGCAGGACCGGTGGCACCCGTAGCCCCGTCGGCACCGTTGGTGCCGTTGGTGCCGTTGGCACCGGTCGGACCCGTCGGACCGGTGGGACCAGTCGCACCATCAGCACCGTTGGCACCGGTCGCACCCGTCAGGCCCTGCAAACCCGTCGCACCCGTCGCACCAGTCGCACCCGTCGCACCATCAGCACCGTTGGCACCGGTCGCACCCGTCAGGCCCTGCAAACCCGTCGCACCAGTCGCACCAGTCGCACCCGTCGCACCATCAGCACCGTTGGCACCGGTCGGACCCGTCAGGCCCTGCAAACCCGTCGCACCCGTCGCACCAGTCGCACCCGTCAGGCCCTGCAGACCCGTCGCACCCGTCGCACCAGTCGCACCCGTCGCACCATCAGCACCGGTCGGACCCGTCAGGCCCTGCAAACCCGTCGCACCCGTCGCACCAGTCGCACCCGTCAGGCCCTGCAGACCCGTCGCACCCGTCGCACCGGTCGCACCCGTCGCACCATCAGCACCGTTGGCACCGGTCGGACCCGTCAGGCCCTGCAGACCCGTCGCACCAGTCGCACCAGTCGCACCAGTCGCACCCGTCGCACCATCAGCACCGTTGGCACCGGTCGGACCCGTCAGGCCCTGCAAACCCGTCGCACCCGTCGCACCAGTCGGACCCGTCAGGCCCTGCAGACCCGTCGCACCCGTCGCACCGGTCGCACCCTGCAAACCCGTCGCACCCGTCGGACCCGTCACACCCTGCAGACCCGTCGCACCCGTCGCACCGGTCGCACCCTGCAAACCCGTCGCACCCGTCGCACCCGTCACACCCTGCAAACCCGTCGCACCCGTCGCACCCGTCGCACCCGTCGGACCCGTCAGGCCCTGCAAACCCGTCGCACCCGTCGCACCGGTCGCACCCGTCACACCCTGCAGACCCGTCGCACCCGTCGCACCCGTCAGGCCCTGCAAACCCGTCGCACCCGTCGGACCCGTCACACCCTGCAGACCCGTCGCACCCGTCGGACCCGACGGCCCCATCGGGCCGGTAGGGCCGGTGGGCCCCGTCGGACCGGTGTCGCCCGTCCCCGGGTAGTCGTCACAGAACGGCACGGTGGTCTGCGTCGAGATGTATCGGGCGCTCATCCACCCACTGCCGTTGGACAGCAGGTACCACAGGTTGTTGCCACCGACATTCTGACCGGTCACCTGGCAGGCGATGGACACCTGGCCGCCGGACGGCACGCTGCCCACGATCGCCGACTGAGTGGTGGGACCGCTGCGGATGTTCTGAGAGGTGTTGGAGATGACCGTCCCGGACACGCTTGCCAGCACCCGGCTGGCCATCACTCGGTCGGCCGCCTGCGTACCCGTGGGGTTCGGCGCCGCGTGAGCGACGTTGATGGGGCACAGCGCCAGAGTCATACCCAGCGACATGGCACCCAGAGTCGAGCGGGACAGAATGTCCCAGCTTCGCGATTTGTGCATCTCGGTTCCTTACCAGTTCCGCGTGGAGTTGGAGCCGTGAATGTGACAGGTGCGGAGGGGTATCGGCATATGCGCCACGCGCTGATCCGCCGTCCGAACACAGGCGACACCCCTTGCGAGTGAGGAGAACGCGGCCATCTGCCCCTGTTTTCAGCCTAATTGAGGCTATTGGTAATTTCGGCCGTTCCATCTGTGCGCCTCCGCACATTCTGCGCCGTGACGCGGTCAGCTGTTTCCGGCGCATTGGCGCCGCTTTCCTCCGGTGGCCGCAATGGCCGGGCTCGCATGCCGCACCAATTCAATGGGGCATTGTCCCGTAAAAGCAAGATTGGAAGATCTAATGAAAGATCTGATCGACCACCCTGCCGAAAAGCGGCCGGCCACTCCGCACGGCAGGCCGTCGTTCTGTCTGTGCATGATCGTCAAGGACGAGGCGAAGGTCATCGAGCGATGCCTGAACTCCGTACGCGACCTGGTGGATACCTGGGTCATCTCCGACACCGGCTCGCGTGACGGCACCCAGGACCTGATCCGCGCCACGTTCAAGGAGATTCCGGGGGAACTCCACGAGGATCCCTGGACCAACTTCGGCCACAACCGCACCCTGAACATCCAGCGCGCACGCGGCAAGGCCGACTATCTCCTCCTCATCGACGCCGATATGGCCGTCCGGCGCGAGGGAAAACTGTCCGCGCTTTCCGAACTGAGCGCCGATTCCTATATGTTGCGCCATCTCGGTGCTCTCCAATACCGCATTCCCCGGCTGGTCAAGGGGGACATCCTGTGGCGGTACGAGGGCGCGACCCACGAATACCTGACCACCGACCAGCAGCACAGCGTCGCCGATCTCCAGGTTCTCAGCATCGATCACTTCGCCGACGGCGGTTCACGCGGGGACAAGTTCACCCGGGACGTCCGCCTGCTGCGCGAGGACCTCAAGCGCGATCCGGACAATCCCCGCACCGTCTTCTACCTCGCGCAAACCCTCCGCGACATGGGTGAGACCCGGGACGCGATCGCGGCGTACGAACGCCGGGCCGGCATGGGCGGATGGGACGAGGAGGTGTACTACGCCCTGCTCCAGGTGGGGGTGCTCAAGGCCGACAGCGGCGACTGGCCCGGCGCCCTGGAGGCTCTCACCCATGCGTGGGAAAGCCGGCCGCAGCGGCTGGAGGCCTGCTACGAACTGGTCTTCCGGCTGAGGAAGAAGGGGCGCCATCAAGCCGCCAATGCCTTCGCCGTCGCCGGCCTCAACCGCCCCGCGCCCCGGGACTGGCTGTTCGTGGAACCCTGGGTCTACAGCTGGGGTCTGCTCTTCGAGCACTCCATCACGTCCTACTGGACCGGAGACGCGCACGGATCACTGGCTTCCTGCGATCGTCTCCTCGCCCTGCCCGACCTTCCGCCCGGCTACCGTGAGCAGACCATCAGCAACCGCAGATTCGCGGCCGATCGCGTTGCGGCGGGAACCGGCCGGTCGACGCCTGCCGCCTTTGCCCGCCCGCGCACCACATGACGGGCGCGCGGGACGACTGAGGGGAATCCGGGCGCGGAGGCGGAAGAGGCCGCCTCCGCGACGCCGCGTCGCGGCCGGTGCGCTCACTTCCGGTACAGCGCCTCGATCTCGGCCTCGAAGTCCCGCGCGATGGCGTCCCGCTTCAGTTTCAGCGAGGGCGTCAGATGGCCGCCCTCCTCGGTGAAGTCCACCGGCAGGACGGCGAATTTGCGGATCGACTCCGCGCGGGAGACCAGCCGGTTGGCCTCGTCGACGGCGCGTTGCAGCGCCGTGCGCAGTTCTTCGTCGTCGACGAGTTCCCGCATCGGCACGTGCTGCTTCTTCTTCATCTGCCGCCAGTGGGCGAGCCCGTCCGGCTCCAGGGTGATCAGGGCGGTGATGAAGGAGCGGTTGTCGCCGACCACCATGCACTGGCTGACCAGGGGGTGGGCGCGCAGCCAGTCCTCCAGGGGCGCGGGGGTGACGTTCTTGCCGCCGGAGGTGATGATGATGTCCTTCTTGCGGCCGGTGATCGTGAGGTAGCCGTCCTCGTCGAGCGCGCCCAGGTCCCCGGTGGCGAACCAGCCGCCCTCCTGCACGGGTACCGGCCGGCCCCGTTCGGCGTCCCAGTAGCCCTGGCACACCTGACCACCGCTGAGCAGCACCTCTCCGTCGTCCGCGATCCGCACGGCGGTGCCGGGCAGCGGCCAGCCGACGGTGCCCAGGCGCGGCTTGAGCGGCGGGGTGACGGTGGCGGCGGCGGTGGTCTCGGTCAGGCCGTAGCCCTCGAAGATCTCGATGCCCGCGCCCGCGTAGAACGCCGCGAGCCGGTGGCCGAGCGGGGAGCCGCCGCAGATCGCGTACCGGACATGGCCGCCGAGCGCGGCCCGGATCCGGCGGTAGACCAGCGGGTCGTACAGGGCACGAGCGGCCCGCAGCCCCAGCCCGGGGCCGGTGCCGGTGCCGTGTTCGGCGGCCTCGACGGCTTCCCCGTACCGCTGGGCGATCCGGGCGGCGCGGTCGAACGACGAGGCGCGGCCCATCTTCTCGGCGGTGGCCCGGCCGGTGTTGTAGACCTTCTCCAGCACGTACGGGATGGCCAGCAGGAACGACGGCTTGAACCCCGCCAGGCCGGCGAGGAGGTCCTCGGTCTGGATGGACGGGGCATGGCCGAGGCGGACCCGGGCGCGCAGGCAGCCGATCGCGACCATCCGCCCGAAGACATGGGAGAGCGGGAGGAAGAGCAGGGTGGAGGCGGGGTCCTTGCTGACCGACTTGAAGACCGGGTGGAGGAGCTCGATCGCGTTGTCGACCTCGGCGAAGAAGTTGCCGTGGCTGAGCACGCAGCCCTTGGGGCGGCCGGTGGTGCCGGAGGTGTAGATGAGGGTGGCGGGGGTCTCCGGTTCCGGGGTGGCGCGGCGGGCGGCGACGGCGTCGTCGGGGACGTCCCGGCCGAGGGTCTTCAGCCGGCCGAGCACGCCCGTGTCGAACTGCCACAGGTGGTCCAGGTCGCCGAGCTGCTTGCGCTCCTGGCTGATCAGCCGGCCCTGGTCCGCGGTCTCGACGGCGCATGCGACGGCGCCGGAGTCCTGGAGTATCCAGCGGGCCTGGAAGGCGGAGGAGGTCGGGTAGATGGGGACGGTGACGAGCCCGGCGGCCCAGGCCGCGAAGTCGAGCAGGGTCCACTCGTAGGTGGTCCGGGCCATGATCGCGATCCGGTCGCCGGCCCCGAGGCCCTCCGCGATCAGGCCCTTGGCGACGGCGAGCACCTCTTCGGCGAAGGCCGCCGCCGTCACGTCCCGCCAGCTGCCGTCCGGCTGCTGGCGGCTGAGCACGGCGTCGGCGGGGGCCTCGCGGGCGTTGTCGAACGGGATCTCGGCGAGCGAGCCGCGGCGGACGGGCGGCGCGGCCGGCGGTACGGAGACCTGCCGCACCGAGCCGTCCGCGGCCCTGACCTTGGTCGGCTCGACGAGGGTGGGGACGGCGGCGGGGGCGGTGGGTGACGTGGACACGTGCGGCTCCTCAACGTGGGGTCGGGTGATCTCGCCGGGTCCCGTCCGGCGGCCGGTTCGTCCGAGGCTGCCGAGGCGTCGGGGGCGTGCCGGACGCCTCGGGACGGGGGTCAGGGGCGTTCGAGGATGGCCGTGACGCCCTGGCCGCCCGCCGCGCAGATCGAGATCAGGCCCCGGGACGGTCCGTCGCGCTCCGCCAGGAGCTCGGCGAGGGTGGCGACGATCCGGGCGCCGGTCGCGGCGAACGGGTGGCCGGTGGCGAGCGACGATCCCGCCACGTTGAGCCGGTCCCGGTCGACGGGGGCCAGTCCCTGCTTCTCCCAGGCCGCGAGGGTGGCCAGCACCTGGGAGGCGAACGCCTCGTGGATCTCGAACAGGTCGAAGTCCTCGATGGTGAGCCCGGCGCGCTCCAGCAGGCGCGGTACGGCGTACGCGGGCGCCATCAGGAGCCCGTCGTCGCCGTTCACGTGGTCGACGGCGGTGGTCTCGTACAGGGAGAGATGGGCGAGCGGCTCCAGGTCGTGCGCGCGGGCCCACTCCTCGCTCGCCAGCAGTACGGTCGCGGCGCCGTCGGTGAGCGGGGTGGAGTTGCCCGCGGTCATCGTCGCGCCTGGGTGGTCGGTGCCGAACACCGGCTTCAGCGTGGCGAGTTTCCCGGCCGTGGAGCCGGGGCGCAGGTTCTGGTCACGGGCCAGGCCCTGGAACGGGACGACGAGGTCGTCCAGGAAGCCGCGCTCGTACGCCGCCGCGAGCCGCTGGTGGCTGGTGGCCGCGAGGAGGTCCTGGTCCTCGCGGGTGATCCCCCACCGGCGGGCGGTGACCGCCGCGTGCTCGCCCATCGAGAGGCCGGTGCGGGGTTCCGCGTTGCGCGGGATGTCCGGGACGAGGTGGCGGGGACGTATGCCCGCGAGCGCCTTGATCCTGCCGCCCGCCGACTTCGCCCGCCGGGCGGCGAGGAGCAGCCTGCGCAGCTCGTCGTTGACGCCGAGGGGCGCGTCGCTCGTGGTGTCGGTGCCGCCCGCGATCGCCGAGTCGACCGCCCCGAGCATGATCTTGTTCGCGGCGGCAACGACCGCCTGGAGGCCGGTGCCGCACGCCTGCTGGATGTCGTACGCGGGGGTGCGCGGGTCGAGTGCCGAGCCGAGCACGGTCTCCCGGGCCAGGTTGAAGTCGCTGCTGTGCTTGAGCACGGCGCCCGCGACGAACTCGCCGACCCGCTCCCCCTGGAGCCCGAACCGCTCGACCAGGCCGCCCAGCGCGGCCGTGAGCAGCTGCTGGTTGGAAGAGTTCGCGTACGGGCCGTCGGAGCGCGCGAACGGTACGCGGCTGCCACCGATGACCGCGACCCTGCGAGGCTGCGGGAGTTCGAGGGGGATCATCTCGACCAGCTCCTGACTCTTGAGTAACCTTACTCCGGAGTAAATCTACGACCGAGCAGGGAGTCTGGACAATGGCCGACCGCTATCTGCACTTCACCGGCACAGCACCCGGCCGTTTCCTGACCCGGCGGCTCGGGCTCCCGCAGCCCGCCCCGCTGCGCCGCTGGTCACCCGGGGCCCCGACGCTGGACGGCCCGCTGCTGCACCTCACCGCCGGGGACTCCGCGGCCACCGAGGAGCTCGGCGCGCTCCTCGCGGCCACCGGCCTCGAAGTCACCGGGAGCGCCGAACGCCCCGCCGGGATCGTGCTGGACGCGACGGCCGTCAACACCCCCGGCAAGCTGGCCGGTGTCCACGCGGCACTGCACCCGGTGGTCCGCTCCCTCGCCCCGGGCGGGCGCGTCGTGGTGCTGGGGGTACGGCCGTCGGCCGACGACCACCACCAGGCCGCCGCCCAGCAGGCGCTGGAAGGGTTCGTACGCTCGCTGGGCAAGGAGATCGGCAGGGGCGCCACCGTACAGCTGCTCCGTATCGCGCCGGAAGCCGTCGACGCGGCCGAATCCACCCTGCGGTTCCTGCTCTCGCCCCGCTCCGCGTACGTCAGCGGCCAGGTGATCGAGCTGACCTCGGCCGCCCCCGGCCCCGTCGCCGACTGGGCGGCCCCGCTCGCCGGGCGCACCGCGCTGGTCACCGGTGCGGCGCGCGGCATCGGCGCCTCGGTCGCCTCGGTGCT
The DNA here is from genome assembly GCF_045040875.1 of Streptomyces sp. NBC_00012. Classification (NCBI taxonomy): domain Bacteria; kingdom Bacillati; phylum Actinomycetota; class Actinomycetes; order Kitasatosporales; family Streptomycetaceae; genus Streptomyces; species Streptomyces sp. NBC_00012. Next base: position 5,033,878 of record NZ_CP108309.1, on the reverse strand, counting down.
GGCCCGGGACGGCGCCCGGGTCGTCTGCCTGGACATCCCGCAGGTGCGCGAGGAGCTGGCCCGTACCGCCGAGGAGCTCGGCGCCACCGCACTGCCGCTGGACATCACCGCGGACGACGCCGCGGAACGGATCGCCGCAGCGGCCCCCGACGGCCTGGACGTCCTCGTCCACAACGCGGGCATCACCCGCGACCGCCGCCTCGCCAACATGCCGGCCGAACGGTGGGCCTCGGTCGTCGACGTGAACCTGGACAGCGTGCTGCGCACCACCGACGCCCTGCTGAAGGCGGACACCCTCAACCGCGGCGGCCGGATCGTCGCCACCGCTTCCATCGCCGGCATCGCGGGCAACAACGGCCAGACGAACTACGCGGCGAGCAAGGCGGGCATCATCGGGCTGGTCAGCTCACTGGCCCCGCGCGCCGCCGCCGACCACGACGTCACGGTCAACGCGGTGGCCCCCGGCTTCATCGAGACGAAGATGACCGCGGCCGTCCCCCTCTTCATCCGCGAGGCGGGCCGCCGGATGAACTCCCTCGCGCAGGGCGGCCTCCCGGTCGATGTCGCCGAGACCACCGCCTGGTTCGCCCAGCCCGCCTCGACCGCCGTCAACGGCCAGGTCGTACGAGTCTGCGGCCAGAGCCTGCTGGGGGCGTGACGCCCATGCCGAATCCGAACGTGTCACTTGTACGGGCAGCTGTCACGTCCCCGCTCAAGGGGGCCGGCCACCCCGGCAGGGATGTGAACCCATGCCGAATCTGAACGTGTCACTTGTACGGGCAGCTGTCACGTCCCCGTTCAAGAGGGCCGGCCGCCCGGGGGTCACCCTGCCCGCCGACCGGGCCGTGCTCCCGGCCGCACCGATCGCCGCCGCCCCGCTCGCCTCGTACCGCCGGATCTGCGGCTTCGCTGAGCCGGACACCCTGCCGCTCACCTACCCGCACGTGCTGGGCTTCCCGCTCGCCATGCGGCTGATGACCGCCCGGAGGTTCCCGCTGCCGGTCGTCGGTCTCGTCCACACCTGGATCGAGATCACCCGGCACCGCCCCCTGCACCCCACCGACCTGCTCGAACTCACGGTGTACGCCAAGGAGTTGACGCCACACCGCCGTGGCACCGAGGTCACGGTGGTCACCGAGGCGCGGCTGGCGGGCGAGCTGGTCTGGGAGTCCCGCAGCGGCTACCTCTCCCGGCACGCGACGCGCGCGACCGTCACCACGGGGGCCCCTGCCCCGCCCCCTGCCCCGAGCCCGGTCGCCGAGCTGCCCGCCGTCGCCGAGTGGCGGCTCCCCGGTGATCTGGGGCGCCGTTACGGTGCCGCATCGGGCGACCGCAACCCGATCCACCTGTATCCGCTCACCGCCCGGCTCTTCGGCTTCCCCCGGGCCATCGCCCACGGCATGTGGACCGTCGCCCGCTGCCTGGCCGAGGCGCCGCGACCCGATGAAGTCCGGTGGGTACGGGCCGACTTCCGGGCCCCCGTTCTGCTGCCCGCCACCGTCACCTACGCGGCGGACCCCACCGGCTTCCAGCTGCGCGGCGCGGACCGCGTCCACCTCACCGGGACGACCCTTGCGCCGCCCAGTCCCCGCCCCGGTTCGGCGGCTGCCACGGACGGCCGTTCATAAGGTTCTCCAGCCCCGCCCAGGAGAAGTTCATCAGGGTGGCCGCGGCCTCCTTCGCCGAGACGCCCGGGGTCTCGTTCGCCCACCCGGCGAGCGACTCCGCGGCCCCCACGAGCGCCTGCGCGAGCCCCGACACATCGCGGTCGGGCAGCGCCGGGTCGTGGTGCGCCTCACGCGCCGCGGCCCCGATCAGGCCCGTCACGAACGCCACGATCTCGTCCCGCATCGCCGTGACCTCGGCGGCGAAGGGCTCTCCGTGCGTACGCGCCTGGTGGTGCAGCACCGACCAGCCGTCCGGGTTCTCCGCCGTGTGCGTGAAGAACGCGCGGAGTCCGGACCACAGTTGCCGGTCAGCCGGAAGTCCCGGCTCCGCCCCCGCCCGTACCGCGTCGACCAGCGCCTTCGCCTCGCGCCGGATGCAGGCGGTGAAGAGCTCTTCCTTGGAATTGAGGTACAGATACACCAGCGGCTTGGACACCCCGGCCAGCTCGGCGATCTCGTCCATCGACGCGGCACGGTATCCACGCTGCCCGAAGGTCCGCACGGCGGCGTCCATCATCTGCTGCTCACGCACGGCACGCGGCATCCGTCTGCTCTTCACAGCACCCACGTCGACTTCCTCCCGCCCCCGGTGTGCCACTCCCCCCGGTAAGGGTACGGCGCGGGTCTCCTCGGCGTCGTACGGAGCAGTGGCCGCCCGGCTCCGGGTGGCAGGTTCACGGACGGGGCCGAATGCGTGCTGTGCCCGCCGGAACCCGGCGGGCACAGCACACACGGTTACTGTCCCGGTTCGGTCAGCTCGGCTGCAACACCACCAGCGTCCAGGGCTCAGTCCAGATGAAGTTGGTGCCGTTGGTGTTCCCGTGCGTCTCCCAGACCTGACCGTCGGTGGTCAGCACCTTCACGTAGGAGTCGTTCCCGTGATCCACGACGGAGATGGAACAGGCGTTGGTCGGGTAGTTGTCGTTGTTCGAAAGATTCACCCACGAGTAATTCCCCTGCGGGGGCGCGGGGTTGGTGTTCCGACGTCCGACGAACGCGTTGCCGCCGCTGAGTACGGCGCTGAACTCCTCCGAGTTGTTCGGGTCGAGGGAGTCGATGTCGGAGCACGGACCGGTGGGGCCAGTAGGCCCGGTGGGACCGGTGGGACCGGTGGGGCCCGTCGCACCCGTCGCGCCGTTGGCACCCGTCGCGCCAGTAGGCCCGGTGGGACCAGTAGGACCGGTGGGACCAGTGGAGCCCGTCGCACCCGTCGCGCCGTTGGCACCCGTCGCGCCAGTAGGCCCGGTGGGACCGGTCTCACCCGTGGCACCCGTCGCGCCGTTGGCACCCGTCGCGCCAGTAGGCCCGGTGGGACCGGTCTCACCCGTGGCACCCGTGGCACCGTTGGCACCCGTCGCGCCCGTGGCACCCGTGGCACCCGTCGCGCCGTTGGCACCCGTCGCACCCGTGGCACCCGTCGCACCCGTCGCGCCGTTGGCACCCGTCGCACCCGTCGCACCCGTGGCACCCGTGGCACCCGTGTCGCCCTTCGGGCCCCTGGGACCCGTCGGCCCCGTCGGCCCGGTGGGGCCCACCTTGCACTTGTCGCCGCCGCCGAGCGCAACCGACGCCTGCTCCGCAACCGACCTGTGCTGCTTCGGCTTCTTCTTCTTGGGCTTCTCAACCCTGCAATTGTCACCGCCCGACGGAACCGAGACGCTGCTGCCGGCAGCCTGACGCGCCTGCTGCCCAGCGGCCACCGCGGGACTCGCGAACCCCGTGACGATGAGGGCGATCGAGGCGATCGTGGTACCGGTCAACCACGCACGCCTCCGGGGAATCGGGCCGAGAGAGGACCGGGTCCTGTTCTCAGGACTCATTCACTGCTCCTTCCAGAGCTGAATCAAGTGAAGCCACACGAAGCGTGTTCACGCTTCGGTCGGTTCATCGGGTCGCGGCAGGGGTCGCTTTACGGTCGAGCGGGGCTGTTTAACGCATTGGCCTATCGATCGCGTCCGGTCGGGTGTCCGCGCCGTGGTACATTCGGGCTGTTCCGGCGTGCCGCAGTCGCACCGCTCGGCCCCGTACGTAAGGTCACGCGCACCTGTCCGCCGGGAATTGGTGCTGCTATGAAGCCGTCTATTTGCCTGTGCATGATCGTCAAGAACGAGGCCGCGGTCATCGAACGCTGCCTCGCCTCCGTCCGCGGCCTGATCGACACCTGGGTGATCTCCGACACCGGCTCGACCGACGGAACCCAGCAACTGATCCGGGGCGCACTCGACGGCCTCCCCGGCGAGCTCCACGAGGAGCCCTGGGTGAACTTCGGCCACAACCGCACGCTGAACATCGAGCACGCCCGCGGCAAGGCCGACTTTCTGCTGCTCCTCGACGCGGACCTGGTGATCCGCCGGGAGGGCCCACTGCCCCCGCTGACCGCCGACTCGTACATGCTCCGGCACGAGGGCGCGACCGAGTACCGGATCAAGCGGCTGGTCCGCGGCAACATGCCCTGGCGGTACGTGGGCGTCACCCATGAGTACCTCACCGCCGACGGGCGTGACGACCAGCGGAATCTCGACGCCCTCGTCATCGAGGACTACGCCGACGGCGGCTCGCGGCACGACAAGTTCGAACGCGACGCCCGGCTGCTCGGCGCCGAGATGAAGCGCGACCCCTCCAACACCCGTACGGTCTTCTACCTGGCACAGACCATGCGCGACATGGGCGACATCGCCAAGGCGGCCGCCCTGTACGAACGCCGCGCGCAGATGGGCGGCTGGGAGGAGGAGGTGTACTACGCGCTGCTGCAGGCCGGAATCCTCAAGGCCGAGGCCGGCGACTGGCCGGCCGCCATGGACGCCCTCTCCCGTGCCTGGGAATCACGCCCGCAGCGGCTCGAAGCCTGCTACGAACTCTCCTCCCGGCTGCGCCGCCTCGGCCGCTACCGCGCCGCGCACGCCTTCGTCTGCGCGGCGCTCGACCGGGAAGCGCCGAAGGACGACCTGCTGTTCGTCCAGCCGTGGGTGTACCGCTGGGGCCTGCTCTTCGAGTTCTCGATCACCGCCTACTGGGTCGGCGACTACGCGGGCTCGCTCCGCGCCTGTGACCGCCTGCTGGCGATGCCGGACCTGCCCGCCGCCTACCGCGAGCAGACGCGCGCCAACCGGGACTTCGCCGAGCAGCGGCTGGCCACCCGGAAGCCGCCGTCGGTCTTCCGCCCAGCCAGGTCGGCGGCCTCGTCCGCCGGGGCAGCCCGGTAGACACGCGCCCCGGGCAGTACACGAAACGACAGAGCGCCCCCGGTCCTGCCGCGAGGCGGACCGGGGGGCGCTCCTGTGTGCCGTGCGTGCGCGTGGTTACGCGGCGACCGCCACCTTCTGCGGGTCGCTCTCGCGCACCTCGTCATCGACCGGGGAGGACGTGGCCGAGTTGTACGCGTCGTGGTCGAGGATCTTCTCGCGGGCCGAGACGATCACCGGGACCAGCGCCTGGCCCGCCACGTTGGTGGCCGTCCTCATCATGTCCAGGATCGGGTCGATGGCCATGAGCAGACCGACGCCCTCCAGCGGGAGGCCCAGGGTCGACAGCGTGAGGGTCAGCATGACCGTCGCACCGGTGAGACCGGCGGTGGCCGCCGAACCGATCACCGAGACGAACGCGATCAGGATGTAGTCACCTACACCCAGCTGGACGTCGAAGATCTGCGCGATGAAGATCGCCGCCAACGCCGGGTAGATCGCGGCGCAGCCGTCCATCTTGGTGGTGGCGCCGAACGGGACGGAGAAGGAGGCGTACTCCTTCGGGACGCCGAGGCGCTCGGTGACCTTCTGGGTGACCGGCATGGTGCCGACCGAGGAGCGGGAGACGAAGGCCAGCTGGATGGCCGGCCAGGCGCCCTTGAAGAACTGCACCGGGCTGAGCTTGGCGACGGTGGCGAGCAGCAGCGGGTACACCCCGAACAGCACCAGGGCGCAGCCGATGTAGACGTCGGCGGTGAACGTGGCGTACTTGCCGATCAGGTCCCAGCCGTAGTCGGCGATCGCGTAGCCGATGAGGCCGACGGTGCCGATGGGGGCGAGGCGGATGACCCACCACAGGGCCTTCTGGAGGAGCTCCAGGACGGACTCGCTGAGGGTGAGGATCGGCTGGGCCTTCTCGCCGAGCTTGAGCGCGGCGATACCGGCGACGGCGGCCATGAAGACGATCTGGAGCACGTTCAGCTCGGCGAACGGGGTGATCACGTTGTCCGGGATGATGCCGGTGAGGAAGTCGAGCCAGGAGCCCGCGTGCTCCGGCAGCTTGCCGTCCTTCGGCGTGAGGCCCGTTCCGGCGCCCGGGTTGGTGATCAGGCCGATCGCGAGGCCGATCGCGACCGCGATCAGCGAGGTGATCATGAACCAGAGCAGGGTGCGGGTGGCCAGCCGGGCGGCGTTGTTGACCTTGCGCAGGTTGGTGATCGACACCAGGATCGCGAAGAAGACGAGGGGCGCGACGGCCAGCTTCAGCAGCTGGACGAAGATGTGGCCGACCTTGTCGAGCGTGGTGTAGAGCCAGCCGATGTCGTACGTACGCGTGAGCCAGCCGAGTACGACACCGAGGACGAGACCGGCGACTATCTGGGCCCAGAACGGGACCTTGGGTATACGGAAACCGGAACCGGACGGACTGCCGGCAGTGGTGGACGCGGGATTCGCGGACACGGACACACTCCAGATGTGACGCATCGGGGCGCACGGGGGCGACTGTGCGGGGGACGGGGGTGCGGCGCCCGCGTCAGGGGCGGCGCCGCTGCATGGTGCCGGTTCAGACGTTGCGGCAACAGACCGCGGACATACAGCGGCAGAGATCGACATGCAGGCGCTCCACGAGCGGGACGCTCGCGGCGTGTCGATGGCGCACTGCTGTCTTCATGTCGAACACGTTAACACTTGAACTTTGAGAAGCTCAAAGCTCTTCTTTGACCCCGCCCGCCCGGCACCGACGCCGCCACCGCGCCCCGGACCTCTGCGGGAACGACAAAACCCCAGTACAGGAGCGGGCGCTCCGGCGCTGGGGTTTCGAACGGAAACCAGGTGGATGTGAGGAAGCTTACGTAGTCCTTACGTAGCCTTCATGTCGTCGCCACCGTCGTCACTGGGTGACGTGGTCCTCGCGGGTCCGGTTCGCTTCGAGGCGGTCCTTGGCGCGACCGACCGTGGACACGATCTGCTCGGACATCTCGTCGCGCTGCTTGCGCAGCAGTACGTAGCTGAGCGGCGCGGACAGGACCAGGGCGAGCAGGATCACCCAGACGAGATTGGAACCGTTCGTCCCGGAGGGCAGCAGACCGAAGTGGACGGCCACGGCGGCGACGGCGAAGCAGCCGACGAAGATGCTGAGGCGCATCGCGGTGTACCGAATGGTCGCGCTCGGCTTGGCAGCGGACACAGTTGGCCCCTCTCTCGACGTGTGACGGTCCTTCGATCCTGCCCGACCAGTGAAGCATGCCCCGGAATCGATCAGTTCGCAGGGCTCCACCAAAGGGTGCGGGGCGCCTCAGAGCCCGAGCGGCAGCAGCATGACGATGTCGTCGCGGTCGTCCCCGTCGGCCACCCGGATCGCGTCCGGCACCCGCCCGACCTCCTTGTATCCGCACGAGGCGTAGAACCGGTCGACGCCGGTGCCGCCGCGGCAGGTGAGCCGGACGGCCTCGATGCCCTCGATCCCGCGGGCGGCCCGCGCGGCCGCGTCCATGAGGTCGCGCCCGTACCCCTTGCCCTGGTGGCGGGGATGGACCATCACCGTGTAGAGCCAGAGCCAGTGGGTCATCAGCCGGTGGGTGTTGAGGGCGAGGAAGCCCGTGGCGGCGACGGCGCCGCCCTCGTCGCGGCCGATCAGCAGGCGGGTGCGCCCCTCGGCCATGGCGACCAGGTGCTTGGCCAGCTCGGGCCGGACGTCGTCGGCCGTGACGGGCGGTACGAAGCCGACCGCGCCGCCCGCGTTGGAGACGTCGGTCCACAACTCGGCGATACCGTCCCGCAGCGTGCCGTCGATCTCGGGGTCCAGCTCAAATGTAAGTGCCATAAGTGCAGAGTAACCATTACCGAACCGCCGCCTCAAACCATGTCCAGCACGCGAGAAAGCCCCGGCCGGCGGCCGGGGCTCTACTCGTACAGGGCTGCTGACGGCCCGTGGGTCAGACGCGCATCGGCTGCGGCGACTCGCGCCGGCCGGCGTCCGGACCCGGGTACTCGCGGATGATCTCGTACCGGGTGTTGCGCTCGACGGGCCGGAAGCCCGCGTCACGGATCAGGTCCAGCAGATCCTCGCGGCCGAGCTTGTTCGGCGTGCCGTAGTTGTCCGCGTCGTGCGTGATCTTGTACTCGACGACCGAGCCGTCCATGTCGTCCGCACCGTGCTGGAGCGCGAGCTGGGCGGTCTGCACGCCGTGCATCACCCAGAAGACCTTGACGTGCGGGACGTTGTCGAAGAGCAGCCGCGAGACCGCGAAGGTCTTCAGCGCCTCGGCGCCGGTCGCCATCGTCGTGCGCGCCTGGAGCTTGTTGCGGACCTTGCCGTCCTTCATGTCCACGAAGTCGTGCTGGTAACGCAGCGGGATGAAGACCTGGAAGCCGCCGGTCTCGTCCTGGAGCTCACGCAGCCGCAGCACGTGGTCGACGCGGTGCCGGGGCTCCTCGATGTGCCCGTACAGCATGGTCGCCGGGGTCTTGAGCCCCTTCTCGTGCGCCAGGCGGTGGATCCGCGACCAGTCCTCCCAGTGGGTGGCGTGGTCCACGATGTGCTGGCGGACCTCCCAGTCGAAGATCTCCGCGCCGCCGCCGGTCAGCGACTCCAGACCGGCCTCGATCAGCTCGTCCAGGATCTCGGAGGCGGAGAGCCCGGAGATGGTCTCGAAGTGGTGGATCTCGGTGGCGGTGAACGCCTTGAGAGAGACCTGCGGAAGGGCTTCCTTCAGGGCGGAGAGCGAGCGCGGGTAGTAGCGCCACGGCAGGGTGGGGTGCAGGCCGTTGACGATGTGCAGCTCGGTGAGGTTCTCGCCCTCCATCGCCTTCGCGAGGCGGACGGCCTCCTCGATGCGCATGGTGTACGCGTCCTTCTCGCCCGGCTTGCGCTGGAACGAGCAGTAGGCGCACGACGCGGTGCACACATTGGTCATGTTGAGGTGCCGGTTGACGTTGAAGTGCACGACGTCGCCGTTCTTGCGCGTGCGCACCTCATGGGCGAGGCCGCCGAGCCAGGCCAGGTCGTCCGACTCGTAGAGGGCGATGCCGTCCTCACGGGTCAGCCGCTCTCCTGCGCGGACCTTCTCCTCCAGCTCGCGCTTGAGCCCGACGTCCATGCGGCTGCCTCCCAGTTGTCGACGTGCTGTGCGTTTCCCGGTGACCGTTGATACCGGGTGAAACCCCCGGTCCCCCGGGGGCGCCACCACGTTACGCCTACGGCTCCTCGGGAAGTTCCCCGACCCGGTTCTCCCACTTGGTGGAGAGCACGATCGTGGTCCGGGTGCGCGAGACGCCCCGCGTACCGCTGAGCCGGCGGATGGTCTTCTCCAGACCGTCCACGTCACCGACGCGCACCTTGAGCATGTACGAGTCGTCGCCCGCGATGAACCAGGCGTCCTCGATCTCCGCGAGGTCCTTCAGCCGACGGGCCACGTCCTCGTGGTCGGCCGCGTCGGAGAGCGAGATACCGATCAGGGCCGTGACCCCGAGCCCCAGGGACGCGGCGTCGACGGTGGCGCGGTAGCCGGTGATGACACCGGCGGTTTCCAGCCGGTTGATGCGGTCGGTGACGCTGGGCCCGGAGAGCCCGACGAGCCGCCCCAGCTCGGCGTACGAGGCCCTGCCGTTCTCCCTGAGGGCCTGGATGAGCTGCCTGTCCACCGCGTCCATGTGACTGAAACCTTCCATTGTTCAGCAGTATCGCGAGTCTATGTGTAGAATCTAAGGCATGCAGGCTTCATCGCCTGCAAATCTTTCCGAACATCCAAAAAAATGCTTTCGAATCTTCAGGAGTGAGAACACCGTGTACACGATCGAGATGGCCTACGCCCGAATGCGCGAGCTGCAGGACCTGGCCAACCGCTCGCGTGCCCACCAGCCCGCCGCCGCGCACCGGGTCGACCGGACCCGTAAGCCGCGCGCCACGAAGAAGCGCTGACCACGAACTCAGCCACGGGAGTCACGGGAGCCGCCACCGAGCTCCCCCTCCCACCGGCGGTACAGGTCGTGCGGCACGCCTGCCGCGTCCAGTACCCGCCCGGCGACGAAGTCCACCAGATCCTGGATGTGCGTCGCCCCCGCGTAGAACGCCGGAGAGGCGGGCAGCACCACGGCGCCCGCCTCGTCCAGGCTCACCAGATGCCTCAGCGTCTGCCCGTTCAGCGGAGTCTCCCGCACCGCGACGACCAGCTTCCGCCGCTCCTTGAGCGTCACGCTCGCGGCCCGCTGGAGCAGATCCTTCGAGAGCCCGAGCGCCACTCCGGCCACACAGGCCGTCGAGGCCGGGACGATCAGCATCCCCTTCGCCGGGTACGAACCCGAGGACGGTCCCGCCGCGAGATCGCCGGCCGCCCAGTGCCGTACGTCCTCGATGTCCACCTTGAAGGTGTGCGGCTCACCGTCCGCCCCGCGCGCCAGCCAGCTGCGCAGATCCTCCTGCCAGTGCCCGTCGCGGAACGCGATCCCGGTCTCGTCCAGCAGGGTCAGCCGCGAGGCCCGGCTCACGACCAGATCGACACTCTCCCCGGCGGCCAGCAGACCGCGCAGCACGGCGGCGGCAAATGGGGTGCCCGAAGCGCCCGAAACCCCGACAATCCAAGGCCGTCGCTGGTGCTGACTCACTGAAGTAGCGGAATCCACACACCCGAGCCTATCCGGCGGTGCGGAACCGGAACCGAGTACGGTGCCCCGGTCGTTCCAGGGACGGGAGCAGGAGCGACCGAGGACGACGGGAACGACCGGGGATCACCAGGGACGGCCGGGCACTACCCGGGACTGCCGGGGACGACTGGAACAGCAGGGGGCACGATGGCCGCGATGCCGGACCGATCCGCACCGGCGTGGAGTGCGGGCGGCCGCGCGAGGACCGCGGCCAAGGTGATGCTCGGCTGGGTGGCCTTCCTCTGGCTGCTCGAGATCGTCGACGCCTCGACCGGCCATTCACTGGACGCCTTCGGGATCGAACCCCGCCGGGCCGCCGAGCTGGTGGACGTCGTGCCCGCGTCCTTCATCCACTTCGGCTTCGGCCACGTCGCCTCCAACAGCGTGCCGCTGCTGGTCTTCGGCTTTCTCGCCGCGCTCGGCGGCCTCCGCAGATTCGCCGCCGTGGCCACGATGATCATCGTGGTCGACGGGCTCGGCGTCTGGCTGGTCTCGCCGGACGGATCCAACACGGCGGGCGCGTCCGGACTGGTCTTCGGCCTCTTCGGCTACCTGCTGGTCCGGGGCTTCGTCGACCGCAGAGTGCTCGACATCGGCGCCGGGCTGCTGGTCGGCGCGGTATGGGGCTCGTCGATCCTGGTGGGGATCTCCCCCGCCAACACCTCGGTCAGCTGGCAGGGCCATCTCTTCGGACTGGCGGCGGGCGTGGCGGCGGCGTTCGTCTTCCGCCGCCCCGCGCGCGGCCGGAGCGCGGTGGCGCCTGCCCGGCCGCTCATACCGTAGGCCCCGACGGATCCTGTGGTCTCCGGGTCAGCCCTCGCCCTGACCTGCGCTCCCCATCGGGCCGACCTTCACCTGGGAGCCGGAGCCGTCCGTGACGGGCAGCGTGGCGGCGCCCGGCCAGTCGAGGGTGACCGACTTCGTCTCGTCCGGCGGGGTCACCACCAGGCCCGTGATGCGGACGCCGGAGCCGCCCGACTCGTTGAGCGGGTAGTTGATGCCGAAGTACACCGACTTCCCGTCCTTGAGGGTCATCGGGGTGGCCTTCTCGCCGGTGCGCTCCGCGGACAGCGATCCCGCGCTGGTCTTCAGGTCGACGCCCGCGTACCCGGAGAGCACGCAGTCCCGGCCGCCGCCGTTCTTCAGCTCCACCGCGACGGTCCCGTCGGTGTCGCCGCCGACGGTGCTGTCCGACGCCGTGATCTCCAGCTCGTCGGTGCGGCACTTGCCGATCTTGCCGTTCTCGTTGGAGCCGGTCCCGGCGGCCGTGCCCTGCCCGCCGGAGCCCTTTCCGTCGGAGTCCTTGCCGCCGCCCTGCTCCGAACCGCCCGAGCCCGAACCGCCGCTCGCGGAGGACGCGGACGACGGGGCGGTCTGACCCATGTCGTCCTCGCCGTTCTGACAGGCCGTGAGCGAGAGACCAGCGGCAACGGCCAGGGCTGCGAAGGTGAGCTTGCGTACGCGCATCATTACTTCCTCAGTGTCGGTGGGGGTGCCGGCCGCTCGGTACGGGTCGGTACGAGCGAGCGTTCCTGATCACCAAGAGCCGCCGGGCAGGACGGCGCGTTCCGCCCAACCACCCGCTAATACACCCCTGTTACACGCACAGCCGGGCACGACGCGCACCACCACCGGGCGCCCCCGCCCGCACCCTTCCCTGCCGCACCCGCCCCCTGCCCCCGTCCCGCACGGGAAACAGGAGCGGGACACGGTGCGCCGCCGTCCGGACGGGACGGCGATTCCCGCCACCGTTCCAGACCCGTCGACGCCCGCGGCCCACTGGAACGGACCCGTGACGCGACGGTCCTTGACCACGACAGATGGCCTGCCTCGTCAACCCGCCGCGCCCGCGCCCGGGCTGCAATCCGCAAAGGCCGAGGTCCCGGATCCGCCGGACATGTCCCGGAACCGGCCCGGACCGCCACACCAGCACGCGCCATCGCACCGGCCCGGACCGTCGGACCGGCCCGGAACCGGCTCAGACCGTCAGGCCCCGCACCAGCAGATCCAGCAGCGCACACGCGAAGAGCGCGATCCCGATGAACCCGTTGACCGAGAAGAACGCCCGGTTCAGCCGGGACAGATCGTGCGGCCGCACCACCCGGTGCTCATACACGAACGCGACGGCGACGATCACCATGCCGATCCAGTAGAACAGCCCGGCCTCGGTGGCCAGCCCGAACCAGACCAGCAGCCCGGTCGTCACCCCATGGCAGACTCGCGCGCCCCACAGCGCGGCCGGGATGCCGAACCGGGCCGGGACCGAGAGCACCCCGTGCGCCCGGTCCGCCTGGACGTCCTGGCAGCCGAAGATCAGGTCGAAACCGCCGATCCAGATCCCCACCGCGAGACCGAGGATCACCGCGTCCCACGACCAGCTGCCGGTGACCGCCAGCCAGGCGCCGATCGGCCCTATGGCCTGGGCGATACCGAGGATGGCGTGCGGGTAGTGGGTGAACCGCTTCCCGTACGGATAGACCACCATCGGCACGACGGCGGCCGGCGCGAGCGCCAGGCACAGCGGGTTCAGCAGCGCGGCCGCGCCGAGGAAGAGGACGACGGCGACGAGCGCCCCCGTCCACGCCGACTTCACCGAGACCGCCCCGGTGACCAGCTCCCGGCTCGCGGTGCGCGGGTTACGGGCGTCGATCTCCCGGTCGATGATCCGGTTGCAGGCCATCGCGAAGGTCCGCAGCCCCACCATCGCGACGGTGACGAGCAGCAGCGTGACCCAGTCGATGGACCCGTCCGCCTGGAACATCGCGGTCAGGGCGGCGATGTACGCGAAGGGCAGCGCGAAGACCGAGTGCTCGATCATCACGAGCCGCAGGAACGCCTTGACCTTGCTGTTCGGATGTACGGGCCCTGAGCCCAGTGCTGCTTCGGCGGCGCTCACAGTCCGTATTCCTTCCACCGGCGGTCGACCTTCGCCGCCGTCTGAGGGTCGGACTCGACCATGTCCGGCCAGCCCCCGTCCCGGGTGTAGCCCTCCTCGGGCCACTTCTTCGTCGCGTCGATGCCCGCCTTGCCGCCCCAGAACTGCTGGTAGGAAGCGTGGTCGAGATGGTCGACCGGTCCCTCGGTGACGGTCAGGTCCCGCGCGTAGTCCGTGTTGCCGAGCGCCCGCCAGGCCACCTCGTGCAGATCGTGGACGTCGCAGTCGGAGTCCACGACCACGATCAGCTTGGTGAGCGACATCATGTGCGCGCCCCAGATGGCGCTCATCACCTTCTGGGCGTGCTTCGGGTACTTCTTGTCGATCGAGACGATCGCACAGTTGTGGAAGCCGCCCGCCTCGGGCAGGTGGTAGTCCACGATGTCCGGCACGATGATCTTGAGGAGCGGCAGGAAGAACCGCTCGGTGGCCCGCCCCAGCGGCCCGTCCTCAGTCGGCGGGCGGCCGACCACGATCGACTGGAGCAGCGGACGCTTCCGCATGGTCACGCAGTCGATGGTCAGCGCGGGGAACGGTTCCTGCGGCGTGTAGAAGCCGGTGTGGTCGCCGAACGGTCCCTCGGGAAGCATCTCCCCGGGCTCCAGCCAGCCCTCGATGACGACCTCGGCCTGCGCCGGGACCTGGAGCGGCACGGTCTTGCAGTCGACCATCTCGATCCGCTTGCCCTGGATGAACCCGGCGAAGAGGTACTCGTCGATGTCCCCCGGCAGCGGCGCGGTGGAGGCGTACGTCACCGCCGGCGGCGCGCCGAACGCGATGGCGACCGGCAGCCGCTCGCCGCGCTTGGCGGCGACCTGGTAGTGGTTGCGGCTGTCCTTGTGGATCTGCCAGTGCATCCCGATCGTGCGCTTGTCGTGCCGCTGGAGCCGGTACAGCCCCAGGTTCCGCACGCCGGTCTCCGGGTGCTTGGTGTGGGTGAGGCCCAGGTTGAAGAAGGAGCCGCCGTCCTCGGGCCAGGTGAAGAGCGCGGGCAGCTGGTCCAGGTCCACGTCGTCGCCGGTGAGGACGACCTCCTGCACCGGGGCGCTCTCCTGCTTCACCTTCTTCGGCGGCACGTGCACCATCGAGCCGAGCTTCCCGAAGGCCTCCCGCACCCCGACGAAGCCGTGCGGCAGCTCCGGCTTGAGCAGCCCGCCGATCTTGTCGCTGATGTCCGCGTACGACTTCAGGCCGAGCGCCTTGAGCAGCCGCTTGTCGGTCCCGAAGACGTTCATGGCCAGGGGCATCGACGACCCCTTGACGTTCTCGAAGAGCAGTGCGGGGCCGCCCGCCTTGTTCACCCGGTCGACGATCTCGCCGACCTCCAGGTAGGGGTCGACCTCAGCCTTGATGCGCTTGAGCTCGCCCTCGCGCTCCAGGGCCCGGAGGAGGGAACGAAGATCGTCGTAAGCCATGCCGTCCAGTTTGTCATCACCGTCGCCGATCACCCGGGGGACCCCACCTCCGCCGGTCCCCGGCCCGGTCGCCCACGCGTCCCGCGGCCGGTTCACCCCGCTCGCCGTGGTATGTCACAGACACCGGTTACTCTGGGCCCCAACCGGGGCGGGACAAGCCCCGCCAACTCTCCGCAGGGGGACCTTTCCATCATGTTCCGGGCCCTGATCTATCTCCTGCCTCTGGCGCTGACGATCTACGCGTTCATCGACTGCCTGAACACCCCCGAGGACGAGGCCAAGCACCTGCCGAAGATCGCCTGGGTCTTCATCATCCTGCTGTTCTGGATCGTCGGCCCGATCGTCTGGCTGGCCGCGGGCAAGATGCGCCACGCGCCCGCCGGGGGCCGTACGCCGTCCGAATGGCACCGCAACCACCGCTCGCAGTGGGTGGCGCCGGACGACAATCCGGAGTTCCTGAAGGCGCTGAAGGACGAGAACAAGAAGGACGAGTCGCTCCTCAAGGACTGGGAGGCGGACCTGCGCCGCCGCGAGGAGGAGCTGAAGCGCCGCGAGAACGGCGACAGCCCGAGCGCCTCCGGCGAATAACCCCCGGACCGGGACCGCATGAACCACGTGGCCATGAACGACGAGGCCATGCTCGCCACCGCCCTCGCCGAGGCCCGCACCGGGCTCGCCGAGGGCGGTGTGCCCATCGGTGCCGCCCTCTACGGAGCGGACGGCACTCTCCTCGGCCGCGGTCACAACCGCCGCGTCCAGGACGGCGATCCGTCCCTGCACGCGGAGACCGCGGCGTTCCGCGCGGCGGGGCGGCAGCGCTCCTACCGCGGCACGACGATGGTCACGACGCTCTCCCCGTGCTGGTACTGCAGCGGCCTCGTGCGGCAGTTCGGGATCTCCCGGGTGGTGATCGGCGAGGCGCGGACGTTCAGCGGCGGGCGCGACTGGCTGGCCCGCCACGGGGTGGAGATCGTGCTGCTCGACGACGCCGAATGCGTCGCGCTCATGCGGGAGTTCGTACGCGATCACCCCGCCCTCTGGGACGAGGACATCGGCGCCGGCTGATCCGGCCGCCCCACGCCCCCAGGTCGTTCGAAATTCCTCTCCACTGCCCAACACCCGGGCGATATCCTTGTGTTGACGGTGTGGCAGATCGGATGGAGCGTCGACGCTGGGGGTGCTGTGGAGAGAGAGCTGTACGGGCGCGAGGCGATATTCGCCGACGACGGACTTGCGGCGCGCCTGACCGGCCTCACTCCGTACGGCTCCGCCCGGGTCGTCTACGAGCACCGCGACGATCCCCCGGTCGCCGTGCTGACCGGCGGCCGCGGCATGGGCAAGACGGCCGTCCTCAAGCAGCTGCGCAATCTGTACCGGGAGATCACCCCGGTCGCCCTGGTCGACTGCGAGGCCGTCGTGGCCCCCGAGGACGCGGGGCCCGCCTGGACCCCGGTCACCGGGGCGTTGCCGACGCTCGCCACCCAGTTGACGGCGAAGGTGCGGGCCGCCCGTCCGGTGCAGTTCCCCCGGCTGAGCCTCGGGCTGGTGGCGGTCGCCTCCATCTCCTGGACCCGCGAGGACGAGACACGGGCGCGGCGGGACCTCCAGTCGCTCGGTCCGCTGCTGGCGACCGTCGACGGCCGCGGGGACGCGGCGACCGGCTGGGTCACCAAGGTGCTGACGAAGCTGGCCGCCAGTGCCTTCGACTCGGTGGCGCCGATGGCCGGGATGGTCGCGGAGGCCACCATCGAGACGGTCCTGGAGGAATCGTTCAGCCGCTTCCAACGGCGATCGGCCGACTGGTACGGGAGCTATCCGCACGCGGGCGGCAACGGCCGGATCGGGCTGCGGCAGCTTGCGGTCGACTTCGAGCGCGGCGGCGATCTGCGCCGCCGGGCCGAGGACCATCTGGTGCTCGCACTGGCCGCGGACCTGTTGGCGGCGTACGGGGGCCTGGCCCGGGGCGCCCGCCGGGGCCGCCCGGTGCTGCTCGTCGACAACGCGCACACCCCGCTGGGCCGGCAGCTGGTGGAGCCGCTGCTGCGGCAGCGGGCCGCCGGAGCGCTCGACCGGATCGCGGTGTTCGCCTCTTCCCGGGTCCGCGACCACGAGGGGTTGAGCCATGCGGTGCGGCGGCGGCTGCCGGAGGTGGCGCACGCCTCGCGCTGGTCCAGGGGGACGGGGGTGACGTCCGGGATCCTCGCCGTGGAGCTGACCCCGCTCGATCCGGAGCAGGTGCGCTCCGCGTTCGACCGGCACGACCGGGCGGGACGTATCCCGGCCGGGCTGGCCCGTGGTGTGCATCGGCTGACGGGCGGGCGTCCGCTGGCCGTGGAGCTGCTGGCGCTGGCGGCGGGCGAGGCGGCGGAGCCCGCGTCGCTGGTGCCGGGATCGCTGCTGGACCTCATGGTGGAGGTGCGCGAGGACCGGGCGCCGGCGCAGGTGGCGGACGAGCTGCTGACGCGGCTGCTGCCGGAGGCCGGGCAGCGGGTGGACTTCCTCGCCGTGCTGGCCGCCGCGCACGGCGAGGACTCGGCGCGGCTGCTGGCGGGGAGCCGGCTGGGCCGGGGGTCGCCGGACGGCGATGTGGCGCTGCGGATGCGCGATGCGCTGCGGGCGGACGACTGGCCGGTCGGGCCCGGCCACTTCGTCGCCGATCCGCTGCTGCGCGCCCTGCTGCTGCACCGCCTGCGGTTCCAGGACGGCGACCATCCGTCCTACGCGGTGTGGCAGGCGGTGCATGTCTCGCTGCGCGGGGCGTACACCCCCGGCGGCCGCCACCCGAGCGTCCCGCATCTGCTGCACCAGAAGCTGGTGCTGGGCGACGCGGAGGCGTGCGTGGGACATCTGCGGCTGCGGTTCGACGAACCGGACGTGTCGGCGTGGCTCGCACTGCTGCACTTCATCGCCTCGGCGCCGTACCCGCGCACCCGAGGGTCCGTCGGCCCCGATCCGCGGCGCGCGGTCGCGCTCGGCCGGGCCGACAACACGGTGCCGAGGGGGCTCGAACCATCGGCCGCCGAGCTGCACGTACTGCTGCGCCGGCTGCTGCACGGCGTATGGCTGCTGTCCGATCCGCTGGCCCTGCCGGACGAAGAGGTGACCGACAAGATGGCGCACGAACTGCGGCAACTGTCCGGCAGGCATCCGACGGGCAACAGCGTGCTGTGGGACGCGGCCACGCACTGGCCCCGGGACATCAGGGCCTGGCGGCCGCTGTCCATGCCCCCGGGCGAACCGGGCGCGGGCGGCCAGGGGCCGGGGAACGGCGGGCCCGATGCGTAATCCACTGCGCTACCGCCTCTGGTACACGACACGGCAGAGGGTCGTCACCTCGGTGCTGGCCGGAGCCCTGGTGATCACGTCCGGCTGGTACGGCATCGGCCGGCTGACCGTCCCCGAGGACCGTTCCTGCGCGAAGGGCGTCGAGCGGCCGCAGGGCAGCGACGAGTGCGTCGGCGTCTCCGGCGACGGCTACGACTTCGGCCGGTCGAAGCTGACCGAGGCCGCCGCGGCCATCGCCCGGGAGAACGCCACCCTGGAGCCCGGCCGGTACGCGACGGTCGCGCTGCTGCTGCCGCTGACGTCGACGGACGCGGCGATGCAGACGAAGATGCAGCGGGAGCTGCAGGGCGCGTTCGCCCAGCAGTACCGGGCCAATCACCTCTCCAACGAGCAGGTGCCGAAGATCCGGCTGGTGCTCGCCAACACCGGGAAGAACAACCTGCTGTGGCGGCCGGCTGTGGACCGGCTGAAGACGATGACCGGGGCCCCGGACAATCTGCGGGCCGTCTCGGGCGTCGCCACCAGCAGTACGCAGATCAAGTCGGCGGTCAAGGAACTGACCGCCGCTCACATCGCGGTCGTCGGCACCACGATCACGGCCGACGACATCGCCAACGGCCCGAAGGGCGATCCGTTCCCCGGCCTGGCGCGGGTCTCGCCGACCAACCGGGACGAGGCGCGCGCCCTGGCCGCTTTCGGGCAGGTGAAGGCGGCCAAGGCGCTACTGGTGCAGGACACCCGTACCGGGGACCACTACACGGACACCCTGCGGGCGGCCTTCACCGAGCTGGTGAAGGGCACCCGGTACCAGCCGGAGCTGTTCACCTCGCGGGCCGACCCCAACGACGAGGGCACCACGGCCAACACGTTCCAGCAGATCACCCACCTGATCTGCGACACGGACGCGGAGACGGTGTTCTTCGCGGGACGCCACGTACAGCTGCGGCAGTTCATCAACGCGCTCGGGGCCCGCGGCTGCCAGAGCCGCGCGTTCACGATCCTGACCGGCGACGAGGGCTCGTACCTCGGCAGCGACAAGAAGCTCGACCGGAGCGCACTGCGCCGGAAGGTGACCGTCCGCTACGCCTCGCTGGCGCACCCGGACACCTGGGCGGCCGCGCGGAAGGGCGAGAAGGTGACCGGCGGTTCCCCGGCGGACTACCAGGACTTCCTGGATCTGCTGGCCACGGTCTCGAAGAAGCCCGTCGGCCCGATCGGCCCGACGGACCACCGGGCCCTGACCGACGGCCAGGTCATCGTCGCGCACGACGCGATGGCCCTGGCGGTGCACGCCGTCCGGCAGGCGACCCCGGAGGGCGCGCGGCTGCCGCAGCTCGCGGACGTGGGTGAGCAGTGGCCACGGGTGAAGAGCTCGCTGAAGGTGTCGGGGGCCGGGGGCTGGATCTGCCTGGACAACCACGGCAACCCGTACAACAAGGCGGTTCCGGTGGTGGAGCTGGCGCCCGAGGACGCCCGTCAGCGGTTCGTGACGATCGCCTGGCCGGAGGGCAGGCCGCCGGACCCGAAGTGCCTGCCGCCGTCGTCGGCGCCGTGACGGAGGCGGTCCGGACCACCGCTCACCGCTCGGCCGCCACGTACTCCTCACGCAGCCCGGCCCACCGGACCGGGGTCCACTTCGACCAGTCGGCGGGATAGCCGTCGAGCGCTTCCACGAGGTAGCGGAAGTGGTCGTGCCAGCCGGCCAGACAGTCCAGGCGCAGCTCGTCGTCGCCCCGGAACTCGTTGGTGAACCGCAGCAGCACATGGTCGCCGCGCGGTGGCTCCAGGTGGAAGCGGATGCGGCCGTGGAGCCCTTCGAGGGTGTACTCGGCGACCCGCTCGACGTCCCAGGCGGTGACTGTGCCGGAGGCGACCGTGGCCTGCCCGTCCTGGTCGGTGTTGAGCCAGCGGAGCGTGATCGCGCCGCCCATCCGCGGCTCGAAGGGGTCGGCGGCGGCGAGCCAGCCGCGCAGACCCCCGGAACTGGCGACGGCTGCCCACACCCGTGGAACAGGGTGGGGCAGCCGTAGCGTGAACCTCAGAGTGTGCAGGTCACCGCGGGTCTCGCTGGTGCCGGGCTCGATGACGTCGGTCGCATCGGTCATGGTTCCAGCGTGGCCCTGCGGTGCGGGATCCGCACCCGTACGGGACCGGGTCAGACTCCGGCGTAGGAGTGCTTGCCGGTGACGAAAATGTTCACGCCGTAGTAGTTGAAGAGCCAGCAGCCGAAGGCGATCAGCGCCAGGTAGGCGGCCTTGCGGCCCTTCCAGCCGGCGGTGGCGCGGGCGTGCAGGTAGCAGGCGTACGCGACCCAGGTGATGAAGGACCAGACCTCCTTGGGGTCCCAGCCCCAGTACCGGCCCCAGGCGTCGCCGGCCCAGATGGCGCCCGCGATGATCGTGAACGTCCACAGCGGGAAGACGGCGGCGTTGATGCGGTACGAGAACTTGTCGAGCGTCGCGGCGGCGGGCAGCCGGGAGAGCACGGACTGGGCGAACGAACCGGGCTCCCGGCCGTTCGCGAGCTTGTTCTCGTAGCTGTCGCGGAAGAGGTACATCAGGGTCCCGGCCGCGCCGATGTAGAAGACGGCGCCGCACAGGATGGCGGTGGAGACGTGGATCCACAGCCAGTACGAGTGGAGCGCGGGCACCAGCTGGTCGCTGTCGGTGTAGAGCCACGTGGTGGCGATGCCGAGGTCCAGCAGGACGGTGGTGACCAGGAGCAGCCCCATCCAGCGGACGTTCTTCTTCAGCGCGAGGAGGACCAGGTACGCGCCGACCGCCACCGTGGAGAAGGTGATGGAGAACTCGTACATGTTGCCCCAGGGGGCACGCTGCACGGACAACGCGCGGGTGATGACTCCGCCGGCCTCGACGAGGAAGGCGAGCACGGTCATGGAGACCGCCATCCGCCCGTAGAGGTCGCCCTTGAACGTGCCGCCGGCCGCGCCGGGCCCGTCCGGTACGTCGCGGGAACCGGCCGCCGCGCGCGTGATGATCTTCGGGCGGTCCAGCACGGCGGTGCCGCCGCCCTGCTGCACGGCCTGCACCTTCACCGAGGCGGCGGCGCCCGTGCCCTCGGCCCCGGTCAGCGCGGCGGCGGTGCGGCCGACCTTGCTGCGGCTGCCGAACACCCATTCCGCGATGTAGGCGAAGAAGGCCAGGGTGTAGACGGCCATCGACGAATAGATCAGCACATTGCTGGTGTGCGCCAGGTTCTCGTTGGTTGCGGCGGCGAGATTCACTTCTCAGCCCCTTCGGCAGGTTCTTCGGAGGATTCTTCGACGGAGTCGGAATCGGAGTCGGGTTCGGAGGATGAATCGGACCCGGTGCCGGACTCGGCGTCGGGCTCGGCGTCGGGCTCGGCGTCGGGCTCGGCGTCGGGCTCGGTGGGCGCCGATTCGATGAGCGTGACCGCGAGGTCGGCCAGCTCCTCGGGGAGCTTCGCGGACTCGCTGCGGCCGAGACCCGCCATTTCGACGACCGTGACGCCGTCCGCGCCGCGTACCGCCCGCACCCAGACCCGGCGCCGCTGGATGAACAGCGAGCCCGCGAGTCCGGCGATGGCGGCGACGGCCCCGGTGAGCGCCCAGCCGCTGGCCGGCTGCTCCGTGATCTGGAAGCTGGCCCACTCCTGGACGCCCTCGAAGGTGATGGAGCCCGCGCCGTCGGGCAGCTTCATCGTCTCGCCGACCAGCAGCCGCTGCTTGAGCTGCTTGTCCTTGGCGTCCTTGAACTCCGTCATCTCCGACTTGTCCAGCTGGTACACGTTCTGCGCCAGCCCGGAGTCGGGGCCGAGGTAGCCGTGGTAGCCGTTGAGCGCCAGGACGGGCATGTCGGCGGCCGGGAACTGCGAGAACATCGTGCCCTTGCCGTTGCCCGCGAAGGTCGGCACGAAGAACGCCTGGAAGCCCAGCTGGGTCTTCTTGCCGTTCTTGTCGCGGTAGCCGTCGAAGACCTTGATCGCACCGGACGAGGTGACGTTGTTGTCGATGGGCAGCAGCGGCACCGCGCTCCGGTAGACCTCCTTGCCCCTGCCGTCCTTGACGGAGACGACCGGCGCGTAGCCGTGCGCGTTGAGATAGACCTTGGTGCCGTCGATGACGAGGGGCTCGTTGACCCTGATGACGGACTTCTGCGGCTTGCCGTACGCGCCCTTCTCGTACGTCACATGGGCCTCGTAGGTCCTGGGCGTACCTCGCTGGGGGCCGCTGCGCTCGTACGTCCCGATGAACTTGTCGAGCTTGAAGCTGAACGGGGAGAACGAGTCGGTGTCGAACAGCGAACCGGACTTGAAGTCGTCGTACTGGGTGAGCGTGTTGGAGAAGCCGTCGCCCTCGACGATCAGCTTGCCGCCCTCGGACTTGTAGAGCTGTCCGACGGCGAACGCCACCAGCATCACGATCAGGGCGATGTGGAAGACCAGGTTCCCGGCCTCGCGCAGATAGCCCTTCTCGGCGGCGACCGCGTCGCCCACGGCGTGTGCGCGGTAGCGCCGCTTGCGCATCATCGCGAGCGCGGCCTCGCGGACCTGCTCGGGCTCGGCCGCGGTGCGCCAGGTGGTGTACGCGGGCAGCCGGGTCAGGCGCCTGGGCGCGCCCGGCGGGCGGCTGCGCAGCTGGCTCACGAACTGGCCGGTGCGCGGCACGATGCAGCCGATGAGCGAGACGAACAGCAGGATGTAGATCGCGGAGAACCACACCGAGCTGTAGACGTCGAAGAACTGGAGCTTCTCGTAGATCGGCGAGACGGTGGTGTGGGCCTTCTTGAAGGTCTCCACCTTCATCTCGTCCACGCTGTTCTGCGGGATCAGCGAGCCGGGGATGGCGCCGAGCGACAGCAGGAAGAGCAGGATCAGCGCGACCCGCATCGAGGTGAGCTGCCGCCAGAACCAGCGGGCCCAGCCGATGGGGCCCATCGTCGGCAGCCCGGCCGAGCTCTCCTCGCTCGGGGCGGTGGAGAGATGGGAGCCCGCCGCGCCCAGTTCGCGGGCGTTCTCCCTCTCCCGCTCGTCCGGGACCTCCCGCTCCGGGGCGGGGGGGTTGGACTTGGTGTTGCTCATGGAACTCAGATCCCCACCGTGAAGCCGTTGGACCAGCCCTGCAATTGCTGCATCATCGTGCCCCACACGCCGGTCAGCAGGAGGAGACCGGTCGCGATCATCATCACGCCGCCGATGCGCATGACCCATGCGTAGTGCCGCTTGACCCAGCCGAACGCGCCGAGCGCCTTGCGGAACGCGACGGCGGCGAGCACGAAGGGGACGCCGAGGCCGAGGCAGTACGCGACGGTCAGTATCGCCCCGCGCCCGGCGGTGCCCTGCTCCATCGCGAGCATGCTCACCGAGCTGAGCGTCGGGCCCAGGCACGGGGTCCAGCCGATCCCGAAGAGGGCGCCCAGCACCGGCGCGCCCGCCAGCCCGGTCACCGGCCTCTTGTGGATACGGAACTCACGCTGCGTCATCCAGGGCATCAGGCCCATGAAGAAGATCCCCATCAGGATCATCAGCACGCCGAGGATCTTGGTGAGGATCCCGCTCTGCTCCTGGAGGGTCTGGCCGAAGAAGCCGAAGAGCGCGCCGCCGGAGACGAACACGGCGGTGAAGCCGAGCACGAAGAGGGAGGCGCCCGCGACCATGCGCCCTCGCTTGGCCTGCGCCAGGTCGGTGCCGCTGACCCCGGTGACGTAGCTGAGGTATCCGGGGACGAGCGGCAGGACGCATGGCGAGAAGAACGAGACGAGCCCGGCGAGTACGGCCAGGGGCAGGGCGACCAGCAGGGCCCCGCTCACCATGGTCTCGTTCTGGGCGGCGACGGCGAGGGCGATCACCTGATCACTTCTCCGCGATCAGCGGGTCGATCATCTTGTGCAGCTTCTCGGAGTCGAGCGCGGCCAGCGAACGGGCGGCGATCTTCCCGTCCCGGTCCAGGACCACGGTCGACGGAATGGACTGCGGACGCAGCGTGCCCTTGGGGAAGCGGAGCATGAGCTTGCCCGTCGGGTCGAAGAGGCTCGGGTACGGGACTCCGTAGTCCTTCTCGAAACTCACGGCGGGGCCCTTCTGGGCGTCCCGCGTGTTGATCCCGACGAACTGGACGTCCTTGTCCTTCATCTCCTTCGCGACCCGCGAGAAGTACTGGGCCTCAAGGCGACAGGGCCCGCACCACGAGCCCCAGATGTTCAGCACGACGACCTTGCCCTTGTAGTCGGCGACGTCGAGCTGCTTGCCGTCGAGGGTCTCGCCGTCCAGCTTCGGGGCGGCCTTGCGGTCGCCCTTGTCCACGGTGGAGATACCGCCACTGCCGGTGACGAAGTTCGTGTTGCCACCGCCGCCGGCCTTGTTGCCGTCCCCGCCGCACGCGGTCAGCGTGAGGGCGAGGGCGACTGCCGCAGCGGGGGCGGCGAGCAGGGTGAAGCGGCGTCGGGGTGCGCGGCCAGAGCTCATGTGAAAAGTTTCGCATGGCGGTTCCGGCGATCTCGGGCACCCCCCTCGGTGCCCGTAAAGCCCGTTGTCAGGCTTGTTTAAAGAAGGTGTTCCAGCCGCCTTCGGGCGACTGTCCGACCTGCAGTGTGCGGAGCTTGTCGAGCACGGCCGGGGTCTGTACGTCGAGCCAGTCGACGAACTGCCGGAAGGAGACGAGGCGCACATCCGGCTTCCCCGCGACTTTCTTGATCACTTCCTCGACGGCGTCCATGTAGATGCCGCCGTTCCACTCCTCGAAGTGGTTTCCGATGTAGAAGGGTGCGCGATTCGAGGAGTACGCGCGGTCGAAACCGGCGAGGTACGACCCGGTGGCCTGCTTGCGCCATTCGGGATAGCGCGAGGGCATGCCCTTGGTCGAATTCAGCGACTGGTTGGCGAGGATGTTGTAGTCCATCGAGAGGACCTCGAAGGTGTGCCCCGGGAAGGGCATCGCCTGGAGCGGCAGGTCCCAGACGCCGTCCCGCTTATTGGGCCAGACCTGGGTGCCGCCGGGCGAGCTGGCGTCGTAGCGCCAGCCGAGCTTGCTCGCCGTCGGCAGCAGATTCTCCTGGCCGAGCAGGCAGGGGGCGCGGCCGCCGATCAGTTCCTTCCGGTAGTCGAAAGGCAGCGGGTCGAGGTCGGTCCAGCCGGTGTTCGTCCGCCATTCGGTGACGAATGAGACCGCCTGATCGATTTCGTTCCGCCACTGCTCGGACGACCAGTTCGCGACCGATCCGGAACCGCTGCAGAAATGCCCGTTGAAGTGGGTACCGATCTCGTGGCCGTCGAGCCATGCCTGCCGGACGTTCTTCAGCGTCTCCTTGATGTGACCGTCGGTGAGATAACCGATGTCGGAAGCGCCGATGGGGTTGTTGGGCGGCCGGTACATGGACTTCTTCGACTCGGGCAGCAGATAGAGCCCGGACAGGAAGAAGGTCATCGCCGCGTCATGATCCTTGGCGAGTTCCAGAAAGCGCGGGAAGAGCCCGTTGCCGACCTCGCCCGCCCCGTCCCAGGAGAAGATCACGAACTGCGGCGGCGTCTGCCCGGGTTCGAGCGGCACCGGCTTGGCGGGCTGGTGCGGCTGCTTTCCGGTGTCGGCGGTGGAACCGTCCCCGATCTCCCGGACGTCCTTCTTCGCGGGCCCCGTCCCCCGGGTGGCCTCGGCGGCCCCCTTCTCCCCCGTGGTCCCCGACCGGCCCTTGCCGGAAGAGCCGAAGGCGCCGCAGCCCGCCACCCCGACGGCGGCGGCTCCTAGTCCGGCTCCGAGCAGACCCCTTCGGCTGATGTCGCGCATGATTACCCCATCTGCGGTCGTTTTGCCTTAAGTCCATACAAACTGGCGAAGGCTTAGATGGCGGAATCAACACGGGGGTTCCTCTGATTAACACATGATTCTTTGCGTGATCAGGTCCCAACCGTGACCGAACGCATGACCTAGCAGGTACGGGGTGGGAGCGGCGCTCGACCACCACCGAAGACAGCAATCGCCGGACGGGCGAAGATCAAGCCCGTCCGGCGATCGAAAACAGAACAGCTACCGAGGAAGATCCGGCACCCGACGAACGAGCCCGGGGCCCCCGGCCCGACGAACAGGCCCGGGGCCCCCGCCCCCGCCGGCCCAGGGGCCGGCTACGCGCCGAACGCCTTCGACTTCCCCTTCACCGGCTTCGCGCCGGCCCGCAGATGCGCCGGCACCAGGTCCCGCGCCGGCTCCGTGTACCCGACCGACACGATCTTGTCGCCCTGGTACGTGAAACTCGTCAGCGAGGCGAGGGTGCACTGCCGCTTGCGCGGGTCGTGCCACAGCCGCCGCCGCTCGACGAAGCTGCGCACGATCCAGATCGGCAGCTGGTGACTGACGCACACCGCCTCGTGGCCGCGGGCCGCGTCGCGTGCCGCGTCCAGCGCGCCCATCATCCGTACGACCTGCTCGATGTACGGCTCGCCCCACGACGGGCGGAACGGGTTCGTCAGGTGCTTCCAGTTGTCCGGCTTGCGCAGCGCGCCGTCGCCGACGCCGAAGGTCTTGCCCTCGAAGACGTTGGCCGCCTCGATGAGCCGCCCGTCGGTGGCCAGGTCCAGGCCGTGCGCCTTGGCGATCGGCGTGGCCGTCTCCTGGGCGCGCTCCAGCGGCGAGGCGACGACATGAGTGATGTCGCGGCCGGCCAGGTGCTCGGCGACCCGGTCGGCCATCTGACGGCCGAGCTCGGAGAGG
Source organism: Streptomyces sp. NBC_00012 (assembly GCF_045040875.1). Lineage (NCBI taxonomy): Bacteria > Bacillati > Actinomycetota > Actinomycetes > Kitasatosporales > Streptomycetaceae > Streptomyces > Streptomyces sp. NBC_00012. The sequence continues at coordinate 5,007,071 of NZ_CP108309.1, read as the reverse complement.
TGGTAGCCGGGGCGGCGGCCGTAGAGCACGCCCTCCGGGTTGTGCACCTCGCCGTGCCGCATCAGATGGACGACGGTGATGTCCTTGTCCTTGCGGGCTCCGTTCTCGCGGGCTCCGTTCTCGCTCATGCGGTGGCCTCCGAGGCGGCACGGGCGGCGGCGGGCAGGGCGGCGGCGATGCGCTCGACGGCCTGCGTGTCGTGGGCGGTGGAGACGAACCAGGACTCGAAGGCCGACGGCGGCAGGTAGACGCCCTGCGACAGCAGCGAGTGGAAGAACGCGGTGAAGCGGAAAGCTTCCTGCTGCTTGGCGTCCTCGTAGTTCCGCACCGGGCGGTCGGTGAAGAAGACGGAGAACATGTTGCTCGCCGCCTGCACGGTGTGCGCCACGCCCTCCTTGGCCAGCGCCTCGCTGACCAGGCCGCGGATCTCCGCGGAGACCGCGTCCACCTTGGCGTACGCCGCGTCGTCGAGCAGTCGCAGCTGGGCGAGACCGGCGGCGGTGGCGATCGGGTTCCCGGAGAGGGTGCCCGCCTGGTAGACGGGGCCGGCCGGGGCGAGGTATGCCATCACGTCCGCGCGCCCGCCGAAGGCCGCGGCCGGGAAGCCGCCGCCCATGACCTTGCCGAAGGTCATCAGGTCGGGCCGCACCCCGTCGACGCCGAACCAGCCGGCCTTCGACGTACGGAACCCGGTCATGACCTCGTCGGAGATGTACAGCGCACCGCCTGCGGCGCAGAGCTCCTTGAGCCCGGCGTTGAAACCGTCCAGCGGCGGTACGACGCCCATGTTGCCCGGCGACGCCTCGGTGATCACACAGGCGATCTCGCCGGGGTGCGCGGCGAACGCCTCGCGGACGGCGTCCAGGTCGTTGTACGGCAGCACGATGGTGTCGCCGGCCTGCGCACCGGTGACCCCCGGGGTGTCCGGGAGGCCGAAGGTGGCGACCCCGGAACCGGCGGCGGCGAGCAGCGCGTCGACGTGGCCGTGGTAGCAGCCGGCGAACTTCACCACCTTGGCCCGGCCGGTGAACCCGCGGGCGAGACGGATCGCGGACATGGTCGCCTCGGTGCCGGACGACACCAGCCGCACCTGCTCCACGGGCTCGACCCGGGCCACGATCTCCTCGGCGAGCGCGACCTCGCCCTCACCGGGCGTACCGAACGAGGTGCCGCGGGCGACGGCCTCCTGGACTGCGGCGATGACCTCCGGGTGGGAGTGGCCGAGGATCATCGGCCCCCACGAGCACACGAGGTCGACGTACTCACGGCCGTCGGCGTCGGTGAGGTACGGACCGCTGCCGGACACCATGAAGCGGGGCGTACCGCCCACGGCCCGGAAGGCACGTACGGGAGAGTTCACGCCGCCGGGCGTCACGAGGGACGCGCGGTCGAAAAGCGTCTGCGAAACTGGGGCGTCATAGGGAAAGCTCACACAAGCCATGGTGTCAGAGCCACGGACGGTCTCGCGGACAGGTGTTTCACCGCACGTCCGTGGGGGAGGTCACTGACACGATGATCGGGTTGCGCGGCGGGGGCTGTGTCTCCTAAGTAGTAGTCGGGTGGATGAGATATGCATCGCGGTGGCGGAGTGGGCGAAGGGACCGACGACCTGGGGCCCGAGCCTGCCCGGCGGGGTCGGCACCGGCGTGACGCGGAGCGGGAGCAGGGCATACGGGCCGGTGGTGCGCAGGGTGACGAAGCCGGAAGCAGGAGTGGTGGCCGGGTGGGGGTGACCTACAAGTACTTCGGTGCCCCCGACGGGGCCACCGCGGCACGCGTGCCCATTTCGATGCGCCCCGAGGAGCTCGGCGGCGACGAGCTGGGCATGGGCGGCATGTTCACCAAGATCAAGCCGGAGACGGTGGCGGCGATGGTCCTCACCGGAATTCAGGGCATACCTCTGCACAAGGTCCCGCCGCTCGAACTGGTGGTGCTGCACCCCGACTACGCGGTGGTCAAGCTTCCGATGACGGTCGTCGACCCGCTGCGCGGCGTCGGCGAGGAGTCGGTGGGCGCCGCGGCGTTCATCTGGTCCACGGTCCCGGACCGCGGCGGCCCGCGCGACGCGTTCAACGTCTACCGGCTCCTGCACGAGTGGCAGGACTTCTCGCACCGGCTGCACGACGCGGGGCACCAGGCGTACTGCCTGGTGTGGCCCTGAGCCGGGGGCCGTTCGATACGGGCCGGCGGCGGGTCGGCCGACGGCTCCGGGGCGGACCGCCGGGCGGGATACCCCTGGGCGGACGCGCCGGGCGCCCCGGAACAGCGCTGCGCGCGGCCGCGACGTGGCGTTCCCGCCCGCCGCGCGGCCGCGCGCAGATGAAACGAAAGGTCAGGCGGCCACAGAAGCGGCCGAGCGCACCTTGCCGATCACGTCGGTGAGGGCGGTGACGACCTCGGTGTCGTCGGCCGGGTGGGTTTCCGCGAAGCGCGTCACGGAGCCGGGGATGGACAGCTTGACGTCCTCCAGGACCACGGCACCCGCGATGCCGGCGGACTTGCGGGCGTCGTCCTGCGCCCAGACGCCGCCGTACTGGCCGAAGGCGGTGCCGACCACGGCGACCGGCTTGCCGGAGATGGCGCCGGCGCCGAACGGGCGGGACAGCCAGTCGATGGCGTTCTTCAGGACGGCCGGCATGGTGCCGTTGTACTCGGGCGAGAAGAGCAGGAACGCGTCGGCGTTCGCGGCCACCTCGCGCAGCCGGGCGGCAGCGGCCGGGACGCTTCCCTCGACGTCGATGTCCTCGTTGTAGAAGGGCACCTCGGCCAGGCCCTCGAACAGCTCGATCTCGGCGCCCGCAGGGGCGTGCTTGGCGGCGGCTTCGGCGAGCTGACGGTTGTGCGAACCGGCGCGGAGGCTGCCGACGAGCGCGAGGATGCGTACAGACATGGGGGAACTCCTGGGAGGCGGAGAGGCAGGTACATCGGAAAACGGGTACATCGAGAAAGCAGAATCAAGCGGACCGTGGTCCGTTTAAAGTTGTACCACCTAAGCGGACCGGGGTCCACTTGTCCCCTCCGGGCGTTACGCTGAGAACATGACCGGCTCCGATACCCCTCCGACGCCGAGGCTGCCCGAATCGGGAGAAGCGCGGACGAGTCTCCCCCTCGCCCCGATCGACGAACCCCCGCAGCTGCGGGCGGACGCGGCACGCAACCGCACCCTCCTGCTGGACGCCGCCTCCCGGCTCCTGGCCGGATGCGGGGCGGCGAACCTGACCATGGAGTCGGTGGCCGCCGCGGCGGGGGTGGGCAAGGGAACCGTCTTCCGGCGCTTCGGCGACCGGGCCGGGCTCCTGCTCGCGCTCCTGGACCACCGGGAGAAGCAACTCCAGGCCGCCTTCCTCTCCGGCCCGCCGCCGCTGGGCCCGGACGCCCCCGCGACGGAACGGCTGCACGCCTTCGGACCCGCAGTCCTGCGCCACGAACGCGACCACCACCCGCTGATCCTGGCCAGCCGGACCGACCCGCTGCGCAACTACACCGTCCCGGCGCTCCGTCTGCGCCTCAACCACCTCGCGATGCTGCTGCGGCAGGCGAGGGTGCCGGGCGATCCGGAGCTGCTCGCGCACACGCTGCTGGCCTCCATCGACACCGCCCTCGTGCACCACCTCACCATCGAGCGCGGCATGCCGCTGGAGCGCCTGGAGGAAGCCTGGCACCACCTGGTCACCCGCCTGGGGGCAACCGTCTGAGGCCGCTCGGGCTTCCCCACCCGGCGAGATCCCGGAAACCGCCCTGCGAGATCCCGGAACCCCGGGCCGCCTCCCGTACCGTCCCGGCGGCACTTGATACATGCTGGAAGGACATCGGCAGTTCCCGAACCGCGGGGGTCAGATGTCCGCCCAGACGCTCACCGACACGGTGGTGACCGACCTCGTCGCCGACGCCACCGCCGCACCGTCCATGCACAACGCCCAGCCCTGGCTCTTCCGGTACTCGCGCGGCGACCGCGCTCTCGCCCTGCGGGCCGACTTCGAGCGCGCGATGCCGGCGGCCGACCCCGCCACCCGCGCCCTTCACATCGGCTGCGGCGCGGCCCTGCTGAACCTGCGGGTGTCCGCCGCCCACCACGGCCTGAGCGCCGCCACCACGCTGCTGCCCGCCCCGTCGGATCCGGCGTTCCTGGCCGCCGTACGCCTCGACACCGGCCTCGACAGCCGCCCCGGCACCCCGCGCGACCGGGCCGACGAAGCGCTCCGCGCCCTCCACCCGGCGATCGCGGACCGGCACACCAGCCGCTACCCGTTCGACGAGCAGCCGATCCCCGAAGACGTCCGCGCACGCCTCGTGGGCGCGGCCCGTACCGAGGGCGCGGACCTCACGTTCCTGGTCCCGCCCCATCTGGAGACCGTGCTCGACCTGATCCGGGACGCCGAGGGGTACGACCGGGGCGACCCGGCGCGCGAGGCGGAGCAGGAGCACTGGGCCCGGTACACGAAGACCGACGCGCCGGACGACGGCATCCCCGACTACGCCTTCGGCCCGCGCGACGCCTCCGAGCGTGCGACCAACCGCGATTTCACCGGCACCGGCGCCCCCGTCGGCCGGCCCCGCGTCCTGTTCGAGCGGCGGCCGCAGCTGGCCCTGCTGAGCACCGAGAGCGACCGCCCGGCGGACTGGCTCCGCGCCGGTCAGGCGCTGGAGCGCGTCCTGCTCGCCGCCACCTTGGACGCGGTGTCCACCTCGTTCGCGACCCAGCCCGTCGAATGGCCGGACCTGCGCTGGGTCCTGCGCGACCCGGTCCACGGCGTGGGAAACCCCCAGATGATCATCCGCCTGGGATACGGGCCCACCGGGCCGCGGACACCGCGCCGCCGCCTGGACCGGGTGCTGACGATCGAGCCGTAGGGACGGTCGGCGCACCGTGAGAACGGGTCGGCGCACCGTGGAGACGGTCGGACCGCAGGAGCGGAAGCGGGAGAGGCGGTGGGAGCGATGAGGCTTCCGGTGGTCGTCGGGGTGGACGGTTCGGAGGGCAGCATGCGAGCCCTGGACTGGGCCGCGGCGGAAGCGGCCCGGACCCGGCTCCCCCTGCGCGTCGTCCACGCGTCGCTGTGGGAGCACTACGAGGGCCTGCGGCCCACCGTCGACGCCGGTGTCCCCGGCGAGCAGCTCCTCGCCGAGCATCTGGTCGCCTCGGCCCGGGACCGGGTGCGGGACCTCAGGCCCGAGGTGAGCGTGGTGGCGGACGTGCAGCCCGAGGACCCGGTGGCCGCCCTCGTGCGGGAGAGCCACGAGGCGTCGCTCGTCGTCCTGGGCTCCCGGGGCCGGGGCCGGATCGCCGGAATGCTCCTGGGGTCCGTGGGTCTGGCGCTGGCCGGCCGGTCGCACTGCCCGGTCGTGGTGATTCCGGCGAGGCAGCCAGGCACCCCGGCGAGCCCCGGCCGCGTCGTCGTCGGGATCAGCGATGCCGCCGGCCCGTCGCCCGCCACGGTCTTCGCCCTGGCCCAGGCCGCATCGCGACAGGGCGAGCTCACCGCCGTACGCGCCTGGCGCCGCCCCGCGCACGAGCTCCTGAGCCATCCGCCCCTCGGTGGCTCCTCCTTCTCCACCCACCGCCGACAGGCCGAGGAACACCTCGGTGAGGTCCTGAAGGCCCTGGAGACCCTGGAGGCACGGAGAAAGCGGGACACACAGGAGGTCCAGGACGGCTCCGGAACCGTCGTCATCCACCGGTCGGTGGCGCAGGGACCGGCGCACGAGGTCCTGCTCGAAGCCGCCGAGACCGCGGAACTCCTGGTCGTCGGCGCCCGGCGGAGCAGCGGATGGCACGGACTCCAGCTGGGCACGGTCAACCATGCGGTGCTGCACCACTCGCCCTGCCCGGTGGCCGTCGTCCCGGACACGTACCAGGGCTGAGGCCGCCGACCCGGCGCCCGTCGGCCGGCCCTACGGTTCTCCCCGTAACCGATGCGCTCACGTACGAGTCGGCGCACCCACACACGAAGGGGGAGGGCCCGCCCCATGGCCGATGCCGTCGCCGCACGCCTTGTCACCACGCTCGCCGCACCGCTGGACCGCGCACGGAACACGGCGGACGCCCCGGAGCTCCTGCACTGGCCGGACGCAGCACCCGGGGTCGGCGACGGGCGGCCGGCGGACGGGCGGCGCCTGCTCGTCCAGCGCGGCGACACCGAGCTGATCGCCGTCGACCCCGGCGACCCGGACGCGGCGCCGGTCCGCTTCCCCGCGCCCTGGCCCCGCCGCTTCGGCACCTGCGCGGTGGCGCCGCGCGGTGACCTCGCGGTCTTCGCCGGGGTGCACGCGGTACGCGCGGTGGATCCGACGGGGGCGGTGCGCTGGGAGGTGCGGCACGGCTGCTGGGACGGCAGCTGCCGCACGCTCCACAGCGCGTACGAGGAGTACGCGGCCGATCACAGGCATCTGTACGCGGACAGCGGCTCGGCCGTGTTCTCCGCGGACGGGGCGCTCGTCTGGGCCCACATCCGCGGGCCTGTCGCCGCGTCCGGCCCCGATCCGGAGGCGCTGGACGAGTGGCTGATCATCGACGCCGCCGACGGACGGGTGCTCGGCCGGGCGGAGACCGAGACGGTGGCGGCCGGCTCCCATCACGTCCCGCATCCCGACCCCGCCCGGATGGGGCTGAGTGTCGGCGAGGGCCAGGACGGGGTGCCGCTGCGGTGGGGCCGGTGGGACGGCGAGCAGCTCTCCGTCGAGCAGTTCTGCAACGACGAACGGATCCTGACGGGGGTGAGCCCCTCGGGGGACCGCTTCGTGACGGTGACCCATTACGAGGAGACCCTCGGCACGCACCGGATCGACGACGGTTCCGTACTCTCCGAACTCGCCACCGAGCACGCCGTCCCCCGCCACCCCGAGGCCGATCCCGACGACCGGGACGCCGACGAGACGCTCTGGGACTACGAGTGCGGCTTCCTCGACGAGGAGACCCTCATCGCCGGTACGGCGGAGCGGGACGCGGAGTACGGCGAGCAGCGCCACTGGCTGGTGAGCACGGCCGGGGCGGAATTGCGGGTGGCCGCGCAGGTCGCGTACCCGTTCCCGATATCCGGCGCGCCCACGGTCCTCGGCGACGGGACCTGGTACACGGTGTCGGATTCGGGCGACGCAGTGCATGTGTGGAGCCGGTAGACCCGGCTCGACGCAGTGCGTGTGTGAGCCGGTGGGCCCGGCTCGACGCAGGGGGTGCCTGGAGCCGGCAGGCCCGGCGGGCCGCCTCGCGCACCCGTTTCCGGCCACGCATTCCGCTCATCGACTGCTCGCCGACCGCTCATTGGCCGCTCATTGGCCGCTCATCGGCCGAAGAGTGATGTTCAGCCGACCCGGTGAACCTGCCGATACGGAAGAGACCTGCCTTGGTCCCGTGTGTGCGAGGAGGTCTGTCGTGGGCGACACCCTGCTGGCCCTGTCCATCCCCGTACTGGTCTTCGCCGTCGGCATCTACGCGGCGTGCGAGAGCTGGTGGCGGCGACGCCCCGCGCCCCCGTCCCCGTATCCCCATCGGGCGGCCCGGCTGGCCGAGCGCGCGATGCTGGTGGATGCCGAGGGCGTCGTGGACGGCGCGTGCACCAGGCTGGACGGCCTCCACGACACCCCTCGGGCCCCGGAGGGCGGGTCCCCCGACCTCCGCCCTCCGGCCGCCGGCGTCAGGCGGCGTCCGGCCGCCAACCGGGATCCCGGCCGGTCAGAGCGAGCACCTCGTCGAACGGGCTGGCCCCGTCCGGCACGGGGTGCGGCTCGCCGAACACCTTCGCCTCCCTGGCCATCGGGGCCATCGCGGCCAGCGCGGGACCGATCTCGCCCAGTACGGACTCGTCCGGGGTGAACTCCTGGCCGGTGGCCCGCGCCAGGTCCCAGGCGTGGACGGTCAGATCGCCCAGCACCATGTTCCCGACGGTCCTGGCCGGAAGCCCCATGGCCCCCGTGGTCCCCTCGTCCGCGCCGGGCACGGCCCAGGCCGCCACCAGCGCCGCGGCCTCCTCGCCGAAGCGGGCCCGCCAGTCCCCGGTGACGACGTCCGGCGTCGTACCGAAGTCGGCCTCCTGCCTGGCCGCCAGGGCCTGGAAGTTGACGATCACTTGGAAGAGATGGTTGATCAGGCCCCGTACGTCGTACTCCGCGCACGGCGTGGGCGCGCCGAGGCTGTTGTCTTCGATCCCGTCCAGCACGGCCACGGCCGGTCCGACGGCCGTATCCAGCAACTCACTGATCTTCGTCATCGTTCGACGATGCACGACCGGTCGGGCGGGCGCTTGAAGAAACGCGACATCGTCCACGCCACGCGGTCCGCAGATCATAGGATCGCCGCCATGGCCGGTCCTCGACGCGACACCCGGGGCATCGTCGACGCCCCCGAACTCTTCGCCCAGGTGCGTTTCCGCCGCCGTGAACCCGCCGCCGGACTGCGGCCGTACGTCGACCACTACTGGCTCATCGACTGGGACCTGTCCCAGCCGTACGCCTCCCATGTGGTGCCGCACCCGTCCGTGAACCTGGTCTTCCAGCGGTTCGAGCAGGACGACGGCACGGCCCGGCCCGGCCCCGCCGGGTTCGTGGAGGTCTCGGGCATCGGGCTGGAGCTCTTCACGCAGAAACTGGAGCGCCGGGGCCGGGTCTGCGGGGTGAAGTTCCGGCCCGGCGGCTTCCGGCCGTTCGTACCGGACCGGCCGGTCGCGGAATGGACGGGGCGGCGGCTCCCCGCCGACGAGGTGTTCACCCCGCCCGCCCCGCCGTCCGACATCCTCGGCCCGGCGGACGAGGACGCGCGGGTGGCGGCGCTCGACCGGTACCTGCTGGCGCTCGGCCCGGAACCCGATCCGCAGGCCGAACGCGCGATCGCCCTGGCCGACCTGGTGCGCACGGACCGCACGGTGCGCCGCGTCGACGAACTCGCCCGCGCGGCGGGGCTGTCGCCGCGCTCGCTGCAGCGGCTCTTCGCCGCGTACGTCGGCGTCGGCCCCAAATGGGTCATCCTCCGCTACCGCATCCACGAGGCGCTGGAGCGGGCCGAGTCAGACCCGCAGGTGGACTGGGCGGCACTCGCGGCGGAGCTCGGTTACAGCGACCAGGCCCATCTGATCAGGGACTTCACCGCCACGGTCGGCGTGCCACCGACGGCGTTCGCGCCGCACTGACCGCCGGTTGTCAGTGCGGCGCCCTACAGTTCCGGCATGGAACGCACCGCTTCATCGTCCGTACGGGTCGAGGCCTGGTCGGATGGAGACCTGGAGCTGCTCCGCCGCGCCAACGCACCGGAGTTGATGGACCACTTGGGCGGACCCGAGACGGAGGAGCAGCTCATAGCGCGTCACGAGCGCTACATGGAGCTGAGCGCGGACCGCACGGGCCGGGGCAGGATGTTCCGCATCTCCCTGACGGACGGTGCCGGTGCTGATTCCGGTGCCGGTGCCGGCGCTGATTCCGGTGCCGGTGCCGGCGCTGATTCCGGTGCCGGTGCCGTGGGCACGATCGGCTTCTGGGAGCGGAGCTGGCAGGGCCAGGAGGTGTACGAGACCGGGTGGGCCGTCCTCCCCGGGTTCCAGGGCCTGGGCATCGCCACGGTCGCGACGACGGCAGTGGTCGAGCAGGCCCGCGCCGAGCGCAAGCACCGTTTCCTGCACGCCTATCCGTCCGTGGGGAACGGCGCGTCGAACGCGGTGTGCCGCAAGGCGGGCTTCACCCTGGTCGGCGAGTGCGACTTCGAGTACCCGCCCGGCCATGCGCTGCTGACCAACGACTGGCGACTCGACCTCGAAAGCGTTTGACGGCCGGGTCCTGCCCCTGGATATTTATCTGCGTCACGCAGCTTATGCATGTCGCAGCCATATCTGCCATGCCTGCAGATGGGCATGCCCGCAGGTCCGCGGGCATGCGGGTCCGCGAGCCCGCATGCCCGCAGACCGCCGTATCCGCAGATCCGCCGAATCCGCAGATCCGCCATATCCATAGAGGGGACTCCTCCGCCATGCTCACTCTCGTCACCGGGTGCCGGGGCCGTATCGGCTCCACGCTCGTCTCGCTGCTGCACCGCGACGGCCACGCCGTCCGTGCGGCCTCGCGCACCCCCGAGGACCTCGCCGCCATGGCCACCGCACTGCCCGCCGGTGTGCCCGTCGTGGCCTGCGATCTCGGCGATCCGGCCACCTTCGGGGCCGCTCTCGACGGCGTCGATTCCGTCTTCCTCTACGCCGAACCGTCCGGTATCGACGCCTTCCTGTCGGCGGCCGAGACAGCCGGAGTCGGCCACATCGTGCTGCTCTCCTCCAGTTCGGTCCTGGCCCCGGACGTCCAGGGCAACCCGATCGCCGCCTCCCACCACGCGGTGGAGCAGGCCCTGATCGCCTCGCCCCTCACCACGACACTGCTGCGCCCGGGGACCTTCGCCAGCAATGCGTACCAGTGGGCGCAGTCGGTACGGGCCCACGGCTCCGTCGACCTCCCCTACCCCAACAGCCACAGCAGCCCCATCGATTCAGCGGACATCGCCGAGGCCGCACTCGCCGTGCTCACCGACCCTCGCCTCCAGGGCGGGGCGTACCACCTGACCGGCCCCGAATCGCTGACCGCCGCCGAGCGGGTCGGCCTGCTGGCGGCGGCATCCGGCCGCCCCATCGCCATCAACACCGTGACCGGAGCGGCTTGGAAGGAGTCCGTGGCCGCCTTCCTGCCCGAGCCGTTCGCCGACGCGCTGCTCGCGTACTCGGCCGCTTCGGACGGCGTCCCGGACGAGGTGACCGGCGACGTCGAGAAGCTGACCGGGCACCCGGCCCGCACCTTCGCCGCCTGGGCCGAGGAGAACGCCGCCGCCTTCCGCCCCTGAGCGCGCGACGCACCCGGCGCGACCGGGCCCGGCACGTCCAGCGCACCGGTTACGCGTCCGGGCCCGGCACGTCCGGGCACACCGGATACGCGTCCGCCCCTTGCACGTCCGGCCCCCGGCGCGGCACGTCCGGCGCGCCGGTTACGCGTCCGGCTCGCCCGTACTGCCGAAACCCCCTGGCTGGCGCACCCCGGCCGATGACATCCTGGCGAGGTGAACGGACCGGAGATCCACCTCGAAGTCGCCCCCGAGCTGCGGCTTTTCGTCGCGCATGAACGCCGCAAGGGGAGCACGGCCGTGACCACGGACGGCTCCTCCACCCTCGGCCATGTCGTGGAATCGCTCGGTATCCCGCTCACCGAGGCCGGACAGATCCTGGTCGACGGCCGGTCCGTACCGGTCTCGCACATCCCGGGGGCCGGTGAACTGGTCGAGGTGCGTGCCGTGGAACGCCCCCAGCGGGTGCCGGGCGCGCCCCTGCGGTTCCTGCTCGATGTCCACCTCGGCACGCTCGCCCGGCGGCTGCGGCTGCTGGGCGTCGACGCGGCGTACGAGAGCGAGGACATCGGCGATCCCGCGCTGGCCGCCCGGTCGGCACAGGAGCGGCGCGTACTGCTCTCACGGGACCGCGGGCTGCTGCACCGGCGGGAGATCTGGGCCGGGGCGTACGTCTACAGCGACCGCCCGGAGGACCAACTCCGCGATGTGCTGGAGCGGTTCGCCCCGCACCTCTCGCCGTGGACCAGGTGCACCGCCTGCAACGGCTCGCTGAAGGCAGCCGACAAGGACACGGTCAGCGACCAGCTGGAACACGGCACCCGGCACTCGTACGACGTCTTCGCGCAGTGCACGGTGTGCGACCGCGTCTACTGGCGGGGCGCTCACCACTCACATCTGGAAGCGATCGTCACCAAGGCCCTTCAGGAATTCGCGCCCACGTCGGCGGACGGCGCGTAGACCGGGCATCGGGCCGTTTCCGGCCCCCGTCGAGCCCGCTGCCGACCGTCACACGCCGCCGCCGGCCGTCGCGCGCCACTGTCGGCCGTCACGCGCCGCCGGCCTCCCGCAACGCCTCGATCTGTACTGCGCTCAGCTCGACCGTCCGCCGCATGTGAGTGATGAGCAGGGCCACTTCGTCGTCGTCGTACGCCTCGAACATCGCCGTCCAAGCCCCGTTCAGCCGCTCCCACACCGCACCGATCTCCGACATCCGCTCCGGGACGGTCGCGACGAGCACCCGTCGGCGGTCGACGGTGTCCCGCTCGCGCTTCACGTACCCGCCCCGCTCCAGCCGGTCGACCAGCCGGGTCGCCGACCCCGTGGTCAGCCCGGTCAGCTCCGCGATGCGGCCCGTGGTGACCGGTCCCGCCTCCAGGCCGAGCAGGTTGAGGCACTGGAGATCGGTCGGGTGGAGCCGCAGATGGTCCGCGACGGCCTGGTTGAAGAGCGCGTAGGCGGCCATGTAGCGGCGTGACTCGACGGTCAGCTCGGCCATCAGCGCACCGCGGCCGAGCTGGGACTTCTGCGACATGCAGAGAGTGTACGGAGCGGACAACGCCTGCCCGCCCGCTCGGACCAGCCCTGATCGGGCCGGCCCCCCGCTCAGACCGGCCCCCGCTCAGGACGCCCACGCCCGGGCCGGACCCGCCCAGACCGGCCCCGTTCAGGGCGCCCCGGTCGGGCTACGGCTTCTCGGCGGTCAAGTAGCGCTGGACGGTGGGTGCGAGCCAGGCGGTCACTTCCTCGCGCGACATCTCGACGGCGGGCCCGAACCGCAGCACATAGCGCGCGAGCGCCATCCCCAGTATCTGCGAGGCGACGAGCACCGCACGGTGGGCCGCTTCGGCCGGGACGGGACAGACCCCGGTCGTGACCGCGCCGATCTGCTCGGCGAAGATCGTCCTCATCCGTTCCGCGCCCGCTTCGTTGGTGACGCTGACCCTGAGCATGCCCGTGAGGACGTCGTCGCCCTCCCAGCGGTCCAGGAAATGCCCGACGAGCACGGCGCCCACGTGCTTGCCCGGCAACGCTCCCAGCTCGGGTATCCGCAGGTCGATCGCGGAAGCGGCGACGAACAGCCCCTCCTTGTTGCCGTAGTAGCGCATGACCATCGACGGGTCGATGTTCGCGTCACGGGCGATGGCGCGGATGGTGGCGCGCTCGTACCCGTCGGCGGCGAACCGCTCGCGTGCGGCATCGAGGATCGCGGCCTTGGTCGCATCGGAACGGCGGGGCACGGCAACGGGCTCTGTCATGCCAACAAATGTAGGCCAACAGACGTTGACATGCCAGTCGCGCCGGGGTTACCGTTGCCAACGAGCGTTGACCAACACCTGTTGACCAACACTCGTTGACCAACTTTTGTCGGCACCAAGGTGACAGCTGATGAACGGGCCCAGGAGGCAGCCATGACCACCACCCCGAGCACCGCACCCGAGACCGTCGACGTACTCATCGCGGGCGCGGGCCCCACCGGCCTGCTACTGGCAGGGGATCTCGCCGCCCTGGGCGTCTCCGTCACGCTCGTGGAGCGCCGCCCGCGCAGGACCAGCAACATGACGCGCGCCTTCGCCGTGCACGCCCGCACGCTCGAACTGCTCGACAGCCGCGGCCTGGCCGACGAGCTGATCAAGACGGGCACACCCCTCGACTCCCTGCGCTTCTTCGGGAAGCTCTCGCTCGACCTCTCCCGGCTGCACACCCGCTTCCCGTTCGTGCTGATCACCCCGCAGTACGAGGTGGAGCGGCTGCTGGAGCGCCGTGCCCGCACCGCCGGCGTCCGCTTCCGGCACGACACGGAGCTGACCGCGCTCCACCAGAGCCCCGCATCGGAGTCCGTCACCGCCGAGCTGCGCGAGCCGGACGGCAGCCGGACCACCCTCGCCGCCCGCTACCTCGTCGGCACCGACGGGATGCGCAGCTCCGTGCGCCAGGCGCTCGGGCTTCCCTTCCCCGGCAAATCCGTGATCCGGTCGATCGTCCTCGCAGACGTCCGGCTCACCGAGAAGCCCTCCGACACCCTGACGGTCAGCGGCGGCGGAGACGCCTTCGCCTTCATCGCCCCCTTCGGCGACGACTGGTACCGCGTGATGGGGTGGGACCGCACGCGCCAGGCCGCCGACAGCGACCCCGTAGACCTCGACGAGCTGCGCGAGATCTGCCGCGTCGCCCTCGGCTCCGACTTCGGCATGCACGACGCCCGCTGGATCTCCCGCTTCCACAGCGACGAACGCCAGGTGCCCTCCTACCGGACCGGCCGGGTCTTCCTCGCCGGGGACGCCGCCCACGTCCACTCCCCCGCGGGCGGCCAGGGGATGAACACCGGCCTCCAGGACGCCGCCAACCTCTCCTGGAAGCTCGCCGCCGTGCTGCGGGGGCAGACCGCCGACCCGGAGGCGCTCCTCGACAGCTATCACGCCGAACGGCACCCGGTGGGCGCGAGCGTGCTCCGCAGCAGCGGCGCGCTCGTCCGCCTCGCCATGGCCCGCACCCCGCTCCAGCGGACGGTCAGGACCATAACGGCCAAGGCACTGGCCACCATCCGGCCCGCCTCCGACAAGGCCATCGGCATGGTCTCCGGCATCGCCATCTCCTACCACGCCCCACGTGGCGCGCATCCCCTGACCGCGAAGCGCGCCCCCGACCTGAGCCTGCGCGAGGGCCGCCTGCACCAGCTGCTGCGCGACGGCGCGTTCGTCCTGGTCACCCCTGCCTGCGCCGCCACTCCGGCATCACCGGCCCCGCTGGTGCACGCCCACTGGCAGGGCGACCGCACCACCACCCTGCTCGTCCGGCCCGACGGCTACATCGCCTGGGCGAGCGACCACGCCGACCCGGCGGCCCTGCAGGCCGCACTCGCCCGATGAGCACGCCGGCCACCGGGCTGGCCCCGACAAGCACGGAGCCCGCTTCACCAATCCGATTGAGCACAGCGTCCACCCCCACCAGTCCCGATGAGCACAGCGCCCACCCCACCGGCCCCACCGGCCGGGGGTCAGAACACGTACTCGTCCCCGGTGGCCGGGGCGAGCACCTCGTGGTCGTTGTTCCTAGGGTTCCGGTCGGTCGCTCCGCCGTTCCACTGCGTGTCGACCCGCACGACAACCTCGTCCGGCCGTGCCGCAAGCCGCAGTTCGAGTGCGAGCCGCCGCTCCTGCGCCCCGTCGGCTCGCAGGCCGCCCGTCCGGCACAGCACGGTCCGCCGGTCGGCCTGCAGACAGCTCTGCGGAAGCTCCTGCCGTCCGGCGAGCGCCACCGATGTCCGCACACGCACGGTCACACCCGACAGGCTCGACGGGCCGTGGTTCTCGGTCCGCACCCGGACCTTGAGCCCCGCACCCCACAGCAGGACATGCCCGTGGTGCGACACATCGGCCTCGGGCGCGATGGCCACGAAGGACCCATGGAGATCGGAGGGCGCGGCGACCGCGACCCCCGCCCCCAGCACCACACTCCCGGCCAGCATCCCCGTCGCCGAGACGACTCGTGCAGCTCTATGCCTCACTACCATGTCCCGAAGATACAGATCGCCCTGAATCATCCTTATTTACCGACCGGTTCGGCGAGCCTTTCCCTTCACATGACACGCTGGCCCCATGTCGATCGCCCGATCCGTTGCTCTGTTCGTCGTCGCCGCGCTTTTCGAGATCGGGGGCGCCTGGCTGGTCTGGCAGGGAGTACGCGAGCACCGGGGCTGGATCTGGATCGGGGCGGGCGTCATCGCGCTGGGTGCCTACGGCTTCGTCGCCACGCTCCAGCCGGACGGCGAGTTCGGCCGCATCCTCGCGGCGTACGGCGGGGTCTTCGTCGCCGGCTCGATCGCCTGGGGCATGGTCGCCGACGGCTACCGCCCCGACCGCTGGGACGCGACCGGCGCGCTGATCTGCCTGGCCGGCATGGCGGTCATCATGTACGCCCCCCGCAGCCACTGACCCCACACCACACCCGGCTCCACCCCACATCACCCACCCCACCCCGCACCGCCCGGCGCCACCTCACGCCGCCCCACCACACCCCGCACCGCCCGGCGCCACCTCGCACCTGCCTATCCTGACCCCCGTACCGATCAGCTGTCCGAGGAGTCCGCCATGGCCGCCACCCCGATCGCCGTCATCACCGGAGCGAGCAGCGGCATCGGTGCCGCGACCGCCCGACAGCTCGCCGCCGCCGGCTACCGCGTCGTGGTGACCGCCCGCCGCAAGGACCGCATCGAGGCGCTCGCCGCCGAGATCAACGAGGCGGGCCACCAGGCCACGGCTTACGCGCTGGACGTCACCGACCGCGATGCGGTGGACGAGTTCGCCACGGCGTTCCGCTCCCTCGCCGTGCTCGTCAACAACGCGGGAGGCGCGCTCGGGGCCGACCCCGTCGCCAGCGGTGACCCCGCCGACTGGCGCCAGATGTACGAGACCAACGTCATCGGCACGCTCAACGTCACCCAGGCCCTGCTCCCCGCCCTCACCGCGAGCGGCGACGGCACGGTGGTGATCCTCTCCTCCACCGCGGGCCTCTCCACGTACGAGGGCGGCGGCGGTTACGTGGCCGCCAAGCACGGCGAGCACGTCCTGGCCGAGACCCTCCGCCTGGAGATCGTCGGCACCCCGGTCCGCGTCATCGAGGTCGCCCCCGGCATGGTCAAGACCGAGGAGTTCGCCACCACGCGCTTCCGCGGCGACACCGAGAAGGCCGCCAAGGTGTACGCGGGCGTCGACGCCCCCCTCACCGCCGACGACGTGGCCGACACCATCTCCTGGGCCGTCACCCGGCCCAGCCACGTCAACATCGACCTCCTGGTAGTCCGCCCCCGCGCCCAGGCATCCAACTCCAAGGTCCACCGCACCGCCTGACCGGCGAGGGCTCGGCCGGACACCGCCCGACCGACGAGGGCCCGACCGAACAGAGCCCGACCAGACAAGGCCCGACCGGACAAGGCCGCACCCCACAGGGCCCGACCGAACAGGTCCTGACCGGACAGGACCGCCCCCCACAGAGGCAGGCAGAAGCCGAACAGGAAGGGTCCCGGGACACCACCCGCGTCCCGGGACCCTTCGTCCTCCGTGTGCGAAGACCTGAATTCAGCCCTTCACACACACGATCTGCTTGAGCTTGGCGACGACCTCCACCAGGTCCCGCTGCTGCTCGATGACCTTCTCGATCGGCTTGTACGCGCCCGGAATCTCGTCCACGACACCGGAGTCCTTACGGCACTCCACGCCCAGTGTCTGATCCTCCAGGTCGCGCGTCGAGAAGCGCCGCTTCGCGGCGTTCCGGCTCATCTTCCGACCCGCGCCGTGCGAGGCCGAGTTGAACGACTTCTCGTTCCCGAGCCCCTTCACGATGTACGAACCGGTGCCCATCGAACCCGGGATGATCCCGAAGTCCCCGGAACCCGCACGGATCGCGCCCTTCCGCGTGACCAGCAGGTCCATCCCCTCGTACCGCTCCTCCGCCACGTAGTTGTGGTGGCAGGAGATGACCGGCTCGAAGGTCACCTTGGCCTTCTTGAACTCCTTGCGGACCACGTTCTGGAAGAGCGCCATCATGATGGCCCGGTTGTGCTTCGCGTACTCCTGCGCCCAGAACAGGTCGTTCCGGTACGCCGCCATCTCCGGGGTGTCGGCGATGAAGACCGCCAGGTCCCGGTCGATCAGGTCCTGGTTGTGCGGCAGCTTCTGCGCCTGCCCGATGTGGAAGTCGGCCAGTTCCTTGCCGATGTTCCGCGATCCGGAGTGCAGCATCAGCCAGACCGAACCCGCCTCGTCGAGGCAGAACTCGATGAAGTGGTTGCCCGATCCGAGCGTCCCCATCTGCTTCGTGGCACGTTCCTGACGGAACTTGACCGCATCGGCCACTCCATCGAACCGCCCCCAGAAGTCGTCCCAGCCCGGCGCCCGGAAGCCGTACAGCCGGTCGGGCTCCACGGCCTCGTCATGCATGCCCCGGCCCACCGGAATGGCCTGCTCGATCCTCGACCGCAGCCCGGACAGGTCGCCCGGCAGGTCATTGGCCGTCAGGGACGTCTTCACCGCGGACATTCCACAGCCGATGTCCACACCGACCGCCGCCGGACAGACCGCACCGTGCATCGCGATCACCGAACCGACCGTCGCGCCCTTGCCGAAATGGACGTCCGGCATGACGGCGAGACCCTTGATCCAGGGCAGCGTGGACACATTGCGCAGCTGCTGCATCGCGACGTCCTCGACCGAGGCCGGGTCGGCCCACATACGGATGGGAACCTTCGCCCCCGGCACCTCTACATACGACATAGTTCCTCGATTCCCCCGAAAAGTCTGAAAGCGCAAAACCGGTGCCAAGGTCGGCAAAAGAGTCGGTCGACCGGCATTCACAGCGGCGCGTGCGATACACATTGTGTCCACCGGTCGCCATCGGGCGGCAACCGTTTTTCGCACGAAGGGAGCTCAGGACCGTGCGACGAATGGCCTACGTAACCGGCACCGCGCTACTGGCAGCGCTCGTCGTCGGCTGCAGCGCCGACACCGGAACTGGTGGTTCCGCAGCCGACAGCAAGCCCGGCGAGGAAACCGTCGCCGCCGCGGCGCCCGGCAAGTACCGCACTCTTCCCGAGCCTTGCCGCGCCGTCGAGTCGTCGACGCTGAAGGACCTGCTCCCGGGTGCCGCCGAACTCACCGAGGAACAACAGAGAAAGGTGTTCGAGGGCACCGCCTCCGTCACCTACGACACCGACCGCCGGGTCGGCTGTCACTGGAAGTCCGAGGACTCTTCCTCCTCGCACAGCCTGTTCATCGACTTCGAGCGCGTCGTGTCCTACGACCCCACGGTGAGCGACGACGACCGCGCCCGCGAGGTGTACACGAAGAAGGAGACCGCCGCCGGCCTGTCCTCCCCCTCCGCGACCCCCGCCGCCACGAAGAGCACTGAGAACACGGAGGACAACGAGGGCAAGGGCGGGAAGAAGCAGACACCTCCGGCCACTTCCGGCGAGACCTCCGGCGACGACTCCGACCCCACCTCGCACGCCCTGACCGGCCCCACCTCCGAGGACAAGAACACCGGCGACGAGCACACCGACGCGGCGACCGGCGGAACTGACGGAGCCGACGAAGGCTCCGGTGCTTCGGGCGAGAGCCTTCAGCCACGCGTCCTCGAAGACCTCGGTGACAGTGCATTTCTGGACGATCTGCTCACCCGGGCAGGTTCCACCGCACAGCACCGCACGGTGAAGGTGGTATTCCGCACATCGAACGTCATCGTGACCGTCGAGTACACCGAGCAGCCGACCGTCTCCACCGTGGTCCCCGACAGCAAGGAACTGCAGGAGAAGGCCCAGGCACTGGCCCGGAAGCTGGTCGAGGAGTTCAGCGAATGACGCCGTCCCGGGCGCCCCTGGCCCACGTCGCCCGCGACCACCGGGCCTCCGGCCGAGGCGGCATCCGGTCGCGGTCCGTCGTACCGTGGCCCTCCGGAAAACCCTCCGGAACACCGGCCGACCCCCCGCCCGACCATCTGGCAGCCCGCCCGCCGCGCCACCCGAGTGAAGGAACCATGCACCGTTCAGCCCCGCGACTCTCCCGCATACTCGCCTGCGCCGCCGTCCCGGTGATGCTCGTCGTCGCCGGCTGCTCGTCGGACTCCGGCGACAAGAAGGAATCGGACTCGTCCGCGTCGTCCACGGCGCCGAGCGCGAGCAAGAAGGCGGAACCGACCGTCGAGCCCGCGAAGTTCGCGACGCTGCCCGACCCCTGCAAGTCGATCACCAAGAAGACGGTCACTTCCCTGGTTCCGTCGGCGAAGTCGAAGAACGGCACGGCCACCAAGTCCAGCGACATCACTTCCCGCGCGGGCTGCTCCTGGAACGGTCTCGACGACAACGGCGTGAAGGGCTCCCAGTACCGCTGGCTCGATGTCGGCTTCACCCGCTTCGAATCGGACCCGGCCCTGGGCAGCGGCGCCAAGCGCGCGCAGCAGGACTTCGCGAAGCAGGTCTCCAAGGCGAAGGCGACCGAGGGCGCCAAGAAGGTCACCGAAGCACCGGCTGACGGCATCGGGGACCAGGCCACCACGGTCGCCTACGACCTCAGCAAGACCAGCGAGGACTTCAAGTACGCGACGGTCGTGACCCGTACGGAGAACGTCGTCATCACCCTCACCTACAACGGTGCGGGTTACGCGGGCGCGAAGACCCCCTCCGCCGGCGACATCCTGAAGGGCGCCGAGAAGGCGGCCAAGGAAGCGGTGGCCGCGGTCGCCGCCGGCACGGACTCCGGCTCCACCGCGCCGAGCGGCAAGACCACGGACAAGGCGGACGACCCCGACTCCTCGGACAGCAAGACCGGCGACAAGAAGAAGTCGACGGACCGGAAGACCTCCGCCCGCAAGTCCTCCGTCAAGAAGACGAACTAGGGTCTTTCGTTTGGATCATGCCGGGCTCGCGTGCCCCGGCCCGGCGGACCGGCCGGCGACGCCCGGCCCGGAAGCGGCTTCACGAAGCCCGGTGCTCCCCCGAGCACCGGGCTTCGCCCCTCCCCGCGCAACGCCCCGCGCCCTCGTGTGCCAGGCTGTGCCCGCCAGAAGTCACAGCACGACGCCGGAACATGACGTCGGACACGGGAAACGGGGAGGGAACGCGGGTGGCCGCGATGCAGCTGACACGCACCCACCGGATACTCATCGGTCTCGTGGTCGCCGGAGCGGTGCTCATCGCCGCGATCGGGTTCGCGGGTTCGTACGCGGCGGTGCGCGAGCTCGCCCTCCAGAAGGGCTTCGGGGACTTCTCACTGGTCTTCCCGATCGGCATCGACGCGGGCATCTGTGTCCTGCTCGCCCTGGACCTGCTGCTGACCTGGCTGCGCATCCCGTTCCCGCTGCTGCGCCAGACCGCCTGGCTTCTGACCGCCGCGACGATCGCCTTCAACGGCGCCGCGGCCTGGCCCGACCCGCTCGGCGTCGGCATGCACGCCGTCATCCCGGTGCTGTTCGTGGTCTCCGTCGAGGCCGCCCGCCACGCGGTGGGCCGGATCGCCGACATCACGGCCGACAAGCACATGGAGGGCGTCCGCCTCACCCGCTGGCTGCTCTCCCCCGTCCCCACGTTCAAACTGTGGCGCCGCATGAAGCTCTGGGAGCTCCGCAGTTACGAGCAGGTCATCAAGCTCGAACAGGACCGGCTGATCTACCAGGCCCGCCTCCAGGCCCGCTTCGGACGCAACTGGCGCCGCAAAGCCCCCGTCGAGTCCCTGATGCCGCTGCGCCTGGCGAAGTACGGCGTCCCGCTGGCCGAGACCGCCCCGGCCGGCCTCGCCGCCGCGGGCATCGAACCCGCCCTGCTCCCCCCGGCCCCCGCCCCGGCCCAGGTCGAACCGGGCGAGCTCCAGCCCGAGCTGCCGTACGCCCCCGAGCAGCAGTACGCCCAGCAGCACGAGCAGGGCCGGGAGCAGCACGAGCACCACCAGCAGGGGCAGCAACACCTGCAACACGGGCCGCAGCGCCCGCAGTACCAGCAACACGACCACCCCGCCGGCCCCGGGGCCGCCGAGGAGTGGCCCCAGGAAGGGCCCGGCTCGCACGAGAGCCCCTGGTTCGCGGCGGCCCACGTCCCGGACGACGCGTACGAGGGCGCCTACGACCCGGCGTACGTGGAGGGCCTGGAGCCCGCCCCGGTGATGGTCCCGTCGGGCCCCGGCGGCCGCACCCGCCCCCTGGGCAACGTGGGCACGATCGGTGCCGTCCCCGGCCCCCGCACCGAGGAGCACCAGCAGGAACAGCTCCAGGAACAGCTCCAGCTCCAGGAACCGCAGGCCCCGGAACAGGCCCGGGAACAGCCGCAGGAGCCCGAGCCGGACCCCGCCGAGTGGGCGCAGGAGGACGCGGAGTTCGCCTCGATCGCGTACGAGGTGTTCGCCGCGTTCGTGAACCAGCACAACGACTACCCGAGCGTCGACGCCCTGGACATACACGTCACGGACGGCCACAACGTCAGGCACCCGCGCAGCGCGGCGCTGATCCGACGCCTGATGCCGGAGTTCAAGAACCGCTACCACGCCGAACTCGAAGCGGACCACATCGCCTGAGAGCCTCCCCGCCCTGCCGCACCCTGCCCCGCCCGGCAGCGGCAACGACGGAGGGCCGCCACCCGATTCACGGGTGACGGCCCTCCGTCCGTACAGAACAACCGGACCGCACAGAACAACCGGACCGGCCGCAACGGCCAATACCGCTACGCGCCCAGCAGCCTGCGCACCCGCTCGGCGCCCACGGCCAGCAGTAGCGTGGGCAGCCGCGGCCCGGTGTCCCGGCTGACCAGCAGCCGGTACAGCAGCGCGAAGAACGACCGCTGCGCGACCTTCAGCTCGGGCGTCGGCTTGGCGTCCGGCTCCAGGCCCGCCAGGATCTTCGGCACGCCGTAGACGAGCGTGGTGAGCCCGTCCAGCGACCAGTGCGAGTCCAGCCCCTCCACGAGCAGCCGCAGCGACTCGCGGCCCTGGTCGTCCAGCGAGCCGAGCAGCTCCTTGTCCGGCTCGTCGCGCACGATCGTGCGGGCCTCGGCCGGTACCTGGCTGGTGATCCAGTTCTCGGCGCGGTCCAGACGCGGCCGCGCCTCGTCCAGCGAGGTCAGCGGGTTCTCCGGGTCCAGCTCGCTCAGGATGCGCAGCGTCTGCTCGTCGTGCCCGGCCGTGATGTCGACGACCGACGCGAGCGTCCGGTACGGCAGCGGGCGCGGCGTGCTCGGCAGCTCACCGGCGGCCGTGCCGATGGCCCGCGCGTACGCGGCTGCGTCGGCCGGCAGCACCGAGCCGTCGGCGACCTTGCGCGCCAGCGAGTCCCACTCGTCGTAGAGCCGCTGGATCTCCTGGTCGAAGGCGATCTTGAAGGACTGGTTGGGCTTGCGGCGCGCGTACAGCCAGCGCAGCAGCGGCGCCTCCATGATCTTCAGCGCGTCGGCCGGGGTCGGCACGCCACCCTTGCTGGAGGACATCTTCGCCATGCCGGAGATGCCGACGAAGGCGTACATCGGGCCGATCGGCTGCACACCGTCGAAGATCTCGCGGACGATCTGGCCGCCGACGACGAACGAGGAGCCCGGCGAGGAGTGGTCCACCCCGCTCGGCTCGAAGATCACGCCCTCGTACGCCCAGCGCATCGGCCAGTCGACCTTCCAGACCAGCTTGCCGCGGTTGAACTCGCTCAGGCGCACCGTCTCGGCGAAGCCGCAGGCCGTGCAGGTGTAGTTGAGCTCGGTGCTGTCGTCGTCGTACGACGTGACGGCCGTGAGGTCCTTCTCGCAGTTGCCGCAGTAGGGCTTGTACGGGAAGTAGCCGGCCGAACCGCCGCTGCCGTCGTCCTCGCTCGCCGCGCCGGAGCCCGCCTCGGCCTCCAGCTCAGCCTCGTCGACCTTCTTCTGCTGCTGCGGCTTCTTGCCGCCCTTGGCGCCCGCGGCCGCCGGGTCCTTCTTCGTCCGGTACCGGTCGAGGACGGCGTCGATGTCGGCGCGGTGCCTCATCGCGTGCAGGATCTGCTCGCGGTAGGCGCCCGCCGTGTACTGCTCGGTCTGGCTGATGCCGTCGTACTCGACACCCAGGTCGTCCAGCGCGGCCGTCATGGCGGCCTTGAAGTGCTCGGCCCAGTTCGGGTACGCGGAACCGGCCGGGGCGGGCACCGAGGTCAGCGGCTTGCCGATGTGCTCGGCCCAGGACTCGTCGATCCCCGGGACGCCGTTCGGGACCTTGCGGTACCGGTCGTAGTCGTCCCACGAGATCAGGTGCCGGACGGTGTACCCGCGGCGGCGGATCTCGTCGGCGACCAGGTGCGGGGTCATGACCTCGCGGAGGTTGCCCAGGTGGATCGGGCCCGACGGGGAGAGGCCGGACGCGACGACGACCGGTTTGCCAGGCGCACGACGCTCCGATTCGGCGATGACATCGTCCGCGAAGCGGGAGACCCAGTCGGCCTCGGTGCTGCTCTGACTCTGAGCCACGGTCTGCACGTCCTTCTCTCTTGTAGGACTCGTAGGAACACCCTGTGGGACTCATCAGGACTCATAGGGGCTCCGCCCATTCTCCCAGGTCCGCCGTCGGCGCGAAAACGGCTTACGGCCCGCGCTCGAAAACGGCTCGTGGCCCACGCGCGGGAACGGCTTGCGGCCCACGCTAAGAAAACGGCTTTACCTCCCGTGGAATACTGGGCGTGATCCCTTGTACTCCTACGGAAACGGCAGCCCGTCCCATGCCTGAGCACGGCTCGGTCAATTCCCTCGCTTCCACGCTCCAGCAGCAGCTGGCGGACGCCCTGACGGCAGCTCTGCCGGATGCCGGCACCGCGGACCCGCTGCTGCGACGAAGCGACCGGGCCGACTTCCAGGCCAACGGCATCCTGGCCCTCGCCAAGAAGCTCAAGGGCAACCCGCGCGAGCTCGCCTCAAAGGTCACGGCCGCGATCCCGGCGGGCGGTCTGATCAAGGAGATCGAGGTCTCCGGCCCCGGCTTCCTCAACGTGACGCTCGCCGACCGGGCGATCATCGAGACCCTCGCCGCGCGCGCCGCGGACGACGAGGGCCGGCTCGGTGTGCCGTACAACAGCGCCGCGGGCACGACCGTCATCGACTACGCGCAGCCGAACGTGGCCAAGGAGATGCACGTCGGCCACCTGCGTTCCGCCGTGATCGGTGACGCGATGGTGCAGATCCTGGAGTTCACGGGCGAGTCCGTGATCCGCAGGCACCACATCGGCGACTGGGGCACCCAGTTCGGCATGCTCATCCAGTACCTGATCGAGCACCCGGGCGAGCTCACCCACGAGAGCGCCGGCGGCGAGGCGGCGGGCGAGGCCGCCATGTCCTCGCTGAACCGGCTCTACAAGGCGTCCCGCGCGCTCTTCGACTCCGACGAGGAGTTCAAGGCCCGCTCCCGGGACCGCGTCGTGGCGCTCCAGGCCGGCGACGAGGAGACGCTCGCCATGTGGCAGCGCTTCGTCGACGAGTCGAAGATCTACTTCTACTCGGTCTTCAACAAGCTCGACATGGAGATCCGGGACGCCGACATCGTCGGTGAGTCCGGCTACAACGACATGCTCGAGGAGACCTGCCGCATCCTGGAGGAGTCGGGCGTCGCCGTCCGCTCCGAGGGCGCGCTCTGCGTGTTCTTCGACGACGTGAAGGGCCCGGACGGCAACCCGGCACCCCTGATCGTCAAGAAGTCCAACGGCGGTTACGGCTACGCGGCGACCGACCTCTCCGCGATCCGCGACCGGGTGCAGAACCTCAAGGCGAACACCCTGCTGTACGTCGTGGACGCCCGGCAGGCCCTGCACTTCAAGATGGTCTTCGAGACCGCCCGCCGGGCCGGCTGGCTGAACGAGGACGTCAAGGCCGTGCACCTCCCCTTCGGCACGGTGCTCGGCAAGGACGGCAAGCCGTTCAAGACCCGTGAGGGCGAGACGATCCGGCTGGCCGACCTCCTGGACGAGGCGATCGACCGGGCGTCCGCCGTCGTGCGCGAGAAGGCCAAGGACCTCACCGAGGACGAGATCACCGAGCGCGCCACGGAGGTCGGCATCGGCGCGGTGAAGTACGCGGACCTGTCGACGTCGGCGGCCCGCGACTACAAGTTCGACCTGGACCAGATGGTCTCGCTGACCGGCGACACCAGCGTCTACATCCAGTACGCGCACGTCCGGTCCCGTTCCATCAAGCGCAACGCGGGCGAGCTGAAGTCCCAGCCCCACCCGGAGCTGGAGCTGACCCCGGCCGAGCGCGCGCTGGCCCTGCACCTGGACCAGTTCGCCGAGGTCGTGGCCGAGGTCGCCGCCGCGTACGAGCCGCACAAGCTGGCCTCGTACCTCTACCAGCTGTCGTCGCTCTTCACGACGTTCTACGACCTGTGCCCGGTGCTCAAGCCCGAGGTGCCGGGCGATGTGGCCGAGAACCGCCTCTTCCTCTCGGACCTCACCGCCCGCACCCTGCACCAGGGCATGGAGCTGCTCGGCATCCGGACCCCCGAGCGCCTCTGACCAGGACGCCTCTGACCGGGACGCCGGTCAGTCAGTCCGTACGCACCGGCCCGGTGGCCGTGGCCACGAGGGACGCTAGTCCCACTCCTTGGTCACCCACTGGGCCGTGTCGTACCGGTACATGTACTTCGGCCGCGCCTGGATGCTGCTGGTACGGAACGGCTTCCCGCCGTCGTCGATGCGCAGCGTCCCCTTCCGGCCGCCGCTGTTCCAGTCCAGCTCCAGGTACCAGCTGACGTCGTACCCTTCGACATGGGCCTTGAGGTCGAACACCTCCACGTCGGTGGAGGACACCTGGAACGGGAAGTTCTTCGGCGGCACCCGCACGTCCCCCTGCTGCCCCGCCACCGGGATGAGGGCCGGCTGGCTGTCGTCGAGGTCGATGTCGAAGGACTGCGGGGTGATGCCGCTCCCGCAGCCCTCGCCCATCGAGTACGCCGACCACGCCAGCGGTGCCTTCCGGGACAGCGTCCGCACATGCAGTCCGCTCAGCACTACGGCCTGTCCCGACTTCCCCTGCACGGTCAGTTCGAGCTGCATACTGCCGCCGTCCACTCCGCCGAGCGCCCTGGCCCAGCCCCGGGTGTCCTGCGGCGAGGGCGGCGGAGGCACGTCCTCCGGCTTCTGGTCCAGGACGTAGTGCTGGCCGCAGGGCTCTTCCCAGTTGTACGAGCTGATGGTGGCGGCCAGCGGCACGCCCCCGCTCTGCTGCCCACCCGACCCGGCTCCCGTGCCGCGCTTCCCGGACGTGGCGGCGGCGCCGCCGGACGGCGGGGACGAGACGGTCGCCGAGCCGGACGGTAAGGGTTTGCCCGACTTCTTCGCCCCGCCGGGCGAGGCGGTGACGCTCGGGGCGCCGGGCCGGACGCGCGCGGCCCCGTCCGGGTCCTTCGCGTCCACGGCGGGGACGTTGCTGAGGTCGTCCTTGTCCGTACCCGACAGATTGCTGACGACGATCGAGGTCGGCACGGTCAGCGCGACCACGGCGACGGCCGCGAGCAGCACCCGCGCCCGCGCAGAGGCCAGGAACCGCCGGGGCCGTCCCGCCCGACCGGCCGGGCTCGCGGGTTCGGGCGTGAGCTCGGACGCGTCGCCACCATCCCCGGCCTCGGCCCCGGTCCCGGCACCGGCCTCGGAGCCACGAACCGCCTCCGGACCCGAGCCGGAAACCATGTCCGAAACTCCGTCCCGCACCGGCTCCGCAGGAGCAGGAGCAGGATCGGGAACGGGAACGGGAACGGAAGCAGGAGCAGCATCGGAAGCAGGAGCAGCACCGGGAGCAGGAACACCGGCAGGAGCCGGAGCCGGGGCAGGAGCCGCCGCGGCAGGGCGCCGCCGGGCCGCATCCGCCACGATCCACCGCCGGTGCAGCTCCACCAGCTCTTCCGGAGTCGCCGCGCACAACCGCGCCAGGCGTTCCACCGGGGCGTACTCGTTCGGCACGGCGTCACCGTTGCAGTACCGGTGGAGCGTCGACGTGCTGACGTGCAGTCTCCCGGCGAGAACCCCGTAGCTGCGTCCCGAACGGTCCTTCAGTTCCTTCAGCAGAGCCGCGAACTCCACGGCCTCCGGCGTCGCCACTGCAGCGTTCCCCCTCCTGGTCCGTCCCGGAACACCGTTCCAGGGACGTGGAATCTGCCCAGGTCACAGTACGCGCAGCCATTCCAGCATCCCCAATGGGCTGTTCGGCGTTGCGGCCGGAATCCAACGCCCCGCAAGCTGTGGACACACCGCAGCGACCACCGGGACAACGCAGTGCGAATCCACTTCCGCATCGAGCTCGTCGATGCCGTGGCCATCGGAGTGGTGATCGTGTCCACCGCGATCGTCATGGTCCTGATCTGCCACAACTGACCGAACGACATCACCGGCCCACACACGGGGAGTACCACCATGCGCAACCACATCCGCACCACCGCCCTCGCCGCGACCGCCCTCCTGGCCGCCCTCTCGCTCACCGCTTGCAGCGGCGACGACACCGGGAACGACGGCAAGGCGGGCGCGGCGGCTCCGGCGGCGAGCTCCACCACCACCCCCGACACGGGCAAGGACGCCGGGAA
Organism: Streptomyces sp. NBC_00012; assembly: GCF_045040875.1. Classification (NCBI taxonomy): domain Bacteria; kingdom Bacillati; phylum Actinomycetota; class Actinomycetes; order Kitasatosporales; family Streptomycetaceae; genus Streptomyces; species Streptomyces sp. NBC_00012. The sequence goes on along the minus strand of NZ_CP108309.1, from coordinate 4,979,222 downwards.
GACCGACGGCGACAAGACGGACGGCGACAAGGCCGACGCCCCCGCCGAGAACGTCTCCACCGCGTCCAAGGGCTCCACCGGCGGCAGCAAGGGCGGGAAGAGCGACGCCGGCACCACCGGAAGCGGCAGCAAGTCCCCCGTCACGTGCACCGGCTCGAACACCAAGGTCACCGTCACCAAGGTGAGCCGCCCCATCAACCACCTGCTGCTCACCGCGACCAACACCGGTTCCGGCCCCTGCTACGCCTACCACGCCCCGGCGCTCCGGTTCGACGACGCCCAGGCTGCCTTCCCGGTCCTCCGCGACAGCATCCCGCAGGCCGTGGTCACCCTTGAGCCGGGCCAGTCCGCCTACGCCTCGATCGGGCTGTCCGGTGAGCCCGACGGACAGGAACTGCACAAGGGCACCCACCTCGCGGTGTACTTCACCGGCAAGGCCAACCAGGGCTCCACGGGCGCCGCGGCCGAGCTGACGCTCCCCGCCGGCACCTCCTGGGGCGACAACGGCTTCGTCACCTATTGGCAGAGCGAGATGTCGGACGCCCTCACGTACTGACCCGGTACTCCGATCGACCCGCCGGCACACCCGGCGGGTCGATCGACGTCCGACGGTCCTCAGACGCCGTCCGGCGTACGGGGAGCGCGCCGCATGGCCCACAGCTTCGGTCCGCCGCCCGGCAGTTCCGCCTCGCCGAGCACGGTGAAGCCGAAGTGCTCGTAGAAGGGCAGGTTGTCCGGCTTGGAGGACTCCAGGTAGACGGGCAGGCCCGCCGCGTCGGCCTTGGCCAGGCCCGAGCGCAGCAGTGCGGCTCCGTGCCCCTGCCCACGCGCGGCCGGGTCCGCGCCGACCACCGCCAGGTACCAGTGCGGCTCCTTCGGACCGTGCTCGGCCGCCGCCTGTACGGCCTCGCGGAACAACGGAGCCCGGTCGCCGAGGATGTCCTCCAGCTCCTGGACGGTCTCCGCGTCGGGAACGGCCTTCTCCTGGCCCTCCGGCGACACCCAGAAGGCGGCCGCCGCCCCGGTGCGCTCGCACACACCGTGCCGGACGTACTGCCGGGTGAAGATCGTGCTGAAGTAGCGGGCCATTCCCTCCTCGCGGGAGGAGCCCTCGGGGAAGAACCAACGCATCATCGGGTCGTCGTCAAAAGCACTGGCCAGCATGCGGCCGATCTGCTCAGCATCGTCGACCATTGCCGTTTTCGGGGTGTTCGTCATCGACATACGACCCATTCTGCACTCTTGATGATCAAGGACGATCGGCGGGCGGCCCATTGCTCGATCCAGGCAACCATGGGGCTCGGCGCTGTACGTGGGGGCCCCGGGAAAGAACCGGTACCCGGCCGGTCGTGGACCCGGAACCCGGCCGCCTCGTCCGGCCGCGCACGTCCTCGTTAGCATCGCCTGCATGGCGATGTTCGTGCACCTGACACCCGCGGCAAACGCTGCACGCGTCCGCCGCTCCGGAATACGGGCCATCAGCCACGGCCGCGACGACTCATTGCCACGGGGCCTCTACTGCTTCCCCGTACTCCCCTCGTACACCCTCACCCACCAGTGGCTGCGCGAGCTGTCCAGGCGCAGCGGCCCGCGCGGACTCGTCGCCGTGCACATACGCCTGCCGGACGACGAGTCCGTCACCGTGGGCCGCTACCACCGCGACCCCGCGACCGTCACGGCCGCCGAGGCCGTCCGCCGTGTCGCCGCCATGGACGACCCGCGCGGCTGGGAGGTGTTCGTCCCCCGGACGGTCACCAAGCGCGAGGTGCACCGCATCCGCGCGGTCAGCCAGGTCACCGGCTGGCGGTACTTCCCCGACTCCAACGGCAGGGCTCCCTGCACCTGCTTCGGTTGCCGGGTGCGCGGCGAGTACGGATCGCAGCGCCTGCGGCAACGCCGCCCGCACCCCCTCGACGGCCCCGCCCCCGCGAGTTCCGTCCTCCTCCGCCGGATCGCCGCGGCGGGCAGCCCCGGCGACCCCGACCAACTCGTCCAGGCCCTGCACTGGTTCGGAATGCGCCGACGCGGGCCGGCCGAGCAACTGGCCCACCTCGCGGACCACCCGGACCCGAAGGTCCGCCGGGCCCTTGTGTGGGCCATCGAGAACTGGCCGTCCCGTGGCGTCACGGAACTCCTCCACCGTCTCTCCCAGGATCCGGACGCGACGGTTCGCGAGGCCGCCGAATGGACCCCGCCCGAGCCCCGGTCCTGACCCCATGCGCACCCGTACAGATTTCTTGTACGGGCCGTACGCGCGTCACTCGGGCGCACACGTGGCACGAACGGCTGGACACCAAAGGTGCGCTGAAGGCGGCAGTGGCGCAGATGCCGGAGATCGACCTGATCCCGGCGTGGGCGGAGGAGTACTTGGACCTGGAACAGGAGGCGCTGGCGCTTTCCTGGTACGACAACCAGGTCGTACCGGGGTCTCCTCCAGACTGGAGGCTACGCCGAGGCGGTGTTCCGCAACCGGGTCCCGGCCTTCAGCGCGGAAAAGGTGGCGATCCAGACGGAGGCGCGCCTGGAACGCCAGGAGATCCTCCACCGGCCGTCTCCCCCCGACCATCAGCTTCGTCGTCTGGGAGCCGGTCCTGATGCTCCAACTCCTCGACGACGAGGGGCATGCGGAACAACTGCGCAGCCTGCGCACATGCGCCGGACTTCCAGCGCGTCAACTACTCCGAGACACAACGCGGCAGCCTGCTCGTCTCCACCCCCGACGAGATCAGCATCCTCTCCCAGATATGCGATGCTGCGAGCCCAGGCCCTCAGCCCCGAGGCCACCGTGGGCCTGCTGGATCGTCTGCTGGGAGAGCAATGAGCACCGCACTTGAGTGGTTCAAGTCCAGCTACAGCGGCGACGAGGGCGGGCAGTGCCTCGAAGTCGCCTACGAATGGCGCAAGTCGACCTACAGCGGCGACGAAGGCGGCGCCTGCGTCGAGATCGCCGCCCACACCGCCGCCATCCACATCCGCGACTCCAAGAACCCCGGCGGCCCCGTGCTCACCGTCGCCCCCACCACCTGGTCGGCCTTCGCCGGCTTCGCCGCCGACCGGCAGATCGGCTGAACCCACCCGCAGGAGGAACTCCACCACCATGGCTGTCATCCACCACACCACCCTGACGCCCACCAAGCTGGAACTCCTCACCACCTGGCTGCCGAAGCAGCCCTGGTACCGCGACACGGGACAGCAGCCCGAGCTGGCCAGGACCGGCGGGTTCCGGCTGGACGACCCGGATGGCGAGGTCGGGATCGAGTTCATGGTGGCCACCGACACGTCGGGGGCCGAACCGGTCACGTACCACGTGCCGTTCAGCTACCGGGGAGCCCCGGTCGCGGGCGCCGACGAAGCACTCATGGGCACCACCGAGCACGGGGTGCTGGGACAGCGCTGGGTGTACGACGGAACGCGTGACCCGGTCGTCGTCGCCCAGCTGTTCGCCCTGCTCCTCGGCGCGGCCGAGCCGCAGATGCAGAGTACGAGCGACACCCCCGACCCGTCCGTGACCGGCTGGTTCGCGGAGGCCGGGACCAAGGCGGAGATCGCCGCCACGACCGTGACCGACGACCCTCAGGGCACGGACGTCGTCGTGGAGACGGCCGCCGGCGGACGCCGCCTGTGCCTGCACATCAACCGCGTCCTCCACCACGGCCGGGGCGCCGAGGAGCAGGCGATCGGCCATGTCACCGCGAACGCTCCGCTGCCCGACGGCACCACCGCGCGCACCGCGTTCGTCGTCGTACACGCGGCTCCGTAGCCGAGGCCCGGGCCACTGGCGGCGGACCGCCGTTGTCAGTGGCCGCGCCTAGAGTCGTAGTCATGGCGACGCTCCCGAATCCGCTCCCGTCCCTGGCCACGTCAGGGCTCCAACTCCCGCCCGGCACACTGGTGGACGACACCATCGACGGCACCTGGCACGAGCCGTTGCTCTGGTGCGCCGACGAGCCCGCGTCCCACGGCACCTGGCGCACGCTGCGCGCGGCCGGACGGTCGGTCGGGCTGCTTCCCGTGCTGATAGACGGCGGCAGACGCGACGAGTGGCCCGAGGACTGGGACCTGACCCCGGACAGCATGTCGTACCCCGGCGACCACGACGCCGAGGAGGTGCTCAGCGAGTACTGGGAGGACTGCGCGCCCGAGGAGCTCGACGCCGCCGAGGGCGAGTGGCCGGGCCTGGCCCCCGTCCCGGCCGCCGAGGGACAGGACACCCCCGACGACCTGGCGGCCGCGATCGCCGAGGAGTGCGTCGGCCCGGACGGCTGGTACCCCGGCTCGCGGATGGCGCTCGTCCCGGCCCGGCGCAGCGCCGACATACCGGCGGCGATCGGCTGGTCGGGCCCGCTCAACTTCGAGGAGGACACGGCCCGGCTCTCTGCCGTGCTCCGCTCCTGGGAGGACCGCTTCGGCATACGGGTCGTGGTGCTGGGCTTCGACACCCTGACGGTCTCGGTCGGGCGGCCGCCCACCACCCTCGCGGAGGCACGGGCGGTCGCCGCCGAGCACTTCGCGTTCTGCCCGGACAACATCAACCAGAACCCGCCGTACGACCTGGACATCTACGCGGAGAAGGCGGTGCTGGGGCAGGAGACCTGGTCGTTCTGGTGGGACTGAGCCGACTCAGAGGCGAGAGGCTCCAGGGGTCCCGTAGGTACGGCAACTCATGTGCCGTACCGGGGCCTCGGGTTGAATCGCACGCATGCCCGACAACATCACGGACGACACCCCCGGCACCCCCGAAAGCCCGGAAGGCTCCGGCAGCCCGGACAGCCCCCGGCACACCTGGGTCGCCTCGCTGATCTCCACGGTCGTCACACTCCCGCTCGCGTTCTTCGCCCTCGTGTACAGCATGCTCTCGCCCATGGCCTGCGACTCCTGCTCGGACGCGGATGCCGACCGCTTCGACGCCGGCTTCGGTCCGGCCTGGACGGTCTCCTGCTGCGGCCTGCTGCTGTCCCTGGTCATCCTGGTGGCGAGCTGGGTGTGCACCAGGCGCAGGCCACCGGCCGCGATCGGCCTCGCCGTGGCCGCACCCGCCACCGTGTTCTTCACCTGGGTCGCCTTCATGACCCTGATCAACTGGCCCTGAGCCTTCCAGCGGAGGAGCACCGCCCATGAACCCCGAGCCGGCGCCGGACGACGCCGCCCGCGCCACCCGCGCCGACCGCCTCGCCCGCCTCGCCCGCCTCGTCGAGGAGTTCCACGCCCTGCCCGCCACGAGCGACCGCAGGCGCGAGATCGTCGCGCGACTGGACGACGACTGCGGCAACGCCGACGTGGTGGCCTTCCTCACCACCGTCGTCGCCGACCCGCAGGAGTACGACCTCGCCCGCACCGAGGCGGCCACGCTCCTGCGCCTGTGGCCCCCGGCCGACCTCGACCTGCGCCACCGCGCGGGCAGAGCGCTGCTGGCGGCGCTGAACGACCCCGAGGAGGATCTGGTGCGCCAGTACGCGGCGATGGCGCTCGGCCCCTACGCCTCGGGCGACCCGGCGGTCACCGAGGCCCTGATCGCCGCCGGAGGTTCCGAGGAGGACCCCATCGTCCAGGCCTGCGCGAGGTCCGCCCTGAAAGAGGCGGGCAACACCTGAGCGGGCCCGGGGCCCGCCCCCGGTCACCACACCGGCCGACAAAGTCGGGTATCACGGACCGTTCATCCGGAAAGGCCGTCCGATACGAGTGCACCACTCACTCCGGATGGGCCCCGAGACAACCTGATCGCGATCCGGAACGTCTTCTCTCACAATCCCGCGCCATCGGTACGGGACGGTGAACGAGGAGCTTGAGCATGGCCCGAAGCCCCATCCGCGCGATACGCCCGATCCGCGCGCTCCGCCATCGCGGACTCGGTATCGACTACCCCCGCCGGGGGAAACGTACTTGGCGTCGCTGGGTCCCTTCGTGGCGGCAGATGCTGAGCGGGGTCATGCTCGGACTCGTCGCGCTGGCAGGCCTGTTCGCCGTGGTGTACGCGTCGGTCGACATCCCGGACGAGAACGACGAGGCGCGCAAGCAGGGCACCGTCTACTACTGGGCGGACGGGAGCCAGTTGGTGAGCGTGGGCGCGGTCAACCGGCAGAACGTCACGCTCGCCGACATACCCCGTTCGGTGGAGAACGCGGTCATCGCCGCCGAGAACGAGACCTTCTACTCCGACCCGGGGGTATCGGCGACGGGGATCGCCCGCGCGGCCGTAAGCATCGTCGCGGGCGGTGAGACGCAGGGCGGCTCCACCATCACCCAGCAGTACGTGAAGAACACCTATCTCAGCCAGGAGCAGTCGGCCACCCGGAAGTTCAAGGAATTCTTCATCTCGCTGAAGCTGAGCAACAAGCAGAGCAAGAAGGAGATCCTCCAGGGGTATCTGAACACCAGTTGGTTCGGCCGCGGCGCCTACGGCATCCAGGCAGCGGCGAACGCGTACTACGGAATCCCCGCGAAGGACCTCGACCCCAGCCAGGCGGCGCTGCTCGCGTCCCTGCTCAAGGGGGCGGAGCAGTACGACCCCGCGGGCGGCAAGGGCAACCACGAACGCGCCGTCGACCGCTGGGAGTGGATCCTCGACCGGCAGGTGGAGATCGGCACGATGACGAAGGCCGAGCGGGCCGCGTACCAGAAGTTCCCCGAGCCGAAGCCTGCCGCCAAGCCGACCAGCCTCGGCGGCCAGACCGGCTATCTCGTCGACATCGCCAACAAGTACATCAAGAAGCGTTCGGGCCTCACCGACAAGGACCTCTTCCGGGGCGGATACCGGGTGCACACCACCTTCGACAAGGCCAGGGTGGGGCAGCTGGAACGGGCCGTGCGCAGCGTGCGCAGGCGCGACCTCGCCCCCGAGAAGCGCCCTGAGGACAAGTACGTCGAGGTCGGCGCCGCATCCGTGCGGTCCGACGGGGCCGTGGTCGCGGTGTACGGCGGAACCGACGCGGTCACCCACTTCGCCAACAACGCCGACACCGCGGGCGTCCCCGTCGGCTCGGCCTTCAAGCCCTTCGTGCTGGCCGCGGCCCTTCAGCACGGCGACGGGATCACCCTGGACAGCGGCTACGACAGTGGGGGGCGGCTGCTCAAGGACGGCCCGTACGCGGTACCCGCCGCCCCGTCGGGTGCCGGCCCGGCGATGGTCACGCCACCGACACCGCTGCGCGATGCGCTGATCAAGTCGTCCAACGCCACCTTCGTGATGCTCGGCAAGGACATCGGGCTGGAGAAGGTGAAGGAACTGGCGGTATCGGCCGGGCTGCACGAGGAGAGCCTGGCCCGCCTGGACAAGTCCTTCCCCCTCGGCACCTCCACACCGAGCGCGGTCCGGATGGCGGACGCGTACACCGCCTTCAGCAACGAGGGCATGAGGGCCGATCCCTACTCGGTGACCAGGATGACCCGGGACGGCGAGGCGGTCGAGGGCTTCGGGAAGCCCGAGCCGCGGCGCGCGATGGACGCCTCGGTGGCCAACGATGTGAACAACACCCTGGGGATGGCGGCCTGGACGCGGCTGGGTCGGGACGGGAAGTCCGGCACGTTCACCAGGAACATGGCCGCCGACGACCTCTCGGCGGGCGGGACCGGCGAGGACGACCGGATGAAGTCGGCGTGGTTCATCGGCCACACCGAAGGGCTGACCACGGCCGTCACGATGTTCCGCAACAAGCCTGGCACCCCTCAACTGCTGGGATTGCAGGGTGTGGGCGGCCCCGATTCGGAGCGCGGCAATGTCTTCCCGCTCCGGATCTGGAACGCCTACGTCACGGGGAAGTAGGCCCACGGGCCGGAGGGCCGACAACGGCGTGGGCCAAGGACCGACAGCGACATGGGGCCGGAACCGACAACCGGACAGAGCGGCACACCGACGACCGGACAGAGCGCGCTCTGACGACCGGACAGAGCAGCACTCTGCGCATTGGTCTTGACCAATCTCCTATTGTGTGAAGAACATGGCCGAAGCCGCCACGGAATCTTCACAAGCACCTCCGCTGGAGAAACACGCCCCATGCGCATATCCGCAACCGCCGCCGCCGCGTCCGCAGTGCTCGGCGGAGCCCTCGTCCTCGGCCTCACGGCCGTCCCGGCCGCTCAGGCCACGCCCGCCTCCGACGCGGCGGGCTGCACCACCGACGCCTTCGGGATCGCCGGAAAGTACGGCGAGTTCGTCCTCGGTGACGACGTCCACACCCCAGATGCGGAAGGCGCGGTGGCCGTAGGTGGCAACGCCGACTTCCGCGGCGGCTTCAGCGCCGCCAACGAGCTGACGGCCGCGGAGGTCGACGCCCTGCCCGGCCGGGCGTCGCTCGTCGTCCGCGGCGACCTGCTCAACGGCAGTTCGGTCACCGCGGTGATGAAGGGCAACGCGGTCGTCGGCGGCAAGGTCAGCGACCGCGCCCTCGAAATGAACTCCGGCACCTTCAGCGAGAACGCCGATCTGATCGACTTCGACGCCGAGTTCGGCAAACTCCGCGCCTACTCCTCCGCGCTGGCGAAGGCACCCGCGACCACCGGCACCGAAGTGGAACTGACGGGCAGCAAGCTCACCCTGGAGGGCGGGAACACCACCCGCAACATCTTCCAGGTGACGGCCGGCCAGCTGGAGAAGGCCAGGGACATCTACCTCAAGGTCCCCGCCGGCGCCACCGCGGTCGTCAACGTCAGCGGCACGACGTACGACATGGCCAAGGCCGGCACCACCGGCTTCTTCCTCTCCGGCGGCCAGGACTACGTACTGGACGACAAGCTCCAGAGCGCCTCCGACGGCAAGGTCCGCGCCCGTCTGCTGTGGAACTTCCCCGAGGCCACCACCGTCACCAAGAGCAGCCAGGCCGCCTGGCCCGGCAGCGTGCTGGCCCCCAGGGCGCACCTGGAGCTGGGCACCGGCGCCCCGGTCAACGGCTCGGTGTGGGTCGCCTCGCTGCACGGCTCGGGCGGCGCGGAGACGCACCACTTCCCCTTCACCGGCTGCCTCCCGGAGACCGGCGAGACCTCGCCGCCGACCACGCCGACCCCGGGCAACACCCCCGGGACCACCCCGCCGGTGACCGGCACCCCGTCCACTCCGGCGACCACGCCGCCGGCGAGCGGAACCCCGTCCACCAACCCGTCCGAGTCCGCACCGGCCACCCCGGCCCCGTCGCAGAGCACGGCGCCCGGCGGCAAGGACGGCGACCTGGCCTCGACCGGCGGCAGGGGCACCATCCCCCTGGTCATCGGCACCGCCGCGGTCCTCGCCGCGGGCACCGGCCTGGTCGTGGTGGCCCGCCGCCGCTCCAAGCGGGCCTGACGACCGGCAGGACAAGCCCGCGCGGTGAATGGAACAGGGGCAGGCCCAGCAGGGCCTGCCCCGAAGTCCAGACCTGGCAACGGCAGACCCTAAGGCCCCACCCACCCCCGCAGCAGTTCCTCCCGCTCCGTCCCCCGAGGCGACCCGCCCTCCCACGTGCGGCCCCACTCCGACATCGCCGCCAGCGTCGTGGCCATCGTCGCGGCGCCCTCCGTGAGGCGGGTCAGCAGGGCGCGGGAGAGGTCGACCTCTGTCTGGGGGTAGCCGGCGGCCGCGGCCGCGTAGGCCGACAACTCGCTGTCGGCCCCGGACGACTCCACGCGCAGCGTCACCATCGGCGGGGCCGCGACCGACCGGCCCAGCCCCTGTGGCAGAGCCAGGTCCATCACCGCGCCCAGAGCCATGTCCTTGACCACGCCGACCCGCCGCCCCAGGGACTTCACGGGGACACCCAGCACCGTCAGGGCGCGCACGTCCTCCCACAGGTGGAGGCCGGACTGCCCGTCGCCGAGGCCCACCACACCCTCGAGGGTCAGGCGCACCCCCGGAGCCAGACCGGACGGCTTCGCGCCCACGTACACATCGCCCTCGGTGATCCAGAACAGGCCCACCATGGCCATGAGTTGCTCACTTCTCCCGATGACGGCACCGCCGCCATGCCGTCACACGTCGAACGATCAGGTCGCCCTGCGCAACACGCGCGGGAGCCGGGAAGTTCCTGCTTCCCGGCTCCCGCACACACTTCTCACATGATCCGCCGAACAGGCCCCCAGGCGCCCTCAGGCGCGGCCCAGCCGCTGCGCGACCTCCGTCGCCCAGTACGTCAGGATCATCTGCGCACCCGCGCGCCGGATCCCGGTCAGGCTCTCCATGATCGCCGCGTCCCGGTCGATCCAGCCCTTCTCCGCCGCGGCCTCGATCATCGCGAACTCACCGCTGATCTGGTACGCGGCGACCGGCACGTCCACCGAGTCGGCGACCTTCGCGAGGATGTCGAGGTACGGACCGGCCGGCTTCACCATGACCATGTCGGCGCCCTCCTCGAGGTCGAGCGCCAGCTCGCGCAGCGACTCGCGGGCGTTCGCCGGGTCCTGCTGGTACGTCCTGCGGTCGCCCTTGAGCGAGGAGCCGACCGCCTCGCGGAACGGCCCGTAGAACGCCGAGGCGTACTTCACGGTGTAGGCGAGGATCGAGACGTCCTCGTGGCCCGTCTGGTCGAGCGCGTCGCGGACGACACCGACCTGGCCGTCCATCATGCCGCTGGGGCCCACCACATGGGCGCCCGCGTCGGCCTGGACCTGGGCCATCTCGGCGTACCGCTCCAGCGTCGCGTCGTTGTCGACCCGGCCGTCCTCGGTCAGCACACCGCAGTGGCCGTGGTCGGTGTACTCGTCCAGGCACAGGTCGGACATGACGACGAGATCGTCACCGACCTCCGCGCGCACCGCGCGCAGCCCCGCCTGGAGGATGCCGTCCGGGTCGGTGCCCGCCGTGCCCCGGCCGTCCTTCTTCTCGTCCGTGGGAACACCGAAGAGCATGATCCCGGAAACCCCGGCCGACACCGCGTCGACGGCGGCCTTCCGCAGGGTGTCCAGGGTGTGCTGCTGCACGCCGGGCATGGTCGAGATGGCGACCGGGGCGTCGATGCCCTCGCGCACGAACGCGGGCAGGATCAGATTCGCCGCATCGAGCCGTGTCTCGGCGACCATCCGCCGCATCGTCGGGGTCGTCCGCAGCCGCCGGGGGCGGGAGCCGGGGAAGTTTCCGTACACAGTCATCCTTCGAGATTAGACCCGTACACATCAGCGTCTTACCGACACCCGTGCCGGAAAAAGACAGCGGAAACGGGCAGGGGCCCGGCCGCCGTGGCAACCGGACCCCTCACACCCTCCGACCGCGCGGATCAGGTCGTCGTACGACGCCGCCGCGCGCCGGGACGCCGCTCGCTCGGCCGCGTCACCGGATCGCCGGCCTCCTTCGCCGCCTCCCGGCGCCGCTCACCGAACTCGGCGAGGGCCTCGGCCAGCTTGTGCACCGACGGCTCCGGGGAGAGGACGTCGACCCGCAGGCCGTGCTCCTCGGCGGTCTTCGCCGTCGCCGGGCCGATACACGCGATCACCGTCACGTTGTGCGGCTTGCCCGCGATGCCGACCAGATTCCGCACGGTCGACGACGAGGTGAAGAGCACCGCGTCGAAGCCGCCGCCCTTGATCGCCTCGCGGGTGTCGGCGGGCGGCGGCGAGGCGCGGACCGTGCGGTACGCGGTGACGTCGTCGACCTCCCAGCCGAGCTCGATGAGCCCGGCCACCAGCGTCTCGGTGGCGATGTCGGCGCGCGGCAGGAAGACCCGGTCGATCGGGTCGAAGACCGGGTCGTACGGCGGCCAGTCCTCCAGCAGACCGGCGGCGGACTGCTCACCGGACGGCACCAGGTCCGGCTTCACACCGAAGTCGACGAGCGCGGCGGCGGTCTGCTCGCCCACGGCCGCGACCTTGATCCCGGCGAAGGCACGGGCGTCGAGCCCGTACTCCTCGAACTTCTCCCGGACGGCCTTCACCGCGTTGACGCTGGTGAAGGCGATCCACTCGTAACGGCCCGTGACCAGACCCTTGACCGCGCGCTCCATCTGCTGGGGCGTACGGGGCGGCTCGACGGCGATCGTCGGGACCTCGTGCGGCACGGCACCGTAGGAACGAAGCTGGTCGGAGAGCGAAGCGGACTGCTCCTTGGTGCGCGGCACGAGCACCTTCCAGCCGAACAGCGGCTTGGACTCGAACCACGCGAGCTGGTCGCGCTGTGCTGCGGAGCTGCGCTCACCGACCACGGCTATGACGGGCCGGTGGCCCTCCGGGGAGGGCAGCACCTTCGCCTGTTTCAGGACCTGGGCGATCGTCCCGAGGGTCGCCGTCCAGGTGCGCTGGCGGGTCGTCGTACCGGCGGCCGTCACGGTCAGCGGGGTGTCGGGCTTGCGGCCCGCCGAGACCAGCTCACCGGCGGCCGCGGCCACCGAGTCGAGCGTCGTCGAGATGACGGCCGTGGCATCGCTCGCGCCGACCTCGGTCCAGCAGCGGTCGGACGCGGTACGGGCGTCGACGAACCTGACGTCCGCGCCCTGCGCGTCACGCAGCGGCACACCGGCGTACGCGGGCACACCCACAACGTTGGCAACACCCGGCACGACCTCGAAGGGTATGCCGGCGGCGGCGCAGGCGAGCATCTCGGCCCCCGCGTTCCCGTCCAGTCCCGGGTCGCCCGAGACGGCACGGACGACCCGCCTGCCGCCCTTCACCGCCTCCATGACAAGATTGGCCGCGTCCCTGAGAACGGGAACACCGGCGGCTGCTGACTGCGCGTCAACAACCGTCAGCTCAGCTGTGCTTACGCTTGCCCGCGCATGGCAGCGAACGACGCCGAGGACGTCCGGCTCGGCGACAAGGACGTCCGCGCTCGCAAGCGCCTCGACGGCGCGCAGAGTCAGCAGTCCCGGGTCGCCGGGACCGGCGCCGAGGAAGGTGACGTGCCCTTGTGCGGACAGGGCCGGAAAGTCGGATGCGGCGGGGCCGGTGGGGCTCAAAGTGCTCGCTCCCCCATAAGACCGGCCGCACCCTTGGCAAGCATCTCGGCCGCGAGCTCGCGACCGAGGGCAGCCGCGTCGTCCTGCGACGTGGGAACGGGACCGGTGGTGGACATCTGCACCAGCGAGGAACCGTCGGTGGAACCGACGACACCGCGCAGGCGCAGTTCGTTGACAGCCTGTCCGTCGACCAGGAGGTCGGCCAGCGCACCCACAGGTGCGGAGCAACCGGCCTCCAGGGCGGCGAGCAGGGCACGCTCGGCGGTCACGGCGGCCCGGGTGTACGGGTCGTCGAGCTCGGCGAGCGCGGCGGCGAGGTCGGCGCTGGTCTCAGCGCACTCGATCGCCAGTGCTCCCTGACCGGGAGCGGGCAGGACGGTGTCGACCGACAGGAAGTCGGTCACCTCACCGCTCCGGCCGAGGCGGCTGAGTCCGGCCGCGGCGAGTACCACCGCGTCCAGCTCACCGCTCCGGACAAATCCGATACGCGTATCGACGTTGCCCCGGATCGGCACGGTCTCGATGTCGAGGCCGTGGTCACGGGCGTACGCGTTGAGCTGCGCCATGCGGCGCGGCGAGCCGGTACCGATGCGGGCACCGGACGGCAGCTGCCCGAAGGTCAGCCCATCCCGCGCCACCAGCGCGTCGCGCGGGTCCTCGCGCACCGGCACGGCGGCCAGCACGAGGCCCTCGGGCTGCGCGGTCGGCAGGTCCTTGAGCGAGTGGACGGCGAAGTCCACCTCACCGCGCAGCAGCGCCTCACGCAGCGCCGCGACGAACACACCGGTGCCGCCGATCTGCGCGAGGTGCTCCCGGGAGATGTCGCCGTACGTGGTGATCTCGACGAGCTCGACGGCGCGCCCGGTCACCTCGCTGACCGCTTCGGCCACCATGCCGGACTGCGCCATGGCGAGCTTGCTGCGGCGGGTGCCCAGCCTCAGCGGCTTGTCGGCCCCCGCGACCGGGGTTGAGTTGTCGGTCATGACCGCCCTCGATTCGGGTCGTTCAGGTCTGCCCGGGAGACGGCTGCGACCGTCTGCGGGTCGAGGTCGAAGAGTTCCCGCAGCGCATCGGCGTACCCGGCGCCGCCGGGCTCGCTGGCGAGCTGCTTGACCCGCACGGTGGGCGCGTGCAGGAGCTTGTCGACGACGCGGCGCACGGTCTGCGAGATCTCGGCGCGCTGCTTCTCGTCCAGGTCGGGGAGGCGCCCGTCGAGCCGCGCGATCTCGCCCGCGACCACTCCGGCGGCCATCGTGCGCAGCGCGACGACGGTCGGGGTGATGTGGGCGGCGCGCTGAGCGGCGCCGAAGGCGGCGACCTCGTCGGAGACGATGGTGCGCACCTGGTCCACATCGGCGGCCATCGGGGCGTCCGCGGACGCCTCGGCGAGCGACTCGATGTCGACGAGGCGCACCCCGTCGAGCCGGGCCGCCCCGCCGTCGATGTCGCGCGGCATGGCGAGGTCGAGCAGGGCCAGGCGTACGGGGCCGGCGCCCTGGGCGGGCACGGTGGCCCGGTGGGCCGCCCGGCGCACCGCACCGGCGCTGCCGTTCTCCACCCAGGCGGCATGCCGGTCGGCGTCGGCCGGGGCGGGCACCGAGGGCGTGGCGGCGGGCGTCTCGAAGGCGTCGTCGACGTCCAGGCCGAGCGCGGCGGCGACGGCCTCGGCGGTCAGCACGAGACCGGTCGCACCGGTGCAGGAGACTACGACATCGGCACGTGTCAGTTCGTCGCGGACCGCGGCCATCTCCACGGCACGGGCGGCCACGCCGGTGCCGGAGGGCTGGACCAGGATCTCGACGAGCCGGTCGGCGCGGGCCCGGGTCCGGTTGGCGACGACGATCTCGGCGACACCGGTACGGGCCAGGGTGGCGGCGGCGAGCGAGGACATCGAGCCCGCGCCGATCACCAGGGCGCGCTTGCCCGCGGCCCAGCCGGCGACGTCCGCACCGGCCGCGAGCTGCTCCAGGCCGAAGGTGACGAGCGACTGCCCGGCCCGGTCGATCCCGGTCTCGCTGTGGGCCCGCTTGCCGACCCGCAGGGCCTGCTGGAACAGGTCGTTCAGCAGCCGTCCCGCGGTGTGGAGCTCCTGCCCCAGCGCCAGCGCGTCCTTGATCTGGCCGAGGATCTGGCCCTCGCCGACGACCATCGAGTCCAGCCCGCACGCCACCGAGAAGAGGTGGTGGACGGCCCGGTCCTCGTAGTGCACATAGAGATACGGAGTGAGCTCGTCCAGGCCGACGCCGCTGTGCTGGGCGAGGAGCGTGGACAGCTCGGCGACGCCCGCGTGGAACTTGTCCACGTCGGCGTACAGCTCGATGCGGTTGCAGGTGGCCAGCACCGCGGCCTCGACCGCGGGCTCCGCGGCGAGCGTGTCCTGGAGCAGCTTGGCCTGCGCCTCGGCGGACAGCGAGGCCCGCTCCAGCACGGAGACCGGGGCGCTGCGGTGGCTCAGTCCTACGACAAGGAGACTCATGCCGGCATCACGGCGGGCATGTCCCCGTCGGGTCCCTTCCGTCCGGTGGAGGCCGAGCGCACCGGGGGCGCGGCCGGGTCCGGGCTGCTCCCGGCGGTGTCCTCGCCGGCCTTGCGCTGCTCGTGGAAGGCCAGGATCTGGAGCTCGATGGAGAGGTCGACCTTGCGGACGTCGACGCCGTCGGGAACGGACAGCACGGTCGGCGCGAAGTTCAGGATGGAGGTGACGCCCGCGGCGACGAGCCGGTCGCAGACCTGCTGCGCGGCACCGGCCGGGGTCGAGATGACACCGATCGACACGCCGTTGTCGCCGACGATCTGCTCCAGTTCGTCGGCGTGCTGGACGGGAATGCCCGCGACCGGCGTTCCGGCCATCGCGGGGTCGGCGTCGATCAGCGCGGCAACCCGGAAACCGCGGGAGGCGAAGCCGCCGTAGTTGGCGAGCGCGGCGCCGAGGTTACCGATGCCGACGATCACGACGGGCCAGTCCTGGGTGAGCCCGAGTTCGCGGGAGATCTGGTACACGAGATACTCGACGTCGTAGCCGACACCACGCGTGCCGTACGAGCCGAGGTAGCTGAAGTCCTTGCGCAGCTTGGCGGAGTTGACCCCCGCCGCCGCGGCGAGTTCCTCGGACGAGACCGTGGGTACCGAGCGCTCGGAGAGCGCGGTCAGTGCGCGCAGATACAGCGGAAGTCGGGCGACGGTGGCCTCGGGAATTCCTCGGCTACGGGTCGCCGGTCGGTGAGTTCGGCCAGTTGCCACGGTGCTCCTGCGGGATGAGCGGGGCTGCAGGCGGCCGTAGTTCCCAGGACCGCCCCGTCGAATGCAGGCTATGTCTTTGTGAACACGTGCACAAAGATAGTGTCCGTTTTGTCCGGTCAAAGTGACCGGGGTCACGCACATTCGTCGCGCGATCCCGGAACCAAGGATCGCATCAGCCCGTTGCAGGCCCGAAGGGGGCAAAGCGGCACACACTCCTCACAGCCACTCCCCCGAGAGCACTCAAAACGCCCACGATGGTAACCGGCTTTCGCTCATGAGCGCAGTGCCGCGCGCAGCCTCGCGGGATCCACCCGCCAGAACGTGTGCCGTTCGTCATCGATCAGCACCACCGGAATCTGCTCCCAGTACTCCCGGTACAGCTCCTCGTCCACGGTGATGTCCTTCTCCTCCCAGGACGCGCCGGTCTCCTCACACACCTCCCGCACCACCTGCCTCGCGTCGTCACAGAGGTGACACCCGGGCTTCCCGACCAGGGTCACCACACGTTCCGCGGGCTTCTTCTTCGTACGTCGCAGCAAGGCACTCATGCCTTCATTCTGCGCCCGGAGAAGACCTGTTCCGCCCCTGCTCCGGTACGCCCGGAATCACCCGTTCAACAGATCGGCGGCAGAGAGTTCACGCCGCGACATCCCAGCAGGTCGGGAAGGGCCGAACCGACTGGCTATGCTCACGACATGGCCGCTCTTGGATGGCTCACACCCCGTAGGCGCCCCGCGACAGCACGGAGCGTGCTGGCCGGCGAGGCAGCAGCTGAGGCAGCGCGGAAATCCACCCTCCCCGACGATCAGTCCCCCGGCACCGAGCAGGACGCAGCCGCGAAGGCTGACGCCGAGGAGGCGCCCTTCCCCGTCGTCGGCGACGAACGGGCCGCCGCCTTCTTCGACCTGGACAACACCGTGATGCAGGGCGCGGCGATCTTCCACTTCGGCCGTGGCCTGTACAAGCGGAAGTTCTTCCAGCGCCGCGAGCTGACCAGGTTCGCCTGGCAGCAAGCCTGGTTCAGGCTGGCGGGCGTCGAGGACCCGGAACACATGCAGGACGCCCGCGACAGCGCCCTGTCCATCGTCAAGGGGCACCGGGTCTCGGAGCTGATGTCCATCGGCGAGGAGATCTACGACGAGTACATGGCCGACCGCATCTGGCCCGGCACCCGGGCACTCGCCCAGGCCCACCTCGACGCCGGGCAGCGCGTCTGGCTGGTCACCGCGGCCCCGGTGGAGACCGCCACGATCATCGCCCGCCGACTCGGCCTGACCGGCGCGCTCGGCACGGTCGCCGAATCCGTCGGCGGGGTCTACACCGGCCGCCTGGTCGGCGAGCCGCTGCACGGCCCCGCGAAGGCCGAGGCGGTCCGCGCCCTGGCCGCCGCCGAGGGCCTGGACCTCGACCGCTGCGCGGCGTACAGCGATTCGCACAACGACATCCCGATGCTGTCCCTGGTCGGGCACCCGTACGCGATCAACCCGGACGCCAAGCTCCGCAGACACGCCCGCGCGCTCGACTGGCGGCTGCGGGACTACCGGACGGGCCGCAAGGCGGCCAAGGTCGGCATCCCGGCCGCGGCCGGCGTGGGTGCGATCGCGGGCGGAACCGCCGCCGCCGTCGCCCTGCACCGCCGCCGCCGCTGACGCGTCCCCGACCCGCCCTGCGCCGCCGCCGGCATCCCCGACCCGCCCGGCCCCTTCGCGGGCCGGGCGAGCCACGCCCGGCCCGCGCGGCCGATCGGAAGCCCTTACCCACCGACCGCTCCGGCCAGTCGCATTGCTTGCACACGACCACAACCCGTCGCGCCGACAGGCAGATAGCGAAGTAATTCGATCAACAAACGGTCACGATGTGCTACTTAATGCGTCGCTTAGTCGCCGCAGAAGCGACGTAATCGATGATTTGAGCAACTGGGTGTAGCACTGCCTGTACGAAGCGTTATTCTCCTCAGACGCATTCCGGAACCCACCACTCACTACGACGAGTGACGGTTTCGCACTGAACGTGATGGAAGCTCTGCCTCTGGGAGTCCCGTGTACCCACACGTCGGGGTTGACGCCTCGGGCCTGGCTACGCTGCGCGCAACGGTCGCCGACCGCTTGCGCGGCTTCGTCCCCACCGCGTACGCCGTACCCGCATTTGCCACCCCTGCACCTGCCGGCCCCTGCTATGCCCTGGCCGAACGCAGTGCGGCGGTCGGAAGACGCAGCAACCGCGGCGCAACGACCACGTCCACCGTCCGTCGGCCGACCGCCGACAGCGACAGCGCGCGCATGATGGATCTCGTCGAGCGCGCGCAGGCCGGCGAGGCCGACGCCTTCGGTCGCCTCTACGACCAGTACAGCGACACCGTCTACCGCTACATCTACTACCGCGTGGGCGGCAAGGCGACGGCGGAGGATCTCACGAGCGAGACCTTCCTGCGCGCCCTGCGCCGCATCTCCACCTTCACCTGGCAGGGCCGCGACTTCGGCGCCTGGCTGGTCACCATCGCCCGCAACCTGGTGGCCGACCACTTCAAGTCCAGCCGCTTCCGGCTGGAAGTGACCACCGGCGAAATGCTCGACGCCAACGAGGTCGAGCGCAGCCCCGAGGACTCCGTCCTGGAGTCCCTCTCCAACGCCGCGCTCCTCCAGGCCGTGCGGCGGCTCAACCCGCAGCAGCAGGAGTGCGTGACCCTGCGATTCCTGCAGGGCCTCTCGGTCGCCGAGACCGCCCGGGTCATGGGCAAGAACGAGGGCGCGATCAAGACGCTTCAATACCGCGCCGTCCGCACGCTGGCCCGGCTCCTCCCGGACGATGCCCGCTGACGACACCCCCGGCCGAGTCACTCTCGGCGCCCCCCTCACGCGCTGGTCCGATCATCCTTCGTGCGTAACCCAAGTGCCGCGCCCCTCGTTGTGCCGGTTGCAGGCCCCCTGTCGTCACCCCATGTCCGCCGACACTCACTCATTCGTGTGGAAGCGCTCAAGGTGTGCAACCTTCCGGACCCCAGGGGAGTCGACCGTCATGACGAGAGGAGGTGCCGCCAGTGATCGCAAACGTTTCGGCACACCGGCGGGCGAACGCCTTCGCCCAGGCCCTGGAGGAGCAGTCGCTCCGCGCTGCGGCGGCCGCACAGCCCGAGGAACCGGCCGAAGAGGCCGACCACGGACCGCTGTTGGCCCTGGCGAACGGCCTCGGTGAAGTACCGAGGCCGGAGTTGGATCCCGAGGTCAAAGTGGTGCAGCGAGCCCAGCTCGTCGCCGCCATGGAGGCAATGTTCACCGAGGGCGGCGCGTCCGCGGGCCCTACGGTGCCCGAACAGCGGGCCAAGGGAGCCCACCGGGCCTCCCCGCTCCGGAAGTTGCGTCCGCGTTCACGCTGGACGAAGGGCCTCGCGGCCGGCGGGCTCACCGTCGGTGTGGCGGCGGGCGCCTTCGGCGGAGTGGCCGCTGCCAGTTCCGACGCCCTGCCGGGTGATTCGCTGTACGGGCTCAAGCGCGGCATGGAGGACCTCCAGCTCGGCATGGCCAGCGGCGACGCCGACCGCGGCGAGGCCTACCTCGACCAGGCGTCCACCCGGCTCAGCGAGGCCCGTCGGCTGATGGAGCGCGCGCGCTCCGGCGACCTGGACCACGAACAGCTCGGCGAGGTCAGGCGCACGCTCAACGGCATGACGCACGACGCCAGCGAGGGCCACCGCCTGCTCCACTCCGCCTACCAGCGCAACGGCGCCATCGGCCCCATCCAGACCCTGGACTCCTTCTCCCGCTCGCACCGCGACAGCTGGAGCAGCCTCCGCGACCGGCTGCCCGTGCAGCTGACGGACGTCGGCGACCAGGTCAGCTCGGTCTTCGACGCCATAGACCAAGAGGTCCAACCGCTCCAGTCATTGCTGCCCCGCACCCCGGACAGCAGCGGCAACGCCCAGCGGTCGGACACCGCGGAGCAGACACGCCCCTCGCACACGGCCCCCTCCGCGCCCACGTCGCCGGAAGCCTCCCGGGGCCGTACGGGCGACAGCGCCTCGCCCCACCCGTCGGGATCCGGCAGTGCCTCGTCCGAGGGCCTGATCGGCGGCGGCACGGACGGCCTGTTCGGCACCCCGCCCCCCGGCACCGTCCCGTCCGGCGACGGCCGGGTCAGCACCCCGCCCACCCCGGACGTGACCCTCCCGCCGCTCCTCCCCGGCCTCCTCCCGGGCCTGGGGATCAACGGCGAGGACCTGAAGAACGACTAGCGCCACCTCATACGCGAAAGGGGGGACGGACTCGTCGAGTCCGTCCCCCCTTTCGCGTGCCGGCACGCCCCCGCGTACCGGCACGCCCTCAGAAGAACACCGACCTCCGCTGCACCAGCAGCTTGTACAGCGTGTGCTGAATCTGTTCCCGCACCTGATCCGTCAGGTTGAACATCAGCATCGGATCCTCCGCCGCCTCCACCGGATACCCGCTCGTGGAGATCGGTTCCCCGAACTGGATCGTCCACTTCGTCGGCAGCGGCACCGCCCCGAGCGGCCCCAGCCACGGGAACGTCGGCGTGATCGGGAAGTACGGGAAGCCCAACAGCCGCGCCAGCGTCTTCGAGTTGCCGATCATCGGGTAGATCTCCTCCGCCCCCACGATCGAGCACGGAATGATCGGCACCCCGGCCCGCAGCGCCGTGGACACGAAGCCGCCCCGCCCGAAGCGCTGCAACTTGTACCGCTCCCCGAACGGCTTCCCGATGCCCTTGAACCCCTCGGGCATCACCCCGACGACCTCGCCCCGCCGCAGCAGCCGCTCCGCGTCCTCCGCGCAGGCCAGCGTGTGCCCGGCCTTGCGGGCCAGCTCGTTCACCACCGGCAGCATGAACACGAGATCGGCGGCGAGCAGCCGCAGATGCCGGCCCGCCGGATGGTTGTCGTGCACGGCGACCTGGAGCATCAGCCCGTCCAGCGGCAGCGTCCCCGAATGGTTGGACACGATCAGCGCGCCGCCCTCGGAGGGGATGTTCTCGACGCCCTTCACCTCGACCCGGAAGTACTTCTCGTACACCGGCCGCAGCATCGACATCAGGACCTGATCGGTCAGCTCCTCGTCATAGCCGAACTCGTCGACGTCGTACTCACCCGTGACCCGCCGTCGCAGGAACGCGAGCCCGCCGGCGATCCGCCGGTCCCAGCCGCCGCCGTCCCGCTCCAGGGGCTGCTGCCCGGCCCGCTGGGGCTCCTCCGGCGGCTTCGAGGCGTCCTGCTGTCCGGGCAGGGCGCTCACGGCCGCGGTCCCCACCATGGAGGCCGCAGTGGGCCCCCGGCCCCCGCCCCCCGCGGGCCGGCGCCGTGCGGCGCGCGCTGAACCGCCCGTCCGTGAACGGTCGTCGTCGAACGGAATGACCTTGGCATCCGCCATCGTCGGTGCGCTCCTCTACCTGGCGCTGGGGGTCGGCTCGGTGTCGCCGGCCCCGGTGATCCCCGGAACATCGCCGCCCGCCCCCGCGAGCGGCATGGCGGCCAGCCGGTCGACCGCACCGCCCACCGCCTCGGGCGGCAGCAGTCCGGGCCCCTGACTGCGCGCGAACTCCGCGAACGTCTCCGCGGTACTGAACCGGGGGTGGAAGCCGAGGGTCTCGCGCATCTGGACGGTGGAGACCACCCGGCCGTGGGTGAGCAGCCGGATCTGCTCCGGCGAGAAGTCCGTCATGCCGACCGTACGCAGCGCTTGGCCGACCCAGGTGACCGCGGGCAGCAGCAACGGCACCGTCGGCCGCCCCAGCCGCCGCGAGCACTGCGAGAGCAGCAGCACCCCGTCCCCGGCGATGTTGAACGTGCCGCTGTTCAGCGTTCCACGCCCCGGCTCGCCGGACGCGACGCCCAGGACGTCGACGACATCGTCCTCGTGCACGAACTGGAGCCTCGGGTCGTATCCGAACACCGTGGGCAGCACGGGCAGCGAAAGGTAGTCGGCGAGGGGCGAATCGGCCTGCGGCCCGAGGATGTTCGCGAATCTGAGCACGCACACGGCGACATCCGGCCTACGGCGCGCGAAACCCCGTACGTACCCCTCGACCTCCACCACGTCCTTGGCGAAGCCTCCGCTGGGCAGGGACTTGGGCGGGGTGGTCTCGGTGAAGACCGCCGGATCGCGGGGCGCCGAGCCGTACACGTTCGTACTGGACTTGACCACCAGCCGCCGCACGCTCGGCGCCTTCTGACAGGCACCGAGCAGCTGCATGGTGCCGATGACGTTGGTCTCCTTGACCGTCGTCCGCCCACCCGTGCCGACCGCCTTGGCCGAGACGTCCAGATGCACCACCGTGTCGACGGAGTGCTCGGCGAGGACCCTGGCGATCGCGGGCTGGCGTATGTCCGCCGCCACGAAAACGGCGTCGCCCAGCTCGTGTCCGGGCGCGACCGCGTCGACGGCGATCACCCGGTCCACACCTGGATCACTCTGGATGCGCCGCACGAAGCGGCCGCCCAGCTGCCGGGCCGCTCCCGTGACCAGCACGACCTTCCCCAAGATCAGCGCCTTCCGTCGAAAGGTTTCCCCTGGCCGTCACCGTAGCGGGTGGATGTTGCCCTGTGATGACCGCGCGGCTGCCTTCCCGCAAGTCTTTGGCCCGAATGCGGGCGACCGCCGGGGCGACCGCCCCCACAACGCACCGCAGCCCTTCCACCGGACCGGTGGAAGGGCTGCGGATTCACGAACCGCGTTCGCTTACTTCTTGTTGCGACGCTGAACGCGCGTGCGCTTGAGCAGCTTGCGGTGCTTCTTCTTGGCCATCCGCTTACGCCGCTTCTTGATAACAGAGCCCACGACTACCCTCGCTCACTTCTTCTTCACTGGTGCGGGGCGTCTGGGCCCACACGACCTACGTCGGCCTAGCCTACCCGCCAGCGCGTGAGGGACGTAATCCGAGGTGAACCTCAGGCGGACTCCACCCCCACAAAGGACTCGCGGAGATACTCGTGAACCGCTTGCTCCGGTACCCGGAAGGACCTGCCCACCCGGATCGCCGGCAGATGACCGCTGTGCACCAAGCGGTACACGGTCATCTTCGACACTCTCATGACCGAGGCGACTTCCGCCACGGTCAGAAACTTGACCTCGTTGAGAGGCCTCTCGCTGCCAGCAGCCATGACCCACCTGTACCTTCCGCACGAGACGCCCACCGGCTTCCCCTCCGGTGACTCTTCGTCGTTGTGCGCTCACTCCCCAGATTAGGGGCGGGTGATGCGAGTGGGGAAGAGGTGAGACGATCGGCCGCCTACCGTGACAGAAACGCCCGATTGAGTACATAGCGCGTCAGCGGCCGGTAGTACGCGGACGGCACCCCGTCATCGAGCGGCACGGCGACCGCCACCCGCCCCTCGGCCTCCCCGACGAACAGCGCGGGATCGTCCGTATCGGCGAGACCGATCGCCTCAATGCCCAGCTGACCTGCCCCGCAGACCCAGCCGTGATCCCCCACAACCAGTTCCGGCAACCGCCCCCGGCCCTCCGCCGCCGCCTCCAGGACAACCCTGACCGGCAGCGGGGAATGGGTATGTGCGCCGGTGTCACCACCGCGCGACCGCACGCCGGGTTCGCGCACCATCGCGACTCCCCGTACGTAGTCGAGACTGCACGTGCGTACGCCGAACCGGGTCGTTATGTCGATACATCGCCCCTGCGCGGGGGTGAGGACGGGACACCCGGCCGCCGACATGGCGTCTGCCAGCGCTGCGTAGAAACCGAGCAGCCGGTGCGGATGACCGGTCCCGAACAGCACCGGCGCCCGCCGGACCGCGGCATGCGACAGCCGCTCGGCGAAAGCGTCCAGACCTGCCAGAGTCCGCTCCGGATCGATCACATCAGGCCCCGAGACATGCGCGGGATCATCCGAAACCCCGCACTTGTCGGCCATAAGACGGAGCAGATCCTGTTCTTCCCAGCCCCGCCCGGGGTCGAGGCCGAGTGTCACCCGCGGATCCCGGGCCGCGAAGAGCCGATAACTCCGCAGACTCACCTCCCGCGAGGTGGCCACGGGCCCGGCCAGCCGGGCCGCCAGCAGATGCGCACGCAGCGCTCCGGTGCTCAACACTCCACCGATGCTCCCCCAAGCACCCGGATGGGGGGCCGGAAGCCCGGTTACGCCCCACAGTTGGCGTAACCATTACTCGCCACCGCGCGGAAACGACCGCACCTCGACCGTCCCCGTCCGGCTCAGGTCAGCAGCCCCCGCAACGGGAACGCCGCCCGCCGCGTCGCCAGCACCGCCTGGTCCAGCCGGTCCGCCGGGTCGTACCCCTCCTCCCACGACTTCCAGGAGGGCGTACGGCCGTCCGTCATCCGGGCCGGCCCCAACTGCCGGGTCCGGGCGTAGACCTCGTCCCGCCACGACGACGGAATCACCGACTCCGGGTCCACCGGCGCATGCGCGGCGATCCCCACCAGATGCGTCCAGGACCGCGGCACCACATCGACCACCGCGTAACCGCCCCCGCCGAGCGCCAGCCAGCGCCCGCCCTCCACGTGCTCATGGGCAAGGTCATGACAGGCCGCCATCACCGCGCGCTGAGCGTCCAGCGACACCGCGAGATGGGCGAGCGGGTCCTCGAAATGCGTATCGGCCCCGTGCTGGCTCACCAGCACCTGCGGTCGGAAGTCCGCCAGCAGCTCCGGCACCACCGCGTGGAACGCCCGCAGCCACCCCGCGTCCCCCGTACCGGCCGGCAGCGCCAGGTTCACCGCACTGCCCTCACCCGCCCCGGAGCCGGTCTCCTCCGGCCAGCCGGTCTGCGGGAAGAGCGTCCGCGGGTGTTCGTGCAGCGAGATGGTCAGGACCCTCGGGTCCTCCCAGAAGGCCGCCTGCACCCCGTCCCCGTGGTGCACGTCCACATCCACGTACGCGACCCGCTCGGCGCCGAGCTCCAGCATCCGCGCGATGGCGAGCGCCGGATCGTTGTAGACGCAGAATCCCGCCGCGCCGCCCGGCATCGCGTGGTGCAGCCCGCCCGTGAAGTTCACCGCGTGCGAGGTGTCCCCGCGCCACACCGCCTCGGCCGCCGCCACCGACTGCCCGGCGATCAGCGCCGATACCTCGTGCATCCCCGCGAACGCCGGATCGTCCACCGTCCCGAGCCCGTACTTCTGATCGGCGTGCTTCGGATCCGCCGAGGCGGCACGCACCGCGGCCACGTAGTCCTCGCGGTGCACCAGCCGCAGCGTGGATTCCCCGGCGGGCTTGGCCGACACCACGTCCACCGCACCGTCGAGCCCGAACGCCCGGACCAGCCCCATCGTCAGGACGAGCCTGACCGGGTCCATCGGATGACTTTCCCCGAAGTCGTATCCCGTTACTGCGTCATCCCACATCAACTGTGCGCGGCCGCTCATGCCCGCCACCGTATCGGGCGGACTCCGCGCCGAACGACTTGGCGTACACCAACGTCGCAAGCACCAGCACCATCGGTACGAGCATCGCCCCCCGGTAGCTCCAGGCATCCCCGAGCGCCCCCACCAACGGCGATCCCACCAGGAATCCCACGTAGTTGAAGACGTTCAGCCGGGCGATGGCCGTATCGCTCGCCCCGGGGAACATCCGCCCGGCAGCTGCGAAGGTCTGCGGCACGATCACGCAGAGCCCGAGCCCCAGCATGGTGAACCCGAGCATCCCGACCCACGCCCCACCGGCCACCGCCACCACGGCGAACCCGGCGGCGGCCAGCACGGTCCCGCCCCGCACCACGGTCACGGCCCCGAACCGCCGCACCCCGAAGTCCCCGACGGCCCGCCCCAGCAGCGTCGTCACCATGTAGACGTTGTACGGAACGGTCGACAGCTGCTCCGAGCTGCCCAGCACGTCCTGCAGATACTTGGCGCTCCAGTTGGAGACCGTCGAGTCCCCGATGTACGCGAAGCTCATCACCAGACAGAGCGGCATCAGCAGCTTGAAGGAGACCGAGGCCGCCGCCCCCTTGCCCTGCACCTCCCCGGGCTTCGCCTCCGACTCCGTGCCTTCGGCGTACCACCGGCTCGCGATGAACACGACGGGCAGCAGCACGACGACCGCCGGCAGGTAGGAGACCAGCAGCGAAAGGTCCCAGTGCGCCCCGGCCCAGGCCATGGACGCCCCGGCGATCCCGCCCAGACTGTACGCGGCGTGGAACCCGAGCATGATGGATCGCCCGTACGCCCGCTGGAGGCTGACGCCCATCATGTTCATGGAGGCGTCGAGCGCCCCGACGGAGAGCCCGAACACGCCCAGCGCCAGGGCCGCCTCCCACAGCGCGTTCCCGGCGCCGGCGCCGAGCAGCGCGAGCATCACGACGGGCTGTGCCCACCTCAGCACGACCCTGGGCCGCACCCGCACGACCAGCTTCTCGGTGACCACACTGCCCACCCCAGCCAGGATGGGCACCGCGGCCAGGAACACGGGCAGCAGCCCGTCGGATATCCCGTACCGGTCCTGGATGGCGGGAATCCGCGTCACCAGCAGAGCGAAGGTGACTCCCTGCACGAAGAAACTCACCGTGAGGGAGGCCCTGCCGTGCCGCAAACGAGCATCTGTCATGGCCGCGAGCGTAAGGCCACTTCCTACCGGTGGGTAGATGGATCAGGCGAGCAATTCCCGGAGTTGGCCCATGTCGGAGAAGTGCCCGGTGACCCCGGCGAGCCGGTCCGCCGGCATCATCGACGTAAACCCGTACACATCCATCCCCGCGGCCCTGGCCGCCTCCACTCCGAGCGGGCTGTCCTCGATGACGACGCACCGTTCGGGAGCGACCCCCATGCGCTCGGCGGCGAGCAGGAACAGGTCGGGCGCCGGCTTTCCCCGCCCCACGTCCTCCGCGCTGAAGATCCACTCCTCCTCGAACCACTGATCGAGCCCGGTCTTCCGGTGCCCGACCCGGATCCGCTCGTGGTTGCCGGAGGAGGCGACGCAGTACGGAATCCCGTCGGCCACGAGCTTCCCGAGCACGTCCTCGACCCCGGCCACCGGTTCAAGCTCCTGCTCGAACCCGGCGAAGATACGCGAGTGGAGCGTCTCGTCGAAGTCCGCGGGCAACTTCTCGCCGGTCCGCTCCTCGACGAGATCGTGCACCCGGTGCACGGCGGACCCCATGTAGTCCCGCAGGCACTCCTGGTACGAGGTGGGGTGGCCGAGCTCCGTGAGGTACTCGGCCAGGATGGTGTTGGAGATCGGCTCGCTGTCCACGAGCACACCGTCGTTGTCGAAGATGACCAGTTCGTAGCGCATGGTTCGAGCCTAGACGTTCGGAAACGCAGAAAAGCCCCGTGTCCACAAGGACACGGGGCTTTCCCGTAAAAGGAGTTCGGCGGCGTCCTACTCTCCCACAGGGTCCCCCCTGCAGTACCATCGGCGCTGAAAGGCTTAGCTTCCGGGTTCGGAATGTAACCGGGCGTTTCCCTAACGCAATGACCACCGAAACACTATGAAATAAACAATACCGGAACAACACGGCCGTTCGTTATTTCAGAACTAACACAGTGGACGCGAGCAACTGAGGACAAGCCCTCGGCCTATTAGTACCAGTCAGCTCCACCCGTTACCAGGCTTCCACATCTGGCCTATCAACCCAGTCGTCTACTGGGAGCCTTAACCAATCAAGTTGGTGGGAATACTCATCTCGAAGCAGGCTTCCCGCTTAGATGCTTTCAGCGGTTATCCTTTCCGAACGTAGCCAACCAGCCATGCCCTTGGCAGAACAACTGGCACACCAGAGGTTCGTCCGTCCCGGTCCTCTCGTACTAGGGACAGCCCTTCTCAATATTCCTACGCGCACAGCGGATAGGGACCGAACTGTCTCACGACGTTCTAAACCCAGCTCGCGTACCGCTTTAATGGGCGAACAGCCCAACCCTTGGGACCGACTCCAGCCCCAGGATGCGACGAGCCGACATCGAGGTGCCAAACCATCCCGTCGATATGGACTCTTGGGGAAGATCAGCCTGTTATCCCCGGGGTACCTTTTATCCGTTGAGCGACAGCGCTTCCACAAGCCACTGCCGGATCACTAGTCCCGACTTTCGTCCCTGCTCGACCCGTCGGTCTCACAGTCAAGCTCCCTTGTGCACTTACACTCAACACCTGATTGCCAACCAGGCTGAGGGAACCTTTGGGCGCCTCCGTTACTCTTTAGGAGGCAACCGCCCCAGTTAAACTACCCATCAGACACTGTCCCTGATCCGGATCACGGACCCAGGTTAGACATCCAGCACGACCAGAGTGGTATTTCAACGGCGACTCCACAACCACTGGCGTGGCTGCTTCAAAGTCTCCCACCTATCCTACACAAGCCGAACCGAACACCAATATCAAACTGTAGTAAAGGTCCCGGGGTCTTTCCGTCCTGCTGCGCGAAACGAGCATCTTTACTCGTAGTGCAATTTCACCGGGCCTATGGTTGAGACAGTCGAGAAGTCGTTACGCCATTCGTGCAGGTCGGAACTTACCCGACAAGGAATTTCGCTACCTTAGGATGGTTATAGTTACCACCGCCGTTTACTGGCGCTTAAGTTCTCAGCTTCGCCGACCCGAAAGTCAGCTAACCGGTCCCCTTAACGTTCCAGCACCGGGCAGGCGTCAGTCCGTATACATCGCCTTACGGCTTCGCACGGACCTGTGTTTTTAGTAAACAGTCGCTTCTCGCTGGTCTCTGCGGCCACCCCCAGCTCATGGAGTAAATCCAATCACCAGTGATGGCCCCCCTTCTCCCGAAGTTACGGGGGCATTTTGCCGAGTTCCTTAACCATAGTTCACCCGAACGCCTCGGTATTCTCTACCTGACCACCTGAGTCGGTTTAGGGTACGGGCCGCCATGAAACTCGCTAGAGGCTTTTCTCGACAGCATAGGATCATCCACTTCACCACAATCGGCTCGGCATCAGGTCTCAGACTATATGCACGACGGATTTGCCTACCGTGCGTCCTACACCCTTACCCCGGGACAACCACCGCCCGGGCTGGACTACCTTCCTGCGTCACCCCATCGCTTACCTACTACCACCTTGGTTCATCGGCTCCACCACTACCCTCAACTCCGAAGAGATCGGGCCGGCTTCACGGACTTAGCATTAATGGGCTCAGTACTGGGCGTTTCAAAGCGGGTACCGGAATATCAACCGGTTGTCCATCGACTACGCCTGTCGGCCTCGCCTTAGGTCCCGACTTACCCTGGGCAGATCAGCTTGACCCAGGAACCCTTAGTCAATCGGCGCACACGTTTCTCACGTGTGTATCGCTACTCATGCCTGCATTCTCACTCGTGAACCGTCCACAACTCGCTTCCGCGGCTGCTTCACCCGGCACACGACGCTCCCCTACCCATCCGCACTCCCGTTGGGGATTAATGTACGAATGACACGACTTCGGCGGTACGCTTGAGCCCCGCTACATTGTCGGCGCGGAATCACTTGACCAGTGAGCTATTACGCACTCTTTCAAGGGTGGCTGCTTCTAAGCCAACCTCCTGGTTGTCTCTGCGACTCCACATCCTTTCCCACTTAGCGTACGCTTAGGGGCCTTAGTCGATGCTCTGGGCTGTTTCCCTCTCGACCATGGAGCTTATCCCCCACAGTCTCACTGCCGTGCTCTCACTTACCGGCATTCGGAGTTTGGCTAAGGTCAGTAACCCGGTAGGGCCCATCGCCTATCCAGTGCTCTACCTCCGGCAAGAAACACACGACGCTGCACCTAAATGCATTTCGGGGAGAACCAGCTATCACGGAGTTTGATTGGCCTTTCACCCCTAACCACAGGTCATCCCCCAGGTTTTCAACCCTGGTGGGTTCGGTCCTCCACGAAGTCTTACCTCCGCTTCAACCTGCCCATGGCTAGATCACTCCGCTTCGGGTCTTGAGCGTGCTACTGAAACGCCCTATTCGGACTCGCTTTCGCTACGGCTTCCCCACACGGGTTAACCTCGCAACACACCGCAAACTCGCAGGCTCATTCTTCAAAAGGCACGCAGTCACGACTGCATGTGCAAGCACACACAGCGACGCTCCCACGGCTTGTAGGCACACGGTTTCAGGTACTATTTCACTCCGCTCCCGCGGTACTTTTCACCATTCCCTCACGGTACTATCCGCTATCGGTCACCAGGGAATATTTAGGCTTAGCGGGTGGTCCCGCCAGATTCACACGGGATTTCTCGGGCCCCGTGCTACTTGGGTGTCTCTCAAACGAGCCGTCAATGTTTCAGCTACGGGGGTCTTACCCTCTACGCCGGACCTTTCGCATGTCCTTCGCCTACATCAACGGTTTCTGACTCGTCCCACGGCCGGCAGACCGCAGAAGAGAGATCCCACAACCCCGCATGCGCAACCCCTGCCGGGTATCACACGCATACGGTTTGGCCTCATCCAGTTTCGCTCGCCACTACTCCCGGAATCACGGTTGTTTTCTCTTCCTGAGGGTACTGAGATGTTTCACTTCCCCTCGTTCCCTCCACACTGCCTATGTGTTCAGCAGCGGGTGACAGCCCATGACGACTGCCGGGTTTCCCCATTCGGACACCCCCGGATCAAAGCTCGGTTGACAGCTCCCCGGGGCCTATCGTGGCCTCCCACGTCCTTCATCGGTTCCTGGTGCCAAGGCATCCACCGTGCGCCCTTAAAAACTTGGCCACAGATGCTCGCGTCCACTGTGCAGTTCTCAAACAACGACCAGCCACCCATCACCTCACCCTTGCAGGCAAGTTCACTGGGGCCGGCGTTTGAAGGCAACCTTGCGGCCATACCTTCAGACACCCAACAGCGTGCCCAGCACCCGGAATTCATCCGACCCGCTTTCCACGCTCCGAGGAGCAGTACTCACGACCCGTTTGAACCACCAGGTACTGAATAGTCAACGTTCCACCCATGAGCAACCACCGTCGAACATTTGCCGACGTAGTGGCCTCTGACCAGGCAAGCCCGGTAAGAAGTGCTCCTTAGAAAGGAGGTGATCCAGCCGCACCTTCCGGTACGGCTACCTTGTTACGACTTCGTCCCAATCGCCAGTCCCACCTTCGACAGCTCCCTCCCACAAGGGGTTGGGCCACCGGCTTCGGGTGTTACCGACTTTCGTGACGTGACGGGCGGTGTGTACAAGGCCCGGGAACGTATTCACCGCAGCAATGCTGATCTGCGATTACTAGCAACTCCGACTTCATGGGGTCGAGTTGCAGACCCCAATCCGAACTGAGACCGGCTTTTTGAGATTCGCTCCGCCTCGCGGCATCGCAGCTCATTGTACCGGCCATTGTAGCACGTGTGCAGCCCAAGACATAAGGGGCATGATGACTTGACGTCGTCCCCACCTTCCTCCGAGTTGACCCCGGCAGTCTCCTGTGAGTCCCCATCACCCCGAAGGGCATGCTGGCAACACAGAACAAGGGTTGCGCTCGTTGCGGGACTTAACCCAACATCTCACGACACGAGCTGACGACAGCCATGCACCACCTGTACACCGACCACAAGGGGGGCACCATCTCTGATGCTTTCCGGTGTATGTCAAGCCTTGGTAAGGTTCTTCGCGTTGCGTCGAATTAAGCCACATGCTCCGCTGCTTGTGCGGGCCCCCGTCAATTCCTTTGAGTTTTAGCCTTGCGGCCGTACTCCCCAGGCGGGGAACTTAATGCGTTAGCTGCGGCACCGACGACGTGGAATGTCGCCAACACCTAGTTCCCAACGTTTACGGCGTGGACTACCAGGGTATCTAATCCTGTTCGCTCCCCACGCTTTCGCTCCTCAGCGTCAGTAATGGCCCAGAGATCCGCCTTCGCCACCGGTGTTCCTCCTGATATCTGCGCATTTCACCGCTACACCAGGAATTCCGATCTCCCCTACCACACTCTAGCCTGCCCGTATCGAATGCAGACCCGGGGTTAAGCCCCGGGCTTTCACATCCGACGTGACAAGCCGCCTACGAGCTCTTTACGCCCAATAATTCCGGACAACGCTTGCGCCCTACGTATTACCGCGGCTGCTGGCACGTAGTTAGCCGGCGCTTCTTCTGCAGGTACCGTCACTCTCGCTTCTTCCCTGCTGAAAGAGGTTTACAACCCGAAGGCCGTCATCCCTCACGCGGCGTCGCTGCATCAGGCTTTCGCCCATTGTGCAATATTCCCCACTGCTGCCTCCCGTAGGAGTCTGGGCCGTGTCTCAGTCCCAGTGTGGCCGGTCGCCCTCTCAGGCCGGCTACCCGTCGTCGCCTTGGTAGGCCATCACCCCACCAACAAGCTGATAGGCCGCGGGCTCATCCTTCACCGCCGGAGCTTTCAACCCCGTCCCATGCGGGACAGAGTGTTATCCGGTATTAGACCCCGTTTCCAGGGCTTGTCCCAGAGTGAAGGGCAGATTGCCCACGTGTTACTCACCCGTTCGCCACTAATCCACCCCGAAGGGCTTCATCGTTCGACTTGCATGTGTTAAGCACGCCGCCAGCGTTCGTCCTGAGCCAGGATCAAACTCTCCGTGAATGTTTTCCCGTGATCGGGACAACACAACACGAGAGCGGAACGACCGGACGGAATAAGACCGGTCGTTCACAGCGTCCTCGCTGTGTAATTGCCTACCGGGTCAGTGACCCCGTAGGACTTTCAAAGGAACCACCAACCTGCCGAAGCAGGCCGGGGTATCAATATATCTGGCGTTGACTTTTGGCACGCTGTTGAGTTCTCAAGGAACGGACGCTTCCTTTGTACTCACCCTCTCGGGCTTTCCTCCGGGCTTTCCCTTCGTTCTTGCGTTTCCGACTCTATCAGACTCTTTCGTGTCCGATTCCCAGTCGAAGCGGGCCCTGCTTTCGCTTTCCAGTTCTTCGCTTTCGCGCTTCCCTTTCCGGCGAGTCCGACTCTATCAGATCCTTTCGGGCCTGATTCCCAGTCAGCGGGGTTTGCCTTCCCGGCTGTTGGGCCGTTCCGACGAGTGAGACTTTAGCGGAATCCCTGGCCCCGACGCTAATCGGGGTCACGCTCCTTCGAACGTGGATTCCTCATTCCGCAAATACGCACAGAAAGTCCGGCGACAGATGTCGCTGGCCTGATGTGGTTACTGCGGGATGGCTGTCCGGGGACCGACCGGGGTCGGCGCTCACGTCGGACAACTCGGAGCACATTACGGATGCGGGCAGGGCGTGTCAACCCCGGGCCTGGTCCGGCTGCCGGTGGAAGGCCAGGCGGTAGTCGCGGGGGCTGGTGGAGAGGTGGGTGGCGAAGTGCTGGCGCATGGTGATCTCGCTGCCGAAGCCGGTGCGGCGGGCCACCTCGGGAAGGGGGAGGTCGGTGCGTTCCAGGAGCTTCTGGGCTGCGGCGATGCGTTGGGTGATCAGCCAGCGCAGCGGGGTCGTGCCGGTGGTGGCCTGGAAGTGGCGGGCGAAGGAGCGGTGGGACATACCGGCGCGGGCGGCGAGGCCGGCGACCGTGTGCGGTTCGGCCAGATGGGCCAGGGCGAAGGCGCGTACCGCGGCGAGGGTGTCGGCGTCGCGGTCGGCGCGGGGGGTCGGGTGCTCGATGAACTGGGCCTGGGTGCCGATGCGGAACGGGGCCGTGACCATCGAGCGGGCGATCGTGGCCGCGGTCTCGGCTCCGTGCATCATGCGTACGAGGTGGAGGCAGAGGTCGATGCCGGCCGCGGTGCCCGCTGACGTCCAGATGTTGCCGTCGTGGAGGAAGAGGGCGTCCTGGGTCACCTTCACATGGGGGTAGGTGGTGCGGAGGTTGTCGGTGAGGTACCAGTGGGTGACTGCTCGGCGGCCGTCCAGGAGGCCGGCCTGGGCGAGCGGGAAGGCTCCGCCGCACAGGGACGCGATCGGGGTGGCTCGGGCGTGGGCGCGGCGGAGGGCCTCCAGGACCGGGGCGGGGGCCGGGATCAGGTGGTCGTCGAGGCCGGGGACGACGATCAGGTCGGCGCGGGTGAGCCAGGCGAGGGTGCGGTCGGGGGTGAGGGAGAGGCCGCCGCGCATGGCGATGGGAGTCGGTTCGGCGGCGGTGCGGCGCAGGTCGAAGTGCGGGACGCCGCGGTCGGTGCGGTCGACGCCCCAGACCTCCGTGATGACCGAGACGTCGAAGGCGCGTACTCCGGGGAAGGAGACGAGCGCGATGCGGGTGGGAGTGAGGGCGGTCGCCATCGTGGCAGTAAAGCATCGATCGATGGCTTTTTGACCTCTGGGGCACAACGCCGCCGGGCGGCAGGATCGTTCGTATGGAGATCGCAGAGAACGCAGCGCTGATCGTGGTGGACGTGCAGGAAGGCTTCGAGGAGGAGGCGTACTGGGGGGCGCGGAACAATCCGGAGGCGGACCGGAACATCGCGGGGCTGCTCGATGCCTGGCAGTCGAGCGGGCGGCCGGTGGTGTTCGTACGGCATGACTCGCTCAAGCCGGATTCGCCGTTGCGGGTGGGGCAGCCGGGGAACGGCTTCAAGGGGTACGTGGAGGAGCGGCGCGGGAAGGGCAGCGGGCCCGAGCTGTTGCTGACGAAGAGTGTGAACTCCGCCTTCTACGGGACGCCCGATCTCGCGGAGTGGCTGGAGCGGAGCGGGATCCGGCAGTTCGTGGTGGTCGGGATCCAGACCAACATGTGCGTCGAGACGACGGCGCGGATGGGCGGGAACCTCGGGTACGAGGTGTTCGTCCCGCTGGACGCGACGCACACCTTCGACCTGACCGGGCCGTGGGGGTGGACGCAGAGCGCGGATGAGCTGGCGCGGGCCACCGCCGTGTCGTTGCACGGCGGTGGGTTCGCGAAGGTGGTGCGCAGTGCGGAGCTGATCACTGCCGCGGACTAGGTCAGCCGTTGCCGGAGGCGAGTTCGCGGCTGCGGTCGCGGGCGGCTTCGAGGGCGGCGATGAGGGCGGCCCGTACGCCGTGGTTCTCCAGCTCGCGGATGGCACTGATGGTGGTGCCGGCCGGGCTGGTGACGGCTTCGCGCAGCTTGACGGGGTGTTCGCCGCTGTCGCGGAGCATCACCGCGGCGCCGATGGCGGCCTGGACGATCAGGTCGTGGGCCTGGGCGCGGGGCAGGCCGAGCAGGATGCCGGCGTCGGTCATCGCCTCGACGAGGAAGTAGAAGTACGCGGGGCCCGATCCGGACAGGGCGGTGGCCGCGTCCTGCTGCGACTCGGGGACGCGCAGGGTCTTGCCGACGCCGCCGAAGATCGCCTCCGCGGCGGCGAGGTGGTCGGTGGTGGCGTGGCTGCCGGCCGAGATGACGGACATGCCCTCGTCGACGAGGACGGGGGTGTTCGGCATGACGCGCACGACCGGGGTGCTCGCGGCGAGGCGGTCCTCGATGAAGGCGGTCGTGATGCCCGCGGCCGCGCTGATGACCAGGCGGTCGGGGGTGATGTGCTCGGCGAGCTCGTCGAGGAGCCGGCCCATGTCCTGGGGCTTGACCGCGAGGATGAGGATGTCGGCGCGCTTGGCGGCCTCGGCGTTGCTGACGGAGTCGACGCCGTAGCGGTTGTGGAGTTCCTCGGCGCGCTCGGAGCGGCGTGTGGTGACCACCAGGTTCGCCGGGCGCCAGCCCGCCCGGATCATGCCGCTGAGCAGGGCCTCGCCGATCTTGCCGGTGCCGAGGACTGCGACTGTCTGGGTCATGTGGTTCACCCTCCGGGCGGTGCTGACGGTTCTCGGTGCTCGGTGCTCGTGTCCGCCATCCTCGCACCGGCTCCGTCAGGCGGTGCGGCGGCGGAGGGTGGCGGCGCCGAGGGCGAGGACGAGGAGGGCGCAGCCCGCCACGATCAGTACGTCGCGGACGAAGTCGCCGGTGATGTCGGTGTGGCCGAGGACCTGGTTCATGCCGTCGACGGCGTACGACATCGGCAGCACGTTCGAGATCGCTTCGAGGACCGGGGCCATCCGGTCGCGGGCGATGAACAGTCCGCAGAGCAGAAGCTGCGGGAAGATCACGGCGGGCATGAACTGGACAGCCTGGAACTCGGACGCGGCGAAGGCGGAGACGAACAGGCCCAGTGCCGTGCCGAGCAGCGCGTCGAGCAGGGCGACGAGGAGCAGCAGCCACGGGGAGCCGATGACGTCCAGGCCCAGTGCCCAGACCGAGAGCGCGGTGGCCAGGAGGGACTGGACGATGGCCACGGCGCCGAACGCGAGGGCGTAGCCGGCGATCAGGTCGCCCTTGCCGAGCGGCATCGCGAGGAGGCGTTCGAGGGTGCCCGAGGTGCGTTCGCGCAGGGTGGCGATCGAGGTCACCAGGAACATCGTGATCAGCGGGAAGATGCCGAGGAGCGAGGCGCCGATGGCGTCGAAGGTGCGGGGGCTGCCGTCGAACACGTACCGGAGCAGTGTGATCAGGACGACCGGGACCAGGAGCAGCAGGGCGACGGTGCGGGCGTCGTGGCTGAGCTGACGCAGGACCCGGGCGGCGGTGGCGAGCGTGCGGGCCGGGCTCAGGAGCGGGGTGCCGGGCGCCGGAGGCGGTGCCGGGGTGGGCTTCGTGGCGGGCGTCGTGCTCATCGGGCGGGCTCCTGACGGGTGGCCACCTGGTCGACCAGGTGGAGGAACGCCTCTTCGACGGTGTCCGCGCGTGCGGCGGTGCGCAGTGCCTCGGGGGTGCCGTCGGCGAGGATCTCGCCCTCGCGCATGAGGAGCAGGCGGTGGCAGCGCTCGGCCTCGTCCATGACGTGCGAGGAGACGAGGAGCGTGGTGCCGCGGTCGGCGGCGAGGCGATGGAAGAGGTTCCACAGGTCGCGGCGGAGTACGGGGTCCAGGCCGACGGTGGGTTCGTCGAGGACCAGGAGTTCCGGGGTGCCGAGCAGGGCCACCGCGAGGGAGGCGCGGGCGAGCTGGCCGCCGGAGAGGGTGCCTGCGAGGGCGTCGACGTGGCTGGCCAGGTCGACCTCGGTGATGGCACGGGTGACGGCGGCGCGGCGGGCGTCGCGCTGTCGGCGGCCGGGCTGGAGGATCGCCGCGAAGTAGTCGAGATTCTGCCGGACGGTCAGGTCGGTGTAGACGGACGGGTCCTGGGTGACGTATCCGATGCGCGGGCGGAGCGTGGGGTGGCCCGCGGGGCTGCCGAGCACGTCGAGGGTGCCGGTGACCTTGGCCTGGGTGCCCACGACGGCCCGCATCAGGGTCGACTTCCCGCAGCCCGAGGGGCCGAGGAGGCCGGTGATCCTGCCGGGTCCGACGGTGAAGTCGATGCCTCGCAGGACCGTGCGGTCGCCTCGTACGACCGTGAGGCCGTGGGCCTCGATGGCGGCACCCCGGTTATTCATCATGTGATGAATATTGATCCCGGGGTGCCTGCCCGTCAAGAGGCGGGGCTGGAGGGGACGACGGCCACGCTCAGGTCGACCGCGTAGCTCTCCTCGACCGTGCCGTCCGGGAAGAGTTCCGCGAGCCGGGCGCCCTCCTCGGCGAGGAAGCGCCGGGTGGGCTCCGCGCCGAGGACGAGGAAGGCGGAGTGGCTGCCGAGGTTGGCGAGGTGGGTGTCGAGGGGCACCCGCCGGGTCCAGGGCACGCGGCGGTGCGTGAAGTCGAGCCCCGCCGGCAGGTCGCGGGAGCGGACGGGCGAACCGTGGGCGGAGTCACCGGCGCCGAAGAAGCGGCGCAGCCGGGCGTCCTGTTCGGCGATCCAGGGGACGGAGTGGTCGGAGACGTTCCACCAGAGGGCGAGGGCGCCGCCGGGGCGAAGGACGCGCAGCGCCTCGGCGGTGGCGAGGGCCCGGTCCGTCCAGTGCCAGGACTGGGCGTATGTGATCAGGTCGGCCGATGCGGTGGCGAGGGGGAGGCGGTTGCCGTCGCCGCGTACGACGGGCAGGTGCGGGAGCGAGCGGTGGAGTTCCGCCGCCATGCCGGCGCCCGGTTCGACGGCGGTGACCCGGGCGCCGCGGTCGTGGAGGAGCCGGGTGGAGATGCCCGTGCCGGCGCCGATGTCGACGGTGCGGGCGCCCCGCAGGGGGCGGTGGGCCAGTTCCTCGACGGCGTCGAAGAGTGCGGGCGGGTAGCCGGGGCGGGCCGCGGCGTACTGGTCGGCCGCGCGGTCGAAGGAGAGCGCGCGGGGCGGGGCCGGGGTGGCCGGCGGCGTGGCGGGTGTGGATGAGGAGGCGGGGGTGGGGAGGTGGGACTCGGCGGGAACCATGATGGGTTCATCGTGGCTCGCGCCGGGGGCGTGCGCCGGTGCTTTCGCCGGACCGACGAGCGGGGTGGCGAGCGGCTCGGCGGGCGGGGTGGCGTGCGCGCGGGGTGCGGGCGGGTCGGCGTGGCGCGCGGGGTGGCGAGCGGGTCGGCCGGTGGGCCGGTGGGTCGGCGCGGGCTTGCCGGCCCGCGTCTGCTCGGGATGGAGTCGGGTCGGGGTCGCGCTACTTGCGCTTGGGGCGCTTGGCCTTGGTGCTCTTGCGGGCCGCCGGGTTCCCGGTGCGGGCCGAGCGGCGCTTCTCGTAGCGGGCCAGGGCCGTCTCGTACTCCGTGCGGTGCAGCTCCTCGCCCGGCGCCTCCCGGAACGTACGGAGGAAGTACGCGATCAGTGAGCCGACGAAGCCGATCGTCTTGAGACCGCGCAGATTGGCCTCGCGCGCCGGGTCGGCGGGGCGGCGGCTGAACCCCTCCCAGGTCTTGCGGAAGGCGATGGCGCTGCAGATGGCGAACATCAGCACGACCAGGATGCCGACGAAGCCGCCGACGTCGGCGATCTGGAGCCCCTGGTAGGCGAACCGGAGCACGAAGCAGGCGGCGACCGCGGCGGCCAGCGAGCCGACCGCCGCCCCGGCACGCCGCAGCCCGTAGTTTCCGCTGTGGTCGACCCAGGTCGTACCGAAGAAGCGCAGGGGCTCGGGCTGCGGGCCGGGCGCGCTGGAGCCGGGGGCTTCGCTGTTCTCGCTCACGAAGTCGATTATCCCCGGGCGGTCGCGGTCCCGGACGTGCCGGTCACCGTTACGGTCCGGACCCCGGCCGCCGTCGCGGCCGGGGTGCCGTCGCCGTCGCGGTCAGTCGCAGCGCGGCGCGATGTAGCCGTCGCTGCCCGTGTGGACGTAGGCGTCCGCCACGAACTGGCCGTTGGCGATGTTGTCCCAGAGATTCGAGGTGCCGTACGGGCCGGTGACCCGCTCCCCCGGCTTCTGGCAGTAGACCGGAACCTTCATTCCGTACGGGAGGGTCCTGACGATCCCGTACTTGGTGCCCGGTCCGGTGCGGACGTTGACGCGGTAGCCGGGTGCGATCGGATACCTGGTGACGTCGTCGGAACCGGCGAGCGTCTCCATGTCCTCGGCGACTTCGGCCGTGACGTCGGCCGCGGCGTCCGCCGTGATTCCGGTGTGCTCATCCATGGCCATGAGGCCCTCCCCCGTTGAGAGATGGTGTGTACGACGCGTACGACGCGCAGGCTACAAGCCCCATCCGGATCGCACGCACCATCGACTAGGCTCCGTGCGTCGCGCTTGCGGACGAACACACGGGGGTGGGCGATGCCGCCGCTGCGAGGTACCGGAGCCAATCCGGAAGCGGAGCATCCGGAGTACGCCGGGCAGTACCGTCTTGAGGCACGTCTCGGCGCGGGCGGCATGGGTGTCGTACACCTGGCGCGCTCCGCCTCCGGGCTGCAGCTCGCCGTCAAGGTGGTGCACCGGCAGTACGCGGCGAACCCGGAGTTCAGGGCGCGTTTCCGGCAGGAGGTCGGGGCGGCCCGGCGGGTCAGCGGCGCTTTCACGGCACCGGTCGTCGATGCCGATCCGGATGCCGGGCGGCCGTGGATGGCCACCCTGTACGTGCCCGGCCCCACGCTCGCCGACCAGGTGAAGCGGAACGGGCCGATGGCCCCGGCCGAACTGCGCAGGCTGACGGCCGGACTCGCCGAGGCGCTCCGGGACATCCATCGGGCCGGTGTCATCCACCGCGACCTCAAGCCGAGCAACGTGCTGCTCTCCGACTCCGGGCCCAAGGTCATCGACTTCGGGATCTCCCGGCCGTACGACAGCGATCTGCGCACCGAGACGGGCAAGTTGATCGGCTCGCCGCCGTACATGGCGCCCGAGCAGTTCCAGCGGCCGCGTGAGGTCGGGCCCGCCGCCGACGTGTTCGCCCTGGGTGCCGTGCTCGTCCACGCGGCGACCGGCCGGGGGCCCTTCGACTCGGACAGCCCGTACATCGTGGCCTACCAGGTGGTGCACGACGAGGCCGATCTGGCGGGGGTGCCGGAGGAGCTGGCTCCGCTGATCGGGCAGTGCCTGACGAAGGACCCCGCCGGGCGGCCCACCCCGGACGAGATCATGACGACGCTGCGTCCGCCCTCGTACGAGGCCGCCGCGTTCATACCGTCGCAGCGGCGGCCCGCCACCGCCGGAGCGGGGGCCGATGCCGGTGCCGCAGGCGTGGCGGCCCTCGTCCCGGAGACCGGCGCACGCGTCGGCGCGGAAGCGGATACGCACGTGGGCGAGGCGGCGCGGGACGCGAAGACGGCAGGCGGTGGCGGCAAGCGGCGGTGGCTGGCGGCCACCGCGGCGCTGCTGGTCATGGGGGCCGGCGGGGTGTGGGCCGCCGGCCCGGGGGCCGACCTGGACGGCTCCGGCGGCTCCGGCGAGCCGGGCGGGGCGAAGGGCTCGGCGGAGGAGTTCGCGCCGTGGCGGACCGCGTTGCGGACCACCGGGAGAGCGACGCCGGTCTGCACCCCGGCGGACGGCTCCGGGGCGGACGGCTCCGGGGCGGAGGCGTCCGGTCCGCCCACGCTGTACTGCGCGACGAGCGGCATCGGCGTTGCCCGGCTGGACTCCGTGGACGGCCGGATGCTGTGGTCGCGTCGCGCCGAGGCCGACGCCCCGGCGGTCGGCGTGGTGTCGGTCTCCGGCGGTCTGGTGCACACGGCGGTGCCGGGCGGGAAGCTCCGGGCGTACGACCCCGCCAGGGGCGAACAGGTCTGGGACGCGGATCTCTCCCCGTACCTGGGCACCCCCTTCGACGCGGGTGACGCGCTGCTGCTGGTCGCCGAGGACGGCACGACCGAAGCGCTCGACTCCGCGACCGGGGTGTCCCTCTGGCGGCATCCGCTCGCCGGGCACCAGCGCCCGGACTACGCGCTGTACGACGCCGGCACGGGGCTGGCCTACGCGTTCGAGCACTCGGCCTACGGATCCACCACGCTGGTCACCGCCGTCCACGCCACGACGGGACGCACGGCGTGGCAGCGGCGGCTGGACGGGATGCTGACCCCGGTGGGGACCTCGGACGGTGCGCTCGTCATGACGTCCATGAACGGGGACGCCCAGACCGTCGGGCTCGTCCGCTACGAACCGGGGGCGCGCGACGTCGTACGGCTGGCGCTGCCGTTCCGGATGAACGAGCCGGGGGTCGTGCTGGGCGGGGACACCGCCTATCTGTTGGCGCACGGCGGGACGCTGGTCGCCGTCGACACCCGCCCGGCCGAGGGCGGCAGAACGGTGCGCTGGCAGCTGGAGACCGGTGCCGGGCGGACCTCCGCCCCCGTCCTCGCCGCCGGGGACCGGCTGTACTTCTCGACGGCGGACGGGCGGCTGCTGGCCGTGGACACCGAGCACGGGAAGCTGCTCGGGCAGACGGGCCCACGGCTGCGGAACGGGAGGCTCACGTACTCCTCGGAACTGCCCGCCCCGGTCGCCGCCGGCCGGACCGTCTTCGGGACCGCGCCCGACGGGTCCGTGTTCGCCGTGGACGGACAGGACCCCGCCCGCTGGTGAGAGCGGGCGGGAAGCGGGCGGGGTCCTCGTCGGTCGGCGGGCTGATCAGCCCGGCTTGGATGCGTCTCAGCTCGGCCTGGAAATGTCTCAGCCCAGCTTGGACACGTCGCGCACCGCGCCCCGGTCCGCGCTCGTCGCCATCGCCGCGTAGGCGCGCAGCGCGGCCGAGACCTTGCGCTCGCGGTTCTTCGGCGCGTAGACGCCGTTCAGCGCCTCGCGGCGGGTGGCCAGCTCGGCCTCCGGGACGAGGAGCTCGATCGAGCGGTTCGGGATGTCGATCCTGATCCGGTCGCCGTCCTCGACCAGCGCGATCGTGCCGCCCGACGCGGCCTCCGGCGACGCGTGGCCGATGGACAGGCCCGACGTACCGCCGGAGAAGCGGCCGTCGGTCACCAGCGCGCAGCTCTTGCCGAGGCCGCGGCCCTTGAGGAAGGAAGTCGGGTAGAGCATCTCCTGCATGCCGGGGCCACCGCGCGGACCCTCGTAACGGATGACGACGACGTCGCCCTCCTTGATCTCCTTGCGGAGGATCTTGTCGACGGCCTCGTCCTGCGACTCGCAGACGACCGCCGGGCCCTCGAAGGTCCAGATCGACTCGTCGACGCCCGCCGTCTTCACGACACAGCCGTCCTCGGCGAGG
The DNA here is from genome assembly GCF_045040875.1 of Streptomyces sp. NBC_00012. Taxonomy (NCBI): domain Bacteria; kingdom Bacillati; phylum Actinomycetota; class Actinomycetes; order Kitasatosporales; family Streptomycetaceae; genus Streptomyces; species Streptomyces sp. NBC_00012. The sequence goes on along the minus strand of NZ_CP108309.1, from coordinate 4,936,872 downwards.
TTGCCCTTGAGGACCGCCAAACCGCCGTCCTTGGAGTAGGCGTGCGCCAGGTCGCGGATGCAGCCGCCGGCCGCGTCCAGGTCGAGGGTCTCCCAGCGCTCCGACTGCGAGAAGGCGGTCGCGGAACGGACGCATCCGGGAGCCGCGTGCCACAGCTCGACGGCCTCCGGGGACGGGGAGCCGCCGCGGACGTCCCAGTCCTTCAGCCACTGGGCCAGGGAGTCGGAGTGGACCGCGTGCACGTCCTCGTTGAGCAGGCCGCCGCGGTGCAGCTCGCCGAGGAGGGCGGGGATGCCGCCGGCCCGGTGGACGTCTTCCATGTAGTACGTGCCGCCGGGGGCCACGTTGGGCGCGACCTTCGACAGGCAGGGGACGCGGCGCGAGACCGCGTCGATGTCGCCCAGGTCGTAGGGCAGCTCGGCCTCCTGCGCCGCGGCGAGCAGGTGCAGGATCGTGTTGGTGGAGCCGCCCATCGCGATGTCCAGCGCCATCGCGTTGTCGAACGCGGCGCGGGTGCCGATGGAGCGGGGCAGGACCGTCGCGTCGTCCTGCTCGTAGTAGCGCCTGGTGATGTCGACGACCGTGCGGCCGGCGTCCTCGTACAGCGCCTTGCGGGCGGTGTGCGTGGCGAGGACGGAGCCGTTGCCGGGGAGGGAGAGGCCGAGGACCTCGGTCAGGCAGTTCATCGAGTTGGCGGTGAACATGCCGGAACAGCTGCCGCAGGTGGGACAGGCGTTCTCCTCGATACGGAGGATGTCCTCGTCCGAGATGCTCTCGTCGACGGCGTCGCTGATCGCGTTGACCAGGTCGAGCTTGCGGACCGTGCCGTCGACCAGGGTGGCCTTGCCGGCCTCCATCGGGCCGCCGGAGACGAAGACCGTCGGGATGTTGAGGCGCATCGCCGCCATCAGCATGCCGGGGGTGATCTTGTCGCAGTTGGAGATGCAGATCAGCGCGTCCGCGCAGTGCGCCTCGACCATGTACTCGACGGAGTCGGCGATCAGGTCGCGGGAGGGGAGGCTGTAGAGCATCCCGCCGTGGCCCATCGCGATGCCGTCGTCGACGGCGATGGTGTTGAACTCGCGCGGCACGGCGCCTGCGGCCTTGATGGCCTCGGAGACGATCCGGCCGACCGGGGCCAGGTGGGTGTGGCCGGGAACGAACTCGGTGAAGGAGTTGGCGACCGCGATGATCGGCTTGCCGATGTCCTCGCTCGCTACGCCCGAGGCCCGCATAAGGGCGCGGGCGCCCGCCATGTTGCGGCCGTGGGTGACAGTGCGGGACCTCAGCTGGGGCATCGTCTCTCGCTCCTTCGACGTTTAAGACTGCCTCCGAGCGTACGCCTCCGGCTCCAAGATCTGGACACAGTGTCCGAAATGCGGGACGAAGTGCTCGATGGATGGTCGGGCCGCGAGAGCCGTCGCCGCGGGGCTCAGGGCTCCGTCGGACGGCTCAGGGCCCCGTCGGACGGAGCCGGGGCTCCTCAGTCGGCGCCGGACTCCGTCAGATAGCGCTGGAGCGTCGGGGCGACCATCCCGATGATCTCCTCCGGGTCCGCCGAGGCCAGCGGTTCCGCCTGGATCACGTAGCGGAGCATCACGATCCCGAGCATCTGCGAGGCCGCCAGCTCGGCGCGGAACGTGGCGTCCGGTACGTCCAGTGCCTCCGCGACGCGTTCCAGGAGCCGGCGCAGCACGAAGCCCCTCAGGACCTTGGCCGCCGCCTCGTGGGTCAGCGCGGATCGCATGATCGCCAGCAGCGGGGCCCTGGTCGCCGGGTTCTCCCATACGGCGATGAAGTAGCGGGCCAGCCGCTCCCCCAGCCCGTCCGTGCCGTCGCCGAGGACGTCCGGGATCACCAGGGCCGGCTCGAAGGACAGCTCGATGGCGGCCGCGAAGACCTCGTCCTTCGTGCCGAAGTAGTGGTGGACCAGGGCGGAGTCGACTCCCGCCGCCTTGGCGATGCCCCGGACCGACGTCCTGTCGTAGCCGCGCTCCGCGAATTCGGTGCGGGCCGCCTCCAGGATGCGGGTGCGCGCGTCGGGGCCGGTGGTCTCGGCGGTACGGGAGGGGCGGCCGCGACGCTTGGGGGCTGTGGGGCTGGTGGGGCTGGACGGGCCCGTAGGCTCCGTGGGCTCCGTGGGGCTGGAGGGATCCACGGGCTCCGCAGGGCCGTCGTCGGCGCCGCCCGTGGGGTCACCCGTCATGGGCGCGGCGCCCGGGTCGGGGACGACGCCAGGTGGAGCCGGGTGAAGGCCAGCGCCTCCGCCAGATCGGCCTCGCGTTCGGCGGTGGACATGGCGCGGCGGGTGTTGACCTCGATGACGACATGGCCGTCGAAGCCGGTGCGGGCCAGGTGCTCCAGGAGTTCGGCGCAGGGCTGGTCGCCGCGGCCGGGCACCAGGTGCTCGTCCTTGTTGGAGCCCTTGCCGTCGGCGAGGTGGATGTGGGCGAGCCGGTCGCCCATCCGCTCGACCATCGCCATGCCGTTCGTGCGGGCCGTCGCGGTGTGCGAGAGGTCCACGGTGAAGTGGCGGTAGTCGTCGTGGGTGACGTCCCAGTCGGGGGCGTACGCGAGCATCTCGCGGTCCCGGTACCGCCAGGGGTACATGTTCTCCACGGCGAACCGCACATCGGTCTCGTCCGCCATACGCCAGATCCCGGTGACGAAGTCGCGTGCGTAATTGCGCTGCCAACGGAACGGCGGATGGACGACCACGGTCGTCGCCCCGAGCTTCTCCGCCGCGGCGCGGGCCCGCTGGAGCTTCACCCACGGATCGGTGGACCAGACGCGCTGGGTGATCAGCAGACAGGGCGCGTGGACGGCGAGGATCGGTACCTGGTGGTAGTCCGACAGCCGCCGCAGTGCCTCGATGTCCTGGCTGACGGGGTCGGTCCACACCATGACCTCGACACCGTCGTAACCGAGGCGCGCGGCGATCTCGAAGGCCGTCGCCGTCGACTCCGGGTAGACGGAAGCCGTCGACAGGGCGACCTTCGCATCCGGGATGCGCACCACTGGTTCTGCCACTGGGACAGCGTACGGGCAGTGGTACGCCCCCCGAGAGGGTCCGGCCGGAAAGTGAGATGCCCCATGGCGGCGCACGGTGGCGCCCGCCGGTGCTCCGCCGCGCTCCCCCGCGCCCGGCCCGGCGCGCTCAGCCGTCCAGCGTGGCCTGCTCCTTCGTCGGCAGGTGGTCCAGACGGCGCAGGATGACGCCCTCACGCAGCGCCCAGGGGCAGATCTCCATCTCCTCGACCCCGAACAGGTCCATGGCCCCCTCCGCGACCAGCGCCCCGGCGAGCAGCTGCGCGGCCCGGCCCTCGGAGACGCCGGGCAGGTCGCCGCGCTGCTCGGCCGTCATCGCCGTCAGCTTCGGCACCCATTCCTCCAGCGACTTACGGGTGAGGGCGCGCTGCACGTACAGGCCCTCGGTGGAACGTGCGGCGCCGGCGATCCTGGCGAGCTGCTTGAAGGTCTTGGACGTGGCCACGACATGGTCCGGGCGGCCGAGGCGGGTGAACTCCCCGACGCTGCGCGCGATCCTGGCCCGGACATGACGGCGCAGCGCCTTCACCTCCGCCGGGTCCGGCGGATCACCGGGCAGCCACCCGGCGGTGAGCCGGCCGGCCCCGAGCGGCAGCGAGACCGCGGCGTCCGGCTCCTCGTCCATGCCGTACGCGATCTCCAGCGAACCGCCCCCGATGTCCAGGACCAGCAGCCGCCCCGCCGACCAGCCGTACCAGCGGCGCGCGGCGAGGAAGGTGAGCCGGGCCTCCTCCGCGCCGCTGAGGACGACGAGGTCGATGCCGGTCTCCTCCCGCACCCGGGCCAGTACCTGATCGGCGTTGCTCGCCTCCCGCACCGCGGACGTGGCGAACGGCAGGACGTCCTCGCACCCCTTGTCCTCGGCGGCCTGGAGCGCGTCGCAGACCGTGGCCACGAGCCGGTCCACACCGTCGGGGCCGATCGCCCCGTCCTCGTCGAGCAGTTCGGCCAGGCGCAGCTCCGCCTTGTGCGAATGCGCGGGCAGCGGGCGTGCGCCGGGGTGCGCGTCCACCACCAGCAGGTGCACCGTGTTCGAACCCACGTCGAGGACTCCGAGTCTCATACCCGGAACGCTACCGGGACCTCGGCCTTACCCTTGGCGCGTGCCAAAGACGAAAAAGGCGAAGCCGGGCAAAAACACGAAGAAGCAGAGAACGAAGCAGGAGATGCGGGAGCAGGAAGCGCGGGAAGCGAACGGACCGGACCGGTCCGAGGACGAGACGGGGATCGACTTCGCACGCGCCTGGGTCGAGTTCCCGGACCCGGGGGACGACGAACAGATCTTCCGCTGCGACCTGACCTGGCTGACCTCCAGGTGGACCTGCATCTTCGGCAGCGGCTGCCAGGGCATCCAGGCGGGCCGCGCGGACGACGGTTGCTGCACGCTGGGCGCGCACTTCTCGGACGAGGACGACGAGAAGCGGGTGGCGGGCCACGTCGAACGGCTGACCCCGGAGCTGTGGCAGTTCCACGACGTCGGTACGGAGACGGGCTGGGCCCAGGTCGACGACGACGGGGAACGCCAGACCCGGCGCTGGAAGGGGTCGTGCATCTTCCAGAACCGGCCCGGATTCGCGGCGGGTGCGGGCTGCGCCCTGCACATCCTGGCACTGCGGGAGGGCAAGGAGCCGCTGGAGACCAAGCCGGACGTCTGCTGGCAGCTGCCGATCCGGCGCACCTACGACTGGATCGACCGGCCCGACGACACCCGGGTGCTCCAGGTGTCGATCGGCGAGTACGACCGCAGGGGCTGGGGTCCCGGCGGTCACGATCTGCACTGGTGGTGCACCTCGGCGACCTCGGCGCACGGGGCCGGCGAGCCGGTGTACGTCTCGTACCGGCCCGAGCTCACCGAGATGATGGGCGAGAAGGCGTACGAGCGGCTCGTCGAACTGTGCGAGGAGCGGCTGTCCGCGCTGCTGCCGATGGCACCGCACCCGGCGGATCCGGTCCCGCCGACCGATCCGGCGTGACCGCCGAGGGGTGAGCTCCGGCCGATCCGACGTGACCGCCCGGGAGTCAGCTCCGGCCGGCCCGCCTCAGCCGGCCGGGGTCGTGCCCGGTCCCGGCTCGGTGGCGGGTGTGGAGTCGGGCGGGTCCGGGGACGGTGACGGATCGGTCGGACCGGGGTCCGTCGGGGTCGGCGTGGGGTCGCTCGGGTCCGGCGTCGGGTCGGTCGACGGCGTGGGATCGGGCGACGGCCCGGTGGAGGCGGACGGGTCGGCGGGAACCGGGCGTCCCGGGCCGCCGGGCGGCGGCGCCCCGTGCCCCCGGATCACCACCACCGAACCCGACGGGGCGAGGGCGATGCGCGCACTCCACGGGCCGGCCGGTTCCCGCAGGTGGTCCACGAGGACGTGGATCGTGATGCTCTCGCCCGCGGCGAGGGTGCCCGAGTAGCGGCTCAGCCGCACCCAGGACGCGTCGGCGCGGGCCGACCAGGCGACCGGAGCGCCGCCCGACGCGGTCAGCCGGATCAGCGTCGTGCCGCCGGACGACCGGGCCTCGATGGTGAGCCCGCCGGCGCCGCCCCGGCCCGGACCCGAGCTGATCACCTCGGCCGAGACGTCCGGAGCGCGGTCGTCGGCGAAGCGGGCGCCGGGCTGGGGGCGGGCGTTGCCCGCGTTCTCGTAGTGGCCGTCCGCGGTGCCGTCGAGCCCGTGCCGGGCATCGCTGTCGGTGGCGGTGACCGACGAGCCGTCGTGGCCCTCACCGGTCGGCGGCGCGCCCCGGTAGGCACTCCACAACGCGATCACCGGTGCGGCTACGACCGTGGCCACCACCGTCGTCGTCACGACCCTGGCCCGCAGCCGGTCCCGGCGCGCGGCATGGTCCTTCGGGTCCATGGGGAAGCCCGCCCGGTCGAAGCGCGGGCCGCCGGAGCGGTTGCGCCGGGCGTGGACCATCGCGACGTACGCCGATGGCCTGGGCGCCTCGACGACCGGCAGCGCGGCTGCCGCGGTGACCACGGCGCCGGGCCAGGGGCCCTGGGCGCCGGCCCGTTCGGCGGCCCTGCGGCAGCGCGGGCAGTCGTCGACGTGACGGACGAGCTCGCGGCGCAGGGCGGCGGAGAGCAGGACGCGGTGTTCGCCGGTGAGCCGGGCGACGGTGGGGCAGTTGCCGGTCTCGACGACGGCGAGGGCGGCGCGGGTGCGCTCCACCTCGCAGGCCGCGGTGGCCAGGAGCTCGCGGGCGGCCGCCGGTTCGAGGCCCAGGACGGAGGCGACGGCGCGCGGGGCGAGGCGGTGGCGTACGGCGAGTTCGAGCGCCTCGCGCTGCTCGGGGGTGGTACCCGCGGCCTCGGGCCAGGCCAGCTGGGCCAGTTCGCGGCGGTGCGCCTCTGCGGCGGCCTCGGTCTCGGGGCCACGGGCGGGGCCGGCGGAGGCGCCGCCCGGCGCGACCGCGGCGGTGGCCGGAGCCTTCGCGGCGACGACGGGGGGCGTGCGGCGTACGGCGCACGCCCCCGGGGCCGCCGTACCGCCCGTCGGCTGCTTGCCCGGCGGGCCACCCGCCCGCTTCATCTCCTGCATCGACGGGTTCAACGGTTTCGATGGGTTCAACGGTTTCGACGGCCTCGGCGACTTCGCCTGCGACGCCTGCTCGGCCTGTTTCGACGAGCGTCTTCCGGGCTGCTCCCCGGCCTTGTGCCGGTGCGCCCGGCGGCCCCGCCCCTGCTCGGCCTTCTGCTCGGCGAGCTTGCGCAGACACATCCATCTGGCCAGCGCGTACAGCCAGGATTTACGTTCCTCCTCGCCGGTCGGGCACCGGTCGTCCTGCCGTTCCGCGATCGCGAGCACACCGCCGAGCGCCTCGATGGCGGCGTCGTGGTCGCAGAGCACGGAGAGGCAGTAGGTGAACAGGCCGTCGAGGTGCGGTTCGTACCGGGCGGGCGGCCGATGCGGCGAAGCATGCGCCGAGAGACGGGGCGCACCGCGTCGCGCCCGGTGTGCGCCGGTGGTGTGCGTGGGGGGCTCCAGACCGCTGCTCGTCACCTTGCGACCGTAGGCAGCGCGGGGCACACCTTTCGCTCCCCTTCAGCACTTTTAATCCTTACGGGTGAACGTATCCCTCAAAAGGGGACAGGAATTCCCTATTCAGCCGGAAGCACCTCGACATTCCGCCGGAAGCACCGCGCTCCAGGAGCGGGCGCACGCCGTCCGCCGGACCGCGCCGGGCGGCGTTGTCGTACCTCACCTATACGGTTGCGCCATGGCTGCCCGTACGAAAACCGCGAAGGACCGGCCGTCCTACCGCTGCTCCGAATGCGGCTGGACGACCGCCAAGTGGCTCGGCCGCTGCCCCGAATGCCAGGCGTGGGGGACGGTCGAGGAGTTCGGCGGCGCCCCCGCCGTGCGGACCACCGCGGCCGGCCGGGTCAGCACCGCCGCGCTCCCCATCGCCCAGGTCGACAGCCGGCAGGCCACCGCCCGGTCCACCGGCGTCGGCGAGCTGGACCGAGTGCTCGGCGGCGGTCTCGTGCCGGGTGCCGTGGTGCTCGTCGCGGGCGAACCGGGCGTCGGCAAGTCGACGCTGCTGCTGGATGTCGCCGCCAAGGCGGCGAGCGACGAGCACCGCACGCTCTACATCACCGCCGAGGAGTCCGCGAGCCAGGTGCGGCTGCGCGCCGACCGGATCCGGGCGCTCAACGACCATCTGTACCTGGCCGCCGAGACCGACCTGTCCGCGGTCCTCGGTCATCTCGACGCCGTCAAGCCCTCGCTCCTCGTCCTCGACTCCGTGCAGACCGTCGCCTCGCCCGAGATCGACGGGGCGCCGGGCGGCATGGCGCAGGTCCGGGAGGTCGCCGGTGCGCTCATCCGGGCCTCCAAGGAGCGCGGCATGTCGACGCTCCTGGTCGGCCACGTCACCAAGGACGGGGCGATCGCCGGGCCCCGGCTGCTGGAGCACCTCGTCGACGTGGTGCTGTCCTTCGAGGGCGACCGCCATGCCCGCCTGCGGCTCGTGCGGGGCGTCAAGAACAGGTACGGCGCGACCGACGAAGTGGGCTGCTTCGAGCTGCACGACGAGGGCATCACCGGCCTCGCCGACCCCTCCGGGCTGTTCCTCACCCGGCGCGACGAGCCTGTGCCCGGCACCTGCCTGACCGTCACCTTGGAGGGCAAGCGGCCGCTCGTCGCCGAAGTGCAGGCGCTGACGGTCGATTCCCAGATCCCTTCGCCCCGGCGCACCACCTCCGGCCTGGAGACGTCCCGGGTATCGATGATGCTCGCGGTCCTGGAGCAGCGCGGCCGGATCAGCTCGCTGGGCAAGCGGGACATCTACAGCGCGACGGTCGGCGGTGTGAAGCTCTCCGAGCCCGCCGCGGACCTCGCGGTCGCGCTGGCGCTGGCCAGTGCCGCGAGCGACACCCCGCTGCCCAAGAACCTGGTGGCGATCGGCGAAGTGGGCCTCGCGGGCGAGGTCAGAAGGGTCACGGGGGTCCAGCGCAGGCTGGCCGAGGCGCACCGGCTGGGCTTCACGCACGCGCTGGTTCCGACCGATCCCGGGAAGGTCCCGGCCGGTATGAAGGTCACAGAAGTCGCCAACATGGGCGACGCGCTGAGAGTCCTCCCGCGCCGGTCTCGGGCACAGGCCCCCCAGGAGGAGGGCGCACGCCGGTAGACTTTGCCCTGGTCTCGCCCGTCCGTACGAACGGTACGAGGGACGTAAGGGCACCGCAAACCTGTGACCGGAGGAGTGCAGTGGCAGCCAACGACCGGGCAGCATCGCCCGGAAAGTCCGGCCAAGGCACCGGTAATGAGGCGCTCATGCGCGCCTCGCTGAGCGCCGTGGCGCCCGGAATGGCGCTGCGGGACGGCCTGGAGCGCATCCTCCGCGGCAACACCGGCGGACTGATCGTGCTCGGCATGGACAAGACCGTCGAATCGATGTGCACCGGCGGATTCGTGCTGGACGTGGAGTTCACCGCGACGCGCCTGCGCGAGCTGGCCAAGCTCGACGGCGCGCTGATCCTCGACAAGGACATGACCAAGATCCTGCGCGCCGGCGTGCAGCTGGTGCCGGACGCCTCCATCCCCACCGAGGAGACCGGCACCCGCCACCGCACGGCGGACCGGGTCTCCAAGCAGTGCAATTTCCCGGTGGTCTCGGTCTCGCAGTCGATGCGCCTGATCGCTCTCTACGTGGACGGGGAGCGCCGGGTCCTGGAGGAGTCCGCCGCGATCCTCTCCCGCGCCAATCAGGCCCTCGCCACCCTGGAGCGGTACAAGCTCCGGCTCGACGAGGTCGCGGGCACGCTCTCCGCGCTGGAGATCGAGGACCTGGTGACGGTCCGGGATGTCACGGCCGTCGCGCAGCGGCTGGAGATGGTCCGCCGGATCGCGACCGAGATCGCGGAGTACGTGGTCGAGCTCGGCACCGACGGCCGGCTTCTCTCGCTCCAGCTCGACGAGTTGATCGCGGGCGTCGAGCCGGAGCGCGAGCTGGTCGTGCGCGACTATGTGCCGGAGCCGACCGCGAAGCGGTCCCGTACGGTCGCCGAGGCGCTGACCGAGCTCGACGCGCTCTCCCACACCGAGCTGCTCGAACTCGCGGTCGTGGCGCGGGCCCTGGGCTACAGCGGCTCGCCCGAGACACTGGACTCGGCGGTCTCGCCGCGCGGCTTCCGGCTGCTGGCGAAGGTGCCGCGGCTGCCCGGGGCGATCATCGACCGGCTGGTGGAGCACTTCGGCGGTCTGCAGAAGCTGCTCGCCGCCAGCGTGGACGACCTCCAGACGGTGGACGGCGTCGGCGAGGCGCGGGCGCGCAGCGTGCGCGAGGGCCTGTCCCGGCTGGCCGAGTCGTCGATCCTCGAACGGTACGTGTAGAGCGGTACGCGCGGGGCGGCCCGTGACGTGCAGGACCGCACGCGCGGGCCTTACGCGCAGAGCGGCAGGTGCAGGGTCGAACGGCGCGGAGCGTCACCCGTAGAGCGCCACGCGCAGAGCACCGCGCGCAGGACCGTACGCGCGGAGCGCCACGGATTCGCAGGACGATCGGGGCCCGGGAGACCGGGCCCCGCCGCGTACCCCGGGTCGGCCCCGGTGGCTCGCGCCACTCAGTCCTTCGCGAGAACGAACGAGGCGCGCTGCACCGGCTCGCCCGGCGACTTCGCCTCGACCAGATACGTACCGGGCCCCGCCGTCCCCGCGGGCGGCGTCGCGCACTGCGGGGAGCTCTTCCTGCGGTCCCACTCCACGGTGTGGACGACGGTCTCGCCCGCCGGGACCCTCAGCAGCAGCACGGCCGCGCCGCGCGGGCAGTCCTTGGAGGACCACACCTGGTTGTCGTCGCCGCCGGCCTCGGTGACGGTGAGCACCGCGTGCTTCGGCCCGAGGTCGGCCTTGCAGGTGGTGGCCGAGTCGTTCTTGACGACCAGTTTGAACTTCGGCTTCTCGCCGGGGCTGTAGCTGAGTTCGGTGCTCAGGCTCAACCGGAGCGCCGCGGGGGTGCAGTCGGGGAGCGAGGAAGAGGCCGGGACCTGCTGGCCCACCGTACCGCTGCCGCTCGTGCCACCGGCCCCGGCGTCCGAACCGGAGCCCGTGTCCGTACCGCTGTCCGAACCGCCGCCGGAGCCCGCGTCCGTACCGCCGCCGTCCGAGCCGGTGCCGTCCGAGTCCTCCGACTCGTCGCGCCCGCCGGGCTGTTGGCTGATGGCGGGGCCCGAGCCGTCGGGTCCCGGCGTGATCTCCTGCGCGGGCCCCGAACCGGCGGGCCGGGAGTCGTCCTTGGTCTTCTTGTCCCCGCCCGAGGTGACGACCCACACGATCAGCAGCGCGAGCAGCGCAACGAGCGTCGCCGCTACGGCCCTCCGACGCCAGTAGATGGTGGAGGGAAGCGGACCGATCGGATTACGCAAAGATCCCACGGCTCAAACTGTACGAGAGATCGGCGCCAACTCCCGCCCCACCCGCCGCCCCGGTCCGCAAGTTTTACGGATCATCATCACGGGCGGCCCGTTCCGGCCCCGCAACGCCGCCGAGTTGACCACCGGGCAACGCCCGGATGAACACCCGGTTTCATTGACTACCCTCTGTCACATGGATAGTTCAGTCACCGCGCCGCTCTACCGGGACATCACCGACTTCGCACATGACATGCCGTCATGGGTACAACATCTGGCCGAGATATGGACGGAGCTCGGGCTCCTGCTCTTCGGTGTCCTGTTCATCACCGGGTGGTGGCGGGCCCGGCGCCAGGGCGACGGCGCCCTGGCGCTGGCGGTGCTCGCGCCCGTCGCCACCGCCTTCGGCTATGTGGCCAGCGAGGTGCTCAAGTCAGTGGTGGACGAGGAGCGCCCGTGCAGATCGGTCGCCGGCGCGGCGGCCTCGCTGGTGACCTGCCCGCCGACGGGCGACTGGTCCTTCCCCAGCAACCACTCCGCGATCGCCGGCGCGGCGGCGGTCGCCCTGGCGATCGCCCGCCCCCGGCTGGCCTGGCTCACCGTGCCGATGGCCCTGCTGATGGCCTTCTCCCGGGTCTTCGTCGGCGTGCACTACCCGCACGACGTGGCGGTCGGGCTGCTGCTGGGCGCCGCCGTCTCGGCCCTGGTGGTCGCCGTGCTGCGCCGCCCGGTGCAGTCGCTCGCCCGGACGGTACGGAGCAGCGGGGCACCGGTGGCGGCCTGGGCCTCGGGGCCCGGCGCGGTGCCGGCCGGCCGCTCCCGGCGCCGGGGCAAGCGGCACTGACGAACCCCCCGGGGCCCGGCCTGGCCCCTTGGGCCGGTTGCCGGACCCCTCGGGGCTCGGACGGGTGGCAATATCACCCCAAGGGCCCCCAGGAGGCGCGACACCACCGTGCACTGGACCATCGTCCGCCCTTCCGTGCCAGGATCGGCGGTGCGATGACTGCCATGACTGCGACACAGACGCCCCCCGCCTCCCTCCACTCTCCCGTCATCGGGTGGTTCGACCAGCACGCCCGCGATCTGCCCTGGCGCCGCCCCGAAGCGGGCGCCTGGGGTGTGATGGTGAGCGAGTTCATGCTGCAGCAGACCCCCGTGAGCCGTGTCCTGCCGGTGTACGAGCAGTGGCTGGCCCGCTGGCCCCGCCCGGCCGACCTGGCCGCCGAACCGCCCGGCGAGGCGGTCCGAGCCTGGGGCCGGCTCGGTTACCCCCGCCGGGCGCTCCGCCTGCACGGCGCCGCGCAGGCCATAACGGAACGGCACGGCGGCGACGTACCGAGCGAGCACGGTCAGTTGCTCGCACTGCCCGGGATCGGCGAGTACACCGCAGCGGCGGTGGCCTCGTTCGCGTACGGCCAGCGTCACGCCGTGCTCGACACCAACGTCCGCCGGGTCTTCGCCCGCGCCGCGACCGGGATCCAGTACCCGCCGAACGCGACCACCGCCGCCGAACGCAAGCTCGCCCGCGCGCTCCTGCCCGACGAGGACGAACGGGCGGCCCGCTGGGCCGCCGCGACGATGGAGCTCGGCGCCCTCGTCTGCACCGCGAAGAACGAGGACTGCACCCGGTGCCCGATCGCCGGGCAGTGTGCCTGGCGGCTGGCCGGCAAGCCCGCCCACCAGGGGCCCCCGCGCCGCGGCCAGACCTATGCCGGCACCGACCGGCAGGTGCGCGGACGGCTGCTCGCCGTGTTGCGCGACGCCATGACACCGGTGCCGCAGTCGGCGCTGGACGCGGTGTGGGACGAACCTGTGCAGCGCGCCCGCGCACTGGACGGCCTGGTCGCCGACGGCCTGGTCGAACCGCTGGCCGGCGGGCAGTACCGGCTGCCGCTGAGCTGAGCCCCGCACCCGCGCCGGTCCCCCGCTGTTACACAACCGATGGACAGCCGTGCGTCGTCGTATGGCTGCTCCGCACAACCCCGTGACAACAGCTCCGTAGCGTCTTCTCCGTCAGCCCGACCGAACGATGGCTGACGGCGGGAACCACGGGGATCCACGGGGACGGAGGCGGTTGGAATGGCGCACGGCGAGGTGCTCGAATTCGAGGACTACGTACGCACTCGGCACGACGCGCTGCTGCGCAGCGCGCGACGGCTGGTCCCGGACCCCGTGGACGCGCAGGACCTGCTCCAGACCGCGCTGGCCCGTACGTACGGCCGCTGGGACGGCATCGCCGACAAGTCCCTGGCCGACGCCTATCTGCGCCGCGTCATGATCAACACCCGTACCGAGTGGTGGCGGGCCCGCAAGCTGGACGAGGTGCCCACCGAGCAGCTTCCCGACGCGAGCGTCGAGGACGGCACCGAGCAGCGCGCCGACCGCGCCCTGCTGATGGACGTGCTGGGCGTTCTGGCTCCGAAGCAGCGCAGCGTCGTCGTGCTGCGACACTGGGAACAGATGAGTACGGAGGAGACGGCCGCGGCGCTCGGCATGTCGGCCGGTACGGTGAAGAGCACGCTGCACCGTGCGCTGGCACGGCTGCGCCAGGAGCTGGAGAGCCGCGAGGCGGCGGGCCGGGAGACCGTGCTCGCCGAGGAGCGGCGCCCGGCGGCCGACCGTGCTCCGGCACGTGCGCGGACGCGGGCGGCCAGGCGTATGGACGAACGGGGGCGGGAGCGTTGCGCGGCTTGACAGCCAGCGGCGACGGCGGCGGTGACGACCGCGGCGGTGGAAGAGACGACGGTGGCCGCGCGGCCACCGTCCGACGTGGCCGGACTCTGACCGGCTGGGCGGCGAGCGCCACGACCCTGGTCGGCCTCGCCGCCTTCGGGCTGCTCACCGTCAGCTGCTCGACCGGCGGTACCGGCACCCGGGACGAGGGCCCGGCCGGCACCCAGCCCGTCGCCCAGGCCACGCCCAGCGACGAGGCGTCCTCCTCCGCGAAGCCCTCCTCGCGGATCGACCCCGTGGCGCTGCTCAAGCAGGACCCCAAGGTCAGCGAGCGGGTCAGAACGGATCTGAAGCCCTGCACCGGCTCCGAGTACCCGGTCGACACCTCGTACGGCACAATGACCGGCGGCCCCTCGCCCGATGTCGTGGTGAACGTGATGACCTGCGGCGATTCGGTGGGCGTCGGCACCTATGTGTACCGCCCGCGGAGCAACGGCCGTTACGAGAACGTCTTCGCCATCGAGCAGCCCGCGGTCTACGGCACCATCGACCGCGGTGATCTGGTGGTGACGACCCAGGTGTACGAGAAGAAGGACTCGGTCGCGTACCCCTCCGGCGAGGAAGTGATCACCTACCGCTGGGCGGGCAACCGGTTCAACGAGCACGACCGGGTGCACAACGACTTCAACCGAGCCGTCGGCAGCGGCGGAGCGGCTCTGCCAGGGGTCGCCGAGCCGGCGGGGAACTGAGAGCAGCTGATGGCCGAGACCCACGTCCTGTTCGTCGAGGACGACGACGTCATCCGCGAGGCCACCCAGCTGGCGCTGGAGCGCGACGGCTTCGCGGTCACCGCCATGCCCGACGGCCTGTCCGGCCTGGAGGCGTTCCGGGCCGACCGGCCCGACATCGCCCTGCTCGACGTGATGGTGCCGGGGCTCGACGGGGTCAGCCTCTGCCGTCGGATCCGCGACGAGTCGACCGTGCCCGTGATCATGCTGTCGGCCCGCGCGGACTCGATCGACGTGGTGCTCGGCCTGGAGGCCGGCGCGGACGACTACGTCACCAAACCCTTCGACGGGGCGGTCCTGGTCGCCCGGATCCGGGCCGTGCTGCGCCGCTTCGGCCATGCCACGGGCGGCCGGGCGGGCAGCGGGGAGCCTGAGCCGCAGCCGGTCGGCGGGGTGCTGGTCTTCGGTGATCTGGAGGTCGACACCGAGGGCATGGCGGTGCACCGCGCCGGCGAGCAGGTGGCGCTGACCCCGACCGAGATGCGGCTGCTGCTGGAGTTCTCCGCGGCGCCCGGCACCGTGCTCTCCCGCGACAAGCTCCTGGAGCGGGTCTGGGACTACGGATGGGGCGGTGACACCCGCGTCGTGGATGTCCATGTGCAGCGGCTGCGCACCAAGATCGGCCAGGACCGGATCGAGACGGTCCGCGGCTTCGGCTACAAACTCAGGCCATGAAGCGGCCCGCCCTGCGGACGGGAGTCCGCTGGAAGATCAGCATCGCGATCGCGGCGGTCGGCGCGCTGACCGCGGTCGCGCTCAGCTTCGTCGTCCACAACGCGGCCCAGGTCTCAATGCTGGAGAACGCCCGCGAGGTCCAGCTGGAGCGGCTGACGTACGCACAGCTGCTGTACGAGGCGACGAAGACGAAGAAGGCCGACCCCCGGTTCGGCGCCAAGCTCAACGACCCGACGATGCCGCGCAGCCTGCGTGCGGAGACCGGCAGGAACCGGCGCGCCACCCATGTCGAGACGACCGCCAAGGGGGTGCCCGATGTGTGGGCGGCCGTGCCGGTCGGCAACGGTGACGTGCTCTCGCTGCACACCCGGTTCGCCGGACGCTCCTCCACGATCATGCGCGATCTCGACCGGGCGCTGATCATCGGCTCGGTCTCGGTGGTGTTCGGCGGCTGTGCGCTGGGCGTGCTGATCGGCGGCCAGCTGTCGCGCCGGCTGCGCAAGGCGGCGGCCGCGGCGGGCCGGGTCGCGCAGGGCAACACCGATGTGCGGGTCAGGGAGGCCGTGGGCGGTGTCGTCCGGGACGAGACCGATGAGCTGGCCGGTGCGGTGGACGCGCTGACGGACGCGTTGAACGCTCGGATCGAGGCGGAGCGCCGGGTCACCGCGGACATCGCGCACGAGCTGCGTACGCCGGTGACCGGTCTGCTGACGGCGGCCGAGCTGCTGCCGCCCGGCCGCCCCACCGAGCTGGTACGGGACCGGGCGCAGGCGATGCGTACGCTCGTCGAGGACGTGCTGGAGGTGGCCCGGCTGGACAGCGCCTCGGAGCGGGCCGAGCTCCAGGAGATCGCGCTGGGCGAGTTCGTCAGCCGACGGATCGCGCTGCTGGACCCGGATGTGCAGGTGCGGGTCGTCCACGAGTCCTGGGTCAACACCGATCCGCGCAGGCTGGAGCGCATCCTCGGCAATCTGCTGGGCAACGCCGCCAAGCACGGTTCCACTCCGGTGGAGGTCACGGTCGAGGGCCGGGTGGTGCGGATCCGCGACCACGGTTCCGGGTTCCCGGCGGCGCTGCTGCGGGAGGGGCCGAGCCGGTTCCGTACCGGAAGCAGTGACCGGGCCGGACGCGGGCACGGTCTCGGGCTGACCATCGCCGCCGGTCAGGCGCGGGTCCTCGGGGCCCGGCTGACCTTCCGCAACGCCGCTCCGGACGGGGCGGCGCCGGGCACGGGCGGCGCGATCGCGGTGCTGTGGCTGCCCGAACACGCGCCGACCAACACCGGCAGCTTCCCGATGCTCCAGGTGTCCGAGCAGCGGGGCCCGGACGACGAGGCGGCACAGGGCGCGGAGTCCGGCCGCGGGCGGACCGGCGCCTGAGCCGGACGCGGCAGGAGGCTCCGGAGGGGCCGGACACGACAGGAGGCTCCCGGGGCGCGCCCCGGGAGCCTCCTGCGTACACCGCTGCGGATCAGACCGACTCGGCCTGCTTGGTGACCGGTCCCGCCCCGCGCAGCGGGACCTCCTTGACGAAGACCGAGGCGAACAGGGCGGCCAGCGCGACCACGGAGCCGACCAGGAACGCGATGTGCGTGCCGGACGACACCGCGAACTGGTACGCCTCACGCGCCGCGTCCGGCAGCTTCGCCAGGCTCGCCGCGTCCAGCTGCGCGGACCTCGCGGTGGCCGCCCCGCCGCCGCGGGCGACCATCTCGTCCTGCACTCGGCCGGTGAACAGCGCGCCCATGATCGCGACGCCGAAGGAGCTGCCGAGGGTACGGAAGAGGGTCGTCGCGGAGGAGGCGACGCCCATGTCCTTCATCTCGACGCTGTTCTGCGCGACGAGCATCGTGATCTGCATCAGGAAGCCCATGCCCGCGCCGAGCACCGCCATGTAGACGCCGGAGGTGAACCGCGTGGTGTCGACGTCCATCCGCGAGAGCAGGAACAGACCGGTCACCATCAGTGCGGAGCCCACCACGGGGAAGACCTTGTACTTGCCGGTGCTGGTGGTGACCCGCCCGGCGATCAGCGAGACGACCATCATCGCCAGCAGCATCGGCAGGAGCAGCAGACCCGAGTTGGTCGCCGAGGCGCCCTGGACCGACTGCTGGTAGAGGGGCAGGAAGAGCACCGCGCCGAACATCACGAAGCCCGCCATGAAGCCGACCACGGACATCAGGGTGAAGTTGCGGTTGCGGAAGATGTGCAGCGGAATGATCGGTTCTGCGGCCTTGGTCTCGACGAAGAGGAAGCCGACGAGCGAGACGACACCGATCGCGGAGAGCTCCATGATCACGGCGGAGTCCCAGTCGTACTCCGTACCGCCCCAGGTGGTCACCAGCACGATCGCGGTGATGCCCAGGGTCAGCAGCCCCGCGCCGAGGTAGTCGACCCTGGCCCGTGCGCCCTCCCGCTTGGGCAGGTGCAGCACGACGGTGACCATGGCGAGGGCGACCGCGCCCAGCGGCAGGTTTATGTAGAAGCTCCAGCGCCAGCCGAGGTGGTCGGTGATGGTGCCGCCGACCAGCGGTCCGCCGATCATGGCGATGGCCATGACGCCCGCCATCATGCCCTGGTACTTGCCGCGCTCGCGGGGCGGGACGAGGTCGCCGATGATCGCCATGACACCGACCATCAGGCCGCCCGCGCCGAGCCCCTGGACCGCCCGGAAGCCGATCAGCTGGCCCATGTCCTGGGCCATTCCGCTCAGCACCGAGCCGATCAGGAAGATCACGATGGAGGTGAGGAAGATGCCCTTGCGCCCGTACATGTCGCCGAGCTTGCCCCAGATGGGGGTGGAGGCCGCGGTGGCCAGGGTGTACGCGGTGACGACCCAGGACAGGTGCTCCAGGCCGCCGAGGTCACCGACGATGGTCGGCATGGCCGTACCGACGATCAGGTTGTCCAGCATGGCCAGCAGCATCGTGATCATCAGTGCGAGCATCACCACCCGGACGCTGCGCTGCTGCACCTCCGGCTTCCCGGCCGGCCGGTCGGCTACGGCCGCCTTCCCGTCGGCCGCCTTCTTCAGATCGGACATTGGTCCCCACTCCCCTGATCCCCTGTTGGTCCCTCGTACGAGCCAGGCACTTACTTGCCGCCCGGCTAGTAACTACACTGGGGAAAGTAGACCCCCAACTAGCCGGGCGTCAAGTAAGTTTCCAGCAAAGGAGAGCTTCATGGGGAGCACGCCGCAGCAGCGCCGTGGCAACACGCGCCAGCGCATTCAGGACGTCGCTCTGGAGCTCTTCGCCGAACAGGGCTACGAGAAGACCTCGCTCCGCGAGATCTCCGAGCGCCTGGACGTCACCAAGGCCGCGCTGTACTACCACTTCAAGACCAAGGAAGACATCCTGGTCAGCATCTTCGAGGACCTCAACCGCCCGGTCGAGGAGCTGCTCGTCTGGGGCAAGGAGCAGCCGCGCACGCTGGAGACGAAGAAGGAGCTCCTGCGCCGCTACAGCAAGGCCCTGACCGCCGCCGCCCCGCTGTTCCGCTTCATGCAGGAGAACCAGGCGGCCGTACGGGACCTGAGCATCGGGGTGACCATCAAGGAGCGCGTCGTCGCCCTGGTCGGCCTGCTCCAGGAACCCGGCGCCTCACTGACCGACCAGGTGCGCTGCTTCACCGCGCTCTTCGCGACGCACGCGGGCATGTTCGCCCTCAAGGACGTCGAAGGCGACCCCGAGGAGAAGCGCGGTGCCGTCCTCGAAGTCGCCTTCGAACTGATCACCCGGGCACACGACCAGGCGGACGCGGAGTAGCGGATCCGACCCGGCCGCAGCCGACCTGGTCACAGCCGTCCCGGTCGTAGCCGTCCCGGTCGGGTCAGACCGTGACGCCCTTCTTGTGCAGGAAGCCGACCGGGTTGACCGCGGAGCCGTAGTCGGCGGTGTGCCGGATCTCGAAGTGCAGGTGCGGGCCGCTGGAGTTGCCGGTGTTGCCGGAGAGCGCGATCTTCTCGCCCGTCCGTACGGTCTCACCGATCCGCACATCGATCTTCGACAGGTGGGCGTACTGCGAGTACGTGCCGTTGGCGTGCTTGATCACGACGGCGTTGCCGTACGCGGGACCGTCACCGCCGCCATTGGAGCCGGCCTTCACGACGGTGCCGCTGTGCGCGGCCTCGACCTTGGTGCCGACCGGTACGGCGAAGTCCTGGCCGG
The DNA here is from genome assembly GCF_045040875.1 of Streptomyces sp. NBC_00012. Lineage (NCBI taxonomy): Bacteria > Bacillati > Actinomycetota > Actinomycetes > Kitasatosporales > Streptomycetaceae > Streptomyces > Streptomyces sp. NBC_00012. The sequence goes on along the minus strand of NZ_CP108309.1, from coordinate 4,917,677 downwards.
AGTGCTTGTGGGCCCAGCGGCTGCCGTCGTTGCCGTAGCTCGCGCTCAGCTCGTAGCGGCTGACCGGGGCCTCCCAGCCGTGCGCCTTCTTCAGGGCGGCCTTCTTCGCCGCGACCGCCTTCTTGACCGCCGCCGCCTTCTTGGCCGCGACCTTCTCGGCGATCTTGCCCTGCACGGCCGCCTGCTCGGCGACCGATTCGGCCGCGCCGCTGTTGATCAGGTTCACGGAGTCCGGGGCACCCGCGGAGCCGGCCGCGAACGCAGCGCCCACGCCGAGAACCATCGACGTCCCCAGGCCGGCTGCCACGACGGCGCCACGGACACGGGACAGGGACGGGCGGCGGGAGTGCTGGAACGAAACGCGCTTCGACATATGCGGAGAACCTCCGGAGATGACTGGACCCGGCACTCCGGCCGGGCTGGCCATTCCTTGGTAACCCGCACCCCGGCCATTGCTCAAACACCCCATCTACGAATAAAAGCCGTAGCCGGCACCTCGGGAATTCGCCGCCACAGGCTTGAAGCGAGACACACCCAAACCCGTCAAAACTCTGTTTCCGGACAGGTTTAACCCCAGTTCCAAACCACTCGAACCGGACAGATATCAGCGATCCGGGCACCGCCCCCTCCCCCGCCGCGAGCCCCCTCCCCCGCAGGGCCGAAGGCCCCCGCCGCGATCACGACACCCCCTCCTAGCGCCCCTAGTAGGCCCGGAACGGGCTGTGCGCCTTGTCACCGCCGGCGGGCCCGAAGGCTGTCCGTTTCGGGACCTTCGGCCTGCGCGCGGGACAGCCCTTAGGCTGACGCAACGACCGCCAGCTCGCCCCCGGGGGGACAGATCATGGCCAGCGACAGCGCAGACACAAGCGGCACGGACGGCATCGAGCTCGCCGATGCCGTCGAGTCGATCCGCAACCAGCTCATCGACGCCGCGGGCCGCGCCACCGGCCGCCCCGTGGCCTTCGAGGTCGGCGACATCGAGATGGAGTTCACCCTCGAACTCCGCAAGGAGATCAAGGGCGGGAGCAAGGTCAAGGCCTGGGTGGTCGAGGCGGGCGCCGACGCCTCCCGCGCGACCGGCCGCACGCACAGGGTCGCGTTCACCCTGAAACCGCGCGACGCCACCACCGGCGGGCCCTGGCAGATCGGCAACGACGACCCGGGCAGCACGGCGCACTTCGGCGGCGGGGCGGCGCAACCGTGAGCACCGCGCCGCCCACCGCACCCGCGGCACGCACGGTAGTCGTCCTCGGCGCCGGAGCCGTTCAGGGCAGCGGCGCCCTGCTCACCCACCGGCTCGTGCTGACCTGCGCCCATGTGGTCAAGGGCGGCAGCCGGGCCACCATCGCCCACCCGGGGCGGGCGGACCGCATCACCGCGACGATCGCCTGGATCGATCACGACCTCGACGCCGCCCTCCTGCTGACCCTCGACCCGATCGCCCCCGTCACCCCGGTGCGGCTCGGCATCCTCCACGCCGAACACGCGGTCCCCGGATGTGAGGTCACCGGCTTCCCCGACATCCAGCGGTACGGCCCCGAGGGGCATCTGGAGACCGACCAGTACACGGCCACCGCCCTGCCGATGGCCGGACAGCTGCGCGGGCTGCTGGTCTGCGAGCTGGACGGCCCACCGCCTCCGGGGGACGACTCGGAGCCCCCGTCGCTGCGCGGCATGTCCGGCGGCCCGGTCTTCGCCGGGAACGTCCTCATCGGCATCGCCCGGCAGATCCCCCGGCAGCGCGACGGCCGGCGCGTGGAGTGCATACCGATCGCACCGCTCATCCGCTCGCACCCGTTCGAACTCGTCTACCGCCAGACCGCCGCCGCGCTGCGCCACGAGCGGGTGCACGGCCGCTTCCCCAGGGACGCGCGGTACGAGGAGGAGTACGCGGCGGCGATCGGAGCCGCGTACCGCCGTACGAAGATCTTCGGCCTCGACGAGCTGGGCCGGCGCGACTCCGAGTGGGATCTGGACACCGCGTACCTGAGCCTTGAGGCCCAGCAGAACGCCGGGGAAGCAGGTCCACCGCCGCAGCGGATCGACGCGCTGCTCTCGGACCGCCCCCGGGTACTGCTGCGCGGCGACGCGGGCGCCGGCAAGACCACGCTGCTGTGGTGGTTGGCCGCCCACGCCTCGGCCGGCACGCTGAGCCCGGAGCTGGCCCCGCTCAACGGCCTGGTCCCGTTCGTCGTACCGCTGCGCACCCTGCGCGCCCAGGGCGGCACATTCCCCGCCCCCGCGCAGCTGCCCGACGCGGCCCGGCTGGTGATCGACGCGGCCCCCGAGGGCTGGGTCGGCCGGGTGCTGGAGTCCGGCCGGGCACTGCTGCTGGTCGACGGCCTGGACGAGGTCCCGCCCGACGACCGCGAGCAGGCGCACCAGTGGCTCTCCCGCCTCCTGGACCGGTACCCGGACATCCGCTGCGCGGCCACGGTGCGCCCGCTCGCCGTCGAGCCGGGCTGGCTGAGCTCCCTGGACTTCGAGGAGCTGCGGCTGCTGCCGATGCGGGACGAGGACATCGAGGCCTTCGTCGCCGCCTGGCACCGGGCCGCCCGGCTGGACGACGACGACCACGAGACGCTCGGCGCGCTGGAACGCGACCTGATCCAGCAGTTCGCCCAGAACCGGGCCCTGCGCGATCTGGCCCGTACGCCGCTGCTCTGCGCGGTGATCTGCGCCCTGCACCGACGCCGCCAGGGCATCCTGCCGGAGACCCGCTGGAGCCTGTACGACTCGGCTCTCACCATGCTGCTCGGCGACCGCGACAAGCAGCGCAGGATCGAGGCCCCCGAGGGCATCACGATGAACGTGGCGGAGCAGGCCCAGCTCCTCCAGCGCATCGCGATCTGGCTGGTGCGGGGCGGCCAGTCGGAGCTCCACCGCTCAGCCGCACTGCGCCAGCTGGAACGCACCCTGCCCGGCATGGAACGGCTACGGTCCCAGGGCTCGGCCGAGGAGATCCTCACCCATCTGCTGAACCGCAGCGGAGTCCTCCAGGAACGCGCCGACGAGGTATACCAGTTCGCCCACCGCACCTTCCAGGACTTCCTCGCCGCGAAGGAGTTCGTCGAGGGCGACCAGCTGAACGAGCTGCTCGGCCGGGCGGGCACGCAGCACTGGTACGACGTCATCCTGCTGTCGGCCGGCCACTGCGGCCGCCGCGAGCACCCCGTACTGGTCAACGGTCTGCTGGACTTCCGGCCCGGCCCGGCCGAGACCACCGTCCGGGTCGAGATCGTCGTCCTGGCCGCACTCTGCGCACAGCACGCGACCTGGCTGGACGAGACGACGCGGGACAGGGTCCGCACGACCGTCGGGGCGCTGTTCCCGCCCGCGAACGACATGGACGTACGGCTGCTCTCCCGCCTCGGTCCGGCCGCTCTGGACCATCTGCCCGACCCGGACCGCGTACCCGCCGAGGAGGTCCGCCCCTGCGTCGACCTGATCAACGAGATCGGCGGGGCGGAGGCCGTGCCGCACGCCCGCCGCTGGGCACTCGCACATCCGGAGCTCAGCTTCTTGTTCAGGGTGGACTGGGACAGGTACCCGGTGGAGAAGTACGCCCGGCAAGTCCTCGCCGTGCTGGACCACCACTCCCTGAACATCGACTCCCGGGCGAAGCTGGCGGCGCTGCGCCACCTGCCGTCCGCCACGGACCTGCAGATCACCGGGTGCTTCACCTCCGCCGAGCTCCACGCCGCCCTGCGCGACAGGCCCTGGAAGGATCTGGTCTTCCGGCAGAACCCCTGCATGACGGACCTTTCGTTCCTGGCGGACTGCGCCGATCAGCTCGATGCCCTGTCCTTGAGGGTCTGCCCGGCCGTACGGGACCTCGGTCCGCTCACCGGACTGCAGGCGCTGAGGACGGTCGAGCTGGACATGAGCCATATCCCCGACGCCGCGCTGACCGCCACGGCTTCGAGGAAATTGAGATCCCTGGGGCTCAGCCACGTGTCGGCGGAGCGGCTGACCCTACTGCCCGCCCACCCCGAGCTGCACTCGCTGGCCATAGACAGGACGGTCTCGCTGGAGATCGACTCACTCGACGGCTGGACGCGCCTGCGGCAGCTCGAACTGAGAACTCGCACGCCGGTCCAGCCGCTGCTCGCCGCTCTCCGACGGGCGCCGCAGGTGGACCACGTGGCCCTGACCCTGACGTCCCTGACGGAATTCGTCGACAAGCAGCCTGTTCCCTCTGTCAAGGTTCTGACGCTCAGCCTCAGCGACGGCGTGTTCGGGCTCGAACAGATCCCCCGGGTCTTCCCCGCTCTGGAGTGGCTGACGCTCACTCCGCCCAAACATGTCGAACGCGTCGCTCTGTCCCCACTGCGGGCGATGCCGGGGCTCCGGGTGGCCGTGACCGGCCGCGCGGAGATCACCAGCGGCGAGGGCCTCGGCGTAGACCGGTGACCGCGGCACGCACGCGAAAAGGGGCTGCCCCGGACCGCTTCACACGGTTCCGGGGCAGCCCCTTCTGCTTCTGCTCAGGCGCTCAGCTGCGTCCTCACACGTCCTTCGACATGTTCGGGCCCGCGCCGCCTGCCGCCTGCTCGATCGGGGGGACGTCGGGCAGCGCCGACTTCTCCTCGCCGCGGAAGGTGAACGCCTTCTCCTCACCCTCGCCCTCGGTGCCGACGACCACGATGTGACCGGGGCGCAGCTCACCGAAGAGGATCTTCTCGGAGAGGATGTCCTCGATCTCGCGCTGGATCGTCCGGCGCAGCGGCCGGGCGCCCATCACGGGGTCGTAGCCCTTCTTGGCGAGGAGAGTCTTGGCGTCACCGCTGAGCTCGATGCCCATGTCGCGGTCCTTCAGACGCTCGTCCACCTTGGCGATCATCAGGTCGACGATCTGGATGATGTCTTCCTGGCTGAGCTGGTGGAAGACGACCGTGTCGTCGACACGGTTGAGGAACTCGGGCCGGAAGTGCTGCTTGAGCTCCTCGTTGACCTTGACCTTCATCCGCTCGTAGTTCGTCTTGACGTCGCCCTGGGCGGCGAAGCCCAGGTTGAAGCCCTTCGAGATGTCCCGCGTCCCGAGGTTGGTCGTCATGATGATGACCGTGTTCTTGAAGTCCACGACCCGGCCCTGGGAGTCGGTCAGGCGACCGTCTTCCAGAATCTGGAGCAGGGAATTGAAGATATCGGGGTGGGCCTTCTCGACCTCGTCGAAGAGAACGACGGAGAACGGCTTGCGGCGCACCTTCTCGGTGAGCTGACCGCCCTCTTCGTAACCCACGTAACCGGGGGGAGAACCGAAGAGGCGGGAAACCGTGTGCTTCTCGCTGAACTCCGACATGTCGAGGGAAATCAGCGCGTCCTCGTCGCCGAAGAGGAATTCGGCGAGCGTCTTGGAGAGCTCCGTCTTACCGACACCGGACGGGCCGGCGAAGATGAACGAGCCACCGGGGCGCTTCGGGTCCTTCAGACCGGCTCGCGTACGGCGGATCGCCTGCGAGAGGGCCTTGATGGCGTCCTTCTGCCCGATGACGCGCTTGTGGAGCTCGTCCTCCATGCGCAGCAGACGGGAGGACTCCTCCTCCGTCAGCTTGAAGACCGGGATGCCGGTCGCGGTGGCCAGGACCTCGGCGATCAGCTCGCCGTCGACCTCGGCCACGACGTCCATGTCGCCGGCCTTCCACTCCTTCTCGCGCTTGGTCTTCGCGGCCAGGAGCTGCTTCTCCTTGTCGCGCAGGGAAGCGGCCTTCTCGAAGTCCTGCGAGTCGATCGCGGACTCCTTGTCGCGGCGGACGCCCGCGATCTTCTCGTCGAACTCGCGGAGGTCCGGCGGCGCGGTCATCCGGCGGATGCGCATCCGGGATCCGGCCTCGTCGATCAGGTCGATCGCCTTGTCCGGCAGGAAGCGGTCCGAGATGTACCGGTCGGCCAGCGTCGCGGCCTGGACCAGCGCCTCGTCCGTGATGGAGACGCGGTGGTGGGCCTCGTAGCGGTCGCGCAGACCCTTGAGGATCTCGATGGTGTGCGGCAGCGACGGCTCCGCGACCTGGATGGGCTGGAAGCGGCGCTCCAGCGCGGCGTCCTTCTCCAGGTGCTTGCGGTACTCGTCGAGCGTGGTGGCACCGATGGTCTGGAGCTCACCGCGGGCCAGCATCGGCTTGAGGATGCTGGCGGCGTCGATCGCGCCCTCGGCGGCACCCGCACCCACGAGGGTGTGGAGCTCGTCGATGAACAGGATGATGTCGCCGCGGGTGCGGATCTCCTTGAGGACCTTCTTCAGGCGCTCCTCGAAGTCACCGCGGTAGCGGGAGCCGGCGACCAGCGCGCCGAGGTCGAGGGTGTAGAGGTGCTTGTCCTTGAGGGTCTCGGGCACCTCGCCCTTGACGATGGCCTGCGCCAGCCCTTCGACGACCGCCGTCTTGCCGACGCCGGGCTCGCCGATGAGAACCGGGTTGTTCTTGGTGCGGCGGGACAGCACCTGCATGACCCGCTCGATCTCCTTCTCGCGCCCGATGACCGGGTCGAGCTTGGATTCGCGGGCGGCCTGGGTGAGATTCCGGCCGAACTGGTCGAGCACCAGGGACGTGGAGGGCGTGCCTTCCGCGGGGCCGCCCGCGGTCGCCGCCTCCTTGCTGCCCGAGTACCCGGAGAGCAGCTGGATGACCTGCTGCCGCACCCGGTTCAGGTCGGCGCCCAGCTTCACGAGGACCTGGGCGGCGACGCCCTCGCCCTCGCGGATCAGGCCGAGCAGGATGTGCTCGGTGCCGATGTAGTTGTGGCCGAGCTGAAGGGCCTCACGGAGCGAGAGCTCCAGGACCTTCTTGGCCCGGGGCGTGAAGGGGATGTGCCCGGACGGGGCCTGCTGGCCCTGGCCGATGATCTCCTCCACCTGCTGGCGGACCGCCTCGAGCGAAATCCCGAGGCTCTCCAGGGCCTTAGCGGCGACACCCTCACCCTCGTGGATAAGGCCCAGGAGGATGTGCTCGGTGCCGATGTAGTTGTGGTTGAGCATCCGGGCTTCTTCCTGAGCCAGGACGACAACCCGCCGCGCGCGGTCGGTGAACCTCTCGAACATCGTTAATCGCTCCTCAGAGCGGTCAGGCAGTAAGGGGTCGGTCCCCTCCCTGTCCTTCCGCAGCTTAGTCCCGCAAGCGGGGACCGCTCATTCCAACTGCCGACACCGTCCTTGGCCTCCTGCCCCGAACGCTGACAACTTCTCCAACCCGATGGTGCGAGACGATGTTCCCGCAGGCCAGGCAGATACCCCTTTCGCCAGTACGCCGATGGCGAACGTGGGATGCCCGAACCTGCGTGTCGCCCCTCCCCACTAGGGATGTCTTACCCGCAATTACAGACAGTCCATGCGGCGCACGCCGGTTCCCTCCGCTACGGGCGAACACATTCGCGCTCCCGAATGTGCCCCTACGCCCCCACCCTGGACACAATGCGCACTCACTTGCGGACTCTGCGTAACCCCGAGGGCGTCCGGGCCGTTCTTCCGGCATGGCCATCACCGTCTCGTCCCCCGCGCCATCGGTCACCAGCGAGCGTGAGAACGGCGACTGCGCCCGCTGGGCACAGTGGTACGAACGCGAACTCGGCTGGGTGACGGCGGGCACCGCACCGGTGCGACTGCTGACCGGGCTGCGGTTCGACGTGCTCCAGGTCCCCGCGGCCGCCGGTCACGCGGCGCTGCGGCGGCTGGACCGCACCGGGCCCGTGGCGCTGTCGGGTGCGCGGATGAGCCTGCTGGTCGCGGTGGGGAGCGCCGACGAGCTTCCCGGGCTGCTCGACTGGCTGGAGTGGAGAGGCGTCGCCCTCTCGCTGACCGCCATCGGCGCGGGCGGCCGGATCACCGCGCCGGTGCCACCCGGACGGATGGCGGGCCGGCCGGGGACCGCTGCATGGCTGCGGCCCCCCGGGCTTCGACACGAGGAAGGGTCGGATCTCCCGGCCCTCGCCGGCCTCGGGAGCAGGGGTGGGGGTGCTCCCGATCTCGTACGGCTGGTGGACGCGGTGGCGACGGAATGCCACCGGGCCTGGTTGATGCATGCCCGAACGGGGCCGTCGACGGATGGGTCGACAGCTCAGCCGTTGGCCTTCTCGTAAGCTTCGCGGATCTCCGCGGGTACCCGGCCACGGTCATTCACATTGTGGCCGTTCTCGCGGGCCCACTTACGGATCTCGGCAGTGTCCTTGTTGCCACCCGTAACGGCGCGGCCCTTGCCACGGCCGGACGCCGCGCGGCCACCCGTACGCCGGCCACCCTTGGTGTACGGCTCAAGAAGACCACGGAGCTTGTCCGCGTTGCTCGTCGTGAGGTCAATCTCGTACGTCTTGCCATCGAGAGCGAACGTGACCGTCTCGTCCGCCTCGCCGCCGTCGAGGTCATCGACAAGAAGGACCTGAACCTTCTGTGCCACTGGATTCCCTTTCATCGAAAATGCAGTACGCGGAAAGGAAACCGCTTTTCCCCGGAAAACACAAACCCCCGGGAGAGGTTCGGGATCGCGGGAAGACGGGAAACATGCGCGATTCGGACATAGGGTTCCGGCTTCTTGTGGCGGTCGCAGATGGCGCTCACAGATGCAGAAGCATCCGGCTGTTGCCCAAGGTGTTCGGCTTCACTCGTTCGAGACCCAGGAACTCCGCTACACCCTCGTCATAGGAACGCAGCAGCTCGCTGTAGACATCTCCGTCGACCGGTGTCTCTCCGATCTCCACGAAGCCGTGCTTCGCGAAGAAGTCGACTTCGAAGGTGAGACAGAAAACCCGCCGCACGCCCAGCCAACGGGCGGTCTGCAACAACTTGTCCAGCACTTGATGGCCGACTCCCGCGCCCCTGATGCTGTGGTCGACGGCGAGAGTACGCACTTCGGCGAGGTCTTCCCACATCACGTGCAGCGCGCCGCAGCCGATGACCCGGGCGTCCTCGTCGCGTTCCGCGATCCAGAACTCCTGGATGTCCTCGTAAAGCGTCACGGTCGCTTTGTCGAGCAGGATACCTTCACGTACGTACCCGTCGAGGAGTCGGCGGACCGAAGACACATCGCTGGTCCTGGCCCGTCGGACTGTGATGGCCGTGTTTATGACCGGCGGTTCGGTACGGGAATCGGCATGCGGAAGCTCTGAGGGCATACCCCGACGCTATCGCCCGGCCTCCGGACCCGCCCCATCGGCCGGATCTGCGGCCGGATCTCCGGCCGCTTCATCGGCATCGCCGACCGCCGCGTCGGCCCGTTCGCCGACAGGTTCGCCGGACTCCGGCCCGGGGGTCCCGGAGAGGCCGGGCTGAACGATCCGCATGGCGTCCTGGAGCGCCTCGCGCTGCTCGGCGGACATCATGCCGAAGAAGGCGACAAGAGCGGCCGCGGGGTTGTCGCTGCGCGACCATGCTTCGTTCATCAGCGCGGCCGAGTAGGCGGCGCGGGTGGAGACCGCCGTATATCTATATGCGCGGCCGTCGACTTCCCTGCGCACCCAGCCCTTCTGATGGAGATTGTCCATTACCGTCATGACGGTGGTGTAGGCGATGGAGCGTTCCTGCTGAAGGTCCTCAAGGACTTCCCGCACGGTGACCGGACGGTTCCATTGCCAGATCCGTGTCATCACGGCGTCTTCCAGATCTCCCAATTGGCGGGGCACAATGTCACTTTAGTGCCAGATGCCCGGAATGACCGGTTTATTTGCGCAGCAAAAGGGCGCACGGCTCCGGAAGAGTCGTGCGCCCTTGGTGTGCTGCGGGGTCAGTCGTCGTTGTTCGACGTGGACTGCTGGACGGACCCGGCGCGGCCGAACGCCAAGTCCACGGCCGCGTCCTCCTTGGCCTTGTTGGGACCGCCCTGGCTCTTGACGATCGTCACGACGAGGCCGATGAAGAAGACGGCCATCACCACGGGGGGCACGAGCGCGGATACGTAGTCCATGCCGTCCAGAGTAGCGAGGCCGCTACGGACCCCGGCGCCGCCCCTCCACTACCCCGCGGCGCGCTGCTGCGGCGGCGGGACCGGGCGGCGGCGGGGCGGGAAGACCTCCGAGGGTTTCGGCGCGGGGCGCCCGGCCGGGCCGGTGGGCCGGGCGGGTTCCGCCGGGGCCTTGGGCCGTTCGGGTTCCGCGTCGGCCACGCCGGTCCGGCCGCCGGGCAGGGCGAGGAGCCGGCTGCGTGGCGCCGGAGCCTTCGCCGGCACGGCGCGTCCGGCGAGGCGGGCCCGTACCGACCGCTCCGCGAGCACCTGACAGCGCTCCAGGAGCGCCGCGGCCACCGGCCTGTGGCGCAGGGCGCGCAGCGCGGCCAGGTCATCGGGGCCGGGGTCGTACCCGCCCGCCAGGGCGTCCTGGAGCAGTTCCAGGTAGCCGCTGACGGAGCCGGGGAGGGCGTTGCGGTAGCGGACGAGTTCGGCGAGGAGGAACGTACGCAGCCGTCCGGCCTCGCCGACCGCCTCGTCCACGGCGCCGGCCAGCCGCAGGCAGTCCTGGACGTCCTCGTCCGGCAGGGGCATGGGATGGAGGGCGATGGCGAGGGCACGTCGGAGCACCCGCAGCTCGTCCGCGCTGAACGCCATGCCGCCGCGTGATCCGTATGGCGTGGGCATAACGCGACAATACGTGCTAAATGGACAAAATCCGCTTAGCTGGCCGTCGGCGGCGCGGCGGCGGTGCCCCGCCGCCGCGGGCCGTTCCCGCAGGTACGGCCGGTATCCGCTACATCCGGGACACGTTCCGCTCGTACACCAGGCGCAGGCCGATGAGGGTGAGCCAGGGCTCGTGCTCGTCGATGACGGATGACTCGCCCAACACCATTGGCGCAAGGCCGCCCGTCGCGATGACGGTGACGTCGTCGGGGTCGGCCGCCAGTTCCTTCTTCATCCGCGCGACGACGCCGTCGACCTGGCCGGCGAAGCCGTAGATGATGCCCGACTGCATCGCCTCGACCGTGTTCTTGCCGATCACGCTGCGCGGCCGGGCCAGCTCGATCTTGCGGAGCTGGGCGCCCTTGACGCCGAGCGCCTCGACGGAGATCTCGATGCCGGGGGCGATCACACCGCCGGTGTACTCGCCCCGGGCGGAGACCGCGTCGAAGGTGGTGGCGGTGCCGAAGTCGACGACGATCGCCGGACCGCCGTAGAGCTCGGCGGCGGCGGCCGCGTTGATGATGCGGTCCGTGCCGACCTCCTTCGGGTTGTCCATCAGGATCGGCACGCCGGTCTTGATGCCCGGCTCGACGAGCACGGCGGGGACGTCGCCGTAGTAGCGGCGGGTCACCTCGCGCAGCTCGTGCAGGACGGCCGGGACCGTGGAGCAGATCGCGATGCCCTCGATGCCGTCGCCCAGCTCCATGCCGAGCAGCGGGTGCATGCCCATCAGGCCCTGGAGCAGCACGGCGAGCTCGTCGGCGGTGCGGCGGGGATCGGTGGAGATCCGCCAGTGCTCGACGATCTCCTCGCCGTCGAACAGGCCGAGGACGGTGTGGGTGTTGCCGACGTCGATGGTGAGCAGCATCAGGCGTCGGCCCCGTCGGTGTCGCGGAAGTCCAGGCCGATGTCGAGGATCGGCGAGGAGTGGGTGAGCGCGCCGACGGCCAGGTAGTCGACGCCCGCCTCGGCGTAGGCGCGGGCGGTGTCGAGGGCGAGCCGGCCGGAGGACTCCAGGACCGCGCGGCCGCCGACCAGGGCGACCGCCTCGGCCGTCTGGAGCGGGGTGAAGTTGTCCAGCAGGATCAGGTCGGCGCCCGCGTCGATCACCTCGCGGACCTGCTGGAGGGTGTCGACCTCGACCTCGATCGGTACGTCCGGGAACTCGTCCCGCACCCGCTTGAAGGCCTCGGCCACGCCGCCCGCGGCGATGACGTGGTTGTCCTTGACCAGCGCCGCGTCCGACAGCGACATCCGGTGGTTGACGCCGCCGCCGCAGCGCACCGCGTACTTCTCCATGGCGCGCAGGCCCGGGGTGGTCTTGCGGGTGTCGCGGACCTTGGCCTTGGTGCCTTCCAGCACATCGGCCCAGGCGCGGGTGGCGGTCGCGATGCCGGAGAGCCGGCACAGCAGGTTGAGCGCGCTGCGCTCGCCGGTGAGCAGGTCGCGGGTGCGGGTCGTGACGGTCAGCAGCTTCTGGCCGGGGGCGACCCGGTCGCCGTCCTCGACGTGGCGCTCGACCGCGAACTCCTCCGTGCAGACGATGGACAGGACGGCCTCGGCGATGCGCAGACCGGCCACGACGCCCGCCTCGCGGGCGGTGAAGTCACCGGTGGCCACGGCGTCCTCGGCGACGGTCGCGACGGTGGTGACATCCACCCCGCCGTCCAGGTCCTCCTCGATCGCCACGTGCGCGACGTCCTCGACCTGGACCGGGTCCAGGCCCGCGTCGGCGAGGAGCTGGGCGAGGGCCGGGTCGAGGCCGCACTCCAGCGGGTCGAACTCGTCCCCGCCACAGCCGCAGCCGTCCCCGCAGCCGCCCGCGGAGGGTGCGGGCGCGCCGATATGGATCAGCGGTACGTCCACGGGTGTGGGGCGCGGATTCTCTTCGGGCGTGCTCACGGTTACTGCTCCTCGGTGACGTCGGCGGGGTGGGTGGGGGGTGCTGCTGCGCAGTCTGGTGCCTGCGCGGGGCGTACGGGCCCGAATGCCTCGGTCTCCGTCCGGCAAAGGACCGGGCGGCGCTCCGGGGTGAGCCGGACGACGAGGTGGCGGCGCCAGTTCTCGTCGTCGCGCTCGGGCCGGTCCTCGCGCCAGTGGCAGCCTCGGGTCTCCTCGCGCTGCCGGGCGGCGGCGACCAGTACGCGCGAGACGAGCAGCAGGTTGGTGGCCTCCCACGCCTCGACGCCGGGCACCGCGGTCTTGGGCTCGTCGGCCTCCACGGCCTGCGCGGCGCTGTTGTGGAGGGCCTCCAGCTCGTCGGCGGCGGCGGCCAGGCTCTCGGCGGAGCGCAGCACTCCGGCGCCCCGGGCCATGATGCGCTGGATCGTGGACCGGGCCTCCGGGGCGATCAGTGGGGAGGGCGCGCGGTCGTCGCCGGTCTCCGCGGCGCCCGCGCGGGGCCGGTCCGCGACGATGTCCGCCGCGATGCGCTCGGCGAAGACGAGGCCCTCCAGGAGGGAATTGGACGCCAGCCGGTTCGCGCCGTGCACGCCGGTGCAGGCGACCTCGCCGCAGGCGTAGAGGCCGGGCACCGTGGTACGTCCCCGCAGGTCGGTGCGGATGCCGCCGGAGGCGTAGTGCGCGGCGGGGGCGACGGGGATCGGTTCGGTCACGGGGTCGATGCCGTGGGCGCGGCAGGCCGCCAGGATCGTCGGGAAGCGCTGCTCCCACATCTCGGCGCCGAAGTGGCGGGCGTCGAGGTACATGTTCTCGGTGCCGTGCAGTTCCATCCGGCGGGTGATGGCCTTGGCGACGATGTCGCGCGGGGCGAGCTCCGCCAGCTCGTGCTGTCCGAGCATGAAGCGCGTGCCGGACGCGTCGACGAGGTGGGCGCCCTCGCCCCGTACCGCCTCCGACACCAGCGGCTGCTGGCCCTCGGAGCCGGCGCCGAGGAACAGGACCGTCGGGTGGAACTGGACGAACTCCAGGTCGGAGACCTCCGCGCCGGCCCGCAGCGCCAGCGCCACGCCGTCGCCGGTGGAGACGGCCGGGTTGGTGGTGGCGGAGAAGACCTGGCCCATGCCGCCGGTGGCGAGGACCACCGCGGGGGCGTGGACCGCGCCGACGCCGTCGTGCTGGCCCTCACCCATGACGTGCAGCGTGACGCCCGCGGTACGGCCTTCGGCGTCGGTGAGGAGGTCCAGTACGAGCGCGTTCTCCACGGTGTGCAGGGCGGCCTCGCGGACCGCCTCGACCAGGGTGCGGGAGATCTCGGCGCCCGTGGCGTCACCGCCCGCGTGGGCGATGCGGCGGCGGTGGTGGCCGCCCTCGCGGGTCAGCGCGATGTCGCCGCTCTCCGTGGTGTCGAAGTGGGCACCGGTCCCGATCAGCCGGCGCACGGCGTCCGGGCCCTCGGTGACCAGCGTCCGCACCGCCGCCTCGTCGCACAGACCCGCGCCCGCGACCAGGGTGTCGTCGAGGTGCTGCTCGGGGGTGTCGCCCTCGCCGAGGGCGGCCGCGATGCCGCCCTGCGCCCAGCGGGTGGAGCCGTCGTCGAGGCGGGCCTTGGTGACGACGACGGTGGCCAGGCCCGCGGCGGCGCAGCGCAGTGCGGTGGTGAGACCGGCCACGCCGGAGCCGACCACCACGACGTCGGCGTCGAGGGACCAGCCGGGGGCGGGGGCGGTCAGCCGTATTCCGGTCACGTGGTGGCTCCGAAGGTCAGCGGGATGTTGTCGATGAGGCGGGTCCTGCCGACCCGCGCGGCGACGGCGAGGACCGCCTCACCGGTGGTGCGGTCGTCGGGGATCTCGGTGAAGTCGGCCGGGTCCACGAGCGCCAGGTAGTCCATGGCGAGCGGGGGCTGCGCGGCCGCCGCGTCGTCGAGGATCAGGAGTGCGGCCGCCCGTACCGCGGAGGGGCCGTCGACCGGACGCGCCAGGGCCACCGCCTGGGTGTCGGCGGCGGCGCGGGCCTCGCCGAGCGCGGTGAGCGCGGCGGCCCGGCCGGTGGTGGCCGAGGTGGTCTGCGCGCGGGCGTGCAGCGCCTGCTGGGCGGCGAGCCGGTCGCGGGCGGCGAACAGGGCCCGGGACAGGGCGAGGGCGGTGTGCCGTTCCTCCGCGTCCAGGAAGCGGTTGCGGCTGGAGAGCGCGAGGCCGTCCGGCTCGCGGACCGTCTCCACGCCGGCGATCTCCACGGGGAAGTTCAGATCGCGCACCATGCGGCGGATCAGCGCCAGCTGCTGGGCGTCCTTCTGCCCGAAGAACGCGACGTCGGGGCGGGTGAGGTGGAGGAGCTTGGCGACGACGGTGAGCATGCCGTCGAAGTGTCCGGGGCGCGAGGCCCCTTCGAGCCGCTCGCCCATCGGGCCCGCGGAGATCCGGACCTGCGGCTCGCCACCGGGGTAGACCTCGTCGACGGACGGTGCGAAGACCGCGTCCGCCCCGGCCGCGCCCGCCACGGCGAGGTCGGCGTCGAGCGTACGGGGGTAGCGGTCCAGGTCCGCGGCCTCGCCGAACTGGAGCGGGTTGACGAAGACGGTGACGACCACCTGGCCCTCGGGCCCCGCCGCCGCCCGCGCGGCGCGGATCAGGGTGGCGTGGCCCTCGTGCAGGGCGCCCATGGTCATGACGACGGCCCGCCCTGCCTTGAGCGGGGCGCGCGGGACGCGCGGGACGAACGCGCCGAGCTCGGCCGCGGTACGGAGCAGGGTGGCCGCGGCGGGGCGGGGGGTGTCGGTCGTGCCGGGGGTACCGGGGGCGCCAGGGGCACCGGGGGTGCCGGTCGTGTCGGGGGTGCCGGTCGTGTCGGTCATCGGGGCTCCTGTGATCCGGTGCCGCCCGTGGTACCGGGGCCGGTGCCGTCGGCCAGGACCCCGAGCAGGTCCTCGGCCAGCTCCGGCTTGAGCATGCCGTGGGCGAGGGCGCGGTCGGCGGTGGCGCGGGCCATCGCGACGTATCCGGCCACGGCCTGCGGGGCGTGCCTGCGCAGCTCGCCGATGTGCGCGGCGACCGTACCGGCGTCGCCGCGGGCCACCGGGCCGGTCAGGGCGGCGTCGCCGAAGCGCAGGGCGTTGTCGAGTGCGGCGCCGAGGAGGGGGCCGAGCATCCGGTCGGGGGCGGCGACCCCGGCCGTGCGCAGCAGCTCCATCGACTGGGCGACCAGGGTGACCAGGTGGTTCGCACCGAGCGCGAGCGCCGCGTGGTAGAGCGGACGGGACTCCTCCGCGATCCATTCGGGCTCGCCGCCCATCTCGATGACCAGGGCCTCGGCGGCCAGCCGCAGCTCCTCGGGGGCGGTCACGCCGAAGGAGCAGCCGGCCAGCCGCTGGACGTCGACGGAGGTGCCGGTGAACGTCATCGCCGGGTGCAGGGCGAGCGGCAGGGCGCCGGCCCGCAGCGCCGGGTCCAGGACCCGCGTCCCGTACCGCCCCGAGGTGTGGACGATCAGCTGTCCCGGCCGCACCGCGCCGGTCTCGGCGAGGCCCTCGACCAGGCCGGGCAGGGCGTCGTCGGGGACCGTCAGCAGCACCAGCTCGGCGCGCGCCAGGACCTCGGCGGGCGGCACCAGCGGTACGTCGGGCAGCAGTGCGGCGGCCCTGCGCACGGACGCGTCGGAGACGCCGGACACGGCGACCGGCCGGTGCCCGGCGAGCTGGAGCGACGCGGCGAGAGCGGGGCCGACACGGCCCGCGCCCACGACGCCGACCGTGAGCCGGGCGGGGCGGTCCCTCGCTTCGAGGGGGTCGTTGGGGGCTGTTGCATTCACGCGGCGGTGGCCTTCCGTTCCAGTCCCGGGGGGTACCGGACGATTCCTCTGCATGCTACGCCAGCGTTTCGCCCGGACTCCTGGCTGTCCACAGCCTGTGGGAAAAGTCCGGGCGGGAGGCGCGGCCCGGAGCCGGGAACGCCCGGAAAACCATGCGGGTCCGCGCTGCGGGCTGCGTGATGATCGTCCCATGACAGACACAGCAGACATGGGCGGGCAGTCACGGCCGGAGGCACCGGAGGACCTGCGGGAGGAGCCGCGGGAGGAATCCCAGCAGGACGCGCAGCGGTCGCGCAGGATCAATGCCTGGGCCGCGGCCGAACGGGTCCTGATCCGGCCGCCCATGAACCTCTCGCTCGGTGAGCGGCTGGCCGCGCTGGCGGCCGGGGCCGGGGCCGTCACCGATCTCGACCGCCCCGCGGACATCTACGGCGACGGCGTCGTGGCCGAGCTGGAGGAGCGGATCGCGGGCCTGCTGGGCATGGAGGCCGCCGCGTTCTTCCCGACCGGGACGATGGCGCAGCAGGTGGCGCTGCGGTGCTGGGCCGGGCGGACCGGTGACACCGCGGTGGCACTGCACCCGCTCGCCCATCCCGAGATGCACGAGCGCGGCGCCCTGGCTGCGGTGAGCGGGCTGCGTACCGTCCACCCGACGTCCGAGCCCCGGCTGCCCACGGCGCAGGAGATCCGCGACTTCGACGAGCCGTTCGGCACGCTGATGCTGGAGCTGCCGCTGCGCGACGCCGGTTTCGTCCTGCCGACGTGGGAGGAGCTGGAGGACGCGGTGGCGGCCGCGCGGGAACGCGATGCGGTGGTGCACATCGACGGCGCGCGGCTCTGGGAATGCGCCCCCCACTTCGGGCGGGAGCTGCCGGAGATCGCGGCGCTCGCGGACAGCGTGTACGTGTCGTTCTACAAGACCCTGGGCGGAATCTCCGGGGCGGCGCTGGCCGGTCCCGCGTCGCTGATCGAGGAGGCCCGCACCTGGCGCCACCGGTACGGCGGGCAGCTCTTCCAGCAGTTCCCGGCAGCGATCGCGGCCCTGATCGGCCTCGATCAGGAGCTGCCGCGGCTGGCCTCGTACGTGGCGCAGGCGAAGGTGGTGGCCGCGGCGCTGGCCGAGGGCTTCTCCACGGCCGGCACGCCGTGGTTCCGGGTGCACCCGGAGCCGCCGCACACGCACCAGTTCCAGGTGTGGCTGCCGTACGCGGCGGACGTGCTGACGGAGGCGGCGGTGCGGCAGGCGGAGGAGACGGGCGTGTCCCTCTTCCGCAAGTGGTACCCGGCGGCCGCCGGGCCGCCCGGACTGTCGTTCACCGAGGTGACGGTGGGGCGCGAAGGGCTGGAGTGGACCGCCGAGGATGTACGGGGCGCGGTGCGGGAGTTCGTGGAGCGGCTGGCCTGAGGGGCGTCCCGCATTTCGCGGAGCGGTCGGTCCGAGAACCGTCCGGCATCGATGGAGCAGCCGGCCCCGGGGGCCGTCCGGCATCGATGGAGCAGCCGGCCCCGGGGGCCGTCCCGCGGTGGGAGGCAGCCGGACCGCTCGTCCGGGCCGTGCTCAGACGCCGGACGGACCGTACTTCCCGAGCAGGGACCGGAGCGCCGCCCACCGGCGGCCGCGTGCCGGGCGGCCCGCGATCACCGCGTCGAAGCGGCGCCGGTCGCGGGCCTCGCGCACCACGCCCCAGTCGTGCCGGCCCGGCAGTGGCGGCGGCAGCTCGCCCCGCTGGGCCGCGCGATAGCTGTCGATCATGTGCTGCTGAATGGCGTCCATGGCCTCAGCGTGGGACGGTCCCGGCCCGCCCCGCCCGCCGATTGACGAGCCCCGTCAAATGGCGCCGGGCCTTCTGCGGGCACCCCGCACTATGGAGGGGTGAGCGTGCACATCGACATCGCCGGGCTGACTCCCGACCGCATCGTCTTCGAGACCTCCCCCCTCGCCGAGCTGGGGCTCGCCCTGCATGCCCTCTCCGAGCCGGGGCACCACCCGGGCCTGCACGGCTGGGCGACGGCGACCTCCAGCGCGCTGGAGCCGGACCTCGCCGACCGGCTGCACGAGGCCGATTTCCTGTGGCGCCACACGTTCTCGGACGTCTTCATGCCGTTCGCCGGGGTCCGCGGCGGCAACGGCAGGACGGGCGCCAACCTCGCCGAGGACCTCGACATCCTCGACCGGCTCGACGACGAGCGGTTCGTCGCCGCCGCCCTGGAGTTCACCTGCACCAGCCTGTACGGGGCCGGCGCGCCGTCCCCGCTCGCCGATCCGGTGATGCGCGCCCGCGCCCTGGACATGGCGGCGGCACGCGGCCCCCGGCAGGTGGAGTTCGCTCAGCAGCTGCTGGCCGACCCGGCCCCCATACGCCGCTGGGTGCGGCGCCTGTTCGAGGACTGCGACCGGGCGTTCTTCTCGGACACCTGGCGCCGGGTCCAGGTCCAGCTGGCCGCCGACGCCCGGCACAAGAACGACCTGCTGCGCCGCAAGGGGCTCGGCGAGGCGATGGCCGCGGTCTCCACGGCGCTGACCGTCGACGAGGCCGGGACCATGATCAGCGCCGACAAGCTGAGCGAGGGCCGGACCAGCACCGTCGGCTCCGGGCTCACGCTCATCCCGTCCACCTTCGGCTGGCCGCACCTCAACCTGCTGCACGCGCCGGGCTGGCGCCCGGTGATCCACTATCCGGTGCACCAGCCCGAGCTGCCCTCCCCCGCCTCCGTGGAACTGCTCCAGCTGCGCATGGAGGCGCTGGCCCACCCGATGCGGATGCGGCTCTGCCGCCATCTCGCCCGCTCCCCGCACACCACCGGCCAGCTCGCCGACACGCACGGCATCACCGCGCCCGAGGTCTCCCGGCATCTCGCGGTGCTGAAGAAGGCGGGCCTGGTCACCACCCGGAGGCGCGGCCGGTACGTGCTGCACCAGCTGGACCTGACCTCGGTGGCACGGCTCGGCAGCGACTTCCTGGAAGGCATCCTGCGCTGACCCGTCGCCGGGCCGCTCAGGTCGTGTCCGGCGGATCAGGACCGGACCCCGGCCGTGATCCGCCGGGCACGACCTGCGTCAGACCGGCCCGCGGCCGGACACGGCCTGCGTCAGACCGACCCGCCGCCGGACACGGCCTGAGTCAGACCGACCCGCCGCCGGCCCGGACCAGCCCCGTCTCGTACGCGAGGACCACGACCTGCACCCGGTCGCGCAGGCTCAGCTTGGTGAGGATGCGGCCCACGTGCGTCTTCACGGTCGCCTCGGAGAGCACCAGGCGCGCCGCGATCTCGCCGTTCGACAGGCCCTGGGCCACCAGCAGCATCACCTCGCGTTCGCGTTCGGTGAGCCTGGCGATGTCCTTGTGCTTCGGCTCACCGGTACCGCTCGGCAGCATCGGGGAGAAGCGGTCGAGCAGTCGGCGGGTGGTGGAGGGGGCGACGACGGCGTCACCGCTGTGCACGGAGCGGATGGCGGCGAGCAGCTCGGCGGGCGGCACGTCCTTGAGCATGAAGCCGCTGGCTCCGGCCTTGAGCCCGGAGAAGGCGTACTCGTCGAGGTCGAAGGTGGTCAGGATGAGCACCTTGGGCGCCTCCGGCTGCGCGCAGATGCGCCGGGTGGCCTCGACACCGTCCAGCCTGGGCATCCGTACGTCCATCAGCACCACGTCGACGGCGGTGGAGCGAAGGTTCTCGATCGCCTCCGCGCCGTCGCCGGCCTCGGCCACGACCTCCATGTCCGGCTGGGCGGCGAGCACCATCCGGAAGCCGGTGCGCAGCAGCACCTGGTCGTCGACGAGCATCACGCGGATGGCCATGAGGTGTCCTGTCTCCTGTTCTTCCCCGCGAAGGGTTTCTTCCCCGCGAAGGGTGCGAAGGTCTAGTGGGCCGGCTTGAGCGGCAGCAGCGCGCTGATCCGGAAGCCGCCGCCGGGACGCGGCCCGGCGTCCAGCGTGCCGCCGACCATGCCGACCCGCTCGCGCATCCCGATCATTCCGTGGCCCGCGCCGTCGGCGCCGCCGTCCTCGTACAGTTCGTGGGCCGCGCCCCGCCCGTCGTCCTCGATCAGCAGTCCGAGCCCGTCGTCGAAGTAGACCAGACGCACACTGGCCCCCGCGTCCGGGCCGCCGTGCTTGCGGGTGTTGGTCAGGGCCTCCTGCACGATGCGGTACGCGGTCAGCTCGACCCCGCTGGGCAGCGGGCGCGGGGTGCCCTCGATCCTGAAGTCGACGGCCAGGCCGGTCTGTCTGACCTGTTCGATCAGGTCCTCGATCTGGTCCACGTCCGGCTGCGGGACGTACTCCCCGCTCTCCTGCGCGTCGCCCGTCCGCAGCACCCCGAGCAACCGCCGCATCTCGGCGAGCGCCTGCCTGCCGGTGCTGGAGATGGTCTCCAGGGCCTGCTTGGCCTGGTCGGGGGCGGCGTCCATGACGTACGCCGCACCGTCGGCCTGGACCACCATCACCGACACGTTGTGCGCGACGACGTCGTGGAGTTCACGTGCGATCCGGGCCCGCTCGGCCGCCACCGCGACCTTCGACTGCGCCTCGCGCTCCCGCTCCAGCCGGGCGGCGCGCTCCTCCAGCTGGCTGAAGTAGGCACGCCTGGTCCGCATCGAGTCGCCGAGCACCCAGGCCAGCACGAACGGCACGGTCAGCACGATGACGACGAAGGTCTGCTGGGCCCAGCCGCCCTGCGGCGCCTCCTGCTGCCAGCGCAGCTTGGACAGACCCGCCGCGCACAGGCTGCAGACCAGCGCGAGCCGGGACGCCCAGCGCTCCCCGACGGTGGCCACGGTGAAGACGATCACCAGCATGGCGAAGTTCATGGCACCGGGTCCGACCCCGGTGACCAGCTGCGCCACCCCCATCGCGATGGCGAGCAGCAGCATCTTCTCCGGCGCGCGCCGACGCAGCGCGACGACGACGCAGAGACCGAGCACGATCGGGACGGCAGCGACGTGCCCCGCTCCGTGGCTCGGGACACCCACCATGGACAAGCCGGAGAGCCCGAGGAGGACGACGGCCCAGAAGCAGTCGACGCCCGACGGGTGTCTGCGGATGAAGTCGTAGAGGCGCTGCACGTGACCCAGCGTAGGGACAGCCGAGGGGCGCCCGGGTCAGCCGAAGGGCCGATCCGGCTCCGGGGACCGTACTCCCCAAGGTGGAGACTTGGACAGGTGACGGACGAGTGGCGTGGGTGGCAGGTGGCGGCACAGACCGCTTTGTACGGGGACGGGGGGTTCTACCGGAGCCCCGAGGGGCCGGCGGGCCACTTCCGTACCTCCGTCCACGCCTCGCCGCTCTTCGCCGCCGCCGTCGCCCGGCTGCTGGTCGGGACGGCACGGGAGCTGGGTACCGGCTCGGTGGACCTGGTGGATCTGGGTGCCGGGCGGGGCGAGTTGCTGACGGGGGTGCTGGCGGCGCTGCCGGCCGCGGGCGCCGACGGCCTGGCCGTACGGGCGTACGCCGTGGAGCTCGCCGCCCGTCCGCCCGGTCTGGATGCCCGGATCGAGTGGTGCGCCGAACCGCCGCCGGGGATCCGCGGCCTGCTGTTCGCCAACGAGTGGCTGGACAACGTCCCGGCCGAGGTCGCCGAGACCGACGCGGACGGCGTCGACCGGTACGTCCAGGTCCGGACCCGGGACGGTGCGGAGCGGCTGGGCGAGCCGGTGACCGGGGCGGACGCCGAGTGGCTGCGCCGGTGGTGGCCGTCGGCCGGTCCGGGCGGCCGCGCGGAGATCGGCCGCCCCCGCGACGAGGCCTGGGCGCGGGCGGTCGCCACGCTGGCCGGGGGGCTCGCCGTGGCGGTGGACTACGCCCATGTGCGCGACGCGCGGCCCCCGTTCGGCACCCTGACCGGCTTCCGGGCAGGCCGCGAGGTCCGGCCGGTGCCGGACGGCAGCTGCGACCTCACCTCGCACGTGGCGCTGGACGCCTGCGCGGCGGCCGGGGCCTTCGCCGGTGCGCGGCCCGAGCTGCTGAGCCAGCGCGAGGCGCTGCACCGCCTCGGCGTCGACGGCGGACGCCCACCCCTGGCCCTGGCGTCGACGGACCCGGCCGGCTACGTACGGGCGCTCGCCTCGGCGGGCGAGGCGGCGGAGCTGACGGCCCGGGGCGGCCTCGGCGACTTCGGCTGGCTGATGCAGCGAAAAGGCTGATGCGGCGAGTGGGCTGATGCGGCAAGGGGGCCGATGCGGCATGGGGGCTGGGGCAGGGAGCTGCGAGCGGGGGGCTGCGAGCGGGGCCCGCGGCCCTGGGCTCCGCGCCCCGGCGCGTTCGCGCGATACTGGCCGCATGACGGAGACGACGGTCGGCATCGGCGGCGCGGCGGAGAGCACCGACATGGTGCTCAACATCGGCCCCCAGCACCCCTCCACCCACGGTGTGCTCCGACTGCGCATCGTCCTGGACGGCGAGCGCATCCAGCACGCCGAGCCGGTCATCGGCTACATGCACCGGGGCGCGGAGAAGCTGTTCGAGGCCCGCGACTACCGGCAGATCGTGATGCTCGCCAACCGGCACGACTGGCTCTCGGCGTTCTCCAACGAGCTGGGCGTCGTGATGGCCGTGGAGCGCATGCTCGGCATGGAGGTCCCGGAGCGCGCGGTCTGGACCCGCACCCTGCTCGCCGAGCTGAACCGGGTGCTGAACCATCTGATGTTCCTCGGTTCGTACCCGCTCGAACTCGGCGGGATCACCCCGGTGTTCTACGCCTTCCGCGAGCGCGAGGAGCTCCAGGCCGTGATGGAGGAGGTCTCCGGCGGGCGGATGCACTACATGTTCAACCGCGTCGGCGGCCTCAAGGAGGACCTCCCGGCCGGATGGCTCGGACGCGCCCGGGACGCCGTCGCCTCGGTCCGGTCCCGGATGGACGTCTACGACGACCTGGTGCTCGGCAACGAGATCTTCCGGGGCCGCACCCGCGACGTGGGCGTGCTCGCCGCGGAGACCGTGCACGCGTACGGGGTGTCCGGGCCGATCGCCCGCGCCTCGGGCGTCGACTTCGACCTGCGGCGCGACGAGCCGTATCTCGCGTACGGGGAGCTCCAGGACACCCTGAAGGTGGTCACCCGCACCGAGGGCGACTGCCTGGCCCGCTTCGAGTGCCTGCTGGAGCAGACGCACAACGCCCTGGACCTCGCGGACGCCTGCCTGGACCGGATGGCCGGCCTGGCCCCCGGCCCCATCAACCAGCGGCTGCCCAAGGTGCTGAAGGCCCCCGAGGGCCACACCTACGCCTGGACCGAGAACCCGCTCGGCGTCAACGGCTACTACCTGGTGTCCAAGGGCGAGAAGACCCCGTACCGGCTGAAGCTCCGCTCCGCCTCGTACAACAACATCCAGGCGCTCACCGAGCTGCTGCCGGGCACGCTGGTCGCCGACATGGTGGCGATCCTGGGCTCGCTCTTCTTCGTCGTCGGCGACATCGACAAGTAGCCGGCGGGCGGCGGCCCCGGGGCCGCCGCCTACGAGATCGCGCTGCGCAGCTCCGCCACGTCCAGCTGCTCGGTCTCGTCGTGCGCGGTCAGGTCGATGACCTCGCCGACGGCCCGTTTCTCGGCCTTGCCCGTACGGTGCGCGGCCAGCGCCTCCTCGCCCACCACGTCGGCGAGGTCCTCGTTCTGCACGGACTCGATCGCGGCGCGCGCCGCCTTCTGCGTACCGAAGAAGTCGAAGCTGCCCTGCGGCACCGGCTGGCGCCGGGAGGCCGTGTACGGGGCGATGGCGGTGGCGGCCGGTGCGGTGCGCGCCGGGGGCAGCGCGGCGGACGGCCGGG
The DNA here is from genome assembly GCF_045040875.1 of Streptomyces sp. NBC_00012. NCBI lineage: Bacteria > Bacillati > Actinomycetota > Actinomycetes > Kitasatosporales > Streptomycetaceae > Streptomyces > Streptomyces sp. NBC_00012. The sequence goes on along the minus strand of NZ_CP108309.1, from coordinate 4,893,618 downwards.
GCGCGGGCAGGGCGGCCGGCGGGCGCAGGTGCTGCGCACCGGTCCGGTCATCGGCGGCTGCGGCGTGCTTGCCCTGCCGCTCCTCCGCCTCCCGGGACCGCTCGGCGAGATCACGCTTCCTGGCCTGCTCGGCGGTGCGGCGCGCCTCCTGGAGTGCCCCGTTGCGGGAGAGGTCCTCCAGCGCCTGGGCGGCACGCAGATAGGCGGCCGACGTCGGGGTGCTGCGTGCGGCGGGCAGCTCCCGGGGCGCGGCGGCGGCTTCGAGCGCGAGCTGCCTGCGGCCCTCCAGCGCGCTGGCCCGCTCGGTCTCGGCGGTGGCGTACCGGCGCAGCAGCGCGGCGTGCTCGCCGCGCAGGTTGGCGAGCTCCACGCGCTTGCGGCGCAGCTTCGTCTCCAGCCGGGTGCGCAGCTCCCGGGACTCCTCCAGGTCGGACTCCAGCTCGGCGATCCGCTCCTCGGCCCGCCATTCGTCACCGGCGCGGGCCCGCGTCAGCTCCGCGACCCGGCGGCCGGCTTCCCGGTCCCAGCTGCGCATCAGATACGCGCCGGTCACGGCGGCGGCCGCCGCGGCGGCCGCCAGGGAGCGCAGGACCAGGGGTTCGGCGAACAGCCAGGTACTTCCGGCACAGAGAACCGAGACTCCGACGACTGCCGACGGCGGAAGGATTCTGTGCAGAGGTGGCGAATGGCGATGACGTCCACGTGGCATGGCCTGAAATTTACCGTGTGTACGGGGCACTTGGGGGGCCGCCGGGCAATCTGTTCCCTCCCGGTTACCTGACGGCCACCATTACCCCCGATTCCTACTTCTCGATGAGGCTCTTCGAGCGCAGATACTCCTTGGCCACATCTGCGGGCTTTGCGCGCTCCGCGTCGACCTTGCGGTTCAGTTCCGCGAGATCTTCGGTGGTGAGCGCCTTGGTGAGCCTGCCGAGCGCATCGGCAATGTCCTGCGAACCGGCGTCCTCGGCATTGAGGACCGGCAGCACGTTGTCGGCGTTCTGGAGCTTCTTGTCGTCCTCCAGGAACACCAGGCCGTAGCTGTCCAGCACCGCGTCCGTGGTGGTGGTGAGGACCAGCTGGTCCTTGCCGTCCTTGACCGCCTGCTTGGACTGCGGCGTACCGACTCCCTTGGGGTCGATTCCGGTGACATCGATGCCGTAGGTCTTCTTCAGACCAGGTGCGCAGAACGGCCGCACCTCGCACTCGTCACCCGCCGCGATCTTCACCGCGACCTTCGACCTGCCGAGGTCAGAAAGGGTCTTGAGCTTGTTCTTCGCGGCGAATTCCTTCGTCACCGCGAAGGCGTTCTGGTCGACGGCCGCACCGGCCGGGAGCGCCTTCAGTCCGCGCGGGGTGGCGAGCTTCTCCAGCGCGGCGACGGTGGCCGCCGTGTCACCGGAGGCGACCGGTGCCTTCTCGGCCTTCTTGGCGCCGTTCACCTTGGCATTGAGGAATTCGGCGATCGTCGCGGCGTATTCGGGGACGACATCGATCTCGCCCTTCTCCAGGGACGGCTCGTACAGTTCCCGGTTGGCCACCGTGGTGATCGAGGTGCTGTATCCGGCGTCGCCGAGGATCTGCGCGTACAGCTCCGCGAGCACCTTGGACTCGGTGAAGGAGGCGGCACCGACGACGAGCGAACTCTTCTTGCCGGAGCCCGCGGCGCCGCCGGCGGATGCCGAGCCCGCCTTGTCCTTCTCCAGGCTGTCGCCGCCGCAGGCGGCGAGCGAGCCGGTCAGCGCGACCATGCCGATGACCGCGCCGGCTATGCGCGAGGTCTTGCTCATTGTTGTTCTCCGTCCACAGCAACAGGTCTGAATGGCCTGAATGGTCTGAATGGCCCGAGTGGCCTGAATCGTCCGAATGGGATGAGATCCCTGGAATCGCGGATCCGGACCGGAACCGCGGATCGAGAATCGGGACTCGGTGATCGGGGTCGGGTCGGGGATCGGGGCTCCGCCCGGCCGTCGGGCGCCGTCATGTGCTGTCAGGCCGTCCGGCGACGACGCAGCGGCGACAGCAGCCGGTCCAGGCCCACCAGCACCGCCTCCACCAGCAGCGCGAGCACGGCGACCAGCACCGCCCCCGCGACCACCTGCGGTGTGTTGTACGTGTTGAACCCGGCGGTGATGATCCGGCCGAGGCCGCCCTGGCCGACCATCGCCGCGATCGTCGCCGTGGCGACCACCTGGACCGCGGCGGAGCGCAGCCCGGTCATGATCATCGGGTAGGCCAGCGGCAGCTCGACCCGCACGAAGAGCTGCCGTCCGGACATCCCCATGCCCCGCGCCGCCTCCGTCACCGACCGGTCGACCTCCGTCATCCCGACGTAGGCATTGGTCAGCAGCGGCGGCACGGCGAACAGCACCAGCGCGATGACCGTCGGCACGTATCCGGCGTTGCGCAGGGGCGAGACCATGAAGAGGGCCAGCACCGCGAAGACCGGGACCGCCCGCCCCACGTTGGAGAGGTTGACGGCCAGCGCGCCCCCCTTCCCGATGTGGCCCAGATACAGCGCGACCGGCAGCGCGATCGCGCAGGCCAGGGCGAGCGCGACGCCGCTGACGTACAGATGCTCGACCAAGCGGTGGGCCGCCCCGCTCTCCCCCGACCAGTTGGCGCCGGTGGTGAGCCAGGTCCATGCCTCGCCGAGAACTCCCATGGGTCAGACCGCCTTTGCCACGGTGTCCGCGCCCGCGTGCGCGGCCCGTATTCGGGTCCAGGGGGTCAACAGCCGCTGCACACCGAGCAGCAGCAGATCCGCGACGACCGCGAGCAGTACGCACAGGACCGAGGCGGTGAGCACCTGGGCCTTGAAGAAGCTGGGGAGCGCGTCGCCTATCAGGTTGCCGAGGCCGCCCCTGCCGATGATCGAGCCGACCGTGGTCAGCGCGATCGTCGACACCGTGGCGATCCGCACGCCCGCCATCAACGCGGGCATCGCCAACGGCAGTTCGACCTCCCACAGCAGCCGCACCGGCCCGTACCCCATCCCCTTCGCGGCTTCCTTCGCCTCCTGGGGAACGGCTTCGAGCCCCGCCAGGATGTTCCGCACGAGGATGGTCAGCGAATACAGCACCAGACCGGTGACCACCAGCGCGGCGGAGAGCCCGAACAACGGCAGCAGCAGAGAGAACATCGCGAGCGAGGGCACGGTGTAGAGAACCGTCGTCAGCCCGAGGACCGGTCCGGCGAAACGGCGACTGCGGCGCGCGAGCAGCGCCAGCGGAAAGGCCACCAGGAGTCCGATCGCCACCGAGACCGCGGTGATCCAGATGTGCTGGACCGTCGCATCGGTCAACTCCTGACTGCGGGAACGCAGATACTCCCCGCAGATCCAGTCGTTCGTCACCAGGCAGTTCTGTCCCGCGGCCATAGGTCCCCACCTCCCGGTCACCGCTTCGTACGTATGTCTGGCGACCCTATCCTCGACCACTGACAATCGCGGGAGCCGTTGTATTTCAGCAACACGTCCTTCACAGAACACGCGCCACAATGGGGAACCATGATCCGTTTCGAGCACGTCACCAAGCGGTACGCGGACGGCACCACCGCCGTCGACGACCTTTCCTTCGAGGTCGCCGAGGGTGAACTGGTCACGCTCGTCGGACCGTCGGGGTGCGGCAAGACGACCACCATGAAGATGGTGAACCGGCTGATCGAACCGACCGAGGGGCGGATATTCCTCGACGGGGACGACATATCCGCCATCGACCCCGTCCGGCTGCGCCGCCGTATCGGTTATGTGATCCAGCAGGTGGGGCTCTTCCCGCACCGTACGGTCCTGGAGAACACCGCGACCGTCCCTCATCTCCTGGGCTGGAAACGGGAAAAGGGACGTGAACGCGCGGCAGAACTCCTCGACCTGGTCGGACTTGACCCTTCCGTTTATGGCGACCGCTATCCGGAACAGCTCTCCGGCGGTCAGCGCCAACGCGTCGGCGTGGCAAGGGCACTGGCCGCGGACCCGCCGGTCCTGCTGATGGACGAGCCTTTCGGCGCGGTCGACCCGGTCGTCCGCGAACGGCTGCAGAACGAATTCCGGAAACTTCAGGAACAGGTCCGTAAAACCGTCCTGTTCGTCACGCACGACATCGAGGAAGCCGTCCGGCTCGGCGACCGGATCGCCGTCTACGGACAGGGTTCCATCGAACAGTTCGACTCCCCGGCCACCGTGCTCGGCGCGCCCGCCACCCCCTATGTCGCGGATTTCGTCGGCGCCGACCGCGGCCTCAAGCGGCTCTCCGTCACCCCCATCGAGGAGGGCGACCTCGACCAGCCGCCCGTCGTCCACCTCGACGACTCCCTGGCGAAGGCGACCGAGCGGCTGCGGGCCGAGGGGGCGCGCTGGGCCGTCGTGCTGGACGGCCAGGACAATCTGCACGGCTGGATCCCGGCCGACGGCGCCGGCGCCGGCGCCGGGGGCACGGTGCGCGCGCACGCCCGCCGGATGGAGGCGTGGCTGCCCGTCGGCGCTCCGCTCAAGCAGGCGTTCGCCACCATGCTCCAGCACGACGCGGGCTGGATCGCCGTCATCGACGCGGAGAGCACCGGCCGGTTCCTCGGCGTGCTCACCCCGGCCCGGCTGCACGAGGCGTTGCGCCGCTCGATCGACGCGGACGCCCAGGACGTGCCGCGCGCCGAGGTGGCGGTCGAGACCGTGGAGAGCGTCGGCAAGAGCGCCACCGGGTGAGCCGGGGCCTGGGCCGCCGCCCCGGAGCCGGCCGGGGTCGTCGCCCCCGAGCCGGCCGCACTCCCCGGATCAGTTCTCGCTGAGCCGGCTGCTCATCCAGTCCAGCGCCGAAGGGATCTCCCGCCGCCAGGTGTTGAAGTTGTGCCCGCCGCTGTCGAGCACGATCGAGGAGACCTGGGCGGGCGACTTCACCTTGGAGATGAACCGGCGTGTGGAGCGGTAGTTGCCCTCGCCGTGCCGGGACGTCGTGACCAGGAAGGACGAGTCGGGCTGCTTGGGCAGGTGGTCCAGGGTCCACATCAGATCGGCGCGGTTGCGCGCCTGCTGGTCGCCCTGGAAGAGGTCGCCGGTGGTCGGGTCCTCGGCCGCCTTGTAGTACGCGGAGAGCCCGACGCTCGCGGCGAACCGGTCCGGGTGGTGCAGGCCGATCTTCAGCGCGCAGTAACCACCGGTCGAATTGCCCATGATGCCCCAGTTGTGGGCCAGCTTGCCGACCCGGTACACGTCCGAGACCACGTTCGGCAGATCCTCCGCGAGGAACGTCTCGGTCTGCGGACCGCCCTTTATGTCCACGCACTCGGTGTCCCGCGGCGGTGCCAGCGTCGGCCGCAGCATCACCAGGATCATCGGCTGCGCCCTGCCGGCCTTCACCCGCGCATGCGCCGTCCGCGGATAGTCGAGGCCCTTCAGGAGGTTCTCCGGAATGCCCGGGTAGCCGGTGAGGACGACCACGGCGGGGAACTTCCGGCGCGCGAACGCCGGCTGGAAGTACTCCGGCGGGAGGTAGACGTACGCCGAGGTCTCGATGCCCGACCGTCGTCCCGAGATCACGACCTTGTCGATCCGCCCGCTCTTCACCGGCCGCGAGGCGCCCGGCACGTCCGGCAGCTGCATCCCGACCCGGACGATGTTCTTCGCCGCCAGCGTCCCGGCCGCGTGGTCCGTGACGACGCCCAGGTCCTGCTTCTGGCCGAGCAGGTCGGCCCACGACCCGTAGAAGAGGAAGGAGTTGTTGGCCAGCAGACCGACCGAGGAGAAGACCATCACCTGGGTCGCCAGCAACAGACCGACCCTGCCCAGCACCGCGCGCACGCTGCGGCGGGCCAGCCGGGGCCAGAGCCAGATCGTGGCGGCGAAGAACACCACAGCCAGCCCGATGACCAGGCCGAGGAACACATTGCCGGTAAGACCCATGGGGGTGAGCTTTCTTGTCTGGAAATTTCCGGCTCTCGGGTGAACCCCTGATCCGGAAGCCTCGTCCTACAAGTCGCACATCGTCCGAAGGGCCACGGCCGAAGGACTCAAGAATCTCTCGCGGAACCACGGGAAGCGATGTCTGTCACGCTAGATGGGGATAAATCGGGATCGGTTCCGAGCCCCGTACGCAAGTTCGTGCGCGGTCCGCGCCCCGAAACGGTACCGACGCTGGTCGGTACCGCCTGCACCGTCGTCGGCCTGATCGACGTCGCCGCGGGCGTCTTCCCGCGCTTCCGGCACAGCCGGATGCACACCCTCGCCGAGGTGCTGCCCGGCGCACTCGGGCCGTTCGCCGCCGCGCTCTCGCTGAGCGCGGGCGTCCTGCTGCTGCTGCTCGCCCACGGCCTCAAGCGGCGCAAGCGGCGGGCCTGGCGGGCCGCCGTCGTACTGCTGCCGGCCGGTGCGCTGGCGCAGTTCACCTACCGGCACTCGGTCATCGGCACGCTCGTCTCGCTGGTGCTCTGCCTGCTGCTGGTCCGCAACCGCGGCGAGTTCGCCGCGCTCCCGGACCCCAGGAGCCGCTGGCGGGCGCTGGCCAACTTCGTGCTCCTCGGTGCCGGTTCGCTGGCCCTCGGACTCGTCGTCGTCAGCGCGCACCCCGGCAGGGTGGTCGGGAGCCCCAGCGTCGCCGACCGGCTCCAGCACGTGCTGTACGGGATGGTCGGCTTCGAGGGGCCCGTCGAGTACGCCGGCGACACCTCCTGGACGGTGGCGTACTCCCTCGGCGCCCTCGGCCTGCTGACCGCCGTCACCACCATCTACCTCGCCTTCCGCCCCGAGCACCCGGCCGCCCGCCTCACCGAGGACGACGAGGTCCGGCTGCGCGCCCTGCTGGAGAAGCACGGCGGCCGCGACTCGCTCGGCCACTTCGCGCTCCGCCGTGACAAGGGCGTCGTCTTCTCCCCCAGCGGCAAGGCCGCCGTCTGCTACCGCGTGGTGTCCGGGGTGATGCTGGCCAGCGGCGACCCGATCGGCGACGTGGAGGCCTGGCCGGGCGCCATCGAACGGTTCATGGACGAGGCCAGGGCCCACTCCTGGACCCCGGCCGTGATGGGCTGCAGCGAGACCGGCGGCGAGGTCTGGACCCGCGAGACCGGGCTCGACGCCCTGGAATTGGGCGACGAGGCGGTGGTGGATGTCGCGGATTTCTCGCTCGCCGGGCGCGCGATGCGCAACGTACGCCAGATGGTGAAGCGCATTGAACGCCTCGGCTACGAGACCCGGGTCCGGCGCGTGAGCGACATCGGCGAGGACGAACTCGCCCGCATCCGCCGGGCCGCCGACGACTGGCGCGGCACCGACAACGAACGCGGCTTCTCCATGGCGCTCGGCCGGATCGGCGACCCGGCCGACGGCGACTGCGTCATCGCCACCGCCCACAAGGCCGACGAGCACACCGGCGACTCCCCCTACGGCGACCTGAAGGCCGTGCTCCACTTCGTCCCGTGGGGCCACGACGGCATGTCCCTCGACCTCATGCGCCGCGACCGCGCCGCCGACCCAGGCATGAACGAACTGCTGATCGTCGCCGCCCTCCAGGCCGCCCCCCAGCTCTCGGTCGGACGCGTATCGCTGAACTTCGCGATGTTCCGCTCGGCACTCGCCCGGGGCGAGAAGCTCGGCGCCGGACCGGTGCTGCGGACCTGGCGCGGACTGCTGATCTTCCTGTCGCGCTGGTTCCAGATCGAGTCGCTGTACAAGTTCAACGCGAAGTTCCGCCCCCGCTGGGAGCCCCGCTTCGTCGTATACCGCACCGCCCGCGACCTGCCCCGCATCTCCCTCGCGGCCATGCAGGCGGAGGGCTTCGTGAACCTCGCCCTCCCCCGCCCCTTCGCCCGCCGCTTCCCGGCCCCCCGGCCACGCCCCTGCGCCCACACCTCGGCGCCGGACCGGGAGCACCACGCGCGCGCGGCGTAGCTCCGCACCGCACGGGGCCTACGCTGGTCGCATGAGTACGTTGCGTGGACGAGGCACGGTCCAGGGCCTGCCGGAGTGGGACCGCTGCGCGGTCATGGGTGTCGTGAACGTGACCCCGGACTCCTTCTCCGACGGAGGCCGCTGGTTCGACACCACGGCCGCGGTCAAACACGGCCTCGACCTGGTCGCCCGGGGCGCCGACCTGATCGACGTCGGCGGCGAGTCGACCCGCCCCGGCGCCAGCCGGGTCGACGCGTCGGAGGAGCTGCGACGCGTGGTCCCGGTGGTCAAGGGGCTGGCGTCCGAAGGGGTCACGGTCTCCGTGGACACCATGCGGGCCCGGGTCGCCGAGGAAGCGGTCGCAGCCGGAGCCGTCCTGGTCAACGACGTGAGCGGCGGCCTCGCCGACCCCGATATGGTCCGCGTCGTCGCCGCGGCCGGCGCCCCCTTCGTGGTGATGCACTGGCGCGGCTTCAGCGAGTCCATGAACAGCCGGGCGGTGTACGGGGACGTCGTCGCCGAGGTCGCAGCCGAGCTCCGGGAGCGGATGGACGCCGTGGTCGCGGGCGGCATCGCCCCGGAACGGATCGTGATCGACCCCGGTCTCGGCTTCGCCAAGGACGCCGCCCACGACCTCGCCCTGGTCGCCCACCTCGACGAGCTGCGCGCCCTGGGCCGCCCGCTGCTGGTCGCCGCCTCCCGCAAACGTTTCCTCGGCCACGTACTGGCCGGCGAGGGCGCCGCACCGCCGCCCGCCCGCGAACGCGACGCCGCCACCGCGGCGATCTCCGCGCTCTCCGCCCACGCGGGCGCCTGGGCCGTCCGGGTCCACGAGGTACGGGCCACGGCCGACGCCGTACGGGTCGCCCGCGCCGTCGAGGGCGCCGCGTGAGCGGGCCCCGCGACGAGCACGCGGAGGCGGCCGCCGACATCGCGGCCGTCGAGCGGGCCAACACCACCTTCTACGAGGCGATGGAGCGCGGCGACCTCGAGGAGCTCTCCGGGCTCTGGCTGCCGGGCGAGGACCTCACCGTCTCCTGCGTGCACCCGGGCTGGCCGGTGCTGAGCGGCCGCGGCGAGGTGCTGCGCAGTTACGCGCTGATCATGGCGAACACCGAGTACATCCAGTTCTTCCTGACCGACGTCGGGGTCTCGATGACCGGCGACACGGCCCTGGTGACCTGCACGGAGAACATCCTCAGCGGCGGCCCGGCGGAGAACGGCAACGCGCTCGGCCCGCTGGTCGGACAACTCGTCGTGGCCACCAATGTGTTCCGGCGCACACCCGACGGCTGGAAGATCTGGTCCCACCACGGATCGCCCGTACTGACCGAAACCGGTGAGGAAGAGGACGAAGAGACACCCTCCTGACCTGCTGATCGGGCGGCCGCGTCCCCGAACGGGGTTGGAACGGGGCAGTGCGGGTATACGCGGCTACCAGTCCGTGAGGCCGCGACCACGGCCCCCGCGGGCGAGCACTGTCGGTGCTCGCAGGTAGATTCGAAAGAGAGCACCTCGCCGTCCGCACGCGGCCCCGTGTCTCTACGACCAACGACAGCAGGAGTGATTCGCGTGGATCGTGTCGCGCTGCGCGGCCTCAAGGCCCGTGGGCACCATGGCGTCTTTCCCAAGGAGCGGGAAGAGGGCCAGACCTTCATCGTGGACCTGGTGCTCGGCCTGGACACCCGCCCCGCGGCAGCCTCCGACGACTTGACGAAGACCGTGCACTACGGCGTCGTCGCGGAGGAGGTCGTCGAAGTGGTGCAGGGTGACCCCGTCGACCTGATCGAAACGCTCGCGGAGCGCATCGCCCAGCAGTGCCTCAAGCACGAAGGAGTCGAGGAGGTGGAGGTCGTGGTGCACAAGCCGGATGCGCCGATCACCGTCCCCTTCGACGATGTGACCATCACCATCACCCGGAGCCGAGTATGACTGCGTTTTCCACCGAAGGGCAGAGCGACCCGACCGTCCAGCCGGTGCCCGCCTCCGTGGTCGAGCAGGTGGACGCGGCGGATGTCACCCTCTCCAACCCCAAGCGCGCCGTGATCTCCCTGGGCTCCAACCTCGGCAACCGCCTGGAGACCCTCCAGGGCGCCATCGACGCCCTGGAGGACACCCCCGGCCTGCGGGTCAAAGCGGTCTCCCCGGTGTACGAGACGGAGCCCTGGGGCGTCGCGCCCGGTTCCCAGCCCTCGTACTTCAACGCGGTGATCGTCGTGAAGACGACGCTCCCCCCGTCCTCCCTCCTGGAGCGCGGTCAGGCCATCGAGGAGGCCTTCGACCGTGTCCGCGAGGAGCGCTGGGGCCCTCGCACCATCGACGTCGACATCGTGGCCTACTCGGACGTCGTCTCCGACGACCCGGTGCTCACCCTCCCCCACCCCCGGGCCCATGCGCGGGCCTTCGTCCTCGCCCCGTGGCACGATGTCGACCCCGAGGCCCAGCTGCCCGGTGCCGGCCCCGTCGCGGAGCTGCTGGCCGGAGTCGGCCGGGACGGCGTGCTGCCCCGGGCCGATCTGGAACTCCGCCTGCCCGAGTAGTCGTTAGGCTCGACGGAAACTGACCACTGGCGGCGAAGGGCGGATCACTCGGTGAAGCAACTCAGGCTCGGGGTACTGGCTGGCCTCTTCGCCGCGGCCGGGGTGCTCTCCTGGGGCGGTGCCCGCCTCTGGGACGCCCTGGGCAGCCTGCCGAGCGTTCCCCTCGCCGCGCCGATCGTGCTCGCGGTGATCGCCGTCATCCTGCTCGCGACGGCACTCTCCGTCCGTTCCCGGCTGCGCGCCCAGCGCGAGCGCCGGCCGGGAGCCAAGGGCATCGAGCCGCTGATGGCCGCCCGTGCGGTCGTCTTCGGCCAGGCCAGCGCTCTGGTCTCCGCCCTGGTCTCCGGCATGTACGGCGGCGTCGGCGTCTTCCTGCTCGGCTCCCTCGACATCCCGGCCCGCCGCGACCAGGCCATCTACGCGGGCTTCGCCGTCCTGGCGGGCATCGCCGTGATCGCCGCGGCCCTCTGGCTGGAGCGCATCTGCAAGCTCCCGGAGGACGAGGACAACGACCGGAGCTCGGCGGCCGCGTAGGGGCACCGAGCTCCGGTCGGGTACGGCTGCGCCGGAGTCCGGTCAGCGCGCCATGATCAGGCTCATCGCCTCGGCACGCGTCGCGGGGTCACGGAGCTGTCCGCGCACTGCCGAGGTCAGCGTCTTCGCCCCCGGCTTGCGGATCCCGCGCATCGACATGCACATGTGCTCGCACTCGACGACGACGATGACCCCGCGCGGCTCCAGGATCTCCATCAGGGAATCGGCGATCTGCGTGGTCAGCCGCTCCTGGACCTGCGGGCGGCGGGCGTAGACGTCGACCAGCCGGGCCAGCTTGGAAAGACCGGTGATCTTGCCGGTGGTGGCCGGAATGTACCCGACGTGCGCGACGCCCCTGAACGGCACCAGGTGATGTTCGCAGGTACTGAACACTTCGATGTCCTTGACCAGCACCATCTCGTCGTGACCGAGGTCGAACGTGGTCGTCAGGACATCCTCGGGCTCCTGGTGGAGGCCGGCGAATATCTCCTTGTACGCCCGCGCGACCCGTCCGGGCGTCTCGCGCAGTCCCTCGCGGTCCGGGTCCTCACCCACCGCGATGAGAAGTTCGCGTACGGCGGCCTCAGCCCGCTTCTCGTCGAAGTCGCCGATCGAACCCTGGCCGTCCAGCGTCACCGGGTCGGTCATCTGTGCCTCGTTCCTCTGAGCTGTCACCCGCGCCGTACCTCCGCACGGCCGTACGAAAGAGCCGCGCCCCCACAGGCTAGAACCTGCGGGGGCGCGGCTTCCATTCCGGGCCCGGTGCGACCCCCGTGAAAGGGACCACACCGGGGAACGGGATCAGCTCTCGGGCCGGTCCTCCGGGACTGCCTCGGTGGCCGGGACGGTGTCCGTGGGGACGGCCGAGCCGTTCGCCGTGGTGGCGCCGTTGGTGAGGGCGAGCTCCTTCGGCGAGAGCACCGGCGGCCGCGTCGACGGGGTGCGTCGGGCGGAACCGGTCCATGCCGGACGGGACGGGCGCTTCACGATCGGGGCGAAGATCTCGGCGATCTCCTCCTTGCCGAGCGTCTCCTTCTCGAGGAGCTGGAGAACCAGGGCGTCCAGCACGTCGCGGTTCTCGACGAGGATCTCCCACGCATCGTTGTGGGCGGTCTCGATGAGCTTCTTGACCTCCTCGTCGACGAGGGCCGCGACCTCTTCCGAGTAGTCGCGCTGGTGGCCCATCTCCCGGCCCACGAAGGGCTCGGTGTTGTCGCCGCCGAACTTGATCGCGCCGAGCCGCTCCGTCATGCCGTACTGCGTGACCATCGCGCGGGCCGTTGCCGTGGCCTTCTCGATGTCATTGGCGGCGCCGGTGGTCGGGTCGTGGAAGACCAGCTCCTCGGCCGCGCGCCCGCCCAGCATGTAGGCCAGCTGGTCGAGCATCTCGTTGCGCGTCGTGGAGTACTTGTCCTCCTCCGGGAGCACCATCGTGTAACCGAGGGCGCGGCCGCGGGAGAGGATCGTGATCTTGTGGACCGGGTCCGCCTGGGGGGAAGCCGCCGCGACCAGGGCGTGTCCGCCCTCGTGGTACGCGGTGATCTTCTTCTCCTTCTCGGACATGATCCGGGTCCGCTTCTGCGGGCCCGCCACGACGCGGTCGATGGCCTCGTCGAGCATCTTGTTGTCGATCAGCTTCAGATCGGCGCGCGCCGTGAGGAGCGCCGCTTCGTTCAGCACGTTCGACAGGTCGGCACCGGTGAAGCCGGGCGTACGACGGGCGACGGCGCCGAGGTCGACGTCCTTCGCGACCGGCTTGCCCTTCTGGTGCACCTTGAGGATCTCCAGCCGGCCCTGCATGTCCGGCCGGTCGACCGCGATCTGCCGGTCGAAACGGCCCGGGCGCAGCAGCGCCGGGTCGAGGATGTCCGGCCGGTTCGTGGCGGCGATCAGGATGACGCCGCCCTTCACGTCGAAGCCGTCCATCTCGACGAGCAGCTGGTTCAGCGTCTGCTCGCGCTCGTCGTGTCCGCCGCCCATTCCGGCACCACGGTGCCGGCCGACGGCGTCGATCTCGTCGACGAAGACGATCGCCGGGGCGTTCGCCTTGGCCTGCTCGAAGAGGTCACGGACCCGGCTGGCACCGACACCGACGAACATCTCGACGAAGTCGGAACCGGAGATCGAGTAGAACGGGACGCCCGCCTCGCCGGCGACGGCGCGTGCGAGCAGCGTCTTGCCCGTACCGGGAGGCCCGTACAGCAGGACACCCTTGGGGATCTTCGCGCCGACGGCCTGGAACTTCGCCGGCTCCTGGAGGAACTCCTTGATCTCCTGGAGCTCCTCGACGGCCTCGTCCGACCCCGCCACATCGGCGAACGTCGTCTTCGGGGTGTCCTTGGTGATCAGCTTGGCCTTGGACTTCCCGAACTGCATGACCCGGGAGCCGCCGCCCTGCATCTGATTCATCAGGAACAGGAAGACGACGACGATCAGGACGAAGGGCAGCAGCGAGAGGAGGATCGAGATGAACGGGGACTGCTTCGACGGCGAGACCGTGTAGCCCTTGTCGATCGCGCCGCTCTCGAACTTCTTCTGCAGCGAGTCGGCCAGCTGAACGCCCTGGTCGCCGATGTAGCTCGCCTGGAACTTGGTCCCGGACTCGCCCGAAAGCTCCTGGCCCTTCTTCAACTCGATCTTGATGATCTGTTCGTCACCGGTGGTCAGCTTGGCCTGCGCCACCTGGTCCTTGCTGATCGCCTGGATCACCTTGCCGGTGTCCACCGATTTGTAGCCGCCCGACGAGCCGACGACTGTCATCAACACGACCACGGCGAGGACGGCCAGCACGATCCACATGACCGGCCCACGGAAGTATCGCTTCACGTCCATCCATACGGGGCGAAAACGCCCCGTCCCTCCTGCCCGTAGGTAAATGCTGCTGTGAGAAAAGACTGTTCTTCGGACGGTACCCCAGCATTGTCACCCGCGACCGCCGGGGACGTCTGTCAAAACCTGCCTTCGAATGCTCAACGGCGGGAATCCCTTGAAAGGTTCCCCGCCGCCGGCTCCGGTCCCTCCGGGCACCGCCAGGTCCGGGCGTAGGGCCCCGGGCGGAGGTCAGCCGCCGTAGACGTGCGGGGCGAGCGTGCCGACGAAGGGGAGGTTGCGGTACTTCTCGGCGTAGTCGAGTCCGTAGCCGACGACGAATTCGTTGGGAATGTCGAAACCGACCCACTTGCAGTCGAGCGCGACCTTGGCCGCGTCCGGCTTGCGCAGGAGGGTGCAGATCTCCAGGGAGGCGGGCTCGCGCGAGCCGAGGTTCGACATCAGCCACGACAGGGTCAGACCCGAGTCGATGATGTCCTCGACGATCAGGACGTGCTTGCCCTTGATGTCGGTGTCCAGGTCCTTCAGGATCCGGACCACTCCGGAGGACTGGGTGCCGGCGCCGTACGACGAGACGGCCATCCAGTCCATGGTGACGGGGGTGGACAGCGCGCGCGCCAGGTCCGCCATCACCATCACTGCGCCCTTGAGGACGCCGACGATGAGCAGGTCCTTGCCCGCGTACTCCGCGTCGATCTTCGCGGCCAGCTCGACGAGCTTCGCGTCGATCTCTTCCTTGGTGAGGAGCACCGACTGAAGGTCGGTGCCCATGTCCTTCTCGTTCACCCGCGTCTCTTTCTCTGCCTGCCGGGTCCGGGGTGTTGCCCCGCACCTGCTCGGCCGCTCGCCTGCGTGTCAGCCGCTTGTGCTTCAGCTCTGCCGAATGACCAGTCTGCCACCCTGCCGCATGGCTTCGACCCGGCCGGGCAGGTTGATGGCCCGCTGGCCGCGCCAGCCGGTGATCAGACGGTCGACTTCCTCGATGTGCCGGGCGAAGAGCGAACCGGCCGGGGAACCGGCCTCCATGGCGGCCCGGCGCAGGACCCGGCGGCGTACGGCGGGCGGCAGCGCGTACAGCTTGGCGCACTCCAGACGGCCCGCGTCGTCCCGTGCGGCGCGGTCGGCCTCGGCGGCCCAGGTGTCCAGCGCGTCGGCATCGTCGCGGGAGAGCTGCGCGGTACGGGCCAGGGCCTCGACGACCCCTTTGCCCAGCGCCTTCTCCAGGGCGGGCAGGCCCTCGTGGCGCAGCCGGGAGCGGGTGTAGGCGGGGTCGATGTTGTGCGGGTCGTCCCAGACGGGCAGGGACTGGACGAGGCAGGCCTTGCGGGCGGTCTGCCGGTCGAGCTGGAGGAAGGGGCGGCGGTAGCGGCCGGCCGGCCCGGACGCGGCGGCCATGCCGGAGAGCGAGCGGATGCCGGAGCCGCGGGCGAGGCCGAGCAGCACCGTCTCCGCCTGGTCGTCACGGGTGTGCCCGAGCAGGACGGCGGCGGCGCCGTGCCGCTCGGCCGCCGCGTCCAGGGCGGCGTAGCGGGCGTCCCGGGCCGCGGCCTCGGGGCCGCCGTCGTGGCCGACCCGCACGGCGACGGACTCGACCGGGTCGAGGTGCATCGCGGTGAGGCGGTCGACGACCTCGGCGGCCCGGGTGTCGGAGCCGTCCTGGAGGCCGTGGTCGACGGTGATTCCGCCGGCCCGGACGGCGAGTTTGGGGGCCTCGAAGGCGAGGGCCGAGGCGAGGGCCATGGAGTCGGCGCCGCCGGAGCACGCCACCAGCACCAGCGGGGTGTCGGGACGCTCGGGGAGTGCGGCGCGCTGCCTGCCCGCACCGGCTTCGGCGAGCTCGGGGTGCGGGGTGCGCCGGGTGAGGTCGGCGCTTCGGATGTGCTCGGTGAGTACGTCGTGGAGTACGCGGCGGACCGCCAGGCGTATCGCCGCGACCGCAGGATGGGGACCCATGTCCGGTGCCCTTCGTGGAGTTCGGTGAGGTGCCTCGAAGTGGCGGACGAAAAAAGAGTGCCGTCACTCAGAGTGCGTCGATGGTGACAGAGGCAAGCCGTCCACCGAGCATTGCACGCCTTCCCATGCCCCTACGGTCCCTCGGATGGGTGATTACCGGCGCGTTCTCATCCTGCCGTCCGCCGTCGGACCGGCCATGATCAGGACTCTGCCTTACGGTGCACCCTCGCGATCCAGTCGGCAGGCTTCGCGATCTCCGCCTTGGTGGGCAGGGTGTTCGGCGAGGTCCAGACCCGGTTGAAGCCGTCCATGCCGACCTCGTCGACCACGGCTCGGACGAACCGTTCGCCGTCGCGGTACTGGCGCAGCTTGGCGTCGAGGCCGAGGAGCTTGCGCAGCGCCTGGTCGAGGCGGCCGGCGCCGCGCGCCCGGCGCTGCTGGAACTTCTCCCGGATCTCGCCGACGGAGGAGACCACCTCGGGGCCGACGCCGTCCATCACGTAGTCGGCATGGCCTTCGAGCAGGGACATCACGGCGGTGAGCCGGCCGAGGATCTCTCGCTGGGAGGGCGTCTGGACGAGTTCGACCAGGCTGCGGCCGCCGTCCTCGCCGTCCTCGCCCTCGGGGCGCCCCCCGGCCAGGGACTGGGCGGCCTCGCGGAGCCGTTCCAGCACGGTCATCGGGTCGATGTCGGTCTCGTCGAGGAATGACTGGATCTCGCCCTGCAGATGGTCGCGGAGCCAGGGCACCGCGGTGAACTGGGTGCGGTGGGTCTCCTCATGGAGCGCGACCCAGAGCCGGAAGTCGTGCGGGTCGACCTCCAGTTCACGCTCGACGTGGACGATGTTCGGGGCGACGAGCAGCAGCCTGCCGCCGCCGTCGGCCGAGGCCGGGAGCTCTCGGGTGGCCGGGGCGAACGTCTCGTACTGGCCGAGGACCCGGGAGGCCAGGAACGACAGCAGCATGCCGACCTCGACGCCGGTGACCTTGCCGCCGACGGCGCCGAGCACCGCGCCGCCGGGGCCGCCCGCGCGGCGGTCCTGCATCTTCCCGAGCAGCGGGCGGAGCAGCTCGCGGAAGCCCGCGGCATTGGCCTTGATCCAGCCGGCCCGGTCCACGACCAGGACCGGGGTGTCCTCGGGTTCGGTCCCCTCCGGGATCATCCGGGTGAAGGAACGGACGTGTTCCTCCGCGGCCTTGGCATGCCGGCGCAGCTCCGCGACGACCTCGCGGGCCTCCTCGCGGCTGATCTCCGGCCCCGGCCGGACAAGTCGGGTCGCGGTCGCGACCGCGAGATTCCAGTCGACCATCTCTGCACCACCGATGCTCGTCATGGGCCAACCGTACGTGCTCGGGTCCGTCCGCGGCGGGGTGTTGACCGGCTCAATGGGGGCGGGAGGCGAGGGCGGTGGCGAGAGCGTCGAGGGCGGACTGGGCGTCGGAGGGGGAGGTGGTGCCGGATGCCAGGAAGGCGAAGGCGAGCAGCCGGCCCTGCCGGTCGACGACCGTTCCCGCGAGGGTGTTCACGCCGGTGAGGGTGCCGGTCTTGGCGCGGATCAGGCCGGTGCCCCCGGACTTCCCGGCGAAGCGGTCGCTGAGCGTGCCGCTGAATCCGGCCACCGGGAGGCCGGTGAGGACCGGGCGCAGTTCGGGGTGGTCCGGGTCGGCCGCGCGGGCGAGGAGGCCGGCCAGCAGTCCGGCGGTGACCTTGTCCTTGCGGTTCAGTCCGCTGCCGTCGGCGAGGTCCGCACCGGTCAGCGGCAGGCGGAGCTTCCTGAGCTGTGCGGTGACGGCCCGCCGGCCGCCCGCGAAGTCGGCCGGTTCGCCCGCGGCGAGGGCGGTCTGCCTGGCGAGTGCCTCGGCGATGTCGTTGTCGCTGTTGGTCAGGGCCCGTTCGACCAGGGCGGAGAGCGGGACGGAGCGGTGTTCGGCGACCTTCCGGGACCCGGCGGCCGGGCGGCCGCGCTTCGGCTGCGCCGCGGTGGCGATCCCGGCGTCGTCGAGGAGCTTGGCGAAGGTACGGGCGGTGTCCGCGGCCGGGTCGTCGCTGCGCGGGGCGGGTCCGCTGTCGGTGCTGTCGAGCCTGCCCTCGTCGGTCATCAGGGCGCTGACGGGCGCGATGTTCTCGTTGGGGCCGATCGGGTGCCGGGCGGGCCCGGAGTAGCGGGAGGTGTCGTACGTGAGGCGGGCCCTGTCGACGCCGCGGTCCTTCAGTGCGCGGGCGGTGTCGGTGGCCAGCCCGCGCAGGGCCGCCTTGTCGAGGGTGGGATCGCCGCCGCCGACCAGGGTGAGGCTTCTCAGATCGGCGGACGCCCGGACCTCGGTGGCGATGCGGTGGTCGGGGCCGAGTGCACTCAGGGCGGCGACCGCGGTGGCGATCTTGACGGTGGAGGCGGGCGTCATGGGGGTGCCGGCGCCCTGGCCGTACAGCCGCTCGCCGCTGGCGGTGTCGATGACGACGGCGGCGCGCCGGTCGCCCAGGGCGGGGTCCTTCAGCAGCGGGCCGAGGGCGGCGCGGAGGGCGGCGGCTGCGCCGTTCGGAGCGGTGCGGGCGTCCGGGGCGGAGTTGTCGACGGCGGCGGAGAGCGCCGCCAGGACGGCCGGGGCGCTGGGTGCGGGGGCCGGTCCGGACGGTGCGGCGGGCTCGTGATGTGCGCCACCTGTACGGTTCCGGGCGGCGGCCAGGTCGATCTCGGCCTTACGCTGACCCGAGTCCCAGGGGCCGGCGGCAAGGACGGCGCCGGCTGCGAGCGCCAGGCCGAGGCCGGCGGAGACGGCGGTGAACTGCCGGTCGTTCAGTCCCTTCAGCCTGCTCACGGCGGCCCGGAGGGGGAGCCTGCTCAGCTTGTCCAGCGGGTTGACCGACGGTCTTTTCACCGGCTCGTCCACCGTTGACCAGCCCCTTTCGCGAGCACACATCTGCGTGGGGGACACTTAATCACCAGTCGTATGTGTTGATCATGGAGGAGCCACCCGTGGAGTTCGACGTCGTTATCGAGATCCCGAAGGGTTCGCGGAACAAGTACGAGGTGGACCACGAGACCGGTCGGATCCGCCTGGACCGTCGACTCTTCACCTCGACCAGCTACCCGGCGGACTACGGCTTCGTCGAGAACACCCTCGGCGAGGACGGCGACCCGCTGGACGCGCTGGTCATCCTGGAGGAGCCGACCTTCCCCGGCTGTCTCATCAAGTGCCGCGCCATCGGCATGTTCCGGATGACGGACGAGGCCGGCGGCGACGACAAGCTGCTGTGCGTGCCGGCCTCCGACCCCCGGGTGGAGCACCTGCGCGACATCCACCACGTGTCGGAGTTCGACCGCCTGGAGATCCAGCACTTCTTCGAGGTCTACAAGGACCTGGAGCCGGGCAAGTCGGTCGAGGGCGCCGACTGGGTCGGCCGCGCCGAGGCCGAGGCCGAGATCGAGGCCTCCTACAAGCGCCTCGAGGCGCAGGGCGGCGCGCACTGACCCGAGCGTCCGGGCCGGATTCCGGCCGAGGTACGTGACACGGTTCCGTTTTCGCGGTTCCGTGCCGGGAACGGGCGGTACTCCTCACGACGGAGTGCCGCCCGTTCCGCGTGTCCGCCCGCTCCGTGTGCCGCCCTCCTGGCGTCCGCGCCCCGTCCCGTGGCCATACTGGGCACAGGTACGGACGATGGCGCGCAGCCGAGGGGAGCGAGGTCGAGTGGTGGCGGAACAGGGCGGTCCGGAGGACCAGAAGCCCCAGTCCGACGAGGCGCGCAGCGCCTTCGCCCCGCCGGCCGGGGTGGACCGGCGCGCGTCCGCGCCCGACGACGACCACCCGACATCGGAGTTCGCCGTTCCGGCCGGTCTGACGGCCGAGCCCCAGGGACCGGGAACAGGCTCCGCTTCGGCCTCCACCCCGGCGTCCGGTTCGGGTTCGGAGACGACCGGTTCGGCCTTCGCCCCGCCGCGCACCTACAGCGCCCAGCACTCGCCCCCCGCCTTCACCCCGGCCCACGGCAGCCCGATGATCCGGCTGACCAAGGAGGCCCCCTGGCAGGACCGGATGCGCACGATGCTGCGGATGCCGGTCGCCGAGCGCCCGGCGCCCGAGACGGTGCAGAAGGCCGACGAGACGGGTCCCGCTGTGCCGCGGGTGCTCGACCTGACGCTGCGCATCGGGGAGCTGCTGCTGGCCGGCGGCGAGGGCGCCGAGGACGTCGAGGCGGCCATGTTCGCGGTGACGCGCAGCTACGGCCTGGACCGCTGCGAGCCCACGGTCACCTTCACCCTGTTGTCGATCTCGCACCAGCCGTCGCTGGTCGACGACCCGGTGACGGCGAGCCGTACCGTACGCCGCCGTGCCACCGACTACACCCGGCTGGCCGCTGTCTTCCGGCTGATCGACGACATCACCACCGAGGACGTCGACGTCTCGCTGGAGGAGGCCTACCGGCGGCTGGCGGAGATCCGGCGCAACCGGCATCCGTACTCCGGGTGGGTGCTGACGCTGGCCGCCGGCGGACTCGCGGGGGCGGCGTCGGTGCTGCTCGGCGGCGGTCCGCTGGTGTTCCTGGTGGCGGCGGTCGGCGCGATGCTCGGCGACCGGCTCGCCTGGCTCTGCGCCGGGCGGGGGCTGCCGGAGTTCTACCAGTTCGTGGCCGCGGCGATGCCGCCGGCCGCGCTGGGGGTGGCGCTGACCCTCACCCACTGGTCGGACCTGCAGCCGTCCGCGGTCATCACCGGCGGGCTGTTCGCGCTGCTGCCGGGGCGGGCCCTGGTGGCTGGGGTGCAGGACGGGCTGACCGGTTTCTACATCACCGCGGCCGCGCGGCTGCTCGAAGTCATGTACTTGTTCATCGGCATCGTCGTCGGTGTGCTGCTGGTGCTGTATCTGGGGCTCCAGCTGGGTGCCCAGCTGAACCCCGAGGCCAGGTTCATCGCCCCCGACCGGCCGGTGGTGCAGATCCTGGCGTCGATGGCGCTCTGTTTCGCCTTCGCGATCCTGCTCCAGCAGGACCGGTCCACAGTGCTGGCGGTGACCCTCAACGGCGGTGTGGCCTGGGTGATCTACGGGGCGATGGCCCGCACCGGCAACATCTCGCCGGTGGCGGCGACGGCGACGGCGGCCGGTCTGGTGGGGCTGTTCGGGCAGTTGTTCTCGCGCTACCGGTACACCTCGTCGCTGCCGTTCATCACGGCGGCGATCGGCCCGCTGCTGCCCGGTTCGGCCACGTACTTCGGTCTACTGGCCGTGGCGCAGGGGCGGGTGAACGCCGGGCTGGCCTCGCTGTCGACCGCGGTGGCCACGGCGCTGGCCATCGCGATCGGGGTGAACCTGGGGAGCGAGATCTCCCGGCTGTTCATGCGCGTGCCGGGTGCGGTCGGCGGGGCCAACCGCCGCGCGGCCAAGCGGACGCGCGGCTTCTGATCCCCGCGGCGTTCGGGGCGTACGTCAGCGCTTGGCGTGCCGGCCGCGCTGGCCCGAGGACGGGCCGCCCCCGGCGGACGGACCGTGGCCCTCGCCGCCGCCGGACTCCGCCTCCTTCTTCGACTTGGAGCGGGCCCGCAGGAACTCGATCGCGATCGGCACCACCGAGATGAGCACGATCAGGATGAGCATCGCCTCGATGTTCTCGTGGACGAAGTCGATCTTGCCGAGGGCCGAGCCGAGCAGCGTGACGCCGACGCCCCAGAGCACTCCGCCGATGATGTTGAACACGATGAACGAGCGGTAGTTCATCCGGCTCACACCGGCGATGATCGGCGTGAACGTACGCACCACGGGCACGAAGCGGGCCAGGATCAGCGACTTCGGGCCGTACTTCTCGAAGAAGTCGTGCGCCTTCTCGACGTTCTCCTGCTTGAAGAGGCGGGAGTCCGGGCGGTTGAAGAGCGAGGGGCCGACCTTGCGGCCGAAGAGATAGCCGACCTGGTCGCCGATGATCGCCGCCAGCGCCACCAGCAGGCAGACCAGCCAGATCGGGGTCTTCAGCTGGCCGGTGGTCACCAGCAGACCCGTGGTGAACAGGAGCGAGTCGCCGGGGAGGAAGAAGCCGATCAGCAGTCCGGACTCGGCGAAGACGATGAGGAGTACGCCGGGAAGTCCGAAGGTGTTGATCAGATAGTCCGGGTCCAGCCAGCTCGGGCCGAGCGCAAGCGTATTCAAGGGTCCGGGGCTCCTGGATCGTTCGATGGCGGCTGCGTGGCCGCCCAAAGCTATCAACGCAGGATGACGCCCCCGGGTTCCAGATGGCCCCCACGAGGGCGCACACCGGACCGGCCGGGGATGCACTCCGGATCAACCGGGACAAAGCTGTCCCCAGGAGGTGCCACACGATGGGCATTGAGGATTACGGCGGCGGACAGACGGACCAGTCGGACGTCCTGGTCGTCACGACGAACGACGTGCCGGGCTTCCAGGTGACCCGGGTGATCGGGGAGGTGTTCGGCCTCACGGTCCGCTCCCGTCATCTGGGCAGCCAGATCGGCGCCGGGCTGAAGTCCATGATCGGCGGCGAGCTGAAGGGGCTGACCAAGACCCTCGTCGAGACCCGGAACCAGGCGATGGAGCGGCTCGTCGAGCAGGCGAAGGCCCGGGGCGCCAACGCGGTGCTGATGATGCGCTTCGACGTGACCGAGGCGGCCGACGTGGGCACGGAGGTGTGCGCGTACGGAACGGCGGTCGTGATCAGCCGGAGCTGAGCGGTCGCGGCCACGGGGGCGGGGCGGGGGCGGGCACGCCGGCCACCCGGTGCCCCGCCCCGTGGCGGTCACCCCGAACGTCGGGCGTTGGCCTCGATCGCGTCCCGCAGATGCTCGGCCAGGCCCGGCCGCATCGAGTCGTAGAACGCGCGGAACCGCTCGTCGGACACGTACATCTCGCCGAGCGCCTGGTGCATCTCGGCGGAGCACTCGTAGAACCACTTGCCCATGTGGAGCCGGTGGGCCTCGGCCAGCTCCATCGCCCGCTCACCGGTGGCCGGCTCCCCGGCCTCCATCAGCGCGTCGTAGGCGGCGCCCCATTCGGCGACCTCCGCCTGCATCTGTTTCCAGTCGTCCTTGGTGTACCTGGCAGCCCGGCGCTGCGACTCGGCGTATGCGTCGGTGCCGCCCCAGCGGCGTTCGGCCTCCTCGGCGTGCTCCTCGGGGTCCTTGCCCCCGAAGACCTCGAACTTCTCCTCGGGCGTGAGGTTGATGCCCATCTTCCGTGCCTCCATGGCTGTTTCGACGGCGTCGGCCATCTTTCGCAGTTCGGCGATCCGGTCGCAGAGCAGCCGGTGCTGGCGCCGCAGATGCTCCTGCGGGTCCGCTCCCGGATCGTCGAGCAGTACCGCGATCTCGTCGAGCGGGAAGCCGAGCTCCCGGTAGAACAGGATCTGCTGGAGCCGGTCGAGATCACCGTCGTCGTAGCGGCGGTGCCCGGCCCGGCTGCGCCCGCTGGGCGAGAGCAGTCCGATGCCGTCGTAGTGATGCAGGGTGCGCACCGTGACTCCGGCGAATCCGGCGACCTGTCCCACGGGGTACTCCATGACTCCCCGCTCCCTTCTCCGATCGGGTACGTCCCGAGCCTGGGTCCTGACGTGACGTGAGGTGCAAGCCCGAAATGCCACCGCCCTCGACGCCATTGGGACTGTTATGTGCCTTTTACGTCGTTATGGTGAGCCGGTGGCCACCGATTCCTCCGCTCCCGCCGGACCCACCCCCGTACAGCGGCTGCTGCCCGTCATCGTGCCCGCACTGACCGTCGGGGCCCTCTGCGCCCTCGTCCTGCTCGGCATCAGCCTGCTCGCGGAGAAGCTTCAGGGCGTGCTCTGGGGGACGCTCCCCGACGCACTCTCCGTCGGCCGCTACTCCGCGCTCTGGGTGATCGTGGTGCTCACCGCGAGCGGGCTGGCGGTCGGGCTGCTCGTCCGGGCGGTGCCCGGTCACGCGGGCCCCGACCCGGCGACCACCGGGCTGGTCGATCCGCCGATGCCGCCGGGCGTGGTCCCGGGACTGCTGCTCGTCACGGTCCTCACCCTGGCGGGCGGGGTCAGCCTCGGTCCGGAGAATCCGATCACGGCCGCCAACATCGCGCTGGCCTGCCGGCTCGGCCGCCACTTCGCGCCCGGCACACCGGTCGCGCTCTGGCTCTCACTCGCCGCGGCCGGCACCATCGGGGCGCTCTTCGGCACCCCGGTCGCCGCCGCGCTGATCCTCTCCGAGACCCTCGCCTCGCGCGCCGAGCCGGGTGCGCTCTGGGACCGCCTCTTCGGGCCGCTCGCGGCCGGCACCGCGGGCGCGCTCACCATGACACTGCTGGCCCACCCCAGCTTCGACCTGGCGCTGCCGGCCTACGACCGGCCGCACTCGGGCGACCTGCTCTCCTCCGTCGCCATCGCCCTGGCGGGAGCGGTGCTCGGCATGCTGACGGTGTACGCGCTCCCGTACGCGCACCGGCTCTTCCGGGCCCTTAACCACCCGGTCCTGGCGCTGACCGCGGGCGGTCTGCTGCTTGGTCTGCTGGGTGCGCTGGGCGGCCATCTCACCCTGTTCAAGGGGCTCGACGAGGTGAAGGAGATCGCCGCCGACCCGGGCGCCCGGTCGGCCGGGCAGTTCGCGGTCATGGCCGTGGTGAAGGCGGCCGCGCTGCTGATCGCGGCGAGCTGCGGCTTCCGGGGCGGCCGGATCTTCCCCGCCGTCTTCGTGGGCGTCGCGCTGGGGCTCTGCGCCCATGCCCTGGTCACCTCGGTGCCGGTGGCGCTCGCGGTGACCTGCGGGGTGCTGGGGGTGCTGCTGGCGATCACCCGGCAGGGCTGGCTGAGCGTGTTCACCGCCGCGGTACTGGTCGGCGACGCGGCCGTGCTGCCACTCCTGTGCATCGCCTCGCTGCCCGTCTGGCTGCTGGTGACCGGGCGTCCGCAGATGCAGCTGCACGAGGACGGTACGCCGCTGAAGTGAGCCGAGGGCGGGGCGGACCGCCCGGCGCGCTCGAAGCGCCGGATGCCCACCTCTTCCGTATCGTCGCATTCGTGCCGATTCGCCCCTCGGGGTCCGCACGGTTGTGTCCCGTCAGCCTGCCGGAGGTCCGCGCAATGCTCACGCCCGTCAACGTCGCCGTCATCTACTACTCGTCGACCGGAACCGTCGCCACGATCGCCAAGGCCATCGCGCAGTACGCCGAGAAGGCCGGTGCCGAGGTGCGGCTGCGCAAGGCCGGTGAGCTCGCCCCGCAGGCAGCCATCGACTCCAACCCGGCCTGGGCGGCCAACGCGAGGGCCACCGCCGACATCGCCGAGGCCTCGCCCGACGACATGATCTGGGCGGACGCCGTGATCCTCGGCTCGCCGACCCGGTTCGGCAACGTGACCGCCCAGCTCAAGCAGTTCCTCGACACCCTCGGCGGTCTCTGGCAGGCGGGCCGACTCGCGGACAAGGTCTACAGCGGCTTCACCTCCACCAGCACCGCCCACGGCGGCCAGGAGTCCACGCTGCTCGCGCTCTACAACACGATCCACCACTTCGGCGGCATCCTGGTCGCCCCCGGCTACACGGACCCGTCGAAGTTCGCCGACGGCAATCCATACGGCACCTCACACGTGGCCGGCCAGGGCGACATCCCGGTCGGCGAGCAGACCCTGACCGCCGCCCGGGTCCAGGCCGAGCGGGTCGTCAAGTTCACCCGGGCCATCAAGGACGGCCTCGCCGCCGAGAGCTGAAAGGGCTGATCCGATGCCTCTCCACAAGGGCTCCTCCCAGAGCACGGAACCGTCCGCAGCCCGCCGCAGGCTCGCCCTCAACCCGTTCTACGGGGAGGCCGACCCGGTCGCCGGCATGGAGTCGGCGCCGCCCCGGCACCGGCTGCCCGACGGGCCGATGCCGCCGTCGACCGCGTACGGCCTGGTCCATGACGAGCTGATGCTCGACGGCAACTCACGGCTCAACCTCGCCACCTTCGTCACCACCTGGATGGAGCCCCAGGCCGGGGTCCTGATGGGCGAGTGCCGCGACAAGAACATGATCGACAAGGACGAGTACCCGCGCACGGCCGAGCTGGAGCGGCGCTGTGTGGCGATGCTCGCCGACCTCTGGAACGCCCCCGACCCCTCGGCGGCCGTGGGCTGTTCGACGACCGGCTCCAGCGAGGCCTGCATGCTCGCCGGGCTGGCGCTCAAGCGCCGCTGGGCGGCCCGGAACGCCGACCGCTATCCGGCGGCCGCCCGGCCGAACCTGGTCATGGGCATCAATGTGCAGGTCTGCTGGGACAAGTTCTGCAACTTCTGGGAGGTCGAGCCGCGGCTGGTCCCGATGGAGGGCGACCGCTTCCACCTCGACCCGCAGGCCGCCGCCGACCTCTGCGACGAGAACACCATCGGCGTCGTCGGCATCCTCGGCTCCACCTTCGACGGCTCGTACGAGCCCATCGCGGAGCTGTGCGCGGCGCTGGACGCCCTCCAGGAACGCACCGGTCTCGACATCCCCGTCCATGTGGACGGGGCCTCCGGGGCGATGGTGGCGCCGTTCCTGGACGAGGACCTGGTGTGGGACTTCCGGCTGCCGAGGGTGGCCTCCGTCAACACCTCCGGGCACAAGTACGGCCTGGTCTACCCGGGCGTGGGCTGGGTGCTGTGGCGTTCGCCCGCCGAGCTGCCGGAGGAGCTGGTGTTCCGGGTCAACTACCTGGGCGGCGACATGCCGACCTTCGCGCTGAACTTCTCCCGGCCCGGCGCGCAGGTGGTCGCGCAGTACTACACCTTCCTGCGACTGGGCCGGGAGGGCTACCGGGCCGTCCAGCAGGCGTCCCGGGACGTGGCATGCGCTCTCGCGGAGCGGATCGAGGCGATCGGCGACTTCCGGCTCCTCACCCGGGGCGACCAGCTGCCCGTCTTCGCGCTGACGACCGCGCCGGGGGTGGAGGCGTACGACGTCTTCGACGTGTCGCGGCGGCTGCGCGAGCAGGGCTGGCTGGTGCCGGCGTACACCTTCCCGGCCAACCGGCAGGACCTGGCGGTGCTGCGTGTGGTGTGCCGCAACGGTTTCTCCTCGGACCTCGCCGAGCTGCTGCTGGAGGACATCAGGCTGGCCCTCGCCGACCTGCGCCGCCAGCCGCACCCGATGAGCCGCGACCGGCAGACGGCGACGTCCTTCCACCACTGAACGGAGTCGGTGCCCCTCGCCGGGCGGAGTCAGTGCCCCTTCGCGTAAGGGTTCTCCTGCCCGTCGGCGAGCACCCCGACGAAGGGCTCGCCCTCCCCCGCGAAGGTGTACGCCCCGCCCTCGATGCGGGCGATCAGCCCACGCGTCCACTCGGCCCCGGCGTCCGCCGAGTGGACCCACATGTTCATGATCTCGCCGATGTGGCCGATCGACTCGGGCCCGGCCTCCGGCGTGTAGTACTCCGTGACCGTGGCCCGCCACGCCTCAAGTCCGGCGACCCGCTCCTTGAGCAGCTCGACCGCCTCGGCCCGCTCCAGGTCGACGATGCCGCCGAGCCCCGCCGACAGCACGTCCGGCTTCTGGTCGTACGAGGTCAGCGCCGCGCGCAGCAGCGCGAAGTACTCCTCGTCGCCCTGCTCGGTGATCTCGTACTCGGTGCGGGGCGGGCCGCCCGCCGTGCTCGGGGCGGTCTCGTGGGCGAGCAGCAGTCCCTGCTTCGCCATCTGCTTCAGCGCGTGATAGACCGAGCCGGGCTTGGCGTTGGACCACTCGTGCGCACCCCAGTACTCCAGGTCGTTGCGGACCTGATAGCCGTGCGCCCGGCCGTGCTGGCGCACGGCGCAGAGGACCAGCAGCCGGATCGCGGACATCTCACGCACCTCTTCTACTCAACTTTGATTAGCGTAGCCCCCCGCCTGGGCGACCAGCTCGAACGCCGTCCGGCCGTCCAGGGACTCCCGGATGATGTCGGCGTGCCCGGCGTGCCGGGCGATCTCCTCCACGAGGTGGGCCAGCAGCCAGCGCATCGAGACCCGTCCGTCCTTCGGGAACCAGGGCATGTCGGGCAGCGGGAAGGTGTCGTCCAGGCTGGGCACCGAGCGGATGAACTCCGCCTCCTCGGCCACGACGCCGTCCCAGAACTTCAGCATCTGCTCCACCGTCTCGTCGCCGACGAGACGGAAGCTGTCCGCCCAGGTCTCCGCGGTGCGGACGGACTCGTTCGGCTGCTGCTGGGCCATCCGCAGCCAGTTCAGCTCGGTCTCGGCCACGTGCTTGAGCAGCCCGGAGAGGGAGAGTTCGCTGGCGCTGGGGCGGCTCGCCGCCTGCTCCTCGGTCAGCCCGATCAGGGAGCGCCGGATCGCACCGCGCTGGGCCTCGATGAAGGAGAGGAGCATGCCGCGCTCGTCGCCGGGGGCTTCCGAGGGAACGTGAGTGACCATGGTGTCCGCCTTGATGATCCGTGCCGGTTCTTCCTGACACCGACCAAGCTACGGACACTTGCGGTCAGCTACGGTCCTCAACTCGCGACCCAGGCCCCCAACTCGCCGGATCAGGCCCACGACTCGCGGAAGCAGATCCCCACCTCGCCGGATCAGGCCCCAACTCACGTGATCAGAAGGGGAACTGGCTCCGCCCGTGCTGAATCGAGATCCACTTCAGGGTGGTGAAGGCCTCGACGGTCGCCTCGCCGTTCAGCCGGCCGAGCCCGGAGGACTTCTCGCCGCCGAACGCCACCAGCGGATCGTCCTGGACGGTCGAGTCGTTGACGTGGAACATCCCGCTGACCACGCGCCGGGCGAACCGCACCCCGCGTTCGGTGCTGCGGGTGTGCACGGCGCCGCTCAGCCCGTACGGGGTGTCGTTGGCGATGCGTACGGCCTCGTCCTCGCCGTCGAACGTCATCAGCAGCGCCACCGGGCCGAATATCTCCTGGGACAGCAGCGGGGAGTCGTCGGGGAGCCCGGCGAGCACGGTCGGCTCCACGAGGTTGCCGCGGGTCCGGCCCCGGACGAGCGCGGTGGCCCCTTCGGCGATCGCCTGGTCGACCAGGGCGGTCAGGGCGTCGGCCTGGAAGGTGTTGATGACCGGGCCGATCCGGGTCTCGGGTTCGCGCGGGTCACCGGTCCTCAGCGCGGCCACCCTGGCGGTGAACCTCTCGGTGAACTCCCGCTCGACGCGGCGGTCCACCAGGATCCGGTTGGCGGCCATGCAGACCTGCCCCTGGTAGACGAAGCGGCTGTGCACGGCGGCGTCGACCGCGTAGTCGATGTCCGCGTCCTCCAGCACCACCAGGGCGCTGTTGCCGCTGAGTTCGAGGATCGTCCGCTTGAAGTGCCCGGCCGCGACGGCTCCGACATGGCGGCCGACCCGGTCCGAGCCCGCGAACGAGATCACCTTGGGCACGGGGTGCTCGATGAACGCGTCCCCGATCTCGGCGACATCGGTGATCACGATGTTGAGCAGCCCGGCGGGCAGCCCGGCGTCCGCGAAGATCTTCGCGATCAGCGTGCCGCCGACGACCGGGGCGTTCTGGTTGGGCTTGACGACGACCGCGTTGCCGAGCGCGAGGGCCGGTGCGACGGACTTCATCGCCACCAGGAACGGGAAGTTGAAGGGGCTGATCACTCCGATGACGCCGACGGGCAGCCGGTAGAGGCGATTCTCCTTGCCGTCCGCCGCGGCGGGCAGCAGACTGCCCGGCGGACGCAGCGTCTGACGGATCGCCTCGCGCAGGAATTCCTCGGCGACCCGGACCTCGTACTCCGCCTTGACCCGGGTGCCGCCGAGTTCGTCGATGATCGCGTCGACTATGTCGTCGTGCAGTTCCCCGGTGATGCGCAGTGCGCGTTCCAGGATTTCGCGGCGCTCGTACGCTCCGGTGGCGGCCCAGGTCCGCTGGGCGCGCTCGGCGGCGCGGTAGGCCAGGTCGATCTCCTGCGCGGTGGCTATGGTGATCGCGGCGAGTTTCTCCCCGTTGTACGGGTTGAAATCGATGATGTCCCACGAGCCGGTTCCGGTCCGCCACTCACCGTCGATGTATTGGTCGGCCAGCTCGTAGAAGAAGGACATGCCGATCCCTTGATTCAGGTGCAGACTCCCGTCGAGCCGTCATCGTACTGACGAATCAGGTGAGTTGGAGTAGACCACGGAGCAGATCGCGGCTCTCCTCGGGCCCCGGGCTGTCCTCGTGGAGCCGCGCCATGGCCTTTTCGTACTGCGCGACTTCTTCGGCCTTGTCCAGATAGAGCGCACTTGTCAGCTGCTCCAAATAGACAATGTCCGACAGGTCGGATTCCGGGAACCGCAACATCGTAAAAGAACCGCTCTCACCGGCATGCCCGCCAAAACTGAAGGGCATCACTTGGAGAGTGACGTTGGACTGTTCCGACATTTCGATCAGATGCCGCAATTGCCCGCGCATCACTTCACGGTCGCCGTAGGGCCGGCGCAGCGCCGCCTCGTCCAGTACGGCGTGCAGATGGGGTGCGCGTTCGGAGACGAGGGCCTTCTGCCGTTCCAGTCGCAGCGCCACCCGGCGGTCGATCTCGACGGCGGGCGCGGCGCCCATGCCCCGGCTGACGACCGCGTGCGCGTACGCCTCGGTCTGCAACAGGCCGTGGACGAACTGGACTTCATACACCCGGATGAGCGACGCCGCTCCCTCCAGCCCGATGTACGTCTGGAACCAGCCGGGCAGCACATCGCCGTAACTGTGCCACCAGCCCGCCACATTGGCTTCACGGGCCAGGCCGAGCAGGGCGTCGCGCTCCGCTTCGTCCGTGACTCCGTAGAGCGTGAGCAGATCCTCGACATCCCTGGCCTTGAAGCTCACCCGTCCCAACTCCATGCGGCTGATCTTCGATTCGGAGGCCCGGATGGAGTAGCCGGCCGCCTCACGGGTGATGCCGCGCGAGTCGCGCAGCCGCCTGAGCTGCGAGCCCAGCAGGATGCGCCGCACCACAGATCCACTCGACTCGCCTGCCACCACTGGACCGGTCCTCCCCATCGCTTCCCTGGCATCGGGGCTCCCCCCCTGACCCCAAGTGCCGGATTCTGCCACCAAAACGCTTCAGCCCGTACTCATTCGATTACGGAAATGAGAAGCCTTCCAGAAAGCTGTGAAAATACGCGCGGGAAGAAATGACCAAGAACCGGCACGGGTTCGGACAGGTCAGGCGCGTGCACGTGCATCTGCCCTTGCATCTGCCCAACGCATTGGGAACCATGGGGCTCGCGCACCTGCGTGCTCGTTCGTGTTGTGCCGCTGTACCCCCCGCAGTACTGATACAGCCGCGAATCCCGGGAGTGCCTCGCATGGGGACGAATGGATCGACGATGCTCGAGCCGTTACGGCAGGGGCTTCCCCCCATCGATCCCTCAGCCGTCTCCGGATCGGCGACCTGCACACTGCCCGCCCGCTACGAAGCCGTGGGCGGGGCGAGGCGGTTCACCCGGACGACACTGAACGGATGGGGACTGGCCGAGCGGTTCGACGACGTCGCGCTGGTGGTCTCCGAACTCGTCACCAACGCCCTGCGGCACGCCCTGCCCTCGGACAGCTCCGCACCGGAGTCCCAGGACCCGCCGGTACGGCTGCACTTGATGCGCTGGAGCTCGCGACTGGTGTGCGCCGTGCGCGACCCCAGCCGGGAGAGCCCGATCGCCTCCGAGGCACCGGACTGCGCGGAATCCGGCCGCGGCCTCTTCCTGGTGGAGTCCTTCAGCGACTCATGGGGCTGGCACCCCACCCCGGTGACGGAGAACCCCGGCACCCCGGCCGCATCGCGCGGCAAGGTGGTCTGGGCGCTCTTCCGGCTCTCCGACTCCATGTGACCCGCCCGGCCGCGACGAGCGGCCGGCGGTCCGGGCCGGACACCGGCCCGCGGGAAGTGGTCAGCCGCCCGCTATGAGGTGGTCGAACTCCCCGTCCTTCACCCCGAGCAGCAGTGCCTCTATCTCGGCCGGCGTATAGACCAGCGCCGGCCCGTCGGGGTGGCGCGAATTCCGCATCGCCACATCTCCGTCGGGCAGTTTCGCGAACTCCACGCAGGAACCCTGGGAGTTGCTGTGTCTGCTCTTCTGCCAGACGACTCCGCGAAGCTCTGTGGCCGCCATGCCGTTGTACACGTGGTGCACAGGACGCTCCCCGAGTTGCAAGGTGCAAGTGTCAACTGTCTCGGATCATAGCTCTGTTCAAATTTCGCTGCATGCGCAGATGCATGTGCGGATGCACGTGCACGCGGGGTGTTCTCGCGATTACAGCTTCACCCCGTACGGAGAGACGCACAGGAAGCCGTTTCGGCTCCGTCTACCCCCGGTCGAGCTCTCCATCCCGGCGGAACGCGCTGATAACTTGGCTCGGTCTTTCGTCAGCAAGGGGGAATTGCAGATGCACGGAATCGTACGGACCGGTGCGGTGATGGCCGCCGGAATCCTCTGCACCGCGGCACTGACCGGCTGCAGCAGCGACAGCGCGAAGAGCGGCGAGCCGGGCGGCTCCGCCGCCTCGGACCGGCCCGGTCCGTCGGCCGACGACCGCGACAGCGGGTCCGGGACCGACGCCGCGGCGCTGGAGGGCGGTTGGGCCGGAAAGACCGACGGCAAGGCGGTCGTCCTGTCGGTGGCGTCGGGGAAGGCCGTGCTCGTCACCGAACAGCACGCCTGCACGGGCACCGTGCAGGACGCGGACAAGGTGACGCTCACGCTGAAGTGCGTCGACGGCGGCGACGACCGCACCACGGGGTCCGTCGACTCCAACGATGGCAGGACCGTCGTGGTGTCCTGGGGCAGCGGAGTCAAGGACACCCTGGCCAAGACCGAGCCGGGTGCCCTGCCGTCCGGCCTGCCGGACCTGGCCGATCTGCCGACCACGGCCCCCTGACAGCCCCTGGCGCCGGCTGCCTCAACCCGCCTTGTCCTCGGGCGGTTTCGGCTTCGGCTTTCCGTCCAGCCCGCGGGAGAACTCCTCCAGCGCTTCGAGGAGCAGGTGGGCCCCGTCCCGTACGAAGGGGTCCGCCCTCCCCTCGTCCGTGCGCTGTCGCGCGTCCCACTCCGCCAGCGCCTCGCGCACCTCGGACCAGTCCGGCACCCGCCGCTCCCGTACCGCCTTCGCCCCTTGTTCGGTGGCCCGGCGCAGCGCCCCGGCCAGGCGCGCCGCGTCGGGTACGGGGGTGGCGCCGCCGCCCGGCAGATGGGCCTCCAGCAGCATCGCGGCCCGGCCCAGCTGGGCGAGCGCGTGCTGGGTGTCGTCGGCGGCGGAGCGCGAGAGGCCGCGGTTGCGCACCGGTTCGTGCTGGGCGATGGCCAGCGCCTCCTGCCAGGCGACCCGGGCCTCACGGGTGTCGAGCAGCGCGGAGCGCACGTCGTCGTGGCCGCGCTCGGCCGGTTCGGCGTACTGGTCGACGACCGAGGCGGCGTACCGTCCGTCCGCCTTCAGCCAGTCGCCGAGCCGGCCGCGCAGCCTCGGGGTCTCCCAGGCCGGGTAGAGGGCGTACGAGATCATCGCGAGGAGGCCGCCCGCGAGGGTGAGGACGACCCGTTCGAGCACGGTCTGCGACAGGCTGTCGCCCGCCATCCCGAGCAGGAAGACGACGTACGCCGAGACGCAGGCCTGGCCGACCACGTAACCGGTGCGCATCAGCAGGTACATCAGCAGGGCGCAGAGCACGGAGAGCACCGCGGCCGTGGTCACTCCGGGGTGGGTGACCTGGACGATCCCGGTGGCGAGCGAGACGCCGACGATCGTGCCGCCGAACCGGGCCACGGACCGCGCGTACGTCTGCGAGAACTCCGGCCGCATCACCATGACGGCGGCCATCGGCGCCCAGTAGCCGTGCCCGAACGGCAGCGCGGTACCGATGAGGTAACCACCCGCCGCGACGACGGAGACCCGGACGGCGTGCCGCAGGATCGGTGACCCCGGGCGCAGTTCGGCGCGCATCGCCTTCAGGACGACGGGGACCAGCCGCGGCAGGGTGGGGCGGCGGCGGTGCGGGACGGCGGGGGTCCCGTCCAGCGGGGCCTTGATGGCCTCGGCGGCCTCGTCGGCCTTGGCCTCCTGCTCCTTCGTGCCCTCGCCCTCGGCCGTTTCGATGACGTCGGAGAGCAGTGCGCCGAGCCGGTCGGCGGCGCGCAGCGGCGGGCCGGTGAGGAGCGTTCCGGTGTCCGGGGTCTTCAGCGCGGCGACGGCGGACGGGGCGAGCTCGACCGGGTTGCCGTGGCGGATCGCGCGGGCCGCCGAGTCGAGCACCGATCCGGCGGCGGCGAGCAGCTCGCGGACCCGTTCGCGTTCCCGGCCCTCGGACGGCACGCCCAGGGACGGGTCGGCGAGCGAGGCGAGCACCGGCCTGATCCGTTCCGCGACCCCTCGGGAGCCCCGCAGCTCGGGCGGCCGGCGGCGGGCCTGGCGCGGGGTGACCGCGGCCGCGCTGCGGGCGGTCATCAGCGGCACCGGGTCGAACGGGGCGAGCGGGTCGTGGCGCAGCCGGCGGGCGTAGTCGGCCTCGGCGGCCAGCGCGTCGGCGAGGGCGTCGCGCTGGGCGCCCCATCTCCGCACCGGGAACAGGACGATCAGCGCCGCCTGCACGATCCCGCCGAACAGGATCATCACGGCGTGCACGGCCGAGTTGGCGACGGAGGTGGGCAGGGTGACCGTGACCAGCATGATCGCCACGTTCGACGCCGCGATGATGCCGGCGGTCGGGCCCGCCGCCCAGGCCAGGCCCGCGACGAAGGTCCAGAGCGCCAGCAGGGCGAGGAACAGCAGCAGCCGGGAGCCGGTGAGGTAGCCGAGGAACGTCGACACGGCGAGGCTCGCCCCGGAGACCAGGGCGAGGACGGGCCGGGGGCGCCAGCTGCGCTGGAAGGTGGCGATGGCCGCCTGGAACGCGCCGAACGCGGAGCTCGCGGCGACCACCGGCCCGAAGAACGCGAGGCTGACCCCGATGACGAGGGCGAGACCGGCCGCACCGCGGATCGCGATGAGCGGTTCGAGACGACGGCGCTCGATCGACAGCCCCGAGCGGGCGGTCTCCTTCAGCGCCCGGAGCCAGCTCATGCCCAGAGCCTAACCGGAATTACCGTTTGGCCCGAGTTGTCGGAAATCGGCTCACGGGGGCGGCGGCTATCTCCTCCCGTGGCCGTCGCGGAGCTCCGGGCCGCTCCCGCCCATCCGTGCCCGGTCGGCGGCGGCCGTGCCGTGGGTCCATCCGTCCAGGTCGGTGGCGCCCCGGACCCGGGTGGTCGTGGTCTCGGGGAACATCCGCTCGGCGGTGTCCGTGACGGCCATGTCGCGGGCGGCGAGGACCGGGAGGAGACCGGGGTCGCCGGACCCCGTCGGCCCGGCCCCGGATCCGGCCCCGGCGGCGGCGGTGACCCGGGCGGTGTCGGCGGCGAGCCTGCTGCCCAGCCGCTGGGCGTAGGCCATCAGGAACGACTGCCGGAAGGTCTTGGTCCGCTTGCG
Organism: Streptomyces sp. NBC_00012; assembly: GCF_045040875.1. NCBI lineage: Bacteria > Bacillati > Actinomycetota > Actinomycetes > Kitasatosporales > Streptomycetaceae > Streptomyces > Streptomyces sp. NBC_00012. The sequence continues at coordinate 4,858,545 of NZ_CP108309.1, read as the reverse complement.
TCCGCCGGCCCGCTGGCCCGCCTCCGCCTTCGTCATCGCCACCGTGCCCTGGACCAGCAGGGAGGTGTGGAGCAGTTCCACGGCGTCCAGGTCCGGCTCGAAGCCGACCACCGTGGAGAAGCCGAGGTCGCTGTTCCACACCGCACGGCAGCGGTTCGCGGCGGCGACCGCGTCGAGCAGGATCGCCTTCGCCGTCTCGTACGGCGCGTCGACCCCGATCCGGCATGCCCCCGGCGCCTCCTTGCTGTGCGTACGGGCGGCGAGCAGGGCCTCGTCGATGGAGTGCCGGGCCATCAGCTCCTGCGCCTTGGTGGTGAGGGCCTCCGCCTCCTCGGGGAATCCGGTCGCCTCCGCCTTGGCGAGCAGGGCGCGGATCCGGGTCAGCATCCGGGGCTCGTCGTGTGCCGGTGGCAGGTGGAGCCCGTGCGGGAGGGCGCCGGGCGGGGGCCCGACCGGTTCGATCGCGGGGAGCCCGAGCAGCAGCCGGTACAGGCCGAGGACGGCACAGGCGTAGGAGAAGCGGTCCGGCCGGTTCCGGGGCGGCGCCTCGGGGAGCCCGTCGAGCTGGGACCGCCATCGGGGCGGCAGCCCCTCGTACCGCACGGTCTCCGAGAGGATCAGCCCGGCGGCCAGACGGGCCGCCGTCTCGTCGAGGTCGCGGCGGACCAGACGTACGACATCGGCGGGCTGCCAGCCGCGCTCCCAGGCCCGGCGGACGAACTCCTCGCCGCGCCGGAACAGTTCCGCGTCGGCCGTCGGATCGGCGGCGAGGAGGGAGGCGCCGGTGTCGGGACCGGCGTCGCCGTCCGAGTAGAGGGCTGCCGCGAATGCCTGGTCGATCACCGGTTCCATGAGGTCAGGGTAGGCAGGGTGGTGCGGCGGGGTATGCCTGGCCCTACCCCACCGCAGGGGTCTGGCAGTCGTGATCGTGGGGCGGCGGAACGGTTCGATCGACGCATGACCTCCTCCCGAGCATCCGTCGCTCCCACCAGCGCCGCCGACGCGGTACGGCTCCGCTCCGTGCGCCGTGCCTACGGCGAGGCCGACGCCCTCGGCCCCGTCGACCTCACCGTCCGCACCGGCACCTTCACCGCCGTCATGGGCCCGTCCGGTTCCGGCAAGTCCACGCTGCTGCACTGCGCGGCCGGGCTCGACCGGCCGACGTCCGGCACCGTCGAGGTGGGCGGGGCGGAGCTGACCGGGCTGAGCGAGCGCCGGCTGACGCTGCTGCGCCGGGACCGGATCGGTTTCGTCTTCCAGGCGTTCAACCTGATCCCCTCGCTGACCGCCGCCCAGAACGTCGCGCTGCCGCTGCGGCTCGCGGGCCGCCGCCCGTCCCGTACCGAGGTACGGGGCGCCCTGGCCCGGGTCGGTCTCGCGGACCGTGCGGGGCACCGGCCCGCCGAGCTGTCCGGGGGCCAGCAGCAGCGGGTGGCCCTGGCGCGGGCCCTGATCACCCGGCCCGCGGTGCTGTTCGGCGACGAGCCGACCGGCGCGCTGGACACCGCGACGAGCCAGGGGGTGATGGAGATGCTGCGGGAGCTGGTGGACCTGGAGGGGCAGACGATCGTGATGGTCACCCATGACCCGGTGGCCGCGGCCTACGCGGACCGGGTGCTCCTCCTGGTCGACGGGCAGGTGGCGGCCGATCTGACCGGGCTCGACGCCGAACGGATCGCGGCCCGGACGGCGACGGGACGCACGGGCGCGGACGGACAAGAGGGCGGCCGGACACGCGGGCACGGGCGCGGGCCCGCCGTCGCCGGATCCGTCCCGGCTCACGTCCGGGAGGCGTCGTGCTGACCGTCGCCCTGGCCTCCCTGCGCACCCGCTGGACCGCGCTGACCGGCACCTTCGTCGCGCTCGCGCTGGGCGTGGGGCTGATCGCGGCCATGGGTCTCGGCCTCGCCTCGACCCTCGGCGCCCCGGACCGGGCACCGCAGCGCTTCGCCGCGTCACCGGTGGTGGTGATGGGCGACGACACCCTGACCGTGCCGGTGCGGCGCGGACCGTCCACAGCGGAGGTCACCCGGAAGCTCGCCCATCCACACCCTGTGGATATCGCACTCCTGCGCGACCTCCGGAGGCTCGGCCCGGTGACCCGGGACGACGGGCGGACCACGGCGTCGGGACTGCGGGGCGGACCGGACGCCGTGGGGGTGGACGCGCCCGTGGCCGAGGTGCGCCGCGTGGTCGGCGACCGTGCCCTGGTCCTCACCGGGGACGACCGTCGCCGGGCCGACCCGGCCACCGAGCGGGACGCCGAGGGGCTGCTGACCGCGAACGTGCTGCTCGGCACCGCGGGCGGCCTCACCGCCTTCGTCTCGGTCTTCGTCGTCGCGTCGACGTTCGCCTTCTCGGTGGCGCTGCGCCGGCGCGAGTTCGGGCTGCTGCGCACGGCGGGCGCCACGCCGGGCCAGCTGCGGCGGCTGCTGCTGACGGAGGCCGCCGTGGTCGGCACCCTGGCCTCCGCCGCCGGGTGCGTGCTGGGCGGTCCGGGCGCGCAGCTGCTCGCCGGGCTGCTGGTCGACGAGGGGATGGCGCCGTCCTGGTTCGTCATCCGTCCGGCCGCCTGGCCGCTGCACGCCGCCTTCTGGACCGGGCAGGCGGTTTCCCTGGCCGGGGTCTGGGCCGCCTCGCGGCGGGCGGGCCGGACCGGCCCCGCCGAGGCGCTGCGCGAGGCCGATGTCGATACGGGCGTGCTCCCGCCGGTCCGCCGGCTGCTGGGCTTCGTCCTGCTCGCGGGGGCCGCGTTCCTGATGGCGAAGACCCTCGCGGCCGACCCGTCCGCGCTGCTGAAGCGGAAGACGTACATCACGCAGCCGATGGTCCTGATCACGGCCGTCGCCCTGCTCTCGCCGCTGCTCGTACACCCGCTGACCCGGCTGGTCCGGCTGCCGGGGGCGACCGGGACGCTGGTGACCGCGAACACCTCGGCGGCGCTGCGGCGTACGGCTGCGGTGGCCGCTCCGGTGCTGATCACCGTGGCGCTGGCGGGTGCGGTGGCCGGCTCCGCGATGACGGGTCCAGCGGTGAAGGCCGCGGAGGCGCGCGAGCACACCGGGGCCGATCTGGTCGTGACGGGCCAGGGGCTGAGGGTCCGTCCGGTGCCCGGCGCCACGCTGTCCGCCTCCGCCCCGACCGCCGTCTACGTACGCGAGGAGGGCTCCGCCCTGGTCGCCTTTGAGGCCCGCGCGGTGGACGACGCGAAGGCCCTGGCCCGGGTCGGGCGGCTGCCGGTGGTGGCGGGCGACATCGCTGATCTGGACGACGGCTCGATCGTGGTGAACGAGGAGTGGACCCAGCACACGGTGGGCTCGACGGTACGGGTGTGGCTCGGCGACGGGCGCCCCGCCTCCTTGCGGATCGCGGCGGTGCTGGCCCTCGGAACGGGGAACAACGGCGCCTATGTGACCAGGGCGAACGCCCCGGCGGCGGCCGCGGACCGGATCGAGGCACGGCTCTCGCCGGGCGCCGACCGGGCCGTCGTCGAGGCGCGTCTGCGCGGGACCGGCGGCACGGTGCGGTCGACGGAGCAGTGGCTGGCGGCGACGTATCCGAGCGCCGGTCCGCAGACCCGGACCGGTCTGGTCGTGATCCTGGGGATCGCGCTGCTCTACACCCTGATCGCGCTGGCCAACACGATGCTGATGGCGGGGTCCGTACGCTCCTCGGAGCTGGACGCGCTCCGGCTGGCCGGCGCCACCCGGCCGCAGGTCCTCGCGGTGGTGGCCGGGGAGACGCTGTTCGCGGTCGGGCTCGGGGCGCTGCTCGGCCTGGCCGTGGCCGGGGTGCAGCTGGCGGGCCTGGCCGCCGCGCTGGCCTCGGTGTCGGCGCCGGTCGTGGTGTCGGTGCCGTGGGCGCTGATGGGCGGCGCGGCGGGGGCGTGCGCGCTGGTCGCGGTGGGGGCGGCGCTGCTGCCGGGGGCGGTGCGGCGCCGCTCGCCGAGAACGGGCTGAGGCGTGGTGGGGGCGCCGCCCCACCGGGGGCCGGCCGGACAACACGTTTAGTCCATCCAGCCCCACCCGCTGACGATGTATCCGCTTTCATCCTTTCTTCATGATTTCGCATGCTTTCATCTCGCCATGGAGCGACCGATGGAGGCGAGCGGACGATGACCGGAGACCGACAGCAGAGCCCGGACGCACGGGCGATCACGTCACGACGGCGCGTACTGGCGGCCGCCGCGTTCGCGCCGGTGCTGACCGTGGCGAGCCCCGCAACCGCCCACACCCTGCCCGCCGGAATGACCGGGGCGGGGCACGGGATGCAGATCAAGCCGGCACCGACCGCCCTGGAGGACTGGGCGGGCGTGGCGAAAGCGCTGGGCCGCGGCGGCAACATGCTGCGCGGCACGACGTACCACACGGGCTTCCCCCGGCGGGATCTCCTGGTGGTCTCCGACGGCGTCGTCGTCACCCCGGGGCTGGCGCTGGGCACGCACGTGGCCTTCGTCCGCTACGCCGACGGCTCCACGATGGTCATGGGCGACGTGGTGGTCACCGAGCGCGAGCTCCAGCACGTGACCGACGCGTGGCAGGCGCACGGGATCGAGCAGACCGCGATCCACAAGCACCTGCTCTCCCAGACCCCCGACCTGTGGTGGACCCATGTCCACGGCCACGGCCACGACGCGGCGGCCCTGGCCCGCGGCCTGCGCGCCGGATTCGACCGCACCGGCACCCCGCCCCCGGCGCGGCCGCAGCCGCCGGCCCCGGTCGACCTGGACACCGCCGGGATGGAGGCGGCGCTGGGCACCACGGGCTCCACCGACGACGGGCTCTTCAAGATCCTCTTCGTCCGCCGCGAGACCGTCGCGGACGGCCATCTGATCCTGCCGCCCGGCCTGGGGTCGACCAGCGCGTTCAACTTCCAGCCGCTGGGCGGCGGCCGGGCCGCGCTCAGCGGCGACTTCGCCATGCGCGCCGACGAGGTCCCGCACGTGCTGAAGGCGCTGCGGCGCGGCGGGATCAAGCTCGTCGAGCTGCACAACCACCATCTGTCGGAGGACCCCCGCCTGTTCTTCACCCACTTCTGGGCGGTGGGCGACGGCGTCAGGCTCGCCCGCGCGCTGCGCCCGGCGGTGGACGCCACCGACGTCGTACCGGGCGGCTGAGACCGGCCGGGGCCACCGGCCACCGCCCTGTTCCGCCGGTCGCCGGACCGGATTGCGCCGGTCCAGCGACCGGCTTCGTCCGATCCCTTCTTCATATGGACCAATCGGACCGGGGCGGCGCGTGGCCCCGCGGACGACCGGGCACCCATGTCCCGTCCAAGCCCGCGATTGCGTGGACCACCCCGTCAGATCCCCGTCTGGAGCTCCGCATGGAACCAGTAGCCGGCGCACGGCACTGCCCGTTCGACTACGCCGAGGCCCTCGAATTCGACCCGGTGCTCAGGCACTTGATGACCGAAGAGCCCGTCTCCCGCATCCGCCTCCCGCACGGCGACGGCGAGGCATGGCTCGTCACCGGCTACGACGACGTGCGTACGGTGACCACCGACCGGCGCTTCAGCCGCACCGCCATCATCGGCCGGAACTTCCCGCGCATGACCCCCGAACCGATCGTCCAGGACGAGGCGATCAACGTGATGGACCCGCCGGGCAGCAGCCGCCTGCGCAGCCTGATCTCCAAGGGCTTCGCACCCCGCCACCTGGAGCGCATGCGGGTACGCACGCAGCATGTGGTCGACGAGCTGCTGGACCGCATGGAGGAGCACGGTGCCCCGGCCGACCTGTTCGAGCATCTGGCCGCCCCGCTGCCCCTGACCACCATCTGCGAGGTCCTCGACATCCCGGAGGCCGACCGCGCCCAACTGCGCGCCCACGCCCGGACCATGATGGACACCACGGTCGAGAACAAGAAAGCGGCGATCCAGTCCAAGGCCGAACTCCGCGGCTATTTCGAGGAGTTGACCGCCGAACGGCGCGCGAACCCGGGCGACGACCTGATCAGCGCGCTGGCCACCGCGCGCGACGGGGACGAAATCCTGAACGACCAGGAGCTGGCCGTCATGGCCATGGTCCTGCTCATCACCGGCCAGGACACCACCACGTACGAGATCGGGAACATCGCCTACACGCTGCTCACCAGGCCCGACGAGCTCGCCATGGTGCGCGACCGCCCCGAGATGCTCCCGCAGGCCATCGAGGAGCTGCTGCGCTTCATCCCCTTCCGCAAGGGTGTCGGCATCCCCCGGGTCGCCATGGAGGACGTGGAGCTGAGCGGCGTACAGATCCGGGAAGGGGACATCGTGCACGTCTCCTATCTGACGGCCAACCGCGACGGCCGGAAGTTCGACCGCCCCGACGAGCTGGACCTGGAGCGCCAGGGGCCGTCCCACATGACCTTCGGGTGGGGCGGGCACCACTGCCTCGGCGCCCCGCTGGCGGCCACAGAGCTCCAGATCGCCATCGGGACGCTGCTGAAGCGCTTCCCCGCGCTGAAACTGGCGGCTCCGGCCGAGGAGGTGCGCTGGAACAGGACGTCGATCTGGCGCTATCCCCTCGAACTGCCCGTCACCTGGTGACCGGGCGCCCCGGCAGCCGCCATCGATGATGCGCCCACCCCCGGCCGGCGGCAACCCGGGCCGCTCCGGGGCGCCGGCCGGGGCTCCTGCGAACAACACCCCACACCCTGCGCGGGCCCCGCGCGGCCCCGTCGGCGCCGCGCTCGGCGTGCGGCCCCGACCCGCCTGCCGTAACGTGATCCCGACGGCCACCCAAGCCGTGGCGGATCCGCTTCCGCCCACGAACGGCTAGAGCTCAGTCTTCGACGGTCGGCCCGTCCGCGCCCGTTCCAGGGGTACCTGACCCGGCGCCGGATTCCACCAGCGATCCGCATCCGCGCAACGCCGCGTGTGCGCGGAACCGTGGTGGCCGCCTCCGGCCGGGATGCCCCGGAACCGTTCGGGCCCGGCCGTGTGGACCAAGTCCGCTAGGAGGAGTTCCATGGCGGTTCTCTGCAAGCCGGCCATCGCGGTTCCCGAGTACGTCATCACCAACGAGGAAACCCTTGAGCTGGCCGAACGGTTGCATGGCGACCACCCGCAGATCGACCTGGTCCTTCGTCTGATCGAACACACCGGGGTGCAGAAACGGCATCTGATCCAGCCGATCGACAAGGTGCTGCAGCACCCGGGCTTCGACGCCCGCAGCATCACCTACGAGGAACACACCAAGGCCCGGGTTCCGGCGGTGGTACGCCAGGCACTCGACCAGGCCGAACTGGAGCCGGAGCAGATCGACTTGATCGTCTACGTCTCCTGCACCGGCTTCATGATGCCGCCGCCGACCGCCTGGCTCATCGGCGAGATGGGCTTCCGGCCGGAGACCCGGCAGCTGCCGATCGCGCAGCTCGGCTGCGCCGCCGGTGGCGCGGCGGTCAACCGGGCCCACGACTTCTGCACGGCGTACCCCGACGCCAATGTGCTGATCGTGGCCTGCGAGTTCTGCTCGCTCTGCTACCAGCCCACCGACCTGGGCGTGGGATCGCTGCTGTCCAACGGGCTGTTCGGCGACGGCATAGCCTCCGTCGTGCTCCGCGGCAGCGGGGGCACCGGAGTCCGCCTGGAGCGCAACGGGTCGTTCGTCATCCCGGCCACCGAGGACTGGATCTCCTACGCGGTCCGGTCCACCGGGTTCCACTTCCAGCTCGACAAGCGGGTGCCCGGAACCATGGAGCCCCTCGCACCGGCCCTGGAGGCGGTCGCCGAGGAGAACCAGTGGAACGCGGGCAAGATGGACTTCTACATCATCCACGCGGGCGGCCCGCGCATCCTGGACGACCTGAGTCACTTCCTGGACGTGCCGCCCGAGGCGTTCCGCTTCAGCCGCGCCACGCTCACCGAGTACGGCAACATAGCCAGCGCCGTGGTGCTCGACGCCCTCGGCCGCATGTTCGACGAGGCATCGGCCCTCGACGGCCACCGTGGCCTGATGGCCGGCTTCGGCCCCGGCATCACCGCCGAGATCTCGCTGGGCACCTGGACCAGCGAGTCCGAGTCCTGACGCCCGCCGCTCCCTCGGTCCCGGTACCCGCCGGGCACCGGAACCGGGGGACACACCTCGGGTCTTTCGTTTGGATCAGGCCGGATCAGGCACCGGGGCACGCGAGCCCGGCCTGATCCGAACGAGAGGCCCCAGGCCTCTCGGGGCTCGCCGCGCGCCGCGCCCCGTTGTCAGTGCCGGGTGCCAGACTCGAAGACATGACCGAACGGTGGGCTCTGGCCATGACGGAGACCGGCGGCGCCCTCCTCGCCCCGCTGGCCCCCACCGGCCTGCCCGCCGCCCCGGTCGTCGCCGAACCCGACCTGGTAGCGGCGGTCCGCTCCCGCCCGGACGTCACCCGCTGGGTGTGGCGGTCCACCGCCGAGGTCTACCCGCGGCTGCTCGCGGCCGGCGTCCCCGTGAGCCGTTGTTACGACATCGAGGTCGCCGAATCCCTCCTCCTCGCCCATGAGGGCCGGCTCGGCGAGCCCCGCTCCGCGGCCGCCGCCCACGCCCGCCTGCACAACGCCCCCGTGCCGCCCGATCCCCCGGCCCGCTCGGCGGAGCCCGGCTCGCAGTCCTCGCTCTTCGAGCCCCGTTCCGGCACGCAGCTCCCCTTCGAGGGCCTGCTCCAGGTGTACGCCGACCAGCTCCGCCGGCACGGCGCCACCGAGCACCCGGGCAGGATGCGCCTGCTCACGGCCGCCGAGTCGGCCGGCATGCTGGTCGCCGCCGAGATGAACAGATCCGGCCTCCCCTGGCGCGCCGACGTCCACCGCGACGTCCTGGACGAACTGCTCGGCGAGCGTTACGCGGGCGGCGGCGAGCCCCGCAGACTGGCCGAGCTGGCCGACGAGGTCTCGGCCGCCTTCGGCAGACGGGTCCGCCCCGACCTCCCCGCCGATGTGGTGAAGGCGTTCGCGCAGGCCGGCATCAAGGTGAAGTCCACCCGCCGCTGGGAGCTGGAGGAGCTGGACCACCCGGCGGTGGAGCCCCTCATCCGGTACAAGAAGCTGTACCGGATCTGGACGGCGCACGGCTGGAGCTGGCTCCAGGACTGGGTGCGCGACGGCCGCTTCCGCCCCGAATATCTGCCCGGCGGTACGGTCAGCGGCCGCTGGACGACCAACGGCGGAGGGGCGCTCCAGATCCCCAAGGTGATACGGCGGGCGGTCGTCGCCGACGAGGGCTGGTGCCTGGTCGTCGCGGACGCCGACCAGATGGAGCCCCGGGTGCTCGCCGCGATCTCCCGCGACCGCGGTCTGATGGAGGTGGCGGGCCATGACGGAGACCTGTACACGGCGCTGTCGGACCGGGCGTTCCACGGCGACCGGGACCACGCCAAGCTCGCGCTGCTGGGCGCGGTCTACGGCCAGACCTCGGGCGACGGCCTGAAGAATCTGGCCGCCCTGCGCCGGAGATTCCCGCTGGCCGTGGCCTATGTCGACGATGCCGCCAAGGCGGGCGAGGAAGGACGCCTCGTACGGACCTGGCTGGGCCGGACCAGCCCGCCCGCGGCCGGGAGCGGGGCGGACGAGGAGGCCGGCATCCCTCAGGAGAGCCCGGACACACCCTCCGCCGACGGCGGATTCACCCCTGGTTACGCCTCGACGAACGCCCGCGCGCGGGGCCGCTTCACCCGCAACTTCGTGGTGCAGGGCAGCGCCGCCGACTGGGCGCTGCTGCTCCTGGCCGCCCTGCGCCGATCGCTCGGCTCGGCCGGTCTCCGGGCGGAGCTGGTCTTCTTCCAGCACGACGAGGTGATCGTGCACTGCCCACGGGAGGAGGCCCGGACCGTGGTGGAGGCGATCCGGGCGGCCGGTGAGCTGGCCGGGCGGACCGCCTTCGGTGAGACACCGGTGCGTTTCCCGTTCACGACGGCGGTGGTGGAGCGTTATTCGGATGCGAAGTAGAGCCGGGGCCGGGAGCGGGGCCGGGGTCCTCGTCGAACCCGGCCAGCCCGCGGTCGTAGTGCGCCGGACGCAGATGCTGGTGCCGGTGGCGGGCGTTGAGCAGATGGATGACGAACGCTGCGATCGCGATCATCGCGAGGACGACCACGACCGTGACCAGGGTGTCCATGCGATACCGGCCCCCTTCGATGCGCAGGCCGACACGAGCGGCTCACCGGGAGCCGTACGTATCCAGGCTACTCCGATGCCCGGAGCGCGCCCCGCGGGGAAGATCCCCGGGGGCACGCCCGCGCGGCGGCGCAAGCCCGCCGTGCCGCGTCGCTACCCGCGTTCCCACAGCGCGGGGACGTTCGGCGGTTCCCAGCCGGCCATGGCCGAGTGCGCCTGCAGACAGCGGTACGCGACCCCGCCGTACGTGACGCGGTCGCCCGCGCTGTAGAGCGTTCCGGCCGCCCAGGTGGAGCCGGGCGGGTCGGTCGGCGGGTCGGTGGGCGGATCGGTCGGACCCTGGTCGACGTCGAGGACGAAATCGAACGTCCCCTCCCGCCCCGAGCCGATCTCCCGGACGTTCATCAGGAGCGCCGGGTCGAAGATCGAGTCGGTGTTGTTGCGCGGCTCGTCGGGGAAGTACAGCTGGGTGGTCAGGATGCCCGAGCCGGGCGCCTTGACCTTGACGTGGATGTGGCGCGTGCGCCCCGGGTACAGCCCCGCCACGATCGTGGTCAGGCTGAAGGCCCCCGACTGATCGGTGAACTGGTGCCCTCGGAAGGCGAATCCGCTCATGTCGTACGCGCCGTAGGTGTCGGCCTGCCAGAAGTCCAGCAGCGCTCCGGGGACGGGCTTGCAGGCCCGCCCGAAGACATAGCCGCTCACGGTCAGCGGGACACCGGGCGTGCCGGCGGTCACCAGGCTCGTACGGAGCGGGGAGTCGGGCTTGAAGTAGGGACCCTCGATCTGGTCGTGGGTCGGACCGTCGCCGTCGTCGCAGTTCGGCGTGGGTACCAGCGGCCGGCCACCGGTACCGGCATCACGGGCCAGCGCGACGCCGCCGCCGGCGAGCAGCGGGACGGTACCGGCGACGAGCGCGGCCTTGAGCAGTGTCTTGCGGCTGATCCGGTGGTCGCCGCCGGGGCCTTCGGTCGGTTCTGGGGTCATGGCTGATTCCTCGGGTGGGGGAAGGGCACGTGCATGACACAGAGCGGGGCGGGGGGGTGCGCGCCGCCCGGCCGGGAGGCGTGGAGTTGAGGCCGGGCGGGCGCGGTATCCGGTGGCGGCCCCGCCGAGGCCGCCGGACTGGCCGCGGGAGCGGCTGTCAGACGCGCTGCCAGAGAGCCGGCACGTTCGGCGGCGTCCAGCCGGGCTGCGCCTGGTGCGGCTGGAGGCAGCGGTAGCTGTCGGAGCCGTACGTCACGACATCGCCCGCCGCGTACGTCGTGCCCGCCGCCCAGCTGCCGCCCGGTTCGGTCGGCGGGTCGGTGGGCGGGTCGGTCGGGGTGCCGCTGGTCATCAGCGTCAGCCCGTACGCCTGGAGCGCCGGGTTCACCGGCTGGAAGTAGGTCGTACCGCCCTGGGAGCAGTTGCCGGAGCCACCGGAGGTGACACCCTGCGCCTGGCTGCCGGAGATGAACGAACCGCCGGAGTCACCGGGTTCGGCGCACACATTGGTGCGGGTGACGCCGGAGACGGTGCCCTCCTGGTAGGTGACGCTGGTGTTGCGCTGCTGGACCGTCCCGCAGTGCCAGCCGGTCGTCGAGCCGGAGCGGCAGACCGACGAACCCTCCAGCGCCTCGGTGGACCCGGTGACCGTCACATCGCCGTTGCCGTAGCCGTTCACCAGGGCGCGCGGCGTCCAGCCGGTGTTGGTGGCGACCCAGGAGTAGTCGCGGCCGGGGAAGGTGGAGCCCTGGAAGGAGCCCTGGGCCTGCTGGTTGTACCCGCTGGTGCTGACCCCCGGCGTTCCGCAGTGACCGGCGCTGACGAAGCCGGACTGACCGCCGCGCTTGACGGGGAAGCCTATGGAGCAGCGCCCCGAACCGTTCATGTAGTACGCGTCACCGCCCCGCAGGTCGGCGTACGTGCGCGGCTGCTCGGTCGATCGGCGGACCGTCACCACATCGCGGGACACCCCCGCCCGGTCGAGGAACCCATCGGCGTCCGAAGCGCGGGCGGCCTGCACGAGGACCCGGTTGGTGGCCACGTCGACGTACCAGACCGGCACACCGGTGGGCGCCTTGCGCAGCGCCACCCGGTCCAACGCGGCCTTGGCTCCGTCGAGTTCGGCCTGACTGTGCTCGACGACCACGGGCCTGGCGCCGGCCTCGCGGATCCGGGCGGCGTCCGCGGCATCGGTGGTGGCGACGGTCAGGGCCGCGTCGTCACCGGCCATCCTGGCCCCGGCGAAGTCCGCCCCGAGGGAGTGCTTCAGCCCGGCGGCGACGGCCGTCGCCGCGGTCTCGTGGTCGATCCGGCTGCGCGCCTCGTCGGCGGTCAGTCCGAGATCGCGCTGCATGGCCTTCAGCAGACCGGGCGAGAGCTGCCCGGTCCCCGTGGCGGTGGGGGTGCGGAGCTGGGCGGCCGGATCGGCGGACGCGCTGCCGGTCAGACCGGCCAGCGCGAGCGCGCCGACGGCCACGGTGGCGGTACACGCGGCCAGGGCACGTCTGCGGAGCATGGGGCTCTCCACGGAACTCTCCTTGACTTCGGGGGAATTGCCGTCAAGGTAGCCGCGTACACGTCATCCGCAGGAGATCCCGTCCGCCCCCTCACTTCGCGTTATGGGGCCGCTGACCGGCGACAACGGGCCCCCTGCCCCATGGCCGCGCCGCGAAGGTCCACATACGTCGCCGATGCCCGTAGGTTCGCCCCATGCGAATTGGTGAGTTGCTGGGTGCCGGACGGTCCGCCGATGTGTACGCACTCGACGAGAAGTGGGTGCTGCGCCGTTACCGCGACGGCATGGACGCCACTCACGAGTGGATGGTCATGTCCTATCTCGGCGCGCACGGCTTCCCGGTCCCCCGCCTGGGCCCCCGGGAGACCGGAACGGCTCCCCGCGACCTGGTGCTGCAACGTCTGACCGGCCCGACGATGCTGGAATCCCTGCTGGCCGGCGACCTGCCGGTGACCGAGGCGGCGGCCGTGCTGGCCGGCCTGCTCGCCGAGCTCCACACCGTCCCGGCCCGGCTCTCCCCGGACCCCGAGGACCGGATCCTCCACCTGGACCTGCACCCGGACAACGTGATGCTGACGGACCGGGGTCCGGTCGTGATCGACTGGAGCAACACCGAGGAGGGCGTCCCGGCCGCGGACCGGGCGATGACCTCCCTGATCCTGGCCCAGGCCGCGGTCGACCCCGGGTTCACCGCACCGGCGGACGCCCGCGCCCTGCTGGAAGCCCTGCTTCCGCACTTCTCCGCATCCGGCGGCATCCCCGCCCGCCACCTCGCCGAGGCCGCCGCGCGCCGCGCGGCCGACCCGGCGATGAGCCCGCGGGAAGTGGCCCTGATCGGCCGGGCGGCATCACTGGTCGAAGAACTGACACCCTGACGACGGCCGTACGGTCCGCCTCACCGCCCGGCGGGCTGGGCCGGCAGCGTATAGACGTGCTGCGGGGTCACGACGCGGGTGATCGCCTCGCCGAAGAGGGTGCTCGGCTCCGAACCCCGGTGATCCGTGTCCGTGTTGAGGAGCACCACCAGGGTCGCCCTGCTCTCCGGCAGGTAGACGACGAGGGACTCGTACCCCGGCAGCGAGCCGTTGTGCCCGACCCAGCCATGGACGTCGAAGACGCCCAGGCCGTAGCCGGTGTCCGGCAGACCGCTGGGGACCGTCCTCAGCCGCTCGGCCTGGGTGGCCGGGGTGAGCAGAGTGCCGGTGGCGAGCACCCGGGCCCAGGTCCGCAGATCACGCTGGTCGGAGATCGCGCCCCCGGCGGCCCATGCCCAGGAGGGGTTCCAGTACGTGGCGTTCTCGGTCCTGCCGCTCGCCGTCTGGTCGGTGTACCCCTGGGCGTGCGGGGCGGGGAACGCCGCGGTCCGCGGCAGGAACGTGTGGTTCATGCCCGCCGGCCCGAAGACATTCCGTTCCAGGTAGTCCGCCAGCGGCCGGCCGCTCACCTTCTCCACCACGAGCCCCAGCAGAATCGCGTTGGTGTTGGAGTACTCGAACTTCTCGCCCGGCTGGAACTGCACGGGGTGCTTGAAGGAGTAGTCCAGCAACTCCTGTGGTGTGAACGGCCGTTGCGGGTCGCTTGTCAGTGCCTTGAAGAAATCGGGATCCATGGAGTAGTTGAAGAGTCCGCTGCGCATCCCCGCCAGCTCGCGCAATGTGATCCGGTCCCCGTCGGGAACCCCCTTCACGTACTTCCCGATCGGATCGTCCAGCCCGGCCTTGCCCTGGTCGACCAGGGTGAGCAGCGCCGTCACGGTGAACGTCTTGGTCACACTGCCGACCCGCATGTTGAGACCGGCCGACATGGGCGCCCCCGAACTCTTGTCGGCGACCCCGAAGGCCCGGACGTAGCTCCCCTTCCCCGGGACCCACAGCCCGACCGAGACACCGGGCACCCGCGCATCGCTCATGACCTGCCGGACCGCCCGGTCCAGCTGCCGGGCCACGGCGGGGGTGAGCGGCGGGAAGTCCTCGGAGGGCGACGCGGAGGAGGCGGACACGGAAGGTGACGGGGTCCCTTCCGGCCAGGCACTCCCCACCGGCACCGAAACAACCAGCGTTCCTGCCGCCACAGCGGCCGCGGCCCCCCTGCGCAGTCGGGCGTGCGAGCGCGTCATGGGCCGACTCCCGTCACGAGAGAAGAGAACTCGAACTCCACAAGCAGCGTAGGCCCGCGGCGGCAGGGGCGCACGGACAGGGACGCGCGGACCGGGGCGCACGGACCGGGACCGCCGCCGTACGACCGGTGCCCCTCAGGACGGCCGGCTCACCACCTCGCCGCAGGACACCGTCGTGCCTCCCACGAACGGCAGCAGCCGCTCCGCCTCCTGTTCCAGGGCCGCCCGATCGGTCGCGGAGAGCGGCCGCAGCGGAGCGAGCCGCAGCGTGCCCGCGTCGAGGGACCACGTTCCGTGAACCCGGCCGTCGACCAGGAAGGCGGGCCGCACCAGCGCCCGGCCGGGCATCACGTGTCCTCGGTCCTCGTCGCCGATGACCCGGGTGCGGTCGGCGTGGCCGAGCAGGACGTTGTCGAAGGCCGGCAGCAGCCGCACCGGGGCGGGCGTCCCGGGGTCGGGCAGCTCCGCGTCGGCCAGGTCGAACAGGTCCCGGCCGTCGGGGTCGCGGTAGCGGCGCAGTTCGCCGCGCATCGACTCGACGACCTCGCCCAGGCGGGTCAGCCCGCACCACGCCTGTACGTCCTTCACCCCGGCCGGGCCGAAGCCGGCCAGGTAGCGGCGGATCTGCACCTTCGCCGTTTCCCGGGCAGCGGCCGCCGTCGCCGCGGTCGCCATCGGCCGGCCCAGCCAGACCTCGGCGGGAGTGACGGAGACCGCCGACCGGTTGCCCCAGGAGCCCCAGGCACCGGTGGCCGCGCCATGGACGAGGGAAGTGCTCAGCTCCACCTGCCCGGCCAGGACCCGCCCGTCGCGGCCCGGATGGCGTTCGGCCAGCCGCCGGGCCAGCTCCTTGCGCGACAGGGTCCCGCCCGCGAGCAGGCCGAGCGCCTCGGCCACCAAGGAGGCCGTGTCCAGGCCGGTGCTGTTCCGGGTGAAGTGCGGTGCGCCGGCGGTGCGGTCGAGCACGGGTTGCAGCAGGGGCCGCAGCCGGCGGAAGTCGTCGGCCGCGGCGAGGTGCTGGGTGGAGCGGAGCAGCCCGGAGCGGACCACCTGCCGGTCCTCCAGCAACCCGGTGAGCTGCGACTGCGTGAAGCCGTGGATCCTGCTCCACAGCCCCACATAGGCCCAGTTGGGCTCCTGCGCCTGGAGTGCGACCAGCCGCCCGATCACCTCCAGCGCGGTGCGATCGGTGCGGGCCAGCAGGAACTGGCGGTCCATCAATGCCCGGTTCAGGGCCCGGAGAGAGAGGGTGGTGGTCACGACAGCCGCACCGACACATTGCCCCGGTAGGAACCCTGCAGCAGGGCCAGGAACGCCGCCGGCACGTCCTCTATCCCGCCCTCGATCACCGTCTGCGGGTAGACGAACCAGCCCGCGTCCAGCCAGGTGCTGAAGCGCTCCCGCCAGGCCGCGATCTGATCGGGTGTGTGGTGGCAGGAGAACGGCAGCAGCTTCACGCCCCTGGACTCGGCCACCGCCCGGTCGGGCTCGGGGAAGCGCTCCGCCGCGTCGCCGAGCTGGCTCGACAGCGAGCCGCACAGCGCGAAGCGCGCCCCGGGCCGGGCCGCCTGCAACGCGGCGGCGTACTGCTCGCCGCCCACGACGTCGAAGAACACCGAGATGCCGTCGGGCGCGAGCTCCCTCAGCCGGTCCGCCGGGGAGCCGTCGTGGTAGTCGAACGCGGCGTCGTAGCCGAGCTCGTTCACCAGGTAGTCGGCCTTCTCCGGGCTTCCGGCGCTGCCGATCACCCGCGCCGCCCCGAGACACCTGGCGATCTGCCCGGCCAGCGAACCGACCCCGCCCGCCGCCCCGGAGACGAACACCACGTCGCCCTCGCCCACGGCCGCCACGTCGGCCATCCCGTAGTACGCGGTCGGCCCCTGGCCGAGATGGTGGCCGGGGTCGGGGAAGAGCCCGCGGTCGAGCTTGACGTACCCGGCGGCCGGGCCTGCCGAGTACTCGCTCCAGCCGGTCATCGACTGGACCAGGTCACCGACCGCGAGCTCGGGGCTGTCGGACCGGACGACCGTGCCGATGGTGGCGACCCCCACCTTCTGGCCGGGCTGCCAGGCGGGCACCGGGATGGTGCAGTCGGCCCGCATCAGCTCCAGATACGTCGCGGCAAGCCCCACCTGGTCGGTCCGCACCAGGACCTCGCCGTCCACCTCCGTCCTGGCGACGGTGAAGTGGTCGGGGGTGGGGATGCCGGTGATCTGAGCTGCCAGCCGGATCTCGCGGGTGATCATTTCCTGGTCCTCACGTCGGTCCTGTTCGGCCTTCGGGATCGACCCTAGAAAGGCTTCCGGTCACTTTCCGTCCGGAAGTCGAGGGAGGATCCCGGCATGGCGAACACCAGCTCACGGACGCTCAGACTGCTCTCGCTGCTGCAGACCCACCGCCACTGGCCCGGCCTCGAACTGGCCGGCCGGCTCGGGGTGTCCGAGCGGACCCTGCGCCGCGACATCGACCGGCTGCGCGAGCTCGGCTACCCGGTCAGCGCGGCCCGGGGCACGGACGGCGGCTACCAGCTCTCACCCGGCGCGGTCCTGCCGCCGCTGCTGCTGGACGACGAGGAGGCGGTGGCTCTCGCGGTCGGCATCGGCGACGCCGCACGGAGCGGGATCGCGGGGATGGAGGAGGCGTCCCTGCGCGCGCTCACCAAGGTGGTACGGGTCCTGCCGCCCCGGCTGCGGGCCAGGGTGGACGCCCTGGGCGCGATGACCGTCTCC
This sequence comes from Streptomyces sp. NBC_00012, assembly GCF_045040875.1. Taxonomy (NCBI): domain Bacteria; kingdom Bacillati; phylum Actinomycetota; class Actinomycetes; order Kitasatosporales; family Streptomycetaceae; genus Streptomyces; species Streptomyces sp. NBC_00012. The sequence continues at coordinate 4,841,126 of NZ_CP108309.1, read as the reverse complement.
GCCTCCTCGTCCGGGCCGGTGGTCGCGGCGGGGGTGCTCACCGCGATCGCCCAGGCCTGCCGGGACGAGGAACGGCTGCGGTTCGGCTACACGTCCAGGGGCTCGGCGCCGACCGGGCGCGAGGTCGAGCCGCACCGCGTCGTCGCCGGCGACGGACGCTGGTACCTGGTCGCCTACGACCTGCACCGGCACGACTGGCGCAGCTTCCGCCTGGACCGGATGACCGACCCGACGGCGACCGGCACGCGCTTCCGGCCCCGCCCGCTCCCGGTCGACGACGCCGCGGCCTTCGTCCGGGCGACGAGCGGCGCCCCCGCCCCGTACCGGGTCGAGGTCCTGGTCCACGCGCCCGCCGAGCGGATCCGGCGGACGGTCGGTCAGTGGGGCACGATCGAACCGCTCGACGCGAACAGCTGCCGCCTCACCCTGTCCTCCACCTCCCTCGACTGGCCGGCCCAGGCGCTGGGCAACATGAGGGCCGAGTTCGAGATCCTCGGGCCACCGGAGTTCGTCGCCCACATCCACGAATGGGGCGCCCGCTTCCTGCGGGCCGCCCGCACACCCCGGTGACCCGCCCCGCCGCCGCGCGGGACGGATCACCGGGCGCGTCCGGCCGATGCCCGCAGGAGCGGGTGGAACGTCACTCCTCGTCGCGCAGCCGGGCCGCCAAGGAGGTCAGCGGCTCGGTCTCCCCGGTGTGCCCCAGTGCGTTCAGTCGGGAGACCGCCGCGGCGAGGCGGGGAAGGGCCGCGGCGGGCCGCTCCAGATAGATGCCCTCCACGGCACCCGCGAGACGGACGCACTCGGCCCACTCCCCGGCCTGGTCCTCCTCCGCCCCCGGCTCGCCGAGCAGGGCGAGGGCCTTCTCCAGGGCGGCCAGGGCAGCCTCGTACTCACCGGCGTAGGCGTTGACCCGCCCGTGCTCGTAGGCCAGGGCGGTGTCCAGGGAACGGCTGCGGGCCTCGTACTCGGCGGCGCGGGCCTCGTCGGCGATCCGGCCGGCGTCGGCGAGGAGCGCGAGGGCATCGGCCAGACCGTCGGGGCCCTGCTGCTCGGCCCGGAGCCGGGCGAGTTCGCGCAGGCAGTTGCTGAGCTGCTCGTAGCGCGGGGACCGGGCATGGGCGGCGAGCGCCTGGTCCACGGCCTCGCGTGCCCGGTCGAACTCACCGGACTCGCCGAGGAGTACGGCCGCCTCCGCGGCGATCATGGCGTGGCTCCCCGGGTCGTCCTCCCAGCCGGCCGACTCGGCCGCGAGGGCGACGAGCTCCGCCACCGCGACCTTGAGGTCCTGCCCCGCGTGCAGCGCGCGGGCGCGGGTCAGGCGCAGCTGAGCGACGAGCCGGTCGTCCACCTCGCCGGCGGCGACGTCCGGTTCGGCCAGGAGCGAGTCGAGCAGGGCGATGCAGTCCTCGACGCGGCCGAGGTCGAGGCAGAGCTGAGCCGCGTTGCTGTAGGAGCAGTACGCGTCCGTCCGGCTGCCGCGGCGCAGCTCCAGCTCCGCCGAGCGCGTCAGGTGCCGCAGCGCCTCGTCGGGGCTGCCGAGGTGCATGCACGCCTCGGCCAGATCGCTGTGGAGACGGGCGGCGTCGACCACGTCGGCCGGCCAGTCGGCGGCCAGTCGCAGGCCCTCGGTCAGGTCCGCCCGTGCGGCCCGCGCGTCTTGGAGGGCGAGCTGGAGCCGGCCACGCAGTGCGAGCGTGCGGGGCAGGTGCCAGGCGGGGCCGTGCGTCTTCAGCCGGTCGAGGAGGCCGTCGATCCCGGTGACCGCGGCGGGCAGGTCACCGGAGAGGGCGTGGGTGGTGGCCCGCAGCAGGACCGCGCCGGAGATCTGCCCGTCGAGATCGTGCCGGGTGGCGAACGCGTGCAGCAGCTCTGCCTCGGCGAGGACCGGCGCGACGTGCTCCTCGCTCCCCGACATCTGCAGGCGCAGGCCCAGCGCGGTCGCCCGCAGCCGCAGCAGGCGCGCCTCCTGGTACGGGGCAGGGCCGGGCGTCTCCTCGTGCAGTCGGACCATGGAGGCGTGGGCGGCGGTCAGCGCGGCGGCCTTCGCCCCGGCTCCGTCGGCAGCCTCCACCTCACCTCCATCGGTCGCGCCGGCGGCGCTCGCCGCACCTCCATCGGCGGCTGTCGCCTCGCCTCCGTCGCCGCCCTCCGCGGGGATCTGGGCGGTGGCGAGCAGGGCGCAGGCGCGGGCGACCGCGGCGTCGCCCGGTACTCCGGCGTCGTCGTAGAGGCCCGCGGCCTCCTCGTGGAGGACGGCGGCCTCGGCGTACTCGTCCTTCTCGCCCGTCCGGCTCGCCTCGTCGCTCAGCAGGTCCGCGCGCAGCCGTGCGAGCGGACCCACGGCCGGGTCGTCGGGATGGGTGTAGTCGCGGGAGGCGACGAGCGTATGCAGCTTCGCCCAGCGCGCCTTTGCGTCCGGGTGCCCCTGCTCGTCCAACGCCCGTGCCTGGAGGATGAGTTCGGGCAGCGAATCCGGGACCGCGGCGGCGGTACGGGCCGGGGTCGCGGCGACCGGGGCGGCCGGGGCGACCTCGTCGAGGCCGCGGGTGCGCAGGGTGAGTTCCAGCGCGTCCACGAGCGGGGCACGGTCGAGGCGGGCCCTGCGGCGGTCGGTGTGGGCCGTGGTGCCGTTGCGGGCGTCGAAGCGGGCGGCGAGGTCGTCGGCACGGCCCCGCACCTCGGTGCGCAGGCCGGCCACCGTCCAGGTGCGGCCGGTGTATCCGGCGGCGGGCAGTTCGCCGTGGCCGAGGAGCTCGACGCGTTGGAGGAGGACCTCCACGCCGGTGAGGAAGTCGAACAGGTCCAGCGGCGAGTCCACCTCACCGAACAGGTTCCGGTTCTCGGCGAGCAGCTCCAGGCCGCGTGTCTCGTTGCCGGTCAGCGCGCAGAACTCCAGGTGCCGGCCGACCTCTCCGGCCATCGAGGGGTTGCGGCGGCAGTTGCGGTAGCCGGCGAGGTGCAGTTCGCGGGCCCGGTCGGCGCGGCCGTCGCGCAGCAGGGGCAACAGCGCGTACGAGACGGAGCGGGCCGGCTCCTCCTGGCAGGACTCCTTCCCGGCCAGGACGGGTTCCCAGGCGTCCAGCGCCCGTTCGTCGTCGCCCGCCGCGAGGTGGTGCAGGGCGCGCTCGCAGATCTCGCAGGCCTCGCAGTCGCTGAGCCGGGTCCGGGAGCGGCCGGCCCACAGCTCGTAGGCGAGGGTGGTGTCCTCGCCGACGTGCGCGGCCAGCTGGTACGCCTGACCGTAGTAGGGCTGAAGGCCCAGGCCGGCCTTCTCGTACCGGTCGCGCATCTCGGTCAGCCACTGGTGCAGGGCGCCCAGCGGAATCTCGGGCAGCACACGCAGCGCGTTGGCCACCCACTTGAACCGCCAGAACAGGGTGTGGCGGCGGCGCTCGTCGAAGACGTCGGGCTGCTCGTCGAACATGGTGAGCAGGCGCGCGAAGACGACGGGCGACTTCCGGGGTTCGGAGCCGTAGGTGTACGCCTCCTGGAGCTCGAAGAGCGCGTGAACGAGCGGTACGGGCTCCGCGAACTGCTCCGCGGCGTCCACGAGTTCCTCGGCGGTGACCGTGCGGGTGCGGCCGTAGGGGCGCCGGTCGTTCTCCTCCAGCGCCTGGTACAGCTCGTCGGTGTTCTGGGGTGCGGTCGGCATCGTCAGCTGTCCTTGCGGAGGGCGTGGGCGAGGAGGTCGAGGAAGGAGCGGTTGATGAGGCTCGATTCGGCGGGCCTGAGCGGGCGCCGGGACAGCAGCACGGCCTGGCCGTAGAGGGCTTCGGCGCTGGTACGGGCCAGCTCCGGCTCCTCGATGGCGACGGCGGCGCGCACCAGCGGATTGAGCTGGTTGAGGATCAGCTGGGCCCGCGGTGCCTCCTGGCGCAGGGCGCCGAGGATGTCGCCCCACACCCCGCCCTCCTGCTCACGGGCGAGCCGGGAGCGGGTCCGCTCGTGCCGGGCCTCGCGGCTGTCGACGAGGAGGGCGGGGGCGGAGGCGGGCTGGAAGGTGCGCAGCGCGACATCGCAGTCGAAGACCGCGAGTGCGTCGCGGGCCAGGGCGAGGTAGGCCACCGCGGCCAGTTCCGTCTCACGGTCGACGGGGTCGAGATGGGCGGTGAGGGTCGCCGGGTCGAGGTCGGCGACACTGACCCCGGACCTGATCTCGGGCAGCCGGTGGACCAGCTCGCGGTCGTACGTGTAGCCGCCGTTGACGACGCCGAGCCCGGCGGCCGAGGCGATCGCCGCGACCTGCCGGAACTCCTCCACGCTCGACGTCACCAGCACGGTGCGGTGGGTACGCGCGAACTCGTCGAGAGTGGTGTGCCCGTCGGTGGTCTCGAACGGCAGCCAGGGCAGCAGCATCCGCAGGATCTCGTCGTCGTGCACCGCGAGCGACTTCACGGCCAGGTGGTGGGCCTGGAGGAAGCGGCCGAGCAGCTCCGGATCGCTGGCGGCGATCCGGGCCATCCACGCGCGCAACCGCTCGGCGAGGGCGTCGCGGACGGCGGCGAGCGTGTCGTCCTCGTACAGGGACTCGCGGGACGCCGTCGGGCGCAGGCTCTCGGCGTCGACGACGCAGCGGACGAAGAACGCCCACTCCGGCAGGATCTCCTCGGCCTGCTCGGACAGCAGCATGCCCTTGACGTGCACCCGGTGGCCGTGGCGGCGCCCGGCCGGCACCGCCTCGGGCAGCACGCATGCGATGCCCTTCAGGCCCACGGCCGGCAAGTCCAGCTCGATGGTGTCCAGCGGCGTGAACCCGAAGACCCCCTCGCCGTACGCGGCCAGCGCGCGGGAACGGGATCCCGGCGTGGGGTACGAACGTGCCCAGGGCGCGGGCTCCGGATTGACGGCCACGCCCGCTCCCCCCGAGCCGTCGTCGAAGGTCACCGGATGGCGCAGCAGGGAGCCGAACTGCCGGGCCAGCGCGTGCACCTGCGCCGGCCTGGTCCACTCGCCCGTGTCGGCGCGCGGCGTCAGCGTGACGGTGGTACCGGGCCGGTGGCGGGCGGACGCGGGCAGAGTGCGGACGGTGTAGCTGCCGTCGCCGCGCCCCCGCCACTCCACGGCGCGTGCGTCGGGGGTACGGGCGGAACGGCTCAGGACGTGGATCTCGTCCGCGACCAGGAAGCAGGAGAGCAGCCCGATGCCGAACTGACCGATGAAGTCGGCACGTTGCTCGGCTATCCGCTCGGCGCGCTTGCTGCTGCGGCCGATCGTGGCGAGGAAGGTGTGCACATCGGTCTCGGTGAGACCGACGCCGTCGTCCTCGACGCGCACCACCGAGCCGTCGGCGTACAGGCGGATGCCGAAGGCGTCGGCGGGGGCGTCCGGTTCGAGGCCGTGCCGCGCGGTCAGCGCGTCCACCGCGTTCTGCAGGAGTTCGCGCAGGTAGACGCGTGGGCTGGAGTAGAGGTGGTGGGAGAGGAGATCGACGAGGCCGCGCAGATCCACCTGGAAGGTGCGATCGTCGCCGGCCGGGGTCGCGGCGGTGTCGGGAAGAGTCATCGGGCAGTCCGGGGTGAAAGGGGCGACGGGTGGCGGGGTGCGGCCGGACGTAACACCGGCAGCGGGCAGGACCGGGCTCGGAACGGTGTGCGGTCAGGCGCGGCGCTGGTGGCGGGCGAACTGCTTCTGGGGCTCCGCGAAGTAGGACCAGGGCCAGTCGGTGCAGGCGCCGTCCAGCGCCTGGAAGACGCGCCGGACCGTGTGACGCTCACCGGCCAGCGACAGGGCCATGGCGAACATGTTGAAGTCCTGTTGCCAGCCCGGACGCCGCACATGGGCGGGGTGGAGGATGCTGTGATCGGCAGCGTTCCGCAACTCGGCCTGGATCTCCGGGGTCTGGAGACAGTCCGCGCGTTCCGACTCGACCCATTCCTCGATGTGCGCCATGGCGATCACACAGCCGATCCGATGCCCCTGCGGGGCGCGCGCGAACGCGTCCCGGGCGAACGCCAGGGCCTCGCCCGGTTCGCCGCTCCAACGCGGCTGCAACTGCGACACCCAGCCGATGTGGGTCTCCAGGTCCAGCGGATCACGGCGCAGGGCTGCGTCGAGGCGGGTCCTGTTGACGACGGGACCCAGCGACATGCCGCGGCCCGAGGTGAGAAGGCAGCGCCACGGCGTGACCCATTCCGGCCGCAACTCGGCGGCCTCGAACAGCTGCTCCTCGGCGATGTGGAGCCGCTCGTGGAAGACCCGCCACTGGTCCTGCGTGACGTTCACCGCACGCTCGGCCGTACGCGCCTCCCAGCCCCAGTTGATGTGGCGCGCCCCGGATATCAGCAGGGCCGTCGCCCGGTGCTCCTTGTCCTCCTCGACGGCACGGCCGATCCAGTCCTGCACACCGTCCAAGTCGGCCAGCTGGTCCAGGACTCCGTGGTCACGGCCGAGGTCGAACGGCACCGACGCCGCCTTGACCGCCTCCCAGTCCCCCGCCCCGGCCGCCTCCACCAGCGCGAGCACCCGCTGGTCCCCGAGCGCACGCAGCGCGTACGTCCCGTTCCTCTGCCGGCGCGGGACGGGCAGGGCGTACGGATCCGCCTCCGGTCTCTCCCCACCCCTGCCGAACAGCTTGCCGAACATACCGAGCCCTCCCCTGGTCCCGCGCGATCGTCCGGTGCAGCATAAGCGGCCCCACCGACATCACTTCCACGGAGTATTCACGGGGGCTTCACACTCTGGGCCCGAAGATCATCCATGACGACGGCGACCGCTGTCCGAGTGTTCCCGGCAGTGACCATCAGCCACAGATGCAAAAGCAAAAGCCCCAGGTCACGGCGAGTGAGTCCTGAGGCTTCTACAGAGCCGCCTTCGGGATTCGAACCCGAGACCTACGCATTACGAGTGCGTTGCTCTGGCCAACTGAGCTAAGGCGGCACGCCCTGTCGCACCATGGTGCGATCAGCAGCGTCGCCAAGTCTACACAGTTTCCGGGGGTGCTCCGTACCAGCCTCGCTCCGAGCCGTTCGCGCAGGTCAGTGGCGAGGCGGGGCGGTCAGGAGCACTTCTTGCCCTCGGCCGGCGGGGTGCCTTCCAGCAGGTAGGTGTTGATCGCCGTGTCGATGCAGTCGCTGCCGCGGCCGTACGCGGTGTGGCCGTCGCCCTGGTAAGTGAGGAGGATGCCGGAGGAGAGCTGGTCGGCGAGGGACTGGGCCCACTTGTACGGGGTGGCGGGGTCGCGGGTCGTGCCGACCACCACGATCGGGGCGGCGCCCTTCGCCTCGATGCGGTGGGGGGTGCCGGTGGGCGGGACCGGCCAGGCCGCGCAGTTCAGGGCGGCCCAGGCGAAGGCCTTGCCGAAGACCGGGGAGGCCTTCTCGAAGCCGGGAACGGCCCGGGTGACGGCCTCGGCGTCGGCGAAGGCGGGCGGCTGGTCCAGGCAGTTCACGGCGGCGTTGGCGAACATGAGGTTGGCGTACGTGCCGTTCGGCCGACGCTCGTAGTAGCTGTCCGACAGGGCCAGGAGGCCGGAGCCGTCGCCCTTCTGGGCGCCGGCGAGGGCCTCGCGGAGCTGGGGCCAGGCCGACTCGTCGTACATGGCGGCGATGACCCCGGTGGTGCCCAGCGATTCGGTGAGCCTGCGGGAGTCACCGGTGGCGATCGGCCGGGCGTCGAGGTCGGCGAAGAGCCGCTTCAGACGCGTGGCCGCATCGGCGGTCGAGGTGGTGCCGAGCGGGCAGTCCGCCTTCTTCACGCAGTCGGCGGCGAATGCCTGGAACGCGGTCTCGAAGCCCGCGGTCTGGTCGCGGTTCAGCTCGACGGCGTCCAACGACGGGTCCATCGCACCGTCGAGGACCAGACGGCCGACCCGGGCGGGGAACAGTCCCGCGTACGTCGCACCGAGGAAGGTGCCGTACGACGCACCGACGTAGTGCAGCTTCTCGTCACCGAGCAGGGCTCGCAGCATGTCCATGTCGCGGGCGGTCTCGACGGTGGAGACATGGGGCAGGATCTCGCCGGAACGCTCCTCGCAGCCGCTCGCGAACTTCTTGTACGCGTCGCCCAGGCCGGTGACCTCGCCGGAGTCGTCCGGGGTCTGGTCGACCTGGGTGTAGGTGTCCATCTGCGGACCGGTGAGGCATACGACGGGCGCGCTGCGGGCCACTCCGCGCGGGTCGATGGCGACCATGTCGTACCGCGCCCGGACTTGGGCCGGGTAGCCGACGGCCGCGTAGCTCTGGAGGTATTCGATGGCGGAACCGCCGGGTCCGCCCGGGTTCACCAGGAGGGAACCGATCCGCTTGCCGGGTCCGGTGGCCTTCTTGCGGGAGACGGCCAGCTTGATGTCGCCGTTGTCCGGTTTCCCGTAGTCCAGCGGGGCCTCCATCGTGGTGCACTGGAAACCCTCGACGCCGCAGTCCCGCCACTTCAGCTGCTGCGCGTAGTACGGCTTGAGTCCTGCGGGGACGGCCGGCGCGGGCGATGCGGATGATTCGGACGACGAGGCGCTCGTCGAACTGCCGCTGGTGCAGCCGGAGATGAGAAGGCCAGCAGCGCCGAGTGTGGTGGCGAGAATACGGAGCGAGCGCCTGGTGTTCATTCTCGGAGCGTAGCCGCCATGTGACGACTCGCCCGATTCGCTCCCCGTACGGGTGAACGCGCGATCACGAATGAGCGATCGTGAACGGGGCGGTGCGGATCGGGCGCCGGTGCGGATCCGCGAGTGAGCGCCGACGGGGATGCACGAGTGAGCGCCGGTGGGCCCGGTGGGCGCCGGTGGATGCGGATGGGCTTCGGCGGACGCGCTGACGGGTGGTCGCGTGGACGGGCGAACGCGCTGACGCGCTGACGGGCGGCCGCGGGCAGAGGCCGCGCCCTCGGCTGTGGTGTCAGCCCGCGCGCAGGGCCATCGTCATCGCCTCCACCGCGAGCAGCGGCGCCACGTTGCGGTCCAGTGCCCGGCGGCAGGCGATCACCGCCTCTATCCGGCGCAGGGTGCGCTCGGGTGTGGAGGAGCGGGCGATGCGGTCCAGCGCGTCCTCGGCGTCCGCGTTGGCGATGGCGATCCGCGAGCCCAGCTGCATGGCCAGGACGTCGCGGTAGAAACCGGTCAGATCGGTGAGCGCCAGATCGAGGCTGTCGCGCTGCGTACGCGTCTTGCGGCGCTTCTGCCGGTCCTCCAGCTCCTTCATCACCCCTGCGGTCCCACGCGGCAGCCGTCCCCCTGCGGCGGCGCCGAGCGCGGCCTTCATCTCTTCCGTCTCCTTGACGTCGACCTCCTCGGAGACCTGCTTGGCGTCTTCGGTGGCGGTGTCGATCAGCTCCTGGGCTGCCTTGAGGCAGCCCCCGATGTCCTCGACCCGCAACGGGAGCTTGAGCACGGCGGCGCGGCGCGAGCGGGCCCGCTCGTCGGTGGCGAGGCGGCGGGCCCTGCCGATGTGGCCCTGGGTGGCCCGGGCCGCGGACGCTGCCCGCTCCGGGTCGATGCCGTCGCGCCTGATCAGGACATCGGCGACCGCGTCGACCGGAGGCGTGCGCAGTGTGAGGTGACGGCAGCGGGAGCGGATGGTGGGCAGCACGTCTTCGAGGGAGGGCGCGCAGAGCAGCCACACCGTGCGGGGCGCGGGCTCCTCGACCGCCTTCAGCAGTACGTTCCCCGCGCCTTCGGTGAGGCGGTCGGCATCCTCCAGGACGATGACCTGCCAGCGGCCGACGGCCGGGGAGAGCTGGGCACGGCGGACCAGCTCGCGGGTCTCCTTCACGCCGATGGAGAGCAGGTCCGTACGGACCACCTCGACGTCGGCGTGCGTACCGATGAGGCTGGTGTGGCAGCCGTCGCAGAAGCCGCAGCCGGGTGCTCCGCCCAGGGCGCGGTCGGGGCTGGTGCACTGGAGGGAGGCGGCGAAGGCTCTGGCGGCGGTGGAACGGCCCGAGCCCGGGGGCCCCGTGAACAGCCAGGCGTGGGTCATCCTCGACCCCGGCGAGACCGGCTCCCCCGCCGAGTGGGCGGTGACCAGCGCATCGGCGTCCCGGGCGGCGGCACCGAGCTGCTCCTGCACCCGGTCCTGGCCGACCAGGTCGTCCCATACGGTCATGGGTCTCCGCCCTTCCGGTGGTGTGCGCGCCACGCGGCCGCCGCGCGGTGGCACCACGCAGCCCCGATGCCGTTGCACCGCACTGTTTGTTGCTGCTTGTCGATCCGGATCCCCGATCCGACTCCCATTGTGGGGGACGGGTCTGACAATCCCGGCAACATGGCGTCCCGGCCGCCGGAGCCCGACACCGGACACCAGACAGACACCGGAACCGAACACCGGAACCGGCCGCGCCAACGCCGGCTGCCGGACAGGACGCCCCGTCCGGCACCCGGCCCGGGTCAGCGGCGCGGGCGGCGTCCCCGGCCCGAGCGGCCCGAGCCATCGTCGTCCTGCTGGTCGCGGTGATCGCCCAGCAGCTCGTCCGCCAGCGTCGGCAGATCGTCCAGCGGGGTCTCCTCCGCCCAGTCGGGACGTGGACGCCGGCCGGAGCGCTCCTGGTGCTCCCGGTGCTCCGGGTCCTCCCAACCCCCGACCTGCGGAAGCTCACGGGTGCGCTCGTTCTCGCTCTCCGGCCGGGACGCCGGGTGCTCGTCGCGGAAGATGCCCCGCGGGATACGGTCCGCCGGATTCGTGTCCCGTACCGGGGGAAGAACCGTCGTCTCGTCGGCGGCACCCGCCGCACCGGAGCGGTCCGAACGGCCGGAACGGTCCGAGCCACCGGAACGGCCCGAACGGTCCTGGACCTTGGGGATCATCGCCGTCTCGGCCTCATCGGAGGACGAGCTGTCCGGCGCGGGCACCTGCTGCGTCACGTCGTTCGGGTTGACGATCGGCGTCGGCACCGTGATCTCGTTCTCCGGCACGGACGCCGCCGCAGCGGCCTCCGCACGGGCCTTCTCCGCCGCCGCGGCGGCCTCGGCCTCCGCACGCCTGCGGGCCTCCTCGGCACGCAGCAGCGCCTCCTCGGCCTTGCGCTGCTTCTCCAGCCGCAGGGCCTCGGCCTCCTTGCGCAGCCGCGCCTCCTCCTCGGCCTGCCTGCGCAGCCTGGCCTGCTCGGCCTCGCGGGCCGCCTCCTCGGCCTCCCGCCGGACCCGCTCCTCCTCGGCCACCCGGCGGGCCTCCTCGGCACGCTGCCGGGCCTCCTCCGCCTGGCGTTCGGCCTCGCGCCGGCGGGCCTCCTCCAGCTCGCGGGCCTTGCGCTCCTCCTCCTCGGCACGGAGCTTGGCGAGCTGTTCCTGCCGCTCGCGCTCCAGCCGCTCCTCCTCGGCCTTGCGGGCCGCCTCTTCCTCGGCCTTGCGCCTGGCCTCCTCCTCGGCGGCCTTGCGCGCCTCCTCCTGGGCCTTGATCTCGGCCTTGGAGAGCGGCAGGAGCTGGTCGAGCCGGTGACGTACGACCGTGGTGATCGATTCCGGTTCCTGGCCCGCGTCCACGACCAGGTAGCGGGTCGGGTCGGCCGCGGCCAGCGTCAGGAAGCCGGACCGCACCCGGGCATGGAACGCCGGCGGCTCGGACTCCAGCCGGTCGGGTGCCTCGGTGAACCGTTCCCGTGCGGTCTCCGGGTCGACGTCAAGCAGCACCGTCAGGTGCGGAACGAGGCCGCTCGTCGCCCAGCGCGAGATCCGGGCGATCTCGGTCGGGGAGAGGTCGCGGCCCGCGCCCTGGTAGGCGACGGACGAGTCGATGTAGCGGTCGGAGATGACGATCGCACCGCGCTCCAGCGCCGGGCGGACGACCGAGTCGATGTGCTCGGCGCGGTCGGCGGCGTACAGCAGCGCCTCGGCCCGGTTGGACAGCCCGGCCGAGGAGACGTCGAGCAGGATCGAGCGCAGCCGCTTGCCGACCGGCGTCGCGCCCGGCTCGCGGGTGACGACGACCTCGTGGCCCTTGGCACGGATCCAGTCGGCGAGCGCCTCGACCTGAGTGGACTTGCCCGCGCCGTCGCCGCCCTCCAGGGCGATGAAGAAGCCGGTCGCGGCGGGGGCGACCGCCGGGTCGCCGCCGCGCAGCGCCTCGCGCAGATCGCGGCGCAGCGGTACTCCGGAGCGGTCGTCCGTCCTGGCGAGGACGACCACGGCGACCGGCAGCAGCAGCGCGCCGATCAGCATCAGTGTGAAGGCCGCTCCACCGTGCTCGAAGACGAAGTCGCCCGAGCCCAGCCGGTGGGCGCCGATCGCGGCGGCCAGCAGCGGGCCCGCGAGCGCGCCGAGCGCGATGAGGACCCGTACGACGGCCTGGAGGTGCTCGGTGGTCCTGGCCCGGCGGGACTCCTCGGTCTCCTGGTCGACCAGAACATGACCGGTGTGGGCGGCGACGCCCGCGGCGTAACCGGCCAGCACCGCGATCATCAGCACGGTCGCCGTGTCCGGCACGAGGCCCATGGCGAGCAGCGCGAGGCCCGTGACGGCGGTGGCCAGCGAGAGCAGCCGACGCCGCGACAGGGTGGGCAGCACCTTCCCCGCGGTCCGGATACCGACGCCGGTGGCGCCGGTCAGGCCGAGGATCAGCAGCGCGAAGGTGGCGGGCCCGCCGCCCAGGTCGGCGGCGTGCAGCACCGAGACGGCGGCGGCCGCGGCGATGGCCCCGGCGACCGCGGCCGACGCGCCGACGACCAGCGGGACGGATCCGGTGCGGCCCTTGTCGGGTCCGCTGCCGGTCGACGGCCGTCGCAGGCCCTCCAGCGGCGAGCGGGGGCGCGGGGTCTGCGTACCGGGCAGTTCCAGGAAGTACAGGGTGGAGATCGATGCCGAGAAGAGCCCGGCCGCGACGTACGAGCCGAGGGCCGCCTGGTGGATCGAGAACCACTCCAGGCCCGAGCCCAGGAGGTTGCCGACGAGGGTGGCGATCAGCAGGGCGGCCGCCGCGACCGGGATCGCGGCGAAGTCGGTGCGGACGGAGAGCCGGCGCAGTGCGTCGAGGCGGTCGGGCAGCGGGCGTACCGCGGCGCCCTCGGGGGGCGGGGCGGGCAGCAGCGCGGGGGCGGCGCCGTCCTTGGCGACCGTCCACAGGCGTTCGGCCGCGCCGATGACGAAGACGGTGATCAGGATCATCATGAGTGCCCTGTCGGGCATCCAGTCGATCCACAGGGGCGCAACGACCAGCAGCGCGAGCCGCAGCCCGTCCGTCCCGATCATCAGCCACCGCCGGTCCAGCGGTCCGCCGGGCGCGGTGAGCGTCGTCAGCGGCCCCAGGAGTACGGCTCCGAAGAGCAGGGTGGCAAGGATCCGGGCACCGAACACCGCGGCGACGGCAAAGGCCGCGCCTCGGTACCCGGTTCCGAATGAGCCCTCAAGGACCGCCGCTTGCAGCGACATCAGCACCAGCACGAGAAGGGCGAGTGCATCGCCGGTACTGCCGACGAGCTGCGCGCTCCACAACCGCTTCAGCGGGGGAATACGCAACAGGGCCCGTACGGCGCGCTCGCGTGAGTCTGCGGCAAGTGTGTCGGAGGTGGGGCTCACGACCGTTGGCTGCTCGGCTCGCGTCATCCGCCCAGCCTATCCGGAGCGGTGGGGTCCCCGGGGGCCCCGTCCGAACATATGGGCGCCCGAGCCGTTCCGGTGCTTCCGGCCCGCCCCGCCGGAAACCCGTGCGAACGCCGAAGGGGCCGGAAAATCCGGCCCCCGGGGCGTTCGGCAGTGCCGCTCAGTCCTCCACGGACGCCGCGGTCGTCTTCTTCGCCGCGGTCGCCTTCTTGGCGGTCGTGGTCTTCTTCACGGCCGTCGTCTTCTTCGCCGCCGTCTTCTTGGCGGTCGCCGTGGTCTTCTTGGCGGCCGTCTTCTTCGCGGTCGCCTTCTTGGCCGGGGCCTTCTTCGCCGTCTTCTTCTTGGCGGGCCCCTTGGCACGCTTCTCGGCGAGCAGCTCGTAGCCGCGCTCCGGCGTGATGTCCTCGACGCTGTCGGCGGTGCGCAGCGTCGCGTTGGTCTCGCCGTCGGTGACGTACGCGCCGAAGCGGCCGTCCTTGACCACGACCGGAGCCCCGCTCACCGGGTCCGTGCCCAGCTCCTTCAGCGGCGGCTTGGCCGCGGCCCGGCCGCGCTGCTTGGGCTGCGCGTAGATCGCGAGGGCCTCTTCGAGCGTGATGTCGAAGAGCTGCTCCTCGGAGGTGAGCGAACGCGAGTCCGTGCCCTTCTTCAGGTACGGGCCGTAGCGGCCGTTCTGCGCGGTGATCTCGACACCCTCGGCGTCCTCGCCGACGACCCGCGGCAGCGACATCAGCTTGAGCGCGTCGGCCAGCGTCACCGTGTCCGGGGACATGGTCTTGAAGAGTGAGGCGGTCCGCGGCTTCACCGCGTTCTTGCCGGTCTTCGGGGTGCCCTCGGGCAGCACCTCGGTGACGTACGGGCCGTAGCGCCCGTCCTTGGCGATGATCTGGTGACCGGTGACCGGGTCCGCGCCGAGCTCGAAGTCGCCGCTCGGCTTGGCCAGCAGCTCCTCCGCGTACTCGACGGACAGCTCGTCGGGTGCCAGCTCCTCCGGCACGTCCGCCCGCTGGTGGCCCTCGGCGTCCTTCTCACCGCGCTCGATGTACGGGCCGTAGCGGCCGACCCGGAGCTTGATGTCGTTGCCGACGGGGAACGAGGAGATCTCGCGGGCGTCGATCGCACCGAGGTCGGTGACGAGCTCCTTCAGGCCGCCGAGGTGGTCGCCGTCGCCGTTGCCCGCGTCGGAGGCCGCGCCCGCACCGGCCGTGTCGTCGCCCGCGCCGAAGTAGAACCGCTTGAGCCACGGCACGGACTGGGCCTCACCGCGCGCGATGCGGTCGAGGTCGTCCTCCATCTTCGCGGTGAAGTCGTAGTCGACGAGCCGGCCGAAGTGCTTCTCCAGCAGGTTGACCACGGCGAACGAGAGGAACGACGGGACGAGCGCCGTGCCCTTCTTGAAGACGTAGCCGCGGTCCAGGATCGTGCCGATGATCGACGCGTACGTCGACGGGCGGCCGATCTCGCGCTCTTCGAGCTCCTTGACCAGCGAGGCCTCGGTGTAGCGGGCCGGCGGCTTGGTGGCGTGGCCGTCGACCGAGATCTCCTCGGCGGACAGCGCGTCGCCCTCGGTGACCTGCGGGAGGCGCCGCTCGCGGTCGTCGAGCTCGGCGTTCGGGTCGTCGGCGCCTTCGACGTACGCCTTCATGAAGCCGTGGAAGGTGATCGTCTTGCCGGACGCGGAGAACTCGGCGTCCCGTCCGTCGCTCGCCCGGCCACCGATCTTGACGGTGACGGAGTTGCCGACCGCGTCCTTCATCTGGGAGGCGACGGTCCGCTTCCAGATCAGCTCGTAGAGCCGGAACTGGTCACCGGTCAGGCCGGTCTCGGCGGGGGTGCGGAAGCGGTCGCCGGAGGGGCGGATCGCCTCGTGCGCCTCCTGCGCGTTCTTGACCTTCCCGGCGTACGTGCGCGGCTTGTCCGGGAGGTAGTCGGCGCCGTAGAGCTGGGTGACCTGCGCCCGGGCCGCGGAGACCGCGGTGTCCGAGAGGGTCGTGGAGTCGGTACGCATATAGGTGATGAAGCCGTTCTCGTACAGCTTCTGCGCGACCTGCATGGTGGCCTTGGCCCCGAAGCCCAGCTTCCGGCTCGCCTCCTGCTGGAGGGTCGTCGTACGGAACGGGGCGTACGGGGAGCGGCGGTACGGCTTCGACTCGACGGACCGGACGGCGAACGAGGAGTCGGCGAGTGCGGCGGCCAGGGCTCGGGCGTTCGTCTCGTCCAGGTGCAGGACCTGGCCGGAGCCGGACTTCAGCTGCCCGTCCGGACCGAAGTCGCGGCCCTGGGCGATGCGCCGGCCGTCGACCGCGCTGAGGCGGGCGGTGAGGGTCGAGGGGTCCGAGGCGTCACCGGTGCGGCCGGTGGAGAAGGTGCCCGTGAGGTCCCAGTACTCGGCGGAACGGAAGGCGATGCGCTCGCGCTCCCGCTCGACGACGAGCCGGGTCGCCACGGACTGGACACGGCCGGCCGACAGCCGCGGCATGACCTTCTTCCACAGGACCGGCGAGACCTCGTAGCCGTAGAGGCGGTCGAGGATGCGGCGGGTCTCCTGGGCGTCGACCATGCGCTGGTTGAGCTCGCGCGGGTTGGCGACGGCGGCCCGGATCGCGTCCTTGGTGATCTCGTGGAAGACCATCCGGTGGACCGGGACCTTGGGCTTCAGGACTTCCTGCAGGTGCCACGCGATGGCTTCGCCCTCGCGGTCCTCATCGGTGGCGAGGAAGAGTTCGTCGGACTCGGCCAGCAGCTGCTTGAGCTTCCTGACCTGTGCCTTCTTGTCCGCGTTGACGACATAGACGGGCTGGAAGTCGTGCTCGACGTCGACGCCGAGCCGACGGACCTCGCCGGTGTACTCGTCCGGGACCTCTGCGGCGCCGTTCGGCAGGTCGCGGATGTGCCCGACGCTCGCCTCGACGACGTATCCGGGGCCGAGGTAGCCCTTGATCGTCTTCGCCTTGGCAGGCGACTCGACGATGACGAGTCGGCGGCCGCCCTGTGCGGTCTCGCTGGTCGGGGACAACTTCGCTCTTCTCTCCGGTCGACGCTCGGTGGGCATCCGGGCAGCGCGATGACGCTGCCGATGGTGCTGTCGCTGCGGAGTGTGACGGTACAACCCGCCCCCGTGTCAAACGGCAAAAGCCCGCAACGGCCACTCGAACGGTAACCCGACTTCCGCCATTCCTGCCGCCCGGACCACCCGGTCCGCCGTGTACGCGGTCCCTGCCTGCGGGTTTCCGGGTGCTGTGGTGGCGCTGCGGACGTCGGTGGCGGGCCGCGTCCGGTCCGGGCGTGTTCCCTGCCACTGCCTGCCGTGCGCCGCGCGATTCCGGCCTGCCGGTGGGTGGTGGATCAGATGCGAGTGAAGCACCACACACCGAGGACGAGAAAAAGTACGCCGAACACAGTGGCGAGCGCGGCGGAGGCGACGGGGCTCACGCCGTGCGCCACCGGCGCGCGATGCAGCACGCGCGCCCCCGTCCACAGCAGTAGCGCGGCGCCGAAGAGCGCGAACGCCGATCCGGCGAAGACCGCAGGTCCGCTCTCCATGCCGTACGCCTCCCTGTCCCTGCGCGGGCCGGGGCGTGTGCCGTCCGGCCAGGGGGAGGCTGCCACCCCAGGACGTCGACCATGCGAACCCCGGGTGAATGGCCGGTTCGGCCCGCCTCCGTATCCGCCCCGTGACTGCGGGAATGACGTCCAGTGATCGCGGGAGTGACGTCCCGGCACGGCCCCGGCCGCGAACCGTCCGGCCGGCCGGACGAGCTGCCCGGCGCTCCGTCCGGCGCCCACTGTGTTCCTGCCCGGCACCCCGCCGGGATCCCGCCCGGCACCCGATCCGGAATCCGCCCCCCTCCCCCGGACACCGGCGGGCGGCGAGCCCGAACCCGCTGATCGCGGGGCCCTTCCCTGCGTACGGCGGTTCGCACCCGAGCGGGAACGGGAACGGGAGCGGGGGCGGGAACGGGAACGCGGCCCGGAGAGCACTCGTGCAACCGGCCGGGCCGCCGGGGGGCCGATCAGCCCGCCGGAGGAACCGGCTCCAGGAAGCCCTCCTCGACCAGCAGCCGGATCGCCTGCGGGGTCCGGTCACGCAACAGCACCGGGTCCTCGTCCATCAACTGGGCGATCGCGTCCAGGATCCGGCCCGCGGGCAGCGTGCCGTCGCACACTCCCGCGAAGCCGGCACCCACGGCGTCGACCTTCGTCGCACGCCGCATGCCCCGGTTCTGACGGAGCACCACATGCTCCGGGTCCTCCGCGCCCGGCAGGCCGACCTGCTCCTGCACGACCTCGGCGGCCAGGGTGAAGTGCCCGGCCAGGAGCGCCGCGTCGTCCTGCTCGCGGAGGTAGTCCTGGCGGGCGAAATGAGCCTCGACGGCCGGGCCGAGCGGCTGCTCCACCGCGTGCGGCCACTCCTCGATCACGACGGACGGATTGCCCGCGGCGGCTGCGGCGGACTTGCGCAGGGTGATCCAGCCGAAGCCGACGCCCTTGGTCTTGCGGGCCTCGAACTCGTCCAGCCAGGCCTCGTACCGCGCGGCGTACTCCGCGGGGTCCGTACGGTGGTCGCCGCTGTCGCGCAGCCACAGCTCCGCGTACTGCGTGACGTCCTGGACCTCGCGCTGCACGATCCAGGCGTCGCAGCCGTACGGAACCCAGGAACTCAGCCGGCTCTGCCACTCCTCGCCCTCGACGTGCTGCCAGTTGGCGAGGAAGTGGGCGTATCCGCCCTCGTTAAGCCGGTCGCCGGTCTGCTGCACCAGGGTCCGGCACAGGTCGTCACCGCCCATGCCGCCGTCACGGTAGGTGAGGCGGGCGCCGGGCGAGATGACGAACGGGGGGTTGGAGACGATCAGGTCGTAGGTCTCGGTGCCGACCGGTTCGTACAACGAGCCCAGGCGCAGCTCGGCCGGGGCGACCCCGGACAGCGCGAGCGTCAGCCGGGTGAAGTCCAGCGCCCGGGGGTTGAGGTCGGTGGCCGTGACCCGGGTGGCGTGCTGCGAGGCGTGCAGCGCCTGGATGCCGGAGCCCGTGCCGATGTCGAGCGCGGAGGCGACAGGCGTACGGACGGTGATCCCGGCGAGCGTGGCGGACGCCCCGCCGACGCCCAGGACCACGCCCTCCTCGCGCGAACCGATGCCGCCCGCGCCCCCGACGGCACAGCCCAGGTCGGAGACGATGTACCAGTCCTGCCCCTCGGGCCCGCCGTACGGCCGTACGTCGACCGTCGCCCGGACCTCGTCGCCGGCATGGGTCACCCAGCCGTCCTCGACGCACTCGGCCAGCGGGAGCGCGGCACGGGCCCGCTCGTACGGCACCGGGTGCTGGAGCAGGAAGAGCCGCACCAGCGTGTCGAGCGGAGCGTCGCCCCGGGTGGCGCGCAGTGCCGGAACCGTCTCGCTGCGGGCGAGCGCGGCGTAGGCGGGCGCGCCGAGCAGGTCGAGGAGCCCGTCGGCGGTGAAGGCGGCGGCGAGCAGGGCTTCGCGGAGCCGGGGCGAACGGTCGGGCACGGGGAGGCTGGTCGTACTCACCCACCCATTGTGGCCGCTCCCACCGACAACGGCAGCGGCCCGGCGCCCACAGGGGCGGCCGGGCCGTCCGTACGACATGTCATGCGGCGCGGCCGTCACTCCGGCGCGACAGCCGCGCGCCACTACGGCCCGGTGTCATGGGAGCCGCTGCTGCCGCCGGTTCACGCCTTCTTGCTGGGCGAGGCGGACGGTGCCGTGGACGCCTTCGGCGGCGTCGAGGCCGTCGGCTTCTGGCAGCCCTTCTGCTTCGCCATCGCGGTGCCGACCTCGCCGGACTGAAGCTTCTTCAGCGCCTCGTCACCACTGGTGCTGATCTTGTTCAGCTCGTCCGCGATGCCCTTGAGCCCGTCGGCGAACTTCGCCTGGTCCTTCGTCTCCAGGGCGTCGACCTTCTTCTGCAGGTTCCCGTACGCCGCGGAAGAGGCTTCGAGCTCCTTCACGGCCTCCTTCTGCGTGGTCTCGCCGCCGTCGACCGGCGGCGGACCCGCGGATTCGACTGCCGTGCCCAATGCCTTGTACGCCTGCGAGATCTGCTGGAAGGCGGCCGAGTCGGTCTTCTGGACGTCGGCGGGCTTGCTGTTGTCCGCGGTCTGCTGCTGGATGGCGGCGTTGGCGTTCGCGATCTTCTGGAGCTGGGGCTGGACCTGGTCGCAGACCTTCTTGGCCCAGGCGTTCACCTTGTCGCTGTTGTCGTCGCTGCTGCAGCCCGACAGCGTAAGTACCAGTACCGCACCGCCGGACAGTGCGGCCGCAAGCTTCTTGTTCACCGGATCGGTCCCTTCCAAGGCTCTCGGCCCCGGAACTTACACGGCGAGCGCCCTCCATCCGGATGCCGGGCGTCCGATGAGTGTGCTTTTGCAGCCATTTGCACCAAGGGAATCCAGGGAGATACAACTCACCCGCGCAGCCCTCACCGTTCGGGAACACACGCGTGAGCAGGCACACGAACGGCGTACGGATCGACCGAGAACGGGCACCGGGTCCGGGATGCGAGCGGGCGGACGGCGCATCAGAATGCGCCGTCCGCCCGGTCATTGAGCCGTGGCCGGTCGAGTGTCACCACCCCGGCCCGGCCGCTGGTTCACGAAACGGCCGCCTGGCCAGGCGACTTGGCCGGCCGACTCCCGCCTCCGTCCCCGCCGCCGTCCCCGCCGCCCGGATCTTCGTCGCCCACCGCGATTCCCCGCCGCTTGGAGACGCGGACCGCGCCGACGATGACTCCGACGGCGAGCGCCGCCACCACCGCCCGCACGCCGACACTCGCGTCCTGCCCGTAGCTGAACTGCACCACCGCCGGGGCGATGAGCAGGGCGACCAGGTTCATCACCTTGAGCAGGGGGTTGATCGCCGGCCCCGCCGTGTCCTTGAACGGGTCGCCGACCGTGTCACCGATGACGGTCGCGGCATGGGCATCGCTGCCCTTGCCGCCGTAGTGACCGTCCTCGACGAGTTTCTTGGCGTTGTCCCACGCGCCACCGGAGTTGGCGAGGAAGACCGCCATCAGGGTGCCGGTCCCGATGGCACCCGCGAGATAGGAGCCGAGCGCTCCGACACCGAGCGTGAAGCCGACCGCGATGGGCGCCAGCACGGCCAGCAGGCCGGGTGTGGCGAGCTCGCGCAGGGCGTCCTTGGTGCAGATGTCGACGACGCGCCCGTACTCCGGCTTCTCGCTGTAGTCCATGATCCCGGGATGCTCGCGGAACTGCCGCCGCACCTCGTAGACCACGGCCCCGGCGGACCGCGACACCGCGTTGATCGCGAGCCCGGAGAAGAGGAAGACGACCGCTGCGCCGAGGATCAGGCCCACCAGGTTGTTGGGCTGCGAGATGTCCAGGCTGAGCGTCATCTCACTGGTCTTGGCCCCCACGTCGTCGACCGCCGTGGCGATCGCGTCGCGGTACGAGCCGAAGAGCGCCGACGCCGCCAGGACGGCCGTGGCGATGGCGATGCCCTTGGTGATGGCCTTGGTGGTGTTGCCGACGGCGTCCAGGTCGGTGAGGACCTGTGCACCGGCGCCCGTGACATCACCGGACATCTCGGCGATGCCCTGCGCGTTGTCGGAGACCGGGCCGAAGGTGTCCATGGCGACGATGACGCCGACGGTGGTGAGCAGCCCGGTCCCCGCCAGGGCCACCGCGAAGAGCGCCAGCATGATCGACGTACCGCCGAGCAGGAACGCCCCGTAGACGCCCAGGCCGATCAGCAGCGCCGTGTAGACGGCGGACTCCAGCCCGATGGAGATACCGGCGAGTACGACGGTGGCCGGACCGGTCAGCGAGGACTTGCCGATGTCCCTGACGGGGCGCCGGCCGGTCTCGGTGAAGTAGCCGGTCAGCTGCTGGATCAGGGCGGCCAGCACGATGCCGATGGCGACGGCGACCAGGGCGAAGATCCGCGGGTCGCCGCCGTGCGAGGTGATGGCGCCGTCGGTCACACCGTCCAGATCCGCGTACGAGGACGGCAGGTAGATGAAGACGCCCACGGCCACCAGCACCAGCGAGATCACCGCGGAGATGAAGAATCCGCGGTTGATCGCGGTCATTCCGCTGCGGTCGGCGCGGCGCGGGGCGACCGCGAAGATCCCGATCATCGCGGTGATCACGCCGATCGCCGGAACGATCAGCGGGAAGGCCAGTCCGGCGTCACCGAAGGCGGCCTTGCCGAGGATGAGCGCGGCGACGAGCGTCACGGCGTACGACTCGAAGAGGTCGGCCGCCATGCCCGCGCAGTCACCGACGTTGTCGCCCACGTTGTCGGCGATGGTGGCGGCGTTGCGCGGGTCGTCCTCCGGGATGCCCTGCTCGACCTTGCCGACAAGGTCGGCGCCGACATCCGCGGCCTTGGTGAAGATGCCGCCACCGACCCTCATGAACATGGCGATCAGCGCCGCCCCGAGGCCGAAGCCCTCCAGCACCTTGGGGGCGTCGGCGGCATAGACGAGCACGACACAGGACGCACCCAGCAGGCCGAGGCCCACGGTGATCATGCCGACCACGCCACCGGTACGAAAGGCGATCTTCATCGCCTTGTGCGAAACGGCGGTGAGATCCTTTTCCGGCTCTCCTTCCGCGGGAGTCGCCTCACGCGCAGCAGCGGCCACACGGACATTACTGCGTACCGCGAGCCGCATCCCGATGTATCCGGTGGTCGCCGAGAAAAGCGCACCCACCAGGAAGAACAACGAACGACCCGCGCGCTGCGACCAGTTTTCAGCCGGTAGCAGCAGAAGCAGGAAGAAGACCACGACGGCAAAGACACCGACGGTGCGCAACTGCCGGGCCAGATAGGCATTCGCGCCTTCCTGGACGGCGGCCGCGATCTCCTTCATACGTTCGGTGCCCTCGCCGGCCGCCAGCACCTGGCGCACCAGCAGTCTGGCCACTACCAGGGCGGCGACGGCAACGACCGCGACGACGATCACGATGACGCGGTTGTCATCGGTGAGAACCGCGGCCGCCAGAGAAGCGGACCGGCCAGAGGGTGCGGAAATTACGGAATCTTGCGCGGGTCCTGCGAGTGGGGTGTTGAAGAACTCCGCCATACGTCCTCCTTGACGCTCAGCGCTCAAGACGTGGACGGATTGTAAGGAGCGGGAGCTGATCAAAACAGTGCGCCGTAAATCTAATCGACCTTCACCCGTCGATCGATAAATGATCCCCCCTTGGACAGACCTGAATGCAGTAATGGGGCAGGCACATTTTCCGTAGATAATTGATCACATATAAATGAAAAAGGCCCTGCTCAGCAGGGCCTCAAAAGGCGGATCAAGAAATGGACCGGGAGGAGGTCCGACCGGTCCGGGGCGGGCGGATCAGGGCAGCATGCCGCCCACAGGACATGCGGCGCCCGTGGCGCCTCAGGGGAGCGGCGTCAAGGCAGCACGGTCACGGGCGTCTTCGGCCAGCTCATGCGGATCACTCCGCCCTTGGCTCCCGATCTGACTTCCACATCATCGACGAGGCCACTGATGACCGCGAGTCCCATCTCGTCCTCGCCGTCGGCGTCGCTCTCGTGATCCGGCTCATCCAGTCCCCCGCCGGGCGTGGCGCCGCGTGTCGCGGAGGCTCCGAGGGGTCCGCCGAGAGCGGGATCGGCCCCCGGGCCGGGCACCTCGTCCGCCACCTCGGCGGAGAAGGACTTCTCCTCCTCGATCAGGGCGACGGAGACGGGAGCGGTGATGCCATGGCTGCGGTGCAGCCCGACTGCGCGGCTGCAGGCCTCACCGACGGCGAGTCTGACCTCGTCGAGCACGGCTTCGTCGACCCCTGCCCGGCGCGCAACGGCGGCCGCCACGAGGCGGGCCGTCCTGACGTGTTCGGGCTGGGCGCTGAAGCGGAGTTCAACGGTGGCCATGCGATCCCCCTCAGACGTACGGGCGTGCATCCCAGGGGCCCGGCGCACTGCCCGGCGTCCCTGCTCTTTTCGCTTTTCTTCGCGCTTCTTCTCTTCGCGCTTCTTCTCAGAACCGGCGACCCCGCAGGGCGCCGGTCCCGCCGATCGTGAGCCGATCGCGCCGTCGACCACCGGACGCCGCCGGAAGCGACGTACAGCCGTCGGCTGCGGGACCGACCGGCACCCGTCCGGCAGCCGGACCGCTCGCAAGCGGCCGGTCACCGGACGAACGGCCTCGGCCCAGAGAGCGGCCTCGGCCCACAGCCGGTCGAACGACAGCCCACCGGCCGACCGCCAAACGGCTCACGCCGACCGGCCCGGCCATCCGAGCGCCCGGCCGATCGGAGCACCGGTAACCCGGCTCGCCGATCAGCGACCCGACCGCCCGACCTCCCGGTCGGCAACCCGACCGTGCGATCGGCGTGCCTCGCGCCAGTCGGCCGTCAGGCACGCCCGCGTCGCACCGGCCGCCTTGGCGGGCCGCCGGTACGCCGGCTGCGTACCGGACGGGTCCTGTGCCGGTCCGACCGGCGGACCGGCGGATCGGCCACGGGTCGGCCCTCAGTCGGTTGCCGCGACGGCCTCGTCGACCGTGGTGTGAATCGGGAACACCTTGGTCAGGCCAGTGATCCGGAAGATCTTGAGAATGCGCTCCTGGTTGCAGACCAGGCGCAGCGAGCCCTCATGGGCCCGGACACGCTTCAGGCCACCCACGAGCACGCCGAGGCCGGTGGAGTCGAGGAAGTCGACGCCTTCCATGTCGACAACCAGGTGGTAGCTGCCGTCATTCACCAACTCGACCAACTGCTCGCGCAGCTTGGGCGCGGTATACACATCAATCTCGCCACCGACCTCGACGACCGTACGGTCGCCACCAGGGCCGGACACATTGCGAGTCGACAAGGACAGGTCCACGGATCCTCCAGCACCTTGCTATCGAGCGGTCGCCCCTCGGTCTCCCCGGCGGAGCCAGGGAACGGATCGCCAGCCGCGATGGCATTCAATCACTTACCAGCAGCCATGCACGACGGCTTGGGGCCATTGTCCGTCACGCCAGTGACACACTCGGTCCCGATGGCCAAGAATCACCGCCCCAGTCGACCACCCGGGAACAGTGACACCAGTCACTCTCCCGCCATGGTCCTCGACCGGCTCGCCGCAGCGGCGGGCCGGTCCGCGCGCATCACTCATACGGAGCACTTGCCCCCGCGTGCGGGAACCCATGCCATCTGGCCCGATCGCATCCGGCCGGAAGTCGTCGCCGCGATCCAGCGGGCCGGAATCGAACATCCGTGGGTACACCAGGCGACCGCCGCCGAGCACGCCCTGGACGGCGAATCCGTGGTCATCGCCACCGGCACCGCGTCCGGCAAGTCGCTCGCCTACCTCGCCCCGGTCCTCAGCGCCCTGCTCGACGGCTCCGAGGCCGCGAACGGCCGCGGTGCCACCGCCCTGTATCTGGCGCCCACCAAGGCCCTGGCGGCCGATCAGAGGCGTTCCGTGAAGCAGCTCGCGGCACCGCTCGGCAACGCCGTCAGGCCCGCGGTCTACGACGGCGACACCCCGGTCGAGGAACGCGAGTGGGTGCGTCAGTACGCCAATTACGTCCTGACCAACCCCGACATGCTGCACCGGGGGATACTCCCGTCCCATCCCCGTTGGTCCTCCTTCCTGCGCGCCCTGCGCTTCGTCGTCATCGACGAGTGCCACACCTACCGCGGCGTCTTCGGCTCCCACGTCGCCCAGGTCGTACGCCGGCTCCGCCGCCTATGCGCCCGTTACGGCGCCGACCCGGTCTTCCTCCTCGCCTCCGCCACCGCGGCGGAGCCCTCCGTCGCGGCCGGCCGCCTCACCGGTCTCCCGGTCAAGGAGGTCGCCGACGACTCCTCGCCCCGCGGCGAGCTGGTCTTCGCACTGTGGGAGCCGCCCCTGACCGACCTGCACGGCGAGAAGGGCGCCCCCGTCCGTCGCACCGCCACCGCCGAAACCGCCGACCTCCTCACCGATCTCACCGTCCAGGGCGTCCGCTCGGTCGCCTTCGTACGCTCCCGGCGCGGCGCCGAGCTGATCTCCGTCATCGCGAAGGAGCGCCTCGCCGAGGTGGACCGCTCCCTGCCGGCCCGGGTCGCCGCCTACCGCGGGGGCTACCTCCCCGAGGAACGCCGCGCCCTGGAGCGCGCCCTGCACTCCGGGGAACTGCTCGGACTGGCCGCCACCACCGCCCTCGAACTCGGCATCGACGTCTCCGGCCTGGATGCCGTCGTCATCGCCGGCTATCCCGGCACCAGGGCGTCGCTGTGGCAGCAGGCGGGCCGCGCCGGACGCTCCGGCCAGGGCGCCCTGGCCGTCCTGGTGGCCCGCGACGACCCGCTGGACACCTTCCTCGTCCACCATCCCGAGGCGCTGTTCCAGCAACCCGTGGAGTCGACCGTCCTCGACCCGGACAATCCGTACGTGCTCGCCCCCCATCTGTGCGCCGCCGCCGCGGAGCTCCCCCTCACGGAGCCCGACCTGGAACTCTTCGGTCCGGCCGTGCCCGAACTGCTGCCGCAGCTGGAGGCCGCGAAGCTGCTGCGCAAGCGGCCATCGGGCTGGCACTGGACCCGCCGCGAACGCGCCGCCGATCTCACCGACATCCGTGGCGAGGGCGGCCGCCCCGTCCAGATCGTCGAGGAGGGCACCGGCCGGCTGCTGGGCACCGTCGACGAGTCGGCCGCGCACACCGCCGTCCACGAAGGCGCCGTGCACCTCCACCAGGGCCGCACCTACCTGGTCCGGAAGCTGGACCTGGAGGACTCGGTGGCCCTGGTCGAGGAGGCCGTCCCGCCGTACTCGACCACCGCCCGCGACACCACCTCCATCGCAGTCCTGGAGACCGACACCGAGATCCCATGGGGTGACGGACGGCTCTGCTACGGCTCCGTGGAGGTCACCAGCCAGGTCGTCTCCTTCCTGCGTCGCAAGCTGATCAGCGGCGAGGTCCTCGGCGAGACCAAGCTGGATCTGCCGCCCCGCACCCTGCGCACCCGCGCCGTCTGGTGGACGGTCACCGAGGACCAGCTCGACGCCGCCCGTATCAACCCGGAGATCCTGGGCGGCACCCTGCACGCCGCGGAGCACGCGTCGATCGGGATGCTGCCGCTCTTCGCCACCTGCGACCGGTGGGACATCGGCGGCGTCTCCGTGCCGTTGCACCCGGACACCCTGTTGCCCACGGTCTTCGTGTACGACGGCCACCCGGGCGGTGCCGGATTCGCCGAGCGGGCCTTCCACACCGCCCGTGCCTGGCTGACCGCGACCCGCCGGGCGATCGCGTCCTGCGAGTGCGAGGCCGGCTGCCCGTCCTGCGTCCAGTCCCCCAAGTGCGGCAACGGCAATGAACCGCTGCACAAGCGTGGCGCCGTGCGCCTCCTCACCGAACTCCTGCGATACGCGCCTCCGTCCCCCGAGGAACCGAACTCCGCGCAGTCGCCGGATCCGGAGCCGGATCGGAAACCGGATCGGAAGTCGGCTCCGAAGTCGGCTCCGATGCGGGAGGCGAAGGCAGGGGTGGAGGCGAAGGCAGAGGCCGAGGCGGGGGCAGAGGCCCAGGCGGGGGCGCAGGAGAGCCGGGAGTAGCCGCCGGGGGGCCGGCCCGGGACCTGACCTCCGGTTCGTACGGACCGAAGCCCACCCGGGCCGTCACATCGGCGATCTCCCCGTGCACGGCACATCGGACCACCACGGCCCCCTGCGCCGCGGCCACCTTCTCGGCGGTCCCGCATGCCTCCTCAGGGCCTTGCAGGGCCCGGTCGGCCGCGGCCAGGGCCGCCAGATCCGCCGCGCCGCCCGCCCGGTGCCGGACGGCCACCACCTGCCCGAGGGCCAGCACGACCGCGAACACCGCGCACAGCGTGGCCGTGGTCATCGCCACCCACACCGTGGCCAGCCCCCTGTCCCCGTCCGCCGCCCCCGCGCCCGCCTCCGCGTCTCCGCGTACCGGGCTCCGATCGCGGACATGACCGCGACCGCGACCGATTTCCCTGCCCCCGCCCCTCCTCCTGTTCCTGCTCCCGCTCCCGCCTCTGCCCCGCCCGCCTCTGCCCAGCCGCGCCGGGACGGCTGCCCGTAGCCACGCGAGCGCAGCCGCACTCCGCCTCGCTCCCGTCCGTTTCATCGCGTCACCCCCACCGTGTCCTCGGCCAGTGCAGCCGCCTCCGCGTGAAGCGTCAGGGCCAGCGGGCCCGGCCCCGGCATCGAAGCCGCCACCCGTACCCGCCACAGCTCCCCGGCCCGTTCCATCGCGACCTCGGCTCCGCCGGGTGCCGCCGAACGGGTCACCTCCAGCACCTGTGCCTCCGGCTCGGAACGGGCGGCCGCCCTCGCCCCGGCCCTCGCCGCGTCCACGCACCGGATCTGGGCGGAGGCGGCCATCAGCGCCCAGACCAGCGCCAGAGCGAACATCGCCAGCACCGGAACCGCCATGGCCGCCTCCGCGGTCACCGCGCCCCGATCCGAGGCCCGGACACCCGGCACCCCGGCCTCGGTACGGGAACGGCCTCCGGCGCACGCTCCGGAACCGCTTTCAGAACTTCGCATCGAGCGCGTCCTTCAGCAGAGACTGCAGCGCGGACATCACCGGCTGGCTGGTGACCACCTTGTAGAGCACCGCCGCGAACGCGCAGGCCGCGATCGTCCCCACCGCATATTCGGATGTCGTCATTCCGCTGTCCGACCGAACCCGGCGAGCCATGCCGCGCACCCAGTCCCTGATTCGCTGAGCCATTCCAACCCCCGTGAAATCGACAATTCTTATCGAATGGATTTTTTTACACTTTTCGGTCATGCGGTCTGAAGCAGTCCGGTTGCCAGACCGATCACGACGGGCGCCACCCCGACCGTCAGGAAAGCGGGCAGAAAGCAGAGCCCGACAGGACCGGTGATCAGCACGCCTGCCCGCTGGGCGCGCGCCACGGCCGCACTCGCACGTTCGGCCCGCATCGCCTCGGCCAGCCGTGCCACCGGCTCCGCCGCCGGAGCCCCGGTCGACCCCGCCCGCTCCAGGCAGCGGGCGAGCGCGCTCGCACCCGGCATCTCCCCGAACCGCCCCCAGGCCGCCGCAGGTTCACCGCCGAGCCGGATCTCCGCCGCCGTCCGCGCCAGACACCTGCCGACCGGCCCGCCCAGCGACTCCCCCACCGCCTCGGCCGCCTCCCGGGGCCCGGCTCCGGCGGAGACGCAGGCAGCCAACAGGTCGGCCGCCAGCGGAAGCTGGCGTGCGGCCTCCGCCATGTCCTGAAGTCCGGTCCCCGGTTCGGTTCTGCGCCGGCCCCGCTGCCACCGCCGAGCGCCGTACGCCCCCAACAGCCCCGCCGCACAACCTGGCAGGCCGCCGACCAGGATCCAGCCCACCGCCACAGCGCCCAGCGGCGCGATCCACTCCGTCACCCGGGCGCCGGGCGTCATGGGTCCGCGCCCGCCCCTGCGCTCGCGCCTCCTCTCCGGTACGCCGATCGCCAGCAGTGCCGCGCCCCGGCGCCGTACCGCCCGCCTCCGCCCGAGCCCCGCCAAGGCAAAGGCCGGACAAGCGACCGCACTCAGCACCGCGCACACCGCCGCCACCCGATGGACGGCTTCACCTGCGACCCCGCTCATCCCGCTTCCCCCGCCCGTA
Source organism: Streptomyces sp. NBC_00012 (assembly GCF_045040875.1). Taxonomy (NCBI): domain Bacteria; kingdom Bacillati; phylum Actinomycetota; class Actinomycetes; order Kitasatosporales; family Streptomycetaceae; genus Streptomyces; species Streptomyces sp. NBC_00012. The sequence continues at coordinate 4,812,091 of NZ_CP108309.1, read as the reverse complement.
CGATCCGGGCCGCCCAGCACAGCCCGGCCGCCTCCAGCAGTCCGCCCGTCACCAGACAGACCAGACCGGCCGGGGTGTGCAGCAGCACCCGCAGCGGATCGGCCCCGAGCGCCGCCCCCAGCCCCAGACCCAGCACCGGGAGCAGCGCCAGCACAGCCACCGTCGACCAGGCCCCCGCCAGCTGGGCCCGCAGCTCCTCCCGTCTGCGCCGCTCGGCCCGCAGCGTGCCCTCCAGGCGGTCCAGCCCCGTCGCGAGCCCGGCCCCGCCGTCGACCGCCACCCGCCAGCAGGCCGACACCCCGGCGAGCCCGCCCAGCCCCGGTTCCCGCGCCGCCTGAGCGAGCGCCCCCGGCACGTCGCCACCGAATTGCGCCGCAGCGGACACCCTGGCCTCAGCCGCCCCCATCACCCCGGTGCCGCGGAGAGCCACGAGCAACGCCTGCCCCGGTTCGTGTCCGGCCCGCAGCTCACCCACGACCGCGCCGCACAGCGCCACCATCCCGGCTTCCCGGCGCTCCCGCTCCTTGCCCAGGGCCCGCCTGCGCAGCCACCGCCGCACCAGCGGCACGGCCACCGCACCGCCCAGCAGCGGCAGCACGGACTCCCCCAGCGCGGCGACGACCAGCGCGACCGGGAGGCACAGCCACTCCCGTCGCTCCCCCGACCGCTCCAGCAGCCACGCCCCGGCCCGCTCCCAGCGCGCCCGCAGCGGCTGCCGGACCACCCCGCCGACGAACAGCAGTCGGGCCCTTCGCCGCCCATGGTCCTGCGCCGCCATCAGCCAAGCCGCCACCCCGAGGCACAGGACCACCGCACCGCTCGCGCTCACCGACAGCGACATCGGCGCATCCCCCATCACGACGCGCCGCCGATCAGCGACCGCAGCCGCTCCCAGCCCCGCTCCCGCACGAATCCATCGGCGCCCCAGCGCAGCGCGGGCACGGTCACCACCAGCCCCGCCGCGTCCCGCTCCAGAACCTGCACCTCGGCGATCCGCCGCTGCCCGGCCCGGTCCCGTACGAGATGGACCACCACCGACAGCGCGGCCGCCAACTGGCTGTGCAGCGCCGTCCGGTCCAGCCCCGCCGCCGTCCCCAGAGCCTCCAGACGGGCCGGTACGTGCTCGGCCGCATTGGCGTGAACCGTCCCCGAACCGCCCTCGTGACCGGTGTTCAGCGCGGCAAGGAGTTCGGTGACCTCCGCGCCCCGCACCTCTCCGACCACCAGCCGGTCGGGCCGCATCCGCAGCGCCTGCCTCACCAGATCCCGGAGGGTCACCCGGCCCGCCCCCTCCTGGTTGGCTGGGCGCGACTCCAAACGCACCACATGCGGATGGTCCGGTCGCAGCTCCGCCGAGTCCTCGGCGAGCACGATTCGCTCGCGCTCCCCGACCGCGCCCAGCAGACTCGACAGGAGCGTCGTCTTGCCGGCCCCCGTCCCCCCGCTGATCAGATACGAGACCCGGGCCTCCACCAGAGCCCGCAGCACCCGATCACCGCCCGGCGGCACCGTCCCCGCCGCGACCAGCTCCGCCAGCGAGAAGGCCCTGGGCCGAACCACCCGCAGTGACAGGCACGTAGAGCCGACGGACACCGGCGGCAGCACGGCATGCATACGGGTGCCGTCCGGCAGCCTCGCGTCCACCCAGGGGCGGGCGTCATCCAGCCGCCGCCCCGCCACGGCGGCCAGCCGCTGCGCCAGCCTGCGCACCGCGGCCGCGTCCGTGAAGGTCACACCGGTGAGTTCGAGACCGCCGCCCCGGTCCACCCACACCCGGTCCGGCGCGGAGACCAGCACATCCGTCACCACCGGATCCGCGAGCAGCGGCTCCAGCACCCCGGTCCCGACCAACTCGCCACGCAACTCATCGGCCGCACCGAGCACTTCGGCGTCCCCGAGCAGCCGCCCCTGGGCCCGCAGCGCAGCCGCGACCCCGGCCGGCGTGGGTGCGGTGCCGCTCTGCGCGAGCCGCTGCCGTACGGCATCGAGCAGCGTCTCCGTCATGACGCACCCCCATCGGCGCGTCCCCCCGCGCTCTCCGGGGCGAGCGCCCGCTCCCAGAACGCCGCGCAAAACCGGGCCAGCGGACCGCGCGCACTGCCGCCCGGCGGCGTTCCGCCGTCCTGGGCGGCCAGCAGCCCGGCGTCGAGCGGGAGTTCACCGGCGAGCGGCAGCCCCAGCGCCTGCGCCACCCATCGCTCGTCGAGACCCGCCGCGTAAGGCCCGCGGGACACGACTCGAAGGTCGTCCAGGATCATCCCGGCCATCGATGCCACACGCTTGGCCGCCGCGACCGCGCGAAGCTCCCCCGGAACCACCAGCAGCCCGAGGTCCAGCTGTGCGAGCGCCTCGGCCACCGATTCGTCGACCCGGCGCGGCAGATCGACGACCACCACCCCGCCGAGCCTGCGGGCGGCGGCCAGCACGGCCTGTATGGCCTGCGGCGGGATGACCACCCAGTCGTCACGGCCCCAGCTGAGGACCCGCAGCCCGTGCAGCGCCGGCAGTGACTCCTCCAGCGCGCCCCCGCCGACCCGCCCCTTGGAATGGGCGAAATCCGGCCATCTCATTCCCTCCGCCCGTTCGCCACCGAGCAGCACGTCGATGCCACCGCCGAGCGGGTCGCCGTCGATCAGCATGGTCCGCCGCCCGGCCCTGGCCGCGGTCACCGCGAGGGCACAGGCCAGTGTGGACGCGCCCGAGCCGCCCCGTCCGCCGATCACCCCCACGGTGAGCGCCGGCCTGCCCACCCCCTCCGCGGCGTTGGCGATCTGGTCGACGAGCCAGCCCTCCGAATCGGGCAGCCTCAGCACATATTCGGCCCCGATCTCCACCGCTCGACGCCAGACATCCGGGGCGTCCTGTTCCCTGCCGACGAGCATCACGCCCCGCCTGCGCACCACACCCCGGCATCGCTGGGCGGCATCGTCGCCCACGAGAACCATCGGAGCCTTCTCCCAGCTGCCCCTGTTCTCGGGTGGCGAGTGATGAACTTCCGGTTCCGCTCCGGCGGCCGCACACAGCCGCAGCAGATCGTCGAGCAGTTCCACATCATCGGTCACGATCAGCGGTCCGCCCTGCCGCCCTCCGGCGGTCGGCAGAGGATCCCGTGCGATGGACTCGGCCACGATCTCCGCCCCCCCTTCTCACTGCACGTTCATCGCGGTTCGCGGTGATCCCGGAGCGTTCCGGGATCGGCGATTCCACAACCGCGGACTTCGCGGCTGGAATCACCGTGCAGCGCTTCGGAAAATCGTGTGGATCTTGCTCGAAAACTGTGGACAACTCCACCGTTGTGAATATCTCCATCGCTCATACCGGCGACTCCCGGAGTGCAGCACTTCCGCTACGCACCGTGACGAGCCATGGTGGTGGGGGCGGAACGAGAAGCGGGCCGTCGCGGCCGAAATGGAGGCGGAATGCTCGATTCCGAACGACAGAAACGCGTCCGGACATGCGACGACCCCCGCCGGGGGGGAGAGCGGGGGTCGTCCCCACGGCCGACTCGGGGGGGGGAGGAGCCGGACCGGGTTAGCACGGTCGCGAACGATCCGTGACTTCCATGGTGTACCCGAGAGCCTTCTCAGGCAAACCCACGCGCCAGAGTTTACGCCGAATGGCGTCCCCCTATGCTCTGCCTTGTGGAAAACCGCTTCTTGCCGCGCACAGCCGCCTTCTTCGACCTGGACAAGACGGTCATTGCGAAGTCATCGACGCTGACCTTCAGCAAGTCCTTCTACCAAGGCGGACTGATCAACCGCCGCGCCGTACTGCGCACCGCGTACTCACAGTTCGTGTTCCTTGCCGGGGGTGCAGATCACGACCAGATGGAGCGGATGCGGGAATATCTCTCCGCACTCTGCAAGGGCTGGAACGTCCAGCAGGTGAAGGAAATCGTCGCCGAGACCCTGCACGAGCTGATCGACCCCATCATCTACGACGAAGCGGCGACGCTCATCGAGGAGCATCACACCGCCGGACGCGATGTGGTGATCGTCTCGACCTCGGGCGCCGAGGTCGTCGAACCGATCGGCGAGCTGCTCGGTGCCGACCGGGTCGTCGCCACCCGAATGGTCGTCGGCGACGACGGTTGCTTCACCGGAGAAGTCGAGTACTACGCCTACGGGCCGACGAAGGCCGAGGCGATCAGGGCCCTCGCGGTGTCCGAAGGGTACGACCTCTCACGCTGCTACGCCTACAGCGACTCCGCCACGGATGTACCGATGCTGGAGTCGGTCGGCCATCCGCACGCGGTCAATCCGGATCGCGCGCTGCGGCGTGAGGCGACCCTCCGAGAGTGGCCGATTCTCGTCTTCGACCAGCCGGTCCGGCTCAAGCAGCGGCTGCCCGCGTTCTCAATGCCGCCACGTCCGGCATTGGTCGCGGCGGCAGCGGTGGGCGCGGCCGCCGTCACGGCGGGACTGGTCTGGTACACCTCACGCCGCCGCGCCGCGGCCTCCGCCTGACGCACCCTGTCCGCGACGGCCCGGCACACCAACTCGACGGCCGACGCGAAATATCCAACTCGCCCGTAATTGAACCCAAAAGTAAAGAAGTGCGGCCAGCACTACCGCTCACCCCGGCTCTGGAGTACAAATGACTCAACGGCCCGCGAGACCAAGGACATCCGAGAGGATTACCTGTAACGCAGAGACGGCCCCACGGACCGAGCATGAAAACCGAGCACCCACGCGACGTCGACCCGTCGATTACGGGCCAGCCGCACCAGGGAACGGGCAAAGCATCCCGACCTGATGGGCATATATCGAGGACGCATGGTAACTGGGTAGACGTGCCAGCGGCGGTACCGAGGACGGTACCGCCGCAACCCTTTTGTCGGGCAGTGAAGTCGACGCGACAGGTCACCGCGGTGAAGACAATTCGCGAGTTACCACGATGAAGTTACTTCGGTGGATTTATCGTGATGCACACCACGAGAACGGCGCCCGACGGCCTCGCATACTCGGGCCGGAATCAGGCCACGGAACCAAGCCGTTTCCCCATCGCCCGCCCCCTTGCGTGCCTTCCACGCCTTCAGCGTTCAGCGCGACTTCCGCGTGGTTCTACGCAGCTCCGCGCTGCAGCGCCTCGCATACAGCCGTCGACTCCCTGACACCCAGCTCCACGGAGCGACCGCAGTGCGCGATCCAGGCCGCCATCCCCTCCGGCGTCCCCGACAGATAGCCCTCGAACGCCGCGACGTACGCCGCCTTCCCCTGCTCGGCATGGCCCACCTCGGCGGGACAGATCGATTTGGGGTCGAGCCCGCTCCCGATCAGCACGATCCGCTCGGCGGTCCGCGCGACGAGACCGTTGTACGAACCGAACGGGCGCAGGGCCAGCAGTTCACCGTGCACGACCGCCGCCGTCACGAGCGCGGGCGCCGAAGTGCCGGAAAGAATCAGCCCGGAGAGTCCCTCCAGTCGCCCGGCCACCTCGTCGGCATCCGGCAGTGGCGCCTCGACCAGCGGCTCGTCCACGGGCTCGCCCGCCAGCCTCGGCCGGCCGACGGCATCGTCCGGTGCCGCTCCACCGGCCGCGACCAGATGCAGTCGCGCCAGCACCCGCAGCGGTGACTGCCGCCAGATGGAGAGCAGTTGGCCCGCTTCGGCAGTCAGCCGCAGGGCCGCCCCGATCACATGCGCCTCGCCGTCACCACTGAAGTCGCTGCGCCGGCGCACCTCCTCCAGGTTCCAGTCGGCGCCCGACAGCGCAGCCGAGCCACGGGCGCCGCGCAGCGCCGCCTCCGCGGTGACCTCATTGCTGCGGCGTCGCATGACGCGGTGACCGTAGACCCGGTCGACGGCCTTGCGTACGGAGTCCACCGCGTCGGCGACCCCCGGCAGGGTGCCCAGGGCGGCGAGCGGATCAGGGGCAGGCGTACTCATAAGTAGCGAGGCTACGCGTCCCCTGTACCGATACCGCCCGGGAGTGGCCTTCTTCACGAAGTGTGACAGCAGACCGCGATCGCGCCGCTACCCTAGGTGAACATGAAGATCGCTTTCGTAGGGAAGGGCGGCAGCGGCAAGACGACGCTGTCCTCGCTCTTCATCCGCCACCTCGCCGCCAATGAAGCCCATGTCGTCGCGGTGGACGCCGACATCAACCAGCACCTCGGGGCCGCGCTCGGCCTCGACGACCAGGAGGCCGCCGCACTGCCTGCCATGGGGGCGCACCTGCCTCTGATCAAGAAGTATCTGCGCGGCAGCAATCCCCGCATCGCCTCCGTCGAGACGATGATCAAGACGACTCCACCCGGCGAGGGCTCACGGCTGCTGCGGGTCCGCGAGGACAACCCGATCTACGACGCCTGCGCGCGCACGGTCCGGCTCGACGACGGGGAGATCCGGCTGATGGCCACCGGGCCGTTCACCGAGTCGGATCTGGGCGTGGCCTGCTACCACTCCAAGGTCGGCGCGGTCGAACTCTGCCTGAACCATCTCGTCGACGGCCCCGACGACTATGTCGTCGTCGACATGACAGCAGGTTCGGACTCCTTCGCCTCCGGGATGTTCACCCGCTTCGACATGACGTTCCTGGTCGCGGAGCCGACGCGTAAGGGCGTCTCGGTCTACCGCCAGTACAAGGAGTACGCGCGGGACTTCGGGGTCGCTCTGAAGGTCATCGGCAACAAGGTGCAGGGCGAGGACGATCTGGAGTTCCTGCGCGCCGAGGTGGGCGACGACCTGCTGGTCAGCGTCGGGCACTCCGACTGGGTACGGGCGATGGAGAAGGGCCGCCCCGCTCGATTCGAGCTGCTGGAGGCGGACAACCGGATGGCTCTGCAGGCGCTGCAGAACGCCGCCGAGGACTCCTACGAACAGCGGGACTGGGGGCGCTACACGCGGCAGATGGTCCATTTCCATCTGAAGAACGCGGAGAGCTGGGGCAACGAGAAGACGGGCGCCGATCTGGCTGCCCAGGTCGACCCCGCCTTCGTGCTCGACGAGCGGTACGCACAGGACGGCGCCGCTCAGCCTGCCTGAGCCCTCGGCACCCCATCGGACGGGTTCGTCGTTCCGGCGGAAGCCGTCACACCTTCGAGCGCCGGACAGGATCGGGTCTCCGGCCCGTCCGGCGCCCGGCACGCGGCCTCCGGTCGTGGCCGGCCCGTCCGGCTCTCGACACGCGTCCCCGCTACCTGGCCCGTCCGGCGCATGACACGCCGGCCACGGCCGGAGGCCGCGCAGCTCAGCGGCCGGACCTGTCTTCCCCGGGCCCCGCGTGAGCCTTGCCGGTGCCCACTGCCCGGCCGGTTCCGGAAGTCCCCGCTCCGTCGAGGAAGGCGGGCCACCCCTTCTCAGGTGCCTGGCCGACATCGAGCGTGCCGAGCTTCGCCAGCGTCGCGGGGTCCTGCGCGTCCAGCCAGTCGGCCAGCTGCCGGAAGGAAACACAGCGGACACCCTCCTTGGTGCAGACCGTCGCGATGGTGTCCTCGACGGCTCGCATATAGGTGCCGCCGTTCCAGGACTCGAAGTGATTGCCGGTGATCAGCGGGGCGCGGTTTCCGTCGTACGAGCGGTCGAAGGCCTGGAGCAGGCCGTCGCGCATCTGGTTGCCCCAGTACTCGTGCATGTCCGGGTCGCCCTGCGTCGTCGTGCCGGACTGGTTGAACATGAAGTTGTAGTCCATGGACAGGGTCTCGAACTCGCGGCCCGGCATGGGGACGAGTTGCAACGAGAGGTCCCAGATGCCGTCCTTCTTCTTCGGCCAGACCTGGTTGTTGACCCCGCTGGAGTCGTAGCGGAAGCCCATCGTCCGTGCTGCGGCCACCATGTTCTTCTGCCCTTCCAGGCAGGGGGTGCGGCCTCCGACGAGTTCCCTGTCGTAGTCGAACGGAAGCGGCTTCTCCTCTTCGAGGCCCGGGTCGTTGGTCTTCCAGTTCTTCACGAAGGACTTGGCCTGGTTGATCTCGCTCTTCCACTGGTCGACGGACCAGGTCCCGACGCCGCCCTCGGGACCGCAGAAGTGCCCGTTGAAGTGGGTGCCGATCTCGTCACCGTCCTCCCAGGCCCCGCGTACCTGGGTGATGGTGTTCCGGATTCCCTCGGTGTCGTTGAAGCCGATGTCGGAGCTGCCGGCGTTGCGCTTCGGCGGGTCGTAGAGCTCCCGCTTGCCCTCCGGCAGCATGTACACGCCGCTGAGGAAGTACGTCATGTTCGCGTGGTACTTCTTGCCGACCTCGCGGAAGTGGGAGAAGAGCTTCTGGCTGTCCTCGCCTGCGCCGTCCCACGAGAACACCACGAACTGCGGTGGCTTCTGACCCGGCGCCAGGCGCTCGGCCACAGGCTGCTTCGGCTGGCTGCCGGTGAATGCGGTGGACCCGTCGCCGATGAGTCGGAGAACGCTGTTGGGGGCGGCCGCGGCTTCGGGGGCCTTCTTCTTCGCCGCGGGAGCCTTCTTCGCCGTAGGGGCCTTCTTCGCAGCCGCCGGGCCTCCGGCTCCGGAACCGGCACCGGAACCGGAGGAGCACCCGGCCGCTCCCGCAGTCAGCGCGACGGCCACAGCCCCCAGGGCGACTCGCCCGGCGGCCGCCCTCTTCGCGGCGGGCCTCCCCGTAACGACTCTCTTCGCGGCAGCTCTCGTCGTGGCAGCCATCATCCGCCCACCTCTTCCTTGCGGTTCATTGCGTCGAAGTGCCGACACGGCGCGGTCAAGTTCACACACGGTCCGGTCGGGATCAGCGCGACATATCGAATGAAAAGATGCTTATTCACTTGAATAGGTGATTGAGCGGTCCATTTGATCGCAAGTGTGGACGTAGATCTTTACTCTCCATTACGATCTGTTTACTGAGAGTTGAGAAATCCCGCCGCTGCACGCCGTGACCCACGGCCGCGTCCCCACATTCCGCGACCGCGCTGCCCCGGAGGAGACGGGAACATGTCTGCTTGCATCCCCACTCGTCACAACCGCACATCCCGTAGTTCGCGTCCACCACGCGCCTCGGGAGTCAAACGACCACACAGCCCGCCGCCACCGCGCGGCGGTCGATTCCGTATCGCGGGCGCCGATCTGTCCGCATCGATCACGGTCTTCCTGCTCGCCGTCCCCATGTCGCTCGGCCTTGCCGTCGCCATGGACGCCCCGCTTGAAGCCGGCCTCATCTCCGCCGCGATCGGCGGCATCGTCGCCGGACTGCTCGGCGGCACCCCACTCCAGGTCAGTGGCCCGTCCGCCGGACTGACCGTGGTCACAGCCGAGTTGATCCAGATCTACGGCTGGCGCACCACCTGCGCGATCACCATCGGCGCCGGGCTGCTCCAGATCCTGCTCGGCTCATTGCGGGCGGCGCGCAGCGCTCTCGCCGTCAGCCCCGCCATCGTCCATGGCACCCTCGCCGGAATCGGCGTGGCCATCGCGCTCGCCCAGCTGCACATCGTGCTCGGCGGCTCGCCGCAGAGCTCGGCCGTCGCCAACGCTCTCGCGCTTCCCGATCAGTTGGGCCGAGTGAGCCCGGCCGCTCCGCTCATCGGCGTACTGACCATCGCCGTCCTGATTCTTTGGCCACGGATTCCGGGCGAGATCGGCAGGGCCGTACGACGGATCCCGGCCGCCCTCGCCGCGGTGGTGACCGCTACGGCGGTGGCTGCGATCGTCGCGCCCTCGATCGCCCGGGTCGATCTGCCGTCATGGCGCTCGCACGCCCTGCCGGAGATGCCGCACGGCCCCGTGCTCGCCCTGGCCACCGCGGTGTTCACGGTGATGCTGGTGGCCAGCCTGGAGTCGCTGCTCGCCGCGGTGGCCGTGGACAAACTGTCGGCCGACCGCGCCGCCGAGAGAACGGCCGCACGGCCCGGGTCCAACGCGACGCCGGCACCCGCGCCTGCGGCACCCGCATCGGCGCCCGCCCTCTCGCCTTCGCCCTCAGTTCCTGCCGCATCCCTCGCCCTGCCCGCCAGACGCTCCGATCTCGACCGTGAGCTGCGCGCCCAGGGCATCGCCAACACGCTGTCCGGGCTGGTGGGAGGGCTGGCCGTGTCCGGTGGCGCGGTGCGCAGTTCAGCGAACGTACGCGCCGGGGCGACCGGACGTGCCTCCACCGTGCTGCACGGCGTCTGGGTGCTGCTCGCCACCGGGCTGCTGGTCACCGTGCTGGAGTGGATCCCGCTGGCCGCGCTCGCCGCGCTGGTGATGATGGTCGGGATCCAGATGGTGAGTTTCGCCCACATCCGCAACGTCCACAGGCACCACGAATTCCTGGTGTACGGGGCGACGATCACCGGCGTGGTCCTCTTCGGCGTGCTCAAGGGCGTGGCGATCGGCATCGCGGTGGCAGTGGCGGTCGCCCTGCACCGGCTGGCCCGGACCCGGATCACGGTCACCGATCAGGGCGGACAGCATCTGGTCGTCGTACGCGGGCAGTTGACGTTCCTCGCGGTACCCCGGCTCAGCCGTACGCTCGGCCAGCTGCCCCAGAGCGGGGACGCCGTCGTCGAGCTGGACGGCTTCTTCATGGACCATGCGGCGTACGAGGCGATCCAGGACTGGAGCAATGCCCAGACCGCCCATGGCGGCAAGGTCGTGTTCACCGGCAGATCCGGCGGCCGGATCGCGGAGCCCGCCTCGGCGGCGCACTCCTGCTGCCGCCCCTGGACACCGTGGCGCAACCACCACTGCCACGACGAACCCGGCCGTACGCCCGGAGCGGACCACGGCCCCGGCGAACCGTCCACCGGTGCCCTCCCCGGCAACACCCACACCACCGGCATCGTCGACACCACCGGCCGCACCAGCCCCACCGACCGTCACACCTCCCACGGAACGACCCACGACGCGGCTCACGGAGCGAGCCACGGAGCGAGCCACGGAGCGTCCCACGACACAGCCCCCGGCACCCCGGACAACGCCGCTGCCCCGGATCGTGAACCAACTCCCGCAGTCCTCCTCCGCCCGACCGGCGGCAATCGGCTGATCAACGGTCTGAGTTCGTTCCAGCGCAACACCGCCCCGCTGGTGCGCGACGAGCTGGCCCGTCTGGCCATCGAGGGCCAGCGCCCGTCCCAGCTCTTCATCACCTGCGCGGACTCCCGCCTCGTCACCAGCATGATCACGGCAAGCGGCCCGGGCGACCTGTTCACGGTGCGGAACATCGGCAATCTGGTACCCCTGCCGAACGCCGAGTCGGGGGACCACTCGGTGGGAGCGGCGATCGAGTACGCGGTGGACGTGCTGAAGGTGGAGTCCATCACCGTCTGCGGACACTCCGGCTGCGGAGCCATGCAGGCACTGCTCGGCGCCGAACCGGATCAGGAGACTCCGACCACGTCCCTGTGGCGGTGGCTGAGACATGGGCTGCCGAGCCTGAAGCGGATGGCGTCCCGGCACCACGCCTGGGCCCGGATCTCCGGACGGCTGCCGACCGATGCGCTGGAGCAGCTCTGCCTCACCAATGTGGTCCAGCAGCTGGACCATCTGCGGGCACACGAATCGGTGGCCCGGCGGCTCGCCGAGGGCACGATCCAGCTGCACGGCATGTACTTCCATGTGGGCGAGGCACAGGCCTATCTGCTGACCGAGGGGGCCAGCAGCGGGCTGGAGCTGGACGAGGTCTTCGACCGCGTGGACCCCGGCGACGTCCCCGGTTCCGGCGAGTTGGAACGCACGGGCGCCTGAACCGAATTCGCCCCGGGTCCGTGAGACCTTGTGGTCCTGCCTCCGCACCGCTCCGTGTCGCTCCGCGGCGCATTGCACAGCTCCCCTCCGCACTGCGCCGCACCGCGTCGCGCCGCACGTGGATGCGGGACCGTGTCTCAATACACGAGACACAGGTCTAAACCAATTCCGGGCAGACACTTGTCACCCGGCCTTTGGCCTGATGAGCTATGCCCCGGGACACAACGGACACCCTGGGAATGGGAGATGTCGTGAGCAACGAAAGCTTGGCCAATCTGCTTCGTGAGGAGCGGCGGTTCGCACCGCCTGCCGATCTGGCCGCGAACGCCAACGTCAAGGCGGAGGCGTACGAGCAGGCCGAGGCGGACCGGCTGGGCTTCTGGGCCGAGCAGGCCCGTCGCCTGACCTGGGCCACGGAGCCGACCGAGACGCTCGACTGGAGCAACCCGCCCTTCGCGAAGTGGTTCGCGGACGG